>NZ_CP050014.1:0-3596572 GCF_011602445.1 Haloarcula sp. JP-L23 | reverse complement strand
TCGGCAACTACTGTTTAGGCGCGGGAGGAAGCCGACAGCCCGTTACACAATCCACGTGTGTCGGCAGGCCGACTCCCCACGTCAATCCAAACTAATATAAATATAGGCTACTACATATGAAATTCAGATGGTGGAAGATTCAAGCACTCGAACCGTCCCCATCAAACTTGATATGGGCGAGAGTGCCGCTGAACTTCTCCACCAGACAACCGACCACTTCCTCGACGCCGCCAACTACGTCGTAGACGTAGCGTGGGAACCAGACTGGAAAATCACCAGCAAACAAAAACTCCATGACCTCACCTACTACGACGTTCGGGATGACTCACCGCTTCCGGCGAACCTCGTGCAAGCCGCACGTAACCGCGCCGCCGAAGCCGTCAAAGGCTGTGTCGAGCGGTGGAAGCAAGGCAAGAAAGCCTCAAAGCCACACTTCACGTCACGGTTCGCCAGCTACGACGCTCGAACCGTCACCGTCAACGACGATCACGCCACACTCGCTACCATTGACGGGCGAGTGACCGCAGAGTTCGTTCTACCGGACGAACAGCGAGACACGCCCCACTCGGCGTATCTGTTCAACGACGACTACGACGTGAACGGAGCGACACTCCACTACGACACAGTTGAGGACTGCTTCTACCTCCATGTGCGGACAAAACCCGCCGTGGAGAACGATGATGCCGAACAAGGTGATGCCAAGCACGTCTCCGTCCTTGGTGTTGACCTCGGCATCACAAACATCGCAACCACCTCAACCGGACGATTTTGGAGTGGTGGAGAACTCAACCACTGGCATCGAGAATACGAAAAGCGTCGTGGGTCGCTTCAACAGACCGGGACTCGGTGGGCACACGAGAACGTCCAGCGAGTCGGTCGTAAGCAGACCGGGCGCTTCGAGCAATTGCTACACACTATCTCGAACGAACTGGTTGAGGAAGCTCTTGAGAACGACTGTACGCATATCGTGTTCGAGCAACTCAAAGGCATCCGCGAACGTCTCCCCCACGCGAAGGCAGTTCACAAGTGGGCGTTCCATCGCCTGTACGAATATGTCACGTACAAGGCTAAGTCTGAGGGGCTTGTGGTGAAGCAGATTAATCCGGCGTACACGAGTCAGCGTTGCTCGAAGTGTGGGTTCACCCACGAGGATAATCGTCGCCACAACAACGGACAGGACGAGTTCGCGTGTCTGAAGTGCGGATACGATGTTCACGCGGACTACAACGCGGCGAAGAATATCGGTCTGAAGTATCTCCGCGACCAGCAAAAGTCTGGGCGTGGAGGCGCACCCGTAGGCGTGCGCTTGAACAGTGGGATGATGAACGTGAACGGCGAGTATTCGCCTACCTCTCTGTCGGGTTAGAACGGGAGTCCATGCTGAATGCCACGCCCTGAAGGGCGTGGTAGCTTACTTCTTCACTCGGTGCGGGGTGTGTCTGTGCGAAGTATTCTCTGTTTGATACTACCGAACCTATCGGCTGCTGACATTCGGAAAAGCACATGAACTGTACTCTCTCCCCGGTTTCAGTCAACTACCGTCTCGTAGCTGCTACAGACGATTACGGTGAAGAGTGAGGTACATTTCGTGTGCTTTCACTCGGTGCGAGGTGTGTCTGGCAGAACACTCACACAGACTTCCCTCCGATAGCGTCGGCCTCGAACCCACTTGCCCGGACCCGTAACGGGAACCAGCCTTTTTCGTCGACGCCCAGTAACGCCTCCGAATACCCGTCTTCATCGTTCCCGGCCTTCGCCGTCCGGACCCAGTTCACTTCTCGCTCACTCAGGTCAAACCACTCGGCCAGCTTCTCAGCCTCTTCGTTCACTCGGTGGATTAGCGTCATCGAACAGAGACTGGCAATCGTTCGAGCCTCGGGTGTCAGCGCGAACTCGCCGCCGGTCTGTGTGATGAAGTGCAGCGAGAGGTCATAGTGTCGAGAGTGTCGAACGGCTGTCTCGAGAAAGTCCAGCGACTCGGCGTCGGCCATCAGGTAGTGGGCTTCGTCGATGGCGAAGATGACGCGCTTCTCGGTCTGTTTCGCACGCTCATACACTGCGTTAAACAGCACCTGCATCATGAGGCTAGTCTCGCTGCGACCCCGTGCGCCTTCCTCTTGATGCAAGTCGAGATAGATTACGTTCGAGTCGAGGTCGAACTCCGTCGGCCGTGCAAGATTCGCTAGATCACCTTTCTCGCGGAAGGATGGCCGCAAGTCCTTCAGGAGCGATTGGGCGTCGTCTTGCACGCTCGCTTGTTCGCCAGCGGTCGCGTAGCCAAAGCTCGCCGGGTTCGCAAGTAACGCTTCAAGAATCTCGATGACGTCACGCACCGTCGGCGACGAGTTCGAGTGTGTACTCGGATCGCGAGTGATGCCCTGGCGTTCGTAGGCTTCCTGCACGGCCCGACGGAGCGTCTGCTTCCGATCTGCAAGGGGATTGTTCGCGACGTGAGCGAAGAACGTCTCGAAGAAGGACATCACCCACGAGATCTGCTCGGCCCACGGATCGAGATCCGGAACTGACGCAAGCACCTCTTCGGGTGTCGCCTTCAATTCCAGCGGGTTGAACCCACGCGTGCCGCCGACGGTCACACGCTCGCCCCCAAGGGCGTCATTCACACCAGCGAAGCCACGAAGCGGGTCGAGCATGATAATCACCGTCTCGGGGTCGTACATCCCCCGTCGAACCAACTGGAGTTTCGTCGAGAAGGATTTCCCTGCACCAAGCTTACCGATAACCATCGTACAGTACCCGGTCTCGCGAGCGAAGCGGTCCAGGATCAGTGGACTCTCGTTCAGCGCGTAGGTGCCGTACTCGATACCCGGTTCGGCGAATGCCCCGGAGACGAAGGGGAACATCGCGCCGACGGCGCCGGCAAGCATCGGCGTTCGCGTTGACAGCGAGTGCTCCAATCTGTTGTCGCCAACCGGACTCGTCGAGATGAGCGTCTGGAGTTGCTGCCAGCGCGGCGTTACCGGTGTGAGATTGGCCGGTGGTTGTCTGGCGGTCTTCCGGACAGCACTCTCGGAGAGTTGTTCAGCATCCTCAGCCCGACTGGTGAGATACGTCGCGACGTCGAACGCCTGCATCGAACTGTTCCGAAGGGTATCGTAGAGGTCCCGGTAGTCCTCGAGATCTTTCCGGAGACCACGGGCACTGGCCCGTCGTTTCTCCTGTAAGTATTCGACGTCGGCTTCCAGTCCCTCGATGTGGTTCTCCAGCGAATCGAGCGTCCGTTCGGTATCTCGTGGGTCGACGTGAATCGAGATGTCCGTCTTGCGCGTCTCTGGGGAGGCATACAGCCGTTCGAGAAAGCCATCCATTGGCGTCTCTGGGTACTCGGCAATCCAGCGCGACCGTGACCATGTCTCGCTGACACGGACGCTATTTGGCGTCGTCTCGATGCCCGATGGCGTAACGAGTCCAGAGTGGATATCAGAGAGGTCGGGAAGCGTCTGTTCTGGAACACTGTAGGAGACGTCGATATCGTCGGTCGACCGATTTGTCGAGGATTTCTCGTCTGGTACAGACTCGGACTGGATCTCGTCGTCTCCATCACTTTCTGAAGTGACTGCACCGAACGACGCCAACAACCGTCCAATCATCGACTTACCCCGCTGATGACGGGCCGTCTTCGAGCGAGCTGTTCGAGTGTCTTGGTCGCATACTCCTCTTGTGTCCAGAAGTTTCCGACGACGCCGAGCGATTCGTGGGCATTGAGTCGACTCGCATCACACCCCTCAATCTCACGAATTCCATTCTCGACGCGACGCAGTCGGCTATCGAGTTCGTCGAACATCGCTTGTCGTTCGTCGGCGACGCGCGGGGCAAACCACGAGGTGACGAACAGTCCCAGTACTGGTAGCGTGGCCAACTGCTGCAGGAGGCTCTCACTGTCGAATTGGACTTCCATTGGCGTCACCGGAACGACGACGTAGTGATCTCGAATCGTCATCTGGCGTGATTCGACTTCGTTTTCGTACCACTCGGTGTACGCCTCAATGAGTGCCGCCAATCGGGGGTTCGCTTTCACGTCCGGATCGTCTAAGCGGTCGTCGTAGTGGGCGAGATACTCTGTAACGGGAAACTCCTGCGTCGTCGAGTACAGCTGAATGGGGAACTCCACGGTCGTGTTGAGGAAGTCCGAGAAGGCATCCGCTTGTTCCGCCCATTCCTCGCTCGTTGCCAGCGCCATGTTCGCAGGGTCGACCTGCACCAGACCGACGAACGCGCCGTCGGTCCGTTCGATGGCGTCGTGCTCGGGATGGATACGTTCGAGCTGTGTGTGCTCTTTCGCCGCCTCAAGGTCGTACTCATCCGGTGTCTTGAGTGAGCCGAGATACGTTGCGATCCAGTCGATGCTCGTCGTATAGGATGGCGTGAGGTAGACGAACACCGCGCCGACGAGAATCGCGATACCGGCCAGTGGGAGTGTCAGCGTCTGGATGGCGTATCCACCAACAGTGAGAGACTCGGGCAGGACGACCTGCAAGAGCAAGATGACTACGACGCCGGGAAACAGCCCGACAGCAGCATCTGAAAGCGTGTACGTACCAAAGAGCGTTGCCTCAGTCCCGAGGAATTTCGGGATTCGTTTTGCGGGGTCTCGATGTGACATATGGTTTGTGAGTATCGTCGATAGTGTGTGGTCAGTTTCAGTTGATGTACCACGGCCGCTCGTCGTCCGATCGGTCCGTTTCGTTCGCTGTCTCAGAATCTCGTGAGCGGTTGGAGTCCGTCGAATCCGATGATGAACCAGCATCACGGTCACGCATCGCCGAGAAGTCTGTTGCCCGACTGTCGTCTTCCTCACGCTGGTTCCGAGAGTCTCCGCCTCCCTCCGAACTCTGCTGAGACGCCGTCGAATCACTGCTGTCGGCTCTGACTCGATCTCGAAGGGAGACTGTCGTCTCTCTCACTCGCTGGCCGCCTGCGTGCGCACGAGAGTCCCCAGAACCGAGTACAGTCTGGCCGTCGCGTCTAATTGCGGGTTCGCCACGGACGCCACGAGTGAAGTTCTGTGTGCCTTGGACCGCTGTTTGTGCACCCTCCGCCGTCGTCGCAAATCGCTGCCGTGCTCGCTGGGCGGATGCGTGATGACTCGCCCGCTCACCGAAGACGAAGATCGCGCCGGCCTGCCAGAACATTAGCAGTGGTGCGATGACGGCGACAAAGGGGATGATCAACGCGACGAACCACAGTGCGATGCCATCGACCGTGAACTGGAAGCTACTGCCCAGTAGCTGTCCCAGTCTGAAGAGGAGCGCAACGGGTATGGTCATGAACAGGAACGGCGCGTAGAACCCCGCTAATCGAGACATGAATCGCGAGACGAGCGAGAACGGGCCGACGCCGGGTATCCAGAAGACGATGAGTATCGGCATCAACAGCACAAAGAGATAGAGCATCACCTGCCGCGTGAAGTAGATGAGGCCGATGAGGACGAACAGGATGAGATCAACTGTATAGGTCACTAAGAGTCCAAGCAGTCCCATTGCTCCGAACGAGAGCGACTCGAAGAGCGAAACGTCTGAGAGGTCCGGAACGAGAAAAGCCGCGAAGCCGTCTACTAATTGCAGAGAGAGTGCAGCAATCCACCACCATGCAAGGATGCCTAGAAGACCGGAGAACGCGCGTTTCTTGAGCTTCGTCCTGTGGTAACTGGAGAACAGATGGCTGGTCGATTCGAGGAAGATGACGAGTCCGATGGATATCCCGTAGAGAAAGAGCACTATGGGCATCAGCTCTTCCCAGTAGTACTCGTAAATCTGTGGCCAGGCGTTGTTTGTAGGAGGGCCAAAGACACGGTTTGGCGCAGGAGTCTTGACAATCTCACCAATAATCGCCTCTGCACCTTTCTCAAAGCCTTCAGCTACTGAATCAAGAAGTGATTCTAACCACGTTGAGAGTGACGATGTAATAACATCGCCAAGAGCCTGCATTACTCATCACCAATCCTGAAAAGTTGCAACTCAACATTCGTACAAACGTAGCTATCAGAGGAACTGGATAAGATAGTCTCCCCACCGGTCTTGACTCGAATCCGATTGTCATCGAGATATTTAATCGGAGTTTTCACAGAAATTCCCATAGTAAACTGTGGTTGGGAACATTGCTCTTCAGAGCTGTTAATGAATCTCAGTGGAAAATTCTGAGCCACAAATTCCCGCGTTTCGCTAGGAGGTATGATGGCTTCAGTCGGTTCGTCGAGACCACTGAGATACGGGAAATCACTCTCAGTAAAATTTCCTGTCGCTGTGTAGTGAGATGCTCCCTCATACTTGACATCTGAGATCCACGTTGGTGCAGTCCCACTGTTCTGAAGTTTGACGGCGATTTGCCCGGCTCCACGGGGCACTTCGCCGCTACGCTGTCGGACTCCTAAGATGGACACATCTGGTACCAATTCTAATTTCTCTGTGTACGGATCCTCTCCTCTCGGTTCGAAGACGAACCGGAACATCCCGGGCGAGTAATGATTGTCCTCGCCGACGCCGTCGACGTCCAACAACCGAATCCGCGCCTTCCCGGTCGTCGGTTCCGTCTCAGTCTTCGCCCAGACCGTCTCCGTTGGGCCGACGACGTGGAGTTCCGTCCCACGGAATTTCTCGGTCGCAGTAAGAACGAGGTGCTCCCCCTCGAACGAGATGTCTTCGATAGCTTCCCTTTCGGCCGTGGGTGTCGCTTCTCCGGTCTCACTGCCTGCTGAGAGACAGCCAGCGAGCCCAAGTACACTACCAATAGTGGCGGTACGAAGGAACTGTCGCCGTGAGGGATTCACTGTAGTCGATTGCGAATTCGGAGTCGTTATCTCTGTGATTTCGTTTGTCATAGCGCTCTCCATGGTGGCCAGATACGCCAGCCAGTGATGCGGTCGATGAGCAAGACGGCGAGTAAGAACAGCGAGACTGGAACGGAGAAGATGAACAGCGTCGAGAGCAGGTCCAGAGTGGGGCTGTGAACGTAGATGCTGTCACTGTCGCCGGTATAGCCCGGGATGTTCAGCCACCACTGACCGGGGACATAGCGTGCACTCACCCCAGCGCTATCGGCAGGGATAGTGTAGATGACAACGCCCGTTGCGTTGGTGTCGACGCGTTCCCCGGCGACGAGGAGATACCCATCGCGGTCCCGCGTATCGATTGGTTCGCCAGTTTCGTTATCGCGAAGTATCACACGGATACGGACTGTCTCGTTCGAGCGATTCTGGACCGAGAGGGTGACGTTACTCTCACGAATCGGGACCTCGGCGAAGGTGTCGAGTGGACGCGTCGTTTCGACACCACGGACGAGTCCGCGTGCTGTGACAACGCCAGCCTCCTCGCCTTGGCCTACTTCTGACTCTTCCCACTGCGTTGCCAGTCCATAGCTCGCAGTGTACGGTTCGTCGACGACGTCGAGTGAGACGTTCCGAGGGAGCGTCGGTGGTGTGAACTCCTCGCCGAAGGTATCGAGAATCGTCACCTCGGGCTGCGGAGCAGCCGTCGGCCCGACGTCGATGGGGAACGCATGTACCTCCAGTGGGTGAACTGGCGAGTGGACACGCTCTGTTTCGTCACTGGTCCGCCGTTCGAGTATGTCCCAGTCCGGATTTCGAGCGCTGTAAAACCGCCAGATGCCGTTCACTCGACCGTCCACATCGCTACGCTCGTATCCGCCCCAAGGGTCGCTCTTGTAGACGACGAGTCCGAGGTCGCCGTCAGGGTATCGGCCGACGTAGCCCGATACTTCCAGGTTGTAGGGTCGGACGTCGATCGAATCCGTGACTGTGATGGATTCACTCCGATAGTTCGTCTGTCCATCCCACGCGTTACAGGAACCCTGTGTGGCGTTGTACTCCTGACACGTTCGACGGGTGGTTCGAATTGTCGTCTCGATAGTCGCTTCGAGTGTGAGCGTCGTCGGTTCCTTGCTGGCCGCTAACTCACTGTAGGTGAGTCGCGGTCTTTGCGTCTGATTCTGGCGAGCGACGACGTCGCCGTTGACAAGTAATCGCGTCTCGCTCACGCGAGTCTGTGTGACAGCGTGCGAGACGGTGCGATTTTCCGAGCGACTCCCGCTTGGTGTTCGGACTCTGAAGTCGACGACGCCGAGGACTTCTCCTGATGGAGCGACGTAGTGCGTTCGCTCACTCGCAGAGGTGTGGACGATCGTCGACGGTTGGACACTCACCAGCGTTGCATGCGCATCTCGGATATACCGTCCATCTTCGAGGACAGCGTGCCTTGGTGCTGCCGACGTCTCGGCGTCGGTCCGTGGGAACTCACCGTGTGCGCCACGGTTCCACTGTTCGACAGCTTGAGGTGGTTCGTTGAGTGGGATGTCCGTTCCCGAGGCGAGCGTCTGGAGGGCGTTACTCGAATCGTTCTTCCCCGTGAGTACGGTTTCGTCTGTATCGTTCGACCAAAGCGGGGTGAACGCTGTGTCGTTCACGCCATGGTCGGAGGACTCCGGAGGGTGTGCACTCGCGATGGCTGGGACGACGACGAGCGAGGCCAACAGTGTCACTACCAGTGACACCCGATTCTGTCGGCTCAGAACCCGCAACTCGTGCCACCTGCGACGACGTTGTTCAGGATGAACTGCAGGATCGTCGTCGCGAGCGGTGCGACGATGACGCCCCAGATGACGCCCTGATTGCGGATCTCTTTGAGTTCTTTCTTCAGATCAGTACGGGGGACCGTCGGGATGGCGACGGTCGCACCCAGTGCGAGGACGCCCCCGATGAGTGGCCCACCGAACTGGATGACCGTAAAGAGGTTCCTGACTGTCAGCGCCATATCTGATTGACAAAAAGCCGTCCCCACTGTCTGAGCTGCAGCGGGGTCGACGGCGAGGAGTGAGAGCAATCCCACTGTGAGGCCGAAGCGGCCGACAATCCGTCTCCAGGGAGCGATGCGACTGGTCATCTCGTCTGTCGGCACAGTGGCCGACGTCGATGGTCGTGACATTGCGGTCGGTGACGCAACGAACCGGACCTTCTGCTAAGACCGCGGCAGGAAGCGATGGAACGAGTACGTCTGATACTCCCACTTCTGTACCGGGTAATAAGTTTTGTGTACAGTTTTGAAAAGTAACCAGAATATGGCTATTTACAGATAAGATACGATCAATTTACGTACCAGTTTTGTACCGACCTACCAAGAAATCGGCGTAATTCGACGCTCTCTCGAAAACCGAATGTAGTCTCGTGTCTGTGCGGCGCAAGACCCGAAGCTCACCGACATACAGTCGTCCTGGCTACGATATCTCGTAGGTGACGACCCGGGTGGGTCCACAGTATGGACAATGACTCTGTTTCGACTGTAGCGTCGTTCCACAGTACCGGCACTCACACACGATAGTCGTGTTCGACCGTCTGAAGAACCACGTCCACCTCGGACTCATACTCCTCCCCAACCGTCCTCACATTGCCAGTTACGAACGAGGCTCATAGCGCTCCTGTAGGTCGTACATTCGCTCTCGAATCGTCACTGGTGAGACGTCTGCGGCGTCGGCCAGTTCTGCTTGGGTCTGATCCGCACCGAATTCCTGTCCCGCCAGATAGATGGCCGCAGCGGCGACACCCGAGGGCCGCCGACCATTCGAAACGCCTTCTCTTTCGGCCACCTCGATGAGTTCACGTGCTCGGCTACGGACGACGTCTCCGACGTTGAGTTCGGAGACGAGTCGAGGGAGAAGATGACACGGCGTCTGGACGGCCGTCGCCAGTTCGAGTTCGGCGTTGAGGACACGGTAGCTGTTCAAGACTGAATCCTCGTCACACCGAGCAACCGCTGCGATCTCGCTCACCGACCGGGGAAGTCCCCAGCACCGACAGGCCGCGAACACGCTCCCTGCCGCGAATCCTTCGAGTGATCGTCCCCTGAGGAGATCGTCATTCTGGGCCTGTCTGAACAACACACTGGCAAATTCGCGGATGTCGTGTTTCAGATCCAGCGCTCCAACGATTCTGGCGATCTCTCCACAGGCGAACGCGAGATTTTGCTCGGCTTTCGACCGGAATCTGGCTCGGTTGTGTTCACGACGCAGTCGACGGATTTGTCGTCGTTTCTGGTTCGAAAGTGGCCGTCCGTTGGCGTCTCCGCCCCGTCCGATTTCGCTCGACAGTCCACTGTCGTGTCTGGCCGGCGTCAGCGGTGCGCCCGTCCGTCGGGTATCCGGGCCGTCGTCGAACCAGCGCGGTCGATTGCCGTAAGCCAGTCCGTGGCCGTCGACGACGAGACCACAGTCCGTACACGCTCGCTCGCCGCCATCTGTCTCGATGTTGCCCGAACACTCCGGGCAGTCGCCGCGCACGTCAGTATCGGGATCTTCGTCGAAGCCATCTGCGTAGGGTTTGGAACTACTCATTCGTTTTTACAGGGCTCGTGTTTGACGGCCCCGCACCCGTCAGGGGGCAACAAAAACGGGCTGTCGTCGTCGTGTGGATCTCCTCCGTCTGTCGGAATCAACGATAGAGCGAAATAACCGGATTAGTAAAATCGAGATTAGTAAAACCGAGATTTAGATAATCGCTACCATTATCATGATGCCACGTCAAGAAACACCATGTCGCATCCTCGCTTCATCAACCGCCAAGACGAACTTGACGTGTTGCGGTCGCGGTTCAAGAGTGCGAGTGCTGAGTTGCTCGTCATCTACGGGCGACGGCGGCTCGGGAAGAGCGCACTCGTTCGTGAGGCAATCAAAGGGCAGGAGGATGCAGTGTACTGGCAGGCGACAGAAGAAACGCCAGAGGCACAACTTGCCAATTTCGTCGATACTGCTAGCGAGGCGTTTCCACTACTGGAAGACATCCAGCGTGACTGGGAAGCACTGTTGCGGGCGCTTGGTCGAGAGGATGCTATCGTCGTTCTCGACGAGTTTCCATATCTCGTTGAGTCCGACGACGCACTCCCCTCGAAGGTACAGCGTGTCTGGGACATGCACCTTGAGGACACAGAGATGACGCTCGTACTCGTCGGCTCCTCGATTAGCATCATGGAGGAGAAGGTCCTCAGCGGTGGGAGTCCGTTGTATGGTCGCCGAACCGCGAGTATTGACTTACCTCCGCTTTCGTTGGACGATGCACGGGAGTTCTATCCCACCGGGGATTCAGATGAGGCGATTCAGTTCTGGGGTGTCTTCGGTGGGACGCCGTACTATCTTCAGGCACTGGCACCGGATGCGACGCTTGCAGAAAATATCCAGTCACTCACTCTCTCCGAGCATGGTGTCCTCCGCAACGAACCGGAGTTCCTGCTGCGTACGGAGTTCGGGATTCGCGAGCCACAGACCTATTACACGATTTTGAGAGCGATCGCCACTGGGAAGCGCGCAGCCAACGAGATTGCGGATTTCGCGGGAGTGGACTCCAACGCGCTCGGGTCTTACCTCTCGAAACTTCGTCGACTCAGACTCGTTGAGCGTGACATCCCGGTGACGGCGAACCCGAACGCCACTCGCAAGAGCCGATACCGGCTAAAAGAGTCCCTGTTTCGCTTCTGGTTCCGCTATGTCTACGGACAGGAGGGTAAAATCACACAGCTCGGTGACGACGCATACGCGGAGCTTGTCAACCCGTCGTTAACAGACTACATGGGCCCGATGTTCGAGCTAGTCTGTCAGAACGCCCTTTCCTCGTTGGTTCCGAAGACATACCGTGGGATTGGGTACTGGTGGCATCAACATCACGAACTGGACGTCGTCGGCCTCGCAAGCGATGGTACGCTCGTCGCCGGCGAATGCAAGTACACTACCCGACAGATGCATGAGGGCGATCTCGCCGATCTCGAACGCAGTGCGTCGCACGTAGATTGGACTCCGCCTGGTGGAGGTGACCCCACCAATCATTACTGCTGTTTCTGCCGCTCCGGCTTCTCGGATGGACTACAGCAGGTCGCCGACGAACGGGCCGACGTCTCGCTGTTCACGCCCGACGATATCGTTTCGGGGCTGTGACAGTCGCGATTCCTGTTCATGATAAGTTACCTTGTTGAACGAAAGACGAATTGTGATAGGGTCGGTTACTCGTTATCCTCTTCACTCGGGTGTGGGCGATCCGGTGCAGCGGCATCCCATTCCTCCGGATTGATTCCGCCATCTTCGTCGTTGAGACGGGTAGTAAGCGTGTGAAGGTCGTATGCCTCGGCCACACGCTGTAAATCGTCCGTAATTGCCCAGTACTCTCCCTTGTGCCGAACCAGACTTCGATTCTTCAACCGTGAAAGGGTGGTTCCCACTGCATTCGGTGTTTCGTCTATCGCGGCTGCGATTTCCGAGCGCGTGAAGGCCTGATCGGAGTGGCTGTACAGATATGTGACGACCTGTTCCGGAACACTGGGGCCCTGAGGTAGATCTCCTGATTCGAAGTCATCGATACTCATTGGCATATGCTGCAATTGTTGTGCTACTGTATTGAATGTACTGCCGTACTTTTGTGATTGTGATAATTCACCGGTAACTGTCCTACTCTACAGACCCATCTCTACTCGAAATCCTCTCGCCCGTCACGGAAACAGGGCCAGCACGGCACGGAATCCGGCAATCCATCACACTCACAGTCGTCGTCTCCTTTCTCTTCCTCACCTTGCGAGTCGCTCACAGCTCGTTTACTGTTCAGTCTCTCTCCATGCGTCGACCGTCGTATGGAGTCACCGCCGTCGGCTCGGAGTTGGACGTCGGTGACGAGGTCGACGATCGGTCGCCGAATCGCGACGCCGACGCGATGCTTACAGGCTCCTTCGAAATGTTCGTCGGCCGGACAGGTACACGAAACCGGTACGCCGTCTTCGATATGGACGAGATACTCGTGATTCTCCGGGTCGGCGTAACTCCCGTTTCGAACGCGGATCCGGTCCCCAAGCAGATCGAACTTGAAGGCTTCGTACTGGGCGCGCTTTGCAACTCGGCTGGTGAACTCCAACTGTGAGAGTGGGTTCGGCGTCGGCTTTGCTTTTGACATTGTCTGTTTCAGGACACGAGTGAGTGTGCCCCGCGCCCCTCGCGGGGCACGACAAAATTATCGACGACGTCGACGCACCCGAGAGATGTATCCCCACTCTTCGATGTCCGCTGCAGCCTCGATGAGAAGCGTTTGGAGAACGAGTTCGGGAACGCCCACCGCAGCGTGGCAAGCGAGCCAGTGGTCCAGTGCGTGACGAGCGGTATCGATGAGCTCGCAATCTCCCGACGATGTCGTCTGCTGGATCGACACCCACAATTCCTGCCTGAAACACCTATCGCTGTGTGACTGGCACTCGTCCTGTGAGACCACGCGTCACCGCTCCACTGGCGTCCGAACCAGTATCTCGTCACGAGTGCCGGCCCAGGCGTCGAGTTTCTTGCACATGTACTCCACCGCTTCCGCCGGCGAGAACACTCCGTGGTCGACCATCTCACCGACAACGGCTTTCAGCGCTCGGAACTCTCCCTGCGCGAAGCCATCGCCCACTGGCTCGCCGTCGTACCACCGGACCGTCCTGAGTGCGCCGTTCCCGACAGTCGGTGCGCTCTCGATCGTTCGAGAGTCGTACTGGAGCCCGAACCAGTGGGTTCGATACGCCGTTATCTCGAAGCCGGCGTCGACGACGTAGAACGCCTCGTGATGCAGATAATCGAGGTATTCGGTGATGATCGTCTCGATCGTCGTCCCGACGATGAGTGGATGCTGGTCGACCTGTGACTGTGGAGCGGTCGTCTCCCCAAGCACTCTGTTCACTGTTTCGTCCGTAGTGGCCTCTGTGAGTGCGTCAAAGAGGCAACGAGCAGCTTCGTTGTCTCGATCACCACCGAAGGGTCTCTCGGGCGTGATGTCCCGCTTCAGACGGAGATTGCATGCACCCCAGTGAGAGTAGTGGCAGTTGTATAGGCTATCCGGGCGTTCGTACGCGATGAGTGCTCTGTGTCCCATGTCGGTCATGCGGGATGTGTGCCCCGCACCCGTCAGGGGCACAAAATATACGCGAGACGAGGAGATGGACTATCAGTATGGACTCACACGGACTGCCGTCCGAGTGAATTCGCTTGCGTTCCGCGTTACAATTGGCTCGTCACGAGCAACGGCAATGCCGGCAATCATCGCATCAACTGCGCCGATTCGAATTCCGTCTTCGAGCAGATTGCGCTGGATATCGACAGCACGCCGTGCGGCCTCAGCATCATACGGAACGAGTGGCATCTCGGTCATGATCTCCTCAAATTGCTGGCCTGTCGCCGTGTCTGGGTTGACACCAACACCAACTTCGGTATACACAAGTGTCGGAACTGCAAGGAGTTCGTCATGAATCTCATCGAGTTTTGCTACTGCAGCGTCGTCCCCATCCAACAAATCGATTATAAAACAGGCGTCGAGAATCACGGTTCACACTCGCTCTCATCCAGTATGCGGCTGTCGACGTCCTCACGGAACTGTGCCGAATCATTGCGAATCTTTGCTATTTCTTCGTCGTCCATCAATCCAACCAACCCGTAGAGAGGGTGATCCCCGGTTCGAAGGAGACGGTCGACGACATCGCTGAAACTCTCGTCGTCACCTTTCGCTCGTCGCAAGCGCTCGTACGTCTCTTCTTTGAGACTGATTGTTTTACTCGGCATTTGTGTATCTGTGTATTCGACATCTGTGCATATAGTGGTACTGGTGAACTCGACACTATTGAGTACGATCGTTGTCAGATGGCGCGCGATGAATCGGCGCAGAAGCGCCGAGAACGCGCGAGGGGCGTCCGAGCGAAGCGAGGACGACGGCTGGGGAGGCAACGGGCGTCAACAAAAAGAAAGCCGCCACGCTCGGTCTACAACCGCTCGCCGCGCTCGCGTTCAGGGAACTCGACTCTGCTCCAGCCGGTCAGTGCCACCGAGACGCGCCCTTCGTACCAGCTCTTTGCGACCCCACGGAACCGCACCCACTCGCCCTCTCGAACCAACTTCATGTCCGACTTCGTCCAGGCCGTGAACTTCGTCGTCCCCGTCTCGTCTTCGATGAGGCCCACCTGAGAGATGGCTGGCGTCGTCGGCTCCCAGAGTACCGTGACCCGCCCCTCGATACACACCTCGCTTCGATTCGCCGCTGCCAGTTTCCCGATCGGGACGACCGTCCCCGGTGCGAGCCACTCTTCTTCGGTCACCGAGACCGACGCATCCACGATATCCGCACCGTCTGCCATCTTCTGGGCCACGCGCTTCGAGAGTGCCGCCGTCGTCGTTCCCGTCCGGACCCGTTCGTGTATCCGCCGTGCCTGCCGATTCACGCTCGCCAACTCCGCCCGAGAGAGTTCTCTCCGGGGATCCACTCGCTTGGAGTCCGCCCACTTGTCCACGCTCGCCGCTCGCTCTTCGAATCGCCGACGTCGCGCTTCGTTCTCCCGTTCGACCACGGCCCTCGTCCGTGCCTCTCGGTCTGAGTCAGCTCTGCAGTCCCATCGGTTTCGCGTTCGCGAAATCTCCCACTCGCGTGCCTTCAACCGCTCCTCCCCCTCGAGCGTCAGTCCCCGTCCAGCCGCCTCGTAGTGATTCGTATCAACCGTCCCCTGTATCTCCTGTTCGACCGACCGCCGCAGCTCCGGCGTCTCGTCGACGACGGCTTCCTGTTCAACGCGCTGTTCCTCGTGCCAACCTTCATATCGGATCGAATTCTCTATACTCATTGCTGTAGTCCGAAGGCGCCTACTCAGCGTCTTCCAACTTCCACGACTCTCCAGCCGTGGCTCTCATCACACCTCGACGACATCGACATCCTCGCGCGCTGTCCGCGCCTTCACGCGCCCGACAGGGCGCGGGCAGCGCGCGCTTTCGACAGCAACAACCAGAACCGCGCGACCGGCCAGCCCGCCCGAGCGACCAGTTTCAAGTCGGTTTCCGGTCTAAGGCACGAAGACCGAAACCGCACTTGATGCTGGCGTCCCAAACGGGCGAGCGAGGAACGAGCAGCGAACGTCGTTCGCTGTGAGTGATGCGGGCGTCGGCCGGGCGAGCGGGGCGGGCCACGCATAGACTCATCCAACCGCTTCCTGGTGGATTGAAAGGGCGAGGGCCGCTCGACGAACCCCGACGACGTCCTCGCAAGAGCGCGGTGCTCTTGCGGGATGCTGAAAATCGCGGTAATGAGTACGAAAACTTTTGTGAGTTAAGACTGACTGCCGTTCATGGAGCGCTCACGTCGCAAGGAGATCAAGCGTCACCTGTCTGAGGAGGAGATCGACGAATTGCTGCGTGAGGCTGAAGACGATCACCGACTTCGGCGTCTTGGGTTCCTGAAAAACCTCTATCAAGGTGATTCGATTCCGGAGGCCGCCGACCGGGAAGGCAGGTCGGCGGCCACCGGTGATCGCTGGGCAGAAGCCTGGAATGAAGGTGGGCTCGAAGAACTCATGCCGAGTTTCGGGGCGGTCGGCCCCGAAACTCGATGAAGACGAACAAGAAGAGCTGATCGAGATGCTTCGTGACGGTCAGCCTTGGAAATCACAGGAGATTCAGCATCTTCTCAAGGAAGAATTCGACGTCGAGTATAGCCGGAATTATCTCGGCACCTTCCTTCGAAATCTTGGTCTTTCGTACGCGAAACCACGGCCAAAGCGGCCTCATCAGCCAGAGAACCCAGATGAAATCCTCGAAGAGCGCGTCGACGACGCGCTCGACGAGGACGATCAGCCATACAACAAACGCGAGGGTGACGATGACGATGGATGGGTTGTTGACGATGATGTTTGCACCGACGGTGGAACCGTCTTGGGCTTCTTCGATGCATCGAAGCCACAGCCATACGATAATTCACGCCGGGTCTGGTACGTTGATGATCCTCATATCGAACGACCACTAGTCAAGACGGACGATTCAGCTGTCGGGTTCTATGCGCTTAACGGTGAGAGTCTCGTTATGTTCAAAGAAACTGAGGAGAAAGAACGGATTTGCGAAGTCTTAGAGAAGGTCCGCGAGCAGAATCCGCGACGCCGGATTCTGCTCGTCTTGGACAAGCACGGATCCCACATCTGTAAACACACGCGCAAGCGTGCGCATCAACTTGGGATCGACCTGGTCTTTCTCCCCACAAGCTCACCGCATCTTAATCCAATTGAGAAGGTTTGGGATTACCTCAAGTGGACGATGTGCCCAATCATCGTGGAAAATGAAAACGAGTTCAAAGATCTCGTTCAGGAGACGTTCGAACAAATAACCGAACGCGTTAGCTTCGCAAAGAAGTGGTGCCAGAAATTCCTTGACTTTCAAAAGTTATCTTAGTCATTACAGCGATTTTCAGAGCACAAGCACTGCAGCGAACGAAGTGAGCGAAGCGCGCAGCGAGTCGAGGGAGTCGAACGGCCCGAGGGCTTTCGAGGTCACTGTAACACTCTCAGTATCTCCTTCGCTGTCGTCGACAGAACTGTACGCAACACAACGCTCGACTGGTCGCCCTGAGACACACCCCCGATTCGAGTGAAGCGACGGCGTGCTCGCCTATACTGGGACGCAGACTCGAAATTTCCACTCCAGCAATCGCCTCTCTCTCCCCTCACCATTCGCTTCGACTTACGGCGGATCGGATGCCGTATTCAGCACTTCGAGATCGTCCATCTCGTAGGCACGACGCCAGAGCTTCAACACGGCACGGGCGACGAGACTTGGGTCGTCGACGGTGATACAGGATGCAACGGCTGTTTCGGAGTGTGCCTCAGGTGGCTCGTGAAAGTGCTTTGCTGGTGAGTGCGTGTTTGGATGGCGATCGAATCGCCAGTTTACCTCCTCGGTATCGACGTAGTGGAATCGGTACGCACCAGACCGAAACCACGTCACGTCGAGTCGACACTGGTCCGCTGTGCCGATCCCGTCCTCGAACTGAATAGTGAGTTCTTGTGGGTGGAGAACGCTATCGAAACTGGTGGCTTCGACGAGTGGTTCCGCTTCGAGAAAGAGCGTCCGTATCCTCCGCATGATCGTCACATCGGGCGGGCCGACGGCACCGGCTAATTCCGTCGCAGGAATGCCTTCTCGATCTGTTTCGTCCATGCCTCAGGCCGAGAGACCGTCTATATCTTCGGCGAATGCACCCTTCGACCGATCGCTGGAACCAGCCTCATCAGAACTCCCACGGTCGGGATCGAAGTCATACAGAGAGAGCGCCGCCTGTGCGAGGTCGAGATTCTCCTCGATCGCTTGCCACTGTGAGATGATCTCCCAGCCGTCGTCAGCAGGCTCCAGTTCAAGCGCGAGGTCATCTGGGTTGGTCACGTCATACTCGTCTTGATACGCCTGTATCTGGGACTTGAGCGACTGGATACCCGTTATCAACTCATCCCGTGTGAGCTCGGTATGCAGTTCCTTTATCCGTTCCATCGCGATGGATTCGCTGGAGCGCTTGAACCGAGTTCCCTGGCCGGTGTTTTCGGTTGCTGCAAAGCCGCTGTCTGCGAGTGTTCGGAGATGTTTGCGAGCGCTCGGTTCGCTTACGCGAGCACGCTCAGCAATCGTCCCGGCGTATTGGAACGACGTCGTCGAGAGCAGGACCTCTTTGACGCGTTCGAATGGAGACGTTTCGTCTTTCCACTCCTCGACAACCGCTTCGTTCACGTCGCCCGTCCACAGACGGTCGTTTTCCATTGTCGTGTCTGGATACGAGATGGGGACAAAAATAGTTTTGTGCGATATATCTATATTTTTCTTTGGGGCGGTGACGACGGATGAGCTCTTCGAACCACGTACAGCGAGTCGAGGGAGCCGATGGCTCTGGGGGCTTTCGAGGTCACTGCATCTCCCCAACGTCCCTCCGACACTCCTCTTCGCCGCCGTCGACAGCAAAGTGAATAACTTGACTTAGAGATACAATCATACATCTACGAAGCAGACGGACTAGCATGGCGCCGACTGATCGGGACGACGTCGACGTTCCCACCGACACGAATGGTGCGTCAGGTGACGTCGCCTGGAAGGAACACACGAGTGCGTTCGATCGTGTTCGGTCTGTCGCGCTCTCATTGGCAGAACCACGCTCTGCGGGATGGATTGCAAAGGAAGCACTCGTTGCCGAGAACACCGCTCGTCGGCATGTAGACCGCCTTGCAGAGCTCTACGTCCTCTCCACGGATACGACGGGCAGTGCCGTCACGTACTATCCGGATCCGGTGTACGTCCGCACCCGTGACCTCCGCGAACTCGTCACCGAACACGACCGTGACGAACTCACCAAACTAGCTGCAGATCTCAAAGCCGACGTCGAGTCGTGGCAAGACGAATACGACGTGCGCTCACCGGACGAACTCCGCAGTACCGCGGCTGGCGAAGAGACATCTGCTGAGGAGGCCAGGGTGCGACGACGCCTTGTGAGTGACTGGGAACTCACGAAGTACCGTCTCTCCCTTCTCGAAGACGGCTTGTCGCGGTACGATGAGTACAGCGATAGGCGGACGACAACAGCATGATGACGGCGTCGGGACTCTTTCCCGTCCACAAGACGGACGTCGCCCGTTCTAGAAACCGGATTATTCGGCCATTGCCGGGGATAGACTAGCCTTTTCACAGGCGGTGCGTGGCGGATGCCACGGGGCTTGACCCCGTGGAGGAAGCCGACGCTTCGATGAAATTTAGCACGCTCGATGGCAAGGCCGACTCCCCACCCTACATTTAAACTCTCATTAGGCAGCAGATATAAATGTGAATTACGGATGGACGACGTGCCACGACGCACCGTGCTCATCAAACTCGACGTACCCAGAGAGCGTCGTGGCGACCTCCATCAAACCAAAACCCAATTCCTGCACTGCGCCAACCGAACGAGCGAGTGGGCGTGGTGCTACGACGACTACTGTGTCACCAGCAAGAGCAAAGCCGAAAACGCCCTGTACGACGAGTTGCGCGAGGAAACTGACCTCACCGCCAACCTCGTCCAGAAAGGCATCCGTCGCGCCACCGAAGCCGTCACGAGCGGCGTCGAGAAGCTGAAACAGGGCGAAAAGACCAGTCAGCCCGAGTTCGACTCGTGGAGCGTCGTGTACGACAAACGTTCTGCGTCGTTCAACGACGACCACGCCACGTTGTCCACGCCGAACGGCAGAGTCACCTGCGAATACGTCCTCCCACCCGAGGACAAACGCGAAGACACGCCGTTCGGCAGGTACTACGAGAACGACTACTGGGATGCGTCGAGTGCCACGCTTCAGTACGACGAGCAGGACGACACGTTCTACCTGCACGTCACGCTGAAGAACCCCGACTACGAGGTTGACGGAACGGAACGCCAAGAAGCTAGTCACGATGATGATGGTGCCGAGAACGGAGTGGTTCTCGGTGTTGACCTGAACGTGACTGGCGCGTTCGCCGTCACCTCCACGGGTGAGTTCATCGGTAGTGCGGACTACCTCACTCACAAGCGCGACCAGTACGAACAACGCCGCGCCAAACTGCAACAGACGGGTACACGGTCAGCTCACCTCACGATTCAGTCCATCGGCAACCGCTTCTCGGATTGGTCGCTGGACTGGCTCCACAATCGCACCAACGACGTCATCAAGGAAGCCCAGTCTGCTGACGCTGACGGCATCATTTTCGAGAGCCTCGACCACATCCGCGAGAACATCGCTAATGGGTCGAAGTTCCAGCAGTGGGCCTACGCGAAGTTCGTGGAACTCGTTGAGTACAAGGTCGAATCCACGCCATTGTTCGTGGACACGGTGAACCCGGCGTACACGAGTCAGCGGTGTTCTCATTGTGGGTTTACCCACGAGGACAACCACGACGACAAACAATTCGCGTGTCAGGGCTGTGGGTATGAGGTGAACGCGGATTACAACGCCGCGAAGAATATCGCCAACCGATACTGCGGATATATCCATCGCGGGCAGAAGTCTCGCGGTGGATGGGCCACCAGTCAACTGGCCCTCAAGTCAGGGACGTTGAACGTGAATGGCGATTACACGCCTGCCGAACTACTCGGTTAGAACGGGAGTCCACTGACAAGCCTCGGGGCTTGACCCCGAGGCGGTTGACATGAAACGGTGGTGTGTCTGTGGGCCGAGAGTAGCTGTTTTGACGCGGTCTTTCGCCTGAAGCGGCGGTGTGTCTGTAGCCAAAATGCCTTGTTGAACGCAAGACAGCGTCGGGATAGGGTCAATTTCCCCCAGTCTCACAGCGTCAGAGACGAGTTTTTGAATTCAGAAGATGCAGTAGCGGCCACTCACGGTGTCTGCTGAAGGGTCAAAACTATGGTATCTTGCTCCGTTGGTTCGGTGACGACGGCGATGCCTCTCCGGATACGTCCGGAGAAAGGGAGCAGGCGGCGAGCCCTTAACTCGCCGCCTGCGTCAGGTTATGGATGATGCACTTCCGTGTCAGCTCCCGGAACTGGCCGTGCCACGTCCGGGAGCGGAGCTTCTCGCCGTCGTCTTCCTTCAACTGCGAGAAGCCGGTTTCACTCATCCAGCGCTGGTTGTAGTCCTGGTTCATTCGGGCGTTGTGGGCCTTTTGCAACGGTGTTTGCTCTCTGTGCTTGATCAACGGTCGCGTTGAGTTGGAGCGACACTCCTCACGGAGGTCGCTCCACGAGTAGTTCGCGTCAGCAGACAGTACACGCAGGTCTTCCGCGTTCCGGCGGAAGACCTGCATCCCGATGTGGCCGTCCCACGCCTTCTGCGTCGTGTAGTGAACGTCCTTGATCGCTAGCGAGTTCACGTCGATCAAGATCGTTGTCTTCATCGACTGGAATGAGTAATTCGCGCGGTCGCGGTAGTGGTAGCTGGTTTGATCGCGCTGGAAGCCGCTCGCGTCAATCGCGGCTTCGCCACTCCAGCCCGCCTGCTCCGCGCTTCGGCGGAGCAGGCGGCGGAGTTCACGCATCCGGTACTCTTGTTCCCACCGGCACAGCGAGCTGTAGTGCGGTGCCTCGTTGAGGCCGAACACGGCGAGAATACCGGGCATCTCGTTGAGGTAGTCTTCAGTCTCACGGAGACTCTTCTCCAGTTCGACACGGTACAGAATCAACGCGATCTGTACCCACTCGGCGTACCCGTCCGCGCCATCCGGCGCGGCGGGTACGTCCGGATCGTCTACGTGTTGTTTGGCAAGGTCCCGACACATCCGTGCGAGCCGTCTGAGCGATGCCATATCGCCAGACGGCGTCCATTTCCCGGTTAGCTTGACGGAATCTTCCCGTAGGTGCGTCTGAGACTGCCGTTAATCAGCGGCAAAACAAGGCAAGCCAAAACCACCATTCCGATTTTGATGTTCACTTGAATCGATCGTGTGTCTTCCGATACTAATCCGCAGGGACCACTCCCGGACACGTTGCACAATCTTTTTGCATGTTATGCAAGAAATTGTATAATATGCAAACTCGTGCTCGAGTGTGTTTTGATATTCCGCTTCCCGAGGAACGCGTTTTCCGGTATCAAGCCATGCAGGACATTCTACATCATCTGACAAACAATCCGTTCGAGAGCTTCTCACAGGAAGAGCTTGCGAACATCACAGGGGCAGATGTCTCCTCTGTCTCACGTTCCATTGATTTACTCGATAAACTCGGTGTCCTTGCGATCGAAGAGGGAGTCCCTGCCCAAATCAGTGTGGATCAAGATCACCTCGAACGGCCTGAACCACTGTTTGCGGTCCCACAGACCGAGTTCCGGCAGCCAATCCAAGCCTTTCTCGATGAGTTTCGAGCGGACGTTGAGTCTGCATCCGAAGTGGCCGATATTGTTGGTATCGTTCTCTTCGGGAGCGTCGCTCGCGGCACTGCCGATCGCAGTAGTGACATTGACCTCTTTATCGTCGTTGAGGGGGACGGAACGTACGGCCGCCGAATCGCGACACAAACGGCACGGCAACTAGAAGAGCAATCGTTCGACGGTGATCGCTACCAGTTCGAAGTCCTTGTTGAGACGCCAGAAAGCGCACGGTCACATGGAGACAAACTGCAGGAAATTGTTGATGAAGGGATCATCCTAGCGCAGAACGAGCGCTTTCGCGATGTTCGGGACGCCATTTACCAGAGTGAATCGGGAGATGCGTAGATATGCCGCTTGATATCGACGATATCGAACCACAGCTATCTAATGCGGAAACAGCATTTCGACGCGGGGGCCAAGAAGTTGAGGATGGACTTGAGGTGTCTGATGCTGGACTCGTACAGCTTCGCAAGGCTTGTCGGTCTCTCGCTGGTGCCAATCAGATGTTGGATGATGGGTTCTATACGCTCGCTATCGAAGCTGCATTCACATCTATCGAGAAAACATTCATGTTTTGGTTAATCACTGAGGGCCACCAAGACCCAGCTAATCCACCTCAGTCACATACGACTGCAATCAACCGCAGTGCCACCGTTGGATTCATCAGTAAGGAAATCACGACCCGACTTGACGGCCTCTGGACTGAGAACCGGGCTCAAACGTACTATCAGAATGGGAAGGCAACACGAGAACGAGCTCAGGAAATGGTATATTTGGCCAGCAAAATGCACATGTTAGTCGTTGATTTGGTCAGCCTCCGCCACGAGTGTCGCTGTGACTGACACAGACAATCGACACCCAGTTGGCTGGTCCACGTGAACGGACCACTCGGGATACCGAGTATCTCGGACACCCGGCTCGACTGACCCATGCGACGCGCTGAGCAGCCACGCACTCCTCCGAAACGCGAATCCACTCCACTATGCTATTTATATGCCGTTGCACAAAATCAGACAGAGTCTGAAATGGCGAAACAAGATATAACGATCTGCATCGATGCGTATCCCGACGCGGACACCGATATCTTTCGTATCGGCGCCGCGGACGACATCCTCCGACTGCTCGCCGACGCCCACGACACGGAGTTTACGATTCCCGAACTCGTCGACGCCACGGGTGTTGCCCGCTCGACGGTGTGGCGGGCTGTCGACCTCCTCGACAGTATCGGTGCCATCCAAATTCGAGAGACGCCACAACGAAACTACATCGCGATCAACCCAGACCGTCTCCAGAAAGACGATCCGATTCTTGCCATTCCGCAGTCGGAGTTCCACGCGCCGATACGGGCATTCGTTGACCGCGTGCAAGCCACGCTCACTGACACCGACGACGTCGACGACCTACTCGGTATCGTTGTCTTTGGGAGCGTTGCTCGGGGCGAGGCTGACCGCCAGAGCGACATCGATTGTTTCGTCGTCGTCGATGGTGACCGGACGACAGCCCGCCGGCGAATTACCGACGTCGTAGCTGATCTCCAGTCCGATCGCTTCGACGGTGACCGATTCGCGTTCGAGGCGTATGTCGAATCTGCCGAGAGTGCACACAGAGCTGGGTCAAAACTTCGCGACATCTTCGCTGAGGGCATTACGGTGTCTGGCAGCGACCACCTCAACTCGCTCCGGAAGGAGGTCGTCGCCCATGAGTAGGGGTTGGTAGGCGACGATGCAGGCATCGACGAAGGAAAACTGCTCGTACCGCCGGAAGAGCGCTTTCCCCGTGACGAAGGCATCCCCCGTCAGTGAGTCGATGTGGAATCGAGCGTTTTCCTCGATTCGGTCTAAGAAGTCGGTCGCGGCATCGTGACCTGCGTGCGTTGTCAACCCGTTCAGCGTCTCTGCGAGGACGTAATCGAGAACCACCGCCTCAGGGAGGTCGGCCGTATCAATGCCCTGGAGAATTGGTAACGCGTCATCGTGCGCACCGTCAGGACGATACGCCGCTGCAAAGAGAACTGTCGTATCGACGAGTGCCCGGGGCATCTATTCGACGTCGACGCCCCAGGCATCGTGCACGTCTGTGACCTTCGTTTCTCGATCACCGTCGTACCCGTCGAACGCACTGAAGGTGCCGCGACGCTGCTGGACGACTTGGACGCGGAGGGTTACGTCGTCCTTGATGCGCCAGCGGAGTTTGTCGCCATCGTCGATATCGAGCTCGCGACGGATGCGAGCAGGAATGTTCGCCTGGTTTCCAGATACCTTACTTTCGGAGTCGACGCCCTCACTACTCATAGCTGGGAGTAAGAGACCGTACCTGATAGACGATAGTGTGTGCGCACACTATAGTGCCAGCCTGCTGAACTCACCCCTCTGTATTCGGCATACACATTCTGTCAATTGTAGTGGGTTTCAATAGGTCTCGACTGGCACACCAAGAGCCAGAAAGTCGTCGACGTTGTCTGTGAGAACAGCGTCATCGAGAACGTCTGCCATTGCAGCGATATAGGCATCGTTCGCTCCAACACCAGAATTACCACCAGCGTCATCGTCTGCCGCTGCAAGAAGCTCGCCAGCTGTGCGGGCGATCTCCTCGTCAACTTCGACTCGAGGATATGCAAGGAGACGGTTTCTGACTTCTTCCTCGGTGGTGTCGCTCCGAACCGTTGCCACACCGTAGTACACTTCGGCGACGACTGGTGTCGGTAACCACTGCATTTCGCCGCGGTTGACGAGGTCCGACCCCTTTGTGAACGCGTCTTGGTCGTTCGCCATCAAATCGAAGAGATACGAGGAGTCGATGATCATTCGCTATTCTCAGTGTCGAAGGCATTCCGGGCAGCTTCAAATCGACTACTGTCGCGGCTTCGAAGCTCCGTAACTGCCTCTTTCGCTTCTGTCGCTTCGTCTTCGGACAGGAGGCCAGCGACGTCGTCGGGATGTGGTCCTCTGGTCATGCGACGAAGCGTCTCTTCCATCGTCTCGCTCTCTTTTTTGTGTGCGGTCAGCCATTCGTGGTATTCCTCTGAAACGCGAATCGTCTTCACCATACAATATATCTAGATATATGAGTCTAAGAGCTTTTCCTTGCGAGTGACCCGGTTTATTTGAGACGACAAACTCGCTATTCCGACTGGTCCCCGATACGATCTCGTGCACTTGCATTGATTCTGTCGGCAATGTCTGCGACATCAGCCTCTGTGAGTTCGCTTCCCGTAGTGAGTTCTTCCATTACTTCGAGTGCTTCAATTTTCTCTTGAATCGCTTGTCGAGTTACCTCACTCCAATTGATCTCTGGATGTTCTTCCATTCGTTCTTTGAGACCATCGTCCACGTTGACCGTGATTGTGGGCATACAGAGAACTATGCTGATACAGAATACTGTGTGCTCCAGTACACAGCGTTTCACACAATTCTCACTACCCAGGACTCACCCCTAAGTGATGCACTCTGAGTGTCCTGGGGTGCAACTCCGCATACCTCCAACCCTGTCCAGACCGACCCAACCCTGTCTAGAACGGCAGTACCTCCAACCTTGGGCCACAATTCGCCCGGACACGAGCGCTTAAGCAACCACCCAGCATCGACTCACCAACCAGTATCGATGGACCGTTCCCCACCGACAGACAACACCCTACCAGTCCCAGCCGAGGAAACGCACACTTACATCCGGATACAGCCAGCCGACGACCCACTTGATCCGGCCGTCGTCGAGACACAGGCCCGCCGACTACACCGCCTCTCTACCTCGTCCGAGGCGGGCTGGCTAACTCGTCTTCGCGAAGGCACCCAGCCACCGACGTTCGAGTGGCTGCTCGTCGGCGACGACGCGGGACTGTCCTACTACGTCACGAGTGACCAACCTGGGACATTGGACGCACTACAGGGCTCACTCAGAGCGCTCTTTCCGGACACCTACGAGTTCGAGCGCGTTCACGAGAGCCGGGCAGGAATCTTACATGGCGTGACCACTCCCACGACTGACGCTACTGAGACACCACACACTGCCGTCGAGTACGAACGACAGACGACACACCGCAAAGACTGGCAGACGAGTCTCACGCCTTTCGAGTCCTTCTACGAGGGAGAGTCCGATACGAATCGCGTTCCATTGGCCAGTGTCGTCGAGACCATCGCGAATAGCCCGTTTCCGATAGCCTTTCAGATACTCGTACAGCCGAAGGCTGACTGGTCACCGACGCTGGCCGAACGCCAACTCGATATCGAATCCGGCGAGGATTCCTTCGGCGGGAAGCTGACGAACGCACTCTTCGGGCCACCGGAAGACGAAGACGTCACGCTCACACGGGAAGCCGAACGGCGACTCGCCGAACTCGACGAGCGAGATCCGCGTTACTCCTTCGCGGTCAACGTCCGAGCAGTCGTTGGAACTGAAACGACGTCGCCCTCCAAGATGACCGGCCAGTCCCCTGAAGGTATCGCCGACGAACTGGCGACGGCATTCACGCACGTCTCACAGACGACCTACGAGATTCAGAGTCGCATCGCCACTGGCACGGAGGCTGACCGAATCAGACGGAACCTCGAAAGTGCGACGTTCCAGACCGACACAGCCACCCTGAGGGGGCGTTTGCCGTGGTCGACTAACCATCATCCAGTCATCGTCGTCGACGCGACCGAACTCGGGAGCTTCTGCCTACTCGACGGCGCTGGCCTCACCGCCGCAGGCCAACGCTGTGTCGATGCGACTCCAGCTGACCGCCAACCGCTCACTCACCCACCTGAACGCCAACTCACACGCTATCGGAGTGCAGGCATCCCGATTGGCCATCCACTCACACAGGACAACACGCCTGACCCTGACCCGATATCGCTCCCACCAGGTCTCCAGTCGCTACACCTCGCGTGGTTCGGGAAAACTGGCTCGGGGAAATCAACGAGTCTCGTCAACGCCATCCTCGACAACCACGAGGCCACAGACGGCGCTGACATCCTCATCGACCCGAAGGGAGATGGAATGCCCATCGAGTACATGCAAGCGCACTACGAGCGCTACGGCACCCTAGAAAACGTCCTGTACTTCGACTGCGCCGAACTGTTGCCCGCTTTCTCGTTCTTCGACATCCGTGACGAACTCGACCGCGGGATTTCACGCACCTCTGCCGTCGAAGACCGCGTCGATCACTACATCGAGATTCTGATTCAACTCATGGGCCGTGACCGCTTCGAGCAGGCCGTTCGCTCGCCGGACATCATCCGCTACATGACGAAAGCGATGTTCGATCCGGTCAGCGGCGAGGACGCCTTCAGTCATCGCGACCTCCATGGTGCGATTCAGGAGATGCACGACCGGAATACGGCACCGCCAGTCTCCGATTCAGATCTCGAACGCATGCTCGCCGGCGTCGTCGCCAACCGGGCGCGAACCTTCGACGAGATCATGCAGGGGGTAGCGAACCGTATCGAGAAAGTCCCCGTCAATCCCCGGCTTGCGCGTATCTTCAACCACGTACCCGATCGAAGTGAGGAGAGCGATGACCCGTACTTCGACCTCGTCGACTATTTGGATGAAGACGTGGTCATCATCTTCGACACGGGTCGGCTACGGAGCGAGGCACAGCGTGCACTCGCCCTCTTGATCCTCTCGAACCTCTGGTCGGCGCTCAAACGTCGTGCTCTCTCCAGCCAGCGAGCTGGTGTGGACGCCGTCAACGACGCCGCCGATACTGCTGCCGAAGACAAAGACGAGGACCGCCCGCTTGTCAACGTCTACGTTGAGGAAGCCGCCAGCATCGCCGTCTCCTCACTCCTCTCCGAGTTGCTCTCACAGTCTCGGAGTTTCGACTGTGCGCTCACACTCGCGATGCAGTTCCCGGCCCAACTTCAAGAAACGAGCGAGCGGGCCTACCGAGAAGTCCTGAACAACGTTTCGACTATAATCGCGGGGAACGTCGCCGTCGACGAGGAACTTACCAGACGGTTGGCGACTGACGAGATGCGTCCTCAGGAAGTAGGCAATCGGCTTCGTGCACTCCGGCGTGGGCAGTGGTTCGTCTCCCTTCCCGCAAGCTTCGACGAGGACGAACCCCGCCCGTTTCTGGTGCGCTCTCTCGCGCCACCGAACGGTCACCCTGCAGCGACGACGCCACCTCGACGACGTGGCTTCGAGACAGCTACCGATCACCTTCAGTCGCGCATGAGCGAGACGTCCGCGCTCAAGCTCATCGAACCGAGTACGGTCGAAGACGGAGAAGATGAGGATGCCGAGACGTCCGGACGAGTCGACAGTGCTCTACCCTACACGAACCGACTGCCGCCGACGGTCACATACGACGCATCGATACACGGCCTCTCCTGTACGGCGTGTGAGAGTCGCTACGACCCCGACAGTACAGGCATGCACCGGGCTATCGAGTGTTGTTCCTCATTCGACGACGTCGACCCGGATGACGTGCCAATCTGTGAGGTGAACCTCAAACTCTCGCCCGAGGAGCGCACAGAGACCGGATTTACTGATGCACAGCTCATGTTCGTCCAGACAGTCTATAACGCCCAGCAACTGCGCTATGACCCACCGGAGTACGATATTCTACACGACAGCATGCTCCGCCTGCAAGAGTACCTCAACGTCGAGAGCGACGCGATTCAGGACCTGCTCGACGACGGTATCCTCAGCCACGATACGGACCGCCCTCATCGCCTGTATACCGTCACGCCCGAGGGCCGCAGTCTCATCGGCGAGCACTATCGCAAGGGCGTCGACTACGGTCACGGCAAGGGCGACTTAGAGGAGACGAGTCAGCACGTCCTCGCTGTCGAAGTCGGCCGACGGTATCTGGAAGCAGCGTACGAGCACGATGATGATTCGCCAGTCATCGATGTCATCCCGTATTTCGAACTCGACGAGCGTGACTGTACAGTCGTTCCTGCCGCGAGTGCCATGGGTGGGAACGAAGACGAACTGACCGATGCTGCGAGCGAGTACGACCGGCATCGGATCGACGCCGTTGGCCTCGACGCAGAGGGCCGCATCGTCGTTACGCTCGAAGCGGAGCGCATCAATCACGACCTTCGGCGAGCAGTCCCTGAAGACTTCGACAAGATGGCTGCGTGCGACCCGGATGAAGCGATTTGGGTGACGATGTCCCACTCCGAAGCCCATCGCGTACTGAGTGCATTAAATGACCCACTGGAGGGCGACCCACGTATCGAGAAAACCTATTCCGAGAGTACGCCAGCAAGCGAGTTCCGTATCGATACACCGGGGTGTACGGGGATGTATACTGTGGAGCAAGTCCGGGATATGGTCGACGAACGCTCTGTGTGAGTAACACCTGTATGGTTTCTCGACTACTGCGGATACAGATTATGAGCACGATCATATTATCGCATACAGAATACTCAATCGGAACGCAGAACGCGAACGGCTCCGATATCACTTACCAGAGATGGACTAGCAGTAGGCTCGTTTGTATGGGTGACAGTGGGTGATCGAGACAACACCTATTACCGAATACTTTCGAGCAATTCTTGACACCGATCAACGTATTCGTCCCGGTATCCTGCACTCACCCAGTCCAACTCCTGTCCGTGACGCGGTATTCTGTCTTTTCACCTGAACGGTCACCTGAGTCGCGATTACCGACGCTTCAGTGACCCAACCTTGGGAAACCGCCCCGCCTAGGTGTAGGTATAGGAAGGAAAACGTGACTAGTGTGGATGGAACCAGAAACGCGTAGCGAACAGGCTGACGTACGAGGTCGCCGTCAGCGTTCCGTCGTCGGCATGCTGAAGCGTTCTTGACGGCGTCGACGGTTTCGTGCTCGAGATGACTCGCTAACAGAAGTAGACAGAAGCCAGACTATTCCTTTGCAGACAGACTCCAACCTTGGCAGCGTCTATGGGTTTGCCTATCTTTGGAAGCTATCGGGAATCAGTGAGAAAGTGCGCTCGTCGGTTCAGACACAGTGCCGTCGCCGTCGACAGACTCACTTGCCGTCGCCCTCGCGAGCCACAATCCGTTTCGCACAGAGCGCATCGTCCAACCCTTGGCTTTCAGTATTCATCTCACTCCTAGCGGGCATTCTTGACAACATTGGGGAGACAACGACTCCGTTAGAGGCACAGCGCACATCGAGAACTCTGACAGATATCGGTACAAGTCGTCACCGCTAACCAAGTATAAAGAGATGTGCGCAGCAATCCCTGTTAGCGGTCAGCGGTTCGGTCGTCGAGAAACGCCCGCGTCAGTACGGCTACTGCTGACCGGAACGCACCCATGTCGACGTTGCTCCGTCCATGGTAGAGGCGGCTGTACTCTTCCCGGATGATGGCTTCTAGAACACGGTGATAAAGCGCGTCGAACGTCACCGGTCGGCCACTGGCTTCGAGTGCTTCGACGACCCTCTCGAACCGACGCTGTGTCGCGTATCGTTCTGCCAATTCGGGTTCCAGCGCATCGACTGGGACCGGCCCGTTACACTCCCGAACGTCGGGATTTGGCAGTATCGCTCGCTGGCCGCGCTTGTTTCGGATAACGACGCCTTCTGGCGGCTCGTCGTACCATTGTGACTCGGGGAACGCGTACGAGTCGGGGTCGAAATACTGGGCTTGCTGTTCCCGCTCGAAGGCGTTCACAGGATGGAGGCCGAGACGTTCGAAGATTTGTTCGACGGCGTCCGGTGGACGGAACGTCTCACGGCTGACTGACCAGACATCGAAGCCGAGAAATGAAGGTGCCCGCTCCCAGTCGTAATCAATCGTGTGGCGGTGCATCGCCTCGCCGAAGAAGACGACGTCGAGGACGTCGTCGACGGCATTTCGAAGCGCCTCTCGGTCGAAGTTTTCTCGGATGTGTCGTACAGCGTGCTGGTACGGGTCGGGGACGGCGTCGGGGTCGTCGTAGACGCGGTCGCTGTCGCCGAAACGAACAAGTCCCGAGTCCTGCAACTGAAACCGGAGGAGCGCCCCGTCGACCTTTTCCAGGAGCCACAGGTGGCCCGATTCGAAGAGTTCGTCCGGTGCGTTCTCGACGCGTGGAATCGACGGGTACTGTTTCATCGGTTGGTGACTCACTGGGTAACGTGTCCTGCCCTACTCGCTCGACTCGTACGTAGTTTGGGAGCGGTGAACCGGCCGGTCGCTACTGTAGTATCTCGGTGAGGTCCTATGATATAGTGCTGGAAGAGAGGTGTTGACCTCGAACCAGGTCCACTCGGGTCACCCCGAGCGCGTTTACGAGGAGGTCGTCGCAACCGGCATCGAACAGGGGTCTCCGGACGCCCGCCGCATCGAGCGGAGCGTCGACGCCGACGGGTTCGATGTGGTGGCGGTTGAAACCACCCCACTGCTGTCGCGGCTCCAGCAGAATACCAACCTTAGCGATGCTGACGTCGCTGTCCTTGCCTGCGCCGACGCGCACGACGGTGTAGCTGTGATGGATGAGACGTATGAGCGTGACGTCGCCGCGACCGAGGACATCACAACCCGGGGCACGGCATATCTCGTCCTGAAACTCGCGAAGCAGGAGGCGATCAGTATGGACGACGCGCGAACCGTGATCGATGTGATGATCGACGAGGGATGGTATTGTGCGCCTGATGTCTATACGAAGATCGTGCAGACACTCGACTCACTCGCGGACTGACTGTCCCCGCTGGAGCACCGTTGCGATGTCTTGATCAGTCACTCGGCTGTCGTCATTCCTCATACCCGCTCTTCGACCAGATGCGTCTCAAGCAGGAAGCCGAGGCGGCCGCCGCGCGGCTCGAAGCGCATGCCGATCACGGGCTGCTCGGGCCACTTCGCCGCCGCTACGTCCGCTGGCTCATCCGCACATACCATGGGACGGTCTACTTCCGGGAATATCCCAAACAAGAGGCCGCCAAAGCGTTTACCGCATGGCGACGGGCACTGCTAGATGCCGGGGAACTGCTCGTCACTGCGACCCAACTTGACCACACCCTCGTCGACGTCGTCGCCCCGAACACCAGTCACCTACTCGAACGACCACACCGTCTCGATCGCTGGTGGCTCCGCGAGTGTCTGGTAGACGACACAGTATCAGTACCTCACAAAGCATCCTCGGCTAGCTGTTTCTGAAGTCTGAGTTCTGTGTCGGAGCGGTTGCACTGATGGTCTCGACGAGAGTATCATTGGGCGATTCGACGGAGAACGGTCGCTGTCGGCGGCGATCAGCCGCCGACGCGACAGCGTCGCCACTCACACCGCTGGCTAGTCCGGTTGGGAGTTACCGGTGGAACCGATCGTCTGGTGGCCGATTGGCGGGGACGGCCCGACGCACCGCGAGGGCCGTCCACGCTGCCCGACACAGCATGTTGATGAACTCTTCGAACGACCACGGCCAGAGGCGACGCCCGCCACGGCGGGGCGTCGCCACATATTCCCAATGGAGGTACCGCCAGACATTCTGCAAGAGTAGGCTTACCACGACGTACAACAGCCGTACAACTGGATTCTGCGTTGTAGTCGTCGCAATGCTTTGTTCGGAGAGCCGGTAGCTGGCCTCGATACCGAAGCGTTTCGCGTAGTGATATCGCGCATCTCGTGGTGTCTCAATAAACGGCGCGTCAGCGGCGTAGCCGTGACGCGCCACCCCGTGTTCGTCGTACCGTCCGTTTTGGTAGGTACAGTCGATGTAGACGGGAAACTCGACGGTCCAGCTGTGACCGTCGAGTTTCCCTGTCAACTCATGTTGAATGACTCGACTCCACCCTTCCGAGAGTTCCTGCTTGATCGTCTTTCCCCAGCGGACAATCGGCATTACGTACGCGTAGTTGTGAGCGTGAAGGAGCGTGAGACACTTGCTATCGTAGAATTCCCGATCAAGATAGACGGCCTTGACGCTGAGGTCAAGGCCGTCAAGGAGGCCAAGAAACTCAGCCAGGACACTGCTGGCGGTGTCGCCGTCGACGAGACGGCGCACCGCCAGCGTGTATCGTTTATTCTTCACACGCGCGTAGAGTGTCGCGTAAGCGTGGAACGCGGTGGTTCCACGCTTGGCTTCTGAGTGATAGAGGCCATCTGTCTCATCCTCGTCACCGTAGTAGGGCCGCAGGTGGAGGTCTGCGATGACCTCCACCTGCTCGGGAAGGACCTCTAGAACGTCCTTCTGGAGGAGTGCGTTCCCGACTTGTTCAACCGATGTTAGTTCGAACTTCTCGCGGAGGTGGTACAGAACTGTGTTTTCGTGGGGAGAGTCTTCACTGGTCTCACAGAGTTCGGATATCGAGGTCCCGTCGGCGCAAGCGCCGACGAGGACCTCGTAGATATCCTTAGCATCGAATTCAGCATTAGCTCCGAGACAGAAAGCAACTTCCTCGTCAAGGGTGTTGACGAGGAAGTTAAGAAGTTGGTCCTCGTGGATTTCATTGTCTGCTTGCTTGTTGGAGTGCACATCCTCAGCAAGCAGACGTTCTAACTAACCGGCTTTGTGAGGTACTGAGTATCGTTCAGTATATCTCTGGAGCGCCGCTTGAGTCTCCTCGTCGAGGTCGCCGTCGACAGACACGTCGAGGCGGACGTCCTCGAACCCGACCGGGACATCGTCCTTGATGCCTAGCGTCCCGCGAAGATCGAGATCACCGGTGGCCTCCACACTGATGTCGACGTCGATGCCGAAGTTTGCCGCCACGGCCTGCGCAGTCAGCTGCGAGCAGGCCGCCAATGCCCCCAACAAGGGTCTCCGGAGCAGGCTACCGCACCGGGCCCACCCGCGCCCTCGTGTAGTTCAGCCTCGTATATCGCCCGACCAATATCCACGCTGCAGGCCCGGACGTCGTCCTGCTCTTCACCGGTCGCAGTCAACGAGATCTTCGCTGCATCCGGGTTCTCCTCGTACTCGGTTTTCAACGGTTCCTGTGCTTCTTGCAAGTCAATATCTGTCATGCTCATCCAGGAATTGTTAGTACATCAATGTGATTCTTCTGCTGCTCTCGCTGTACTGGCCGACACATCTACAGAGCGATAGCTGAACGCCGTACTGGCTGTGGTCGATCGACGACGTCGACGTACCTGTCTCCACCTCATGGAGTGATTGGCCCACTCAGTACCTATTTGATGGCTATCGAGGCCGTCGACGTCGTCAGTTCCGACCGCCTCGATTCTATGCACCGTCGACAATGACCATGACAGCTATTGTCTAACATATTTCAAAAATCTTCATAGTGGTCGCTATTCTACGTTAGTATGTAGCGAGAACGTGAGGGCTCGCTGGACGATCAGTCTCCAACCATCTACGAGGATGGGGAAGAGGCTGGTTAGAGGTGAACACTGAATGGTCCATAATAGGGCCCCGAAGTCAAAGCCTCGAAGGAGAACCGAACCAACCCAGTACCTGTCCCGCCGTCGGGGGATGGGTAAGAAGACCAAGTAATGGACAGCACGGAAGTGGTGTTCGTGAAACTGGCGCGAGTCAGGGTCAATCCGTGGCTCTGACACACGTCAGAAGGGTCGTACGGGTTGGGGAACGCATCTCCCGCCCAGGTCCAATTCACGGTTCTCGCGAGCCGTTTTCGCCTCGTGAGTGGCATCTATATTTATACTCTTAATCAACCAATACAATATTAACCAGTGGAGAATCCGAGTCTAGATATTTGTACGGTAGATTGATTCATCCTTGGTCATTGGTAACACCCTGAACGAAGAGACAATGTCCGAGTGCAATAACTGCAGCCGATTCGTAACACCCGATTTCGTTCGCGTATTTGGTGACAACAGTGGCGAGCTAAATGGCTGTATTCACTGTCTGACGATAGCTGAACTCCAAGATGGTGGGGCGATCGGTGTCGACTGAGGAAAGGCAAGATTGCGCATTGCACTTACAGTATGATTTGTTAGATGATGTCGGTGAGAGAGCTGGCCTCAATGTCTTCTAGCTCATGTAGAACCTCCCGTCTCTCCCGTTCCAGGTCCTGCCGGTCACGCCAACGGCTTCGTCTCTCTTTCCGAAGTTCACGGTAGAACTCTCGAATCCGCTGCTTCAACTCGTCTCGTCGTTCATTTTTGCTACGAGCCTGTTTGTACAGTGTTTCTAGCTGGTCGAGGTACCAGTCCAGCTTTGACTCGATGTCGGCCACAGTTTCGTCGTGAATGGCTTCGCGGCGGTCTAGCTGCTGCTCAATCCGTCCAAGCTCGTCTTCCAGCCGCTGCCTCGCATTCTCTTCCGACTGTTCAAGCACCGCTTCGACGTCGAACTCTCGGCTCTGCCCGTTGAGCACAGTTTCCCAGCTATCGTAGTCAAAGTAGTCCACACCACAGTATCGGGAGAAGAAAAGAGAAGTTGGTTAGTCTTCGCCGTGCTGCGTTAGCCGCCGGAATTCCTTTGCCTTCTCCCTATAGAATAGGGGCAGCTCCTCAACTTCCTCTTCCGACCACGACGCAACCTCGGCCAACAATTGCTCGGCCTCGTGAAGATCGCGTGTTAATACCCGACTCATCACTATCGAAATTAGTTCAGCGAGAGATTTACCGACGCGGTGACGCCGGGTTACAAATGGGCTATTGGTTACGCTTCGGTTCGCGGCCGAGCACACTTGCGACGGACTCGACACGGTCCTCGGCGTGTTGCTCACGGTTCCGCTGTTCGTCAACCTCGAGAGACGTGATGACACGGTCGGCTTCGACCGCGTTGTGTGCGGCCTGAACGGCATCAAACACCTCGTCGACGTCTTCAGCCTCGATGACCGTATCCGTCGCGGTCAGTTCGTACGAGATGTCGAAATCGTCGAGTGCGTCGATTGCCTGTGCGATGTCCTCGGACAGACTCCCGTTCTGGACCGGAATGACCTCGAATCTGGCTATGACAGTCATGGGTTCCACTCCAAATTGGCTGTGTATGGCAGGGGCACGCCAACCCCGATCTATAGTGACCTACGTTAACAACCACCATATAATTTTGCAGTTTAAATATTCTGATGACTTATCGGTACCAGTACTTGCCGCAAAACCAGGCTCACCAATATCGACACTTCCTTTCTAGTCACGCGGTTACTTTTCTAATAAAAAGCCGTATTGTGTGACATCAGTGATGGTCCCGCTGTACGTGTCACCTGTGTCGCCGTCGGTGACGACAGTCTGCCATCCATGCATGGTAGTTATCGGTATATCCCCGAACCTATCCTGCAACCCCTCCGGGAGTGCCACGCCAATATTTGGGCCGTGGTGCTTGATCAGTATCTGGTCGCTTACAACTTGGATTTCGTGGCAGTCGTTAGCCTCATCAATGAGAGTGATACGTGTCTTAGCCACCATGTGAGAGAATGCCACAGACGAGATAGTAAACCTATGGCTCCTACCCATCTTTAGTGGCGGATCTAAGGTAAACTACCTCGTGGTCAAGCCCCGTGGCATCCGCCTCAACCGCCTGTGAAAGCCCCATCATGATCTGCCCACAATTCCAACAGGCTTCTAAACCATTCATTTTACGGAAAGGATAGGGAGACCAAGTAACACTGCGTTGCCTAGACGGAGTGTAGAAGGCCGACTTGTTGACGGCCCAAGGGTGTCATACAACGGTTCGCATACCTGTTCCCCCCTCCCTCAATTCGGTCAGTATGGGGGAACAAGGTATCAAATTCCGGATTATCTCTTGAGGGGTCGTTCCTGCCGACAGCAGTACGTTCATAGTGTGTGGGTGAGTAACACACAGTGCAAGAATGCGCCGTGATAGCCGCGATCTAGAAATTCACACCGGTGATCGAAGCGAGGACGGTGCGCTGCCTGGACGTCCGACGCTCAGTGTCCACTGTCACGACGAGACGGACGCAGTCGGCGCCCGTTTGAACAGGGGTAATGGTGAGGTACTCACAGGGTCCGATCTCGATGTAGCTTTCCGCTTCCAGACATCGACTAAAGAGGATGAAAACACCGGTATCCTAAGCGTCGCCGACCGCACGACGGGCGCGTTCATCATCGAAGTACCCACCTCTTCTAGGCCGATCGACGAGTTCGTCCGTGTCGCACGCCGGAATGGCGACACAGCTACAGACAGCACCTACGCTATCCGCCTGTTACTCAATAATGATCCCGTCATGGTTGATGAGAAGCGGGCCTTCCTCGTCTATGCCGCTGATGGAACGCTCCTCCGTCACTGCAGTCTCATCCCTGCCGATATCGAGATATAACCACGTTGAGAGCGACGACAGTTCTCCTCCCCCTCCTCTCCGCTACTCCCGCAGCGCTCAGAACAGACTGAAAACTCGCGATCTTGCTCTGAGATACCGTCGGATATGAGTCCGTAAGTAGTGTCGACACTCCAAATCGGCGAATATCTTCACAGAACTGTGGGACGGGTATGACGGGGCTTGACTCTGAGGGAGGTGACGAAGGGATATCTCACAGTCTATTCAGGAATAGCAGGCCGCATTTATATACACACTACCTAGGTTTGCTAGCAATGACCGATCCAAAGGAAACTCTCTCTATCGAAAACGTCGTCGCCTCAACGAGTATCAATCAAGAGCTTGACCTTGAAGAGCTTTCTGAGGACCTTGAGGGAGTGAGCTACGACCCAGACCAATTTCACGGGCTCGTCTATCGAACTCGAAACCCGAAATCGGCGACTCTTATCTTCCGTTCCGGGAAAATTGTCTGCACGGGAATTGAGAGCATTGATAATGTTGAAAAAGTGGTGGACTTCACTTTTGACCTTTTCAGTGAGTTAGGGCTGGACGTTCCTGATGAACCAGAATTTACGATCCAGAATATCGTGACGAGCGGTGATCTCGGGCAGCCACTCAGTCTGAATACTATCGCTATCGGCCTCGGTCTAGAGAATATTGAGTATGAACCCGAGCAGTTCCCTGGCCTCGTCTATCGGCTTTCAGAGCCTGAAGTGGTAATCCTTCTATTCGGCAGTGGGAAGCTCGTTATTGTTGGCGGAGAGCAACCTGAGGATGCAGAGAACGCTATCGAAACTGTTCAGACGCAACTGGTCAACCTTGGATTGCTCAATGGGTAGTCCCGGACCCAGTCGGTCGTCCACCTCGCTTTGAAGAAGTTAACAGCTTGCATGAGATGCATTTTCTACGACATCCAAAACAGACGCCAGGACTCCTCGCTCTACTCTCAGTCGATCACATCGACAGCCACACGATCTCATCCAGTAGACGCTGAATCTGCTTGAGCTGTGCTCGGACCGTCTCGAAGAGATGGTGAAGGTGATTTTCGGCACTGGACAGTCGCTGTCGGCGGCGGATCGCCGCCGACGCGACAGCGTTTCCACTCACGAGTGCCGCCCCAACTCGGAGGCAGACTACCGGAAGAACCGTTCGTCGAGTGGTTGATTCGCTGGGACAGCCCTGCGGACACCAAGCACTGTCCAGGCAGCGCGAACCACCATCTCACAGAACTCTGCAAACGGTCACCACCAGAGGCGGCGACCCCCCGTGGCGGGGCGCCGCCACGAACATCCAGTGGAGATACCGCCAGACGTTCTGAAGTAACAGACGCACCCTACTCGCGCTACCGCGCTCGTTGAGGGCGGGGCTTGCGTGCGGTTTCTCGGCATGGGACTCATGCCGAGGAAAGACGCTTGTAGCGCAGGGCCAGACGCCAGCGGCAATGTAATTAGACGTGACCTCCACTCGACCCCGCGACCGAGGTCACGGGAGACGGAGAGGCACATGGCGTCACGTTCGCTTCGATGGTCCGTCTTTCGGGGTCGGTTGACTGCGACCCGTCCATGCCGAGAAACGCACCGTGGCCTCGTTGGCACGCCAGCCCTCACGGACTGTCTGTGGCCCGTCATGGACAGTCAGAGGTTGTCGCACTCGGTATTATCGTTTCGCACGCCCTCCTCCCCTCCCTACTCACTCACTCCGTTCGTTCGGTGAGGAAGGGGACTCCGCGCGACCGCCGAGTTGATAACAAAATCAAGCAGCTGCTCTTCCTCTAGTTCACTGTCTGCTTGGTTTGGGTGCACACCATATCCAAGCAGACGTTCTCTCTAAGCCGATGTGATCGACTGAGTCTGGGTTTGTGTTTCGGTCGCAGTTTCAGTCTCGGTCCCGTCGCGGTGTCTTCGCGGTGTCTGTGGTTGTCTCGGTCTCGGTCCCCGTCGCGGTGTCTGTGGTTGTCTCGGTCTCGGTCCCCGTCGCGGTGTCTGTGGTTGTCTCGGTCTCGGACGTCGTCTCGGTGTCTGTGGTTGTCTCGGTCTCGGACGTCGTCTCGGTGTCTGTGGTTGTCTCGGTCTCGGACGTCGTCTCGGTGTCTGTGGTTGTCTCGGTCTCGGACGTCGTCTCGGCCGTCCCGTCTACGTTCCCGGCGTTCCCGACAGAGAACGAACTGACCACCGACTCGCTATCGCTCAGTACGCTCACCGTGTAGAAGCCCCCGGTACCGGTCGTGAGGACGATGGCCGTCACGACCACCAGAGCGGCGATTTTCTGGCCGGACGTCGGATCAGGTGTCATCGGAGTCCTCCTCTATTCGGTACTCGATAGCTTCGGAGTCGTTCTGCATCGACGATCCGTTCTTTGGTTCGTCCGACTGTTCATCCACCACGGGCGTTGCGGGAGCGGCGTCGGACTCCTCGGTAGCGGGTGCCGACAGCGTCTCCGCGATCGGTTCGTTCGCCGACTGACAGCGGTAGATGTGATCGTCATTCGGGAGGTACCATTCGTTCCCTGCCGGATCCCAGAGAACACAGCGGCCCATATCCTTGGCACAGGCAGCGACCACCTCGACTGACTCGACGGGCACGAGAAGGGCGTCGTCAACGGAGACGGGTGCAGTGACCGCCGGTGGCGTTCCCGAGTCGATGTCTGCAGGACTATCAGACTCGTCCTCGCCATCCGTGGCCGCTCCATCGGTCGAGCCGCTACTGGAGACGACCATCCCGAGGCCGACCAACAGACTGACCCCGGCCGCAGTCGTTATCGCGGCCGCGACACCCGACCGCATGTCGTAGGTAATCCAGGCGCTGACTACTGTCAGGGCCGCTGTCGGAATGAGTGCGAGTTGGATCTCGCTCGCCGAGAGCGTTATCGTCTCCCTGCTGTCGTCCGTGCTGTCCGTGGGAGCGGACTGACCGGCCTCGTCGTCGCCGCCAGCTGCCGCTTCTTCACTGGACTCGTTCGCTGCCGTGAAGAAGACCCACACTTCGTTCAGTAGCAAGAGCCCGAGGGGAACGACGACCAGCGCAGCGAATCCGTAGGTCGTATCGGCGAACGTGAGGACATGCCCAATGTACGGAAGCGTCAAGAACACGTCCCCGACGACCTGTTGCCGTGGCACCGGAGTGGGGTCACGCTCCTCGTTCGCGTCGCCTTTGGTGACGTACACCTGCTGCCCGTTCTGAGTCGTGACGTCGACAACCCGGTGAGTCGTCGGGAGTCTGTCGTCGCCACGGGTGTACGTGACGACGTCCCCCTTCTGTATCGCACCCGGCGTGTGGTCGATGATGACGACGTCACCGACGCCGATAGCCGGTTCCATGCTCCCACTGACGACTACGTGACTCGAGTAGCCGTCTGCGAGGTTTGCACCACCGACGGCCGCGAACGGCAGGACGACTGCCACTAACGCGAGCGTCCCGAGGACTTTGATGGCGCGACTAACTCCGGACACGTGCCTCACCTCCGTCGCCCGGCCACTCCACCCACTCTGTTCGCTGATTGGTTCTGCGTCGTCGATAGGGGTTCGTTCTGTCCATCATGCTGATTCGTTTCGGTTGTCGCACTGTCGGGCGTGAAAATCGAGAGCGAGGCTCAGGGACGTGTCGGAAAGACTGTCGGTTCTTCCGGTAAATTCCCATTCGAGACCCAGACCAAGTGGTTGACACCCGACACAGTCGCCCACCGCCACCGGAACTGGTTCCGTCAGGAACTGTGTGAGCGTCCCCGTGTACAGCGGCGAATCGCCGGGGGTGCTACTCGCATCTGGCGTCTCCTCTCTCCACAACGTGGCCTCGATGGCGTCGGCCAGGTCGGCGTCTCCTTCCGCGCGGACGCGAACTGTCACATCCGAAGGAGTGTCACAGACCACGAAGGCGACGATGGCCCGCCCGGTTGCGTCGGGTCCGATGTCGTCGAACGAGAATTGGATCGTCTGTTCCCGCTCGAACGATTGCGGAAACTCGTCGACGGGCTGTGTCGGGGTGGTTGTCGTCGTTCCGTCGTAGGTGACGGCTGCTGCCATCCGGAGATCCAGTTGCCTGCCACCTACCAGTCCGGGGTAGGTTCCAGCGTCGTTGAGTGTCGCCCGAGTGCCGCCCTGTGTGGTGAGGCTGTGGAGGAACGATCCGCCCGTGAACCCGATCACCCCCGCGGCAGCGGCGTTCTTGAGTAGAGAGCGGCGGTCCCACTCCTCAGTCATGGCTGTTCCTCCCTTGTCGGACCTCCAGCAGCCCCCTCCGTAGGGAGGTCATGAGTTGCGCCCCCCGCTCGATTCGAGCACGACGTCGAACGCAACGGTGACCTGATCCGATTGCACCGCGTTCGATACGGTTTTGTCGAGGTGCCAGTCGAGCCCGAGACAGAGCGAATCCGAGGGAGTGAGACAGGACACTTCGACCGGCGACGACGAACCTGAGAGTGTATCGGTGACAGCCGACAGTGGTCCGCTCGCCAGTACTTTCTCGCCGGGATCCCGACGCCCATTACACGGGAACAGGACGTTCGACCGGAAGGGGCCGGTGTCGTACCAGACGGTGGCGTCGATAGCCTCGTCCAGCACTGTCGAGGCGTCGGCCTTCCGCTCGGGCTCGGTTTCGCCCTGTTCGCTGACGTCCTCAACGCGCATTTCGAAGGAGAGACACGTTTCAGGCTTGCCCTCCGATGGTGGCACTGTCATATGCAACAGCACCCCGCCCGAGTCGCCGGGGAGAACGTTCGATGTCACGAACGTCGGCAGCTCTCCCTCGGGTGTCTCCGAGTCGACTGACGCTCGGTCGACGACCTGTCCGTTGTACTGCTCGCGCCACTCGATGGTGAGTACGGGCGTGTCGTCCGCGTCGGTGAGGACGGTCGCATTCGTGTACTTCGTCTCGGCCAACCCGAACTGCGCTATCGCGACGGACGCCACTCCCGCCGTTCCGAGCCCGCCGAGGATCTGCCGACGCGTGATTCGACGGTCTGTCATCGACTGCGAAGCGGCCTCCCGATGGCTGTGGCCCCGTGATTCGATTGGTCCGTGACACTCGCCGGTTGCTTCTCGGCAGCTGTGAGAGTCGAACCGTGAATACCTCTCTCTCGCCTGGTTCTGTACTCGTGCGCGTGTTCGGACACGCTGGTGTCCGGTGACTCTCTGAACGGCCGTTCGCTTTGCATATTCTATCACACCCATCGGCCCGGCAGCGTGGGAGTCCCACTCGACTGTTAGACAGCCAACAGCCATCGGTCGCTCACTTGAACGACCTGTTTGGCGGGTTGCTGCCGATTACCGTGTGGGGGGTCGGTCGGTCTGGGCTTATCTAATGAGTCAATTGGTCGAACCGACGGCGAGACGTGCCGTTTCGGCTATTTTTCAGTCGTGGACTGATTCCCCGAGACTGCTCTTTAGAGACCGCCTGATTGCGTGGACATTTTCGATCATTCGGGAAGCAACAGCCTATGACATGCTGATCGAAGTTTGGACTGTGACGGTGAGTCAGCGTATCGGTCGACGAGAAGGGACTAATCGAATGCGCCGGGTCGAACTCACTCCGACGGCATTCGGGACCCGTCGTTGTGACGGCACTGCTCGGTGTAGAAGCCGAGATCGAATCCGATGGAGTCCGTCTGGATTTCGTTGGCGTGGTCGACCGGCAGCCACCACGCGAAGCAGACGTACCGGGTCGTCGAATTCGGGTAACAGTCGCGCTCGGTCGTCCGCGTGTCGGCGTCGAGCGGGATGCCACCGTCGGCCGCGCTTTCGAGGACGTCGCGGAGGGTTCCGTGGGCGACGATGCGTTCGTCCCCGGTAAGGTCGATAGTGCTGTCACTGTCGACGTCGTGCGGTGAGTAGACGACTTCGGTCGGTTCGAGGACGTTGTCGCCGTCGTCGTGCCAGACCAGCGCGTGGATGGCGTCGAGGAGCTCGCCCGGGTTGTTCCCGTTCGCGTTCGTCCCCGACTCGTCGTCGTCTTTCTCTTCGGGTTCGGTCATGCCGTTGTCGGCGTTCTCGAGTATCTCCGCGTCGAACCAGATGTACCCTGGGTTGTTGAACAGGTGAAGGCTGAACGTGACCTCACCGAAGTCACCCGGCTTGACGTCTTGCAGATACACGAGCGGATCCCCGCGAGAGGATTCGGTTCGTAGGTCGGAGTCCAGTTCATCGGGGACGTTCGCGAACTGTGACCGGAACTCCTCCTCTATTTCCTCGGGCGACAAGGTCGTCATTTTGCTGAGTTGGTCGCGGGTGTATATCGTATCCTGAATCCCGTCGTCGTCCTCGTCCGGGAAGGCTTCGATAGCCGTGTTCATCATGAAGTCGTCGACGAACTCGTCGGGCACCGCGACGAGTGGCACCATCGGAGTAGGGAGTCCCGTGTAGCCGTCGGGGACGTTCGTCGGATCGCCGTCTGTCATCAGGACCTCGAAGTTCCCGGTGCCATCGTCGTCGGTATCTCCGTCCCCGTCGAGGTCGGTCTCGTCGCCTCCGAAGTCGTCCGTCCGGTCGTCGTTCTCGTCGACCGACCAGTCGGAATAGTGTTCCTCCCAGTCAACTAGCATGTCCAATTCGCCGGCGACGAGTTGACTGTCGCGGAACGTCTCCGTGTCGCTGAAGAACGCCGTCGTTCCCAGTCCGGCACCGGTCGATGCGAGTCCAACACCGCCGAGGCCGGCGAGCACCTTCCGCCGTGATAGTTCGAGTGTATTGTTGGTCATGGGGTCCCTCTCCAGGGAAGACCCACCGGCGGAGTCGAACCGCCTGTCGTGCGCCCGCGTGGGTCAAACGTTCGTGAAACGATGCTACTGGTTCTACTGTCGCTGCATCCCGGAGCCGTCGTTGTGGCGGCACTGTTCCGTGTAGAACCCGAGGTCGAAGCTCACGCTGTCGGTCTGGACCTCGTTGCCGTGGTTGACCGGGAGCCACCACTCGAAGCCGAGGTAGGCGGTGGTGGAATTCACGAGACAGTCACGAGGCCCACCATCGGGCGGTGGAACTTCCCCATCTTTCGGGCCTCTGATGAGACACAGCTCTATGTAGCTGATTCCCGGGTCCTCGTTGCCGCCTGGATTCGTCGGTGCAGTGAACCACTTCTTTCCGTCAGAATCGTCAGCCCCTTCATCCGGTCCGTCCGGATCTGACGACGGGCTCTCGCCGTTCGGCGGCACGCAGATGTTGCCCCTATTGCCGCCCTTGACGATGACACCCGCGGCGTATGCTGAACCGGTCGAGCTATCGGTAGTATTCTTGAATCGGATATTCTCCAGCTCGACTTCGGATGGCTGACCGTCGTCCGTGTTATTGACGACCAGCTCGACCTTGTACTCGTAGTCGCCAATCGTCTTCGTGAGCGTGGTATCGCTGGTCGGCAGTTCACCACCCTCCCACCGTGGAGCGGCGTCGATAACGTCGTCGCTGAAGAAATCCTCACAGCGAGGCTGGACATCCGTCGTCTCGTAGCACTCGTACTCGACTGGATCGGTCGTCGTATCACTCAGATCTATCCCGTCGGTGATATGAGTGGAACAGAACCTGGACGCGTCTAAGGGCACGCCGGGGTCGCTATCGAGACTGTTGAGTACCTCCCTGAGAGACCCACGGAGGGTGGGCACATCACTGATGCCTTCTCCCACGAGTGGTTCGAACTCTTCTTTGCGATTATTGCCCGACGATGCAACCGAGTCGGTCCCGCTGGACCCGTCATACCAGACGCGCGCCTGAATCTTGTCGAGGAGTTCGACAGTACCTCCGTCTGAATCGTCGGAGTCCTTCAGCACGACGTTACCGTCGGCATCGAGTGTCTGGTCTTCGTCGTCGTCCTTCCGTTCGGGTTCAGTCAGTCCGTTCTCGCTCCCAGAGATGTTATCCGCGAACATCCACAGATATCCGGGGTTGTCACAGAGGTGCAGGCTGAAGGTCACCTCACCGAAGTCGCCCGGCTTGACGTCGTCGAGCGAGATGAGCGATTTGTACTCTTCGTTCTCCTCGTCGTAGGTGTCCGAGTTTCGCGTGCGAAGCCCATTCGTCGGATCGAGGTCTTCGGGTGTATCAGCCCCGATATTGCAGATGTCGCCCGGATTTGGCTGTGAGTCCGTCAGGGCTTCCAACGTCGCATCGTAATCGTTGATGGTGTCGTTGTCCGTGTCGGGGAATGCTTCGACAGACGTCGCCGCCATGAACCCGTCTTCGTCGGAGAACTTCAGCATGATGGGCTCACCGGCGTCTCCTCCCGGGAGCACGTAGTCTGCGGTATCTTTGGTCGACGCCATTCCGGCGTACTGCTCCTCGTCGCTGGACCAATCGGAGTAGTGCTCCTGCCAGTCCATCTTGAGGTCGAGTTTTCCGGCCGTCAGGGTGTTACCCTCGAACGTCTCCTCGTCGCTGAAGAACGCCGTCGTCCCCAGACCTGCGCCAGCCGAGGCCACGCCGACGGTGCCGATACCGGCGAGGACCTTTCGGCGTGACAGTTCGATTATGTTGTCGTTCGTCATTGTTGCCTTCCCCGTCTCGGGGAAAGACCCACCGGCGGAGTCGAACCGCCGCGGTGCCACCGTGGGCCGGTCGCTGTTGGTCGATGCTATCGTTTGGTTACGCTTCGGGAGCCTGCCCGGTGCCGTCGTTGTGGCGGCACTGCTCCGTGTAGAACCCGAAGTCGAAGCTCACGCTGTCCGTCTGGATCTCGTTGGCGTGATCGACCGGGAGGTACCACGCGAGGCCGATGTGGTTGGTATCGGACGGCTTGAAACACTCGCGCTTGTCGCTTCCCGGCCCGTTCGGGTCGGAGTCGCCCACACCGTCACCCGGCACTTCGTCAAACGCTGTCGTCCGGTTCCCGTCGAGCGGTATCCCCGGGACGTTCCCGTCGCCGTCCTGCGCAGTCGTCAGCGCGTCCTTGAGGTCACGGAGCGACCCGCGGAAGAAGACCTCCTCACCGAGGACGACCTGCGCGAGGTTCGCGATGGCGTTGGTGAGGTCTGAAGTAAACTCGACGTGTGCGTCGTCAACGGGACGGGCGAACGTTTGGAGGTCCGACTCACTGGAACCTCCGGTACCGATGGCGAATATTTCGTCGGTGTTGTTGTTGATCGCGTTATCGGCCGCGGTACTCGGATCGCCACCAGATATACCGTCGGTGACGACAATCTGGACCTTGCGTGCGTTCGGTTCCGCACAGTCCGCGAATTCGGCGTCCGCTTTCTCGATACCGAGGTCGATTCTGGTTCCGCCACTCGCGTCGATATCTTCGATATCTTCTTCGACTTCGACGAGTTCGTAAGAGTCAGGGGTACCAGAAACTCCCCCGTTCTCATTGGTGTCTTCGTCTAGTTCGAGCTGGTATATCGCGTCACTATCGAAGTCGACAACACCGACCTGATTTCTGGAATCGGCGTTCAGGATTGCTGCAGCGAGTTGCTTCGCACCAGTCTTTAGCTCCTGGTTTCGACTCACACCGTCGCCGTCCTCAAGTTCCATCGACCCCGAGGAGTCCAGAACCAGCATCGCACAGACGGGCCGTCCGTCCCCGACGTCGAGGACGTTGTCACCGTCCTGATCGTACCACGCGACGGTCTGGATGGCGTCGTAGAGTTCGACGACGCCGTCTTTCTCGTCGTCGTCGTCGGCTTCCGGTTCGGTTGTGCCGTTCTCGGACGCACTGAAGTTTGCACCCTGCATCCAGACATATCCTGGATTGTCACAGAGGTGGAAACTCAGCGTCAGTTCGCCGAAGTCGCCGGGTTTCACGTCCGAGATGTTGAGCAGTGGTTCGGGGTCGTTACCCTGCCCGTGATCAGAAGTCCGGAGGTCCGACCCCAGTGCTGTATCGAGGTCCGCATCGTGCTTACAGATGCTCTTTCCGTCGGGGAACACTGGGTGACCGATGTCGTTCTGGTTTTGGGCCCCGTCGTCGTCTGGGTCGGGGTACGCCTCAATGGACGTGTTGTCCATGAACGTGCTCACGTCGTCCCTGTGCACCCAGATGAGGGGGTTGGCAGGGTCAGGGAGGCCGACGTACCCCTCTCCAGGGTCGCTCATCTTGACATCGTTGCTCAGTCCATCGCTCTCGTCTTCCGACCAGTCGGAGTAGTGTTCTTCCCAGTCGACTTTTAGGTCCAGCGCACCAGCGGTCAGTTTGTTGCCGTCGAACGATTCCTCGTCGCTGAAGAACGCCGTCGTGCCGAGTCCAGCGCCGACGGAGGCGACCCCGATGGTCCCGAGTCCGCCGAGCACTTTCCGCCTCGATAGCTCAAATTTGTCTGTCATTTGTCGTGCTTCCCCGCTCTGGGGGAAGGCCCACCGGCGGAGTCGAACCGCCGCGGTGCCAGCGTGGGCCGATGTTCGTGGATCGATGCAGGGTCAGGCGTTCTCGGGTGCCATGCCCTCGCCGTCGTTGTGGCGGCACTGCTCCGTGTAGAAGCCGAGCGAGAAGGTCGCCGAGTCCGTCTGGATCTCGTTGGCGTGGTCGACCGGGAGCCACCACGCGAAGACGGCGCTGTGGACGTGGTCGTGGTCGTCCGCAGACCCTCGGAAACACGCCGTCGGGAAGTGACCGAGCGAGTTCCCGTTCAACGAGGGATTCCGGTAGTAGACGTCGGAGACACTGTTGCTCCCTCCGGACGTGTTACCCAGACCGGCACCCATCGCAACCACCGTGGCGTCGCTAGTAAAGGCGTCTTCGGGCGACGAACCCAGAGAGGTGTGTCCCGACGAGGTAGCCTCCATCCAGCCGTTGGAAACGTTGCTGATCTCGTCGCCGACGTTCCGGGTCTGCCAGGTGTCTTCTATCGTTCCGTCCCCAGCGCTGCCTGCATTCCGCCAGACGACGTGTTGCGTGCCGTCGGGTTCCTCGATTAGCAGCCAGACCTCATCCGGATTCGCGTTCGTGCTGTCGGCGCCCTCGTAGTATTCGTAGGTGAGACTACTGATGTTGCTGATCGTCTCCTCAACTGGAACGACTGTCGTCGCGTAATCCTGCGTCTCCTGACCGCCGGAGGTTCCATGAGCGACCTTGCTACCCCCGCCTGCCGGGTCGTCGACGAGTTCGAAATCCACGTCGTAGTCGCCACCACCGTCGATGTCGAATCGGTTGACGCCGTACGCGGTGAAGCTTGTTGGCGCAGGCTTGCTGCTGGAGGCATCTATCTTCCGCCCGTCGATGCGGACACCACGGTCGGAGCCACTCGCTTCCAGCTCGTTTAACACTTCCTTAAGCGACCCGACAACGAGTGGTTGCTCACCGCCGTTCTGGAAGTTATTCCCGTCGTCGAGCCAGACGGCAGCCTGAATCGTCTCGGCGAGCTCGCCATCGAAGTCGTCGTTAGGGTCGTCTTGAGTCTGTGACTCTTGGTCGTCATCCGCCTCAGGTTCGGTGACCGAGACCTCGTCGTTCTTGACGAGTTCGCCGTTCATCCAGACGTAGCCGGGGTTGTCACACAGCACGAACGAGAACGTCACCTCGCCGAAGTCGCCCGGCTTGACGTCGTTGAGGTTGATGACCGGTTGGTCAAGGTCCCCAGCGTCCGTCCCGTTGGGACAGGACGCATCGCCGTCGGCTCCGGTTTGCGTGTTCGCGAGGAACTGTTTCGCGTCGTCGGCGTCTTGCACCGAGATCATCGAAGCGACGTTCGACGGGAGGCCGACCCGACCGTCCGCTACTGGACCTCCACTCGGGTCGGTCATCTGCACCTCGCCGTCGAGACCGTCGTCCTCGTCCTCCGACCAGTCGGAGTAGTGGGCCGAATAGGCCGCCTTCATGTCCAGACTGCCGGCCTGCAGTTTGTTGTTCTCGAACGTTTCCTCGTCGCTGAAGAACGCGGTCGTGCCGAGTCCAGCGCCGACGGAGGCGACCCCGATGGTCCCCAGTCCGCCAAGCACCTTCCGCCTCGACAGTTCGAAGTTGTCTGTCATTGGTTTCAGTGCCCAGCAGTGCGGTAGTCCCACATGCCGGACGTGGCTCAACGTCTGGCCTATATGGGCTTAGATAATGGCAGGATTGGTGACACGACAGCGGATTGAACAGCTCGTGTGAATTCTCAAACGTCTCGATTGAAGCCGTTGATTGTCCGATTAGTGGATACCCGCAGAGAGGTATACAACGTATAACTACGACGATACCTCAATTGAGGATGCCATCCAGTCGATCTGCTAATAGGACGTCTCGATCGTCGTCAACCCCCTCATCTCCGAGTACGGCACTCTCGTTCCGAACGACGACGTTCGCTCCATCGCCGAATCAGGTCTGTGTCGTCCCTACTTGCAATTAGCCGTCGTCTCAGACACCTTTTACTACGTCCCCTCCGCTCGCAGTCGCGCTGTTTTGTGCGGCCTGAAACCGTATCACGGCGCCTAATCTGCGTAACAGAGCGAATAGTTACTTCACTAACACTCTAGGCGACGAGACACAGCGGCCCGAATTGGGGTTGGCACTCGTCGCCCGTTGACGTCGCTGTTGAGAACCAATGCAACAGGAACGACACACATCGAAGAAAGAACGCATTCTCAGCGAACAAGACGTGCACGAGATACTGCGAAACGACCGACGGAAAGCCGTCATCCAGAAACTCCAGCGGACGATTGGGGATGTCTCCCTTCGCATGTTGGCAGAGAGCATCGCCGAGTACGAGACGGGCGAATCACCCCCACCGCGAAACATCCGCGAAAGCGTCTACAACTCCTTACACCAGACTCATCTGCCAAAACTCGACAGACAGGGTATCATCGACTATGACAAGAACCGGAAGACGGTGTCGCTCCGTCGAGATGCGCGGGAGGTCAACCCGTACATGGACGTGTTCTTCCTCGAATCGCCCCGTGTCACGTGGGCGGCGTACTATCGGTCCGTGGCGGTCGCCGGGTTTATGACGCTACTGGCTGTCGCACTCGAGACGCCGGTTGTCAGCGCTATCGATTCGCTTCTGTGGGCCAGTCTGTTCTTGGTCGTCATCGCACTGTCGACAGCGTATCAACTCCGAGGCTACAGATGGGTACTGCTCGAACGGTTGCTGGGGGGTCGATGATCGTGTCGCTCGCCTCGCCACTTGACCACGTTCGGACGCTCGCTGGTCGTCTCCGGCGACCCGAGTACACCGGCGACAACCGGTGTCTGCCCTGTACCGTCGTGAACCTCGTCCTCGCAGCGCTGTGTACTGCCGTCCTCGCGACGGGAGCTCTTTCGATCGCTGCGCTGTTTCTCGTCACGTCGCTCCTCCTGATTTACTTCCGGGGCTATCTCGTGCCAGGGACGCCGACGCTGACCAAACGGTACCTCCCCGAGCGCGTGCTGGCGCTGTTCGACCACCATCCATCACCGACTGCCGGAGACGGTGAATCGGACCTCGACTTAGAACGGATTCTCCGACGCGCGGACGCGATAACGTCGGTGGCCGACGATGAGGACGTGGAGACAACGCCCGACTTCCACCGGGAGTGGTACCGACGGATGGCAAACCTTCGTGACCGAGATCCCGATTGGACAGCTCTCGCACCGGTTCTCGGCGTTGACATCGATGACGTCGAGTTCGAAGAGTACGGTGACGCGCTCGTCCTGCGGCGGCACGGACGCCGCGGGGGACAGTGGGAATCTCGTGCGGCCTTCGTCGCGGACGTGGCGGGTGGTGAACTCCTTGCCGAGCGGTCGCCTGACTGGGACCGGTTGTCTGTCGCCGAACGGGGCGCCGTCCTCGGGGGTCTACGGTTGTTCCTCGACCACTGCCCGACGTGTGGTGGCCCGGTTTCGTTGGAGACCGACACCGTGGAGTCCTGCTGTCGGTCTATCGACGTCGTCGCTATCTCGTGTCAGTCCTGCGAGGATCGCCTGTTCGAGGAACCGGCCGAGGACGTCCTGAACTGATCTGGGACCGCCGCTTGCAGCACCTTGGAGTTTCCCGACGGGGCCGTTTGTCGCCGGATCGGATGACCGACTTTTCATCGACAGGAGGATGGCCTCGCGAGAGCCTGGGTACAGTTGTGCGAAACGTACCGTCCTTGGGCAGTCGGACAAGCATCACGAGGGTTACTGCGTGGTTGTTTCAGACCGTAACTTTCCACGTTGTCCCCGAAGAGTAGCCCCACTTTTCGATTTGTATTTCGGTTGTTTTCTGGCAGAGTATCTTTATGTTCGTGCCAACCTCTTTCGACGACAGACCGACCTCGTCTGCGATGAGTCGAGATTTGAAGTAGGTCTGTTCTGTGGCGTTCTTTTGGAGGTATGCAAGGATACGCGATTGCTTCTCCGAAAGGTTACTCGAAGTCATCGCAGTCTCTGTGGCTGACGTCGACATACAGTCTCCACTCCCGTACTATCCATATTGTTATCAATTGTCTTCCCATAGGGGAGTTGGTTATCTCACATGATAAAACTGGCCGCAAATCAAGGTGAGACAGTGTAGTCCAAGAAGTGCGAGAAAGAGCAGCACTGCTTGAATACTGTTGAGGCCGACGATTAGGAATGGTATGTATAACAGTGGCAAGATAATCGAACTCCAGAAGAAAATGCGCAACAGGGCCGTTTTCACGGCGTGGAGGATATTGAAGATACTTCGTAGTGAGGGGTGGTCCAGAACGTTGTCTTCTTGCAAATCTATCGGCCCCAACACCATAACGTGTACTCTCGCAACGTACGGTTAGTAATCCACTCGCTACAGGCTCGTGAGACCGCAGTATCCCCGTTCTACAGGTGGCGCAGGCCGAGTGCCCCGGGGTCGTTCGAGAGAGTGACGCACTCTCGTGATGCCGGGACGCCGTCAGCATCTCGAACCACTTGCCCCCGAGGTGGTTCACCTTGGACGGAGTGACGTGTCGAGAAATCGGACGTCGGATCCCCCACGCAGCTGGCCAGTACGTAGTAGTCGGCGGAGCGTTGGCGATACACGTCGACGGTGAGCGCTGGATCGGTGCGAGGGCGGCCGACATCTCCACCGACATGGAGGCGGGCGACAGGATGTCAAGGGCGCGACGGTGGGAGTGCCCGCAACGAGCGGGGTGGGACGAGGAAGTGCCCCCGCGACAGGACATCGATTCGAGCGCTGATGCCGCTCCGGGGGTGGTGGCCGTCGGTACCATCGGTGTCGTCGCGTTCACGAAGCACCCCGTCGAGCCCGGGGTCGTACATCGCGTCGGCCACATCGAACCAATCGGAGATACCCTCGACCAGTCCGACGAAGCTCAGCCCGCCCTTGCCGCCAGCAACAGTGATGTCGCCGTCGCGGCGGAGCAACTTGACCCCGAAGTCATCGTCGCGGGCGCGGGAGACTTTCTGTGAGTGGCCGACAATGCCCTTCTCGCGGGCGTCGGCCTCGGTCTGGTCGGTCAGTTCGTCGGACCATCCCTCACCGTCTCCCCGCCCGCTGCCTTCGCCGAGTCCCTCGCCGAAATCACCGACGTCCTCGGGCGTGTAGTCGGGGGCGAACATCTCCTGAACCCGTTCCGCTTCGGTCCGTTCCTCGTACCACTCCCGCAGTTTCAACCGGAGTTTCGAGACCATCGCCACCGTCCCGTCCATCCATGGCCCCTCGGAGATGGTAACGCGCTGCTCTGGCGGGATGCTGTCGGCGTAGACGGAATTATACCCCATCGAAAGCGGCGATGTCTCGTCGATGTGTTCGGCGACGTCGTCGGAGAGACGCTCTTTCGGCAGTCCCGGGCCGGCGAAAACCGACCGTCGCTCCGCAACCACACAGAACTCAGCGAGCGAGTTTTCCACCGACACACCGTTCACTGTATCGGCGTTCCCTTCGAGCGCCGCTTCGGCTGCCAGGACTACCGACGCGCGGTCGCTCGCGAGCTGGAGGAAAATGTCTTGCCGGTCCATCTCGGGGTTGTTGTAGGGCGAGACCGCCCGCGGCTCGGTAATGTCGACGCCCTTGGGCTGGCCAGTCGAGTAGCGCTTGAAGTAGGCTGGTGAATATCCAACGTTGAACAACAGCCCCTCGGACTGGTTGTAGGCGAACGCTTCTTCGAGCTGGCGGAACGACGCCTCCATTCGGGCCCTGTCGGCGTCGATATCGTCGCCAGCGTAATCAAGCAACAGGACGATCTGGTGTGTCGGTGGCGCGGGGTTCCCGTGTTCGTCCACGTATCCTGCATCTGACCACCGGTGCTGCTGTGGCGGTCGGTTCGACGGGTCACCGTCCGGAGACGTCGTTGACGGATCGCTTCCGTCGGCTTCGATGCTCATAGCGGCCGTCAGTGCGCTCATGCCACCGATAGCGACGGCGCTTTTTAGGAAGGCGCGGCGGTCGATACTCCGACCAGACGACCACTGGTGTGTCCGCTCCCCCTCGGTCCGATCCTCTGGTGCCTCCGAATCCCCGTCATCCGCGTGGAATGGGCATCCTCCCATGCCACTCCCTTATGATCGGTACACTTACCTATAAGCTGTTTACCATATCGTACCCGGTCAGCCAGTCTCTGGTAGGCACCGTATATCGACGATACTACGGATGCTGTCGGTGAGACGTGTTGATGACGAGCCGACAGCTCATACCCAGTGGTCGGTCAAGACGTAGAGCACCGCTCCAGAGGAGGTGACGACCACGATGACCACCACGGGCGAGTCGACAGGCCGCCGCCGTCGACTGCTCCGCGCTCGTAGTCCGGACTTCGTCCAGTAGGTCGGCTCAGAAGAGGGCGAGGACGACCCTGAGCGGGAACGAGTGAACTGAGCGGTGGGGGCATCCGTCGGCGGTCGTATCGCTGTCTACGTACTCGATAGGACCCACCAAGCATCTGCCGCAGGCAGCCCCCACCCCCAGCGAGCAGTCGATATCAACGGTCATCGCTGGGCGGTGAGTCGGCTCTGGCGATGTGAACAGTGCCGGGCTGAAAACATCCGGCGCGGTGGGATGGGGTGAGTGGTAGGGAGTTGCGGACACGCTGGGGAGCTGGCGCTGCCCGTACCCGTGGGTAGCCCACGTGCGACTGATGAGGAGTGCAGGCATTTGCCCGCATCACGAATTACAAACGTGACTCTGATAAGTTATTTATAGATATTTCAGGAATAGTCCTCCCAAAGAAGCAATCGGTTACCGTTAGCAACCCTCGTATTTGGAGCGACTTACCCACCTAAACGATCAGCGCTGTTAATCAGCTACCAATCAGTAGATATCCACTCATCACACAATGATGGAAGACTACACTCAGCCTCGGCAGAGGCGGACCCACCGATGACGTCCGACGAGCAGTGGGACGACGTGAGCTTCGTTATTAGTTCCCGCTACCGCGTTGGCACACTGCACCGCCTCGCAGAGGGACCGGCAACACCGTCGCTCATTTCTGATGAAACCGGACACAGTATCGCACATATCTCCCGAGCACTCCAGGAACTACGTGATGTGGATCTCATCACGCTCTTGGTCTCTGAAGACCGCCGAAAAGGGCGCGTCTACGGCATTACGGACGCCGGCACGGATGTCTGGGACACGATCGAAGCCCAGAACATGATCGACGCCGAGTGACAACGGTTCACTGAGAGAAGCGAAACGAACAGCACAGCCGCTTCCGTAGTGCCGGAGCCGATACCGTTGCACACCGCTCACGAGTAGACGTCGTTGCACTCGCGTTCGCGGCGCATCAACTCCTCGACGCCATGCTCGAGACTGCCGCGTCCCAGTGCGGCCGGCTGGGAGTACGTGCAGAAGCTCTAGCTATCAGCGGTCCGTCGCTGGCGCTTGCCGACGAGCCCAACGTCGACCAGTTCGTCGAGATGGGGATGGAAGTTGTGGGCTGCAACGTCGACCGCGGTTAGGTGTCCGAGATGCGTGACGGGATCCCGATCGCGGTGAAGCGGACGTCGACGGCACCACAGGCCGCACAGCCGTCGACGAACGCACACACTTGTAGCGAGGTCGCTACCTCTTGGCGGCTACCACACACCGAACACGTGTAGGACATGAGATATCGATCCGGCATCCGAGTCCTGTCTCCCTGTGTGTGGGGCGTTGCTGTCGACGACGATTGATCGTGTGCTGACGGCGTGCTATCTCGGCCCTCATGCTGGTCACGCGGACTGTGCCACGCGTCGTCGGGGAAGGTGTCGTAGAGTCGGCCGGGATCGATGTCGGCGTCGTTGACGGACACAGTGTCGGCTGGTCGTGTATCGTGTTCTGACCCCTGGTGCGGTGGTGAACCGGCGTCATCGACACCAGTAGAGAGGTCAGTCGGTGGGAAGGCTGTCGTCGACGCGCTGATCGCGACGTACTCCGTGCTGTCGTGGAGTTCGCCATCGATTGCAGCGGCGAGTTCAGCGAGCGGATCCGCGATCTGTGGCTTGGCGTGGTTCTTTACGCCCGTTTCGAACAACCAGTCGCGAAAGACAGCGGCTGTCTCACCGTCGAGCGTGAACGATGGGGCTGGTGACATCAATGACTCGCTCCGTCCCTCCAGGGAACGACAAACCAGTACTCGCTCTCTCCCTATCTCAACGGCCGAGTGACAGTAGTAAGCTACCACGCCCTGAAGGGCGTGGCATTCAGCGTGGACTCCCGTTCTAACCGCTGAGAGCGGTAGGCGAATACTCGCCGTTCACGTTCATCATCCCGCTGTTCAAGCGCACGCCTACGGGTGCGCCTCCACGCCCAGACTTTTGCTGGTCGCGGAGATACTTCAGGCCGATGTTCTTCGCCGCGTTGTAGTCCGCGTGTACGTCATACCCGCACTTCAGACACTCGAACTCGTCTTGCCCGTTGTTGTGGGGGCGGTTGTCTTCGTGGGTGAATCCACACTTCGAGCAACGCTGACTCGTGTACGCCGGGTTAATCTCACCACGAGACCCTCAGATTCAGCTTTGTACGTGACGTACTCGTACAGGCGGTGGAACGCCCACTTGTGAACTGCTTTCGCGTGCGGTAGACGCTCACGGATTCCGTTGAGTTGCTCGAACACGATATGGGTACACTCGTTCTTAAGAGCTTCCGAGACGAGTTCGTTCGAGATGGTGTGAAGTAACTGCTCGAAACGTCCTGTCTGCTTGCGACCGACGCGCTGGACGTTCACGTGTGCCCAGCGAGTCCCGACTTGTTGCAGGTCGCCTCGGCGTTTCTCGTATTCTCGGTGCCAGTGGTTGAGTTCGCCACCACTCCAGAAGCGTCCGGTTGAGGTGACTGCGATGTTTGTGATGCCGAGGTCAACACCAAGGACGGAGACGTGCTTGGCATCGTCTGTGTCGGCATCATCGTTCTCCACGGCGGGCTTTGTCCGCACATGAAGGTAGAAACAGTCCTCAACCGCGTCGTAGTGGAGCGTGGCTCCCTTCACGTCGTAGTCATCGTTGAACAAGTATGCCGAGTACGGCGTCTTACGAGACGCATCTGGGAGGACGAACTCCGCAGTCACTCGCCCATCGATGGTGGCGAGTGTTGCGTGGTCGTCGTTGACAGTGACAGTTCGCGCGTCGTAGCTGGCGAACCGCGCCGTGAAGTGTGGTTTGGAGGCTTTCTTGCCTTCCTTCCAGCGTTCAACGACGCCTTTGACGGCTTCTGCGGCGCGGTTTCGTGCGGCTTGCACGAGGTTGGCCGGGAGTGGTGAGTTCTCTCGAACGTCGTAGTAGGTGAGGTCGTGGAGTTTCTGTTTGCTGGTGATTTTCCAGTCTGGTTCCCACGCTACGTCTACGACGTAGTTGGCGGCGTCGAGAAAGTGGTCGGTTGTCTGGTGGAGGAGATCAGCGGTACTCTCACCCATATCGAGTTTGACGGGGACGGTTCGAGTGCCTGAGTCTTCCACCATCTACACTTCATATGTGATAGCCTGTATTTATATTAGTTCGGGTTGACGTGGGGGAGTCAGCCTGCTATCGCGGGTGGTTCGTGTAGGTATTGTCGGCTTCCTCCCGCGCCTGAAGGCGCCGGTTTCCGCCTTGCAGTCATTATGAAGACGCCACAGAACTCTTGACACGGTCGCTGTTTTCACGTGTAGTCAGCGCGAATTGGCCGATGAGTGGAGACTACAATTTCAGTAACTATTGAACTTTTTCAGTAATCCAAACCCTATTCAGCGAGAGACTAACCAGTCTTTTCTTTATTTTAATATACACTGAGTATTAGTGTGTGGCTGATCACGAGGACAATATCCCCAATTCCTTGGGGAGTTCCGACAACAACGGGTTAGTCTCCGTCTCGCTTGATCTCTCGTACACAAGAGCTGTTCAGCCGTAACGCATCTGACGAGTAGCCGCGTCAGGCGGAATAGACCCATTTCCGGGATTTCAATCCGGTGGCGATACTCAGCCGTCCGTGCCAAGTGACTAGGACAGGCCGGTCCGCCGCATAGACGGCCGCCGCTGCGACGGTCAGCCGTGGCGTCCCCGGGCCAACCGGCACCCGGTCACCCAGCTGCATCAGGTGCTGGGCCAGCCGCCACGTCCGCACTGCCCGCGCGCCAGGGATGGCGTCCTCCGCGAGGGCATCGACGACGTCCATCACGGCGTTGGGCCTGATGAGTGGCGCGTCGAAGCCGCATTCACACCGAAGCTTCCGCGCCGCAGCGCACACCCGCTCGTGGGGCGCTTTCGTATGGGTTGCGACTGCGAGATCGATTGCCTCACGGTCGACCGGGGACGCTCGCACGGCCAGCAGGACGGCGCCGCCGGCGAGTGCCTCCCAGGCCATCCGCCCGCCCGGGAGCCGTGCCTCCGAGGCGCTGCGCAGGTACCGGGCCGCCGTCTTGACGACGTGGGCCGGCAAGCCCAGGTTGCCGCCGATCATCTCGATGTCCCGCAGCCCCTCGTTGAGCCGTTTGGTCCGCTTGCGCTGTGCCCCGAACTGGTAGCGCTTGTGCCACTTCCGGAGGCGCTGGACCTTTGCCCACTGCTCGGTGCTCAACGGATTGCCGTGCCCGTCGGTGCTCTTGTCGATCTTCGTGTGCAGGCCCTTGTCCGTCCGCATGGGGTCCACCGTCTCGATGCTCTGGTCGGCGTCGCCGACCAGGCCCAGGTCGGTCAGCGTCGGGCTTCGATTGACCCACTCGTCGGCGACAACCAGCCCGCAGTCCGTGCAGAAGGACGCCTCGTCGTCGGTGATCACCCGGCCCGCACACTTGGGACAGGCCGATCGCGCCGACGGCTCGTGTTCGACCGTGGGTTCACGACCGCGTTCTTCAGTGTTTGGAGTCTGTCCGTCCGAAACCGTCTTTTCGCTCGCGCTGGTATGTGACATTGCAGTACTCCTGAAGGCCTCACCACAGCGCCCGACTCCCCGTGCTCCAGACGGGGATTTCCTCGACGACACTGACCGACAGCACCGACTGCGCTCTCGCTCGCGCCTTCGCGAGCGCCCTGTGGGCGCGAGCGAGAGCGCGCCCGAATGAGGTGACCCATCCAGCACCGCGCGCCGACCCGCCTCGACGCGAACGGCGAACGGAGTGAGCCGTGCGCAAGCGGAGGGCGGCAGCGGCGAGCGGGGCGGGCCGTATCGCACCACCTGTTCAGCCGACGGAGTCGCTCGGCCAGCCATCCACCATCCTGGCGGACGCAAAAAGGGCGAGGCCGCCTCGGTCGTCCCCCGACCCCGCAAGCACCTATGAGAATCTGCGACTGAACGAACCACGTCAGCGATGATAGCTGTTTGGGCTGAACCGCTCTCTTCCCGTCGAATCAGCCGACTGCGGTCGGATCGTGATTGCGGTGCGGTACAGTCGGTCGCGAGAGCTGTCGCTCTTGCTGGGACCAACCGGCCGCTGAATCGCGTCGCTCAGACGCGACTCAGCTCACCGGTGGCGCGTACTTCTCCTCACGCGTGAGCATATAGTAGATCGACACCAGCAGTTTTCGTGCCGTTGCGACAACCGCGATCTGGTGGTTCTTCCGCTGCTTCAGTCGTCCGTAAAACTCGGTGAGGTACTCGTTTCCGCAATTAACCGCGGTGTTCACGCATTGTGTAAGGACCCAGCGCATCGCCGCTGAGCCTTCTTTGCTGATCCCGCCACGCGTTTCGTGGTTGCTCGATTGCCGAACCGTAGGATTCAGCCCGGCGTAACTCACGAGTTTCTCGTGGCTCGGAAAGCGCTCGATCTCGCCGATTTCGGCGGTGAGCAACACCGCCGAAAACGCGCCTACGCTAGGAATCGTCTGTAACAGCTTCGCTTCCGGATTTTCTTTGGCAACCGCTTCGATCTCTCGGTCAAGGGTGGCGATCTGTTCGTCGTACGTGTCGACCACGTCGAGGTACGTCTCGACGATCACGCGATCCGTGTCGGCCAACGAGAGTTCCGCGAGGAACTCTCGGCCGGTCGGCCCGAACAGTTCGCTTCGATACTGGTTGCCGGTACGCTTGAGGACGGCCCGGACGCGGGATTTCACCCGCGTCCGGTCCTCGACGAGCGTCTTGCGCGTGCGGACGAGATCGCGGTTCTCGCGGATCTTCCGCGGTGGGACGTAGCTTTCAGCAACGAGGTTCGCTCGGAGCAGATGCGCGAGCATCTGCGCGTCGATCTTGTCGGTTTTGACGCTTGCTTCGGCGATGACGCGAGTCTTCTTCGGGTTGACGAGCGTTACGTCCGTGTACTCGTCGAGCGTCTCGTAGACGTGCCGGTAGAAGCCGGTCGCCTCGATGGCGACCGGCGACCCGGCGTACTCGCGAGCGAACTCGGCAAGGGCACTGTCGGTGACGCGGCGTTCGTCGAGAATCGTTCCATCGGACGCCATGACGGCCACCTGGGAGTGGCCGTCATGGCAGTCCATACCGATGTATGGAGTTTCGGGTTTCATACTTTCACCAAGGGCTGTGTCGGGTGGCGCGAGCGAAATAGGCACCTATTCGCGCTCTCGGCGCAGTTGTTCCTATCCATGCAGGCGGGCCAGTCACCGCACCGTGTTCGTCTGTGACACATGCTTACGGACAGCCTCTGTTCAGCCCCAGCGTTCGTTCGCGCCAACGGGGCTTAGCAGATTCTCATAAACACACCGCAGGTACGAGGCGCGCAGCGTGGGTCGCGGGACGTCGAGCGGCCGAGGGCTTTCAGGAGTCGTTGCTGGGTGCTCGGCGTCGCCACTCGTGGATGACGGCCACTCGGAGGCCGGTTACTCTTCGAGGCGCTGGAGCAATTGCGTGACGTACGGACTATTCTCCCAGCTCCGATGCGGGCTGATCGTCGTGAGCAGCGTTCGAGCCTCCTCGCGACTCAGATGCCCGTTCCGAGCGTAATCCACGATAAGCCGCGGCGTCGGGACGACCCGCGGTCCCTGCAGCACGGCGTGAATCAGCGGGAAGTTCGTCCCGCCGAACTCGTCGGTGAGAAACCCGTCGACGTTGAGCGCGTTCGCGAGGACGATCCCGTCGGTTTCGCCGTCATCGAGGCCGAACGTCGACCGGGAGTCCGGCGTCTCGTCGCGTTCGTAGGGATCGTCGACCGTGTAGTGGCCGCGGGCCGCGAGGACGTTGTTCGCAGCCGCGGCGTGGATATCCTGATACTGCGTGATGTCGCGGAGCTCCGCGACCACTTCTGGCGGTACGAACACCTCACACGACGTGAGGAGATACTGGAACGGGTCGGGAACATCGGTGTCGACGGCCGCGTCCGCACGAGGCACGGCGAGACTGACGAGCGCGCTGGTGTCGGCGACGGCCGTTCGCAGTTGCCGGCCACTCATCGATCGTCGTCTGCGGTCTCAACCGTCGTCGCATCGCCATTGTAGACGTCGACATCGTCGGGGGCAGCGAGATCGAGTGGCTCGGCCTCGAGATCCGCTTTGAGAAGACGGAGCCGCTGGGCGGTCTCGGCGCCGACCAACTGCTTGACCGTCTCGAACTCCAGCTGGTCGTCGTAGTACTTCGTCGCGACGAGTTCCTGGAACGTCTTACTATCAGCAGTGTCTTCGATGTACTCGCGAATCGCCTCGACAAGCAGATCCGTCCGATCCGTGTCGAAAAGCTCCGCGATCGCGTCCAGCCGGTCGACGAGATACGCCGGCGACTGGAAGTGAACCCGCCGCGGATCATCGCGTGCGCTCATTCTATGTGCAAGTTCTGCACATAGACGCATAACGGTTTCGACGGATGCACAGCGCGTGCACATCAGAACACCTGGACGAGGACTCGCCCCGCCAGTCTCAGCCGTCGTCCTGTGCGTTCCACTCGTCGAGAACCCAGCTGGCTGCCGTCCCGATCTGAACGCCGTCGACGGTACGCATCTCAAGGCCATTCGTGGCGGTCCGGAACGGGTCGGTGTCGACGAGGACGCGGTGGATGACTGTGCGGACGGGTTCGGTCCCGTAGGTATCGATGATGGTCGCCATCACCGTAGCAACCTGTGCGTCCTCGTGATCGTCTCGCGGGGTTTGCGCCCGTTCCATCACGAGGTCGGCCACATCGTCGACCGATGCGTGGTCGGAATTCCCGGTTCGCTCACGACCGTTCTAGAGCGGTTCAGACTCGGGCATTGCGAGTGACAGACGGATAGTACACTGTCGGCCCCGTCGAGACGCCGTCGGATGCGCTTGTGGCGCTCGCCGCCCGATTTCGTGGCCACGAACAGGTTCACGGACTCGCCGAAGGCGGTGGAGGTGACCTGAACGGCACGTCTCTTGTTCTATACCAAGGCGATGTGTCCTGGACGACGCTCGTCGTCCAACATGAGGCCGTCCAGACAACAACAGGGTGAACTAAGCCGGCAGCGGCGAGCGGGGCGGGCCGTGTCGAACCACCTGTTCGGCCCGGCTCGACGCTCGGTGACCCAGCAGATACCTTGGTGGACTCAGAAAGGGCGAGGCCGTCTCGGTCGTCCCCCGACCCCGCTAGCACCGAGTGAAACGAGGAGCGCAGCGTGGGTCGCGGGATGCTGAGCGGCCGAGGGCTTTCGATGGTCGTACGCGTCGCGGTATCAGTTGAAGACTCGAATACCAGCACGGATGGCGGATCAACTTAACCAACAATTGCCGGACACGAATGGCGGTGTTGGTTAATGTTTCAGCTCGGCCGACCGTATCACGCTCGCCTCCACCGTTTCCCGTGCTTTCACTGAAGAGAACGGCACAGGGTGTCCGGGCATACTTGTACCACGAGGTAGTATCGACTGGTATGACGGGCGAGGACGAGCCGGTGCAACACTATACGTTGGCCGAGTCAGTGGATCTCCTCGAAGTGCTTACGGCCGCTGAGATCGAGCATCTCGATGTCGACGAGCATCGGACAATAGTAATCTATCAGCAAGCGATTCTCATGGTCATCGCCACAGAGGGGCAGGCAACGGCAGCGCGGGAGGTCGACGTTGAACTCTGGAAGGAACCACCAACCGAGCCTGATCGCGATCCAGAATCACTCTTCACTGCATTCATCGACGAACTGTTGACGACGACTGGGACGACTCGTCGTTGATGTCCGAGCCGAGCCTGCTGTCGGATGGCCCTCGATACTGATGCTGACCCAGCTTTTCTATCGAGAGAGACCGTAGAGATGCCTATCGATGGGACAGGCATCGACCATAACAGAGGCAGCCATCCGTAACCTGGCACGATCGCAGTCATACGACTGAGGAGAGGAGTACTACGAACACGGTGCCGTCCGTGAGGTTACACGTCGTGGCAACCGTCTCGAAGCAGCGGTCGAGGGCAGCCAGTACGAGCCCTACCAGATACAGATCGAACTCGATGAGACCGGCGTCGTCGACACGACGTGTTCCTGCCCGTACGATCACGGCGGCATCTGCAAGCATCGCGTGGCCGTCCTCCTGACGTACATCCGCGATCCCGACGAAATCAGCCAGCGACCACCTGTTTCCGAACTGGTCGCCGACACAGATCCACAGCAACCCCGAACCCTGCTCGTTGCCCTCGTCGAGCGTCGTGCCGACCTCGTAGAACGGATTGAATCCTGACTCGAGACAGCTCAGTCAGAAGACACAGCCGACGATTCCCGCGACCAGAGTCCAACCATCAACCGAGACTCGATCCGACGGCAAGTGCAGTATGTCCTCCAGCCATTTGCAAAGGTGATATCGATTTCAGCAGAACACTACCAGTTCAACGACTTCGATCAACTCTATGAAACCGCTGACGAACTGCCAGAAGTGGATCGGCACGAGGTCTATGCCTACCACGAAGACATGGATGAGTGGGAGCAGGTGCCGTACAAGGACAGTCTGTGGACAGAGGATGGCCGGGCCACCGGCGTCGTCTCCTCGTCGGAGGACTTCTACCATGTCACCCAGTACGGCGACATCCTCGAAACGGTCGGTAAGGCCGTCGAGCAGTATCAAGACACGGGTATTGAGCCGTGAGGGTGGTGTCACCCTGTCGCCGACCGCGCACAAGATGAGCGCTGACGTGGAGTTCGATGGCTCCACGGTCTACGCCGATGAGGATGATCCGATTGACCTCGGGTTGAAGATACGGAGCGCTCATTCCGGGTTCCACGGATTGAAGTACGACGTCGGTGGGGAGCGCCAGGTTTGTAGTAACGGGATGGTGGCGTTCGTCTCCGACATGCATTTTGACCAGACGCACAGCCAACGTTCCAGTCCGGGCTCGCGTACAACGCCGTCGACGCCGTGATCGATGGCACGGACACGGTCGAGGAACGACTGCATGAGGCCCAGAACCATGAACTGATGAACCGAGACGAGGCTCTTCTCGTCCTGTTGGAACACGGTGTCAGTGAATACCTTGACCAGCCGGTACCCGATCTGGTGAACACACTCCACGACGAGGTCGACGACGCTGACAGCCCGACGCTTGGGGGACGTACAACGCGGCCACGCGTGCGCTCACACCATTAGAGAACATTTCCGAATACGAGCTGGACAGGGGCTTCGAACAGGCCGATCAGCTGCTGGAAACCGGGCGGTCAGAAGTGCCGGATCCCACCACACTGGGATAGAGTGCAGTGGAGCGACGGGCCAACCAGTTCATCGAAAACCAGGATGTAGTGGAGTACTGGGAGGGCGAGGAAGAACCGATTCGCCACCTCATGGATGCCCACGACGTCTCCGCGTAGAGGGTGGTACTTGGATGCACATGCTGATACACGGCCTGGTACCCAGTGAGACACCCGATGCAGCGGTTGAAACGGCGAAGTACGACGTGTTCCAACCCTTGGCCAGGGATGATGTGTTCGACTACCACGTGACATTCGACGCCGACGGACGGGGCGTTGCAGGGAAAGACCGCTGGGGTGACCACCCGGTCGCGGAGCAAGTCGATAGCGACCATGGCCAAGAACTGGTCGAACAGGGATGGCAGGCAACAGTTGACGCGTACACCCGGAGCTTCGATCAGGTTGAGGAGTTTCTCACCGACTACGAGCAGCAGGTTGAGCAGGATGAACTGGACGAGTACAGCCAGAGTGCTCTCGATGACTATATGGACTACCGCTGTTCGTTACGTGACATCTGTTAGATCTCGTAGCGTGCAATCTGCTGTGATCCGCAGGTAGGACAGCCATCGGATAAGGCTTCAACGGTCGTCCCGCAGCGCCGGCACTCACAGATCCGCTCATAGCGTCGTCCTGCCAGGACCTGTTTCACCTTGCGAAGCATGACTTGATACCTCCGACCGGAGATCACTCCGGATGGACCACCTCATGGCAGCATGGGCACTCGGTCCAGACCTTGGGCTGGCCATCACCGGTTTCATACTCGATCAGGATGTCGACGCTGGCGATCGTGGTTTGGCAGTGCGGGCAGACGCCAAGCCGCGTCGCATTCTGATTGATGGATTTTTGTGTGGACATGGGTGGATCTCCTGTGTGTCCAAAGGGGAATGGGAGGTGGATGGGAAGCGCGTCACTCGCACCGAACGGATTCAGTCAGAGGGCAAGTTGTGACGCCCTCTACTACCCGTCTCAAGCGGGCAAAGATAAATAGGTCCGCTAACCACACCGAAAGTGAAACCGCCAGACAGTACAGCGATGCCAAGACGCCGTCAGCCGCCCGTCAGACAACTGAGCCAGCGCTTGCTCGTGGCTTGCGGCATCCAATCGATCCGTGGTCACCACTGACACGGCAGCAATGTATTGTGAAGAGTTGGATAGTGCGGTGGCCCGGGGAACCATAAGCAGTCTCGTCCTGTCATCCTTGTCGGTCACCCAGAGCGTTTACCTGTGTCGGACCTAGTGACGGTATGGCACACGAAGCAACGATCCATGGGATTGGTGTCGGTGTCGGTGAGGGCGGGGTGGGTGCTCCCGTCGTGCTTCTCGAGGCACGCGGTGAAATTGTCCCGATTTTCGTCGATCCCGGCCAGGCACAGACAATCGAACTGGCCCAGCAGGAACTGCCGGCCGAGCGACCGCTCACACACGATCTGTTCGTCGATCTCCTCCACGATGTCGACGCCATGCTTGACCGCGTGCGCATCGACGACCTCAGAGATGAAACGTTCTATGCGAAACTTGATCTCGCTGTCGAACGCGGCGACGAGCAGAAACAAATCGTCCGTGACGCACGCCCGAGTGATGGGATCGCGCTTGCTGTCCGTGTCGACTGTCCCATCACCATCGATGACGCCGTGATCGACAAGGCCGGTCAAGACCTTGACCAGCTTGGCGTCGGGACAGCCGAGTTCAGGTCAAGTAGCTTAGAAGGAAGGGGTCTCGGCGGGCAGGAAACACACAGGGGTGAGAGTGAAGCAGCTGACGAAATCGATCATGACGCCAGCGTCGACATCGATATCGACGAGCCTGCAGATGCGGACGACGACACCGATCCAGAGTCGTAGTATCGGTATCGAGATCCACTCGGTCCCCCAGACAGACGAACCAAACCGTGACATCCTCCGCGCCGTAAACGGCGCGGCTTCCCGGCATGGGAATACCAGCTATGTGCCGCTGTTGCTGGCAGAGGGTTCCGAGAGGGTCATCTGCGAGGATTGCTCACTCGTCTCTCGGTGGGTCGTGGCGCTGTCACAGGCGCTCCCATCCCGTGAGATGTCATCGCCCGCCGGTTTCAGCGGCAGGCACTCACTCCAGGCGGTCAGCGATGTTGACCGCCGCGTTGATGTCTGCGTGGTACTCCGACACCCAACACTCGTCGGTCTGGCACCGGAACTTGTCGCTGTTCCGGTGCCCGATGTGGCCGCACTCGTGACACGTCTGGTTCGTGTACTCCGGTCGCACGTATATGACCGGAAGTCCGGTCTCTCGTGCTTTGTCCTCGATGCGCTGTTGGAGCCGAGCGAACGCCCATGCGTGGAGGCGTCGGTTCATCCACTTGCCGTAATCGAGGTCTTCACGGATGTACGAGGAGTCTTCCAGCACGATGACTGGCTTCTCGAACTGGCAGGCGTACTCGACGGCACGTTGAGCTGCCTTTTCGATGATGTCAGTGAGTGCGTTCTGGTAGTGGTCGAATCGTTCGTCAATCCGCCACTCGGCGGCGTCACGCTCTTGGAGCCGCTTGAGTGTCGTGAACATTTCTTTGCGAAGATGCCGAGCGCGACCACCGTTGATGAGCAGTGGGTCAGTCGGAGTCCACCTGCTCGCAGGCACAGCCCGCGAGCAGGTGTGCTTCGCCAATATCGAAGCCAACTGGTGTTACGTCTTCGTCAGTCGGTTCGTAGTCGGGTTCTTCGACCGGGAACTCGACGGTGACGTGGAGCATCCACGTCGTGCGGTGGCGTTGCAAGCGGAGTTGGGCTGCGGATGCATCACCGTGTACGAGGTCGTGCCACAGCCCTTCTTGTGCGGGGTAGGGTGTTCGGCCGTTTCGCTATATCGAAAAAAGGAGAGATGTCCTTATATCAACCCGAATATGGAGAATTTTGAAATTAACTGAATATGATGGAAACACGCGAAACCGGTCGAGAGAAGCCGTTTCGAGGCATGTAGACACTTCTCACAGCAGCTATATATGGATGCTCCATCGTGATATTGGGTAGACATGATCGAGGACACCCCGACTCCCCACATTGAGCTATACGTTCGATCCATGCTTCCCAACGGTGCACACGAACGCCAAGAGGATGCCATCAACCAACTCCATACCCTCGACGAAGAAGGCCAGATAGACAGCTTCAATGTCATCGTCTGGGGGAAGCGGATTGCCCCGCAGTCAGCCGCCGCCAGGACAGAAGAGGGGAAGTACATCCTGAACCGGGTTGCCGAGTTCAAGCAGTGGTCCCTGTCGAACAACGTTTCTTTTGACTCGTTCCACCAGCGAACCGATGTCGACGCCGAAGTCACGGAGTCGTCCTACGAGGCAATAGTGCTGCCAGTCATGGGCCTCGCTGAGTATACCAACAACGAACTTACCCACGTCGCCCCGTGTACCAAAGGCGACACCGTCCACACGATCATGGACCGCCTTGACCGACTCGAAGCAGGCCAGCCCTCCGCCCTGGAGCAGGACACCGTCGACGTCAGTATCGTCTAACGAGGAAGAAGCTCCGATCAGGATCGTTACCGAGCCGACAGCCGATCAAACGAATCGCGCGACCGAATCAAGTCTTCCTGAAGAGCGTGAACTGGAATCAAACGCGGTGCAGATCACACCTCTGAAAAGGACCCATGCTTCTTTCAGCAAGGCAAATATCTATACCGACCGGCAGATACATTGTCTATTGGCAACAATAGCCATGGTAGTGGTTCGTTGGCTCGTTGTCAACAATCACGGGGAAGAATTCAATGACTGTCAAAGACATTTGCCGACCGAAAGAGGAACTCGTCTCTGCCGGCGAAGACACGTCCGTCCGTGAGCTCTGTCAGCTGATGGATACGCGGAGGGTGGGATGTGTGGTGATAGAGGCCGACGACAAGCCGACGGGGATTGTTACCGACCGGGACATCGCGATGGCGTTCGGTGAAGGCGAATCGCTCGACGAGTGGACCGCTGGCGATATCATGAACCGTGATCCGTTCACCACGGAGGCAGGCGACGGCGTCTTCAATCTATGTGCGAAGATGGCCGAACACGGCATCCGCAGAGTACCTGTCATTGAGGACGGCGAACTGTGTGGCATTGTGACGCTTGACGATCTGGTTGTCCTCCTCGAAGACGAGATGCACAACATCTCCGAGGTTATTCGATCCGAATCGCCCCCATACCAAACGCCGTAGACATCCCCAGATCGGTGTATTTCAGCCGACTGGTGGAAATAATCGGATGTAGAAACCTCTATCTCTCATAAGAGTTCTATCAATTTGGATAGTCTGACAGCAGCTAAAGAAACAGTTATATTTCTGCAGGAATTCCAGTTTGAGGACTAACGCGACGACCGCCAGTAATACATGACGTAATTTCCGCATTAATAACCAGTATCGCAGCTGTGAGGAGGACCGAATAACAGAGCGAAATGGCTGAAATCAAAGGAAATCATCCGGGAGTCGGTTTTGATTCACGAAGAGGAGTCTGAGAACTGGTTCCAGCTTATCGAATTGCGGGCCTCGTGAGACGGTTTGTGTTTCTCGTTCCCATTCGATAATACCTTCTTCTTCTAATTTCGGGAGATGCATGTGATGTAGCTGCATTTCGAGCTGTTGCACCGACTCTCCGTTAATTTGCGAGGAAGAACTGTGAGGAGAGTGCGGTTGAGTGTCTTGTGATTGTACCTGATCGTGTGACAGGATACCTTCTGGAACATGGATCGACGCATTATCGCACAACGCATAGAGTATGCGTCGGCGGATGTCGTTGGCCAGCAACTGGAATAAGGTATTAGTATCCACCATGCTACAGTACTGAACGCACGCCCATATGTAATTTAGGCAACTATAAATCACGTCTACAGATTACCAAATGATAGGTATATTTTCTATACTGATCGGTCGTTGGATCAGTACAAGAGTATTCAAACTGTTCTATGACTCGCTGCTCTGATGGAAAGGAATTGATATCAATTCACTCGCTCACTAATGGCGTCAAGATACTTGTCGATGATAAGACTTTTTCGGTGAGGCGCATGGGGATGGGAACGGAGATTATTCTGTGTCTCACATCTCAGTTCACAAAGTAGCCGTTCTGAGAGGATATATCGACTAACAAAAAGAGGAGCGCACCGTTCCGATGCAACGACTGCTTCTGACCAAACTACCAGTAGGTACTTGCTGCTAGACGTCTGATTTCAATATTGTGTCAATGCCATGCCTACAATTGAAATCGACGACGAACTCAAGAACCGATTAGCGAGCCATCTCGAAGAAGACGAAACAATCGAGGAATTCATTGAGGAACTACTCTCAATGTATGAAACTGAAGGAACGTTTCTTCAAGAAGGATACTCGGAGTGATTCTCAGCTCAAGTTACAGTCGCCAACGAACACCCAGTACGGAGCATGTGTCTTTCACGTTATTGTAGCCAAGTACCATAAACATAGATATATTTATATGAGCTGTATTGAGAATAGTTATCGTTCATGATGTCGTAACAGTACGTACCATGCCGCTATACATGGACGTTCACAGAAATGTCGATGAAAGTATTAAAAACATTGTAGAGGTCCACAAAAAGACCTCGAAGTCCAAGAAAAACACGGTGTGAAGTACCTGAACTACTGGGTTGACGATAAGGAAGGTGCCGTCTTCTGCCTGTTCGAAGGCCCCAGCAAAGAAGCGGGTGAGAAGGTCCACCGTGAAGCCCACGGGCTCGTCGCAAACGAGATCTTCGAAGTCGAACACGATGCATAGCCCGAATTGCTGGGATACACGTCTTTTTTCGATTTGGCGCGATGGGGCGGTCTGCATCAGCGTCGATAGTGCACTCACGGTCGCGTACTGATACCTCAAGTCGACCCCGCTCGTGGTCGGATTCAAATCGCTCATCGGCACGCTTGGGATCATAGAACCTTGTCTGGTTCTAGTTCGAGCTCGCACGCTACTAGTTGGCTCAGGCGCTGCTCGCGCTCCATGTCATTGTCGTCGCGCTCAATCTTGAGGTGGTGGTCGGCCGATGACAGCAGCTGGTCAGCTGACACACAGCGATGGGCAATACATAGTGACGAATGGACGACGGTCGCCGGCCACATGGGTTCCGCTCTTGGGTGAGAGAATAAACAGCCGACGACCAGATCCACCTTTCACAGTCAAGCCGCAAAAACAGTCAGTGGATACTGCGAAGTATCTCGAGATTTATGCAGCACCCACTGAGACGGGTGATTTCCTCACCAACGATACGTCTCAGCTGGAGGTGTCACAATGACCAGCGTCGACTGGCCGCCAGCGTTCAAGCACACCGGCCCATGACACCGCTCAAAGAACCGGTCCTACGAGGTGTCGATCCACGACGCCGTCGCCGACCTTGACCCCGAGATGGACCGATGCGAGGTCAACGACTGGAACCTCGAAACAGCAATGACCCACCAGAGCCAGACGTACAGCCAGCCTCACCGAACAAGATCTGCCACGAGGCAGTCTCTGTCGATGTGGAGTGATCGCCTTGAGGGGATCGGTTATAGATCACTACCTGACCGCATCGAACGACCAAGCGATAGCTCGTGCTGTGGGTGGCATAGCTTGGTCCGATTCCGGGGACGAGCCCTGCGTGGTACCCATGCCACGAAGCACTACCCCGACGACAGCGGGACCGATAGCACAGCTACCGACCACGGACTGGCCACCTAGATCGGTATGGATATTGGGCAGGATGGTTCAGACGTTGGGAACCACTGGACACCCCCCACTCAACTCGACGACGAGGTGTCTCCCCCTCGTTTCGAGTGTTCTGGAAAGGTGGATCGCAACTATCGACGGACTGCAAGAGTTTGTCGACGAACTGGAGGCCAACCTCGCGGATCCACGAGGTCGCGGCGACGGGCCCCACCGCTGTACTCGGGGAGGAGCCACATCGCCAGACGGTCAAATGAGTCTGGGAAAACTAATCGGATTGAGCGGCGATGACCTCGTCGAGAAAACGAGGCAGGTCAGCCAAGAGTAAAACGAAGACAGAACTTCTCGGGATAGACATGGACACCGCGGAAGGGCTACTGGAGAAACGCTACATCGGTCTGAATCTGCTGGAGGATACCGGTCAGAAGGCAACGACGGGTGGCGTCACGCTTTTGTGGTGGAGCCATCGGTCTAAGCCTGTGACAAGAGCCAGCTGAAGAGAGCATGGGGAGTCATCAGCCAGCTCGTGGGAGGCCTCGATATGTTCTGTTAGTGCATCTAGGATGTCGTAGTTTATATAGTGTACGACTTCAAGATCCTCTAATTAAATTAATAAGATTGAGTAATACCTCGAACTATTCAAATATATTACTTGATCTTATCATACATGATAATTCAGCAAGTACTTTTTTAGTAGTGCTATTCTTTCACACAGACGATGTCGTCAGACCAAACAAACACTACTGGTGTTTCAGATGCGTCGGCTGGAGTTGACGAAATAGACCGAGATGACGCGGCTGAAGAGCTAACTACGGCTATTGAGGAAATCAACGAGGCAGCTCAGGATATCGCGGTCTCCGCACAAGAGATCAGTGAGATGTCCAGCGAGCAGGCTACGAGTCTAAACGAAGTGGCCTCTGAGATGTCGGATCTCAGCGCGACTGTCGAAGAAATCGCTTCGACGACTGACGAGGTCAGAGAATCGAGTGAAGCGGCCCAGCGACGGGCAAGTCGTGGTCGAGAATCAGCTGACGATGCAATCGAAGCGATGGAAATCGTGGATGATGCTGCAGACGAGGTGAGCGCTGATTTTGAAACGCTGCAAGAACACGTCGAAGAAATCGATGATATCATCGCCGTGATCAACGATATCGCTGACCAAACCAACATGCTGGCACTGAACGCTAGCATCGAAGCGGCTCGCGCAGGTGATGCTGGTGAAGGGTTTAGTGTAGTTGCTGACGAAGTGAAAAGCCTCGCTGAGGAGTCTCAGACCCGAGCAACCGAGATCGAAAAAACGGTCGACAGTATTCAATCCACGACGTCGAAGACTGTCGAGAGTTTAGAGGAAGCCACCACGCGCATCAGCGATGGGACAGCCGAAGTTGAGAACGCAGTCCAGGAGTTGCGCGATATTGATGATGCCGTCTCACAAGTCAAACAGGGCATCGACGAAGTCGCGACGGCGACCGACGATCAAGCTGCCAGTACGGAGGAAGTGGCGAGTGTCGTTGATGATGCTGCTGACAAGGCTGACGAGATGGCTCACGAAATCGAAGAGGTAGCCGCTGCATCCGAAGAACAGTCTGCCAAAGTTAACGAACTTCGGGAAATCGAACGGCGATTGCGAGCCAGTGCCAGCGAGGAGTGAACCAGATGACAACTAGATCGATATCAGATACGCAGATCGTCGAATTCAAACTCGGAATACAGACGTACTGTGTTGATATCCAGTATGTTACTGAGGTTGCAAATCTCGAGAGGATCACGCCAATCCCCAACTCGGAATCCCACGTACGTGGGTTGATGGATTTGCGTGGCCGAACCACATCTGTTTGTGATCCCAAAGTGTTGTTCGATATCGAGAACACTGGCGATGAAGAGGCAATCCTCGTCTTTGACGCCGACGAGTTTAATACTGGGTCTGTTAGTTGGGTGGTTGATGAAATCACACAGGTCACGGACCTACATGAGACTGATCTCGACGAAGCCGATGTTGCTAACAGCGAAGGTGTCCGCGGTGTGATCTCCCAGAATGACAATTTCATAATCTGGGTGGACCCAAGCAAAGTTATGGACTGATCCATTGCCACTCTCACAGCTCTCAGCACCTCCGTGTAGCTCATTCCAGAACCCTTATTTTAATTTATCTAAACTATAGTCGTATCTCGTATTGATGGTTTATGGATGGTGCGGGTTGTCTTGGACGAGATACCATCAAATGGTGGTAAGGATACCAACATACGCCATCTTATTTCACAATACCGATAAATTGGCAATCACTAACGCTGGAAGACATGCAGCACCGACGAACACACTGGAAGGAGATCGTTGAGAGCCGAGGTGGAGAAGTTAAGGGGCTCTACTATGGCTTGGCCAGTACGACATCGTTGCGATAGTTGAGGCGCCTGAAACTGACGCGATAGCGAAAATCCAGCTCGTATACAAGCAAATGGGGTTAGCACACGTAGAGAGCTTTAGGTGTTCGAAGCAGACGAGTGGGGCACTATCCTCGAAGATACGCTCGTATAACGGAGCTTCTGAGGTGTTACACTGATTCGACGGCAGGTGTTTCTGCCGCCGTATCCACTTCCATGATTTCGGTGTCGTTGGTCGTGCGTTCGCGGAGAAACGACCCGACCTCGGGGTCATCTTGGAGCAGGCGCCGCAGGAGTCGTCGCCAGGTGGATTGCTGATTTGCCCCAACCACGATGATATCCGCGTCGATTTGGGTTGCTTCTTCAAGGATGACCTCTTCGACGAGGAACCCCTGGCGCGTGGTCACGGATGCTTCGACGTCATCAAGCGTCGACGAAATCGCTCGTGTGAGTTCGGTTGTTTGCGTATCATCTCCAGTCTGGTAGAGATTGACGTGGAGGACTTGGAGGTCCGCTGGGGCGTGATCGTGTGCGAGCCGACCGGCGAACGCGAGGGTTCGGGCACTCTTGTCGGTGAGTGGATACCGGATCGGGACGAGGATTGTCGTAAGATCAGTCATCAACCGATACCAAGTAAGCTATTTAGTTTGATTGTGACTTAACCCTAACGACCCATTATCAAACTGAAAATTCTCGGATAATCAGCAGCGGTAAAGAGGCTGTTAACACCAACCAGTAATGAGTTGATCTATCACGATATCTGTCCCTCTTCGAGAAGCTCACGGTTGCTCTCAGTGTCCAGTGTAACGAATCACAAAGCGATGTACCGGGAACGGGTGGTTTGCAGTATGCATCGGCTGTCCGCTGATGTGAGCCACTATGCGATATCGCGGCTATTATCGATTCTGACGTCGTCGGTGAGTTCGAGCTTGATCGACTCAGTGAGTGAAGTACACAGACCGATAAGAGCCGATGTCGACGACCAGTGATCCTCGTTGAAGGCACTGACTCCGCGCTTTTCCTGCTGTACCTTTGGTTTGTGCGGATATCGCCACTATCAACGACTCATAGAATGGGATACAACCGAAATGACTGAGTTTCTTACTGTCGATGATGAGCAGAGAACTCGGCGTCAGCGAACATCATCGGTGCCGCTTATAGTATGAATATCAAAACTGATATTCTAAAGTGACTTGCCCTCCCGGAAATCTGTCTAAAATTCTCTCATATTGATACAAAAGCAACTCTTTTCCTCTCGCCCAACACATTACAAATCATGGTGGGTCACCCAGTCTCTCAACAAGTGGTGCACGCAGTTGCTGATGCTGAATCAGTCCCAAAAACGGAATTAACCCCTCTTGCAAAGTCTATTGACCCAGAGTCACTCAATACGCTATTCTTATCCAACCCAAAGACCAAAAAGAAATTTCGCTTCGAGTATGAAGGATATATTGTAGTTGTTGAGGACCAAAACAGTGTCACTTTGAGCGATTCACCAGAGTGTGGTTTAGACAAGAGTGGGATAGAATAGTTCCGTAAGTTGAGAACAAATCAACCGCTCGGTACGCATACAGACTGAGCAGGCGATTCCCGACAGCCTGTTCGAGATAAACTTCTTGGGACCGATGTATGCCTCCTTTTTACAAGCAACTGGATGTCCGTATCTGGATCCCCGTCGTCGACGAGCCTACCACACCTTGAGGTGTGCATCTATTTTGATACCTGTAGGTGAAATCGTTTGTTAGGTAGATAGTTCTATGATTCTGATATCCATCCAAATATTAATAAGTCGTCATATTATTAGCTTAACTGATTACTTTGATTCGATCGAGTTGATCATAATCTATTTACGGAGTAATTATCGCGAGATTATAAATGAACTTGATCAGACGATTACTAAACAAAATGAGAGGGAAGACAGAATCTGAAGACGGTTGGCCGGGAGATTGGGAATCTGCCGTCGAATCTGAGTATGAAAACAAGTGATGACTGCAACAACCACTCAGTGTCTCTAAATTTCACACGACTGGTCCCTGATCTAAATCGACGTTCGAGATTTCGAACCGTGCTCCACCAGAAGTGCTCTCAGTGACAGTAATATCCCAACCATGACCGTTGACTATCTGCTGGACGATTGAGAGCCCGAATCCAGTCCCATCAGGTGAATTTGAATACCCGGCTTCGAAGATGTCGCTTTGCTCTGCTGGTGGAATCCCAGGCCCATCGTCTTCTATATAAAACCCGTCCGAACTCGAGAGAGAACCTACACGTACTGTGACTTCCTCCCCGTCGTGTTCGATGGCATTCCGAAACAGGTTCTCTAACAGTCCACATAGCCGCCCTTCATCTGCTGTGATCATGGCTGATTCATCCACGTCAGTTTCGAGTGTTGCACCCCGTGTTTTCACGTGACTCCACGCCTGGTCGGCAGCATGTGGCAGTACGATCAGACTTGGATCGTGTACTGCTTGTCCTTGTTTCGCAAGGACCAATAGTTCTTCAATCATCTGATCCATTCGTTCATGTGCGGAGCTGATTGCGTCGAAGTGTTCCTCACCACCAGAGTCTCGAGCGAGTTCAAGCCGTCCTCGTGCAACACTGAGTGGATTCCGCAGGTCATGTGCAACAGTTTTTGCAAACTCTTCAAGCCGTTCGTTTTGCCGTTCTAATTCTTGTTCACGCTGTACTCTCGCGGTGATATCTCTGAATATCCCGATCCGTTCGACAGCGTCCCCGAAACCCCTGACCACCTCAGTGTTGAGTTCAGTGACGAGGATTTCTTTCCCCTCCAGTTCCCAGTTGATTGTCGTTGAGGCTGGCTCTTCGTCTGCAATACGAAGAAGAACGCGTTCCACCACATCGGACGGCGACAGTTCAAGTTCGGTAATCGATTGGTTCTTCAAATTGTACGGATCAACGCCAAATATCCGAACAAATGCGTCGTTCACTTCGGTAATAGTGCCCTCTGGAGATACGACGATGACTGGATCTGGTGTTGATTGGAAAAGTGATTTAAATCGCTGCTCGCTGTGCTCTTTTTGATCGACAAGCTCTACAGAGAGGCGACGTCGATGGAGGAGATTGTTGATTCGAGCATCCAGTTCGCGCCTGTTTACCGGGCGTTGGATCACCTCATCAACAATGTCCCACACATCATCCGACAACTCTGCCGGGGACTGCTGCTTGGTGAGCAAGAGGTGCGGAAGAAATGCTGGCTCAGCGTCTGTTTTTGTCCCTCGTAAGCTGTCCTGGAACTTTTTCAAGGATGATGTGTCGAAAAGACAGATATCGTACTGTGGATAGTCAAACGGAGTTTGGGCTGCAGTTTGGATGTTAAATTCGTTGCCGAGCTGATCAGCGAGCAACTCTCGATTCCGGTCGCGTTCAATAAGCAAGAGGAGTGTCGTAGCTTTGGACTGACCGGTGTTTGATGCCTCCATGACCGGACTACTCACTCAACCCGTCCCTATCTTGATTGTCCGTCAACTGTGGTGTGCCACTGAGGATCCCTTGGACCTGAATGAGTGGATCCCCGACAGTGATACCGTGTTCGGTGATTTCGAACTTGCGGAGCGTCCGTTCGAAGTCACTGGTCCGCATCTTCAGTACGCCGATAACTTTCTGCATCTCTCCTTCGAGTTCGAGATGTCGAAGAAAGACGATGTTGTCCGCGAGATAACTGATCCCCACGTTTGTGGCCTGAAACTCACCGGTAATGTTCGACACCTCGTCGATGAGAATGACCGTGACGCCCATATTCTTCAGATAGCGGTTGAGTGCATGGAGGTGGGTGACAAGCTCGTCTTCGTCACCCTGAAGGCCGAGTTTGTATCCTGCGATCCCATCAATCATCACGATGTCAGCATCCTCCTCTTCGACTTGGTGGCGAACCATCTGTGCGAACTCCTGCGGTGAAACCTGGAGTGGTTCGACCTCTTCAACGGTCAGGGTGCCGCGCTCGCGCATCTCGGAGACAGGAATATTGATCGCCTCCGATCGCTGCATGAACGTTGCCTCGGATTCCTCGAAAAGGTACATCACCGAGCGTTCACCCCGCCCGGCCGCTTCCTTCATGAACTGTGTGCCGGTCGTTGTTTTTCCGACTCCGGTTGGGCCACTAATGACGGTGACGGTTCCTCTGTCCAGTCCACCGTTGAGCAGTTCGTCTACTTCGGGAACGCCCGAGGAAATGGGTTCTGCAACAAACTCTTGATTCTGTTTTCCGGGGGTGAGTTCTGGATATACGACGAGCCCACCGGCAGTGATCTCCATCGCATGGTTCCCGCCTTCGGTCTCTGATCCGCGGAATTTTGGAACACTAATTGAGCGGCCAGTCGATGCATATCCGAGGTCAATTGACCCGTCGCTCATGAACTGGAGATCGTCGTCGGGAGCATCGTCCGTCGCCTGGGTAGTGAACAGAACTGTCGCTCCCTGTTCGCTGAGCAGTCGCATGAACGACAGGGCTTGTTTGCGGAACTGATACTCGTCGGTCGAGAGATATCGCAACTGACTGATTGGATCAACGAACACCCGATCCGGTTGGAGTTCAGAAACCTGTTCTGCAATTCTTGCTACTATTGGATCGCGCTCGACTTCACTGGATTCGAAGATATCGTAGCCTTGTTCACCAGCAAAGAACTCCGATTTCGGACTCAGATCGAGGAAGTGGACGTCTTCCAGATCAAAGCCCAGTGCTGCGGCGTTCTGTTCGATGTCCGCTGTCGTCTCCTCAAGATTGATGAAGAGCGCTGTCTCACCCTGTACTACGCCAGTCGTGAGATAGTGCAGGCCAAGGATTGTTTTTCCCGTACCTGGTTCTCCCCGGAGGAGATAGCTTCGCTCTGAAATAAATCCTCCGTGGAGGATTTCATCAAGTCCACTGACGCCGGTTGAGAGACGATCGGTCGATTGTGCAACGGTTTCTGCTGAATTGGGATTGGTGTTGTATGACATGGGTATCTTATTTCGATTGCTCTTGATAGGGTGATACGGTGACTGTTCCCGCCGCTTGTACACTTACGAGATACCCCGCATACGTGAACGTGACACGTCCATTGATACATGACTTGTCTGTATGGGGCAGTTTGAAAACCACGTCTAATCCATCTGGATTGATTCGTTCGTATAGTGGCGGAAGATCCTCTCTAGAGTATTCTGAAGCGAGTTCCAATAGTAACACGACCGTGGTGCTAATTGACTGATTGGTCGACCAGTCGTGGTCCGCTTGATACGTGCTCACCGTTGGATCATAATAAACTTCGCCGATAGACGATTCTATCGTGTCACATTTTTTGATATCGAGCTCTGGTGGTGTTGTATGGTATGTCATCTAGTATGGAATAGGGGCTTTGCCGCCTGCTTGCAGGCGGCCAGTACTGCTCTCGGGGTAATCGTTCGAGTCATGCGTCTATCGTGTATGCGGTCATAGGTCACGGAATCCGGCGACAGCATCTGTCACCATCATCTCCGTGAGAGCGGTATCTGTTTCTTCTCTGGCTGTTATCGTCGATTCTTTCAGCGTTTGGTATGCATCGCTTGACGCCAATTCTTGATCGCTCATGTTCGCCTCCATCGTGGCTTTCTTTGAAACCATCGCGAAATACTCCCGGAACTCCCGATCGTATTGTATTCGAGCAGCTAGGCTGCTAACGGCCTCACGGAGTTCTGCCTGATCGATTGGTTTCACAAAGTAATCGTCGATAGCCAAATCGAGAATGTCGTTACCGGGATCGACGGCCGTGAGCATTGCAACCGGCTGGTCATATCCACGTTCGCGAAGGTTGGTCATCACTTCTCCACCCGATTGTCGCGGCATTCGTCGGTCCAGCAGAAGGATATCTACCTCGTCATCCATCATCTCAAGTGCTTCATCACCATTGTACGCTGTTCGCGTCTCGTAGTGGTCCTCAAGATATGCAGCATACAAGTCAGCCAACCCTGTCTCATCATCGACAATGAGCACGGTCTTCGTTTGGTCGTCTTCCGTAGAGTCATTCATCTTTTGAACTCACCGGTATCTTCTTTTTGGGTAGCGTCTTAGGATTGACCGTGGGGAACTGCATCGTCACTGTCGAACCCTTACCCTCGGGTTCTGTAATCGTCAGTTCACCGCCAGCCTTTGTCACGATCCACTGAACGATCCAGAGACCGAGCCCATTGCTATGTTCGAGTTGGGTCTCTTCGCCCCGCTGGAAGACAAGTTGCTGATCATCTGGAATACCTGGGCCGGTGTCCCTGACCGTGATCTCTACCCAGTCGCCTGCCTCAGCCGGAACGGCTGTAACCCGGACAGATGGATCCTGACGTTCGGCGTGGACGATTGCGTTTTCGCAGAGCTCTTCGAGCGCCTGTTCTACTTGGACAGTTCCAGCCACCCACTGCTCCGAGGCGACCTCCATGGATAGTTCTGCACAGGGGTATCTCTCTCGTAATGAGCACACGACGTTATCGACAACCTGGAACACTGAGATGGGCTCAGTATTATTCTGTGCCTGCGTGTCTTCTGAGAGTGGCCGGACCGTTTCACTGATACTAAGCAATTCGTCGGCCGCGTTGAGTCCGTTCTCGAGGAGAGACTCCGAGACTGGTCCGTTATCGTTTCGCGCTCGTTCCAGGACTCCTCGAACGATATTCAATTTGTTCCGGATATTGTGCCGTAGGACGCGGTTGAGGACCTGCAACTGCTGCTTGTGTCGCTTTTGATCGGAAATGTCTGTGTAGACAATGTAGGCACCAATAGTCGATTCATCTCGTTGTATCGGAACGATTCGGATGAGAAAATCACGTCGTCCGGTTGCTGTTTCCCGGCGTGCTTCGGTTTCGACTTTTTGACCACTGAGTGCGTGTTCGATGAGAATTTCTGACTGGGCCTCTTCGTCAGTAGGTACGACAAGCTCACCAAGTGATGTGTCTCGGACTTCGTCCCGCTCGTACCCGAAGACGCGCTCGAACGCGGGATTAACGTCCTGAATTCGCGGCTCTCCGTCGACAAATTCAACATCGACGATACAGTCGGTTGTGTTTTCGAAGAGTGCGCTCAGAGATTTGTTCCGTTCGTGTAACCTCTGCTCGCGCTGGGCCCGTGCAAGCGCCGCTGTAGTGTTCGTCGAGAGGATTTTTGTTGGTTCGAAATCTTGCTTATCGAATGCATTCCGCTCAATGGCTCCGATACTCAAAGTCCCATAAGTACCTAGAGGAAAGCACATCACACTCCGGATCGGCTCGTATTCAGATGGAATCTCCATTGTTCGAAGACGTTCGAAAGGGTCGTATCGAAATGGATGGTCCAGAACTCGGATATTCTGGAATGGGTCATATCGAAAGGGGAAGTCCAATATTCGGTGAATGTCCGCAATCTCAGGCTCACCCTGGTCGAAGACCTGTCCTACGAAGCCCTCACCGATTTCGTATACTGGTGGATTCGAACCGAGCCGTTCCCGAGCAGGTGCTGTTGTCGCCTTGATTTCCAACGTTTGCGGGTTCGTATCCTCGTTGAGCAAGCGAACACTGGCGATATCGTATGAAAAAACGTGTTTTGCGGCATTGACCGTTATATCTGCGATGTCTAGTGCTGACGATGCCCGCATCAGTTCTGAAGTCACATCATGAAGACCACTCAGAGCTTGTTGTTGCTCAGTTCGAGTCGTAACATTACGAATACTCGCCACCATGTGGGGGCTTCCGTCTAGCTCGATAGCGGACGCCGATATCTCTACATAGAGATTCTCTCCACCTTTTGTCTTGCAAGTTAAATTTGTAGCCCTCCCTTGCCCCTCCTTGAGCACTGTCTCTTGGAAGGTACGAAATGTCGGAAGATCAGTTGGATGCAGATCTGCGGGCGAGAGCGAGCAGAGCTCCGCGGGTGAATACCCAAGCATGTCACTGGCCTGGGGATTGCACTGACGGATCGAATCGTGTTCTGGATCGATAATCAGAATAGCATCATTCGATGATTTGAATATTTTATGAAAGAGTTCACGCTGGTGGTCGAGATCGTCAGAGAGCTTCACTGACATCTCACGACGCTCGAGTAAATTCGAGAGACGGTGATAAAGTGTCTCTTTGCGCGTTGGGACTGAGATCACCTCATCGACAATCTCCCAAATATATGGCCTATCCTCCTGTTTTGCACTGGACGATGAAAGGAAGAGATAGGGAAGAAAAGTAGGATCTGCAGCTCGCTTGATGGAACGTAAAGTATCCCAGTGTGTCTCAAGCATTGCAAAGTCAACGATACAGAGGTCAAACACCACTCCCTTTGGCGACTGGCTATCTGGTATGATAACTTCATAGTTCGGCATCAACCACTCTCCTAGACGCTTACGATTCCCCTCACGATTTAGCAACAGCAGTATTCGAGTAGAATCTGATTGAGGTGTTGTGGATGATAGAGAAGCCCCTCCAGAGTTCGATATTGACTCATCACGATTCATTCTACTGTATTCACTATTATTATAGTGTAGAATATATTATATAGGTGTAATGGCCTATTATCAAATGATGATAACTTATTTGAGATATGGCTAACTCTTTGAAGAAAGATTTTGGCCATCCACTTCACTTTCCGCCCGGTCCGTGCCCTGCAGATAGAAGCCGAACAGGACGATAGCATCCGGTTGGACACAGACATAGACATCCTGCTGTTGTTTGCTACTTCCCCGACGAAAAGGGATAGGCCCGTACAACTGTATGTCACAGGCCAGAGACCGAACCCTGGTATTGGTGAAGCACGATGCTGAAACCCCACCCGAACTTCTTGCGACTCTCCGGTGGGTCGACGTCGACGACCGGCTCCCCGAAGGGTATCGACGAATTCCTCGAGACAGTCGACGCTCGAAACAGGAATATCTGGTACAGCGGTAAGCAGCGCTTCAGTTAGTATCACAACAATAACTTTCTGCTGGTTCTGGGAACAGATTCCAGGTAAATTCCAACTTGCCCGCCCTGTCCATTGTGAAACTGATCTCGTCTGTGGCGACTGTGTGTGTGGCCATGTGGGGCGAAAAGATCAACTCAGACACAAAACACTCACCGAATGCCAACGACTTCCAATCATGGGCCGACGACTGCTACTCACAGCCACCATCCTACTGACGGTCCTCGTAGCAGGGTGTCTGTCGCCCAGTAGTGTACCGGAGCCAGTAACCGAGAGTCCGTCACAATCCGAGAGCGAACGGGTCGCCGAGAACTGTCCGTTGACACCACACGAAGGCCAATGGCCGCGTTGTGTCGACTTCGACGATGACGGGATGTACGACGAGGTGTGTATGGACAACGTCGAGTGCTACTGCGACACGCCCCAATCTGCCGACCAGTGCCAACCATACGTCCTGCACCGTGGTGGCGAAGTGTATGGTGAAGAGACAAATACCACGGCAACCACCACCCACTCGCAGAGTGAGAAGGCGCTACAGGGCGGGTATTCAGTGACTGGCTCCCATGTGAGACCCGTTTGCGCTCGAACCCCGGCAGCGCCCATCGCTGACTGCTACGGGACGTAGCGTCAGCGCCGTCACGCCTCGTCCCCAACCGCCTCAACTAACCCACCGAACCGCTCCAACACGGCCACTAACTGCTCAGTGGCCGTCATACGCTCCCCCGATCACGTCATCGACGTCGTCCAGCCGATCGTCCTGAAACGTCCCAGGCTCGAACAGCACCTCCGACACTGTCTCGGGCACCGGTCCGTACTGCTTGGCCCGCTCGACCAGTGCCGCCAACCGCTCGGTGGTCACCAACACCAGCTCCACACGATTGTCGTCCTCGATCGCCGCAGGCGTGAACCCTGGCACGACCACGACCGCGTGATCGGCCCACGCGCTTCCTGGTGGCCCTGGATCCGTCTACCGGGTGATCCGGAGTCGGTTCAGTACTCGAGTAGTGGGAAGTGTGACCTCGAAAGACCCGGCTACCCAGAAATTAACAACCGGATATGGAAGGTGATGTACAGAGAACCCCACTGTGTGAGGTCCTCACGTGGTCAGAATGAGATCCAAACGAGAACGCGCGGAACGCCGTCTGGACCGCGTCATTGACCGCTTCGCAGAGGACGTCGGCTATCTCGAGTTAGAGTTGTTGTTCCAGAAGCAGGCACAGGAGCTCCACGAACAGTGAGTCGACGAGGCCGACGGCGACCCACTGACGCTCGACGACATCGACCTAGAGGGCTCAGTATGAGCAGCGAGACAGACGAGCCGCGCTCGAGGACGACTCAGGGCGAGTTGGAGGACGAAGACGTACGCGACGAGTCGTGGATGATCTGGGTTGCGTCGACGAAAAGCAGTGGTCCGAGAGTGATGCACGTACGCGAGAACTACTCGTATCTCGAACGGGCGGATTTCAAGACCAAGAAAAACCGCGACCTGCTGTTCGACGAGACAACGTGGTGCCAGAATTGTGCTGGTAGTCTCAGGTGAGCTGGTCATTCGACCAGACCGAACGGCGCCCCGTCTCAGTCGACTGTCGGCGACGCGAGCAGCGATAACGGCGTCGGCGATCGCCGACCTGCGAGCCAAACTGGACGCCGAGCCACAGCTCACGAGCGATACGGAGGAATTTACCGACCAGGAACGCCGCGTTCGTGATCGGGTGTTCGCGCGCCGGGGTAACGCTGCGGCCGACTTCTCGGCTACGCACCCAGGCAGTTCGTCGCCAATGCACCGGTACGCACCCACGATGGCCCTACCACCTCGTCGAGCAGGCGTATCTGTTCCCATTGGTCGAATACTGACGGTAATGTCTCAGTTTCTCAGTATCGAACCAACGATCTGGCGCCAAAGACATCAGTATTAGCTCGATGGGGCTGAATACTGGGGACGCCTTCTCGACACGTTACTCCGGACAGGGTAGAACGGAGATATCGCGATCTCACAAGTCTGTAGCAAACGGATTACTAACCGTGCGTTACGAGAGTACACGTTATGGTGTTGGGGCCGATAGATTTGCAAGAAAACAACGTTCTGGACCACCATTCACTACAAAGCATCATCAATATCCTGCAGTCCGTGAAAACAGCCCTGTTACGCATTCTATTCTGGAGTTCGATTATCTTGCCACTGTTATACATACCATTCCTAATCGTTGGCCTCAACAGTATTCAAGCAGCGCAGCTCTTTTTCGGCCTTCTTGGATTACACTGTTTTACGTTGATTTGCGGCTACTTCTATCGTGATAGGTGAGTTCGTCCGCACTCACATTGAGCGTTGATCACGCCACCACGCCAACTCCCCAGTACCTTTACATAACCCGCCAGCAACCACCAACCCAGTGACAGACGACCGCCGGATGACCACGGGCCGCTTCTACGGCGGCGTGACGAATCGATGTGACAACCTCCGGGCCTGCTTGGCGTACATCCAGTCGACCACCCCGACCCGCGAGGAACTCATCCAGTGGGTTATCGACAACACCCGCGCGTCGAGCCCCAAGGCCATCAACCACCACTTAGCCGCGTCGACGCTTTCTCGAACGCCATCGCGAGTTGTACAAGTTCTAGACGCTCGCTGCCGTGTGTCGGGCTGTCGACGGCCTGCCGCCCGCAGTGCTCCGGGAGTTCGCGTTGGCTGGGGATGACGCTACGGCCGACGCCGTCGCAAGCACGTCTTAGCACGCGGCGGCGGTATCGGTCGACAAGGTGCTAACCAACGTAGCGAGCGCCTGCGCCCCGATGTTGGTTAGCGCTCCTCTGAAACCGCTGGTTTGTGCTCGGCATCGATGTTGCAACAGCCGCTCAGTAGGTGTGCGTATATCCCGACTACGCCGAAACGAAACCAGTGAGTAGTCGGAGGTAAAGAGACTGGACTGAGAATCTGTCAGAATATATATTGAAGGGTGTGTAACTCATTCTATGACATGCAGATCTAGGGTTTTGAGCGACGGTGATCAGTCTGGAGGTCCTTGGCACTCGCATACGGTTCGTGAGGGTCCATCGTCGCACCACCATACTCAATGAGTCCATCACACCAAAGGCACACACTGAATGAGAGTGGAGCGCCTGTCGAATCGTAGTCCGATCGGTACACCGGCGTCTCGTGATCACAATGTGGGCACGACAGGACTTCAGCGCCGTTGGTACACATGGTTTTCCCGACGCCGTAGTTGAGTTTCAACCATCGTACCATCCTGTAGATGAGTTTCATAGCGTTTGGGTGAAACTCGGCATCCAGCACTAGTATGTCTTTGGGGATAGACACCATACCAAACACATTTCAATTTTCACACAATCCTTTCGTAGATTTGTTTTTTAGCTACCAGACGGTAAATAGGCCGCTCGGTACGGGTGCGTATTCATCACGATGGGGTCTCCCATACTGGAGGGATGATCAGTCGCTTCACCAACGTGGACACGAGCACGTGAGATGTGTTCTCAGGGACAAGGCGGGAGGAGGTTCTGGAGATGGTCCGTGAGAGACGTCTGACCAGTACGAAGCCAGTGCATTTCGTGCGTCTGTTTTTTCCCGGCGCTCAGGAATGGCACAGTCGTCTCTGGCTCCTTGTGATATGCGTCAACTGCATACACGAGATTCGTACGTGCTGCCTTCTCGAAATCCCCGACGCCCCGACAGTCTGTTTCGGGATCGAGCACGACCCACGTCGTTGCCTCCGACCCGCCGGGGAGGAGGTCGCCCGGTTGCTGCATCACCTCAGCCCGTTCAAAGACAGTGTTTGGGTCCATATGTGTATTTAACATGGAGGAGATAATGTCTGTTCCCTCCCTCATGGCCGCGACTCGAGTGGCTCACCCCTGTCCAAGATCGTGCTGTGTAGCATGCGTACTCCTCGCATCTGAAAGAGAGACGTCATACTGTTCAGGAGACTGTAGTTTATTATCCAACACATGTTATCAATACACATGTACGAGAAGATATTGATTCCGACGGATGGCAGCCAGGACATGGAGATCATCGCTGAACATGGAGTTACACTGGCCACCCAACTCGGGGCCGAAATTCACGTCCTTCACGTCGTCGACGATCGAGCGTATGCGTCCGTCCCCAAAGATGCACGGAGTCAGGTACGCGAAACGCTTGAAGCGGATGCTGAAGACGCGACGAAGGCACTCGCCACTCGCGCACTGGACGCTGAGTTGTCCGTAACACGAGAGATTCGCTGGGGAAACCCACCGGCGAGCATCATCTCCCACGCCGCCGAATACGACATTGACCTCATTATCATGGGAACGCACGGCCGGACGGGCTATGACCGCTATCTCCTCGGGAGTGTCGCCGAAAAAGTCGTCCGGGCCGCCCCCGTCCCCGTTCTCACGGTCAACGTTGGTGACGAACCGGCGGATTCGCTTCCGGAGAGTATCCTCTCAGAGACAGACATGACTAACTGAAGATGCTGTGCTGACCGCATCGCCCACGAAAACTGACCTAACGCCAGCTGTTTCTCAGCATCGACGGCGAAGGTGGTGCGCACTACTGGGAGGCTACGAGCAAGTGCTCGTCATCGGCGCGAATGAGGATGACGAGACAGTCGAACTCGCGGAACCGGCGATTAGGACGCTCGGCCAGTGGTGCGAGTACACGTACAAAGCGCGTGGATGGGCCGTAGCCTGAGAGAGTCTCTTCAAGCGAAACGTTTCGGCAGTACACAACCATAGATGCTAGTATGACAATCAATCGCATTCTCAAGCAACTCCTCGGACTTGCTCCCCAAAGTGGCTATGACTATCACTGTAACAACTGTAAGCGCGATTTCACCTATCCAGCCGATTTGTCTGAGCCGGACTGTCCCTACTGTGATTCGACCGATCTCCGACGACTCACTGAGCAGGACTGAGTGTATTGGATTAGCAGGTATCTTGAGTTATCGATGTTCGTTCAGTCTCCAGCAGGTCATCAACTTCCTCCTCAAAGTAGTCTCGCAGAGCCGACTCTATCTGTGCGGCGGCTGAACCTACTTCGACCATATCCTCATCTTGAGAGTATTCAACGAGATCAGCGTCGATCAATACTGGTAGCTGTTCATAATATAACGCGTCGTATACCCAGAATCGGTGTTGAAAATAGTCATCAGTTGCATTGGTGTCACTCCACACTGTGAGCTGATCTGCGATGTCAGCCAACTTCATTGGGTTCGCATACATATGAAGACAGTAGAGGAGCTGTCGTCGAAGTTGGTTCTCTAAGACTTCTGTGACGGTGTCAATTTTGTTCTCTTCTCCCCCGTTGAAATAGTACGGTGTATTTTCGATTGCCATATTGTAGATGATCTTCTCTTAGGTTTTGGTCGGACAATGACAGTATAACGTCTCGCTCCAAGTACCTAGAATAGTGTCAGAGAATGTTCTCGCGTTGTAAATCTCTAACATATTGCAGTGAATACTCGGGTTAGTAGTTTGTTCATATATCTTAACCAACTAGAATAAAACTATGAGTAATCGGAAGTAAACGGCACATTCATCGACCCTACAGCAGCCCGCCGTAAGAGTCAATCACAAAACAAACTTCAGACCACAGACCATGAACAGTCAATTAGCATGAATTATACTGCGTCAGACCACTTCGGATCTGAGGGCAACAACCCAGACAGCGGGATCGCGGCGTTGCGGGCAAGCGATGCCTTTCGCGGTCCTGTTGACCCACCTGATGGGCAGGACGCGAACGCACACATCGCCCAGGTCTATAACACCCGGGAAGAGCAGTGTGCAGCTGCACTCCCGTTCATTCGCCACGGCCTCGCGCGGGGCGAGAAGTGTCTGTACATCGCCGACGACTACTCGAAGGCAGATGCGCTCGCGGCGATGCGCGAACACGGTATCGACGTGGATGATGCGCTCGACTCGGGCGCGTTGACGATACTCACCGGGGACGCATATCTCCAAAGCGATCCGTTCAGTATCGACGATCAGCTTGCGTTCCTTGCCGAGACGATCGAAGGCGCGACCGAGGAGTACGATACGCTCCGCGTAGCCGTCGAAATGACCTGGTTTCTCAGCGATGAGTCAGAGTTCGAGAACCTCATCGAGTATGAAGAACGCTTCAATACTCTCAGTGCCGACGCCGACGTCACCGCACTCTGTCAGTACAACCGTGACCGGTTCCCATCGACTGTCATTCGAGATGCGATCCGGTCGCACCCGTATCTGATCGTCGACAATACGCTCTCTCACAACGTCTACTACACCCCACCTGAAGAGTTCTTCAATCCGGACCACCCCGCCCGCGAGGTTGATCGCATGGTTCGGACACTACGCGAGCGAACCGAGGCACAAACAGAACTAAAGAAACGCCAGCAATTCCTGCGCAGGCAGAACGAGATTACAGCCAGTCCGGACAAGACGTTCGAGGAGAAACTGCAGGCGCTGTTCGAGGAGGGCTGTGAGCGGTTCAATCTCGAACTCGGCGCAATGGCCCGGGTCGACACCGAGGAGGATTGGTTCGAGGTGGAACACGTCAGCGACGAGCACGACCACTTCGAGCCCGGGGTCGAACTACCACTCTCGGAAACCTACTGCACGGCCGCAACCGAAATCAAGGCGGCTGGTAGCGTCGTCAACCCTCGCGAAGAGGGATACGATGACATCACCGTCTACCAAAAGTTCGGTATACAGGCATATCTCGGGACGTATGTCGAAGTAGACGGTGGGACTGATCGGACGTTTTTCTTCGTCACCTCCAAGCCCAGGGAGGACCCCTTTGGAGACGACGAACACACGTTCCTTCGGTTGCTGGGCCAGTGGGTCAAGTACGAACTCGAGCGGAAACAGCGCGAGGCGGAGCTTCAACACTCGAAAGAGCAACTCGAACAGCAACGCGACGAACTAGCACAGCTGGACCGACTCAACACGCTCGTCCGGGAACTCATGCAGGCCCTCCAGGACACCGCTTCGCGCGAGGCGATCGAGGCGGCCGTCTGTGACCGGCTCACCGAATCAGCGCTGTATGAAAGTGTCTGGATCGGGGTCCAGGGGGCAACTGTGACCGGCGACCAGACAGTGATTCACCAGACGGCTGCCGGCATCGACATGGCCGATCTCGATGGGAGTTCAGCCTTCGAGGAGCCGGCTACAACGGCCATCCAGACCGGCGACGTACAGGTCGTCGACAACGTTGCGACTGCCGCTGCGTTCCCCGACGATCGTCGGGAGCGGAAACCCGAGCACGACCATCACGCTCTGGCAGCCGTCCCGCTCACGACTGGCGAGGTGAATCACGGCGTGTTGATGGTCCTTCACCCCGGTGACCAGACCATCAGTGGCGGCGAGCAGACGATCCTGGCAGATCTGGGGCAGTTGATCGCGCAGGCGATCCAGCGCGTCCACAGCCAGCAGGCACTCAGCGCGGAAACCGTCGTCAGGCTCGATCTCCAGCTTCCGAACACCGATCTCCTGCTCGGCGAGGTGTCCACCAAGTTCGACTGTGAACTGGCTCTCGAACAGCGGGTCTCGACGAGCGACGACGGGGAGATCTACTATTTCAGTATCCACGATGCTGACCCGGAGCAACTCTGTGAGTTCCTTCGGGAGACGCCACTGAAGTGCGACTGCACCGTAGTGCGGAAAACCAGTGACGACCAACCTCCCCTCATCGAACTCCGGTTCGATGAGCAACCGCATCTACCGACTGACGTACTCAGTACCTATGGGGGTTCGGTGACGACAGCCCGTATTGCGGACGGCGATCTCTCCCTCGGTGTCGAGTTGCCACCGGCGGTTGACGTCCGGAGCGTTGTAGATACTCTCCACGAAGTGGCGCCCGGTATCGAGCTCGTCAGCAAGCAGTACGTCGATCGCCCAATCGAGACGGGCCCTACGCTCCAGACCCAGCTCACAGAGGACCTGACGTCCAAACAGCAAGCGGCTCTGGAAGTAGCTTACGCCCGTGGGTACTACGCTTGGCCGCGTGAAAGTACGGCTGAAGACCTCGCCGACACGATGGACATTTCGTCGGCGACGCTCCATTACCACCTACGCCATGCGGTTCACAGGTTATTGACACCGGCCTTCGGCGAGAGCGACAAATAGCCACGCGTCGTCGGTGAGGGTGTCGTATAGTCGGCCGGGCTCGGTGTCGGCGTCGTTGACGGACACAGCGTCGGCTGGTCGTGTATCGTGTTCTGACCCCTGGCGCGGTGGTGAACCGGCGTCATCGACAGCAGCAGCGTGGTCAGTCGGTGGGACGGCTGTCGTCGAGACGCTGATCGCGACGTACTCCGTGCTGTCGTGGAGTTCGCCATCGATTGCAGCGGCGAGTTCAGTGAGCGGATCCGCGATCTGTGGCTCGGCGTGATGCTTGACACCCGTCTCGAACAACCAGTCGCGAAAGACAGCGGCTGTCTCACCGTCGAGCGTGAACGATGGGGCTGGTGACATCTGTGACTCGCTCCATCCCTCCAGGGAACGACAAACCAGTACTCGCTCTCTCCATCGCAACGGACGAATGGCGGTAGCGAGGGCGTCAGAGAACTCTTGCCATGGTCGGTATTTTTGACGGAAGAGTCAGTGCAAATTGGCCGATATGTAGAAGGTGCGTGTTGAGTGATTTTGGTTGACAAGCATCCAGTTTTTCAACACTCTTCGAGAACACCTAATATTATAAAATTTAGATATTTATAACGATGCTAGATGGTCTATAAATGGACTTTATACGGTTATTCTGGCCATCCGTGTCAGCGGGCCCGAATACTGGATACACAGCGTGCCGAGGATACTCATCACTAACACGTATCCAACCGCGAACGCGGGGACAACTTCTTGTACTTCTGGGATGCTACTCGTCGCAGCTATAGCCGCGATAATCAGCGAGAACTCGCCACGAGGAATCAATCCAAGCCCGACCCGAAAAGATCGTCGCGGGCTCAAGTCATATACGTATCCGCTGACGAACCCACTTCCGACTTTTACTACAGTCGTCCCCATGACCGCGACTACAATCAGAACTCCGACATCGGCGACCACTAAGAGGTCTGTTGAGACACCTATCGAGAAGAAAAACAACGCTGCGAACACGTCTCTTAGTGGAGAGAGTTGTTCCTCTATCCGTTCCACGAGATCCGTCCCGTGAAACGCTGTTCCGACGAAGAATGCGGCAACCGCCTCGCTGACGCCGATTGCGACCGCTGTACCACCGATTAGAACCGTCGTACCAACAATACGCAATAGGAACAGTTCGTTCGATTCGACTGCGAATACACGGTCGACATACTCTGTACCATAATGTGCTGCCGTTGCGAGTATTCCAAGAAATAGGAACGATTGTGCGACCGTCACCGCAACGTCTCCAAGCGGCCCGCCCCCGACTACGAGTGCAGAGACGACCGCCAGATACACTGCAATCACGATATCCTCTACGACAAGTGTTCCGAGAATCACCTCGCTCTCTGGATTAGCCAACCATCCGACTTCAGTCAGAGCTTTGGTGATGATCGCACTTGATGAGATATATACGACGCCCGTCAGAAGTACGATTGTCGTAACCCCGAACCCAAACACGAGGAAGATGCCGACGCCGATGAGGCTGTTGGCTACAAGATCGATACCGCCAATTTTAGCGAGCTGAGTGCGATTTCGAAGTAACGTCCCGACGCTGAATTCTAGCCCGAGAAAAAAGAGCAGAAAAACGATTCCAAGCTCCGCAACTACTGTAAGAAACTCACCGTCAGTGACGAGCCGAAGCGAAAGGCTGCCGATGTTGGTTGGGACGTATGGACCGACGAGGATACCCGAGATAATGTAGGCTGGAATTACCGATTGTCCCAGCAGTCGGGCACCGGTTCCGATGACGGCGAGCGTGAACAGCGCAATGCCCACCTCTAAGAGAGACGTTTCAGACATAGAGAGACGTTCCTATTGCCCCGTTTCCAACAACGACTGGAATGCCTGTTGTTCGGTGCGAGAGCCGATAACAACTAAGATATCTCCCGGCGTGATGGCAGCCTCAGCATTCGGGCTGGCGAGTGTCTCGTCGTCGCGTTGAATCGCAGCAACAGTGGCTCCCGTACGCTCACCGACCTGTGCGTCTCGAAGCGTTTGGCCAGCAATAGGAGATTCCTCCGGGACCTCAACCCACTCCATGATGGCATCACCCAATGGGACATCGGCTGTTTCGAGATCAAGCGGCTGGAAGTCAGCACCCTCGAGAACAGTTGCGGCTTCACGTGCCTGTTTGGAGGAGAGATCGAACAGTTTCTCAGCATCCGCGTCGGGGCCATCACGCCGGAAGATTTGCCGCTTCCCATCGTGATGGACAATCACGACCAGTCGTTCATCATTGCCGGTTTCAATCTCGTATCGTTTCCCTACGCCAGGGACTTCTGCCTCGTAGATAACCATTATCGAGTTGTTGATGTTCCGATTTGATAAATGCGCCTGCCTGCTGAGCAGATCTCTGCACACTCCATGAGAACAGTTAACGCCCCTTGGAACGAAATCACAACTACACATCATAAGGGAGATCCGATGAAAGAAGTGACAAACACCACAGTTCATCAATTCGGTAATGAGCTGATCGTCGAACTCATTGGGACTGATGAATACGGGGATGTGGCTACTGAGACTGTTGAGTTTACGCTGATTGAACCAGACGCTGGAGAGGTCCGACCTCGCGAAGAGATCCCTACCGAATATACTGAGTATGTGTGTACAGCACTTTCTGAAAACAGTTATTCACTCGCTGATGTGTTTGGGTGATTACAATTGAACCGCCATGCTGAATGATGATAGAATATGGGGAACATTCCAGTAATGCTAACATCGAGAACGGTTTATTTGTCAATCAACAAAGAAACAGCCTGCAAGTACATCAGAAGCCGTCTCGATGGTATTCGAACAACGCGTGAATCCGGGCGCATTACGATCGCGTCCACAACTGGCACTACACTCGCCTACCTCTCAGATTACGAGGTTTCCGAAGGCCAATTGGGTACGAAACTAGAATACCGAACAGGGCCAACAATTCCCGTCGTGTTGGCACCACTTGTCAGGAAGGCGAAGAAAATCAGAAAGGCTGTATCACAGTACGAGATATGAGGTAGATCAGCGATACTCGTGGACCCAACTGCGGCCATCAACTATATCATGGCTGTTCACTCTCGCTCCGAATCAAGATAGGGATCATATTTCCTGCCACAGCTCTCGCAAATGTAGTAGGATACTCTCCACCCCCCTCCTGTCGTATATCGGGCTCTATAGCTGTCGGACGCACCACATTGAGGACACAGGACGGGACGCAATTCCATATGAAAACTACAGCACCCAGTGCTAAGTCCTTATTCTGTACTGACCCCTACGTCTTTTGTCTGTCTCTATCGTTTCACCCTCAGTAGTGGTAGAGAGGTCGTGGCTGCCGACGCCTCTGGCGTCGGGAGCGGAGGGTGGGGCGGTGGGGCATCCGTTGGGCGGCGGTCACAAAAACGGGGATAGGCCCCGCTCAGTGCAGGATGTCCGGCTCTTGCTTGAGGACGACATCCAGGTTTTTAGTCCCGTGTCGGGCTTCGTACGCGTCGACGAGTTCGCAGTTGTACCGACTGAGCCGATGTGTCGACGTCGGCACGACCGTACTGGCCGCCGCCGCCACCTGCCCCTGGGTGAGTCGCTTCTGGGGCGTCAACCGATCCGCGCCGTAGAGTGCCGCCGCCGCGATGGTGAGCCGCGACGTCCCCGGTCCGACCGGCACCTGGTCGCCGAAGTACATGAGGTGTTGCGCCAACCGCCACGTCCGCACGGCTGCACTCCCCGAGAGTGCGTCGTCATCAAGCGCGTCAACGACCGTCAGCACGGCGTTCGGTCGGGTGACGGGGACTGTGTCGACCCCGAGTTCGCACCGGATCTTCCGCGCCGCAGCACACACCCGCTCGTGGGGCGCCTTTGTATAGGTCGCCACGTCGATGTCGATCTCGTCACGATCAATTTTCGATCCGCGCGCTGCAAGTAGGACGGCACCGCCGGCGAGTGCCTCCCAGGCCATCCGCCCGCCGGCCAACCGGGCCTCCGAGGCGCGTCGCAGGTACTGTGCTGCTGTCTTGACGACGTGATCGGGCAGATCCAGATTGCCGCCGATCATCTCGACGTCCCGCAGTCCTTCGTTGAGCCGTTTCGACCGCTTGCGGCCCGCATCGAACTGGGAGCGCTTGTGCCACTTCCGGAGGCGCTGGAACTTCTTCCACTGCTCGTTACTGAGCGGGTTCCCGTGTCCATCGGTGCTCTTCCCAATCTTCGTGTGGAGGCCCTTGTCTGTCCGGAGCGGATCCACCGTCTCGATGCTCTGGTCGGCGTTCCCGACCAGACCCAGATCGACCAGCGTCGGGCTTCGGTCAACCCACTCGGCCGCGACGACCAGGCCACAATCCGCACAGAACGACTCCTCGTCGTGGGTCACCACTCGGCCATCACACTCCGGACACGCCGACCGACTCGCCGGCTCCCGCTCGATCGTGACCTCACGACTACACTGCTCAGTGGTTGTTGTCTGTTCGTCCGAAACCGTCTTTTCGCTCGCGTTGGTACTCAACATTGGGGTTCAACTCCTGAAGGCGCTCACCACAGCGCCCGACACCGCGGCCCACACCGCGGGTTTCTCGACGACAACGACCGACAGACTCGTCTGCGCGCTCTCGCTCGCGCCTTCGCGAGCGCCCTGTGGGCGCGACGCGAGAGCGCGCCCGAGGCGGACGCCCAGCCAGTACCGCGCGCCATCCTGCCGAGCGTAGCGAGGCAGGACTCAGGAGACGAACGGAGTGAGTCTTCCGCCGACCCGCCCGGAGCGAGCGGCCAGCTTTAAGCCGTTTCTCGTGTCCGGCCCGGACTGCGGGTCCGTGTCCAGGGCGACGGTCGTGAGCACGGCGAGCCGCAGCGTGGCTCGCCGCGCGGAACGGCCCAAAGCGCTGGAACGCGAAAGCCCGCGAGGGGCGCAACCGAAAACGCGCTTAATGCTGGCGCCGAGACCAGATGCATTTTAGCCCGGCAGGATCCGCACCGACTGGAGCGGAAGCCCGCCCGAAATGGTCGGTCGCGAGCGAAGCGAGGCGCGACCGGGACGTGGGCGACCGCAGGAAGCCCACGATGGCGAGCGGGGAGCGGGCGACCCGCGAGCAGGGAGCGCCTCGTTGTGAGCGGTGAACGCAGTGAACCGCGAACAAGCAGAGGGCGGCAGCGGCGAGCGGGGCGGGCCGTTCGTACCCACCTGTCCAGCCGACCACGTCGCTCGGTGAACCACCCATCAGCCTGGCGGACTCAGAAAGGGCGAGACCGTCTCGGTCGTCCCCCGACCTCGGTAGCACCGAGTGAAACGAGGCGCGCAGCGTGGGTCGCGGGATGCCGAGCGGCCGAGGGCTATCGAGATTGCAGCCAGCTGGCGTATCGACCAACCCAGCAGAACAGCAGCACAGACGAGAAGCCAGAGTACCCAACGGAGTTCGCTTACAGCGGCCGGTGTTGGATACCGAGCCCATCCCGCCGACTGTGTCGACCCCACCACCGTTCCTGGAGCTTGCCTGAGAGCGCACAACGGAGGCCCGGCATACTTGTACTGACGACGAGTATCGACGGCTATGACAGGCGATGAGGAGTCGGCACAGCAGTGTACGCTGTCCGAACCAGTCAATCTCCACGCTGCCCTTGAAACGGCCGCGATCGAACATCTCGACGTCGACGGGGACCGAACAGTCGTAATCTACCAGCAAGCGATTCTCATGGTCACCGCCACAGAAGGGCAGGTAACCGAAACACGGGAGTTCGACGTCGAACTCTGGCAGGAATCTCCGACCGAGCCCGATCGCGATCCTGACTCGCTCCTCGCAGCGTTCATCGACGAGCTGATTGCGACGACTGAGACGACTCGTCGTTGATGTCCGAACCGAGCCTGCTGTCGGAGGGCTCTCGATACTGACGCTGACCCAGCTTTTCTATCGAGAGAGACCGTAGAGATGACTACCGATGGGACAGGCACCGACCATAACAGAGGCAGCCATCCGTGACCTCGCACGATCGCAGTCATACGACCGGGGTGAGAAGTACTACGAGCAAGGTGCCGTCCGTGAGGTTACACGTCGTGGCAACCGTCTCGAAGCAGCGGTCGAAGGCAGTCAGTACGAGCCCTATCAGATACAGGTTGAACTCGATGAAACCGGTGTCGTCGACACGATGTGCTCCTGTCCGTACGATCATGGCGGGATCTGTAAGCATCGTGTGGCCGTCCTCCTGACGTACAGCCGCGATCCCGACGAGGTTAGCCAGCGCCCACCTATCTCCGAACTGGTCGCCGACACAGATCCAGCGGAACTTCGGGACCTCCTCGTGGCCATCGTTGAGCGTCGTCCCGACCTCGCAGAGTGGATTGAATCTCGACTCGAGACACCTCAATCGGAAGATGCAGGCGGCGACTCTCGCGACCAGAGTCCAGAAATCAACCGAGACTCGATTCGACGGCAAGTCCAGTATGTCCTCCAGCCTCCGGGCGAGCGTGGGTCTCGGACCCGTGATCCGTATGCGGCAGTCGAAACTGACGTCGAGGAGCTTGGGGATCTGCTTGATCAAGCCTGGGCTGCCATCGAAGCCGGCGACGGCGAGACGGCACTGGACATCCTTGATCCACTCGCAGACGAGCTTATGGACCACGAGTGGCTCGCGCTTTCGTACGACGACTCACAGGCCATCTTCGAGTTTTTCGACGAACTCGACAACGTATTGGCCGAAGCCCTGCTTACAGCCGACCTTGCTGACTCAGAGCGCGATGACTGGGAGGCGAAACTCCAAGATTGGAAGAATGAGATGAGTAGCTATACGGATCGATCCCCCTATAGCGTCGCTCTTGCGGCCGTCCAGCGTGGCTGGGACTTTGACCCGATCCAGGAGGCGATGAAGCCCGAGAGCAGTGACGCGGACCTCTGGGACGGAGAGCACCCCTGGTACGCCGAGGATGTCATTCGGGCTCACCTCAACGTCCTCGAACGCCAGGGCCGCATCGAGGAGTACCTGAATCTGGCGGCGGCCGCCGACCTGACCGACGCATACGTCACGATGCTCGTCGCGGAGGGCCGCATTGACGAGGCGATCGAGTACGGCCAGCAGAATCTGCACTCGCCAGCTGACTCGCTCACACTAGCCAAAACCCTCCGGAGTCACGACCGACCGCAGGCAGCACTGGAGATCGCCCAGCACGGATTGACCCTGGACGGCAGCGGGAAAGCAGCGCTGGCCGAGTGGCTCCGCGACCGAGCCAGCAGTATGGACGAACCAGAGGTGGCGTTGGAGGCGGCTATCGCCGCGTTCAAAGCCTCTCCGACGCTTGTAGCCTACCAGGCGACGGAAGAACTCGCCAGCGAGGACTGGCCGGCTGTTCGCGAGGAACTACTGGAGGCACTCGCGAACCGAGACACGACCCAGCGGAGTGCGCAACGCCACATCGAGATCTTCCTGTACGCGGAGCGGTACGACGAGGCCATCGCCATCGCGGACCGGTTTTCGGATTACAAGGTGGTTGAGCTGGTCGCCGACGCCGTCTGGAACGAGCGCCCGCAGTGGACGATCGACACCTGCAAGGCACAGGCCGAACCAATCATCGAGGAGGGGCAATCACAGCGATATCGACATGCCGTAGACTGGCTAGAGACAGCCGGAAACGCGGCCGACGCTGCGGGCGAACTTGACGAGTGTCGGGGCTACATACAGGATCTCCGGGATGAACACTATCAAAAGTACAAGCTCAGACCGATGCTGGAAGAGTTACTCGATGAGTTTGAAGATCGATAGCATAACGAAGACCATGACTGACACAGAGATCACAAACCGATTCGTCATCGAAGTCAGCCAAGTAGGCACTGTCGACCACATCGTCGACCTAGAAGCAGACTCAGCGGACAGGTCGCCGTACGCACCTCGACGGGACTTGCCGGGCGAAAAGCTGTGTGACCGGAGTACGCGCTCACCCGCAAGCGAGTACATCAAACTTCGGGACTACGCCGACTGGAAAGGTTTCGACAAGACGGCATTCGAAGGTGATGCGCCGGACGAGGTATGTTCGTATTGCTGGACAGAGGTACTTGAGGAAATTGAACAAGTAGAACAGCACGAACGCGATGACGTCGACGAACGCATCGGGACAGTCGGATATCGCTTGCGATGGAAGCAGAAGGGCCGGGCACGCGAAGAGTGGTACGACATCGTCGTCCGACCCGAGACGACGATGGCAGAGCTCGATTCACTTGTCTGCCGGTTCACGACGCTCGATGACCTCCATCTTCGGATGTACGGGCTCAAAGACGAATACATCGACTCGACACTCAACGTCATCCCGGACCACCAGTTCACCAAGGTTAGAGACCCCTCATACACGGAAGCAAGCGAGATGACGATCGCTGACGTCGCCGGGCGGACGACGCTTTGGGACGGAGACAGGCTCAGTATGGTCTACGATTTCGGGACGCCCTCACACTACTACTGCATCGTCAAGGAGGTGTACGATGCAGACGAGATCGAGAAACTCCTCGAGGAACGTGAACCGATCGCAGCGACCGAGACGGCCGCCATCATCGACGAGAAACGACCTTAGTAATGGCCACGAGCGGACAGTTGCCCCGCTCTTTTTCACCGTCCTATTCGAACTCTCGGTCAATGCCCGACTGCCCGTACTGTGAACAATCCTTCGCGGACGAATCCGACATTCGTGAGCATCTCTATGAAGACCATGAGTACGACGACCTCGGTCGGATCGACACCAAGCGGGTTGACCAGTACGTCGACGAACACGACCTCGAAGAAAGCGACGACGATGCCACCCGCGCACAGCAAGACACGGACGAAACGGTACACATGACCTCGGCGACCGACCGCCATTCGGATGAGCGGTGGGAGTTACATGACGTACAGGCGCTATCGACGAGGGAAATCACGGACACCCTTGCCGAACACGGTATCGACACGACCGAAGCGTCGTTCCGTGACCGTGCGGCTGAGGTCGACTCTGCGATGGCACTCGCTGACCAGTGGGAAGACGACCACGACATCGACGTGTCGGGGTACGATCGAGATTTTATCTGGATGGCAGCTGAAGTGCTCTGGAGTCGGTGGGCACCCGACCTCCCCTATCGAGAACGGATCTACGACCTGGTACAGAAAGGTCGAGAACTCCGTGAGCAAGGGAACGACGCCGAGGCCTGCGAACAGTGGCTGAGTGCCTGGGAGATCATCGCCGCCGTGACGCCGGACGGCATCACGACGATCGAGGCGGCTGACGATCATCTCCCGAATGTGCTCTCGCTCGAAGCGTTCCTGCGGTCGGTCGACAACGACCTTGCCACCTTGGCAGCGGACGATCCGACCTATCACGAGCGACGCCTCGAATTCTGTCGGGAAGTCTGTACCCAGTTTCCGGATGCACCCGACGAGCTACTCCTGGACTTTCGCCACTTCATCGCTGACTCGCTGATAGAGCTGGGACGACTGGCCGAGAGCAGGAGCGAGTTCGAGGCACTCATTCGAGATTACCACGAGGATCCGTGGGCGTACAAGAAACTCGCGGATAGCTACTGGCTCGATGAAGCTGACGAGCCAACAGTCGAGGAGTTGGAACGCGCCGCCAAACTGTACCAGCAGGCCCTAGACGCTGAAGGACCTCTCGAACAGCCATCCACCGTATCTGACCGGCTCGACGAACTCGAACGCCGATTAGCTGATGTAGATGCGTCCGAGGGACAAGAGGGATAGGCAGTCGCTATCGACTGGTTAACGCCGTGAGCGAGCCACACTCGTCATCACGGAATCCCAACCATCATCTTAACCAACAGTGAACAGCGTTGTCGCGCATTCGTTGGTTAACCTCGTCCAGCGACTCAGATCCACTCTGCGGGCGGATTGAGCGCCTCTTGGAGCGGTCGGCAAGTGATTTCGGCCGCCCCGAGCATCTTACGGCTGGAGCGAGTACCGGTGGGCATGACACGGGCCGAGAAAGACGAAGAGCGGGAAGAACGCATCAAGATGCGGATCATCGTCGATACCTACAGCCCTGAAGAGCAGGCGTGGGGATGGTACGCGTATCTGGACGATACGATGGACTTTCCCTTCGAAGCACGGTGTGTCACCGAGCGAGAGGAGTCGCCTTTGGAGGAAGACGAAACGGTGCGCGTGGTTGGAATGTCCCCGACAGATCCGACTCTCAGCCAGATGTTCGTGACGATCGAGTGGATGGACAGAGAACTTGGCGTGCCGCTGGAGCAACTGGAGCCTGTCGAAGCCAGCAGTAACACGGAGCAAGCGATCGCAGACTGGCAGTACTGGCTCGATCGCTGACAACCAAGCCCCTCGATAGACCCCTTCCCAACTACAGAAGGACAGAGACGCGCTTCACCAGCTCCCGGACAACCCACATATTGAATCCGCTCGGGAACATCCGTCGTGATACTGAATGCGAATCGAATTCGACGACGGCACGCTCTTGCTCCACGACGCTCCCGACGACGTTCCGTACGTTGAGTGGGACGACCGCGTCGATGAGTACCGCGCCCAGGCGTATCGGTATCGACCGCTCCTCGAATGGGATGGCACTTGGGCAGACGAAGACGAGCAAACAACGCTGCAAGACGGCTTCGCTCACGCTCTCGAAGATGGCGCCCGCGCCTATCCCGATCTCGAGCTCACACCGGCGCTTCACATCGAACCACGCGATTACCAACAGGCCGCCCTCGACGCGTGGATCGAGCACGACCGGCGGGGGAGCGTCGTCCTCCCGACGGGCAGCGGGAAGACGTTCCTCGGGCTACAGGCGATCGCCGACGCCGGCGTCAGTGCGCTGGTCGTAACGCCGACGATTGACCTGATGAACCAGTGGCACGCCACGCTCACCAACGCCTTCGGCGACCAGCTCTCACAGCCGATCGGCGTCCTCGGCGGCGGCAGCCACGAGGTCACCCCGATTACGGTGACCACCTATGATAGCGCCTATCGCTACGTCAACGAGTACGGCGACCAGTTCGGCCTGCTCGTCGTCGACGAGGAACACCACCTGCCAGCCCCGACCTACCAGCAGATCCCCGAGATGACGATCGCGCCGTATCGACTCGGTCTCACGGCGACCTACGAGCGCCCCGATGGCAAGCACGAACTCCTCGAGGAGCTTCTCGGCCCGGTCGTCTACCGCGAAGACGTCGACGAACTCGCCGGCGAGTACCTCAGCGAGTACGAGACGATTCACATGTCAGTCGACCTCACGGCTGACGAACGCGAGACGTACGACGAGGAGTACCAGATCTACCGCGACTACGTCGACAGCCACGACTTCGATCTCTGGACGGAACGCGGCTACCAGGAGTTTCTCAAGCGCACCTCGTACGACCCGCAGGGGCGGCGGGCCTTGATCGCCAAGCAGCGAGCCGAGCGAATCGCCCGCACAGCCGACAAGAAACTCGATACGCTCGACAATCTCATCAAGCGCCACCACGACGACCGTGCCATCATCTTCACTGCGAACAACGACTTCGCCTACGACATCTCACAGGAGTTCATCGTCCCCTGTATCACCCACCAGACCAAGACCGACGAACGCACCGAGATCCTCGAGCGGTTTCGCACTGGGGAGTACTCGATGCTCGTCACGTCCCAAGTCCTCGACGAGGGGATCGACGTCCCGGCGGCAAACGTCGGGATCATCCTCTCGGGAAGTGCCTCGAAACGCCAGTACGCCCAGCGGCTCGGCCGGATTCTCCGACCCACGGACGACCGCCAGCCAGCACGCCTCTACGAGATTATCACCGAAGACACGATGGAGACGTATGTCTCCCAGCGCCGCCGTGAAGGGGTGGATGCATAGTGTTGACAGCTGATCTCGCCCGGTCGCGCACGACCGACGAGGCAGTCACCCCACTGTTTATCGATCCATCTGATGAGCGGTATCGCAAGACGGCACGGGAACTCCTCCAGCTGTTCGAGGCCCATCTCGGCGAGCCGAAAGGCGACCTCGAGGACGCGATCGACGAGCTGACTGTCGACACGACCGACTACAAGATCGTCCAGGGGCTGGCGAAGCTTCTCACAGACGAGTGTGAGTTCGACGTCGTCGCGTCGGTCGATCCACGTGAGATTCGCGAGCGGCTCTTCGAAAAGGCCACCGACCGGTATCCGATCGTCCGCCAGCCCACACTTGGGGAGGACACGCAGAAGTTGGAGGTATACAGTGCGGTCGCCGACGACATCGGGTTGTCGCTCGAAGAGTGCTACCGTGGAATGTACGCCGATCTCGAGGACAACAAGCGACTCGTCCGGACCGGCACGCGAACCGCCGAACAGTACGCCACTACTGGCGATGCGTCGACGTCGACGACGAATCTGACTGGCAGCAGTGCCGAGGACTACGAACACACGGATCTCACCGTGGACTGGCTGCTGACCCGATACAACCTCGCGCTCGCCCAGGCAGTCCTCTACGACGCCACGGAGATGCGGATTCGCGTGTGGGATCACTTCGGGACGGTGTTCAGCTACGTGAAGCTGTTCGGGCTCATGCATCGCATCTACCCGATCGATGCCGACGGTGACCGCGTCGCGAGCACGGATCAGGCTGCTGGCTACGAGGCCGTGTTGGACGGCCCGGCGTCGCTGTTCTCGAAATCACAGAAGTACGGGATTCGGATGGCGAACGTCCTACCGGCGTTACCGCTTTGTGAGCGGTGGGAGATGACCGCCGAGGTTCTCGTCGACGAGACGACCAGCGAAACACGGCAATTCACACTCGACCACACAGTGAATCTCGATTCGCACTACAGCGCTGGCACACGGTTCGATAGCGACGTCGAGCGGACGCTCGCTCAGAAGTGGGAGCGAGCGAATACCGACTGGGAGCTCGTGCGAGAGGACGACGTGTTCGACCTCGGCGCCGAAGTGATGATCCCGGACTTCGCGATCGAACATCCCGATGGACGGCGGGCGATCCTCGAGATCGTCGGCTTCTGGACGCCGGAGTATCTGGACACGAAGCTGAAGAAGATCCGGCAGGTGGAGGCTGATAATTTCGTGTTGGCTGTCTCAGAGCGACTGGAGTGTGCCAGCGACGAGTTCGGGCAGGCGGCTGATCGAGTGCTGTGGTTCAAAACAGGGATTCACGTCTACGATATGGTCGAACTGGCTGAACAGTACGCAACAGGGCACTCGCCCGCTAACTCAAGCCAGTAATACAGCAACGCCCCGGAAAGAGACTGGCTGAGAGGTACATGTTGAATAGCCACAGAACCTTTTGGCATGTGGCACGATACCGAGGAACATATGTCGAAGCACAACGCTGATCTCGAGTTTCCGAACTGTTGTGGGTGCTGTCCACACCTTCAGACAGTCAAAGCCTCGTGTACGCATGATCTACGGCAATCGCTCGTTCGAGAACTGACCACCAACCAATCGTGTCCAATCTATACACGAGAGAAGACGAACGCTATGCGACAACTAGAAAAACAGTAATACTATTCGCGACACCACGACTTCTGAGTCCGACGGAGATCAGTCGTTGACCGGCTGAATAGCGTCGTCTCGGGGCTCGGTCTGGAACTCGGTCTGTTCCAGCAGTGCGTTACTCATAGTGATTCGCAGAAGTGTTCGTACTTTCTAACGTGGTAGATTCTTGATCGGCTGAGCTCGGCGTGACCGATCAGAGACCGTATCCAGCAGATCAATATCGACAGAAGGTGAACCGCCTCAGGGTCATGCCCCGAGGCACTCGCCTTGTACTTCTGTAGAACTATTCCCTGGGGTCGTCGTTTCAGTCGTCTGCTGCAGCCTTTTGTTCTTTGGGCTCTGTAGTTTCGGTACACGGCGGTTGATTTCACGGGTATCGAACGCTCCGGCGGAGATTGTAGACGGTGGCTTTGAGCAGCATTTCACGGAACTCCAGCCACCAGTGACGCGCACGCACGGCAGCGCCGAGCGTACGCTTGAGGCTTGAGAAGACGGTTTCGTTCATCGATCGACGGTTGTACCGATCACGATCCATGCGGGCGTTGTGAGCGTGATCGAGTGGATTCATGATGCGGTGCTTGATCAGTGGACGGACGCCGTTTTCGCGGAGTTCGTCTCGGAAGGCTTTCGCATCGTAGCCTCGGTCGGCGGCGAGGCTCCGCAGGTCGCCGACGTTGCGTCGAGCGACCTGCGGGCCGATCTTCGCGTCGTGTTTTTTCGAGGTCGTCGAGTGGATGTCAGTGATGTACAGCGTTTCGACATCCACGAGCGCAGTGACTTTCAGCGCCCGGACGCGGTAGTGCGTGCGGTTAGCGTAGTGGCGGCTGGGTTGGTCACGGTCGAAGCCAGTCGAATCGATGGCGGCGTGGCCAGTGCGTTTCTCGGCTGACGCGCCGAGAAACGCACGCCACGTCTTGGTCGGAATCCGGGCAAACCACGTGCGGAGGACGGTGTAGTGAGGCACCCGCGTGAGGCCGATTTCTTCGAGGACGCCGGGCATCTCGCTGAGCAAATCCACCGTGACGCGGTAGGATTTGCCCAGCTCGATTCGAAGTGCATGGAGCGTGAGCATTGCCCACTCGGCGAACCCGCCACCCCCTTCGGGGTCGGCGGGTTCGTCCGGATTAGCGACAACTGATTTAGCCTTAGCAACCGTAACACGAGTGAAGAGGCGGAATTCCGATACCACAACATTCTGCCTCTTCGCTTTCTACATCGATAACGTAGTCGCGGCGCTCTCGTATAGCGAAACTACAGAGCCGTTCTTTGATGTGCTCGACGATCTCGTCTGTTTCGGTGACGAAGTCGTCTATGTCAACATCGTTCCCGTGGAGAACTGTCGAGAAGTACTGTGTAGTGCTAGCAAGGTTGACTGCCTCTTCAAGTTCTCCCTCTGTGACGTCCTCTAACCGTGCATCTTCTTTGTGGAAATACGTGCAGTAGGGACACTTGATAGCCGACGCGACGCCAACCCCGATGAGTGTTTTCTCCCGTGCGGACAGTTCGGTTTCCCCAGCTTCGAGATCGCGGAAGAGCCCCCAACTATGTTCGCTCGCTGGCTCTGCGATGAGTTCCATCCAACTGGGAACCTGCCCAAGCGTTTCTTCCATCTCTTGTCGTGTCGCTTGTGATACCATAGGCTAATCACCGATCCCCCGATACCTCGCTTTCGACCGACTCGGCGATAGGAGGGGGATACAGTAGGCCATTTTGATTGGAATCTACATTGTAATTTAGTTGCTGCTTCGAGTAGCAATGGATTATGAATAATTCGCGCGCTGTATCTGCCAACTACTGGGGATGATTCACGCAAAACTATGGATTACTACGATAGTCCCTATCAGTTGGCTCTCGCAGTGGTTAACCTGTAAGTGTCGGTATATCTCAGTGTTAGTCTCATCGGTCTGATCAAGTGCACCGGGTTGGCCGCTGGTTAGCTGAATGTAGTCGTCCGGTCAAGATATCGTCATGGCTGCTGGCGGAATGCCGCTGTCCGCGCCCACCTCCGAAGCCGGTCAAGCCCGGCGAGCATTTTCTGGTAGGCCCAGTAGGCGAACGCGCCCATGAAGAGCGCGCTACACAGACTCATGAGATAAAACGAGGATTCTGCAGCAGTGAAGGAGTCGAGGATCTGGGCAGCGCTACGGCTGCCAGTAGCGAACGCAGTAAGAAGTGGCTCGGAGCCACCAGTCACGAAGAGGACACCATAGGCCAACATGGCAAGCACGAGGCTACCGAGGAAAGCCGCTGAGAACGTGAGCAACAAGAGAAGGAACCATCCAAAACCGAGAGATTCGTCACGAAGTGCTGCTTTCGCGCGGGTACGGAGCCGGTTGAGTTGCATATTCCACAGTGTCCCACGCGAGCGAAATAATCTGATCCCCAGTTCGGTACGTCCCGAACGTTCCTGTCGGGACCGCTGCTGCACTGATTACCTCCGATAACCCGGACTATCAGACCCACGTGCCACCAGTGACCGTCGCCCCGATCGAAAGGAACACAATCCCCGTCGTTCAGATAGACTCAGAGTTGGGTCGCCCTCCGTGAGCTCCGACTAGTCGTACTGTGCACTCGTCTGGGGAAGCGTGCCCAGTTGTGGACGATCTGACTCGGGCTCACCACCGAGGAAGTCGATCCTCGCACACTCACGTCGGATCGCTTCGGGTGAGAGCTCACCGAGATAATGCCACCGGAAAGTGTCCCAGTCGTCCCAGCCGCCAAACCCCATCACGACACTCGGCAGCACACCCTGCTCGAGGAGGTGGGTGCCCCACGTCCGCTGGAGATCGTGCGGGCCGACGAACTGCCAGCCCTCGTCACCCGTCTGCTCCTGCAGCCGATCAGCAGCTCGGCGGATCCACCGATAGACGTACTTGTCGGGGCGTCGACGACAGGCGCGTTGTCGGCACGATCCCACGCAAATGTCTCGACGATGCTGAACAGGGTCTCTGGAACAGGGGGCTCCCGATAGTGCTCGCGCTTGGCGTAGTCTTCCCAGATACGGACATGCTTCCCGGTGGGGCCGGTAACGAGGTCCTGCGGACACACTTGTGTGATCTCGCTCTGCCGGAGGCCACACTGCCCGGCGAGCAGGAACGGGATCTTCTGTTGAGGGCCGTTGGCTTCGTCGATGAGCTGTTCCATCTCCTCGGCACTGAGCCAGACGCGCATGCCGTCGTCACGGGTTGGATGGGGGTCAAGTCGTATAGGTTATCCTATTCATCGGTCACGATCGTGAGATTGAGTTGCGGGGCGAACGAGTCGTACGTCTCGTCACTGGAGATGATAGTGTCACCATCGGATTCGACCAAATGCAGGGCGTCGAAGGGGGTGAATCCATGGTCTTCAACGTATGTCGCAGCGGCGACGACTGTATCGGCGTCGCCACGTACTTCCAGCAGGGCGGCGGCGTTCGTGACAACCTGTTCCGTATCACGGTCCTCACGATAGGCAACCATGAGCAGTTCGATGAGCGTGAACTGTGACGTCCACAGCTCGTCTTGATGGGCCTGATACACCGTCTCAGCGGCGTCACCGAGCCAGTCTTCGTCTTTGATGAGTGCCAACAGAAAGGCCGTTTCGGCGTACATTCAGCGGCCAGCCTCGTCCAATGCGGCGTCACGACCCTCATCGCGGAGTTCCTCGGCTGTCTTCTCGACGTCGGCAAATTCGTCCCGGAGTGCCGCAAGGGGATCGTCCGCAATTGGGATGAGCTTGATACCGTCGTGCAGCTGGACGATCTGGTAGTGGTCGCCGTAGCGCTCACGGATTTCTTTTGGCAACGTGAGCCGGCCGCGGTTGTCCAGTGTTGCATCGGACATAGATGACCGTTTGGTGGGTAGAAATAAGAAAGTTCCCATAGATACGGCCTTATTCCCATTCGGGTCTCGACCAGCGATCGAGGAGCGGCGCAACGTGGCTGTCCAGTTTGCTAACTTTCAGGACAGAAGTATTTAAAAGATGGGTCGAGAGCGGGTGTGTTGAGCGGTGGTTTCGGTGTCACGCTGGGTACGAAGTGGGGATTCGCGGACAGGTATCTACTTCTCAGCGTGAATCGCCTCGGGTCCGACTCCAAGGCGGTTCACTGTTACCAGCCTGTCCGAGAATATCCGATCAGCAGATTGACCGCGGTCACGGTGCTGACAGGTCGCCAATCATAAGAAAATTGTATAGTGGGCGAGTGTATTGGTAACACCACACATGGATGGGTGGGAACACATCGAAATCGACTGCTATGTACGGGCAGGCACGCGACCGGAACCAGTAAATGAACTGGTCGCACGGTTGCGTAACTTAGCCGGCACTGGGACTGTAGCCGAGCTGACGGTCCACTCGTGGCCGAGTACAGTAGATCTCGATACCGACGTGAACGACCGCTACCTCGACATCTACGAGCAACTAGACCAGTGGGCAGCGAGTCATGACGCACAGATCCAGCCACCGTTCTCTGTACGCCACATTGACTCGTCCATTACCGGGGAAACGCGGCGAGAACTCGTCATGCCAGTACTCTGTCTCGCCCTGTCGACCTCCCGAGAGCTCACGGGTGTATTCCCTCACACTGTGGCTGGCGACACGTACGCGCCACATGACGTGGTTGACACGCTTGAGGCGGGAGACGCACTCGACACTCTCAGCCATGCCATTCGACCGCACCACACGACGCGCACGCCGAAGCCACTGCCCTAATACTAGACGACCATCGAAACGTTCGACTTTTGATATCTTTGCCACGATCTGTCCAAACGAGGCAAATCGGAGCCCTGTCCGATACTGTCGGCAGGTGTGACCGAATTGTCGCGTATCGACGATATCACAACACCTATTCAGTGCCTGTAGCAATGTCGCACCATAATGATAACACGTCAGACCATAGCTATCGCCGCCGTCGGGCTCATGATGGTCACCGCCGGGTGTGGATTCATCACTGGGGAAGAAGCACTCACGTTTAGTGCGTCACCGGCCACCGTAAGTGACCAAGCCGTCTCGGATGCCGGCTATGAGGAAGTGAGCGTCACCGAACAGACCGTTACCCGGAACTTCAGCGCGGCTGATCAAACCCGACAAGTGAAGGTCACCAACCAGCTCGCCCAGTACGAACGCCAGGTTGATCTCGGTCCACTCGGATCGAAACGTGCAGCCGTGTTCGTCGCCTTCGCCAGTCCAGAGGTGAAGGTTGCGACGGAGACGTTCAACCCGATTGCGGAGATGTCCGAACGGGAGATCCTCCAACAGTTCGAATCCGAGTACGAGAGCATCAGCGTCGGTGATCGGATCGACAATCGAACCGTGACCGTGCTCGGCCAATCAACTGCCGTGGAGAAATTTGAGGGGACAGCGACTCTTGCAGGGTCTCAGGTCGAAGTCTACATCCACGCGACAAAACTCAAACACGAGGGCGATCACATCGTTGCCGTCGCGATCCATCCGCAACGGCTCGATGGTGAGGAACAGAACGTGATCACGCTCCTAGAGGGCCTCGAACATTCGGAGAATAACTGACCGATCCGGAGAGTGTGTCGGTCATCGGGACACTACTAGCTCAATTCTACGAATCGTCTGCCACCTGTCAGACGGGGCCAGAAAGGATATACTTCCTGTGGGGCACGTTCCGAGTTGTATGAAGATCCAGAGTGCCGCTCTGATGGCCCTCCTTCTGATCGTCAGTAGTACCGTCCCAATTGGGGCTGCCGCCGCAACGACCCAGCAAGGCGAAGCGTATGTCGGGACGCACGTGGAGTTTGAAACTGCCAGTGACGCAATTGTCGATTACACGGTTAATGGCGAGACGATGCTCCAATCGGTACAGGTGCAGTCACAAAGTACTGCAGAGAGCCGGGGTGACGTCCGGGCTGGCGTAGGACTGTCAGCAGTCACCGAGCTAACCGGGGCAGCGCTCTCACTCGATTCGCAAACCGAGGTCAGTGCGACGATCACTGCTGAGAGCGGCGCGACGATGCACGCACACGATAACTCGAAAGGGATTCTCGTCGTCCGATCCGGCGGCGAATCCCAGTACGTCACCGTGAACGTCTCCAGTTCCTCGCAAGCCGAAAACGAGGGCGAGAAGCGCGTCATCGTCACGACCGAGGACGGCACTAAAGGGGCGTTCATCGTCGTCGGCGACGGCGAAGTGACGGTGAACGAGCAGGGGGACGTCTCTGCGAACGTCGGCAGCGATGGGACGCTGGTCTTCCGGTCGTATCCCGAGGGACGCGACGACAACGACCAGCAAGAAGAACAGCTCATCTCCGAGGGCAAGGCCGCGGCTGAAGTGTACGTGATGGAATCGAGCGAAGAGGGTAGGGAACTCGCCGCTGACGTTGTCCAGTACAGCGAGGACACAACTGTCGAAGTGACCCAGAAGACCGAAGGTACGGTGACGATGACCGCTGAGCGATCCCAAGAACAAGGGAAGATCATCATCACATCCGTCTCCGAGCAGGCAATCAGTTCCGTCGAGAACCTCCAAGTGACCGTCGACGGTGAAGCAGCCGCCGAAGCATCATCGTACAGCGAACTTGAGAGTGCGATCAACAACGGCGATTCCTCGAAATTCCTCGTGCGCCAGCAATCAAGCGCGCAGGCGAGTGCGGACGTGCTCGTCGCGGTCAATCACTTCTCCACCCGTGAGATCACGATGTCCGAGGATGGAAGCGGTAGTGACGGCTCGGATGGGACAGAGGCTGATGGAACCGATGGGAGTGATGGCGACGGCGACCAAACGACCACCGATGGACAAGGCCCTGGATTTGGCCCGGTCGTGACCCTAATCGCGCTCGTAGCTGTGGCCGCACTCGCGCTTGCCCGGCGCCGATAACCATCAATACGCGTATAATCTGTCATTTGAGAGTGTTCGAGATGAACCGTTTCGACAAGCGCCATAGCGACTGCTGTGCCGGCGTGTTCTCACTGGTATCGTCAGCGGTCTCTCGTTGGGCCTGAAGACGCTCAATTCGATCGGCGCGGTCGGATAATGCGTCCTCCAGCTCTCGTGAACCGCCTCGGGGTCAAGCCCCGAGGCACTCGGCCTGCCCCGCCTGTAGATCAGCCTCCAGCTCGGCGATTCGATCGGTTTTCTGGTCGAAGGTGGTTTCAAACTAGGTAGCGAGGCGGATTCCCCGCCCCACCGTGGGCGGGGAGGAAGCCGACACTCGCTGCCACAAACCACCCACTACTAACTACCTTACCCGTCTATTGAAAGACGTGGCGGACGACAACTACCTGAGACGCACCGCAATCACCCGCCCCATCCTTACTACCGAGCAGACGCAACTTCTCGACGCCACCATCAACGAGTGGAAAGCTGCCTGTAACATCAGCAGTCGAATCGGATGGAGAACGGGTGAAACGCGGAAGGTGTCCCTCCAAGACCTCGCTTACGACACAGTACTGGAGGAGACACGTCTCGGGAGTCAACACGCGATTCTTGCCACCCACCAAGCCGCAGCCGCACTCTCCGGTGTCGAGGAACTCGAAGAACTGGACGAGGACTACAAGACCTCTCGTCCCAGTTTCACCGCCAGTACGGTGACATACGACACCCGGACGATGACGCTGTTCGACGACGGTAGTGTCTCACTCTCAACAGTCGATGACCGCATTCGGTGCGACCTCGCGTTGCCGGACGGTGAAAACGGCTACCAACACCAGTACCTCAACGATGGGGACTGGGAACTTACCGAATCCACGCTCACTCGTCGTGATGGCGACTACTACCTGCACCTCGGGTTCCGCAAGCCGAAGCCCGAGAAACAAGTCGAAACACAGGGTGACGACGAGGACAGGACAGTTCTCGGCGTTGACCTCGGCATCGTCAACATCGCCACCACCTCGACGGCGTACTTCGCGTCCGGCAGAGAACTCAGGCATCGACACCGGGGGGTCGAGCGGATTCGCGGGAACCTCCAACAGACTGGCACGCAGTCCGCGCACCGCACTCTCCAGCAGATGAGTGGCAGGGAGTCCCGCCACGTTCGGGATGTCCTACACCGGGTCGCCAACGACATCATTGAGGAAGCGTTGGAACACGACTGCGAGTATATCGCGTTCGAGAACCTGAAACACATTAGAGAGCGTGCGCCGCCGGTGAAAGAGTTCCACCAGTGGGCGCACCGCCAACTCGTTGACCTCGTAGAGTACAAGGCCGACGCGGAAGGCATCTGTGTAGAATACGTGTCACCGGAGAATACGAGCCGTCGGTGTCCCGAGTGTGGACACACGAGCAAAGGCAATCGTATCACGCAGGCGGAGTTTGAGTGTGAGTCGTGTGGTGCGACGGCGAACGCGGACTATGTTGGAGCGAAGAATGTTGGGTGGCGGTATGTCCGTCGCGGCCTACAGTCGTCGCGGCGGACGGGCGACAGTCAACTCGCCCTGAAGTCAGGAACAGTGACGCCGAACCGGGGATTCGTCCCGTCCGACTAACCACGGTCGGCAGAGGCCGAGTTCACTGACAAGCCCCGCGCCACCGTGCGCGGGGCAGTTGACTAGAGCCTGCGTATCGAGCAGAACTACGAGTTTTGTAACGATAATAAATAAAGAGGGGGTTTATTCGAGTTTACGCACAAGACTAGCTAATGTTTCCATCCACAGAGGTTAGAGACGATCTACCGTCTGCTTGTGAGGAGGTTGCGCGACTCCGTCTCCGATGGTCTAACTATTCTCTGTCGGAATTAGTGGAGAAAGACGTTCTTGAGCGGGATGAAGACGAGAACGTTGTGAGAAAGGGTGAGCGATTCACCGAAGTATGGAACGACATATGGTGAGAGGAAACGCGGGTCGGTAACTAACGTTACCTCTATCCCCGGTATTGACCACGAATCCACACTATGCAGGACGACCCAGGGTGTAGAGGAATATCGGCGTCTGCCCTGCTGCGCGCGGCTCGAAGAAGTCCGTCACCACGTCATCGAAGAATGTCAGCCCGGTGCCGCCGAGGTCGCGGTGGGCGTAGGTCGACAGATACAGGCGGCCGGCAGTGAGTGCGGCTTCCAGCTGCGCGACACGGTACCCTCGGTTACCGAGTGCATCGGTCACCGCGTCAAGGTCGGCCAGGAAGTAGATGCAGACGGCGGCGTCGGCACCGAGCTGTTGATCGAGTGCCAGGTGCCGGGCCGCTTGCCGGGACTCGCCGGCATGAATGCGTTCGAGTTCGCCAGCGTCGGGGTGGTACTGGTAGGCACCCGGTTCGAGATCTGCAACGCCGTTCACGATGCAGTAGCAGTCCACGAACTGGAGCGCCGCCCCGGTTCCACTGTCCCCATCGTCTGCCCGCACATCCATAGGCACCCCCCGCGTCGCGCGGTCGAGCACTGTCGAGAGCTTCCGGAACGAAAGGGTGTCACGCTCGTAGGCCCGGCAAGAGCCGCGCCGACGGATGGTCGTGTGGAGTGGCCGAGTCGACGCTGTGTCCGGTCCCACGGGGTCAAGTTCGACACGGTCGCCGTCGCCTGGCCTACGACCATCCACCGGTCGCTCGCCGCGAGTACGCCATGCTTGGGCCGCAGTGCCAGCCGAAAGCGTGCTTCCCGTCCACGCCTGGTGAATCAACGGATATGCTATCGGGTCCGAGGCAAGCGGCTCGGTCGGCGGGTCGATGGGCTCGACGGCGCTTGTACCGGAGCTCCTGGCCACAGGGGCACCCACACCGACGGGCACGAGTTCCAACGGGGCCTCCCACTCGGGGTCGATCCCCAGCAGGGTTGCAACGGGATCGTCAGCGAACCCTGAGACGATGGTGGCGGGCCTATCCAGCGCGTGTGCCGCGGCGACGAGATTCGCGAGGACTGTCCCGGAGTCCCAGAACGCGTGGCGGTAGGTCCGTGCCCCGTATTTCCAGGCATTCCGCCACCATGTCGAGGTCACAACGAACGTGACTGGGGCGCGCGTAACAGCCGGGTCGCGACTCGCCTTGACGAGCACTCCCCGATAGTCACCGTCTCGGAGCATGTCGAGTGACTCGGTCCGTGGGTCGTAGTGGTAGACGCCGTCGTCAAGGTCGTCGAGATCGCCGCAGACGAGGTACAAGTCGATGTGATAGAGTGCGCCAGTACACGCGGCGGCCCGAAAGTGATAGTTCTGGCCGTGCCGTCGGATGGACTTCGTGATACCCGCAGCGTAGTAGCACAGGCCCGCAAGCGTAGCTCGGTCGAACGATGTGGACGCATCCGTGTCCGGTGGGGGCTGCGTAGCGACGGCGTGGAGCGCCGGCATCGCTGGGTCACGGATTGCGTCGGCCAACGAGACGGTGGGCACGCCGTTGTAGCTCTTGTACGGACGCGGCTTGTTGTCGAAATCGAGGCCGGACCCACTGCGGACGCTCCGTGGGGTATGTTTCGTCCGTTCGTGGTAGTCGATGGCGGACACGGCATTCGACATAGACTGTTGTACGACACCTGACCTGAAAGAAGGTCTGCCGCGCATGAGTCGGTGCAGCTACAGCCGTGGGTCGTTGCTGAACCGTATGAGGCAAGTATTTTACCATCACACTCACAATGTACACACATGAGTTCCGAGTCAGAGAAAAAGCGCGTTCAGTTCCGAGCACCCCGAGGATTAGTCGATCGGGCCGACACCCTCGCAGCGGTGTTCGAGACGGACCGGACGGATATTCTCATCTCTGCCCTCCGAGAGTATCTTCGGGATGCGGCGCATTCCGACGAGGTGAAACAGGAGATTGCTGAGGCTTTCTACGACGACGACATCACCTTCGAGGAGTTAAAAGCCCTCGTCGGTCACGAAGAGGCTGCAAACTTTCGCCTCCTGAAACAACAGCTGAGCGAAGCGTTCCTCGACGATGTTGCGGAGGAGCTGGCCGATCCCTAGATGGTGCGCATCGTCGCCGATACGTCCGCCCTCGTTAGTTTAGGGACTGTCGAAGATACCACGCCCAATCCACTCGACCTGCTTCTCGACTCACACGTCGTCATCCTTCCCGAGCAGGTCGTCGACGAACTCACCGAGACGGCATCCTATGACGACGCGTCGGGGGTGGCAGCACAGGCCGTCCTCGATCGACAGGCCGCGTTCGAGGTTCGCAACGTCGATCTTGACGAGACGTTCCCGCTCGACGATGGCGAGAATGCAGCAGTCACGCTGGCGAACGAGGTGGATGCAGTCCAGTTGCTCTGTAACGAGTTCAACCGATTGGCGCTGGTGCATGCTTCACTGGTGGATACCCGTCTCGTGACGACGCCGATCGTCCTCACGGCGCTCGTTCGAAACAACGTGCTCTCCCCGGATGCAGCCGAGGCGGTCTTGGAGGAAATGAGCAATGCCCGTAGCTGGTCAGCGAACACCTATGTCGCACGTGCGAAATCCACGCTGCAACAGCAGCGAGAAGATGGGTGAGGAGAGGTCAACTACCCCGTCGCTGAGAATCCCGCTATCTGAACAGACCACCTGAATCGTGTTAGTTGCTTGGACCGCGCCGCTATGTTTGTGGAATGAAAAAGAAAACCCAAAGACTGCACTGGTATCAACTCGGCGGTCGCGCGGAGTCCCCTTCCTCAACGAACGAACGGAGTGAGTGAGTAGGGAGGGGAGGAGCGCGTGCGAACCGTTAATACCGAGTACGACACACCTCTGACTGTCCATGACGGGCCACAGACAGTCCGTGAGGGCTGGCGTGCCAACGAGGCCACGGTGCGTTTCTCGGCATGGACGGGTCGCAGTCAACCGACCCCGAAAGACGGACCGTCGAAGCGAACGTGACGCCATGTGCCTCTCCGTCTCCCGTGACCTCGGTCGCGGGGTAGAGCGGAGGTAACGTCTAATTAAATTGCCGCTGGCGTCTGGCCCTGCGCTACAAGCGTCTTTCCTCGCCATGAGTCCCATGTCGAGAAACCGCACGCAAGCCCCACCCTCAACGAGCGCGGTAGCGCGAGTAGGGCGGGGTAGTTGACATCAGCAGGGTTGTTCCCTGGCTTCCAATTAGTCTGCCTCAGCCGTCTGCGTCCGTGGATTGTCGTTCAGTAGCTCACGACTCAGTTTGCTTTTCCGGTGTGACGTCTGTAAGTGCCGGTAGACTGCCTGAGAATCGTCCTCAAACACACATAATGGACATGTTACGACATCAACACCATCGTCATTTTTACCGTGATCTTCCTCATTCATCTTGGAGGGGATGTCTCCCTCTTTGGCAACCATGAATCGTGATGTAATGGTGCCGATATGATGGGATATTCCTTGGGCCTAGATACCTAGATCTGATGTGTTAGTCGCTCACATCCCGTTTAATGTGAATGCGAGCACATCAGCGAAAAAACACTGCTACCACAGACTCCAGTTGAACCACTCGAAACGTAGGTGAGACGCTTGTCGGCCCGCCATACTATACTGTCGGCTGTACCTATTCGAAGCGATGATGTCTGATTCCGGTCGGCTTGCGGCCACAAATCCCGAGATGGTCGAATACGCCTTCACGTGATTACAGCCGACAGTATAAAAGCAAGAACTGACGCGTCCCAACTCTCGCCAGTCAGGAGGGGGACCTCCACGCTGTAAACCTGCACACCGACAGTGGCCCGAAAACACTTATCGCCCGAAATGCCACCGATGATATGGTTCGTTCGGAACCAGGTGCCACCGCTTTCATTCTCACAGGTATTGCTGGGCTGCTTGGCACGATCCTCGGATATGGCACCAAAAACACGCCACCGACACCGAGACAACCAGACTCCGTGACCGCCATTCTCCTCGTCGTCTGTCTCGGATTCGTTGTGACGGGATGGCTATGGCGTCGGGAACCGGATTCGAAGGAGGCACGCTATCGCGGGGTCCCAGCACTGACGCTCGTATTGGTAGGATTCATGGGCATCATTGGAAGTCTCCTTGTGTTGCAGCCATGGGCGTCCCGCGGGCTTGCTCGGCTGGTGCTACTGGTCGTGACAGGCGGATTCAGCATACTTGCTGGTGGCCTTCTGCTGGCCGGGGTAGTGTGGTTTCGGCGACGAGAAGAGCGCTATCCGCTTGCAGTCCTCACAGCGATCCTGTCCGTTGGGTTGTTTCACTGCTACGCACAACGCTTCGATCCTAGCATCGCGGTTCCAGTCGTTGCACTGATCGGTGGTGTCCTAGCGACCCTGTCAGCCATCGTCGTGCTCTACGGACTCGCACCACGCGTACCGGTCTGAGCGGCTGTGTTGAATCACTAGACGGCGTCGGGATAGGTCGCTAAATCGAAGGAGTTGAAGCGGGAGACTTCAGTTGTTCATGACCCAAATCTCCCGCTTCACTAGCGAAATCGTCCCGATTGCTCAAAGAGTTACTGGCGGCGGATTCGCCGACTATGCGCTCGTTTCCCTGCATTGTCTGCGGATCTACCTTGATACATCCTACCGGATGACCATCGACCTGCTCAAGGAGATGCCACAAATAACCGGGGAGATCGGCCTCAACACGGCCGATCTCCCCTCGCCGTCCACCTTGTGTAAAGCGTTCGACCGGATCAGTATGAGCATCTGCCGAGTGTTGCTTCGCCAGTCGGCGCAGCTACACGATCCTTCGAAACACGCCGCTATTGACGCTACATTCTACGAACGCTCAGCAGCGAGCCGCCATTACTGCCAGAGAATAAGCTACCGCGTGCAGAAGCTGAAAGTCACGAAACTCGTCGATACAGAGACTCAAGCAGTCCTTGACGTACACTGCTCGACGACTCGGGAAGGAAGCGACGCAGACCTCGCTGAGCAGATCGCCCGCCGGAACGCGGGCGATCTGCGGTCTCTAGCTGCCGACAAAGGCTATGACAAGCAGTCACTCCGTGAATCACTGCGTGAGATCGACATCAGACCGCTCATCAAGCATCGCATCTTCGCCCCGTACGACCACGCTCACAACGCCAGAATCGACAAAAAACGCTACAATCAGCGCTCTATGACTGAGACCGTCAATTCGGCTGTGAAGCGCTCGCTCGGCTTCGCCGTGCGAGCGCGTTCCTGGTTTCGTGAGTTCCGAGAAATCGCTCTGATGTGTGTCGTCTATAACATCAAACGTGCCGTCAAACAGTGAATTCCACCGCCTTACGGCGATTCAACACAGCCCACACTACCGTTCAATGACTGCTAGCTGCCAAGTCTGAATTTCAGCCACTTTAAGAGTAATTAAAACAGTATTAGAAGGGCACGGAGACGAAACGTGGCTCCCTCTGTCAAGCCCTGAGGTACCCGACCTGCCTCGTCTGTAGACGTCAAGAACCGGAGTGAGTCGCCGAGGTATTGCACGGGTCCACAAAGATACAACTCTCAGTCAACTCTCGCTCCGAAACACTCGAAATCGGGGGTATGCTCTTTCGACCATCAGCGCTGACAGACAGAAGTTGGTTGTCCCCGTTAAGAGCCCCGATATACAACACGGTGTGAAACAAGGAAAGTAACACCAACGTCTAGATGATTTGCGACGAGTACCGAGCCCAAGCCTACCGATATCGGATATTCAACTCGCCCTGAAGTCTGGAACCGTGACACCGAATCGGGGATACACCCCGTACCCTGACGGGGTTCGAGGCCCAGTCCATGGACAAGCCCTACCCTCAACGAAGCGAGTGGGCATCAGCCCGAGGGAGTAGGGCAGGGTCGTTGACCGGATCCTATCGGCAGCACGGTGGGTATTACAAACGATAACACTCCTACTCCCGAAATTCTGCCTAGTTATACGAAATACTACGTAATTATAGTACAAACTCTGAGGAAAACTGACATTTTATCCCATCTACCCGCCATTTTTACACGTCTTAATATCAGATTTGATGTTTACGAGACAGATAATGAAGATGGAAGGGCATTATTACTAAACCATGACGTCAGATAGAAATCAGGAGATAGCTGATGGTGGAGAGCAACGTGATAATGACCTGGAAACGACCAGACGAAAACTAATGAGCGGTGTCGGTGGGTTGACGTCGCTGATTTCGGGCTGTAGCGGTTCGGGAGAGATGTTCGAGACGATGCAATCGTCAGACGTCGCCGGTGATTTCAACGGCGATCTAGACCTCAACGGGAACGACATCCTGAACGTCAGTGATATCACGACGACAACCGATCGCGCGTCCCTGCGTACGCCCGGGTCTGGTAACGGCGCGGTGGAACTCTACGACGCCGCTGCGGGGGACTGGTCGATGCGCGCGACGGAGGGAGCGGACCAGCCGGGTCCAGTCAAGTTTCAGTCCCCGATTCAGGGGACGGCCCGGAGCAGCGAGAGTGCTCCTAGCCTCATCGTCAACGGCGGAGTTGACACGGACGAGTTGTCCGTCGATAGCTGGGACGTCATTGACGTGAGTGAGCAAGGAATCGAGCCGGAGTCTGACGACGACCTCGGCGCGTTCATCCAGAATCACTTCAATCGACAGGAGCCGAACGAGAGCGTCATCTACTACCTGCCCAATGGGACGTACACGTGGAACACAGCAGTTGAAGCCGACGAGTTCGCCACGTTCGGCCTCGTCGGCAAGCCACAGGCCACGGTGAAGTGTACGAACCCCGAGATGCCCTACTTCATTCGGGCTGGGGTTGACAGACCCGGGTATGCGGACATCTTCATCGCACAAGACATCGAGTTCGACATTCAACAGTCGAACGTGGCCGCCTCGGCGATGATCGCGTCCGTCGACGAGTACCTCGAAATGGACCACTGTCGGCTCGTCGGTGAGATCGACCGCATTGTCCCGCCGTACTATTCCATCCATCCGACGCTTCTGACAGAGACTGGACAGGGGTTCGTGAACATCGCTATGCCCGATGGCTCCTTCTACGACCCGGACCTCACGGAACAAGAACATCCGATGGGACTCGCGATCGAGCGCGACCACCGGGGCTATCTCGTCATCGAGAACAGCGACATCGCGGGGTTCATCAACAACGGGATCTACAGCGCCGGCCACAACGGGAAGGTCGCGATACGGAACACGGAAATCAAGAACTGCGGCGCCGGGAACATCCGCCTCGGTGATGGCGACTTCGCCTACAAGTGCAAGATCACCAATACCGACGCGGAAGACCGGGGCTACTCCTATGCCGCTCTGTGGGTGAACAAAGCCCACCAGGCCGTCGCCGACAGTATCAGAATCGATGCCCAACAGCGGACGCCGTCCGAACTGGTCCGTGTTGGGAGTGACGTCGACCACTGCACGCTGTCGAATATCACTATCGACAGCAGCGCCAACCAGTATATTTGTGACATCTCCGGCAATGGCTCGGATAGAAATTTGGGACGGATCGTCGCCCGCAACTGGACTATCTACGACAGCGGGAGCGCACAGTCGAACGCGCATCTCGGTCGTATCACCCGATCGAACGTGATACTCGAAAACTGGGACGTCCACATGGATCCCGAAAGCGACGGCAAACGCCATGGCCTTCTCGTCGACGCGCCGTGGCTCGACGTCCGGGCTGTTCGTTCAATCATACCGGCGGCGGACTGGACCTTCTCCTCGACGACGGCGCCGATCACCTCCGGCTCAAGGACTGTGACTTCAAGAGCGGGCAACTCTACCAGTACAGTCGAGCGACGACCGAAGACGCCATCGTCGCCGACAACCGGTTCGGCGACGGCATGACGCTGGCCGGCGACCAGGTGAACTGGACGACCAGAGGGCCCGGCTTCGAATAAACGATCCCGCCCTATTCCCACCCCGCTGACCGAGAACGAACGCCTGTGCAAACGGGCTATTTCGCACGCTATCTCTCTGAGAGCAGCCGACTCCTTGCACCATCATACAACTTTTTCACTTCACCCGGATATATGGATCATCTTGGATATATTCGACAAGGCGTAGCCCCCCGATTTCGCCCGACGGGGCTTTTTTCAGCTGGACGTACTGGAGGCCAGTATCGTCGAGCCACGTTTCGAGCACCTGGGTCGCCGCATCCGTGTAGAATTCGGCCAGGTCAGCTGCCATCAGGTTTGGATTGTGAATGTCGACCAAGAGGTCGGACGCCTCAAGCATCTGTGACTGGAGCCAGTAGCGCGTCCGCCGGCTTTCTTCCTCACCAAGTGTATGGACCTTCGCTTCCGTATTCAACAACAGCAGAAGTCCGTCTGTGGTGGCCCTGTCTCTGATGGTCTCCAACAGATCGCGGATGCCATCGTCTTCGCGCTGGAGATTGAATACGTTGTGCCGGTCTTTCCACGCGCCGAGCGCATCCAGCACGAACAACTGGTCCGTCTGCAGGAGCTCCAGCGTGTCCCGCCTGATGGGCTCGCGCCCGAGGAGGGTATCGATGGCTTCTGGTGGGGTATCGACGCGGGGGACTACGACGATCCCCATGTTTTCGGCCAGTGCCTGGTTCAGCACTGCGAAGAAAAACGCCTCGAGGTTGGCCCGGCTGTCGTGTTCGAGCAGAACGCTCTCGCCTCGGAAGAACCCGCCGTCAAGCAGCGTATTCAGCTCAGGTACCCCAGTCGAAAGCCGATCACGGTCTGCCATCCCATGAGGCAGTGCTCGCTGCCGCGGAATAATGTCGACTCCCTGCTCTGCGAACGTAATCTCGTACTTGCGAGTGTCGTGGTTGACCCCACGCATCTTCATAACGTCGATGAACCGTCGGAGTTCGCCACGCTTCTGCTCGCGCCACAGTCGGATGACGCCGTAAACGTTGTACTGGACCGTATTGTCGCCGCCGATGGCTTCGACAGTCTGTTCGCGTGGTGACGGCCCCACATATTCAGCAGTCAGGACGGTGGTTGCACCGAAATTGTCGGTGAATAATTGAATAAGGTCCAGTACGCCGCGCCGGTACACATCACGGTTCTGGGCCATCGGTTGGAGCCCCGAAACGCTGTCGAGGACGACCCGATCGCAGGGGGCGTAGCGTTCGAGTCCTTGTTGGATCCGGTCGCTGGTGAACGCTGCCGAGATGCCGTCGCCGATTACTTCCCTGTCGTCGAAGGTTTCGAGAACCAGTGTCGGTTCGTCACTCTCGAACGTCTGTCCCGTCCGCGCATGCAGGGACGTGATCGTGAGCTGGTCGTGGTCGAGGGTGAACGCGAATGGTGCGAACGCATCACGGAGTTCGTCGACCGTCTGCTCGGTACTGATGAACAGACATGTTTCGCCGTTTTCGAGGCCGTCTTGCAGGAACTGCATGGCGAGCGTACTTTTCCCAGTGCCGGGTGTCCCGGTAAGAAGCGTGGCTCGCTGTTCGGGATAGCCACCGTCCAGCATGGCATCGAGGGTGGGACTACCGGTCGAGACGGGCATGCACCAATGTTCAGTCACGAGCGGTATATAGCCAGGTGTTACCTCGGCTCAATGATGGGTATATCACCGGCTGTGCCAGCTTCGATGATTCCTGACGACGACAATAGTCGCGTCAATGTGGGTGGCCTTCCCGAAGATCACCGCGTCGACGAGGGACCGGCGGCAGGTGAGTCCCGATGCCTTGACGCCATCGAGTGTCAACGACATCACCCGTGTAACGGGATGGTCATGCGATGTCGCGGCTGGTGTCGACCCTGACATCATCGGTGAGTTCGAGTTTGACCGGTTCCGTCAGCGCCCGACCCGCACGGAATTTTGGGACGACCAACCACGTCTCAACATTGCCTTTCTCGACGTCGACGTGGAGTTCCCAGACGATGTCCGCCCGATCCAGCGTGAGCCGCCGATTGGTGGCCTCACTCCCGGTGAGACAGCGTACTAGCCCGACTGCGTTGGCCGTCTCGAGCTGCTGTTTCAGCCGGTTCAGAAAGTCAAGATACGCGTCGTGGCCACCTCGCTCGAGTTCATCGACCGTATCGATGACGACGTTCCCCCCGTCCGGGACGTCATCAAGGTATACGTCGGGCTGTTCGACCAGATCCCTCGGCGCGATACGAGTCGCCGTGACGTCGCCCCCTCGGGTCGCGATCATGTCGTGGATTTCACGTTCTGGACGGCTTGTCGTAAGATAGAGTGTGTGGCGCTCGGCCAGCAGCCGTGAGAGCACCAGTTCCCCCTGCGTCGCGGGCGGCATCGTAAATGCGACGAGGGCACCGGCTGGAACCCCGCCCTCGAGGTGTCGGTCGAGCGTCGGCACGCCAGTGGACAGCCGGCTGGTCATAGTCCCAATACCGAACTCCGTAGTAACAAAAGCACGGGCGCACTGATCGGGTGGCGGTCGATGTTTCACATGGTGACGAGGCGATGGCCCGACCCTTGAGGTCGGGGAGGAAGCCGACACCAATCACATTCGAGAGCAGGCCCGATTCCTAAAACTCCACTCGTTAGCTCTTATTTGGCAACAGCAGTACATGTAAAGTATGGATGGACGACACGCCACGACGCACCGTGCCCATCAAACTCAACGTACCCCAGGGGCGTCGTGGCGACCTCCATCAAACGGACCTGATTTTGAGGACAGGTTTGAGACATCTCTCTTGTTGACTCAGTTTTGCACGTTGAAGTGGAAGGGATGTAGAGGATGGCAACAACTGTTGATGCTGATTATGGACTTCGCTGCCGGTAACGTGCAAAGCTGTGTCCTCAGTAGAAATCCGGCGTCTGCTGGAGGTACAACAAGATCCCGAGCAGATAGCTGCCGAGGCAGATCGCCCCGATCCCCGCTCCGAGATGGAGAATCGAGTCGAGTGTGAGAGGAGCAAGCATGGTAGTGCCGAGTGCTGTAGCTCTGACGAGAAGATAGATGAACAGCCCCATCACCGGGGCTATGATCAGTAGCGTGCTTGTGAGGACGCCATCATTCATGTACGCGTTGGCGATAGCCAGTCCGACGGCGCTGACGAACACGAACACCGCGATCGATTCGATCACGAGGTGTGCATACAATCGTGGCCATTCCGAGAGAAGCACGTACCCGAGTGCGGCAAATCCAGCCGTCAGGCCGCAGAGGCCGACGGCGCTCGTGATGAACCACCGCGTTCTGGTCCGATCACGGCCGAACAGCCACGTGCGTGACCCAGAAGGGAATTGATCCATCATGTATCGATAGTAAGGACGGCAACCACGAACTGAGTTTCGGCATCTCAACCACCATACGCAGAGAAGTCCATAATCGGCATCATCCGTCCTTACCACCACCTACGTCACGCTCCTACTTCAACGTGCAAAGCTGAGTTGTTGACAGAGAGTGTTTGCTAGTGAGAGGAACTCTCACAATGAGAGTGCCAGTCTCAGCAGATATCGGTCACGAGTTCCGTGAACCGCCCACCAGGAGCCTCGAGAGATTCGATTTCCTGCTCGACGACGTCACCAGTAACCCCTGTAATGTTCGACAGTGGGATAACGCGCTCTTGGCCGTCATCTGCTGGAGTCGCCCACACGATGTCGCCAATTATCTTGGCCTCTTCACACTCAAAACTCTCTTCGTCGTCCATCGGGGTTTCGAGGAACACGGTTGCACCCATACCATGCTAGAGGAAGTCACACTATAGTATAGCTAACGGGGAAAAAGACTGTGTCGCCACGGATGCGTGAATTAACACTGTATAACTTTGCAGTCGTAGCAGAAAACACTGTAAAATCAGTCAATCGTAACGAATATCGTCCACCCACGAGCGGAGAATGACATGGAAGTTGCAGTACTCGGCGCGTCGATGACAAAGTTCGGTCAGCGTGACGCCTGGATTCGAGAGCTCCTCTCGCAGGCGGGTGAGGCGTGTCTCGACGACGCCGGCGTGACACCGGCAGACGTTGAGCACCTGTACGTCTCGAACATGGCGAGCGGCGAGTTCGAGGGCCAGACGGGCGTGATGAACGCACTGGCCCACGATCTCGGGGTCCTGCCGGCATACAGCGAACGCGTCGATCAGACCTCCTCGTCGGGCGGTGCAGGCATCTACGAGGCGTGGCAGTCCGTCGCCTCCGGCGCCAGCGAGATGACGCTGCTCGTCGGTGGGGAGAAGATGACCCACAAGACGACGGGTGAGGCGACGGACATCATCGCCTCATGTACTCATCCAGCGGAGTACAAACACGGCGTGACGTTGCCGTCGTTCGCCGGGATGACTGCCCGCCACTACCTCGAACGGTTCGAGGCCCCGAGGGAGTCGCTCGCGCGCGTGGCGGTGAAGAACCACAAGAACGGCGTCGACAACCCGAACGCGCAGTTCCAGAAGGAGATTACGGTCGAACAGGCACTCGACTCTCCCATCATCGCGGATCCGCTTCGGCTCTATGACTTCTGTCCCATCACGGACGGCAGTGCGGCCATGCTGTTCACCACTGAAGAGCGAGCGAAGGAGATCACCGACGAGTACGCCGTCGTCTCCGGCATCGGCGGGGCGACGGACACCCACGTCGTCCACGAACGCGACGACCCCACAATCATGGGCGGCGTCGTGGAGTCGAGTAAGCAGGCCTACGAGATGGCCGGTCTCGGTCCAGACGACCTCGACGTGGCCGAACTTCACGATATGTTCACCATCCTCGAGTTCCTCCAGTTGGAGGGGATCGGCGTCGCCGACCAAGGGACTGCGTGGGAGCTGGCGATGGACGGCACCACGGCGAAAGACGGCGACCTGCCGATCAACACCTCGGGAGGTCTCAAGTCCAAGGGCCACCCGCTGGGTGCCAGCGGCGTCGCACAGGGCGTCGAAATTTACGAGCAACTCGTCGGCGAGGCCGGCCCGCGACAGGTCGACGCGGAGACGGCGCTTGCGTGTAACGTCGGCGGGTTCGGGAACTGTGTCATCACGACCATCATGGAGGCCGCAGAATGACTCTCGTTGCAGGCAAATGCCCGAACGGTCACGTCTCGTACCCCACGCACCCGCGCTGTCCGGAGTGTGGCGAACCGCAGGAAGAAACGTTCGACTTCTCCGACCAGCGCGGCGAAGTCATCACGTGGACGAAGTCCACGGCGACGCCGCCGGGCGTCCGCCAACCGAACACGCTCGCCATCGTCGAGTTCGAGGTGGACGGCGACGTGGTCCGTGCGCTCGGACAGGTGACGACGGAGGAAATCGAGACGGGTGAGGAGGTGGAGCCAGTCTACGTCGAGGAGTTGCGGGACCCCGACGTCGGCCTCAAGAGCGAGAACCCGGAGAGCCAGGAGTGGGGCGGCTACCGCTGGGACCCGGTGTAGCAACCACCGAGACACACTAGCGGTGTGCGTGCTGCGTGCCAGGAACACGTGACGGCAGTCTCTCTTTCGACGGTGCTGTTCGCTGACGGCACGTGTCTCAGTCAGCGTCAGGCTGCGTCAAATGGGACAACAAAGAGAGAAGAAACAGTCGATTACCATCATCTCCCTCCGAATTTGGAGTTGCTTACCCATCTGAACGGTCACAGCTGTTAATCAGCTACCAATCAGTAGATGCGAACTCATCACACAATGGCGGGAGAATACAACCAGTCCTGGCAGAGACGGACCCACCTATGACGTCCGATGAGCAGTGGGACGACGTGAGCTTCGTTATTAGTTCCCGCTACCGCGTTGGCACATTGCAACGCCTCGCGGAAGGCCCTGCAACACCGTCGCTCATCGCTGATGAAACCGGACACAGTATCGCACATATCTCCCGAGCATTCCAAGAACTACGTGATGCGGATCTCATCACGCTCTTGGTCTCTGAAGACCGCCGAAAAGGGCGCGTCTACGGCATTACGGACGCCGGCACGGAGGTCTGGGACACGATCGAAGCCCAGAACATGATCGACGCCGAGTGACAACGGTTCATTGAGAGAAGCGAAACGAACAGCACAGCCGCTTCCGTAGTGCCGCAGCCGATACCGTTGGACTCCGATTACGAGTAGACATCGTTGCACTCGCGTTCGCGGCGCATCAACTCCTCGACGTCATGCTCGAGACTGCCGCGTCCCAGTGCCGTCGGCCGGTAGTACGTGTAGAATCCCTAGCTATCAGCGGTCCGTCGCTGGCGCTTGTCGACGAGCCCAACGTCGACCAGTTCGTCGAGAAGGGGATGGAAGTTGTGGGCTTCTACGTTCGACCGCGGATTTGCGCTCGGCGGCGCTCAGCTCGTCGTTGGCGACGAGCGTGCGCAGGATGCGAAATCGCGTCGGGTGGCCGATCGCCTGTTGCATCGCGAGATACTCCTCGAGCGTCAGCCCGCTCTCCTCGGGAAGCGGCGGCTCCGGCTGGCGAACCTCGTCCGTGGAACGGCGGTCGGTGTCGGCCATTGGGCTGCCTCGGTTCGAGTGTTGTCGCGCCACGTACTTAGTTACTCTCTAGTCGAAAATTCCTGAAAATATCGGTGTTTATAAGGTATCGCTCTGAACCGGAATCTCGAATGCGGGACCGGATTATCGACGATCTCACGCGGGCGGTCGGTGACTCGGTGGTTCTGCCCCCAGTCCGGCGCAAGCAGTTTCTCGTGTATCTGATGGGCCCGTACCGCACGTTCGACGGCGACTCCCTGCTGCCAGCGGATGCCGACGTCGAGACTGACGCGCCGTCGTTCGCGACGTGGGATGCGGCCAGCGGCGAGTACGCTGACGACGACGTCTTGCGTCTCCTCCAGGAGACGCGTGACTGTCTCCGCGACCGCGGCTTCAACGCCTTCCTCGCGATTGACGTCGGAATCCCACTCGACGAGATGGCAGCGACGACTGAGACGACCCGTCGCTGAGTCCGTAATGAGTCCGCTATCGGAGAAGTCTCACCGACGACACTGTCCCGGCCTTTTCTATCAGGAGGGCCGTAGAGAGAGGTACCGGTGGCACAGGCACTGACCATCAGCAGGATGCGGCGTGGCAACAACTCAGCACACTCCTCGAATACAAGACCGACTTGTACGGTACACACGTCGTTCAGGTCAAAGCGGCAGGGACGACAAAGGAGTGCGCGGCGTGTGGTGTTGAGACGGCGAGACCTATCTGGGTGCAGGAACACTCGTCACTCACGGGAAGGGCGGGATTCTCTCGCTGAATCAAAATAGAGACGTTGACTGTCGTTGAGGACGGTTTTCCGAGGAGCTTCTCGGCCAGAATGTCTGTTCACAGGAGAGTTGGGAGCGGAGAGGGAGAGATGAGGAGGGGGCTGGCGTCGTGAGATCAGCCGGTTTCGATGGGTGGGGGTAGTGCCTCTGAACCGGCCACTCTAGTCTATATTTTGACGGTGGGTAGATCTAGTGCCCTAACAATCCGGTGCGGTCAGGACCGCTACTGGGGTGGTGATAGAAAGGCGAGCGCATACCGCGTTCCTGTGAGTCGAGGTGTTCCGACGCCAGTCGTAACGACGAGCCAAACAGGCAGAGGTTGTTGGCACGGTGACACAGCCGTCGAAAACAGCAGTGCTGGACGACCTACCGAAGATCATTGTTCTGGCCGGTGTATTCAAAATTGCTACGGGATCGGTGAGATGCTGGCCTCCAACAGACTGGGGGCGGTGACGAATGCGGTCTGTCCGTCACGTGGCCATGACACATGCCAATGGGGCCTGCATGACCGAGCCACAGCCCAATATTGAGCGAGCAAACGAGTGATTCGCCGGAATATTTCCGGTTCTCTCTGAGTGCGGGTTGGAACCGGAACGCTCTGGTTCAACAGGGTGGGCATCCGGTGGCCGGATACCACGGCCGTCAGACCGTGGAGGGGTCACGTATCGAAGGACTCTGCAGGTGCTAACGGGTATCCGTAGTCGATTGCTCTGTCGCGAGTGTTGCGTTTAACCCTGTTAATAAGTGCCTGATTGCCGTTTTGTGTGTGTCTTTCCGTTCGGCAATCGCTGTGGGTCTGACCCCATAGGCGTCGTACACGTCAAATGCATCTGTGGGGATTGCTATTTCCTCTTGCTCAGCGAGGTGCCGACGTACCAAAACGAGTAGACCATGAATGTGGACGAGTTCGTGCTTTCGCATGGACTAGCACTCACACTGGAGTCCAGTAGCGATACCGCCACAACAATCCGGTATCCGCCTGTCAGGCGCACTCTGTCGGTGTATCGGCGATAGAAGAAACCAGTTTCCCCAGTCCCACGCGGAGATGTTGATGAAATGTTGACGGCGAGATATCCAGAGAGGCAGCGATGTCTTCGCCGGTGCTGTGGCGTGGTTGCTTGAAGAAGCCGGCGAGGTAGGCGGTTTCGAGTGCGTCACGCTGTTTATCTGTCAGGCGGTCAGTAACGGCTGCTTGAAACCGGTGTTCGGTCTGTAGCGGACGGTTGACAGTTTGCTTGCCCTGAAGTTCGACATCGGCACCCATCGCTTCCAAAGCGTCAATCACCCGACTGAGATCGGCAGTTCGGGGGAGATCGATACGAACCGTGCAGTGATCGTTCTCAGCAGTCATATCGGTGACTGTCCCACCGTATTCAGCGATTGTCGTGATGAGCGACGAGTCAGTGATACTCACTTCACAAAGACACTCAGTCGCGTGACTGCTCACCATTCGGACGTGATTGACCATCTCACTTTGATCTGCGAGATCGCGAATTGCTGCGGGTGAGGCATCTGTCACGGTGAAGTATGCGAGATATACGTCGTCACTCCTACCGGCTATGCCATCCAACTTCACGGTCGCGTCGAGTCGACTGGCAGCCTGGATGAAAAACTGCTCTGAGTCTCGAATCGAGAGTGTGAGTTCGAGGACGCTTTCGGCGACGAGCGCATCTTTTCGCTCGGCTGCCGTAATGGCGAAGCCGATAGTTTCGCCGAGATCGACGAAGCTCTCCCGCTGACGGTCGCCAAACGCAGTTGTCGGCGCTGCATACACCACGAGCACGCCGTACAGTACGTCACCATGCTCGATAGGTACGGCCAGTGCCGAGTCGATGTCGGCGCCCTGTAACTGATTGTGACACGCCTCACCAGCCAGATCGTCGAACGGATTCTGGATGACGCAGGCGTCTCGAGTTTCGACTGCTCGTGCTGCGATCTCCCTTGGCGAAGTCCCATCGGTGCTTGCAGTGGATATTCTCGGTACGGCGTCGGGATCGATACCGCCCCCTACCCGTGGGGTCACTGTCTCAGCTGTCTGTGTCTGTTCGCCGATCCAGGCCGCTTGATAGAACTCGGAGGCGGCCAACTGGTCGCAGATGGTTTGCTCGATTTCCGTGCGTGTTGATTCTTCGACCATTGCGTGGACGAGATCTTGTACGAGTTCGTTGAACTGATTCAGTCGCGCCAGTTCAGTCCGCTGTTGCTCGAGTGCTCGTTGACGCTCCTTTCGTTTGGTGATGTCGCGCACGATGCCAGTAAAGAATCGTTGGTTGTCGTATTCGGCTTCACTGAACGAAATCGCCAGCGGGACCTCAGAGCCGTCTGCACGGACCCCCGGGAGTTCGATGTTCGACCAGTCGAGCGTCCGCTCGCCGGTAGTAAGATAGCGTTGCAGTCCGACCCGGTGTTGTGCTGCGAGCTCATCGGCCATCAGTCGCGTCAACGGCTCACCGAGTAATTCGTCAGGTGTGTATCCGAAGATGTCTGTGACTGCGGGGTTTACCGACTGGATGATGCTGTCGTCGTCGATCGTGACGATGACGTCGGTGGCTGCCTCGGTGAGCGTTCGATACTGTTCGAGTTCCTGCTCACGCTCTTTCCGATCGGTGATATCCTGGAAGTAGACTGAGAGACCGGTCTTGGACGGATAGGCGCGGACGGAAAACCACGAGTCCAGTCGCGGGTCGTATTGGTCGAACGAGACCGGTTCTTGTGTTTCCATCGCCGTGTGGAACTCGTCGTAGACCTGCATATCGACTGTGTCGGGAAACTCGTCCCAGATAACAGCCCCGAGCAGGGCTTCTTCGGAGCGGTCGACCAGCGTTTCGGCCCGGGAATTGAGATACGTGAACCGCCAGTCGGTATCGAGCGCGTAGAATCCATCCGAGATGCGCTCGAATCGTTTGCGGGCAGTCACGTCGCGACCTACACCAGCGACACCCCGGACGGTCCCCTCGTCGTCGGTGATTGGTGCGCCGGTGAACTCGTAGGGGAGATACTTCCCGTCTTTTGTGACGAGGTGTGTCTCTCTTGGCTCGATCGACTCTTGATCGAGTATGTGTGCAATCGCTTCGGCGATCTCCACCCTCATCTCCTGTGCGACGAACTCCAGTGGATGCATGTCCGCGATTTCTGTGTCTGTGTATCCGGTGATCTCTGTCACCCGATCATTCCACCAGACCAGCTGACCGTTTTTGTCGAATGCATACAGGAGGTCAGGAATAGCCTCCAACACGTCGTCGATGATCGGTGTGTCCGGTAGCGTGGTGTCACGAGGGATCTGGGTGATCGCATCTGCCTGTTCTTCATCCACGTTGAAGCCAGCATAGAGGCTCTTGGTCGTCGAGAGAGCCGTGTGTCGCAGCCGGTCGCGAACAGCTGTCAGCGAGCGGTTCTCGACGATCAGGAGACGCCAGGCCATGCTGTGGCGGAGCGTTTGCGGGGAGATGTCCGCCGGCTCACTTTGCCCAGCAGGCGTGTAGGGGCGAATCTCAGCAGTGGCGGCGGCTTTGGTAACTACATCCCGGACCGCTTTGGGTGTCAGGTGACCACCGTTTCGCGAGGGGAACAGGACCGTGCTGTCGTCCTCCCGGTTGGAGAGATAAGAGGTGAGTAGTCGAACCGTTCCCAGTGAGTGGGCTGGATCGAGTTCGAGGGTATCCCGTGACGGTGGCGAAGTCTGTCGGCTGTCGGCCTGCTCTGGGTTAGGAAGCTGTATGGTCCCGGTGTCCAGATCGAGATGATTGAGAGTGAGCTGGACGAGTTCACCCACGCGGAGCCCGAGATCGTACAGGAGCGCCACCAGTGCGTCATTACGTTGTCGGTACGGCGACTGAAAGCAGTCGTCGTAGCAGGCAGTCCGAAGTCGCTCGATCTGGTCGGGTTGCAACCACGTCGACGCGTGATCGGTTGCGGTGGTGGATGCAGTCATGTGGGTTGGTCACATCCACAAAGATGATAGGCCCTCTTGAACGTTCGGTTACCTTCAGTCTACAGTTTAAAAATGGCCCGCCCTCTATCTTGAATCAGCGAGAGAATCCCGCCCTTTCCGCGAAGACGGGTGTTCTGACACTCGCTGTCAGAACCGAGGACTGAGCAGGGTGGGAGTGAATCGCGTAAGCCCTGGGCAACAAGCCACTATTGACGCGTCCTGATGAATATTTAACAATACTCATAGAAATTAAATCAGTTTGATATTATGGGGTATATATGGTGAATTTGGTCACAACATGCACTATCACGGGCTTACAGGACCTCCGAACCGCCTTGGCGCAGGTCCTCACTCACCAACGACCGTGAGGGCGTCGTCCGTGACCTTGATGAAGGTGAGTTAACCGTCGGGAGTCTCGGGTGGTTTTCGGGCTTCGACAATCGAGAGGTCCCAGTCAGGATACGGCGGATCATTCCGGCAGGCATAGAAGTGTTCGAGATCGATGTCGTTGTCGTAGGCAGCACGAAGCACCGCGTTCAGTGAGTCGTTAACCGCTCTCCCGTCGGTGGTCGTAGTGAGTGTCTCTTCGGATGAACGATCGGGACTTGATATGTTGGTTTCGAGGGCATGCTGAGTCTGTTTGCGCTCGGTGCTGTCGACAGCCATGGCAACAATGTTGGCGACACTCTGGACGAAGGCAACGTCGTGGTCGGAGAAGTCCTGCTGCTCGCGAGTGTAGACCCCAAGGACCCCCCAAGGATCGTCCTGTGACCCGATGCAGACACTGATCCCGCTGGTCACGCCATGGATGGTGAGAAGCCCCGTCCCACTGAACCGCGAGTCAGTCGCCAGATCTTCGATGATAACTGGCTCTGCTGACTGGAGAGCATAGCCGGTCGGTACGTCGTGGTCAGTACTAACCGCCGCTTCACCAACGATGCCATCCTGCCAGCCGATCCCCTCGCGTACTAGTAACGCTTCGCCGGTAGGCAGTCCCTCCAGTATCGCACAGTAGTCGGTGTTGAGGGTATTGGCCACTTGCTCGGTCACGTCGGTTACCAAGCGATCGGGATCGTGTGCTTCCACCACGCGTTGGCCGAGTTCGGCGACGACCTCCTGCTGGTGTAGCCACGGGTGTCGGTGGTGTTCGCTCTCCTGCAGGGTGGATTGCGCACGGGCACGACTGACCAACTCCTCTACCACCCGATCAACATCCAGCAATGGGTGGTCAGTCCCGACGAACTCCTCTGGCGGGTAATAATAGACGTTCTGGCACACTGTTCCATCGTAAATCACCAACGGGTGGTTTCGGATGACATCTGAGAGAACGTCGGCTGGGAACCGCTCACGGTTGTATTGACACAGAACGACGTAGTCCTCGCCGGGATAGATGGTGTTGAGCATCGCCTCGTACTCGACCAACCGATCGAGAGCCGTCCCTTCGTCAAGGGCCCAGGTCATCTCGGCGGCGGCTCGCACGCCCGCGTAGTTGTCTTCATCCCGCGCCTGGGAGAGCCTCTCCTGCCAGAAGTCAAGCATTGCGTCCTGCTCGAAGGCACCTGTTTGCAGGTATGTATCGGCTTTTGTGTGGATCGAGAGTGCCCCAGAATCGCGTGCAGATGCAACGTCGATTCCACCCTTGCGTAACGCATCCAGAACCTCCTCCCGCGTGTTATCATCGGCAACGTACAGACACCGTTCTCCCCGGTCGAGACCCCGCTGAATGAAGGGGACGACTACGTCGAACTGGTCATTGTGGGTGTCGTAGATGGAGGCGAGGTGGTCGTTTGCTCCCTCCCCTTCATGATACCCATGAACCCCAGTTACGCTCCGCTGCGTGTCCACTGCTCCGAGAGCGCCCTCAAGCCCGAATTTCTCGGTTGTCTCAACCTGGTGTTGACTCATACTGGTTCAGGGCACGAACATCTGTTCGGAGCGCGACAGTGACCGCTCGCACTCACTTCGAACCTGGACTTCTCTCTCGCCATATTTAAGCACCAATTGTTGATTGTTCACGCCCAACATTCATAAGTATTATTTAAAGCACATATTTGACAGTTATCTCAGCCAATGGTGGATCAGCAAGTTCGATCGGCTATCAGCAGATTCGTATTAAAGTGTACACATCGCGCGTCTACGGGATCGGTGGCTGTTCCTGTACCACTTCCCAGACGGGTCGGACCCGTACCAGAATATGCATATGTGACGAACTGAGAGTGGCTGTTGCGGACACCGCTGAAGCCATCACTCTCGGCGTGTCCGCAACCCCCACCTACAATTCCCACCCCACTCGCGCCGGGTGAGTTACCCCGGCGTGCGATTTTGTCTACTGCAGGGACAGACATGGTGCGGTCGAACGGTCTCTAGATCGACCCTCTGTGTTCGACATCCAACCATGATCTGTCTGGGCCGTCGACGAGGTGTCGCAGGTACAGGGCTACGACAGTCCCCCTCAGTGCTGGGTGTAACCACTTCGGGGACACGTAGCTCAAGATGTCGACGGCGGCTCGTCATGCGGAACTGATTCGTCGGCGTAGCACTGTTCGCCACACGACCGACAGAGACGGGTCGGAAGCCACACTCCGAGAGCACCGACGTGGTGGATTCACATCCCGTGTTCAGTATCGAACTCCGCTCTACACGTTGATCTGTCGCCGTCAGAGATACGCTTGGTAAGAGTTGATCTCTGCGTCGAGATCGAACGTTGCTGGCGAGTGCTGCTACATCTCGGGCGTGCACTCCTCGCCAATGGAGACTCCGAGAGCCCTGCTGGTAGCGGCATGCAGTTCCAAGTTACGTCATACACACACAGTCAACGTAGTCGTTCGAAGCCGAGAAATGAAGGTGTCCGCCCCCAGTCGTAATCAATCGTGTGGCGGTGCATCGCCTCGCCGAAGAAGACGACGTCGATGCCGTCGCCGACCTACGGAACCGTTCTCGACACTGTCTCCGGTACAGTCATCACCGAGCGAGAGACGCTCGAAGTGGTCTCTCGGATATTCTCTATGACTAGAACGTCTTCCTCGAAAGACGCCCACTGCGTGATCGTTTTTAGCTGCTCACCGGTGATGGTATACACCCCTTAACAATTACGTACCCGACGAGACAGTGTCTCCATGGGTGAGGTAGCGAACCAGAAGGATGGCGAGTGTGAACAGACGGGTGAAGAGGAGCAGACGGACCAGGAAGTATCCGTCGCACAGATATCTGAAGCCGAGCGTCGGTGTGGTATCTTTCTGAATACCGATTCCGACGCAGAAGAGGCGTCCTGAGGCTTCCCAGAATCGACGAGACCAGCGAGTGCCACAGCGGTCCTCGTAGTACACGGCGAAGGCGCGATGCGAGGGACGCTCGTTCTCGACCGCCGGTGTGGACGGACTACGCGTCCTTGAACGACGTCGTCGGTAGCTACTGGTTCAGCACCTCTATGTCCGATATGCGCCACGCTATCTATAACCATATCTACTTCCTGTTGGGGATCGAACACTACACTCGGAGGTATCACGATGGCTCCAGACAGGCGGACAATGCTCCAGACGACATGCGGCGCGGTGGCCGGGATACTCGCTGGCTGTGCCGGCGGCGGTGGCGGGACATCGGTCGAAGAGACCACGGACGTCGCGATGGTGAACAGTCAGTTCGACCCGCGAAACGTCCACGTCGGGGCGGGCGCGACGGTGACGTGGACGAACGAGGACGGCGACGCTCACACCGTCACCAGTGCCTCGGACAACTGGGATGCGGACGTGGAGGTGCCGGGTGGCGAGACGGCGACGCACACGTTCGATAGCGACGGAGTGTACGACGTGTACTGTCGGTTCCACGGCAGTTCGAGCCTTTCCGGGATGAGTATGCGGGTCGGCGTCGGTGAGGGAACTATCGAGCAACCACTCGGTAGCGGCGGTGGCGACGTTGGGGGTGGGTACTAATGGACAGACGGACGTTTCTGACACGCGGTGCCCTCGTGACGGTGCCGCTGGTCGCGGGGTGTTCCGGACAGGAGGGCGAAGATGGCGGATCACCGGCCGAATCGCCGACAGCGACGGACAGGGAAACGCCGACAGTGACGGAGACGCAAACACCGACAGCGACGGAGACGCAAACACCGACAGCGACGGAGACGCCACCCCAGTCACAGTCCACGACGGCTACAGGGACGCCGACGGCCGGACAGCAGGCGTATCCGGACTACGAGTGGGGGCGACTCTCGGGGGTCGAACCGGACCCGACGACCACGATTCGGATGGCAAACACCGAGTTCCATCCGCTGATCGCCGAGGTCCCGTCGGGTACCGAGGTGACGGTCACCAACGAGGACGCGGCCAGACACACAATAACGGTGCCGGCGCTGGACGTCGACGAGACGGTCGATAGCGGCGGATCGGTGTCGTTTACGGTCCAGCAGACCGGGACGTTCGACTACGTCTGTACGTTCCACCCGCCGCAGATGCTCGGGCGACTCGTCGTCACGGCGGCCGAGCAGACGCCAACCACGTCGACGGCGACGGAGACACCCACGGAGACAGCTACGCCGACGCCGATACCGGACGACGACGGCGGCTACTGACATCAGCACGGTGTGATTCTCCGACATGCCGCTGCAAGTGAATACTTTTGTCAGTGTGGTGCTAACAATGAACAATGGCGACCGACCCAGCAGCGACCGACTATCGAGTCGCCGTCTCGGTGGCTGAATCCGATCAAATCGGGCAGTTGATGCGGACGGCCATCGATATCGCCCGCGACCGCGACGGGGACGTCTTCGTCATTAGCGTCGTTGGCGAGTCCCGGTCGTCGCCGTTCTGGGTGTTCCGCGACGAGGTCATCAAGGAGGAGTTCAGCGGCGACCGCCGCGAGCTACTCGACCGCGCCATCGCCATCGCCGAGGGAACCAACGTCGACGTAGACGGACGCCTCGTCGTCGCCGACAGCGTCGCCAGCGGCATCCTCACGGCGGCGACGGACTGCGACGCCGACGCGATACTGATGGGCTGGCACGCGCGTCGCCACAGCGACATCCTGATGGGACACATCGTCGACGACGTTGTGGCCTCAGCTCCCTGTGACGTCCTCGTCGAGAAGATCGGTCCGACCGCGAACGGCGTCGAGACCATCTGCCTTCCTGCTGGACCCGGGGCGCACACGGCCCTCGCGGCGGGGGTGTGCCATGCCATCGCCCGCGCGAACGAGGCCCGCGTCGACGTGCTCAGAGTGGTGGCACCGGACGCCTCCGACGAGACACGCGAGGAGGCCGAGACGCTCGTTGCGGAGGCAGCGTCCGCCGTCGGAGACGTGGCCACGACGACGAACGTAGTGGAAGGCGAGGACGTCGCCGAGACGCTGGTCTCGGCTGCCGAGGAGCGGGACGTAACCGTCATCGGTGGCGGAGGCGGCAGTCGACTCCGCCGAGTCGTCGTCGGGTCGACCGCCCGCACGGTCGGCCGGCGCGCCGAGACGACCGTCATCGTCGCCACGCGCCCGCAGGGGGCGCGGTCGTGGCTCGCTCGCCGTCTCTCGTGATTTCGACCGCGGGAAGCGCCGTTTCGGTGTCGCCCGTCTCTATCGCGTCGGCGTTCGGCGCGTCTTTGCCCTCACTATCGGCGTCGGCGAGCACCAGATACCGCCCAACGGCGTCACCCGTCCGACTCGACGTAGAGGCCCAGCGCTATCACCACCGACCCGACGGTGACGACGCCACCGGTCCAGGCGAGTAACGCCTGCGTCGCGTCGGGGAAGCGTTCGGCCAGAGCGACGAACACGCGCACGTCCAGTGCGACCACGACGAGAGCGCCCACGAGGTCGAAGGCGAGGTCGAAGGCCGTGTCTCGCCAGCCGTAGTGGACGAGTACTGGCTCGATACCGTAGCGCTTGCCGACGGCCCGCGCGACCAGTTCGACCAGTTCCCAGAAGACGCCGACGAGGAACGTGTAGACGACGGCCGTGACGGCGATGGCGAGCGGCGAGAGCGTCAGCGCCGCGTCGGTGGCGACGGCGACGACGAGGCCGGCGTACAGTAGCGCGGCGACGAGCGCGGCAGAGACGGTGTGAGTGAGGTGGTCCCACCACCAGACGGACTCGTAGGGGCCGAGCATCCCCACCGAGTGCAGGAGGCCGGCGACGGTGACCCACAGCGGCAGCGCCGGCGTGTCGACGGCGAGCCATGGCGACTGGAAGCCCCCGGCGACGAAGACCGAGCACAGGGCGAGGACGAGCGACACCAGCGCGTTCACTATCGCGGCGCCGTTCCGGCGGTGAACGGCGACGACGAGCAAGAGCGTGAGCACGCCAAGGAGGACAGCCAGTACTCCGTTCGATTCCCCTACCATCGGTACGAACCGCCGCTACCGGAGTTCGACACTGAGCCGGCATGACTCTTTGGCCCGCCGGGACGCGATAGTCGCACTCTCGCCGACGTAGGGACCCACGTGTGGCCTACCTTGATGTCGTCTGTTCGGCGGCCGAGTGCGACCGCAGGTACCGCTCCGGGACTCGCGTGCGTACGCACCGGGGAAGTGCCGGGAGGACACTGCCGAGTATCGCGTCGGCGATGGCCGGCAAGACGCGCCGGAGTGCGGTGTAGACGACCGCCACGCCCAAGCTAGCGGCGACGACGCCCTCCAGCACGCCCTCGACGTTCCAGACGAGCGGGACCGAAAGCGCCGTCGAGAGCAGGAGGTCGCCCGGCGACCCGTCGTAGCGGACCCAGCGACGGGGTTCGAGCCACCGGCTGTTGTAGTGGTCGTACACCGCACGGTCGGACGTCGCCTCCCACGGCCGCAGTTCGAGGCCGCCGCCGAAGACGTCGGCGACGCTGTGGGTCGCCGCGCCGAGGAGCAAGACGGCCGCGCCGACGGTCAGAGCCGACGGAAGCAGTGATGCGAGGACGAGCGTCCCGGAAGCGAAGGCGGCGTAGTACACCGGATAGTGGAGCGTTCGACGGTGGCCGACGTACATATCGAGGTCGGGGAGGATCCCGCCGAGCAAGCCCGCGACGAGGGCCACGCCGGCGAACTCCGGGACGGCGTACCCGGCCGCCAGACCGAGGAGCATACCCGCCAGCGCGTGGGTCGGCAGCATCATCGGGTTGTTGCATACACGACAGAATCAATTGAACCTGTCGGTGGTTTCGGGGCATGCCGTCAGGCGCCCAATCAACGTCTGTCCCGAGTAAGCCGGTGAGCCCGCTATCCCTCTGTGACCGTTCGAGGAGTACGGGCATAGACGTTGAGGCCGTCGCGGACCACTGCGGGACCGTTCTGGACGCCGTCTCGGCGGCGGTCATCGTCGGGCGAGAGACGCTCGAAACCGTTCTCTCGGGCTTTCTCGCTCGCGGGCACGTCCTGCTCGAAGACGTTCCGGGGACCGGCAAGACACTCACCACGGAGGCGGCGGCAGACTCCGCCGGGTCGTCTCGGGTCGACCGCTCGCACGGTCGGCCAACGCGCCGAGACGACCGTCATCGTCGCCACTCACGCGCAGGGGCCCCGTTCGTGGCTCGCTCGCCGGCTCTCGTGAGTCGACGGGGTCAGAGGTCATCTGCCGAAGTGTGCGTACAGCACCGATAGCACAGTCTGGTCGAACGCCTTAGCTCCCGTCTTCGCCCTCCGTGGCAGTCGCAGACGCGGTGTTGCCGGCGGCGTCGGTCACCACGAGTTCGACCTCGTAGGTGTGGCCGTTGTTCTCGTCGAATTTGGCGGAGAGACTGTTCGTACCGGAGGCGTCCGACCCGCTGACGTCGACGCTTGCCGTGTCTTCGGTGGCTCCCGTGTCAGTGTCGGTGAGCGTCAGGTCGACCGTCTGAAGGTCACTGTCAGAGTCGCTGACGCTCCACGAGGCATCGAAGTCGGCGTGTGGGTTGCCACCGCTGTTGTCTTCGCGCAGCGAGAGGCTGTCGACGGCGAGGGTGCTCTCGGTGTTGTCGGTCGTGACGGTGATGCTCGCGCTGGTCGTGTTGCCGGCCGAGTCCGTCGCGCTGGCGGTCAGGCTGTGGTCACTGTCCGAGACACCCGTGGTGTCCCATGAGTCCTCATAGTTCCCTGACGTAGAGTTGTAGCTGGTCGAGCGTTCGGTCCCATCGTCGATAGTGTACGTCACATCGAGGGAGTCGTCGCTGTCCTCGCTGTCGCTGGCGTCGATCTGGACCGTGACCGTCCCCGAAATCGTCTCACCGTCAGAGGGCGTGACCCACGACACGGTCGGCGACGCGTCGACAGATCCCGACACCGCGGCTTCGACGTCCAGCAGGCCGTTCCCTTGCTCACTGTCCGACAGACCGATGTCCTCCGCCGTATCGTTGAGTTGCGCGCGCGTGTCGGTGTGCCCGTAGCCCTGTGCCATCAGTTGCCCGCCAGCGCCGCTGACGTGCGGGCAGGCCATCGACGTGCCCGAGAGCGTCCGGTAGCTGCCGCCGGCGTACGTGGAGTAGACGTCGACGCCGGGCGCGGCGAGTTCGATGTCGCTGCCGTAGTTCGAGAAACTCGCGAAGCCGTCGGTGTCGTCGGTGGCGCTTATCGCCATCACCGTCGAGTAGGTGGCGGGCGCCGTCCCCTCAACGTCGCTGCCGTCGTTCCCTGCGGCGGCGACGAGCAGGACGCCTCTGTCGTAGGCGTACTGACAGGCGTCTTTGATCGTACTCGATTTCGGGCCGCCGAGGCTCAGGCTTCCGACGTCGTAGCCCTGGTTTGCGACCCACTCGAGGCCGGCGGCGACGTCGGAGTAGGACCCGCTTCCGTTCTTGTCGAGCACCTTTACCGCGTGTAGCGTCGCTGCCGTACTCACGCCGACGACACCCTCGCCGTCGTTCACCGCGTCGGCGGTCCCCGCGCAGTGGGTCCCGTGGCCGTTGTCGTCGTCCCACGCCTCGGCGTAGGGGCCGCGCGACTTCACGAACGCCTTGCCCGTGCCGAGATTCGCCTGGAGGTCGGGATGGTTCGAGTCGATGCCGGTGTCGAGTATCGAGACGTCCGCGCCGTCGCCGGTAGCGCCGTCGGATTGGGCCTTCTCGGCGTCGATCCGGTCGACGCCCCACGGGACTTCGGGGTCGCCGGAGTCGATGCTGATGGCGTGCATCTCGCCGTCAACCTCGATGTAGCGTACATTCGGGTTCCGCGCGAGGTTGTCGAGTGCGTCCTCGGAGAACTGGCCCGCGACGGCCTGTCCGATATCGCCGAAGTCGAGAACCCGAAAGACCGAATCGGCCCTGCGCTTTGCTGCGTCAGTCGCGGCCCGCGTACTCGTCCCGACGATGTGTCGGTCCGCGTCGACGGCGCCAGCAGTACCCGTTCCGAGCGTCAGTGTTCCGATGCCGACTGCGCCGAGTCCGTATAGCAATTCACGTCTGCATACCTCTGGACTATCCATGGTTGGTAAACACAATCATACCGCTTAGACATTGCGACCCTATGCTCGGCCTAGTCATCTCCTTCCCCTACGACAGTCTCGGCTGTCGGTTCAGGTCCGAGTGCGACGGCGTGGCCGACCGGCACACACGGGCGTTCGGCCCGGTGCTGTCGCTCTCGGCGTCGTCTCGACCACCCGGTCTAGGTACTTGGAGCCAATAGTTAGACCGCTAATTGCTGTACAATCCGTCGTACTCATGGCGACTGACGAGATGGCGTTCTTCACTCGGACCGACGGACTCGACGGCGGGGACGTGAGTGACGGGGCGACGGTCCACTGTCTCCTCTGCGTCTTCGAGAACGACCCGCAGACGATGTACCGACACCTGCAGAAGTCACACCGGAAAAGCGAACTAAGCCGCGCGCTACTGGACCACAGTCGCTAGGGGTGTCAGCAGGACGCGAGCACCCCGTCTGACGGGACAGAGTGTGATCGCTTCGAAGTGGACGGTAGCAGTTTCGGCTGGCAGTGACACCGATTTCGCTATCGTCGCCGACCACCGCGGGACCGTCTCCAGTGCGGTCATTACCGACCGGAAGACGCTCGACATCGTGCGCTCTGGTTTCTCACCAGACCTGCCTCTCAGAGACATTTACTGGACACAACAGAGTCCGACGGGTTTTCCACACGTTCACAGCGGCGACTGATACACCACGTGGTAGGTGTGGCGTCTGGGCCTCGTTCCGTACGAAGACGGCGCTCACGGCAGAAGACGGTGGTGCGCCATCCCACGCCCGGTCTTCGTCCGCTTTCTGCTCATCGGCTACTGGATTTGTATCGATTGTGAGATGTATCTCCCCTCCAGATAAATTTTGCAATCGAAGATATGATCGCTCTCACAACTATAATTCGAAATATAGAGCCAAATATAACGGCATAAGATAGATATACAGGTACTAGCAGGTAGAATAACTTGACAATGCCGAAGTGTAGGTGTATAAGAAGACATTGGTAATCTCTGGAATAAATTCACTCCGTAATATAGTATATCAAAATAACAGAGAAAGGATCAAAAAGACCCCATATTTAACAATATATGCTCTGAAAAGCAGTAATTACTACTGAATTGGGAATAGACGGCCGAGAATGGGTGCCGTCTCTTCGAAGAGGGCCCGGGATGCTGACGAACGATGTCGGTGAACTCGGCGATGTCGCATCCGGGCCACTGGGCCGAGAACATGCCCCTCAGCGCATGCGTCACAGCGTCAGTGTGCCGGACGGGACAGAATCGACGACGCTCTCGGTGGTTGCAGAGTGTGCCGTTCGGACCTTGGTTCTGTTCACCGAAAATCGGCGGCCAATCAACGCCTCTTCGGAGTAGGCCGAGGATAACTAAGCCCGCAATCCATCTGTCACTGTCCGATGAGTACGGACACTGACGCCGTCGCCGACCACTGCGGAACCGTCCTCGACACCGTCTCCGGCGCGGTCATCACCGAGCGAGAGACGCTCGAAACCGTTCTCTCGGGCTTTCTCGCCCGGGGGCACGTCCTGCTGGAAGACGTGCCGGGGACCGGCAAGACGCTCACCGCTCGGTCGCTCGCCAACGCGCTGGGATTGGAGTTCTCGCGCATCCAGTTCACGCCGGACCTCCTGCCGGCGGACGTCACCGGCACCTACGTGTTCAACGAGAAAGCCCACGAGTTCGAGTTCCGCGAGGGCCCCATCTTCGGCAACGTCGTCCTCGCCGACGAAATAAACCGCGCCTCGCCGAAGACCCAGGCCGCGCTGCTGGAGGCGATGGCCGAAGGGCAGGTCACCATCGACGGCGAGACCCACGCCTTGCCGGAGCCGTTCTTCGTCATCGCGACCCAGAACCCCATCGAGCAGGACGGCACGTTCCCGCTCCCGGAGGCGCAGGTCGACCGCTTCGTCGTCAAGACGAGTCTGGGCTACCCCGACGAGGAGGGCGAACTGGAGATCATCGACCGGCGGGCGGCCCGCACCGACCGGACGCCGACGGTGACCGAGGCCGTCTCGATGGCTCCCGCAGAGCTCCGACAGGCACCCGAGGCAGTCCACGTCGAGAAGGAGGTCCGGAAGTACGTCGTCCGACTGGCACGGGCGACCCGTGAGGAACCGCGCGTCGAGACGGGCGTCTCCCCGCGGGCGACTCAGCGGCTGTTCGAGGCGGCCAGAGCGCTCGCGGTGGTCCGCGGGCGCTCGTACGTCACACCCGACCACGTGGCTCGCATCGCGCCGGAGGTGCTCTCCCATCGGCTCGTCCTGACGCCGGACGCGCGCGTCGACGACGTCGAGAAGCGCGCCGTCGTGGCGGACCTGCTGGACGAGGTCGAGGTGCCGACCGTCAGTTATACAGAACAGCCATCAACGTGACGGCGGCGGCCAAGAGCAAGGCCAGCGCCCCCAGCGGCACCCCAGTCCCCCCGTTCTCGTAGAGGACCATCGCACCGACGACTAACACAGCCCCGTAGCCGCCGCTCACGCCGGCGTGGGCGAGTTCGACGGTGTAGGTGCGTGCGTCGGCCCGCAACTGCTCGCCGAGGCTGATGGCGTGTTCTGCGAGGTCCCACGCGACGACGGCGGCGGCCGTCGCCGCGAGCAGTGCGGGCGGGTCCGCCCGCTCGAAGACGCCGGTGATGACGACGCCGAGTACGAGGGCGGCCAGCCCCGCCGAGACGAACCGGCGGGCGAAGCGCTGTCTGAGCGGGCGGGTCCCGAGGCCGATGCAGACGACGCCGACCAGTCCGGGGACCAGTTCCGCCTGTGCGCCGAACTCGCCGACCGCGCTCAGGGCGTGGGCGAGGGCGGCGACGACGACCACCGCACCGATGGCGACGACGAGACGGCCGACGAGGCGGGGATACTCCCCAGTCAGGTCGTCCCGGTCGCCGAACACGACGAGGCCGACGCCCGTGACGGTCCCCAACACGGCGAGTCGCTGCTCGGGGCCGGGGGCGAGCAGCGCCGTCGAGATGCCCGCAAGCAGCACCGCAAGCGCGCTGGCGACGGGCGTGGGCCGGTGGTCGACGCCCGTCACGCCGACCACCGCCGTCGGCGCTCGCCGAGCAGTACCGTTCCAAGTGGGTCCGTCGGGGTCCAGTCGACGACCGGGACGCCGGCCTCACGGAGCGCGTGCATCCGGTTCTCGCGCTCGGTCCGTGCAAGCCGTTCCCCGAGCGTCCCGTCGGCGGTAACGTCCGGACTCAGGACCGTCGTGGCGTGGGAGGCGGCCTCTAAGGTCCGGACGGTCCGCACGATGGCGTCGTCGGTCAGCGGCGAGCAGACGAGTACCTGCGTGTCGGCGTCGAGCCGTTTCCGGAGCATCTCCGTCTGGCGAGCGACGTCGCCGTCCTCCTCGGGCGCGGGCGGCGTCGCCGACAGGCCCGGATGAGTCCCGAGCAGTCGGCGGAGGTCCGCGTGGTGGTCCGGGCCGGCGCCGGGCGAGGCCCAGCAGAACTCTCGGCCCAGCGCGGCCACGCCGACGAAGTCGTTGGTGTCGTCGAGCGTCGCGAGCAGGCGCTCGACGGCGGCGAGGCTGTGGGCGACGGCGTTGGGCGACCCCTCGCGCTGCGAGCGGTACGCCGGTTCGCGGGCGTCGACCAGCAGGAGGACCGAGGTACGCCGCTCCTCCCGGAACTCGATGGTCGTGAGTTCGCCGGTGCGTGCCCACCGCTTCGAGTCGATGCGGCCAAGCGGATCGCCCCGTCGGTACTCGCGGACGGCGTGGAACTCGATGCCGCTGCCGCCGTCGTCGGTGACCAGACGGCCCGCGTGGCCGTTTGTTCGCTGGCGCACCGGGAGCGACGGGACGGACTCGGCGCAGTCGATTTCGGTACCCGTCGCCACCGTCGTCTCCACCTCGTGGGCACCGGTCACGTTCCGGACGACGACCGTTGCCGGGTCGAACTGGTGGCGGCCGTGTTCGGCTTCGACCGCGTAGGTGTACTCCGTCGTCTCGCCGGGGCGCAGCACCGCCGCGTGGCGCGGACTGCCCGACGCGACGGTGAGCATCGGCGGGACGCCGTCGACGATGCGCACGTCCGTCAGTGTCCGGTCGCCGGTGTTCGTCAGTCGCGTCGTCACCGTCACCGGGTCGCCACGGGCGGGGTGGCCGTCGTCGAGGCGGCGTTCGAGGTCGAGTTCGACCGACGGCGGCCCGAGCAATCGGGGGTACGCCGCGAAGCCAGCGCCGACGACCCCCACCAACAGGACCGCGGGCCGGTCGGCGAGGACGCCGACGGCGACGGCGAACAGGCCGACGGCGACGATGCCGCGCCAGCGGCCAGTCGTCCGGACCGTCGTCATGCCTCGTCGCTCCCGTCGTCTCGCCGGCCGAGCCGATTCGTCTCGCTCCCGACGTCGTCCCCACCGTTGCTCTCCTCGCCCGTCTCGATTCGGTCTGTGAGTGCCTGTGCGGCCGCTTTTGCGCCGTACTGGACCCACGAATCGCCGCGAAGCGCGAGCCGGGCGCGCTCGCTCAGTGGGGGGCCCCTGGCCGTCTCGTCGAGGAACCGCGCGGCGACAGGGTCGTCGGTCCATGCCCCCTTCTCGACCCGTTCGTTGGCACGCTCACGGCTCAGTCCCTCCTCGCGCATCATCGTCGCGACGACCGCGTCCCGCAACCGCTGGCGGAGCTGTTCGGCGTCCTCGCTGCCGTCTCGGGCCGAGAGCGTCGGGATACCTTCGACCAGCCGGTCGAACTCGTCGCCCGGCGGCGGCGCGTCGCGCACCGTCTCCGGTTCCGGAGGATCGGCTTGCGTGACGTGCTCTCTCGCTCGGCGGACGACCATCCAGCCGAGGACGCCGACCCCGACGCCGCCGAGTATCCCGAGCAGGAAGTACTCGTTGCCGACTCGGTCGATGAACGTCTCCGTCGGGAAGATGCCCGACCCGCCGGGCACGACCGCCAGCGCGAACGCGAGGACGCCGACGACCACGAGTAGATACCACCCGAGACGCCGGACGCCGGTCACCGATCGCTCGCTCATTCGTCGTCCTCCCCCAGCGACTGGAGCGATTCGCGTGCGACTCGCACTCGCTCGCCGGACGGTGACTCGCCGCCGTACTGGACGTCTTCGAACGCCCGGCGGAGTCGGTGGACCGCCTCGGCGTCGAACCCCGTCTCGACGGCGGCGCGGGCACAGTCTCGTGGCGTACGAGTCCGTGGCCGTGTGATGCCTGCTCGCCGGAGTAGGGAGACCCACGCTCGCTGCACGTCGTTTTCTGGTGCTGGTCGCAACGTCTCAGTTCCCTCGTCTGGCGGGGCTTTGGCCCCCACCATCATTCCTAACAGCGAGATAAGCTCCTCGCGGTAACGGTACGCGATGCCTACGAGCGCCGCGAGCGCTACCAGCGAGAGGAGCGCGAAGAGGAGCGCCTGCAGGTTCGACTCGGTCGGCACGACGCCGGTGCCCTCTCCCTCGCTGGGGGCGTTCTGCTGGTCGTTGCCGTCGTTCGAACTGCCCGAGTTCGATTCCGAACTGCCGGGATTCGACTCGCTGGCGGACCGCGTATCGGCCCCCTCCGGGTCCCGGTTCGCGCGTTCGCTCCGCTCACCGGTCGGCGCCGGGTTGCCGGTGTAGCGGTCGTGGAGGTCCTGTGCGGCGTCCTCTATCTGGCCGGCCCGGTCGTCACCGACGGGGAGCAGGTCGTAATCCGGGTCTATCGCGTCCGATGGGTCGGTCGACATCGACGAACCGAGCGTCGCGGCCGAGAGGCCGATGGCGACGACGACGACACAGGCGACGCCGACCGACACGAGTCGTTCAGTGTCCATTGGTGTCCGAGCGGCGACTGGGCCGCCTGACTGGTCGGTCCTGCGTCAGCGCCCGGCGTTGTTATTGGGAGGTTATCCGCGAGGCGGCGGTCGAAGAGAGCGCCGAACGACGACGCCGAAGGACCCGAATTCTCAAGGGCGGTGGTGGCCAACCCCTCCCCGATGAACGTCAGCATCGTCGGGAGCGGCTACGTCGGGACGACCGTCGCGGCCTGTCTCGCAGATTTGGGTCACGAGGTCACGACTATCGACATAGACGAGGCCATCGTCGACGCGGTCAACGCGGGCGAGTCCCCCATCCACGAACCGGGACTCGACGAACTCGTCGCCGAACACGGCGGCGACCGGCTGCGTGCGACCACCGACTACGGCGTCGTCCGCGAGACGGACCTGACGATGCTGGCGCTGCCGACCCCTTCCAACGAAGACGGCAGTATCGACCTCCAGTACATGGCGGCCGGCGCGACATCCGTCGGAGAGGCGCTCGCCGACGCCGACGAAACTACTGACGACTCGCACCTCGTCGTCACGAAGTCGACGGTCATCCCGCGGACCACCGACGAGCGACTGGCCCCGCGCATCGCCGAGGCGGGCCTGACCCGCGGCGAGGACTTCCTCGTCGCCTCGAACCCCGAGTTCCAGCGCGAGGGGACCGCCGTCGCGGACTTCCTGAACCCCGACAAACTCGTCTTCGGCGCCGACGACGAGCGCGCGTTCGAGCGGTTACGCGCCCTCTACGCCCCCCTTCGCGAGGCCGCCGACGGCGACGTGCCCGTCGTCGAGACGGGCATCGCCGAGGCCGAGATGATAAAGTACGCCAACAACACCTTCCTCGCGAGCAAGGTCAGTCTCATCAACGACATCGGGAACGTCTGCAAGGAGTTCGGCGTCGACGCCTACGAGGTGGCCGAAGCTATCGGACTGGACGACCGCATCGGCGAGCAGTTCTTGCGAAGTGGGGTGGGTTGGGGGGGAAGTTGCTTTCCAAAGGACACTAATGCAATTATATCGGCTGCCCGCGAGGAGGGCTACGACCCCGCCCTGCTCTCGGCGGCCGTCGAGGTGAACGACACCCAACCCGAGCGCCTGCTCTCCCTACTGGACCACCACGTCGACATCGCCGGCAAGCGCGTCGCCGTGCTCGGATTGGCGTTCAAGCCCGGCACGGACGACATCCGGAACACGCGTGCCGTTCCGGTCATCGAAGGCCTGCAGGAGCGCGGGGCCGAGGTTGTGGCCTACGACCCCGTGGCGACCGAGAACATGCGCGAGCGCTATCCCGACGTCGAGTACGCCGCGTCCGCTGGCGAGGCGCTGGAGGGGGCCTCGGGCGCAGTGGTGGTGACCGATTGGGACGAGTTCGCGGCGCTGGACAGTGAGTTCGACGCGATGGCGGACTCCGTTGTGGTCGATGGTCGGCGGGTTATCGAGCGGCGAGAGGGGCTTACGTACGAAGGCTTGACGTGGTAAGACATCCACTAATTCACAAGGCGACAACCTCTATACGCCTGACATGAGCATAACCTGGGGGGCGGCGTATGCAAGAGTATATCTTACTACTGTCAGTATTGTCTCGTAGATGGGAATAGGTTCGTTTCGTGATATCATAGGCAACGCACTCTACGGAACTGACGCGATTAGGCGTGCATACCATTGGTACAAGCGCGCGTGGGCGACGGCGACAGTTCGTTATCCAATAGGTGCGAATATATTCACTCGCGATTGGGACCTACTCATCGTTCTTGATACCTGTCGAGTGGATGCACTCAGAGCCGTCGCCGACGAGTACGACTTCCTTGATGACATTGGTGTTATCACTTCTGTGGGAAGCTGTTCTCCCGAGTGGATAGCGAACACGTTTCAGACAGCGTATACCGATACCATCTCTCGGACGGCATGTATTTCCGATAACGCGTATATGAGCCGGATACTCGAAGACCGAACGTACCTTGGGGGGACGGCTCGGACGGTCACGGCATCGGACCTCCACTCGCTTGATCAACCGTGGCAGTACGTGCCTGACGAACAGAAGCCATTCGTCCACACACCGCCACAATACGCCACGAACAAGGCAATCAACGTCGGCCGCACAACCGACGCCGACCGCATCCTCGTCCACTATCTCCCACCACACTCTCCGTATACGGCTAATGCTATTGCCGAGAGCCGGGAGCTGGAAGCGCACGAGGAAACACCCTTCCAGGCGCTACGTGACGGGATACCGTTCAATCGCGTCTGGGCTGCGTATCTTGACGAACTACGTCTGGTCTTGGACCACGTATCACTCTTGTTAGACAACATCACGGCCGAGAAAGTCGTCATCACTGCGGATCATGGGGAGGCGTTCGGCGAGTACGGAATCTATAGCCACCCGTTGGGGATGCCACATCCACATATCAAGCGCGTTCCGTGGGCGACCACGACAGCTGTCGATACCGGGACACACGAGCCGGAACTTACGTTCTACCAAAGTGAGGAAACGGCGGGAAGTGATCCGGCCAACCAACTGGCCGCGCTGGGCTACCTGAAGTAACTGCTCAGAGATCATAGGCGTACACTCTCGTCCCGGTAGCAAATGCTACGAGACCAGCTAAGACGCCAAGGCTCGCCCAACTGTAGCTGAATGGCACTGACGTCAGTGGCGGGTTGAGGCCGTAATGCTCGGCCGCGTATCCCACTCCCGCAAGTAAGTAGAACACCACTTGGAGGCCTCCGAAGGCGGCGATTAATGGCGATGATGGTGCAAGCAGCCCTGTGAGGACGGCGATCGCGAGTAAGGCGACGGGAATGAGGTAGCGTAACAGCCAGTATGAGACAGTGTGAAGGGTCAGCAACGGCCGCATGAGCGGATTAAACACGGTGCGGTATCGCCACAGTGCTGTGAGCCCCCGAATCGTCAGCCGACGACGAGTACTGAACTCACCGCTCAGCGTCGTCGGGAACTGTTCCGTCGCGACGGCTTTTGGGACGTACAGAGACTTGCCTCCACGGAGTATCGTCATGAACCCTGCCGTCTGGTCGATGTCTGCAGTGTCCGGTATTGGCTCAAAGTATGCTTGGTCAATTCCCATGACGGCTCCTGAGGACTTGACCAGCATCCCCAGTCGGCTCTGGTGTCGTCGCATAAAGTATTCCCATTGCCAGTACAGGCTCATTCCCGTCCCGATTGCGCCGTCGTCGAAACTCTCGGAGACAAGGGTTCCACAGACTGCGCCCACGTCGGGGTCGGTGAGTGGCGTGACCAATCGCCTGAGACAGTCCGGTCGATTGCGCGTGTCCACATCGGTAAAGAGGACGATGTCTGAACTCGCGCGTTCGACGCCACGGTTTCGTGTCGCAGACTTGTTTTGCGGAGTGTTATTGAACGCGGTTACCCGCGGAGAGACGGACTCCGCGATTGCGACCGTTCCGTCTGTCGATGCGTCTGACGCAACGATAATCTCGAGCTTTTCTGTCGGATAGTCCGACGCGAAGAGATTCTCCAGACGAGCTTCGATACCATCGGCCTCATTGTGTGCGGGGATGACGATCGAGACAGGGGGGAGATCATCGTCTGGCAAGAGGTCCGCGGACGCTGGCTCGGTTCCACAACGGCTACTAACCGCCCACAGCACGAGCGGATAGCCGACGTAGTGCCATCCCAGGACACCAACCAACACCGCTAGTATCGCCGTTCCGCCGCTCATCTCGTCGTTGAACGCCTTGTGGCCGGTGGCAGATCGGTTCGAGCCGACGAGTTTGAATGTACAGTCGTCCTATACATAGGCGCTTTCTGCATCTATCGTGAGAGGAACCTGAAGGAACTAAAATTCACACGGTCTGAGTCTAATTCCCAGAAAGCAACCGTGCTATCACTCCGGCGTTTATCCATCCGACAACTAGTTCTGCTGCTCGTCACTCTCAACCAAATATCTATTGTTACCCACCAGAAAGGAGCGTTGTATCGGTTGGAGACATAGCATGCTACCAATAAATCACCTCTCGCTATTGGCTGTTCGTCAACTTGCTGCTATGGGCGCCATCGGCGCTGTCGTTACACCGAAAATAACTGCTGCTACCGTCGTCTTTATTATGTTTGCGGCAGTGACTGTTGCACTTGCGTCGTCGTGGTCACTATCCCCTCGTTGGCCCCTCCTCGCTGGCAGTCTGCCAATGCTCGTCGGTATCGTTGATATGTTCGCGCCATTCCTGCCACAGAACGGTGACGTAGGGCAGTACCACAGGGCCGCGGTGTTTGTCGCCGACCACCTCCGGGCAGGCAATGTGGTAACCGCGGTACAGCTGTCGGAGCCGATACAGGTCTCGGCGTACAGCGTCCCACTCGGGGTACTGTACGCGCTCACTGTCTCAGCATCCGTCGTCGGTATCGCGCTGAATAGTGGCGCCTGGTCGATTACGGTACTCCTCTGGCTGAAAATCGCACGCCGACTGTATCCAGACATCCGCATTCATGTCATGGGCCTGCTCTTTGTTCTCTATCCTGCTCCGGTTCGGTTCATGTCCAGAACACTACGAGATGCGCTCCCACTGCTTTGTATAACTATCCTTATGTTGGTTTTTGTGCGATGGTTGCAAGATGAGCGGGATTGGTGGACTGTCGCCGGTCTCGGGTTCGTTGTCCCGCTGGTCCTGCTTCGCGTCGAATTGGTTCCGCCGCTCTGTCTCGGGGCGCTCGCTGGCTGGGCGTACAAGCACCGTACTGAACTGACTCGATGGCGTGTGGCCGCACTCGCCGTAGCCATTCTCACCAGTACCCCTACATTCTTGTGGCTCGAACAGAACTTCGGTCCGGGATTCCTCCCAACCCGTCTCTCCGGTTTCGAAGCGACCCGACAGAATCTCGTCGATGGCCCGAACCCCTATCTGGTCGACCTCGCGTACCAGTCGTGGTTCGATATACCACTGTACGCGCCTGTTCGCCTGTTCTATCTGCTTTACAGCCCGTTCCCGTGGGTGCTGTCGAGCTTCGAGCTGTTCCTCGCTGCCACCGATGCGCTGTTTATCCTTCCGCTGTCGCTCATTGCCGTGTATACGCTCGTGCGGTGGCGGGATCGCATCCGAGCCGAGGTAGTGTTTGCGCTCGTGTATGCGTTCACCATGCTACTAGGTTACAGTCTCGTCGTCAGCACGAAGGGGGCAGCGTCGAGGCGACGGTTGTATGCTGTGCCGCTGCTTATTGTCGTCGCTGGCTTCGGTCTGATTCAGTTGTTGGAGCGGCAATGTGACCGGTCCACGAACCAAAACGCAAACCAACAGTACGATGCAAAGTAGCACCCGACACGAGATGCACGTCTGCTTTCTCTTCCACCGGGAGTTTCTGCAGGACTGCTCGACCAGCATGAACGAGTATCCACAGAAACTGGCTGAACTCGGCGTCGAGACGACTGTCGTCGCCGCTCGAAACTCCCGTGAGGAACCGAAGCGGGAGCAAATTAACGGCGTCGATGTACACCGAATCCACTCCGATACGTCGACAGCGCTGTCGACACAGCCGACTCGGTTCGGTTACAGAGCGATGCAGACCGTCGACCGGCTCTGTGCGACCCAGGATATTGACATCCTCCACATGTCGCCGTTCCCCGTCCTCGGTGGGGTTCTCGCGCCGCCGCCATGGCTCGAATCGCCGTCAGTGACCGTGATAGACGTGCGTCACCCGGCCGTCAGGAACCGCTTTTTCGCCGCTGTCGCGCGGGCTGGAATCCGCCTCCAGCGCCATCTCGTCGACGGGACGATAGTCATCGACCCGCACGTCGCCGAGAGCCTCTTTTCGTATACTGACGGGATAGACATCCTCCAGCTGGGGACGGACATGACCGCGTTCACGCCGGGCGAGAACCCCGAACTGCGCGCCCGGTGGGGGGTTGCTGATGACGACGTGGTCGTCGGCTACACAGGCAGTATCAACGCGCCACGGAACCTCCAGCGTCTCGTCGACGCGTTCGCGCGGGTCCAGGACCGGCACCCACGGACCAAACTCGTTTTCGTCGGTGATGGTAACGACCGCCGCCGGTTGGAACAGCATGTGGCCGAGCTCGGACTGGCCGAGGCCGTCCACTTCACCGGGATGGTCGACTACGAGGAGATGCCGCGGTACGTCCGCGGATTCGACGTGGGCGTCGGGTACGCGCCCGACACACCCCAGTACCGGGACCAACCGTTGTCAAAGACTGTCGAATTCCTTGCGTCGAACCTTGCAGTCCTCGCAACGGACACGCCCGGGAACCGCCGCTACGTGACCGACGGCGACAATGGAGTGCTGGTACCGGATACGACGACCGCGCTCGCGGACGGTCTAGAACGCCTCGTCGCCTCCCCTGACTTCCGGGCGTTGCTCGCCGACGGTGCCCGGGCGTCGGTCAGAGAGTACGATTACCGCCGTATCGTCGAGACGGACCTGCTGCCCATCTACGAGCGGCTGCTTGACGAGACGACCTGAGCTAGTCGCCGCCGGAGGCCCACCGCGAGCGCCCAGAGCAGGCGGCAGTACTCGACGCGCTGGGTCGGTTTCCCACGACGGAGGTATTTCGTTCCCCGCCAGATGTCTCCGCGATAGTAGTGGAGACGCGCCAGTGCGAACCGGTGGTAGGCCGCGATGGGCACCCCCGAAGCCTCAAGCGTCGCAATACCGTCCTGAAACTTCTCAAAGTACCGCCGTTTCCCCGCTTCGAACACCGAGAGATCCGGCACGCCGGTGTCGTGACGGACGACCAGTGGTTCGGGGGTGTAGGCCAGTTTTCCCTCCCCAAGCAAGCGCACCAGAAACTCCAAATCCTGGTGGCGCGGGAACCTCTCGTCGAATCCGCCGACGCGTTCGACTGCCGGTCGCTCGACGAGGAGCGTAGAGGTGCCGCCCAGATAGAATCGCGTGGTGTGAATCTCCTCGACCAATTCGCTCCCGCCCTCCGTAGCCGATGTCTTCTCGAATCCCGGAACGAGCGCCGTCGCGAGGGTGTAGAACGCCTTTTGTAGCCCGGTTCGGTTCGTCACGATATCACAGTAAGTTGCGACGAACTCCTCTGGGCGTGCTGTGAGGGTGTCGAGTTGCCGCGTTAGCTTTTCCGGACGCCACTCGTCGTCGGAGTCCAGAAACGCGATGTACTCGCCCGCCGCGGCCTCGATACCGGTGTTGCGTGCCGCCGCGCCGCCGCGGTTGTGGTCGTGACGGCGCAGGTGGATGCGGGGGTCGTCGTACGTCTCAACTACGGCTGCCGTGTCGTCATCGGACGCGTCGTCCACGACGATGACCTCGATCTCTTCGTGTGTCTGTGCCAGCGCACTGTCGATGGCACACGAGACCATTCCCGATCGGTTGTACGTTGGTATCACGACACTGACGACTGGCATCAACAGGTGCTTGCGGATGCGTATATAAAGGGGTTGCTCACGGCGGGGTCGCGCGGGGAAAGCTCTCTTATCCGAGCACGCGAAACACTGTCACCAGATGGCCACTCCAAACATCGTGTGGGTGACACTTGATAGCGTCCGGGCCGACCACACGACAATGCACGGCTATCGGCGGGATACGACGCCGGAACTCGCGGCCCTCGCGCGGGACGGCGTGGCCTTCGAGACGTGTATCGCACACAGTTCGCGGACGCCCGTCTCAGTCCCGTCGATGTTGACTGGTACCTACCCCTCCCGCCACGGGGTCGGCCTTGGGGCCGGTGTCTGCGGGCGAATTCCGGACACGATGGCGACGGTTCCCGACATTCTCCGGGACTGTGGGTACACCAGTGTCGCCGTCTCGCGGAATGTCTACGCTGGCGAGGTGACGGGACTCGCCGACCGGTTCGACCGGTTCGTCTCACCGACGCTCCGCGATGACCTGCTCTCGTACCCTTTCGTCCGGTCACTGGCGAAGTACGGGGCCGCGGCACACAGACACAGTGGTGGTCTCACGCTGGACAAACAGCGCCACCCGAAATCGTTTCTCGTTAGCGACGTGGCCAAACGAGTACTGGCCGAGGAGACGCGTGGGGCGGACTCGGTGTTTCTCTACCTCCACTACAACGACCCACACAGACCCTACTACCCGCCAGCGTCCTTCCGCGACCGCTACACGACGGAGGCCGGCGTTGACCCCGACGCCGCTCTCGACTTCGCGAGGGACATGCACGAACACGCCTACGAGTACATGGCTAAGGGACTCCCCTTCTCCGAGACCCAGTGGGAGATGCTGTACGCGATGTACGATGCGGCCATCGCCTACACAGACCACTGTCTCGGGTCTCTGTTGACGTTCATCCGCGAGCAGGTGGGCGAGACGATAGTCGTCGTCACGGCCGACCACGGTGAACTGTTCGGCGAGTACGGACTGCTGGGTCACCACATCGTCTTGGACGACGCCATCACGCACACCCCGCTCGTCGTCAGCGGATGTCCAGAGCTTGAGCGGGCCCGCGAGGACGTCGTCCAACACGTCGACGTGATGCAGACCATCGTCTCAATGGTTGGTGGGGACACGTCGCAGTTTCAGGGCTACGACCTTCGAAGCGAATGCCGGCCATTCGCAGTGAGTCAGGACCTCCGCGGGACTGTCGTAGACCCGAACCGACAGGACTACGAACGGATTCGTCAGCACAACCCGGAATTCGACACGACCCCCTTCCACCGGTCGCTCCTAACGACGCTACGGACCAACGAGTTTAGACTGCAGCACACCGACGAGTGGCGAAAACTTCACCATCTCCCGGACGAGCGGACGGTGGTCAACGACACGTATCCGGACGTGTATTCGGACCTTACGGCGCGGCTTACAGCGTGGCTCGAAACCTACGGACAACCATACGCCGAGTCACGGACGGAGGAATCGCATTCCCCTCGGACACGCGAGCGGTTACGGGAGATGGGATATCTCGAATGACCGCTGGCTAATCTCCTCAGAGGCACTACCGATGTCTGAGTACAGCTACGACTGGTTTCACCGCACGTTTCGCGATATCGAGGAAGACATCGGCCTGTTCGACCTCCGTGTCGACGACACGCTGGTATGGGAACGACTCAGGTTCCCCGTCCACCAGCAGATCCGTAATTCGCTCGTCCACGCCGACTCCAGCGGCGGCACCGACTACGCGGGGACGCCGCTCGCGGCCCGTCTCGGGCGCGTGGGGACGGCGCTCACCCGCCGTAATCCGTTTCTTACCTCCCCCCGCGACACGCTCGTGTGGGGACACAACCGTCGGAAGTTCCGCGAGGACGGCCAGTACTGGGACATTTACTGTGACCCACTGTACGACCGCCTCGACACGTCGTACCTCCACCTCGAGAATCCACACAAAGGGACCCACTATCGCCCGGCAAAGACCGATCAGTTGCGGTACATGGACGGTCTACACACCGCGAGTTCGCTCTACGAGCGAGTCAGCCATGCCGACGTGTCGCTCTCGCGGTCACAGCGACGTCTCTGTCGGCGGGCTACCGAGCGCTTTGCGGCAGCATTCGCCGTCGACATTGATATCGAACGGCGCGTCCGGACCGCCGTGGCCGAACGACGCGCCACTAAGCCGTTCTACGGCGCGTTGCTTGACTGGCACAACCCGTCGCTCGTCGTCGTCGTCGTGAGCTATGGGAAAGAGACGTTCGTTGAGGCCTGCAAGGAGCGGGACATTCCGGTGGCCGAACTCCAACACGGCGTCGTGACGCCGTTCCACTATGGCTACTCATACCCCGGGTCGCGGACGAAAGCGACGTTTCCGGACCTGTTTCTCACCTTCGGTGAGTTCTGGGCGGACAGCGTCGAGTTCCCAACGGATACCACCGTTGAACCAGTCGGCTACCCGTTTCTTGAGCAGGGGGTCAAACGGACGGCCGACACCGACCGGCGGAATAGGGTCGTGTTTGTCTCGCAGTGTAGCATCGGCGCATCCCTCTCGGAGGTGGCGGTGGCGTTCGATGACCTGACTGACATGGAGGTGGTCTACAAACTCCACCCCGAGGAGTACACTGTTTGGAGGGACAACTACCCGTGGTTACAGTCGTCGTCCGTAGACGTCATTGCCGACGACGGCCCGACGCTGTACGACCTGTTTGCCACGTCACAAGCACAAGTCGGGGTCTACTCGACGGCGCTGTTCGAGGGGGTACGATTCGGACTCGCGACGTACGTCTTGACCGAACCCGGGATGGAGTACGTGCGGAGTCTGCTCGACGCCGGTGCCGCGACAGCCGTCGACTCCGTCGAGGAGCTCGCGGCGGCGGTCGCAGAGGGGACACACGGCGGTATCGACGTGCCGTACTTTTTCGAACCGAACCCGCTCGCGAACATCGAGCGGGCACTCGCCGACGCCCGCCGGTGACCGACCCTCGCATACCACTGGGCGAAAGCTTTGTGACAGACGCTCGCTCTATTATCGAGTGATGGCTCAGGGGACACAGGCACGGACGCACGCAGACCAGTTGGCCCGGGATGGCGTCGTCTCGATACCCAACTACCTCGACGACGAACTCTGTGTCGAGATTCGAGACAGTATCGACGAGGCACTGGAGAACGGGGACATCGTCGTCGCAGACGAGTCGATGGACTATCGAGAGAAAGTCGAGGCCGATGTGCCGGTAATGAATAAGCGGAGTGGGGAGTTCGACAGCGGAATGTTGGACATCTTCAACGTTGACTACATCCACCCGAAGCTCCGGGCGGTCCGTGACGACGAGTTCATCACCGACATCATAGAGACGGCGACTGGGCAGGCCTACGACTCGGAACATGTCAACGCGTACGTCAACCGCTCGGTGACGACGACGCGGGGGTACCACGCTGACACTTACAGCGGGAAGTACAAGTCGTTCGTCTACCTGACCGACGTGCCCGACGAGTCCTACGGTCCCTACTCTTATACCCTCGGTTCCCACGACCCGTCGTTCGTCGAACGGATGGCCTCCTCACTAGTCAACAAGTACTGGGGGAACCCCCCTACGGACGCGGTGTTCCACGATGAGTCGCAGGTACAGACCTTTACGGCCCCGAAAGGAACACTCATCATCTCGGACCAGTCGGGTTACCACCGTGGCATCCCACAGGAGGACGGGCGCGAACGGATGCTGACATCCACCGCATATCAGCCCGTCGACTGAGCCGTGCAGAGCACCAGTATCCGTTCGGTCCGCCGGCCACACGTTCGAAATGTGTTTATCTGCCCTTCTGCAAGCGGTGGTAGCAGATGAGTTCGCCAATTGTGAGCATCGTCGTTACCGCCCACAACTACGCGGAGTACCTCGAGACCTGTCTCGATAGCGCCCTTGACCAGACGTACGACGACTACGAGGTGGTAGTCGTCGACGACGGGTCGACCGACGAGACACCAGACATCGTCCGGGCGTACCATCACGAACACCCCGACACTATCGTGCCGTTGCATCTCGACGGGGTGGGACTTCCTGCGGCCTGTAACGCCGGTATCGAGGCTGCCAATGGTACCTACATCGTCCGGCTCGATGCCGACGACTACTTCGATGAGAACATCCTGACCGTCCTCACCGCCTTCCTCGACAGCCACCCGGAGACGGCACTGGTGTATCCCGATTACTACACGGTCGATGCCGAAGGGACGATACTTGACCATGTCCGTCTGCCGGAGGTTGGCGAGGAGGTAAAACTGCTCAACCGGAGTCCGCTGGCTGCGGGTGCCCTGTACCGAAAGTCGGCATGGGAACGACTGGGTGGATACGACGAGTCGCTGTCGTATCAGGAGGACTACGACTTCTGGATTCGGTTCGCCGACGAATTCGACGTCCATAACGTCAATCTGCCCCTGATGTACTACCGCCAGCACACGTCGAACATGTCAATGAATTTGACTGGGCGGATGAGCGCACGGCGAGGCGTGAAACGCTCTTTCGCCGAGTCGAACTTCGGCGTGGCCGACAACCAGGAGATACTGGCCGTCGTCCCGGCACGGACGGAACAGCGTGTCAACCCGCCGGAGGGGACGCCCGACCACGATGACCCGCTGGCGCTGTGGAAGGTCGACGGCGAGCCACTACTTGCCTACACAATCAGCGAGGCGCTGGCGACGCCCCAGGTAGACCGCGTCGTCGTCTCGACTGACAATGAGGCGATCGCGGGGGTCGCGAAAGACCTCGGTGCGTCGGTCCCCCGACTCCGGCCGTCCGAACTCAGCGACCCGACAGCTGAACTGTCAGACGTGACCATGGCACTGTTGGAGGAACTAAAGACTACGGAGTCGTACGTACCCGACCTGCTCGTCCAACTTCCGTACGTGTCGCCGCTCCGGACGGCCGACCACATCACCGAAGCGATAGACACGTACAACATCTTTTCGGTCGATTCGGTCATCAGCGTTTGTGAGAACCGGAAATTTCAGTGGCAACCCGGCGAGTACGGTCTCGAACCGCTGTTCGAGAGACGCCTGCTCCGCGAGGAGCGCGAGGCGCTCTATCAGGAGAACGGCAGCATTTATGTCACTGGGGCGACAACTCTGCGCCAGCACAAGGATCTCATCGGGAGCCGTGTCGGTCACGTTCTCCAGTCACAGGTCGCCTCGCTGCACATCGACTCGTGGTTCGACTGGGTCGTCTCGAAACGACTGCTGGAGGACCACGACGAACTCACGCCTGCGTTCGCACACCGAGGGAACGATGACTGATACTGTCCCTGTCGTGATTCCGGCACGTGGCGGTTCGAAGGGCATCCCCCGAAAGAACCTCCGCCGACTCGGCGAGAAACCACTCGTCGCCCACCAGATAGCGAGCGCGCTCGAGGCGGAGTCCGTGGGTACGCCTGTCGTCTCGACGGACGACGAGGAGATAGCCGCGGCCGCCGAGGAGTACGGTGCCGAGGTCCCCTTTACCCGACCCGACGCGCTCGCTACTGACGACGTTCCCGTCATCGCCGTGGTCGAACACTTCCTCGAACACTGCCTCGACACCGGCGTTGACCCGGCCTACGTCCTCTGTCTCCAACCGACGTCGCCGTTCACCACGGCGGCCCAAATCGACGCGGCCGTCGAGAAAGCGCGCTCTACGAGGTGTGACTCCGTGGTATCTGTGACGAAGGTGACGGACACGCACCCTTACCGGGCCTACCGGATGGCCGACGACCGGGTCGAACCGCTCCCATTCACTGAGGAGGTGCCCGACCAGCGACAGGACCGCCCGGATGTCTATGGGTTCACTGGCGCGATATACCTCCGTCAGCCCAACCTGTTACTTGACTGGGACCACGACGACTTCGCGTTGGGTACGGATGTGCGCGGTATCGTTCAGGAGGGCAAGAGCGCCGTCGAAATCGACACTGAGTTCCAGTTGACGCTCGCCCGGGCGCTGCTCGCCTATCAGGACTGATCGACGGGAGAAAGACACTTTTTGTAGTGCGTTCCCACATAGAGTCGAGTGCGACACCACATGCTCCCGTTTCACAACCATGACCGACCCTACGTCATCGCCGAAATCGGTGGGAACCACGGCGGCGACGCCGACACGGCAATGGAGTACGTCGAGACGGCCGCGGCCGCTGGGGCCGATGCTGCGAAGTTCCAACTGTATCAGGCTGAACACCTCATCACCCGCGATCACCCGCCGCTCCCACTCGCCGGAGACGAGTACGACTCACAGTTCGAGCGGTTCCAGGAACTGGAGTTGACGCGGTCAGAATGGGAACAGGTCGTTGCGGCCTGTGACGACCACAATATCGACTTCGTGGCCAGCGTGTTCGACACGGAGATGCTGGCGTTCGCTGCTGAGCGGACGCCGTTCTTGAAGATCGCCTCCGGCGACGTGACGAACCTGCCCCTGCTCAGAGATGCGGTCGATACTGGCCTTCCTCTGGTTGTCTCGACCGGGTTTACGACCCTGGAGGAACTCGATGCAGCTGTCGCAGAACTGCCGACCGAGCGGCTGACGCTGCTACACTGCATGGGGTCGTATCCGACGCCTGACGACGCCGCGAACTTGGCTATGATAGAGACGTTGCGGGAGCGCTACGACGTGCCGGTCGGTTACTCCGACCACACCATCGGCACGCTTGCGCCGATTACGTCTGCCGCGCACGGAGCACAGGTCATCGAGAAACACTTCACGCTCGATAAGTCACAAGACATCGGCGACCATCGCCTCTCGGCCACTCCAGGCCAATTGGCGACAATAGTTGAGCAGACGGCCCGCGTCACGGCGATGCACGGGACCGGCGACCGTTCGACAGTGTTCGCGGAGGAACGAGAGATACGGGAGACGATGCGGCGAAGTCTCGCGACGGCCCGCGACGTCGAGGCTGGCGAGACGCTGACCGAAGACGACCTCACCGCACTGCGCCCGGCATCCGGACTCTCGCCGCTGGACCTTGATGCCGTCGTGGGACGGCGTGTGTCCGACGCCGTGTCCGCTCACACTATCCTGACCGAGTCACATCTGGCCGACTAACAGCCCATGCTATCGACTACTGATTGCTGTACAGACGGGCGTACTCGCCGTTCTGTGAGACCAACTGTTCGTGGCTTCCCATCTCGACGACGTTTCCATCGTTCATCGTGTAGATTCGGTCTGCACCGGTGACCGTCGACAGCCTGTGTGCGACGACGACGAGAGCGATGTCTTCGTCTGCATCGGTTATTCCGTCGTGGACCCGCTGTTCGAGTGCGGTGTCGAGGTCACTGGTAGCCTCGTCCAAGACGAGAATATCGCTGCCGACTAGCAGTGCTCGCGCGATAGCGATACGCTGTCGCTGTCCGCCCGAAACACGGACGCCGTTGTCACCGAGTACCGTCTCGTATCCGTTCGGGAGGTCATCAAGAAACTCCGTCACCTGTGCGAGTTCCGCGGCCCGTTTGATTTCTTCGTCCGTTGCCTCTCGGTTCCCGAGCGTGAGATTGTACCGAAGCGTCTTGTTGAAAATAAACGGATCTTGACGAACGACCGAGACTTTCGAGCGCCACGACTGCACGTCGAATGAACGGATATCCGTGCCGTTAGCGGTTATCTGCCCGCTGTCGGGTTCGTACATTCGTGCCAACAGTGACACGATGGTCGATTTCCCTGCGCCCGAAGAGCCAACGAAGGCGATAAACTCCCCCCTGTTGACCGAAAACGACACATTTCGAAGGACTGGCATCTCGCCGGAGTAACTGAACTTCACCTCGTCGAACGACACGCGGTCGACGCTCTCAGGGGCTCGGTTATTTGTTCTGGGCTCGGCCTTGGAGTCCAGCGTCTTGATGAATTGCTGTGTCCGGTACAGGTGTGGGAGGTCCCCCTCCAATTGATATGCGAGATTATTCAGCGTACTCACCTTCGGTGAGAGGCGGAACATGGCAAACAGAAATATTCCAAGTCCACCGATCGAGAGCGATGTAAACTCGATGGCAAAATAAATCAGACTGAACACGGAAACTGCCGTCGTCATCTGATAGAAGTTGTGCATCGCGGCTTTGTTTCGCCGGAAGGCGATATGCGATTCGGCGTATTCACTGATTTCGTCGTCGAACTCCTCGTATAGCTCCGTTTCCAGACCGAATACCTTCACATCGCGGATACCCTGCATCCCCGCTTGGACGACCGTTTGGACTCGCTCATTCGCGTCGGCGACTCTGTCTCCCAGCGTGTAGGCTGACTCAACCAGATACCGGAAGCCGTAGATGATTCCCCCGAGGAATACACCAGCGAATATCGTCAGCTTCGGGGCCAGAGACAGTGTTATCGCTAAATAGACGATAGTCATAAGACCGTGTTCGATGACTCTGACAAGTCGCTGAATGACTTCGCCAGCGATAGCCGCCTGCGTAACGATGGCGTTCAGTATCTCGTCAGACCCCTGTTCGTCGAAGTACGCAACGTTCGCGTCTAGCGCCTTCGAGAATGCTTCTGACTGGAGGTGTCTTACGTATACTGTCCTGATAGTTCCTTGCAACCACTCGACAAAAAACGACGTTCCGTACCGTGTTCCCATGACAAGTATGACTCCAATGACTACCGACTCTAAGGTGAACGGGATGCCGAGAAACTCGTATACGTCGAGGAACACCGATATGAGACCACTCTCTCGGTCTGAGGCTCCGGGGCCGTTTACTTGCTTGACGATGGGGATAATGAACGAGAGTCCGATCCCTTCAAGCACGGCCGCGACGAGGCTCAGCGCTATCAACCCCACTGTGGTTGCCGGGCGAAACGCCGCTACCTGAGACAGTGCGCGAAATTTCTCACGAAATGTGAGTTCTTCAGACATATTGATTGCCGTGTACCGTGTCCTGAGTTCCGTACCGAAGTAAATAAACCGTGTGACTGTTCCGCGGACCAGACAGTGTGTTTATAACTTCTCGAGCGCTGTTTTACCGGCGCTCTCAGCTCGCTTCGGCCGTACTATGGCACCTTGTCGTACGACACACCGGTGTTTTCATATCTCTCCGTGGGATACACCAACCCGATGAATTTCCTGTGGTGTGTCCTTGACTGTGCCAGATACGACGCGTTCTCGTACACTGGCTACCATCGCGACACGACACCGGAATTGGACGTGAGACTCGGTGAAGACTTTGTCTCGTTCGAGAACGCCTTCACGCAGTCGACGTTTACCTACTCGGCGTCGTCGTCACTACTGACCGGGACGTACCCCTCGACACACGGGGCTCTCGACAGGACCACCCGGTTACCGGAGAACATCAACAAACTCCGCCACTACTTCGCCGACACCGGCCACAGGGTGACCGCCGTCCCCGGGATGGAATGGTTCACGGACGAGTGGGGGCTGGCGGACGCCTTCGAAACGGTGTACGACGCCACACCGCCGGACGGTACGAAACCACGTGCGGACGACTTGGTCGATACGTTCATCTCGGAGTTCGACTCCCTTGGGGACCCGTTCGTCTCGATGCTGTGGTTTTTCGACCTGCACAAACCCTATCGGACCGAATCGATATTTTCGGGGGAGAACGACCACCGAGACGCCTACGATTCGGAACTCCGGTTCGTTGACTACCAGCTCGCCCGCCTTTTCGACTTTCTCGAAGCGGAGGGCCACTACGAGGACACCCTTGTCGTCATCACGGCGGACCACGGTGAACTGTTCGACGAGCACCACCTGTATGAACACGGCCTGCTCAGTGACTTCTGTACGCGACACGCTGTGCCTCTGCTTCGGGAGTACTTGACCAGTCCAAAACTCGGTGACGCGGAAAGTGGATTTCTCGGGCACAACCCCTATCCGCTCTACGACGAGGTCGTTCACGTGCCGCTGTTCATCAAGCTTCCCGGCAGCGCTAACGGCGGCGAAACCGTCGCTGGCGACGTGGAACTGATAGATATTCTCCCGACAGCAGTTGACGTCGCCGACGTCTCGGTTCCCAGTGCTGATTGCCACTGGCAAGGCCAGAGTCTCAGCCCTGTGCTGTCCGGTGATCGACCGGGCAAAGAGCGAACGTTTGCCGAGGTCAAACGTGGTGACCATTTCCAGTACACCACTATCCAGAACGCCGATTACAAACTCGCCGTGCGTGACCATCCCATACGCGAAGCGGCGGCAGTCAAGAACTACCCGGTGGAATACCTGTTCGAACGCTTCGACGCGCCGCGATACCTCCTGTTTGAGCGCGGTGACGAGACACGAACCGTCGCTGACGACCGACCGGGTGTAGTCCAGACCCTCGAAGACGCGATCCGCACACAGCAAGCGACGAACGCCCAACAGGCCGAGGAGTACGAGTCGGTCACGCGCCGCATCGACGACCAGACCAGAGCCGAACTTGAACGACTCGGTTACCTCTGAGCGTCCCAGTCACGTTCCGACTTCATCGCAAATTTCACCTGCGTACGCGCCAGATGGATACGAAATGGCCGGGACTTACAAGCGGTACGTCCGACTCCACTCGCCACCATGGCTGTTCGCCGTCGTGGCGTCGGTCTACTGGCTTCTCAACCCCTATACAGACACGCAGTTACTCTACCCCACGGGGAACTGCTATCGTCACTGGAACCTCACGACGGGCGAGAAGTATCACTTCCCCGACCTCCGCCACATCCGGAAAGCATCGGTGGATCGCCGCGACAAGTACGACACCTACACCATAGACGAGTTCGCGGCGGTCGAACCCGGCGACACTGTCGTTGAGATAGGTGCCTACGTGGGTGAGTTCACACTCCCGGCCTCAAATATTGCGGAACACGTAGTTGCCTTCGAGCCAGCCCCGCAGAGTTTCGAGAGCCTCAGGCTCAACACGGCCGACCTCGCGAACGTGGAGGTGTACCAGCGGGCTATCTCCGACAGTGACGGGACCGTCTCGTTCAACGTCGCGCCGGACCCCAGCGACAACTCGTTGCTCGCCGTCGACAGCGGGGAACGGACGGAACGACTGCAAGTCAAGTCAATGCGGCTTCCGACGGCGATGGACGCCGTCGGCGTCAGCCAGATAGATTTTCTAAAGATAGATGCAGAGGGGGCAGAACCCGAAGTTGTCGCGGGTATCGGCGATTTCCCGGTGGATCGAATCGCCGTCGACTGTTCCGCAGAGCGCGACGCCGAATCACCGGTCGAGGAGATACGGGCAACGCTGGGACGACGAGGATTCGAGACCCGGCTCCGAACCGACCCGCGTCCGATTCTCTGCGGACGCAGGACGTAGTGGGTGGACAGGTCGGTCCCCGACTCCAGACGCTCCTGTCTTGTACCTCGCAACCGAGGTTCTATTACGCCGACGGACAAACGAGCGATAAGAGAACCCGGCGTACATATCATGGTCTTCGTTTTGAAAGAACCTCGTAACGACTCGAAGGGTATCGTCGTCTTCACCCACAAGGAACGAGCGTTTCTCGACACGGATATCGTCCCGCTCGTCCGCCGTCTCCATACGCTGAAACGGGAGTACATCGTCGGTATGCATTGGGGGATGTACACCCGCGACGCCGACCCCGTCCCGTTTGTCGACTTCCATCTGGCCCGACCAAACACCGTACAGTTCACTGAACCCGGCGAGATACGGCGGATTCCACTCGCGTCGTACAACTTCATCCCGCCGCGGTTCCGGCAGTTTCCATCACCGACAGACTGGGACATCTGCACGGTCGGGCACCCGACGAAACGGAAGCGCCACAGCGACCTGCTCCGTGTCGTCCGGCAACTATACGACCAGGGACTGTCGCCGAGGGTCCTCGTCGTCGCTGGTAAGACCGGCAACGACCAGTTGAACGTCGACGAGACGTTCTTTGATATGTACCACACCCAGTTCACCGACACCGAGCGACACAACATCGACCTCGCAACACCCGTCAGAGACGACGACCTGTTCCCGATTCCCAACCAACTGTTCCCGTACATCTACAACGCGAGTCGCGTCTGCGCACTCTTTTCGGCCGAGGAGGGAAACCCCAAGACAATCCATGAGGCGCTGCTGTGTGGCACCCCGGTGCTGGTCCGGGACGATATGGCCGGGAGTGGCCAAGACTACCTGACGGTTGATAACGCCGCAATCGTCTCGGATCTCGACGAGGCAACTGAGACGATGGAGACGATGCTTACGGCCCCCAACCGGTACGAGTTCGACCCGGCGGCGCTCCGGACTGACATCTGTGCCGAGGAGACCGTCCCACGACTAGAAGCGGCGTTAGCGGAGGTGTTCGACGACCTTGGGGAACCGTTCGAGGGACCGCTCCGGACAACTGAACTGTGGAAGCACCTCCCGAGCCACCACACCAGCGTCCCGCGGGAGTTCTGTCGGCCCTACACGAGCGACCTCAAATCGGCGCGGGCGACCTACGAGTACCTGAGTCACCTGCTGTCGTACGACCCCGGAGCGGTCGCCCCATTGCAGATTACCGCTCGGACGCTGCTGGACCCTGATCTGGTCAAACGGAAGGCGGGTACGCTGGTCAAGGCGACTGACGACCGAACGGGGTTACCGCTGTTTGACAGTGTGCGGTCGCTGTACCACCGCTTACAACGACTCTAGCAGAATGTCGGGGTATACGGGCTCTCTCCTGCCGGATACGAAAGCACACAAAATGTATATGCTGGTCCGGTCTAAAGCGTGTAGTCCGTGAATCCCCCAAACGTTCTATTTTGAGAACGCTATCTCGCCGTCGAACGTGGTGGCTCCCGACACGCTCGCTCGCGCTATCGTCCAGTGTACTGAAAGCGCCGTCGAACCGGGCACATACACCGTCGTGAATCGACCACAGTGAGCTGGAAGGCGGTGGTAGCTGAATACGCGGACTCGGTGGCGCACGTCTCGTTCGCCCGACCAGCCAGTCGCCAGGAAGTATCGGTACGACTGGCCACCTTCCAACGGCTGAAACCGGTTCTGAGGCGGCTGTGGAACATTTACGAGGAATACGCGATATACATGCCCGCACCCCTCAATGATAATCTGTTCGACACCCGAGACGACATCGGAACGCTGAACTAGATGCGTCAGATTATTTCAAGGAATAGACGATCGAAACGGTCCATTATGATCTCTTCGGTTTTGAGCTAGCTCCGGGTCCCTATCTCCCACCTCGTGAAACATGACTGATTCTGTCGGTCATCCGTCGACGTGATAACAAACACTCACGCGCCTCCATGTACGCTTATTACTCCCGATTACGTACTAGTCTCCTGTTCTCTCTGTCACACCCGACGAACACATGGTACGGTACACTGTCGCGGTCTGTAACTACAACATGGCCGAAACAATCGAAGAGTCGCTCACAAGTATCATCTCGCAACTTGATGATGAATTCGAGGTTCTCGTTGTCGACGACGGGTCGACAGATGGTTCCCTCGATATCTTAGCGTCGCTCGCCGACATCCATAAGCAGCTCCGATACGTCGTTCGGGACCATTCGAATCTCGCCGAGGCGAGAAACACGTCGTTCGAACTGGAAAAGGGGAGTATATCCTCGAATCGCTGGACGCTGATGACCGCTATGGAAGTGGCATACGTAACTTCGTGAACATCTATCACCAGATCGAAGCGGGCGTGGACTTCGATTTTATCTCAAGGGCGAAGCGATAAACATGGCTCCGCGGGACCTCCTCCTCGAAGTACCCTATCGGAGCTTGGATATCGCCGAAGACGTGGATTTGCGCCAGCGACTCGCGCACCGCGATGCTCTCCTCTGGCTGCACCACGAGCCGTTCGTCGAGGAGATTGGCTACAGATACGATCTCCAGGACCGCCTGAAAAAGATGTTTCACGTCAAAATTGCACAACTACGGATGGGGACACGGTTCTGGAGCAGCGTCCGATGGACGGTCTCCCAGCGGTCGTGGTCAAGTCCTGTGTTGTACTACGAGTTAGTTTCGTACCCGATAGCGTTCCTTCTCGCGGTGCTACGGGGATACTACGACCCGACGCCTGGCTTCGAGCGCCGCGTCGACTACTGGGAGAAAGTCGTCTCGAAACGGATGACGATCTCGGAGATAGAACACGAGTTCGACATCTCGATAGACCGTTCGGTCCTCTCAGAACGTGGTCGAGAGCTGTTCTGTTCGCCCACTGACAGCAGGTAGATATGATGTAACTCCCGATTACGGCTTGATGGCGCGAAGGAAGTACGCCTCATCCGATTTGTCTTGTTGCCGCTCCTTATGTACTACCTCTACTTCGAAGCCGAGATCTACAAGAGCACTTTCGACGGCATCTGCATCGTGTCCGTAGTCCGGGAGATGGCGAGGATGAACCTCACAATAGACGAGTCGGCAGTCGTCGTGTTCCAAAGTTTCTCTCGCTCCATCGATGACGCCGTACTCGGCCCCTTCGACGTCGATTTTTACGATTTCGGGCACTGGGCAGGACTCCTCCTCAACGTACGAGTCAAGGGTCGTCATCTCTACTTCCACCACCGTGTCCATAGTGCTCGTAGTCGCCGCTGGCCCGTCGGGGAGTGCCATATTGTGCGTGGCGCCGGCTGTTTCTGTCTGGAGAGCGAAATCAACCGTCCCGTCGCTGTCGCCGACAGCAGCGTGTACGACCGTCGCCTGAAGATCGTTAATCGATAAATTCTCCCTGATTAGCGTCGTGTTCCCGGCATGCGGTTCGAAAGCGACGACGTTGTCGGAACCGGCGACATCCGCGACGAGGCAGGTGTACATCCCGTAGTTCGCACCGATGTCGAAAAACGTCGTCTCCGGGGTACACGTGGCCAGAATATCCTTGATTACTCTCCGCTCTTTTTGTGTGTAATCGGTGAACGTCACCCCCTCGTCTAACCGTTTGAACGAGACCACCGAGCCCGCTATGCGTATTGGCTTCGTGTCGCCGACGACAGCGCGCTCGACTCGTTCGAACGCGTCCCGTAATCCTGGGGCTAGCCCGGAAGTGCGGAGAAATCTGCCAAGCGCGCGGGATACCGAGGCCCGAAGAAAGTAGAGTGTCTGGTGTAACTTCCACCGGAGATCCATATCTGTGTGTGTTCGGTCGTTGGCGAAATAAGTATGTTATTGCAGTTCGGTGAATATCTGCTCAATAGTTGACTCCACGCGGTGTTCCGGTGTCCATCCGAGGCGAGTGCGTGCCGCAGTCGTGTCGACGCCGAACGATTCGACCATGGTTTCGTCGTCACCACGCGGATTCTCAACGCGAGCGATGTCAGCGTCCAGCCCGTACTCGGTCGCGACCGACTGGACCACCTCGGCCACCTCGTAGACGCTCGGGTCCTCGTCGCTAGCTAGTTCGAATTTCTCTACGCCTGTCTCGCCGGCTGCCAGCTGGTCGAGCAAACGCTCCGCGCTCCGGACGTATGCCCGCGCCACGTCGTTCACGTGGACGAAGTTACGGGACTGAGTCCCGGGTTCGTACACCGTCAGCGTCTCGCTGGCCAGCGCACGGTCGAGGAAGAAGTTGATGACGGTCCCTTTCGAGATGCGCTCCCCGTCGACTACGTGGCCGCCGTAGAGGTTCGAGATCATGAACTGGTGGGCCGGGAACGCGCCGTCGGCGAAGGTGTCGATTGCGCGCTCCGAGAGGAGTTTCGTCCGGCCGTACCAGTTGATGGGCTCTCGCGGGTGGTCGGCGGTGATAGGGAACTCCTGTGGGTCGCCGATGACGGCCATCGAGAACGGGAACGCCATGGCGGCACCGGTCTTCCGGCAGAACCACGCGACGTTGTCGGTCCCTTGGACGTTGACCTCGTAGGCCAGATCCGGGTTCTCCTCGCAGTCGTCGACGCCCGAGACGGCGGCCAGATGAAGGACCACGTCGGCACCGTCTAGCGCGGTCTCAAGTCGGTCGCGGTTGCGGATGTCGACGTGGTCGATATCGACATCGCCGACCGAGCGGACCTTCGCCCTGTAGAAGTTGTCGATGGCGGTGAGGTCCCAGTCGGGGTGCTGTTCCTGCAGTTCGACGAGGACGCGGCTGCCGATGTAGCCGGCCGCGCCCGTGATAGCGACGTGTGGCGTGTCTACTGTTCGTTCAGGCATCGGTGAATCTCCGTGCGATGTCGCGAATCCCCTCGCGGAGGGTGGTCTGCGGTTCGAAGCCAGTACTGCGAAGTCGGTCGAAGTCGACGTGGTAGGAGGGCCCGGGGTGTTCGTCTTCGAGGTAGGTGATGTCGACGGCGCCGACCGCCTCGTCGACGACGTCGGCTATCTCCGAAATCTGGTAGTTGGCGTCGGAACTTCCGACGTTGTACACCGTCTCGTCCCACTCACCCGGTTCGAGCGCAGCGTGCTTGTAGGCGCGAGCGGCATCCGAGACGTGGATAAACGGTCGCCAGTTCGAGCCGTCGCCGTAGACGGTGAGCGTGCGGCCGGTCAGCGCCCGGAAGACGAAGTAGTTCACGACGAGGTTGAACCGGACACCCGGCGAGTAGCCGAAGTTCGTCGCCATCCGGAGGGCCGTGCCGTCCATCCCGAACTCCTCGCAGTACTCCCGCAGCAGGGTTTCGGAGTCGAGTTTCGTCTCGGCGTAGGGGTTGATCGGGTCCGGCGTGACCGTCTCGTCGATGTCCGTACTCGTCGCCCGCCCGTAGACGTTACACGAGGAGGCGAAGACGACGTTCTCGACGCCCAACTTCCCGGCGGCTTTCAGGACGTTCTCGGTGCCGTCGTAGTTGACTGCGACCGTCTCCTCGCGCCGGTCGTGTGTGCTGGACGCGCCAGTGATGGCGGCCAGATGGACCACCGTGTCGACGCCGCGCATGGCGCTCTCGACGTCGCCGTACTCGCGGACGTCGCCGCGGCGGAACGCCAGATTGCCGTCGACGGTGCCCATCAGCGCCCGGGGCGACCCGGAGGTGAGGCTATCGAGGACGACCACCTCACCCACGCGGTCGTCGGCCTGCAGGCGCGGAATCAGGTCGCTCCCGATGTAGCCACACCCGCCCGTGACGAGGACGTCGGTCGTCATTCCGCTAAGACGCCCGGCAGGAAGCGGTCCTCGTGGGCCTCGATGGTGTCGGCGTAACGGGTCAGCGTCTCGAAGATGTCCTCGACGCCCTCCTCGAAGGACTGGGCCTGCCCGCCGATCAGATCGTCGTAGCGCTCGTTCGCGATCTCCATCTTGTGGGTCTCGTCCTCGTCGCGTGGGTTCTCGAAGTGTTCGACGGCCACGTCCAACTCGAACTCGCTCCCCACGTCGGCGATGGTCTCGGAGATCTCGACGATGCTGATGGCTCGGGTGACCTGATTGTACACGGTCAGGCCCTCGGGCCGGTCGTCGGCGTCGGAAAGGGCCAGTTGCGCGAGGCCTTCGACGGCGTCCTCCAGCGAGACGAACGGTTTGCGCTGTTCGCCCTTGCCGTAGACGGTGACCGGGTAGCCGGCGACGGCCTGCGCGCAGAAGCGGTGCGTGACCGTCCCGAAGTAGTAATCGAAGTCGAAGCGCGTCTTCAGGCGGTCGTCCTCTCGGGTTTCGGCGGTCTCGGTCCCGTACGTGATGGCCGTGCGCACGTCCGAGATGGGGATGTCGAACTGCTTGTGGGCTAACCGCATGTTGGCCGCGTCGTGGGACTTCGTCAGGTGGTACCAACTCCCAGCCATCGCGGGGAACGGCACGTCGTCGGCCTCGCCCTGGTTCTCCATGGTCGCACCGCCCTCGGGGATGGGGAACTCCGGCGCGCCGTAGACGCCCGTCGTCGTCGTCTCGACGAAGTGCGTATCCGTGAGATCGTTCTCTTCGAGGCCCCACAGCAGGTTCCGCGTGGCCTGCATGTTGTTGTGCTGGGTGTAGTTGGCTCGTTCGCCGTTGATCTGGGAGTACGGCGCGGAGGGCTGCGCGGCGGCGTGGACGATGGTGTCCGGTTCGTGGACCTGCAGGAGTTCGTCGACGAACGCTCGCTCGGTCAGGTCGCCCTCGACAAAGGACATGTTCGAGACCCCGAGCGTCTCCTCGGCCGCGCGGATGCGCTCGTCGATGGACGCGACGGGGGTGGCGCTCGTCGCGCCGACCTCTTCGACCCACTCGCGGCGGGCGAAGTTGTCCACGAGGAGGACGCGGTCGTCGGTTCGGTTCGCGATGCGCAAGGCGGTGGGCCAACCGATGTAGCCGTCGGCCCCGGTGACGAGAATGGTCATAGTTACTCAACTCGTGAGTAACCACTCGCGGATAAATATCTTCTGCCCGGGCAGTGGGTCCAACCGTGTGCCGGTGGTCCGCAGATGCTCGGCCGTTCCGGAAGGGTTAAAAATCGCCCTCGCATTCTTTCAGATGCTATCGCACGGGCCGGTGGGGTAGCCTGGTATCCTTCGGCCTTCGGGTGGCCGTAACCGCGATTCGAATTCGCGCCGGCCCATACCGTACAACCCTTTTCCGGGTTTCCCGACAGTTAGCGGCCGCTGTAGGGGGTGGTCGCATGACCCTCTCATATCCTAACGAGCGGCCCATCTGCGATCTCTGCGGAGCGTATCTCGAAGCCCCTGACAGCACGTCCAGCCACTGACGACGGGCGGAGGTGCCGCCCACGATGGTCACGCTGGAGACCCCGTGTCTCACGCAGGGTAACTGGGCCCGGTGACCGATCGACTCCCGTGACGTCGACGGCTGCGACCTCTGTGACCAGTGTTTCCCCCGACAGCTGGGACTCCGTCGCCACTGACGATGTCGCTCCGAGCGAGCGGTCAGTCGTCCAGGCACTCGCTGACGGCGGCCGGATGTACTACGACACGCTGGCCGGGGCGAGTGATACGTCGACGCCGGCGGTCTACCGGACGCTTGCCACGTTCGAGGACGTGCTGGAGTCCGCGAACGGTGTCGTCGACTTCGCCGACGAGGTCATGCGCGAGAAGTTCGAGGATCTGTTCGGGACTCGCCGACGCCGCCGGGTGGGTCGAGACGGCGAGACGTTGCTGGCTGGTGACAGTGCGCTGTCACGGTGGGCACGGTGCTACGGCGACGCGAAACGTGCCGGCCAGCACTATGGCGAGACGTTCCTGAACGCGACCGTCACGTTCGGCCACGAAAAGAGACACGTTGAGGGGCTTGATGTGTGAGTCCTCTCCGTTACCACTCCTCACGTGGCGGGAACCCCTCACCACAGCGCGGACAGTATCGCATCGGGGCGCGCCACTCTTGACCGTCTTTTCCAAACGTGATTTCTCGTCCACAGTTCGTACATGCTATCTTTGACATCGTAGTCCTCGTAGAGTCGTTGCCACACCGACGACCTATCAGGAACTCTCTGGCTAGCCATGTCAATTATCCACATTGTTGGCGTTCACGATAGAGAGTAGGATATGGCTATCAACTCCGGCCCGCAGTACTAAGGGTTCCTCTCGTGAGATTCCAGATATGCCTCACGAGACAACTGCCCGATTAGCGGAATACGCCCGCAAAAGTGTGGACAACGCTCTGCGTACCATCGCTGTCGTGTACGAGGATGATTGTGACGTAGTGTACCTTCGGGACGACCTCAAAGGCAAGTACACGGCTGAAGAGTACAAATCCGTCGTAGAATCGTTCAGAGTGATCCCAGAACTGACGAGCGACATGACTGAGGAGGCACCCCTCGGGAGCAAGCAATGTCTCATCCACTACCACGAGAAGGCGTTCGTGTTCCAGTTCCCCCACGAGGGGTGTCACAGTATCCTCTTGAGTGTTGACCCAACTGTCGGGTCCCGACTTCAATCTTTCATCAGCGGCTGTCAAGAGCAACTATGAGCGGCTATGTTGGAACTTCTTACTACAACTCTTCGAGGAGCTTTTCGGCCCTCTTGTCACCGATACCGTCGACCTGCTAGAGGTCGCGACATCGGCCGCGTGGAGGTCGTGCTCGACGCCGTCGGTGACGACTCGCCCATCGTCGACTCGATCCCGCTACAGACGGGTTCCGCCGACGCTGTCGTCGCGATGGACATGCTCGAACACATCTCTGATCTGGCGCACGTGAGCGACGAGATAGCCCGCGTCATCGACGAGAGCGGGCAGTTGCTCGTCTGTGGACCGACCGAGAACGTCATCTGCGAACTCGGTAGACGGTTCGGTGGCTTCAGCGGTGCCGACCACAAGACGACCGTCGGTGACATCGACGATCAATTGCAGGCCAATGGATGGTCACGCGTGAAGAAGCGAGACCTGCGAATCGTGTTCCCGCTGTTCTCGGTGCTCGTCTACGAACGGCGGACCTGATCTCGCCGAGCGGGAAACATTACAAAAGATCATCACGGAACACCGTGAGAAAGTACCGCCTGAAGAGTGTCGCCGCCTCCGCGGGTCGTTGATGCCCCACGGATAGACGAAACTGCTCGCCCCGCCCTCGAACCCGTTGTCGAGGAGCCACGCTTTGGCGTCGCGGACCTGTGAGCGAATCGCGTCGGCCTCGAGTTCCGTGAGCCGCTCGTGGTCGACCGTGTGACTCCCGATTTCCCACCCAGCGGCTTGCAGGTCGCGGAGCTAGTCGAGCGAGAGGTAGTCGTCGTCCCCCACTCAGTCGGGATTGATGGCCGCGAATCCGGGGAAGTCGTACGCTTCCATCACAGGGAAGGCCCGGGTGTACTGGGTGCGTTCGGTATCGTCGAAGGTCAGGGCGACGTAGCCACTGTCGCCTCGTTCGGTGGCACGGAGGTCGTCGACCAGCACTTCGATGGGGCGCCCGTTATCCTGATTCATGCCGAGCCGAATCTCCTCGACTTCCGAGAGGTCCGGGTCGCCGTCATCTTCGGTGATGCCGAGGTCGAGACGGAATCAGCCGTACGTGGGCGTGATCGTCCGACGTTCCATGCGCACCTCGTCGCCGTCGTCGTCCTCAACGACGACAGTCAACTGTTCGACTTCTGTCACCTCGAGTTTGAGCGCCAGCGAGAGGGCCCGGTCCGAGAGGTCGAGGTCATCGAACTCTCGGCTGATTTAGAGGGTTCCGTCCTCGTCGGACTCCAAGGTGAGCCGCGCGGACTGGGTGCCGCTGTAGACGTCCGCCGCTTCGACGTTGAGCGACCCGCTCTCGACCTCCCACTCGTCGAGGTCCTCGAAGTCGTCGACTCGCTCCCCGGCGTCGAGGTAGCGGTTCGGACTCGCGAACGACGTTCGAAGTTCGTCGACGACCGCGTTCCGTCGCCCCTCCTCTTCTCTCTCGTCGTCTTCGCGGTCGTCACCGTCCTCGTCGTCTGGATGGGCGAGACTGTTGTCTGTTGAGAGATAGGTCCCCTCCCACGATTCCCAGCGCGCTCCCGGAGCTCCGGAGAAACAGCTGTCTCGAGGCCCATTCGGTGTAATTCATGCTCCACCGCGTGTATTCGAGGTGCGATTGATTGTTATTTGGACACTGTCACTATTCGCCAACTGCAAGAATCACTTATCTAGATCGACGATGTGACAACGTCAAATTACTGCTCCACGGGTGTCAGTCATTTCCGGACGACGACGCGTTCGTGGTGGTCAGTTATCTGGCACTGATCTCGTCCCACGGGGTCGTCAATCTCAGTGTAGCTTCAACCCTGAACTTGCCGGTCCTCTTCGATTTCAATTTCGACCGGGTAGAGCCGGCGTAGCTTGATTCGTGCGTCGTCGGTGGTGAACTGCCAGTCGATGAGTCGGTTAGCCGCGTTCCGATGATCTTGCCACGCAGCGACCTCCGACCGGAGAGTCGCTGCGTGGTAGATTCGACGGTCGAGACACTGTCGTTTGAGCACACCCAGTTCGATCTCGGCCATATTCAACCAGCTTCCTTTCTTGGGCGTGTAGTGGAACTCGAACCGATCAAGGTACGCTTGGGCTTCATTCGGCGGGAAGAACTGATAGAAGCCAGCGGGTTGTGCGTGTTGAGTTGATCGACCACCACCCGGATGCGGTCCGCATCCGGGTAGTGGTTGTCTGCGAGTTCGACCATCCGGTCGATGAACTCGGTGGTGCGTCGTCGCTCGGTGACTTCGACGTTCACCCAGCCAGTCAACGGTTCCGTGGCGAGGTGAATCCGTTCTTTCCCGTTGCGTTCGTAGCGGTGATCGACACGGGCGACCGCTCCCGGTCGCGCCGGGAGCGGGTCGCGTTCGTGCCCACGGAGTGCTTTGCTGGATTCGTCGAAGCAGATGACTGGACGCGTCTCGTCGTATGGTTCGTGGTAGAGGTCGAGAACGTCCTCCATATGGTAGACGAAGTCAGCGTCATTCTCGGCTGGGATCGACCAGTAGTCAGAGAGATGGGGTTTCAGGGTGTTTTTTTAGCCGCTGTCGGACGGTTTCGTGAGAGATCGACTCGAAGTCGATCTCGTCGAGGGTAACGAGTTCGTCGGCAAGGAGATGCAGCGTCCAGCGAGCGTGTCCTTCCGGGGTTCGCTACAGGCGAGTCGGATGAGGTGGGCTTCGGCGGCACCATCCATTTTGACCTCGTATTCACGGTCGGGCTTGCGGCGATGAATCGCCGCGAGCCCTCGCTCACAGTATGCTTTGCGCGTGTTAGAGACCGTCTTGGGAGAACAACCGACGTGCTCACTGATTTCCGAATCAGTGAGCCCGTCATCGGCTTTCAGTAGGATCCGTGCTCGTGTATTATCCTCGGCCTTGCGTTCACCGGTCGAAATGAACCACTCAAGCGTGTTGCGGTCTTCCTCAGACAGCTCCACGACGTATTTCTTCGCTCCCATTCCAGTAGATACGCGCCCAGAGGAGATAAGCAGGTACACTCACGGTTGAAGCTACACTCAGACGTCCCAGCACAGCTAACGCACCCCGTCGACACGGTCCGGTCTGACCCAGTTCGTCGTCGGCCACGAACCCCACCTTCTCGCTTGACGCCTGCAATAGTCTTATACAAGTAGTATGCCTGATGATAGCGAAACAATCTTCGGCTTATACAACGAAATATTACGATCAATAAGTAGAGTTGAGAAATAGGGGACTAGAAATATGTCTATATTGGGCCTATTTGGTTTTGAGAGTCTCAGTTTAGCCATTTCTGTGACCGAATCGAATCTATTTAATGAGAAATATTGGTGCAGATGCATATCTGGGAGAAATAACGATATTTATCTGACTGACGAGGCAATATCTATACTCGTACTCGGTTCGTCTCGGGGATTTCGGTGTTTTTGGTATCGATCACGAGCAGTTTTAGACGGTTTCCACTCGCGATCTCTTTCTGAACGGTTGTACGACGTTGATTTTGTATTGTTTGATGTGGCCTATCTATCCTAGGTCGAATTTCACAAACTGAGTAATCAGATACTCGGAGACAACTCGGAACTCTCGAACATGATAGAAGTACGCCTGTTATTTTCTTCACCCCATGCTGCAACCTGGACGTGAGAGGGAGATGGAACACCATCGATTTGGATAGATATGTGACTTCATAAGACTGGATTACTCAAAGTAATCCATCTCACTCCGACGGAGGACATACCTTACGACAGACACTCAGATTTATCAACGAGGAAAAGAGGGGTAATCTTCTAAAACTCGTCCCCGTTACCCGCTAACGAAAACCTATCCCGGCTTTCAATTGTACTGAGAGGAATTCACCTCGGTATCCACCGAGTAATGGGATACGGGGCTTCGTAATAGGGTCCCCAGGGTGGACAGTCGATGTACGATTAGCACTCTACTCACTAGCACGTCGATGTACGACCGCTTCAGCACCGGTCGCCTCTGTCCTACTCCACAGTCAAATATAGCAGACGTGCGACAACAAACTTTTATATAGCCTCGGCGGATATGTTGGCAGTACAACATGAGCGAGAGTTCAGTGGAACCAGCAGGGCTGCCAGTTCGATACAATCCTTCCAGAGGGCATCGTTCTCTTCGGGCCGCCCAAGGAACGGACACTACGATTTACTTTGCAGAACGAAAAAAGGAGAAGATGACCTGAAATCGTAAGAGCAGGGGAACAGAAAGGATCAGTTGGGTCTCCAGAAAGCGAAAATACGACAAAAATGGGAACAACTACACAAAACGTGAATCAAGAGGGTTCGAAATCGAGTGCAATAGAAGGTGCGGCTGACAGGCCAGCAGGGCCGGTCATTGCAGGTGTCCCCGCATATAATGAAGAAGTCGCGATCGGGAGCGTCGTCCACGGTGTGAGCGAGTACGTAGACGAAGTCGTGGTCGTCGACGATGGCAGTGATGACGACACCAGCAAACTGGCCCGCCGTGCGGGTGCGACAGTCCTCGAACACGAGTGTAACGCTGGAAAAGGCTCTGCGATGCGTAGCCTGCTCTCGTACGCAAAGTCGGCAAGTTACGACGCGCTAGTGGTCCTTGATGGGGATGGGCAGCACCTCCCCGACGACATCCCGAATGTCGTGGAACCGGTACTGGCGGGGGACGCCGACATCGTTATCGGGAGTCGGTATTCAGACGACCAGACGCACGACGAGACTCCGTTGTACCGACGGTTCGGACAAACCATATTAGACGCACTTACGTTCGTCTCGGTAGGTGCCAATGTAAGCGACTCGCAGAGCGGTTTCCGAGCCTTTTCGCCGACGGCTGTTGAGTCACTAAGCCTGACTACCAACGGATACGGTGTGGAGACGGAGATGCTGAGCGAGGCCACAAAAAAGGATCTGCGGATCCAGGAACGCCCCATCAACGTTCGGTACAAAGACGTCGACGGACAGACCTACAACTCGGTTCACCACGGGATCGCTGTAGTGGCGCTGATACTCCAATTGATTCGAGATAAGCATCCCGTTCTATTTTTTGGTGTTCCGGGTATTATTCTTACAACTGTGGGGACGATATACGGCGTCCACGCCATTCTACTCTATCAACAGAGCGGAGTGTTCTATGCGGCGAAAGTGCTTACTGCAGGCTTCGTCACCATCCCTGGGATTCTGGCCATCTTTTGCGGGTTAGTACTAAACAGCGTTCAACGGATGATTACACAGAGCGACACGCCAGGGTGAAGCGAGTTGACATCGGTTTCTGAAGACACAATTCGTGTTGCCGACGCTTTCGGTCCGGTCGAGGGTCCGGTACCCCAGACGGGGCACAACGACATACCATCCCGATGCTATGGCAATCGGCGTCGATAGACTTTGCACACCGACTGAGATGGCCTATCACATCGCTAGACCGACTAAAAACGCCTCTGACATCCCGTATTGTCCTTTGGGATTCGATTAGACAGCTATCGTCACTCTATGAAGAACGCTAGAATTCGACGTTCTTCTTCGTCACATATGTCTTCGTACTGGATGCATGCGTGCACCATCTTGTGCACGAGTTCCGTATCACTCAGGGCTCTTTCCTCCTGTTGCCGTCCACCGAGGTCCGCCTTCTCTTCGAGGGCCGAGACTCGGTCTTCAAGTTCATGGAGTGAGAAACTGCTCTCCGAATTTCCGTTGGACATACTCCTTGAGTTTCGTTCTTGGCTTTTGGTTTCAGTGCTGAGCACCGCTTCTGCAAACGCTTTACGATCACTCCAATCGAACCCCCTAATCGAATTTGCGCGATTACTAACCGTTGCCGCCGAGACACCGAGATCCTCTGCAAGCTCCCGTTGTGACGCATCCGGATTTTGACAGATCGCGCGTAACACCTTCCGCTGACTCTCGGACAGATCTGACTCGGCAGGGTAGTCATCAGACTCTGTAGGTTCCGATATAGCCGGAGTGGGAGAATCCGGCTCTGCATTGGCTGGGTCGCCGTACTCCTCTAACACTTGCTCTGTGAGTTTTGGAGTCGCACTTGGGACTTTGTTGGCGATACTCTCAATTGATGCATCCGGGTTGTCTGCTGCCACGTCCAAGATACGCTTGTGACGCATCGATTTAGGCAGTGAACGGGTGTCTTTCGACTGACTCATTTTGACCTTCCGACATCCGTTGCTCTTTCCGTGGTATTAGTTAATACGGTCTAATAGACAGTAGCATTCTGTTGTGCAATCTCTGTACGAGGTCGCAAAGCAAGTAGCTATAGTGGCCGCTATTCGAGTCCTGGCGCCGTTTGGCTCTTCATTGCGAGGGTTTTGGATTGTTATCAATTATCGAATTAATACTGCCTTTCAGAACTCTACACGGGACTGATCAAATCGAGGGTCTCTCCTGCATCATTTCTTCAGAGTGACTCACACTCAGACGCAACGACCTACGACGAATCTCTGTACGAAAGCATCTTAACCAGATCTGATCGACAGTACTTTTGCTCACTATTCTATATGCATATGATTGAATTTAACGATAAGGTTAGAATAAATTCTGGTGGGAGGGTACTCTCTGCTGGGCTAAGAGACCGACGATCAGCCGTTACCAGTTATAATTGGCTATTTAGCAGTTCTAACACCAATTGCTAACCACGCTACTTACACCGAGAGTTATTACGATGAAGCGTGTATTCGAGAGTAGCACTGAAGTTCGCTCAGTGCGTCAAAGAAAGTTGACGAACGCTCCTATGAGGTACCCCATAGTATGAACGAGAACAGTGACTCTCGAATCGATTCCGTCGGAAAAATTTCACAGCGACCATCGCGACTTCGGAATGATTCAGAGACAACCACGAAATTATCGAGACGCTCTTATCTGAGATTGGGGGTACTACTCATGCCCGTCTCCAACGGGTCTCCGACTGTGAAGAACGCTGTCCGTAGTACAAATTCGGGGGGATTTGGTACCCGCGGATACGGTGATAGTTCGTATGGCTATCCTCTCGAGGATATCGAGGCGGTAGATTCGTCGTCAGCTGGGCTGTGACGCTGACCACGCTGAATCGTACCTATGTGGATTCGAAGAACACGTCTTCAGAAGATACTGGCCTCGAGTGAGTGCCTACTGGACGGTGCGTGACACGCTATCGATATCGTTGGTCGAACGATTCACTGGTTCTTAGAAATATCATCAAAATGGAAAACAGAACTACCACTGCTGACTTGGCAAGACTGTGGCTTACAACTCAGTGGTTTGATTCGTCGCGGCGTTGGTCATCCACTGAGCCCGACCGGACTCGTTTTGCACGGCCTCGGGTGTGGCTCCGAGAACATTCATATGATTGTCACGGCAGACATGGTGGGGTTTATCAGGCGCCTGGAAGCTACTGAGAATCTGCCAAGCCTGACCGTCTAACCGCCCAACGTCCCAGATAGCTCCCTTCATGAGGTTCTCCCGCGCGGCCGTCTGGGGTTCTATTCTCCAGATCGACGTTCCACCGTCCGTGGTCTGAATTTGAGTGTTGAAGATATTCTTATTGATCGGATTCGGCCCCTCCATTCGGATCGGAACGGAGGCGTCCTGATAATTTCCACAGAAGAAGTTGCCGTTCATAAATCCCCCGTCACTGGACCGTGTACTGGAGTCGAAGTAGATGCCCGTCTCGAACGATTTTTCGCCGTCTGCGGCTTGCCTGTTCGGATACGAGGGATATCCAAAGTTACTGGTGATGGTGACGAACGACACGTGATTTCCTCGGCTCTCGGCTTTGTTGATTCCGAGGTACAACCACGTGCCTTCCGCGCCAACGGCCAGCGTGTACCCACCGTGAATGGTCGTGCCGTCAGCGAAGTACCCCAGTCCCCAATTGCCTGGGTCGATGGAGAACACGCGGCCTCGATACGGGTTCGAGGCGTCGAATCCGTCGCCGCCGTTCCAGAGGTCTATTTTCGGATAGAGGACCTGTGACCGCGGACCGAGGTAGACAATATCGGCATCGTTTCGCTCTCCCTGTGCACGCATGACCGCCCCGTTGAAGTCTAGGGAGACGTTCGGTTTCACCCGCCACGGATTCGAAGGCGGCCGGTAGCTCTCTGCGGGTGTCAATTTGACGAGTCCACCCCCGTTGTTCGCCACTCTGTCGATAGCGCTCTGGACCTGCCCGGGTGGAGCAACGATCGCCCCGTCCTGTGTGACGTCGCTCTGAGCACTTCCACCACTCTGCTGTGAACTGATTATTCCTTGAAGTTCCCAGGAGCCATCGGATTGTCCAATGAAGAATCGCTTGGTGTCGACAGCGTACGCAGGTTGGCCGGCGGCCGCTTCGATTTCGCACAGGTCCGATTCTGAGTCGACGGTCACCATCAGCGAATCGTCGAGCCGAGTAAAATTACCGTTCAGCGGCTCGTGCCAGTCGGATGTACCTTTTCTGGGTCGTTCCAGTCCGAACTTCGGCGTGTCATCCATCGTGTAGCTCTCCATCCGAAGTTTCTTTTCACAAACAAATATAGCTAGTGTCGACTGCTACCAGAGTATTACTCCGAATGATAGGACGAGGTTCCACGGCGGAAACCTATTCTGGGGCTCTCGGGCGCCTTGGTGTGTTGTTTATCAGCGTTCAGTCTCTTGGTACGTTCTCTCGTTACTTTTCGCGTGAACACCTAGCATAATTCTGGTCCCTAGCAACACCACTATGTGAGCTGGTCGATAATCTCCTGGTGGATCTGTTCCTTCGATTTGGTCGCGTCTATCTTCCGTATTCCGTTGACTTCTGCGAGTTCGTCGTACAACTCGACCATCTGCGGGAGGGTATCGTCGCTACGAACGTCGTCGCGACGGGGACGCAGATACTCCGCGTCAGCCGTCAAAAGGATAATACACGCCCGGTCTGGGATAAGGCGAAGGAATAGGTCCCCGATAAACGTACGATAAAACTCGTCGTCGTCAATCGACAGCATCACACTGACGACGATATCGTAGACGAACCGGTCACAGACGAGAGTGCGGCCGAAAACAACCGTAGGAATGTATATCTGAAAGACATAGAAAAGGAACGTATCTACGAGCAGCAAAACAGGATACAGAGCGGAGACCACGTTCGACTGCCAAAAATAGTGATAGCCGATCTTTCGCCCGCTCTCCAGTTGTTTTACCTCGCTCAGACCGGCGATACGAGCGTAGGCGAGCAAGGGAAGCGAGACGAGATGTTTGGCACCGAACCATCGATATTCGCAGTCGATGTTGTTCGACTCGAACGCGTCGACGAGTTTCCGCGTCTGGGTGGACTTTCCCGCGCCATCTGGCCCGATGATAGAAATGACGGGTGGCTTCTTCATGCGTACTCCTCCAGTAACCCCTGAAACTGTACCCGTGCCTCGTCCCAGCGCTGGTATCCCTGCATACGGTCCCTGTTGCGGACCCCGATTCTTTCGCGGAGGTCATCCCGACTCACTAGCGAGTAGAGCGCCTGCGTCAGTGAGGACAGGTCCGCGGGCTCGACTAGTTGCCGTTCGTCGTCGAGGAGTTCCGGAATACCGGCGGTTTTCGTCGACACGACGGGCTTGCCCATCGACATAGCCTCGAGGATACTTATCGGCACAGAAGCCTGCACGATTTTGAAGGGGAGCGCGACGATGTCGGCGGCGGTAAGGTACGTTTTCACGCCCTCTGGGGAGAGGTTCCGTGGCACGAGGTCGAGCGAGTTTCCAACCGAGCGTTCGATTGCGAGTCGCTGGATATATTTCTCGTCTCGGGTCAGGCCACCACCGTCCTGTCTAGAGAGGACGACCAATTTGCATGGGCGCGTTCGCCGCACCCGAGCGAACGCCTTGACGAGCGTATCCGTCCCGCGCAGTGTCAAGGGCGACGTGAAGTACAGTATCATCGGCACTCCCTCGGGATTTAGCTCCTCACGAACAGCGTCGATGTCAGGGCGGGCCGGACGTTTCAGATCGAACTCGTCGATTCCCGGTGGGATGGCCGATATCGGGGTATCGACGCCCGCACTCCGCAACCGTGTCTTGTTTTCGGCTGTCAACGTGACGATGTGTGTGAACGCCGCCGAGCGAGTTCGAATCGCCCAGTCGGGAGCGAGCGACCCGGCGAGGTGGACTGCTAGATACGGGTGATTACGATATAGTTCGCCCAGTCCCACGTTTAGTATCTCCGAGAGCGAATAGAGGGGTCCCGCGAAGATACCGACAGTCGGTTTGTCGGTCGCCGACGCAATGGTCGATGGCCGGACGAAGTTCGTCGAACCGATAAGCGACACGACGACGTCGGGGTCCTCTCGTTGGATCGCTGTTAGGACCTCGCTCGTCGGCCCAGTGGCACCCAGAATCTTTTCTACTGTTCGTATCTCGATTCCAGCGGTCTCGGATCTGTCGACATCAGTTATCACGGTCAACTCGAGACCGTCTTCGGGAAGATTCGTGACGAGTTCGTGGACGTACCGCCACGGCTGTTTCCGCAAGTTCGACGGCTCGAAGCCGAAACAGACGACCGCGACGTTCACTGTTCCGTCCTCGCTAGTCGGTATTCTCGTTCGAACTTATCCGTGATCGTTTCCCACGTATACTGCTCGAGAATCGTCTGACGAGCGGCCGCCCCTAACCGGTCACGCAATCTCGCGTCACCGAGCAGCGTGTCGATGGCATCGGTTAGTGCTGGTGGGTCCCCTGGGGGAACCAGTAATCCGTTCTCCGCCTCTTCGATGATGTCTGGACACCCCCCGACTTCGGTCGTGACTACCGGCGCGCCGCAAGCCATGGCTTCCAGTAGCACTGTCGGCAGTCCTTCGTAGTGAGAGGGGAGCACGAATCCTGTCGCGTTCTGGTACAATCGAATTTGCCGGTCTCGTGAGACGTAGCCGGTAAAGGTCACGTCGCCCCCGAGATCGAGGCGTTCGACCTGACGTTCGAGTTGTTCTCGCTGCGGCCCTTTCCCCGTGATTTTCAACTCGACGTCGTGTGTTTCGAAGATTGGCCCCACAGCTTCGAGGAGGTCCGGAATCCCCTTCGGATACGCGAGTCGGCCGACGTACAGGAGATACTCTTCGTCGCGCTCTCCGCCGGGACGAAACTGGTCGGCGTCGACGCCATTTCCGACGACCGTCGCGTTCTCGATGCCGTAGTGTCGAGCGAGCTCACGACTCACCTGACCGGACACTGTCGTGATCCGATCCGCAGTGGCTCCCTGTCCAGCTACCAGCCGTTTGCTCGAAACCAACAACTGCAGTTTACTGACCAGATTCGTCAAGTTCCATCCCCCGACGTGGTCGACGTCCTCGACGACCGAGGTGTGAATCGTCGAGACGAGCGGATGCTGGCTCTGCACCACTGGCGTGAGGGGTGTATGCGTGTGAACGAGGTCGAAACGATCAGCCCTCCTGCTCAAGAATCGGTTTACCAACACTCCGTGGACGTCTACGTGGAACGGATAGAGAGGCGGGCAGGGTAGCTGAACGACTCTGATCCTTCATCCTGTGTATCTTCTTGCCGAAGTCCGCCCGAGTGAGTATACTGACCGAATGCCCCGGTCGACGAGTTCTCGTGAGAGATTGAACGCGTAGTTTCCGATACCTTCCTCCGGGGGGTAGGGAGTCGACTGTATCATCGCAATGTTCATGTGTCGATGTCCTCGATGTAGTCGTTTAAAAACCGGACGAGAGAGTTGTTTTCCGACCCCGATTCGACGGAAATCGAACGTGCATCCCGCATCGCTCGCCGTAACTCCGAAGTTTCGTGTACGACGAATACCTCCGCTCGTTCACTGAGTGCATTCGCGAGTTCCGTCTGGTGATCGTCGTTGTGATCGCCGTGTTGCTCACGCCGGGGTAGAACGACGATCGGCTTTCCGTACGAGAGGGCAGTCAACAACGTCCCAGCACCGGCATGAGCGATAACGACGGTCGCAGTTCGATAGAGCTCGTGAATCTCCTCTTCGCTCGTGAATCTGAACCAATCGATGTCCTCGGGAACGTACTCTCCAGCGCCGATCTGTGCTCGAATCGGCTCGTCGAAATCGACTGCGATCGAGTCGATCTGTCGGATCAGTCGGTCGAACCCGTCCGGGCGGGTCCCGACGGTAGCGAACATCATAACACGCCACCTTCGTACGTCGCCTTCTCACCGTAGCTGTCCAGTAGCTCGGGCCATTGCACCAGAAACAGATCCGAAAGCGGATAGACGACTCGCCCAGTCTGTGACCGGGTTCGAACACGGCACCAACTCTCGATGAAGATAGTTTCGGCGCCGAGTATCGTTCCCCAGAGGAACGCTGGAATGGCGATTTCTGCCCCAGTACTCACGACGACGTCCGGACGTTCGCTGACGAAGATTCGTCCGATTTGGAAAATCGCCTTCATCATCGCCCGAACGTCGGTGTGAATCGGGTCCAGCAGGTACGATTTCGTTTCGAGCTCTTTCGTTCGGAAGTTCTCGTAGGTGACGAAAAACGTCTCGTGACCGTCGAATGCACTAGATAGCGACTGAAGTTCGGTCAGATGGCCGCCGAAAGAGCAAACCATGGCGATTTTCATTTGCACAGGAGCGAGATGTTCGACCGGTAACACTTATTGGCCAATCGTATAACCCCCCTGAAGACGGGAGATATGGGGAGCTCTTCTGCCGGAATCTGATCGTCTAACTGTTCCACTAACTCCCTAACGTCTACCTCTACCGGCGTCACACTCGTTGAGAATGCATCGATGATAGCTCGGACTTTTGCCCGTACGCCCGCTGGACCTTGGAGGATAGCGTATCCCCACGTCAATATCTCTGTAACGAGCAGCGATGGGAGAACGAGCGCTGCCCCTTTCGCCCCGAGATACTTCCGCAGGATGAGGTATCTGCCGCGCTCGAGGTGGAATAGTTTGCCAGCATCGAGGTTTGCGCCCGGATAGTCGTGCAGAACGGTTGCAGTCGGGACGTAGCGAATCTCGACGTCAGCGGCGGCCGCCTTCCACGACAGTTCGACGTCGTCCATGTACAGGAATATCTCGTCGTCGAAACCACCCAGTTCCCGATAGACCTCTGTGGTAGTTGCGAAGCATACCCCAGAGACACCGGTTAGCACGTCTTCCTGCGAATACGTGTCTGGGTCTTTTTCGAATCCGCGAGTAGACGATAACCCAGAAAAGTGGGTGGTGATTCCGATCGTGTTTATGCATTCCCCGTCGTAGGTCAGTATCTTCGGAGTCGTGATGAGGCGCTCGCTCTCAGTAAGTGGCCGTAAGAGCCGGTTCAGACAATCGTCTCCGAGCCGCGTGTCTGGATTTAGTACGACGACGTACTCCGCTTCGACCTGCTCCATTCCCAGATTGTTCCCGCTCCCGTATCCCACGTTCTTTTCGCACTCGATTACGTCTACGTCCGGAAATTCTCTTTCGACGGTTGCGATAGTGCCGTCGGTCGACGTGCTGTCGACGACGATTACGTCACCGGGGTCGTTTGCCAATACCCGCTCTAGACACTCTTCGATGTACTCTTCGTGGTTGTATGTGACGATGACCACGCATGCGTTGTTGACGAGATCCGTTTCTTCGACGAGTATACCCTCGGATGACAATGCCATAGTACGTGTTGATAATACTACAATAGCTCGCTAACAGCCAATAAACTTTCGGTACCGTTGACATCATCGCGTGGATCGTCGGCCGACATTCGCGATACCGTTTACTGTGCTGTGTCGCCATCGGTAGAGCAGTCTCCCCCCTCATTTCCGATCCAGTTTTCCTTATCGACCAACACCTCCGGAACTTCGTCGTCCCGCAATCGCTGGAGTGATTCGGGGCTATCGAGGAGATAAATATCGAGCGGAAATACGGACAAACTGGCCCGTGCTCTCTCCCGGCAAACCAACGCCGACGAAGCTATTGCGTTCACTGTTCCGGGATATCTAATAACTCGAATATCTAGATCTGATTCCTCACCCAGTTGCTCTCGTGAATAACTCCCGTAAACGGCCACAGCAGCGATCGAATCCGACGTCTTTCCAAGGTGTTCTAACCGGTTCATCCACGCGACGAAGTCGTCGTACGAGTTGTTGATCCTCTCTGACCGGACGTGGTGTCTAAAGAACACCCACAGATGGCCGTTGAAGACGAAGTTGAGCAGATGAGATATCGAGACCGCTTTGATAGTTGCGTAGTTCGAAAACGGTAGTGTCCGCCGGAGAAGCGCACCGAGTCCGACTGTGACCCCTAGCTTGAATATGCGCTCCGTGTCGTCCATGTACAACGTCCCCTGAAAGACGAGTGCGGAGACAAACAAGACCGGTACGCGTATCACGCCCGGCACGTCGTCACTTTCCGTGAGATAGTCGTGAAGCCCCTGAATGGACGTCATCGTTCGCTACTTCCTACGACTACTATCACTAAATAACGTTTCCCGATTGCGAGGTTTCGTTTCCGCTATCGGTCGGACCCGCACGTATCCACTCTCTTCTGGGCTCCTCGATACGCACTGGTGACCGCGAGCGTGGGCGTCTACTGATTGTAGTCTGCATGGAATTCCGGTGGTTTCACTGCGACGGCCAGTAGTGACGGTGACTGGTCCTTCCTGATTCATCCCGATATCTAGCACCCGTCAGCGAAATTAAACGTCCGGTGGGATTCAAGTAGTTTGGATGAGATGTTCCGGGTGGCTTAATGACAACGCACACCCTCTCGTTTCATACCACACACAACGCCGGAGCGGCACTGCTCGAAGACGATAGCATCGTCGCCGCTGCTTCCGAGGAACGCTTCAACCGACAGAAACACTACGCATCCCTTCCGTACGAGAGTATCCAGTATTGCCTCGATACAGCGGGTATCTCTCCCGAGGACGTCGACAAGATCGTCATTCCGGCAGACGTCGTAACTTCGGGTGCGAAACTCCTACTGGACTGGAACGACTACGATGCTGAAAACATCTCACAGGGGTCTCGGCCGACGGGAAAAACCACGAAGAAGTGGTTGGCCGAGCGAGTGCGAACGTGGAAACAGGACACCGCGATGCCGGCGTACGCTCGACTGGTCGAATTCCCGTCTGATACCCGGCTACAAACCGTCAATCACCACGAAGCGCACGCTGCGAGCGCCTATTACACCTGTGGGAACGACGACGCACTGGTGGTGACGAGCGACGGACTGGGCGACGACATCTCTCTGACGGTCTGGCACGGTCGGGACGGAAAGCTGAACGAACTGTATCGCGTCGGCAAAGAGGGAAGCTTCGGGTATTTTTACGGAGTTGTCACACAGGCGCTAGGATGGTGGGTCGGCAACGGGGAAGGCAAGACTATGGGGTTGAGTTCGTACGGTGACGCGCCAGCAGAACTGATCGAGACGCTTCGAGACTACTGTCCGGAATTTCGAAACGGGCGACTCGAATCACCGACACCGATCGATTACCCGAGCGTCTGGCGGAACCTGGATACCTTTCATCCAAATTTCGAGGAAGCCGACGAAATCGAGGCATTGTTGGACAATTACGAGCGGGAGGACATCGCCGATGCAGCCCAGCAACTGCTAGAGGAACAGATACTCGAACTGGTCGGGTACTGGTTTGCCGAGACCGGGGCTCGAAACCTCGCTCTCGCCGGCGGGGTGTTCCTGAACGTGGCTGTCAATCGCCGACTCCTGTACGAACTGGATATCGACGATTTTCACGCGTTTCCGGCCGCCGGTGACGATGGCCTCCCAGTTGGTGCAGTGTTGAGTTCGTACTACGTTGAACACCATGACGAGCGCCCCCAGCATCTGGAGCACCCCGATTTCGGTCCCGGATTCTCGGACGACCGGATCGAGACAGTGCTGGACGGGCGAGAACTCGACTACTCCAAACCCGATTCGATTACGGACCGAGTCGCCGAACTGTTGCTCGACGAAAAAATCGTCGCGTGGTGTCAGGGACGGATGGAGTTCGGTCCCCGAGCACTCGGCAATCGGTCGATTCTCATCGACCCGCGTCTCGACGATGGGAAAGATCGGGTCAACGCCGAGATCAAGTTCCGGGAGTCGTGGCGACCGTTCGCCCCCTCGATGCTCGAACGCGCAATCGACGAGTATCTCGTCGAGCCGGTTCCGGACACGTTCATGATTACGTCCTACGAAGTCCGTGACGAGAAAAAAGACGAAATCCCGGCAGTGACACACGTCGACGGAACGACGCGACCGCAGGTCGTGAAAGCTGACGCAAATCCGCACTACCACGAATTGATCGAGACGTTCGATGCGAAGGGCGGTGTCCCGCTCCTGTTGAACACGTCGTTTAATCTGAGCGGCCAACCGATCGTGTGTACCGCGGAAGACGCCGTCGGCACGTTCTATAACTGTGGGTTGGATGCGTTAGCGATAGGTGATTACCTACTCGAAAAGTGAGTGGCTGACTGGCACCGTCGAACAGGAGACAACTGGACTTCTCTGCTAGCGCGTTCACACGGAATCAGTGTCGTGTTTGCTGGAGAGGTGAGGCAGGACGATAGCCAGCCTTTGTGATAGCGTCCATCTCTCTGGAGAGAGAAACGGACGCCCTCCCAACGCGTTGCCGAAGAAATCGAGTGGGTGGTCCCAGTGTGGTGAGCTGCCTGCTCGGTGGGCAGTGGGTCCCTCCACAGAAAGTCGCCGTCTCTACGAACCGACCCCGTGAGAAACCGAAAACAGGCCCGTCTACACCATGCCACGAAACTTGTCCGCTAGTTCGGACACGCCCTGATCCAGTGTGTATCCCGTCTCGAACCCTCTCTGTCGAATTTTCTCGTCGCTGACGATGTACGATAGTTGGTTCAGTTGCTCTGCTTCGGTATATTCGATCATGACGTCGGGGAAGTATGTCTCGATGGCGTCCACGACGTCTTGCAATCGGCCGTTCTGCCCCACCACGTTGTATGCCTCGCCATCACCGAGTTCCGTCGCAGCGAATAGCATCGCTCGAACCGCGTCTTGGGCGTGCAGGTATGGGCGCTTCTGGTCTTCGGCCCCTTCGTAAACTGTGAGCGGTTGCCCCGTTGCCGCTAACAGGGCGAACTTGTCTACGACAGTGTCGAACCGCATCCCGGTCGTCCACCCGTACACTGTCCCAAGCCGGAGCACTGTGACGTCCATCCCGCCGTCGTATCGACTGAGCATGTCCTCCTCGGCAGCGAGTTTTGCCTCACCGTAGGGCGACTCTGGGTCACACGCGAAGTCCTCTTTGATCTCTCTCTCGGTCCGACCGTAGACTGAACACGTGCCGACGTCGACAAATTCCGCTGCACCGTGGTTCTTGGCGTCTTCATAGAGTGCCACGGTGGCCTCGTGATTCACTTCCCACGTTTTCTCCGGGATATCGAACGTTTCCGGCGCGTTCGTTATGGCCGCGAGGTGAAACACCGTGTCGACGCCTTCGAGCGCCTTCGAACGGACCTCCTCGTCTCTGATGTCTCCTTCGATGAATTCGTAGTCAGCGTACGAGGGCAAGTCCCACAACGAATGAAAGCGTGGCTGTCGGAAGTTGTCGAGTATCTGAATACGTTCGCCTGAGAAGGTGGAGTCGGCCGGAATCTCTCGGATGAGCCGCGACCCGAGATACCCGAGGCCGCCCGTAACGAGTACTGTCATCGCTTATTTCTCCATTCTGAATCGTTCGAGGTTCTCTTCCACGTAGGTTCGATCCGCTTCGTCCAAGCGGTCGAAACGTAGTTCACCGCCACAGCTACGTCTCGGACATTTCATCACGCGGTTCCGCTCGAGCACATTCTCAGCAACTACTGTTCCACAGTTCTGGCAGGTGAGTGTGATTATTCGCATGGGTTCTTACAGTTTGAGCGTTGAATTTTCGCCGACGACGAGCCGTTCTCCACCGGGCTCGATGCCGTTGCTGGACACGATTGTCGTCTGCCGTCCGATCAGGCTATCGACGATCTTGCGATCGCAGTCGATTTCCGATTCCCCGATTACGATGCTTGATTCGATGTGAACGGTGTCGATGACGCAGTTCTCTCCGATGCTGGTATACGGGCCGATGTATGCGTCACTTCCTATCGTGGTTTCTTCGCCGATCGACACCGGCCCGCGAACGACCGCACCCGACTCAATAGTGCTTCCCTCGCCGAGCTCGATTCGTCCCTGGATCGGGGTGTCGTTCTCGATTTCTCCCTGTATCTCCGTCGTCAGGTTGTCGAGCACGAGACGGTTCGTTTGTAGCATATCCTCCGGTTTCCCCGTATCCTTCCACCAGCCGGGGACGACGTGTGACTGGACAGAATACCCATCGTCGAGTAACCCCTGAATCGCTTCAGTTATCTCCAGCTCACCTCGCCAGGACGGTTCAAGCGGTTCGATCTGTTCGAAGATTGCGGGGGTAAACACGTAAATCCCAATCAGGGCGAGATTTGAAGGGGATCGTCTGGCTTTTCGAGGAGGCGAGTAACGTTCCGTTGCTGTCGATATCGACGATTCCGTACCGAGATGGTTCATCGACTTCCTGTACGCCGATCTGGGCGGCGGACTCAGTCGGGTCGAAATCCCCTACGAGACCAGTGATTCCCTCTCCGACAACGTCGTCCCCGAGATAGACGACGAACGACTCGTTACCGACAAAATCTCTAGCACATCCCACGGCATGCGCGAGGCCGAGTGGTTCTCCCTGTACTATATAGGTGATGTCGACGCCGAAGTCGCTGCCATCGCCGAGATAGTCCTGAATCGCTCTCCGACCGACTGTGCCGAGTATCACCCCGATATCGTCGATCCCGGCTTCACGAAGATTCTCTATCGCGTACACGATGACCGGTTTGTTCCCGATTGGAACCAACTGTTTCGGCCTCGTATGTGTAATCGGCTGCAAGCGCGACCCGGTTCCGCCTGCGAGAATGACTCCCTTCATGATTTCTTATGTCGAGGGTCGTCCCAATCGAGTGGAATTTTTTCGGTGTCGTACGGTAGTCGCTCTTCGTCGGGATCGTCGTACTCGTAGAGGTTTGTGGGAAAGTTGATCAGTGTCGCTTGCTCGTTCCCGATCACTTTGAACCCATGCCAGCAATCACCGGGTACCCGAATCGCCTGCATGGACTCTTCACCTAGGACGTATGTGCCTAGTTCGCCTTCCGTTGGAGAATCTTCCCGGTCGTCGAAAATACCGACTTTCACCCTCCCGTGTGGGACAACGAAATGATCTATCTGGCCTCGATGGTGTCGGTGCCATGCTCGAATAACACCGGGATACGACACCGAGAAGTACGACATTACGGGTCTGTCTTCTCCCTCGAACATCTCCCAGTCGTCACGCCAAATCTCTGTCAACGAGCCGCGTTCGTCGACGTTTGCCTGAAGATTTCTCACCTCTACGTCGTGAATCATGGCCAATATGACAACTCGATATTAAAATCTACCAACATTTATAGCTTACTGAGGGGGGTCGACATGTGGCTATCCATTCACCAGTAAACACGCTGGTTTTCGTGAATCGTTGAGCTAAACAGATTGAACAGAGGAGACAGTATCTAATAAACGTACTACTGTTATTTCGATTGGGCAAGCTATTCATATATTTAAACAAATTAATATAATCTGCCTTAGATAGACTGTGTCCAATCTATACCTGCACTGAACTAATACTGAAGACGAGAACGTAGTAGGAACCCGCAGTGGTGGAGAATAATTGTAATTGGTACAAAACGCCTTTCTCTCTCACACGACTACGTCCAGATTGTATGAACGAATGGCACAGAATCGTCCTCCTTCTGTTGCTTAGTCTTGTACTCGTCTGGTCACTCGTTGCATTCGGGACAGTAGAGAAGGTGCCGACAGACTCTATCCGGGATAAGTCGACCAAACAGGTACTCGTGGCCCCCGAATCACACATCGGTGACCGGGTTATCGTCGACGGCACCGTCGCTAGCACGGATCCCATCGTCGTTCGACTACGGGAAAGTAGCGTTCAAGAGATGACTGTGACGGGAATCGACCGGAGAAAACTCGCGGTCGGCAACCGCGTGTACGTCACTGGGACGCTTACTGGCCCCTCTCGTATCGCCGGTGATAGCGTAATGGTCGAGAAACCGTGGGAAAAAACGGCCATGTACGTGGGATCGTTCGTCGGCGGATTATTGGCTCTCGGTCAGGTTAGCCGACATTGGCGCTTCAGCCGGCGTGAGAGAGCGTTAGTTCCACGAGCCGGTAACTCAGCAAGAGGCGGAGAAGATGGCTGATCTCTTGACCCACGTCCTCGTCGGGTTCATCCTGGGAAGTATACTGGCGGTCGGTTTCAGATGGAAGGCCCCCCCATTCGTCGCAGTCGTCATGGTCGGAGCCTTACTCCCAGATTTAGCAAAAATCGCGATGATACTCCCACCTCGAGTAGTTGAGGAAACTCTGGGTATCCCGTTCGACTGGTTCGCTGTGCACACTCCATTCGGGACGCTACTCGTCGCGGGGATCGGCTCGCTTCTCGTCAGCGAAACCATCCGGCGGCGCGTATTTGTGCTTCTACTGATCGGTGGAGCCTCCCACCTCGTTCTCGACTCGTTGCTGATTTCGCCCAGTCGGTTCTACCACGTGTTGTTCTGGCCGCTCACTACGCAGTTCGTTAGTTTACCAGGGCTGTACCTGAGTAGTGATCGCTGGCCGTCGATTGTCGCGGCTTGTCTCGCCGTAGTCGCGTGGTTTGTTCGGTGGCAGAATGGACGAGAGTGATAGTCCAAGGCAGGCTATCGTTCGAGTTGCGGTTCTCAGTGTTGTCGTGGCAGATGGCGCCGAGACGACAATCCGATCATATTACTATCCACACGGAGGCAGTGTTTACTGCCCGTTTTGGCTATCTTCGATTAGCGAGGCGGTTCACCGTTTATTTGGAGAAAGCACGTGATAGAGGTGAGGGTGTTTTCAGCCCTGTGCCCCCGTTTCTCACAGAGTATCGCTGTTAGCCTAACCTCAGTCGATCACATCGGGTTAGAGTAAGCGTCTGCTTGGAGAGGATGTGCAACCAACCCAAGCAGACAGCGAGATAGAGGAAGAGCACCTGCTTAATTTTGTCGTCAACAGCCTTGACGAGGAGCTTCCGATAGATCTCGGTGAGAACGTTGAGGTCACGACAGATGCCTTGTACGAGGTCCTCGCCGGCGCCAGCGCCGGCGGGACCTCGATCAACCACGTCTGCGAAACAACCGACGACTCACCGCATGCCAACACCGTCCGAGGATATCTCACCGATCAGTTCGACCTTGATACTGTCGAGGCGGTTGGAGACACGCTTCTCCAGAGAGATATCCTTGAGACACTCCCGGATCGACCGGTGGAGGTCGTCGCCGACCTCCACCTCGACCCCTACTACGGCGACGAAGACGAGACAGAAGCGCTGTATTCGTCGCAGGCCAAACGCGGAACCACGACTTTTCACGCGTATGCGACCCTCTACGCGCGGGTACGCAACAAGCGGTACACGCTGGCGGTCCGCCAGCTTGTCGCTGGCGAGACCACCAGCGATGTCCTCGCTGAGTTTCTAGACCTCCTTGACGGCCTTGACCTCGGCGTCAAGGCTGTCTACCTCGATCGCGGATTCTACAACAGCACCTGTCTCGGACTGCTGTACGCACACAACTACGCCTACGTCATGCCGATTGTCAAGTGGGAGAGACGATTCAAGACGAACTCAGCACAGGCTGGAGCCGCGAGATCGAACACGATCTCGCCGGCGAGGTGACGTTCCCGTATTCATCGACTGCGTTTACCAGCAGGGACGATACGACGAACACGGGGTGGCGCGTCACGGCTACGCCGCTGACGCGCCGTTCATCGACACACCACGAGATGCACGAGAGCACTACAGCAAGCGCTTCGGCATCGAGTCTAGCTACCGATTAGCCAACCAGAGCCTCGCATTCACTAGTTCTCAGGACGCTGGTCTACGGCTGGTGATGTTTGTTGTGAGCCTGCTTCTCCAAAACTGCTGGCGGTATCTTCACTGGAGGTACGTGGCGGCGCCCCGCCGCGGGGGCGCCGCCTCTGGAGGTGGCCGTTCACGGAGTTCTGTGAGATGGTGCTGCGGGCCGCCTGGACAGCGCTTGGTGTGCGCAAGGCTGTTCCAGCAAATCAACCCTCGACGACCGGTTCTTCCGGTAGCTGTCCACCGATCCGGACAGCGGTCGTGAGTGGCGACGCTGTCGCGTCGGCGGCAGTCCGCCGCCGACAGCGACTCCTCACCACCGAAACTCACTATCCGTCTCACTTCGAGAACTGACCGCCCATCGAAGACGCAGATTCAAGCTCTACTGGAAGGGCTAGTGGGCTTTCGATGTGATCGACTGAACCTGCGTGGGATCTATATGCGTTCCTGGGTCTGTGAGTTCCGAGAAATCGAACTGATGTGTGTGTCGTCTACGACATCAAGCGAGTCGTGAAACAGTAAATTCCACCGCCTTGTGGCGATTCAACAGAGCCAACTTATGACTATTTCTAGCAGCCAGTGCGCTTCGAGCTACCGATGGGTTTTTCATGTCACTATTTGATATAATCTGTATGGTAGATTGGAACGACGAACGCGTCTTAATCACCGGTGGCCTCGGATTCGCTGGAAGTAACCTCGCCCGACGGATGTTAGACGAAGGGGCGGACGTGGTCTTGTTAGACACCGTCCGGGAAGAGAAACTCCTGACGGTTGAGGATATCAGGGAAGACGTAGATATCGCTGACGTGGACGTCCGAGAAAAAGAACCGATCCAAAACTACGTGTCAGAGGCCGATATCGTCTACCACTTGGCCGCTAAGAGTAGTCGACCTGCGGCCAACGAAGAACCCCGAAAGAATCTGCAAATAAATTGTGGCGGCCCGCTGAACGTCCTCGAGTCGGCAGCAGACCGTGAAAACCCGCCTAGAGTTGTGTATGTGAGTTCGCTGGCAACGCTGGGGAACGTTCCGGAGACGATCGACGAGAGTACCGAACCGAAACCGGTCGACATGTACGGAATTCATAAACGCACCGTAGAGGACTACTGCCAACTCTACACACGATTGAAGGACGTCCCGACGACGGTCGTTCGACCGGCGAACCTATATGGTCCACGCGCTCCGTTGTACGATACTGGTTATGGTATCATCAATCAGTTCGTCGGCGATGCATTACGAGACGAGTCGCTCTCGGTCTTCGAACCAAGTGACCTGCGAGATTTCTTGTTTATCGAAGATATGGTCGATGCCCTCACACATATCGGTCAGGATGACCGGGCAATCGGTGAGAAATACGTACTAGGAACCGGTGAGTCGAGAACGATGAAGCAAGCCGCTGAGTTGGTCATCGACACCGCAAAGGGTGGATCGCTGGAGTTAGTTCCCTGGACAGAGACGTGGCAAGGTATTCGTCGCGGAGACGTTGTCATCGATCCGTCGAAGATAGAGGAGCAACTCGGATGGTCGACGTCGGTTAACCTAGAAGAGGGACTCGAAAAAACCGTTGACTTCTATCAGAGTAACCGTGAAAAGTACCTAGACTAACGGTGCGTGGCTCATGCAATCCGAGTTGAACAGACGTTATCGAAGAACGAGACGGCCCTATCAGGCGGTTCGACATAAGCGTGGTAACTAGTGCTAGCGAGAAATCTCAGAAGCCTCATCTCGATTAGTTTCATCGGTCGGTTACTGGGTAGTGGCTTACAGTACGGTATCTACATCGTTATCGGTCGATATCTTGGTGCCAAGTCCCTTGGGTTGTTCACTTTCGGTTTCGTTATCTTGAACATTGGGGCGACGGTGTCGAAAATCGGGTTAGATAAGGCCGTCAGGAAATTCATCCCGATATACAGAGAGTCGAGTGACGATGCGTTACTAACGGGGACGCTACTGATCAGTCTCGTCGTCCCGTTCTGTCTGGGTATCTCGTTCAGTCTGTTTTTCTATTTTGGATCGGATATCGTCGAGACCTATTTTTCTCGCTCCCTGGATGCGACGACGATGCTGTTTCTCGTCGGTATCCCGTTCATGGCTCTGATGACTGTAGGACAGGTAGCAACGACAGGTTTCATACAAACGAAATATTCGGTGTTGATAAAAGATATCGGACAGAGTCTCTCGGCGATTGTTTTCGTCGTCATCGGAACTGTCGTGATTGGGACAGTAGAAGCCACTATTGTTGGGTACGTGTTCTCTCTGGTCGTCGCAGCAGGACTCGCACTATACTTCCTGTACGACCTAGGTGGATTTGACGGGATTTCTGACCCGGTCTTTGAGGTTCGCCAAATACTCAGATACTCGACCCCACTCACTATCGCTGCGCTCGCTCAGTATCTGATGCAATGGACAGACGTGCTTATGCTCGGAGCTTTTAGCACGCCGGCTGGAATCGGCCGTTATCAGGTCGCGTATCAGACAGCAGTGATTCTCGGTTTCCTAATCGGAGCTGCGAACAGTATCTTCCCGTCAGTAGCCTCAGAGCTATACGATAAGGGTCAGATGGACCAACTACGAGAAATGTATACTGCATTGACAAAATGGCTCACGTACCTGACCGCTCTGGGACTAGTGTTCATCGTGGTGAACGCCACTAACATTCTCGCGCTGTTCGGCAACGAATTCACGGATATCTGGGTGGTACTTACGTTACTTGGGGGAGCCTTCACGTTTGCCACCGCTGTAGGTCCAGCGGGGTTTCTATTGATGATGACCGATCACGAACGAGTAGAGATAACAAACACTCTCGTAGTGGCGGCCACCAACGTGGCGCTAAACTACTTTCTCATCCAGGAGTTCGGTGTGTTAGGGGCAGCACTCGCCACTGGGGGTTCGCTGGTAATGGTGAGCGTCCTGCGTCTCGTAGAGACCTGGTGGTTCCTCGACGTTCGACCTCACGTTCGTGGTTATTGGAAAGGAGCGATCGCGATTATCACGGCATTCCCCCTGATGCTGGTCGGAGAGCTGTTCCTGAGTCACAGTCTCGTCGTCGTGCTGGTCAGCGGACTCCTCTCTCTTCCGGTTTTTTGCGTTGTGATTTATTATATCGGATTTGACTCAACTGACCGGCGTTTGATAGAGAACTTATCGTAATAGCCCGGTCTCTTCCACATCCGCCTCGAATTCGGTCTCATCAAGCGTACAGATGCGACTAGCGACTCAGAGCGGTCGAAGAAGAGCGGGCCAGACCGGCTCTCTCGTTTTCGGTTACCGACTCCAGTAGCTGGTGCATGCGGCTCTGCGAGACGTGGCCGAATACATCGTCGAAGTGCCAAAGCCGCCGGAAGGCCACAAGCGCCGTGAAGAACTACCAGCTGGATAGCCCGACGCCCTCGCCTCTCACCGAATGACGACGCTGACAGGTTCAGGAAGAACCGGTGCTACAAGCCTTCGTGATGCTCGTTTCAATATCCGCTACTCGATGTATCCGAGCGATCGTAATTTCTCGGAATCAACATCGACTTGCTCCGCATCTTGGTTAACCCCAAACTCCGGTCGTGTGAGTGTCTCTACGGAAATATTCCCCTTGTATTCGCCGTATCTTACTGTTCGAGGAAGAAACACTGAAAGCATCTTTCTGACATTCGTCACTGGCCTCTTCCGTACGATCGGCGCGTACGGTGCGATGTACAAACTCGCACCCAGTGCAAATATGAGCCGCCCTGTGCGGGGCCCCCTATGAAGCACTACCCCTCCGTTTTCGTCCCAAATCGAACTGGCAGCATAGCGGATGCGATCGCCGTAACTCGAACGTCGCCATACATCCGCTCGAATCGGCCTCTCGGATCGAGTCCCATCCCAGAGATTCCAGCCACTCATCGAACTCGGGACGGGGCGATTCTGCGCACTGAGAAGCGTCGGTGCAATATCTAGACTCGACAACAGCGTATCGTATGTGACGTCCTTCGGGAGTCTCGCTCCGCAGAATACGAGGGGAACCTCGAGGAGTTCGGGGACCATTGGGCTGGTATGTTCGTATAGCCCACCGTACTCGCCGAGTAATTCTCCGTGGTCACTGGTAAATACGACTAGCGTGTTGTTTAGCTCGCCTCTGTCTCGAAGCCGCCGGTAAATCGACCGGAAACGGTCGGCTGACTGGCTGACGCCTTCACGATACCGTGTCCTAATCCACGTCTCGTCGTTCCGGTTCTCGGTAAAGAAATCCTTCGACGGCTTGAAACGTTCACCTGCCTCTCCGTATGGAGAGTGTCCTCCATGGTCGTGTACCACATAGGTAAACGGGCGATCCAGTTCGTCAAACGATGTATGACTGTTTAGGTTGAGGAGCGTTAGAGTCGGTTTCTCGTTCAATTCGTACTCGTTTCCCCAGACTCGCTTGACGTTCACACCCGATGAGTGGGCGGTGCTGAGAAGATTGGGGACGTGTTGAAGTTGGTCGGAGAAGCCCCATACTTTGTGTTCGTGGGGGAACTGCCCGGTGAGGATCGACGGAACACTAGATGCTGTAAACGTGCTCGGTGCAACCGCACGTGCCGTCACTCCGAGAGAGGAGATCGCCTCTGGTAACGAGTCGTATCTGAGGCTATCGGAGATGTATACCAGTACGTTGTCGACCGAATCGACGGATGAGAGCCGCGAGAGGTCCTTCATGAGTTCAAAGCGTGTCGTCTTCGACAGTTGCTTCTGCTGCTTCGGCGATACGCCGTTTTTCGAGTCGGTCTCTGTGAGCAGACTCGGCTAGCTGAGACGCCCCCCGTACGAGCGGCTCCGGAGGGTCTTTCCACAGTTCTTCTGTACCCGCGAGGGCATCGACTCGATACAGTTCTCCCGTATCAGTCGACGTATCGTGTATGTACTTCCAATCACTCGTTCGAATCGACACCGATTCTTCGATCCACGAGACTGCCATCTGTTCGCTCCACTTGCTGCTCACCTCTCCAATCTCAGTGTTCTCGGTGGCGAGATCGAGGAGAATGTCTGGGAGTGACTGCAGAGACACAGTCTCGTCGACCGATACGTTGGGTCCGTTGTGGATAAAAAATGGGACGTGCAGTAGCGGTTCACTCAACCCGCCGCCGTGACCGTATCGCCCGAGTTCGCCGAACTCGTCACCGTGGTCACCGTGGACGGCGATGAGGGTGTCGTCGTCCGAGACATCTTGCTCGAGGCGACGCAAAAATTCGTCTGTGTGTCGGATACAGTTGTCGTACGCTTCCAAGAGCACGTCGTCGAACGGTGCAATGAGCGACTGTAGTTTCGGAAAGAAGAGCCATAGATTCGCGCCGAGGAGTAGAAGATTGGATTGTGTTCGATATTCCGAACCGGCATAGTAGGGGACGTGAACGTCGACGAGAAATAGCCACATAAAATATGGCTTTGTCGCATCGTCTGTCCAGTTCGTGACGTCGTCGTAGAACGCTTCCCACGACATGAACATATTCTGTCCCTTGACCCAATCGTGGACGTTTCGACTCGCCTCGACGAGTATCGAGTCATCACTGATAGCCCCCGAAAACAGACGGTTCGAGTCCGTCTCAACGAAGAAATCCTCAAAGTAGTCGAACCCTTTGTCGAAACCAAAATAACGGGAGGCCCAAGGATTCGCGGTGAAGGCACCTGTCGTGTAGCCCCTCTTCGAGAATTTCTCAGCTACCGTCTGCCGAGCACCTGACTGGCTCTGTACCCACTCGTTGAGATATGCGTTGTCAGTTTTCATCGGTGGAAATTCACCGGTTAGAGTCACTGGTACCGAGTCAGGCGTTGCGGCTCCCGGTGCAATGGCATCTCTGAAGTTCAGTCCTTGGCGGGCCATCCTGTCGAAGGTTGGCGTCGACACTGTCTCGTTGCCGGCGAATCCGCACCGATCGTACCGGATGCTATCAATCGTGACGAGAACGACGTTTTTCTTATCGACCATATCGACTGGATCGGATGTTGTGTTCGGCGCACTGGCCATCGTCTATGGCTATCGACTTGAGCACGAGTATCGCGGTGGCTATCGTGACGCAGAAACGCGGTGGCTTTCGATCGGGACAGCTGTGTAGTGCGTGACCGAGCGTTCTATCGCCTTGATCGGTCGTCATTCGTCGAGATAGCCGAGAGATTGGAGCCGATTCTTTACGTCTTCCTCCGCAACCGTGTTCCCACTGTCTGTTCCAGCATTCTCTTCTACACGATACAGTACCTCTTCTAATACGTATGTGATATATGCTTCAGACGAGTCAAATTCCGTGTGTTCAAGCCGCTGATCGACTCGGTTCAGAATCCGGTTCGGTAATAGTACCTTGTTGCACTCTGACTCTTCCAGCCTCATGATTCGATTAGGTCCTCCTGACACGTCAATTCGCCACGTGTATTCTTAACTATAGGGGTGAGACAGAGTCATTCTCGGGAGAGACGGCGATTCCATTGTCACCGGCCAGATCGACCACGACTGGATATTCGGATACGACGATGCTCACCTCGTCGTGGAATGTGGCTGTCCCAACTCCGGCACAGTGCTCCTGATTACCTCGTTCTCGCTGCCGACTACTGCTGTTGAGGAAACCGGTACGCACACTTTCGGGGAACGTAGTCGAATCGAACTGCACCAACTGGGTATTTAATCGAGCAGTCAGTCGCGGAGCGAACAAACACGTTGAGGCGCAGATACCGTTCTGTACTGTCAAAGCCGAACACGTCAAGCGTGGCGATGGAAGGGATTGAACCGACGGAGGGTCTGGTGCTGTGTCTGGATACGATTTACCGCGGGTCGTCGGCGCTTGATTCAACGAGCCAAGTGATTATAAGACAACGGCCTTATGTTTATGTTGCAGAACTATGCTAGCATCACCGGATCGGATCGACGAGATATTCCGCAACGGCGAGGCTGTGCACACGGTGTCCCGAATCATGTCGTATCTGCACACGGTTGGCTTCCCTCTTTGTTTTGTCTTCGGCCTTTATGACCAATTTACATCCTACGACCGTCGGGACATCACCATCCTGATTCGTGGTACTAAGCCGGAATCAGACACCTATGCTCTGCTTAGCGAACTCGCCGCCGACGATACCGATCGGACGCTGTACGTCTTCTCCCCTATGGGGATTGACGATACGCAGCTTACCCTCTGGGATGATAGTGATGTCACAACCAAGTCCGCAGAGGTACACACCCTGACTTTCTTTCGTGCACTCGCACAGAGCGAGATCGTTCTGTGTAAATCTAACCCGTTCCTGAAGTGGTACAGGCTGCTCGATCGAAGTGACCGCCGATACGTCCGCCTTTACCACGGACCGATTACAAAGGCATACGGGACCACTCGCACCGGCTCTGAGCCCAGTTTGTTCGGAGATAGCGTACCGCTGCCGGACACTGCACCCAAGTACCGTGCGGTCGAATCTGTAGTCGAAAAGTACTTTCGGGCGAGTGCAGAGGGTAGCCACCCCTCTCGGTACACTATGTGGGGCTACCCGCGTTTCGACAGAATCCAACGTCTCGTTGCCGGAGAGGCAAATCCTGTCCTGCCCGAGGATTCTGAAGCAGTTCTCGAAGAAAGGGACTACACCGACATTCTCTACGCCCCGACACACAAGGATGGCGCCTACAAGACCTCTTTTTTACCGTTCGAAGATGCTGATTCTGAGCGACTGCGTGACTGGTGTCACGAACACGACGTGCGTCTGTTCCTTCGTCCACATCCAAAAGAGAATGTCGAGTACGACCACCTCGTCGACGACCAGCGGATTTTTTCTGCCGATCAGACGTTCGCGAACTCAGCAACCGAACTGATGCCGTATCTCGACGGTCTGATCACTGACTACTCGTCTATTTACATCGCGTTTCTCCCGTACGACTGCCCGATTATCTTCGTCAAAGACGACCACGAACGGTTCCTTTCAGTCCGTGGACTGGCGTTCGACTACGAGCGATACTTCCCTGGCCCCAAACCGGAGACGTTCGACGCGTTCCTCGCCGAACTCCTGGCGATTACCAATGGCCACGACGAGTTCGCTAACGAGCGTTCGTTCGTCAGAAATACCTTCGTCCCTAGACGCGAAACGACGTTTCTCGAAGCTATTCTCCACGAGTGTGACTCGTAGCGACGACGCCGCTCTCCCGCTCTTCGTACTCATGACTCCACTCAATTTCCCGCCTCCGGTTCGAGGCGTCCGAGCAGTGATCCAACGACTCCTATCTCGACGGTACAACGGCCATCTCTTGGATAGCAGAGACGACTTCACATCCTCCCCACTGAGAACAGATTGCCATCAGCTTGAGGCGACTCGAAAACCGCAATTCCAAATCTGAGAAGAGCGACGACGGGTATAACGCAGTCATTCGGCGGTTCGGATTCCCACAGTATAATATTTCGGTGAAAAGAGTTATTTATGTTCTTTGTGCTATATTATCGAAAGTGCCACTACGAGCGAACGTGTGAAGAACTCTATGCTGGTAATCATCAACGTGCAATAGTCTGAGTATACATGAGACAAGGCGTCAAGAAACGGTTTTTAGAAATCCTTGCAATCGATTTGGTCATCGGAAGCGTCGTTAGAGCGCACCAAGCACCAGCCACTGGATACGAACTATCGATATACGAAGCAACCCCAATCTCTGTCTGGGTTGGGCTTGGCTCTGCGTTGATAGTATCTATCGTCCTCATAGCGATACTGGACTCTAAGATCGGCTACGTTTCCGGGCTACTTGCGTTGATTAGCTGGACCTCGATGGGAACGATTCGTGGCCATTATCTCACGGGGGCAGATCCACTGGTCCATCTAGGGGAGGTCAAATATATCCTTGCTACCGAGAAACTCCGGAATGGATTCTATCCTGTGACACACCTCTTGTCCGCTAATCTGTCCTCGATAGGTGGTCTTTCACCGCGTCAATCACTGATACTTACGACGCCCATTTTCGTCACCCTCTTCGTGATATTTATCACACTCACTGTTCGCCGGTTTACTGACCAGGGTCTCTATGCGTCACCAGTCGGATTCTTTACCGGACTGCTTCTCCTCCCTATCAACTGGATGGGCGTACACCTGAAACCACACCCGTCGTCGTACGCAACTCTACTGATCCCTCTGCTGTTGTTCACTGCACTGCTGTATTGGGAATACGGAAACACCTCTCGACTAGGCTGTTTCGCTTTCTTATCACTGGCCTTGGTACACACCCACCCACTAATCGCACTGGTCATGACTGGAGTTCTAGCAGCGATATCCTTTTCCAACCTCACTCTTGACAAATTCTCTAAAAATATAAATTTCGGTATCACCGAACGTTGGTGGTTGTACTCGCTACCTGTCTTAATCTTGAGTATCTTCGTATCAGTTAAACTTTCAGGGAACCCAACGTTTCAGAGCGAGATAGCGGCCGTGTCGGAAAATTTCGGATCGTTATTCGCACAAGAATCAACGACGACGGGCCGGGCCTCCTCTCTGAACGACGTTGGTATTACGCCGACCCAATTGGTTATGCGGCTAATGGGTGTGAGTCTAGTTGCCGGAGTCGTTGGTGCGATAACTGCATCAGCATCTATTTATAAATCTATTTTGGAACATGAAGACTCGAATAGGCTACAAATAATACTCTCTATGGGAGTTCTATCCTCAATAATTCCCTTTGCGATATTTTTCTTCGCTGATTCACTACTATATTTCCGAATAATTGGCTCATCTATGGTTTTTGTGTCCATTGTATTCTCATCTGGGGTTTCTTGGATACTACTTGGCACTGCTAGTCGGAAATTTATAAACAGCCGATACTTGTTAGTCATCGTCTTCCTGATATTGTTGTCTCCCTCGATGGCCATCGCAAATCCGTCGCCATATATCGTCCAAGAATCCCAACAACGAACTGAGGCACAGATGGCAGCAGTCGAAACATTGAGTACACATTACGATGGCAACGACGTAGTCACCGTCAGATCTCATTATCCTCGATTAAAATGGGCCGTGACTGGACGCCCCGCAACTCTCCACATTCAAAATATGCCATACAATTTCAACAACCGAGACTTGCCGGCCGCGTACAACCATTCGCGATACGTGCTTGTCACTGCGCGCGACTACCAGATGGACGTACGCCTTTACGACGGATTACGTTACAATTCCGGTGACTTTGCGTACCTCGACAACGAGACGGGAATGCATAAGATTCTGAACAACGGTGGAACGACAATATATCGAATTCCGGATGAGACCCGACGGGAGCGATCAATTCGTTGCGAGGGTTGTCGAACTCACACCGAGGTCAGAGATTAGTTTCCAGAGCCCTAGTCACCGATGGTTGAGGATTCAATCTCCTCATATCTCGCACAGATTCGGCTAGTCAGCGAGGTTGGCGCTGGTCGTAGTCAGTGCCACCGAAAACAATACGTGTGACTTCCGGGGACGTATCGCGGCCGTCAGTGTCTGTGTACCTTTCTGTTACCATCTGCTGGTAGTCGAGGAATGCACTCTTCTGTCTACTGATTGAGGCTGACAGCGGGTCGGCACGAACGCTCGCTGTCCGCGACTAGCACCTCGATATCGGGTGCTTGCGGTTCTCAACCTCGACGGGCAGATTACCGCCTCGCCGACCCATCCGTGGGAACCGGTATCGCCTGTCACTGAATCCTTTGTCAGGAATAGACCGTCATCATACTGGGTCTGTTCACCGAGAACGACGCCGGTCACAGACGAGCACAGGATACCGCTACCAGCCCAGCTGCACGTCGTAACAGGCCAGATAGCTAATGACACACCGCGACGTCAATCTCAGCACTCAATTCGAAGTGACGTTGACCCAGAGGTGGACGTCGCGATACGCGGATTCGGCATTCGGATTCGACGGTACTCCGCCACGATACAGCAGATACTGTAATCGGAGGTGAGTTCCCTCAAACGTCGGGGCGATGGTGTGGTGATGGCGCCACGTCTCGTTTGGTGCGAGGGTTCGATGGAACTCGTCCAATCGCTTCGAACGCAAGACCGTAGTCGAGTTGTTTTCGACTCTCACGTTCTGGAGTCTGACCAGCACGCTGTATTCGACTCGCCGGTGTTCCTGATTGCTGACGGCCACTATCAGCCTACGTTCTTCTCCGACAGAGTACTCGGTCGGATAGTCCTCGGGCACTAGTTCGCCGGTCTCTGATTCGGTAAGGAGGTAGAATTCTGTAAACGACTCGCCCTCCTGCGGGAAGGTCACGGCCCAGCCGACGGTCGAAACCGCGACGATGAGACTCACCACGAGCACAGCAGTGATAATGCGTTCACCATGATGAGTGGGCTGTCCGAATTTGGTGCGTGCGCTTTCGACCCACTCGCGGTACGGAACCTGGAACCGCTCCGTCTCGGGCAGCGACTGGCGGCGGTACGCAGCGACAGCAACTGACGCGAGGGTGAACGCACTGAGGCTGAGGAGGATGGGAACGAGGCTGAGAGTCCAGGACAGATAGTCCATCACGACGCCTACGAGAGGAGATATCACGATGCTGAGGCCGAAAGAGAGGGAAAGACGCTCTATGCCGTCGATACGGTTCGACGCGTTCGCTCCACTCGATGAGTTCCTGAGTCCAGTCGCTGGGACGTCGGCTGGCTCCGATTCAGCGGAGCCTGTTCCGACCGCTGGGAAGAGTGCGGCGACGAAGGCGTAGCCCGGGAAGAACAGCAGGAATCCCACACCGAACAGAATTCGGAGCGGGGTTTCACGAACGACCGGCAGTAACACGAACAAGTTCGTCGAGAAGACTGCGGCGAGTACTATCGTGAGGTCTGCCGGGAGTTCGTGTATACCGTTCGCCACGCGCAGGGCTCCCTCGGTAAGAAATCCGATGTCTTCGTCTGAATCGACCTGCGAGTCGCCCATACAGGCAATAGTGTCAAAATCGTATTAACTCTGACTCCTAGCAGTGACACCGTTTCCGTGTTTAATGGGCTAGCTGAATACCGTATCTCTCGGACACACATCGCACTGCTCGGTGCCGTATCCGGCATCTTTCAGGGTTTTACGATTTCCACACTCCTCGCTAGCGAGCTTTGGGCGTCGGTAGGCGTCGGGTGTGGGCAAACACCCCTAAAAAAGACGCTCGGATTCGGCGCACAGATGCTCCCGACTCCTACACTGGTGTCCGGTGAACTGCTTTCGGCGTATCGACGTGAGTGCCTCGAACGTGTGAGGTCACTCTCCCTCACTCATCGAACGTAACCGCGACCGCATTGTCGGTCGCATCAACCCGTTCGAGTGAACCCCGAAACCCGAACCCGCTGATAGAGCTCCGACTACCGATTCTCGGGAGAATCTGGTGGTGAACTGGTCGAACTTCCCTGTCTCCCTCACCTTGAGTACGGAGTGCCGTGTTCCGTGGTCTGTGGTGGGTGTTGGACGTGTCTGCGAGACGTTGATCCAATGTCCAGTTCAGGCCGTCCCGACACACCTAACCTACCCCGTCGATACGGTCCGGTATGCGCCAGTTCGTCGTTGTCGGTCACGACGCTCCCACCACGCCCGACTTCTCGCTCGACGACCTCGCCGGGGCCGCCGGTCGTCTCGACGTGCTCTGTCGCTGTGTCAACAGTGCGTTCTTCTTAAGCCACGACATCCGCGAGGACGTCCGTGCGCACCTCGTCCTCGCCGACGAGTACACCGTCACCTTCGAGGGGAGCGACCTCCGTCGTCTGAACCCCGACGAGCGGTCGACGGCGGCGCTCGTCCGCAACGCCCTCGAAGAGCGCGAGGAAGCTATCGGCCACATCCCCGTCGAGACGTCGCCCGGTGTCTCGCTCACCCGTCGAGGATTCAAGGCGACGCTCGACGACGTTGCTCGGGACGGCACCGTCGTCCAACTCCACGAAGACGGCGATCCCGTCGTCGACGTCGAGACGCCGACAGACCCGGTGTTCGTCCTCTCGGACCACCACGACTTCGCTGCGAGCGAGGCCGGCCTGCTGGCCGAGGCCGCCGATGAGCGCGTCTCACTCGGCCCCGAACGACTGCACGCCGACCACGCCATCACGGTCGCACACAACTACCTCGATACGGACGGCTTTACGGAGTACTGACTCGAAGATGGAGCGTAGTCTTTAGATACGGAGTTGGCAAATAGACGGACTAATACCCATGACTGTTCGTCTTCCGCTCGTCCCACGCTGGCTCCGGTGGGGGTTCGTCGTCGCCGTCGCGGGGTTCATCTTCTACATGTCTCTCGTCGCCGTGCCACCGGAGACAGCTGTCGACACGGCGAAACCCGACGTACTGCCGCTGGATAAGTGGCGCCACTTCGTCGCGTACGCTGCGCTCGCCGGGACGCTCGTCTACGCGACAGCCGACTGGGCGCTCCGTCGACGGTGGTCCGTCCTTCTCGTCGTCGGGAGTGTCGCGCTGTACGGCGTCGGCATCGAGGCCGGCCAGTCGGCACTTCCGGCGCGGTACTTCTCACTGGGGGACGCCTACGCGAACGTCCTCGGTGCCGTGTTGCTGACGCCGTGGTACCTCCTCCAGCCCCACTTCGAGTTCGTCGGGGTGCGAGCGTGGGTCCGAGAGACCGTCCCACACCCCTCCTAAACGGACCAACAGACCCCAGAAGACCTTTGCCTCGCGCTCTCGACGACGCCGTATGATGCAGGACGGCGCTCCGAACGGCCGGGTCCCGCGAGGCACCGCGGCGTTATACGCACAGTGGGGTGGCTGACCGGATGGCGGAGCCAACACTCGACCGGCGGACGCTCCTCGCGGCCCTCGCGGGTGCCGGCGCGGCGTCGGTCGCCGGTTGTTCGGTCTTCGACGGCGGCGAGGACAGCGACGCGAGCGACGTCGAGAGCGACCGGGCCGAAGAACTCGCCACCCGCTTTGCGCCGACGCTGTACTTCGACGAGAACGAACCGTGGTTCCCGACCGATCCACGACCCTACACCAGCGAGCGCGACGGCGAGACAGTCGTCGACGGGTTCGACGCCTTCGACGGCTACCACGAGCGGTTCACCGGCGAGCAACCACCGGACCCGACGGTGTTCTATCACGCCGTCGAGTACGAGAACTCGCCGCTGGCGGTCGTCCAGTTCTGGCTGTACTCGGCGTTCGACCAGTTCACGACCAACTTTCACTGGCACGACTGGGAGGTACTGCACGTCTTCGTCGATACGGAGACCGACGAGCCCCAACTGTACGTCGCCAGTTCCCACTCCCGGAAGGTGCCGAACAACGAGTTCCTCGACCCGGACCCCGAGGGCGTGCCGCGCATCCTCTCGGAACTGGGGTCACACTCCAGCGCGCTGTCGGTCAACGACTCGCTCGACGAGTTTCAGCGACTCCCCGAGGGGGCCGCCCTCGCCGACATCACCAACAGCGCCATCGAGACGCTGGAGGACGTGGCGGCCATCCCCTTCGCTTACGGGTTGCCGCGCGACGAGGGGTATCGACTGCCTTACGTCGTCCCCGAGTACGAGGGCGCGCCGCTGTACGACCACCCCGACCTCCCGTCCGTCGAGCGCTCGGACCTCGTCAGCGACGCGCTGACGGTACGCTCGCTGGACTCGCTCTCGTCGCCGCCGACGGACCTGCCCGACCGGTCGACGGGACTCGTCTTCAAACACGCCGAGCGCGAGGGCGGCGACGAGGCCGATATCGAGTACGACCTCGTCCCGACCGGCGAGTTAGAGTCCATCGCGGATTTCACCGGGCCGCAGTTGAGCTTCGAGTTCGCCGTCCCCGAGTTCGGCGAGGACGCCGTCGCGGGCCACATCACGACGACGGGTGCGCCGTGGGGCCAACCCCGCTACGAGAACCCGGCGGCGGATATCACCGAACCGAACCACCGGGCGGCGCTGGCCGAGCGCTACGACGCCATCGGCGAGGCCGCCTCCATCAACACCGTCGTCGCCAGCATCTCCGAGGCCGTCCCGAGCGGCGACGCGCCCGAAGACGAGGGCCTGACCACGCAGTCGTCGACCGTCGAGGCGTTCGCGCTGCTGGAGAGCGACCCCGAGGCTGTCCCGACGTTCAACGGCGTCGCCGCCGTGCGGGACGTGCCGGCGGGCGAGCACCGCCTGACGGTCAACCGCGCGGGGGCGGCCCCGCACAGCGAATCGGTCTCGGTCGCCGACGAGGGCGGCCCGACGCTCGCCGGTGTCGACGGCGAGATACCGACCGTCGCAACCGAACGCGCCCGGAAAGTGGAACTGGACCCGGCCGAGGCCGACAGCGACCTGACCGACCTCGCCGTCGAGGACGACTTCGCGGGCCGACTGTACGACGTACCGCTCTCCGGTCCGGACGCGGTGTACGTCCACGACGGCGGCGCCTACACGACGGAGGTTCGAGATGCCGACGACGCCGTCGGCGCGTTCCGCGTGAACCCCGACCCGGCGGCCGACGAGGCCGTCCGAATCGAGACGCCGAACACCGGGAAAGCGTCGCTGTCGACGTTCCTCGCGGACATCTCGGCGGAGACGCAGACCGAAATTCAGGGGCGCACAGAGACCGATACCGCGACCGAAGTCGGCGGCGGGGCGGCTATCTCCGGCCTCACGCAGGCGCTCGGTGCCGTCGCCGACGCGGCACGGCGGGCGGCCGAGCGGGCCGAGGCCGGCGACGCCGCCGGCGCTGACAAACGACTCCGGGGCCTCCGGACCGCGCTGGAGCAGGTCCGCGACCGACTGGAAGAAGCGCGCGACGCACTGCCGCCGGAACTCGCGACTGCCGCCGAGAAGCGGCTGAATCAGGCTGACAGGCGAGCCCAACAGGCACTCGACCAAGAGAAGCTCTGAGTCGCGTTCGACGTCGGCTCTGCTCCGCGTCGGCGGTCAGGACCCTAGCCAGCGCGCGGCACCGCCGGCCAGCATCACGAGTGCACCGGCGACGAACGTGCCGGGAATCGGGAGCGCGAACAGGAGCGCGCCGCAAACGAGCACTATCGAGGATACTCTCATCGGGTTCACGCTACAAGCGCCGCCCGGATACGCGCCGGCCTTGCAATCGCCACGCGTTTATCAGTCGACCCCCCAAACCCGCGCATGGCAGACGACCTCGCATGGGAGACGCTAGCGACGGAGACGGCCTACACCTGCCCGGGGTTCGACGTGGTCCACGAGGACGTGCGCCTGCCTGACGGGACCGAGTCGGACTTCGACTTCCTCCGGGAGGGCGACAGCGTCGTGATACTGCCCTTCACCCCCGACGGCGATGTCGTCGTCATCGAGGAGTGGCGGCAGGCGGTCAAGCGGGTCAACCGCGCGCTCCCGGCCGGGAGCGTGGAGGCCGACGACGACGCGCCGCGGGCGGCAGTTTCCCGTGAACTCCGGGAGGAGACGGGATACGAGGCCGACGAGGTCAGCCACCTCTACACGGCGGAACCGGCCAACGGCTACGCGGACTCGGTGTTCCACTACTTCCTCGCCGAGGGGTGTACGCCGACGGCCGAACAGGACTTAGACTTCAACGAGTCCATCCGCGTCGAGACGACGGCCTTCGAGGTGCTACTGGCGTCGCTGCGAACCGGTGACCTACAGGACGGCCGGTCGGCGGTCGGGGTGATGTACTACGCGCTGTTCGAGCGTTGACTCGTACCAATGTTCATCTGGTAGAAAGAGTTACTAAGTAACTATGGCGACAGCGGTCAAGGTCGACGAGGACGCCAAGTCCCGTCTGGAAGAGCTACAGGCGGTGATTCGGCTGAAAGCCGGGAAACGCGTCACACAGCAGGAACTCCTCTCACGGCTCATCGACGACGCGTACGAGTCTCGGGAGGAGGTCGTCGACTCGTTCCGGGAGTCGACCGTTCCCCTCACTGACGACGAGAAGGAAGCGATGCAACGCGGTCGGTTCAGTTCGGGCACCGAGACTGACGAAGAGGACATCGACGATATCCTCTACGGATGACCGTCTTGGTCGACACGGGTGTTCTCTACGCCGACCACGACACCGATTCGGCTCGGCACACAGCCGCCAGTGATGCATTGGAGACGGTGTACGACGGCGAACTCGGGCAGCCCTACGTCAGCGAGTATGTATATGACGAGGCGGTGACGCTGACGCTCAAGCGGAGCAACTCTGTCGAGGCTGCTCGCCGACTGGGACGGCGCCTTCGTGGGACTGGGTCGTTTCCGAAGGTGTACGAGATTCTGCACGTATCTCACCCGATGTTCACGGACGGTATCGACGTGTTCGAGCGCTACGACGACCTGAATCTGAGTTTTACCGACTCCGTTCTCATCGCACAGGCTGAGCATCACGACATAGACGGGGTCCTCAGTTTCAACGACGACTTCGACGGCCGGCGCCGACCGACTCGACCCGGCGGACCTGTAGAACACAACCCTTAGGCGCGCGCCCCGCCGACGACGGACAATGACGAACTTCGAGGTCCGGGCGTACGACGCCGCGGGCCGACTCGGCGAACTGGAAGTCCCGCGGGCCGGCGTCACCGTCCAGACGCCGACCATCCTTCCCGTGGTCAACCCCCACGTCCAGACGGTCGATCCGTCGGCGCTCGAATCCGAGTTCGGCGCGGAGATTCTCATCACGAACAGCTACATCCTCCATGGTTCCGAGGACCTGCGCGAACCGGCCCTCGAACAGGGTCTGCACGACCTGCTGGACTTCTCGGGGGCCATCATGACCGACTCGGGGTCGTTCCAACTGGCGGAGTACGGCGATATCGACGTGACGACCGAGGAGATTCTGCGGTTCCAGTACGACATCGGATCCGACATCGGGACGCCGGTAGACATCCCGACGCCGCCGGACGTAGAGCGCGAGCGCGCCGAGTCGGAACTGGCGACCACGCAGGATCGTCTGGGGCGAGCGGCCGAGGTGGACACCGGCGAGATGCTCGTCTCTGCACCCGTACAGGGGTCGACGTACCCGGACCTCCGCGAACGGGCCGCCAGAGACGCCAAGTCGACCGGGCTGGACGTGTTCCCGCTGGGTGCCGTCGTCCCGCTGATGAACGAGTACCGCTATGCCGACCTCGCGGACGTCGTCGCGGCCTGCAAGCGCGGCCTCGGCGAGACGGGACCGGTTCACCTGTTCGGTGCCGGTCACCCGATGATGTTCGCGCTGGCGGCGGCGCTGGGCTGTGACCTCTTCGACTCCGCCGCGTACGCGCTGTACGCCCGCGACGACCGCTATCTCACCGTCCGCGGGACGGAACTGCTGGACGACCTCGAACAGTTCCCGTGTCAGTGCCCGATCTGTACGGACCACACGCCCGCGGAACTCCGTTCAATGGCCGACGAGGTGCGCGAGGACTTACTGGCCCGGCACAACCTCCACGTCACGTACGGCGAGATTCGCACCGTCCGGCAGGCCATCCGCTCGGGGGACCTCATGGAACTGGTCGACTCGCGGGCCCGCGGGCACCCGACGATGCTCGACGGCTACCGCGCGCTGCTCTCCCACGCCGAGCAACTCGAACGCACCGACCCCGTCTCGAAGGACGCCTTCTTCTATACGTCCGCCGAGAGTGCCCGCCGGCCCGAAGTCCTGCGTCATCACGAGCGACTCGACCGGTTCGAACTCGATGCCGACTCGGTGTTGCTGACCGAGGGCGGGTCGAACGACCGCTACGACGAGACGTGGGGCGTCGTCCCGCCCTTTGGCCCGTACCCACGGGACCTCGCCGAGACGTATCCGCTGACCGCCGAGGTGCCAGAACGGACCGACCGGGCGGCCTACGAGGCCGCCGCCGACGGGGTCGCTCGTCTCGTCAGCCTGCATCCCGATGTGGAGTTCACGCTGGTCCACGACGACTGGCCCGCGACGGCGCTGGAGACGGTGCCCGACGGGGTACGACTGCGTGACCTGCACGCGAGGGACTAGCGAGGGTCTGAGCGACGCGAAGACCCTCGAAGCGAGACGGCGACCACCGGGAGCCGTAGAGCAGTAGCGAGAGCCCGAACGGAGTGAGGTGGTCTCGAACTGCGAGCGCTCGTCTCTGGGCCGGAAACGTGAACTCCGTCGATGATTGGGTCGTACGTTTATCCTGTTCGACTTCCAACAGTAGAATGGTATGTCACAGCAAGTCACGAAAGACCTCGAAGTCGACGAGTACACGCTCGGACTGGTCGGACCGGAACAGGAGTGGGCTGGAACGGTCGCCGACGGCGGCACGGTCAGGACACACACGCCGCCGGCCTGCTGGGGGCCGATGATCACGCCCGAGTTCCGCGGCGGACACGAGGTGACGAAGCCGATTCGCGTCGACGGCGCGGCGGTCGGCGACGCCATCGCTATCCGCATCAAGGACATTGAGGTGACCAGCGTTGCAACCAGCACCGGGTCGATGGAGGAACGCGAGGGCGCGTTCGGCGACGACCCGTTCGTCGACCACAAGTGTCCGGAGTGTGGCGTCGAGTGGCCCGAGAGCGTCGTCGAAGGCACCGGCGAGGAGTCTATCCGGTGTGCGGAGTGTGGTGCCAACGCCTCCTCCTTCGCCTTCGAGTACGGCATCACGGCGGTGTTCGACCACGACGGCGAGGTGGGTCTCACGGTCGACAGCGAGGCCGCCCACGACCTCGCGGGACGTGCCGAGGAGGCGATGGCCCTACCCGAGAACTCCCGCCAGCACCCCATCCTGCTGTACGAACCCTCGGAGATGCCGGGGACGCTCGGCCACCTCCGACCGTTCCTCGGGAACATCGGGACGACGCCGCCCATCGAACTACCGGACTCGCACAACGCCGGGGACTTCGGGCAGTTCCTCATCGGCGCCGACCACGACTGGGGTCTCGACAGCGAAGACGAACTCGCCGAGCGCACGGACGGGCACATGGACATCAACGCCGTCCGCGAGGGGCCATCCTCGTCTGCCCGGTGAAGGTCGACGGCGGCGGCATCTACGTCGGCGACATGCACGCCAATCAGGGCGACGGCGAACTCGCCTTGCACACCACCGACGTGAGCGGGCACACCGAGTTCGAGGTGGAGGTCATCGAGGGCCTGAACATCGACGGGCCGATACTCCTGCCGAACGAGGAGGACCTCCCCCACATCGCCAAACCGTACACCGACGACGACGTCGCGGCCGGCGAGGCCCTCGGCGCGGAGTACGGCGTCGACGTCGAGACGGAGATGGGACCGATTCAGGTCGTCGGCTCCGGGGCGACGGTTAACGACGCCACCGAGAACGCCTTCGACCGGGCGGGGACGCTGCTGGACATGTCGGAAGGCGAGGTTCGTACCCGGTGTACGTTCACCGGCGGCGTCGAAATCGGTCGGCTCCCGGGCGTCGTCCAGTTGACCATGCTGGCGCCGATGGACCGCCTCGAAGACCGGGGCCTCGACCACCTCGTCCGCGAGCAGTATGGCCTGTAATCGGACGCGCGCCGTCGACGGCGGTTCGGCCGGAATCCCGGATCTGTCGCTAGCGCCCGTAACGATTCGGTTTAGCCGGCGTTAATCCGCGTTAACCGTCGTAAAATCGGCCCGAAACCGGCCGGCAATCGGGTTCACGGCCACCCCCCACTTTACACCTGTCCCCGGAAGACCGAGTTGCAATGTTCGAAGCAGACCCGCTCACGATGGCAACGTTCGCAAACGACGCGGCGCAGCTGGCGATGCAGGCCGGCCCGCCCACAGACCTGCCCGCGCAGGTACCGGACTTCGTCGGCGACATCCTCGGCGAGGTCGGGTCGTCGGCCGGCGAGGCCAAAGACGGCATCGGTGAGACCATCAGTGGTCTGACACCGGGCGGCAGTGAGGCCTCCGGGGGTGCCGACGCGGCGGCCAACGCGAGCGACGCGAGCGAGGCCGCGGCCGACGCCGCCGGTAAGTAGAGTCCCGTACCCGCTGACGCTCCCACACGCGCGGTCGACGTAGCGACCGGCGCGTGACCCCACTCCACGCACTCCTCCCTGACCCCCGCTCGTCTCCCCGTTGCTCCACACCGTTCCACCCGTTTTCGACGGTATCGGCCGAGTCCGCGGAACCTTTCAACGCGCGACTCCAGCATCGGGTATGAAGAAGTCGCTGGACGAACACGCGGACCGATTCTCCGACCACGCCGTCGACTACGACGAGAGTCAGGACTCTCCGGAGTACCGGGCCTGCGCGGACCTCGTCGTCGCCCACGCCGACCCCGACTCCGAGGACGTGGTGCTGGATTTGGGCACCGGGACGGGCGCTATCGCCTTCGGCGTCGCCGACGAGGCTGCCGAGGTCGTCGGCCGCGATATCAGCGAGGGGATGCTCGAACAGGCCCGCGAGAAGGCCGCCGAGAACGGCGTCGCAAACGTCACGTTCGGCGAGGGCCGCTTCCGCGACCCGCAGGTGCCAGACGGTGTCGACGTGGACGTCGTCACCTCGAACTTCGCGATGCACCACCTCGGCGACGACGAGAAGCGCGAGGCCATCGACGTCATCGCCGGCCTCGGTCCGCACCGCATCGTCCTCGGCGACGTGATGTTCTTCGGCGAACCGAATCCCGACGACCCGTTCTACAGCCCCGAGGTGGACGACCCGGCGACGGTCGGCGTCCTCGCCGACGCCTTCACCGACGCGGGCTACGCGCTGACGGCCGTCGAGATGGTCTCCGAGCAGGTCGGCGTCCTCGTCGCCGAACGACCGGACTAGAGCGACTTGGCGTAGACGTAGCCCTCCACGTCGAGGAACTCGTCGTAGTGGTCGTCGACGCGGCCGAACCCCCGTGCCTCGTAGAACCCGATAGCGGCGTCGTTGCCGGCCATGACGACGAGCCGCAGGCGACGGCCGCCGCGTTCACGGAGTCTCGATTCGAGGTCACCGAGCAGCGTCGTCCCGGCGCCCGCCCCCCAGTAGTCGGGGTCGACGTAGATGCGTGCCAGCGACCACGTTCGGTCCCCGTCGTCACTCTGCTCGGCGTCGGCGAACCCGATCACCTCGTCGTCGGCTGTGGCGACGAGGAACACGCGTTCGGTGTCGGTTATCGCCGTTTCGAGGCGCGACGGCGTGTAGTACCGCTGGAGGAACGCGTCGACGGTGTCCGCACCGACGATGTCGTCGTGAGCGGCGTGCCACGCCCGGCGACCGACACGCTGGACCGCCGGGACGTCCTCGCACGTTCCCCTTCGAACCCCCGGCATACGCCACCATATCAACCCTCTCGCAATAAGTGCTTGTCAGGAGCGCGCGTTACCGTTCGGACGCCGGTTCCAGCCGTGTGCCGTCCCGCGGGCAGTAATCGTACGAGTCCACGGTCGCCTGAAACCCGCAGTGCGGACACTCCTGTACGACGGTCGGTTCGCCGTCGCCGAGCCCCCGGAAGAGGAACGGAACGAACGGGAGGAACAGGAAGACGAACAGGCTCTCGAAGTACCACCAGAGCGCCGCGGTGACGAGGAGGCTCACGACGAGGCCGACGATAGCCGTCGCGGTTCGGGACCCGACCATACTGGGCAGTTACTGTCCGAGGGCCAAAACCCCACGGCCATCCGATTGTGCCACGTGCCCACACCGCACGCTTTTGTCACATGCGGGACGACATTCGACCAGGTATGTCCGACGACGACGGGTACTGGCGGTTCTGTGCCATCGTCGAGCGAGAGATCATCACGACGCCGACGGTGACGGCGCCGCCGCACACCGAACGGGCCGTCCTCGAACAGCACACCGACTCTGGCGCGTACCGCCTCCGACCGCTCGATGCGATCACCGACGGCGCCGAACGGATAACGTAGTCTGCCGCGTGAGCGCCGTCGACGAGCGCCGCGTCGTGCTCAGCCACCCTGCATCGGAGGATGGACGCTGAGTTCGGCGTCGGCCGGACAGTCGTCTTCTGGGTCCACCGTGGCCCCGTCGACGGACAACCGCACGCTCGATTCGAGGGCCTCGTCGTCGAAGAGGTGTCGTTCAGCACGCGGGTACGCTTCGACGAGCGCCGACACCGCCTCCCGGACCGTCCCGCCGTCGAAGTCGACGGTCACCGTCTTCTCGCCGGTGGCACCCCGGAGGTGGCCGTACACTGTGACCTCCATGGGCGGGGTTTCGGACGCCGCGGGGATTACCGTTGCCCGTCTCGGCCCTCGAAGAGCAAGATAGTTACTCGCCCGTGGCCGAGAAGTGGGCATGACCGACTACTTCGAGGTCCACGAGCGCGACGGTGCCGCGCGACTGGGCGAGTTGCGCCTCGCCGAGTCCGTGACGACCCCGGCGCTGGTCGACGACGTGGACGCCGACACGCCCGGTGACGTCCATCGGGTCCTCCGCGACGCCGGCAGTCGCTGGCCCGCCAAACAGGAGACGCCGGAAGGCGACGAGTCGCGGGTGACGGTACTCCCACACCGCGGCCTGCCCGCGGGCACGCCCGAGGAAGTCACAGAGGCCTTTGCCCCCGAGTACCCCGACGTCTCGTTCCCGAGCGGTGCCGTCGTCTCGCCGGACACTGCCGAGGACGTCGGCAGCGACGTGTACGTCCTCGCTGGCGCGCCGGGCTACGTGGGCCACGCGTCGGCGTTCGTCGACGCCGTGACGACCACGCGGGAGGCTACGCCCGCCGACACCGCTCTCTATCTGCCCGGCGTCGCCACGCCCCGGAACGTCGCGACGCTCGTCTATTCGGGTGTCGACGTCGTGGACCCCCACCGGGCCGTGATCCGCGGGACGGAGGGGCGCTATCTGACGACGGACGAGGCGTACTTCCTCGAAGACTTAGACGAACTCCCCTGCTCGTGTCCGGCCTGTCAGGTGCCCCGCGAGGAGTTCACGCGCGAGGACTGCGTCGAACACAACGTCAACGCCCTCGCGGCGGAACTCCGCCGGGTCCGCCGCCGCATCCGCGACGGCCGCCTGCGGGACTACGTTGAGGGACAGGCCCGACAGGACAACTGGCTGACCGCGACGTTCCGCCGACTGGACCAGCAGTACGGCTACGTCGAACAGCGGACGCCCCTGATTCGGCGCGCACAGCTATCGGCGGCCAGCGAGGACTCGATTCGCCGCGTCGAGATTCAGCGCTTCGCCGAGCGAGTGACCGACCGCTACGTCCCGCGGTTCGACGACCGGCCGCTCGTCATCGTCCCCTGTTCCGCCCGGAAACCCTACAGCGACTCCCAGAGCCACAAGCAGTACCACGACGCCGTCCACTGGCGCGCCCACATGGTGTCGATGACCTCGCCCATCGGCGTCGTCCCGCAGGAACTCGAACTCACCTACCCTGCCCAGCACTACGACTCGGTGGTGACGGGCCGCTGGACTGCAAACGAAATCGAGTTCGTCTCGCAGGTCCTCGAACGCTACCTCGACGACGCCGACTACCCCGAAATCATCGCGCACGTCCCCGGCGAGGGGTACCGCGACATCTGTGAACGCGTCGAGGACGCCCTCGGCCTCGAGTTCACCTACACCGTCTCCGACCACCCGACGACGGCCGACTCGCTCGGCAACCTCGCGGCCGAACTGGAGGGGTGGGACACCTACCGGAAGTCGACCCGCGAGGCCAACACCATCCGGGCCGTCGCAGACTACCAGTTCGGCGCCGGTGCGGGCGACGAGATGTTCGCCGACATCGGCACGCAGGGCCGCTATCCACAGTTGCGGGCCGACGACGAGGACGGCGAGCAACTGGCGGCGCTGGCCCAGCAGTACGGCGTCCTCTCGCTGACGCTCGCGGGTGCACGCCGCTGGGTCGAGAGCGACGTCCCGACCAAAACGGTCGAGATAGAGCCGTTCGTCCCCCACGGGTCGGTCCTCGCGCCGGGCATCGTCGACGCCAGCGACGACATCCGCGTCGGCGACGACGTCGTCGTGCGGGGCGACGCCGCCTTCGGCGTCGGCCGCGCCGAGATGAACGGGTCGGAGATGCAGTCCTCGACGCGGGGCATCGCCGTCCAGATGCGCCACGTCGAGGAGCGGTAGGGCGCGACCGTCCCAGTGTCAATCCCGGGTCGATTTCTGCTCGACGGGGCTGAACGGACAGCTCAGTGGCTGAGTGAATCCAGCAGCGACGGTGAGACAACAGGCCAAAATCAGGCCGGAGAAAGCGCCTTTCGTTCCGTCAGATCGAGATACGATATCTCGACGTCGTGCATCTCCGGTTCGGTCAACTCGTCCTCACCGACGAGATAGTCGTTCCAAGCGCGGGCGTTCGTTTCCTCGTCGAACTTGATGAGGACGGTAATCTCGTTCGGATTCGCGGTGGACTGAAAGAGTTGATAGCTCTCTCCGCCGTACTCCGCCCGGCGAGAGTGATACCGCTCGAAGTCGTCCTTCCATTCGTCGAAGTCGTCGACGGTCGCTTTCACGTGCATGTACGCCATCGGGTTCACCTAGTACTCGATACGACGGACGGGGCTAAGAGCTGATATTGCCGCTTACTGCTATTTTTGCGACAGATAGACACACACTCGTCGGTCGGATCACTCTCCGCCCACCTTTTTTGTCCGCCGTCGACTACCGGAACCGATGGCTGGAGCGCTCACGCTGTATCTCTTCGTCGTCGCCGGGATGGTCGTCTGTCTCGCCGGCGCGTACGTCTACTACGAGGCGGCCGCGATGCCAAACAGCGCACTTCCTGCTGGACTCACACCGCGTGACGGCGCGGCAATCACCGTGGTCACGCTCGTCGTCGTCGTCGCGATGGGGTTTCTCGGCGACGTGACGTTCTTCGACCCCGAGACGGACGTCCGGGGGGTCGGAATGCTCGTCCTCGGGTCGTCGATACCGCTCGTCCTCGGACTGGCCGGCCTCGCCAGTTGCCGGACCTTCGTCCGGCGGTGGCGACGACTCCATCCCGACGGCGACGTGCCGACGGGGTCGCTGTCGCCCGGTGCGGCGGCCTGTACGGGCGAGGTTACCGACGCCGCCGTCGACAGCGCACCGGTCACGGGCCGCGAGGCGTGTTGCTGGTCGTGGAACGTCGAGGTACTGGACCCCCACGGCGTCGGCGACGTCGGCCAGCGAGAGCAGTGGGTCGTCCGGGACGGTGGCGTCGGCGGCGTCCGCTTTGCCGTCGACGACGGGAGCGGGCCGGTGTGGGTCGACCCCGACGACGCGACGGTGGACCTCGCGGCCACGCGGACGCTGTCACTCGACGCCGACGAAAGCCTGTCCGCCGACTTCCCGAACCCCGCGCCGAAGGTGGAACGCGACCACCGGGAAAAGCCACGCCGCTACGAGGAGTCGGTCGCCGGGCCGGGCGACCACGTCGCCGTCGCGGGGACTGCGCGGCCAACCGACGACGGACTCGTCCTCGGCGGAGACGTCCACGTCGCCGTGGGGTCGCTGTCGACAGCGGCGTCCCGGTACCGGAACCGGGCGGCGATATACGGCGTGGCTGGCGTCGCCGGCGTCGTCGTGGGCCTCCGGGCGCTGGCGTTGGTCCTCGGCGTCACGTCACTCTGACGGCCCTATTCGACGCACGCGTTTGCCGCGCTGTGCGGTCCCGACTAGCCCGACGCGGTCGCTTCGCGCTCTGCGGGTTCGGACGGTTCGGGGTCGGTGATGCGCACTCGCTCGATTCGGGTCCTATCGACGGCCTCGACGGTCAGTTCGGCCCCGTCGTAGGTGATGGTCTCGCCGGCTTCGACCAGTCGGCCGGCGCGGTTGAAGACGAACCCGGCGACCGTCTCGAACTCCTCGCCGTCCGGCAGGTCGACGCCGACCACGTCGTTGACGGCCTCGACGTCGACGGCTCCGTCGACCACCACGGTTCGTTCGTCGACCACGTCGATTGGGTGGTCCTCGCCGACGTCGAGTATCTCGCCGACGACGGATTCGACGATGTCCTCGGTCGTGACGATGCCCTCCGTCGTCCCGAACTCGTCGACGACGACCACCTGCTCGACGCGCCGGTCGCGCATCTCGCGGAACAGGTCGTCGACGTGCTTGCTCTCGGGGACGTGGAGCGTCTCTCGCACGTAGCCGTCCAGCGAGTCGTCCGCGGCGTCGTCGCCGTCGACGAGGGTACGGAGTTCGACGACGCCGACCACGCTGTCGAGGTCGCTTTCGTAGACGGGCAGGCGGGAGTGGCCGCTCTCGACGCAGGCCGCCACGGCGTCGTCGACGGTCGCCGTCCGGGGGACGGCGGTCACGTCGAGTCGCGGGGTCATCACCTCCTTGGCGATGGTGTCGTCGAAGCGAAACACCCGCTGGAGCATCTCGCGCTCTTCGCGCTCGATGACGCCCTCGCTCTCGCCGGTCTGAATCAACTCCCGTATCTCGTCGCGGGTCACGTAGGACGTCTCGATGGCGGTACCGCCGCCGCTCAGGCGGTTGACGACGCGGGTCAGCCTATCGAACGTGACCACCAGCGGATACAGCACGTACTCCGAGAGTTGCAGCGGTCGGCCGACGGCCAGTGCCCACGATTCGGTGTTCTCGATGGCGTAGGACTTGGGGGCGCTCTCGCCGAACAGCAGGACGACGGCCGTAACGCCGAACGTCGCCGCGAGCACCGCCTGCCCCTGTGTGAGGTACATCGCGAGCAGTCCCGTCGCGATGGAGGACATGGCGATGTTGACGAGGTTGTTCCCGACGAGGATGGTCACCAGTAGTCGGTGCGGGTCGTCTTTCAGCGACGCGACGGTCTCCGCGCCGGTGGCACCGTCGGCCACGAGCGACTCGACGCGGTGCCGGGCCAGCGAGAACATCGCTATCTCCGCCGAGGAGAAGAAGCCCGACAGCGCGAGCAACGCGACGAGCGACGCGACGCCGACGGCAGTCGCGGCGTCCGTCGAGAGGCCCCCGAAGACCGACACGACGCTCGTCTCGAACCCTGCCATGGCGTCAGTCGCTCAGCGAGTCGGCGTCGACCGGCGTCTCGAAGCCCCCGTCGCCGGCGGTCCCCTTGGAGGCGGCCGACTCGCTCTCGTCGTCGGGGAAGTAACACGCGGCCCGGTGGTCGGCGTCGCCGGCCTCGTCGAGGCCCGGTTCGGCCTCCCAGCACGACTCCTCGGCCTTGGGGCACCGCGGCGCGAACGCACACCCCGAGGGGAGGTCGACCGGGTCCGGTGGTTCCCCGTCGAGGAGGACCCGAGTCCGGTCGGCCGTCGGGTCTTTCTCCGGGGCCGCGGCGAGCAACGACGTCGTGTAGGGATGTTTCGGCTGAGTCGCGATGCGGCCGACGTCGCCCTCCTCGATGATCCGCCCGAGGTACATGATTGCCAGTCGGTCCGACACCTGCACCAGACTCGCGAGGTCGTGGGAGATGTAGACGATGCCGATGTCCTCGGCGTCGGCCAGTCCCCGGAGCAGGTTCAACAAGTTCACCTTCAGCGAGACGTCCAGCATCGACGCCGGTTCGTCGCAGATGAGGAAGTCCGGGTCCAACACCAGCGCCTTCGCGACGGCGACGCGCTGGCGTTGCCCGCCCGAGAGTTCGTGTGGATACTGGTCTAGGAACTTCTCGGCGGGCGTCAGCCCCACCTTCTCTAAGGTCTCGACGATGGCCCGTTCCCGCTCGTCGGTCCGGTAGTCGTGGATGGTCAGCGGTTCGCCGACCAACTTCCGGACGGTCTGTCTTGGGTTCAGCGAGTCGAACGGGTCCTGGAAGATTATCTGGACCTTCCGGCGGAACTCCTGTAAGTTCCCGTCCTGATAGTACTCGAAGGGTTCGCCGTCGAACACCATCTCGCCGCCAGTGGGGTCCTCAAGCAGGGCGATTGTCTCGCCCAGCGTGGACTTCCCGCACCCACTCTCGCCGGCGACACCGAGCACCTCCGACCGGCGGACCGACAGCGAGACGCCGTCGACGGCCTTCACGTAGTCGGGGTCCTCGCCGCGGAACTGGCTCACCAGCGACTGGCTCTGCTCGTAGTACTTCTCCAACCCGTCGGTTTCGAGGACGACCTCCCCGCGGTCGGAGCCGTCGGCGTCCGAGTCGGGGATGTCCCACGTCTCCGGGGATTTGGCGTCTCGGCGCATCTGGGCTGCTTCCTCGACGTTGTGACAGGCCGACCGGTGGTTCCGGTTGGGGAGGTCCACGAGGTCGGGATGGGACTCGCCGCACTCGTCGGTGGCGAACGGACAGCGGTCCTCGAACACGCAGGCGGTCGGTTCCCGATTCAGGTTCGGCGGCGACCCGGGAATCGCCACCGGGTCGGCGTCGCCGTCCTCGATTTCGGGGAAGGAGTTCTTCAGCCCCATCGTGTACGGGTTCGTGGGGTTGACGAGGACGTTGTCGACGCTGCCCTGTTCCATCACCTTCCCGCCGTAGAGGATTGACAGTTCGTCGCAGGTCTCGGCGATGACGCCGATTTCGTGGGTGATGAGGAGCAGGGAACTGTCCATGCGCTCCTGTATCTCCAGAATCTTGTCGATTATCTTGTCCTGGACGATGACGTCGAGGCCGGTGGTCGGTTCGTCGGCGATGATGAGGTCCGGTTCCAGCGCCAGCGCCATCGCGATGGTGACGCGCTGGCGCATCCCGCCGGAGAACTCGTGTGGGTAGTCGTCGATGCGGTCGGGGTCGAGTCCGACGATTTCGAACAGTTCGCGGACGCGGTTCCTCGCCTTCGCATCCGAGACGTTCCGATGGTTGTGGATGGCCTGCGTGATTTGGGCGCCCGTGGACATCACGGGGTCCAGCGAGTCCATCGCGCTCTGTGGGATGTACGCGATGTCCTCCCAGAGGACGTCCCGGCGTTCGGCTTCCGAGAGCGAGGTGAGGTCTTTCCCGTCGAACTGGATGGTCCCGCGTTCGACGGTGCCGTTGCCCGGAAGCAAGCCCAGCAACGCCTCCGCGACCGTGGACTTCCCGGACCCGGACTCGCCTGCGAGGCCGTAGTTGACGCCCTCGTCGATGCTGAACGAGACGTCGTTGACGGCGTGGACGCTCTCGTCGTCGGTCGTGTACGTGACTTTGAGGTCTTCGACTTCGAGTAGGCTCATTGATCGGTCTGGATTTCGGGGTTGATGACTTCCTCGTAGGCGCGGCCGATGAGGAACACCGAGGTGGTCACGGCGGCGATACCGATGGCGGGCGGGAACACCCACCACCACGCGATGCGCATGTTGCCGGACTCGAACACCTGCCGGAGCATCCGGCCCCAACTGGTCATCGTCGGGTCGCCGAATCCGAGGAACGCGAGGCTGGCCTGCGCGGCGATGGCCCACGCGACGCCGTAGGCGGTGTACAGGAAGCCGATGGGCAGGACGTTCGGGCCGACGTGGTAGAACATCGTCCGGAAGTCGCTGGCGCCGCTCGCGCGCGCGGACTTGACGAACGTCCGCTCGCGCACCGACAGCACCTCAGAACGGACGACGCGGGCCGGCATCTTCCAGAGGAACCCGGCGATGATGGCGGTCATCAGCCAGATGTTCGGGGTGACGAACGTCAACAGCAGCAGCGCCATCGGCATGAACGGCAGCGAGAACGTCAGGTCGGTCAGGCGCATCAGCACCTCGTCGACCCAGCCGCCGTAGTAGCCGCTGACGAGGCCGACGAGGAAGCCGATAGCACCGGTGCCGAGGCCGCCGAACAGGCCGACGATGAGCGTCGGCCGCGCCCCGGCGAGGAACTGGCTCAGGACGTCTTTCCCGTAGGCCGTCGTCCCGAGGACGGCGGCCCCCGTCGGCCCGGAGAGACGCAGGATAGACCCGGCTTGGTCCCGGACGGTGTACTCGATGGGGTCGTGGGGTGCCAGTAACGGTCCGAACACGCCCGTGAACACGAACGCACCGACGACGAGGACGCCGGCGAAGGCCAATCGGTCCTGTCGCAGGAACGCGAACTGGTCGCGGACGAGCGACTGAATCCGGTCGACGCGCTTGTACAACTCCGCTTTGGGTTTGGTCTCGGTGCTCATGCGGACCCACTCCCGTTGGTCGAGACGGTCGGGTCGAAGTACGCGTACAGCACGTCGGCGGCGAGGTTCGCGATGATGACGGCGAGCGCCATGATGAACACCGCGGCCTGCACCAGCGGGTAGTCCTGTTGCTGGATGGCGAGGACGAGTTCGCGGCCGATGCCCGGCCAGCCGAACACCACCTCCAGCAGGATGAGTCCCTGAAATATCATCCCGAGGCGGAGTGCGAAGTACGTCAGGATGGGCAGCATCGAGTTCCGCCCGGCGCGGGCCAGTTGCTGCATCTCCGAGAGCCCCTTCGCGCGGTGGAGTTTCAGGAACTCGGAGCCGCGCTTCTCGACGACGCCGTTGCGGGCCAACAGCAGGAAGTCGCCGCTGTAGTACAGCACGGCGACGGTAAAGGGCAGGACGTAGTGGTAGGCGAAGTCGACCGAGAGGAACGTCTCTGCGTACCCCTCGGGCGAGGCGGTCACCGACCGCATCCCGAAGGCGGGCACCAGTTCGAGGTTGTAGGCGAACACGATGATGAAGAAGATGCCCGTGATGAACACCGGCGTCGACCGGAGGAACGTCGTCGAGATGATGCTGAACTTCTCGAGGAAGCTCCCCCGGTTCCAGCCGACGTACATCCCGAGCGAGGAGCTCAGAACCGCCGTCGTCACTAGCGCCGGGACCAGCAGGATGAGCGTGTTCACCAGTCGCGGTTCGAGGACGCTCCAGACGGGCTGGCTCCGCAGGATGGAGTAACCGAACTCGAAGGTGAGGATGCTCCCCATGTAGCTGATGTACTGCTGCCACAGGGGCTGATTCAGGCCGTACATCGAGCGAATCTCGTTTATTTGTTGCTGGTTGAGGTTGCCGGAGGTGACCAGCGCCTCGAACGGACTCCCGGGGAGGAGGCGCAGGACGACGAAGATGACCGACACCGCCACGAGCGTCAACAGCACGGATATCGCCAGCCGCTTCGCGAGGAATCGCTGGAACTGCGTCATCGGTCGGCCTCCCGGGTCGGTCGCGTGGTCGTCGGCTGTACGTCTGTTCGGGCCGTCCAGCGCGCGGCGAGCGGCGCGCTACCGGGCCGTTCCGGCCGTCCTCTCGTCTCTGTGTGTAGGGGGCAGTCGGTGTGCATTGTCCTGTGTGCTGATTACGAGAAGTCCGGCTGGCCGAGTTCGGAGCGGCGTTTGTGGGCGTTGCCGGGCTGGATGCGCTCGACGAACGCGCCCCACGCGTCCCCGTTGGGGAACCGCAGGTTTTCGTCACTGTCCCACGTGTAGCCGGCTTTCTTCAGCACCGCCCGGGCCTCGTCTATGTTGAACTCGTATCCCGGCGTCTCGCCGTTGTGCCACTGCGTGAGGTCCGAGATGGGGTTCTCGCCGTTTGGCACGGTCGCCCGACCCTGCAGGACGCCCTCGGCGAACCCGCCGGAGTCGACGGCTTTCGCCAGCGCGACGCGGAACTCCTTGTCGCGGACGAGCGGACAGGAGAACATGAGCTTCGTGTCGAGCGGCGCGAAGTTGCCGCTCGTCATCTTCTCGACGCCGCTGGTGCCGGCCGCGCGGTCGGCCTGACTGTTCGAGAGCGTCGCGCCGACGGCGTCGATTTCGCCGCCCTGCAGCGAGCCGATCATCGAGTCGATGTTGCCGACGTTGATCCAGATGACGTTCTCGACCCCGGGACCGCTCTCGGCTTGGTCGCCCAGCGCGTCTGCCCGCCAGTCGTCGTCGAACATCCAGTGGCCCTCGTTGCGTGAGACTTCGAAGCGGGTCCCCTGCTCCCAGTTCTCGAACTGGAAGGGACCGGTTCCGACGGGGGCGTCGGGGTTGTGCTGAGACGGGTTGTCGACGTCCTCCCACTTGTGCTTCGGGATGATGACGCTGCGGACGACGCGCTGGGTCATGAACGCCGCGTCGGGGTTCTTCAGGTTGAACCGGACCTCGTGGTCACCCAGCACTTCGACGGACTCTATCGGCTCGTAGAACGGCGTCTGACTCGTCGAGGAGTGTTCCTTGTACAGTTCGACGGTGAACTTCACGTCCTCGGCGGTGAACGGTTCGCCGTCGTGCCACTCGACACCCTCGCGGAGCGTGAGTTCGACGGTGGTATCGTCGACGAACCCGCCGCCGGTCGCCAGCGCCGGAACCACGTCTAAGTCGGGCGTCGCGTCGAACAGGCCGTCGTAGATGAACGTCAGACGCTTCGCTTCCGCCCCGCCGGCGGCCCACGGCAGGTTCAGGGAGTTCATCGACGTCGTGACGCCTTTCACGTAGGTCTTGTCGTCGGTCTGCGGTTGGAGGTTGACCTCCGACCAGACGAACGAGTCCTTCGTCGGGCCGTTGCCCGGCGTCTTCACGTAGCCGCTCCACTTGTCCGTGTTGACGGCCGTGATGACGTCCGGGAACAGCGTGATGAGCGCACCCACGTCCTCGGCGAATATCTCCTGTGCGCGGTCGACGAGTTCCTCGCGCTTCGCCCGGTCGGTCGTCTGGGCCTGTTCGGTGAGGATTTCCTGTAGCTCAGGGTGGTAGTAGTTGTCGTAGTTCGAGAGGCTCCCGGCGCTCCGGCGCATCAACAGCGGGTTCGGGTCCAACCCGCGCTGTGGGTCCGGGCCGTGGGTACTCATCGAGATGACCGCTTCCAGCCCCTTCGTCGCCCAACTCTGGGCGTACAGTTGGTTGAGCGGCCGGTCGTTGAGTTCCGTACTGATACCGAGGTCGCTGAGTCCCCGCTGGACCATTAGCGCGTGTTCGCGCATCCACGGGTCGTCCTCGCTGGAGAACTCGACCGGAAGCGGGTCCAGCACCGCGCCCGCGGACGCATTGTAGTCCAGTGGCGGCGAGTCGGCGTCGATGGTGTCCCACTCGCGCCAGTACTGGGTCTGGACCGTCTCCGGCGTCCCCTCCGGCACGTTGGGCGTGAGGCTCTCGCCACCGCTACCGCCGTCGCCACCGTCGCCGCCACACCCGGCGAGTGCGCTCGTCGCGAGGGTCGTCCCCGTCGCCGCGAGGTAGCCACGTCGGGTCAGTCCTGAGCCGGTTCCGCTGCCGTATTCATCATCATCTTTCGGCGCCATCTCGCCCCCATCTTCCGGGCTATCTAGAATCGTTTTACTCCCTATGCCGACCGATATCTATCGAATTTTAAAACGGGGTGGATATTTTCGGGCCGGTTTGCGTGTCTGTTAGAACATTCCCACACACGTCACTCTCTCGGGCCGTAGATGAGTTCGAGGAGCGACCGCTCGGCCGTCCGGAGTCGTTCGCTGACCGTCGACTGCGCGACGTCTAGTTCCTCGGCCAGTTCCGTCTCGGACGTCTCCCGTGGCACGTCGAAGTACCCCCGGTTGTAAGCCGTCTCCAGAATCTCCAGTTGGTCGTCGGTGAGTTTCGAGACGAGCACCTCGGTCAGTCGGCCGCTATCCAGCGGTTCGCCCGGCTCCTCGTTCTGTGTGACCGACAGCAACTCGAACTCGCCGAGGGTGGCCTGCACCTCGTCGGCCATCGAGCGGAACTGGTCCCAGTCCCGCGTCGTCGTCACGACTTCGAACCCGCCGTCCTGGAGGACGATGCGGTTCGGAATCGCCTCCTGTCGGAGCACCAACCCGAGGATGAACGGGTACGACTCCGTCGCGAGGATGGTGAGTCGTCGGATGTCCACGTCGGCGGACGCCGTCGGTATCTCGCTGGTGTAGAACAGCGACGCCCCGGAGATGTCGTCGACGAGGGCGTCGGCGTCGAAGTGCTCGCTGGCGACGACGGTCAGCGATTCTATCCACGTCCCGTCCTCGACGTAGAACGCGTTGTCGAGTTCGATGCTCCGCACGGACGACAGTCGCTCTGCTAGCTTCGCCATCACGCCCGTCGGCATCGTGGTGAACTCGACGCGGAGAATGGTTGCCTCCTGTGTCGGGAAGAACCCACTCGCCTATATATGTCTCACGGCATCACGCGACGAGCGGCCAGTATGCCACCCACGCGACGGCGACGACGAGGAGCGAAAGACCCATCGTCAGCAGGCCGAACGAGGCGACGTCGCGGTGCGAGAGCGGTCCGCGGTCCATCGATATCAGTACCGCCGTCGTGTTGAACGGCAGGAGCGTCGTCGACCCGACGACGAGCAACGCCGAAAGCGCCAGATACAGCCGGTCGACGCCGAAGGCACCGCCGAACTCAAGCAGGATGGGGAGTGCGACGACGATAGCGGCCGACCCGGTCGAGAACAGCACCCGAATCCCGACGGCAAGCGCAAGCAACACCGCGACGACCTGCCAGTGGGCCAGTGCTCCGAAGGGGACGACCCGAGTCAGCACGTCGACGACGACGTCGATTGCGCCCGTGGCCTCCATCACCTCGAGTATCGAGAGCATCGCTCCGATGAGGAAGATGATACCCCAACTCACCTCCGTGATGTCCTCTGTCGTGATGACACCGATGCCGGGGAGGGCAAGCACCGTCACCGCGACGGCGGCCGGCACGACCGTCGGGAGGCCGACGAACGACCCGGCGACCCAACTCACCACGGCCCCGGCCACGACGACGGCGACGAGTCGCTGGTCCCGCGTCAACTGGCTCCCGTCGCCGTCCGTCGCCAACGGCGCGTTCTCCGTCTCGGCCACCGTCGTCGTTCCGTCGACGGTCGTCACGACGGCGGCGGCGACAGTGGCCAGCGCGTACAGGAGCACCGTCGGCGGGAGCATCAACACCGCCCACTCCACCCACGTCACCGGTCGGACGCTGTTGCTGACGATTTCGGAGGTGACGAGCGCCATCCCGCCGCCGGTCATCAACGCCATCGACGCGATCGGGTTTACGTGCCCGAGCAAGAGGAACCCGGCCCGCTCGAACCCGCTGTCGTCGGCCAGTCCGAACCCGCTTTCCAACTGTTCGACGATGGGGACGAACGTGACCGCACGGGCCATCGCCGACGGCATCACGAACGCCAGCGCGAGCATGCTTCCCGCGACCGAGCGCAGCGCCCCGCGCGGCGTACTCTCCGCCGAGAGTAGTCGACGAGCCAGTTGCCTGTCCAGACCGACCGTCCCGATGGCGTTGCCCAGTAGCAGGAGCAACAGGAGAAAGAAGACCAGCGTCGAGGCGTATCCGGTCGCCGCGGCCTCGAAGGAATCTACGGTCCCGAGTGCGAACAGGAGCGTCACGCTGAGCACGCTCGAGACGACGTAGGGAACGGGTTCGGTCAACCAGAGGACCAGTGCGGTCAGAAACACCGCGAGCACGCGCTGGGCCGCCATCGTCAGGTCGCCGGGCGGCGGGAGCGTTGCCCCCGCGAGGAGGACGAGCGCGGCCGTCACGAGTCCGAGTGCCTCCGGTGACAGGAGTACACGGCGGGTCGGTACCCTGTCCGTTCGCCCGTCGGTCATTAGCTTCGCTCTCGGGGGTCCAGATGAAGTATCTGATGGCAGGCGCAGTCGTTGGCCGGTTCTCGCGTGCGGCCGAGACCGGTGACCGCCCTGCTTATGCGGTGCCACCCCCTCTCTCGGGTATGGACTCGTCGCGGTTCCGACGACACCTGCCCGCGATAGCGTTCGCCGCCCTCTTGTTGGTCACCTCGCTCGTCCCGGTGCCCGGGAGCGGTGCCGATGCGGTGCCGACGTTGCTCGGTGTCGCGCTGGACAAGTGGGTTCACGCCGGGAGCTACGGAACGCTGACGGTGTTGCTGGCGTGGAGACAGCGGACCCGAACTGTCACCGCCGTCGCCCTTCTCGCGGCGCTGACCGTCGGCTACGGCGCCGGCATCGAGATACTGCAGGGGCTTGTCGCCACCCGTGATACGAGCGGTGCGGACTTCGTCGCCAACGCCGTCGGGGCGGCCCTCGCCAGCGTCGCGTGGCTCTGGTACGGACGGTGACCGCCGTCGCTCGATGGCGACGCCTCGCGCGAGCGCTCGGACTGGTCGGGACGGCGGGAGCCACACGCGAGAGTATCAAACCTGATCTGTCGGGGTACACCCGTGTACTCCATCTTTCCCCTATTTACCATGCATGATAACTAGGGCATAAGTTAATCGTACACGAGTGGCATGTTGGTAGTAGATATATGCCGGGGAAACAACTCTCGTTTCGGCACCGACGGTTCGTTCCCCGGCTACTCGTCGGTTTCGGCAGTCTCGTGTTTCTCTCGCAGGTCGCAGTCCAACTCGCCTTCGACGGCGTGGGCCAACTCGATTCGGTGCAGAATCTCTCCGCGTACGCGGTCAGTGCCGTACTCGCCGGCATCGTGATAGCCGTCGGCCTGTTCCTGACGCGGTCCGCCACTAGCCCCGCCCGCTATCCCCGAGTCGCGCTCTGGTGTCTCGGTACCGCCTCGATACTCCTTGCCATCAACGTCCCGCTGATAGTGGTCAGGCCCGGGTTGGACACCGTGGAAATCGTCGGCTGGGTCCACATCGTCTCCGCCACCGGGGCGGCGGGTGGGGCCGTCATCGGGTTCATCGAAGCGCGGGCCATCGAACAGGCACAGGCCGCCGAACGCGCTCGAGTCAGAGCGGCGGCGACCGAGGCGGAACGGGAACGACTCGACTACCTCAACAGCCTCCTCCGTCACGAGGTGCTAAACAACGCTCAGGTCATCATGGGACGCACCGAGTTGGTTCTCGACGAACACGAAGCGGACATCGAGGACCACTTGCGAACGATTCAGCGTCAAAGCGAGGACATGACTCGCGTCATCGACGACGTACGGACGCTCATCAAAGCGTCTCGGGACGACAGCTCTCTCGTCGAAATCGACCTCTCGTCGCTTCTCGAAGCCGAAATATCGGATCTGCAGTCGAAGTACGACTCGGTCGAGATTACGGACGAGGTCCCCGAAGGCGTCTCCGTTCTCGGCGACGAGATGATGCGGCGCATCTTCGGCAACCTCCTGTCGAACGCCGTCGAGCACAACGACAGTCCGACCCCCTGCGTCGAGATAACCGTCGAACAGACGCCCGAAGTAGTCGCCGTCCACGTCGCCGACAACGGGCCGGGAATCTCGGCGGCGGAGCGTGCGACCCTCTTCGAGCGAAGCCAGAACGAAAACCACCAGGTCGGGTTGTTCCTCGTGAGCGTACTAGCCGACCGATACGACGGCACCATCGAACTCGCCGAAACCGGTCCCGACGGGAGCGCGTTCACGGTCGAGTTCCCGGCCGTCGACGGGGACCCCGACCCGGAGAATCAGTCCGAAGACGAGACTGTGCGGACTACCGCCCGCTCCCGTCTGTAACCGACGTCGGAACGAGTCGGTGCCCGGAGAGAGCCCCGTCCGTCAATCGGACGGGCGCTCCCACTCAGATGTCCAGACCGATTAGAGACAGTTCCTCTACTGGCGGCCGCAGTGAGAGGTCGAAGCGGATTTACGCGCTCGTCGGCTACCCCGGCACAATGAGCAAGCCCAGTCCCGACGTCTACGAGCAGGGCAAGGGCATGGACGCCCACAACGCGGTGATGCGTGACATCCGGGCGCGCAACGACTCGACCTACGACCCCCGGGAACCCACTCGCGTCTGGCTAGACGAGGACAACACGCCCGACGGCGTGTATCAGAGCCTGACAATCATCCTCAACACCGGCGGCTGTCGGTGGGCCCGCGCCGGCGGGTGTACGATGTGCGGGTACGTCGCCGAGTCCGTCGAGGGCGGCAGCGTCGCCCACGAGGACCTGATGGCACAGGTTCGGCACTGTCTGGACCACGAGGCCGAGGAGGCCGACGAGAAATCCGGCCTCATCAAGATTTACACCTCCGGGAGTTTCCTCGACGAGCGCGAAGTCCCCGCCGAGACGCGGCAGGCCATCGCCGAGACGTTCGCGGACCGCGAGCGCATCGTCGTCGAGTCCCTGCCGGACTTCGTCGAGGAAGACCGCGTTAGCGATTTCGTCGACGTGGGACTACAGACGGACGTGGCCGTCGGCCTCGAAACCGCGACCGACCGCGTGCGCCACGACTGCGTGAACAAGTACTTCGACTTCGCGGACTTCGAGGACGCCTGCGTCGAGGCCGAGGACGCCGGTGCCGGTATCAAGGCGTATCTCCTGATGAAACCGGTCTTCCTCTCCGAGAGCGAGGCCGTCGAGGACATGAAACGCTCCGTCCGCCGCTGTGCGGCCGTCGACGGCTGTCACACCGTCTCGATGAACCCCTGTAACGTCCAGCGCTACACGATGGTCGAGGAACTGTACCACGACGGCGGCTACCGCCCGCCGTGGCTCTGGTCCGTCGCCGACGTACTCGAATCGACCGCCGAGGAGGACGTCATCGTCGTCTCCGACCCCGTCGGCCACGGCAGCGACCGCGGGCCGCACAACTGCGGCGAGTGCGACGACCGGGTCCAGCGCGCCATCAAGGACTTCGACCTGCGGCAGGACCCGAGCGTCTTCGAACAGGTCGAGTGTGAGTGCAAAGCGACGTGGGACGCGGTCATCGAACGCGAGAAGAGCTACTCGATGCCGCTGACGCGGTAAGTTTCCCGGTCGCACGTACGTTTATATCGGATTTCGCCCAACCAGCCGACGTGCACTATCGGACACCGCTCGCCGCGGTCGGTGGAGCCGTCACGACCTTCCTGCTAGTGGCTGTGACCGTCATCGAACTCGTGAACGTCGAATTCTCCGCACTCGTCGCGCTCCCGCTCGGCCTCCTCGCCGGTCTCGGGACGCTCATGGCAGTGGCGCTCAACCTCGCGGACCTGTCGCCGGAGCGCCGTCGCCTGCTGTTCGCCTACGCCGCGTTCGGCCCGGCGGTGCTGCTGGTACTCGCGCTCTCGTACGTGAACGTCGGCCGGTCGCTGTTAACCGCCGAGGTGGCCGTCGGCGTCGGACTGCTCGCTACTGCCGTCGTATACGTCTCACTGTGGCGTCGCGAGAGCGCCGCGTAGACGGCGGCGTCGGGACCGCAGGAGTCGGGCAGTCTCAGAGTACGTCGTCCGGGTCGTGTTTCGCCTGCATGCGCTCGGCTTCCCCGGCGTAGCGCTCGCGCGTCTCGGCGTCGTCGACGCGCCCGAGGTTGTCCGGGTCGACGGCCATCGAGACGGGCGTCTCGCGGTGGTCGCCGGTGTAGGAGGTCAGCGCTCGCTCCTTGCGGAAGTCACGCTCGCCGTCCGGCGTGGCGTACGTGAGGATGATGAGGTTCTGTTCGTCGTCGGAGTAGGTCCGTTCGACCAGCCAGACCCGGACGGACTCGTCGTCGGCAGCGGTGGTCTCGTCTGTGCGCATACTGTCGGGTAGGAACCGACAGGAAAAGAGTGTGGTGCCTGTTCTCACGCACCGAGACGACCAGTTTCACTTTCACTCCGGTAGGCTGGCGTTTTTACGTCCGGGGGCTATACTGATTCATAGGGGCCGCGGACAATGTCACACGCTCCACTGGCCCCGCTCCATTCCTATCCCCTTTGGACCACACTCCGATAGCAGTCAGACAGAAGGTTGTTACTGGACGGGAGTGACGACGCCGGTATGCGCCGCCCGCCTGCACTCGCCCTCCTCCTGAGCGTCGCCCTCGTCGCCGTCGGCGGGGCCGCCGTCGCCGGCGTCGGCCCCGCCGTCGCCGGCGTCGGCCCGTTCCAGACGCCGCCGGACGTTCGGGTCACAGACGACCACCCGTCTGAGCCCGTCCTTCGGCCGTTCGAGTACGACGGCCGGTCGGCACAGCCAATCGACTACGTTCACGTCGGAACCCCGTCCGACGGCCGCCCGAAGCCGGTCGGCTTCGTCGTCGTGAACGCCGGCCCGGCCCGAGAGGTTCCGATGTCTGTCGGCCACTCGCCGACGGAGACAAACATCGTCGACCGGACGGTGACGATGCCCGAGAACACGACCGTCGTCTTCCTGTTCCACGAGGCCGCTACCTATCGAGTGACTGTTCAGACGGAGCGGGGGGTCAGCGAGTACGGAGTCGAGCCATCGGATTTCGACTGTAACGAGCGGTCCTACGGCGTTCGAGTCGAGGCTGGAGGGCAGACACTCCTGACGCAGAAAGCGACGACGATGGCCTGCGGTTAGTCGGCGAAGCCCTGCAGAACGGGCTTGCCGTCGGTGCGGCCCAAATCGTCGAGCGACGCGCGTTCGGGGTGGGGCATCATGACGGCGACGTGGTCGGCCTCGCCGGTGACGCCCGCGACGGCGTGTTTCGAGCCGTTGGGGTTGGCCTCCGGAGTCACGTTGCCGTCCTCGTCGCAGTACTTGAAGATGATGCGGTCGTCGGCTTCGAGTTCGTCGAGACGCTCGTCGGTTATCTCGTAGCGGCCCTCGCCGTGAGCGATGGGGAGTTCGACGACGTCGCCCTCCTCGTAGTGGCGGGTCCACGGCGTGTCGGCGTTCTCGACGCGGAGGTGGACGTGTTCACACTGGAAGCGCGCGCTCTCGTTGGTGGTGAACACGCCGGGCGTGAGCGAGGACTCACAGCCGATTTGTGCGCCGTTGCACACCCCGAGGACGGGCGTCCCGTCGTCGGCGGCGTCGCGCACCTCCTCCATGATGGGCGAGCGAGCGGCCATCGCGCCGGCACGGAGGTAGTCCCCGTAGGAGAACCCACCGGGGAGCATGATGCCGTCGACGTCCTCGGGCAGGCCGTCCTCGTGCCAGACGAGTTCGGCGTCGAAGCCCAGCGATTCGAGGGCTTGTACGGAGTCGCGGTCGCAGTTCGACCCCCCGAACTGGATGACGGCGATCATTCCCGTTCGGCGACCTCCACGTCGTAGTCGTGGATGGTCGGGTTCGCGAGGAGGCGTTCGGCCATCTCCTCGGCGCGCTCGGCGGCGTCCTCGGCGGACTCGGCGTCGAGGTCGATCTCGAATCGGTCGGCCGAGCGGAGGTCCGACAGTTCGAAGCCGAGGCGTTCGAGCTGGCGCTGGGTCGTCTCGGCCTCGGGGTCTAAGACGCCGCGCTTCAGGCGAACGGTGACGGTCGCGGTGAAGGCAGTCATTACTGAGAGCGCGGCGGGGGGCGGAGAAAACGCTTGTGTTATCGGAGCGCAGGCACCGCCGTCCACTCCCGTGGCTGGTCGGGGAGGCCCCGCACCCGGATGTCGACGCCGGCGTCGGCATCGCGCACCTCGATGCGGGCGTCGAACGACTGGGCGATACTGCCGACCACCCGGTCCTCGTGGGCCTCGGGGTCGATGGCACAGACGCCCAGTCCGTCCGCGGTCCGGATTCGGCTGGAGACGGTGTTGATGAAGCGAAACACCGGCCGCACGTCGTCGCTGTAGACGAGCAGCGGCGTCAGCGTGTAGATGCCGGTCCGCACCGCGTCGTAACCCCGGGCGTAGACGGACTCGTACTGGCCGGCGTACTCGATGCCGATGCCGGTGAGGTCGGCCGGCGTCCCGACGGCCGAGACGAACTCGCCGAGGTCGTCGCCGTCGTCCTGTGCGCAGTCGACGACCCGGACTCGCTCGCCGGGGGCGCTCCCGCCGAGGCGCTCGAAGTCGGACAGCGTCTCGCGGGCGCTCGTATCCGCCGTGATGATGACGACAGCGTCCTCGCCGAGTAGGAGTCGGAGCAGCAACTCTCGGGTCCCCCCCAGCGCCGGCCCCGTCACGAGCAGGTTCGTCCCTGTCTCGACCGGTTCCAGCGGGAGGTTCTCGAACTCGTAGACTGCGTCGCCTTGCAGTGACATCTCACTCACGCTCCTCGCCGAGTCGGCGGCGCAACTGGAGTTGCTCCTCGACCTCGTCGGCGAACCGCCGGAGGTCGTCCAGTTCCGCCCGAGTGTACGAGCGTGGCTCGCCGTCGATACAGCAGACCGCGCCCAGCGCGTTCCCCTCGTCGTCGGTGATGCGGGCGCCGGCGTACGACCGGATGTGCAGTTCGTCCAGTCGGTCGACTTCGGCAAAGCGGGGGTCTTCGTGGGTGTCCTCGACGACCATCTCATCGTCCGTGAGGATAGTGTGGGTGCAGATGGTGTCCTCCCGCGCCAGCGTTCGCCAGTTGGCCCCCGTACAGGCGACGAACCGCTCGTCGTGTTCGTCGACGAGGCCGACGAAGGCCACGTCGATGTCGAAGTGAGTCGTCATCAGTGCCGTCAGGCGGTCGAACGTCGCCTCGGCCGACAGCGAGTCCACGTCGTACGCCCGGACCGCCGCCAGTCGCTCGGTCTCGTTCTCGGGGAGCGGATAGGCCGCCTGTGTCACCTCGGCGGTGGCCCCCTCGACGACGTCGACGAGGCGGTCACGGGCGTCCGGGACCGACCGCGGGACGTACTCTACGACCTGATCTCGACCGCCACGCGGCAACTCGGAGAGCGGTTGCGAGGTGAAGAGGACACAGGCACAGTCCGGGTGCCGGTCACGGACCGCAGCCACCACGTCGAACCCGTCGCCGTCGGGGAACTTGAAGGCGGTCACGACACAGTCGATGTCACCGCCGAGCGCGGCCTCGACGGTGTCGACGGACGATGCGGTGACGACGTCGAAGCCGGCCGATTCGAGCGCGGTGGCCGTCGCCGAGCGGTGTTCTTCGTCGGCGTCGGCACAGACCACAGTCGACAACTCACGTCTCACGTGCCCCACCTATGGCCGGAACAACTAAGCTATACCGCCACAGGAGGGGAAAACGAAGGCTTTTGCATCGCGCACATCGAACCCACTGGCAATGAACCACGGTACCGTCCGGAGGTGGCAGGCATGACACACGGTCTCACTGAGATAACGGTCGTCGGCGACGACGACACGGGTCTCATCGCCGAGGTCACCTCGCTGCTGTTCGAACGTGGCATCAACATCGAGGACCTGGACCAGGCGGTCCGTGACGGGGTCTTCCGGATGACGATGCACGTCGACACCGGCGACATGGTGACGACGGAGGCGAAACTCCGAGAAGACCTCACCGAACTGGGCGAGGAACTGGGCGTCGACGTGCAGGTCCGGTTTCCCGCCGACCGCGAGACCCAGTCCATCGCCGTCCTCGTCACCAAGGAATCGCACTGTCTGGAGGCGCTGTTCGAGGCGTGGGCAAACGGCGACCTCGGCGCGGACATCGAGGTGGTCATCGGCAACCACGACGACCTCGAACCGCTGGCCCGGAAGTACGACGTCCCGTTCCACGACATCGGCGACGAGAAGGGCACGCCCGACGAGGAGAAACTGCTCGAACTGCTCGCGGAGTACGACGCCGACCTCATCGCGCTGGCCCGCTACATGCGCATCCTCTCGCCGGACGTCGTCTTCCGCTACGAGAGTCGCATCATCAACGTCCACCCGAGCCTCCTTCCGGCGTTCCCCGGCGCGTCGGCGTACATGCAGGCCATCGAGGAGGGGGTCCGCATCGCCGGCGTCACGGCCCACTACGTGACGACCGACCTCGATCAGGGCCCCATCATCACCCAGCGGGCGTTCAACGTCCCCGACGACGCCACCGAGGAGGAACTGCAGGAACTCGGCCAGCCACTCGAAGCCGAGGCGCTCATCGAGGCCATCAAACTCCACCTCAACGACGACGTCACGGTCCACCGCGGCCGGACGAAACTGCGGGACCCCGAGGAGACCGACGTGCAACTGGGCGCGCCGGCGGCGCTGGACGAAGAGAACCCGGACCGACCCATCGACGGCCTCGGCGAGTTCGTCGCCGGGGACGACTCGGAACCGGAGGCCGAAGCGGACGACTAAGCCGCGCGAGCATCCGCGGATGCCCGGTACGGACGAACGACTGGCCTGCGCCGTACGTGGCGAGACTCACGGAATAGCGAGCACCGAGCCGCGAGGCGCTGCAAAACCGATTTCGCTGCTCACATCTCGTACCGGGTGATGTGGTCGGACGCACAGTGTGGACACTCCGCGACGTGGCCCTCGACAGAGGCGCCACAGCGCCGGCACTCGTGGACCACTGTCGTCGTCTCGCCACAGCGGTCACACGTCGCGGTGTCGACGCCGACGTACGCGGCGAACCGCTCGACGAGCATCACTGCTCGTCCCCTCCCTCAATCCGTCTGGCCGACCCGCCGTCGACCGTCGTTCGGACCGCTCCCGTACTGAGTCCCCACATCGGTTATCCCTCCGACTCCACCTGCACGCGGTGGACCGTGACGTACAGTTGCTCTAGCTCCGAGAACGGCGAGCGTATCCGGGTCTTCCCCTTGAGGCCGTAGTCGTAGTGGGCGGCCCCGTACTGGCCGACGGTGAGGTTCCCGGTCACGGCGAGGCCGTACAGGTCGCCCTGCTTGATGTAGACGTAGCCGCTCCCGTTGGTCCCGGCGGGGGCGTAGACGAGGCCGTCGAACGTCGCCTTCTTGCTGTTCGACCCGGCGATAGTCGCGTTGAAATCCCGAGTGCCGTACACTCTGAAGCTTCGCGAGTCCTCGCCGGGCACGTGGACGGCGCTTTTCTTCCCGACGTGGAAGTTGACCGATTTGCTCCCCAGTCCCGTCGGGGAGACGGTCGTGTCGTTCTCGCCGGCGACGACGAAACGGGCGATGCCGTCACCCTCGACGGTGATGTTGCCACCCTGCTCCAGTTTCACGTAGTCGCGAACGACGACCGTCACGTCGCCGTCGGTGGTGTTCAGCGTCATCGACTCGCCGTCCAGCGTGACGTTGTGGACGTAGTATCGGCCCGCGTCGAGTTCGGTGGACGAACCGGTCGTCGTGAGTTGGTCGTCGGTGATGGCCGACGTTTCGTCGTTGTCGTTTTCGTCTTTGACCTGCTCGGCGTACGTCGCGACGAACGTGTCGATGGGCATGACCGACCGCACGCCGTCGATTCGCTCGACGTCGCCGGCGACTTTCGACTTCTCGGTGCTGTCCGGTTCGGGAGCCTTCGTCCAGTAGGCGCTCCCGTTGATCTCCGTACTGCCCTGCAGGTTGACCGTCCCGCCCGACTTGACGTCGCCGTCGACGAGTGAGTCCCCCGTGGCCGTGACGTCGCCAGCCGACTGTATCAGCCCGTTCGCCGAGTTGGTCTGTGAGTAGTTCCCCGCCGACGAGTCGTAGCTATTGACGTAGGCACCGGTCCCCGCGACGGCCAGTTCGCCCGTACTCGACGTCGCGATGATGCCCGCGTCGAAGGTCGTGTGGCCCGGCAGGACGACGAACGTGGCGGTCACGCGTTCGCTCGCGTGGTCGTAGGTCACGATGGCGTCCGTCTCGTCCTCGAAGTAGCGCCCCCACGCGTCGTAGTACGCGCTCTGGACCGTCACCGTCACCGACCCGCTGTCGGGCGGGTTCGAGAACCCGGCCGTTCGGTTCGGATACTGCTGGGTCAGCGGGCCGTCGGGCCGACTGTCGAGACGGCTCGTTAGCCCCGTCTCACCGTCGATGGAGACGACCGGGAGCGTCAGGGTCCGGTCGCGGTAGTGGAACTCGGGCCGGGAGAGCATCACCGACCCGTCGCCGTCACTCCGCCAGACGCCGCCGCCCTGTGACGCGACGGTCGTCTCGGCCTGTCTGTACTCGACCGTGCCGAGCGACTCGTTGACGACGACGGTCCGCGCGCTCGTCTCGTTGTCGACCGCGACGCGAATCCAGCCCGTATCGTAGTACCGCACCTCGCCGTCGTTGGCACGCAGGCCGAGGTCGGTGGTCGCTCGGGACTGTCCGAACGCGACGGCGCTCACGTCGGTATCGAACGCCGCGAGCGCGTGTTCCGCCGCCCCTATCTCCGCTCTGTCGCGCGTCTCGACGATAGCCGTGGTGCCGCTGGCGACGAGGACGGACAGACTCAAGACGACGATTACCAACAGCAAGACGACGGCGATGACCTCCGATTGGCCGCGCGTGGTCGTCCGGCCGCCGCTCGTGGCGGCCGTCTCGTCGGATCGTTGGGTCGTATCTGCGTTCATGGTGTATCTTGTCGTGTCCTGTCGCGTGTGTCGCCGTCCCCTGTGCCCGGAGTTATCCGTCACCGACGACGGATACCGAACGCCGAGCGGGGACCAGGACGGAATGTTACTACGCCTGTGCGCGTGCGGTCACGGTGCCGTCGACGTGGCTATGACCGCGCTCTTGTCGCTGTTCGGGTCGTTGTAGACGACCTTGATCGTCGCACCCGACGTGACGCTCGTGCCGCTGGTCAGGGTATCGCCTGCTGTAATTTCGGAACCTGAAGCTGGGTCCACGAGGACACTGCCGTCTTCTTTCACTTCCAGATTCCCAGTTTTCAGCGTGTCGCCGCCGTCGTGCGTTATCGTCATCGTTGCGGGACTCACGCTGGTGTCGTACTCGAACGAGAAGCTCGCCTGTGGTGTCGAGTTCGTCGAGCTGCCCAGTCCGATGACGAACGATCCGATGACGGCCGCGAGGATGACCGTGATTGCGACCATCAGCACGACGCCGATAACCGGCGAGACGGCGTCGTCGCTTTCAATCAGTTCTTTGATGTTTCGTAGTTGCATGGTTCTGTGGCGGATGGTCCATGAGTACGATTCGGCAGTCGCGTCGACATATCACGTCGTCCAACACTGGTCTCGTCGGTGGTACACTCACCCCGCCCGCGACGTCGCGGGCGAGCAGTGCGGTACCGCGTCCCGTCTCCCCACCGTGCCGACTCCCTTGCACTCTCGACCATCGCTGCACCTCATCCAACCGCTCATGGTGATATTGTTATTGGATAAATACCAGATTACCAGCCATACTCCAGTTGAAACGACCCGCTACTGTTCAACACAGTTCAGCGTCGTTCAGGTTAGTAGCCCGTTTATTCCCACCCCTCGTCTGTCGTATGGGGGGTGTAACAACGTGCGTGCTGGCGAAAGCCGACACAACGATGGAACAACTCGGTACAGATCCGTCGATTGGTGACAGACCGCGCGCACGGGCGTACGAGAGCGCGTGCGACGACCAGCAGGTGGGACGATGACTCGCCTCCTCCGCACGGGCATCGACGTGCTGGACCGGAAACTGAACGGGGGCGTGCCGCCGGGGAGCCTCGCGCTGCTCTCTGCGGACCCCGCGAGCCAGTCCGAGCAGTTCCTCTACGAGTTGACCACCCCGCGCCAGACAGTATACGTCACGACGGCACGGTCACAACGGGCGATTCGGGTCGCGATGGAGAACGCTGGCGGGACGCTCGATACCACTGACGTGTACGCAATCGGCGAGCGACCGCTGAAAGAGACCTATCAGGTCATCTGCGATAGCCCGGCCCAGTCGACTATCGTCGTCGACACCGTCGATATGCTCGAAACGGGGAACACACAGGAGTTCCTCCACTTTCTCAACGACGTCCGCGACGAGCTATCGGAGAAAGGGAGCTTCGCGGTCATGCACGGCCTCGACGGCCGGCAGGTCCCCGTCCAGCGCGACGTCACCGAGTACCTCGCGGACATCATCTTCGAACTCTCGACGGAGGTCCGGGGCGAGAGCATCGAGAACCGCCTCATCGTGCCGAAGTTCAGGGGCGGTGCGCCGTTCGACGAGACGGTGAAACTCGAACTGACACAAGAAGTCGCCATCGACACCAGCCGGGACATCGCCTGACACCCGACTGCACGCTCGTTTCTCTCCGCACAACGACTGGTTACCGTCCGAGCGCCGCACGCGTTTCGCGACGGTGTATCAGATATCTGATGGTCGGCGGCGACGTCGCTCGACGTCGAGATAACGCAGTGCCTTCGATCGCTGACGGCCGTTCTCACCGCGAATATCGGGGTAGACGCTCGCTAGTACGCCACGAGGCCGTCCCGAATGCGGTGTCGTCCGTACCGCTCGCCGCGGTATACACTTTCTACTTTCAGGTAAACCACACATTACCAACAGGGAGTAGGTGTGTGGTGATACCCAGCCACATGCGCTCCGGCGTCGCCGGGTCAGGCACCGGTTTATCGGTGGCCGGCACCGCCGAGGGCCGTGTGTTGGGACCACAATGAGTGAACACAGCTATCCGAACGGTGGGGGCTCGCAACGGCGAGGTGATGGGCCGTGACGTCCGAGTCCGGACCGTCCACAGACGACGACCAGCAGGACCGCCCGGTCGCGGTCGGCACGTACACCTGGGACGACCTACTGGCCGAGATGGGGTACAGCGCGGACATCGAGCGGACCGTCGAGACGGACCACTCCGACACCGACGGTAGCGGTGTCCTCGGGACCTTCGGCAAGACGGAGACGGCGGAGACGCCGGTCCGGACGCGAGACTGGAGCGCGACCGAGTTCTCGCCGACGGACTATCTCGGGTGTCACCCCGACGAGTTCCCGGCACGCGTCGGTCACGCGAAGGGGAACGCCCGACTGCTCTACGAACGGTACGCCGAGTGGATTGCGGCCACGCCGGTCACGAAAGACGCGTACACGTGGGAACACTTCAAGTGGGAGCACTACTACGACGAGGACGGTCACCCGCCCGAAGACGGAGACGGGAGTACCGAGCCGTTCGACCCGGCATCGTTCCTCGGGTTCCCGCCAGCGGAGATCGAAGACCGACTCACCCGAGCCAGCGACTTCGCCGAGGTGCTCGACGAGATCGTCGACCGGCGAACGGTCAACGTTAACCCCGAAATCGACGAGGACGCGTTCTTCTCGACCCACGGCGGTCTGACGACGCTCGCCAACCGCTACGATCTGGAGAAGACGGTGTCGATGGACAAGAAGCGCCACTTCGTCGAGATGGAGCGCTACTGGGTGAACAAGCCCTACGCGTTCGTCGTCGTCTTCCACTCCATCAAGGAGAACGAGAAGAAGTACTGCGTCGTCGAGCCGTACATGAACGACATCGAGGCGCGGGTCAAGGAGTACCTGACCGGCCGCCTCAGGACGGCGGTGAAGTACTCCGACGAGGACGCGCTCATCGACGGGAACGAGGCCGACAGGGCCGAGGTCATCCAGTCGGAGACGCTCCGCCTCTTAGACCAGTACGACCTCCGCGAGGGCGTCACTGACGACAGCGTCGTCGGACAGTTCAAGGACCTGTTCGGTGTCGACGAGGCCGAAGAGCGCCCCGACCGGGAGCTACAGGGTCTCGCGGCGCGGCCGGAACCGGCGGTCATCGAGGAGGACGCCGGGACGCTGACGGAAGCACAGGTCGAACGGCTCCTGTACGAACTCGAACGTGACTTTCTGGGGTACGAGCGCATCGACGCCATCAAACACGACATCAACGTCGAGGATATCTCGTGTGACGGCTACGACTCGCCGGTCTTCGTCTACCACACGGAGTACGAGAACGTCATCACGAACGTCACGCACGACGAGACGGGACTGGACAACTTCGTCGTCAAACTCGCCCAGCGCTCGGGGAAAGGCATCTCGAAGCGGCGACCGCAGGTCGACGCGACGCTACCCGACGGCTCTCGCGCCCAGTTGACGCTGGGCCGAGAGGTGTCGGATCACGGGACCAACTACACCATCCGGCAGTTCAAGGACGTCCCCTTCACGCCTATCGACCTCATCAACTGGAACACGTTCTCGCTGGAGGAGATGGCGTTTCTCTGGCTCGCCATCGAGAACAACCGGAGCCTCATCTTCGCGGGCGGCACTGCCTCGGGGAAGACGACGAGTCTGAACGCCGTCTCGCTGTTCATCCCCTCGAACTCGAAAATCGTCTCCATCGAGGACACCCGCGAAGTCGAGTTGCCCCAGCGCAACTGGGTCGCGAGCGTCACTCGCCCCTCGTTCGGCGAGGACGACGTGGGCGACGTCGACGAGTTCGACCTGCTGGAAGCGGCGCTCCGCCAGCGCCCCGAGTTCATCGTCATGGGCGAGGTCCGCGGCGAGGAAGGCCGCACCCTGTTCCAGATCATGTCGACGGGACACACGACGCTGACGACGTTCCACGCTGACTCCGTCGGCGAGGTGCTGAAGCGGTTCACGACGGACCCCATCAACGTCTCGAAGACGATGTTCACGGGTCTCGATTTGGTCTCTATCCAGACCCAGACCCGGGTGCAGGGCCGTAAGGTCCGGCGGAACAAGACCATTACCGAAGTCAACCACTACGACGCCGAGAACGACGAGATAAACATCCGCGACATCTTCGAGTGGCAACCGGAGAGCGACGAGTTCCTGCAACTCGGTCGGTCGAACACTCTACAGGAGATACAGTTCGACCGTGGCTGGGACCGCGACCGCCTCGAAGACGAGCTGTTCAAGCGGAAGGTCGTGCTGGCGTACCTCGTCGAAAACGACCGCAACGACTACGCCGAGGTCGCGGCGACGCTGCAGGCGTTCATCAACGACCCCGAAGCGATTCTCGCACTGCTGGCCCGGGGGGAACTCGGAGAGAGCCTCTCGGACCTCCGTGAGATGGAGAGCGTCGAGATCGACATCGACCCGGAGAAGGAGGCGGTCGTCCCCCGGCCCGACCCGGACCCGGAGACGAGACAGGTTGCGAAAGAGATTCTCGACACCGCCGACGGGACGCTGTTCGAGGAGTACCGCGACCGCGACGCGTTCTCGCTGATGGACGCGCTCCCGGAACACGCGCGGGCGAAGGGCGCCGAGATACGGAGCGGATTGGCGGCCGACGGGATGGGGACGGCCCCGCTGGCCGACCCCGTGGTCGTGGAACAGGGCGACGAACAGACCGACGACGACACGGAGTGAGACACCATGGAATACGTTTACGCAGCACTCATCCTGCACGAGACCGGCGCGGAGATCAACGAATCGAACCTGACCGCAGTCCTCGAATCGGCGGAGGCAGACGCCACCACGTCACGAATCAAGGCCGTCGTCGCCGCGCTCGAAGACGTCGACCTCGCCGCGACGAAAGCCCAGACGATGGCGACGGGCGGGGCCGCCCCCGCGGTGCGCGAGGCGGTGCCGGACGACGGGGAGGCAGCCGACTCCGGTTCGCTCGATACGCTGTTCGAGGACTCGGACGAGGCCGACGGCACGGACGACGCCGGCGAGGACACGGCATCCGACGACGAGACGGGGGCATAGATGAGTACCGAGACCGGTGACCAGCCGACGGTCCGAACGTTCGAGGGGAGCGCGGACAGGCTCGGGAACGCGTTCTATCCGGTCTACGACTACGTGTTCGAGGACGACGACCCGTTCGTCGCGACCGTCGAGCGGAAACTCGCCGAGGCCCGGATGCCCGTGACCGTCGAGATGTACCTCTCGCGTGCCGTCGGTGTCGGTCTCGTCACGGGTGTCGTCCTCTGGTTCGTCGGCATCTTCCTCGGGTACCTGCTCGCCACCGTCGGCGTCCTGTCCGGCCCGTTACTGGGCGTCCCGCTCCCGGAGAACAGCGTCATCGTCACGCTCGTCCGGACGCTTCGCGTCCCGTTCCTCGTGGTCGTCCTCGGGTTCGTCCTCGGTGGCCTCGGGTTCGCGCTCGGCTTCGGGGGCTTTCTCGCGATTCCGTACTCGCGTGCGAGCGCCCGTCGTCGGGAGATCAACATGCTCCTCTCGGACTCGGTGTCGTTCATGTACGCCCTCTCCATCGGCGGGCTCAACCAACTGGAACTGCTGGAGGCGATGGCGAAGGCCGAAGACACCTACGGAGAGGTGTCACAGGAGTTCCAGGCCATCGTCCAGGAGACGAACTCACTCGACACCGACTACCGGACGGCGATTCGCCACCAGCTAGAGCAGACGCCGAGCGACGAACTCAGGGAGTTCCTCGTCGACATGCTCGCGGTCATCAACAGCGGTGGCGACATGACCGGGTTCCTCGACGACAAGAAGCACAAGTACATGCGGGCGGCCAAACAGCAGCAACAGCAGACGCTCGACGTCCTCGAACTGCTCGGGGAGATGTACATCACGCTCTCGCTGTTTCCGCTGCTGCTCGTCATCATCCTCGTCATCATGAACATGCTCGGGAACGCCTCGCAGATGATGCTCTACGTCACCGTCTACGGGCTGATTCCGCTCATCGCTGCCGCCTTCCTCGTCCTCGTCACGACGGTCAAGCAGGACGAGTTCGGCGACGGGATCATCCGCCCGCGTGAGCGCAGCGAGTGGCTCGAAACGCAGAGCAAGAGCGGACTCCGTGACCTCGGGTTCATCACCGCCTTCAGCGGCACCTACCACATCTTCGACCGCATCGAGCGCAAGAAGGGGCTACAGGAGACGGTCGACCTGTTGCGGAACCCGCACCTGTTCTTCCGGGACAACCCGCTCTACACGCTCGCGCTCTCTGTGCCTGCCTCGATTTCGCTCGTCGTCGCGGCGGCCCTCTCCGGGGCCGTGCCGCTCTCGTGGGACGGCGTCGTCGCGCAACCGGTGTGGGCGACGTTCGTCTACTGCTACGTACCGCTGTTCCTCGTCGTGACGCCGCTCGCTGTGTTCCACGAGTGGGACCGCCGCTCCCGTCGTGCGCTGCTCGGGAACCTCTCGGACAACCTCCTGAAACTCTCGACGGTCAACGACACCGGGGCGACGACGCTCGAATCCATCAGGACCGTCTCGGAGACGTCCTCAGACAAACTCGCCGACGAGTTCCGAATCATCTACCGCAAAGTCAACTACGGGATGAGCCTCAAGGAGTCGCTCATCGAGTTCAACAACAAGTACCGGATTCCACGACTCGCGCGAACGGTGAAGCTCATCACGAAGGCACAGGAGGCGTCGAGCCACATCTCCGAGGTGCTGTCGACGGCCGCGAAGGCAAGCGAGGTGCAGGACGATCTGGCGCGAGAACGCCGGTCCCGGACGCTGATGCAGGTCGCCATCGTCCTGATGACGTACGTCACCCTGCTGGGCGTGATGGCGCTGCTGAAAGTCCAGTTCATCGACGTCATGGCGGAGTTCAGCACCGGGCAGGCCAGCGGGGCCGGCGCGGGGATGGCTTTCGGCGGCGTCGACGCCGACCTGCTCTCGCTCATGTTCTTCCACGCCGTGACGATACAGGCCATTTCGGCGGGACTCATCGCGGGCTACCTGCGGGACGCGAGCCTCCGCGCTGGCGCGAAGTTCATCGTGGTCCTCCTGACGATTTCGCTCGTCGTCTGGATGGTGGTGGGGTGAGATGGTGCCAACGTCGACGCGGGGGCAGATGCCCATCGACTTCCTGACGGGGATGGCAGTGTTCTTCGTCGTCGTCGGGTTCGTCCTCCTGTTCGTCCCGGACCTGCTCACGCCGACAGAGGGCGGACAGGAGACGGCACTGGTCGCCGACAGGGTCGGGACCCAACTCGTCGAGTTCCACCTCGGGCGGCCCGGGTCGTCGACGCTCTCGACCTGTGCCTTCTGGTTTTTCAACCAGAGCGGCGCGAACCCGTGTGCCACCTTCGATACGAGCGCGACACTCACCGACCAGGTCGGTATCGACGATAGCTACGGCGTGAACGTGACGCTCCGACGGGACGTCGGCGGTGACTCGACGCGAGAGATACTGTGTGCCGACAGCGGGAGCGTCGTCCCGTGTTCGAGCGGCGGGTCGCAGTTGGCAGTCGGGCCGCCGCCCTCCGCCAGCGACGCGTCGGTCGCCACGGCACGGCGGCACGTCTCGCTCGACGACACGGACGCGGTGTTACAGGTGGAGGTGTGGTGACGATGTCGACCCGCGCGCAGGCGTACACGCTCGAAGCGTTCGTCGCCGCACTGCTCCTCCTCGGTGCCGTCGTCTTCGCGCTTCAGGCGACGGCCGTGACGCCACAGACAGCGAGTACGGCGAGCGAGGCCCAGCAGCGCCAACTCGAACGCGTCGGGAGCGGCGTGTTGGACGCCGCCGCCGAGGACGGGTCGCTCCGCCGGACGGTGCTGTACTGGAACAACTCGACCGGGACGTTCCACGGCCTCGAACCGTACGAGTCGGCCTACAGCAACGGTACGCTACCGACCGACTTCGGGGACCGACTCGACCGCAGCGTCGGTGACGACGGCGTGGCCTACAACGTCAACGTCCAGTACCGCGACGCAACGGGGGAGACGGAGACGAAACGGGTCGTCGATAGCGGGACCCCGAGCGACGACGCCGTCAGGGTCGCCGCCTTGCTCACGCTGTACGACGACGACGTGCTGTATACGGCTTCGGAGGCGCCGACCGAACAAACGCTGGTGAACGCGTCCTTCTATGCACCCGACAGCGCTCCCGACAGCGGCGTCTACAACGTAGTCACGGTGGAGGTGGTGCTGTGGTCGACCTGACGGGCCCCGAACGAGCGGACCGCGGACAGGTGTTGCTCGTGACGACGTTCGGCATCGCCGTCCTGTTCGTGGTGCTCGCGCTGGCGTTGAACGCCTCTGCGTACTCCCAGACGATGGCCGCGAGCCACGGCGACGACGGCCGGGACGCCGTCGGGTTCGCCGACGCGGCCGTCGAGGGCGTCGACGGAACGCTCGCGTACGTCAACCGCCACAACGACACGGACTACACGACCCTGCAGACCGAACTGGACGAGGGCGTCGCCGACTGGAGCGACCACGCCGACGGCTACGCGGCCCGACGGGGGGCGCGAGCGACCGTTTCGGTCACCGGGACGACCAACGGGACCCGAATCATGCAGGCCAACGCGACGCGCACGATGACGAACGTGTCCGGGGCGGACAACTGGACGCTCGCCAGCGGCGCCTCCGGCACCCGCGACGCCCGACTGAACGTCTCCGAAAGCGCGCTCGTCGACTCGCCGGACGACACCAACGCGACCACGTTGCACGACGACCACGTGTTCCACCTCGACGTGACCGACGGGTCCGACGTGTGGCGACTGTTCGTCTACCAGAAAAGCGGCGACGTGGTCGTCAGGGTGCAGGACACGAGCGGGTCCTTGCAGTCTCCCTGTGCCGTTTCGGCGGGCGGCGACGGCTACGCTATCGTCGACCTCTCGAACGGGTCGGTCGAGGGCACCCACTGTCCGCAGGTCGCCGGGTTCGACGCCGTGGGGGGGTCCTACGACGTCGAGTATCACTGGGGGTCGAACGCCGCCGGCAACTACACCATGACCGTCGACCGGTCTCGCCCCTTCGTCGAGGACAGCGACTACGGGACGGCGGGCAGCGGCGACCCGCACGTGACCGAGCGCCTCTACAGCGCATCGGTTCGCGTCACGTACGAGACGCCACAGTCCTCGTACGTCACCGAAACGACGGTGTTGGCGGGTGATGCAGATGAATGACCGCGGGGCCTCGACAGCCGTCGGGTACGTCCTGACGCTGGGCATCACGCTGTTGCTCGTCGTCACCCTGCTCTCGGTGTCCGTCTCGCTCGTCGAGGACGAGCGCAGTAAGGCGGTCCACTCGGAACTGTCCGTCCTCGGGAACCGTCTCGCCGCGGAGTTGACCACGGCGGACAGCATGGTCCGCGCGGCGGACGCGCCGGGGACGGTCACCGTGCGAGCGACGCTTCCCGACCGCGTCGCGAACGGGCAGTACCGACTCAGCATCGACGAACGAGCGGCCACCGGGGCGTTCTATCGGTACCGCATCGTCCTCGTGAGCGACGTGGCCGACACCTCCGTCGCGGTCCACCTCAAGACCGGGACCGAAATCGCGGAGACGACCGTCGGCGGCGGGCCGGTCGTCGTGACCTACGACGACGGGACCGACACGCTGGAGGTGGACGCGTGACCGACCGCGCCCAGAGCACGACGGTCGGCTACGTCGTCATCTTCGGCACCGTCCTCGTGATGGTCGGCCTCGTCAGCGTCACCGGGTTCGCGGCTCTCGAAGACGTGCGGGACGAGGAACGGGTCACCAACGGCGTCCGGTCGTTCGAGGTGCTGGCGACCAACGTCGACGACGTGGCCACCGAAGGCGTTCCGAGTCGGACGACGACGGTGAAACTCGACGACGTTTCGCTGTCGGTCGGGCCGAGCGTGACGTTCGAGGTCCACGTCCCGGCCGACGGGTTTCGGAAGACAGTCGACACCCGTCCGCTCGTGCTGGACGCCAAGAGCGGGACGCGGGTCGTCTACTCGAACGGGGCCGTCCTCCGCGAGGACCGGGCCGGACAGGTGATGGCCAAACCGCCGCGACCGCTCGTCACGGCCGACTACGCGCGACTACACGTCGTTCGCACCCGACCGGTGGCGGCGACGTCGGTCGGCGGCCAGACCACGGCCAGCGTCCGGACGACCGCCAACGGGACCTCGGTCGCGTCGACCGGGACGGCGGGCGAGACCGTCTACCTCAACGTGACCTCGCCGCGGCACGAGGCGTGGGGCCGCTCCCTCGATAGCCACCCACAGATGAGTTGTGCGCCCGTCGGCGGCGAGACGGTCTCGTGCGTGCTGACGACCGACGAGACCACGGTGTCGGTGACGGACGTGGACGTGCGACTCGGCGACTGAGCCGGTGTTTTCGCTCTCGTTACAGGTCCCGAACGGCGTCGACGGCGGCCGAAAGCGACGGCGCGTCGAAGACGTCGCCGCCGACGTAGGCGTTGGTCCCGGCACAGTAGAGGTCCCGAGCGGCCATGATAACCGACTCGTCGAGCGGTTCCGGTTCGCGGTCACACAGCGACTTCCAGTCGGCGGTGCCCTCCTCGGTCGCCCGCTGTTTGGCCGTGGAGACGGCCTCGACCCACTCCGGTTGGGTTCGCTTGTGGTACTGGCGGATAACCTCCTTCGAGACCTGCTGGCCGTCGTAGGAGAAGCGGTTCTCGTCGAAGGTGCCGACGACGTCGGCGACGCGAATCTGGCCCTCGTGGTAGAGACACTCGATTTTGCCGTCCTCGTGGACCAACTCGGCATCTGCGGCTTGGTCCGTGACGACGTGGTTGACCGCGAGCGCCAGTTCCTCCAACTGGTCGACGCTGGCGGCGCCGGCGATGCGGTCGGCCTCCGCACGGTCGAGGTAGCTGTCCTGTTCCTCGTACTTCGTCGAGAACTCGACGATTGGCTGGTCTAAGTCGACCACCTCGTCCGGCCACGCCTCGAAGTCGAGGCCGTGGTCCGCGGGGTCGGTGCGCTTCCGGAGCGACGACCCGACGGGCACGCGGTTCCGGAAGACGATTTCGAGCGGAATCAGGTAGTTCTGCCCCGCGGCGTCGTGGTAGGCCTCGTAGTCGTACTCACCGTCCGCGAACGGCAGGTCCGGCACCTGCGTCAGCGAGATGACCATCTCCTCGGGGGCGTGGCCCGCCGAGAGCGCCTCGCCGAGGTCCAGCACCTCGTCGCTGTCGCCGGCCCGGACGCCCTCGTAGTGGGTCGGGATGTGGTTCTCCTCTAGCAACTGGAAGTTGAACGCGCCCATCGTACACAGCGACGCGCCCTTCTCGGGAATCGTGTCCGGCATCTTCCCCCAGTCGAACACCGAGTAGTCGTCCGTGAACACGAACGCGCCGCGACCGAGATCAGTGGCCGTCGCCGCCTCGTCGATACGGAACTCCTTGACGCTCGTCATTGCCGGCGCTTTGCGGGCGGGGACAAAGACGTTTCTCACTCGGCGCGACGAGCCTCTACGGCAAGTCACCGGGGCGGAGAGTCCGTTGGCCTGCGGACCCGGTCCCCGATACCCGGCGTCGGCGGCAGCGACCGTTTGTGCGCCGTCGTCGAACACATCGAGACGAGGCGGGCCGCCGTGTCTTCGGCCACGTCGAGCGCCGAAGCCACGCGCTCGACCGACTCATCCTGTTCGACGACGCGCCACAACACGGCGTCGACGACGTCGTAGGTCGCGCCGAGGTCGTCGGCGTCGGTCTGACCCACGCGGAAGCCGGCGGTCGGCGTTCGCTCGACGATGGCGTCAGGGAGGCCGAGGTGTCTGGCGAGTTCCCGGACCTCGGTCTTATAGAGGTCGCCGAGGGGGAACAGGTCCGCGCCGGCGTCGCCGTGTTTCGTGACGTACCCCAGCAGGAGTTCCGACCGGTTGGCGGTGCCTACGACGAGGCGGTTCGTCCGGTTGGCGACGTAGTACGCACAGGTCATCCGGAAGCGGGCAATGGCGTTCCCGAGCGCCCGGTCTTCGGTCGGCGCCGAGCCGTCCGTTACGCCGGGGTCTAGCGTCGGGACGACCGCCTGATGGAACTGCTGGAGGAGCGGTCGCAGGTGAACTCGCTGGAACGCGATGCCGAGGTGATCGGCGACCGTTTCGGCCTCCATGGCCGCGCAGGCGTCGGTCTTGTGACAGGGCAACGCGAGGCCGAGCACCCGGTCGGGGCCGAGGGCTTCGGCCGCGAGGGTCGCTGTCACCGTCGAGTCGAGGCCGCCGCTCATCGCGACGACGACACCGTCCGCGTCGGCGGCCCGCACGCGCTCACGGAGGAACGCGGCGACGGCCGATTCGACCGCGGCCACGTCGTCACGGGGGAACTGCACTGGGCTGTCTGGGTACTGCGTCTGGTCCGTCATTGGTGTCCGTCTGTCTCGCTCCTACGTGATGGCCTGACGAACGGCGGCATATACGACTAGTCCTTAAACACTTGTGAGAATCGGAGGATGCTAGCGGTTCGGACCGCCGACGGAGGGGAACCCATTTGCCGTCGCCCCGACATCCACGACCACATGGCTGGGAACCTGCTCGTCGCGGTGGGTGTCATCGTCGCCGCGACGGTGGCGATATGGAAAGGCAGCGAGTGGCTGGAGGCGGCGAGCGAACGGCTGGCGGCCTACTACGGCCTCCCGGAGGTGGTGCAGGGGGCGATAATCGTCGCCGTCGGGTCGAGCTTTCCGGAACTCGCGACCGTCGTCGTGGCGGCGCTGGGCGGGTCGATGCCGCTCGGCGTCGGCGCCATCGTCGGGTCGGCCATCTTCAATGTCCTCGTAATTCCCGCCGTCGCCGGCATCACCACCGACGACGACATCGAGGCCAACCGAACGCTCGTCTACAAGGAGGCGCAGTTCTACATGCTGGCCGTCTCCGTCCTGCTCATCACGTTCGCGCTCGCGGTCATCTACTACCCCGGCGAGGCGACGCTCTCGGGAGCGGTCACCCGTCCGCTGGCGGCGATACCGCTCGCGCTGTACGGGCTCTACGTCTTCATCCAGTATCAGGACACGGCCGACTACGAGAGCGACGGGAGCGAGGCCGCGGACGTCGCCGTCGGACGGCAGTGGCTCTTCTTGCTGGCCGGCCTCGCGGTCATCCTCGTCGCCGTCGAGAACCTCGTCCACTCGGTGTCGGTCATCGGCGAGGCGGTCGGCGCCGACGAGTTCCTGCTCGGCGTCACCATCCTCGCCGGGGCGACGAGCCTTCCGGACACGCTCGTCAGCGTTCGCGCCGCCCGACAGAACCGCGGCGTCACCTCGCTGGCGAACGTCCTCGGCTCGAACACGTTCGACCTGCTCGTCGCGATTCCGATGGGCGTGTTCATCGTCGGCGCGTGGACCGTCGACTTCGAGATGGCGGTGCCGATGTTCGGCGTCCTCACGCTTGCGACCATCCTCCTCTTTACCGCCCTGCGGACCGAACTCTCCTTGAGCACGGCGGAGTCCTACGGGTTGCTGGCAGCGTACGTCACGTTCGTCGCGTGGGTGGTCGCCGAGACGGTCGGTGCAGTCACCGGCGTCCTCCCGTCGGGGTAGTCCGCCGTGGGCGCGGGAACGCGCTGTCCGCACACACCCACACGCTTTTTGCCGTCGTTCCCGTTCGGACGAGCAATGCCGGACGCCTTCGACGCCGCGGACCCTGCCGGGGAGTTCGACTTCACCCACCGGCCGGTGACGGACCAGTCCTTCGAGAACGCACTCGCGAAGGCGCGCGACGGGGCGCGTCTGTCCGTCGCCGACGGCGTCGAACTCATCACCACCGGAACCGACCACGACGGCATCGACCGCCGGCGGAAAGAACAGGTGTTAGAGGCCGCAGACCGACGGCGGGCCGAGGTGGTCGGCGACGAGGTGACGTTCGTCGCCAACCTCAACAACAACGTCACGACGGCCTGCAACACCGGTTGCCTGTTCTGTAACTTCAAGGACCGCTCCGAGCAGTTCCGTAGCAGCTATCAGGACGAGCACGGCGGGTTCACCAAGACCCCCGAGGAGTCTCGTGACATCGTCAGTGACGCCATCGACCGCGGCATCTACGAGGTCTGTTCGGTCTCCGGTCTCCACCCGGCACTGGCGCTCGACGCGGAGCATCTGGAGATTCTGGAAGCCAGCGACCGGGGCGACCTGAACTACCGCCCGGCGAGCGAATACGACGTCGACCCGGGCACCTACTGCGAGCAGATACGCGCGATGGACGTCGGCGGCGTCCACGTGCACTCGATGACGCCGGAGGAGGCCTATCACGCCCGCCGGGGGACCGACTGGTCCTACGAGGAGGTGTTCGGTCGCCTGCAGGACGCCGGCCTCGACAGCGTCCCCGGCACGGCCGCCGAAATCCTCGTCGACGAGGTCCGCGACGTCATCTGCCCCGGAAAGATAGACAGCGGCGAGTGGCTGGCGGCGATGGAGGCCGCCGCAAGCGTCGGCCTCGATACCACGGCGACCATCATGTACGGCCACGTCGAGAACGCGACACACCGCGTGCGACACCTCCAGAAGGTCCGTGACCTACAGGACCGGACCGGGGCCATCACGGAGTTCGTCCCGCTGTCGTTCGTCCACACGAAGACGCCACTGTACGAACGCGACATGGTCTCCGGGGGCGCCAGTCCCGACGAGGACGAACTGATGATTGCGGTCTCGCGGCTCTTTCTGGACAACGTCGACCACATCCAGTCTTCGTGGGTGAAATACGGCGACGCTCACGGCCTGAAGATGCTGACCTGTGGCGCCGACGACTTCATGGGGACCATCCTCTCAGAGGAGATAACGAAACGCGCCGGCGGCGGCTACGGCGAGTTCCGCTCGTTCCGCGAGTACACGGACATGATAACCGCCATCGGCCGGACGCCCGTAGAACGGTCGACGGACTACGAACAGCGCCGCGTCGTCGACCCCGACGCCGACGTGGTCGGCCCGGAACTCGGTCCACGGGCCGACGGGACGCCACTTCTGGACTGAGGCGCCACTACGGGACGAGTGTTTCCGTCGTAAAACCGAGGCGACCACGTCCTCGGTCGTGGCCGCCCCGAGACGACGTCGTTGCCCGGGTTGGCTGTCAGAGGCACGCCCCGGACATGTTACACATAGGCGCTCCGGAGGGTATATAACTAGGACCTAGCCGTCTAGGCGATTCTCAGTAGTTGTAACTGCGTGAGGGCATTTCCTCACGACTCACGCACGGCACACGGCGTTTCGGCTAGCCGGATAGCACGCACAAAGCCCAGTTACGACCGACAGCGGGGCGCTGGATGGACCGTCGTCAGGCGTCGACCGGGTTCTCGCCCCGTTCGAGGACCGACCGGAAGCGCTCGCCGGCGGCCGTGTCGGCGTCGATGGCCTCGCGAATCGGCGGGGAGAGCCACTCGTCGTCGGCGAACCGTTCGTACACCGGCAGGCGCTCGGTGAGGGGCACCGACGCGCTGTCGGCGACGGCCCGCAGTTCCTGCAGGGCGGGCCACTCGTACTCGGGGTTGATGTGGTCGACCGTCACCGGGGAGACGCCGCCGAGGTCGTCGATGCCGCAGTCGGTCAGGTCGCGGGCCGGCGCGAGGTTGGGCGGCACCTGTACCGATACCTCCTCGGGCAGACCCGCGCGCGCCATCGCCGTCACGCGGCGCATCGTCGCGAGGTCCGGCGACCCGTTCTGCCAACGCTCGTTTTCGACGACCGGTTGGACGATAACCTCCTGTACGTGACCGTAGCGTTCGTGCATCTCGCGGATAGCGAGGATACTCTCTGCTCGGTCTCGCCAGTCCTCGCCGAGGCCGACGAGGATGCCGGTCGTAAACGGGACGCCGAGTTCGCCGGCGGTCCGAATCGTCGCCAACCGCTGGCCGGGGTTCTTCGCCCGGGGACCGCCGTGGGCCTGTACGTCTGCGGTCGTCTCCAGCATCACGCCCATCGAGGCGTTCAGGTCCGCGACCGTCGCCATCTGCTCGCGCGTCTGGTCGCCGGGGTTGGCGTGGGGGAGAAGCCCCTCCTCCAGCGCTATCTCGCAAGCCTGTCGGAGGTACTCGTGGATGGTCTCGTGGCCCAACGCGGCCAGTTGGTCGTACATCTCCGTATAGCGGTCGTCCGGGTCGTCGCCAAACGTGAACAGTGCCTCCGTACACCCGGCGTCGGCCCCCCGCTGGCACGTCTCGCGTATCTCCTCGGGGGTCATGAGGTCGGCCTGTCCGGGAGGGTCGTAGTACGTACAGTAGGTGCAGGTGTACCGACAGGCGGTCGTCAGCGGGACGAACACGTTCCGACAGTAGGAGAGTTCGTCTGCGGCGTCGACGTCGGCCGGCGTCACCGACACCAAGCGCTCTATCGCGTCGTCGTCGATAGCCACGTCGACGTCGTAGGCCTCGGCCCCGGGAATCACGTCCGCCGGTCTGTGCCGGACGACCAAAAGCGTTCACTCACGGGCGACACCCACGCGGCCGTCGTCGTCGAACGACAACTCGAAGCCGGCGTCGGCCAGCCAGTCGGCGGCCGCTCCGTCGCCGTGGAGCAGGACCTCCGCGAGGTCGGCCGGTTCGTCGACGTCCGTCGCCAACACTCGCGAGTCAACCTCGGCGAGACTGGCCCCGACAGTCCGCGCGATGCGGCGGTGGTCCCGAATCGACGCGCCGTGGTAGTCCACCCGGAAGTCGGGGTGTCGACAGACGACGGCGTTCGTCCCGCCGCCGAGTCCGGGTGCCAGTACCACGTCGGCATCGGGTGTGAACAGGCGGTCGACGGCCTCGGCGGTGAGAAGCGGCAGGTCGGCCATCACTACCGCGAGTGGCCCCGCCGAGAGCAGGTCGTTGACGAGTGCGTCGAGGCCCCGGTCGTCGACGGTCACCGGCGCGTCACAGTCCACCGGTCCGGTCGAGACCACCTCGGGGCTGTAGCCGGCGCTCTCGAGTGCGGCCACGACATCCGCGAGCATCGCCTCGGTGAAGTCGCGTCGCTCGGCGGGACTGAGAACGGGCGAAAGTCGCGTTTTGGGGTCTCTCCCCGAGACGGGGACGACGGATCGCATTACAGTTTGCTGTAGTCGTCGCCTTGGGTCTGCGTGTAGATGTAGTATCCGCCGCCCGCGAGCAGGAGGAGGACCACTAGTCCGCCGCCGGCCAGCAGGAGCGTCTGGGTCGTCTGCTGACTCTGCTGGGCCTGCTGGGCCGTGTCACGGGCCTGATTCGCGAGGTTGATCGCGTTCTGGAAGTTGCCGTTCTCGTAGGAGGAGACGGCGCTGTCGACCAGTTGCTCTGCCTCCTGGTTCCCACCGGCGTTGTCGATGGCCGTCTGGGCGCTGTCGATGGCCTGTCGGGCCTCCTTGCTCTGCTCGGTGTAGTGGTGGGCCGTGCTGTTCTGGAACTCCTCTTCGTTGCTCCCGCTCACTCGCGTGAGGCTGGCGACGACGTACTGCTCTTCTGGCTGGTAGGTGTAGTTCTCGACGGCCGGCGTCGTGCCGGTGAGTTCGACCCGGACCTGGTCGCCGTTGTTGTCGATGTCGAGGTCCTGACTGAACGACTGGTCGCCGTAGGTCTGCTGACTGACCTGACTGCCGGCGCGCAGGACCGTCACGGTCCAGCTAACGTTTTCCAGTTCCGTCTCGCCCGCGAGCGTCCACTCGTTGGACGTTCCGGTGAAGGGGTCGTCGATGGTGTAGGTGACCGACACTTCCTCGCCGACGGCAGATTCGGAGGGCACGCCCTCTGTAGAGACAGTAAAGGCGCTGGCCGTGCCGGCGAACGCGAGCAGACCGACCACACAGAGGACGGTGACGATGCCCCTAGAAGAGTGGATCGAGTTCATCCTCATCGTCTTCAACCAAGTCCTCTAAGTTATCTTCGCTTTGCTTCCTGATGTCGTCGATGTTGTCCTGTGCCTCGATTGCGACCTGCTGGAGTTCCTTGATTCGCGGGACGTTGTGGACGCCCGCCAGCAGGATGGAGGCTGCGACCTTCGGCGCGTTGGTCGGGTAGTCACCACCGCGGACCTCCATCGAACCGGTCTGCTCCTCCAGCCACTTGCGACCGCGCTCGATACCTTTCCGGTTGAGGTGTTCGGGTGGACCTGCCATGACGAGGAGGGCGCGTTCGGCACCCTCGATCTCGCAGGGGAGCGTCAGCCGACCGAGTGCGGCCTTCCGGACGAGCGACGTGATGCGGTTGGTCGTGTTGGCGGTATCCATCCCGTCGTCGCCGCCGTTGTCGCCGCCCTTGAATCGGGAGAGGAGGCCGCCGCCACCGGAGGAGAGTTCGACGTCCTCGGAGGCGTAGCCGACGGTGGAGACGCCACCGCCGTCGAGCGTGTTGATGATCTCGGAGGAGTCGACGACGCTCTCGGCGATGTTGTCGCCGGCCTCGACCTCGCCGGCACCGAAGAGGACGCCGAAGCGACGGACGATCTCCTCGTTGATGTGGTCGTAGCCGCCCTCGACGGACTCGCCGGTCTTTCGCCAGGCGTCGTTGTCGAACACCATGAGGTTGTCCACCTCGCGGACGAACGTCTGGAACGACCGGGCGGCGTTCAGCGTGTAGATGCCACCCTCGTCGCTTCCGGGCAGGACGCCGAGTCCGTAGACGGGTTCGGTGTAGATACGTTTGAGGTGTTTCGCGATGACCGGCGAGCCACCGGACCCGGTCCCCCCACCGAGTCCGGCGACGACGAGGAAGGCGTCGACTTCGTGGACTGGGATGTTGTCGATAGCGCCCTGTATCTCGTCGATGTCCTCCTCGGCGATCTCCGCGCCGAGTTCGTTGTCTGCGCCCACGCCGTGGCCCTTGACGCGGGCCTGGCCGATGAGCACTCGATTCTCCTCCGGTATGTGTTCGAGTCCGAGCAGGTCTGCCTTGGCTGTGTTGACCGCCACGGCCGAGCGGACGATTCCCGAGTTCGTGTTCTGATCGTACTCGAGGAACTTGTCCACGATTTTACCGCCGGCCTGCCCGAAGCCGATCATCGCGAGTTTCATTGATATGGTCCTCCGCTTAAAAGGCCTAAGTAGGATTGCGCGTATAAGTTTTTTGCCCAAATCTCACCGATGAAAGTCCGACTGAAAAACAAAAGAATACTGATGTTAGGGGGCCATTATTCCTGCTCTGTCTCGGACAGACCGATTTATCGCGGCTGCGGGTCGGCGCCCGTCGGAGACAATCCACTATTAGGACTGAGAAAACCGGTGGTCGAGAGCGCTACTCGACGCCGAGATAGTCCCCGTACGTCCGCATGGAGTTCGGGTCGACGCCGAACGCCCCGACATCGTTTTCTTTGGGGGTGTTGTCGAAGTCCAGCCCTTCGTACTGGTCGCTCCCCATCGGGAAGCCGAACGCCCCCAGTACCGGCAGCCCGATCTTCGCCAGCGGCATCGGCAGCGGGACGATGGTGATGGACTTGCCCTCGGCCTCGAAGACGAGTTCGGTCGCCTCCTTGAGACTCAGCGTCTCCGGACCACCCACCTCGTATATCTGGCCGACGTGTTCGTCCGCTTCCAGCGCGTCGGCCAGCATCGGCACGAAGTCCTCGACCCAGATGAGCTGGAAGTGGGCCTTCTCGCCGCCGCCGGGCAGCGGATACAGGGGGACGCCGGGGGCGAATATCTGCTTGAGTCGCTTGGTGAAGTAGGCGAACTCGTCACCCTCGCCGAAGACGATGGAGGGCCGGAAGATGACCCAGTCGAGGTCCGAGTCTTTGACCACTTCCTCGGCCTTCCCCTTCGCGCGGAGGTAGTGGGTCGCGGCGTTCCGGTCCGCGCCCAGCGCGCTCATCTGGAGGAAGCGGTCGACGCCGTGTTCCTCGGCGGCCCTGACGCTGTTCTCGGTGCCGCCGAGGTGGACCACCTCGTGCATCTCGTTGCCGCTGTCGGGCTTGAACAGCGGCGACAGGGCGGGGAGGAAGACGACGGCGTCTTGCCCCTCGAAGGCCCCCTCGATGCTGTCGTAGTCGGTCACGTCGCCTTCCTTTCGGGTTACGCCCGTCGGCAGGTCGGCGTCGTGTGGGTTCCGCGCCAGTGCGGTGACCTCGTGGCCTCGGTCGTCGAGTTCCCGACACAGATACTGTCCGATGAAGCCGGTCCCGCCGACCACAAGTACGTCCATATCCGTTTCGTCGCTGGGCGAGACCGTAAAGGTAAGGCGCAACTGGTTTGGTTTTCCCCGCTCGGCCCGTATCAGAGACGGCCAGACCACGCTCCGAGGTGCTTACGTACCCCGGCGCCGACGGTCGGATATGCTCGTCACGCTCGAAGGCCTCGACGGCAGCGGCAAGACCACGGTCTGGGAGCGACTCCGGGCCGGCGACGCCGTGCCGGAAGACGCCACGTTCACCCGCGAACCGACCGATAGCTGGTACGGCGAGGCCGTCCAGCGCTCTATCGACGACGACGATGCGGACTCGCTTGCGGAACTGTTCCTCTACACGGCGGACCACGCCGCGCACCTCGCCGACACCATCCGACCGGCGCTGGCAGACGGTCGTCTCGTCGTCTCGGACCGCTACTCCGACTCCCGGTACGCTTATCAGGGGGCGACGCTGTCTGGCACCAACCACTTCGAGGACCCGCTCGACTACGTCCGCGAGGTCCACGCGCCGTGGACCCGACCGCCGGACCTGACGGTGTATCTCGACCTCGATCCCGAGACGGCCGCCCGACGGAGCGGTGCCACCAACAAGTTCGAGACGGCGGACTATCTGGCGGACGTTCGGGAGAACTACGAGCGCCTCATCGAGGACGACCCCGAGCGGTTCGTCCGCGTCGACGCGACGGCCGACCCCGAGACGGTCTCCGACCGCGTCCGGGGCGCGATTCTCGACCGCCTGTGACTCAGTTCGTCGACGTCGGGAGGTCGACCTCGTCGGGCGAGGGCATCCAGACGTAATCGAAGGTCATCCCGACGACTAGCGGGACGACGATAGCGAGCAACACCGCGACGGTCGTACTGAGGTTGAGGCCGCCGCCGAATCCCAGCACGCCGAACACCATGAACAGGACGAACATGGCGAGCGGACAGAGCAGTATCGAGTAGACGAGACTGCCCCACCGCGTGTTCATCCGGACGCGAAAGAACCGCGTCATGAGTGCCGTCACGGCGCTGTTTACCAGCACGATGACGAGCAATCCGACGAGGCCGACGACGCTGACCATACCCGGTCTACGGCGGCGACGCTCTTTGCCGTATCGGAACCGGTTACTCCAGACAGATGTACGTCCGCGTGTCCGATACGCCTTCGAGGTTACGGACTCGCGTCGCGACCGACTGCATCACGTCGTACACTTCGGGGCCGGTCGCCTCGGCGATGATGTCGTACTGGCCGGCGACGATGTGGGCCTCGGTGATCCCTTCGGACTCTTCGACCGCCGAGAGCAGTTCGTCTGACTTGCCTGCGACGGTCTTTATCATGATGAACGCGCTGACCATACAGTGGTATGCGATACCATTACCCAAAAAGTTTCGCGCGACCGACCAATGGGAGCGTACCGGGTCTTCGTGGGCCCGGCGTGTCCGAGACCGACTCCCCGAACGCTGGTGGTTCGCCGGGATACTTTTATTCACTACCGTCTCGTACGGCTTCACATGCGATTTGTTATCGTGGGTGCAGGACGCGTCGGTATCCGAACCGCACGCGTGTTGCAAGAGAGCGGGCACGACGTCGTCCTCATCGAACAGGACGAGGGCGCTGCCGAGCGAGCGCGTACTGCCGGCTTCGAGGTCATCGAGGGTGACGGCGCCATCGAGACCATCCTCGACGAGGCTGACCTCGATGCCGCCGACGCACTGGGCGCGCTCACCGGCGACCTCAACGACAACTTCGTCGCCTGCATGATCGGCAAAGAACACGGCTGTCGGACCGTAATGCGCATCGACGAGGACTACCGCGAGGAGATATACCGCCGCTACGCCTCGGACGTGGACGAGGTCATCTACCCCGAACGGCTCGGTGCCATCGCCGCGAAGAACGCGCTGCTCGGCGGGAACATTCGCGCCGTCGCGGACATCGCCCAGAACCTCCAGCTCGTGGAGTTCATCATCACCGAGTCCTCGCCGATGCACGGCTACACCCTCTCTGAACTGGAACTGCCGGCCAACGCCAAACTGATGGCGCACGGGAAAGGCGAGTCGGCGCTGACGATTCCCAACCCCGACGAGACGCTCGAACTGGGCGACCACCTCGTCATCCTCGCCGACTTCGACACGCTCGCCGACGTGCGCTCTATCGTCGTCGGCGAAAGCGGCCGCGCGACTGCACTCGGAGGTGCCTAACGATGGTCACTGCTTACGTCATGGTCAAAGCTCACACCGGCGACGCGGACCGTCTGAAGAACGAAATCGAGGCTATCGATGGGGTCACCGAGGCCCACATCGTCGCCGGTGACGTCGACCTCATCGCGAAAGTAGAAGTAGAGACGCCCGCGGAAGTCAAGGACGTAGCCGCTACTCACATCCAGGAGATATCGGGCGTAGAGAGCACCCAGACGTACATCGCGATGGACTGACCCACCGGCAGGTTTCGACGGAAATCCAAACAGTCGAATAGCCTTGCCGACAAGCAGGGTGTAGTGACACACACGCAAGTCACGCTACTGCAAATCGATAACTACGGGCCGTGGACGGTGACGCCGTCGCCGCGGCGCGAAGTCGACCTCCAGACGCTGCAGTCACGGCTGTACGCGGACCTCTCACAACTCATCGGCAACCGCGAGGGGTACGTGTTCTTCTCGCGATTCGACAACATGATCGCGGTCACCAACGGCCTCACGATGGCCGACCTCTCGCTGATCCAGGAGTCCATCCGCAACCGGTATCCTGTGACCCTCAGTATGAGCGTGGCCGTAGACGGCTCACCCGCCGAGGCGCTCGAAGTCGCCACCTCGCAGTTACAGGACGAGGGGTCCGCACAGGACGAGACGCGGACCGAGGTACTGCGTGGTGACCCCATCTCGGAGGTCGAACGCACTGCCCAAGACGTACAACTCGCGCACTTCGACGTCGACAACGCGACGGAGAAGTACACGGACCAACTCAACGAGTTCGACACGTTCATCGAGATAGAGCAGGGCTACGCCGAACTCATGCAGTACATGCGCCGGGCCCACGACGCCCTCTCTTTCTTCGTCGGCGGCGACAACGTCATCGCCGTCTGCCCGAAGATGGACGCCGAGGAGTACGCCGACGCCATCTCGCACGTCGAGGACGCCGTCGGCGTGGAGTTGAAAGTCGGCGTCGGCCGGGACCGCACCGCACAGGGCGCGGGCATGGCGGCGAAACACGCGCTCGAAACCTGTCGCGAGGCCGGCACCGCCGTCGAGATGAACCTGTAGTCGCTCGCCTACAGCGGCGTGCCGCCGCGTGTCCCTTCGCTCCCGCCGGTACTCGCCGAGTCCATCAGGTCCGCGACGGTACCGACGTAGTCGTAGCCGGGAACGATACCCTCGACGTACGTCCCCTCGACGTACTCGACGAACGCTTTCGCCGCGTCGGCGGCCTCCCGTTCGCCGCCGAGACTGAATCGGTAGGTGACGACCACGTCCTCGCCGTCGCGTTCGACGGTGTACTCGTCTAACTCGACGGCCACGCGGGTCGACTTCGGCGCGTCTTCGAGGCGCCGCTCGAAGGTCTCGAACCACCCGTCGGCGACGGCCGGCCCCACCTCGTCGGCCGTCGCGGCCTGCAGGGACGGGGCTCGGACCGTCACTTCGTAGTCAGTCTTCCACGCCTCGCCCTCGCTCGCCGTCACTCGCCCGTCGAACCGAGTCGTCTCCAGTGCGTAGCCGTCGCCGCCGGCGACGAATCCGTCTCGGTCGTCAAAGACCCTCTCGACGTCCGCTGGCACGTCAGTCATTGCACGTCTCTAGCCGTCTCGGCAGGAAAAACGCATCGTGTCGCCGAGGACGGCAGCAGACACGTCGTCGTTCGCGTCGGAAAATGCGAGGGATGGGATTCGAACCGAACTCAGACGGTCCGGGCGTGCGGCGCGATGCGCCGTTCCGGGGCTGCGTCTGATAGGCTTCGAACCCATCCGGTGGATTCACACGGCCCTCACGTCCGTTCGGGCCGATTGCATGCGAGGGATGGGATTCGAACCCATGGACCCCTACGGGAGCGGGTCTTAAGCCCACCGCCATTGGCCAGGCTAGGCGACCCTCGCGCATGCACCTCTCCACACTCAGAGGGAAAACGGGTTTCGGTTACCAGTCGACCGAAAGGGTGCCGTCGCCGTTGGGGTCGGGGGCGATCTCCTCGTCGGTTCGCCGGTCGACGACGTGGATGACCCCGCGGTCCTTCTTCGCCGGGCACGCCTCGGCGGCCTTCACGTTGTGGTCGAGCTCCGCCTCGCCGAAGAAGTACGTCTTCGGCTTGGCGATGCCCGTATCGAGGTCCAGCGACCAGTTGGCCGAGACTTCGGCGCACTTGCCCGCCCCGAAGCACTTGTTGGCCTCGAAGATTATCTTGTAGGGCTTTTCCTCGACCGGCGGCGCGTCCTGCTCGCCGACGTCACTCGGGTCGACTGGCTCGTCGGTCTCTGTCATGTGTGGGGATTATCGGTCGACAGTCTTTCCCCTGTCGGTTTCCGCTACGTGACGACTGTCACGTCGTCGCCGACGGCGATGGTCTCGCCGCGGTCGGCCTCCGGGACTCGCGCGATGAGCATCAGCGTGTAGAAGTGGTCGAAGGCGTCCCGGTCTGCCCACTCGGGGAACGTCTCCCGGCGGCGCTCGATGAAGCGCTCGCGAAAGTCGGGGGTCCGGTCGCCGGTCTCCGGGTCGCGCTGGGGGACGACACAGCGGCCACAGGGCGTGACGCCTTCGAGTCGGACGTCACCGGCCTCGAACGCCGGGGCGTCCGCGCCGACGAAGCGGTCCTCCCAGAACGCCGGGACGCCGCCCACCTCGACGTTCGCGCGGAGGCGGCGGCGCATCCCGTCGACGGTCACGTCGTCGAACCACCCGGCCACCGTCTCCAGCGTCGCGGTGCTGACGACGGAAGGGCCCATCTCTCGACGGTCTACGTGTCCGTGCTCCGCATCTCGCACGATGGTCAGGTCGACGTCGAACACGTCGCCGAACCACTCGGCCGCGCGCGCCCGGCCCGACTCGGTGTCGAGGGCGAACTGTTCGCGTCCCACGTCGGGGACCGACGCGTCGAGCATCCGGGTCTCGGGGTCGTAGGTCGTCGTCACGTCGTGGACGCGGGCGGTTCGCTTGCCGTTGACCACGTCGCCGTCGGCGTCGTACATCGCGAACTCCCGGTCGTGGGCGAGGGTGCCGCCCGGGAGGACGGTCGAGTGCTCGACGTCGCGGCCGTCCAGTGCCTTTACCGGATAGACGGTGAGTCGCTCGATGTGTGCCACTGTTCGGAGACAGAGGCGCAACGGGCATAGCCGTTACTCACCGCGTGGGTCGTCGCCGACGCCGACGTTCGCTCGGCGGCGTGTCGCGTCGCACGTGGCCGAGCGCGACCACTAATATAGAATAGCTGACAAAACCTCGAAAGCAACAGGATTAGGTGACGGGTGGAACAATCGGTGTGCAGACGAATGGTCGAACACACCCGGACCTTGGACTTCAAAATCGCCTTCGCTATCGGTCTCGGGACGATGATTGCCGCGGGCATCTTCTCGCTGTCTGGCACCGCAGTGGCGGCCATCGGGTCCAGCGCCGTCGTCGCGTTCGTCATCGCCGCGGTCATCGCCGGCGTGACGGCGGCGGCGTACTCCGAGTTCGCTTCCATCTACTCCGAGAACGGCGGCGGCTACCTCTTCTGTTCGCGGACCTTCGAGGACCGCGACCTGCTGACCTACGGCATCGGGATGTCGCTGTTTCTGGGCTACACCGGCACGACGGCGTTCTATCTGGCGACGATGGACGAGTGGTTCTTCGAGTTCGTCCTGCCCGAGTCGCTACACGTCCTCCCGCACGGGACGACGGGCGTCCTCGCCGCCGTCCTGCTGGGCGTCCTCAATGCTCGTGGGACCGAGGAGAGCGGCGGGTTCCAGCTCATCGTCACCGGCGCGAAGGTGGCGGTGCTGTTCGCGTTCATCGGCGGCGCGTTCGCGTTCCGCGGGCCGTCGACGGCGGTCACCGAGTTCGCGACGAACTTCGGGGGCGGCCCGCTCGACATCCTCACCATCTCGGCGCTCGCGTTCATCACGTTCTTCGGGTTCTCGGCAATCGCCGCCAGCGCCGGCGAGATTATCGAACCCCAGCAGACCGTCCCGCGAGCCATCGCCGCGAGCATGGTGACGGTGACGATACTGTACGCGCTGGTCATCGTCGCCATGGTGAACTCCCCGGTGCCACCGGAAGTCATCGCCGAACAGGGCGAGACGGCGATGGGGGAGGTCGCCGCCGGGTTCCTCGGCCCTATCGGCCGGTCGCTCATCGTCGCCGGCGCCATCTTCTCGATGGTGTCGGCGTCGAACGCCTCGATACTGGCGGCCAGTTCCATCGGGTCGCTGATGGGGCGACAGGGGCAGGCCCCCCGCCGTTTCTCCCACATCCACCGCGAGTACGGCACGCCGTTCTGGAGCGTCACGACGGCGACAGCCACCATCGTCTCGCTCATCGTCCTGTTCATCGCCGTCTTCCCGGCGGAGGGCGGTCTCGGGGCGGTCCTCGGCCTCCAACTCGGCCTGACGGCACTGACCGGGTTCGCGACGCTGAACCTCCTCCTCCCGCTGGCGGTCGTCAACATCGCCCTCATCTACTCCCGGCGGAAGTTCCCGGACGTCGAGCGCGGGTTCAGTGTGCCCGGGGTCCCGGTCGTTCCCATCGTCGGCGTGCTGGCGAACATCGGGCTCATCTACAACCTCCCGCCGAAGGGCGTGGTGACCGGCCTCGTCCTGACCGCCGGCCTCGTCGTCGCGTACCTCGGTTGGGGCGGCACCCCGGTGGAAGAGGACCTCCTGCGGGAGGTCGTTCCGGAGTCGACCGCCGCGGCGGGTGAGGACCAGTCCAGGGATCGCTACCGCGTCCTCATCCCCATCGCGAGACCGGACCGAGCGTTACGCTACGCGCGCCTCGGCGAAGCGCTCGCAGCGGTTTCAGACGAGGACCCACTCCTCCACGTCCTCACCGTCACGCAGGTACCCGACCAGACGCCGTGGGAGACGGTACAGGACACCGCACAGGCCCGCACCGAGCGCATCCAGAAAGAACTCGCCGACGCCGACCTCGACGTCGACTACACCGTCGAGGGACACACCTGCCGCGACGTGGCCTTCGACATCGTCCAGACCGCCCGCGACGACGAGGCCAACCTCGTCCTGATGGGCTACCCCGAGCGCCACCGGGACGTCACCGAGACGGTCGAGCGCGAGGCGCCGTGTGACGTGTTCTTCGCCGATAAGACGGTCACCGCGGAGGACCTCGGCGTCATCAACATCGGCGCCGGCGGCGGCCCGCACCATCAGGCCCTGCTCCCCCTCGTGAACAAACTGGGACAGAGCGGCAGCGAACTCCACCTCGTCAACGTCTCCTCGGGGGACCGCGGCACCGACGAGACCTCCGGAACGACGCTGGACGCGCTGGAGGGCGTCGAGACGACACAGGTCCACAACGTCACCGCCGAGTCCGTCGCCGCGGGCCTCGTCGAGACGGCGGCCGACAACGGGGGCGTCCTCATCCTCGGCGCCTCGCGCGACCGCTGGCTCAGACAGGCGCTGTTCGGCAGCACGCCGGACGAGGTCGTCGCACTGGCCGAGGAGATGGACGTGCCGGTACTGGTGTACGCCAGCGAGACGGGCGTCTCCGACCGGATGAGCGAACGACTGTTCCCGGTCGGGCGTTACCTCAGAAAGCGGTTCCCGCGGCGGGGGTCGAGCCGCGGCGGCACCCCCGAACGGAGCTAGCGTCGCTCGTTCTTAGCGGTTAATCTCGACGGACTCGAGGAGAATCGGGCTCGTCGGCGCGTCGTTCACGTCCGTGTCGGCGTCGCCGATCTCCTCGACGACGTCCATGCCGTCGACGACGTCGCCGAAGACGGCGTGCTTGCCGTCGAGGTGTGGCTGAGCGCCCAGCGTGATGAAGAACTGCGAGCCGTTGGTGTTCGGACCGCGGTTGGCCATGCTGAGGACGCCCGGGCCGTCGTGTGAGAGGTCGTCGTGGAACTCGTCGTCGAACGTGTAGCCGGGGCCGCCGCGGCCGGTGCCGGTCGGGTCGCCCATCTGAATCATGAAGTCGTCGATGACCCGATGAATCTCGATGTCCGTATAGAGCGGGTCGATACGCTTCTCGCCGGACTCGGGGTCCTCCCAGGCACCAGTCCCGGGGCCGACCTCGGTCCCGTCGTAGTCGTCGGCGCCCTCCGCCAACCCGACGAAGTTCTCGACGGTGTTGGGAACTTTCTCGTCGTACAGTTCGACTTCGATGTCGCCCGCTGTCGTGTGGAGCGTCGCTGTCAGGTCGCTCATACCCGGCCGGACGGTGTCATGGGGGAAAAGCCTGCCCACTGGCTCCGCTCACTCACAGATGGGTCGAGACCTGCTGGCCGCTTACCACCTCCGGGATGACGACTTCGTCGGCCCCCGCGCGGAGTGCGATGGACTCGTGCATGCTGTCGCCGGCACGGACGACGATATCGACGCCCGGGGCGAGCTGGCAGCCGGTGATGGTTATCTGGATGTTCGTATCGGCGTCGTCGATGGCGCCGACGACTGTCTCCGCACGGTCGATGCCGGCGGCTTCTAACACCTCTTCGCGGCGTGCGTCGCCGGTGAGGGCCAGATAGCCGTCGTCGATGGCTCTGTCGTACTGGGTCTCCTGTCGCTCGATGACGACCATGTCCCGGTCGTCGTCGAGGCCGGCACAGACGGTCTTCCCGAACGTGCCGTAGCCACAGACGACGACGTGGTCGTCCAGTTCGTCGATACTGCGTTCTATCTGCATCTGTCGTAGTTCCGCTTGAATCGTGCCGCCGAACGTCGCCGAGACGAGCGTCTCTCCGATCCAGAGGCCGGCGACGACGAGTCCGGACAGCACCACGATGGCGTACGCCTTCACGAGCGTCGCGGGACCCTCGTGGGTCTGGAAGTGGAGTTCGATGCTGGTGGGGTCTAACAGCCAGAACAGCGCGTCGACGACGCCGACGCCCCCGAGGGTACTGAACCCGAGGACGCCCGCGACGACGACGGTAGCGAACCCGCCGACGGGCCGGAGCATCCGCCGCAACAGCGGCCGGTCGACGAACGCGCCGAGGGGAAGTCTCGCCCCGCTCATCCAGCCCCTGACGACCGAGTGGTGGTACCGGCCCGGCGAACGAGGGGGACGACGACTGCGCGAACCCGTTTCGCGCTCGGCCTCGCTGTGGCACCGTCGAACGACCGCGAGGACTCTCGCACGCACTGTCCACCGAATGGGCGACTACTGGTCTGTTCGGTCACAATTTGCACACGAAAGTAGCTGTTACCATCGTAATTTACGCGTTATCATTAAACACTTCAAACACTACATAGTCGATAAGTCGGTTCCGGGCTCCGTAGTCGTCACGGCAGATGGTCCAGCAACAGGTCCGTCACCCGGTCGGGCGCGTCGAACTGTACCCAGTGGCTCGCGTCCGGAAGCCGTTCGACGCGGAGGTCCGACACCCACTCCTCTAGCCCCTCGCTGAGACGCACGTCCAGCGCGTCGTCCTGTTCGCCCCAGACGAGCAGCGTCGGCACCCGAACGGGCTGGTCGCCGACGCCGCCCTGTGTCAGTGTTCGTCTGGCGTTTCGGCGGAACAGCGCCCGGTAGTAGTTCAGCGCCGCCGTCCGCGCGCCGGGTTGTGCCAGCGCGGTCTTGTACCGCCGGATGTCCGCCCGGGTGAACGCGTCAGGTCGGACCGTGCCCTCACCGAGGGCGTGGTCCAGCAGCGCGTAGTCGTCCCACGCGAGGCTGCACTCCGGGAGCCACGGCAACTGGAAGTAAAACGCGTACCACGACTTCCGCAGTTGGGCCGGCGAGCGGCGGAGCAGTCGCTCGTAGGCGGTCGGATGCGGCGCGTTCAGCACGCCGAGACGGTCGACCACGCTCGGCCGGTCGATTGCCGTCTGCCACGCGACGACGCCGCCCCAGTCGTGGCCGACGACGTGGGCGGACTCGCGGCCGAACGCTCGGACGAGGCCGACCACGTCGCTGACGAGTTCGTCGATGTCGTAGGCGGCGACGCCGCCGGGCTTCTCCGAGTGGTTGTACCCTCGCATGTCCGGCGCGACGACGCGGTAGCCCGCCGCTGCCAGCGGCGGAATCTGGTGGTGCCACGCGTACCAGAACTCCGGGAAGCCGTGCAGGAGGACGACCAACTCGCCGTCCTCGGGCCCGGCCGTGACCGCGTGCAACTCGATGCCGTTCGTCTCGACGGTGGTGTGGGACCAGACGTCGCCGTCGGCGGGGACCGTCCACTCGGGATCCGAGTGGGCGTCTGTCGAGGGCATCGGTGGGTGTTCGGCCTGCGCGAGAAAATGGGTTCCGGCGGGGCGACCCCCTCAGCGGGTGAGTGGGCCGCGTCGGCCACGGCCGCCGTGCCCACCACGGTTCCGTCGGCCGTGGCGCGGCCGGGACCCGGGCACCGGTCGCTCGCCCAGCGTCACGCTGTCGGTGAACTCCGCACCGTCACGGCGGACCGTCACCTCGACGGTGTCGCCGGGGTCGGCCTCGGTGAGGAGATAGCTCGTCAGTTCCTCCGTCGACCGGACCGTCTGGCCGTCGACACCGACGACGACGTCGCCGCCGGTCGGCACCTCGCGGCCACGGACCTGCACAACACGGTCACAGCCACGGAGCGTCGCGCCGGAGTCGCCGCCGGCGTCCACGACGAGGACGCCCGTCGTCTCCTCGAGGCGGTTGGCCTCCGCGACGGTCGGCGAGACGTCGATGGTTCTGACGTTCAGATACGCGGGGCGGAACCGTCCGTCCGCGACGAGGGCGGGCACCACGCGTTCGACGATGGTCGGCGCGATGGCGAACCCGATGTTGTCGCCGCCCTTCGCCCGGTTCACGCCGACGACGGTGCCGTCCAAGGTGAGCAACGGCCCGCCGCTGTTGCCGGGGTTGACCGCCGCGTCGGTCTGGATGGTCTCGGGGATGGTGAACCCGGTTCCCGTGGGGTTCGACCGGTTCGTCCCGCTGACGTACCCGACGGTGATGGTTCCGTCCAGTCCCATCGGGTTGCCGATGGCGGCGACGCGTTCGCCCGGGTCGGGGTTCGCGTCGGCGACGGGGAGCGAAACAGCGTCGTCGGGTAGGTCCGTGACGTGGACCACGGCGAGGTCGGTGTAGGGGTCGTCGCCGACGACGGCACCGGTCCGCCACTCGCCGTCGTGGAAGCGGAGTTCGACGTAGTCGCTGTCGCCGACGACGTGTTGGTTCGTGACAACGTGTTCGTCGTCGTAGACGAACCCGGACCCGGCGCCGCCGCGGGGTCGGTCGTCGCCGCTGTCAGTGACGTACACAGAGACGACGGACGGGATGGTCTGCTCGTACAGTGTTTTGATGGTTTGTTTGTCTGACATCACGCTCGGAGTCCCGCTGTCGGGCGTGGCCCGTGCCAACAAGACTCACCTGAGGTAATGGCTACGTCTATATGAGCGTATCGGCGACGGCGACGCCCTACGATTCGAGGAACCGGAACGCGATGTCGCGGCCACGGGCCACGCTCAGGTGTATCCAGAAGCGCGCGAGGTGTTCGAGGTGGTCGGCCGCCGACAGGTCGCCGGCGACGACCACGTCGAACCCGAGGTCGGACGCCAGTCGTTCGACGACGTCGGTCTCCGCGCCGGCGACGAACATGGTCGCTCGCTCGCCGTCGACGACGGGGTCGGTCATCCGCTCGGCCCCGATGGTGTTGAACGCCTTGACGACGGCCGCCTCGGGGACTGCGTCGGCGACCCGGTGCGCGAGCGCTCGGTCCTCTGTCGGGTCGGGGTACTCGTTGGCGGTGTCGACCACCGTCTTGCCGGCGAGGACGTCCGAGAGGTCGGCCGCGACGCTCGTCACGACGCCGCCCGGCACGGCGAGGACGACGACGTCGCCGTGGGCGGCGGCCGCTCGCTGATCCAAGACGGCCACGACGTCCGCCCGGTCGCGGAGGTCCGGTGACGCCGACGACGGGTCACGTGACCCGAGCACCACGTCGTGATTGGCCGCGCTCAACCCGCGTGCGAGGGCGCTCCCGACGCTCCCGGTACCGACGATTCCGATTCGCATACGTGGGAGAGGCGCTCCCGGACGAAAAACGTCGCGGCGACTCAGAACTCGCGTAGAGCGTCGAGTTTCGCTGCCGCACTGCCGTCGGCGATGGCCTCGCGGGCCTGTTCTAGTCCGTCCTTGATGCTGTCGGCGTCCTCGCGGGCGTAGATGCGCAGGGCGGCGTTCAGGGCGACGGCGTCGGCGAAGTCGTCCGTCCGTTCGCCGGTCAGTACCGCTTCGGTGATGGTCGCAGAGTCTCCGGCAACGTCTTCGACCTGCAGGTCCTCGCCCGTGACGTCCATCCCGTACTCGCCGGTGCGAATCTCGAAGTCGGCGATGTCCTCGTCGTCGCTGTCCTCACTGACGGGCCACTCGGCGACGACAGTCTCGCCGGGGCGCACGTCGTCGTACCCCTCCATCCCCTGGAAGAACAGCGCACGCTCGACGGTGCTGGACTGGGCGTTTTTCAGCGTGCGAACCATCTTCTTCGCGAAGGGCAGGTGGTAGAAACTCCCGAGGTGGACGCTCGCGCCGGCGGGGTTGGCCAGCGTCTCGACGGTGTTGACGAACGTTCGCACACCCATGTTGTCGCGGCGCTCGAACAGTGCGTCGATGCCGGGATTGAAATTCGGCTGGTAGTAGTAGCCGAAACCGACCTCGTCGACCATGTCGGCGCTCTCCTGTGGGTCGACCTCCGTGCGGACGCCGAGTTCGTCCAAGACGTGTTTGTAGGCGTCCTGTTTCTGTGTCGGCACCCGGTCGCCCGAGTGGACGACGACGGGCGTGCCCGCGGCGGCGGCGACGAGGCCGGCGGCGACGCCGAAGATGGCCGAGCGTCCCTTGCCGTCGTAGTTGGCCCCGCAGTCGACGGGGTCGGCGTCAGGTTCGGCAGTGACCACCGACTCCTCGGCCATCACGTCGACGTACGCCCCCAGTTCCTCGGGTGTGTTACGCTTCCAGCGGTTGGCGAGCCAGAACGCACCCAGCGTCGTGTGGTCCGGTTCGCCGTCGAGGATGCGCTGGAACGCCTCGCGGGCCTGTTCGCGGCTCATGTCGTCCGCGGACTTGTGGCCGGAGCCGACGACCTCGGTCATCAGCCGTTTGAGTGGCCATTCGCCGTACTCACGGGTCGCTTGTGCCATGCGAACCAGTTCGGGACCGAGTTTGAAAGCCCCTGTGTTTCGTTCCTATTTCGCGGGAATCCGGCTCACTCCCGAAAGTGATACACCCGTTCACGCCTAATTCGGGACAATGAGCCTCCGGTCGGGTGACTGGCGCGAGCGTATCGACGACGTGGACGCCGCTCTCATCGACGAGTTCCAGAGCGACTTTCCCGTCTGCGAGCGCCCCTTCGAGGCGGTGGGCGAACGACTGGGCGTCTCCGAGTCCGAGGCCCTCGAACGGGTGGAACGACTCCGCGAGGGCGGTATCTTCCGGCGGTTCGGCCCGGTGTTGAACCCGCCGGTCATCGGGTCGTCGACGCTAGCGGCCGTCGCCGCCCCCGAAGACCGCTTCGCGGAGGTAGCCGAGATAATCAACGAGTACCGGCAGGTGAACCACAACTACGCCAGAGACCACGAGTGGAACATGTGGTTCGTGGTCACCGCCGGGTCCCGGGAGAAACGTGACCGGATTCTCGACGACATCGAGGCCCGGACTGGATGTTCAGTCCTCGTCCTACCGATGCTGACCGACTACTACATCGACCTCGAATTCCCGGTCGTCAACGGGGACCGGTTCGCGAGAGAGAGCATCGAGGGCACCGACGCAAGCGCCACGCGCATCAGCGAGGACGCCACCGCGGATTTCTCGGCGCTCGACCGGCGAGTGCTGCTGGAGATTCAGGAGGGATTCCCGCTGACGGCCACGCCGTATCGAGACGTGGCTGCGGCCGTCGACGCCGACGTCGACGACGTTCTCGTCGCTATCGAACGGCTACGGGAGGACGGCTGTATCAAACGTATCGGCTGCGTAGTCAACCACATCACGACCGGGTTCGACAACAACTGCATGGTCGTCTGGGACGTCCCCGACGAGCGACTGGACGAACTCGGGCAGCGAGTCGGCGAACTGCCCTACGTCACGCTCTGCTATCACCGCCCGCGGCGTCCCGAACAGGACTGGCCGTACAACCTCTTTACGATGATTCACGGCCGCGACGGCGACGCCGTCGACGAGAAGATAGACGAGTTGTCCGGCGAGTACCTTCCCTTCGACCACGACCGACTGTACTCGACGGAGACGCTGAAACAGACGGGCGCGCGGTACGACGATATCGTAGGCGAGTAGCCACGCCGGACAGTTGGCGTTCTAACCATTCCCGGAACCCTTTTGCCGCTATTCACATCTAGTAGTTTGTGAACAAATGACGCCCTGTGGTGAGGGACGCGTTCTCGTCGTGGACGACGATATCGACGTCGCAGACGCGTACGCGAGCCAGCTACGCGAACGGTACGACGTCGAGACGGCCTACAGCGGCGAAGCGGCGCTGTCGATGCTGGACTCGTCGATAGACGTGGTCTTACTCGACCGGCGGATGCCGGGCATCTCTGGCGACGAAGTCCTCGAAACCATCCGCGAGCGGGGACTGTCGACTCGGGTGGCGATGGTGACGGCCGTCGACCCGGGATTCGACATCATCGAGATGCCGTTCGACGACTACGTGGAAAAACCCGTCTCTCGGGACACTTTGTTCAGCACTATCGACCGGCTCCAGCGATGTTCGGCCTATCAGGACCAGTTGCGTGAGTACTACGCACTGACGGCGAAACAAGCCGCGCTAACCGCACGGAAGTCCGAGGCGGAACTGGCGGCGAACGAGGAGTTCCACTCGCTCGAAACGGCCATCGAGGCGGCCGAGTCGTCACTCCACGACATCGTCGCCGGGTTCGAGGAGACGGACTACGAACGCGTGTTCGCGGATTTCGCCGACCCGGTGAACGCAGGCCAGACGGACTGACTGGGCGAGCGCGACGATTAGGGGTTCCGAAAACACTAACCGAGTCTCTCCCTAAGACGGGCCAATGAGTCAGCAACTCCCGGACGTGCAGGCGTCGAGTCCGGACGTGACAGTCGGTCTCAACCGCGTCGGTGTGACGGGTGTCGACAAACTCGTCAAACTGGGGCGACGAGACCGCGATCCCATCGTTCTCATGGCGGAGTTCGAAGTGTTCGTCGACCTCCCGTCGTGGCGGAAGGGTGCGGACATGTCCCGCAACATGGAGGTCATCGACGAGACGCTCGAGACGGCCGTCTCCGAGGAGGCCTACCGCGTCGAAGACGTCTGCGGTGACGCCGCCGAACTGCTGCTGGAGAAACACGACTACACCACGAAGGCGGAGGTCCGGATGGAGGCGGAGTACGTCACCCACGAGAAGACTCCCGAGAGCGACGTGGCCACGCAGTCGACGGCCGACATCATCGCCTCGGCGACGGCCACGGAAGACGGTACCAGCGAGGAGATCGGCGCTCGCGTCACCGGGATGACGGTGTGTCCCTGCTCACAGGGGATGTCGGCCTCGCGCGCCCGTCAGACGCTCCGGAACCTGCAGGTCGAGGACGAGGTCATCGACGACTTCTTACAGAAGATGCCACAGGCCGGCCACTCACAGCGCGGCCACGCCACGCTCACCGTCCAGAGCGACGGCGCGCCGGAGGTCGACCTCAACGAACTCATCGAGGTCGCTCGGGACTCCATGAGTGCCCGAATCTACAATCTCGCGAAACGTCCCGACGAGGACCACATGACCTACGAGGCCCACAAAGACGCGAAGTTCGTCGAGGACTGCGTGCGTGCGATGGCCGAGGGCGTCGTAGACGAGTTCCCGGACCTGCCGGACGACGCCATCGTCACGATGAAACAGTCAAACGACGAGTCCATCCACCAGCACAACGCCCACGCCGAACGGGTCGCCGAACTCGGTACCCTCCGGACCGAACTCGACGAGTAAGCGTCTCTTCGGGCAGTCAGGGGGGGTTGATAGTCGTCGCTTCTTGCCAGTGCTCGTCGAACGCCTTGCTGATGTCGGTCGTGAACTCCGGGTCTTTGAGGTCGATGACGCCGAACGTCTCTTCGCGGCCGAGCGGATGTGGCACTTCGATGCACACCTCCGTGTCGTCGATGAGTTCGAACGTCGTCGTGATGTTCGGCGTCGCCCGAGCGCTGTAGTTCTCGTAGGGCGAGAGGCGTTCGTAGTACTCGCGGTTGGCCTCGCGAGGTAAACTCTCGAAGAGGTCGGGCCGAACCAACAGCGACACCTCGACCCCTCGTTCGAGGGCGGCCACCAGTTCGTCGACGATGCGTTCGGTCGCTTCGATGATGTCGACCTGTCTGGCCGGCGAGGACCCCACCATGACGATGCGGGAGTCGGCGGCGGCCAACCGTTCCAGTAGCAAGTCCAGCGTCTCCTCCGGGCCGACGGCGGCCGTCCAGAACGGTTCGTCGACCGGGTCGGCCGTCTCCAGTTGGTCCGAGAGGTCGTCGACGATTTCCTCGTACTGCTGGGCCTTCGCTTCGAGGTCCTGTTTCTTGTCGTCTAACAACCGGTCCAAGGCGGTGTCGGGTTCGACGGCGACGTACTTCTTCGGTCGACTCGCCGTCTGGCTCCGAACCAGATTGTAGGTCTCCAGACTGTTGAGTACGTCGTAGATACGGCCCATCGGAACGTCACTAGCCCGTGACAACTCTTTGGCCGTGGTCGGCCCGGTTTCCAGCAACGACCGATACGCTCGCGCCTCGTACTCAGAGAGCCCCAAGTCTCTCAGACTCGCCATATCCCTCTCTATCGGCCCACCACTAAAAACTCATCGCAGGTTTACCGTTTCTTCAAGTTTCTCACCGTTCTCTCATGCCCGCTCGTTCGCTTTCGGGCCGCTCACTCCGTTCGAGCCCCCGTCTCCGCTCCACGGCTCCCGATAGTCACCGTTCCGCCGCGGGCCGCGATTCGCGCGCCCCGCGCTACTCTGTCAACGCCGCTTCGAGTTCCGCGGGCGTCTCACCTTCCGCCGTCACCGTCTCACCCTCGTACCGCCGAGCGACGCCGTCGCCCTCGGGGTCGGGGACGATCGTCGTCTCGTGGTCGGCCAGTCGGAGCGCCGCCCGGTGGAGGTCCGTCCCGGCCTCGGTGCCCACCCGCAAAGTTTGTGGGTCCCGCAGTCGGGCCGCGACGCTGGCGTACCCGGCCACCTCGACGCCCATGCGCTCTGCGGCGCCAGCGAAGGACTCGACGGCCTCGGTTGCGACGGTCCGGTAGCGCTCTTCGCCGGTGAGCGCCGCCAAATCGACCAGCGCGTCGGCGAGTTCGACGGTGGCGTCGAGGGGGTGAAGCGAGCGCCCGCAGAGCCCCGCGCCCGTGTCGGGGCCGTCCCGAAACGCGCCGTTGTCCTGCTGTCGGTGCTCGATGGTCCAGTCGGCGACGGCCTCGGCGGGGCCGCTCTCGCCAAGTACCTGCCAGCTCGTCGTCAACCCTTGCAGGAACTGGGCCTGATCCAGCAGGAGGCCCGTGTCGCTCTCGGCGGCGGCGTAGTGGGCCACCTCGCCGTCGTCGACGAGCGTCTCGCAGACGTGGTCGCGGGCCCGCACCGCGTACCGCCGCGCCCGCTCGTCGTCCGTGTACGCGTGGAGCCACAGTAGCGCGTCGACAGCGAGGCCGTTCCGGTCGGCGAACACCGTCTCGTCGACGTGCGGTGCCTCCCGGTCCTCGCGGTCCGTCGCGCCGAGGCGGTAGTAGTCGTCGTCGCCCGCCTGGCTCCCGGCGAACGCGTCGCCCGTCCAGAGGTCCGTCGAGAGGTACTCGGCGGTGCGCTGGGCGGCGTCCCGGTAGGACTCGGTGCCGGTGTAGCGGTAGCCGTGGGCGAACGCTCGCACGAGCGCCGCGTTCTCGTCCAGTAGCTTCTCCCGGCGGGGGTTCGACCAGTCCCGCCCCGTCGCGTAGCGGAAGAACCCGCCGTCGTAGGTGTCGAACAGGTGGGTCTGGATGGCTTCGAGCGTACGCGTCGCCTGACCGCGAGCGCGCACCAGCGCGAACTCGACGGTCCGGGGCAGCGGGAACTTCACGTCGGAGCCCCACCCGCCGAACTCGTCGTCGAAGGCCCCGAGTAACTGTTCTATCATGTGTTCCTCGATGCGGGCGCGCAACTCGCCGGCCGGCGGCGCTTCGTCCCGTAACTGCCGCGGAATCGACCCGGCGGCGGTACCCTCGGCGTCCCACGACTCCCGGACGCTGTCGAGGATGCCGCGGAACCCGTCCGGCCCGAGGAACGTCGCGCCGCTGATGACCTCGCCCTCCGGGGTGAGGAAGACGGTGGAGGGGAACCCGCCCATCGTGTAGCGCTCCCGGACTCTGGGGTTCCGGTCGGCGTCGACTCGCACCGGGACGAACCCGTCGTTGACGTTGGCCGCGATGCGCGGTTCGCCGAAGGTGCCCCGGTCCATTGCCCGGCACTCCGCGCTCCACGGTACGGTCAGCGACAGCAGTACCGGCTTGCCGCTGTCGGTGGCACGTTCGAACGCCTCCGGCCCCCACTCGCGCCACTCGACTTTCGTGTCCGCCGCGAACTCGTCCATAGTGGTGGTCGGTGGTGGGCGTACAAATGGGCTGTCACTCCGGCATCGCCGGTTGGCTGTCCGAGACAGCCACCACTCATCGCATCCCCTGAGTCTTTCCGACCCCGAGTCCAACGCAACGACAGACCGATTTGTCGGACGGCCCTACGTCGGACCATGCCCTCTCAGCAGGCCGACACCGAGCGCCAGGGGCCGGTCACACCGGGCCAGCGGCCGCCCCGAATCGGTCGCGTCCCGCTCGTCAACAACACGCTCTCGATGGTCCGTGACCCACTGGGCTTCTACGCCGAGGCCGACAGCGTCGACGCCGACGTGGTGCGGTTCAACGTCGCCGGGACGACGGGCTACTTCGTCACCCACCCGACCCTCGTCGAGCAGGTGCTGGTCACCGACGAGGCGGACTTCGAGAAGGGGCGACTCCTCCGGGACACGCTCGGCGAGTTCATCGGCGAAGGGCTGTTCCTGCTGGAAGGCGAGGAGTGGCAACAGCAACGTACGGCCCTCCAACCGGCGTTCTACCGGGAGCGCATCGCTACCTACGGCGAGACGATGACCGACTTCGCGCTGGCGACGGCCGACGAGTGGGCCGACGGCGAACGCGTCGACCTGCTGCCGGCGATGCGGTCGTACACGCTCCGGGTACTCGGGAAAACGCTGCTGGACGTGGACATCGAACGCACCGCCGAGTCGCTCGAACCGCTCCTGTCGGCACTCCGCCACCGCGTCGACCCGGGGAACCTCTCGGCGTACCTCCCGCTGTGGGTGCCGACGCCGAACAACCGCCGAGTCCGACGGACGCGGGCGGCCTTCGAGGCGACGTTGGACGATATCATCGCCGAACGCCAGACTGAGGCCGCCGCCGAGCGCGAGGCCCGCGACGACGTCCTCTCCTTGCTGCTCTCGCTGGACGAGGAGACGATGGACCGCGAGCGACTGGGGCACCAACTCCTGACGTTCCTCGTCGCCGGCCACGACACGACGGCGCTGACGCTCACCTACGCGTGGTTCCTGCTGGCGACCCACCCCGACGCCCAGCGTGAACTCCACGCGGAACTCGACGCGACGCTCGATGGGGCGGACCCGACGCCGTCGGACCTCTTCGAGTTGCCGTTTCTGGACCGGGTGCTGACCGAGACGCTACGGCTCTACCCGCCGGCGTTCACCACGTTCCGCCAGCCCACCCGTCCGGTGACGCTGGGCGGCTACGACATCGAACCGGACGCCCAGTTGACCATCCCGCAGTGGCTGGTCCACCGGGACGAGCGGTGGTACGACGCCCCCGACGCGTTCCGTCCCGAGCGCTGGACCGACGAGTTCGAGGCCACCCTCCCGGACTACGCCTACTACCCCTTCGGCGGCGGCCCCCGCCACTGCATCGGGATGCGGTTCGCCCGGATGGAAGCGAAACTCGCGCTCGCAGCCATCGCCCAGCGCTTTCGCTTCGAGGCCGTCACCGAACCACCGTTGGAACTGGGGATGCGCATCACGCTCTCGCCCACCGAACCCGTCGCGGTTTGCGTCCACGAGCGCGGGTGAGTAGCCGGGTGGCCGTTCTCCGTCGTCGTTCAGCACCGACGAAGCGATGCATCTCCGCGCGGCTTCACGGGCCACTCCGTTCCCCGTGTCGCATTGAGGAATCTCGCGGGGCGGGATTCCTCGCCACCTCTCGAAAGGCGTTTGGGGCCTGACCTGCAAGCGAGGGTATGCTCCGGGTCATCGGGCTGCTGTTGCTCATCCCGCTGTTCGACGCCGTCCTCTTGGTAGCGCTGGCCACGGGTGTCATCTACCCGATTCCGCCACTCGTCGTCGTCGCGCTCGTCGTTCTTACCGCGCTCGTCGGGATGTTGCTCGTCCGCGCCGAGGGCCGGGCGACGCTCCAGTCTATCCAGCAGAAACTGGCGACGGGTGAGGTGCCTACGAACGAACTCGTCGACGGCGGCCTGCTCATCGCCGCCGGTGCGTTCTTCCTCACGCCCGGCCTCGTCACCGACGCCGTCGGCCTGCTGCTGGCGATTCCGGTCACGCGCTACCCCATCCGTGCGGCCGTCCGTCGCTGGGTCATCGAGCCCTACATCGACGCCAAGACCGGCGGCTTCGCCAGCGGGCAGGTGTACGTCGGCGGCTTCCCGAACGAAGACGGTCAGGGCCCAGCGACGGGCGCTGGCGGCCCCACCGGCGGTGGTTCGGCGGGCAGTTCCGGCTTCGACCCCGACGACGCCACCGACGTCGACTTCGAAGACAGTGAGAACTGACTCCGTGTTGCGGTTTCTCACGCAACGCGCCCTCGAAACGTTACCCTTTTCTATACCCCTCGGATACACCAAGATGCGCTCACCTGGGCCAATAGCTCAATCAGGTTGAGCGCTCGGCTGATAACCGGGAGGCTCTCGGTTCAAATCCGAGTTGGCCCACTCCCACTCCGGGTGGCTTCCAGCTATCCGGAATCTGGGGGTAAAACTCCCCAGCCATATCATTTCAACCCTTTCAGAAAAGACCTATAGGGGTCGCTCTGCGCAATTCGTACGGGTTCTGTGCGGACTCCGAAGCCGTCTGGCGTTTCCCGTAGCCACCGATACGGTCGTGTCTCGTCGAGGTGGTTCCGGTGTCTGATTCCGACCGCCGTACCGACACCTCCGAACAGACCGACGTACCGGCAAAAGACCCCCGAGCGAGAGCACACCTCTCGCAGAGCAAGGGCAACCACTTGGCGAAGGTCGAGAGTCTCGGCGAGGACGAAGAGGGCGACCGCCGAGTAGCGCTGGCCAGTCCATGACGCGGTGGGGTCGCAGTCCCAGCGAACCGAGTCTCGAAATTGCACACACAGATTGAATGGGGGTGTGTGCAAAACGGCTCGTCTTAACGGCCAGTAGACGACGCCGGTTTACTCGAAAGACACCCGAGATAGCGGTTTACTTCGAGGAGACAGTACGATGGACACCCGGGGTACCGGCGTCGAAAACGGCGCGTTTAGACAGGGGGTAAGTCGGGTGTTTCACGTGAAGGGTCACAGGTGTCTAAGAGGGCGCGGCGACACCTGTCTCTATGAGCGAGGAGACGAATCACACCCGAAGGAGAGCCCTCCAATCAATCTGTAGCGTCGCCCTCGTCGGTCTCGCTGGCTGTACGTCTGGCTCCTCGGAGTCGGCACAGCCGCCGGCCCAGACCACGACGGAGACCTCGAGCAACACCCCCACGCCCGAACGCACGGCTACCGAAGCGCCCGAATCTGCCCAGTTCGTCGAGAACCCGGAGGACGTTCACCCGGTGCTGGTCGAGGCGACGTCAGTCCCTTCGGACGAGGTCCTGATCGGCTTTCGCCTCGAGGACTCGTCGCTTCCGTTCACGACCGAGGTGTATCACGCCCCGGACGACGCCGAGATCCAAGCCACGAAGACCTACGACACACAGGAGCTATCTCAGGTGGGGCTGGTACCCGATCCACCACGGGCCCTCGACACCGTCGAGACCGACCGGGAGGACGTCCACTACGGGACGACGACCATCGGTGAGCCACTGACGGTTACCCTCGTCGCGCGCCACGACGGCGACACCTTCGACTGGAGCGCCTGGTCGCGCACCGGCTACCCGCACGACGGCCACGACGAGGCGAACCCCGCGCTGAAAGTCGATTGTTACTGTGGCGGTATGATCTACACCGCCCCGGGTGGTGGTACGTGGGCACGGGTGATTCAGGTGACGCCGACCGAGCGCGTCGACCCCGGTACGACTATCGCGCTCAACTGGACTTCGAGCCGGGCCTGAACCTGCCAACCGGAGAAGCGTAGGAACACGCCCGTTGTATGCAACAGCGCAGCGTGGCCCGTGCATCGCTATCGACGCCACGTTCTTTCACCCGTGCCGGGAAGTCACATTCAGCCCCCGCAGACGATAGCGAAGCAACCGACCCCGCTCGCGACTCGGCACGGTCTTCGTACGTCTACTGTTCCGAACGCGGTTCAACTGACGCGGACTGGTCGGCCTGTAGAAACCCACCGATTCTCAGTGATGCAGAGTCAACAAGCGAGGCATTGGTTGTGAGGGCGGTTGAGAGAAGACGTAGCCCTATCACGGTTCGTCGGCGAGGAGGCGCAGTCACTCGCCGCCGTCGGCCGTCGTGAGCGACCACGACCGACTGGTCACTGTCCACATAGCTAGCGGACACCGTCTGAAGTCGACCTGAACTGTCATAAGTTATTTACACGCATGCGATGATTGCTATCATGACATGATAGAAGACAGCATCAAGTACCAGACGCAGGGTGACAGTTGGCTAAAGCGGATTCTCATCGGTGGGTTGTTGCTATTCCCGGGAGCCCTCCTCATCATCCCGCTGTTCACGTTCAACGGCTACATGCTCGAAGTGATGCGCAGGGTCATGGGCGGCGACACGCTGAACCCGCCGGAGTGGGGTGACGCCGACCTCGCTGACCTGACAGTCGACGGCCTCAAACACGCGGTCATCGTGCTGGCGTACACGTTGGTCGTCCTTCTCGTCGCTGGCATTCCGTTCTTCGGGCTGGTTCTGGCCGGCGTAGGGACGGACGTCGGTGGGTTGTCGGTTCTGGGGTTCCTCATCGGTGGCCTCGTATACCTCGTCGGCGCACTGGCGCTTGCAGTGGTCCTCCCAGTCGCGACGGGTAACTTCGTCCGGGTCGACAGCATCTCGGCCGCGTTCGACCTCGACGTCCTGCGAACGCTCGTCACCAACGGGACGATGCTGAAGGCCGTCGTCTTTGGCTTCGTAGTCAACGTCCTCATGCAGGTGGTCAGTAGCATCCTCGGCATCACCGTCGTCGGTTACCTCGCGGTGCCGTTCCTCGTGTTCGCCGGGCAATCGGCCATCTTCTACATCTGGGCCGAAGGGTTCAGCGACGCCTACGAAGCGGAGTACGGCGAACCGCCGCTCGCGGGTGTGGGTGGCACGACCACGCCGACGGCCGCGACCGACGAGACGTGGGGCACGGACACCGACACGACCGTCGAGGACGGCGGGTTCGACGACGGCGACCGTACCGACGACCGGTTCTGAGTGGCCTCGGAGACCGGATTCGGCGGGGATACCGGCCATAGCGGGCCTGAAAAACCCGCCAAATCTGGGGTGTGTGGTTTTCGGTCCCCCGACGGTTCGTTTCGACACCGTGGCAGAGTACTGGTTCACCTGCCCCGAGTGCGGGGCGCACGTGGCCGTCGACGACGGGGCGCGCGAACGCCTCCTCTCGGCAGGGTGTGCCGTCTGTGGCGTCCCCGTGGGACCGGCGGCGTTCACCGAGTCGAACACGTTCGGCACAAGCGCCTGACCGATACGACCCGACAGTCAGCGTATGCACTCGGAGCGATCGAACGTGCGCGAACTCGACGTCCGGGACGTCGACGGAGAGCCGTTCTCACACATCATGGACGCCCTGTCGGACCTCGGGACCGGCCAGACGCTACGACTCGTCAACAGCTTCGAACCAGTCCCGCTGTACGGCGTGTTAGAGGAGCGGGGGTACACGCACGACAGCGAACGGGTCGCCGACGACGAGTGGCACGTCTACGTCGAACCGGCGTGAGATGAACGCCCGGCGGGTCACCCGGTGGAGTCGGGCGTTCGTCGCCGCCGGTGTCGCGTTTTTCCTCGCGACGCATCTCGCGATAGCGGCCGGCCTCGGCCGCCGGACCGTCGTCACGTTGGGGCTGTACGGGTTCGTGTTCCACGTCCTCTTCGGGAAGGCCTACGCGTTGGTCCCGTCTTTTTTCGACCGTGAGCTTCAGACGGCGACGCCGCTCCCGGTCCACGCTGCGCTGTCGGTGAGCGGGACCATCGCGCTGGCGTTGGACAGCGTCGGCGTCACCGGCCAGTCGTGGCTCGGCTCCGCCGGTGGCGTCCTGTGGGCACTCGGCGTTGCCGCCTTCCTCGGCACGCTCTCGTGGTCCGTCCGAGACAACCTCTCCGGGGCGGCCACGGGAACCGGCGGTGCGAACGCCGACCGCAGACTCGTCGACCGGCGGGCGAACGCCGTGGTCCCGGTCGCGTGTGGCTACCTCGCCGTCGTAGCGCTGGTCCGACTCCTCGGTCCGGTCGGCTGGCCGGCGCTCACACCGCCACAGGTTTCACACCTGCTCGCGGCGGGAACAGCGGCGTTGCTTGTGTTCGGGGTCGGATTCCGTCTGTTCCCCCGGTTTCTCGGCACATACCCGCCGCAGCGATCGGTCCCGGTCGTCCTCGTCTCGGGTGCGGTCGCGCCGGTGGCACTCGCAGTCGGTCTGTTCGATCGCCGACTCCTGTTTCTCGGCGGCGTCGTCGAAGCGGTCGCAGTCGCGGGTTTCGCGGTCACCTATCTCGTCCTGTTCTTACGCTCTGACCGCCACAGAGTTGGGCTGTGGGCCGTCGCGTTCGCCGTGCTGGCCGGCGTCGGCGGCGTCGCGCTCGGTCTCACAATCGCGCTCGTCGGTCGTGACCCGGCGCTGGTGACCGCCCACTACCGGACGATGCTGCTGGGGTTTCTGGGGTTGACCGTGGTGGGCGCGACGTTCCAGTTCTATCCGCCGTCGGTCGGACGGTGGCCGCTGGCGTCCGACCGGACGGCGCGGGTCGCGGTGGCGCTGCTCGCGGCTGGACTTCTCGGACAGGGGCTCGGGCTTCTGGTCGACGTCTCCCCAGTCGAGATGCTCGGGCAGGGCGTGGGGGTCGTCGGTGCGGGGCTGTACGCGTGGCTGGTGGCGGCCGCCTTCCGGAGCCGGACCACCTGACTCACACGTCGAGGATGGTGTCGAGCAGTTTCGTCTGGGCCGCCGCGAGGTGTTCGGCGAACGTCGAGACGGAGATGTCCAGTTCCTCGGCCACCTCGCTGGCGTTAGCGCCTTTCGGGTACCGGAAGTACCCCATCTCGATAGCCGTCTCCAGCACCTCACGCTGGCGGTCGGTGAGACGGCTCCGGTCGACGAGCACCGAATCCGTGGGGTTCGTCTCCCCGTCGCGACGCAGCGACCGAAGCGAGACGTCGCCGTAGAGCTCTTTCAGCCGCGTGACGATAGCGCGGATGCGGTCGACGTCCGGCGCGTGGAAGGTGAGTCGCAACTGCCCGCTCTCGGCGCGGATGTCCGCGACGGGACAGGCGAACTCCTCGACTGTCTCACAGACACAGCCCGCTCGCTCGCGCTCGAACCGATAGCGAGCGCCGCCGCCGCCGGCGAACACCTCCGCTATGTCGCCCCGCGACTCGATGGCCTGTGCGCCGCCGTCGGCGGTGAACTCTTCGACGACCTGTCCCTCGTCGTCGTCCAGCGGTGCGCTGCGCGCCACGTCGGTCACTGCCGTGCCCGCCTCCTCGGAGACGGCGGCGACCGGGCACGCGCCCGGCGAATCCACGGACAGTTCGACCCTGATACCCGAGTCGGTCATACGCGTATGTCACCACTCCCGGGATAAAACGGGGTGCCAGCGTTCCCAGCGTGTGAAAAACCCCCTCAATCGGCCGGGTGCTGGTCGGGTATCGACCCCTCGAAGCCGTCCGGTTCGTAGGTACAGAGCGGGTCGGCCGCGAGCGGGTCGCCGGTCGTCGCGTAGGCCCGCGAGCGACTGCCGCCACAGACGCCGCGGAACTCACAGGCCCCGCACTTCCCGGTGAGGGCGTCGTCCTCACGCAAGCGTCGGAACAGCGCCGACTCACGGTAGACGTCGACGACGCTCTCCTCGCGGACGTTGCCGGCCGACTCCGGTAAGAACCCGGAGGGGTACACCTCGCCGGTGTGACTGACGAACGCGAACCCCTTGCCGGCGCGGACGCCGGTCCGTCGGCGGACGCCCTCGTCGTTCTCGTCGTTCTGGAGGCCAACCCGGCGGTAGTGGGGGGCCTCGGTGGTCTTGACGCCGAACGGCGCCTCGTCGCTCACCTCGTGGAGCCACTCCATCACGCGCTCGGCCCGGTCGGGGTCGACGGGCGTCAGCACCCGGCCGCGGCCGACGGGGACGAGGAAGAAGACGGACCACAGCACGGCCCCGAGGTCCGCCACCAACTCGCGGATGGCCGGCAATTGCTCGACCGTCTCGGCACAGACGGTGGTGTTGACCTGTAGGGGAATGTCCAACTCGCGGGCCGTCTCGGCGGCGTCCATCGTCGCCGCGAAACTGCCCGATTCCCCGCGGAACTGGTCGTGGGCCGCCTCGCTCCCGCCGTCGATAGAGAGCGCCATCCGTCGGAGGCCGGCCTCGTCCAGTTCGGCCAGTCGCTCGCGGGTCAGCGAGTGGGTCCCGCTGGGGGTCAGCGTCATCCGCAGGCCTCGGTCGGTGCCGTAGTCGACCAGTTCCGCCACGTCGTCGCGGGCCAGCGGGTCCCCCCCAGAGAGGACGACCAGTTGGCCCTCGCCGAACTCGCGGGCCTCGTCCAGCAAGGCCTTCCCCTCGGCCGTCGTGAGTTCGTCGGGATGTCGCCGTTGCTGGGCGTCGGCCCGGCAGTGCTTGCAGGCCAGTTCGCAGGCCTGAGTCAGTTCCCAGATGAGCACCAGCGGTCGCTCCTCGAAGTCCATCTCGCCGAACATCACTCGCTCACCCGTGCGCGGACGACGTAGCCGCCACAGCCACACTGGTCGACGTAGGTCAGGTCGACCCGGTCGCCGAACCGCTCCCGCAGGGGGTCGTAGAGGTACGTTTCCGGATGCCCGTGGGCCTCGTGGGTCACCAGATTGACGTGGTTGCCGGCGGTGGTCTTCTCGATGGCTTCGCGGGCCTGTGCGACGACTAACTCGCGGTCCTCGGCGTGTTCGGGGCCTTCGAGGTTCGCCGACCACGAGTTGTCGTGAATCTCGTCGGTCACCGACGGCGTGTCGTCGTGGGCGCGGCTCATACCGGTGGGTTCGGGCCCGCGACCGCTGTGTCCTGTCCCGAAGACGTTCGGGTCTTTAGGTGACCTGTGCCTCCAACCAGTCGAACTGGCTGTTCAACTCCTTCCGGCGTTGGCGTTCGACGACGGTGCTGTCCAGCACCGGCCCGATGACCGCGAGGTCCAAGGCGGTGTACTCGGTGGTCGCGGTGACCTCCGTCCCTCCGTCGACGGGCGTGACGTAGTACTCGGTGCGCATCGACTCGAAGACGCCCTCGCGTTGCTCGTAGGCCAGCACCGCGTCCTCGACGTCGACGATTTCGAGGTCGAGTGCTATCTCGAAGAGGCCGACCCGGTTGCGCATTTCGATGGTGTCGCCCTCGACGGTCACCCCGTCGACGCCCGTCGCCGTCATGAACGGGCCGACGTCTGCCATCGCGGCCCGCACCGTCTCCTCGTCGGCGTCGACGACGCGGGTCAGCGAGACGCGTTCCATACCGGATGGCGACCGGCGAGCGAGATAAGCGTTCGGTGACTCCGAACTGGTTCGGGTCGCCTTTCTCGTGGCTGCCGTCAGTAGGGTCGGACATGTGCCGACGGTTCATCCGACGGGCCAACCGGGCGGTACTGCGGGCGATAGAGGCGCCGCCGGACTCGGGCGTCGAAGACCGTCTCGACGAGGTCGCAGCGAGGCTCTGGTACCTCGCGGAGGCGCACCCTGAACCGCCGGACCCCGGACAGGTCTCCCGGCTCCGGGCGACGCTCATGGAACTCGAAGAGCGGGTCGCAGACCACCGCGCGGCGAGACTCGCCGACGCGCGGCACTGTCTGGCGGCCTACGGGCGTCACCTCGACCCGGTCTGAGGCCCGCCTCGACGCTGTCCCGACCGACCCGGGGCCGCTGTCACCGTGGGTTCGGCCCCTCCGGCCCGCTACCGGGCGACTGCCACCGCACTCCAATATCCGACTGTGGGCGCACCGAGCGAGAGCAGGACCGGGTCGAACAGACCCCAACACCGAGGCCGTGGGATTCGTTCGCACCACTCGACCTGTATGGCGACGGTACGTTCTTCTGCGCCGAGGTGCATATCCGAACATGTTCGGGACAACTGGCCCCGCCGTTCGGGCGAATATATTCGGATAGACAGATGCCTCGCGCAGAACTCACGCTCACGATACCGGACGACATCTGGATCGGCGACGTCTCGCGGACCAACGCGGACGCGACGTTCCGTATCCTCGCGGCGCTTCCCGGCGAGGAGTCGGGCGTCGGCCTCGCGGAGGTGACCGCCGAGGACCTGCCGGCGGTGCTTCGGGACGTCGAGTCCCGTGAGGCCGTCCTCACGATGGAGATACTCTCCCACCGCGACGAGACGGCGCTGATACAGTTCGAGACGTCGACGCCGCTGCTCCTCTTCCCGGTGCAGGGCTCTGGGATTCCGCTGGAGATGCCCTTCACCCTCCAGAACGGCAAGGCCGTCTGGGAGATTACGGCGCCACAGGACCGCCTCTCCGAACTGGGCGAGCAACTCTCGGACTTTGGCATCCCGTTCAGCGTCGAACGCGTCCAACAACACGTCGAGTCCGAGCAGTTGCTCACCGAGAGCCAACTGGAACTGCTGGAAGCGGCCGTCGAGGAGGGGTACTACGACACGCCCCGGAACTGCTCGCTGACGGAACTGGCCGAGTCCGTCGGCATCGCCAAATCCACGTGCAGCGAGACGCTCCACCGCGCCGAGGAGAAGGTGGTCAAACAGTTCGTCGACGACCTGCGGTAGGCGCGGCAAGTCGAAGCGTGTAAGAATCCCCTCCGAGATTGATAGGCCATATGAGTACGGACGCGGACGAGACACACGAGAACGCGGAGCAGGACGTCATCGCCGTCGATTCCGACGACAACGAGGAAGGTCTGGTCAACCGCCTCGACGCCCACACGGGCGATGGCATCCGCCACCGGGCGTTCACCGCACTGCTGTTCGACGAGGACGACCGGGTGTTGCTGGCCCAGCGAGCGGCCACGAAGCGCCTCTGGGACACCCACTGGGACGGCACCGTTGCCTCCCACCCCGTCGAGGGACAGACGCAGGTCGAGGCCACCGAAGAGCGCCTCGAAGAGGAACTCGGCGTCACGCCCGACCAGTACGACGACCTGCGCGTGACCGACCGCTTCGAGTACAAGCGCTACTACGAGAACGCCGGTCTGGAGTGGGAGGTCTGTGCCGTGTTGCAGGCCACGCTCACCGATACGTCGCTGGACCCGAACCCCGAGGAGGTCGACGGTATCATGTGGGTCCCCTACGACCGCCTGCGCGAGCACCCGGAGTACTACCGGCAACTGCGTCTCTGTCCATGGTTCGAGATCGCGATGCGCCGCGACGAGGAGCGGTAGGCTAGTTTTTTGCGGTCGTAGCGAACAGGGGAGATATGCTCAGTGGGTTCCTCTGGGACTTCGCCCTCCCGTTCGCGCTCGTGGCGGTTCTGGTCGCCGCCGTCGACCGCTATCAGGACACGCGCCTGTTCGCGTACCTGACCGCCGACCGGGAGCGGACGGTGCTGTTCGCCGGCGGGATAGCGCTCGTCGTCGCTTTCGTCGCGAGTACCTACGTCCTCGGGTCCCCGCCGCCACTGGAGGGGCGGTACGACTTCTCGCTGTATCACGTCGGGTTCGCCGTCCTGCTAGTGGGGGTGTTCATGACCGCGCACGGCGGGCGGCACTACGCCACCGCGACGACGCTCCGGGACGCCGCCCACGTCGCCCCGAGTGACCTGCCGACCGAGGGGACGGCCGCGGTCACCGGTACGGCTGAACCGGTCGCTGGAACGGTGACGGCCCCACACAGCGGCGAGTCGGCGCTGGTCGCGGAGGCCGGTCGCTTGGTCGGCGGCGAGACGTACGCCGCCACCGCGGACACGAGTCGAGCACAGCAACTGCTCGACGCCGAGCGAGTCGGCGTCCCGTTCGAGGTGACCGACGAGTACGGCGGGGTCCGGGTCGACCCCGACGCTGCGAGTCTGGCCTTCCTCGTCGGCGAGACGGACGGCGCGACGCTCGAACGCCGCGTCGATAGCGGCGACGAGGTGACCGTCGTGGGCCGCACCGACGGCGGCCGACTGGTCGACCCACTCGTCGTCGCCCACGCGGGCAACCCGTCGCTCAGGCAGTTCGCCACCAACGTCCCTCGCGTGGCGAAACTCGGCCCCGTCCTCGTACTCCTCGGAGTCGGCGTGATGCTCCTGACTGCCGGCGTCGTCTGACTTTTCGGCACGGCCGTCCTACAGCAGGGTATGGACGTGTCGCTCTACGAGTCCCTCGACGGACAGGTCGCACTGGTCACCGGGGCCACGCGAGGTATCGGGAAGGCCATCGCGGACGGCCTCGTGGAACAGGGCGCGACGGTGTACGCCGGGGCGCGGAACCCGGCCGACGTGACGGCGACGGACCGCCGCTCGATCGAACTCGACGTCACCGACGACGAGGAGATGACCGCCGCCGTCGACCGCATCGCCGACGAAGCGGGTCGTCTCGACGTCCTCGTCAACAACGCCGGCGTGATGGACTCCCGGGAACCGCTCGACGCGATGCCCACCGAGGTCATCGACCGCACGCTGGACACGAACCTCCGGGGGCCGACGGTACTGACGAAACACGCCCTCCCGCTACTGCTCGACCGCCCTGGCGGCCGCGTCGTCAACGTCGCCTCGGGACTCGGGGCCATCACCGAGCGCCAGTCCGGCGGGACGCCGGCCTATCGAATCTCGAAGACGGGGCTGAACGGCCTCACGCGCTATCTCGACGGCGAGTACGCCGACGACGGCCTGCTCGCCAACTCGGTGTGTCCGGGGTACGTCCGGACGGACATGACCGAGGCGTCGGCCCCACGGACGCCCGAGAAGGGGGCCGAGACGCCCGTGTGGTTGTCCCGGTTCCGACCCGACGCGCCCCGCGGGCGGTTCTGGCGCGACCGGGAGCCGAAACCGTGGTAGTCAGCGGTCCGTGGTGGTCCGTGCGTTCACGTCCGTGATGGCGTCGTGGTCGTCCGGGTCGGCCGCCGGCAGTTCTATCTCGACGGTGGTTCCCGGCCCCTCGGCGAACGATAGGGTCCCGCCCGCGTTGCGGACGACCCACTTCACCAGCCACAGACCGACGCCGGAGCCGTGTTGTAGCGGCGTCTCCTCGCCGGCGAGGATGACCTCTCGTTCGTAGGGGACGATGCCGGGGCCGTCGTCGGAGACACGGACGATGACTCCCGTATCCGGGCTGGCCGGTTCGACGGTGACCTCGACGGTTGGCTGCCCGTCGCTGTGTTCGATGGCGTTGTCGAGCAGTTCCTCGATGGCGAGGGTGAGCGACGGCCCCCCCTCGACCCAGCAGTCCTCGGGACAGGCCAGCGAGAGGTCGGCCCCCGGATTACGGTCCCGGACGGTGTAGACGACCGGAGCGAGCAGCGGCCGTAATCGGACCGGCCGCGGGTCCTCTCTCTCTAAGGCTTCGGAGACGCGCCCTATCTTGTTACTCCGGTCGACGATGTCGTCGACGGTTCGGATGATGCGGTCGACCCGGTGGTCGTCTGCCGACTCGACGCTGCCGGCAAGCAGGTCGGCATTCCCCCGGACGACGTTCATCTCGTTACGGATGTTGTGCCGCAGGAGGCGGTTGAGAACGTCGATGCGCTGTTCGCGCTGCCGGCGTTCGGTGACGTCGCGGAGGCTGACGAGGTGGCCCGAGACGACGCCGTAAGCCCGGTACAGCGGCGTCACGCGAACGTCGAAGTAGCGGACCGCCCCGTCGTGTTCGAGTCGCGTCTCCGTCTGGATTCGCTCGCCGATGTCGGGCAGGGTCGCGGCCAGCGTCGGCAGTTCGCCCTCCAGTGATCGCCCCAGCAGCGCGCCCGGGTCCTCGTCGAACAGGGAGGCGGCGGCCGCGTTCACGTCGACGATGCGGCCGTCCTCGTCGACGATGACGACCCGGTCGTCCATCTCGGCGAAGATCGCCTCCCGGCCGAGGTCACGGGTCACCGGCGCCACGTCGAGCAACTGGCCGCGCAACAGCGCCACCGAGAGGACGATGCCCGAGACGACGTAGCCCAGACTGGTCGGGTCGACGACCGTCCCGAGGAAACCTAGTGCGTGGAGCGACTGGGCGGCGGTCGGGATGGTGATGGCCACAAGCAGTGCGAGGCTCTGGGCCCGAAAGAGGCGGTTCGTCCGCAACATCTGACGGATGAGGAGGACGCCGCCGCCCAGAACCAGTCCGAGCATGTACGCCAGATGGCCCCAGTAGGCCAGCCCCCAGACCGGGGCCAGCGCGCTCGCCTCGGCGACGACGACTGTGTCGGACCTGACCCAGACGAGTTCGTGGGCGCCGTTCGACCACACGAGCGTGACGAAGGCGGCGGGTTCGGCGAGTAGCAGGGCGACCCGCCGACGCGTGAGCCAGTGGGGGTGGCCGGTGTACTCCAGTACCGTGACCAGCCACGCGACGGGGACGACCACCGAGAGCGTCAACTGCACCTGCTGGAACCACACCATCGTCTGCACGCCCGGCACCGCCAGTTCGAGGCCCTGCGCGACGGCCCAGAGGCTCGCGGCGACGACGAACGCCGCCAGCGGGCCGGCGCCGGGGTTGTCGCGGTGGAGCCAGACGAGGACGGCGACACCCATCCCGACCACGGCCGCGAGGAGGACCACAGACAGGGGCGACAGCAGCATCTGTTCGACCGTTGGGAGACTGTTTGATAAACGTTCTCGGCCGAGTATCGTCGGCGATACTAGGAGCGCCGCGAGCGCAGCGCGGACCACACCGCGACGGCACCGAGCAGGAACGCCGGGACCAGTGGCAGCGCCAGATAGGCGGCCCGAAGCGTCAGGCCCAGCGAGCGGACCACGCCCTGTGCGGCCGGTAACACGAGGATGGCGACAGGAATCACGAGGAAGCCGACGACGACCATCCCGACGAGGGCCCACCCCTCCCAGCCGAACTCGTCGCTCGTCTCGGCCTGTCTCGGCGGTTCGCCGCTGGGGCGGTGGACGTAGCGACTGTCCTCGGCCGTGTCGCCGTCGTCGGCCCGCGACTCGTCCGGCGTCACCATCACGGTCTCGTCGCCGTTCTCAGGCACCGTCCTCACCGCCCAGACCGACGTCGCCGGACAGCCAGTCGCCGCGCTCGGATGCGTCTGACAGTTCGAGGCCGCGTCCGCTGCCATCCGTGCGGACGGCACGGCCGCCGCGGTCGGTGTACTGGACAGCGTGCATACTTCGAGTTCAGGATAGCGTGTGCAAAACGCTGGCGGTCCGCCGTTCAGGCCGGCTTGCGGGGGGACGGCCGGCCGATTTCGAGGATGCTCACTCGGTGGTCGTCGTCTCGTTCGTGTTCGTTCCACTCGTCGAGCGCCGTTCGGTGGTCCTCGAATACCCCCTCGAACGTGCACTCGTGACACGTGACGTGGTAGGCCCTCTCCATACGCTGTTTCATACGTGTACTTATAATAAAACTTCTGGGCGAGTGATGAATAAAAGCCGTCGCGTGGGGCACTCCTGTAGCCGGAAAGACTTACCACCGGCGGGCCGTCGTATCGGTATGGTCGATTTCCAGTCCCGCGATACACGTCGGGCGAGCAGCGACGACGGGGACGAAACCGACGACGAAGACGACGCGGAGCGAGACGAGACGGCGGCCGACCAGTCCGGCGACGGGACGACGGACGGAGAGCGTGTAGCAACCGACAGCACGACGACGGCCGAGACGGCTGTCGAGACCGACGAGGCGACCGAGCAGACCGACGCCGACCACCCGACGGCGGACGCGGCGGAGTCTTCGGCCGCCGACCCGCTGGGTGACCGAGGGTCGACCGACTCGTCGGCGACGGCCGAGACGGCCCAGTCCGCGGAGCGACATCCGGCCGGCGGCGCGGCAGGGTCGAAAGTCGCTAGCGGTAACCCGTCGACAGCGGCCGACCGCCCGTCGCAGACGCCGGCCGTCCGCCCGGTCGAGGTGGCGCTCGTCACCGTCGGCACGACGACGGGGCAGGGCGAGGACCCGACGGGTGAGGCGCTGACGACTGCGCTCGAGTCGGCCGGTCACACAGTCACTGCACGGGAACGACTGCGTGGGGACTACGACGGAATTCAGCAGGCCGTCGACAATCTGGTCGGCCGCGACGACGTCGAGGCGGTCGTCACCGCTGGCGGCGTCGGTATCTCGGCCAGCGAGGTGACTATCGAGGCGGTCCACCCGCTGTTCGAGAAGGCCCTCCCCGGGTTCGGCGAGGTGTTCAGGACACTCCTGTTCGAGCACATCGGAACCGGCATCGTCGCCGTTCGAGCCACCGCCGGTATCACAGCGGCGACGCCCGTGTTCTGTCTCCCGGCCGACGCCGAAGCCGCGACCCTCGCGGTCGACGAGATAATCGCAGCGGAGGCCCCGGAACTGGTCGACCACCTGCAGGAGTAATCCGTACCGCTCGCGAGCCGAGTCCACCGACTGCGACCGAGCCCGGTGCGACCGGCTAATTATGAAGCCCCGCCGATTTTCATTCGTTTCATACCGTTTACTCCGCCGCAAACGGCCGAACGACCTCGGTCTCGCGGAATTCGCGGTTTCGGTGGCGGTCTCCGGTCGAAATCGTCGGTTTTCGGACCCACAAACCGCGAAAAACCGACTTAACCGCGACCCCCCTTCAAGTGGGACGCTCCTCACCCCCCGAGTGCAATGTCCGAACGCGAAGCCACTCGACGTGGCGTCCTGAAGGGTATCGGTGCGTCAGTCGCTGCTGCGATGGGGACGGCGGCCCTCTCCGGGTCCGCCGCCGCGAGTAGCCCGTGGGAGTCCGTCGAATCGCCTACGGGCAACACGCTCTACGACGTGGAGTACACGGACGCGGGAGCGTACGCCGTGGCCGGCGGTGGCGTCGTCCTCGAACGGACGGAACTGGGCTGGCAGAAGATTCTCGACGGCGGCCCGACGGGCAACGGCAACAGCCTCTACGGCGCGGACGTGACCGACGACGGCAAGCGCCTCTGGTTCGTCGGTGCCTCCGGCGCCATCGGCGAGTACGATGTCGAATCCGGTGTCCTCACCGACCACAGCGCCCCGATGGACGTGACCAACAACTTCAACGACGTCTCGGTCACGGGGCAGGCCGGCGAGGCCAACGTCTACGTCGCCGGCGACTCGGGGAAGATGTACTACTCCTTCGAGAACGGCGCCAGCGAGACGTGGGACTACGTCACGCCCGGGTCCGGGTCGGCCATCAACGCCGTCGACTTCTTCGACGACCGCAAGGGCCACATCGTCGACGGCAACAAGTCCGTCTTCCGCACGCAGGACGGGTCGACGTGGAACAAGATCGGGCTGGCAGACGCCAACGTGAACTTCTACGGCGTCGACTCGGACGGCTTCGACGACGTCTGGGTGTCCGGCGGCGGCGGCATGCTATTCCACTGGGACGGCGTCGAGTGGACGCCCCACGACACCGGTGACGCCGGCCTCCGGGACATCGAGGTCACCGACGGCGACGGTGACGGCTACACGGTCGGTGGTGGCGGCAAGGTGTACGAACTCGATAGCGAGTGGACCCAGAACCAGACGCCGACCGGTCAGAACCTGAAAGCCGTCGTCTGCGGGTCGGTCGACATCGCCGTCGGGGCCGGCGGCACCATCATCGAACGGTAGCGTCTCGGCTGTTCGACGGTCCTCCACCGCTCCGGGTCCCGCACTCGCACCCGCCCCTCCACCGCTTCCACTCTCGGCACGCCCCATCTGATGCCCCCTCGTCGTGACGGCTCGGCTGTCACCGTCACGAACGCCCGCTCTGTGTCCTCCCTCCCGGTTCCCGCTGGCACTGCCGTTTTGCCGCTGGCCGACTAACTGCCCCCATGGAGACGATTCAGGTGCAGGGCGAGTCCGTTCCCGCACTCGGCCTCGGCACGTGGCAACTGACCGGGCCGGACTGCCGCGAGACGGTCCGGACGGCGCTGGAGATGGGCTATCGACACGTCGACACCGCACAGGCCTACGGCAACGAACGGCAGGTGGGCATGGGCATCGACGCCGCCGACGTGGACCGCGAGGACGTCTTTCTCGTGACGAAACTCGACGGGCGCAACCGGAGCGCGCGGCGGGTCCGACAGTCCGCCCGCGAGAGTTGCAACCGACTCGGAACCGACTATCTCGACCTCCTGCTCATCCACTGGCCGAACACGCCGTGGATGGCGCCCCTCTCGGAGACGCTCGGCGCGATGAACGACCTCGTCGACGACGGCCTCGTCGAACACGTCGGCGTCAGCAACTTCTCGCGGTCGCTGCTCGACGAGGCCCGAGAGCGCTCCGACGCCCCGATTCTCACCGATCAGGTGCAGTATCACCCCTACTGTGACCAGCGGGGACTGCTCGATTACTGTCGCATCCACGACGTCCTCCTGACGGCGTACAGTCCGCTGGCCCGCGGCGGCGTACTGGAGGACCCGGCCCTCGTCCAGATCGGGAACCGCTACGGGAAGTCACCCGCACAGGTCGCGCTCAGATGGCTCGTCCAGCAGGACGGCGTCGCCGCCATCCCGAAGGCGTCCAGCCGTGACCACCTCGCAGCGAACCTCGCTATCTTCGATTTCGAACTGACCGACGACGAGATGGACCGCATCCGCTCGCCCTCGAAGGTCAAGACCGGCTATCACTACTTCCGGTCGCAGTTGCCGTTCTGAGTGTGCCATTCGGCCCCATATATAACGTTTTCGCGGCTCGGATGTGGGTATGCAATAGTAACCCAGTTTTAGATAGTAATCTATCGTCTCTCTGGACGTAATGGCAACCGAAACGCCACCGACGATGGAGACGTACAGCCCGGAGACCATCCTCTCGACGATGGGGTCGATAAAGAAGATGCTCGTGGTCGGCGCCGTCTTCGCGGGCGTGGGATATCTGCTCGTCGGGGCCGCGTTGTTCCTCGAGTTCACGCAGTTCCACCCACTCATCGACCAGTTCTTCGCCACGCAGACGACTCACAGCATCGCCGGCGGTGGCCCGGACCGCGCCGGTGCGTCCCTGCTGAACGCGCAACTCGCGACCATCCACAAGTTCCCGTCGCTGTTGCTCTGGCTGAAACTCGGCGGTATCGCCCACATTCTCGTCGGCATCTTCGTCGCGTTGGCGGCTATCGTCCGCACGCTGACGCTGGTGCCCCACCGACTCGCCTACGCGATGGACGAGTGAGCAGCCGGTCGTTTCGTGCCCTGTCTCTGGCTAGCTGGTCGACGCCGACGGCTGGTCGAGCGCCTGTTTCTTGCCGCGATAGTACAGCCAGACCAGCACCGCGATGGTCAGTGGAAACAGGACGAGAGCGAGGATAGCCAGCGGCGGACACAGGAGGAACAGGGCGAACGCCCGCCAGGAGACGACGGTGTCGCGGGCCATGGTTGGCCGCTCTGTCGGACGGTCTATGGGTGTTGTGGTCCCGTCGCCGAGAAGGGTTTTGCCGTCGGCGGCCCAAAACCCACGCATGGTGACGCCGCTTTCGGACGACGTCTGGTGGTACGACCTCTCGGGAGTCAACGCCTACCTCGTCGACGACGCGGGGACGCTGACGCTGGTCGATGCCGGGATGCCGTGGCACGGCAACGCTCTCGTCGCAGGCGTCAGGGAGGCGGGCTTCGAATTGCGCGATTTGGACCGGGTGCTCCTGACGCACTACGACCTCGACCACGTCGGCGGCCTCTCGGCGTTCGACGGCGTCGACCTGACCATATACGTCGGCGTGGCCGACGCGCCGTACGTCACGGGTACCGACAAACCGCCGCTGACGAACCACAAAGGGACGCTCCAGCGACTGACTCGCCGTCTCGTCTCCACGCCCTCGAACCCGGTCGAATCGGTCGCGGACGGAGACACGGTCGGGAGTTTCACTGTCTACCACACCCCCGGTCACACGCCGGGCCACGTCTGTTACGTCAGCGAGGCGCTGTCGACGGCGTTTCTCGGCGACCTCTTGCGGGAGAACCGCGGGGTCCTCTCGGCGTCGCCGTGGCTCCGCAGCTACGACACGGGCGCGGTGACGCGGAGTCTCCGCGAGTTGATGGACCGCGTGCCGCCGTTCGAGGTGGCCGCGATGGGCCACGGCGTCCCGTTCAAGAAGGGAGGGAGCGGGCGCGTCGCAGAGTTGGCGGCGACGGTCTGAGACGGGACTACAGTTCCTCGGCGACGGCCTCGGGGCCGAGCAGATTCGGGTCGACGACGAGGTCGGTCTGTCTGCTGGCGAAGTCCGGCAGCGACCCCTCGGCGTAGACGACGATTCGCAAGTCGGGCACGAGGTCCTTCGCGACGGCGATGGAGGTGGCCTGTGCCATCTCGGTGAGGAGGTAGACGTCGGCGTCGTGGATGCCGGCTTCCTCTAGCCCGGGGCGGTTGCCCACGTCGGCGACGGTGACGCTGTGCCCCTCCGCTTCGAGTGCGTCGGTGATGCCGTCGGGGTCGGACCCGACGATGATGACCTGCATCGTCACTCGTACTCGATTGTCGCCGGCGGTTTGTGGGTCACGTCGTAGACGACGCGAGCGACGTTCTCGTGGGCGCCCGTGATGCGGCTTTGCATCCGCTGGAGGGTCTCCCAGTCGAGTTCCTGTGCGCGGGCAGTCATGCCGTCACGCGACTCGACGGACCGCACCGCGACGACCCAGCCGTGGACGCGGTTGTCGCCCTTGACGCCGGTGGCCTTCCCGATGACGGCCGCGAGGGCCTGCCACGGTTCGTACTCTTCGAGTTCCTCCTCGACGACGTGGTTGGCCTCGCGGGCGACTTCGAGTTTCTCCTCGGTGACCTCGCCGATGATGCGGACGGCCAGACCGGGGCCGGGGAACGGCATCCGCTCGGAGATAATCTCCTCTAAATCGAGTGCGCGGGCGACTTCCCGGACCTCGTCCTTGTAGAGGTCGCGCATCGGTTCGACGATGCCGTCGAAGTCGATGCGCTCGGGGAGGCCGCCGACGTTGTGGTGGGACTTGATGGTCCCCTCGCTCTCGATGCGGTCGGGGTAGATGGTCCCCTGCACGAGGTAGTCGGCGTCGACCTCGCGGGCGACTTCCTCGAACTCCCGGATGAACTGCTCGCCGATGATGTGGCGCTTTTCTTCTGGGTCCGTCTCGCCTTCGAGTTCCTCCAGAAAGCGGTCCTGTGCCTCGACGATGCGCAGCGAGTCCATGTAGTCGAACGTCTCGCGAATCTCGTCGGTCTCGCCTTTCCGCATCAGGCCGGTGTCGACGTAGACAGCGGTGAGCTGGTCGCCGATGGCCTCGTAGGCCAGCGCCGCGGCGGTGGAGGAGTCGACGCCACCGGAGAGGCCGATGACGGCGTTCTTGTCGCCGACTTCCTCGGCGATTTCGGCTGTGGCCTCCTCGATGAACTCCTCGACGTCCACCATCAGTGGCTCACCTCCTCGGTTTCAGCGGCGTGGGGGTCGTCGCCCAGCACGGCCTCCAGCAGGCCGACGAACGGCGGGCTAGCCCGTGTCGGGCGCGAGCGGAACTCGGGGTGGAACTGCGTCCCGATGAAGTACGGGTGGTCCTCGGGCGCGAGTTCGAGTATCTCCATACGGTTCCCGGAGCGCCCGGAGAACTTCAGCCCGGCGTCTTCGAGTTGGTCGAAGTACTCGGGGTTGACCTCGTAGCGGTGGCGGTGTCGCTCGGTACAGGACGTGCCGCCGTACAGCGTGGCGGCGAGCGTCCCGGCCTCGATGTCCGTCTCGTGGGCACCCAGTCGCATCGTCCCGCCCATGTCCTCTATCTCGTACTGCTCGGGCAGGATGTCGATGACGGGGTGTGGCGTGTCCTCGTCGAGTTCGGCCGAGTGGGCGCCCTCCAGTCCGAGGACGTTCCGGGCGTACTCGATGACGGCGAGCTGGAAGCCCAGACAGAGGCCCAGATAGGGCACGTCGTTCTCGCGGGCGTAACGGATGGCGTCGATCTTGCCCTGCGTGCCGCGCGTGCCGAAGCCACCGGGGACGACGATAGCGTCGGCCTCGCGCATCCGGTCCTCGTGGTGGTCGGGCATCTTCTCGGAGTTGACCCACTCGACGTTCACGTCGACGTTCTTCTCCAGTCCGGCGTGTTTCAGCGCCTCGTGGACGGACATGTAGGCGTCTTCGAGGTCGTACTTGCCCACGAGCGCGACGTCGACTTCGCCGTCGGTCTGCTGGGTGACGAGTTCGCGCCAGCGGTTCTCCCGTTCGTCCTCCGGCAGGGCTTCGTCCGCGATGTCGAGCCGTTCCATCACGTACTCGTCGAGCCCCTCCTCCTCGACCATCAGCGGGACGTGGTAGATGTCGTCGACGTCCGGGTTCGAGAAGACGGCCTCGGTGGGGACGTCACAGAACAGGGCTATCTTCTCTCGCGTGTCGATGTCGAGTTTGTCCGAACAGCGGCCGACCAGAATGTCCGGCTGAAGACCGATAGAGCGCAGTTCCTTCACGGAGTGCTGGGTGGGCTTGGTCTTTTGCTCGCCGTTCTTCGAGTAGGGGACGAGCGTGACGTGCGTAAAGAGGATATCCTCCTCGTCCTCCTCGTGGGCGAACTGGCGCAGGGCCTCCAGATAGGGCATCCCCTCGATGTCGCCGACGGTGCCGCCGACTTCGATGATACAGACGTCGTTGCCCTCGGCGGCCTCGCGGATGCGCCGCTTGATGTCGTCGGTGATGTGCGGGATAATCTGGACCGTGCGACCGAGGTAGTCGCCCGCGCGTTCCTTCTCGATGACGTGCTGGTAGGTCTTCCCCGTCGTGACGTTGTGGTCGAACGTCATGTCGATGTCGAGGAAGCGCTCGTAGTTCCCCAAGTCGAGGTCGACCTCGCCCCCGTCTTTGAGCACGTACACCTCGCCGTGCTGGAAGGGGTTCATGGTACCGGCGTCGACGTTCAGATACGGGTCGATTTTGACCGCTGTAACGTCGAACCCGGCGTTCTTGAGAAGCCTGCCCGTGCTGGCGGCGGTGATGCCTTTCCCCAGGCCAGACATCACGCCACCGGTGACGAAGATGAACTTCCGACCCAGTTCCGGGTCGTAGTCCGTTTCGGGTTCGGTCGGCATACCGACCGTGGACAGTGTGTCGCCAAAACGGTTTCGGGACACCCTTCGTTCGTCATGCCCTGTCAGTCAGACACTGGACGTTTCTGTCCCCGCGCCCGTCACTGACGACCGCCGTCACCGAATCAGCGTCCGACTGACGGTGACGACCAGCGCGAGCGACAGCGCCGAGAAGACCGCGTCGCCAGCGGTGGCACCGATGGCGAGGAACAGCGCCAGACCGGCGAGAAAGCCGGTGACGAGCGAGACGGCCCCGTGGCTGACCCGCGGCCCGATGGGTAGCGGTCGTGCTGTCGACATAGTCTCCTATAGTACATTATTGATGATAAGGGTATGCCCGAACTCACTGGCGATGGTCGACTCCTCAGTTCGCGACCGGCTGTGAGATGATCCACAGCGAGAGCACGGTGTACCCCACCATGACGACGACAAGCGGGAGGTGTGCCCGCCGGGCGGCGCGGCCGTACCGCCCGACTGCGACGGTGTGAGCGGCCACGACGGCGACGAGGTGACCCCCGACGACGAGTGCCACCTGCGACCCCCAGAACGCCGCCAGCGAGAGGCCCGCGACGGGGTCGGGCGCGAACAGGCCGGCGGTCGTCAGGTCGGCGAGCGTCCCGAGGTTCCGGAGGACGAACGGGTAGGTGTGGGCCACCTCGTAGGCCCCCGCGATGGGGAGCAACGAGGCGGCGAAGGCCGTCGCTGTCCGGCCGACCGGCCGCGACTCGCCCGCGGCGGCGTCGACGAGCGAGACGGCGGCCCAGTAGCTCCCCAGAAACAGCGCGAACCCGGCGAGATACAGCACGGTTGCGGCTGGGGTCGGACCGAGCGCCTCGGGCATCGCGGCCAGCAGCGCTCGGAACGTCGTCGTCTCGGCCATGCCGTCGAAACTGACAGTGTACAGCGCGAGGACGACGAACGCCACCGTCGAGCTATCGGTCACGGTGCGGGTGCAGGCCCGCCACGGTGCTCGGAGCGTTATCCGGTAGCCACTGTCGACGTGTATCGGTGCGATTCGCCCCAGCAGTCGGTAGAGCACCGCCAGCGGGTCGGCCCGGCGGAGCCACGTCGGCCCGAACGCGAGCGCTCCGACGACCATCACGAGGGCGTAGCCCGCGACCAGCGCGGCGGTGAGACGCGGGGAACGCGGGAGCGTCGTGAGGTTCTCGACGACGCCGACCAGTAGCGCGAACCCGGCGACGGCGGGCCAGTCTCCGAGCGGTTCGGGGTACTCGGCCAGCAGTGCCGGCGGGTCCCCCTCAAGCCACGCGAGGCCCGCATACAGCGTGCCCCACGGCGAGACGACGCGCCACGGACTCCCGGCGACGATGGCGAGGAGGCCGAGCCCCTTCAGCCACACCGGCCAGAACAGTACCGTCGCGACGTTCTCCGACGCGATCTGTTGGCCGAGGATACCGGTGGCGAGGACGGCAATCAGCGCGAACAGGCCGACGGTCCGCCCGGCGTTGGCGAGCGTCTGTGCGGCCCAGAAGGGGAGGGTGAGCGCCGGTGTCTCGTGGCCGCCACCGGCCTCTCGCTCCCCTATGGCCAGCCACCCCGCAGTGACGGCGACGGTGCCACCCGCGCCGGTGTACAGGAGCCACAGCGGAATCGGTGCCTCGACGCCGCTGCCGACGCTTCCGTGCGCGCTCGCGACACCGACGAATCCGAGGGTCGCGAGCGTCGTGACTGTGAGCGCGAGCGCCCGACAGCGGCGGCGGCGGTCCATACCCCAGACTGGCCCGCCGCCGGGCAAGTACGTACCGCTCTCGCTCGCCCGGCGCAGACGATAGCCGACCTTATGCTCGCCGAACGCCGAGTGTCGACAATGCGACCCCGGACGGCCCTCGTCGCGCTGCTGGTCTGCGGTGCGCTGGCCGCCGTCTTCGCCGTCGGCGTGACGGCCAACGGCGGCGCACTCACCCAGACGTGGGTGAGCGACACGGCCCGCCAGAACGAGGTGAACCACCACGCCGTCGGCGTCGGCCCGCGCGGCGACGTTCTCGTCGCGCCCGTCGCGGCCGTTCCCAACGCCGAACCGATCGGCCCGAACTCCTGTTCGCTCGTCCGTCTCCGACCGAGCGACGGGGCGACGCGCTGGCGGTGGAGCGTCCCGGCCGGAGAGTGTTTCACCCACGCGCTCACCCAACCGGCCGTCGCGGACGTAGACGGCGACGGCGGGTTGGAGGCCGCCGTCGGCACGACGGAGAACGCCGTCGTCGTCCTCGACGCGGCCACCGGAACCGAGGAGTGGCGCGTGCCGCTGTCGACGTACGGCTACGGCCAGCCCTCGGTCGGGAACGTCACTGGCGACGCGGGCCCGGACGTCGTCACGAGCGACATCGCGGGGACGCTCGTCGTCGCCCACGGGAACGGGACCGTGGCGTGGCGACGAGACGCGAACATGACCGTGTGGGCGCGGCCGCGGTTGGCCGACGTGGACGACGACGGGGCGTCCGAGGTGGTCCTCGGCGGCGACGGCGGCGTCGTCGTCTACGAGGGCGACGGTGCCGAGCGGTGGCGTACCGACGTCGACGCGACGACGCTCGCCGTCGGCCCGGACGGGACGGTGCTGGCGGGCAGTACGGGCGAACTGACCGCGCTCGACGGGGCTACCGGTGAGCGACGGTGGACGGCCGACATCAGCGGGACACCCCGAATCCACGACGTAGGCGACGCCGACGGTGACGGCCGCGCCGAGGTGTACGCCGGCGTCGCGGGGAACACGGTGTTGGCTATCGACGTGGACGCCGGCGAGACCGAGTGGCGAACGTCGCTGGGCGGCGGCGAGCGCCAGACGGCCTACGCGCCGGTGCTGGGCGACGTGGACGGCGACGGCACGCAGGACGTGATTGCAGTGACGAACGACGGCACCGTCGCGGTTCTCGACGGCCGGACCGGCGAGGAACGCGCGGCCTACGAGCGTTCCGTCCCCATCTGGACGTTCGCCACGTCGGCGGACCTCGACGGTGACGGCGGGGCGGAGGTGCTGGTCCGGTACGGCGACGGCCGCGTCGTCGCGCTTGACTGGACCACGTCCGGCGGGAGCGCGCTCGCCGTTTCGCCGGTCGCTACAGGTGCGCCCTGAGGAACGTTGTCACCACGTCGGCGACTTTCTCGGCCTGCCCGACGAAGTGATGATCCGCGGCGAACGACTCGACGGCGTGGCCGAGTTCCTGTGCGCGCTCGACCACGGGTTTCCAGTCGACGGTGTCGTCGCGGTCGCCGTAGACGACCTGTACCGGGCAGCCGATGGCGTCGAGCGCGTCGACGGCAGTGCCGTTCGATAGGGCGGCGGGCGGGGCCAGTACCGAGAGAGCGGCGGGCGCGTCGTCCTCGCTCACCTCGGCGGCCGCCCGGAGCGCCACGTCCGCGCCGAAACTGTAGCCGAACAGGCCGACGGCGTCGTAGCGCTCGCTCGCCCACGCCAGCGCGTTCTCGGCGTCGACGCGCTCGCCCCGCCCCCCGTCCCACGGGCCGTAATCGAACCGGAGACAGGCGACGTCGGGACCGAGCGCGTCGCTCACCGCGCGAAGCCGCTGGTCCGACCGACTGCCCCCGTACCGGGGATGTGGCGGGCAGGCGACGACGGCCCGGTCGGTCTCGGGTGAGTCGAGGGTCGCCACGACCCGCCGACCACCGGGGACGTGAACTGTCTCGCTCATGCCCACATCGTCGGCGGGTGCAGCCCTGTATCTGTCGCCGCAGCACGCGCCGCGCGGTCGTCCGAAGCGTCGTCACCTCCGTTGGCCTACCCGGCGACGGTCGTCTCACGACGGCCAGTAGTGGAAGAAATTTAAGTCAACAGCACCGAACTTTGAGCCATGGGAATCCTCTCGCGCGCCTCGTACATCATTCGGTCGAAGGTGAACGCGGTGCTCAACCGTTCTGAAGACCCCGCCGAGACACTCGATTACAGCTACGAGCAGATGCGAAACGAGTTGCAGGACGTCAAACAAGGCATCGCGGACCTGACGACCCAGAAGAAACGACTGGAGATACAAAAGCGCCGGTTAGAGGAGAACGTCGAGAAGCACAACGATCAGGCCCGACAGGCCGTCAAGCAGGACCGTGAGGACCTCGCCCGGCAGGCCTTAGAGAAGAAAAAACAGAAGATGACCCAGATAGAGGAACTCGACTCCCAGATATCTCACCTGGAGTCCCAGCAGGACCAACTCGTCGACCAGAAAGACGAACTCCAGCGCCAGATAGAGCAGTTCCGCACCAAGAAGGAGACGATGAAGGCCCGCCACGAGGCCGCGAAAGCCTCGAAGCGAGTCAACGAAGCCATGACCGGGGCCGGCGACGAGATGGAGGACGTCAACCGTGCCATCGAGCGCGCAGAGGAACGCACCGAGGACATGGAGGCTCGCGCACAGGCGATGGACGAACTCCGCGAGGACGGCGTACTGGAGGACCAACTCTCCGATAAGAGCTCGCTGGAGCAGGAACTGGAGGACATCCAGCAGGAGGGGGCCGTCGACGCCGAACTCGACACGCTGAAACAGGAGATGGGCAAGGCCGACGAGGTGGCCAGCGAAACCGAATCCGTGGACGCCGAACCCAGCGACGTCGAGACGGAACTCGAACAGGAACTCGCCGAGGACACCGCCGACGACGTGGAGACGCCCGACGTCGACGAGAGCGAGGTCGAGTCCGAACTCGAAGAGCTCAAAGACGACGAGCAGGCCTGACGTTCCGTTCTCCGCCGTTACTGCGTGGGCTCACAGCGGCCAGATGACCGTGACCGCCACCGTGGTGACGACACAGAGGAGTAACTGCAACGGCGCGCCGACGCGGGCGTAGTCGGTGAACCGGTAGCCGCCGGGACCGTACACCATCAGGTTCGTCTGGTATCCGACGGGGGTGAGGAAGGCGGTTGCGACGGCGAAGGTGACGACGAGTAAGAAGGGCGTCCCGTCGACGCCGATGTCCTGTGCCGTCGCGACGGCGATTGGCGCCATCAGCACGACGGTCGCGACCGGGGTGATGAGGCTGGCGAGAACCGCCGTCAGGAGGTAGAACAACGCGAGCAAGAACAGCGGCGGCACGACCACGGCCACCTCGGCGAGCAAGCCGCCGACGAACGCCGCGCCGCCGGTGGCCTGCATCGCCGCGCCCAGGGGTAAGAGCCCAGCTAGCAGGAAGACGACGTTCCAACTAACCGCATCGTAGGCCCGCGAGGCCCCGATCGCCCCCGTCGCGACCATGGCGACGACGCCGCCGAGTGCGGCGATGTATATCGGGACCACCGCCGCCGCAGCGAGCGCGATGACGGTGACGAGGATACCGAGAGGTACCAGCGCTCGGGGGCTGAGCGTCGGCGCCGGTTCGTCTTCGTGGATGCCGTCGAACAGTACCGGCGGCCCCTCCGTGAGGACGAGGTACCCCTCTTCCTCCAGGTGGGTTATCTCCTCGACAGGCGTCTGGAGCAAGAGCGTATCGCCGGCGTCGAGTTCGACGTCGGCGAACCCCTCACGGATGACTGTGCTCCCGCGGCGAATCGCGAGCACCGTCACGTCGAATCGCGAGCGCAGGCCGACGTCCCCGAGCGTGCGGCCCAGGAGCCGCGACTCCCCGTGGACGACGGCCTCCGCGAGTACGCCGGAGTGGCCGCTCTCGGCCAACAGTTCCTCGGTCACCGACTCGCGGGGGAGTTGTCGCAGGCCGTAGCGTTCGCCGAACTGGTTGACTGCCTGTGTGCTGCCCCGAACCGTCAGCACGTCGCCCGGTTCGAGCGGTCGGTCGGTCGCCGTCGCGAAGAACGACTCTCCGTCCCGGTCAATCTGGAGCACGTCGACGTCTATCGGCGCCAGTTCGGCGGGTTCGCCGTCGGCGAGTGCGACCTCGCCGGCGTCGGCCGCCACGACGGCGGCCACGCCCTCGCTGTCGAACGTCTCGGCCACGGTCAGGCCGACCAGCGGCGAGGACTCGCGGACCGTCAACTGCGCGAGGTGGCGGTCCATGTCGAACTCCTCGGTGAAGTCCGCCGCCGGGTGTATCCGCTCGGGGACGAGCGCCCGGCCGACGGTGAGCAGATAGCCGACGCCGACCAGCAGGATGACGATACCGACGGGCGTGAGCGTGAACATCGAGAACGGTTCGTTCAGCAGGTCTCGGGAGATGTCGCTCGCGAGCAGGTTCGTCGTGGTGCCGACGAGCGTCAGCGTCCCGCCGAGCATCGCCGCAAAGGAGAGCGGCAGGAGGAACTTCGACGGCGAGATGCCGTACCGTTCCGAGAGACCGGTGACGAGGGGGATGAACACGGCGACGATGGGGGTGTTGTTGACGAACCCCGCGCTGACGCCCGTGGTGCCGACGATGGCCGCGAGCAGTCGGCCCTCGTCACCGCCCGTGAGGGCCGCCAGTCTTGCCCCCAGCCAATCGACGACGCCGGCCTCCTCGACGCCCGCGCTGAGGATGTACATCGCGAGGATGGTGACGACCGCGGGACTGGCGAAGCCAGCGATGGCCTCGAGAGCGGGGACGCCGGTGTACGGTTCGAGGACGGCCAGCGAGACGAGGACTGCCACCGCGGTCATGTCGGGCGGAAGCCACTCGGTGACGAACAGTATCAGGACGACGGCGACGAGTGCGAACACTACCAACGCACCCGTCGAGAGCGCTGCCATACTCCAGCCGAACGTTCGGCCGTGTGATAAATACGGGTGGCGTCGACGGTTTTCCCTCGTAGGAGACGCTCCCGCTCAGTCCCAGTTTACGTCCACCGAGCGGTCCGTCTCGCGGAGGATGAACGGGCCGATAGAGAGGGTCCGCTTGGTGATGGTGACGATGCGGAGGATGTACGCGAGCAGGAGCGTGAAGGGCAGCAGGGAAACCGTGGTCGTAATCGCCAGTATCCACAGCGAGTTGGCGACGCCGAACGTGAGGTTCGCGAAGTCACGTGGGTCGAAAAACACCTGTGCGGAGATGGCGACGGCCAGCGCTGGCACCGCGACGTACAGCAGCGTCCGCGAGAGGTTCGACAGTTCCCACTGGAAGTACAGCGTCTTGAAGTGTTCGCGGGCCGGCCCGAACAGTTCCAGCGTGTCGACGAGCGTCTCGAGTCGGTCCAGTGCTTCGTCGGAGAGTTCCTCTGCGTACTCCTTGCGGATGCGCCGGCCGGCGTACAGTTTCCACGAGTAGTTGTAGTTCAGTGCGGCCTTCACGACGTCGAACTCGCCGAAGTTCGCGCCTTCGAGTTGGTCGGTGACGGTGTCGGCGTTGCCGACGACGGAGTCGAGGTACGTCGACAGCAGATCCGTCAGGTTCTGGTCCAGGTCGTCGGCTTCGACGGCGGCTTCGACCTCTTGGGCGTGTTCTTTCGTCGCGCGGACCAGCGACCGGAGGAACGCAGACGGTTCGGCGGGGCTGACGGCCGCGCCGACGGCGTCGGCCACGTCCGAACGGAACGTCATCGCGCCCGCCATCCGGTCGCGCTGGTCGCCCACGGCGCCGAGTTCCTGTGAGAGGACGAGTTGGCTCAGCGTCAACACCAGCGTGACGCCCGTGATGGTGCCGGTGATGAGCGCCTGATACAGCGTCTCGATGGGGTCGCCACGCGTCAGTAGTTTCTGTCCCGGCGTGGGGTGGAGGACGCCGACGACCACGAGCGTCGCGAACAGGCCCGCCGAGAACAGGCCAGCGACGAACCGACGGTCGGCGTCCAGTAACACCCAGAGGAGCCACGTGCTCTCCTCCGCCCGCTCTCGCATCGTGTCGCTTGGCTGGTCCCGGTCGGCGTCGGCCATACCGAAGTCGTCACTTGCCAGACATAAAAGCGACCGCCTTGCCGTGACGTGGGCACACGCGGGACGGCGGACTTGGCCTACCGACCGGCGAGGAACGTCACCGCTGTCCGCTGCTGTTCGACTTCGATCGCTAAGTGATCACGGAACTCGTCGAGGTCTATCTCCGTCTCCTCGCGCTCCTTGCGGTCGCGCACCGAGATGTTGCCGGCGTCTTCCTCGTTGTCGCCGATGATGAGCATGTAGGGCACTCGGTCGTCGTGGGCCTGCTGAATCTTACGGCCGACGGTCCACGAGCGGTCCTCGATTTCGACGCGGAACTCGCCCAGTTCGTCCTGTAACTCCTCACAGTACGGGATGTTGTCGTCCGAAACCGGGAGGATGCGGACCTGTTCCGGGGCGAGCCACGGCGGGAACCTCCCGTTGTAGTGCTCGGTCAGCACCATGAAGAACCGCTCGTAGGAGCCATACAGCGCGCGGTGGATCATCACCGGGCGGTGGTCCTCGTTGTCCTCGCCCGTGTAGGTCAGGTCGAACCGCTCGGGCATGTTGAAGTCCAGTTGGACCGTGGGGCCGTCCCAGTTGCGGCCCAGCGCGTCCTCGAAGGCGAAGTCTATCTTCGGGCCGTAGAAGGCGCCGTCGCCGGGTTCGACCGCGTAGTCGATGTCCTGTTCTTCGAGGACAGATTCGAGTTGGGACTCGGCACGTTCCCAGATCTCGTCACCGCCGACGGACTTCTCGGGCCGGGTGGCGAACTGGACGGTGTAGTCGAGGTTGAACGTATCCAGCGTATCGAGGATGATGTCCACCGTCGCAAGCACCTCCTGTTCTATCTGGTCGGGGCGGACGAACAGGTGGCCGTCGTCGATGGTAAAGGCCCACGTTCGGGAGAGGCCCGAGAGTTCGCCGCGCTGTTCTTTCCGGTAGACCTTCCCGTCCTCGAAGTAGCGGACCGGGAGGTCCCGATAACTCCAGGACTTCTGATCGAAGATGGTCGCGTGGCCCGGACAGTTCATCGGCTTGAGGCCGTACTCCTCGTCGTTGACGTCCAGCAGGAACATGTCGTCGACGTAGTTCTCGTAGTGGCCGGACTTCTTCCACAGTTCGGTGCGGAAGACGTGAGGCGTCTCGATCTCGTCGTAGCCGGCGTCGCGGTTCAACTGGGCGACGTAGTCCGACAGTTCGTTGAGAATCTTCTTCCCGTTGGGTTCGTACAGCGGGAGGCCCGGCCCGGTGGTGTCGTCGATAGAGAAGAGGTCCATCTCCTGCCCGATCTTGCGGTGGTCGCGCTCTTGGGCCTTCTGACGGCGTTCGAGGTACTCGTCGAGTTCGTCCTGCGTGGGGAAGGCGGTGCCGTAGACGCGGGTGAGCGTCTCGTTGTCTTCCTCGCCGCGCCAGAAGGCTGCCGAGATTTCGAGCAGGGCGAACCCGCCGATTTCGCCGGTGGACTCGACGTGGGGGCCCTGACAGAGGTCGTAGAACTCCCCTTGCGTATAGAAGGAGACGCGCTCCTCGCCGGCGGCCTCCGTTTCGAGGATGTCCTGCTTGAACGGGTTGTCCTCGTACCGTTCGAGGGCGTCCTCGCGGTCGAGGAGTTCGCGTTCGATGGCGTAGTCCTCCTCGATGATGGCCTCCGCTTCGGCCTCGATGTCTTCGAGGTCGTCCTCGTCTAAGTCGACGTCGGTGACGTCGTAGTAGAACCCGTCGTCGGTCCACGGTCCGATAGTCAGTGTCGCCTCGGGGAACTCCCGCTGAAGCGCCTGAGCGAAGACGTGGGCGGCGGAGTGCCGGAGCACGTCCACGTACTCGTCGCTACTCGGTGTGACGATGACCAGTTCGACGTCCTCTTCGATGGGGGTGTGCTTGTCGACCAACTCGCCGTCCACGACGCCCGCGACGGTGTCATCACCGAGTCCCGGTCCGATTTCGTAGGCGACGTCTTCGACCGTACTGCCGGCGTCCATCTCTAAGGTGGACCCGTCCGGCAGCGTGACCGTGACCGTACTCATACCCGTGGATACGATAGCGGCCGGGGATAAGTGTATTGAGACGCGGACGGCGACTCACTCAGTCGTCAGGAGCTCTTCCTCGTCGCCCTCGCGAGGGGGCCGTGACAGGGCGTCCCGATCCGGCGACGCCTCGACGGTCGTAACGTCGAGCGGGTCGAACTGCCGTTGGTCGCCGGATTCGAGAGCGTCGAGGCGGTCGGGCACCGTGGTGACGTCGCCGTCGACGGCGTGAGGCGAGACACAGACGAGTGAGTCCCCGAGGAACTCTACGAGCAATACAGACGGGAATCGGATGGCCCGGAACTGGTCGCCGACGAGCATGTCGTCGACCTCCCGAAGTTCGAACGCCGGTGACAGCGAGCACCCGTTGATCGCCGCCCACTCCCGGAAGACGGTGACGCGGTCGAGGACGTACTCCCCGACGGTCGTTCGGGCCGATTCGGCCGTCGCTGGCACCTGTTGCCCCCAGACGTGCACCTGTCGGTCGGTGAGTGTCTCTGTCTCGACCAGTTCTGTCACGTGGTCGAGGATACACTCCTGTGACTGGTGGTACCCCTCTGGCAGTAGCGAACGAACGTACAGTTCGACAGATCGGCCCGCCGGCAGGTCACTCCCTTGCATCGTGGTACCACACATGATTCCCTCTAACAAAACTCCACTAGTTGACAAGTCATGCCGGAACGGCCGTTCGATTGAACGATGGTAACTCGCCGGTCGTCGGACGATGGAGTCAGGACCGTCCCAAGCGTGGTCGTGTGGTGTGACAACAGGGAGTACTATGTATCGTCGGGACGCAGTATCGGCGTGCCGATGTACGATAAGGTACTCGCCGCGACCGACGGCAGTTCGGGGACGACCGAGACGCTCGCACACGCCGTCTCGATTGCCCGCGACAACGACGCGGTGTTGCACGGCCTCTACGTCGTCGACAGACGCCTCTTCCTCGCGGCCGATAAGGACACGCAAGACGACGTCCGTGACTCGCTCCGCGAGGAGGGAGAGGTAGCGCTCGACGACATCGCGGTCGGCGGCGAGGAAGCGGCCCTCGAAACCGTGACGCGGATGGAGGAGGGTATCCCACACAAGGTTATCACGCAGTACGCTGCCGACGAGGACATCGACCTCGTCGTGATGGGGACCCACGGCCGGACCGGTCGCGACCGGGTGGCGAACCTCGGGAGCGTCACCGAACGCGTCGTCGAGAGTTCGCCGGTGCCCGTCCTCGTCGTCCACATCGAGTGAGGACAGTCTCAGTCCTGCTAGTTTGGCACTACGCATTTACCACGTGCTTTCCAACTGGGGACAGAGAATACGATGTCGGTACCCACCGGTAGCGAGACGCTAGACAGTATCCTCGACGGTGGCCTTCCGGAGGGCCGCACAGTGTTGGTCACTGGCGGTCCGGGCACGGGCAAATCGACGCTCGCCATGCAATTCCTGCAGGCGGGGATCGACCGCGGCGAGGAGTGTCTGTACATCAGCACCGAACAGACGTTCGAAGAGCTATCGGACGCGTTTGCGGACTTCGCGTTCGACCTCCACGACGACGACCTGACGGTCACGTCGATTCACGCGACGCCGGGTCAGACCGTCGAGAACGGTGACGGACGGGAACTGACCCTCGAAACGCTCGAAGGCGGGCAGATGCTCGGTGGCGACTACTCGGCTCCTTTCGAGGCGAAGTACATCACCCGCTACCTCGAACAGTTCGCGCCCGCCGACCGGGTCGTCCTCGACTCCGTCTCGGGGCTCTCGGCCATCGGCGAGAATCAGGACGTGTTCCGGCGGACGTTGCTCGACTTCATCCGGTTGCTCAACGACGAGTTCGACGCGACGGCGCTGTTCACCGCCGAGGAGTCCCAACCGGGGCTGATGCAGGACGACGTGAAGACGGTGGCCGCGAGCGACGCCGTCCAGTTCAACACCCACGGCGTCCTCCGCCTCTGGCGGGAGAACGTCGGCGGCGACTATCACCGTTTTATCGAGGTGGTGAAGATGCGCGGCGTCGACCACGATACACGCGTCCACGAGGTGTCGTTCACCCACGAGGGGTTGCGCGTCGCGCCGCGCCTCCGGACCCACCCCGGCGAGTTCGTCCCCGGCGACCACATGTCGACGGGCATCCCGGGGCTGGACCACCTCATGGGCGGCGGCATCGTCCGGGGCGGGACGCTCTTACTGGAACACGACGGTCGGGCGAGTCCCCACTCCATCCTGACGAACTTGCTCGTAGAGGCCCGCGACGGCGGGAGCGCTATCACCATCGTCCCCCCGGTGGAACTCCCGCCCAAGCGCCTGCGCAGCATCATCGACGAGCGCATCGGCGACATGGAGGAGCTGCTGGCGAACGACCAGTTGTTCCTCGTCGACTTCGCCAACATCTGGGAGAACACCAAACGCAACGTGTTCAAACCGCAGGAACACGACACGGACAACCCCGCGTCGGTGTTCCGCACGGTCGACGACAGGCGGGGCGACCAGTCGATGTTCACCGTCCTCAACGTCGAGGCGCAGTTGCCGGTGCTGGACGACGACGAACTCCGACAGATGCGCTTCTGGGAGGAGGAGAACCTCTATCGCGAGGGCGACACGACGATGTACCTGTTCAACCCCGCGACGTTGGACGACGAACTCGCCGCCTTCTACGAGAACGGGTCGTGGCAGACGCTGAAGACGTGGGTGACCGACAACGGCCTCCAGTACATCGAACTCCAGAAGTCGCCCAGCGGCTACATGGGGTCGACGCGACTCGTCGAGTACATCGAGGACAAACCGTACATGCGCGTCCAGCAACCGCCGGGTGCGGGTCCACGGCGGCGACGCTCGACGGGACGGGGTGCCCAGTAGATGGATCAGACGGATGCTCGTCCGGGGACGAACGTCCTCGTGTCTGCACCGTCTCTGAGTTCGAGCAAGCAGGAGACGTGTCTGGACCTGCTGGCACCGGCCCCGGCCGAGGCCCTCGACGTGTTGCAGGTCACGTACTCCGCCGCGCCGCCCGAACTGATCGACGACTGGCGCGAGCATCACGGCGACCTGCCGGCGCGGATGGGCATCGTCGTCGTCGGCGACCACGGGGGGCTCCGAGGGGACGACCACGACGTGCCCGACAACGTCTTCGTCACGACGGCGAATCCGAACGACCCGACCGGCCTCGGGATGCGGCTGAACAACTACCTCACCGACCACGACGACAGCACGCAACTGGTCGCCTGTTTCGACTCGCTGACCGAACTGCTCCAGTTCGTCGACCTGCAGTCGGCGTTCAAGTTCCTCCACATGCTTGCGGGGCAACTGCGCGAGGTGGACGCCGTCGGGCACTTCCACGTGGACCCGGTCGCACACGACGACCAGACGATTAGCCGCCTGAAACCGCTGTTCGACGATGCCGTCGACCACACCTGACCCGGCTGACCGGTATCTTTTCGGATGGGCAACACGCTGTATCGCATATGGACAGTCGCGAATACGAGTTCGAGGGGGCAGCGCCGGACATCCACGGCTACGCACACGTCAGTCGAGAAGCGACCGTTGTCGGAGACGTGACGGTCGGCCCGAACGCCAACGTCTGGCCGGGCTGTGTCCTCCGTGGTGACGTCGCCCCGGTCGAAGTGGGTCGCGAGACGGCCATCGGCGACGGCGCTATCCTCCACGCCTCGACGGTCGGTGAGAAGGTGATGGTCGGTCACGGGGCCGTCCTCAACGACGCGGAAGTCAGGGACGGCGCGCTGATCGGGTTCAACTCCACCGTCAGCGACGCCGTCATCGGCAAGGGCTCTATCGTCGCGATGGGCACCGTCGTCCCGCCGGGCTACGAGGTGCCGGCCGAGTCGTTCGTCCGCGGGAGTCCGGCGCAGGTGACGCCGCTCTCGGAGACGACTATCGACCCCGACGAAGTGTTCGAGGCGTTCTCCTCTGGGGATTACGCGAACCTCGCCGCGCGCCACGAGGACCTCTTCGAGTAGCGAGGGGCGCGAACGAAGTGAGCGGCCCTCGGAACCGCGAGCGGGGAGGAACGACCCTCGAAGCGGAACGCCGACCGGAGGGTGCCGTAGAGCGCGAACGCGGCCGAGAACTTCGCCGACGACGGGGTAGTTATAAGGGAAGAACCGCCACAGTTCACGGTATGGACGACATCGTCGACCTGGTGCGCCGCTCGCTGGCTGACGAGACGTACGAGGAGTTCGCCGACCGGGTCGACGACCAGGCGGCACAGCTACGGACCGCAATCGAGGCAGGGGAGTTCGACAACGAGTCGTTCTCCGTCGGCCTCGAAATCGAGTTGTACGCTATCAACAGTGTCCCGGAGCCACCGGAACCCGACGAGGACGAGGAGACACTGGACGAGAGCGACCTAGACGCCGACCTCTCGGGCGGCGGCGGAAACGCGTGGGACGGGTCGCTCGACGCCCCGGCGGAACCCGCCGACGGGGGCGGGGCCTCGCTCGACCCGACGGACGACGATCCGCTGGCACCCGACGATTCGTCGGACACAGACGACGATACCGGCGACGGCGACGACCGGTTCGGCCCCGGCGAGGGGCCGTCGCTCGATATCGACCCCGACAGCCCGCTCGCCGACGACGGCCCGGAGACGCCCGAAGACGAGGGGGAACCGGCGGTCGAGGCGGTGGCCGACGAGGACGGCCCCTACATGGACCCCGACGAGTGGGAGGGGCGACTCACGCGCCTGCCCGACGTCGTCTTCGAGGGCGAGGCGAACAAGGAACTCGGCCTGCACAACGCCGAGGTCAACACCGAACCGAACAGTTTCGATCAGACGGGCATGGAGGTCCAGACCACGGCCGTCGAGATGCAGACCAAGCAGGCCCGCGCGCAGGCGAGCAACCAGCACTGCGAACTCGTACTGGACGCGATGTGGACGATCCCCCCAGAGGAGGGCAGCGAGTCCTACCTCTCGGCCCACGAGGACCGCGACGGCGTGGTACTCGCCGAGAACATGCGACAGGCCCCGCGATACGTCGCGCTGGACAACGAGGCGCTCCGGCACGCTGGCGGCGAGATTCCGTTCGACGTGCCCGGCTACGACGGCGCGTTCCCGACAATCCTCTTCGAGTCGCTGGCCACCTCCATCCAGCCACACCTCCAGATTCCCGACAGCGACGCGTTCCCGGCCTACTACAACGCCGCCATCCGGACGCTCGGGCCGTTGCTCGCCATCTCGGTGAACTCGCCGTTCCTCCCGGCGGACATGTACGACGGCGTCGACGGCGAGTGGCTCTGTGAGCAAACTCACCACGAACTCCGCATCGCCGCCTTCGAGCAGTCGGTCAACACCAGCGAGAACCCGAAGGTCCGGGTGCCCGAGGACATCGACGCCGTGACCGACGTAGTGGACCGCGTCGTCGCAGACGACCTGTTCGCCCCGTTCCTCCGGGAGTGGCTGGAAGACGACGACCGGAACGGCTTCGAGGACGAGTTCTGGGAGTTCGACCACAAACGAGGGACCTACTGGCGGTGGCTCCGCTGTGTTATCGGCGGCACGGCCGTCGACGGGGCCGCCAGCGAGCAGTCGCTCCGCATCGAGTACCGGCCGTTGCCGACGCAACCCCACGTCACGGACATGATCGGCTTACAGGCGCTGACGGTCGGTCTCATCCGTGGCCTCGTCGTCGCCGACCACCCGCTGGCCGAACTGCCGTGGCAGGAGGCCCGCCGGAGTTTCTATGCCGCCGCCGAGGACGGACTCGACGCCGACCTCGCGTGGGTCACCAGCCACGGCGAGCGCACCACCGACCGCGACGTCATCTTCGACGAGGTGTTCCACTACGCACGCCTCGGCCTCGCCGAACAGGACGTCCCGGCGGCCCGTATCGACGAGTACCTCGACCCAATCGAACGCCGCTACGAGGTCGGCGAGACGCCGAGTTCGTGGAAGATAGACCGCGTTCGGTCGTACCTGAACGACGGGTACGACCTCACCGCCGCTATCGCGGAGATGCAACGGGACTACTTCGAGTGCAGTCGCGAGCACCACGAGTTCGCCGAGTGGGTGTAACCGCGTCAGGGTGTCGCCCGGAATGTGGGCAGTGGTTCCCGGCTTACCACCATTTATTCGGGTCAAGTGCCAACGAACAGCCGATGGTATCCACAGGCGATTCCGCGCCGAACATCTCGGCGACAGTCGCGAACGGAGAGGTAGAGACGTTCGAACTCGACGAGCAGGTCGGCGACGGTCCCGTCGTACTCGCGTTCTTCCCCGGGGCGTTCACGCCGCCGTGTTCGAACGAGATGGTCGCACTGCAGGAACACCTCGAGGACTTCGAGGGCGCCGGCGCGACGGTCCTCGGTCTGAGCGCGGACTCGGCGTTCTCGCTCAATGCCTTCCGCGACGAACACGACCTGTCGTTCGACCTCGTCAGCGACATGAGTCGCGAGGCGATTCAGGACTACGACCTCGAGATCGACATCGGTGACCTCGGCCTGCACGGCGTCGCCAACCGCGCCGTGTTCGTCGTCGACGACGACGGCGACGTCTCCTACAGTTGGGTCGCCGACGACCCGACCAACGAACCCGACTACGAGGAACTGCTCGACGCCGCCGAGAGCGCCTGAATCGGCCACGAAGCAGATACCGTTCCGTCACGCCGCGTCGAGCCACGCTTCGAACTCGTAGAAACAGCCCGAGCAGAAGGCTCCTTCCAGCGTGGCGACGTCCTCGGAGACGTGTTCGACCATGTAGCGCTGGTGGCGCGCTTGTGATGGCTCCAGTTCGGTCCCGCAGTTGTCACAGTACTCGGACATGTGGACGGCTTGACGCTCCCGCGGAGTAACGCTCCGGCTTTCGTATGCAGGGTCGGTGTCAGTCCCCGCCGTCGAATCCGGGGTTCGGCCGGACGCCGGTCCCCGATTCGACGGCCTGCAGTTCGAAGACGTCGTCGTCGATAGGGACGCCGTCGTAGGGGTCGTCATCGAGGAGGAGTGCGCCGTCGAGGTCGGCGTAATCGACCAGCGGTGCGAGGTGTGCCGCGGCGGCGATAGAGGCGTTCGACTCCACCATGCACCCGAGCATCGTCGCGAGGCGATGGGCGTCGGCGGCGTGGACGAGGCGCGTCGCGGCCCGCAGGCCCCCGCACTTGACGAGTTTCACGTTGACGACGTCGCAGGCGTCGGCGACCCGCGGCACGTCCGTCGGGACCACGCAGGACTCGTCGGCACACACCGGCATCGCCGTCGACCGCGTGACCCGCCGGAGGCCCTCGATGTCGTCGGCGGCGACCGGTTGTTCGAGCATCGTCACGTCCGCGGCTTCGAGCCACCCGGCTGCCGTGACCGCTTCCTCGGGGTCCCACGCCGCGTTCGCGTCGACCCGGATATCGGCGTCGGGGACCGCCTCTCGGACCGCCTCGAACCGGACCCGGTCGGCGTCGGTGCCGAGTTTCACCTTCAGCGTCGAGAACCCGGCTTCGACGGCGGCGACGGCCTTCTCGGCCATCTTCTCCGGGGGGTCGATGCCGACGGTGTAGGAGGTCGGTGGTACCCGCTCGGGGTCGAGTCCCCACTGGCGGTACAGGGGGACGTCGAGGGTACGGGCCGCGAGGTCGGCCAGCGCGATGGAGACGGCCGTGCGGGCTGCCGGCTGGTGGGGGGCCTGCTCGTGCAAGCGGCGCTCGATGCGCTGGCCCGCGTGCGGGTCGCCCACGGTTTCGACCGTCGTCAGCAGGTCCGGGAGCGCCTCGGCGACGCTACTGGGCGTCTCGCCGTAGTACTCCGTCGGCGTCGCCGCGCCGACGCCGGTGGTGCCATCGTGGGTGAGTTCGACGACGACAGTGCTGGTCGTCTCGCTGGTCCGCCGGGCGATACCGAACGGCGTCGAGAGCGGCAGGTCGTACCGTTCGACGTGCCACTTCATAGGATTGCGTCGAGCACCTCGTCGGGGACGCTATCACGAACCGGGTCCGTCGCCGGGACGCCCAGCGCCTCGCGATACGTGGCAACCGCGTCCACCGCGTCCGCCGCGTCGAGGGCGCTGGTGTTCAGCATCCCGGCGTCGACGGTCGCATCCGAGATTGGGGCCGCGAGTCGCTCGTAGATGTCGACGTACTCGTCCAGCGGCGGGATGGCGAACGACTCGTAGCCGTGAATCGCTTCCTGCCCGGCGTTGTGACACAGCACCAGCGCGTCCGGGGCCGAACCGTGGAGGATGCTCGTCGTGACCCCGGAGTACGCCGGGTGGGCGAGCGCGCCCTGTCCCTCGACGATGAGTACGTCTTTGTCTTCGGGCGTCTCGACGAGACGTTCGACTGCGCCGGCGGCGTAGTCGGCGATGACTCGGTCGACGACGATACCCCACCCGGTGATGGCGACGCCGGTCTGGCCCGTCGGCACCACGGCGGCGTCCAGCCCCCGTTCGCGGGCCGCGTCGCGTATCTCGAAGGAGGCGGTCATCTTCCCCGTCGAGCAGTCGGTGCCGACGGTGGTGACGACGGTGGCGTCAACCTCGCCGGCGGTGCCCTCGGCGACGGTGAGGTCGTCGGGTGGTTTCCGGAGGTCGTGGAGTTCGCCGCCGTGTTCCTCGGCGAGGCGGACGAACTCGTCGTCGTCTTCGAGGAAGTCGTGCAGTCCTGCGAGGACGTCACAGCCGCGTTCCAGCGCCGTCCGCACGTCGTCTCGCCAGGACTCGTCGAACGCACCGCCGATGGGAGCGATACCGATGAGTAGTGCGTCCACCTCCGGCACGTCGTCCATCGACGCGACGATGGGGGCGTCCTGCACCCCGGGAAGAACGTCGGTGACGTGCTTGCCGGCGTGTTCTCTGTCGACCAGCGCGCGGACTTCGTGGTCACCGTAGCGGAGCAACCCGACGGCCGTCTTGGCGCGGTCGGGGAACGATTCGTGGGCGAGGACGGCGACCTGCATACGAGAACTGTCGCGGTCCCCGGGCCTAAAGGTATGGTCGGGCCGGCGTCGATGCCGCCAGTCGACGCCCGTCGGCCGGTCGCCGTCTGTCGGTCGTGACGACGACGCGTCTACGGTGGCGAGCGGTCGCGGCATCTATCGTGACAATTCGCAATCTATGACTAATTATCGTCGTGGAGAAAGAATATCTTCGCGGCCAACCAACCTCCGAACAGAGACGCCCGTCCACCACACATGATACTCCCCCCGTCGAGTGAACCGCTCGCAGACATCGCCGTCACGCTCGGATTGCTCGGGCTGACGTTCGGGATGTTGCTCGGCGTTCCGCTTTTCGCCACCGTTCGGACGCGAGTGCCCGGCTACGACGAGACGGCGCCGCGTGACACGAGCGAGTCGCGACGGCGCCGCCGATAACGCTCTCGACGGCCGTTCAGCGACACGTTTCGCCGTGGATAGGCGCCCGTGTCACTGGTCCAGCATCGAGAGGATTCGCAGGACCCACTGGAGGACGTGGACGAACACGCCCATGACGGCGACGTAGATACCGATGGCGTTGCGCAAGTCGCTGGCGTATCGGTTCTCGCGCACGGCCCATATCTCGTAGGTCAGGTCGACGACGAACCCGAGGAAAAAGAGGAGGCCGGCGACGACTACCAGCAGCGGATTCAGGAACACGCCGGCGGCGCCGACGACCAGTCCGCCGATGAAACACCCGAACGCGTAGCGTTGCCACCCCGAGAAGTCGTAGTTACTCTTGAAGACGACGGTGGCGATGACGGCGGTGATAGCGCCGGTGATGACGGTGGTGATACCCAGCGCCGGTATCCGGATCCCTCCGCCGCCGTAGATGTACAGTATCGCCGCGCCGAACAGGCCGTAGCCGCCCTGAATCAGGAGGACGCCGGCGCCGGCCAGCCCCATGTTCCCGCGCTCGACGCCCTTCGTCGCTATCCAGAACCCGCCCCCGACGGAGACGGCGAAGACGGCGATACCGACGAAGAAACTGGAGAACAGCGCCGCGCCGAGCGGTGCTATCGGCGTGTAGGAGAACCCCAGCATCACGAGGATGTTGACCGCGACCAGCGCGGTAGCCATCCCGATTATCTTGCTAATGTTTCGGTCGACCGTCGCCCCGACGGTGCGGGTCCCGCGGTCGAAGGTGCTACTCATGTTTGAGAGCCACTCGACTGTCACACATGGGCCTTTTCCCTCCCAGATGGCCGAAAACTACATCTGTCGTCAGTCTCGCCCGTGCCGGGTGACACACGTCGAGAGGCCGATGAGTTCGACGGGTTCGGAGTTGTCCGGGGAGTAGACGACGCGTTGGCCCTTCTCCATGTAGGGGACCTTCGACTCCAGATTGCTGGGGATGTTCACGGCCTTGATGGCGTCCTCGTCGCCCAAGTTGAGGACCATCGTCGTGTTGATCTGCTTGAACACCGGGTCGGCGATGTCTTGGGGGTCCTGCGTGATGAGATAGAGGCCGAGTCGCTCTTTCCGGCCCTGTTTGGCCGCCTCGGTGAACTTCCCGATGACCTTCCGGGCCTGTACGCTGTCGGCGTCGGTGAGGAAGTTGTGTGCCTCGTCCATCCCGAGGACGAGCGGCGTCTCCTTGATGCGGTCGTAGCGGGGGTCGTTCGAGAGCTTCTGGTCGATGAGGAGGCTGGAGACGGCGAGCACGATAGTGGAGGCCGTCCGCGAGTCCGTGATGTGGTAGGTGGGGATGACCGTGAGGCCACCGTCCCGGACGAGTTGGGATATCTGGTCGGTGATGGGCCGGGCGTCCTGATCGAAGACGGCGCCGAAGCCCCGGACGCGGCGCTTGACGGCGTCGAAGGTGGCCTCGTGGACGTCGCCGGCCTCGTGGAGTTCCTCCTTCAGCGCCGGGTCGTCGAGGAAGGTCAGGAACTGGTCGTACGTCCCGCTTTCCCCGTACTCGCGCTTGAACCGCTTGAGGAACGTGTTGACCAGCGCCCCGTACTGGTTGTCGTTGAGGCTGGACCCGGCGATGAGCCACGGGTTCTCGTAGACGAGCGAGAACGGAATCGTGAACTCCACCTGTTCGGCGCGGTGGTGGCTGGCGTTGTACTCGGTGCCGGCGACTTTGGGGACGAACGCGATGGTGTCGTCGTAGCCGCCGTAGGCCAGCCCCTCTCGCTCGCACCGCCGGGCGAACTCGTCTGTCAGTTTCGGGTTGTCGTCGTGCATCTGGGCGTACTCGTCCTGTGGGTCGAACTGGACGACGGCGAGTTCCGGCGAGCGCCCGTCGGTCATCTCGTAGGTGCGGCCCAGATACTGTCGGAGGACGTTCTTCGAACTGTGGGTCTTCCCGGACCCGGTGCCACCGGCGACGAGCGTGTGTCGGAAGACGAGCGGGTCGCCGTCGTCGTAGTTGTCCTTCAGGCGGTAGTCGATGGTCGGCGGTTCGGCGCTCGTCTTGACCTTCTCGCCACCGACCGAGAGGTGGCCCAGAAAGACGCCGTCCTCGGGTATCTTCAGCCCGGTCTTGATTTCGGACTTGTCGGTGGCCTCGCGGACGACGGTTTCTGGCTTCGGGACCCGGTCGGTCATCCGCCGCTTGAGTTCGTCTCCGTCCTGATAGAGGACGGCCACGGGGTCCAGTTCCGCCATGAACTTGAAGTCCTGTTCGTCGATGCCCTGCTGGCGCATCGCGCGTCGGGCGTGAATCTCCGTGGCGTCGTCGGCGCGAAACTCCTGTGCGTACTCCAGCGCCGAGATGCGACAGAAGAGACGTTCCCCGTCTGGGTACGGGACGAGGAGGTACTTCCCGATGCGGACCGCAGAGCGGTTGGCGGCGGTGACGTAGGCCCGCAGGCGACACTCGTCGGCCTCCTCGCTGATGCGGAGGCCGTCGGCCGCCGAGAGGACGCCGAGGCCGCTGTCGGCACCGACCGGGTCGACGTCGATGTCTTCGAACCCGTCGTCGCTCTCCGCGACCGTCTCGTCGGCCGTGCCGGTAGACGAGGTAGCCGACGCCTCGTCGTCGGCCGCGTCCTCGCCGTCGAAATCGGTGAAATCCCCGAGGTCGGACATATCGGGACCCACGGTAGCCGGGGATTAACACCTTTCCCCAGCGTGGCGGAAGTGAAACCTTACGCTCGTGGGTATTGGAGAGGTGGTATGGAACCGGTACGGGTGATGTCGTTCAACGTCCGCTACGACGCCCCCGAAGATGGACTGGACAACTGGTCCCATCGGCGCCGCCTCGTCGCCGGGACGATTCGGTACCACGCCCCGGACGTCGTCGGGGTACAGGAGGCACAGAGACACCAGATATTGGAACTGGAGACGCTCCTCCCGACGTACGACTGGGTCGGTGACCCGCGCGACACGGTCGAAGCGGGCGGCGAGCACACGGCGATTGGCTACCGGACGGCGCGTTTTGACTGTGAAGGGACGGACACGTTCTGGCTCTCGGAGGCGCCCGAGACGCCGGGGAGCGTCGGGTGGGACGCGCGACACCCCCGGGTGGCGACGTGGGGGCGACTCCGGGACCGGGCGACCGGGGACGCGCTGTTGGCGGTGAACACCCACCTCGACCACATCGGGGCCGAGGCGCGCGAGAAGGGCATCGACCTCGTGTTGTCGCGGCTAAACGGCGTCGTCGAGGGCGAGGCGGTCGTCCTGAGCGGCGACTTCAACTGCGTCGTCGGTGCCCCCGCCCACCAGCGCACGGACGGCCACGCGCTCCCGGACGGGCGCACGCTGGAGGACGCCCGCGACCGCACACCCGTCCGACACGGGCCGACGACGACGCGGACGGACTTTCACGACCTCGTTCCCGAGATGGGTATCGACCACGTGTTCGTCAGCGAGGGGGTGGCGGTCGATAGCTGGACGGCCGTCACCGACCGGGACGACGACCACTACGCCTCGGACCACCTCCCCGTGGTCGTCGACTGCCGGTTCTGACCCGCTCAGCCGCCCGGACCGCCGAACCTGTCAGCGGCGACGACGGTCCTCGGGGAGCTTTTGCCGCCAGAGCGCGTAGCTACGGCCATGTTACTCGTTCGCGGGACCGCCGGGGGGACCGGACTGACTGGCACGTTGTACGAACCGGGCGAGGAGCCCCCCTCGTATCGCGGTGCGCCGGACGAAGGGGCACCCTACGTCTGGGTGTGTGACTCCTTCTACGAGGTCGAGAGCGGCGGACAGGCCCAGACCGTCGGCGACCGGGAGCTACGGGTCGCCTTCGAGTCGCCGATGCCACGGGGGTTCGAGACCCGCGAGGCGGCGCTCTCGGCGGCTAAAGAGCACGTCCGCACCCAGTTCGTCCGCCTCGGCGTCGACGCGGACGCCGTCGAGGTGTCGGTGCTCCAGCCAGAGGAAGCGTAACTCAGAACGTCTCTTCGATGGCCCCCCAGCGGAGGTCGTTGTACGACGAGTCGCGGTCGATGTCGAACTCCCGTTCGATGCGGCGGGTGAGTTCCTCGCTCCCCTGTCGGTCGATGCTCGCGAGTTCGTCGGCCTTCGCGATGGCCAGCGGCGGGCCGCGCTCGGCGGCCACGTCGTGGAGTACCTGACGCGTGAGCCGTTCCCGTCGGTCGGGGTCCTTCGTGAACGCGTAGGGGGCTTCGACGCGGAAGACGAGGTCGGTGCGGGGGTCGTAGCAGACGAAGAAGGTGACCTCGTACAGTTCGGAGTCCAGCGTCCGCTCGATGCCCAGTGCGTCGCCGTCGGCGGCCATCGTCCCGTCGGTGCCGGCCCGCGAGCGGAACCAGTTGGTGCAGGTGAGTGCGTCGTCCTGCCGCTCGCCGTCGTCGTCCCGACGCTCCAGCACGTGGCGGAAGAAGGCGCTGTCGTTCGTCCACGGGGCGGTGGTCTTCTTGCGGACGGCGCGGGTCAGGGGCTTCCGCGAGGAGTTCTTGACGAACCCGACGAGTGGCACGTCTCGCTCGACGAACCGCTCGACGAGTTCGACGTAGTTGCCGACCACGCTCTTCGGGCGGTCGTCCTCGGCCAACACCTCCGCGAGTTCGGTGTCCCTGTCGGCCCACCGGAGGAGGCCGGTCGGGTAGACGGGGCCGTCCAGCACGAACAGGTCCTCGACCGAGTCGGCGTTCAACAGCGCGTGCTCGCTCTCGGCGAGATACAGCGCCAGCGCGTGGACGACGCGCTGTTCGAAGCGGTCGACCTGCGGCGCGTCGAGGACGCGACGGCGGGCGTACCCCCGGTCGTCGGCCCGCCACTCGCCGTCGAACTGGAGCGTCGTGTCGTTGGAGTGGACCGCCATGATGATGGTCCGGCCGCGGTGGAGGTCCACGTCGGAGGGCGTCGCGCTCATCGCCGCCTGTGCGACGTCCAGCACGAGGCCGTTCTTGAACGTGGTCGGGTTGATGGTCCCCGAGTCCAGCCCGTGTTGGGTCGGGAACGGGGGGTCTTCCAGCGCGATGTCGGCGATGGGGACTTTCCGACGGCGTTGCTCGCCGAGCGGGACCAGTGTCTCGCGGCCGTTGGTGTCGTACAGCGGGTCCAGAAAGTTCGCCCACACCTCCTCGGCGGCGGCCCCTTGGTCACTCGACTCGACGGTCGCACCCACCTGTCCGGCGAGTTTCGCGATACCGTCGACGTGTACCGGGTCCAGCGTCATGTGCGTGGGTTCGCTGGCGGGAGCATAACTCTGGTGGGGTCTACCCACTGTAACGGACGGGGTTTCGATGGGCGACGGCGACGCTTCCGACAGCCAGAAACCCCGTCCGGTTTCGACGCCGGTACCAGACGAGACGGTTCGGCTATCGAACCTTGTGCCGCAGGACTGGACGGACCCCACAGATTGGCACAACGGTTACGTGGGTGCTGGGGGTAGCTGGCAGTATGTCGCCAGCATCGGCCGTGAACGTCGCCCCGAACTCGCCCCTGTGCTGAGATGGTGCTGTTCGACGCGCTGTTCGTCGGCGTCGCCGTCGTCGCGCTCTGGTTCGGCGCGGACCAGTTCGTCACCGGTGCTGGTCGTATCGCCCGCCAACTGGGAGTTCCGGGCCTCGTTGTCGGCCTCACCGTCGTCGCCTTCGGCACCTCGGCGCCGGAGTTCGCCGTGACGATAGACGCCGCACTCGCGGGCCAGACGGACATCTCCGTCGCGAACGTCGTCGGGTCGAACGTCCTCAATCTGGGGTTCGTCCTCGGCGGGGTCGCCCTCGTCCGGTCGCTTGCGACCTCCAGAGCGCTCGTCCGCCGAGACTCGGTGTTGCTCGTCGTGACGACGGCGCTCCTGTTCGGACTGGTCCTCGATGGCCGTCTCCGGCGCCTCGAAGGGGCGCTTCTGTTCGCCGGCCTGTTGGGGTACCTCCTCTATCTCGCCCGGAACGGGGGCGAGCAGCTGGCCGCCGCGGTAGACCAGCAGTTCCACTGGCCCGACGCCGGGCGTCTCGTCGCCGGCCTCGGACTGGTCGTCGGCGGCGGGCACCTCCTCGTGCTGTCGGCCGTCGACATCGCACAGGCACTGGGAATCTCCGAGTGGGTCATCGGCATCACCGTCGTCGCCGCCGGCACCTCGCTACCGGAGTTCGCCACCTCGCTGGCGGCGGCCAGACAGGGCCGGACCGGCATCTCGGCGGGCAGTCTCGTCGGGAGTTGCATCTTCAACGTCCTCGGTGTGCTGGGACTCGCGGCCGTGGTCCACCCGCTCCCGGTGACGCCGGTGGGCATCGAGGGGACGGCGTGGCTACTCGGGACCGTCGTGCTCGTGACGGTGCTGTTCTACACCGACGCCGCCCTGTCGCGGCTAGAAGGTGGGCTACTGGTCGCGCTCAACGCCGCTAACTGGCTGGCGAACCTGTTTTGATTACTCCTTGCCGGATTCCTCGCGCAGGAGCCGTTCGATGGCCTCTGCGATTTCCTCGTAGGAACTCATCGAGAGCCCATCGGTGGTGATGAGAACGCCCTGCCGGTCGGTAGTGGCCCGCAGGAGGTAGCCGTTCTCGAAGGCCCGAACGGTGAATCTGTACTCGCCGAGTTCGGAGTCCTGATAGGCGTTCTTCGTCTGCTTGTAGCCCTGCCACTCGTGGCCGACGAAGTCGTTGAGGTCCGCGTCCTGTTCTAAGTCCTCACGCAGGTACAACTGCTCGAAGTTCGCACGCGTGAAGTAGGTGACCGACCGCAGCGAGTCGCCAGTGGCGGTGCGAGCCGTCGTGACGATGCTGTCGGCGAGATCGTCCGAGAGGATGTTCCGTGTCATGCCCGTAGGGTGACGGGCCAGCCTCTTAACGTCGGGGTTCCCGGCACCCCCGGACGGCGGCCTCGTCGGGGTGTCACTCGCCGCGCTCGTCTTCCAGCGCTTCCAGTGTCTCGTGGGCCTCGGCGGCGTAGGTCAGTGCCGGCCCGCCGCCCATCACGACGGCGACTTTCAACGCGTCGACGACTTCCTCGTGGGTCGCGCCGGCTTTCAGCGCCGCGTCGGTGTGCCAGAGGATGCAGTTCTCACAGTGGACGACGACGCTGATAGCCAGCGACACGAGTTCCTTCGTCTTGTGGTCCAGCGCGTCGTCGCCCTCCGCGGCGTCGAGGAACCCCGTGAACTGTTCTAACTCCGGTGCGTCCGTCAGCAGGTCGCCGAGCGCCTTGTTGAACGACGCCAGTTCGGCAGTTCGTGTCATCGAGTGTGAATTTGTTCACTGGGGTGAAAGAGCTACCGTCGGTGAAGAAATCCGGGGGCTTGCGAGCGACCGAAGGGCTATTAGGCCGGTCACGCCACCCTCCGAGTATGCAAGTCGGGCTCGTCATCCTCGACGGCTGGGGCCTCAACCCGGACGACGACGTACGGGACGCCGTGGCCGCGGCCGATACGCCGAACTTCGACCGGTACTGGGACGCAGGCTCACACTCGACGCTGGAGACGCACGGTCGCCGCGTCGGCCTCCCCGAGGGCCAGATGGGGAACTCGGAGGTTGGCCACCTCAACATCGGCGCCGGCCGCGTCGTCAAGCAGGACTCCGCTCGCGTCAGCGACAGTATCGCCCGTTCGCGGGGCGAAAGTCCGCCGGACGACGACGCGCAGGACCCCGCCTTCTTCGAGAACGACCGCATCCTCTCTGCGTTCGAGTACGCCGAGGAACACGGCGGGCGCGTCCACTTCATGGGCCTCGTCTCCGACGGCGGCGTCCACTCCTATCAGGACCACCTCCACGCGCTCATCGAACTCGCCGGCGAGCGAGACGTCGACGCCGTGACCCACGCGTTCACCGACGGCCGCGACACCTCGCCGAAGGGCGGCGAGGGGTACCTCGCCGAACTGCAGGCCCACGCCGAGGAACACGGCACCGGCCACGTCGCCACCGTCTCGGGCCGCTACTACGCGATGGACCGCGACCAGAACTGGGAGCGGACCCGCCGAGCCTACGACGCCATCGTCCATCGCGAGGCCGATTTCACCGCCGAGACGGCCGTCGACGCCGCCACCGAGTCCTACGAGCGCGGCGAGACCGACGAGTTCGTCGAACCGACGCTCGTGGCGGGCGGTCCCGCACTGGCGGACGGCGATTCGGTCGTCTTCTTCAACTTCCGCTCGGATCGCGCCCGACAACTCACCCGGATGCTCGCCGACATCCGGCCGGAGGACTGGGGCGCCGACACCGAACCGCCCGAGACGCGGCTGGTGACGATGACCCAGTACGACGCCACGTTCGACGTGCCCGTCGCCTTCCCGCCGAACCAACCCGAGAACGTGCTGGGCGAGGTCCTCGCCGAGGCCGGCGAGACTCAGTTGCGTCTCGCGGAGTCCGAGAAGTACCCCCACGTTACGTACTTCCTCAACGGCGGCCGCGAGGTGGCGTTCGAGGGCGAGATTCGCCACATCGTCGAGAGCCCCGACGTGCCCACCTACGACCTCAAGCCGGAGATGAGCGCCCCGGAGGTCACCGACACCGCTATCGACGTCATCGAGACGGAGGACCCCGGCGCGATGGTGCTCAACTACGCGAACCCCGACATGGTCGGCCACACGGGCGACTACGAGGCCGCAATCGAGGCCGTCGAGGCCGTCGACGAGCAACTGGGCCGCCTCGCCGAGACGGTCCAGTCGGCCGGCGGACACCTGCTGGTCTGTGCCGACCACGGCAACGCCGACGACATGGGCACCGAAGACGACCCACACACCGCCCACACGACCAACCCGGTGCCGTTCATCTACCTCTCGGCCGACGGGACGGCGGCCGGGAAGACGGCCCGCGACGGCGGCACCCTCGCCGACCTCGCGCCGACGATGCTGACGCTGATGGGCATCGACCGCCCCGAGGAGATGACCGGCACGCCGCTGGTCGAGTGAGGAGTCACGCACACTCGCTCGTTCGTATCCGTCTGCCGCGTCTGAGTGCGGCGAGGCCGACGAGGACTCCGAGCGACGAGGCCCACCACCTGCCTTCGACGCCGCCGTCGACCTGTCGCGCGGCGACGTAGTAGTAACGCCCGTCCGCTTCGACGAACTTCGCTCCGTCTTCCTCGACGTGTGAGCGGGCGGTGCCGTCCTCGATGGCGGCGGCGACCGGCGGGCTGACGTATTCGACCGAACTACTCACGTTATCGAGAACCGCCGCGGCGGAGACGCGCTCTAGAGACAGCGTCACCGCCTCCCCGTGCTCCGTGGTACTCCTGCGGTAGAACCCATCGCCGAGACGGACGTATCGCGCGCGAGGCGTCGTCTCGTACCGGGTGACGTTGACTGTCGCGCGCCCCCGTTTCGCGAGGGATTCCGACAGGTAGCAGGAGTACGACCCACGGAGCCGGAAGCAGTCGACGCCCCAGACCGGTTGCGTCCGATACGCCGGATGGGGCCGCGTCTCGAGCTCGACGCTGTCGCCCGCCGGCGTCACCTCGACCGCTCGGTACTCGTAGGTCGGTTCGCCGAGGCCGAGCGTGTAGACGAGCAGCGGGTTCAGGACCAGCAGGAGGCCGAGACCGAGGGAGACGACGGCCCGCTGTCGCTCGCTGGGGGACCAACCACGGTAGAGCATACGCTGTTTGCAGTTGTCGTATCGACGGAATATTCGTTTCGTCTGAGCGCCACGGACCGATCAGTGCTCCAACTTCTCGTTGGCCTGTGCGAGTTCGTAGCGAATCACCAGCGGGTCGATGTCTTCGACCAGCTCCTCGCGCTCTCTCCGGATAGCGTCGGCGTCGCCCGGCGGGAACTCCGCGGCCAGTTCGTGCGCTCGGTCGAGGTCGTCCCGGGCCGCAGAGAGCAGGTCGTAGGCCGCTTCGTCGTTGCCGGCCTCCCATTCCCACTCGCCCGCCGCGCGTCGCTCGCGGGCGCACTCGACTCGCGCTCTCACGAGGTCGGCGATGACCGCTTCGGTCTCCTCGCGGACCGTCTCGGGGTCGCCGTCGAAGGGGCGCTCGTCGGCGGTCACGACCCGCGCCACCACGCGGTAGGCGTCCAGTGCGTCTTCGAGCGCCGCGACGCGGTCGGCGGGGTCGCCCTCGTCGTCCACGGCGTCGTCGGCCTCGCGAGCGGCTTCGATGGGGCGTGCGGTGACGGACGATTCGAGGTCGTCGGCCGCCGCGAGGCCCGCCTGTGCGGGTTCGTCGTCGACGTCGTGGGCGGTCGCCACGTCGGTCGCGTCCTGAAACCGCTCGCGGGCGGTCTCGATGCGGTCGTGACTGGCCTCGAACGCGCCGTCGTCGAGCAAGCGCTCGGCCTCCGAGAGGAGTTCCTCGCCGCGTCCGACGTGACGGTCCCGGACGAGGCGGTAGAGGTCGGTCGAGAGTCGTTCGACGCGGTCGACGACGCCGTCGATGGGCGCGTCGTCGGCGCCGTCGCGGGCGGTTTCGAGCGCGGACTCTGCGGCGGCCCGGCGGTCGTCGAACGCCGCCCAGTTCGCCGCATCGAGCGCTGCCGCGAGGGCGTCACAGTGACCGTCGAGTTCGTCCAGCGCGGTTGTCACCTCGCCCCACCCGTCACAGGCGTCGGTGAGGAACTGTGCCACGTCGTCGACGTCTGCCTCGCGGGCGGTGAACGACCACGTCGCGCCTGCCGCCGTCTCGAACCGAAGACTGGCGGTGAGCATCTCGGTGACTGCCGTCGCGTCGGTGACGTCGGCGTACGGGAGCGACGCGACGAAGTCCCCGTCGTGCCCGTCGGGGTCGCCCACGAGGAGGAGGACCCGTCGGTCGGTGAGGCCGGCGACGGCACCACAGTCCGCTGCTGGTCGTATTTGGACCGTCTCCTCGCGAGCCCGTTCGACGCCGACTCGCTGGTTCAGCAGGACGTAGAACAGTTCCTCTTCGCCGCCGAGATAGTCGCGGAGCGGCCGCTCACGGAGGTGTGCGTCGGTCCGCGTTCGGTCCCCTGCCTCTCCAGATACCATCGCTACGGTCGGACTGCCGTCCGGCGTGCCCGGCTTCGTGTCTGTCGTATCTGACTGAGAATCCCAGCATAAAGCTAGTGATTCGGGGACGGTCTGCCGGGACCCACGCAGCCATATATGATCAGTCTCCGTCACGGCGAGTGAGGTACTGCGGTGGGGCGGCGTCGGTCGTGTAGGTAGCCGTTCCCCGCCGAGTGACGTCGCGCCCGTCGGCCTGCATCGCGGCGGCGTCGACGGCGAACACCACGGGGTCGTCGGCGTGGCGGCGACCGACTTCGCGGGCGTCCGCGACGCTCCCCGAGAGGTGGACGTGCTGGCGGCCCATCGGCTTCAGTCCGTCGCGCTCGATGGCGTCGACGTTCCGCGGGGCGGTGCCGTGATACAGCGTCTCGGGCACCGGGTCGTCACCGGCGTCTAGCGAGACACCGACGGAGTGGCCGTAGGCCGCGCGAATCCGGTCGTTCTCGCCACCGTCGCCGCCGGTCCGCTCGAACCGGCCTTTCGGGTCCGTCGCGACGACCCCTGCGAGCATCTCGCGGTCGGCCCAGTCGTACGTCCGTTCGACGGCGGCGACCAGCGCCGCGAACGGCGTCCATCCCGTCGCGTCGAGTTCGAGGCCGGCGTCCTCGGGGAAGTGCCTGAGCGCTCCCGAGACGAACTTCGAGAGCCGTCGTCGTCGGTCGCCCCGGAGGACGAGGCGGCCGTTGTCGCCACAGTCCGGACACTGCTCGCCCTCGAAGAACCCGTGGTCGTCGCAGGTTCGCACCTCGGCAGGCATCTCCTCACAGTCGGCCGGTGACCGACAAAAGCGTCCCGCTCACCCGGTCCGGAACGAGAGGTCGAGCGTGGGCGCGGAGTGGGTCAGCGCCCCCATCGAGATGACGTCGACGCCGGTAGCGGCGTAGTCGGCCACGTCCGCGACGGTGATGCCGCCGCTGGCCTCCGTGAGCGCGTCGCCCTCGGCCGCGGCCACGAGGTCGACCGCTCGTTCCGTCTCGGCGACGCTCATGTTGTCGAGCAGGACGATGTCCGCGCCCGCTTCGACGGCCTTCGGCGCGTCTTCGGGCCTCTCGACTTCCACGTCGAGTTGCGTGGCGAAGGAGGCCTGTTCGCGGAAGTGGGAGATGGCACCGTCGAGTCCCATCTCCGCGACGTGGTTGTCCTTGACCATCACCATGTGCGAGAGGTCGAGGCGGTGGGTGTCCCCGCCGCCCGCGGCGACGGCCCGTTTCTCGACGCCGCGCAGGCCGGGCGTGGTCTTGCGAGTTCCCGCGATTCGCACGTCGTCGTCGACGGCACGCGCCTCGTCCACGGCTTCCCGCGTCTTCGTGGCGATACCCGAGGCGTGCCCGACGACGTTGACGGCGACGCGTTCGCCCCGCAACACCTCGCGGGCGGGTCCCTCGACGCTGAGGACCACGTCGCCGGTCGCTATCGACGTGCCGTCGTCGACGGCCTCGGTGGCGGTCACGCCTACGTACTCGAACACCGCTCGCGCGGCGTCCACCCCGGCAACGACGCCGGCTTCCTTCGCGACCAGACGGCCCTCGGTGTCGCCCGGAACGTCGTTCGTCACGTCGTGGTGACCCACGTCCTCGCGGAGCCACCGGTCCACGTCGGCGTCCGTAATCATCAGTCGTCGGCCGGGGGTTCCGGCTGGTCGGGTTCGACGAGGTTGTGGGTGCCGACGCTCTCCGTGTTCTCGGCGGCGTGGCGGGCCACCAGCAGCGCGGTGACGCTGGCGTGGCGGAGTTCGTACAGCGACCGGGACGTTCGCGTGCGGACGTAGGCGTCGACCTCGCCCTTGAGACGGCGCAGAACCGCCATCGCGCGGTTCAGTTCTTCGGGGTCGCGCTCGACGCCCAACTGCTCGTCCATCACGCGACGCAGGCGGTGGAACTTATCGCGGGCGAACTTCGGCGGGAGGTCCGGGTCCCGTTCCAGCAGGTCCGGTGCCTCGATCGGCGCGACCGGCCGGCCGGCGGCGTCCTCGCCGGCGCGCAGGCCCCATACCAGCCCTTCGAGCAGAGAGGTCGACGCGAGGCGGTTCGCGCCGTGGACGCCGGTCCGGGAACACTCCCCGACGGCGTAGAGACGGTCGAGCGTCGTCCGGCCGTACTCGTCGACGGCGACGCCGCCACAGAGGAAGTGTTCAGCCGGGGCGACCGGAATCCCCGTCTCCCAGTCGACGCCGTGGTCTTCGCACCGCTCTGCGAGGCCGGGGAACTCCTCGGCGAAGTCGACGGGACCGACGTCGAGCGTCACCTCGCCAGTCGCTTCGCGTTCGGCCTTCACGGCGCGGGCGACCACGTCCCGCGGCGCGAGTTCTGCGTCCGCGTGGTAGTCGGGCATGAACCGCTCGCCCTCGCCGTTCCGCAGGAGGCCGCCCTCACCGCGGACCGCCTCGCTGACGAGGAAGGCGACGTCGCCGTCCGCTCCGGCGGTTCCACCGCCTCCGTCCGAGCCACGGGGTGGCTCGCTAACACACGCAGTCGGGTGGAACTGGACGTACTCCATGTCCTCGACGTCGGCGCCGGCGAGTGCGGCCATCGCGATGCCGTCGCCGGTGGCGTTATCGGGGTTGGTCGTCCGCGGGTACAGTTCGCCGATGCCGCCCGTAGCGAGGACGACGCTCCCCGCGTAGTGTGGGGTCACCTCGCCGTCGGATTCGAGCATCGCGCCGTGGACCCGCCCCTCGTGGCGAATCAACTCCAGCGCGGCGGTGTCGTCCAGAATCTCGACGCCGTCGTGGTCGTCGAGATAGTTCAGGAACGGGACGTGGATGTGTTTGCCCGTCGCCGCGTCGACGTGGAGGATGCGGTCCTCGCTGTGGGCGGCCTCGCGGGTGTAGTCGGGGCCGTCCCCGTTCTGGTCAAATTCGACGTCGAGCGTATCGAACAGCACGTCCTCGACGGCTTCGTTGGCGTTCTCGACCAACACGTCGACGGCGTCGGGGTCGGCGGTGTCGTCGCTGGCGGCGATGATGTCCTGTTTGAACTGCTCCGGGTCGTCACGCGAGACGGCGATGCCGCCCTGTGCCCACCACGAGGAGGCTCCCTCGGGACGGGTGGCCTTCGTCGCGAGGGTGACGTCGCTGCCCTCGCTGCTCGCGGTTCCACCGCTCGCTCGTTCCGAGCTCTCACGCTGTTCGAGCTCGCGAACGGCCCCCAGCGCCGCCGCGAGCCCGGCGATGCCGGACCCGACGACCAGCACGTCCGAAGTGTCGTGTTCGCTCATGATCAGATCTCCAGCATCCGGTCGAGTGCGACCTGCGCCAGTTCCTTCTCCTCGGGCGCGACTTCGATGACGTTGCGCTCGCGGCCTGCGACGAGTTCTTCGAGTACCCACGTCAGGTAGTTCGGGTCTATCTGGCGCATGGCGTTGCAGTCCATGCAGGCGTCGCCACAGAGCGGAACCACGTTCACCTCGGGGTGCCACCGCTGGAGGTGGTTGGTGAGGTGAATCTCGGTGCCGATGGCCCACGTCTCGCCGGGGTCGGCGTTCTCGATGGTCTCACAGATGGTAGCTGTCGAGCCGACCACGTCGGCGGCCTCGACGACCTCTCGGCGGCACTCGGGGTGGACGATGACGTTCGCGTCGGCGTCGTCGGCCCGAATCGCCTCGACGTGGTCCTCGCTGAACCGCTCGTGGACCTGACAGTACCCCTCCCAGAGGATGACGTCGTTCTCGACGGCCTCTTCGGCGTCGGTGCCCTCGGGGTCCCACGGGTCCCACTCGACCGTCTCGTCGGCCATGTCGAGTCTGTGGGCCGTGTTCTCGCCGAGGTGCTTGTCGGGCAGGAACAGCACCTTATCGCCCCGCTCGAAGGCATACTCGAAGGCCTTGTGGGCGTTCGAGGACGTACAGACCAGCCCGCCCTGTTCGGCGCAGAACGCCTTCAGGTCGGCGTAGCTGTTCATGTACGTGATGGGGATGATGTCCTCGTCCGTCGCGGCGGTCAGTTCCGCCCACGCCGCGTCGACCTGCAGGGCCTCGGCCATCCCCGCCATCGGGCAGGAGGCCTCCATCGACGGCAGGATGACGCTCTGGTCCTCGTCCGTGATGATGTCGGCGGACTCTGCCATGAACGTCACGCCGCCGAAGATGACGTAGTCGGCGTCGCTCTCGGCCGCCTCGACGGAGAGTTGGTAGGAGTCGCCGATGAAGTCGGCGTGCTCGACGATTTCGCGTCGCTGATAGTTGTGGCCGAGGATGACCACGTCGTCGCCGAGTTCTTCGAGCGCGGCTTCGATGCGCTCGGTCCGTTCGTCCTCCTCGAGGTCCCGGTACGCCGGGGGGAGCTGTTCGAGGTTGTCGTACTTGAAGAGACTGAGGTCGGTTTCGAACTCAGCCGTTTCCATTTCGGGCACGGTTGACGCACCTATCGGTACCAAACCGTTCGGACTGTGATGTTGAAAAGATTTTTCCTTCAATACCTGTTCGTGTTGGGAATCGGGACTCGATACCGGCGATTGTCGAATTGTGATGTATGTTACCGCGGAGCAAATAGCGAGGGTGGCCGTCCCGCTAAGCCAGCCCTATCGCGGGTGTCGGGTCGCTAATCCTCCGTTTACTTAGTGCATCTCGGCCGTCCGGCGGGCTATGCTACAGACGGACGACGTCGACTACGGCCGCAGGACCGTCCTCGCGGCGGTACTGGCGGCGACACTCCCCGGGTCGGCCGCCGCACGCGCACACGACGTCTCGTCGTTCCCCCGGGCGATGATGACCGCCGCCGGGCCCCCGTCGTCAGCGGTGTTTCCGCAGGGCGTCGCCAGCGGCGACCCCACGCCGACCGGCGCCGTCCTCTGGACGCGCGTCTCGCCCGACGCGCACCGCGAGGGGGTACCCCTCCGATTGACCGTCGCCCGCGACGCCGCCCTCTCGAACACCGTCGGGTCGTGGCGCGTCCCGGCCGACCGGGTCGCGGACCACGACTACACCGTCAAGGCCGCACTCGACGGCGAGTTGGCGCCCGGTCGGCGCTACTACTACCGGTTTGCCTACGACGGCGCGACGAGTCCGGTCGGGCGCTGTCGGACCCTCCCCGCGCCCGACGCCAGTCCGAACCGGGTCGCGTTCGCCCTCGCGACGTGTCAGGACTACCGCAACGGCTACTACGGCGCGTACCACCACGTCGCGAACGAGGATGTCGACTTCGTCGTCCACCTCGGCGACTTCATCTACGAACGCGGCGGCGGGCAGTTCGACGACCGCTCGCTCTCCCTGCCCAGCGGCGAGAACGTGGTGATGGACCTCGACGACTTCCGCTATCTCCACCGTACCTACCGCACGGACCGGTTCTTGCAGGAAGCGCTGGCCGCCCACTCCATCATCCAGACGTGGGACGACCACGAGATAGTGAACAACCGCTACTGGGACTACGAGGCGGGTCGCCCCTACGCCGGCCGCGGTGACCACCCGCGCAACGACGACCCCGAGTTCATGACGCAACTGTTCGCCGACGGTATCCGGGCGTGGTGGGAGTACACGCCGACGCGGGTTGCCTACGACCCCGACGCCGGCTCGCTGCTGGACCAGATAGCCCTCTGGCGACGCTACCGCTTCGGTGACCTCGTGGACCTGTTCGTCACCGACGAGCGACTGTACCGGACCGCACCCGCCGACGGCGCGCAGTTCGGCGCCCGCATCGGCGAGAGCGACGGCGAGATAACCGAGACGATGCTGGGCGAGCGCCAGCGGCAGTGGTTCACCGACCGACTCGCCGCCAGCGACGCGACGTGGTCGGCGTGGGCCAACGAGGTGCTGGCGATGGAGTTCGACCTCGATTTGGGCGGCGTCGATCTGCTCAACGCCGACGCGTGGGACGCCTTCGCCGCCGAACGCGACCGGATTCTCCGGGCCGCAGCGGAGAGCGACAGTTCGCTGGTGGCGCTCACCGGCGACATGCACACCGCGCTGGCGGGCTACATCGAGGGGCGGGACCGCCGCTACGGGGTCGAGTTCATGACGCCCGCGATAACGAGCCAGAACCTCCGTGAGTTGCTCGGCCTGCCGAACGACCCCGAGGTTCGGCGCCTCGTCGAGCGATACGTACAGGAGTACAATCCACACGTCCGGTTCTTCGACAGCCACGACTGGGGGTACGCAACCGTCGAGTTCACGCCCGACGCCTGCACGTACAGCGCCTACGGCGTCGACAAACGGACGAACTCGGCGAACGCGAACCGACGGTTGCTGGCCCGGTTCCGGTGTCCGGCCGGGGAGTACACGCTCCAACGACTGGACTGACCTCAGCGACGAGCGTCGAACACGACCTCGCCGCCGGAGACTGTCATCGTCACGTCGACGTCGGCGACGGCGTCGGCGGCGACGGTCCACGGCGACGCGGCGAGGACCGCGAAGTCGGCCAGTTTCCCTGTCTCGACGGTGCCGAGTCGATGCTCGTCGAAGCCGGCGACGGCACCGCCGTGGGTGTAGGCCCGTATCGCTTCGCCGACGGTCAGTCGCTGGCCGGGGGTCGGAGCGGTGACGGCGTGTTCGACACCGTACAGCGGACCGAGCGGCATGCAGTCGCTCCCGAACGCCAGCGTCGCGCCGGCGTCCAGCAGGTCCCGGAAGCGGTTCGTCTCGACGCGACGCTCACCGAGGCGGTCCGCGTACAACCCACCGGGGCCGGCCCACCGGTGGAAGTTCGGCTGGGCGGAGACGACGAGGGCCGAAGCGCCGAGGCGTTCGACGAGGTCGCCGGTCAGCACCTCCGCGTGTTCGACGCGGTGGCGTGCGTTCGCCGATTCGCCCTCGCCGACGGCCGCCACCGCCTCTAGCACGGTTTCGATGGCCGCGTCCCCGATGGCGTGGGCCGACAACTGGAGGCCGGCCTCGCTCACCTCGGCGACCAGTTCCCGGAGTTCGTCCGGCGGGAGTCGCCACGCTCCGACGGCGTCCTCGTCCGCCGCGTCGCTGTAGGGCTCGCGGAGGCGGGCGGTACTCGACCCTATGGCCCCGTCGACGAACGTCTTGATGGCGCCCACCTCGACCCGTTCGCTCCCGTGGTTCGTCGCCAGTCCGACCTCCCGGACGGCGTCGAGGTGGTCCCGCCAGTAGTTCAACCGGACCCGCAGCGCGAGGTCCCCGGCGAGGTCGAGGTCACGGTACACCCGCGGCGCGTGCGAGCGCCGGACCATGTCGTGGACCGCCGTGACGCCCTCGGCGAGCGCCACGTCTTGGGCGGCCAGCAGGTACTCGCGGGTGCGCTCTCGGTCCGGCGCGACGGCGTCGAACACCGCCTCGGCGGCGTCCTCGACGAGGACGCCCGTCGGCGCTCCGTCCTCGCTCTCGACGCTCGACGCGGGCAGGTCCAGTCGGTCCAGCGCGGCGTGGTTGACCGAGACGGTGTGGAGGTCCTCACGGAACGCCGCGACCGGGCGGTCCGCACTGGCCTCGTCGAGGTCGCTCGCCCGGAGGCGACGACCGCCCCACTCGCCCTCGTCGTAGCCGAAGCCGAGCATCCAGCCGTCGCCGTCGTCGGCCGCCAGCAGGCGGTCGACGCAGTCGGCCGGGCCGTCGGCCCCGCCGAGGTCCGCCTCCGCCTCCCGCCGTCCTACCACGTCGAGGTGCGTGTGCGCGTCGACGAAGCCCGGTAGGAGGACCCCGCCCCCGCAGTCCACGCGTTCGGCGCTCGCCGGCGCGACCGCCTCGGGGTCGCCGACGGCGGTGATTCGGTCCCCCGTGACGGCGACGGCCCGGGCCGTCTCCCCGTCGCCCGGCCGGGGCCGGACCTCGCAGTTCGTGAACACGCGGTCGACCATGCTAACAGCCAGTCGTGCGGCGGCAAAACTGTTCGCCTCCGACCGTCGGCGGTGAGTCGTCGAGCGGATTCGAGACGCGGTTCACGGAGAATCACGCCGCTCCCCACCACCGACGCGTCAAGAGCAACTGTTAGGACCCTCCCCATCCACGCGCCTGTATGACCGACATCGACGCCGAAACCCTCGCCGACCGAGTCCGCGAGGGCGAGTTGCGCCTCTACGAACTCGAAGCCCACACCGACGCCGAGACGGCCGCCGCCGCCCGCCGGCAGCTGCTGGCCGCCGAGACCGGCGTGGACCTCGACGTCGTCGGCGAGTACGCCTTCGACGCCGCCGACGCCGAACCGAACATCGAGAACATGATCGGCGCGGCCCAGATTCCGATGGGCGTCGTCGGCCCCCTGCCCATCGACGGCGGCGCGGCCGAGGGCGAGCACTACCTCCCGCTGGCGACCACCGAGGGCGCCCTGCTGGCCTCCGTGAACCGCGGCGTCTCGACCATCCGGAACGCCGGCGGCGCTACCGCTCGCGTCCTCAAGTCCGGGATGACCCGCGCGCCGGTGTTCCGGGTCGAAGACGTCGCCGAGGCCGGCGAGGTGTCCGCGTGGGTCCGAGAGAACGTCGACCGACTCGCCGAGGCCGCCGAGTCGACGACCAGCCACGGCGAACTACAGGACGTGACGCCCTACGTCGTCGGCGACAGCGTCTTCCTGCGCTTTTCCTACGACACGAAGGACGCGATGGGGATGAACATGGCGACCATCGCCACCGAGGCGGCCTGCGAGGTAGTCGAGCGCGAGACGCCCGCGGACCTCGTGGCGCTCTCGGGGAACCTCTGTTCGGACAAGAAACCCGCCGCCATCAACGCCATCGAGGGCCGGGGTCGGACCGTCTCGGCGGACGTGCTGATTCCCCACGAACAGGTCGAGGAGCGCCTCGACACCACGTCGGCGGCCATCGTCGAGGCAAACACCCGGAAGAACCTCGTCGGCTCGGCCAAAGCCGGTTCGCTGGGCTTTAACGCCCACGCGGCCAACGTCGTCGCCGCCGCGTTCCTCGCGATGGGACAGGACGCCGCGCAGGTCGTCGAGGGGAGCAACGCCATCACGACCGTCGACGCCCGCGAGGACGGCCTCTACGCCTCCGTCACCATCGCCTCACTGGAGGTCGGCACCGTCGGCGGCGGGACGGGCCTGCCGACCCAATCGGAAGCACTCGACGTACTGGGGTACGGTGGCGGCGGCGACCCCGCCGGGAGCAACGCCGACGCGCTGGCGGAGGTCATCGCTGCGGGTGCGCTGGCGGGCGAACTCTCGCTGCTGGCGGCGCTGTCCTCGCGACACCTCTCCTCGGCCCACGCAGAACTCGGGCGGTAACCGGACCCACCGGACGGACGACCACTTTCACTTTCACTCCGGAGGTGTGGCTCCGGTTTATCCCCCGACGCTCACAACGTCCGAAAGCGTCCGCCGGGCAGCACCCGCGGGCGCGCCACTACTATGTCCCCACCACCGACCGACGACGAGTCGACAGTATCGCTCACACATCGGCTCCTCCACCTGCTGAAGTTGCTCGCGACGACGCTCGCGGCGCTGGCGGGACTGGCGAAGACGCTCGGGTGGGTCTGACGGCCCACCCACGGTTTTCAGCGTCCCTGCGTGACCAGAAAGCCGACGCCGGCGACGAGGACGACGACGCCGGCGATCAACACAGGTCCGCTCCCGAGGAACGGGCCGAGCGCCAGCAGTGCCCACGCGACGGCGAAGATACCGTGTGCGGCAGCGAACAGTCGGTGGCCCCGCCGGGCGAAGACGACGAACCCGAGCGAGAAGCCCAGCGTCAGGACGACGGCCGACAGCGCGACGACGCTCACCGAGAGGCCGCCCAGCGACACCGGGCCGACGACCGGCACGAGCAGATACAGCAAGCCCGAGAGGCCGACGAGCGACCCGACGGCGACGGGGCCGGGTTCGAGGTCCAGCGAGGAGTTCATAGCAACCGGTAGACGCCACGGGACTTCGACGCCTGCCCCGACCGGACGAGTTTGCGGAGCGTCTTCTCCGTGTAGTCGGCGGGAACGCCCCGTTCCTCGGCGTAGGCCACTACGTCGTCCTCGGTCGGACCGTCGAGTTCGCGCAGTGCCGACAGCACCGTCTCCTTGCGACTCGACCCGCTGGTCGCCCCCTGTTCGGCACGCTCGCCCGCGGCCGCCACCTCGTCGCTGTCGAGGCCCGACGCTTCGAGGTACGTCTCGTCGTCGATGCCCGACGCCTCGACCTGGCGGTCCATCTCGGCGTAGGAGTCCAGTTCGGCGAAGGCGTCGCCCTCGCCCTGCCGGTTCGCGAGCATCGAGGCCCGCACCTCGCGAGCGTGGGCCTCGTCGTCCGTCTCGACGAACTTCCGCCGCTTCGCGTGCTTGCGGCGCTTCCCACAGCGGGGACACTGCGTGGTCTCCGGTCGTCCCTCCACGACCCAGAGGGCGCTACACTCGCTACACCCGACCACCGCGTACATACCGGTGCGTTGGGCCGGTTCGGGGTTGAACGTTCGGATTGTGCGCATCCGTGGATTTACGCCGTCGTCCCCCGATACCTCGCCCATGCAGGAAGTTCCACAGGCCGCGAGCGAGACTGTCGAAGTCGTCGACGGCGTCCACCTCACGCAGATGGCCGCCGGCGAGGCGATGAGCGTCCAGCACTTCCACATCGAACCCAGCGCCGTGGTACCCGAACACAACCATCCCCACGAACAGGTGGGCTACGTGATCACGGGGACGCTCACCTTCGAGGTCGACGGCGAGGAGTTCGTCGTCGGCCCGGGCGACTCCTACGTCATCCCCGGCGACGAGCCACACGGCGCGGAGAACCGCCGAGACGACCCAGTCAGCGGTATCGACGTGTTCAGCCCGCCCCGAACCGACCCCGACTGGCTGGACTGACGCGAGTCGACGCAAGACACTTCTCCGCACGCGGGCAACCGCCGCGTGTGGCCAGGTCACGCACGCTCGCGCTCGCAGTCGCACTCCTGTTCGTGACCGCGGGGTGTCAGAGCCTCGGGACAGAGGCTGCGGACGGCCCCGAGACGGTGACCCCGGCACCCGTGCCGACGACCACCACGACGCCGGTCGGCGGGGATACGGGCGTCGACACGGGCCGCATCGCCGACCGCCACCGGGCCGCCCTCGACGGCCGCTCCTACACCATCACGGTGGCCTTCACCGTCCAGTACGACAACGGCTCGACCGGCCGCCTGCGCGACCGGTTCGTCGTCGGACCCGAGGAACGGTACCGCTGGAACCGTCGCGTCGCCGGGCCGTACCCCGAGAGGGTCCGCGACCACGCCGCGTGGCAGAGCGAGTCGGGGTCGGCCATCCGCCGGACGCTGGAGAACGGCACCACGAGCGTCGGCCGCGGCGACGTCGTCGGTCCGAGCGACCCGTCCCTGTCGTTCTACGTCGCCCGGTTGATACGTGGGTTCGACGTCTCCGCCGAGGGGACGCCGGAGGGGCGGCGACTCTACGGCACCAGCGACGAGGCCCGGTCGGTCCCGCTCCCGGCCGGCCTGACAGACGGGCACGACAGCGCCATAAACGTCCGCATCCGCGACGGCGTCGTCACCTCTCTCGCCATCGGCTGTCGGGCCAGACTGCGCGAGACGGGTCAGCCGGTGTGGTTCCGCTTCGACTTCTTCGTCAGCGACGTCGGCGGCGCGCCACCTACGGAACCGTCGTGGGCGACGACGCCGACGGCCACGCCGGCCGCGGACCGGACCGAGACTGTGACCCCCTCATGACCCGGCGAGCGCCGCGTTCGCCCCGGTTTCGCGACAGACGTTTGTGTCTCGGGCACCTGTACTGAACGATGCGGCTCCGCGTGCTCGTGCTGGGCTGTGCGCTCGTGCTGGCCGGCTGTAGCGGTTTTACTCCTTCGGGGAGTTCGGAGACGGTGACCCCGGCGCCGGTGCCGACCGACGGCCTTCGCTATCCGCCCGGCGTGACCGACGACGGCGTGGTGCCGTCCGCGCTGGCAAGCGCACACGCGGGGGCGCTGTCGACCGACGGGTACACGCTGACGAGCAAACAGCGGGTCTACTACGAGGACGGCGACCTCGAACGCCGGACCGACCACGTCCGCTGGGTCGCCGCCAATACCTCGACCTACCGCGGCCGGTTCCAGCAGAACGCCAGCGAGTACCGGGCCGGGTGGCGTACGACGCGGGTGGACTACTGGGCCAACCGCTCTATCGTCGCCACTCGCTACGAGAACCAGCGCGGCGAGGTGACGCTGCTCCGCTGGCCGGCCGAGAACAGCGACCTGCTCACCGACCTCACCGACCAGCAGCGACTGGAGGGCGAACTCGCGGCCGTCGAGATGCGCGTCGCGCGCCGCGAAGCCGACGGCGACGTGATTCTCGTCGGGTCCCGCCCGAGGGACACTGACCGACTGGTGACGCCGCTGTTCGCCCGCGACGTAACGAACGTCGCTGTCCGGATGCGGGTCCGCTACGACGGGACCGTCGTCGCTCGAAGACTCAGCTACGACGCCGCCCTCAGCGGCGGCCGGGTCCACATCGTCCGGGAGGTCCGGGTCACCGACATCGGCGAGACGGCCGTCGAGCGCCCCGACTGGGTGCAGAACACGACCGTCACCCAGCGGCGATAGCGGCCGCTCGCCGGCGAGTGCGAAAGAATGTGGAGTGTTAGCGAGGGTCGCTTACGCGAGCTTCTCTATATTCTGACGGCTTCGCCGTCAGAGCACGACGACTCTCTATGAGAGTCGCTCGACGTTCTCGACGACCTTGTCGGCGAACTCGGAGGTGGCGAGCTTGTTGCCGCCTTCGATCTGCCGTTCGAGGTCGTAGGTGACGTCGCCGTTGGAGATGGTCTCCTCGACGGCGTCGCGGACGAGCTGGCCGGCGTCCTTCCAGCCCATGTACTCCAGCATGAGACGGCCGGAGAGAATCATCGCGGTCGGGTTGACCTTGTCCTCGCCGGCGTACTTCGGGGCGGAGCCGTGGACCGGTTCCGCGAGACAGCGGGCCTCACCGAAGTTCGCGCCGGGCGCGATGCCGAGGCCGCCGATCTGTGCGCCGGCGGCGTCGGACATGTAGTCTCCGTTGAGGTTCATCGTCGCGATGACGTCGTACTCGTCCGTACGAGTGAGGAGCTGCTGGAGCATGTTGTCGGCGATGCGGTCGTTGACCACGAGGGTTCCCTCGGGCTGCTCGCCGTCGTACTCCTCCCAGAGTTCGTCCTCGGTGATGACGTCCTCGCCGTACTCCTCTTCGGCGACCTCGTAGCCCCAGTCACGGAAGGCGCCCTCGGTGAACTTCATGATGTTGCCCTTGTGGACGAGGGTGACGGAGTCACGCTCCTCTTCGAGGGCGTAGTCGATGGCCTCGCGGACCAGACGCTTGGTGCCGAACTCGGTAATCGGCTTGACGCCGATACCGACCGGGCCGTCGTGGATGGTGCTGTCGAAGCCCATCTCCTCCTCGACGAACTCCTTGACCTCCTCGACGTCGTCGGTACCGGCTTCCCACTCGATGCCGGCGTAGACGTCTTCGGTGTTCTCCCGGAAGGTGACCATGTCCATCTTCTCGGGTTCGGAGACGGGCGAGGGGACGCCGTCGAGGTGGTAGGTCGGTCGAACGTTCGCGTACAGGTCGAGCGTCTTCCGGAGCGCGACGTTCAGCGAGCGGAAGCCGGCACCGACGGGGGTCGTCAGCGGCCCCTTGATGGCGACGTTGAACTCCTTGATGGCCTCGACGGTGTCGTCGGGCAGGTTCTCGTCGTACTTCTCGCGAGCGGACTCACCGGCGTAGACGCGCATCCACGAGATGTCACGCCCGGTGGCGTTCGCGGCGGCCTCCAGCACCTTCTGGGCGGCCGGACCGACGTCGGTCCCGATACCGTCCCCGTGGATGATGGGGATGATGGGGTTCTCGGGGACGTCGAGTTCGTTGTCGTCTGTGACCTGAATCTGCTGGCCCTCTTCGGGCACCTCCACTTTCTCGTAGTCGTAGCCCATACCTCGCGCATCGATAGTCGCGCCTAAAGGACTGCCGTTTTCCCGTAGACGTGGTAACGAACGGCATTGAAAACTCAGCCGACACTACCGCAGTGCGTCGACCATCGCCTTCAGTTCCATCGGACCGTTCGTGAGGAGCGCTCGCAGGAACCGTCGCCGGGCCCCGTCGATGGCGTCTTCGAGTGCGTCGTCGGCGTCCTCGAACACCCCCGCGCCGTGGCCCAGCAGGATTCGCTCGGGGTCGAGATCCGCGAACGTCTCCCGCGGCGGGAACAGGCGACTGAACACCCGCATCGAGAGGCGTTCAGGCCCGACGGTGTAGGGCCCGCCCGCGAAGAAGTCGGGGACGTACAACGTCCCGTCGGCCTCGCGGTAGGCGACAGTCTCGCGCCACGCGCGGAGCGGGTTGAGCCGTCGGAGTTCGAAGCCGGCGAGCGAGTGGGTCGCCCGCTCGGTCGGGACGTCGAGACGGTCGGCGACCCGGTCTAGCCCCGTCGGCACCGTCACCGGAACGCCGTGTCGCTCGGCGAACACCGCCGCGTCTCTGGCGTGGTAGTCGGCGAGGACGGCGACGCCGGCCACCTCGCCGAGGTCGGCGTAGCAGTCGTCGACGCCGGGGGCGTCCAGCGGGTCGACCAGCCAGACGCCGCCGTCGGGGCCGCGGACCGCGTGACTCGTTCGCTGGCCGCCCTCCTCGGGGAAGGCCTGCCAGCCGACACCGCCCTCCCACCGGTCGACGACGCGGTACGCCTCGGCGTCCTCGCGCGCGTACATCGGCACGTCGGTACGCCGCAGTGGGCCGGGGATATGTTTTCCGTCTGGCGCCCGAGAGGTGTCGTATGTACGTCGTCGTCCACGGTGGCGCGGGAGGGCCGCCCGAGGAACCGGCCGACCGCCAGTCGACGCTCGCCGACGCCGCCGACACCGCCACCGACGCCGAAGGGCCCCTCGAAGCGGTACTCGCGGCTGTCCGACCGCTGGAGCGTAACCCGAGGTTCAACGCCGGCGTGGGTGGGGCGGTCCAGAGCGACGGTGTCGTCCGCACCGAGGCGGGCCTCATGACCGACGACGGGACGATTGGCGCCGCGTGTTCGATGGCCGGCGTCGCCCACGCTGCCGACGTGGCCCGCGTCGTCGCGACGGAGACGCCCCACGTCTGCCTCGCCGGTGACCCGGCAGTCGAACTGGCGGCGGCGAGCGGTATCGACACCGGCGAGGACCTGCTGACCGACCGGACTCGCGGTCGCTACGAGGACGCCGAACCGCCGACGGGCGACGTGGCCGACCGCCTCGCGTGGGTGCGTGAACACTTCGCGGGGACGGACACTGTCGGCGCCGTCGCCACCGACGGCGACCGACTCGCTGCGGCCACGTCGACGGCCGGCCGGTGGTTCGCGCTCGCCGGTCGAGTCGGCGACGTGCCCCAGATTGGAGCGGGGGTCTACGCGGGCGACCGTGGGGGTGCGAGCGTGACGGGCGAGGGGGAGGCCATCGCCCGTTTCGGTCTCGCGCGGCGGGCGGTCGACCTGTTGGAGACGTTCGGCCCGCGGCAGGCCGCCGAGGAGGCTCTCGCGGAGTTCGAGGCGGCGACTGGTGGGCGAGCGGGTATCGTCGTGCTAGACCACGCCGGCCACGTCGGCAGCGAGTACAACACGGCTGCGATGCAGGCGTCTCGGGCCGGGCCGGACTGACGTCCGGCCCGCGGTCCGTCGTTGCGGGACCGACTATCCGCCGGCGGTCGATTGGCTACCGGCCAACGACAAACGCTTTCACGCACAGCGCCCAACGCCGGGGCATGAGCGACGTGGACTTCGAGTCCGAGCAGTACGAGAAGTGTCGCGAGGCCGGCGAAATCCTCGCGCAGGTGCGTGACGAGGCCGCAGAGCGGGTCGAGGTCGGTACTTCCCACCTCGAAGTCGCAGAGTGGGCCGAAGAGAAGATTCGGGAGTTGGGCGGGGAACCGGCGTTCCCAGTCAACATCTCCATCGACGAGGAGGCCGCCCACGCGACGCCAGAGCGCGACGACGAGACCACCTTCGGCGAAGAGATGGTGAATCTGGACATCGGCGTCCACGTCGACGGGTGGCTGGCCGACACCGCCGTCACCGTCGACCTCTCGGGCCACGACGAACTGGCGGCGGCCTCCGCCGAGGCGCTAGACGCCGCACTGGAGGTCGCCGGTCCCGGCGTCGACGTCGGCGAAATCGGTGCGGCCGTAGAGAGGGTCATCGAGGGGTACGGTTTCAACCCGGTCGTCAACCTCACGGGCCACGGCCTCGGCCACTGGGAACAGCACACCGCGCCGAACATCCCGAACCGCGAGGTATCGCAGGGGGCGACGCTGGAACCCGGCGACGTCGTCGCTATCGAACCGTTCGCGACGGACGGCCGCGGGAAGGTACAGGAAGGCTCCGACGAGGAGATTTTCGCGCTCGAACGCGAGGGGAGTGTACGTGACCGGAACGCTCGACAGGTCTTAGAACAGATCACCGAGGAGTTCAAGACGCTCCCGTTCGCCGCCCGCTGGCTGGACTCCCCGCGGGCGAAGATGGCGCTGCGCCGCCTGAAACAGCAGAACATCGTCCACGGCTATCCGGTCCTCAAAGAACGGGAAGGAACGTTCGTCAGTCAGAAGGAACACACCGTCATCGTGACCGACGACGGCGTCGAAGTGACCACGCGCTAACGGTACGGACGTCTTTTGCTGCGGCGTCAGTACGGACGGTGTCGCCGCCATCGAAAACGAAGTACTGGCCACACAACCGGGGCCGTGCGGCGGGGGAACCGTGGGCGGATGCGGATGGAACTCGTCCGGGATGGCCTATGCGTTGTTCATGCGCGTGTTTGTCGTCTCACCGCAGACCAGACACTCGCTGACCCGATACGGTTCGCGCGAGAACTCCGCGTTCTCGCGTTTGGTGCTCTCGGTCTGTATCTGGAGACTGACTTCGTGCGGTGTCTCTCGCCCACAGTTCGAACACGACTCTGACATATCGACGCCGTCGTTTGTGGTCGCCATCCCGTCTCTCCCTTCCCCCAAGAACCGCATAAAAACCCCCTTTCGTTGGACTCCGTTCACACCGTTTATCGCAAGACGTAGCCGGTTTTCGTAAACCGCTGCCATAGACGGCTATAGACGATTCAAAATCGATTCTCCGTACTTGAATGGGGTATTTACCTCGTGAACGGCCGACAGATTTAAATACTGGATTCGCCCCCGTTCGAAGTCGTTTAGGTCGGGGGGCCGAACGGTGGCTGTATGGACTCTGTGTTCGCGCCGTGGCGCATCGACTGGGTCGAACGTGACGAGCAGAACCCCGACGCCGACTGCGTGTTCTGTGCGTTTCGGGAGGGTGACGCCGACCGGGAGAACAACGTCGTCGCGCGGAGCGACCACGCGTTCGTCCTCCTGAACAACTACCCGTACAACCCGGGTCACGTGATGGTCGTTCCCCACGACCACACCGGCGAGTACGGCGAGTTAGACGACGAGACGCTGTTAGACCACGCCCATCTGAAACAGCGCTGTTTCGACGCGCTGGAGGCGGGGCTGGGGCCCGACGCCTACAACGCCGGCCTGAACCTCGGCGGGTCGGCCGCCGGCGGGTCCATCGACGACCACCTCCACACCCACGTCGTCCCGCGCTGGGAGGGCGACACCAACTTCATGCCCGTCGTCAGCGACACGAAGGTCATCGTCGAGGCCGTCGAAGACACCTACGACCGCCTCCACGACGCCTTCGCCGCGCAGGACGACACCACCGTCACAGACCCCGACGCCGCTGTGCGTATCGACGCGCCTCCAAAGCGGCTTTAGCCTCCCCCCGTTAGTTCCGAGTAGATGTCGCGCCGTGCCACTCTCAGGCGGGTCGGCCTCCTCGTCCTCGGCGTGAACCTCGCGCTGGTGGTGCTGAAAGGCGGGGTCTGGCTGACCACCGGGAGCCTCGCCGTCCAGTCGGAGGCGGTCAACAGCGCCGCAGACACCGCTTACTCGCTCGTCATCGTCGCGGGCCTCTATCTCACCACCCAGCCACCGGACTTCGAACACCCCCACGGCCACGAGCGCATCGAACCGTTCGTCTCGCTGTTCGTCGCCGCCGGCATCTTCGCTGCCGGCGGCGTCGTCCTCTGGCAGGCCGGCCGCGCCCTGCTGACCGGCAACGTCGCGGTGACACAGGGGCCCGTCGCCGTCGGCGTCCTCGCGCTCTCGGGGGCCGCGAAGTACGGCCTCTACCGCTACTGTCTGGCCGCCGGCCGGGACAGCAACTCCCCGGCGCTGGTCGCGACGGCGAAGGACAACCGCAACGACATCCTCACGGCGGGGGCCGCACTCGTCGGGGTCCTAGGCGCCACCGCCGGCTATCCGCTCGCGGACCCCCTCGCCGCTATCGTCGTCGCCGTCGGCATCCTCTACACCGGCGTCGAAGTCGTCAGGGACAACGTCGCCTATCTGGTGGGGGCCGCACCGCCCGAGGACCTCCGCCGGGAGATTCTCGAACGCGCGCTCGACCACCCGCAGGTGCAGGGGGCCCACGACGTCATCGCCCACTACGTCGGTCCGGAAATCGACGTGAGTCTCCACATCGAGGTGGAGGGCGACCTGACGCTGACCGAGGCCCACGACATCGAGACGGCGGTCATCAAGTCCGTGCAGGAACTGCCGGAGGTCGACGACGTGTTCGTCCACGTCGACCCGAAGGAACTCGGCGAGTGGAAAGACGACGACGAGGTCGAACGGTTGGCGGACTTAGAGTGAGCGCTCGTGTTGTGGCGCTCCTGAACCCCGGAAAACCATGTCGCAACCGCGACCGGCACCCGTGTCGGTTTCCCTCCCCGGACCGTAGTGCCTGACAGCATGGCACACATGACAGCAGAGCTCAGCGACGGGACCGAGATAAAAGGGGTCCTCGAAGTCGTCGAGGGGTCCAACGGCGTACATCTGAAAAAAGAGGTTCAGGGGGGCGACATCGAGCGTGTGGCCTACATCCCCTATCGGAACCTCACTTACGTATACTACGACCAGTAACCGTCGCGGCGCGTCGGTGGGTCGGGGCGACTGACCCACCGATAGGCTGCCTCAGTCCGCCAGCGCCGCCCGCTCGACCGGTTCGCCGAACGCGTACACCGTGTTGTGGCTCGTAATCTCGACGTCGACGAACTCGCCGACTTCCAGTCCGCGCTCCTCGGCGTCGGCGATGACGACCTGCCGGTAGGCCTCGTCGTAGCCAACCAGCGACTCGTCGGTGCCGTCCTCTACGAGCAACACGGAGGCGGTACGGCCGACCATGTCCTCGTAGGCCGCGCCCGTGACTTCCATCTTCAACTCGGTCATCGCCTTCGAGCGGTCCTTCTTCGTCTGGCCGCCCAGTCCCTTCATGTCGGCGGCGTCGGTGCCGGGCCGCTTCGAGAAGCGCGTGACGTTGATCTTCTCGGGGCGGGTTTCCCGGAGGAGGGCCATCGACTCCTCGTGGTCTTCCGGGTCCTCGGTCGGGAACCCGACGATGAAATCCGTCGACAGCGTCCAGTACTCCAGGGCGTCGTCGAACGCCTCGACGACCTCCAGATACTCGGAGACGGCGTGTTGCCGGCGCATGTCTGCCAGCACGTCGTCGCTGCCCGACTGGACCGGCGCGTGGATGAAGTTGTACAGTTCGTCGTGTTCGGCGAACACCGCGGCCAGTTCATCGCGCACCCCGTGGAGGCCCTTCGGGTTCGCCATGCCGACCCGAACCCGAAACTCGCCGTCTATCTCGGTACAGATGCGCTCCAACAGTTCGGGCAGGAGGCTCGTCCCCTGATTGGTGTCCCAGCCGTAGACGCCGGTGTCCTGTCCCGTGATGCGAATCTCCTTCGCGCCGGCGTGGACGAGCGCGCGGGCCTTCTCGACGTTCTCCTCGACGGGGGGTGAGTCGATGCGGCCGGTGGCCTGCTTCGTGATGCAGTACGAGCAGTCGCTCATACAGCCGCGGGCGATGGGGAGGATGCCGACGACGCCGTTCAGCACGGTCTCGGTGTCGGGCGTGACTGTCGGACACTCCCCGTTGAGGACGTGTTGGGCACGTCGTCCCAGTGGAGCACCTCGGCGTCGACGTCCGCGTCGTGGAATTCCTCGCCCTGTGCGAGGGCCATACAACCCGTGACGACGAGGTCGGCGGGGTCTCCTCGTCCAGTTCTTTGGCCCGCTGGAGCATGTTGCGCTCGGTCTTCTCCAGCACCGTGCAGGTGTTGAGGATGGCCACGTCTGCCGACTCGGGACCGTCGGCGGGGTGGTGGCCGCCCTCGCGGAGCGCTTGCTCTATCTGCTGGGTCTCACCTCGGTTGGAGGTGCACCCGTACGTCTCGATGTGGTAGCGGGCCATTCGTCCTAGCGATACGGCTTCCCGGCCAAAAGCGCGACGGATTCGTCCGGCCCGGCGGGACGGCAGTAGTCAGATCAACAGTTTGGAACCGTCCCGTAGTCGTAAGTACTCCGGTCAGCGACCGATTGCGCATAGTACTATATGTGTGTGTGCAGTGACGTTTACCTGTATGCGTGTCCGGCATCTCAGAACGAGGAGATCGCCGGTTACCGTGACCGACCGGGACGTCGCCGGTGCGGCGCCGCTCTCGCCCGACAGTCGGGGGGCCGACACGACGCGCGGTCTCGGTGGGCGTCGCGGCTATCCGGTGGTTCCGGTCGTCGCCTGCACCGACGGCGCCGGTGACCGTTTCGGCGAGGACCCCGACCGCTACCGCCTCCTCTGTGAACAGGTCCATCGCTACGGCGTGTTCGTCCTCGACAGCGACGGGCGGGTCACCCAGTGGGGCGACGGTGCCGGGCGGCTACTGGGCTACGACGGCGACGCGGCGCTCGGCGAACCGTTCGCGGCGTTCTACACCGACGAGGACGTGACGGCGGACCACCCCGAAGCGCTACTCGACCGGGCCGAGACGGAGGGCGAGGTCGTCGACGAGGGATGGTTGGTCCGGGCCGACGACGCCCGCTTTTGGGGCCGACTCGCCGTCGTCGCACTCCAGTCGGACGGTGAACTGGCAGGCTACGGCGTCGTCACGACGGACCTCTCAGAGGCACCGGACAAACTCCGGTCGTACGAGACGCTGACCGAAGCGCCCGTCCAACTGGTCGGACTGGCCGAACCGGACGGGACGCTCGTCGAGGCGAACAAGACCGCACTGGAGTTCGCCGGTGTCGAACGGGCCGACGTCGTCGGGACGCCAATCTGGGAGACCCACTGGTGGTCCCACTCCGAGGCCGCCCGCGAGCGCCTGCGGGATGCCGTCGAGACGGCCGCCACGGGGGAGTTCGTCCGCTACGAGGCGACGGTGGTGGGTGCGGACGGCGAGGAGATAACCGTCGATTTCTCGCTGACCCCGGTCACGGACGGCGACGGGCGGGTCGTGGCACTGGTCCCCGAGGGCCGTGACGTGACCGAACGGAAACAGGTGGAGGCGGAACTGCGCGAGCGCAACCGGATGTTCTCGACGCTCGTCGCCAACCTGCCCGGCATGGCCTACCGCTGTGAGAACGAGGTCGGGTGGCCGATGTCGTTCGTCAGCGCCGGGTGTGCGGACCTCACGGGCTATGACCCACCGGAGATAGAGTCTGGACACGTGAGTTGGGGCGAGGACGTCATCCACCCCGACGACCGGGAGCGGGTCTGGAACGAGGTGCAGGCGGCCATAAACGAACGCGACCCGTTTACACTCACTTACCAGATACGCCGCGCCGACGGCACCGAGCGGTGGGTCTGGGAGCAAGGCGAGGGCGTCTTCGAGGACGACGAACTGGTCGCCATCGAGGGGTTCATCACCGACATCACCGGCCGCAAGGAGCGCGAGCGCCGCCTCGAAGCAGTGTTCGACCAGACCTACCAGTTCACTGGTCTGTTGGACCCGGACGGAACCGTCCTCGAAGCCAACGAGACGGCGCTGGACTTTGGCGGTCTGGACCGGGACGACGTCGTTGGGAAACCCGTCTGGGAGACGGCGTGGTTCCAGACGAACGGCGATATCCGGGAACGGGTTCGAGCGGACGTCCAGCGAGCGGCCGACGGGGAGTTTGTCCGCCACGAACTGGACGTACAGGGGACCGACCGCGTGGCGACTATCGACTTCTCTATCCGTCCCATCACCGACGAACGGGGTGACGTGGAACTGCTCGTCCCCGAAGGCCGTGACATCACCGAGCGGACGCGTCGGGAGTCCCAACTGGAGACGCTCAACGAAGTGTCACGGGAGTTGACCGAAGCGGCGTCAGAGCAGGCCGTCTGTGACATCGCCGTCAGGGCGGCGCGCGAGACGCTTGGACTCGAACTGGCTGCCGTCGAACTCTACGACCCCGAACGGAACCGTCTGGTCCCACGTGCCCGGACCGACGCCGTCGCCGAACTGGTCGGCGACGCGTCGCTGTTCGAACCGGAGGACGGCGAGTCCTGGCAGGTGTTCGTCCAGAGCGAAGTGACCGTCCACGAAGACATCGAGTTCCGGGCCGACGTCTCCGGCCCGGGGACCCCACTCGACAGTGCTATCGTTCTCCCGCTCGGCCAGCACGGGGTGTTCATCACCGGCGAGACGACCCCCGAATCGTTCGCCGACGCGGACGTCGACCTCGCCAGAGTGCTCGCGGCCCACGTCGAGACGGCGCTGGACCGAGTCGACCGCGAGGCCTCGCTCCGGGAGCACACGACGACGCTCGAAACGAAGACCGAGCGCCTGACCCGCATGGGACGGGTCAACGGGGTGTTACGCGACGTCACGAGAGCGCTCGTCGACGCGGACTCTCGGGAGGAGATAGAGACGGTCGTCTGTGAGACGCTCGCGGCGACCGGTCCCTATCAGTTCGCGTGGTTCGGGACGCGTGATCCCGTCAGCGACGAGGTTCAGCCGACATCGTGGGCAGGTGACGAGTCGGGATACCTAGACGCCATCACGGTCGCCGTCGGGGGAGCGGAACCGGCCGGTCGTGCTGTCGGCGAACACACCATACAGGTCGCATCGCCCGCCCGTTCCGACCCACCGTTCGACCCGTGGGAACAGGCAGCGCTGGAGCGTGACTACCACACCGTCGTCTCGGTACCGGTGAGCTACGAAGGCGCACTGTACGGCGCGCTGACCGTCTACGGAAGTGATCCGGCCCACCTCGACGACGTCGAGCAGTCGGTCCTCGCGGAACTGGGCGATACGGTGGGCCACGCCATCAACGCCGTCGAGCGCAAGACGGCCCTGATGAGCAACCGACGGGTCGAACTGGAGTTCAGCATCGAGAACCCAGACACGGCGCTGTTCCGGTGTGTGAAGGCGGTCGGCGGCGAGTTCGAATTCGAGGGCGTCGTCGCGGAGGGGAGCGACCCGCTCCGGGTGTTCGTCACACTCGAGGACGTAGACCCCGACGAAGTCCGCGAGTTCGTGGCGGAGACGCCGGGGATCGGCGAGGTCAGACACGTCGCCAGCGACGACTCCGAGAGCCTCTTTGAATGTTCGGTCGTCGGTGAGAGCATCGTCGGCGCCGTCTTCGACCACGGCGGTACAGTGCAGTCGCTCACCAGCGACGGCAAGACGGGCCGCCTCGTCGTCGAACTGGCCGACGACCGTGACGTCAGAGAGTTCACCGAGATGTTCGAGACGGCCTTCGAGGGCGCGACGTTGCTCGCTCGACGCGAACGCGACTGGCCGGTACAGACGGCGACGGAGTTCCGGTCCGAACTCCTCGATCGGTTCACCGAAAAACAGCGAGAGGCAGTCGAGACGGCCTACCTGAGTGGGTTTTTCGAGTGGCCCCGCGAGAACACGGGCGAGGAGGTGGCGGCGGCCCTCGGCGTCTCACAGCCGACGTTCAACCGCCATCTGCGGGCGAGTCAGCACAAACTGCTGACGCTGCTGCTGGACGAGTGAGCGCGATTTCAGTGTATAGTGGGTGTCGACGCGGCGGCCCTATCCACGTAACGACGTCCGTTTTCCCTCTGTAGGACTGGCGTGTATACACACCGACAGTTGGACCGTGCGATAGACGCCGCCCTCATTTCACTACTGTATGGCCGGTGACCATCCCGAAGACACGACGACGGCGACGGACCAGCCCCGTATCTGTACCAGTTGTGGTGCCGGGATCGACACCACGGAGTGGTACCCGGTGGTCGCAGACCCGGAGGAGGGCTACCGTATCTACGCGTTCTGCGATGAGACCTGTCGCGAGCGCTGGCGGCAGGAGACTGGGAAGTGACCGTGCCCGCTACTGACTCTCTCGGCGCCACCCGCGAGATTGACGTGAACGGGTCGGAACGCCCGAATCTAAATGTATAGTGTGTCCCGGCCCAGGAGGCGTGTCCATGTAGCAGTCATCTCTATCCTCGCATAGTGCGTCCGCTGACTCGATGAGTCAGCGCGAGACACGAGACCAGCACGTCGAACGGACCGTCGACGACGTCTCCTCGACAGAGCAGTTGACACAGACGATAGTCGGTGCCGTCGCCGAAACGACGGAGACACTCCCCCCGGACGTCGATTCGTTGCTGTACGATGTCATCGAACCAGACGCACTCTCGAGTGTGCTCGCGGCGTCTACGAACGGCCACGTCGCGTTCGTCTACGAGGACTGCGGTGTCTCCATCTCTAGTGACGGCACGGTCCTCGTGGTCCCCGACCCGACGTGTGTCGGTCACGCCGGCGAGACGCTCCTCGGCGTCACAGAGCCACCATGACCGGTGAATCCGAACCGCAGCGAGAGTGGTCTAGGGCCCCGGTCGACGACCGGTACACAGCGCTTCGGGTCGACGACGAACTCCTCATCTACGACGACGAGGAGGACGGCGCGTGGATACAGTCGACCGCGACCTGTGAACTGCGGGCGTGAGTGGCCTACTCGTCTCGCTGTTCGCGCCACTCGGCGACGATGACGTCGCCGCTGGAGGCCCCGATGCGTTCGGCCCCGGCCTCGAACATCGCGGTCGCTTCGTCGTACGACCCCACGCCGCCGCTGGCTTTCACCGGGAGGTACTGGCTCAGAATCTCCACGTCGTGGACGGTCGCACCGCCCTCGGAGAACCCCGTCGCCGTCTTGAGGTAGGCGGCGTCGGCGTCGGCGACCAGTCGACCGACGCGGTGGAGTTCCTCGTCGGTCAGCAGCGGTGCCTCGACGATGACCTTCACGGGGACGGGAACGGCGGCGACGACTTCGGTGAGGTGGTCACGGACGGCGTCGTCCTCGCCGGCTTTCAGCAAACCGACGTTACAGACCACGTCGAGTTCGTCGGCGCCGTCGTCCCACGCGCGCTTGGCCGCGTGACAGACCGTGTCGGTGCTTCCCTGTCCGTGCGGGAAGTCGACGACCGTCGCCAGCGGGACGTTCGCGTAGTCGCTCGCGAGTGAGAGGTAACACGGCGGGATACAGGCCCGCATCCCGTACTCCAGTGCGTCCTCCAGACACGCTCGCACGTCGTCGGGCGTCGTCGTCGGTCCGAGGACGGTGTGTTCCACCCGGTCGGGAAGGTCGTCCATACCGGGTCCAGAGGCGGCGAGCACCTAAACGTCCCGACGACGCGACGCGAGGCCGGAACCTTTTCGGCGTCACGGGGTGGCGTGCAGATATGGTATTGCCTACGGGGTTCGGACTGCCGCCGGTGCCGTATCTGGCGGCACTCGCGGGTGGGACGCTGGTGGTGTCGGCTCTGTTGGTCGCGCTGGACCCGCCGATAGACCAGCGGATCGTCGTCGCGTTGGCTCCGTGGATGGCCATCGGCGGGACGCTCCACGCACTCGGGCAACCCCCGATCGAGGTGTACGACCCGGTCCTCAGACCGTTGTTCGGGACGCCGTCAGTGTATTTCACGACGTACGTCACGCTGGGGACGGTGTGGGTCCTCCTCTCGCTGTTCGGCGTCCGGCGGGGCCACGACGAGACTGTCTCGCGGAACCTCGGGCTGACCGGCACCGGCATCCTGACGGTGTTGCTGGTGCTCGCGGCTATCACGGCGCTCCGCTCGGAACTGCTGGCACTCGTCTGGCCCACCGTGGCCGTGGTCGGCGCTGTCGTCCTCTCGGCGATAACGCTGTTGATCGTCGCACTCTGGCGGACGCCGATAATCGTCCGCACGCGGTACGCCGCGCCCGTCGTCGTGTTCGCCCACGCCTTCGACGGCGTGTCGACGGCCATCGGAACGGACGTCATCGGCGTCGGCGAGCGCTCCCCGGTGCCCCGTGCCATCATGGACTTCGCCGGGACGCTCCCGACGGCCCCTCTCATCGGTGAGGGGTGGCTGTTCGCGCTGGTGAAACTCGTCGTCGCGGTGGCCGTCGTCGTCCTCATGCACCAGTATCTGGAGGACGAACCCGCCGAGGGAAGCCTCCTACTGGCGTTCATCGCCGCCGTCGGCCTCGGTCCGGCGACGAACAACGTCGTGCTGTTCCTCTTTACTCCGGTGTAGGTTCCAAACGCTCATTGTGCCCCCCGGCGAGGTGTCGGATATGTTGTCGCTCTCGCTCGGCCAGTGGGGGGTCATATGCGTGCTTTCCGGCGTCTTCGCGGCGGTTCTGCTGAACATCCCGATGTACGTCCAACCGGAGGGGTACCTTCCGGCTTACGTCGCCGCCGGGGGACTGACCGCTGTCGACCCGGCCGATGTGAGTACACCACTCGCAGTGGCTGTCCACCACGCCACCGGCACCGCCGTGGCGCTGCTGTACGGGGCTCTCGTCTACGCCTTGGCGGCGATACTGCCGGCCGGACTCTCGCTTGCCGGCGTTCCGGCGATTCCGCATCTGCTGGGGGCCGTCGGCGTCACGCTGTTCATCTACTACTTCTTCGAGCGCGTGGCGATGCCCCGCGCCGGCGGGAGCGTCGGTGGCCAGCGGAACGACATCGTCCAGCAGTGGGCGCTCTCGTCGTTCATCTACGGGACGACGCTGGCGCTCGCTGTCCCGGTGTTCGTCACCCAGTTTTGAGTCAGCCGTACTGCCGAGAGAGGTTGCGGTACATCACGCCGAACAGGAACGCCGCCGCCAGCGCGCCGAACGGGAGCGCGTACACCCACGGCACGTCCGCGCCGGTGCCGGTCCGCTGGGCGAAGACGGCGACGAACCCGAGACCGAACCCGGCGACGGCCGAGACGACCGCCGGCCAGCGCATCCGCCTGTCGAACAGCGAGAAGTCGTCGCTCATACCCACACCGTTGCCCTGCCCCTACCTCATTGTTCCGACGAATCCCCGGCGTTCTTACTGGGTCGGGGCGAACGGCCGCCATGGCGAAACAACCCCATCTGCTGGTCGAACCGGGCGATCTGAACGACGTGGCGCTCCTGCCGGGCGACCCCGGACGCGTCGACCGCATCGCAGGCCACTGCGACGACCACGAGGTGGTCGCCGAGAACCGCGAGTACAAGGTCGTCAACGCCACCTACGAGGGCACCGACCTGACGATCTGTTCGACGGGCATCGGGTCGCCGTCGGCGGCTATCGCCGTCGAGGAACTGGCCGCCGTCGGCGTCGAGACGTTCCTCCGCGTCGGCACCACGGGGGCGCTCCAGTCCGGCATCGAAATCGGCGACATGGTCGTCGCCACCGGCGCCGCCAAGGACGAGGGGACGACCGACCGCTACGAGGCCACGGCAGTCCCGGCCGTCCCGGACTACGACGCCCTGTCGGCGCTCGTGGACGCGGCCGAAGCCAACGGCGAAGACGTCCACGTCGGCCCGATAGCCACTGACGACGCCTTCTACGCCGAGACCGACGAGTACGTCGAGAACTGGGAGGCTGCCGGGTTGCTGGCCGTCGAGATGGAGGCCGCCGCCATCTTCTCGCTGGCCCGCCGGAAGGGACTGGCCGCCGGCGCCATCTGTACCGTCGACGGCAACCTCGTCGAAGGGACCCAGAAGGGGACGACCGACGACGAGGAACTCCCCGAGAAGGCCAAGAACAACGTCGAACGCGCCATCGAAATCTCGCTGACCGCCGCCACGTCGCTCTGAGGCGGCGACCGCTGGCATCTCCACGTCGCCCGGCGGTGAACTTACGGCCTCGTCGTGCGACTGGGTAGATATGCTCGACCAGTTGGCCCGGCGGGTCCGGACGCTGCTCTCGCGTGCCCGGCGGGTCGAGCGTCGGGAACTGCGAGAGTTCCGCCGCTGGGCCGAGACGACGGACCGCGTCGTCCACCTCTCGATGCTCGTGTTCGTCCCGTTGCTCATCGCCGTCGTGACGACACTGGCCAACGCCGTCCCGCAGCTGACGTTCCTGCTGTTCCCGCCGCTGGCGTCGGGTACGTACACGCTGTTCGTCGACCCGACGGCGAAGTACTCCGACCCGAAGCGGTTCGTCGTCGGACTCACCATCGGTGCCGTCTGTGGCCTCGGCGCGCTCAACGTGTCGAGCGCCGTCCTCGCGCCACCCACTGGCCAGTTCGCGGTCAGCGCCATCGCCGCCGGCCTCGCGGTGCTGGCCACCGGTCTCGTGACGTGGCCGCTGGACATCGAGGAACCGTCGTCGTACTCGACGGCGTTGCTGGCGTTGCTGGTCCAACCGAACCAGCAACTCGCCTTCGTCGGGAGCATCTTCCTCGCGAGTGCGCTGGTCGCCAGCGTCTTCGTCGTCTGGCGGGCCCGGTTCTACGACCGGCGGGCGACGTATCTCTACGGGTCGACGACCGGCGACGACCACGTGCTGGTGCCGATGCGCGGCGAGACTGCGGGCCGGACGGCGATGCTCGGCGCTCGTCTCGCGGCCGCACACGAGGCCAGTAAAGTGGTCTTACTGGATATGGTGTCCGATCCGGAGGCCGCGGCGACGGAGCGAGAACTGCTGCAGGACACCGTCAAACTGGACATGTTCTCCGAAACGGACACCGACGTATCGACCACGGGGCGAACCGAGTCGGCCGGCCGTATCGTCGGCGACGGCGGTGACGCCGTCGACGCACAGACGACAGAGGCCGCCGACTTCGACGCACATGTCGACTGGCTCGAAACCCACGCCGCCCGAATCGAGACGCGGACCGGCGTCCCGTGTCAGGTCGTCGTCGCCATCGACGACGGCAACCCGGCGGCGACGACGCTCCAGACGGCCGCGGAGACCAACTGCGACCTCGTCGTCGCGCCCTACGAGAGCAAACACGGCGCGCTGTCGCCGTACCTCAGACGGCTGTTTCGCGGGAACACGGACGTGCTGGTCCACCGCTCGCGTGCCGAGCGGTCTCACTGGAAGCGGGTGCTGGTGCCGGTTCGCCGCACCAGCGACGTGGCTCACAACATGGTCGACTTTGCGACCCGACTGGCGGGCAAGAGCGGTCACGTCGCCGTCGCGACCTGTATCGAGGAACACCAGAACCGCCGCCCTGCCGAGGAGATGCTCGCCGACCTCGTCGAACCGTTCGACGGCGCCATCGAGACGCGCGTCTCCCGTGCCGGCATCAACGAGTTTCTGGAGACGAGCGGGACCCAGTACGACCTCGTCATGATAGGGGCCAGTCGGGACCGGAGTGCGGCGTCGCGGTTCGTCTCACCGCCGACGTTCGAGCGGTTGGACGACGTCGATACCGACGTGGCTATCGTCGACCGGAGCCACTAGATGTCGGCGTCGTCCTCGCGTTCGATGTCCAGCAGGTGGTCGGCGATGTTCTCCATCCCTTCGCGACCCAGCGCCGACTGGACGAGGAGGTGGCCGCCGATGAGCGCGGGGCTGATGACCGTACTCGCGCCCGCCCGACGGAGTTTCTCGATGTTCTCTCGCTCCGTCGCGGCGGCGACGATGTTCAGGTCCGGATTGAGCGAGTGGGCGGTCAGAATCGACAGGGCGTCCTGCGCGTCGTCGTTGGTGGCCGCGACGGCCGCCCGCGCGTCTTCGATGCCGGCCCGCCGGAGCGGTTCCTCGTCGCTCGGGTCGGCGGTCAGCACCGCGATGTCCCGTTGCTGGAGGCGGGCCGCCGTCTCCGAGTCCGGCGTGATGACGACGAAATCCGTCGCGTCGACGAGTTCTTCGAGTATCGGTTCCGTCAGGTCGCCGTAGCCCAGAACCACCACGTGGTTCTCGAGCAGATCCAGTTGTGCGTCAGTCATGTTCCCGAGTGCTTCGGAGAGGCGCTTTTCGATAGCCGGCCCGAGCAGCGACCCCAGCGCGATGGCGAAACTGGCCGTCCCGAGGACGACGACTGACATCGCGAACAGGGTCGCCTGTTCGGTCGTCGGCGTGATGTCGCCGTATCCGACTGTGCTCGCCGTGACGAGCGTGTAGTAGAAGGCGTCGGTGAGCGAAGAGACGTTGTTGAAGTCCTCGCGGAGCGCGTAGGTACCGACGGTGCCGTACACCAGTGCGCCCAGCAGCGCGGCCCCGGCGGCCAGCTGTGCCGTCGAGAGGTCGACCGACCGGTCGAACCGTCGCCGGTTCAACAGCAACACCGGCAGCGACACGAGCGAGAGGACGACCAACGGGACCGACACCGCCGACGACTGGACGACGCCCTGCAGCGCCGACACCGGCAGCAGGACGACGATTAGGTACCACGCGACTCGTAACCGACGCCGGAGGCCGACGACGCCGAGGAGGAGCGAAAACCCGGTGAGTGCGCCAGTGAAGCCGGCCGTTCGCTGGATGCTCCGAGGGACGACGTCGGCCAGCGGTCCCTCGATGCCGGTGACGCCGATGTTGACGACGCCCGTCGCGAACGACAGCACGGCTACCAGCGTCGGAAGGAGTATCGTCGCCCGCGTCCCCAACCACTCCCGCGACCAGTCCATATCACCCCTGTGTCGATGGGGTGGTGTAAATGTACTGTCCCACACTCACCGGGACGAGGCCGGGGTGAACCGCCGGAAGCGATTTATCACCGGCCGCGCAGGATGGGGACATGGCTTCGCTCCCCATCGAGATTCTCCTGGGCATCTATCTTGGCCTGCTGGTCGGGGTCATCCCGGCACTGGCGTCGTGGGCGCTCGGCTTCGGGTTCAAGTACTTCACTGGCGTCACGCTCCCCGGATTCGCCGTCGCCGTCCTCGCAATCGCGCTGGCGGGGGTCAGCGGCGGGTTGCTGGCGCTTGCCGACGAGTCAATCACGAAGGCACCCAACGCCGAGCGAATCATCACTGCCATCGTCCTCGTCGGGATGGTGTCGATGTACGCCCACAGCAAGGGCGACCAGATGGGGGCGACGTTCCCGAAGCGACTTTCGTTTCAGGGCCTCCGGGACAAGACGCTCTCGGCCGACGTGGTAGAGCGGTTCGGCGGGCGCGACGAGGTCCGTATCCGCGTCGTCGGTGAAGTCGCCGACATGGAGGGGTACCCACCGCTGTCGGAACCGCTCCGGGCCGAGATTCGGGGCGGCGAGTGGACGTTCCCCGCCGACCTCCGTATCGGCGAACTCGAAGCAGAGATGGAGCGGCGACTGAAGACGGAGTTCGACCTCGGCGACGTGGCGGTGACCATCGACGAACAGGGGCGGGCCACCGTCGTCGCCGCCCCGCCGTTCTCGGGACTCTCGAAACGCGTCGCCGACGGGCGACACGCCGTCTCCGTCGATGCACTGCTCCCGACCGGACTGGCGCGAAACGACGAAGTGACGGTACTGACGACGGACGCACAGGTCAGAGGGACCGTCGTCAGTGCCCGGTCGAAGGGGTCCGAAACGTCGGTCGAGACGCCCGACGACCCGGAGCTAGCCGACGACACCGAGGCGCCGCCGGCACCGGTCGGGGCGCCGACGACTGACGGCGGCGAGGGACGCCTGACTATCGCGGTCAACCGGACGGACGTCCAGCCACTCCTTCGAAGCGAGTCGGCGAAGGTGGTCGTCGAGCCACGGGGCACCCGGCGGGAGTACGAACTCGTCTCGCTGTTGCGACGGGCTGGCAACCGGTTCCGTCGATTCACGGTCCGCGACGACGGCGCTCTCGACGGGACGACGCTCGGAGAGGCGCGGGTCCGAGAGACGTACGGCGTCGCCGTCGTCGCCGTCCGCGAACAGGGTGGGTGGCGACTCGCGCCGCGGGGGGAGACGACCATCGAGGCGGGCGAGGAACTGTACGCCGTCGGGCCACACGACGAACTCGACGCCTTCGAGGAGGCGGTCGCATGACGCCCGCGACACCGTTGCAGGGGGGAGTGGTACTGCAGAGTGGCTTGCGAACGGACGATCCGCTCGTTCTCGGTGCACAGTTGCTCGGCCTCGGCATCGCCGCCGCGTCGGCCGCCGGGATGGTCGCGATGGGGTACCGGTGGTACGTCCGCGAACGCGTGCCGACTGGCCTCGGCGTCCTCTTCGGACTGAGCGCGGTCGCGCTGTATCTCGGGACGACGGGCTCACTCGGCGACGTCATTCTCGGGAAGGAACAGGTCCTCGCGTCCAGCGATGTCCTGCCGAACCTCGCGGCCTTCGCCGTCGGCGGGGCCGCCGCGTTGACCGGGACGAAGGTCGGTGACCGCCTCGGGACGGACCTCTTTGCCGCGACCGGTGGGCGCGACGTCGACGCCGACGTGAGCGAAATCGTCCAGACCGTCGGGCGAGTCACCTCGGTCCACCTCCCCGAGGAGATAGCCGACATCGTGGGTTACGACCCGATGCCCGACGCCACGAAGGCGCAACTCGCCGAACGCCGGTTCCTCTTTCCTCGTCGGTTGACGAAGGGGGAACTGCGAGACAGACTCGTCACGCGACTCAAGACGGACTACGGCGTCGGCCACGTCGACGTCGAGTTCGGCGACGACGGCGACGTCTCCTATCTCGCCGTCGGGTCACGTGCCGCCGGTATCGGGACGACCCTGCCGCCGTCGACTAACGCCGTCGCCGTGCGGGCCGACCCCGCACACGCCGCCAGTTCGGGCGACCTCGTGCAGGTCTGGGCGGACGACCCGCCAAAGCGCGTGCTCACCGGCGAACTCCGCGGTATCGCCGACGAGGTGGTGACCGTCGCCATCGACGCGGCCGACACCCCGAAACTCGACCCGGCGGAGACGTACAAGTTGGTCACGCTCCCGGTACAGGACCGACCGGACCGGGAGTTCGCCTCGCTCCTCCGTGCCGCAGACGAGACGATGGGCACCGTCACTGTCGAGGCGGGGAGCGACCTCGTCGGAACGACAGTGGGGAGTCTCGGCGTGACCGTCGCGGCCATCACCCGCGACGACGCGAGTCCGGAGACGATTCCCTCCCGGGACCGCGTGCTGGCGGCCGGCGACGTGATCTACGCCATCGCCACCCCCGACGGCCTCCGACGTATCGAGACGGCCGGGACGGCAGAGACAGAACCCCGAGTGAGCGACGCAGCCGACGAACCACCGACCGACGAGGAGCGCGCGGACGCCGACCCCGACTCGGCGGTCGACACCGACGACGTGCAGACGGCAGATGGGACCGACTCGGCGGAGGTGCCCGACGAGACTGACTCCGACTCGCCCGACGCCGACGACGAGCGTGACGACAGCACGCTTCTGGAGGACGGCGCGTCGGCGGACGCCGAGTCGGTGACCCAGTCGCACACAGACGCCGACGACGACACTATCCCAGTGTGGGACCCCGACGAACAGGTCGACGCGGCCGATATCCCCGGCACGGACGACTCGGACGGCGACGCGGCGAGAGACGACGCCGAACCCGCGGATGCCGAAGCGACTGGCAGCGACGAACGGGACAACACGGCCGCGGGCGACGACGAGTTGGCCGACGACAGCGACGACACCGACCGCGGTGGCTCCTGAACGGTCGCAACGCTCTTAGTCACGGCCGGCCCCGATTCGAGTATGGAGTGGAAACTGTTCGCGCATCTGCGGACTGCGGCCGACGGCGGAACCGTCCGCGTCGACGTGGCGGAGGGTGCGACAGTCGAGACGGCACTGGACGCGTTGCTAGCCGAGCGACCGGCGCTGGCCGAGGACCTCCTCGAAGACGGTGAACTGGCCGACCACGTCCGCCTCCTCGTCGACGGCGAGGACCCGTTCGCGGACGGCGACGGCCTCGCGACGACGGTGGACTCGGAGTCGGAACTGGCGCTGTTTCCGCCGGTCAGCGGCGGCTAATCGGCGGTCTCTTGTCGTCACGTGAGGTCGGCCGAGAGCACGAAGTCCGGCCAGTCCGCGAGGTCGGCCCGGACGAAGGCCGCCTCGGCGACGTGGCGCGGCGTCTCCGGAATCAACACTCTGGTCCCGTCGACGTCCAGTTGGGCGGCGTCGGCGCGTATCGCGTCGAACAGGGACGCTGCGGCGTCGGCGTCGACCCACGTCCCGAGGGCGTACTCCGCAAGCGTCTCGTCGGCGGTGGGGTCGACGGTCTCTCGCACTCGGGCGGCCATCCCGCTCGTCCCGTCGTCCTTGACGGCGAAGACGGCCTGTTCGTCGGCTAGCGTGTACAGTCGCTCCCGTGTCAACTCCGAGAGCGCCCACGGCTGGCCCGGGTCGAGTGCGAGGCCGGAGAGCGCGCCTCGCCCCTCGCTTCCGGTCCAGTAACTCCACGCCGCCGCGGGGTCGTTCTCGACGACCGGCCCGTCGGAGTCGGGCCTCACGTCGCGTGGCTCGGGGTGCGCCCAGCGGAACGCGGTGTCCGGGTCGAACCCGGTGGCGACGGACTGCCCGAGGCCGGCGTCGTTCCACGAGAACACCATGTTTCGGCCGACGGTCGCGCCCTGCCCGCGGGCCCACTCGAAGAGGTGTCCGACCATCGCTTTCCCGAGGCCCTCGCCGCGGTGGTCTGGGTCGACGCGGATGCCCTGAAACCACGCCTCGTGGTCGGTGAGCATGACTGCCTGACAGAGGCCCGCGACCGCGCCGTCGACCTCGGTGACGACGGTGTGTTGGGTCGGCCCGTCGGTGTCGACCCACTGCTGGAACACTTCGGGGATGTAGTCGACGGTGTCGGGCCGGTTGGCCCATACCTCCTCGGCGAAGGCGACGACGTCGTCGTAGTCGTCGGCCCGCGCTTGACGGACGGTCGGTGACATGTCTCGTCCGTCGGACGGTGGGGGGAAAAAGCTACGAGTCAGGTGGTCAGTTCGACGCTGTCGACGGCCGTCTCGCCGCTGTCGTCGGTGACGCGAACCGTGACCGTCAGCGTCCCACAGTAGTTCAGCGGGACGGTGATGGACTCGCCGGACTGTTCGAACTCGCCGTCCTCGTCGCCGTCCCACTCGATGGTGGTGACGTCGCCGTCGGGGTCGCTGGCGTCGGCGGTCAGCGTGACGTTCGTCCCGGCGTCTAAGTCGCGGTCCTCGGCGTTTGCCGGGTCCGTCTCGATGGAGACGAACGGCTTCGTCCGGGGGTCGTCCTGCAGGATGAACCGACTGTCTGCTGGCGTGGCGTTCTCTGTCGACTCGAGTGCGTACACCTGCCCGTCGTCGCTGTAGACGTCCCAGGTAGTCGTGCGGACGTACAGTGCTCCTTCGGCCGGCGCGGCCGACAACCAACTGCCGTAGGCGAGGCCGGAGAGCGCGTAGGTCCAGCGGATCTCGCCGGAGGTAGCGTCCAGTGCGAAGACGCCATCACGAGGTGCGGAGCCGTACTGCTGGCCCTCGACGGTCACCTGTTCGGCCGGGAGGAACACGGTATCGTTGCTGACGGTCGGTGCGAACAGTTTCGCGTCGTTGTACGCCTGCCACTCCGTCTCGCCCGTCGTCGCGTTCAGAGCGAAGACGGTGCTGTTGTCACCGTTGTCGCTCCCGTGGAGCGTGCTGACGTACACTGAGCCGTGCTTGACTGCTGGCGGGGAGAGCCACTGGGTCTCCAGGTTTCGCTTCTCGTTGGTGACTGTCCGCTCCCACTCGACCGACCCGTCGTCGAGCGAGACGGCCGAGAGCGTCCGGTCGCCGACCGTGAGGTAAGCGGTCCCGTCGGCGGCGCTGACGGTCGATCGCTCGGGCACGACGTAGTAGTTGTCGAACGTATCGGTGCCGGTGAACGTAGCGTTCCACCGTACGTCACCAGTCGAGGCGTTCACGCCTCGCAGGGTAGTTTCGTTCCCCGACGGCTCCCCCCCCTCGACGGACCAGCGTTCCGTCGTCCACGGCCATGTCGAAGGCGTTCTGCTCGGCGGGCCGGGTCCACACCGTCTCGCCGGTCGAGGCGTTCAGCGCAGTGAGGTTCGCCCCGGTCTCTACGTACATCCGACCGTCGCTGACGACGAAGTTACCCGCATCGGAGTCGGTCCGGGTCCACGCTACCTCGCCGGTGGTGGCGTTCAGGGCGTAGACGCCGGCGGTCTGGTTCGCCGGGTCGCCGTCCGTGTCGATCGCGTCGCCCGAACTCGTCACGTAGACGTAGCCGTCGGCGACTGTGGGGGTTTCGGTGAATCCGGGGATGTCGCTCTGGTTCCATTCGACCTCGCCGCTCGCCGTGTCGTAGGCGATGACACGGCCCTTGCTGACGTAGGTCGCATCGGACCCGGAGTCGTCGTAGCCGACGTACGCCGTCCCGTTGACGACGGCGGGCACCGACGGTCGGCCGATGTCTGACTCCGCGCCACCGTCCGGAAACTGCCGAGCGACGGTCGCATTCGGGCCCGTCGGCCCGTCGGCGTCGTTCGCGTTCGTGTTCTGTGCGTCGCCCTGACTGGCCGTCCAGTCGTCTGCCGACGCGTCCGTCGCGGTCGGCCCTGCGACGGCGACGGCGGGGACCAACGACCCACAGACGGCGACGACCACTGCGACTGTAAGTAGTTTGTTTCGTACCATCAGATTATGTTTCAATGAGAGTGGTTTTTACTATCTGAGAGATAACTCGAAATAATGTCGCGTTAGACGGCCATCCGAGTGCGCACGTCGGGGGCGCTTCGGGCGTACCGACGACGTATCGACAGGCCACCGTGTCGCCGGGGTCAGGTCGAGAGCCGAATCCACTCGCTGACGGTCTCGCCGCTGTCGTCGGTGACCCGGACCCTGACGACCAACGTTCCACAGTAGTCCAGCGGCACGGTGATGTGCTCGCCCGACCGGTCGACGGTACCGGTGTTCCCGAGGTCCCACTCGATGGCCGCGACGGTGCCGTCGGGGTCGCTCGCGTTCGCGGTCAGCGTGACGTTCGTCCCGGCGTCTAAGTCCCGGTGCTCTGCGTCGGGCGGGGTCGTCGTGACAGTGAGGGTCGGTTCGTAGTTTACCGGCTGGCTCTCACTGAACTGGTGTCGGGGGCCGACGGCCTCGTCGGTCGATTCGAGCGTGTACAGCGAACCGCTGTTGAAGAATATCTCCCGCTCGCGGACGGTGACGTACACCTTCCCGCTGGCGGGCGTGGCCGAGACGACGCTCCGGTCGATGAACTCCTGGCGGGCGTAGTTCCACCGCTCTCCACCGCCGGTCGCGTTGAGGGCGTAGACGCCGTCGGCCGACAGGTGACCCGCTTCCGCCGCCTGTTTCGCACCGACGTAGACGGTCCCGTTCGCGACGGCCGGGGCGAACAGTTCCGCCTCGGCCCGTTCGAATCGCCACGCGGTCGCCCCCGTCTCGGCGTCGACGGCGTGGACGGTGCCGACCGCATCGTCGGTCGTGCTGACGTAGACGGCGCCTTCTGCTACCGCCGGTGCGGACGCCGACTCGGCCGGGACGTCACCCGCCTCGGAGCGCAACGCTGTCGTCCACTCTACACTGCCATCGTCCACGGCGAGCGCGGAGACGTTGTTCTCACCGTCGGAGACGTAGACGGTGTCGTTGGCGACGGCGACGCCACCGGGATCGACGTACTCGTCGTCGGTGGACGTCGTCGTCGCCCAGCGCTGGTCGCCCGTCGCCGGGTCCAGTGCGGTGACCGTCGGGCCGTCCCTCCCCTCGGAGACGGCGACGAGCGTTCCGTTACCCCACGCCATCGCGTCGGCCGAGACGTCGCTCCGGGACCACACCGTCGCTCCCGTCGTCGCGTTCAGTGCGCGCAGGACCCTCGGTTGCTGGACGTAGACGCGACCGTCGGCCACCAGATGCCCGGTCACCCGGTCGAAGTCACTCCCGTTGCGCGCCCAGCGCACGTCGCCGGTGGTCGCGTTCAGCGAGAAGACGCCGCCGCGGTTGTCGCCGGTGACCTGCCCCATCCCGCTGTCGTACGGTCCGCGGCCGGAGACGTACACCCGTCCGTCGGTGACGGTCGGCGTCTGGCGAATCTTCGGGAACCGACTCCGGTTCCACAGAACGTCGCCCGTCGAGGCGTCGTAGGCGACGAGGTGGCCCTTGCTCTGGTAGCTCACGTCGCTGCCGGTGTCGTCGTAGCCGACGTACATCGTGCCGTCGACGACTGCCGGAGCGGTCGGCTCACCGAACTCCGTCCCCGTACCGGGGTAGTCTCGTTCGACTGTCGCGTTCGGGCCGGTCGGCGCGTTACCCGCGTTCACACCGGTCCGTCCGATATCGCCGCGGTCGGCAGGCCAGTCGTCGCCCGTCTCCGTGAGAGTCGGTCCTGCGGCGGCGACGGTCGGCACGACCGACCCGCAGATAGCGACGACGACTGCGACTGTGAGAAGTTGCTTTCGTCCCATGTATGGGGGGAATTTATCGCGGTTCCCATTTACTATCACTCTGTTAAGCAGACATAATGTCGTGTTTTCGCCACCGTACGTCGGGAGACGCAGTGGCTTCTCCGAGTACGGTGCCCACTCCGTCCTCGAACGCCCCACCGGACTCCGTGGTCGCTTCGAACTGGCGGACGCTATGTCGTCGACAGTACGATGCGGTCGGTGGCGACGTTGCCGTCGTCGTCGGTGACGCGAACCGTGACCGTCAGCGTCCCACAGTAATCTAGCGGAATCGTGACGGACTCGCCGGACTGCTCGAACTCGCCGTCCTCGTCGACGTCCCACTCGATGGCCGCGACGGTGCCGTCGGTGTCGCTGGCGTTCGCAGTCAGTGTGACGTTGTACCCGCCCGGCAGGTTCTGGTCCTCGGCGCTCGGCGGGTCAGACATCAGGGTGACCGACGGCGCGGGGTCGTCGTCGATTCTATCGACGAACCGGTTGTAGTCGGCGGGCGCCTCGGCCGAGGCGTTTACCGCGTAGAGTGCGCCCTCTTTGTAGAACACCTCCCGCTCGCGGATAGTCACGTACACGTGGCCCTCCGCGGGCGTCACGGCCACCGTACTCCGGTCGATGGGTCGGTCGTCGGCGTACGTCCAGCGCCGCTCGCCGGTGCTGGCGTTCAGTGCGTACACGCCTTCGGAGGTGCGGTCCCCGGACGCCAGTTCCTGTTTCGCGGGGACGTAGACGGTCCCGTTGGCGACGGTCGGGGCAGCGAACGCCGCGCCCGCCGGGTCGAACTGCCACTCGGTCGCTCCCGTCTCGGCGTCGTGTGCGTACACCGCCGAGCGTCCGAGCGTCTCGCTCACGTAGACGGTGCCGTTCTGGACCGCCGGTGCAGTGAGACCGCTTTGCTCGCCGCTCTGGCCGTAGTCTCGCCGCCACTCGACGGCACCGTCTGCGAGTGAAAGCGCTCCGAGCGTGTCCTCGCCGTCGGAGACGTAGACGGTCCCGTCGTCGATAGCGAGGCCGCTGGGGTCGGCGGACTCCGCGGACGTGTCGAGGGTGGCGTTCCACTCGACCGTGCCGGTCGTCGCGTTCAGCGCGACGACAGAGACGTTCTGGGACGCTTCGGTCATTACGAGGGTCCCGTTCGACAGCGCGAGGTGGGTGGGTCGAACGTCGTCGGGACCTTCCCACACCGTCTCACCGGTCGTCGCGTTCAGCGCGACCGCGCGACCGGTGTCGACGTAGAGGCGGTCCTCGCCCAGCACCTGCCCCTGACCAGAGACGTTTCGCGACCACACCATCTCGCCGGTCGTCGCGTTCATGGCGAACGTCCCGCCCGGGCGACCGCCGACAGCACTCGTCTCCTCCGGGTGCTGTCGGTCGTAGATGGGGCCGGTTCCGGTGACGTAGACGCGGTCGTTGCCCACCGAGGGCGTCGACCGAACCTTCGGCAACGCGGTCCGGTTCCACACCATCTCGCCCGTCGTCGTGTCGTACGCCACGACGTCGCCTCTGCTGTGATAGCCCGGCGACCCGGTGTGGTCGTAGCCGACGTACATCGTCCCGTCGACGACAGCCGGCGTGGTCGGTTCGCCCGCGCCTCTCGTGCCGTTCTGGTGGACGACCCCCGCTCTGGAGTCGCCGGCCGGGTACTCGTAGGCCAGCGTGACGTTCGTGTCGCTGGGGGCGTTCCCCGCGTTAGACCCTGTCGCCGCGGGCCCACCGCGTTCGCCGGGCCAGTCGTCCGCGTCGGTCGGGCCCGCCACGGCGGCGGGCACCAGCGATACACAGACTGCAACCGTCAGGACGAGCGCGACGATTCGCTGTCGAGGCATGTCCGCACTCTCGGGTGTGTGCGAAGTTACTAGTCATGTGGTAACCGTCGCAAAATGCGGTTTTAAAACGTCAGTTCGGCCCGGCCGAGCGGTGTCGTGAGCGCTACAACCAAGGGGTCGACCGCTGCTGAATCTCGCCGGCCAGCGATTCGCTCATCGCGTCGGCGACGTCCTCGGTGTTTTCGAGTGCCCACATCAGTTTCACCTTCGCGGTGCCGGGGAGCATATCCTCGCCCTCGATTACGCCGGCCTCTAGCAGGTCTCGGCCGGTGTCGTAGACGCGGTCACACACCCGGCCTTCGAGGCACTGGCTGGTCATCACGACGGGGATGTCGAGGTCGTCGAGCACCGAAATCCACTCGGTGTTGACGTGGCCCAGTCCGGTGCCTTCCAGTACGAGACCCTCGGCCCCCTCGGCGGCGGTTTCGAGCAGTTCGGTGTCCATCCCGGGCGTGAACTTCAGGAGTTCGACGTCCGTTGCGAGGGCGTCGTGGAGCGCGAGGTCCGCCTCGCCTCGTTGGGCGTACTCCCGGCGGAACGTGACCGCGTTGTCGCCGTCGGTGTCGTAGTCGACGTCGCCGAGCGGTTTCGCGCCGACCGTCTCGAAGGCGTCGCGACGGGAAGTGTGGTTCTTCCGCACCCGCGTGCCGCGGTGGAGCGCACAGCGGTCGTCGGACTCGTCGGCGTGCATACAGACGAGTACCTCCGCACAGTCGCTCTTGGCGGCCTCGACGGCGCAGACGGCGTTCATCACGTTGTCCGAGGACGGGCGGTCCGCGGAGCGCTGACTACCCGTGAAGACGACCGGCACGGGCGTATCGAGCATGAAGGCCAGCGCAGAGGCCGTAAACTGCATCGTGTCGGTGCCGTGCATGACGACGACGCCGTCCGCCCCGGCCTCGATTTCCTCTTTCACGGCGCGTGCGAGGTCCTGCCACACGTCGGTCGTCATGTTCTCCGAGAGGATGTTGGCGACGACGCGGCCCCGGTAGTTGGCCATCCCCGCGAGGTCCGGCACCGCCCGGAGGACGTCCTCGGCGTCGAACTGCGCGGTGACTGCGCCGGTGCGGTAGTCGACGGTCGAGGCGATGGTGCCGCCGGTAGAGATGAGCGACACCGTCGGGAGCTCCTCGTCGAACTCGATTTCGGAGTGACTGTCCTCGTCCTGTGCGCTCTCGACGTCGTAGACGTCGGATTCGAGGACCTCGACCGACGCCTCGTCCCGGTCGATGCCCACGTTGTACCCGCCGTCGAGTTTGACCACGACGTGGTCGGGCGTACTGGAGGGCAGCAAGACGCCCTCGTAGCTCTGGTCCGCGCTGTCGACGCGAACACGGTCGCCTGCGTTCATGCGCGTGGGTTCCTGCCGGCGTGACTTGAACCCATTTGTTTCGGCGCTCGCTCCGGGCGGTGGGGGCGTCTGTTCCAGTCACCACCGCCACACCTCCACAAAGGCCATAGGTCCAGCGAGCCGAACGAAACGTATGTCCGAGCGAACGGCGGAGCGGACCCACGAGACCGACGCGGAGGCCGATACAGTCGAAGAGAGCCCCGGTATCGGCCGGCTCGACGGGTTCTCGACGGCGACCACCGAGACCGAGTCCGAGTCAGCAGGGGGGAGTTACTTCTCGCTCCGGGCGCTCCTGTTCGCGTTCGTCGCCGTCGGCGGCGGCGTCGTCGCCGGGAGTTTGGTTCCCCTGCTTCCGTTCACCGCGCTACTGGGGATTCCGGTCGGCGCGTTCGTCTACGGCCTGTTGGCGAGCGAGCGACGCTACGCGGAGACGGCGCTGGCCGGTGGGGTCACCGCTGGCCTCCTCTCGGTCACGTCCTTTCTCTCGCAGTTCGTCGTCCGTGGCATCGCCGGCGGTCAACTCGGGATGGGGCGCCTGTTCGCCGTCGCCGCCGCTGTGGGTCTCGTCCTCGCACTTCTCGGTCACTACTTCGGCCGGGACCTGCGCGACGGCCTGACGCGGGACCTAGCGTAACTGCCACCCGTCGCGGGTCTGTTCGACGACGCCTTCACTGGCCAGTCGTTCGAGCGCCTCATCGACCATCTCGGGCGGTGCCTCGATAGTCCGTGCTAACTTCCGGACCGACGCCGGCCCGTGGGACAGCGCACTGACGAGTTCCGCGTACAGGCGGCCGTCGCCGTCCTCTACGCGCTGGTCGAACTGGTCGCGGACGTCGGTGACGCGGCCCTGTACCCACCGCTGGGCCAGCGAGAGTTCGTTCTCCAGCTGTTCGAGGTGTTCGAGTTCGTGGGCGAGGTCACGCAACTCGCCGTCGCCCTCGTCCTCGACGTCGATAGAGAGGTGCCGACAGGTGGAGATGTCGAGTCCCGGGTTCGCCGGATAGGCGCTCTTGGTCCCGAACTCGTAGGGGGAGACGCGGACCTCCAGTCGGAGGTTCCGGGCGATAGAGAAGTACTTCCGGCGCTGGTCGTCGGTGCGAGATTCGACGAGGCCGGCGTCCTCCAGTTTCTGGAGGTGATCGATGACGGCCTTCGGGCTGACGCCGATGTACTCGCTTATCTCGGTCACGTAGCAGGGTTTGTGTGCGAGCAAGCGGAGGATACGTCGCCGATTGGCGTTCCCCAGCAAGTCGAGCAACTCGGCGGAGTCCATTCATCCGAGGGTAGCGGGTCGCAGTAGAAAAGGGTGACTCCTGCGGCCGTCAGTTAGCGCGGCCACCGGCGGCCGACCCGTCCCCACTCCCGCCGTCGCCGCCGTCGCCAGCGCTACCGTCGCCGCCGTCACCAGCACTGCCAGCACCGCCGTCACCAGCGCTACCGTCGCCGCCGTCACCAGCACTGCCGTCGCCGCCGCCCGTGTTTCCCGCGTCGTCGCTGTCGGCCGTCTCGTTCGCGGAACTGTTCGTCGCGTCCGAGTTACGAGGGTCCGCGTCATCACCGGCCGCTGGACCGGGTTCGTCGGCCGGTACGGCGCCGCCGTCTCCGGGTTGACCGCCAGCGCTCCGGTCACGCCCTCTCGCCGACGTGTTTCCCTCGTCGGTACCTGCCTCGGATTGGCCGGGAGCGTCGACCGGTGGGCCGCCGCCGTTCCCACGCACGATAGCGGCGACGTCCGGTCCTGATAACCGACTGGCGTTCTCTTTGAGCCGTTCGATTCTGCTATCCTCGACGCCGGCCACTGCTGCGGCCTCGTCCGTGTCGTTCACTGCCGTTTCAAGTGCGTCAATGCGGGCGGCGAGACGGCTCTGCTGGGCGACGTAGGCCTGCCGGGGGATGGTTCCGTTTTCGTACCGTTCGCGGAGGCTCTCGTTTCGCTCGCGAAGCCGTTCGAGGCGCTGTTCGAGAGCGCCCGTTCGACTGGTCACCATCTGCGCCCGTTTATTCTCGTTCGCACGCTCGAACCCGGCCTGCCACATACCGTTCTCGACCGTGTCGTCGGTCGCAGCCGAACTGGACTGCAGGAATGCGGTCAGTTGCGTCCCGAGGCCCGGTCCGTCGTCGGTGTCGTTGGCCGCGGTACCGTTCGTCGTGGTGTCGCTGGTCGCAGTCTCGTTGGTCGCGGTGTCGGTGGTCGTCTCCTGTGCCGCGGCCGCCGGTAAGCCCAGCATTGCAGCGGCGACGAGACACAGCACGAGTCCCACAACGTACCGTCGAGTCATCTCTACTCGCTCATTGCCGACCCACCCTAAAAAGCGGCCCCTTCGTTCGCTCCGTTCAGCACCGTCTGAAACGAGCGCAGACGGTCCAAGAGCGTTTAGGACCTTTGCTCGTCCAGCCTCGGCATGATTTTCCATGCCACCCCGACCGAGAGGACTGACAGCGCCACCGTCGCGACGACGAGCGTGAGGCCCGGATCGTACCGGAGCGGCGGGTAGTAGCCAAAGCCGTAGTCAACGATGTCGTTGCCGAGTGCAACGACCAGCGCCGTCAGCAGCGCACCGCGAGTCGTTCGGGCGTAGTGAGGGACTAACAGCCCCTCCGCGATGAATCCGACGTGGGTCACGATGATACCGAAGTACGCCCACGGCTCCGGGAAGTACGCGCTAAAGCCGAGGTTCAGGGCGACGAACGTCCACACACCCATCTTCAGGAGCCACACGAGCGCGATAGTGTGGAGGTACGCCAGCGGCAGGTTCACCGGCACGTCGTCGAGCGAGCGCCCGAGAAACGGGAGCAGCGTCACGAGCGACAGCGTCAGGAGGAACAGGGCGGTCGGCGAATCGGCGTACAGCGGCCAGAGGAACGTCGAGACGCCGGGCATCGTATCGACGTAGTATCGGACGCCGACGAGGATTCCCACAACGTTAATGACGACCAGCCACACGAGACTCGGCGTGTTCTCCAGATAGTACCGCGCGTAGCGACGCGGCAACGGCCCCCGCTCGTTGTCCATGGGGTCCTCTCGGCCCCGCCCGGCAGAAACCCTATCGGTCCCGGCGCGGCGAGAGCTACGGCCTGAAAGCCCGACGGGAAAAGGGTATCGGCGAAAGCTTATGTGTGTGACTACCACACGTACGACCGTACCGATGTTCGAACAGTTCTCCCGCGGCTACTACCTCGGTCGCCTCTACGTCGAACCACGTCAGGACGGGGCGGCCGCGATGTGTCGGGACCAACACGAGCGAGTCAACCAGCAACTGTACGCCTCTGGCGAGGGAGTCGAACGCACAGACCTCCCGCTCGTAATGAAACTCGGCTCCCGACACTTCCCGGTCCACGGCGACGACCGGGTACCGGCCGATACCCTTGCCGTCCCCGACGAGGTGCTCGAATCTGCGAACGTGCGGAACCCGCCCAGCCTTCGTGAGGTGTTCCTCGCGAAGGCGGACCACGCGGCCCAACTGCTGTCGGTAACCGACACGACGTCGGCGCTGCCCGATAGCGCCGTCTGAGGGCAACCACTTTTAAGCCCGTCCCAGTCCGCAGTCCAGTCGATGCTGGACCGGTTGCTGGGGCGTGCCTCGCTCAAAGAGCGCGTCGCTGACCTCGAAGCGGAGAAACGCCACCTCGAACGGCAACTCGACGCGGAAGAAGAGCGGCGCGCCGAGGCGTCGACGGCCAGACAGCAGGCCGAGGCCGAGGTCAACCGGCTAGAGGACCGCGTTACCGAACTCGAGGACCGCGTCGAGCGACTGCAGGCCGACGACGGCGAGTACGCCTACCGCGCCGAGGACCGACTCAACGGCCGGCGAGTCGGCGAGATACTGGACCGACTCTCGTCGGTCGAGAGCGAGCCAGAGGGCGTCTTCACCGCCTACGTCGCCGACGAGAGCCACTTACCCGGCCCCGTCCGAGACGCCTTCGGTGACCGCGCGTCGCTGGTCGCCCGCGCCGCCCCGTGTCTCGCGGTGACTGACGACGCCGGCCTGCTGTCGGCCTGTCTCTCGGTCCCGGTGCCGCCCGAACCCTTCGCGACGTGGAGCGACGGCGTCGAACTGGAACGGTCGTGGTTCGAACCGACCGGGACGTACGCCGTGGCGCTCGTCCGCTCGGACCTGTTCGCGCTCGGTACCTACGAGGACGGCGAGCGCACCGCGTTACACGGATTCGACGCCGACCTCAAGAGCCAGCACTCGAAGGGCGGGTTCTCCCAGTCCCGGTTCGAACGGTTGCGCGACCAGCAGATAGCGACCCACCTCGAACGCTGTCGGGCCGCCATCGAGGAGGTCGACCCCGACACCCTCTACGTCGTCGGCGAGGGGTCGGTCATCCACGAGTTCGAGGCCGACGCCGCTGTTACCCGGACCGTCGACGCGACGGGCGACCCGGAGGACGCGCTGGCCGACGCCGTTCGGTCGCTGTGGACGGTCCGATTGCGCGTCCCCTGACGCAGTCGCTGTCACAGGCCGAAGATTCAAGCCGCCGGCCGCGGGCAGGGAGTGTATGGGAAAGCGCATTCTGGTCCCCGTCGACGGGTCCGACCAGGCGAAGGCCGCCTCCGAGTTCGTCGTCGACAACTACCCCGACGCCACGGTCGTCCTCTTACACGTCATCAACCCGGCCGAGGCCGGGTACAGCGCGCAGGCGTCTGTTCCCTCTTTCTCCGAGGAGTGGTACCAGCAGAAGAAGGCGGCCGCCGAGTCGCTGTTCGACGACCTCGAAGCGGCGGCCCACGACGCCGGCGTCGAAACAGTCGAGCGAGTGCTGGAGGTCGGCCGGCCGACTCAGACCATCGTCGACTACGCCGACGACCACGACATCGACCAGATCGTGATGGGGAGTCACGGGCGCTCCGGGGTCTCGCGAATCCTGCTCGGGAGCGTCGCCGAGACGGTGGTCCGCCGGGCGACGGTGCCCGTGACGGTCATCCGCTGACGGCCGAGGCTACCTATACGCCGCTGTTTCGCGGCTCTCCTGCCGCGATTACGCGTGACAAAGCGCCGGCCACATCGCCGACACTCAGGCGTGCGCAATCGCGGCTCACCTGCCGCGATTACGCGTGTCGCACGATGTGAATGTCGTATCGCGGGTCCTCGGAGACGGGGGCACCGACGCTGGAGACGGGCGTCGAGACGCGGCCGGCGTTCTCGCTGCCGACGAAGACGATAGACGCGTCGACGTCGTGGGCGACCGACCGAATCGTCCGGACCACGTCGGTGGTGATGGAGGCCATCGAACTGACGTCTTCCGGGACTTCCGCGCGGAACTCCGCCTCCGGCGCTATCTCGGCGACGCGCTCACGCAAGGTGTCGGCGATGTCGTCCGGATCGAAGGGGTCGTTCGGGTTGAGCCAGTTGCGCTCCAAAGCGTAGTCAGGTTCGTCGGGGATGACGACCAGCGCGAGGACGTCCTCACCGGTGTACTCGGAGAACTCCGTCGCGCGTTCGAGGGCGGCCTGTGAGAGCTCCGAACCGTCGAAGGGAACGAGCAGCACCATAGCGGTGACTCGACAGGCAGCGGCTTAAAATCACACGGCCGGTCGTGATACGTGTGGTCCGTGATGGCGTCGGCGTCTCGAATCACGCCGACTCCGGTCCCGCCGTCAGAAGATGTTTGCTTGCTGGTAGACGCTGATGCCGTCCATGGTTATCTCGTAGGGTTTCGTCTCTCGGGAGTGATTCGCGTTCCGAATCTTCTGAATCTCGACGGCGAGACGGGTCTCGCGGGTCTCCGAGCGGACGTACTGGAGGATGAACACGCCGTCGGTCAGGTACTCGATGACGCCGTAGCGGGAGGCGTAGGGGTTGTCCTCGTTGGCTTCGGAGGTGAGCATCGTCGTCACGCCGGCGTCCTTCAGCGACCGCGTGAAGTCGAACACCTCGGTCCGGCGCTTCGAGGGCTTGTCGTACATCATCTCGAGCAGCGAGACGGAGTCAAGCACCAGTCGGTCCGCGCCGAAGTCCTCGATGAGGTCGGGGAGTTCGCCCCGGATGTTGTCGAGACTGTTCGCCATCTCGACCGGGTCGAGGTCGACGACGGCCAGTCGACCCTCGGCCTCGTACTCCTCGAACCCCCACCCGCGGTCGTCGGCGGTGTCCATGATGGCCTCGTGCGACTGTTCGAGCGTGATGAACACGCAGCTCTCGCCGTTCTGGAGGCCGTGGTGGAGGAACTGCAGGCCGAACGTCGTCTTCCCGGTGCCCGCCGACCCGATAGTGACGAGGAGGTGCCGGCGGGGAATCCCGCCCTGTATCATCCGGTCGAGCCCCTCGATACCGACGTCGATGCGCGGGATGTCGGAGTCGAAGTCCTCGTCCGCGAAGTCTGCGCCACCGCCGCCACCGGGGTCGCCGGCGGACTCGAAGGCCGACGAGAAGTCGTCGTCGAACAGGCCTTCGCCACCAGCGTCCCCGAACGGACTGTCGCCGCCAGCGTCCTCGAACGGACTGTCGCTGCCGGAATCGTCGAACGGACTGTCGCTGCCGGAATCGTCGAACGGACTGTCGCTGCCGGAATCGTCGAACGGACTGTCGCTGCCGGAATCGTCGAACGGACTGTCGCTGCCGGAATCGTCGAACGGACTGTCGCCACCAGCGTCCCCGAACGGACTGTCGCCGCCGGAATCGTCGAATGGACCGTCGCCACGCTCCGCGTCGGTCGACTCCTCGCGCTCCGTGTCGTCGGCGTCGGTATCGTCTTCGGGTTCGCCCTGGACAGCGCTCTCGAACCAGTCGTCGTCCCGTCGCTCGTCGTCACTCATCGCCCCGACCACCGGCCACAGACCCGGGCCATGGAGTGACGTTCTCGCCCAGATAAATATAACCTTGCCGTCGTGGAGGGTTTATACCCGCTCGCGGAAAACACACGGGCAATGACCGTCGGTATCGTCGCCCAGCGAGACAACGACCGGGCGATGTCGCTCGCAAGCAGGCTGACCGGCCGCCTCGCCGAGGTGGGGGAATCGGTGGCCGTAGACCAGACGACCGGAGCGGCCCTAAACGACCACGAGGCGTGGGACGCGTCACAACCGTCGAGTCGCCCGGTCGAGGAGATGCGTGATTGTGACCTCGTCGTCAGCATCGGCGGGGACGGTACCTTCCTCTATGCCGCCCGCGGTGCCGGGTCGACGCCGCTCATGGGCGTCAACCTCGGCGAAGTCGGCTTTCTCAACGCCCTCGCGCCCGAGGAGGCCGTCGAGACGGTGGTCGCCGAGGTCGAACACATCCAGAAGACCGGCAGTGCCCGCACGCGAGCGATGCCGCGGCTACGGGCCAGCGGCCCCGGATGGGCGCTCTCTCCGGCGCTCAACGAAGTGGTCGTGCAGGGGTCCCACCGCGGTTCCGGCGGTGGCGGGACGTTCGAGGTGCGCGTCGACGGGTCGCTGTACACCAGCGGGCACGCCGACGGGGTACTCGTCGCGACGCCGACGGGGTCGACGGCGTACAACCTCAGCGAGGGCGGGCCGCTCGTCCACCCCGACGTCGCGGGCCTCGTCGTGACGGGGATGGCCGAGGTCGACGGGATGCCGCCGCTGGTCGTCGACGCGGACAGCGACGTGGTCGTGACGCTGACGGATGCAGAAAGTGGCGTCGTGGTCAGTGACGGACGGGTCCGCGAGGAGATAACACCGCCGGAGCGCGTGACGCTGTCGCGGGCGAGCGAACCGATCCGGCTGGCCGGGCCACCGCTCGATTTCTTCACCGCGCTGGGGAAACTGGGTTAGCGGCGGCCAACGGCGTAGAGGACCGGCGCGACGGCGAGCAGTACCAGCCCGAACAGTTTGTACTGGAACGACGAGGCGAGGACGCTGCCGGCGTTCGGTTCCATCGCTGCTGCGGGCGTGATGAGGAGCAGGGCACCCATCGCGATGGTGTGGACGCCCAGCATCCGGAGCGAGCGCATCGGGAGGATGCCGACAGCGCCCACGACGAACCCCAAGAGCAGGATATCACCGATGGTGTAGTTCAGCAGGAAGCTGTCGATGACTTGCAGCGGTGGCGCGAGCATTCCTATCCCGAATCTGGCCGTGACGCAATCTTTAAAGTTCCGTTCCGTCACCGCTCGTTGGCACACACCGAGACGGCCCTCGACACCGCTCCCGACCGGCAGTACCGGGGCTCAGACGGTGACGAATAGTTATATGTACGCAGCTAGCAGTAGACAATATCGTGTCAGACTCCACTGCGGATGCGACCGTTCTCGTCGTAGACGACGAGGAAGAGGTCGCAGACGTCTATGCGTTGCGTCTCCGCAACCAGTACGAGACAGAGACGGCCTACGGTGGCGAGGCCGCACTCGCCCGGGTCGACGAGGACGTCGACGTCGTGCTACTGGACCGACGGATGCCAGACATCTCTGGCGACGACGTCCTCGCGGAGATACGGGAACGCGACATCCCGACCCGCGTCATCATGATAACGGCGGTGGACCCGGACTTCGACATCATCGACATGCCGTTCGACGACTACCTCTGTAAGCCGGTCGAGAAATCGGACCTCGTGGCGGCTATCGACCAGCAACTGGCCGCGCGCCGGTACGATGACAGACTCGCGGAGTATCTCGAAGCCACGTCGAAACTCGCGCTGCTGGAAGACGAGAAGACCCCGCAGACACTCGAAGACAGCGACGGTATCGAGTCGCTCGAACGACGTGTGGAGGAACTCAAATCGGAGATGGACGAGGCGCTCTCGGAGTTCGAGAGCATCGACACCGCGTTCAAAGAGATCGGCCGCCGGCCGAGCTAACTCGCCTTCAGTCGTCTAGCGGGGTGTAGAGGACGTACCCGCTCGTCTCGGCAGCGACAGTCCTGAGTCGGAACGACGCCGCCCCACTGTCAGTCTCGCAGGTGACGACGGTGTCGAACCCGTCCGTATCTAGCTGTGTTTCCTCTGCCGTCTCGGCACCGGTAACGAGCACTGCCTCGGAGAGTGGTGTTCCCGCCAGTTGGTCGGCCGGAACGCCGAACGTCGCGGCGAACGCCTCGTTGGCCGCTCGAATCACCGGCCCGTGGCCCTCGTTCGCGTAGTAGAGGACGGGATCCGGGTGACCGTCAAAGAGGTCCGCGGGTTGTGGCGCCGGTACGGACGAGTCGTCGACGTCGACGGTCATCGTCTCGTCCGCTATCTCGACGTCGTCCGCAGTCTGGAGGAAGTGAACCACGGCGCCGAGACCACCGCCGAGTGCGACGCCGAGACCGAGTCCGACCGCTCGCGAGACGGGGAGAGCAGCTACTGTGTCGACGCCGAGTATGAGCACAGCGAGCGTTATCGCTCCGGCGCCGATGTAGCCGACGACGACAGCGAGGCTCCCGAATCGTCCGGACGCCGCGGCGCCGTTACCGGAGGTGTCGTCCATCCTACTTCGGAGTCGACGGGCCACGAGTTAACCTTTTTCGAGACGCCGCCGGGCGATAAGACATATGCGTCTCTCCGTCCTACGGGAGGGACGTGTCCCCCGGCACAGACAGACGTGGGCATGTCCTGATTGTCGACGACGAACACGACATCGCGGACACGCAGGCGCTTCGACTCCGCGAGCGCTACGAGACGAGCGTCGCGTACGGGGGCGAGGCAGCGCTGGAACTGGCCGGACCGGACGTGGACGCGATTCTACTGGACCGTCGGATGCCGGACGTACACGGTGACGAGGTCCTCGATCGACTCCGTGAGCGAGGCTACGAGGGCGCTATCATCATGCTGACGGCCGTGGATCCGGATCTGAACATCCTCGAGATGGCATTCGACGACTATCTCAGGAAACCGGTCGACCGGGAGACCTTACTGTCGACGCTCGACCAGCATCTCGACTCACCTGGTGAGGACGAGCGACTGGACGAGTTCTTCGAGATAACGTCGAAGATAGCCGTGCTGGAGGCCGAGAAGTCGGTGTCACAGCTCGAAGACAGCAGCGAGTACACCGCGCTCAAAGCGCGCGCCGACGAACTGGAGTGGCAGCTTCGGACCGAACTCGACGACTTCGACGACATCGTCGAGACGTACCGCGATATCGGCCGGAACTCCGGGTAATCAGAAGGGAGCTCAGTCCGTCGCGAAGTAGCTTGAGAGCGATGACAGCGAGCAACAGGTGTACACGATGCCTCGGTCGGGGAGGCGTCGGCGTCACGGCCGGCCAGCGACGCCGACGAAACCGGATGGCTACGACTCGGCGTGGTCCTCGACCAGCAGTTCGTTTTCGATGTAGGACTCCATGGCCTCGCGCATCTGCGGGAGCGGGTTGTCGTCTCGCGTCGCGTTCTGGAGCGTGATTCCCTCTAGCGTGGTCAACAGGAACTGTGCGGTGCGTTCGGCGTCGACGTCTCTGAACGTACCGTCCTCGCTACCCTCCTCGATGAGAGCGGCGATACGGTCGGTGAACTCCTGGTCCGTCTCCGTGAACTTCGCCCGAAAGTCCGGGTTACGGACTGCCTGCGCCCGCAACTCGACGTACGTCGCCAGTACGTCCTCCTGTTCTGGCATCCCGTCGGCCGTGGGGAAGTCCCCGAGGAGGAGGCCGAAGAACGTCTGGAGGTCTGTCGCCGGGTCACCGGACGACTCTAGCTGAAAGACGCGGTCGAACTCTTCGAGGGTGAACTCGAGGAACGAGAGCAGCAGATCCTCTTTCCCGTCGAAGTGGTGGTAGAACGTCGACTTGCTGAGGTCTGCCTTGTCGGCGATACGCTGGATAGAGAGTCCTGCGTAGCCGTGTTCTTGCAGTGCACAGAACGTCGCACGCATTATCGCCTCGTGTGAGTCCTCGGGTTCGCCCGCGAACGGAAACGCGTCGGTCATCCCGACCGAATATTCGTTTGGTAGACTAAAGTGCTTCGTACCAGTCGTTAACCGGAACGTTGATATTTGACCGAACGTTCGTTCGATACGAGATGACCGATTGGAGGTTCGGGTTCGACGACTCTAAAGGCCCGAACACGGACCTGCCCGTCCCAACGATCCCTGCATCGGCCGACGAACTCCCCTCTATCACTGTCCCCACTCAATGAGACTCCGAACACCACTGACGCTGACCGTCGTCGCGCTCTTGCTATCCGCCGGTACCGCTGCCGCCGCGGTGAGCGGGAGTCCCGACATCGACGTGACGTTCGCTGACAACACCGTCTCGCCGGGCGAGGAGACCACGCTCGACGTGGTCCTCGTCAACAGCGGAGACCTCGACTCCGGATCTGCGAGCAACCCGAGCCTGAACAGCGAGGTGACGACTGCTCGCGGACTGACGGTCGACGTGAAATCGGGCGGTGCGCCGGTATCCGTCACGACCTCCCGGCAGTCGCTCGGGACGCTCCCGCAGGGGCCCTCGAAGACGGTCTCGTTCGACGTCAGTATCGACGAGGACGCAAACCCCGGCAAGTACCAGATACCGGTGCAACTGGAGTACGAACACACGAGCTATATCTCCGAGAGCGACGGGAGCCGCGACGAGAACGAAGTCTCGCGAACCGCGATGGTCACGGTTCGCGTCACCGACGACGCGACCTTCGACGTGACGAACGTCGAGTCCAACGCCCGCGTCGGGTCGACCGGAACGGTCGCCGTCACCGTAGAGAACACGGGCAACGAGGTCGCGCGTGACGCCGCCGTGACGCTCGCCAGTCGGAGTGGCGACCTCGGCGTCGGTGGCGGCACGGAGAGTTCGCGGTACGTCGACGTCTGGGAGACCGGCGAACAGCGGACCTTCCGGTACCGCGTGAGCGCCTCCGAGAACGCCGAATCGGAACCCTATCAGTTCGACCTCTCGGCCACGTTCGACGACGCGGACGGCGCCCGAAAGCAGTCCGTCGGCTCGTCGGTCGGTATCGCACCGCAGCCAGAACAGACGTTCTCGGTCGTGAACACGTCGAACGCCGTCGCGGTCGACAACACCGGTTCCTACGCGGTGACCCTCCGAAACGACGGTCCGGTGACGGTCCGCGACGCGACGGTCACGGTCACCTCACAGAGCTCCGATATCACCTTCGGTAAGTCGAGTTCGACTACGCAGTACGTCGGAACGTGGGCACCCGGCGAGACCCGGACCGTGGTCGTCGACGCGACGGCCAGTCCCGACGCCGAGACGCGCCAGTACGCCCTCTCGACGTCGGTCCAGTACGAGGACCCGGAGGGTGACGCGGGCGTCGACGAGGGCCTCTCGCTGGGCCTCCAGCCCCGGCCGGAGCAGCGATTCTCCCTCTCGAACGTGACCGCTACTCTGCAGGCCGGCGAAGACGGTCGACTCGAAGCCACGCTGACCAACGACGGTCCGCGTGCGGTCAGGAACGTCGTCCTGAACTGGAACAGCGATCACAGCAACCTCTCGCCACAGGAGACCCAGTACGCCGTCGGGAACCTCGAACCCGGCGAGTCAGCGACGGTGAGTTTCGGCGTCGACGCCTCCGAGAGCGCCGACGCCGGCCCGCGACAGTTCGACTTCACCGCGGTGTACCGCGACGACAACGGTGACCGCCGTGAGAGCGATACGATGGAGGTCCGGACCGACGTCGCGGCCAGCGAGGACGAGTTCGACATCGAGTCCGCCAACACGACGGTCGACGCTGGCGGTACGGCGACCATCGAACTCACCGTGACTAACGCGGAAGACGTGCCGCTGACCGACATCTCGGCGAAGCTGTTCGCCGACTCGCCCATCTCGGTCACGGACGACGAGGCGTACATCGACCGCCTCGAACCCGGCGAGTCGACGACGCTGCGCTTCGGTATCAGCGCGAGCGGCGGGGCGATGCAGAAAGATTACCCCGTCTCGCTTGACTTCCGGTACGAGGAACCCGACGGTGACACACCGGTCTCGGACACCTACCGCGTCGCCATCGGCGTCACGTCTGGTGGCGGCGGTGGGACGCCGCTCGCGACTATCGGCGGCGTCGCGCTAGTGGCCGTACTGGCTATCGGCGGCTACTTCAGGTTCAGATAAGATGGAGTATCAGCGGTACATCGACTGGATAGACGACCGCATCGTCGAGGACTCCCGTCGGGTCGTCGCCGTCTTCCTAGTCGCGACGCTGATCTTTACCGCCGGACTGGGCAACATCTCGACCAACGCCGGGACCTCGCAGTTCACGACCGGCCTCCCGGCAGAGGAGGCCTTCGAGCAGGTCAACCAGGAGTTCTCGCCCGCGTTCTCGCCTGATACCGGGTCGACACAGCTCATCCAGCGCGGCGACAACGTACTCTCGAAGGACGGGCTGTTGCGGATGCTCAGGTCCCAGCATCGGATGGAACAGAAGCCGGACCTCAGGGTACAGAGCACCTCCAGCGCGGCCAGTATCGTCGCCACCAAGCTGGACCCGACGGCCACCTCGACCGAGGCACAGATTCGAGCCGTCGAGTCGGCCACCGAGAGCGAAATCGACGCGGCGGTCCGGACCGCGGCCGACGAGAACCCTCGATTCACGTCGCTGGTCAGTACCGATTTCAACCGGGGGTCCGCCTCGGCTTCGGCGACCATCGGCCTCGCGACCCACGAGGTGCCCGCTGGCATCTCCTCGGGGTCCGGTCAGGGCGGTTCCAGTCCGCTGACGGGTATCCAGCACCGGGCCGACTACGTCGTCCAGTCGGCGGCCCACGGCAGTATCACCGTCTTCGGGAGCGGTATCATCGCCGACGAGAACTCCCGCGTGTTGGTCGACTCGCTGTTGCTCGTGGTCCCGGCGGCCGTGCTGTTCATCATCTTCTTCCTCGTCGTCGCCTACCGCGACCTCGCGGACCTGGTTCTGGGGATGGTCACCCTGCTGATGGCCATCATCTGGACGTTCGGGTTCATGGGGCTCGCGGGCATCCCGTTCTCACAGATGCTCATCGCCGTCCCGCCGCTGTTGTTAGCGGTGGGTATCGACTTCGGTATCCACGCAATCAACCGCTACAGGGAGGAGCGCCAGGCGGGGGCCTCTCTCGAGAAGTCGATGCGCATCACGACCGACCAACTCATCGTCGCGTTCTTCATCGTCACCGGGACGACCATCATCGGCTTCGCGGCGAACCTCACGAGTGCGCTCCCACCGATTCGGGACTTTGGCGCCGTCGCGGCCATCGGTATCACGTTCACGTTCCTCCTGTTCGGTATCTTCCTCCCCGCTGCGAAGGTGGAGATCGACCGGTTGCGCGAGCGGTACCCCATCCCGACGTTCAGCACCCATCCGCTCGGTGAGGAAGGTGGTGCACTGGCGCGAATTTTGGAGGGCGGTATCACCGTGGCCAATCGCGCGCCGCTGGTGTTCCTCGCGCTGATGCTCCTGCTGAGCGCCGGGTCCGGCGCGTACGCGACGGACATCTCCACGACGTTCGACCAGACGGACTTCCTCCCGCCCGAGGAGAACCCCGACTACCTCATGCAGTTGCCCGAGCCGTTCAGGCCGGGCACCTACACCGTCACCGAGCAGATAAACTTCCTCGAAGACAACTTCGGGTCGACACAGAGCGGACAGACGACGGTGTACTTAGAGCGGCCGATGCGACAGGACGGGGCGCTGGAGTCCATCTACCGCGCTAGCGAGGACCCGCCGGATACCTTCGTCCGGGAAGACGGCCGGGCGAAGGCGACGTCTATCGTCACCGTCATCCAGGACCGCGCTGCGCGGGACCCCGAGTTCCGCCGTCTCGTCGAGCGCAACGACGCCAACGACAACGGCGTCCCCGACGACAACATCGGTGCGGTATACGAGTACCTGCTCGACTCCTCCTCGCGCGATCGGACGCTCCAGTACCTCGGTGACGACTACCGGAACGCCCGCATCGTCTACACTGTCGAGGCCGACGCGGACAACGGTGCGGTGACCGACGACACGCAGGCGCTGGCGAACGAGTTCCGCTATACCGCCGTCGCCACCGGGAGTATCGTCGTCTTTCAGGCCGTCTCCAACCTCATCCTCGAATCGGCAATCACCTCGCTCGCGGTGGCACTCGCCGGGACCGGCATCTATCTCGTCCTCGTCTACCGACTCTTCGAGGGCCGGCCCTCGCTGGGCGTGGCGAACCTCGTGCCCATCGTCGTCACCGTCTGTCTCATCGCCGGGACGATGCGGTATCTGGGCATCCCGTTCAACGCCATCACCGCGACCATCCTCGCTATCACCATCGGTCTCGGCGTGGACTACTCCGTCCACGTCACCCACCGGTTCGCCGACGAGATACACCAGAAACCCCTCCAGCAGGCACTGGAGGCGACGGTCCGCGGGACCGGCGGCGCGCTACTGGGGAGCATGCTCACGACCACGTCCGGCATCGGCGTGCTGGCCCTCGCTATCTTCCCGGCGCTGGGACAGTTCGGCATCCTCACCGGCATCTCCATCGTCTACGCGTTCCTCACGTCGGTGTTCCTGCTCCCGTCGGTGCTGGTCGTCTGGGACGGCGTCACCAACTACGACCAACCGCTCCAGCGTCTGTTCGACCTCGGGAGCCCCCAGCAGCCAGTGAAACCGACCGAGGGCGACGACTGACGCGTCTGCCGGTTTTGCCTCTCGGCTACACGCCACTGAAGCCTTTATCCGGAGCCACCGCTAGCCTACCGATATGACCCACGTCGTCATCATCGGCGCGTACGGGAGCGCTGGCGCGGCCGTCGCCGGCGAACTCGTCGAAGCGGACGGAATCGAACTCACGCTCATCGACAACGGTGACCCCGGCGGCGGCCTCTGTATCCTCGAAGGCTGTATGCCCTCGAAAGAGGTGCTCTCCGCAGGCGCTCACCGGTTCCAGGCGCGACACGACCAGCGACTGGTCGGCGACGTACCGGACGTCGACCTGGAGGCCGTCGTCGAGACGAAGAACGAGCGCACACGTGGCTGGGCGGGCCACCGGCGCGACTCCATCCACGAGATGGCCGAACGCGACCACGTGGAGTTCGTCCACGACACGGCCACGTTCGTCGACGACCACACGGTTCGGGCCGGCGGCGAGGAGTACGAGGCCGACTACGTCGTCGTCGCCACCGGGTCCTCGGTGAACGTCCCGGACCTGCCGGGCATCGACGAGGTGGACTTCATGACGAGCAAAGACGTGCTCCACGCCACGGAGTTCCCCGACTCGGGCATCGTGATGGGCTTTGGCTACATCGGCATGGAGATGGTCCCCTACCTCGCCGAGGCCGGCGGGATGGAACTTACGGTCATCGAACACGACGACCGGCCCATCGACGAGGCCGACCCCGCCTTCGGCGACGAGGCCCGACAGATCTACGAGGACAACTGGGACATCACGATTCCGACGAACTGCTATGAGTGTGAACTCGAAGAGACGGCAGACGGCGGTGTCCGCCTGCACGTCGAGTTCGAGGACGGCACAGAGGACACCTACGAGGCCGACCAGCTATTCCTCTTTACCGGCCGCCGCCCGACGCTCGAGGGCTTGGGCCTCGAAAACACGTCCGTCTCTGCCGAGGGCGACTGGGTACGCGAGACGATGCAGACGGTGGACGCCGACCACGTCTACGCCGTCGGCGACGTCAACGAGAAGGAACCCATCCTCCACGTCGCCAAAGAGCAGGGCTTTACCGCCGCCGAGAACATCCTGCGACAGGAGGCCGGGGCGGAGCCACAGGCCTACGAGAACGTCCACCACCACGTCATCTTCTCGGGACTGGGCATCTACCCCTTCGCCCGCGTGGGCCACAACGAGGAGACGGCCCGCGAGGCGGGCTACGACGTCGTGACGGCGACCCGGCAGGCGAGCGACGACGGCGTGTTCAAGTCGAAGGACGTGCCCGAGGGGCTCGCAAAACTCGTCGTCGACGCCGAGGACGGCACCGTCCTCGGCTGGCAGGGCCTGCACTACCACGCCGACAGTTTCGCGAAGACGATGCAGATCGTCGTCGAGATGGGACTGGACGTGCGTGACCTGCCCGACCGGGCGTACCATCCGACCCTGCCCGAGAACCTCGACGGCCTCATCCGGGACTGCGTGGCCGAACTGGACGACTAGTCCCGCATCGACGGATAGTTCTGTATCTCGACGAACCCGGACCCACCACAGGCCGCACACTCGTCCGGCGGCGTGTAACTGTGGTCCGGCGGGTCGCCGTGGACGGTCCCAGCGACGACGGCGTGACACTGCTCGCAGACGTACTCCTGTGGTCGCTCTGGCTGGTGTGCCATATCATGTATTTGAGTCTACACGTCCATAAGCGTGTGTCCGCCGCCTGCCGGCTTCACTCGACGTCGAGGCCGCGGATTTCGAACCGCGCCCCGCCGCTCTCGCTTTCGGTTATCGTGACTCGTGCGCCGTGGGCCTCCGCTATCTCCTCGACGATTCTGAGACCGAGCCCCGTCCCGTCGCCGTTGGTGGTGTAGCCGCTCTCGAACGCGGACTCGCGCTCGTCGACGGGGATGCCGGGGCCGTCGTCGGCGACGTAGAGGCCGTCACCGTTCGACAGGACGCCGACGCGGACGGTGACGCCGGGGCCGCCGTGTTCGACACTGTTTCGAAAGAGGTTCTCGAACAGTTGGCGGAGACGACTGTCGTCGCCCGAGACGGTCACCGACTGGTCGGGGACGGTGAGGGTCGCTCCGTCGTTTTCGATGACGGCCCACGCCTGCTCACAGAGGGGTCCCAGTTCCACGTCGCTCGGCTCGACGACCTGATTGCCCGAGCGAGCGAGGGCGAGTACGTCGTCGATGAGCGTGTCCATCCGGGTCAGCGCTCGCTGGAGCCCCACGACGTGGTCGGGGTCCCCGTCGTACTCCTCGGTGAGGAGTTCGAGGTGGCCGGTGGCGACGTTGAGGGGGTTGCGCAGGTCGTGTGAGACGACGCTTGCGAAGTCGTCCAGTCGGTTGCGCTCCCGGGTGAGTTCGCGCTCGCGCCGTTCGCGCTCCAGTTCGTAGCTTATCCAGTTACCCATCAACTCAACCAGCGTGACTTCCCAGTCGGCGAACGCCTCGCGTCTGGGGTTGCGGTCGTAGAAACAGAACGTCCCGTACACCTCGCCGTCGACGACCACCGGCATCCCGATGTAGCAGGCGATGCCCATCTCGGTGAACCCGGAACGGTCGGCCAGTTCGGGCGCCTCTGTGGCGATGTCCGCCAGCACGAGGGTCTCCCGTTTGACGATGGCCCGCTCACAGTTGGTCGACCCGAGCGGAACCACGTCGCCCGTCTGTGTTTGTCCGGTGGGGTCGATGACGGCCTCGAAGACGTAGTCGGACCCCTCGACACGCGAGAGTGCGCCGAACTCCGTTCCGAGGGCGTCCCGGCCGACTTCGAGGAGGTGTTCGACCTTCTCCCCGAACGGGGTCTCTTTCTCGGCGATGACGCGGTACATCTCCGTGAGAATCTCTTCCCGTTCGGCGAGCGAGTCCTCCCGCTCCCGTCGAGTGGTCACGTCTCGGAAGTACACGGAGAGGCCGGTCTCGGAGGGGTACGCTCTGACGTCGAACCACGTGTCGAGGGGTTCGTAGTACGCTTCGAGCGATTCGGGTTTCTGGCTCTCCATCGCGCGGTGGTAGACGTCGTAAAACTCCGTGTCGACGACTTCCGGAATGACGTCCCAGATTCGACGGCCCACCAGTTTCGAGGCGGCGTCTGTCACGTCTGCGGCCTCGCGGAGTATCTCTCGGCCGCGCTCGTTGAGGTAGGTGAACCGCCAGTTCTCGTCCAGCGCGAAGAACGCGTCGGTCATCCGTCCGAGGATGGCTTCACGGTCGGACTGTTCGGTCATCGCCGTGTGAACCCGGTCGATCAGCGTGGCTATCTGTTCGTCCAGCGGATCCTTGAGAACGTACTCCGTCGCACCGGCGGCGATGGCGTCGCTGGCGATAGCCTCGCTCCCGTCGTCGGTGAACACCACGACCGGCAGATCCGGGTATCGGTCCCGGAGACTCCACAGCAGGTCTACCCCGGTACCGTCCGGGAGCGTGTACTCCGTGACGAGACACTCGACGGCGTGTTCGGCGACGAGTTCGCACGCCTCGGTGACGCTCTCTGCCGTCAGGACTTCGATACCGTCGCTGGAGGCAGTCAACGCGCTCCCGACTGCTGCCGCGGCGTCCGCGTCGGCGTCGACGTAGACCACACGTCGGGTGCCGTGGCCGTATCCGAGTGAGTCGTTCTCGGCCTCGGCGTCGTTCATAGCGTCCTTTAGACGTAATGCCCTAAATCGATGTGGGTGACGATTTTTCACTCAGTTGATCGGCCTTCCGGCGCACGCGCGGCCAGCACCGGCATCTCGGCCACTCGCTGGGGCGAGAGCGCCCCCCAGTCGACACCCTTCGGTCGGCCGTACGGCGTCGCTGTCTCGACGGTCCGCTCGGGCGTCACGACGTAGTCCATCGGCACGTCGTGGGCGTCGACGGGCACCTCGACGTCGGCGACGGCCCCGTCGGGCCCGCCGACCACCTGCAGTTCGTGGACGGTCGTCAGCACCGGCGTCGTCTCGGAGACGAGTCCCAGTTCCCGCAGGACCGCGTACTCCAGATCGCTAAAGCCCTCGCCTTTCCCGATGCGAGCGCCGTCTTCGGTGACCGCCACCGATCCGGACACCACGAGGTCGACGTCGCCGACGGCCTCGGGACCCACCTGTCGGGCGTGGTCGGCGACGTTCGACACCGCCGGCGCGGCCTCGATGTCGTCTAACTCGTCGGGGTCGAGTTCGTAGAAACACCGCTCCTCGCGCAAGCGCGGCACAGCCATGTAGACGGTCTTTCCGGCCCGCAGCGCCGCGCGGCGGAGCGGCAGTTGCGGCGAGTCGGGGTTGGCTTTCACCGTCTCTGCGTCCGCCCAGACGGCCGTCTCGGTCGCGCGCTCGGCCGCCCGTTCGGCCCCCTCGTAGTTCGGAATCCGGTCGTGGGGTGGGAACGGGAACCGGGCGACGCCGCTCTCTTCGAGCGCGTCCCACACCGCCTCGCGAATCGCCTGCTTGTCCATGTGCGGCCTTCGACCGCCGACTCGCAAAAGTGGTCCGTCCTAACTCACGATGGTCCCGGCGTGCGTTCTGGGGTTCAGTTCGGCGAGGCGTTCCCCACAGTCCGTGCAAGCCACGGCGAGCACCTCGTGAACCCCACAGCAGGAGGTCTGGACGTCGCTGGCGCGTTCGACTGGGCCGCCACAGGCCGGACAGACCGTCCGGTGTGCGCGAACCGTCTCCAGCATCTCGACGCGCTGTTCGAGGGGCAGGTCCGCCCAGCGCTCGGTCCACTCAGCGAGCGCTTCGTGTGCGGCCACGTCGACGCGGAGCGCGCTCCACGAGGGCCACTCGCGGACACGGTAGCCGACGGTCACTGCGGGATGTGGGTCGCGGTCGACGGTCACGTCCTCGGCGTCGATCCCGAAGGCGCTCGCCAGCGGTCCGGTCAGGTCGGCGTCGGCGGGTCGAGCAGTCAGTCGTTCTCCGAGCGCGGCGGCGAACGCCTCGGTGAGTTCGCGGCCGTCGTCAGTCTCGGCCACAATTCCCTCGTCGGCGAGGAACGCGTCGGCGTCGACGGCGTTCTGGCGGTAGTGTTCGACCCGCTGGACCACCTCGAAGTCGTCGGGGTCCGTGTAGCCCGGCGCTTTTCCGAACGCTCGCAGGACACGCTCGGGGAGGTACTGCTGTGTCAGTCGCGGCGTCCCCGGAACGAGGTAGCCCCGAAGGGCGATAGCCGCGAGCGAGACGACGGCGACGACCGCGGCGAGTTCGACGGCGACGAGCGTCGAGAGCCCGCTCAGTACGGCTGCGATGGCGACGTTGACGACGGTACACGGCCAGCACCGACGCTCGCCAGTGTGTTCGGGGTCGCGTATCCGTCCGAGCAGCGACGACCCGCCAGTAGGCATGGTCCGTGGTACCGTCTCGATAGTGAAAAGCGTATGCCGTGTGCGCGCCCCAGTTCGGGCCGTTCGGTGGCTACTCCGGTTCGATTCGCACCGTCGTCTCGGCGGCCAGTCCCTTCCCCGCGGCGTCGTCGACGTCGACGTACGCGCCGAGGGTGTACTCGCCGGGCTTCGCTGGCTCCCACTCCGTCTCGCTCACTTTGAACAGACCCGTCCAGCGCCGGCGGAACTCCTTGCGCTCGCCCCGGTCGAACGTGAAGACGCGCTCCTCCTCGGGGAGCGACTCGGGGACTCGGGAGGCCTCGGGCGCGCCGTCGACGTGCCACGTCCACAGGCGCGGCGTCCGGGTACGGACGCTGACGGGGAACGGGAACGCGTTCCGAAGGGTCACCGTCACCGGGACGTCGGTCTCGGTCGGATACGACGACTGCGGCGTCTCGACGGCGACGCGTATCGCACGGTGGGCAAGCCACGCCGGGACGAGGTACCGACTCAGCGACTCGCCGGGCACCGACCGCATCGCCGCCGGCTTGGGCGTCTCCTCCCGTCTACGCGGCGTGAACGCGTCGTCGTCCCGTTCGAGCGCGTCCGACTCGTAGATGCGGCGCATTGGTGGTCGTAGCCCGTGATATTTGTAAAGCGTTGGGGTGGTCAGTCGTCGGCGACGGCGTCGCCGCCCTCCGTCACGTCAGTCGGGTCGTCGGCGTAGTCGTCGTCGTGGAGGTGGCAGGCGATGCGGTGGGTATCGGCGGTCTGGACCGCTCTGGGTTCGTCGGTCTCACAGGGCGAGACGAACGCCTCGTCCAACTGCGCCGAGGCGTCTTCGACGTCACCGTCGTGGAGGCGGTCGATGGCCGCCGAGAGGGCGTCCTCGGCGTCGGGGTTGGAGAGTCGGTCCGGCAGGCCGAACTCCTCGCGGACTAGCCTGCCGAGGACGTCTCTGGACGCTGACTCGGGGTCGGCGCGTTCGTCCTCGGTGACCGCGGTCAGCGAGTCGACGCCGTCGGCCTCGGCGGCCCGCAGTTTCAGGTCCATCACCGCGCGCCACGCCGGCTGTTCGAGGTCGTACGCCGCCGGCTGGATGACCTTCGGGCAGCGGGTGTGGAACCGACACCCGCTGGGCGGATTCAGCGGCGACGGCACCGCCCCGGGGAGGAAAATCTGGTCGCCCTCCCACAGCGGGTCCGGTTCCGGCACCGCCGACAGCAGCGCCTCCGTGTAGGGGTGATAGGGCGGGTCGAACACCTCCTCGGTCGTCCCGACTTCGGCGAACTCTCCGAGGTACATCACCGCGATGCGGTCGGAGATGTGCTCGACGACGGAGAGGTCGTGAGCGATGAAGATGTACGAGAGGCCGTACTCGTCCTGTAGGTCCTCCAGCAGGTTCAGAATCTGGGCCTGCACGGAGACGTCCAGCGCCGACACCGGTTCGTCACAGACGATGACCTCCGGGTCGACGGCCAGCGCTCGGGCGATGCCGATACGCTGGCGCTGGCCCCCCGAGAACTCGTGGGGGTAGCGGTTGGTGTGGCTGGGGTTCAGCCCGACCGTCTCCAGCAGGTCGTAGATGCGCTGTTCGCGGGCCTCGCCCTCGGCGATGCCGTGGATGTCCAGCGGTTCGCCGACGATGTCGCCGACGGTCAGCCGGGGATTCAGACTGGAGAAGGGGTCCTGAAAGATGTACTGCAGGTCCTTTCGCAGGTCGCGAAGGTCGCTGGACCCCAGTTCGGTCAGGTCGTCGCCCCGGTAGTACACCGACCCGTCGGTGGGTTCGGTCAGCCGCAGGAGCGCGCGGCCGAGCGTCGTCTTCCCGCACCCGCTCTCGCCGACGACCCCCAGCGTCTCGCCCTCGTGGAGTTCGAGATCGACGCCGTCGACGGCCTTCACCTGCTGGGCGTTCCCCAGCAGGGCGTCGACGAACCCGCTGCTCGAGTCGTAGTACTTCTCGAGGCCCTCCACGCGGAGGATGGGGTCCTCACCGGGCATCCTGTTCCTCCTCTACGAGCGGGTCCTCGCCCTCGACGGTGACCTCGAAATCGAGGCCGTTCTCCAGGTCGCCGGTGTACTCCAGACAGGCCGCGGCCCGGTCGTCGGCCGCTGTCGGCGCGTCGCCCGTCGCCGGGTCGACCAGTGGCGGTCGTTTCCGGGCGCAACACTCCTCGGCGTACGGACACCGGGGGTGGAACGCACACCCCGGCGGCACGTCCACGAGGTCCGGCATCGTCCCCGGAATCGTCTGGAGGCGGTCGCGCTCGTCGCCGATGCGCGGAATCGAACTCATCAGCCCGACCGTGTAGGGGTGTTTCGGATCGTAGTAGAGGTCCTCGACGCTCGCTTTCTCGACGGGCCGACCCGCGTACATCACCATGACTCGTTCGCATATCTTCGCGACGACGCCGAGGTCGTGCGTGATGAGTTGGACGGCGGTGTCGAACTCGTCGGCGAGGTCCTGAATCTGATCGAGGATCTTCGCCTCGGTGGTCACGTCCAGCGCCGTCGTCGGTTCGTCGGCGATGAGCAGGGCCGGGTCACAGGACAGCGCCATCGCGATGACGGCCCGCTGTTGCATCCCGCCGGAGAACTCGTGTGGGTAGTCGCCGTACCGGCTCTCGGCGTCCGGGATGCCCACCCGGTCGAGCAACTGGACGGTCCGGTCCCGCGCCGCGTCGTCGTCGTAGCCGAGGTGGTGGCGAATCGCCTCCGATATCTGCTCGCCCACCGAATAGACGGGGTTGAGCGCGGTCTGGGCGTCCTGAAATATCATAGCGATTTCCTTGCCACGGACCGACCGAACCTCGGACTCGCTCATCTTCAGGATGTCTTCGCCCCTGAACAGAATCTCCCCGCTCTCGATGCGGCCGGGCTCCTCGATGAGACGCATCAGCGAGAGGGCGGTGACGGACTTGCCGGCCCCGCTCTCGCCGACGACGCCGAACGTCTCCCCGCTCTCGATGCGATACGAGAGGTCGTCGACGGCGGTGACGACCCCCTCCTCGGTGTAGAAGGTCACCGTGAGGTCGTTCACTTCGAGGAGCGTCATTCGGTACCTCCGGCGCCGGCGGCGCTTATCTCCTGTGCGTCAAGCGCGTCGTTGATGCCGTCACCGATCATGTTCATCGCCATCACGAACAGGAAGATGGCACCGCCGGGGAAGACGGTCACCCACCACGGGATGGTCCCGCCCGGCCCCGTGATGATAGTCGAGCGAGTCTGGTTGAGCATCGTCCCCCACTCGGGCGTGCCGGGCGGGAAGCCCAGTCCGAGAAAGCCCAGTGCCGCGACGCCGATGACGACGGTCCCGATAGAGAGCGACGCCTGCACGATGAGCGGCGCCATCGCGTTCGGGACGATGTGTCGGAAGATGACCGACCGGTCACGTGCGCCCAGCGCCTGTGCGGCCAGCACGTACTCGTTTTCTTTGACCGACAGCACCTCGCCCCTGATGAGGCGGGCGTAACTCGCCCACCCGGGGACGGTAAAGGCGACGACGAGCGGCCAGTAGCCGCCACCCAGTAGCGCCACGATGACCAGCGCCAGCACCAGACCCGGGAACGCGAAGATGACGTCGACGAACCGCATCATCACCTCGTCGACCCAGCCACCGTAGTAGCCCGCGATAGCGCCGTAGACCATCCCGATGGTCGCCGTGATGCACACGACGACGAAGCCGATTGAGATGCTGATTCGCCCGCCGACGAGCAGTCGCGAGAAGATGTCTCGGCCGTTGGCGTCGAGCCCCATCGGGTGGGCGAGCGTCGGCGGATTGAACCGTTCGAGGCTCGGGTTCTGCAGGTAGAGAATCTCGCCGGGTTCGTAGGGCGCGATGGAGAACGGCTGGATCGGGACGCCGGCGACGACGACCTCCTGTGAGAACAGCGCCAGCAGCGACATGATGGCGACGGTGTAGACGCCGAGCATCGCCGCTCTGTTCTCCCTGAACCGCCGCCACGCGCGCTTCCATCGGCCGTCGGTCCCGCCAGTCGTCGCCTCCTCGCGCCAGTCAGAGAGGCGCTCGCGGTCGGTGACTCGGTCCGTGTCGAATCCAGTTATCCGGATGCGTCCTCGTTTCGTAGACATAGTCAGTCGTATCGTATCCGCGGGTCCAGCACCGCGTACAGAATGTCGGCGAGCAGGTTCGCCAGGATGATGGCGACGCCGGTAAACAGCGTGATACCGAGTATCAGGTCGACCTGTCGGTTCCTGACGGCGGCGATGAGTTCACGTCCCAGTCCCGGCCAGCCGAACACCTGCTCGACGACGACGGACCCGGAGACGATGGCCGCAGTCAGGAACGCGGCGACGGTCGTCACCGAGATGAGCGAGTTCCGGAGGACGTGCTTCAGAACGACGGTTCGCTCGGGCAGCCCCTTCGCTCTGGCGGCGGTGACGTACTCCTTGTTCATCTCTTCGGCCATCGAGGAACGCATGATGCGCATCAGGTTCGACGCCGAGGCCGTCCCGATGGTGATACCGGGCAACAGGAGGTACCACAGCGTCGCCGGGTGCCACAGGGGCTTTCGCGGTGCGCTCACCGGGAAGAGGTTCAACACCAGCGCGAAGACGAGAATGAGCATCAGTCCGAGCCAGAAGTTCGGCAGCGAGATGCCCGCCAGCGCGACGAACCGGCTGACGTGGTCGCCCAGTTCGTCCTTCCGGACGGCGGCGTAGATTCCGGTCGGGATGGCGATAGCGAGTGCGAACACCCAGCCGAACAGCCCCAGCACGACGGTCTCGGGGAGTCTGTTGGCGATGATGTCGCTGACCGCTCGCTCGCGAGCGCCGTAGGTCGACCCGAAGTCGCCGTGCAGGACGATATCGCCCAGCCAGTTGAGGTACTGCTTCCACGCCGGCTGGGTCAGGCCGTATCGCTGCTTGAGGCGGGCAATCTCCTGTGGACCCATGTCGGGGTTCAGTCCGATGGCGACCTGTACCGGGTTCCCGGGGGTGAGCTTCACCAGCGAGAAGGTGACTATCGAGACCCCCAGCAGGATGGGGAACACCAACAGCACCCGCTTGAGTATAAATCGACGGAGGCTCATGCTGGGTGAAGCTCACCGGTCCAGATACGTAATCTGTTCGTCGGCTGGGTTGTAAAGCCCGTACCCAACGATGTTCTGTACGCTGGGATAGCTGTTGAACCCCTTGACGGCGTTCGAAACCACGCCGACGGTGGTGCTGTGAGTCCCGTAGGAGTTGGCGTTCTCTTGTAAGATGATCTCCCAGACCTCTTCGTACCGCTCCTGACGCAGTTCCGGGTCCGTCGCCACGTCGACGCCGTAGCGCGCGTTCCGGAGCTTCTGGTTGAGTCGGTCGATATCGACGTTCTGGAAGTTACAGCACTGCGCGAAGTTGTCGGGGTGGTGGATGGACTTCGCGTACCCGTGCGGGCCGAAGCCGCCGGAGAGGCCGATGAACGCGATGTTTCCCTTCTTGTAGTAGTTCTTGCTGAGCAGTTGGCTGACGAAGGTGAGGAACTCTGTCGTGTTGATGGAGGCGTCGAAGTACTTCGTCCCGTTTATCTCCTGGTTCAGCGACTGGACGATGAGTTCGACCGTGCGAACCCGGTCCTTGTTGTCGGAGTTGGTCTCCAGGGTGACCTCGATGGGATACTCGATGCCCGCCTCCTCGCCGACTTCGTCCAGCATCTCGGCGGCCGCCTCCGGGTCGTAGGTGTTGTACGACTGCAGGTCCTCGACCAGTTGCTCGTAGTCGGTCGTTCCCTTCCCGGCGGCGAGCGGCGGGAGCGGGACCCACGCGGGGTTCTCCCACCCCTGAAAGATGTTGCTCGCGATGCTCTCTCGCGGGACGAGTTTGTTCACCGCGCGCCGGAGTTTGGCGTTGTCCCACGGCGTCTGGGTCACGGGGAACTGCATGAAGGTGAAGCCGGCCCCGTCGGTCGGTGCGGTCCGGAAGTCCTCGGAGTTCTGGAAGTTGGTCTGTGCACTGGAGGAGAGGCCGCGGGTCATGTCGATTTCCCCCTCCTGTAGCGACCCGGCCCGTTTCGACGGGTCGCTGGTGACGGCGATGTCCACCTCGTCGACCACCGGGGCGTTGGGGAAGTCGCTCGGTCCCTCGAACCAGTCTTTCATCGCCGTGTCGAACCAGTAGTCCTCGAACTTCGAGTACGTCGCGTAGCTCTCGCTCTCGTAGTCCGTGAGCGTGAACGGCCCGGTGCCCATCGGCTCGTGGCTCTCACGCGGGTCCATCTGGCCCAGCGGGACGTTCTGGGGTTGGCCGGGATTGCCGGTTATCTCCGTCGGGTAGATGCTGAAGTCGCTGAGTTCGCGGATGGCGGCGGCGTCGGGAATCTGTACGTACAGGTCGACCGTGTAGTCGCCGTCGCTCTGGACGTCCAGCAGCGAGTCGAACACCTGTCCGGACAGGGCGGACCCGCGGAGGCGCTCGTAGGAGGCCACGACGTTGTCGGCGGTCAGTTCCTCACCGTTGTGGAACGTGATCCCCTCGTGTAACTGGAACCGGTACTGCATCCCGTAAGTGCCGTCGGCGATGGCGTCGCCGACTTCCGCGACGGTCATCACGCGCGCGGTGTCGCCCGCTGTCGGGTCACTGGGGTTGTCCGGGTGTTGCACGACGATCTGCTCGTCCGTATCGATGAAGACCGTCCCGTCGTCGGTCTCGGCGTACTGCACCTCCGTCATGTAGTCGGTGTAGGCCGTCCGCTTGATGTCCTGTACCTCCACCTGTTCGTAGGACTCCGCGAGCCACGGATAGATTTCGCCGCTGGCGTCGGTCGTCGTCATGCCCTCGTACAGGAGGTTGTGGTGGACCGAGGACGTCGCAGAGGTACTCTCGGGCGGGTCGAACGTGTCGACTGCCGACCCGAGTGCCGCTCTGAACGTCCCGCCACGCTTGATGTCGGCGGGGTCTACAGTCACTCGGTCCTGTACGGGGTCGACAGTCCCGCCGCCACCGCCGCTGTCGAGACCCGAACACCCGGCTACGGAGGCGACGCCGAGGCCGGCGACCGTTTGCATGAGGTTTCGCCGCGATAAGACGCCAGTCAGACCCTGGTTTTCGTTGTCAGTCATGCGATATCACAAATGGTCTATGATGATGGATATCTCCCTAAACAAAAAATTTTGCGCAAATTTACACTGTACAATCACGCGACATGCCGAATATCTTGGGTGATAACGGCGACCGAACTATCCGTGTCGGTCGACGTTCGATAGTGACAGGACAACGCCAGCTCGTACGACAGTCGGTGTCCCCCGACGGGGCTACTTACCGGCGTCTGCCGACCAGTGCCGCCACAGCGAACGCACTGACCAGCGCACCGACGGCGGTGAACCCGGGGCCGTTTCCGCCGGTCGTCGCCGTCGTGCCGTCCGACGCCGTGGCGGTGGCCGTCTGGGTCGCCTGCTGTTCGCTCGTCTCGTTCTCGACGGCCGAGCGAGGGACGTAGCTCTCCTCGTCGTAGCGCTCCGGGTAGAGCTGTCGCGTGGCGTTGTGGACCGTGTTGACGACGCTCCGGGGGGCCGGCTGGTTGAGGTCACGGACCCGAAGCCGGACGGTCGCGTTCGTCTCCCCGGCGGTCGTACTCGCGTACGGTTCCTCGTCGACGAGGCCCGCCGTCCGGTCTGTAAGGACCAGTACCTCCGGGTCCAACTGGAGGAGGACCTCGTCGCTCAGTTGCGGGTACCCGCTGTGGTTCCGCGCGGCGACGTTGTCGGCACCGGCCACGTCCAGCAGGGTGTCGATGAACGTCCCGTTGGCGGCGACGTACCCGCTCCCGAGGGGATAGAGGACCGTCTTCCGGTCCTCGATGCCGGCCGTCGTGTCCCGCACGGCGTCGACGTTCCGCGTCATCCACGCGTTGGCCTCGGCCGCGCCCGCACAGTTCCCGGTCAGGCGGCCGATAGTGGTCGTCTTCTGGCGGATGTCCTCGACGCTGGTCGAGGCCGGCAGGTGGTACACGGTCAGGCCGGCCTCTCGGAGACCCTGCACGTCGCCCGCGCTGGCGTTGGGGGCGATGACGAGGTCGGGGTTCGTGCCGACCACTTTCTCGACGCTGACGCCGAATCCGGCGGAGACGTTCGTCCGGCTATCGGCCCCCTCCAGATACGACGCGAACTTCGTGAGACCGACGACCTGCTCGCGGCCGCCGATCTCCCACATCGTCTGGGCCGCCGAGGGGTTCGTCGTCGTCACGCGCTCGGGGCGCTCTTCGAGGGTTATCTCGGTTCCCGTGGCGTCGGTCATCGTCACCGGGAACGAACATGTCTGTGCCGACGCCTGTGTACTCGTCGCGGCCCCCGGCGTCGCGCCGACGACAGAGAAGACCAGCAGAACTCCCAAAACTGCGGTAGCGAATCGTCGCATCGTCTGTGTGGGGGTGCAGGAACAATAAATATTTACCTACTGCAAGTGCCGTTTCAATCATGCAGCCGTCGGGACGGACCCTCTTCTGGTCGCTGGCGCTCGTGGGTCTATTGGGTGCTGTGATCACCGTGAGCGCCGGCATCGGCCCGGTGTGGATTCCGCCCGACGCCGTCGCGAAGGTGTTGCTCAACGCCGTCGTCCTCCCGACGGCCGTCGACCTCTCGGGGGCGACGCCGGCCGTGACGACACAGCCACTGTTCCGGTTCCCGGTCGAGGACATCCAGCGCCAAATCGTGTTGCAGGTCCGCCTGCCACGTATCCTGCTGGGGGCGATCGTCGGGTTCTCGCTCGCGGCCGCAGGGACCATCATGCAGGGTATCTTCCGCAACCCGATGGCCGACCCCTCGATTATCGGCGTCTCCTCGGGCGCGGCCGTCGGTGCCGTCGGCTTCATCGTCGCGCCGGTGGCCCTGCCGTTCGGCCTCGGCCTGCGCGCCGCGGCCTTCTCCGGGGCGCTACTCTCGGCCTTCGGCGTCTATCTCATCGCGACACAGAACGGCCGGACGCCGGTCGCGACCCTCTTGCTGGCGGGCGTCGCCGTCCAGACCTTTCTGGGGGCCGTCGTCTCCTTTCTCCTCCTCCAGAGCGGCGAGAGCATCCGTCGGGCGCTGTTCTGGCTGATGGGACACCTCAAAGGCGCGGCGTGGCCGGAGGTCTGGACGAGCATCCTCCTCGTCGCCGTCCCGTTCGTCGTCCTCCTCGTGTACGCGCGCGACCTGAACGTCATGTTGCTGGGCGAGGAGGACGCACAGAGCCTCGGCATCGACGTCGAACGGACCAAGCGAATCCTGCTCGCGTTCTCCTCGCTCGTCACGGCGGCGGGCGTCGCCGTCGCCGGCATCATCGGTTTCGTCGGCCTCATCGTCCCACACGTGATGCGGCTAGTGGTCGGCCCGGACCACCGGGTCCTCCTTCCGACGGCGGCGCTTGCGGGGTCGTCGTTCCTCGTGGCGACCGACACCCTCGCTCGCTCGGGGAGCGCGGAGGTGCCCGTCGGCATCGTCACCGCCGCCCTCGGTGCCCCGTTCTTCCTCTATCTCCTCCGCCAGCGGGAGGTGCACGAACTGTGAGCGACCACGACGACGGCCACGCGGGCGAGGCGATACCGATGCTCGAAGCCGAAGACGTCACCGTCTCGCTGGGCGGCACGCAGGTTCTCTCCGGCGTGGACCTCACCGCCGAGTGTGGCTCCGTCGTCGGTCTGGTCGGCCCCAACGGCGCGGGAAAGACGACGGTCCTGCGGACGCTCAGGGCGACGCTATCGCCCGACAGCGGGACGGTGCGGGTCGCCGGCGAACCCATCGACGACCTCTCGACGAAGGAAGTGAGCAGGCGCGTCGCCAGCACCCCGCAGGCGACGACGCTCTCGTTCGACTTCACCGTCGAACAGACCGTCGAGATGGGGCGGACGCCGCATCTGGGTCGGTTCGACCGCGCCGGCGAGGCCGACTACGACGCCGTGCAGGCGGCGATGGAGCGCGCGGAGGTGGCGCAGTTCGCCGACCGCCCCGTCACGTCGCTCTCCGGCGGCGAGCGCCAGCGAGTCCTGCTGGCGCGCGCGCTCGCACAGGAGACGCCGGTACTCCTGCTGGACGAACCGACCGCCAATCTGGACGTCAACCACGCCGTCCGCACGCTCGAACTGGTCGCCGACCTCGTCGCCGAGGGGAAGACGGCCGTCGCGGCCATCCACGACCTCAATCTGGCCGCGCGGTACTGTGACGAACTGGTCGTGCTCTCCGACGGCGAGGTCCGGGCGGCGGGCGACCCGCGCGAGGTGCTCACGTCCGAGACGCTCGGGGACGCGTTCGACGCCGAGGCGCTCGTGACCCGCCAGCCCGGCACAGACGCGCCGCTGGTGACGCCCCTTCCCGACTGTGAACCTATCGAGAGGACGGTCCACGTCGTCGGCACCGGCGGGCAGGCCGCCGCCGCCGTCGCCCGCCTCGTCGCCGCCGGCAGTCCCGTCACCGTCGGCGTCGTGCCGGCGGGTGACGCCGCCGCCGAACGCGCCCGCGAACTCGACTGTCCGGTCGTCACCGTCCCGCCGTTCGCCGGCGTCGACAGCAACGCACGGGAGCGAGCGACGGAACTGGCCCGCGAGGCCGACGCCGTGGTCGTCGCGGGCGACGTGGGCGACGCCAACCAGTCCGTCGTCGCGGCCGCCTCGCGACTCGTCGCCGTCGCGGGCGAGGGCGTCCCCCGAATCGAGTCCGAGCGGACCACCGTCACCACCGTCGCGTCGTTGCCGGCGGCCGTCGCCGATCTCCCGCCAGCGGAGAGCCGCGACGAGCGTGCGGTCCCGTCCGGGGAACAGCAAGACCGATACTGACCCGTTCCCTACCTCGCCCGTGGACGACACTATCGCGTGGCTCCGTGACCGACCATACTACGAGGGCCAAATCGTCGACGAGCGGACGGTGCCGGGCCGGGACGCCACCGTCGCCGACTGTGCGTTGCACTCGCGTCTCGCGGACGTGCTGGCCGAGGAAGGTATCACGGACCTCTACGCCCACCAGACCGCCGCCGTCGAGTCGGTTCGCGACGGCGAGAACGTCGTCCTCGCGACGGAGACGGCCAGCGGCAAGAGTCTGGCCTACACCGTCCCCGCCTTCGAGCGGGCGCTGGACCGGCGGGCGACGACCCTCTACGTCGCCCCGCAGGTGGCGCTCATCAACGACCAGACGGAGACCCTCTCGGAACTGGCGCAAGGCCTCGGCTTCGCCTCCGGCGTCTCCGTCGCCCAGTACACCGGCCGGCAGTCCAAATCCGAGAAGGAGGCTATCCGGGAGCGCCAGCCGACCGTCCTCCTGACGACGCCGGACATGCTCCACTACGGTATCCTGCCCCACGCCCACCGCCTCTGGGACTGGTTTTTCCAGCGACTGGAGACCGTGGTCGTCGACGAGGTCCACGGCTATCGCGGCGTGTTCGGGAGTCACGTCTCGCTCGTCATGCGTCGGCTCCAGCGCATCGCCGAGCGGTTCGACAGCGACCCCGAGTGGGTCTGCTGTTCGGCGACCATCGGCAACCCCGTCGACCACGCCGCCACCGTCACCGGCCGACCGTCCGACTCGTTCGCGCTCGTCGACGAGGACACCAGCGCCAGCGGCCCGCGCCACTGGCTCTTGTGGAACCCGCCGGAGTACGACGGGGGGAACGGCTGGGGGAGCGGCCGCCGGAAGTCCAGCCACGTCGAGACGAAGCAGTTGTTCGTCGACTTGGTCGAACGCGGCCTCCAGACGGTGGTGTTCGCCGGGTCCCGACAGACCGCCGAGCGGTACGCCAGCGACAGCGCGGACGCGTTGCGGGACAGAGGGCACCACGACCTCGCCGACGCCGTCGGGGCGTATCAGGCGGCGCTCACGGACGAGAAGCGGCGGGACCTCGAAACCCGGTTGCAGTCCGGGGACCTGCGCGGCGTCTGGTCGACCAGCGCGCTGGAACTGGGCGTCGACGTGGGTGGCCTCGACGCCGTCTTGCTGGACGGCTACCCCGGCACGCGGATGCGGGCGTTCCAGCAGGCCGGGCGCGCGGGCCGGGGCACCGACCCGGCACTGGTCGTCCTCGTCGGCGGCGAGGACCAACTCGACCAGTACGTCCTCCGCAATCCGGCGACGCTGTTCGAGAAAGACGCAGAGCAGGCAGTGACGAACCCCGAGAACGAGCAGTTGCTCCCGAACCACGTGCTGGCCGCCGCCAGCGAGAACTGGCTCTCGCCCGACGACGACCGGCACTTCGGCGAGACGTTTCCCGACGTGGTCGCGACCCTCGAATCGGCGGGGGACCTCGACCGCCGGACGACCGACGAGGGCGTCCGCTGGACCTCGAACGGTCGCCCGCACCACGACATGAGCCTCCGCACCGTCGACGACCGCGAGGTGAAACTAATCGCGAAGGGCGACACCATCGCCAAACTCCCGTTCGAGGACGCCCTGCGGGACGCCCATCCCGGCGCCATCTACCACCATCAGGGGCGACGCTACGAGGTGACGGACCTCGACCTCTCGACGGGCGTCGCCGAACTCGACCGGACGTGGGCGAACTACTACACCCGCGTCCTGCACGACAAGACAATCACCGTCGAGGCCGACCTGCAAGAGCGGCCGCTCCCGACCCGCGAGGACGTGCCCGTCCGGTTCGCGTCGGTGACGATGCGCAAGCAGATTACGGGCTACGAGCGCCGCGACGGGTCTTCGGGCGAGGTGCTGGGCCAGCGCCCGCTCGATTTGCCGGAGACCACGCTGGAGACGAAGGCGCTGTACTACACCATCCCCGAAGACCTCGAAAGCCAGATTCGCGGCGCGGCCTACGAGACCGACGAGGGAGCCGCCGGCGCCGAGACGGACGGCGGAGATTCGGGCGACTTCCCCGGTGCTATCCACGCGGCCGAGCACGCGATGATTTCGATGTTCCCGTTCGAGTACCTCTGTGACCGCGGCGACATCGGGGGGCTGTCGACGCCGCACCACCCGCATACCGGGGAGCCGACTATCTTCATCTACGACGGCTATCCGGGGGGCATCGGCCTGACGCGGGCGGGCTACCACGACGTCGGCCCGCTGATGGACACCACGCTGTCGATGCTTCGGTCCTGTGACTGTGCCGACGGCTGTCCGGCCTGCGTGCAGTCGCCCCACTGTGGCAACGCCAACGACCCGCTGGACAAACACGGTGCCATCCACCTGCTCGGCGGTCTCACTGGCAACACAGGCGACTGACTATTCCGCTGGGACGACCGACTCGTGGACCGTCACCTCGCCGGAGAGCTCCGTGTGCAGCGTCTCGCTGAGGTCGATCCCCTCCGCGCGACAGGCCTCGTGGACGCCGCGGACGAACGCGGACCTGACCGAGGGCGCCCGGTTCTTCCGCTCGACGGGGAGCCACACGCGCCCAATCAACAGGACGGAACTGCTCGTCAACTCCGAGACGGCGACGCTCGGTGCCGGTTTCTCGCGGACGTGGTCCAAGTCGCGGGCGACGTTGCGGATGATGGCCTCCACCTCGTCTAGGTCCGCGTCGTAGTCGACGCCGAACTCGTAGGAGATGCCGACGGGGTCCGTCGTCGTGTGGTTCGTCACCGCCGTCGTCGCAAGCGTCGTGTTCGGGACGACGATGCGGTCGTTGTTCGGCGTCTGCACGCGGGTCACCCGGAGGTCGATGTCGACGACGGTCCCCTGCTTGCCGTCCCACTCGATGGTGTCGCCGACGTTCAGGTCGGGGTCAGTGACGATGAACGCGCCCGAGACGAAGTTCCCCAGCACGTCCTGTGCAGCCAACCCGATGGCGATGGTGATGCCGGCGGCGATGAGCGTCGACCCGGCGAGGCTCCCCCTGAACCCCGCGAGGCTGGCCGCGACGACGAAGGTGACGACCACCACGAGCAGGTGGGTCGCACTCACCAGCGCACTCACGATGGTCCGGTTGAACTGCGAGCGCTCTAACCCCCAGCGAACGCCCGGAACGATGACGAGACGGCCGATGGCGTACAACAGGACCGCCACGGCCAGAAACTCCGCACCGTCGTTTGCGAGTTGGGCGTACGTTTCGGTGATGTCGCCGGGGACGGGGAACTGCATGTCGGCCGTACCGCCGGCCGGAACGTAAAGCCTCGCTGTCAGGTACGCCGGCGTCGCATCGGCCACCGTACCGCGGGCACTATCCGACGCGCTCGTCCAGAATTAACCGCGTCTTCGTGCTCACGACCTCGTCCAACTCTCGCGCTCGTGTGATGAGGTCGTTGACCTCGCCGGTGTCGGTGGCGTCGACGACGACGACGATGTCTTCCTCGCCGGAGACCTGCCAGACGAAGTCGACGGAGGGCCACTCGGCGATGCGGTCGGTCACCGCCGCCGTGTCCACGTCGACGTCGACGCCGACCTCTATCATCGACTTGACGTTCCCGGTGCGCGTCGCGACGGTGAAGCGCTCGATGACGCCGTCTTCGACCAGTCGCTCGACCCGGTTGCGCACGGTCCCCTCGGAGGTGCCCACGTCGTCGGCGATCTCCGTGTAGGGCGTGCGGGCGTCTTTCCGGAGTATCGAGAGTATCTCCCTGTCCAGTTCGTCCATCGAGATTGGACGCTTCCCACCCACCGGACTTTAGGATTACGAAAATCGTAACTCGGCTTCGAAAGCAACCCTTATGAACTGGAATCCTGTACGCATCTCGTAATGACAGACGCATACGTAGCGCTGGAGGGTGACCGCGTCATCGAGGCCCGCGCACGCGCGCCGGGGACAGCACGCGGCGAAGTGGTGTTTACGACCGCCTACACCGGCTACGAGGAGAGTCTGACCGACCCGTCCTACGAGGAACAGGTCCTCACCTTCTCGTATCCGCTCATCGGGAACTACGGCGTCCGGGAGGAGCGCTTCGAGTCCGACCGCGTCCACCCGCGTGCGGCCGTCGCCCGCGAGATGACCGACGACGTCGCCGAGTGGCTTGAAAGCGAGGGCGTCCCCGCCGTCGACCACCTCGACACCCGCGACATCGTCACCGAGATTCGCGACGAGGGGGCCATGAAGTGCGGCATCGCCGCCGGCCCCGACGCGACGAAGCAGGACGCGCTGGACGAACTCCACCAGTGCAAGCACATGTCCGACCACACGGACATCGGTGCGCAGGTGTCCGTCGACAGCGTCGAGACGTACAACGAGGACGGCGACGGTGAAACCGTCGCGCTCGTCGACTGCGGTGCGAAGGGCTCCATCATCGAGTCGCTGGTCGAACGCGACGCCGCCGTCCACGTCTTCCCGTACGACGCCAGCGAGGACGACGTGGCCGCCGTCGACCCGGACCTCCTGTTCATCTCGAACGGCCCCGGCGACCCCGAGAACTTCGAACAGGCCGGCGAACTCGTCGAGACGTACGTCGGCGACGTCCCCCTCGCCGGCATCTGCCTCGGCCAGCAGGTCGTCGCCAACGCGCTCGGCGGCGAGACGGAGAAGATGGAGTTCGGCCACCGCGGGGTCAACCAGCCGGTCCGTGATCTGCGCACGAATCAGGTCGTGATGACGACCCAGAACCACGGCTACACCGTCGCCGAACCCGGCGACAAACTCGACGTGACGCAGGTCAACGTCAACGACGACACCCCCGAGGGACTGGAGAACGACGACCTGAACATCATCACCCGTCAGTACCACCCCGAGGCCAACCCCGGCCCGCACGACTCGCTCAGCTTCTTCGACGACGTGCTGGCGATGGCAGAGGAGTAGCGAGGGCTCGAACGTAGTGAGAGGCCTCGTTGACTGCGAGAGCGCGGTTTGGAGCGAGCGAGAACCGCGAACCGGAACGGCGACCGCAGGGTGCCGTGGAGGACTAGTTGCGCTGAGCGACGCGAAGCGCAACTGACTGTCCCGAGCGGTGACCGTCGGGAACCTTGAGGGGCGCACGAGCGTGGCCCGCGACAGTTTCGAACATCGAAGTCACCAGCCGCGCGAACGGACTCACCCGTCCGCGAACCGCTCGGCCCACGACCGGAGGACGGCCGTGACGGCCTCGTTCATCGGTACCGCCACGTCCGTCCCGTCGGCGTGGCGGACGACGGCGGCGTTGAGCGCGTCGAGTTCCATCGGCTTCTCGTGGGTCAGGTCGTAATGCAGCGAGGAGTACGAGTCGGCGTCTAACTCCTGCGCGAACTCGACCCACTCGTCGGCAGTGTCGTCGGGGAGCGCCACGTCGTTCGCTCGCGCGACCGCACACACCTCCTCGATGACCCGGCGGTACATCCGCCACGAGTCCTCAGCGTCGCGGATGTCGCCGACCGGGAGGCGCGTCGCCGCGGTCATCCCGGAGTGGGCACAGATGAACGCGAACTTCCGCCACAGTTCGACGTCGATATCGTCCGCGAGGACGGCCTCGACGCCAGCACACGAGCGGAGGGCGTCGTCCAGTGCCGCGATACGGTCGGTACGCTCGCCGCCGAGTTCGCCGTAGACGAAGCGGGCCGGCCCGCCGGTGTGTTCGATGACGCCCGGTTCGGCGATGGTCGAGAAGATGTAGGCCACGCCGCCGACGACGTGGGGCTCGCCGACCTCTTCGGCGAGCCATCGTTCGTTGTCGACGCCGTTCTGGAACGAGACGACGGCGGTGTCGTCCTCCAGAAGCGGTCCGAGGTCGGCCGCCGCCTCGCGCGTGTCGTGAGCCTTCACGCAGAACAGCACGTAATCGACCGGCCCGATGTCGGCGGGGGCGTCAGTCGCAGGCAGTTCGACTGTGGTGTCGCCGGCGACGCTCTCGACGGTGAGCCCGTCGGTCCGCAACGCGTCGAGGTGGTCGCCACGGGCTATCAGGTGGACGTCGTGGCCGGCGTCGGCCAGGCGAGCGCCGAGGTAGCCGCCGACGCCGCCGGCGCCGAACACTGCAAATCGCATGGTCGACGCTGACGGTGGGACGAACCGTAGCTGTTTGGACGGTCGAGACGCTGGCGGTCGTCCTTGCTATCGGTGCCCCGTGAGAACGGAGCCGCGAAAAGATATCGGGTAGAAACGCGTCAGAGAGACAGTCGCGTTACTTACCCCAGTCGCGCGTGGTCTTCGGGCGCTCGTCGATGGCCTGCACCGCGAGGGGCTGGTCGTCGGAGTTGATCGCTTCCAGCGCCGCTTCGCCGCTCTCGATGGTCGAGAAGTAGGTGACCGTCTCCTCGACGCAGGCCTCCAGCACGTCGCGGTCACGGGAGACCACGAGGTCGATTTCGCCGTTCTGGATGGCCTCGACGACGGCCTCGGTGTCCTCGAAGTCGTCGAGGTCGTACGTGTCGAAGTGCTCCTCGAAGCCGAGGATAGGCAGGTCGACGATGGCCGTGCCCGAGAGCGGAATCGGCTTACCGACGCTCATCTGGGCCTTCTGATAGGCCTTGCCGAACGACCCGGCGGTGCCCATGACCTCGCCCGTCGACTTCATCTCCGGGCCGAGACGCGGGTCCGAACCCGGCAGGCGGTCGAACGGCAAGACGACCTCCTTCACGGAGACCTGCTCGGGAATCTGCTCGTCGATGTCGAGTTCCGAGAGACTGTGTCCGGCCATCACCTGCGCGGCGATTTTGGCGATGGGGACGCCGGTGGTCTTCGAGATGAAGGGGACGGTACGCGAGGAGCGCGGGTTGGCCTCCAGCACGTACACCTCGCCGTCGCGGACGGCCAGTTGGACGTTCAGCAGGCCGACCGTATCCAGCGCGTCGGCGATGTCCTCGGTGACCTCGCGGATGCGCGGCATGACGTCTTTGATCTCCTGTGAGCGGGGCGGAATCATACACGCCGAGTCGCCGGAGTGGACCCCGGCGGTCTCGACGTGTTCCATCACGCCGCCGATGAGGACGTTCTCGCCGTCGGCGACGGCGTCGACGTCCAGTTCCACCGCGTCGGCGAGGAACTCGTCGACGAGGATGGGCTTGTCGGGAGAGACGCGGACGGCTTCCTCGATGTACGTTTCGAGGTCGTCGTCGTTGTAGACGACGTCCATCGCGCGGCCACCCAGCACGTACGAGGGGCGCACGAGGACGGGGTAGCCGATGTCGTGGGCCAGTTCGAGTGCCTCCTCCTTGCTGGTGGCGGTGCCACCCTCGGCCTGCGCGATGCCGAGTTCGTCCATCAGTTTGTTGAAGCGGTCGCGGTCCTCGGCGAGGTCCATCGCCTCGACCGAGGTCCCGAGAATATCACAGTCCAGCCCGCGGCGGTCGAGTTCCGCTTCGAGCGGTTCGCCGATGTCGACGGAGGTCTGGCCGCCGAACTGGACCATCACGCCGTCTGCGCCGGTGGACTCGACCACGTCGGCGACCTCTTCTGCGGTGACGGGTTCGAAGAACAGGCCGTCGGAGGTGTCGTAGTCCGTCGAGACCGTCTCGGGGTTGTTGTTGACGACGTGGGCGTCGATGCCCATCTCGCGCAGGGCACGGACCGCGTGGACCGAACAGTAGTCGAACTCGACGCCCTGTCCGATGCGGATGGGGCCGCCACCGACCACGACGACGCTCTCGACGTCGGGGTCTATCTGGAGTTCGTTGCGGTCGATGCCCGAGACGGGGTCACGCGTCGAGTAGTAGTACGGCGTGGTCGCCTCGAACTCGCCGGCGCAGGTGTCGACGAGTTTGTAGTCGCGGTGGGTCGTCTCGTCCTCGACGGTCTCTATCTGGACGCCGCTCCCGTCGGTCGCGGCCTCGACTTCGGTCTCGTCGCCGTCGTCGGCGTCGAGGCTGGCGGGGAGCCACGAGACGTGGGTGTCGTTGAACTCGCCGCCGGCGAGCGCGGTGATCTCCTGATCGGTGAAGCCGGCCTGTGCGGCCGTCTCGTAGTCGCCCTGCTGGGCGGCCTCGGCGGCGTCGGCGACCGTCTGGAAGCGCTCGACGTACCACTCGTGGATGTCGGTGAGGTCGACGATTTCCTCGACCGTGTAGCCGCGCGTGAACGCCTCGAAGATGGCGTACGGGCGGTCGGGGCTCGGCCGTTCGAGGTACTCCGATTCGAGTTCGTCGTCGTCGACCGTCTCGAAGTCGACGGCGGGGTTGTACTCCGAAGAGCGCAGCGCTTTGAGGAGGCTCTCGGGGAACGTCCGGCCGATGGACATCGCCTCGCCCGTGGACTTCATGGCCGTCGACAGTTCGAACTCCGTGTCGCGGAACTTGTCGATGGGCCAACGGGGCACCTTCGTGACGACGTAGTCGATGGCCGGTTCGAAGGCGGCGGTCGTCTCGCCGGTAATCTCGTTGTCTATCTCGTGGAGGCGCTTGCCGAGTGCGACCTTCGCGGTGACGCGGGCGATGGGGTAGCCGGTCGCCTTCGAGGCCAGCGCGGAGGAGCGAGAGACGCGCGGGTTGACCTCGACGACGCGGTACTCGCCGCCGGGCGTGCCGTCGTCGCGCCACGCGTGCTGGATGTTACACCCGCCTTCGATGCCGAGTTCGCGGATGACCTTCAGCGCGGAGTCGCGCATCTGCTGGTGACCCTCGTCGGGGATGACCTGCGAGGGCGTGACGACGGTGGACTCCCCGGTGTGGATCCCCATCGGGTCGATGTTCTCCATGTTGCAGATGATGATACAGGAGTCGTCGGCGTCGCGCATCACCTCGTACTCCAGTTCGACCCAGCCAGAGATGGACTCCGTAATCAGGACCTCGCCGTTCCGCGAGAGGCGCAGGCCCTTGCGGACGCGTTCGATGAGTTCGTCGAACTCGTCGACGACGCCGGACCCGGAGCCACCCAGCGTGTACGTCGTGCGCGCGATGACGGGGAGACCGCCGACTTCGTCGACGGCGTCCTGTACGCGCTGTTCGAGTGCGTCTTCGTCGAAGTCGGTGACCGACTCGTCCTCGTCGAGCGAGATGGTCGTCGACCGGGGGACCGGTTCGCCAATCGACTCCATGCGCTGGCGGAACAGGTCGCGGTCCTCCGTCGCGTAGATGGTGTCCAGCGGCGTGCCCATCACGTCGACGTCGTACTCCTCTAGGACGCCCTCCTCGGCGAGTTCGGCCGTGACGTTCAGGCCGGTCTGGCCGCCGAGGCCGGCGATGACGCCGTCGGGGTCCTCCTTCCGGATGATCTCGCTGATGGCCTCGGTGTTGATGGGTTCGAGGTACACCTTGTCGGCCATCTCCGGGTCGGTCATGATGGTCGCCGGGTTGGAGTTGACCAGTACCACGCGTGCACCCTCTTCCTGGAGGGCCCGACAGGCCTGTGCACCGGAGTAGTCGAACTCGGCTGCCTGTCCGATCTTGATGGGGCCACTCCCGATGAGCAGGATCGTGCGGTCTTCGTCCTCTGTCATTACCCGAATCGAACCCACACATCGTAATAAGCCCGGCGAAAAGGTACGAGTCTCGAAGCCCGATTTCGAATATCGTAATGCGACATCCTCACACGGGGGTGGTTCACACTCTTCCCCGGTTCAGTTGCCGCGTTAGTCGACCCGGTAGCGGTAGGGTTGGTCCTCGATTACCTCGACGTCGCCGGTCTGTGCCCGGCGGCCCAGTACTGTCGCGACGCGGTGGGCGCTGCCGAAGTCTTCGTCGTGTTCCTCCAACAGGTCGAGAATCTCGCGGGCCGTCAGCGGGCCGTCGGCGTCGGCGTCGTCGAGCACCGAGATGATGCGCTCGAACTCGCCGTGGCGGATGGCCATACGTACGTACAAAACCCCAAACATCATATAACACCGTCAGACAGCCGTCAGACGGCTGTTTAGGGAAAACCGCGAGACGGCGGGGAGCCCGTCGCTGTCAGCCACTGTCATACGGTGTCGTCGTCGCCGTCCCACGTCGCGTCTCCTCGGGCCACCGCTCGCGAACCCACGACGGCCGTTCGACCGTCGTCTCCCCGACGTCTGTGTACCGGAATCGGTGGTAGGCGGTCGCGTTCCGCTCCGTGTTGCGATAGCTGACGACGAACGACCGGACGAACCCCGAGGGCGCGACGACGGCGCGGACGACGTACCGGTCGACCCGTTCGAAGCCATCCGGGGCCCGCCGGACGACGAGTTCGTAGCCGTCGGGGTGGGGCTCGATGGCAGCAGGCCCCGCCGGGAGGAAACTCCGCACGAGTCGGGCGGTGACGTGGCCGAACCGGTCGCGCGCCGGCGCTGACTGACCCCGGCCGAACTTGACGCCGAGCGGGCGGCGGTATCGGTTGTAACGGGTGGCACCGTCGACGAACGTCCGGTCGCTGTACCCCCCGTCCATCTGCTCGTTGCGGTAGCGGTACCGGCGCTCGTCTTCGACTGCCAGTCGCGTGATGCCTTCGCGGGCACCCACCGTCCACCGGACAGTCAGCGTGTACGACCGGTCGTACAGCGACCGACGATGTGCGCGCGCGAGGGCGTCGGGACTGGCGATGCTATCGTTCGTTAGGCCGGGCACGGCGGCCGGTCCCGTGGGTTGCTCTGGCACCGGTGCTGGTGTGACCGCCCCCGGGCCGTCAGTGGCAGTGAAGCCGCTACATCCGGCCACGACGAACGCGGCGGCGACGACTATCGCACGCCAGCCCATACGGGAGAATCGGTCTGCTCGCGGGAAACAGTAGCGCTCAGATAGCGGTGTCGTGTCGGTCGTCGAAGTTCCGCTGGGCGCGGTACTGGTCGACGAACGCCTCGACGTCGAACTCCAACATCTGGGCCTCGAACTCCTCCATCACGGCGTCGTCCTCGGCGTGGCTGACGGCGTGTTCCATCAGTTCGACGAGCAACTCGACGACGATTTCGTGGAGTCGGCGGGAGTCGAAGTCGGTGACCCACGCCAGTGAGAACCCGACGGCGCCGTCCTCGGCGGCGTCGGCGACGGCGACTTTCTCGGGGAACTCCTCGATGACGACGCCCATGAGGTGGGCCGTCGTGAACTCGTCGTGGTCGTCGGCCGGTTCGATCGTCTCCGTGAGGACCTCCTCCAGAAACTCCGGGACGAAGCGGGCGAGCGGGTGCGCGTCCAGTACGACGGCGTGAGTCGCGCCACACGCGCAGTCGTACTCGCGAATCCCCATGTGCAGGTCGTCGTGGGTGTCGATGACCTCCCCACAGGCGAGTTCGAGTTCGGACTCGCGTCCGCCGGGCACACGCGGTTCTGCCATTGCCAGCGATAGGACACTCGCGGGTTAAAGCCCGCGATACGGCGGGCTGCTCAGAGTCCGGACGGGGCCGCGCTCGACCGAACCTGTAGATACGCAGCGGTCACGGCGGCGATGCCCAGCGTCTGGAAGACGGCCCTGATGACCGTCGCGACGACGTTCAGGACGACCCGACCCGAAATCCCGGCGACGCCCGGGGCGATGTCGAAGAACGTCAAAACCGTCGGGATAGCCGCGACGAGACCGAACAGGCCGAGCACCACCAGCAGGACGATGATGCTCGCGGGGTCGTCCATGAACCGGGCGAAACTGTTCTTCACCGTCGCCCCGTAGCCCCCGTCGTTCAGCGCTATCTCCTGTCGGAGGTAGACGAAGACGGTGAGCAAGACGAGCGAGCCGACCGAACCGACTAACGAGCCGACGCTCCCTACTAGCGGGCCGACTAACTGTCCAGCCAACGGCGCCACCGACCCGAAGACGAACAGCAGGACGGCGACGCCACCGCCGAGGACCAGCACGTGGCTGACTCGCTCGGCCGGCGACTCGACGGCCGTCTCGCTCGGCCCGGCGAAGGTCCTGATCGCCCAGAACCGGACGAACTCGCCGACGAGGACGAGCAGTAGTGCGAGGGCGACGGCGACGCCGAGGCCCACGTCTATCGCCAGCGGATAGTTCCCCGTGAACGAGGCCATCATCTGCTGCTGTTCGGGGGTGTACCCGCCGTTTTCGAACACGAATTGCATCATCTCTTTGGTGAAACTCTCATTGGCGACGAGGCTCCCCAGATTGAGGACGACTAACACGGCGACGACGAGCACACCGGATTCGCTCGTCAGGTCGTCGAATCCGGTTCGGAGGGCGGCACCGATGTCGAGGGACATTGTCGGTTCAGTTCAACTCTCGGAACGTAAATAAAAAATACTGTCTCCGTCGAAGCGCCTGTGACGCCGGTTCAGGGCCAGTCGTCGCGCTCGTCGTCCTCGTTGGCCGTCGCGGCGGGGGCTTCGGGTTCGCCGAGTTCCCAGTCGGCGGCCTCGGCGGCCTGTTCGACTGGCAGGTACTCCCACCCGGCCGTCTCGGCGAGTTCGGCGGCCGCTTCGTCGGTGCCGACGAAGACGTGGCGGTCGGTGTCGAACTGCTCTTTGACGTTGACGAGACTCTCCTCGCGGCCCCGCGGCCCGGAGAAGAAGTCCTGTCGGATGCGATGCTTTCGCGTGAAGTTGGTCACGACGTACGTGGGTTGATCAGAGATGACGCCGACGTACTCGGACCACTGGCGGGCGTCGTTGAAGACGCTGTCCGGGTACGCCAGTTCTTTCAGGGCGTCTAGGTCGAACGCGAGGGTCATGTCGCCGCTGCCGCCGTCCATACGCCGTACTCCGCCGTGCGCGGAAAAAAGGGCGTCGTTCTCGTGTCCTGCCGACGTCCGCCCGGACCGGCACACGATAGCTGGTGTCGGGGAAGCGACGACCGGATACGCGGGCCGGTGTCGCGGAAACCGGAGTCGGAAGCCGCGTTACTCTGCGGGCGCGGCGGTCTGGGCTTTCACTTCTTCGAGGTCGACGTCCTTCTCTAGCAGCAGTTCCTTCTTGTCTGCGACCTGTCGCTCCTCGCGGATGAGCTTCTTGAACTTCGACTGCTGGGAGAGGTCCCCGATGAGCACGCCGCCGACCAACTGCCCGTCCTCGAAGGCCAGTCGGCGCCACTCGCTGTCGGAGTACTTCCGTTCGGCCTCGTCTTCGCCGCGGGCCGGGTGACCGAAGGAGAGGAACGGGAAGTCGAAGTGGGTGATGGAGTACGAGGAGACCCAGCGGAAGGCGTCGGCCTCGTCGTCGGCGACCATGTTCTTGCCGGCGACCGAGCCCTGCTCTTTCGCGGAACCCCACGCGCCGTTCTGGGCCTGCGCGTCGAGGATGGTGTCGTAGAACTGGGTGATGTCTCCCGCGGCGTAGACGTCCTCGACGTTGGTCTGCATGTACTCGTCGACGACGATACCGTCGTCGAGTTCGACGCCGGAACCGCCGAGGAACTCCGTGTTGAAGTCCAGTCCGATGGCGACGCCGGCCCACTCGCCCTCGTACTCCTCGCCGTTCGGGTCGACGGCACCGGTGACGTGGCCGTCGTCGTCGACGGTGAAGTGGTCGACGCCGGAGTCGAAGACGGGTTCGACGCCGTTCTCGCGCAGGGCCTCGTGGATAATCTCCGCGCCGTCCTCCGAGAGCGCGTAGCGCCACCAGCGGTTGCCGCGCATGAGGTACTTCGCGTCGATTCCCTGTGCGGCACAGACGGCGGCGAGGTCGATGCCGAGCAGGCCGGCACCGACGATGATGCCCTGATCGGCCTCTTCGGCGTGTTCGGCGATGCCGCGGGCGTCCTGGAACGTCCAGAAGTGGTGGATACCGTCGGCGTCGCTGTTCTCGACGGGGACCTGTGCGGGGGTGCCGCCCGTAGCCACGAGGAGCTTATCGTACTCGTAGGTCGTCCCGCTGTGGGTGTTGACCTCGTGGGCGTCGGGGTCGATGTCGGTCACGTGGGTGTTTAGCTGGAGGTCGATGTCCCGCTCGTCGTACCACTCGGGCTCGTGAATGGAGATGGGCGCCTCGGGGAGTTTCCCCTTCGCGAACTCCTTGATGAGGATGCGGTTGTACAGGGCTTCGCCCTCGTCGGTGATGACGGTGACGTCTGCGTCTGGGTCTTCCTCGCGGATCGTCTCGGCCGCGGACGCTCCCGCGATACCGTCTCCGATTATCACGTGCGACGTGCTCATGTTCGGTGGGTAGGAAATCGGGCTTAATGTGGATTGCTATCTCCGTATCGACCGTGATACCTCGCCCGAACTCGCCGAAATCCGGGGGTAGTCGGGGCATTGAAGACGTTCGCGCCCCAAGCACGGGTGATGAAACTCCGTCAGAACGTCAAACACTTCGCGGCCAAACAGGCGCTGACGCTCCCAGTGGTCGGTGACAAAGTCAACGACCGGTTGGTCGACCTCCACACGAACGTGTTCGCCGAGAAGGCCGACCCGGCCCGGGCTGACGAACGCCGGCCCCACTTAGACGACTTCTTCGACGCGACGATGAACACCTACGTCGCGGCCCTGGAGTCGGGCTATCCGGAGGCCGAGGCCCGCGAGATAACCCACATTCAGGCCAACTTCGACTTCTACAACCACGGCTGGACCGAGATGATGGAGTTCCCCAGCGACGAACTCGAAGTGCACTACGAGCGATACGACGAGTTCTTCGCGCGCTACGACATCACCATCGACGACCCACTCGGGAAGTTCAGACCGGCCGACGGCATCACCGAGGCACCGTCGACGCCGGAGAAACTCGACGACCCGGACCACCCACACGCCGAGGGCGGGTTCGCCGACGACGTCTACGTCGAGACGGCCGACGGCGAGGTAGTCGTCGGCGGGCAGGCGGAACCGGAGGACGTCAGTCCGTCGGAGGCGCCCGGCGTCGACGACGAGACGGCCGACTGAGGCTCCTCGCGTCGGTCGGTCCAGCGCCGTCGAAACTCGAACGCCGCCAGCGGCGCCACCAGACTGCCGTCTCGTGGTACCCCGCGACGGCGAGCGCCTGACGGCGGTGCATACCCCTCCGTGAGCACCCGTGACAAAGAGTGCGGGCGCAGCGAGCCGTCAGCTATCCCTGTGCGGTCGTCTGGTCGGACCCATCGACTGGTATCGCCGTCTCGACGCGTGTGAGTGCGACGAGTTCGGTGCGTCCCTCGGGCGCGGCCGTCGAGTCGTCGACTATCTGGTAGCTGCCGGTGACGCTGAACGCGTACACGCCCGGCGACAGCGAGACGTCGAGGTACTTCACGTTGTCGTCGTTCGGCGTCGGTCCGGAATGTGAGGGTATCTTCCAGCGGTACGTCTCGCCCGGGTCGAGGAGGTAGAGCGGTTCCCGTATCGGCCCGTTGGGTGCGACCTTCGTCCACTCGCCGTCGCCCTCGAAGCGGTGGAGCGACCAGTCGTAGGGGTTGACCCCGAACGTCCACGCCGAGCGATTGTAGAGGCCGAACGACAGCGTCTCCACGTTGTCGTCGCCGCCGTACGGGTCGAACACCTCCGGTTCGGCCGTCAGGACGACGGCCTCGTCCGTGGCCGTGTGGTAACAGACGCTCTGGTCGGCCGCGTCGTCGAACGACGGACACTCGAAGCCGTCGAAGACGTCCGTCGCGTCCGGCACGTCGACCCCCGGCGTCCGCTCGTCGGTGGTCACCGTCGGTTCGTCAGTACTCGTCACGGTGTCGTCGCCCGAGGGCGTGTTCGCTGGCGGGTCGTCCGTCGAGAGACACCCGGCGCTCCCGAGGACGGCGCCGACGGTGGCGAGGAGGGTACGTCGCTGCACGTCTCGGACGACGGCGGCACGAAATAAAACCCTTCAGAACGCTCAAACACCGGCTTGACCCTCTCGTCGGTCGTCCGCTCAGCACGTACCAGACGTTCGCGAACACCGTCAACGACCCCTCTGCGGTCCAGCGCAGCGTCAGGCGAAACGGCTTCACGGGGGTGCCGTCGTCTAGGCGGAGTCGGGGGCGAGTCGGAGGACGACTCGGCCGACTGGACGTGTCCACACACCGCCTGGTCCGTCCGGCGGTCGAAACCGGGAGCAGATCTCGTCGTCGAAGCGGTCCGTCGAGACCGGGACGTCCGACGGCACCGGAGCGGGCGTCGTCACCGACGGCGCATCGCCGACCGCGACGGCCCGGACTGACGAGAGTTGGGGGTCCTCACTCGGTGGTCGGCGTCGCGCGGTCAGTCGCGGCGTCCACGCGGCCGTCGATGCGGTCGGCGCACTCGTAGCCCGCGACGACGCCGCCGTTGAGCGAGCGCTCCGGGTACTGCGCCTTCGAGGCCATCCCGGCGTAGTAGACGCCCTCGGCCACCGCGTCGCCGAGGTCGTAGGGGACGACCATGTCGACGTACCCGCGCTCGTAGATGGGCGCAGTGCGAGGGTTCCGGGCGGTGCGGATCCAGTTGACCGACTCGCGGTCGAACTCGGGAACAGGCCCTCGATGCCCGAGAGCCACGTCTCCCGGACCTCGTCGTCGTCCTGTTGCCAGACGTCCTCCTCGGGGGACTGGATGTAGCGGGCGACGTACAGCAGGTGTTCGCCGCCGTAGCGCTCGGCCGGGACGAAGTTGGTGTGCTCGATGAGCGCGCCGAAGGGGGCCTCGTCGGCGATGTTGAGCCAGTAGGTGTCCATCAGGGACTCGTCCATGCTGACGACCGAACACACCGTCCCTTGGAAGTCGATGTCACAGGGGTAGCCGGTGAGGTCTTCGAGGACGTTCGGCATCGTCGCGACGACGACGCTGTCCACGTCGTGGGTCGTCGTCTCGCCGCCGCGTTCGGTGGTGAGACTCGCCACTTCGCCGCCCGCCGTATCGAGGTCGGTCACGCGCGTGCCGGTCTGGATGTTCTCGCGGCCGACGGCCTCGACGAGGGCGTCCAGCAGACGGCCGAACCCGCCGTCGAGATAGCCCAGCACCTCGCCTTTCAAGATATCTCGCTCCCCGCGGAACTTGATGCGACCCAGTAGCCACGCCGCGCTCACGTCGTCTTTCCGGTCGCCGAACTTCGCGTCAAGCAGCGGTTCGAAGAACGTCTCGTAGACGTTCTGCGTGGTGTGTTCCCGGGCGAACTGCTCGACGGGGACGTCCTCGAAGTCGGACAGTTCCTCGTAGGTGTCGAACTTCGGGACGCCGCCGCGCACGTCGATATCGAGCGTGAGCATCCCCAGACGGAACTTATCGTAGAGGCTCCAGTGGGGGAACGAGAGAATCTCCCACGGCTTGTCCATCGGGTGGACGACGCCGTCGACGTAGTAGGCGTTCTTGCCGATGCGCCACTCGACGTCCTCGCCCAGCCCCAGTTCCTCGGCGAGTTCGACGATGGTCTCTTCGGACTTCGAGAGGTGGTGATAGAACTTTTCGATGGGGTCTCCCGCCGTCTCGTACACCGCGGCCAGACCGCCGAGGTCGTCGCTCGCCTCGAACACGCGGACCTCGTGGCCGCGTTGCTGGAGGCGGTACGCCGCAGAGAGCCCCGCGATGCCGCCGCCGACGACGCCGATCATACGCGAGAGTATCAGTCGTCGTGGGATTTACTTTGTGCTTCGGCGGCCGGACCGTTCGTGCTCTCCGTATCGGCCCGCGGCGACTCCGTTTCGGGTCGCTCGCTCGTCCGCTGGAACTCGAGGATAGCGACGGTCCCGGTCGGGTCGTTGTCCTCGAACCAGACTTTCCCCCCGTAGAGGTCCATCATCACGGAGACGAAGTAGAGACCGAACCCGCCGCCCGTCTGGTTCGGGGTGAGCGTGCGCTCGAACATCGTCGCCTTCAGGTCGTCGGAGATGCCCGGCCCGTCGTCGGCGATACGGAGCTGGACCCAGTCGCCCGCCTTCTGTGTCGTGATGGTGACGTGAGGGACGCCGTCGTTGTGTTCGACGGCGTTCTCGACGACACTCAGCAGTACCTCTTCGGCGAGTTCGTTCGCCAGCACTCGCTCGTCGTTGACGTCGACGCCGATCGTAGCGGCTGGCCACTCGCTGCTGACTGTCTGTGCCACGCGCCGGAGTATCTCCCCCAGTTCGATCACTTCCAGTCGCTCGCTCTCGCTCGCGGTCACCGTCTCGTTGATGTCCCGAATCGTCTCGCTGGTCGCTGCGAGTTTCTCACACCACGCCGTGATGCTGTCGAGGTGTCGCTGCTGGTCCGCGGAGACGTGGTCGTGGAGGTGTTCCGAGCGGCCACGGATTACCAGCATCCCGTTTCGCAGCGAGTGTCTGAGAACGCCGTTGAAGAACTCTATCTGTTCTGTTCGTCGCTGGACGGCGGTGCGGCTCTCGCGGAGTTCCCGCTCCCGGGCGACCTGATCGAGTGCGACCTGTGTCGTCCGAGCGAGTATCTCGGCGTACTGCTTGTCCTCCGGCGCGTACGTCCGCTCCTCGGAGCCGATGGCGACGACACCGTGATCGCCGATCGGGATCATGAGCGCCGTCTTCAGTTCGCAGACTCCGCCGCCCTCGAACGAGACGATGCGGCGTTCGCCCGTCTCGTAGGTCTGCCAGAGGCTGTCGTCGGGCATCTCCTCGGGGTCGACGTACAGCAACTCCTCGTCGACGTAGTCTTCCACCTGATCGCTGACGGCGGTCGGTTCGAGGTGGCCCTCGTCGTTACAGAGGAAGACACCGGCGGCGTTCTGATCGAGGGCGCGTGTCGCGAAGTCGACGGTCAGACGAGCGACGGTCTCGGGCTGGTTGGCCTCGATGAAGTGTCTCGTCGCCGTCTGGAGCGTTTCGAGTCGGTCTTGCCGGCGTTGCTGTCCCGTCACGTCACGCAACAGGACGAGCCGTCCCCGGACCGTCCCGCGCTGGTCAGTGACGGTACGCGTCTGTGGGTCGAAATAGGCGGCATTCTGTCCAATCGTGAGGACGCCGCCCTGATTGATTTTCTCGAGGAGCCCCGGTGCGACGTCGTCCACGTCGGCCCCCTCGATGTCCTCGCCGTCGGCTATCACCGTTGCGGCGGCCGGGTTGTAGTCGATAATCGTCTCGTGGCGGTCCAAGACGAGGACGGGGTCGGGAAGTTCGTCGACCACCAGGTCACCGGCGAGGGGTGCGACGGAGAGGAAGTCATAGCGAAACAGGGCGATGCCGACGAGCAGACCGTTGAACGCGAAGGTGAGCGGTGCGACGTTGAGCCCCGGATGTGGCGTCACCCCGAAGACGAACAGGACGTGGACTCCGGCGGTGACCAGACCGGCGACGAGGACCACGAACGTCTGTTTGCGGTGAAGGTTTCGCGTCCGGAGGAGGAACTCCCCAAGGAGTCCGTACCCGACGGCGATGAGCGAGAGAGAGACGGCGGTCTGTGCAGTGTACACCGGTCCGGTCTGGCCGACGAAGAACGTCTGTCCGTCGACGATCGAGAGCGTCACGTCGGCGACGACGAGACCGTGAAGCGGATTCGTCAGCGCCAGCACGGCGTACGTAGACGGGACGAACAATATCGCCCCCACTCGGGCGGGTGTGAGCCACGTCCGCCGACCCGTATATACCAGCGCGAACACGACCCAGAGACCGACTATCAGGCCGGAGGCGGCCCGTATCGCGAGAAACAGGGCCATCGCGACGGCCGAGTCGGTCGTGACGACCCACGCCGCACCGAGGAAACACCAGCCAGCGGCGGCGGCCATCAACCACCCGAACGGGACGGCCCCGGCGACCGAGCGATTGCGCCAGGCGGCACCGGCGAGCCCTGCACTGATGACTCCCCCGACTACGCTCCCCACCACCACGGCGATACCGACCTCGACTGCCATCCCCTATCTACCGGTACCACCGCAGTCCGGGATTTATTGTTTTGGGCCGCGTTCTCAATCGTGAGAGTCGAGCGACGGGTCGCTGTGGCGGTCCGCTACCTTTTTGACCACACTGGAAAAATTCGCAGGCATGCTCACCGTCCGGGCACCGGCCACGAGCGCGAATCTCGGCAGTGGCTTCGACGTCTTCGGCGTCGCGCTGGAACGGCCCGCCGACGTCGTCCGCCTCTCGAAGGCCGACCGGACGACTATCGACGTGACCGGTGCCGGGAGCCAGTTCATCCCCGAGGACCCGGAGAAAAACACCGTCGGCGCCGTCGCCGAGGCGCTAGAGGCCCCGGCACACATCGAGATAGACAAGGGCGTCCGTCCGGCGTCGGGACTGGGGTCGTCGGCCGCAAGCGCCGCCGCCGCGGCCGTCGGCCTCAACGAACTGTACGACCGCGGCTACTCCCGGGAGGAACTGGTCCCCATCGCCGCGAAGGGCGAGGCCGTCGTCTCCGGCGACGCCCACGACGACAACGTCGCGCCCTCCATCATGGGCGGCTTTACCATCGCTACGGAGTCGGGCGTGCGACAGGTCGACGCCTCGATACCACTGGTCGCCTGTCTCCCCGACATCGTCGTCTCCACCCGCGACGCCCGGCGCGTCGTCCCGGAGAACGCCCGCGTCGACCAACTGGTCGAGACCGTCGGTAACGCCGCGACGCTGACGACCGGGATGCACCGGGACGACCCGGAACTCGTCGGCGAGGGGATGCACGACACCGTCGTCACGCCCGCCCGGGCGAAACTCATCGACGGCTACGAGTCGGTCCGCGAGGCCGCACTCGACGCCGGTGCGACGGGCGTCACCATCTCCGGGGCCGGCCCGACGGTCATCGCCGCTTGCGAGGACGCCGACCAGCGGGCCATCGCCAGCGCGATGCTCGACACCTTCGGCGACCGCGGCATCGACGCGCGGGCGTATCAGACCCGCATCGGTCGCGGCGCGCAGATATTCTGAGCTACAACAGGCCGAGGTCGCGTTCGGTCGGCGTCTCTTCGACGGCCGTCCCGCAGTCGGGACAGCGTTCCATCTCGCTGACGATGAACGTCTTCTCACACTCCGGGCACGTCCGGAGCGACGACGCGTCCTCCGGCGAATCTGTCGATCGACCCGCGTCCCGTCCCGGCCCGCCGACCAGCGACTTGAGTCGCTCGCTGAGTTTGTGGCTCATTGTCATGTATGGCTGGTGACTGGGTGTAAATGTCTTTTGGCCAACAGTTGGGGGAGGGTGGTGTCGCCGCCGCTCGTTTCGGGTGAGCAACTATGTCGCCGTCGTCCACCTCGCGCAGACAACCTCGAAGGCATCCACAACGTCGCCGAGACGGCCGTCGACGCCGACCTCGACAGCCCCGTCTTTCTTCGAACCACGCCGTCGGGATGGTCGAGGTCCGAAACGCGCCCGACGTGTACCGCGACACGGGCGTCCGCGCGGGCCACGACGAACCCCGCCGACCGGACTCCCGGTACGGACTCAGAGCTACGGCGAGGCGTGGGACGAGCCACCGGCCTGAGTAGCAGCGACCGGGCACACACTCTTTGTGGTGGCCCGTACGACAGTCGATATGGACTACACTATCGTCCTCTGTGACAACAAGACGGTCGACCCGACGACGCAGTCGGAGATTCTAGAGGCCGCGGGCGCGACCATCGAACTGCTAGACGAGAAGACCGACGCCGCCGTCACCGAGGCCGTACAGGGTGCCCACGGTATCATCGTGGACGCGGCGACGCCCGTCACGGCTGCGGCGCTCTCGGGTACCGACACGCTGCAGGTCGTCGGCCGGGCCGGCATCGGCGTCGACAACATCGACGTCGACGCGGCCGCCGAGAACGGGATCACCGTCGTCAACGTCCCCGACTACTGTCTCGACGAGGTGTCGACGCACGCGCTCTCGTTGTTGCTGGCCTGCGTGCGAGCGATACCCCACTACGACCGCGAAATCTCCGAAGGGACGTGGGACTGGCGGACCGGTCGCCCGCTTCACCGGATGCGGGGCCGAACACTCGGCCTCGCCGGGTTCGGTGCCATCGCCCGTCGTCTGGCGTCGAAACTTCGCGCCTACCAACTGGACGTCGTCGCCTACGACCCGAACGTCGACGCGGCGACGATGCGGGACTACGGCGTCGAGAAGGTACCGTTCGACGCGATGCTGGACCGTCTCGACTACCTCTCGATCCACGCCCCCCTGTTCGAGGAGACCCGCCATATGTTCTCGACCGGGGAGTTCGAACGACTCGAAGCGGCCATCGTCGTCAACACCGCCCGCGGCCCGGTCGTCGACGAGGACGCCCTCGTGTCGGCCCTAAACGACGGGTCCGTCGCGAAAGCGGGGCTAGACGTGCGGGCCGAGGAACCACCGGGCCCGGACGACCCGCTCGCGGGCCGGGACGACGTAATCTGTACGCCCCACGTCGGCTGGTACTCCGAGGAGAGTCGGACCGATCTCTCGCGCGGCGTCGCGAGCGACGTCGCTGCCGTCTTGCGGGGCGAGGACCCGGCGAACCCGATAGACCCCGAGACGCCGTGGATCTGAGCTGGCGGGTTACCCGCCCTGTACGTACTCGTTGCGCGTGTCGTTCAGCACTTCCTCCGCGTGGCCCGACGGGTCGGCCATGTCCGGGTCGTAGACAGCCTTGACCTCGCCGTTGGACAGCACGAACGTCCGTCGGTCGGTCCACCCCGAACTGACGTCGAGACCGAACGCCTCCGCGACGGTTCCGTCGGGGTCGGCCAGCAGGTCATAGCGGATCCCTTCCTCCTCGGCGAACTCGTCGTGTGTCTGGAAACCGTCCATCGAGACGCCATAGACCGTGATGTCGACTTCGCGGAACTGCGGGAGCACGTCCTGAAACTCCCGTGCTTCGATGGTACACCCGCCGGTGAAGTCTTCGGGGTAGAAGTACACGACCGTCGGGTCGTCGAACTCCGGCGTCACCGTCTCGCCGGACTGGTTCGGAGCGCTCACGTCGGGTGCTGGGTCGCCTGCTTCGAGCATACCGGCCTCTGGGCAGCCGCAGTTTTACGGATTTGGATCGGGGCAGTCCGCCACGCGAGGGCTACGAGCGACTGCCCAGTCGGTCCCGGGCCGGGCGCGTTTGGACAACCATTTAACGAGCGCGGGAGAACCCGCGTCCATGTCGAATCCACGAATCCTGATTCTCGGGCCGCCGGGCGCCGGCAAAGGCACACAGAGCGTCAACCTCGCCGACACCTACGGTGTCGAGCACATCACGACAGGCGACGCCCTGCGGGCGAACAAGGACATGGACATCAGCGACATGGACACCGAGTACGACACGCCGCGGGAGTACATGGAGGCCGGTGACCTCGTCCCCGACGCCGTCGTCAACGCCATCGTCGACGAGGCGCTCTCCCAAGCCGACGGGTTCGTGCTGGACGGCTACCCGCGCAACCTAGAGCAGGCCGAGGAACTCGAAGGCATGACCGACCTCGACGTGATTCTCTCGCTCGACGTCTCCCGCGAGGAACTCGTCGACCGCCTGACCGGCCGCCGCGTGTGTGACGACTGTGGCGCGAACTACCACGTCGAGTTCAGCCCGCCCGAAGCGGAGGGCGTCTGTGACGAGTGTGGCGGCGACCTCGTCCAGCGCGAGGACGACAACGAGGAGTCGGTGCGCAACCGACTGGACGTCTTCGACGAGAACACCGCGCCGGTCATCGCCCACTACGAGGACCACGAGGGCTTCGTCGCCATCGACGGCGAGCAGACCCCCGACGAGGTCTGGGACGACATCGAGAACGCGGTCGATGCACACGCAGAATAAACGTTGATAAGTCGTCACTGCTGAACACAGTACAATGGCACGCACCGCGCCGAAGGTAGAACGACTCGCCGACGAGGGCGAAGCAATGACCGACGCACTCGCAGCGGTCCTCTCCGTCGCCGAGGAGAAAGGGACCGTCACGTGGAGTGACGTCAGCGACGACATCACCAGCGGCGAGTGGGGGCGACTCATCGAGTCCGGCCTCCTCGTCGACGCCGACGGCGAGGGGTTCGTCGTCGACGACCCGGAAGGCGTCCACGAAGCGCTCGAAGAGGCCGACGCCGCCCCCGCAGAGGACGACGACGACGGCAGTTGGTCCACGTGGGACAAACTGGCCGGCCTCGCGACGCTCGGCCTCTTCGCCGGGTACTCGCTCACCTCCGTCCGTGACGCCATCGGCGGCGTCATCGACATCGCGCTGGGACCGCTGGCCGAGGTCGTCCCCTTCTACGTCGTCATCCTCGTGCTGGCCGTGTTCACGGGCTCTACGTCCTCGATTCTGCAGGACCAGCTGATGGACATGTCCGGGATGGGCGACCATCAAGAGAAGATGCAGGACCTCAAAGAGCGCCGCGAGGCCGCGAAGGAACGCGGCGACGACGAGGCGCTGGACCGCCTCGAAGAGGAACAGATGGAACTGATGACCGACCAGATGGGCATGTTCAAACAGCAGTTCCGCCCGATGGTCTGGATCATGCTCATCAACATCCCCATCTTCCTGTGGCTCTACTGGATGGTGTTCGGCGCCGGGATGTCCCTGGAGGCACCGGTCGTCACGTTCCCGATACTCGGTGACGTCGGCTCGTGGCAAGAGGGCGCCGCCGGGCCGCTGCAGGCGTGGATCCTCTGGTACTTCCTGTGCTCGCTGTCGTTCACCCAGATCATCCGGAAGGCGCTGAACGTCGAGACGACGCCGACCGGTAGCTAACCCGTTCGCGACGGGGTCGGTTCTCCGTCGCCTCGGCGCTACACCGACTCCGTATCCAGCACACTTTGGTTCAGCCGCGCGAAACGGCGTTCAAGGACCCCGCCGACGGCACACTACGAAGCGACCGGGACGTTCTCTCGGCCGAGACGCGGCGGACGCTGGGTGACGACTGCGACCTATACGCTGTTGTGACTCGGGCGTGTCCAGACTCTTCGTCAGTTCGTTCGGGGCCGCCTCGCTGCCGGTGACTCGTTTTCGCCCGGCATCATCGCGCTTAGTGTCGGGGCTTGTACCGGTGTTGCGGCGGTACTTTGTGAACCTCGTGCCGACGGACTCGTCAAGCGTCGCGACTGGTGTGGTGGCGCTGCGTTACGCGACGTTCGCGATGCGCGTGACGAATTCGTTCGATGCCGATGCGGTCCGAAGACACAACTCCTTTTATCGCCACCTTCGGAGAGTAGCTATGTTGATCACCGTCTCTGGTCCCGCTGGCAGCGGGAAGAGCACGCTCGCGAAGAGTCTCGCCGACGCCCTCTCCTACGACCACGTCAGCGGCGGCGACATCTTCCGCTCGCTGGCCGAGGAACGCGGGATGACGCCGCTGGAACTGAACAAGGCCGCCGAGGAGGACGACCAGATAGACCGCGACCTCGACCGACGACTCCGGGACATCGCCGCCGAGCGGGACGACCTCGTGTTGGAATCTCGCCTCGCTGGCTGGATGGCCGGGGAATACGCCGACATCAAACTCTGGCTCACCGCGCCACTCGACGTCCGTGCCGACCGCATCGCCCAGCGCGAGAACAAGCCCTTCGAGCAAGCCCGCACGGAGACCAGAGAGCGCGGCGAGAGCGAGGCCCAGCGCTACAGCGACTACTACGACATCGACTTCGACGACCTCTCTATCTACGACCTCTCGGTCAACACTGCCCGCTGGGACCCGCAGGGCGTCCTGAGCGTCTCGCTTCACGCCATCGACTCCTACCGTCCGGAGGGCGACGAGGGGAAAGCACCCATCGAAGACATCCGGTACGAGTTCTGATTCGATGACGCTCCGTGGCCCACCCGACGACCGCGACGTCGACGCCCTGCTCTCCTTTGGCGTCGTCAACCTCGATAAGCCCCCCGGCCCCTCCGCCCATCAGGTCGCCGCGTGGGTCCGGGACGCCACCGGACAGGACCGGGTGGCCCACGGTGGCACGCTCGACCCGAAGGTCACGGGCTGTCTCCCGATTCTACTCGGCGACGCCGCCCGCGCGGCCCGCGTCTTCGACGAGGCTATCAAGGAGTACGTCGCCGTGTTGGAACTCCACGACCGCGCTCCCGCGGACTTCGGGACCGTCGTCGCCGAGTTCGAGGGCGACATCTACCAGAAACCACCGCGAAAGAGCGCCGTCAAGCGGCAACTGCGGACCCGACGGATTCACGACCTCGACGTTCTCGAACGCGAGGACCGCCGGGCGCTCCTTCGCGTGCGCTGTGCCTCGGGGACCTACATCCGCAAACTGTGTCACGACATCGGACTGGCGCTCGGGACGGGCGCGCACATGGGCGACCTGCGCCGGACTGCCACAGGCACCTTCGACGACGCCGACCTCGTGACGATGCACGACCTCGTCGACGCGCTCGCCGTCGCCGAGGCTGGCGAGGCGACGCCGCTCCGCAAGGTGGTCCAGCCAGCGGAACGCGCTCTCGTCGCGCTTCCAGCGGTGACAATCGCCCCCAGCGCTGCCCGTGCGGTGGCCGACGGCGCGCCGGTGTACGCCCCCGGTGTCATCGACGTCGGTCCCGCCGAGGTCGGTGGTGCCCCGCCGGAGGAAGGGACACTCGTCGCCTGCTACACGCCGGACGACGCGGCCGTCTGTCTCGGCACGCTGGTCGGGGACCCCGAGGCCGACGCCGGGACCGTCGTCGAACTCGAACGCGTCCTCGTCTGACGCCTCGAATCTGACTGATAAGCCGGTCTTACCACGCGAATGGCGGCCGGCGGTGCCGGTAATTTCCGAGTTACCTACTGCGTGGTCCCCGCCTAGATACCGATGGGAGTATCGACCGGGCACGCAGCGGTCGTCATCGCCAACGCATCACCGGGAAGTATCGCCGCCGTCCGCTCGCTGGGCCGGTGCGGGGTCGATACGATCGTCGCGTCGGACATCACCGTGCCACCGAGTGCCCGCTCGCGCCACTGCGACGAGTTCGTCCCGCTTCCGGAGCCGACAGACCCCGACGACTACGCGGCGGCACTCCTCTCGCTGGCCCGTCGGCCCGACGTCCGAACTATCCTCCCCGGGCGCGAACAGGACATCTTCGTCCTCGCGAGCCACCGCGACGCGTTCGCCGACCACGTGACACCGTTCTGGCCGGAGTTCGAGACGGTCCGGGAGACACACGACCGGTTGTCGCTGTTCGCGACGGCGGCGGCGGCCGACGCCCCAATCCCGACGACCGAACCGCTGGACGCGGTCACGGACTGGTCCGGCGAGCGTATCGTCAAGTCGCGGTACGCGCTGCTGACCGACGCGTACGACCGAACTATCCCCTCACGCGACCTACACAAGCCGCCGTCGACGGTGTACCTCGAACCGGGCCAGACACCCGACCGACAGGCGCTCGTCGAGCGAATGGAACACGTGCCGGTCGCACAGTCGTACGTCGGGGGAACGGAGTACTCCTTCCGGGCGCTGTACGATCACGGCGACCCGGTGCTGACGAGCCAGATTCGCCAGCACCGCGGCTACAAGTACACCGGCGGCGCCAGCGTCTACCGGGAGTCCATCTTCGACCCGCGTCTCGAACGGTCCGGACGCGCGCTGCTGGACGCACTCGACTGGCACGGCCCTGCGGAAGTGGAGTTCCGTCGCCCAGCAGACGGCGACGAGTATCTCCTGATGGAGGTCAACCCGCGGCTCTGGGCCTCGCTGTCCTGTGACATTCGCGCCGGGGTCGACTATCCGTGGGTGCTCTGGCGCCTCGCCGGCGACGACCCGGTGCCCGAGACCACCGACTACGAGACGGGCGTCGGGACGCACCTCCTCCGTGGTGAGGTGTCCTATCTCTACAGCCTCTGGACACACGACTGCCCACTGGTCGACCCGCCCAGTCCATCGACGGCGCTCTGGAACCTCATCGCGTCGTTCCGCCGCCACCCCGACTGTGACTACCTCTCGCCGTCGGACCCGTGGCCGTTCGTCCGCGACACTCGTCTGGCCGTCCGGTCGCACCTCCCGTGACCGCGCCACACCCCACCACGGCGCCGCCGAAGCGAAGCCCTTAATTAAAACACCCTCCTCCTCCCGAGTGCGGGACCGTGGGGTAGCGGTATCCTCTGCCGATGGGGTCGGTAGGACCTGAGTTCGAATCTCGGCGGTCCCACTCCAACTTTACTCAGACGCCGACACCGGTACGCTCAGCGTTGTTTCTCCGTAGCTCGGATCGGAATCAGAACATGTCGTATATCTCTCCGGCGAAGAATTCGGCGTTTTCGTGGCCGTGATACTGAATCTGTTCAGCTTCTCTATCGTAGTCGACCCAGCCTCTGCTGGTGAGTTTCGGTAGATGGGTGTGATGGAGTTGTACCCGTACCTGCTTGCGGCATTGGTCTGGAACTCGCTTCTCGATGTAGGTCACCAGTTCGGCTACTTCCGCAGTATCCTCTTCGAGACAGTCCTCGAAATAGTGGATTATTTCCCGCCGAACATGATGGCTCAAGGTGTCTAAGAGGTCGTTTATCGCGGGGGCCTTGTTCGGATAGCAGTCCTGAAGCGACATCTGGATGGCGTGATTTTACAACCACGGTGATAAACGCTCCGACCGTTAACTAGTAACACGATTGTACGCTGACTATAGGATCCGCATATCTCATCTCCTGCCGCGGTTTCATTCGAGTGGGACACCGGGAATCCGATGCCACGCCCGACGCAATCCGTTCGAGGGCAAAGCCGTCGCAGTTCGAGCTGGAGCGGGACTCCATCTGGCCGATACGTTCGGAGAGCAATACGGCGGCGGTACGGGTCGACGATGCCGATATCGGGGGGTCGTGTTCAACGTCGAACTCCGGAGCGGCGTCAGTCCCCGACGAGAGACGCATCGTTGCCGAGGTACCTGACAGGTAGGTCGTCGTCGGTAGCCCGAAAACGTCGTGAGGCACTCGCCCGCTGTAGTCTGCGAGCGGCAGCTGTCAGTTCGTGTGTGTCGACGGCGGCCGAATCGGGACGTGGGAGCCGAGCTATCGCCGCGTGATTTCGATGAGGCCGCGCTGTATCGCGTCCTCGAACCGCTCGTCTAAGCGCATCGACTCCCAGTCTTCGGGGAGTTCGTCGTCGGGAAGCGAGTTCAGGGAGTCGACGAGCGAGCGATGGAGAAAGCGGCCGTTCCGGCCGCACTCGTCACAGGTCCGGATGATAGACCGGATTTCGAACGGGCGCTCGACCGTCGTTTGGCAGTTCGAACAGACGTACGTCTCGGACACGAGACGGGATTGTACCTCCACCCATTCGTGTGTTGTGACTCGCGGGCGGGTCGTCCGGTGCTCACACGCTTGATTCCACTGGATAGGTGTCAGAACTCATTTGTAACCCCGGTCTGATTGAGACGCTGGGGTTACCACAGATGATCTCTGGTACGGGGGTAAGATCCCTGCTGTTGCAGACTGGAATCGGACCGATAGATGCGATCATCGGTCTGTTCGTGAGTATCGTACTCGGAATCGTGAACTTCGCCGCGCAGGTCTTGCCGACGGTGTTGCTGGCGCTGCTCGTCCTCGGCGTGGGGTACGTCGTCGCCGACCGTCTCGACACGTTCGTCTTCGAGTGGGCGCTCGAAAACGACGTCGACGGAAAGGCCGGTGACACACCGGCGAGCACAGTCGTCGCGGACGAGGACGGCGTCGCCACCGCCGCCGGGCAGTTGGTTCGGTATCTGGTGCTGGTGGTGGCCGTCGTGGCCGCGATTCGCGTCCTGAATCTCTCTGAACTGCAGGAACTGCTCGACATCGTCATCGGCTACGTGCCGAACGTCGTCGCGGCGGCCGTGTTACTGGTCGTCGGGTTCGGTGTGGGGCGCATCGTCCGGTCGCTGGTGCCGGGACTCGTCGACCGGACAGACCTCGGAGACTCGTTCCCGACGACGCACTTCGGCCGCGTCGTCGACGCCGATGGGGGAACCGTCGGTCGACTCGCCGGCATCGCCGTCGAGTACTACGTCTATCTCGTGACGCTGTACGTCGTCGCGGCCACGCTGGCAATCGGGTCGGTCGCCGGGGTACTCGGTGCCGCCGTCAGTTACGTCCCGACACTGCTCGGTGCGCTGGTGTTGCTCCTGCTGGGGGCCATCGTCGCCGACTACGTCGGGACCGTGGTCCGTGGCGTCGACGAAGTCGCTGACTCGCCGTTCGAGTCCCTCGTCACCGGCGGTGTGCAGGCCGTCGTCTACCTGTTCACCGTCGTCATCGCACTGGATGTCGCAGGCGTCGACGCGACCCTTCTGGGACTGCTGTTGCTCGCGGTCGTGCTCCCTGTGGGACTGGCGTTCGCGCTGGCCTTTGGCCTCTCGGTGGGCTACGGCGGGCAGGACTACGTCGAGCAGTACCTCGGCACCGACGAAGCCGCGGAGTAAGGCGCTGCCTTCGAGGACGGCCGGTTCGGCCGTCGATTCGACCGACGCCGACACCGCTCTTGCAGTCCTGTCGATAGACCGACCGAGAGCGACGCGCTCGTGACCGCGTCGGTCACGCTGTCGACGCCCGGCGAAGGGCTGGAAAAACGAGGCTCGGTTTCGCTCGCCGACTCAGTCCCACTTCGCGCCGGGGTTCGTCACGGCGCCGTTCGCCGCCGACCCGAAGTCGCGGTGATACTTCGCCAGCACACCGTTCGTGTAGGTCGGTTCGGGGTCGTCGCGGTCGGCAAGTCGCTGTTCGATTTCCTCGTCAGAGAGGTCGATCGACAGTTCGTGGTCGTCGATGTCGATGGTGATGGTGTCGCCGTCTTCGAGGGCGGCGATGGGGCCGCCGACGAAGGCTTCGGGGGCGACGTGACCGATCGAGAAGCCGCGGGTCGCACCGGAAAACCGGCCGTCGGTCAGCAGCGCCACGTCCTCGGAGTGGCCCTGTCCGGCGACGGCGGAGGTGACGCCCAGCATCTCGCGCATACCGGGGCCGCCGCGGGGCCCTTCGTTGCGGATGACGATGGCGTCACCGGTCTCGACGTTCCCCTCCTGCACGTACTGCATGGCGCTCGACTCCTCCTCGAACACGCGGACGGGACCCTCGTGGTGGAGGTGATCCTCGCCGGTAATCTTGATGACCGCGCCGTCGGGCGCGAGGTTGCCCGAGAGGATGCGGATGGCCCCGCGCTCGTGGATGGGGTCGTCGACGGGGTAGAGGTAGTCGACGTCCAGCTCGTCGATGCTCGGCGGGTCGACGGCTTCGAGTTCCTCGGCCATCGTGTTGCCGGTCACCGTCAGCGCGTCGCCGTGGAGGAGGTCGGCATCGAGCAGGGCCTTCAGCACCACGGGAACGCCGCCGACCTCGTGGAGGTCGTTCATCACGCGCTCGCCGCCTGGCTGGAGGTCCGCAATCTTGGGGGTGCGAGCGCTGATGTCGTTGAACCGCTCGATGTCGAGGTCGACGCCGGCCTCGGCGGCCAGCGCCAGCAGGTGGAGGACGGCGTTGGTCGACCCGCCGACGGCCACCTGTAGCGCGATGGCGTTCTCGAAGCTCTCGATGGTGAGGAAGTCGGAGGGGCGTCGGTCGTTCTCGACGACGTCGAGGACGAGTTCGCCGCTCTCGCGGGCCACGTCGTAGCGCGACTCGTGTTCGGCCGGCGGGGAGGCGCTGCCCAGCGGTGCGAACCCGAGTGCTTCGGAGATGGAGGCCATCGTGTTCGCGGTGAACATCCCGCCACAGGACCCGGCCCCGGGACAGGCGTTGCGCTCCATCTCGTCGAGTTCGTCCTCGGACATGTCGCCGTCGGCGACGGCACCGACGCCCTCGAAGACGTTCTGGATGGTTATCTCACGGCCGCCGTGCTCGCCGGGCATGATAGAACCGCCATAGAGGAAGACGCTCGGGAGGTCGGTGCGGATGGAGGCCATCATCATCCCGGGCATGTTCTTATCACAGCCACCGATGGTGACGAGGCCGTCCATGCGCTCGCCGAACGAGACGAGTTCGACGGAGTCGGCGATGACCTCCCGGGAGATGAGCGAGGCCTTCATCCCTTCGGTCCCCATCGAGATGGCGTCGGAGATGGTGATGGTCCCGAACTCGATGGGCATCCCGCCGGCGTCGTCGATACCTTCGTAGGCGGCGTCGGCGACGTCGTCTAAGTGGACGTTACACGGCGTGATGTCGGCGGCGGGGTTGGCGACGCCGACCATCGGCGAAGCGAGGTCCTCGTCGTCGTAGCCCATCGCGCGGAACATCGCCCGGTGGGGGGCTTTCTCGATGCCCTCGGTGACTTCGTTACTCCGGAGGTCCGGGTCCTTCTCCGAACGCTCGCGGCGTTCCTGCTGGCTCATACCCCGAGGAACGCCGCGGGTGGTCTTAAACGCCTTGACTACCGTGTTCGCTCCCCGGTAGCCGGCGGCGCTTTCGGACCGTCGCTCATCCAGAAAATGTTTGTTTGAAAAGTGAATTCAAGACTCAGTAAATTATTTATAACGGTTAATCCATCAGTAAGTGGGTAGCAACCATGACATGGGATAACGGTCTGGAACGACGAACGTTCCTCAAAGGTATCGGTGCATCGGCCGCAGCAGGTGGGTTGCTTGCCAGTGTGTCGACGCCGGCACTGGCAGGTGAAAACTACGCGGACAGCGACAAGGACGCACTGACTGGCACGCCGAACGGCGCTGGTGACGCCGTTGCGACGGTCAATCAGTACCCGAACTACAACCACGGAAACTGGTTCGGTACGGTCATCGAGGAGGTCAACGCGCTCGACTTCCACGTCGAGATGCTGCGGGACCTCCACGTGATGATTTACGACGACGACTGGGGCATCACGAAGGACGTCCGCAACGACGCGGCCGGCAGCGAGGTCAGCGTGCAGTCGAGTACGGTTCCGACGGTGAACATCCACAACTGGTTCGAGTTCTCTTCGGGCAGTAGCTCCTACTACAGCGACCTCTATCAGGACGTCATCGTCAGCGCCAACCGGCCGGCGCTACACGTCCGGAACGAACTCCAGCACAACGAGGCAAACGGGCACACCGCCTTCACGCTGGTCAACCCCGACATCGACGACGGCGATTCGGCGGGCAGCGGCGACAGTGGCGAAGTCGTGAGCGCGAACGGCTACGAGTTTTTCGTCGCCAGCGACGGGAACTACTATCTCGCGGCCGCCCAGCACCGACCGTCCACCGGAAAGTCGAGTTGGGACGGTCACCGCGTCGGGTCGACCAGCGATAAGACCGCGTGGGACGACATCTACACGGACAACGACGGGTGGATAGACGAGAACAGTTCGAACTCCGGCAACATCGACTGTGGCGGTGGACTCTGGCACTCGACGGATACGAACGTCGTCTGGGAGACGGTCGTCGGCTTTGGCACGAGCAAGAGCGAGGCCATCCAGAACGCCACCGACTCGCTGAACGCCGGTTGGTCGGCGGAACACTCGGACTTCGAGACGGCGTGGCAGGACTGGCACGACACGGTGCACTCCGCGCCCACTGGCGACGCGACGGCCGACGCGATGTACGAGCAGTCACTGACCGCGATGAAGGCCAGCGAGGACTCCTCGGGAGCGAGCGTCGCAGGCCTGTTCGAGCCACACGGCGACCAGTACACGTACGTGTGGCCCCGCGACCAGACCATCACGGCCCAAGCGTGGCTCTCGGCGGGCGCGTATCACGAGGCGAAGAACGCCCTCGCCTGGCTCGACGACGCCCAGATAAAGACGGATACGTGGGTCGAGGCCGAGGGACCGGTCGTCCACGACGACGACAACGTCATCAATCGCAAGGGGACGTGGTGGCAGAACTACAAGGTCGACGGGACGAAGAACTGGACGATGCTTCAGGTCGACCAGGTGGGCGGCCCCATCTACGTTCACTGGCTCTGCTGGCAGGAGATAGACGGCGGGTCGACGAGTTCGGCCATCCTCGACGACCACTACCAGATGTCAAAACTGGCCGCCGAGTTCCTGCTGGGCTACGACAACACCTACGGGATGGTGGACAAGCACAACGACCCGTGGGAGGAAGACTGGGGCTACTCGACCGAGGGCTGTGCGGCGGCCATCGCCGGCCTCCGCTGTATGGCCGAACTGGCCGACGCGAAGGGCGAGACGAGTTTCGCCGACCAGTGTCGCAACACGGCCGACACGTGGGCGTCTAACTTCAGCGACTACTGCCACTACGACACCGCCGACTACGGGACGACGATGGTCTCTGTCTCCGGCGCCGAGTGGGACGCGACCCGCGGCGACATCCCGGACGCCGCCGCGTTCATGGCTCACTGGCCGTGGAACGTCGTTTCCGGAACCTCCGTCGAGGTATCGGACACGCTCGACTCCATCGACAGCACGTGGAACGCGACGAACACGCCGTGTATCGACCGCTATCCCGGCGACGACTACACGCCGACCGACGCCGACGAGGACGGCGGATGGCCGCTGTGTGAGGCCTACACCGACGTGGCCCGCTGGCAGGAGGGCCGCAACCCGAACGCCGTCTCGGACTACGTCTACGACCACGCCGAGCAGTGGCGGACCGCCGGCGGTTTCCTGCCGGAACGGGTCGACGGCGACGGCAACGTCCGATGGAACAGCCACCTCAACTGGTCGCAGGCGATGTACGTTCTCCTGACGGAAGCGGACGTCCGCGGCGCACCGTTTGGCTACGCGCCCAGTAGCTGAAGCCGTCGGTCCGTCGTCGGTGACTGCCCTTTTCTACCGGGGTCGTGTACGGACCACCGATGGCGACGGTCACCACGGCGGCGCGACTCCACTTTGGCTTCCAGAACCTCTCGCTCGCACACGAACGACTGTACGGCGGGGTCGGACTGGCGCTCGACGAGCCACGACTGGTCGTCGAGGCCCACCCGGCGGACGTGGTCGACTGCAACGACGCGGCCGCCGAACCGTACGTCCGACGGGTCGTCGACGCGCTGGATGTCTCGGGTGTGTGCGTTCGGGTCGAAGAGCGGTTCCCGCGACACGTCGGCCTCGGGAGCGGCACGCAACTCGCGCTCGCCACCCTCGTCGCCGTCGCTCGCGCCCACGACACGACGGCCGACGCCCGCACGTACGCGCCGAGACTGGGTCGGGGTGGCCGGAGCGGTATCGGCGTCGCCACGTTCGAACGGGGTGGGTTCGTCGTCGACGGCGGCCACCCGACCGAGCGGTTCACCGCCGAACCGCCGGCCGAGGGCGACTGGGAGGTGCCGCCGATTCTGGCCCGCCACGACGTGCCCGCCCACTGGCGGTTCGTCCTCGTCGTCCCCGACACCGACCCCGGCCAGCACGGGAGCGAGGAGGACCAGAGCATGCGACAGGCCGTCGAACGGGCCGACCCCGGCATCGCAGACGAGATAGCCACACTCCTCACCCGGCGACTCCTCCCGGCCATCGGGACCCGTGACCGCCGGCAGTTCGGACAGGCCGCGGCCCGACTCGGGCGACTCAACGGCGCGTGGTACGCCGACGAGCAAGGCGGCGTCTACCGACCGCCAGCGGGCACCATCGTCGAGCGTCTCTCGGCCGAACCGGCCGTGACCGGCGCTGGCCAGTCCTCGTGGGGGCCGACGGTGTGGGGCCTGACCGACACCGACGGCGTCGACGCGGCCCGGGAAGCGGGCCGGACCGCCCTCGACGCCGCTGGCGTCGGCGGCGACGTCCACGTGGTCGCTCCACGGAATACGGGCGCAACACTGGACGAATAGGACGGCGCTCCGGCTTGCGAGACGGCCGGACGGGTGGACTGATAGGAGGCGTTCTGGTTGTACTGATAGCACCTCTCGGTAGCACCACGGTAAGACACACTTACCGCTAGCAGGGCAAGCGTTTAAGCGACCACACGGGTCAATGCGTGTATGGAGCGTATCCCGTTCGGTGTCAAGCAACTTGATGCCATCATCAACGGCGGCGCACCGGCCGGTAGCGTCGTCCTGTTGGCCGGCGAGGCGGGGGCCGGGTCGCGGGAGTTCATGCACACGAGTGCGGTCATCAACGGACTCAGCCGCGTCGACGAGGAGATGTACGACCTCTACTACGGGGGCCCGTCGGAGACGGCCCTGCCGCCGAAAGAGGTCCACTACATCTCCTTTACAGCAAGCGGGGAGCAACTGGCCTCGGAGATGCGACTCGCGATGGACGAGGACCTGCTAGAGACGGCGCTCTCGGGGATCGAGTTCCACGATATGTCCGAGCGGTACTTCCACATGAGTCCGGTGCCGCGGTCGTGGTACGCCGAGCAGACCCCGAAGATCGAGGACCTGCGGGCCAGACACGAACGCGACGACCTGCTGGGGGCACTGGGGTCGAAACTCAGCGACGTGGCCGCGGGCAACCTCGTCGTCATCGACTCGCTGTCGGACCTCGTCAGCGCCATGGGCGAGGACATCGACTGGGCCGACATCACCTTTCTCGTCGCGGGCCTCCAGAAGGCGGCCCACAAGTGGGGTGGGCTCATCCTCTTGCACCTCAACTACGAGACGCTCTCTGGCACCCGGCAGGGGCAGTTGAGCGACGCCGCCCACGGCACGATGGAGTTCTCGTGGGAGTCCGGCGGGTCGACGCGGGCCCGGACGCTCGTCGTCAAGCAGTTCCGCGGCGTCCTCTCCCAGATAGAGGACGAGGATATCGTCCAGTTCGAGACGGAACTCGGCGACGCCGGGTTCGACATCAGCGACGTGCGCAAGATTCGATGAGTCGGTATTCACGCCGTATCGCGGTCTTCGATGGTGGTTTCGCCGGCTGAAATAGGCGGCAAACCCTTAACTACCTAGTTCATAAGATGGTATGTAATGGCCAGTGAGTCGACGGAGGAGGGGGCCGTCACCGTCGAGTTGCCGCCGGAACTCGACGAGTGGCTCGACGAGCGAGCGGCGACACTCGGGGTGGACCGCGAGGAACTCGTCCACCAGTTGCTGGCGTCGTACCGTGTGGCGACGGACCGCGACGACACCGAGTCGATGGCCGCGCTGTCCGACGTCGACCGGGCCGTCGAGGAAGCGCTTGGCGACCGGCTAGACGCCGTCGTGGCCGCCGCCGTCGACGACGCCATCGACGGGCGAATACCACCAGCCGTCGAATCCGCCGTCGGCGACCGCCTGCCCGACATCACCGACGCCGTCGAGGGTCGCCTCGACCCCCGTTTCGAGTCCGTCGAGGACGATTTTCAGGCGAAGATAGAGGACGTCAGAAGCCGCGTCGTCCAGTTGAAACGGGAACTCGACGGGAAGGCGGCGGCCGACCACGACCACGAGGCGTTAGCCGCAATCGAGGACCTCGAAAGCGAGGTGACGTCGTTACACCGGGAACTCGCCGCTGCCCGCGAGGAACTCGAAGACGACATCACCGACCAGTCGGCCCGGGTCGACGACGTCGAGCGCCACATCGAGGGCGTCGACGACCGAATCGACGACGTCGAAGAGAAACTCACCCGCGTCGCGTGGGTCGTCAACGACCTGCGCGACGACCAGGGCGGCCGGGACGCCCACCAGAAGGCCGTCGACCGGATCAAGCGCGCCGCCGCACAGGAGGGCATCTCGTCGGCGTCCTGTGAGAACTGCGGCGAGTCGGTCGACATCGGTCTGCTGACCGACCCGCAGTGTCCTCACTGTGGGTCGACCGTCTCTGACGTCCGCCCCGAAGGAGGCATCATCCGCAAGAAAGCGCGACTCGTGACCGCCGCCCAACTGGAGGCCGGCCCGACCGATGAGTGAGGACGACCCCGAGGACCCGTTCGAGGACTTCGACGTGCCCGAGGACCCCGGTGACCCGTTCGAGGATTTCGACGTGCCCGAGGACCCGTCCGCGAGTGACGAGGTGCCACCATCCGACGCCGAGAACCCGATGGCCGACGCGACTCTAGACGCGGAGTCCGGCGACGGCGACGCGATGCCCGAGGACCCGTTCTCTGGCATGGGCGACCGTGACGGCGACCCCTTCGGCGACGCCGAGAGCGTCTTCGAGTCGGTGGACGTGGGGTCGGTCGACCCCGACGGAGTGTGGGACTCGCTCGGCGAGGACGACTCGCCGACGCCGCCGTCCGATAGAAAGCGCTACGCCGACGTATCGAAACACCGCTACTGCGAGCAGTGCGAGCACTTCGCCGAGCCACCGGCGGTCCAGTGCACGCACGAAGGGACGGAGATTCTGGAGTTCGTCGACATGGAGACGGTTCGCCTCCTGAACTGTCCGGTCGTCGCAGAGCAGCGCGAACTCGGCAACGAGGAGTAACGTCTTTTTGTCGGCGTCGCGGATAGCCGGGCATGCAGTTCTGCGACGACTGTGGCTCGATGATGCACGCCGACGGCGACGAGATGGTCTGTCAGTCCTGTGGCGCTCGCGTCGCGAAAGACGAGGACAGAGCCGCCGACTTCGTCAGCACGGCCGAACAGAGCGACGACGACGTCATCGAGACGGAGGAAGGCGCGGACTTCGAGGGCAAACCGACGGCCGACGACGTCACCTGTGAGGAGTGTGGCCACGGGAAGGCGTGGTACACCATCAAACAGACCGGGTCCGCCGACGAACCGCCGACGCGCTTTTTCAAGTGCCAGGAGTGTGGCTACCGCTGGCGGGAGTACAACTAAGCCACTCCCGGCCTGCCATCCCCCATGACACTCGAATCGCGGACCCGCGAGACGGTCCGTGCGGAACTCGAACGCCTCGTCGACGCCTACGGCGAGGTGCCCGTCCGGCGCGACACCGTCACCAACGACCCCGACTTCTTCGCACGGGGCGAGAAACTCGCCGAAGAGGGGTGGCTGGGCGACGCCGGCGCGTGGGTCACCGACGATGACGGGCGAGTCCTGCTCATCAAACATCGGGGCGCGCCGGAGACGTGGGGCACGCCCGGCGGTGGTCACGAACCCGGCGAAGGGCTGGACGACACCGCTCGCCGTGAGGTCCGCGAGGAGACGGGCGTCGACTGCACGCTGACGGGCCTATACTACGCGCGCTGGAAGACCATCGTCCACGCCGAGGACGCCGACCGGCGCCTCCACATGCTGACCGTGGAGTTCGACGCCGAGGCGAGCGGCGGCGATATCGACGTGAGCGACGACGAGGTGCTGGAGGCCAAGTGGTTCGAGACGGTCCCCGAGGCGTTACACGAGATTCCCGCCACGCGAAGCCCGGACGAGTCCGCCTGAGGGACGCTCAAAACGCGGCCGAACCTTTCTGAAAGCACTTACACCGGACGGGGGTAGTCACGAGTATGCGCCGCCGGACCCTCCTCGCGCTCTGTGGCTCGCTCGTCGCCGGCAGTGGCTGTCTGGACCTGACTCCCGACTCCGTGCCGGCCGACGAGACTGTGACGCCGGTCCCCGAACGGACGACCGAGAGCGGCACGCACGACGACCAGATTCCGACCGTCGACCTCGCCTCGGTAGTCGTCCAACCCGGCGTCGTCGCACCGAACAGCCCCGACTCCATCGGCGTCTTCGCCGACGCCGGCCAGTACCTCCTCGTCGACGTCGCCGTCGACGGCCCTCTGCCCGACCGCTCGGCGTTCGCGGTCCGCTTCGACGGGTCGACGTACACACCGATGGCGTTCACCAGCGGTCTCTACCGGAACGGCGAGTGGGGTGCCGGCTACGGCGACGGGAGCGACGGGGTTCTCGTCTTCGAACTGCCGGAGACGGGCGACGCCAGCGACGCTCGCCTCACGTGGGACCACGGCGCGGTACCGTTCCCGACGAGCGTGACGGCGTCGCTCGAAGCCCCACTCCCGTCCTTCTCGGTCGCCCTCGACGGCCCGACGAGCGTGGCGGCAGACGACGACCCGACCGTCAGGGTCCGGGTCACCAACGAGGGCGACCGACCCGGCCGGTACGCCCTCGCGCTGAATCGGACCGGGCCACGCGTCGCGTACGCGCCGGTGGCACGCATCGTCGGTGAACTGGACCCGGGTGCGTCCACGACGCGGGAGTTGGATGCCGAGAACCCCTACGTCGCCGACCCGCCCCGAGAGGCCGTCTACCGACTGGACGCAGCCGACGGCGACAACGACGCCAGTCTGACTATCTCGCCGGCCGAGGCGGGGACGGCGACCGACACTGAGATCACGACAGAAACGGGGAAGACGCGAACGCTCGGACGGACCGACGGGGGCACCGCGACGTTGGCGGAGTGAGCGGCCTGCTCAGGGCATGACGACGACCCACGCGAGGACGACGAGCGCCGCCCCGCCGATGGTCGACCCGACGGCGTGGGTCCGGAGTTCGTCGAGCAGGTCGTGTGAGTGTTCCTGCAGGGAGCAGACTTCGTCGATTTCGCTGCCGGCCTCGCAGTTCGGGAGGAAGTCCATCGCGACGTGGAGGAAGATGCCGGCGGCAAAGCCGAAGACCAGCGCGTTTACCACCGGGGTCTGTGGCACCGGCAGGAGCGCCGACGGAATCGCGGTCAGGCCGACGCCGGCGGCCGGGAGCAACAGTGACGTCGCGGTCTTCCCGTTGCGGTTGAGGCGACGAGCAGCGGCGTAGCCGGCGGGGCCTTTGTGCGAGACGATAGCGAGACCGAGCAGTAGACCGAGCGTCGGCATCGTGCCGTAGACGAGGCCGATGATGAGGCCCGCAGAGAGGGCGTGGGCGGCGATGGCGGCCGTCGTCGTATCGAAGGAGGTGTCGACGTGTGTCAGTCGGTGGCCGACGGTGTGGGTGCCGTAGCCGGCGACGATACCGACGGCGATGCCGATACCGCCGATGCGAGGCGTTCCAGCGGCGGTACCCAGCCCCATCGCCTGCGGGACGAGGAACATCGCCGCCGAGGTGACCATCGCCCCGCTCGCGAGACCGTACCCCCAGACGAGGCTGTGGGGGCTCGTTCGGGCGGCCCGGGCACCGAGCCACGCACCGAGTCCCATCGCCGCGAACGCGACCCACGAGATGACCAGCACCTTCTGCAACCCGCCGGTAGCGCCGACGGCCGACAGTGCGAGGAGGCCGACGACGCTCGCGACGCCGAGGAGCGACGGTCGCACGCTCTTATTAACTGCGGAAGATCCGTTAATAGGCATTAGTTACTGAAATCGGGGTATTACTAATAAATCCGTCGGTCACCGGTCAGCGGGTCGCTCGGCGGTAGTCGCCCCAGTCGAGTACCGCGCCGTCGAGGTCGTCGGCGGGGGCGTCGGTGAGCACCCACAGCACCATCTCGGCCACGTCGGCGGGGTCACGGCCACCGCTCCCGGAGAGGTCAGTTCCAACCTTCCCCGGGTCGACGGCGCCTACGGGCACGTCGAGGTCGGCAGCGAACCCGCGGGCGACGGCCTCCGCCGCGGCCTTCGAGACGGCATAGGAGCCGTATCCGGGCATCCCCTGTCGGCCGACGGCCCCCGTCGGGACGACGATTCGAGCGTCCGGAGCGAGGTAGGGGACGGCCTCGCGGATCGTCGCGAACACGCCGCGAGCGTTCGTCCGGAGGTGGTCGTCGAACGCCGCGTAGGACTCTCCGGAGAGCGGCGTCTCACCGGCCTCGCCGTGGTAGACGGCGGCGTTGGCGACGACGGCGTCGACGCGCCCGTTCACTCGGGCCGCCGTCTCCAGTAGGCGCTCCACGTCGAACTCGTCGCGGACGTCGGCCCGCATCGCGGTGACCGCGCCGCCGTCGCTGGCGATGTCGTCCGCCACCGCCTCCAGTACGGCCTTTTGGCGGGCACAGATAACGGCGTGTCCGCCGGCCGCCGAGACGGCACGTGCGACCTGCTCTCCGATGCCCCTGCTGGCGCCGGTGACGACGACTGTCGTGTCGTCCATGGGGGCGTGTTCGGGCCCCACTCACATCTCCGTTGTCACTGGTTGAGTCGGTGTGACCTATCGGAACCTCGGCCCGTGCCTCACTTTATCACACCAATCCAGTTTGGCCGCGTGTTTATTGTCCGTCCGGGCCTCAGAGACGTACAATGAGTGAGGTGTCCGGAGAAGAGGTAGTCGTCGTCGGCGGCGGATTCGGTGGCCTGTCGGCCGCCTGTTATCTGGCCGACGCCGGTGCTGACGTGCGGTTGCTGGAAAAGAACGAGCAGTTGGGCGGCCGCGCCTCCCGTCTGGAGGCTGATGGGTTCACGTTCGACATGGGCCCGTCGTGGTACCTCATGCCCGACGTCTTCGAGCGGTTCTTCGCGTACTTCGGGAAGGAACCGAGCGACTACTACGACCTGACCCGACTGGACCCACACTATCGCATCTTCTTCAAGGACGGCGACCAGCTCGACGTCACCGGCAACGACGACGAGATGCGCGAGAAGTTCGAGGAGTACGAACCCGGCGCCGCGGAGGCGTTCGACGAGTACCTCGCCACCAGCGAACAGCACTACGAGACGGCGATGAACAAGTTCGTCTACGAGGACCGCTCCACCCTGCGCGACTGGGTGGACTTAGACGTGATGACGGCGGCACCGATCGGCCTGCAACTGCTCGGGTCGATGCAGGGCCACGTCGAGGACTACTTCGAGCACCCGAAACTCCAGCAGATAATGCAGTACACGCTCGTGTTCCTCGGCGGGTCCCCGAAGAACACGCCGGCGCTGTACAACATGATGAGTCACGTCGACTTCAACCTCGGCGTCTACTACCCCGACGGCGGTATCGGCGCCGTCGTCGACGGCCTCGTCGAACTCGGCGAGAGTCTGGGCGTCACCTACGAGACGGACAGTGAGGTCCGAGAGATCGCCCGCCGAAAGGACGGCTTCCTCGTCGAGACGGTCCACGGCGACACGCTCCACCCCGACGAGGTACTCGTCAACGCCGACTACGCCCACACCGAGCGCGAACTCCTGCCCGACCACGAGCGACAGTACGACGACGACTACTGGGACGAGCGAACGTACGCACCGTCGGCCTTCCTGATGTACATGGGCGTCGAGGGCGACGTGGACCCCTTAGAACATCACACGCTCGTCCTGCCGACGGACTGGGAACCCCACTTCGACGACATCTTCGAGGACCCCGAGTGGCCAGACGAACCGGCCTACTACCTCTGTGTCCCGAGCGAGACGGACCCCTCTGTCGCCCCGGATGGCCACTCGAACCTGTTCGTCCTCGTCCCCATCGCGCCGGGTCTCCACGACGGCGAGGCCATCCGCGAGGAGTACCGCGAGAAGATTCTGGCCGACATCGCCGACCACACCGGCGTCGACCTGCGCGACCGAATCGTCTACGAGAAGCAGTTTTCCGTCTCGGACTTCGGCGAGCGGTACAACGCTACCGAGGGCACCGCACTCGGTCTGGCCCACACGCTCCGCCAGACCGCACTCCTGCGCCCGAACAACCGGTCGTCGGCCGTCGACGGTCTCTACTTCACCGGGTCGTTCACGACCCCCGGTATCGGTGTCCCGATGTGTCTCATCAGCGGCGAACACACCGCACAGCGCCTCATAGATAACCACGAATGAGCACCGTCACGGACCGTCTGAGCGAGGTCGCCCCCTCCGAGGACACGCGGCCGGGCTACCTGTTCTGGCTCTCGCGGCCGCGGTTCTGGCTGTATCAGGGCGGTCCGGTCGTCGTCGCGGTGACCTACGCGGCCGACGGGCCCGGCGAACTGTTCTCGCCGCTTGCTATCGCGCTGTTCCTGTACTTCACCGTCCCCGCGAACGTCTTTCTCTACGGCGTCAACGACGTCTTCGACCGGGACGTCGACGAACACAACCCGAAGAAAGACGAGGGTCGCGAAGTCAGCTATCGGGGAGATTCGGTCGTCGTCGCGGCTATCGTCGGGTCGGGCCTGCTGGCCGCCGCGTTCCTGCCGTGGCTCCCGACGCTGGGCGTCGTCGCACTGCTCGCGTGGGCCGCCCTCTCCGTGGAGTACTCCGCCCCGCCGCTCCGGTTCAAGACGACGCCGTTCCTCGATTCGCTGTCGAACGGCCTGTACATCCTCCCCGGCGTCGTCGCCTACGCCGCCATCGAGGGCGTCGCGCCGCCCGCCTCGGCCGTCGCCGGCGCGTGGCTCTGGACGATGGGGATGCACACGTTCTCGGCCATCCCGGACATCGAACCCGACCGGGAGGCGGGCATCGAGACGACGGCGACGTACCTCGGCGAGTCCAACACCTACTACTACTGCGTGATGTGCTGGCTCACCGCCGCGTTCGTCTTCACCTACACCCACTGGGTGTTCGGGGCGCTCTTGCTCGTCTATCCGGGCCTCGTCTTCGGCATCCTCGCCGCCGGCGTCGACATCGACGAGGCCTACTGGTGGTACCCCGCCATCAACTCCCTCGTCGGCATGGCGTTCACGCTCGTCGGCCTGTGGGTGATGCTGTATGGCTGAGCGGGCGTGGCAGGTCCCGACCGACCGGACCGAAGCGACCGCCCGACTGGACGCACTCGTCCGCGAACACCGCTTCACCATCGCCGTCGTCTTCCCGCTGGTCGGCACGGTGACACTGCTCGCGAGCGCCGAGGGCCTGCTCCCCCCACCGCTGGCGTTCAACCCCGTCTTCGTCCTGTTCGGGACGCTCGTCATGCGCCTGCCGCTGGTCGCGGGTGTGTTCCCCCTACTCGACCGGAAGGCGACGCTCGCGCTCGTCGCGCTGACGGCGTACTCCTACGGCATCGAACTGTACGGCGTGACGACCGGATGGCCCTACGGCGAGTTCAGCTACGGCGTCGACCTGGGGCCGATGCTGTTCGGGACGGTGCCGCTGGGACTGCCCGTGTTCTTCTTCCCGCTGGTCCTGAACGCCTATCTGCTCGTCCTCCTGTTGCTGGGCCGGCGGGCCGAATCTCACCTCCCGCGCCTGCTGGCGACGCTGGCGACGGTCATGCTCGTCGACCTCGTACTGGACCCCGGCGCCGTCGCTATCGGCTTCTGGGAGTACGAGGTCCAGCAGTTCTACGGCGTCCCGTGGCAGAACTACCGCGGCTGGCTCCTCTCGGGGACCGTCGCCGTCCTGCTGTTCGACTGGGGGTTCGACCGGGCCGGGCTTCGCCGCCGTCTCGAACAGTGTGAGTTCATGCTCGACGACCTCGTGAGCTTCGTCCTCCTCTGGGGCGGCATCAACGCCTTCTACTCGAACTGGGTGCCCGTCGCGCTGGCGGCCCTGCTGGGCGCGGGCCTGCTCTGGACCGACCGCTTCGACTTCGACCTCTCGGAGACGCGCCTCGGTAAAGCGGTCTGGCGGTAGGACGGGGTTCCGGCAACGACGACGTTCGCCCCTGCGGTTATCCGACTCCGCCGCCAATCCCCGCCGATGACAGCGCTGTTCTCCCCGCTCGACCTGCGCGAGACGACGATACCGAACCGGGTGATGGTCTCCCCGATGTGCCAGTACTCCTGTGACAGTCGGGACGGCCTCGCCACCGACTGGCACCGCACGCACCTCGGCTCGCGGGCCGTCGGCGGCGCCGGCCTCGTGATGACCGAAGCCACCGCCGTCGAGGCCCGCGGCCGCATCTCGCCGGAGGACCTCGGCATCTGGAGCGACGAGCACGCGACGGCGCTCGAACCCATCACCGAGTTCGTCCGCCAGCAGGGGTCGGTCCCGGCCATCCAACTCGCTCACGCCGGCCGGAAGGCCTCGACCAGTCGGCCGTGGGAGGGCCACGACCCGCTCCAGCCGGACGAGGGTGGCTGGGAGACGGTTAGCCCCAGCGGCGAGCCGTGGCCCTACGAGGACGGCGACGCGCCGCCGACCCGGAAACTCGATCAGGACGGCATCGAAGGCGTCGTCGACTCGTTCCGCGCAGCCGCCGAGCGCGCCCGCGACGCCGGCTTCGAGGTTGCGGAGGTTCACGCGGCCCACGGGTACCTCCTCCACGAGTTCTGCTCGCCGGTGACCAATCACCGCGAGGACGACTACGGCGGCGACTTCGAAGGCCGGACTCGTCTCGCTCGGGAGGTCACCGCGGCGGTTCGCGAGGTGTGGCCCGACGGCAAGCCGGTGTTCGTCCGCATCTCCGCGACCGACTGGCTCCCCGACCGCGAGTCGTGGACTGTCGACGACTCCGTGCGGCTCGCGGACCACCTCGCCGAGACCGGCGCGGACCTGATAGACGTAAGCGGCGGCGGCATCCACCCCGACTCGCGCCCCGACTACGCCGGGCCGAACTACCAACTGCGCTACGCCGAACGCATCCGCGAGGAGACTGACTCGGACGTCGCCGTCGGTGCCGTCGGCGGCATCACGACGCCCGAACAGGCCGAGGCCATCGTCGCCAACGACCGGGCCGACCTCGCTATCGTCGGCCGCGAACACCTGCGGGACCCCTACTTCGCGATGCACGCTGCCGAGGCGCTCGATGCGACCGACGAAATCGAGGGGCCACCCCAGTACCGGCGCGCGTTCGGGTTCTGAGAGCGGCTACAAACGACTCCGTGTAATATAGAAGCTCAGTCTACAGTGCCCTGTTCTCGCTCAACCACGACTTCCCCTCTGAGTGTGCGAACCTCAATGCTTCGGGCGCTGTCGTTCTCCGAGTCCTCTGAGTCTTCCGAGTCCTCCGATAGAGGAAACTCATCGAGAATATCGTCGCTGTCGCCCTTTGCCACCTGTTTGGCTTGCAGGGGCTCACGGACGCCTGACTGTGAGAGATACGTGTAGTGAAAGCGAATCTCCGCGTCGTCGTCTTTCCCCCGGACGAGCGACGCCAGCGAGCGCTCGTTCCCTCGGGAATTGGGGTCGGTGAGACTGACATACTTACCCTCTGTGAGATGCGTTGGTCGCTCCTTCGGTCGCAGCAGTTTGTAGTCTCGCCCGTCGCCGTCTATGCTTACTTTGATTTGCAAGTACAGCGCCGGACCAGGTCCGAAATTCTTCAATCCGTACCCGTCCAGGTCGTCGGAGTGGGCCGCTCCGTACTCGGGCCGAACAGCCGGCCGAGTAGCCTTATCAGGATGTCGCAAGCGGTACTGCCCATAGAAGACAGTGCACGCTGTGAGAATCGCCAGAGAATCGGATGCAGACACGCCAGTGACGGGCGGCCAGCTGAAGTCCATTACGCCCAATGCCACGATTGCGAGCAGGAAAGTGGCTATCCCCCAATCCGCCCCATCTCGCTGCGGAGCGAAGTCATTCAGCCACCCCCCGATATCTATACTCATACCCCGCCCCTCAAAACGACAAACAAAATTTCTGTCGAATTGTCATATGGGGCTGGAAAGCCGACACACCGCTCTTCACACCGAGTCGAGGTCTAAGTCGACGGCGTACCAGTCCAGCACGAGCAGGAGCGCCGCGCCGACGAGGGCCGCGCCGGCAAAGGCCACCAGCACGTCCGTCGAGAACCCGACCTCGGAGCGGACCTCGAACACTGGCGCCCGGAGCGCACCGACGACGAGGGCGACGAGGAACGCCATCGTCGCCCGGCGGTTCCGGTCGAGCGCGCGGCGGACCGCCCGCGAGACGGTGAACAGGCCGACGAGACCGCCGAGGATGAACGTCACGACGACGGTGCCGAGTTCGACGACCTGTGCCAGCGAGCCACCAGCCAGCAGGCCGATGAGCGAGTCGATGAAGTTGCTCAGCGCGTCCGACATCCGGGTGTACTGCCCGAGGATGACGAGCAGGAGCGACCCGGAGATGCCGGGCAGAATCATGGCGCTGACGGCGACGGCACCGGCGACGAACACCACGACGAGACCGTCGCTGGCGAGAAACGGCGTCGGACCGGAGAGGACGAAGGCGAGAACGAACCCGGTGACTGCGGCGCCGACCTGAAACGCCGACTCGAAGCTGAGTTCTCTGAGCAAGACGATAGCCGAGGCGGCGATGAGGCCGAAAAAGAAACCAAAGAGGAGCGTCGGGGCGTTCTCGCTGAGGACGTGGACGGCCCGCGTGACGACGACGACGGCGGTTGCGACGCCGGCCACGAGTGCGAGGCCGAACCAGCCGTCGACTTCGTCCCAGACGTCGAGTGCGTCCCGGACCGAGACGCCGCCGTTCGTCGGTACGAACGCGGTGAGGAACTGCCAGATGCGATCCGGCGTGATGGCCGTGATCATGGCGATGAGGCGGCCGTAGATGCCGGCGATGAGGGCGATGGTCCCCCCGGAGACGCCCGGCACGGCGTCGGCGCTCCCCATACAGATACCGATAGCGAACGTCCGCGCCCACTCCCGTAACGGGGGGACGGAGCCACGGAGGGTCGGTGACGTGTCGGCAGTCTGGTCGGCGGCGGTCATTGCCCAGTCGTACCGCTATCGCGCTGAAATCTCTTGTGGAGTCACGCCACGGCGACAGCGCTGTGGGGGCGGTTCGGACTGCGGGCTGGCGCTCGAATCAGGCGTCCCCGGAGACGACGAGGACGCCGTTGTTGAGCGACGCCGTCCCGTCGGCGGCCGGGAGCGAGACGTCGTACTCCGTGTGATAGAGTGCCGTGTCGACGGCGACGACGGCGGTGTCGCCGAGCAGTTCGACGGTCACCGCGTCGTCGTCGACGGGGTGGAGGTCGACGGCGACGGTCCAGCCGTCGTCGTGTTCTGACCGCGAGACGTCTAACTCGTCGGCGTCGTGTGTCGCGTCCATCGGACGAGTGTGGGTAGGTGCCACAGCTACATAGGGGGCCGTTCGGCGCGTGCCGAATCAGAGGTAGCCCCACGTCTGCAAGCGATCACCGTCGCCGCCGGGTCTGTCGCTGGCGTCGGTGTGCCAGCGGTCGCCGATGTCCGTCCGGTAGAAGCAGTTCGGCATGAGGACGTTGCGCGCCCGGTCGTACGCCCGTTCCTGTGCCTCACGCATCGTCTCGCCTTTGCCGGTGGCGACGAGGACGATGCCCGAGGTTCCGGCCACGCGCCACTGGCCGTCGGGGTAGACGGCACCCGCTGTGGCGGGGGTGTCCTCGCCCACCGGCATCCGCTTGACGTCCTCGATGTGGTACGTCTCGCGCACCGAGTCGTCGTCCAGCGCGACGGGCGCGTTCCGAGTGGTCTCGTCGAACAGCTTCTCGTCGTCGTACGGAACGGGGCATGCACACACGGACGCCGACCTGATACCCGGAGTGGACCTGCAAGTCGGGGTCCCGGCCGTTCGCGATGGCCGCGAAGAACTCGCCGATGGCGTCTCCATCCCTCTTCTTGGATGTAGATAGCGGGATACCCGAAGCGAGGCGTAAACTCCAGCGGATACACCCCGTCGGCGTTGACGATACAGTTGACGTCCATGCTCCCGACGTACCCCTCCTCGGCGAGCAGCGGTTCCAGTTTGCCGAGGGTCTGCTCGAACAGGGGACAGCGGTCGGTCCAGAACATGCTCGTCCCCATCTCGCCCGTCGACGGGCCGATATTCGACGGGAACAGTTTCTTGTGCTCGAAGTTGACGTTTATCGGTTCGACGAAGCCGTCGCCGTTGCAGAAGCCACAGATGGCGACCTCGACGCCTTCGACGCGTCGCTGTAACTGGAACCCCTTCATCCGGTGGCCCCACGCCTTCTCGTAGGCCTCCAGCACCGAGACCACGTCCGACCCGTCGTCCTCACGGCCGACGTACAGCAGGCGCTTGACGTTCTGGACCTCGCCGAGCGGTTTCACGACGTACGGCGCAGGGTTCTCGCGGACGAACTCGATACCGGCCTCGAAGCTCTCGAACTCGCGGTGCGGGAGCGTCGCGATGCCACACGCTTCCAGCGTCTCCATCGCGAACCCCCGGTCGTCCTCCAGTCGGTCGGTGAGTTCGGTGCCGCCGACGACGGCGTGGCCATCGGCGCGCAGTTCCTCGGCAATCTTGCCGGTACCTAGGTCGCTGCCGTCCCAGATGTCGTCGAAGACGACGACGTCGGCCCACTCCAGATCGGCCCGCCAGTCCTCGCTCTTGGTGACGAACCCATCGCCAATCTCCCGTTCGGCCGGGTGGTGGTCGCTGATGAAGTACCGCACGTCGTGACCCTCTCGCCCGACGCGCCACGCGATGTCGGCGATGAGCGGGGCGTCCAGCGAGCAAAAGAGGACGTTCGCCATACACGACGTGGACGCGCCTACGGCCTAAACGTTCGCCCGTCAGCGACAGGTGCAACATTCTGCACCAAGGGAACCGTTTTATCCCCGTTGGGAGAACGTTCGACTATGACACGCGAGGAACTCGCGACAGCAAGCGACCTGCTCGAATCGGCCGCCGACGACACCGCCAGCGACGACGCCAGCGAGCGACTCGGCGACCTCGCCGACCAACTCGACCGTCTCTCGACGGCGGACCAGGGTCCCGACCACGGCCGTCTCGCTCGCATCCAGTCGGCGCTGAACGACGTCTCCTCGGGCGACGGCGAGGACGTCGCCGACACCATCGACGAAGCCGACGACGCCATCAACGAGTACCGCTCCGGGCTCGAAGGGGTCTGAGACGACCTGCGTCGCGCTCCCGACGACCAGATTTTCCACCCGCTAGTACTGTCGAACGTCGGTGAGGAGACTCGAAAGCCGCGCGCGGACCGTCGTCTCGGCCTCGCCCCTCGGTCGCGGTGCCGTCGCGGCGCCGTACTCGTCGAACTCGGTGACGATGCGGTAGCCGACGGTCCGGGGACGGTCGGCGACTCGTTCCGGGTCGTCTCCCGACGGTCGGAGGACGAGCACTCGGTCGTCGACGATTCGGGCGAGACGGCCCGCGTCGTCGAGCGTCACTTCGACCCGACAGTCGGGTGCGAGGTTGCCAGCCCCGAACGGAAGCGTGACGACCTGTGCGTAGCCGTCACGGTCCGTGACGACGAACGCCCGGTCGCCGTCGCCGGACGTCCACGACGTCCGATGGGGCCGAATCCACTCGCCACCCATGCCCGATTCCGCCCCCCGAGTCGCGCCGCGGATGGCGTCACTCGCCAGATTCGGACGTTCAGTCGGCGTCGTCAGCGTAGGGGCGTCCCAGCTAGCGAGGACCGACCCGTCGGTGAAGTGGACGATAGAGGTGTGTGGTAGGTCGTCGGTGTCGACCACGCCCCAGTGGAAGACACCCAGCAGGCCGTAGAACGGCGTCGGAACCCGGCCCGGCGGTCGCTGGCGCGTCGTGAACACGTGCGTGTGCCGACGCTGGGAGTGCTGGTGGCTCTCGCGGTACCACGCCGCGTCGTACCCGGCCGACCCCGCCGAATCCTCGGTTATTCGCACCCGCGTCAGGGCGCGGTGGTCGGCGGCGTAGCGGTGGCGCGCCGCCGCGACGATACGCTCCCGCGGCGTCTCGCCAGACGGCGGATCGGGGTCGTACGGTCGGATGTCGGCCACTCGGAGACCGAGGTATCCGCCGAGGGAAGCCACTGCTCCGCCGCTCGCGGCGAGGAACTGCCGTCGGTTCATCCCTCTCTCTCCGTCGGCGTCGGTCGGTCAGCGGCCGCGAGGACCGACCGCTTCCTCCCGTTCGGCGCGGCCCAGACGACCCTGACGCCGGACGTCTCACCCAGCGAGTGACGCAGAGTCGCGCCGGGTGTCAACGGATACTCGCTCTCGGCGTCGTGCTCGCGACTGACCCAGACCGTCGTGCGGTCGCTTTCGGCGGAGCGGACGAGCAGTTCGGCGGTGTTCGCCGCGGTCACGCGGTTCCCGCGGACGAACGTGACGTCTACGGCGGCCGCCTCGGCGACCCACTCGAACGAGAGGAGGACGTTGGGTGGCGATTCGGGATACGACTCGGTGGAGGGCGGCGACGGCGTGAGCCCACAGCCGGCGAGGGTGGCCGACGCGGCCGTCAGGAACGAGCGACGGAACACGCCTTCAGTTTCAAGTACGTTGAAATAAGTCTTTCTCCGGACGGGGCGAAGTGGCCTCTCGGTACTGCTCTGCGGTCACGGCGTCGCTTCGAGGGCCCTCACAGTTTCTCGGACTCTCGCTGCTCCTCACGGGTCACTTCGTTTCCCGTTCGTTTCGAGGGTCTGCGCTACGCTCAGACCCTCGCTATTCCCCGTCTAACTGCTCTGCCAGCATCGGGACGAACGTGCCGATGTCGGTGACCATCCCCACCGCCTGTGCGCTCCCGCGGTCAAGCAGTTGCGTGACCGTCGAGGGGTTGATGTCGACACAGACGACACGCGTCGTCGACGGGAGACAGTTGCCCACGGCGACGGAGTGCAGGAGCGTCGAGAGCATCAGCACCATGTCGGCCTCGTGGGCCTGTTCGCGGATGGCGTTCTGGGCTTCGACGGCGTCGGTGATGGTGTCGGGCAGGGGGCCGTCGTCGCGGATGGACCCCGCCAGCACGAACGGGCGGTCGTTCTCGATGCACTCGTACATCACGCCGGACTCGATGGTGCCCGACTCGACGGCCGCCTCGATGCTCCCCTCGCGGATGACCTCACTGATGGCGTAGATGTGGTGTTTGTGGCCGTGGCGGGCGTGGTCCAGGGTTTCGGTGTCGACGCCCAGCGACGTGCCGTAGAGGTCACGCTCGATGTCGTGGACGGCGAAGCCGTTGCCGGCCGAGAGCATGTCGACGTACCCCTCGCGGACGAGGTGGGCCATGTCTTCGCGGGCACCAGAGTGGATGAGCGCCGGGCCACAGACCGCCAGCACCTTCCCGCCGTCTCGCTTCGTCTCCTCGATGGCGCCGGCTATCTTCTGGATGGTCGATTCGGACGGTCGCTCGGCGGAGACCCCGCCCTGCATGAATCCGAAGGCGCCGCCGGAGTCGCGGGGCCGCGACGGCGGGTCGACTCTGATGCCCGTCTCGCCGGTGACGATGCGGTCGCCCTCCTCGACGGCGTTGAGGACCTTCGTGTAGGCTCGCGGCTCCGCGCCGTCGTCTCGCGGGCCCTGCCCGCTCGAACGGTCCGCGGAGCGTTGCTCCGCGCCGTCTTCCACGACCACCGCACAGTCCATCTCCATGTGTTCGACTTCGAGCCACTCGTCGTCGTAGCGGATGTACGTCGGGTGGTTCGTCGTCGAGTAGAACCCCTTCGGGACGACTTGGTCGGCGGGGGCTGGCTGGAGTTTCGCGTCTTTCGGGTCGGCGGGGTTCGCGCCGTGCTGGTGGAGTTCGTGGAGTATCGACTGGAGCGCCGCCTCGTCCTCGGCCTCCACCAACAGGCGGGCGTAGGATTCCTCGTCCTTTCGCCGACCGATGTCGAACTCCTCGACGGTGAACGACCCTCCGAGGTCCATGATGGTCCCGAAACTGGACTCCATCATCCCCGAGTCGATGATGTGGCCCTCGAGTACCACTTCGCGAGAGACAGTCATGCAGTGGAAATGGCGGCAGTCGCGTAAGACGGTTTTGGGTGCGTACTACTCGGGAGGCTGGCGAACCACGACGCCCGCCTCGGTACAGTAGGCCCGGACTCGTCGTTCGAAGTCGCCCTCGCCGGGCCACTCGACCGGCGCGCCGAGTGCGTCGGGGTCACCGACGTAACACTCGACCGACTCGTCCGCCGACGCGAGCGGTACGGCGACGCGGACGTAGAGCCTCCGGTCGACGCCCTCGTACTCGTCTAACGCCTCGATGTCGGGCGTCCGGAGTATCCGCCCCGCCGTCTTCCCGCCGGGCGACAGCGTCGGGTAGCGCCCGTCGATTCGGTGGAGCCCGACGAGTTCCGCGGCCCCGCGGTACTCGTACGTATCGAGCACCGCTGTCGCCGTCGCGTGGTCGGTCAGCGTCCCGTAGACGAACACGTCCATCGTTACGCCCGCTCGATTCGGACCGACGCGCCGCCAGAGATATTCGAGAGCGGGCGCACGTCGTCTATCTCGGCGACGACGTTCACGGGCGAGGCGGCCCGTGGCTCGCCGTTCCGACTGGCCGGCGTCGGCCCCCAGAACAGGCACAGCGCGTTCCCCTGTGGCCAGTAGGCGACGGCGCCGACGGGAACCTCGGTCTGGGCGTCTTCCGGCGGCACGTCGACGGCCACCGAGAAGTACAGTTCGTCTCCCCACCGCGCTCCGTCGCCAGAGAGCGGCAGTGCGTCGGCCAGCGCGTCCCGCGTCGCGTGGTTCGCGTCGGTCCAGGTCGCGGTGAGTACCGCCTCACCGACCTGTACTCGGAGGTCGCTCATGACCGCAGGTGGGACCGGCAGGACCAAAATTGCACTGGCGAGCGTCCCGATTCAGCCCTCGTCGACGAACCGTTCGACGCGCCACGACCAGTCCGAGTCCCGCGCACAGAGCCGCTCGTAGAACCGTCGCAACCCCGGTGGCTCCGTCGTCGGCAAGACGTGGAGTCGGACGGTGCCGTCGCGCACCGCCACCCGGAACACGTCGGCGGTCCCCTCGTCCCGGACCAGCCACAGCGGCATCGGCAGGTCGTGGAAGTCGCCGTAGCGGTAGGGGCCGTCGGCGAGGATGTCGGCTACGACGCCGGCGAGGTCCGACGTCGACAGGTCCGCGTCCGGGAGCAGTTCGAACTCCGTGCCGCCCTCGTACTCGACCCCGCTCCCGTGGGGAAACCGCCGCTGGGGGCGCCGCGGAATCGAGAACGAGGGGTCGGTCGTCATGTGCCTTCGTGCCACGGTAGGGCGTCATCCCGTTTAAACTCGCGGGCAGATGACACGGGGGCCTCTCAGCGAGTCTCGTCGCTGTCCGGGCGCGTCATCGCGACGCTGTACATCGTCCCGGCGAACTCCTCGCCGATGGCCTCGACCAGACGCTCGGCCCGCCGTTCCAGCGGGTCGCCCAGTTCCGGCGGGAGGCCTGCGATTGCGTCCGTCACGACGCCCGCGTGTGCAGACAGGTGGCTCGCGGTCCACGGCACCGGGTCCAGCAGCGTCCGCTCCCTGTCGAACGTCCAGCCGTGACCTGCGAAGACGCGCCTGAGCAAGGACGCCGGGTAGAAGGTCAGCGCCGAACGGCCGGTGGCCAGTTCGGTGGCGGCGTTCTCGACGGCGAAGAGGTCACGGACGGCGGCGCTCTCGGGGAGCGGTTCGTAGTCGTCGACGACGAGGTGACACCCGGCGGCCGCGACCCGCGAGAGCTCCGCCGCGACGGCCGCCAGCGCCGCGGGGTCGAGGAGGTTACAGAGGCCGTGGGCGGTGACGAGGTCCACCGAGTCCGAGCGAAGCGGCGTCTGCCGGAGGTCGCTCTCGACGACGACGAGGCGGTCCGTGGCGTCGCCACAGCGGTCGCGCACCATCGCGGCGTGGTCCGGGTCGTCGGTGACGGCATAGACACGCGCCGCGCCGGCCGCCAGTAGTCCAGCGGTCGTGTTCCCGACGCCAGCGCCCGCTTCCAGACAGACCCGCCCCTCGACGGGCCGGTCAGCTATGGCGGCCTTGACCGTCTCGGGCACGGTCTGCGATGGCGTCTCTTCGGCCACGGTTCAGTGGTGGAGTTGTTCGGGCACCGGGCTGTCGTCGTGGCGGGACTGCTCGATGAGAGCACGCTGTGTCGCTTCGTCCATTCCGTCGTACCGGCTTGCGGCGTCGAGTACCATCGAGACGAGTTTCGGATCGCCCGGCGTCACGACGGTGCTCAGGCCCCGTGTGGCCGCGAAATCGAACCGCTCGCGGATCTCCTCGGGCGTGTCGACCGGTTCGTACCAGTTCGCGTATGGGCGGTCCTCCTCGGGGAGTTCCGAGGTGGACGGCCACGACCCCTTCGCGAACGCCTTGATACCCAGCGTCCCGATGTTCTCCTCGTTCGCGCGCTCCAGTACGGCTTCGTAGTCGTATTCGTCGTCGTCCTTCCCGGCGACGACCGGGTTCAGCGGGAACATCAGCGTCTCCAGGTCGTCGATGCGGTCGATGGCGTCGAGGACCAGGTCGGGGTTCCCGTGACTCGTCAGCCCGATGTGGTCGATTCTGCCGTCGTCCTTCGCCTCGCGGATTGCCGCGAGTGCGCCGTCGTCGCCCGTAATCTCGTCCAGTTCCGACTCGTACTCCAGTCCGTGAATCTGGTAGAGGTCGATGGTGTCGACGCCGAGGCGGTCGAGCGACCGCTCCAGTTTGTGGGCCGCGCCGTCGTAGCCCCGTTCTTGGGTCTTACAGCCGAGGAAGATGTCCTCGCGGTGTTGCCGGAGTTTCGGCCCGAGTTTCAGTTCGGCGTCGCCGTAGGTCGGTGCGACGTCGAAGTGGTTGACGCCGTGGTCCAGGACGTGTTCGACCATCTGGTTCGCACCCTCCTGTTCCAGCCAGTTCAGGGCGATAGCGCCGAACGTCGCCACGGTGCTCTCCTGTCCGGTCGCGCCGAGTGGGCGGGTCTCCATATCCGTACGTCGGAGCGGACGCGCAAAACTGTTGGTGGCGACACGGTGAGACTTTTGCCCGTCGCCGCCTTTCTCTGTGGTATGTGTGGCCGCTACAGCCTGTTCGCGCCGCCAGCGGACCTCGAAGCGCGGTTCGACGCCGCCTTCGACTTCGAGTTCGAACCCCGCTACAACGCCGCGCCGAGTCAGTCCTTGCCGGTCATCACGAACGACGACCCCGACACCATCCAGCGGATGGAGTGGGGCCTGATTCCCTCGTGGGCCGACTCGCGCTCTGACCACGGCTACATCAACGCCCGCGCCGAGACGCTCGGCCAGAAGCGGTCCTTCGCAGACGCTTACGAGTCTCGCCGCTGTCTGGTGCCGGCCGACGGCTTCTACGAGTGGGTGGATAGCGCGGAACAGCGCTCCGCGAACAGTCGAGCGGCGACGCCGCGAGACAGCGGTGGCGGGGGCAAACAGCCCTACCGCGTCGCCCTGCCCGACGACGACATCTTCGCGATGGCCGGTCTCTACGAGCGGTGGGAACCGCCACAGCGACAGACCGGCCTCGGTGAGTTCGGCGGGGGCGGCGACGACGGCGGCGAGGACGACGTGGTGGAGACGTTTACCATCGTCACGACCGAACCGAACGACGCCGTCCGTGACCTCCACCACCGCATGGCCGTGATTCTCTCACCCGGAGAGGAAGAGACGTGGCTCACTGCCGATACAGCGACCGCTGTGGACCTTCTCGACCCCTACGACGGCCCGATGCGCACGTATCCCGTCTCGACGGCGGTCAACAGTCCACACACCGATAGACCGGAACTAATCGAGGAAGTCGAGGTGTAGGACTTCGACACCCACAGTTTTCTGGTGGGGGGCTTACCCCGACCAATCGTGAAGCCCGCGATATGCAACCAGTCGCGGAGCCACCGGAGACACGCGCCGTCGCATCGGACGTAACGGACCTCGTCGGGAACACGCCGCTGGTCCGTCTGGATTCGTTCGCGCCGAATCTGCTGGGGAAGTACGAGGCGGCCAACCCGTACTCGGTCAAGGACCGCATCGCCGCCTACATGATCGAGGCGGCCGCCGAATCCGGTGAACTGCCGGAGGGCGGTACCGTCGTCGAGGCGACCAGCGGCAACACCGGCATCGGACTGGCGGCGGTGGCCGCGGCCCGCGGCTACGACTGCGTGCTGACGATGCCGGAGTCGATGAGCGAGGAGCGTCGTCGCCTCCTGTCGGGACTGGGCGCCGAGTTGGAACTGACGTCGGCCGACGACGGCATGAGCGGGGCCATCGACCGCGCGGACGAACTCGCCGCGGCCGACGACGCGGTTCGAGCCAGCCAGTTCGAGAACGAGGCCAACCCCCGCGCTCACCGAGAGACCACCGGTCCCGAAATCTGGCGGGACACGGACGGCGACGTGGACGCCGTCGTCGCCGGCGTGGGGACCGGCGGCACTATCACCGGCATCTCTGAGTACATCGCGGAGGTGGAAGGAGCGGACGTGACTTCCGTCGCCGTCGAACCCGAAGCCTCTCAACTGCTGTCGAGCGACGACCCGGACAGCCACGGGATTCAGGGCATCGGCCCCGGGTTCGTCCCCGACATCCTCCGAACCGAACTGCTGGACGAGGTACGCGTCGCCAGCGAGGACGAGGCAATGGAGGCGGCCCGCCGTCTCGCACGCGAGGACGGTCTCATGGTCGGTATCTCCGCTGGTGCGGCGCTTCACGCGGCCACCGAGTACGCACACGACAACCCCGACGAGACGGTCGTCGTCGTCCTGCCCGACACGGGAGAACGGTACCTCTCGACGGACCTCTGGGACGGCGACGAGTAGTTCGGACTTACCAGCGGAACTCGTGTGGGTTCGTGTCCCCGGTCAGGACCCGTCCGTCGTCGTCGCGCTGGAACGCCTCACCGGCCAGCAGGAGGTATAGCGAGCATCCGGTCGAGAGCAAGACGCCCGCGACGGACCGTCTGAAACAAATACGTTAGGTAGCGAAAACTGCCCGCAGAACTGCTTACTGGACGCGCCCGAAGGCGAGGGTGCCGCTGATGCTCTCGATGTAGGCGTTGACGACCTGCCCCTCGCGAGCGCCGGAGACGAAGATGGTGTACTTGCCCTTCTCGGCGACGCCGTCGCCCTCGCGGCCAGTTCCGGTGATCTTGACCTCGTAGGTCTCGCCCTCTTCGAGCGTCGGCGTCTGCTGTTGGGTGGTCTTGCTCGCACTCTTCGAGACGGGGCGGAACGCACCACAGGCCTGACAGCGGAGCATGTCGACGCCGTCCTCGGTCTTGAGGACGGTGTCGGGCAGGCCACACTCCGAACACGTGACGTATTCGGCGACGTAGGCGTCGATTGCGGCCTGGAAGTCAGCGACGTCGAAGGACCCGTTGTAGCGGGCCTCGCCGCCGTCGAACTGCCCGTTGGTCCCGAGTTCGCGCTGGATACTGCTGTGGAGGTGCTGGGCGTCTCGCGAGAGCGCGTCGGCGATGGAGCCGAGGTTCGTCAGCCGCGTGAACGCTCCGTCTGTCTGTCCCTCGGGGTCCGGGATGGAGAGACGCTCACCGGCCTCTCTGGGTTGGTCTGGGAGTACGTCGTACGCTCGCTGGAGTGCGGCCTCGTAGTTCATACCTGCTAGAGCGTGTTCTGACGTAAATGGGTTCCGTGATAGCCGCTGTCAGTTCCCGACGACGGCCCACAGCACCTCGTAGGCGGCGGGTAAGCTCGGATTCACGAATCGTCGCCGAGATATGCTCACTATAACAAATTCCTACTCTCCGGTTGACTCCGCTATGACGAGTGATTCGTCAGAATCATTGAACCGCCGACAGTTTCTCGCGACGACGGCGACCGCCGCCGGTGGCCTCGCCGTCGCTGCTGGGGGGGTCAGCGCACACGACGACGGCTTCGTCGTCGAACAGGGCGACCGATGTATCCGCGTCGACCCGCTCTCGGGCGATAAGTCTGTCCGCGACCTCTACCGCTGGGGGCAGGAGGACTTTTTCTACAGTTCCACGGGGACGAAAGACCTCCAGCGAGAGGACACCAGCATCCTGTTTCTCTACGACGGGCCGGACGGTCTGAGTCTCGTCATCGTCCACGACAAACTCGACGACGACTCTCCCGGCGGGTCGGTCTCGTTCACTTTCGAGAACATCCCGGCGGACGCGAGGTGGGTGGTGAAAGACGACTTCTACGACGGCTCTTCGAACTACGACCGGTGGGACATCGACGACACGGAGACGACAGTCGACTGGACGTGGGCCGCCGAGCGAACCGACGGTGGTGCCCTCCGTGGTCTCGACGTCAGCGACCTCTCGCTGCTCATCAGGCCGCGGTTCAACGAGGACGCCGACCTCTTCGGCGAGTTCTACGACGGCCGTCTCGACCGGTGGGAAATCCTCTCTGGCGACATCGACGACCCCGACCGGTACGAACTGGACCGTGAGAAGCATCTGCGCCTACGCCGTGGGGTCTGTGACGACGACCACCACGACGATGTCGACGACCACGACGATGTCGACGATGACGACGACCACGACGATGACGATGACGACCGGGGAAAGCGGGACAAGAAGCGCAAAAAGGACGACGAGGAACGTGGCCCGCCCGACCACGCTGGGCCGCCAGACCACGCAGGTCCGAAGGACGACGACGAGGAACGTGGCCCGCCCGACCACGCCGGGCCACCGGACCACGCCGGTCCGAAGGACGACGACGACGAGGACGACTGAGCGCTCAGCAGTCGCCGAGCGGAATTCGGAGCCCCGTCCCCGCTCGCTCGACGGTGGTGCCGAGCGGGGCCGAGAGCGAACGCATCCGGTCGCGTAGCCACTCCGCGGCCGCGTCGTCGGCGGGCGTCACCCGCGAGTTCACGATTTCGACTGGGACCAGTTCCAGCGCCGAGAGGGTGCCATCGCGGACGACCAGTTCGAACAGGAAGCTCCGGTCGTTGTGGAGGCCGTCCTTGACGAGGTAGTCGTCGACGAAGTCGCCGGCGTCGTAGACGATGGGGCGGCCCCGATACGTCTCGACGCCCTGTATCACGTGGGCGCTGTGGCCGTGGACGATGTCGGCCCCCCGGTCGACGAGCCATCGGGCGAACGACTGCTGGGTCCCCGAAGGTGCGATCTCCCAGTTGGGCCCCCAGTGCAGTGAGACGACCAACAGGTCCGGGTCGCGCTCGCGGGCCCGTGCCAGCGCGCCGCCGACCCAGTTGCGGGTGAGCCGGTCGCTCGATCTCAGCGGGGCGTAGGCGGTCCCTGCTGTGTCCGCACGGGCAGCGTAACTCGGTGACTGGTCGGTAGCAGCGACGACGGCGACGGCGACCTCGCCGACCGTGAGGTGGGCCGGTTCGAAGGCCGACTCTCTGTCCGGTCCGGACCCGGCCGTGTGCACCCCGGCGTCGTCCAGATGGGCGAGCGTGTCGGTCAGCGCCCGCGGCCCGAAGTCGAGAACGTGGTTGTTCGCCTGACTCGCGAACACGGTGCCGGCACTCGACAGGGCCGGAATTGCCCACGAAGGATGCGCTCGGAAGTGGAACGTCCGGCCGGGTCGCGGGTCGCCGCGGGCGGAGAGACAGCACTCCAGATTCAGGAACAGGCCGTCGAGCGCGTCGAGACGGGTCGCCATCCCGTCCCAGACGCCGGTCGGGTCGTCGCGCCAGCGGTCGTCGACGTTGCGGCCCAGCATCACGTCGCCGACGAACCCCAGTCGAGCGGTCTCCTCGGCGTCGACGGGGGCCGGACACTCGACGGCGACCTCGTCCACGCTGCCCAGACAGCCACCGAGGCCGGCGAGGGACGCGGCGAGGACGGCGCGGCGGGTCGGTGCCATTTCGTCAGTGACGAGGGGCGGGGCCCCCTTGAATGCGCTCCCGGGACTGGCCACCGTGCGTATTCGAGGTGGTGGTAGTCGAGTTCGTAGCCGGCGTCTAACGCCCGCTGCACTACCTCACTCGGTTCCCCGACGCCACGGGTCCACAACGAGAGCCCGGTGTCGTCCGCGCCGACGACGAGTGCCGGCACCGACACCTCCTCGTACTCGACGTCGTGGTCCTGCGCCGACGGCGCACTGCCCGCCTGGAATCGGTCTCGCATGGTCGAACGTAGGTGCCGAAGATTCCCGGTCTATACTCGTGCGTGCGAGAGAAAGCCGGGTGTCACGCACACTCTCGACCCCACAAGAATTTCAGGCCGCCACGTCTACCGAACTGGTCTAGATGGAGACGGACTCGGACCGTCGCGCCCTCGCTGGTACCGTGACGCTCGTATCGCTCGGTCTCGTGATGGCGGCTGTCGCGTCCTACGATGTCGTCGAAGACGTCCTCGTACAGGGCGACCCCGTCGTCCTCACCCTGCTTGAAAACGCGGTTCCCTTCGCGCTCTCCCTCCTCGTCGTGGGCGCCGGCGTCCGCGTCTACACCGACGACGGGCCGCTCGAAGACCGCCTCACGGTCGCCCGCTGGGCGCTGGTCGGGACCGGTGGCGTCGCCCTGATGGTGCTGTGGACGCTCGGGTTCCAGCTCTGGCAGGGCAGCGTCAAACCCGCGTTCATCGTCTCCTACACCGCTATCTGGGGCTGTGTCGCCGGCTTGCTCGTCGGCGTGTACGCAGTCAGACAGCGCAGACGCGAGCGGACCATCGAACGGGTCACCGACGTCACCGCCGAACTGTGGAACGTCGACACGGCGCTGGTCGGGGCGTCCTCCCGCGAGGAGATGGAACGGGCCGTCTGTGAGCGACTGACCGAAATCGACCGGTTCAGCTACGCCTGGATCGGCGACGCGACGGCCGCTGACGACGCCGTCGAACCGCGCGTCGCAAGCGGCATCGATTTCGAGGGACGGGGCGCCGTTACCGACGGCGACAGCACCATCCAGCAGGCGGCCCGGCGCGACGGCGACCCCATCGTGGACGCGTCGCCGGACGCTGACCTCACCGCCGGAATCGCCGTTCCGGTCCGGTACGACGGCGCGCCCTACGGCGTCCTCACCGTCGGCGTCGACAGCGCGGCCGCGTTCGGCACGTTCGAGCGCGACGCGCTGGACGGCCTCGGGCGTCGCCTCGGCGACGCCATCCACGCCCTCCGCTCGCGAGAAGCGCTCCTCGCGGACACGCTCGTCGAATTCACTGTCGAACTCACCGGCGCCGAGCAGTTCTGTACGTCCGCGACGGCGGCCACCGACGCGACGCTCGAACTGTCGTCGGCCAACGCGACCGAGGACGCGCCGTTCGCCTTCTTCACCGTCACCGAGGGCGACCCAGAGGCCGTCGCGGACGCCGCCGAGGCACACGAAAGCGTCGCGGAAGTGGTCCCGCTCACAGACTGCGAGGGCGCGCCCGGACTGCAGGTGTTGTACGACGACGACCCCTTCTTTACAGGCGTCGCCGAGGGGACGGGTCGACTCGCCGACGTGCGCGTCAGCGACGGGACGGCGACGGTCGAGGTCTGGTACCCCCGGTCGGCCGACGCCGCCGACGCCGCACAGTTGCTCGGGACGCCGCCAGCGAAGACGGAACTGGTCGGCCGCCGGACCGTCGACATCGACCCGGACCACGTCGAGGCTGTCGAGGACCGGGTCCTCGACTCGCTCACCGATCGACAGGCGACCGTGGCGCGAACGGCGTACTACGGCGGCTACTTCGAGACGCCGCGAGCGCGCACCGGCGAGGAACTCGCAGCGTCGCTGGACATCACATCACCGACCTTTCACGACCACCTCCGGGCGGCGGAGTCGAAACTGTTCGAGGCGGTGTTCGAACCCGAACGTGGGGACTGACCCTAGTTTATGAGCCGTGGCCTCTTTCAGATTGGAAAGCGTACATGAGGCCATGTACCCCGACACCGTGGCCCGGGTCTGTCGCGATGTCGACGACCTCGACGAGCCGCTGGCAGTCGCCGTGACGCGGGCCGTCGCCGACGCGAAGGGGGTCGACCCGACCACGCTTCGACCACTCGACAGGACACTCCCGAGCGATGCACTCACGGACCTCTACGACGACGCCGAGACGGAGCTAGCCGTCCAGTTCGAGTACGCCGACCACCCGGTGACCGTCCACGACGAGGGGGTCGTTCGCGTCTACCCGACCGACGCCTCGCTCGGGGACTGAGAATCAGCGGTCGACGGCGACGACGTGTGCGTCTGCCGGGTCGAACCCGACGACGACGTCGCCGTCCGGCGGATCGGTAGTCCGTAATCGAAGCGTCTCTCCGCCCCAGTCGAGGTGGGCACGCGTCGTCTCGCCGAGGAACTCCGTGCTCGTCACCGTCGCCGAGAGCGTCGTCTCGCCGCCGGAGAGCGAGAGGCGCTCGGGCCGAAGACAGAACGTGAGGCGGTCGCCGACGGCGACCCCGTCACGACTGTCGAGACCGACGCCGAGCGATTCGCCGCCGACGGCGACGGTCGCGGCAGGGCCATCTGCCCCCACGCCCACGTCGGTCACCTCGCCCGAGAGGACGTTGTTGTCGCCGATAAACGACGCGACAAAGCGGGTAGCCGGTTCGCGGTATATCTCCCGTGGTGTCCCCACCTGTTCGATATACCCGTCGCGGACGACGGCCACGCGGTCGGAGACGGCCAGCGCCTCCTCCTGATCGTGGGTGACGTACACCGTCGTGATGCCGAGTTCCCGCTGAATCTCGCGGACCTGCACGCGCAGGCGCTCGCGGAGTTTCGCGTCCAGCGCGCTCATCGGTTCGTCCAGCAGGAGTAGGTCCGGCCCGGGTGCGAGCGCCCGGGCCATCGCGACGCGCTGCTGTTGCCCACCCGAGAGCGTGTCGGGGTCGCGGTCCTCGGTCCCGCCGAGGTCGACCAGTTCCAGCAGGGTCGACACCCGTTCATCCCGAGTGACGCCGCCCGGTGGGTCGGTAAAGCGCAGGCCGTAAGCGACGTTCTCGCCGACGCTCATGTGCGGAAAGAGGGCGTAGTTCTGGAAGACGACGCCCACGTCGCGCTCCTCCGGCGGGACGCCGGCCACGCTCTCGCCGCCGAACCTGACGGTGCCGTGCGTCGGCGTCTCGAACCCCGCGAGCAGGCGGAGCGTCGTCGTCTTCCCACAGCCAGAGGGACCGACGAGCGTGAAGAACTCTCCCTCCCGGACCGACAGCGAGACGCCTTTCAGCGCGGTGGTGTCGCCGTAGCGTCGGGTGACACTATCGAGCGCGACCGCCGGCGTCTCAGAAGCCACCCTCGGCACCTCCCAGTCGGTCGATGACGACGAAACTGCCGGCCGTCACGACGAGCAAGACGACGCCCATCGCCGTCGCGGGGCCGAGTCGGCGACCGATGAACCGCTCGATGGCGACGGGCATCGTGAACTGGTCGGTGCCCGTCGCGAGGACCACCGTCGCGGAGAACTCGCCCACCGAGATGGCGAAGGCGAAGGCGGCGCCGGCGACGACGGCCGGCCACACCAGCGGCAACTCCACGTCCGTGAGCACCCGTGCGCGGGGCGCGCCGAGCGCCCGTGCGGACTCGACCAGCGACTGGTCCACGCTCTCCAGTCCGGGGGCGACGGTGCGGACGACGAACGGGTACCCGGAGACGGCGTGGGCGGCGACGATGGCGAGGGCACCGCCGACGGCGAGGCGCGTGCCACCGATTTCGACGCCGAACACCAGCCCTCGCAACAGGCCGATGCCGACGACGATGCTCGACACCGCGAGCGGAGCCATCCCGACGGCGTCGACGAGTTTCCGCCCGCGGTACTCGCGGGTGGTGAGGACGGCGACGACGACGCCCATCGGCAGAGCCAGCATGAGCGACCCGACGCCGAAGACGAGCGAGTTGCGAACGGCGTCCCACGGCGTCACCTGAAAGGCCGCGGCCGTCGCCTGTCGCCGGACGAGGAACTCGTAGTGGGCCAGCGTCAGGCCGTTCGGCCCGCTCACGCTCGCGTACACCATGCTCGCGATGGGGGCGACGAAGACGGCGAGGGCGACGACGCCGTACACCGCGAGGCCCGCTCTCGGGAGCAGGTCACCGAGCGAGCGCGACGGCGGGCAGAGCGGCCGCCGCGGGAGCGGTCGGATGCCGCGCGACCGGGTGCTGTGGCGCGCCTCGTACCGGAGGTAGGCGTACAGCAGTCCGAGCGAGATGACCAGTTCGACGATAGCGAGCGCGGCGGCCTCGGCGTACTCGAAGTCCCGTAGCAACTGATAGACGAACACTTCGACCGTCGCGAGTTGGAACCCGCCCAGCGCGAGGACGATGGGGAAGGTGCCGAACGTGAACACGAACGTCAGCGCCGCGCCCATCAGCACCGAGGGGTACAGTTGCGGCGCGACCACGTCCAGAAACGCCCGGTGCGGACTCGCCCCCAGACTCCGGGCCGTCTCGACGGCGCTGGCGTCGACGGACTCCCACGCCGCCGTCGTCACGCGGGCGACCAGCGGCGCGTTGTAGAACGCGTGGGCGATTATCACGGCCTCCAGCGTGAACAGCAGGTCGACCGCCCCGAGGCCGAGTGCACCCAGCACGGCGTTCAGCGTTCCGTTCTGTCCGAACGTGGCGACGAACCCCACCGCGACCATGATGGAGGGCAGCACGAACGGAAGGATGGTCAGCGAGCGCAGCGTCCGCCGGCCGGGGAACTCGTAACGGGCCAGCAGGTACGCCGCTGGTAGGCCCAGCACGACGCTCGCCACCGAGGAGAGCGCCGCCTGATACGCGGTGAACCCGACGACGCCGAGTCGTCGGTCCGCCGACAGCAGGTCTTCGAGCACGGCCAGCGGCGACTCGCCCGTCGCTAGCCCGGCGAGGTCGCCGACGTAGAACGGGTCGGTGAGGATGCCGACGAACACCGAGAGTGTCGCCTGCCCCTCGACGAGGACGCTGTCGACGAACACCGTCGCCACCGGGTAGTAGAAGACGACGAGCAAGAGCGCCACCGTCCCGGCGGCCATCGTCGGGAGCGCGTACCGTTCGAGACGGACTCGGACCTGTTCGGCCGCGGCCCCGCGTCCGCTGTCCGTCCTCTCGGCGGCGTCGGTCACGTCAGTTCTGGGCGAACTGCTGGCTCCAGTCGTCTACCCACTCGCCGACCGAGCCCTGCAGTTCGTCGTAGCTGAACGTCACGGGGTCGGGCGGTTCCAGCGCGAACTCCGCGTAGTCGCTGGGCAACTTGGCGTCTGTCGTCGCCGGGAACGAGACGTTCCGCACCGCGATTTCGCCCTGTACCTCGGGACGCAGGAGGAACTGCATGAACTCGCGAGCGAGGTCGGGTTCGTTCGCGTTCTCGAAGACGGCCATCCCCTCGGGGTTGGCGTACCCCTGTTCGTTCAGGAAGCGAATCCGATGTTTCTCCAGATTCTGGTCGTAGCGGTTGGCGTACACTCGGTCGGTGGAGTAGGAGGTGACGATGGGGGCCTCGCCCTCCGACCACGCGCTGTACGAGTCGTCCCACGACCCCAGCACGCGAACGTCGTTGTCCTGTAAGTCGGCCCAGTAGTCGAGGTAGCCGTCCGCGCCGAACTGCTTGACGGTGTGGAGCATGAACGCGCGCCCGGTGTCGGAACTGCTGGGGTTCTGCGTGATGAGGTCGCCAGCGTGTTCCTCGGCCAGCAGCCCCTCGAAGTCCTCCGGAGCCGTCGTCGACGTGCCGTCGAAGACGAGGCTGATGTAGCCGGTGTCGAACGGGACTGCGCGGCCCTCGGGGTCGAACGTGAGGCCGTCTTTCACGTCGCTCTGCCCGCTCACGTCGCCGGCGTCGGTGAACAGCGACTCGTCGAGCGTCTCGTCGACGCGAACGAGGTCGTCGGCGTTGAGGCCCACGTAGAGGTCGGCCTCGACGTCGACGCCGGCTTTCTTGCGCTCGATGTAGTGGTTGAGTTCGTTGCTCGGCGTCTGCCACACCAGTCGGGCGTCGAACTCGCTCTCGAACTGCTCTTTGAGCCACGCACCCGGGCTGGAGGAGGGCGCGTCGATGAACGGGCTGTAGGTGCCGACGACGAGCGTCCGTCCGCCGCTCTCGGTGCTCGTCTCACCCGTGGTCCCGATACCGCTACACCCTGCCAGCGACGTCGCGACTGTCGCGCCGGCCGCCGCGAGGAAACTGCGTCTCTCCATTACGGCGTGGTCACACCCAGTGGTACTTAACCCCCGTGTTCTCCGGAGAGAGGGTGTTAAACGGCTGAAACGAGCGTGTCGGCGTGTCCCCTGCTCGGACGGTGCCTCGCACCCGAACAGGAGGGTGGACTTTACGAGCCACAGGCCCGCGAACTCGGCGAGGAACGTCGTCGCGACGACGTTCCTCCCACTAGCCGGCCGCCAGCCCCGAGAGCGTCAACAGGACTCCGTGACCGTCGACGCGAGGATGAGCGTCCAGAAGACGGCGTGGGTTCAGGTCAGTCGCCGCCGTCGCGGTAGCGTGACGCGTCGTCGGTGGACACGACGGACCCAAGACTGGACCGACGTGAACGCGGGTCGGGACCGCGTTTTAGGGCCCGGGCTACGTAGCCCGACGCGATGGACCTCGTCGGCAAGTGCCCGCCGGACCCGAACTCGCTCGACGCCGCGGCCGACCGTGGCTTCGACAGCGTCGAACTCCACCTCCGCCCCGCCGACTTGGAGGACGTGGCGGCGACGGCCGCGGCGGTCGAGGCCTCGCCCGTCGACGCCGCCACGGTACACACGCTCCACGCCCGCCCGGACGACGCAGAGCCGTTTCGTCGGAGCGACGCGCTGGCCGACCGCCTCGACGCTTATCTCGTCGTCCACAGCCAGTACGCCCAGCACACGCACGTCGACACGCTGGAGGGGTACGACTTCGACGCCCCGTACGGCTACGAGAACAACCCCGGCGCGAGCACGTTCCACCTCCGAAACCTCGTGCTAGACCGGGGTCACGACCTCGTGCTGGACACGGCGCACCTGTTCATGTCTCAACCCGACTACTTCGACGGCCTGACGGACCTCCTCCGGGCCGACGGCGACCGGGTTCGCGTGGTCCACTTCAACGACGCGACGCCGACCGAGGACGGCCTGCCGGTCGGCCACGGCGAGGTGCCACTCGAACGCACCGCCCGACTCCTCGACGCCCACTTCGACGGGCGCGTCGTCCTCGAAGTGATGCCCGACCACCAGACCGACGCGCTCCGGCAGGTTCGGGAGTGGGTGGGCTGACGCGCCCCGGACACACCTTTTTCTCGGTCTGCGCCGATTGTCCCGACAGGATGTCAGCCGACGTACTCGACCGGGCCCCCGACGACCGCGTGCAGGTGCTAGACCCCGACGGCGAGGTAGTCGCGCCGGACCTCCTCCCGGACCTCGACGACGCGGAACTCGTCGAGATGTACCGGGACATGCGGTTTGCCCGTCGGTTCGACGAGCGCATGATAAGCCTCCAGCGGCAGGGCCGACTGGGGACGTACTCCTCGCTGGCCGGCCAAGAGGGGGCACAGGTCGGGTCGACGTACGCGCTGGCCGACACTGACACGCTGTTCTATCAGTACCGTGAACACGGGGCGCTGGTCGCCCGCGGCCTCCCGTGGGAGTATCTGCTGTACTGGATGGGCTACGAACGGGGCAACGCCGCGCTCGCCGACGTGAACGTCTTCCCGCTGAACATCTCCATCGCGGCCCACATCCCCCACGCAGTCGGGTGGTCGTGGGCGGCCAAACGCGACGGCGACGAACAGGTCGGCGTGGTCCACTTCGGCGACGGCGCCACCTCGGAGGGGGACTTCCACGAGGCGATGAACTTCGCCGGCGTGTTCGACACGCCGACCGTCTTCGTCTGTAACAACAACCAGTGGGCCATCTCGGTGCCCAGAGAGCGCCAGACGGCGAGCGCCACTATCGCCCAGAAGGCGAACGCCTACGGCTTCGACGGCGTGCAGGTCGACGGGATGGACCCGCTCGCCACCTACGTCGTCACGAAGGCGGCCCGCGAGCGGGCGCTGGACCCGGCCGAGGACGAACTGCGGCCGACGCTGATAGAGGCGGTCCAGTACCGCTTCGGCGCCCACACCACTGCCGACGACCCGGAGGTGTACCGAGACGAGGCGGAAGTCGAGGAGTGGCGCGACCGGGACCCGCTGGCCCGGTTCGGCGCGTTCCTCTGGGACCGTGGCCTGCTGAATCAGGACCGGCTGGACGGGATGAACGACGCGATAGACGACGAGCTAGCCGACATCGTCGACGCGGCCGAAGACGTGGCGGCGGACCCGACGGACCTCTTTGCCGACGTCTACGCCGAGTCGACCGACGAACTCGACGCACAGCGCGAGTACCTGACCGACCTTCGTGGGCGCCACGGCGACGACGCCTTGCTGGGCGAATGACCACACGCCTGCGTGGATTCGAGGGACGGCGAGCGGACCGGTCGCCAATCGTGCGCGTATCCACACATACATGAGCGTGGTTGTGGTAGGGCCAGTATGGTCCAGATCGACCTGACCACCAGTCAGGAGCAGACGCTGACTGCGCTGGTCAACCACCACCGCTCCGCAGACGGGCCGGTGAAAGGCCAGACCATCGCCGACGACGTCGACCGGAGTCTGGGCACCGTCCAGAACCAGATGCAGAGCCTCGCCCAACTCGGCCTCGTCGAAGGCCACTCCGGTCCGGAAGGCGGCTACGTCCCGACCGAACAGGCCTACGCGGCGCTCGGTCGGGACCCCGGCGCCGAGACGGAGTCGCTCACCGTGGCCCGCGACTTCGAGCGACTCGACGTCACCGTTGATGGGATACGGTTTACCACCGTCAACCACCCCGAGGAGTGCCGCGCCCAACTGCACCTCCAGCAGTCCGTCGGCCAGTTCTCCGTCGGCCAGGCCGTCGCGGCCGGGCCGACGCCGAAGCACAACCTCGTCGTCGCGGGGACTATCGTCGCCATCGACGACACCCAGAACACGCTCATCCTCGACATCGCACAGGTCGAGGCCCCGGTCGAACCGCCGGAGTGAGCGCCGCAGCGTCGGTGTCGGTCGTCGCGTTTGCGGTACCAGACGCGTTCACCGACCGGTGTCCCCCTCGTCGATGTCCAGTCGGCTGACACGGCGGTCCCGCACGGCGACCGTAACGGTCAACTCGCCGGTCTCGCCGTCGGCGGATTCGACGTCGACGACGCAGTAGCCGTCGCGATCGCCGATTCGCTGGATGGTCCCGACCGACCACTTCTCGACGTGGTGGCTCGGTTCCCGGGCGTGGATTCAGTCGCGGTTCACGGTCTCCCTACGTCCAGTACGGTGTTGAGCGTACTGCTCTCGCCGTCGAAGGCGGTCGATTTACCCGCCTGTGGGCCGACCAGCGGGTATGGGAGACTCGTTCGACGAATTCGACCACGAGACGCACATGCGTCGGGCGCTCGAACTCGCCCGCGAGGCGGCCGACCGCGGGGACCGGCCGTTCGGGTCCGTCCTCGTCAGGGACGACCGGATAGTGATGGCGGCGTCGAACCGCGTCGTCACCGAGGAGGACGTGCGACGCCACCCCGAACTCGACCTCGCGATGCGGGCCCGTCGCGAGTTGTCGCCCGAGGAACGCGCCGAGACGGTCATGTACACCAGCACGGAACCGTGTCCGATGTGTGCCGGCGGCATCCGCCACGCCGGTCTCGGTCGGGTCGTCTACAGCGTCGGCGGCCGGGACATCGGCGACTTCACGGACCAGGGCGCGCCCGTCCAGTCGGCGGCGATTCTGGCCGGCGTCACCGAGGTGGTCGGTCCGGTCTTACACGAGGAGGGGCGGGCGATACACGAGGCGTTCGACTGGTAGTCACCGCTGCCACTCGTAGAACCACCACGCGCTCCCGAGCAACATGAGGCCCGCGCCGAGCGCGGACGTGGCCGGTTCGGGGATGACGAACAGGACGAAACCGACGATCAGCATCGTCACGGGCTCTATCTCGTCGTAGTACTGGATGAGAGACATACGGCGACTCTACGACGGCCTCCCTCAAAGCGGTTGGTGCGGCACTCGCAGGTGGGAAAGAGACTTGAGACAGCTGGCCGAGCTCGGGTACACGATGGCTCGCGCCGACGACGTCGACCGGCTCTACCGACTGTTCGACACCCTCGAACGGCGGGTAGACGGCCCCCGAAAGCTGAAGCACTGCACCGGCTACATGGACTGGCCCGAGCGCGGCGTCTACTTCTTCCTCGAACCCGGCGAGACGCACGCCGACACCGACCAGCACCGCGTCACCCGCGTCGGCACTCACGCCGTCTCCCAGGGGAGTGCAACGACGCTCTGGGACCGCCTCAAACAGCACTACGGCACCGGCGACGGAAGCTCTGCCCACCCGCACGGCGGGAACCATCGGGGGTCGGTGTACCGGCACCGCGTCGGCGAGGCGTTCGTCGAGCGACACGCCCTCCACGAGGACTACCCTAGCTGGGACGACCGCTGGGCCAGCATCGACCGGGACCGCGGCGCGGTGCGAGACGAGGAGTACCCGCTGGAGCGCCGGGTGAGCGCGTACGTCCGCGACCAGCCGTTCCTCTGGGTCGCCGTCGACGACGAACCGGGCCCGACCAGCGACCGGGCATACCTCGAACAGAACGTCATCGCCCTCCTCAGCAACGTCGGGGCGACGACTATCGACCCGCGCGCGGACGACTGGCTCGGTCATCACAGCAGGAGCCCCGATATTCGGTCGTCGGGCCTCTGGAACGTGAACCACGTCGAGGAGTCCTACGACCCGGCGTTTCTCGACCGGTTCGAGCGGGCCGTCGACGCGACGACGCCGCCGTGACCCGTCCGGACGAGTCGCCGACGGCATGCATACTCCGGCCGGGGCTATATCCGACCGGACGCGGTACCTACGGGCGAGACGATGACTACTGTCCACGACTCGCCGCTGAACAGACTCAGCGTGCTCTCGACGCTCGTCGACGCCGCGTTCGCGTTCGTCCGCGGCCGAACCAAGAGTGGCCTCGTACTGCTCGGTGCCGCCGCCCTCTCGCGGCGCGTCCCCGGTATCGGTACGGCCGCGTCGGTGTTGCTCCGACTGGTTCGACGGCTCCGATAACGGGCACCGAGGCGCCGCCTATCGTCGGTCAATAGCGCACTAACCGCGAGATAACGCGGCGATAGAGGTATTGAGCGGCGTTATTTCGGGGTTAACGCCACGTTATCGCCAGCTACGTACAGGCGAATCGGTGGTTGACTCGTGTCGGCCTCCGGTGACGCCTCACTCCATGTAGCCCAGCGATTCAAGTCGGCTCTCGACTTCCTCTCGGTCGACGGCGTCGTAGTTCGCGTCCTCGCCGTCCGAGACGGACGCCAGTACTTCTTCGACGACGAACTCGACGTAGGCACTCGCGTCCTCGAAGTCGGTGTACTGGAGGCGCCGTTCGACGTCGTCGACGAGCGCTGTCGGGAGTTCGACGCGGGTGACGCTCTCTGCGGGGACATCGGACCGTGACATGGACGACGAGAGTACGGGCTATCGTAAAAACGCCATCAACCGTTCAGACGCCCCGCCGCACAAATTGCGTGTTTATCGGCTGAAACAGTCGACTTATCTGCTGAATAATAACCCGCGCTCTCTGACTCCCAGATGGCACATGCCCGACGACCAGAGCGTGGTCCTCGTCACTATCGATAGTTTCCGTACCGACTACTGTGGCGTCGCAGCCGGCGATACTGACACGATGCCGACGCTCGCGGCCCACGCCGAGGACGGACTGGTGTTCGAGAACGCCATCGCCCCGGGTGCCGCGACGTTCGCGTCGGCCACCTCCTTCCTGACCGGGATGGACCCGGTCGAGCGGCCGGACGCCGCCGGCGCGACCCGCGAGGACATGAAAGCGCACGTCCGCGAACACATGGCCGCCCGACGGAGCGTCGCCGAGGAGTTCTCGGAACGCGGCTACGAGACGGCCGCGTTCACCGCGAACCCGTGGACCTCGCGGTACTTCGGGTTCGACGAGGGGTTCGACCGCTTCGAGGACTTCATGGAGGACGACGCGTCGAGTGACCTCCTCGAAGGGGGCGAACAGGAGAGTACCATCGGGACGCTGGCGATGAACGCCGCCAACTGGTGGCAGGGACAGGACATGTTCATGTCGTGGGAAGCGCTCGCAGACGAAATCAGCGAGTGGACGGCACAGGCCGACGACCCGTACTTTCTCTGGGTGTTTCTGGTCGACAGCCACCTCCCCTATCTTCCGCCGAAGGAGTACCGGACACAGTCCAGACTCAAGACCTATCCCGCGAACATGGGGCTGTTCCTGAGTCGGGACCTCCCCTTCGAGTCGCTGCTGCACGACGTCTTGACGACGGCCTACGAGAACTCGCTCGCGTACACCGACGAGTTTCTCTCGTTCCTCACTGACGAGGTGGGCGAGGATCCACTGTTCGTCGTCCACGGCGACCACGGTGAGGCCTTCGGCGAACACGGGATGTACGGCCACGGCCGGCAACTGTACGAGCACCTCGTGAACGTGCCGCTCGTGGTCTGTAACGGACCATCGGGGCACGTCGAGGAACCGTTCTCGCTCAGCCGGCTCCCGGCGCTGTTGCACGGCCTCGCCAGCGGTGACGAGTCGGTCCCCGAGCGACTCACAGAGCCCTACGTCTACTCTTCGACGCGGATGCCGAACGTCGCCGTCCGAGGGAAAGACTGGAAGTACATCTGGTCGCCCGACGACCGGGAACTGTACGACTTGACCGACGGCGAGGATGCGGAGGTCGACGACGAGGACCTTCGGGCGGTCGGGCAGGACCTCGTCGACTTCTGGCTCGGGTCCCAATCGGAGAAAGAGCGGGTCGTCGCCGCGGCACAGGACCTCGCCGAGAGCGGGCGGGTGTAGGGACTCGGCTGGGTCACAGCGACTGCTCGGGGTCACCGGCTAAGAGCATGTCAGCGACCATCTGGTCGAACAGGTCTCCGTCGACGGATTCGACGACGCGAGTCCGTGGTTCGCCGTCGGTGATGCCGAGTTCGTCGACGAGGCTGTACCCTCGGGTCATCCCCTCGCGCTCGTCCACGTCGACGAAGTACGTCGCCGCCTCCGTCACGAGGTCGGGGTTGACGAGACACGCCATCGCGAGCGTGTCCGGTTGAGTGGCGGCGTCGACGCCGAACCGCTCTTTCGAGAACTCGCGGGCGTGGCTCGTGATCGCGGTAAAGAACTCGGCGTAGGGCGTGTCCGCGTCGGCGAACCTGTCGAGTTCGTCCCCGTCGATGGTCCCGTGGCGGACCGTCAGCCCCCAGTCTACGAGCGTCACGTCGAGTTCGTTCACCACTATCTTCGCGGCGTCGGGGTCGACCCAGAAGTTGAACTCCGCGGCGGGCGTGTCGTTGCCCAGCGTGTTCACCGCCCCGCCCATCACCCACACCTCGTCCAGCAACTCGTTCAGGTCGGGTTCGCGTCGGATCGCCATCGCGACGTTGGTCAGCGGGCCGATACAGGCCAGACTCACCTCGCCGGGCGATGCCCGGGCCGTCTCGACGATGGCGTCGACGGCGTGGCCGTCCGCCGAGGGAATGCCCGTATCGGGATAGAGGTCACCGCCCAACCCCCCGTCGCCGTGGACGTGGTCGACGTGTTCGAAGTCCTTGAGTAGCGGGCGACGCGCTCCCTCGTAGACCGGCACCGCGTCGGCGACGCCCGCCAGATCGAGCGTGTACTTCGCGTTCTCGACCTCGTACTCGAACTCGACGTTACCGGCGACGATGGTCAACGCCTCCACGTCGACGGCGTCGGCGAGGGCGGCCATGAGAATGGCCTGCGTGTCGTCGCCCGCGGTGTCCGTGTCGATGATGAGCCTTTCTACCACGGCATTAATACACACGGTCCGGACTTAATTCTCGCGGCGGGGCGTCTCCGACGTAGCTAGCGGTGCGGCGCTCCCGTCGAACCCTGTGTTCGTTAGCGACCCACACAGTGAAGACGACGCGGTCGGATGGACTCTCTATGTCGAGCGACCCGTCGGCAGCGGACTTCCGTCGCCGCCTTCTCGCCCGAGTTCGGGAGTACGTCCGTGATGCCGCGACGCCGTTCGACGCCGTCTCTCTCGACGAGGACGTCGACGAGAAGCGGGCGGCTATCGTCGTCGAGTCCGCGCGGACTGGGGGACTGGCCGTCGTGGTCACGAGCGAGACGGCGGGACCGCTGGCTGCCGATGTCGTCGAGCGAGCGTGTGAGTACGCGGCCGAGGCGGGCGTCGAACACGTCGCCACCTGCAACGCCCGTGACCTCTTTCTCTTTGCGGACGCCGACGCCGCTGCCGGCGCGTACTACTACCTCGACTTTCGCCCCGTCGACCTCGGGGACCCGACGCTCGACGGCCGCCTTCCGGCGCTCCTCGACGCGGTTCGGTCGCTCGCCACCGATGGCTCCCTCCCGGAACAGGCGTCGCGAAAACGGCTACTCGGTACCGTTCAATCGTTTCACGGTGCCGTCTGGCCCCGACTCCGAACGCTCGCACGGGATTCCTACGAAACGAACTCGGCGTTCACAGCGGGGTTCGACGCGTGGGTCGAGGCGAACGACTACGCGCCACTCGACGCGGATGCACGATTCACACTCGCTGCGAAACAGTACGCCTACCTGTTAGCGACCGAGGCGCTGTTTCTCGACGTGCTCTGTGAACAACCGCCCGACTCGGCCGAACCCGGGGTGACGGTCGGGTCACTGGTCGACGGAGTCGCTGTGGACAGCGTCGAACACCACCTCGAAGGCCGGTGCGAACTCGACCACGACCCGGGGGTCGAGAGCGGTCGCTCGCTGTTCGCGTCGTTTCCGCACGACGCGGACACGCGGACCGCGCTCGGGACGCTACTGGACCGTCTCGACGCGACGGCGCTCTCGGACGTCGAGGAGGACGTGCTGGGGGAACTGTACGAACGACTCGTCCCCGCGAGCGAGCGCAAGGCACAGGGGCAGTTCTACACGCATCCCGACGTGGCGGCGGCGATATGCGACTGGACCCTCCAGTCGGACGGCGACCGGGTTCCACGAGTGCTCGACCCGGCCTCGGGTAGTGGGACGTTTCCCGTCGAAGCGTACCACCGCATCCGAGACGGGTCGTCGACGGCGACCCATCAGGAGGCACTCGACAACCTCGTCGCCGTCGATGTCAATCGCTTCCCCCTCCGTCTCACCGCGCTGAACCTCTCGTCTCGGACCGTTCGCGAGCAGACCGAGGCGGTCCATACGCTCGCCGACTCCTTTTTCGACGTCTCACCGCGCGACGAACGGCTTCCCGACGCCGGGACCGAGAGGCGTCGGCCGGGGTCGTTCGATGCGGTCGTGGGAAACCCGCCGTACATCCGCCAAGAGGACCTCTCGCCGGACAAAGAGCACTTCCGTGAACACCTGCGGGCGTACGGCCCCGAGGGCGCGACGCCCTACTACAGCGGCGCGGGGAAGCTATCGAAGCAGTCCGATGCGTACGTCTACTTCGTCACGCACGCGCTACGGTTCCTCAGGGAGGGAGGGCGACTCGGCGTCGTCGTCCCGACGAAGTGGCTGACGACGAAGTACGGCGAGTCCTTTCAGGAGTTCCTCTACGACCAGACGAAGGTCCACGCTGTCGTCGGATTCGCCGACAGAGCGTTCTCGGCGCTCGTCGACACCGTCCTCCTGTTCGTCGAGAAATGCGTGGACGAACGGGCGCGCCGAGAGACGACGACGGACTTCGTCCGGGTGAAAGAGCGCCTGTCGCCGGAGACGCTCGCTTCGGTCGCTGGCTCCCACCGTTCCGTCCCGGACGACCGACTGTTCGACATCGAGACCCACGACGAGTACCGCGTCACCAGCGTGCCCCAGCAACACTTGACGGAGCAGGGCGGCCAGAAACTCGACTACTACCTCTACGGTCCGAGTCCGTTCGTTCCGCTCGTGAACAGCGAGAAGACCCGGCGACTGGACGCCTTCGCCGACGTAGCCTTCGGCAACAAGACGGGCCACAACGGCTTTTTCCTGCTGGACGAGGACGACGTCGCCCAGTGGGGCGTCGACGAGCGGTTCCTGCGACCCGCCATACGGTCGATTCGAGACATCGACTCCGTTCGGCTGGACGAGACGGACCAGTATCTGCTGGACTTCCACGAGTACGTCGAGGCGTTCGAAGCCGATCGGACTGGCCTCCGGTCGACGCCGGACCTCGCGGCGGCCGTCAAAGACCAGTTGCGCGAGGACGGCTATCACTCCACCCTTCGGTATCTCGAATACGGGGAGGACGAGGGCGTCCCTGATGGACGTACCGTCTCCACCCACACGCCGTGGTTCAACCTCGGCGAACTGCTCGTGCCCGATGTGCTCCACCCGGTGTTCTACAATGAACGGGTGTTCACCGTCGAGAACGCCGGCGGGTTCGCGCCGACGAACGCCATCCAGTGTGTCGGCGTCACCGACCACGAGGACGTCCTGCCCCACGTCCTCAACTCGACGGTGTACAAGATTCTGCTCGAACTGTGGGGTCGCCACGAAGGCGGCGGGGCGCTCCAACTGCTCACCTACGAGGTGGCCTCGGTGCCCGTGCCGAACCCCGACCTGATGAGCGACGAAATCAGAGACCGGATTTCGCGGGCCGGACGGGCGCTAGTGCGGGGCGACGACGGCGCCCAAGACGACCTCGACGCGGCGTTGCTGGACTTTCTGGAGTTGGACATGTCTCCCGGAGAGTTGCAAGCGTCCCACCGCGGGATGGTCCGCCAGCGCGTCGACGGTGCCGCGTCCGAGAACGTGCAGGTGCGAGCCATCGACGATCTCGACGACTACGACTTGGACTCGCTGATTCCCGAATACGAACCCGAGAGCGACCGAAACGGGAGTCTGCGCGAGTTCTGAGCGGTCACAGGAAAGAAAGGGAGGAATTCTGATACTACTCACCGGGCCTATGTCCGGCACATATCACATTAGAGACTCCAAGAACTAGACGATTTGTCACTAGCTAACATGCGCGTTTTCGTCGCTGTTGTTTCCGCCCGCAATTCGACGAATCAGCTGTTTAATAGACTATGCGCGTTGCGCGAATCAAAGTTGGAGCGGGGGAGACTGCTGTTTGGACTTGTTACTCAGTTACTCAAACGTTCAGATACTGTGATATTGTGAGGGCATTATCCGTGTTTCGACTGTTGTAGGAGTGTGAAGAATGTAGTAGGGTCAATCTCATCCGATGATATGATGGATGCGTTGGCTGACTTTCAGCGACGGAAACTGTTGGTTGCGTTGTTAGAGCATAATCCACAAGATGACGCGCCAGTCGTTATCGCTGACTCTGAAAGCGAATCTGATGCCGTCGAACGTCTCGTGTCGATGCATCACGTTCACTTGCCGAAGTTGGCCGACTACGGGTTTATTGAGTGGAACAAAGACACGCACGAAGTAATCAAGGGGCCGAAATTCGACGAAATCAGGCCACTGCTCGAACTACTGGATAACCACGAAGATGAACTCCCCGCTGACTGGTTGTAATTCGACCACTATTCTCCTTGTCCTGTATCGAACGATTCGTCGGTTGGGTATGCCAACCGTTCTATGACACCCTCGAACAGGAGTCCAACTAAATCGCCCAGTAAAGAGTACGCATTCATCACGAGGGGTCCCTTGATGCAGTAGGCAATCAACCCATGATAACGATTAACACGTCAGATTGCGAATATGAAAGGGCGTTCCATTTAGAGAGGGCGGTGTTGAGGCGCGTTACATCTGGAACGCGAGAGGGTAATCAATCAATGCCAACCTACGTAGTACTCTTCGAGAAAACGGACGAAGGACGTACAATCAACCCCGAAGAGGCACAGGAACGACGCCAGCGAGGGGTGGAGATGGTGGAGAAAGTCGGCGGGGAAGTCACGGCACTCTACTACGGGTCTGGCCGGTATGATATCGTGGGTATTGCGGACCTCCCCGATGGGGAAGCTCTCGGGAAGGTTCAGACCGCGTACGAATCACTCGGACTCACATCGATCGAAGCCTGGGAAGTCTTCGAGCCAGCGGAGTGGAACGAAATCCTCGAAGACGCCCCGATGTAAGCCACGCCCCAACACACCCTATGAACACTGTACACAGAGTCTTTCCTCGGTGTCCGCAGGGTCTTTCGACGTCGAATCCAGGCTCAGCATATACTCCGGTCCCCGTAGACAGTCTCGGTTGCGTCCACGCGGTCCATTTTTGATGACGACTGTCCTCTCTCAGAGGATAGCAGACGCGATTCTCTGACGTTCGTTCACTTCTCCTCGCAAATGTATGGATAGAAAGCTGGCCTCGGCACTCATAGGGTTCGTCACAGTCGGGGAGTCACCCCGACTCGGAACGCACTGTCGTCATCGGCCATCGGAGATACCGACTCCGGCGGTATGACGGTTCCCCCTCGCGGGCGCACAGGAGAACAAACGATAAATCGGGCCGAACCCTTCCGGCGAGCATGAAGCGACGACGTCTGCTGGCGATGGCGGGGGCGGGGGCCGTCGGCGCCCTCGCGGGGTGCGGTAGGGGGAGCGACGCGACGGGGGAGTCCATCGAGGACCACCCGGCGGCGGCGAACTACCGCGAGCAACCGCGGATTGGGGAACTGGGTGGCCACGTCGTTCTGGCGTTCGAGGACCCGTCCTGTCAGCGATGTGCAGCGTTCCACGAGAACACGGTGCCGAAGATCCGGTCGAACCTCGCCGACTCGGGGAGGGGCGCGTACGTCGTCCGAACCTACCCTGTCGTCTTTCCGTGGGGCAAGCCGGCGACGCAGGCGCTCGAAGCGACCTACGCCCGTGACGACGAGGTGTTCTGGTCGCTGTTCGAGCACTACTTCGCGACGCGTTCGCAGTTCACCGTCGACAACGTCATCGAGCGGACGGCGTCGTTCCTGAACGCCGAGACGTCGCTGGACGGCGACGCCGTCGCACAGGACGCCCGAGACGAGGCCTACGACGACGCCGTGCAGGCCGACATCGCGGCCGCGGAGAACGCTGGCCTCGGCGAGACGACGCCCGTCGTCCTCCTGTTTCGCGACGGCGAGTTCGTCACGAAGGTCAACGGGAGCGTCGGATACGAGGTCATCGCCGAAGCGCTCGGGGAGGCGAACTGATGAGCGCGACCCGAATCGGTCGGCGGTTGCCGATTCGGGGCCGCGACTGGCGGCTGATGGGTCGGACGGCGCGACTCGTGCTGACGCTCCCGGTGTACGCCGCCGTCGCCGTCCTCGCGGGAGTCGTCTCGCTGACGGCGTTCGTCGTCTCGCTGAACGTCCCGCTGGTGCTGGACCTCGTTGTCGGCGGGTCCCTGCCACTGACGAGTCGGCTGACGGTCCTCGTCGAACTCTACCCGTTCGTCGGCACGTTCTTCCACCCGGCACAGGGCGTCTTGCTGGTGGCCGTCGCCGCGCTGACCGGCGTGGACGTAGCGATGGCGACCTATCACTTCCGGGAACACGGTCTGCAGATCCGGCAGGGCGGGGCCGGCGCTGCGGGCGTCCTCCTCGGGACGCTCGGGGCTGGGTGTGCGGCCTGCGGGTCGGCCGTCCTGCTGGGGTTGCTCTCCCTGCTGGGCGTCTCGACGTCGCTCCTCTTTCTCCCGCTGGACGGACTGGAGTTCGCCGTCGGTGCGCTCGTCGTCCTCACGCTCTCCATCTACTGGCTCGCCGACGGGATGCGCGGCGGCGAGATAAACGGTTGCCCGGTCGATATCTGAGCGGCGGTCTCATACTGGTGGCTGTAACAAACTGAAGTAATTCGCCACCCCGGGGTGGCGAATATCTTTACGAACTTACAGCCACCAGTATCAGTCGTCCGTCGCCTGTTCGCTCGCCACGCTCGCGTGGCCGACGTCGACCGTCGCGTCGGTGTCGTACTGCTGGAGTTCGAACTGTAGGGTCTCTGCGTCGTCCGCGAAGGTGTCGACGGCGTCTACCATCTCGGCGACGACGGCGTCCTGCTGGTCGGCGGTGTTTGCCACCTCGCCGGCCTCCGTCGCGGTCTGGTCGGCGATAGCGCTGATGTCGTCGATGCGTTCGACCACGTCCTGTGCGGTGCTGGCCTGCTGGTTCGTCGCGCGGTCTATCTCCTGAATGCTGTCGTTGACGTCGACGGTGGCTTCGACGACGTCTTCGAGCGTGGTGATGGTCTCCGAGATGGTGTCGCTCCCGCGGTCGACGGCGGACTCCATCGTCTCCATCGCCTCGACGGAGGCGCCGACCTGCGAGCGGAGCGTCTCGATGAGCGTCTCGACGTCGGCCGTCGCGTCTTTCGTCTCGCTCGCGAGTTGCTTTATCTCGTCGGCGACGACGGCGAACCCGGACCCGGCCTCGCCGGCGCGGGCGGCCTCGATAGAGGCGTTCAGCGCCAGCATGTTCGTCTCCTCGGCGATGCTGTCGATGACGTCTAAGATCTCGGCGACGTCGCCGGCTATCTCGTCGAGTTGCTGGACTTCGCCCGCGGCGGTCATCGACCGATGGCGGATGGCGTCGACGGCGCTCTGGGCCTCCGAGGAGGAGTGCTGGGCGTCCCGGCCGAGTTCCGCGGCGGTGTCGCTCCGGTCGGCGATTTCGGTGACCGACGAGGCCATCTCTTCGGTGGTCGCCGAGAGGTCGCTGAGTTCGTCGGCGGCCGCCGAGAGTTGCGCTCGCTGGGTCGACGCGCCGTCGGCGATTTCGTCGACGCTCGCGGTGACGGACTCGGTCTCGCTACGGACCTGTTCGCCCTGACTCGCGACCAGACCGCTCTCGTCGGCGATACGCGCCGAGATGGCCTGCCCCTGCGAGATGGCCCGTTCGAGCGCGTCGAGTGTCTCGTTGATGGCCGTCCCGACCTCGCCCATCGCGTCGCTCATGCTCTCTGCGTCGACGCGGGCGGTCAGGTCGCCGTCGGCCGCGGCCGCGAGCGTATCGCGGTACTGGGTGGCTTTCAGTTCGAGGTGACTGGAGAGTGCCTCCATCTCGTTTCGCTCGTGCTCGGCGGCCGCTGTCGCGTCTTCGGCCTCTTCGCGGGCCGCTTCGGCACGCTCCTGTGCGCGTTCGACCTCGCGTATGGACTCGCCCAGTGAGTGGGCCGTCCGTTCGACCGTGTCGTACGTCTCGCCGATTTCGTCGACGCGGTCGACGCCGAAGTCGATGTCGTACTCGCCTCTGTCGACCGCTCGCGCTTTCTGGTTTATCTCGATTATCGCACGGTACAGCTCACAGTACCCCAGAAATCCGGTACAGAGGACGATGGCGGCGGCGAAGGCAACCGCGGGTAGCGCATCGGAAAACAGCGTCGCCGCGATGGCCGGACCGACGACGACGGAAACGAACGCCAACAGAAACAGACGGACGCCGAAGTCCCGGCGGAGAGGGCCCGGAAGGTACGGTTCGGCGGCCATCGGGACGGCACCGACAGCCACCAACAGTCGACCGACGAGGCGGTCCTCTGCCGTGTCGGCACTCATCTATCCCCCTCCGTACGACGAGCCACCGCGGCGAATGACCGCCGGCGGGATATCGAATCGGACATACCAGAGATAGCGGTCCGGAGGCCCAAAAACGACGACCCCGGATTATCACAGTTGATGCTCGCGGGCCGCCGACCGCTCAGTTCGTCGTCGTGATCTCGACCACGTCGCGGTGGTCCAGTTCCGTGTCGGCACCGACCTGCCGACCCGAGCGAACGTCGTGGGCGTGGAGGAAGCCGTCGCCGATGTCCGTATGCAGGAAGTACGCGAAGTCCTCGGCGGTCGACCCGTCGGGCAGGACGAAACAGTCCTGCAGGAACGTGCCGTCGTCCTGTGGCTTGCGAGCCCCGGGGAAGACGGCGATGGCGTCGAGTTCCTCGAACAGCGCCGTCTCCAGTGCCTGCTGGACGCCGGTGCCGTCGAACTCGTCGACGAACTCGCGAATCTGTTCGAGGCCGGCGGCCTTCTCCTCTGGGAGGTCCGCCGTGACCTCGAAGTCGCCGTCGCCGGGCCGATAGTCGAGGACGCCCTGTTCGTCGCCGTTCTTCAGGGCCTTCTCGGCGTGGGCCGAGACGGGGACGAACGTGAGGTGTTCGTACTCGGGGTCCGAGGTGACCGTCTCCCAGTTGTCCTGTGCCGCCGGGGTGTCCATCTTGTTGGCCGCGATGACCATCGGCTTGGTGCGGATGCGGATCTCGCGGGCCAGCGCCTCCCGGTCCTCGTCGCTCCACTCGTCCGGGTCCAGTTCGAGGCCCAGCGAGAGGATGACCTGCTTGATCTCGTCCTCGCTGATCTTGAACGCCGACATCTGCTCTGCGAGGTCGGCCTCGACGTCCTTGTCCTCGCCGTGGTAGCCCGAGCGGTAGCGCTCGATGCCTTTCTCTAGGACGTCGAGGTACCACATGTCCAGTTCGTTCTCCAGAAAGTCGATGTCTTCGCGGGGGTCGTGGTCCTCGGTCGGTTCGCCTTCGAGGTCCGTCTCGCCGGTGAAGTCGACGACGTGGATGAGCACGTCGGCCTCGTTGAGGTCCGAGAGGAACTGGTTGCCGAGTCCCTTGCCCTCGTGGGCACCGGGAACGAGGCCGGCGACGTCGACCAGTTTCGTCGGGACGAAACGGACGCCGTCGGCGCAGTAGCCGTGGTTGGGCGTACAGCTATGTTCGAACTCCGGGGCCGCACACTCCACGCGGACGTACGCCTCGCCCATCGAGGGGTCGATGGTCGTGAACGGGTACGCCCCCTCGGGGACGTCGTTCATCGTCGCCGCATTGAAGAACGTGGACTTGCCGACAGAGGGCTTGCCGACGAGTCCGATCTTGTAGCTCATTGGGAACTAGCAGGCCAATCGGCGGCTAAAACGTTGCCAAACGGAGCGCGAGCGTGTGAGAGTGGCAGGCACAGGACCCTCCTCGGAGTGGAACGGAGTGTGCCGTGGAGCGACGGCGGAGGAGCGAACGAAGCGACGGACCCCTCAAACCGGCGAGCGGCGGTAGCCGCGAGCGTGCGGCGCAGTCGTCGTGGTGTGAGGGCTGCGCTCGTCACTGCGTGTCGCGCCCTCGCTACTGCTGCGGGTCCCCGTGGTCACCGCTGTGCGTTCCGAGGGGCTTCGCTGGCGCTCAGACCCACCCTAGTCCCACAACGAACGCTCGTATACGTTGACGGGCAGTTCTTTGCCACCGAACCGCTCGGTACGCTGGTCGACGTGGTCGAAGTGTTTCCGGTAGAAACCGTTGCCGACCTCGTTGTCGACGAGCACCTCGTCGCGTATCTTCCGGACCGAGAGGCTCTGGAGGTGTGTCTTGCCCCGGTCGAGAAGTCGACTCCCGATACCTTCGCCCCAGTAGTCGGGGTGGACGTAGAGGTCGAGGTCGCCGATGCCGACCGGGTCGGTCATCCCGCAACTGGCGTAGCCCACCACGTCGCCGTCCGCCGTCGCGACGAACAGACCGATGTCGTCGAGGTTGACCATCTCCTCCAGGAGGTCGTCGTCGTACCCCTCCGTCAGCAGTGTCTCGACGGTGTCTGGCCCCAGAATGCCGTCGTAGACGGCGTGCCACGAGGCGCGAGCGACCTGCTGAATCGACGAGATGTCGGTCTCGTCCGCCGGTCGGATACGCAGTTGGAACGACATATGTGAACGTGTCACTCCCACAACTATAGAACTATCCCTGCGGCGGGGCTGTGCGGGGGCCGGACTACTCCCCAGCGCGTTCGCGGGCGGCGGCGACGACCAGCGGCAGGGTGATAGTCGCGTCGGCGTAGACGCTCACGTTACGGGCGTCTTTCTCCAGTTTGCCCCACGACCGGGCCTCGTCCAGCGTCGCCCCGGAGAGTCCGCCGGTGTTAGAGGGGTCCATCGTCAACTGGACGGCGTAGTCGTAGGCGTCCGGCGAGACGAGCATCGTCTGGAGGACGTAGTTCTTCGGGACGCCGCCGCCGACGACCATCGCGCCGGCGCTGTCGGCCTCGTAGGCGATGTCCGTGATGTCGGTCATGTCCGCCAGCGCGTCGACCGTGAACTCGCTCGTCTGGGAGTACATCCACGCCTGCAGGCCCAGCACGGAGTCCTGAAACGCGGGACAGTACACCGGCACGTCGTTCTCGTAGGCCGCCGCCAGCACCCCGGCGTCCTCGGCGACGTCCTCGCGGGCGTTGACTTCGCTGTTGGCTCGCCCCAGTTCCTCGGTCATGCGCTGGATGGACACCGCGCCCTCGGCGTCGAGGACGGAGAACACCTCCTCGCGGAGGTGGTCCTCGAACAGCGCGAAGTGTTCCTGCGGGAGGTAGACGTTGTAGATGCGGTCGACGCCTTCATCGCGCAGGGTCTCGTCGTGTTCGCGTTCGGTCCGCTCCGGCGGCGTCACCTCGCCGTGGTGGTGCTTCCCGCCGATGGCCTCGATGGTGTCGTGGGTCAGGTTCGCGCCCGTCGTCACCAGGACGTCGATGTGGCCGTCCCGAATCAACTCGGAGACGACGGCGCGCATCCCGGTCGGCACCATCGCGCCGGCCAGTCCGAAGAAGGTGGTCACGTCGTCGTCTAGCATCTCGGCGTAGACGTCGACGGCCTCGTGGAGGTCGCTCGCGCCGATACCGGCCTCGCCGTAGCTCTCGGCCAACTCGCCGACCGTCATTCCGGCGCGGGCCTCTGCGTGTCCGATGGGGTCGTGACAGAACGTCTCTCGGTCCTCGTGGTCGCTCATTGGTCCACTGTGGTCGGTCCGAGGGCTTGAACGACGTGGTTCACGCCAGTGCCTCGGTGTCGGTCCGCTGCTCGCCCGTCGGTCTGGGGCCGGACTGCGCTCGGTCGACCGTAGAGCCAGTCCGGCCGCCGAACGGGAACCGAGTCCGGCGCCCGAACGTCGCGACAAAATACGAGTGGGCCGCCACAAGACCATTCATCCCCCCACCCGTGCGAAGAAACGATGCCCGCGTCGAACGTTTCGTCCTCGCTGTCCGAGCGAACACGGACACGGTTACAGGGTGGGGTCACACACGTCGCCGACCGCGACCCGCTGACGGTCCGGAGTCCGTTCACCGGCGAGGAGATGGGTACCGTCCCGGCCTGCCAACCGGCGGACGTCACCGAGGCCGTCCGGACAGCACAGGCGGCACAGAGCGACTGGAGCGAGCGCCCCATCGAGGAGCGGGCCGCCGTCCTCCAACGGGTCGCGGACCGCGTGCTGGCCAACCGCGAGGAGTTGCTCGACATCGTCCAGTTGGAGGCCGGGAAGGCCCGACTCGATGCCCACGTCGAACTGCTCGACGTCGTTCTCAACGCCGACTACTACGCCCGGGAGGGCCCGAGCCACGTCGCGCCGACCCGGCGAGACGGCGGGTTCCCCCTGCTGACGAAGGCCGTCGAACACCACGACCCCGTCGGCGTCGTCGGCCTGATCGAACCGTGGAACTACCCCTTGACGCTGGCCATCTCCGACATGCTGCCGGCGTTGCTCGCGGGCAACGGCGCGGTGCTGAAACCGGCCGAATCGACGCCGTTCTGTGCGCTCCGGGCGGTCGAACTGCTCGTCGAGGCAGGCGTCCCCGAGGACCTCGTGCAGGTCGTCACCGGCCACGGCACGACGCTCGGGGAGCCACTGATTTCGAGCGTCGACTACGTCACCTTCACCGGCAGTACGGAGACCGGCCGGACCGTGGCGTCGCTGGCCGGCGAACACCTCGTCGACGCCTCGATGGAACTCGGCGGGAAGAACGCCGCCGTCGTCCTCGACGACGCCGACCTCTCGCAAGCGGTCAGGGGGACGGTCCACGGGAGCTACGCGAACGCCGGCCAGCTATGTATTTCCTTCGAGAGAATATTCGTCCACGAAGCTGTCTACGACCAGTTCGTCGACCGGTTCGTCGACGCAACCGAGACGCTGGACCTCGGTGCGTCGCTCAAATTCGGCCCGGACGTGGGGTCGCTCATCGGCCAGCACCAACTCGACACGGTCGAGGACCACGTCGCCGACGCCCGCGAGCGCGGTGCCACCGTCGAGACGGGCGGGCGCCGACGCGAAGAGGTGGGGCCGCTGTTCTACGAGCCCACGGTCCTCACCGGCCTGCCCGACGACGCCACCGCCGCCTGCGAGGAGACGTTCGGCCCCGTCGTCTCGATAACCCCCGTGGCCGACGCCGACGAGGCGGTCGAACGCACCAACGACACGCCCTACGGCCTCCACGCGAGCGTCTGGACCGAGGACACCGACCGAGGCGAGGCGCTCGCCCGCCGTATCGAGGCGGGGTCGGTCTGTGTCAACGACGCCTACCTCGGCATGTGGGCCTCGACGGACGCCCCCATGGGCGGGGTCGGCGAATCGGGCATCGGTCGGCGCCACGGCCCCCACGGCATCCAGAAGTACACGGAGTCACAGACGGTCACGACACAGCGCCTCCATCCGCTGGTACCCATCGAGGGCCTCCCGAACCGGGTCGCGGCCGCCGGTGCGACGTTGAGCGTCCGGGCGCTCCGGCGACTCCGACGACTCTCGCCACTGGACGGACGCTGATGCGGTTTCTCACCGGCTTTCCCGGCTTTCTGGGGTCGGCACTCGTCGGCCGACTGGTACGCACGCTCGGACGGGCCAGCGACCGCCGGGCCGTCCCGGTCCCGGGCACGGTCGGACTCTCGTACGCGGCGCTGTCTCGCCTGCCGCGACTGGTCGACCGACTCGGCGTCGAACCCGAAGCGCTCCCGTACCTCTCGCACCCGACGAGAACACGCGGCGAGCGCTCTCGGGAACCGGCCTCAGGTGTCCGCTGTTCGAGGCGTACGTCGACACGCTGGTCGCGTACGTCCGCGAGCATCCGGGCGTCGACGACGCGGCGATGGTGTGATACGACGGCCATTGTCGAGTGTGCCCACGGACCGTAGAATTATGTCGCCTCGTTGTCTACCCCCGACGATGGAGTCCGAACACGCGTTCCTGCCCCTGTTCGCGGTCGTGCTCTCGCTCGGCGTCACCGGTCTCCTCGCGATACCCTCGTGGTCGATGGTGTTCGCGGCCCTCGCGGCGGTCGCGTGTCTCGGTATCGGCGTCGTCGTCTACGCCACGTACTGGTACTGAATCCGGTCAGATGATGCGTGCTACAGTCTCGTCGAGCGCCGACAGCGGGACCGTCTCCGCGTCGACACCGGGCGCGTCTAGGTCGCGTTCGGTGAATCCCGTTCCGGTGGCGACGAGTACGACGTCGTCGTCTGCCACGAGGTCGCCACGGTCGCGCAACCGGCGAGCGCCCGCCAACACCGTCGCACAGGCGCTCTCGACGAACAGGCCCGCGCTGCTCGCTAGCGCTCGGCGCGCGTCGAGGATGGCGTCGTCGTCCACGGCGAGAACCCCGCCCTCGGTCGCGCTGGCGGCCGCGAGTACCCGATTACCGCTCGGTGGGTCGGCGTTGGCGATGGAGTAGGCGACCGTCTCCCCCGCCTCGACTGGCGTGACGACGTCGTCGCGCCGGGCCCACGCCTCGGCGATGGGCGCGCAGGCCGATGTCTGTACGAAGTAGAGTCTCGGTACTCGGTCGATGAGACCGGCTGTGGAGAGTTCGCGGAACGCCTTCCAGACACCGCTCGCGTGACCGCCGCTGGAGACGGGGAGTACGACGGCGTCGGGCACGTCGGGCGCGAACGACTCGGCGATTTCGAGCGCCGTCGTCCCCTGACCGGCCACGCGGAGCGGCGTGTCCGAGTTGACGAACCGGACGCCGGTCTCGGACCCGACTCGAAGCGACTCGCGGTAGAGGCGGCCGTAGTCGCCGTCGACCCGGAGTATCGTCGGGTCGTAGCGAGCGAGGAGCGCCAGTCGTTCGACGGGGATGTCCGCAGGGACCAGCACCAGACAGTCAAGCCCGGCGCTGGCGGCGTGGGCGGCCATCGACCGGGCCATGTTGCCGTGGGAGACGGTGCCGACGGCGTCGTCCCCGGCCGCTGCGCCCGCCGCGACGCCGACGGCGCTCCCGCGGTCCTTGAACGTCCCCGTCGGGTTCGCACCCTCGTACTTCACGTGGACGGTCGCGCCCACGTCGTCGTCCAGTCGCGGCGCGCGCACCAGCGGCGTCCCGCCGGCACCGGCGGCCAGTCCGGCAGGTGTCACGTCCGGCAGGAGGGCACGATAGCGCCACAGCGACCGCTCGGGAGTGTCGGGCCACTCGAAGGTCGAGGGGTCGGTCTGGACCCAGTACGGTTCGCCGCAGTCACAGCGGGGCCCGTCCGCGAGCGCCGCCGTCGTCCCGCAGGCGTAACAGGAGAGCGGCACGTCCATACCGCCTGTTCGGCCGTGCGCGACCTAACACTGCCGCCGGTCAGTCCAGCGCCAGTTCGGCACCACAGCAGTCCGAGCGGTAGCGCTCCCGCTCCCGGACCAGTTTGCAGTCCCGGTAGCGCCGGGCGACGAGGCCGCCGCAGGCCACACAGGAGAGGACGTACTTCGGGTCGGCGAAGGCGGGACAGTGGACGTCGGTGTCGAGGTCGGCGGCACGCGCTCGGAAGGCCGCGCCGTGGTCCGTCGTGCCGTCGCGCTGGTACTGCTCGACGTGGACCAGTTCGTGGCGCAGGGTCGCCTCCCACTCCTCGCGGTCGAACGCCTCGAACGCCTCGCGAGTCAGCGACAGGGTACAGGGAAGTGGCCGGCCGTCGGCACCCTCGATGCGCTCCCAGTCGTAGGGCTCTCCCACCGCCGCGTCGGGGAGATTCGGCCGTTTGACCGCGGCCGCGCGCCGCTTCGCGCGGGCCGACACCTCCCACTCGACGAGGTCGAAGCGCACGTCGACGCCCCACTCCCGGCGCACGTCCCGACAGTACTCGCGGGACCACGCGACGATGTCGGTGTCCGCGGTCACGTCCGCGTAGACGACGCTATCGCTCATCAGAGCCCAGTCGGGCAGTCGACGAACGTCGTCTCCAGTCCCCACTCGTCCAGCCTCGACTGGAGCGAGCGGACGCCGAACGTCTCCGTGGCGTAGTGACCCGCGAGCACGACGCTGATGCCAGCCTCGCGGGCCTCGTGGTACACCTGCTGTTTGCCCTCGCCAGTGACGAGGACGTCAGCGCCGACCTCGGCGGCCTCCTCTATCCAATCGACGCCGCTGCCGGTGACGATGGCCACGTCCTCGACGAGCGACGGGCCGAAGTCCAGCGTCCGGACGGACTGCCCGCCCGTGTCCAGTTCGGCTTCGAGCGTCTCGGCGAGGTCCGAGAGCGTCCTCGCCTCGGCCAGCGTCCCGCGCTGGCCGATGTACTCCGGCCCCATCTGACCGAACGGCGCACGGTTGTCGAGGTCGAGTACGTCCGCGAGGCCGGCGGCGTTGCCCAGCGACTGGTGGCCGTCTAGCGGGAGGTGGGCGACGTACAGCGCGAGGTCGTCGTCGACGAGCGGTGCGACACGGCGGTAGGTCGTGTCGGTGACGCGCTCCACCCCGCCCCAGATGATGCCGTGGTGGGTCACCAGCAGGTCCGCGCCGGCGTCGCTGGCGCGGTCGATGGTCTCGACGGCGGCGTCCACGGCGACGGCTGCGTGGTCGACCGGTTGCTCTGTGGGACCGACCTGCAGGCCGTTGGGGCTAGCGTCGACGTCGGCGTAGGAGGCCACGTCCAGTTCGTCGTCGAGTCGGGCGGCGATGTCGCCTGCGTGCATGGACGGGTGTTGCCCCTCCGGGGTGGTATGCCTTACTCCGCCGCGACGAACTGCCCGTTCTCCTCGCCGATGAGGCCGCGGTCGACGGCGGCGTCGATGATGGCGTCGAACTCCTCGGGTTCGATATCGTATGCGTTGACGGCGACCGCACGAATCTCGCTGCGGTCGACCGGTAGCTGGCGGTTCTGGAGCAGACGCATCACCTTGCTGTACTCCAGTCGAGTCAGCGACGGGTCGTCACTCGTGTCGTCGGCCCCGTCGCTCCCGGTATCGGCGATCTCGTTGGCCGACTCGGGTTCGCTCTCGGCGGCAGTCGTCTCGACCGCGCCCGGTGACGCCGTCTCCGTCGCGGTCGTCTCGCTCGACTCGTCGGCGTCGTCCGTCTCGTCGGCGGCCGCCATCGGATGCGTGCGGTCGGGTTCGGCCGACTGCGATTCGGCCTCGCCGCTGTCGAGCGGTCCCTCGGTTTCGTCGTCGCTCGTGTCGTCGAGCAGACCCGCGTCGGACCCCGCTTCTTCGACGGCCGTCCCCGTCTCGTTGGCGTCGCCGACAGCCATCGGATCCGGGTGCGGGTCCATCCCGGACTCGTCCATCACACCGCTCTGGTCCTCCGGGTCATCGTCGACTGCCGCGACGACCTCTCTCAGCACCGTCGCGAGTTTCCGCCGGCAGGTCGGACAGAGCGTCACCCGCTGATCGGACGCCGACTCGGGCTGGAGGCGCTTCGGGACGACTGGGTACTCGGAGAGCGAGGCGTCTAGGGCCGCGCCGCAGAAGTAACACGACGAGAGTCGATCCATGTCGCCACGTGCTCACGCCTCCGTCTTAAAACCGCCACGCCCTAGCCGGGACACCCTCCCCCGAACGCGTCGTCCCGTGCCTCCGCCGGAATCGTCACCCGGACGCGCTCGCCGTAGTCGCGGAACCGCGTCGTGAGCGTCGCCGTGGCCGTCTCGCCGTCGCCGCTGACGACGACTTGCACCTCGCTCCGGACCGGTCTGTTCGTCGTCGCGTCCAGCCACAGGTCGACGGTGACGCTGTCGATGTTCGGCGACCCGAACAGCGGTCTGTTTCCGGCCCCGTCCCGGTAGGCGTCGAGCGCCTCCTTCGAGGGCGACCCGGAGAGGTGGACCGTCTCCCGGCCGTCGACCGTCTCCGTGCCGTTGTGGTAGAGGTCGCCCGAGGACAGGAGCGCGAGTTGCCGCCCGAGCGGCGTCGTCTCGGTCCAGTTGCGCTCGGCTGGGAACTCCTCTTTGCCCCAGAAGCCGCTCGGTACGCCACCGCCGCCGCGACACTCGACCAACGCCGTCCGGTTGTCGACGTACGTCTGACTGGTGGCACCGTCGACCGTCAGGTTGGTCGCGGTACGCCGGGTCGTCACGTTGACTTTCCCGACACCGCTGCCGTCGATTTCCCGAGCGCTGGCCGTCGTCGAGACGGTGACTGCGAGGTCGTACCGGTACGATTCGATAGTCTCTGCGCGCTCGCGAGCGGCGTCGAGTCGGTCGACGGCGGCTTGCTCGCGGACGGGGTCGTCTCCGAGGACGGAACACCCCGCGAGGACGAGACAGGCAGCGAGCGCTACGTGGAGAGCAGGGCGGCGCATCGGCCGCCGCTACTCACGACGACAGAATGAATCTTGTGTCAGGCCTCGGCGTGGGCGAAGACGAACGTTCGCAGGAGTTTCGCCGCCAGCGTCGCGGCCTGTCCGTCGTCGCGGTCGTTCACCTCGACGACGTCGAACCCGACGGCGTGCGGCGCGACCGACTGCACCGCGTCGCGCATCTCTCGCGGGGCCAGTCCGAACGGTTCGGGCGTCCCCGTCCCCGGCGCGAACCCCGGGTCGGCGGCGTCGATGTCCACCGAGAGGTACACCGACGCGTCGCCGAACGCCGGGGTCCAGTCGGCCACGTCTTCGGGTGGGACGACGGTCACGTCGTCGGCGTCGGCGCGATTCCACTCCGCCTCGCTCCCGGTCCGAGCACCGAGGACGACCGCGCGGTCCGCGACCGACAGCGCGTGGTGTGTCACCGTCGCGTGGGAGTACTCGTCGCCGGCATACGACTCTCGCAGGTCCAGATGCGCGTCGAGACAGACGAACACGTCCGGGTCGAGCGCTCGCACCGCGGCGACGCTGACGGTGTGTTCGCCACCGACCAGCAGGGGGACGGCCCCGTCCCTGTCGAACTCGGCGACGGCGCTCTGGAGGAACGTCAGGTACTCGGCGGTGTCGGCCGTCGGGCCCACGTCGCCGTGGTCGTAGACCCCCAACTCGGTGAAGTGCTGGTCCGAGCGGTGGTCGTAGTCGTCGAACTGTTCGGCGAAGTCACGAACGCGGCGCGGCCCGAACCGGGCGCCGGGACGAAAGGAGGTCGACACGTCAAGCGGCGCCCCCACGAGGGCGTAGTCGGCGGCCCCGCGATCGGCGACCGCACCGGGAAACATCGTTACGAGCGGGTGATCTTGCGCTGTTCCTCGTACTCGAGATACTCGATTTCGTCGTCCGGCTGGAGGTCGACGTCGTCGGGCATCAGCATCGTGAACGTCTCGTAGGTGTCTAAGTCCATGACCTGTGCGTCGTCGCCGCTGACGGAGACGACCTGTCCCTGCTTTCGGTCGATGATGGGGACCCACACCTTCGCGTCGACGGGCTGGGAGAGCGAGCGCTTCTTGCTGTCGAAGACGCCACGTGCGTCGATACGAGCCTTGGCGCTCCCGTGCTTTCCGGGTTTGGCCGTGCTGTAGGAGTCGATCTTACACGGCGCGTCTTCGATCATGACGTAGCTGCCTTCGTCGAGTTCGCGAACCTCAGTCTGCTCTCTTGCCATACGGCCGCGTTACCCCTGTTGGGGTATAAACGGTTTGGAATGGCGCAGTGGCGTCACCGCTGGCGTGAACCGTGTTCTACGGTCGCTGGGGGCCAGAGACGGCGCGGCGAGTTGGAAGGGCTTATTACCGGAGAATAGTAGGAGGTGGTATGACACTCACAGACGCGCAGTTCGAACAGTACCAGCGGGACGGCTACGTCGTCGTCGAGGACTGTCTCGACGGTGCGACCGTCGAGGCTGTGACGACGCGCATCGAGTCGTACGTCCGGAACGACCGCGAAGAGACGGGGTTCAACCGGATGCTCGAACCCGATGTCGACGCCGACAGCTTCGAGGACGGCGACCCGGTTCGGAAGTTCGAGGGTATCGACATGGTCCGTGAAGACGACGTCTTCGCCGACCTCGTCCACGACGAGGCCATCGTCGACGTCGTCGAGCAGTTGCAGGGGCCGAACCTCCACCTCCTCCGTAGCGCCGCGATGCTGAAACCGCCCCGCGTCGGCAGCGAGAAGAAGTTCCATCAGGACGCGGCGTACTACCCCATCCACCCGATGGACCACGTCACCGTCTGGATAGCGCTCGACCAGTCGACCACGGAGAACGGCTGCATGCAGGTCGTCCCGGGAGCGCACACGGACGGTTTGCTCGGCCACGAGGCCGTCGAGTACGACACCGACATCGCCATCGCCGAGGCCGACTACGGCCCCGAGGACGCCGTCGCCCTGCCGATGGACCCCGGCGACGTCCTCTTTCAACACTGCCTGTTGCCCCACTACACCGCACCCAACGAGACCGAGGACTGGCGCCGCGCGTACATCGCCTCGTACATGCGCAGTCGCTCGCGGTTCACCGACGAGAACCCGCCGGAGTGGGTCGACAGCTACGACGTGACCGGCGAGAGCTTCGCGGGGTGCGTGTAATGGCGACCAGCGACTCCGGCGTCCTCTCGCGGTTCTCCGAGATGGGCCCGACGTGGCTCGCGGGCGCTATCGCCACTGGGCCGGCGACTATCGGGGCGCTCGTCACCGCAGGCGCGAGTTTCGACTACACACTCCTGTGGGTCGTCCTCCTCTCTGCGGTGATGGGTGCGACCGCGCAGTATCTCGCGATGCGACTCGGCCTCCTCACGGAGGCTGGCATCGTTACCGCCGTCGAGGACAACCTCGGAGAGGCGTGGGCGTGGCTGCTGGTCGCCGACACCGTCGTCGCCGCCGGACTCGCCCAACTGGTCATCATGAAGACGCTCGCCGGCGTCTCCGCCGAAGTCACGGGCCTCAGTCCCGTCGTCTGGGCGGCCGTCTGGGGCGTCGTACTGGCCGTCGGCCTCGCCGGCGGCGGCTATAAGTACGCCGAACTCGGTGCGAAAGTACTCGTCACGCTCGTGGTTCTCCTGTTCGTCGCGTCCCTGTTCGTCGTCCCCATCGACTTCGGTGCGGCGGCAGCGGGCCTCGTCCCGGCCATCCCGGCCGGCGTGGAAGGGGCACTGCTCGCGGCCGGTATCCTCGGTGGCGCCGTCCACATCGCCCTCGTGACGATGCAGTCCTACACGATGCGGGCCCGCGGCTGGACGACCGACGATTCGGACCTCGCCGTCTTCGACGTCGGGGCGTCGATGCTGGTCGCCTTCGGCATCGCCAGCCTCGCCATCTTCCTCGTCGCCGCGTCGGTGCTCAGCGACCCCAGCCTCGGGGCGGTGGGCGCCGCGAACTCGCTCGGCCCCCTCGTCGGATCGAACGCGAAGTGGCTGTTCCTGCTCGGTCTCTGGGGCGCGGCCGTGACGACGCTGGGCGGCAACACCGTCGTCCCGCCGTACCTCGTCGCCGACAAGATGGGATGGGCACAGGACACCTCGGACTCGCGCTATCAGGCTACCGTCGCCGCCTTCGCGCTCGTCAGCATCCTCGGCGTCTTCATCCCGGGTGCCGTGTTCGGACTGCTGATTCAGGCGCTGGCTATCGGCTTCGTCGGCACGCCGTTCGTGCTTGCGCTCGTCGTATACCTCCTCAACGACCCGACCGCCGTGCCGAAGACGAACTCGCTGCTAGAGAACGTCGGCGGCCTCCTGCTGATCGGTATCAGCACCGTGGTCGCCGGCCAGTGGGTCAAGCGCGTGGCGGCCGGCGGCGTGACCGACCCCGTGTCGCTGTCGATACTGGCCTTCGCCGCCGTCCTCGCCGCGGCGATGCTCGGCCTCGCGGCGATGTCGGTCCGCAACTGGCTGGGGCGGGACACCGACCGCTCGATGGCGGCCGACTGAGACGATGTCGGACAGTCCGGTCCCGCTCGACGGCTCGGTGCTCGTCGTCGGCCCCTCGAACGTCGGCAAGACGCGGTTGACGGCACGAGCCCTCGACCGCTGGGTCGCCCGGCACGGGACCGACGGCTGTGTCGTCCTCGACTTCGCGCCGACGGTCGAACGGGACGGCGAGGTGCTGGGCGGCCCGCTCACGCAGTTCACCACCGTCCCCGAGGGCGTCTACCACGGCGTCGTCGACGCCCACGCGCCGCGCTCGGAGGGCGAAACCGACGACGAGGCCCGCGCGCTCGCCGAGGAAAACGCCGCGGCGGCCTTCGAGGCGCTCGACGCCGCACCGGCGACCCCGACGGCCGTCTTCGTCAACGACGCGACCATCGCTCTGCAGGCAGACCCGGACGCGACGGGGCGACTGACCGACTACTGCGAGCGGGCCGACTGTGCGGTTCTCAACGCCTTCGAGAGCGACGAACTGGGCGTCGATAATCCAGTCTCGGCGAGCGAGGTCACGGCGTTGCGGCGGTTGCGAGCGTGGGCCGACCGCGTGGTCGACCTGTCGTAGCCCGGCATCGGACCGGTAGCGCCTGCACGCCGGTCGACCTGTCTCCGTCGAGAGCGAGACGGACCGTCGTGCGCACTTTTGTGACTAGAGAATAACCGTTCTGTATGCTCGTCGTAGCGAACCATCTCTCGGTCGCTGCCGAACACGAGGCGGACTTCGTCGAGGTGTTCGAGGAGCGAGTCGCACAGCTCCGGGGACGGTCGGGACTCGAAAGGGTGGAGATTCTGCGCCAGCGTGAGGGGAATCAGTTCGTCGTCCAGGCGTACTGGGAGTCGAGGGACGCCTTCGAACAGTGGCGCGACAGCGACGACTTCGTCGACGCTCACGCCGACCTCCCGTCCGAGATGTTCACCGGACCGAATCGTCTCGAAATCTACGACCTGACGGCGGTGTTCGAACCGGGCGGGTGAGCCTCCGGCCGCCGACGTCGCTCAGGCCTCCTCGTCCTCGAACGAGGTGGCGAGGCCGCCAGCGCTCTCGCCCTGCTGTCGTTCCCGCATACTCTGGCGGGTGAACTGCGGTTTCGCGCGGACGCCCTTCTTCGAGCGAAACGACCACCACAGCGCGCCAGACACGGCGAGGACACCGGTACCGGCGATGGCGGCGACGATGGGGGGCGCCTCGGCGTAGAGGAACGCCGTCGAGAACACGGTGCTCGCGAGCAACATCCCAAGAATCAGTCGCTTCGTCATCGTCGCCAGCAGGCGGTCCGAATCCTCGATGTCGGCCCGAATCTGGAGGTCTTCGCGCTCGACCCTGTCGAGGACGGATTCGAGTTTCGGCGGGATGCGGACCGCCGACTGTGCCGCGTCTTGCACCTCCGTCGCCCGGTCCTCGACGTAGTTTCGGACGCCGGCGGCGATGTACCCCTCGTCGCGGAGGTACTCTGTCGCCACCGAGATGAAGTCGAACTCGGGGTCCAACGTCACGCAGACGCCTTCGACGACCGTCGCCACCCGCAACACGAGCGCCAGATTCGACGGAAGGCGAAGCGGGAACTCGTAGATGGTGTCCTCGACTTGCTGGATTATCTGCTGGACGCGGTACTGTTCGATGTCCTCGCCGCGGGCGTCCGCGATAGCCAGTTCCATCACGTCGCCCATCACCTGCCGGTCGGCTTCCGGGGAGAGCGTCCCCATCTCGATGAGGGCGTCTAAGATGGCGTCGATGTTCTGGTCGGCGACGGCGGCGTAGAAGTCGACGATCTTCTCCTGGACGAACGGGTCGACGCGGCCAGACATCCCGAAGTCGTAGAAGACGAGTTTGCCGTCCTCCTGTACCGCGAGGTTCCCCGGGTGCGGGTCGGCGTGGAAGACGCCGTCGTCGATTATCATCTGGAGGTACGCGTTCTGGAGCGTCTCGGCCAGTTGCGTCCGGTCGAAGCCGCGTTCGTCTAAGTCCTCGATGTCGTTTATCTTCGTTCCCGGGACGTACTCCATGGTGAGGACACGTCGGGTCGAGTGCGTGTCGATGACACGCGGGATACGGACGCGGTCGTTGTCGGCGAAGTTCTCCCGGATCTCGCCGAGCATTCGCGCTTCGCGCTCGTAGTCCATCTCCTCGCGGATGGTCTTTGCGAACTCGTCGGCTAGCGTCTCCAGCGAGAACGAGCGGGACTCGTCGATGAAGTACATCAGCAGGGGCAGAGACCACCGGATGACCCGGAGGTCGGCCTCGACGAGGTCCTCGATGTCCGGGCGGCGGACCTTCACCGCGACCGGTTCGCCGTCGACTTCGGCGCGGTAGACCTGTCCGAGCGAGGCCCCGCTGATGGCCTCCGTCTCGAACTCGGCGAACCGGTCGTCGACCGGCCCGAGTTCGGATTCGAGGACTCGCTTGGCTTTCGCCCACTCGGCGGGCGGGACGCGGTCCTGCAGTTTCGAGAACTCGTCGATGTACTCGGGCGGGAGGATGTCGGGCCGCGTCGAGAGCAACTGCCCGAGTTTGATGAACGTCGGCCCGAGCGTCAACAGCGACTCGAGCAGCGCCGCCGCACGCTGGCGCCGTTGCTCGTTCGTGACCTGTCGCGAGGACCCGACCAGCAGGAACCGGTTCCGGTCCCGGGCGTACGCGAGCAACAGCGGCAGGAACTGCCATGCGACGACGAAGAACCGTCGGTACGCGCGGAGGTTCACCTACAGGGCACCCCGCTCAGGCCTCGTCGATGGGAATCGTCGTGCTCGGTGCGGCAGTGGCCTTCGGGAGGGTGAGTTCGAGGACGCCGCGGTCGACGGCACCCTCGGCCCCTTGCCCGGTCGCATCGGGCGGGAGCGGGAGTTCTACGTCTAAGAACACCGATCGGTCCTCTCGGACGAAGCGGAACTCCTGGGGGACGTCCTTGCTGCGCTGTCCTTCGATGACCAGACGGCCGCCTTCGACGCTGACGTCGAGTGTCTCCGCGGTCACGCCCGGCAGGTCCAACACGAGCAGGTACGCCTCCTCGGATTCGAGCACGTCCGCGAATACGGCGTCCGGGAGGTCCCGCAACGCCTCACGCAGCGCTGACATGGGCAAGCATAGGGGCGGCGGGGCGTTAAACCCGGCGGTATCGGCGGGGTCAGAAGAGGACACGGACCAGCGTCGTCCGGCGTGTTGCTGGACCCGTGCTAGCACGACTGGTCACAACACGATGGGACCGACGAACAGCAAGCCGAGTACAGCGAGACCGACGCCCAGACCGACTCGCCAGAGCCCGGCGCGGGCGAAGCGCCACGCGGTCCCTCGTTCCGAGGCGTCCGAGATGACGAACACGGGCGTCCCGTCGCCGTCACCGACGACGGCGTCGACGAGGTCACTGCCCCACTCGACGGGCGGTCCCCGACTGGTCTGCCCGTAAACGTACACCGACTCGCCGACGTCGAGGCGGCGCTCGGTGAAGCGCTGTCTGTTCCCGACGCTGAGTTCGGTGACGAGCAGGTCCACCGTCCTGTTCTGTGGGTCGACGGCGTCCGTCTCGGCGACGTACCGGGCGAGTCTGTCGGGCAACTCGGTGCCCGGCGGGACGGTCACGGTGTGGTCCTCGAGGCGGATGTCTGCTCCCGTCGGGTCGACGCGGACCCGGTCGGTGCCGTCGTCGACGACGAAGTCCACGCCGTCCATCCCCTCCTCGAGGGTGTGCCACGAGGAACGCTTGCCCGACGAGCGGAGTTCCTCGACTTCGTAGGTGTAGGCCAGACACGGCGACCCGGTGAAGGGCGCCGTCACCGTCCCCTCCTCGCTGGCGACGGCGGTACCGGTTATCTCGACGGGGCCGGTGTAGCCGTGTAGCTCTCGGACGGGGACCGGGTCGTTTCGCAGGATGTGAAACACCGTCGTGAGTTCGCGTCCGCCGGTGACACAGAGGTATCCGGCGACGGCGAGGAACGCGAGGGCGACCAACTGCGGGAGGACCATGCGCGGACCCGCGGCGGCGAGGCGCAAAAGCGTTCCCGAACCGACGGCGGAATTGCCCCACTCCGGAGTCTTTTGCCGTCGCAGTCCCAACGAAGGGTATGGCCGGGGCTTCGCCGACGGATACCGAAGAGTGCAGTCTGGAGACCGCCCGCCGCCAACTCGGGAGCTACGCCGTCCCGGTCGACCGGACCGACCGCATCCCGCTGTCGGTTGCCGTCGGGCGGGTGCTGGCGATAGACGCGACGGCCTCCGAGCAGGTGCAGGACGCCGAAATCGGCGTCGACGAGACGGTGTTCGAACGAGGCCATCAGGTCAGGCCCGCCGACGTGGGACTGCTGAAAGCCGCCGGGGTCGACGAACTGCTCGTCCGCCAGCGCCCGCAGGTCGGTATCCTCCCGACCGGCGACGAACTCGCACAGCACGTCTCCGGTGCGGACGCCCGCACCGAGACGGCGGGGTTCACGCTCGCACAGTACGTCGACCGGTGGGGCGGGAAAGTCACCTATCGCGACCCCGTCGCAGACGACCCGCCGGCGCTTCGGATGGCCGTCCAGCGCGACCTGACCCGGGATATGCTCGTCGTCACCGGCACCGAACCCGGCGACACGCTCCGTGAGGTCGTCCGCGAACTCGGCGACGTCGTCGCCGACCGCGTCGCCATCTCCCCGGGCCGGGAGACTGGGCTGGCCGTCGTCGAGAACCGCCCGGTCCTCCTGTTGCCGGAGTCGGCGGTCGCGGCTCGCGTCGGCGCGCTCCAGCTCCTCCGGCCGCTGTTGAAGGCCTTCGGCGACGCGCCGCTCACGCCCCATCCGACCCGGACGGTCCCGCTGACCGACGGCATCGACGCCGATCCGTCGCTCCGGACGTTCGTGCCGCTGGCGGTTGACGAGGACGGCGCTACGCCGCTCCCGGGCACAGACATCGCCACCGCGACGCGGGCCGACGGCTGGGTCGCCGTCCCGGAGGGGACTGCGGGACTGGCCGCCGGCGACAGCGTCGACGTCGAGAACTGGGACTATCTGCCGTAGCCACTCGATACAGTAGGCCCCTGATACGGCGCCGAGCGAGTTCGCTGCCCGGCCTTACAGATCCAGCAGCGTCGTGACGCGGTGGTCGCCGCGCACGCACCGGTCCGTGGATACCGGCGACTCTCGGTGGACGTGGATGCCGTCCAGTCCGGCGTTCCGGGCGGCGCCGATGTCGCCGGGGTTGTCGCCAGCCAGTGCGCCGACGTGACCGTTGTGTCCGACGCCCATCTCGCCCATCGCCCGGTGGACCGGCGCCGGGTCCGGCTTCCAGCCGATGTCGTCGTCACAGCAGACGACCGTGTCGAACCAGTCGGCGATGTCGAGGTGGTCGAGCACCGGGTCCGTCAGATACCGCTGACAGTGCGTCACGAGCCCCACGGGGTCCGTCCGGTCGGCGAAGAACTGCTCGGCGTCGTCGTAGAGGTACGTCGCCTCGGCACGGGCCTGCGGGTCCTCCTCGTCGTGGAACGCGGTCCAGAACTGCTCCGGGTCCACACCGCGTTCGGCGAGCAGTTCGGCGCGGGTATCGCCCTGCCCGTACCACAGACGGGCGGCGTCCTGTTCGGTGAACCCCTGACCGAGGCGGTCACCGACTCGGGCTATGACTTCGACCGTGTACGACGGGTAGACGTCGACCAGCGTCCCGTCGAGGTCGAATAGCCAGAAGTCGTAGTTTCGGGGCATAGGGAACAGTGCATAGGGTAGTTTCGGGTATAGTCTTTCTGTCCCTAACGGGTCCGTAACGAACGACTAATCGGGGACCGGTATCACTCGACGCGGATGGAACTCCCGAGGTACTTCGAGAGCACCTCGGTGACGTTCTCGGCGTTGAACGCGTCGAGGTCGGCGGCGATAGCCGCCTGCAACGCATCGAGGTACGCCTCGGTCGTCTGGAGTTCGCTAAAGGAGGCCGACTCGACGGGGACGCCGAGTGCGTCCGTGGCCTGCCGCCGGAAGTGGGCTTCGTCGGCGAGGTTCCCCCGCCAGAGGTTGTCCCGGAAGAACAGCCACCCGTCCTCACCGGGTGGGTTCGCCGTCCGGTACAGCACCGTCTCGAAGCGGTCGGGTTCGACGGCGAGTCCCTCGCCCGGCGTCAGTCGGACCGTCACGCGGAACACGTAGCGGGCCGGTGCGTCGGTGGGATCCCCTGACACGGCCGTTACTCGTAGATGCCGTTCAGTCGCTCGGCCATATCGACGTCGTTCTCGGTGATGCCGCCCGCGTCGTGTGTCGTCAACCGAACCTCGACCTCGCCCCAGCGGATGGTCATCTCGGGGTGATGCCACGCGTCCTCGGCGACGCCCGCCGCGGCCGCGAGGAACCCAGACGCGTCGAGGTAGGCGTCGAATTCGAACGTTCGGACGATTTCGTCACCCTCTCGCTCCCAGTCCTCGGGGAGGCGCTCGGTGATCTCCGAATCGGAAAGCAACTCTGCCATACGCTAGCGGTCGCCTGCCAGCCGCAAAACAGTTGTGTCGGCCGGTTCAGTCGGCGTCGAGTCGCTGCCGGAGCCGACGCTGGAGGAAGACGACGCCCACGACGGCGACCGAAAGGCTCGCGAACAGCCAGAACGGCAGGTCGGCGTTCTGGAAGCCGACCCACGTCGCCGCCAGTCCCAGCGCGAGGACCAGCAGACAGCCGTAGGTGAACGCCTGCACGAGCCGTCGCTCGCGCCGCCGCTGTGTCTCGGTGTAGTTCGTCACCTCATACAGTCCGCCGACGGCGGCGACGACGAAGCCGACGCCGACGACGAACGGGAGCAGCGTGACCATCTAATCGTCGGCCAACTGTTCGAGGATGGACGCGGGGATCTCATCGCGCACTCCTTCCGGGATGTCCTCGATAGCCACGTCCTCGATCGCGGCCGGCGGATCGCCGCTCTCGGGTCCGAACTCGGGGTCGAACAGTTCCAGTGCCGTCTGGATGGTCGACCAGTCGTCCTCCTCGGCGGCGTCCCGAAGGCTCCGGGTCGGCGCCGCGAGCAGTTGCGAGACGATGGCGTCCGCCATCGACTCGACGATTTCCCGTTGCTCCTCGTCGAAGTCGGCACCAGTCATCGCCGTGTTGAGTTCGGCGGTCTTGACCTGCTCTGCGCTCTCGTACATCGCCGAGATGACGCGGTCGGCCCGCTTGCGCTTGTACTGGGTCAGCAGGTGGTCGAACTCCTCGTCGACGAGGCGCTCGACCGCCTCCGCCGCCCGGCGGCGCTGGGCGCGCGTCTCCTCGGTGACCGACTCCAACGCGTCGAGGTCGTAGACGGTGACGCCGGGCACGCCGTCCGCGTCGGCCGGGACGTCCCGCGGCTGGGCGATGTCGACGACGTACGTCTCGCCGGACTCGGCGAACGTCTCGGCGTCGAAGACGTGCTCGTTGCTTCCGGTCGCCGTGACGACGATGCGGGCCTCCTCGACGGCGGCATCGGCGGCGTCCAGCGCCACGGCGCTCGCGTCCACGTCGACGGTTTCGGCGACGTGTTCGGCGTGCGGGACGGTGCGGTTGGCGACGATGACGCGGTCGACGCGCGTCGAGAGCGCCTTCGCGGCGAGTTGGCCCATCTCGCCGGCGCCGACGACCAGCGCCGTCTCGCCGTCCAGCGAACACTCGCGGTCGACCAGTCTGACGGCGGCCGACGCCAGCGAGACGACGCCTTCGTTGATTCGAGTCTCGTTACGGGCGCGTTCGCCGACGTGGATGGCCTTCGTCACGCCGTCTTCCAGCAACGGGCCGATGCCGCCGACGCCACGGGCGTCCTCGTAGGCGTCGCGTAACTGGCCCAGAATCTGGTCCTCGCCCAGCACGATGGACTCGAGACCGGCGGCCACTCGGAGCAGGTGGCGCAGGCTCTCTTCGTGGTCCATCGTGACGGCTACGTCGTCCGAGATGTCGTGCGTGAAAAGCGAGAGGGCGTCCAGTCCCGTCTCGTGGTTGGGTGCGACCACGTACCCCTCCGTCCGGTTGCACGTCTGGAGCGCGAGCGCCTCCTCGACGCCCGGTCGAGAGAGCAGCGACTCGACGGCGTGGCGTTGACTGTCTGTCGCTGCCGTCTCCAGTTGATCGACGCTCGCGCGGTCGTGTGATACGCGAACGCCGACGATGACGCCGTTGTCCTTCATCACGTGGTCTCACCCGGGAAATCTCCGATCACGTCTTGGGCTACCTGTCGGGCTTTGGTTCTACCACTATCTAAAGCCTTCCAAACCTCGCGCTCTCTGACGACGGCACGGACTGCGTCTCGCCGTTCGGCGGGCGGGACACCCGCAGCGTCGAGACTCTCCCGCAGTTCGCCCGTCAGTTCAGCCATCTCGCCCGCGCCGGCGAACTCCGACTCGAACCGCTCGCGGAGGTGTTTCGACAGTGCCGGGGCCCGGCCGCCGGTGGCGACGGCCATCGTCACCGGGTCGTCCCGGACCGTCGCCGGCACGACGACGTTCCCGACGGACTGCTCCCCGTGGTCGTCGGCGCGGTTGACGAGTGCGCCGTGGTCCCGGGCGGCCGATTCGGCGGCCGCGTTCAGGTCCGCGTCGTCCGTCGCGGCGACGACCAGCGCCGGGTCGGTTCGCGCTATCCACCGTCGAATCTCGTCGGCGTCGGGCGCGGCACGAATCAACTCGGCACCGCCGAACTCGCGGTCCCCGAACTCGGGACTCAGGACGACGACGGACGCCTCCTCGGCGAACCGCCGGGCTTTCCGCGCGCCGACGGGGCCGCCGCCGACGACGAGCACGGTTTCGCCTTCGAAGTCGTGGAGTAGCGGTATCATCCCTGGTCGGGGGCCGATTCGACGTTCGCTTCGGCTCTATCCTTAACTCTAATGCCCGTCTTCTTCAATATTCGTGTCGAGAACAGGGTGTCCCAGTCGTCGTCCCCGACGTCCCAGTACTCGGTCATCCGGTCGTGGACCTGCTGGATGCGGCGCTCGCTCTCGGCCTCGTCGCGGCCGTGAGTCATCGCGAAGAAGTTGTACGGCCAGACGTCCTCGTGGCGCGGTCGCTCGTAGCAGTGGGTGACGAAGTCGAACTCGGCGATAGCCGGTCCCACCTCGTCGACGACGTCGTCGGGCACGTCCCAGACGGTCATCCCGTTCTCCGAGTAGCCCAGCGCGTAGTGGTTCGGGATGGCACCGACCCGGCGGACCTTCCCCTCCTCGTCGAACCGCTTGATAGTCTCTAGGACCCACTCGGTGTCGGCCCCGATGGCGTCGGCAACGTCGGCGTACGGCGTCTCGGTGACGGGGAGTCCGCCCTGAATCTCCAGGACGAGGTCGAGTTCCTCGGGGGTTAGGGACTGCCTGTCGGTCGGCGTCACGTCGGGGCCGTCGTCCGAGCAGTCGATAGCCTGCGTCTGTGGGCCCTCGACGGGGAACTTCGCGCCGACGTGGAACTCCTGCTGTTTGGGGAGGTTGAACGTCGGTTCGCCGGTCTCTGCCTCTATCTCGGCCAGTACGTCCTCGACGCGGCTCTCCTCGGCCACCGAGAGGACGAACCACATGTTGAGGTAGGGGTGTTCGCGCTCGTAGTTGTGGGCTACCTCGGGGTGGGCGTTCACCATCTCCGCGTGGTCGTCGTAGGCGTCCTCGGGGGCATGTGTCGCCACCAGCGTCGCCGTCCCACCGATTTCCTCGGCGTTGATGAGTGCGCCGAAGCGGGTCAACACTCCCTCCTCGTCGAGTCGCTGGACCCGTTCGAGCAGTTCGTCCGCGCTCACGTCCACGTCGTACTCGGCCAGTGCGGCCGCCGCCGGTTCGAACGGTCGCTCGACGACCGGGAACCCGCCCTGAAACGCGTTGAGGATGGCCCTGTCCACCCGCCCGAGGTCTTCGCTCATGTACGACGCTCGGGACTCTGTGAATAAAAACGGCGCGGGAGCGGTATCGCCACACGCGGGCAGGACTGGGAGTTTGTGGTCCGCTACGGACTGCTCGCCCCAGTGCTTTAGCGCCTCCGACACCTAGTCGTCCCGTGCAGATATCCACCGCTGAACTGGCGGTGCGGTTGCTCGTCTACTGTCTCGTACTGGTGGGTGCGCCGCTCTTTTTCGTCGTCATGTTCCGCGTCATGGACTACACCGCACGGGACTCACTCGTCGAGCAGTTCAGCGGTCGGCGGGCCGGCCTCGATACGGGCCAGCTAAACGCCTACTTCGAGAAGGCTGACGTCGAGGCCCGGACCTGCCAGTTTTGCGGGTCGGCGAACGGTCCCGACTACACCTACTGCCACAACTGTCAGGAACGGCTCTCCGATTAGTCGCCGCGGACGCCGGTGACCGCGAACCCGCGGTCCTCGATGGCCGCTAAGATGGCCTCGTGGTCCGCGCTGGCCTCGTAGTAGAAGACGAGGTCGAACGACCCGTTACGCAGGAGTTGCTGGCACTCCCAGACGAACTCCTCGCCGTCCAGCGTCAGCCCCTGGTGTTGGTTCGAGGCGAACTCCGGGTCGTCGCTGCCGGAGTAGACGAAGGTGTCTGTCGGGTCCATCCCGTACCCCTCCGCGATGTCGTCGCCGACGTCGATGGTGGCCTGCATCATCTCTATCTCGTCGCTGCCGTCGTACTCCGTGTGGACGACGGCGCCGTTGAGTTGAATCTCGCCGGGTTCCAGAAGCTGTTTCGTCCGGCGGTACAGGTCGTCATCGAGTGTGTCGGCGTCGCTCATACGAACACCTGCGCTTGCGGGTGCCTAATGCACTTCGGATTCACGACGCCGTAGCGGCCGCTCTCGCCACCACGACAGTCTCGTCGGCCACGAACGTGTTCGCTTACAGGCGCGTCACGTTCTCGGCGCGCGGACCCTTATCCGCCTGCACGATGTCGAACTCGACCTCTTGGCCTTCTTCGAGGTCGGGGCCGCCGACGTCCTCCATGTGGAAGAACACGTCCTCCTCGGCGTCGTCCGTCTCGATGAAGCCGTACCCGCCCGTGTCGTTGAAGAAGTCGACTGTGCCGGTCGCCATCGTTACAACCTCGTGAGGTTCTTCGCTCGCGGACCCTTGTCCGCTTGCTCGATGTCGAACTCGACCTCTTGGCCTTCTTCGAGGTCGGGGCCGCCGACGTCCTCCATGTGGAAGAACACGTCCTCCTCAGCGTCGTCTGTCTTGATGAAGCCGTAACCGCCCGTGTCGTTGAAGAAGTCTACCGTACCGGTCGCCATTGCATCTCTACGTAGACGTCGGGGGTATTAAAACTATGCGGCGCAGTCACATGGGCGGTCGGAGCCACAAACGCCTTATCGCTCGGTTGATACACTACAGGTGATGCGAGACAGGGTCCGCAGTCTCGGCTACGCCGCCTACGAACGCCTCCTCCGCTGGGAGCTGTCCGGGACCCCGAGCCACGTCGCCGTCATTCAGGACGGGAACCGCCGCTACGCCCGGAAGGAAGACGTCGAGACGAACCAGGGGTACACGGAGGGTGCGGAGACGACCGAGTCGCTGTTGCACTGGTGTGACGAACTCGACATCGAGGAGGTGACGCTGTATGCCTTCTCGACGGAGAACCTCGACCGACCCGAAGAACAGCGGGCGTACATCTTCGACCTCGTCGAGGAGAAACTCCGTACGTTCGCCGACGCAGACCGGGTCCACGACGCCGAGGTGTGTATCCGCGCCATCGGTGAGACGGAGATGCTGCCAGAGCGGGTTCAGGACGCCATCGACTACGCCGAGGCCAGAACCGCACAGTACGACCGCCTCAACCTCAACGTCGCGCTGGCCTATGGGGGGCGCGCGGAACTGCTCGGCGCGGCCCGGGCGGTCGCCGAATCAGTCGAGGCCGGCGAGATTTCGCCGGGCGACGTCGACGTCGACACCGTCGAGGACCGCCTCTACGAGGGTCCGACGCGGGACGTGGACCTCATCGTGCGCACCGGCGGCGACGAACGCACCTCGAACTTCCTGCCGTGGCACGCCAACGGGAACGAGGCCGCGACGTTCTTCTGTACGCCCTACTGGCCCGAGTTCCGGAAGATAGACTTCCTCCGGGCCATCCGGACCTACCAGAACCGCGAAGAATCGTGGCGCACGACCCGCGCCCGGCGGGCGCTGACGCTCGTCCGCGCACTGGAGAACGCCGAGGTCGAACAGGCCCGCCGCGTCCTCGGCCGGTTCCGCGACGCGCTCCCGAGCGGCGAACGCGAGGAACTCGACGAGGAGTACGAGGCCGCCGACTGAGTCGTCGACGTCGCTCGGGGCGGTGTCGGCCGACGTGATTTGTGCCGACAGTCCCTACTGTCGACTATGCGGGGCACCGTCGACGACGCGGACACCGCGGCAGCGTTGGCACTCGGCTACGCCGACGAGGAGTGCGTCGGCGAACCGGGCGACGTGTCGTCGGTCGAGCGAGACGACGGCAGATGGGTCGTCGAGTTCGAGACGCACACCTTCTCGGACACGTACGAGCATCGGGTCCGAATCACGACCGAGGGAAACGTCTTCGGCCACGAGCGGAGCAGTCGCTTCGACTGACGTCGAGGTCGGGTTCAGCCGTCGCTATCCGGCCCGCGACCGGACGGGACGGCGTCACAGCGGCTAGCGCTCGGTTACCGAGAGGACGCGACCGGCGGCGACGGTCTGTCCCATGTCTCTGACGGCGAAACTCCCGAGTTCGGGAATCTCGTCGCTCGGTTCGACCGACAGCGGTTTCTGCGGCCTGACGGTCACGACGGCGGCGTCGCCCGACTCGATGAAGTCGGGGTCCGACTCCAGCACCTCGCCGGAGGACGGGTCGACCTTCCGGTCGAGCGATTCGACGGTACAGGCGACCTGTGCGGTGTGGGCGTGGAAGACCGGCGTGTACCCCTCGGTGATGACCGACGGGTGCTGCATCACGAATATCTGCGCCTGAAACGTCTCGGCGACGGTCGGCGGGTCCGCCGCCGGACCACAGACGTCACCACGACGGATGTCGTTCTTCCCGATGCCGCGGACGTTGAACCCGACGTTGTCGCCGGGTTCGGCGAGGTCGACCTCCTCGTGGTGCATCTCGATAGAGCGGACCTCGCCGCTCGCGTCCGATGGCTGAAACGACACGTCGTCGCCGGGTCGCAACTGTCCCGTCTCGATGCGACCGACCGGGACGGTCCCGGCCCCTTCGATAGTGTAGACGTCCTGAATCGGCAGGCGAAGCGGCGCGTCCGTCGGCGGTTCGGGTTCCTGTAAGTCGTTGAGCGCTTCGAGTAGCACTCGTCCGTCGTACCAGTCCATGTTCTCGGACCGCTCGGCGACGTTGTCGCCCTGCAGGGCCGACATGGGGATGAACGAGGCGTCCGACGTGGGGAACTGGACCTGGTCCAGCAACTCCTTGACTTCCTCGACGACTTCGCGGAACCGGGGCTCCCCGTACTCGACCATGTCCATCTTGTTGACGGCGACGACGAGTTCGCCGATGCCCAGCGTCCGGGCGAGGAAGACGTGTTCTCGCGTCTGTGGCTGGACGCCGTCGTCGGCGGCGACGACGAGGACGGCGTTGTCCGCCTGACTCGCACCCGTGATCATGTTCTTCACGAAGTCCCGATGGCCCGGACAGTCGACGATGGTGAAGTAGTACGCGTCCGTGTCGAACTTCTGGTGGGCGATGTCTATCGTCAGCCCCCGTTCGCGCTCCTCGGCGAGGTTGTCCATGACGTAGGCGAACTCGAAGCCGCCCTTGCCCTTCTCCTCGGCCTCCTCCCGGTACTGCTCGATGACGTGTTCCGGGACGCTCTCTGTCTCGTACAGCAACCGACCGACGAGTGTGCTCTTCCCGTGGTCTACGTGGCCGATCATGGCCAGATTCTGATGGGGTTTGTCGGTGGTCATTGGTACCACCTCACAGCGTTCGGAGAGTACGACGCGCGTGAGCAAAAAGGCACGCGTCTGTTCACTCAGATAACATGAGTGGGGTGCGCGGCCCTACCGGCCGAACTTCCGACAGACGCGGTCTGTCGGCGTTCGGACGCTTCACTCCGTTCAGCGGCCAAACCGTCGCCGAGCGACGCTCGGCAGGATTCGTCCTACCGGCCGAATCGCCGCTGGCGCTCCTGATAGTCCCGCAACGCCCGCAGGTAGTCCCGACGTCGGAAGTTCTGCCAGTTCACGTCGGTGAAGTACAGTTCGGAGTACACCGACTGCCAGATCATGAAGTCCGAGAGCCGTTCAGCGCCCGTCTTGATGACGAGGTCCGGGTCCGTCGGGAAGACGAGATGGTCCTCGACGGCGGCCTCGTCGATGTCCTCGGGGGCGAGCGTGCCGGCCTCGACGTCCTCGGCGAGTTTCTGGACGGCCGTGGCGAACTCCGACTGGCCGCCGAGGCCGATGGATATCTGTATCGGCGCGTCGGCGACCGTCTCGTCGTCCGGCCCGCGGATTGCGATCTGCTTCGGCGCGCGCAGGTCGGCCAGTTCCCGACGAATCGTCGGCACCACGTCCTCGTCGAGGACGCTCACGTACACCACGACAGTATCGGCCTCGTACTGGACCGCCCAGTCGAAGAATCGCTCTAAGGTGGTGTAGGCGCCGTCCGTCAACAGATCACGCTCGGTGATGACGAGTGCCACCGTCTCCGGGAGGTCGGCGTCGCTCATCCGCAGTCGGCTGGCGAGGTACCTATCGTAGAGGCCCACAGCGACGGGTACACCGACCGCTCGCCTAAACCTCACGGTCCGGGACCGTCGGCCTGTGGACGTGTTCACAACGTACTGATGGATAGCCCGCAAGTTCGGAAAGGGTAAGTGGCTCTCGGGGATACCGGCGGGACGTGACTTCGACAGTCCGACGTGCTGGCGCGTTCGCTGCGGTCGGGACGCTAGCGTTCGTCGTGCCGGCCGCGACCCGCATCCAGTCGCCGGCGCTCGCGACTGTCGCCGCGACGGCCCCGTTCGTGCTCGTCGCGGTACTCGCCATGACCGTCGTCGGTCAGGGGTCGGCGCTGTTCGAGTTGTTCGCCCGCCCCGGGGACTACGAGGACGGCAAACTGTACGGCCTCGCGGCCTTCGCGCTCGCCGCGGCCGGCCTCGCCCTGATAGCGGTCCAGTTCGGACTCCCCGTCTGGGTGTTCGTCGGCACCGTCGTCATCGTCGCCTACGGCAACCTCGGCCAGCGACTGGCCGCTCGGGTTCGGACTGACGAGGTCGTCGCGTCCGCCGGGTTCGTCGTCAGCGGATTCGCCACCGGCGTCGCTGCGCAGTTGGGGGCCGCCCGGTTGCAGGGCGCCACGGTCGCGTGGCCCGACGCGCTGTTTCTCGCCGCCAGCGGTGCCCTCGTCGCCGCGCTGCTCCGGTCGGTGCTGTTCGAGCGTGACGACCCGCTGGTGATGCTCTCGGTCGGGTTGTTGCTGTGGCTGTTCTTCGAACTCGACCCGTCGGTGGCCTCCCAGCGCGTGTTCGTCGCACTGGGTATCTCGGCCGTCCTCGGGTACGTCGCGTACGCGCTGGATACGGCCTCCTTACCCGGCATGCTTACCGGCGTCCTCCTCTCGCTGCTGACCATCGTGCTGGGCGGGTACGGCTGGTTCGCGATGCTCATCACCTTCTTCGGCCTCGGCGGTCTCTCGACGAAGTACCGCTACGAGGAAAAGAAAGACCGCGGCATCGCCGAGGAGAACGAGGGGGCCCGCGGGAGCGGGAACGTCCTCGCGAACTCCATCGTCGCGCTGGTCGCCGTCCTCGCGTGGGCGGCCAGTCCGAGCCACACCGCCGTCGACCCGACGTTGTTCCTCTATGCCTTCGCCGGCGCCGTCGCCGCCGCCATGACCGACACCTTCTCCAGCGAGTTCGGCGGCCTCTACGACAACCCCCGACTCATCACCACGTTCCAGCCGGTCGAACCCGGCACCGACGGTGGCGTCACGTGGCAGGGCGTCGTCGCCGGCCTCGTGGGGTCGGGCATCATCGCCGGTATCGCTGCCGTCACCATCGGCACCGTCGGGTCAGTCGGCGCGGCGGTGATTCTGGTCTGTGGGTTCGTCGGGATGACCGTCGACAGCCTCCTCGGAGCGACCGTCGAAGGCACCGTCGTCGGCAATCAGGGCGTCAACGCGCTGGCGACGCTCGCGGCGGCACTCACCGGCGTCGCCGTCGCCGTGGGCCTCGCGCTGGTATGATTCGTCCGGCCAGCGACGCGGACCACGACCGCCTCAGCGCCATCCAGTCGGCCGCGCTCGACCACCCGTGGCCGGGCCTGCTCGACGTCGCAATCGACGGGCCGCCGCTGGTCCTCGTCCTCGACGAGAACGGCCCGATAGCGTACGCACTCGTCGTCCCGGACCACCCCGTCGCCTACCTCGCGGAGTTCGCCGTCGCGCCGCCGGCACAGGGACAGGGCCACGGCACGCGACTGATGGACGGCCTGCTCGACACCCTTCGCTCGGAGGGGTTCGAGACGCTTCGACTCACCGCTCGGGCGGACGAGGAACGCGTCCGGTCGTTCTACGGGCGGTTCGGCTTCTCGGTCACCGACCACCTCCCGGACCACTACGACGACGGCGACGGCGTCCTCATGGTACTGGACCTCTAGCCGACGGTTCGGACCTGCACGCTCGTCGGTTGCTTGACGTACTCGCCGTCGCCGGTCGCGACGACGACGTCGACACCGCGCTGGGCGGCGACGTCTAACACTTTCTGCGAGCAGATGTCGTCTAAGACGATGGTCCGGGGGACGCCGTCGCACGACTCGACGAGCGAGACGACGTCGTCGGCGTCGCCCTCGGCGAGGACGGTCAGGTCCTCGTCGAGCAGTCGGACGGTGCCACTCTCGCTCCGGATGACGGCGTCGACGTGGTCCGAGAGCCCGGCTGGGTCTACCGTCTCGTCTGTACTCGTCTCCTCCTCGGTGGCGTCTTCGTCGCCCACCGGGTCGTCCTCGTTGGGCGTCGCCGCCGTCTCCTGCCCGCCCGTCGCGGCCGCTTCGGCCGCTACTCGCTCGTCCGGCGACGGCGAGACCGGGTCGGGTCTGCTGACCGCCGCTGCAGACTCGGCGACCGTCTCGTCCGCGCCCGTCTGTGACCCGTCGACAGTGCCCGCCCCGTCAGCGCTCGTTGCGACTGCTTCGAGGGCGGCTTCCGGGGAGTCCGCGTCGGCGACGGTGTCGTAGGGCACCTTGTCCCGAAGCGCCTTCATCGCCTCGCCGCGCGAGAGGTCCTCGACCGAGTGGCCCCGCGGCGCGACGGCCACGTAGTCCACCTGCCCGACCTGTGCCAGTTCCTTCAGGATGAGATCACCGCCCCTGTCACCGTCGAGGAAGGCCGTCACGGTCCGTTCGTTCGTCAACTCGGCGACGGCCTCGGGGACGTCGGTCCCCTCGACGGCGATGGCGTTCTTCACGCCGTACTTCAGCAGTTGCAGGACGTCGGAGCGCCCCTCGACGACGACGATGGCGTCGGAGTCGGCGACCCGTGGGCCGGCGGGGAGGCCCTCGTACTCCGTGATGTCCTCGACGCGGGCACGCTGTCGGACCGTCTCGACGATGTCCTCGGTCTGGACGGACTGCTCCTCGAAGGCGGCCAGCAACTCCGTCGCCCGGTCGACCACTTCCCGTCGTTTGGCGCTCCGGACGTCTTCGATGTCAGAGACGGCTATCTCGGCCCGGCAGGGGCCGATTTGCTCGATGGTCTCTAGGGCCGCCGCGAGGATGGCCGTCTCGACCTTGTCGAGGCCGCTCGCGACGGTTATCTGGCCGAACGACTGCCCGCTTTCGGAGCGTATCTCCACGTCGATGCGGCCGACCTTCTTCGAGTCCTGTAAGTCCCGAAGGTCCAGTTCCTCGCCGAGCAACCCTTCGGTCTGGCCGAACACCGCGCCGACGACGTCGCTTCGCTCGACGACGCCGGCGGCGGTAATGTCCGCGTGTATCAAATATTTCGCTGTGTCGTGCATTATCCCGGACTCCTGGTCCATCGCAGAGAGCGGCGACAGACCGCTGTCACTATGCTTACGTTGGCGACGGCGCTCCAAATAATTGGCGTCGCGGGTCTGTCTGGTGGTTAGTCCCACGCAGCGACGTCGGTCACGCGTCCAGTACGCGCTCTAAGACCTCGATACCGTTCTCCACCGAGGCCATCGGGTCCGCGGGGTCGTCGTGTTCGAAGACCAGCCACTCCGTGCCGGCGTCGCGGGCGGCCTCGACGACCCCGGGCAGGTCGACGACGCCCTCGCCGAGTTCGGTCGGTTCGCCCGCGGCGGTCACGTCCTTGGCGTGGACGACCGGGACGCGGCCTGCGAGGTCCGAGAGGAGCGCCGCGGGGTCGCGGCCCGCCGCCTCCGCCCACCCCACGTCGAGTTCGAACCCGATAGCGGTCTCCGCGACGAGGCGGTCGAACGCCGTCTCGGTCCCGACCGGCACGAACTCGTGGTCGTGGTTGTGATAGAGGAGCGGCCGGTCGCACTCGCTTGCGAGGGCGTCGAGCATCGCGGCCGTCTCGTCGACGGTCGCTGTGTCTATGAAGTGGTCCGGGTCGAGGTACGGGACGACGACGTAGGGGACGTCGAGCGTCGTCAACTCTGCCGCGACGCCCACCGGGTCCGCCCTGAGTTCGTCGGCGCCGACGTGCGCGCCGGCCGCCACCAGTCCCACCTCGTCCATCGCTCGGGCAGTCTCCGGCGGGTCCTCGATGCCGGCGAACTCGACGCCGTCGTACCCCGCGGCGGCGACCCGGTCGAGCAGCGCCGGCGTCGAGACGTCGAGCTCCCGGAGCGTCCACAACTGGACTGCTGTGTGCATACCTTCCTCTGGCGGCGCGATTGTCATATAACCGGCCCCACAATACGGTCCCATGGGATTCAGCGAAGCGAGCATCGACCCGGCACGGTTCCTCGAAGACGTGGAGATGCGCGTCGGCGAAGTCGTCGACGTGGCGGACTTCCCCGAGGCGCGAAAGGACGTCTATAAACTCGAGGTGGACTTCGGCGAGGAGACCCTGCAGTCGGCGGCGGGCCTCACCGACTACTACGACCACGAGGACCTGCTGGGCGCACAGGTCGTCGCCGTCGTCAACCTCGGCACCGTCTCCATCGCGGGATTCGAGAGCGAGTGTCTGGTCACCGGCGTCGACGGCGGTGACGGCGTGGTTCACCTGACGACCGAACGCGACGTCGAACCCGGGACCCGTGTGTACTGAAGAGAAAAACTCTTCATAGCGTCGCTGTGAAGGTTCGACACCCATTAGTATCGGCAGTGTGTACCATACGTCGAAATGAGCGTCGCACGAACTGTCGGCTGGACTCTCGTCGCCGTCGTCCTGATGGCGCTGGCCGTCCCGTGGTTCCTCTGGGGCAGTGCGGGTGTCGCGTTCGGACTGCCGGTGTGGCTCTGGTGGCACATTGGCTGGATGGTGCTGGCGAGCGTCGTATTCGCCGTCTTCGCCCGAACCGACTGGGGACTCGGCGTCGAGGGGGTACACTGAGATGGCCGACACCGCGCTTCAACTGGGTATCGTCGGCGCGTACATGGTCGTCGCGCTGGCGGTGGGTGTCGTCGCCTACCGCCTGACCGACCGGAGCGCCGAGGACTACTACCTCGCCAGTCGGACGCTGGGCACCGTCGTCCTCCTCTTTACGACGTTTGCCACCCTCCTCTCGGCGTTCACCTTCTTCGGCGGGCCGAACCTCGCGTTCGCCGCCGGCCCCGAGTGGATTCTGGTCATGGGCCTGATGGACGGCATCATCTTCGCCGTCCTCTGGTACGTGCTGGGGTACAAGCAGTGGCTGGTCGGCAAGCGCCACGGCTACGTCACGCTGGGAGAGATGCTCGGGGACCGCTTCGGGTCGACGCCGCTCCGGGTCCTCGTCGCCGGCGTCAGTCTCGTCTGGCTGTTCCCGTACGTGATGCTCCAGCAGAAGGGGGCGGGACAGGCCATCGTCGGCCTGACCGAGGGGGCGGTGCCGTTCTGGGTCGGCGCGGGCGGCATCACGCTGTTCATGATCGTCTACGTCGCCATCTCCGGGATGCGCGGTGTCGCGTGGACCGACACCTTACAGGGCCTGTTCATGCTCTCGCTGGTCTGGGTCGCCGTCGCGTGGATTCTTGCCGCCGTCGGCGGCGCGGGCGAAGCCACCGCGGCGCTCGCCGAGACGAACCCCGAGTTCCTCGCGCTGGGCGGCGGCCTCTACACTCCGCAGTGGATGCTCTCGACGGCCATCAGCATCGCCTTCGGCGTGACGATGTTCCCGCAGATAAACCAGCGGTTCTTCGCCGCCGGGTCGAAGACGGTGCTGAAGCGAACGTTCGCGCTGTGGCCCGTCCTCGTCCTCTTGCTGTTCGTGCCGGCGTTCATGCTCGGCGCGTGGGCCGCCGGCCTCGGCGTGACGGTGCCGGAGGGCAGCAACGTCGTCCCGGCACTGCTGGCCCAGTACACGCCGACGTGGTTCGCGGCGCTGGTCATCGCCGGCGCGATGGCGGCGATGATGTCCTCCAGCGACTCGATGCTCCTCTCGGGGTCCTCGTACCTGACGCGGGACGTCTACCGCCCGCTGAAGCGCGTCTTCGGCGAGGGCGAGGCCGACGCGGACGCACGGGAGGCGCTGGTCGCCCGCGTCGGCGTCGTCGCGTTCGCGACGCTCTCGTTCGTCGCCAGTCTCTACACGCCGGGGACGCTCGTCCAGATAGGCGACACCGCCTTCAGCGGGTTCGCCCAGTTGACGGTGCCCGTCGCGCTGGCGCTGTACTGGCAGGGCACCACCCGCTACGGGATGTACGCCGGCATCGGCGGGACGCAGGTATTCTACGTCCTGCACGTCTTCCCCGTCGTCGAGACGCTCGCTGGAGTGGTCGGCGCCTCCGTCGCGCTCCCGACCGCGTACATGGGCTGGACGCCCGGTATCGTCGGCATCCTACTCGGATTGGTCCTGACGGTCGGCGTCTCGCTGGTCACCTCCACCGCGCCGGAGGAGAAACCGGCGGTCTACCGGGTCGACGGCGTCGACGCCGACTGACGGCCGTCTGCTCCGCCGTCTCTCAGCCCCCGGTTGTGTCGACCGGTCGCACACCCGGACGCCCGTTATTTATCGATGCGGCTAACGACGCTTGCATGACGCTGGAACAGTCGCAAGCGCCGGATTTCACGCTCCAGAGTACCAGCGGTGAAGACGTCTCCCTCTCAGACCACCTCGGCGACGGCCCGACGGTCGTTCTCGTCAACCGGGGCCACTGGTGCAGTTTCTGCGCCGAACAGCTACAGACGTTCAGCGAAGTCTCCTACGACCTCTGGTTCAACGACGACGTCGACATCTTCCCCGTCGTCACCGACCCTATCGGCCCCGTGACGGAGATGCGGGACCGCTACGACCTCGACATCCAACTGCTGGCCGACCCCGACGGCGATGTCGCAGCGCAGTACAGCGGCACCGAGGAGACCAGTCACGGTCTCACCGGTATCGCCGCGACCTACGTCATCGACGAGTCCGGGACGGTCCAGTACGAACAGGTCGCCAACCACCCCGCCGACCGGACCCACGGCAACTGGGTACGGTACTTCATCCGCAACGGCTACGAGGACCCGTTCGGCGAGTGAGGACGGGGCCGCCGTGGCCGAGACGTGAACCTACAAGGGCGTCCGGGCCGACGGTCCAATATGGACGTTTCAGAGAACGTCGGCGACCGCGACAGACTCGCCCGTGCAGCCCTCGCAGTGGTCCTCACCATCGCCGCGATTCGTTCGTTCCGGAACGGCAAGCGCGTGCGGGGCCTGCTGGCCGGTGCCGGTGCGCTCGTCTTCGGGTTCAACGCGAGCACGAAGTACTGCGGCGTCAACGACGCCCTCGACATCGACACGTCCGTCGGTGTCTCCGACGACGAGTCGGACGACGACACCGCCGTGGTATCGACCGACGACGAGACGACCGAGTCCGCGACGGAGAGCGCGACCCCCGGCGCGTCGCTGACCTGTGCCGCCTGCGGCGAACCCATCGTCGTCGGCGAGTCTCGAAGCCCGAACGAAGACGGCGAGACGGTCCACGACGCCTGTAAGTAACTGTTCGGTCGGATACCCGTCGCCGACGCGGCGGGAGTCTACGGGAGTTTATAACCGTCCGTGACGGCAGTTTGGGTATGCAGACCCACATCGTCCCGGTCGGCTTCGACTACGACCGGCTCATCGCGCCGCTGGTGCGCGAGCAACTCGACGTGGACCGCGTCATCCTCTTAGAGGGGGCCGTCGGTTCGGAGGCCAACGTCGAGTACTCGCGCAACCTCGCCAGAAAGCTGGAGAAAGACTACAGCAACCTGCTGGGGGCCGAGACCGAACGGGTCGTCGTCGCCGACGTCTACGACTACGACGAGGCCTTCGAGCAGGCGTTCGAACTCATCAACGCGGAACTCGACGCCGGGGGCGAGGTGTGGGTCAACGTCTCCGCGATGCCCCGGACCGTCTCCTTTGCCTTCGCGACGGCCGCCCACTCCATCATGGTCGAACGCGAGGGCGACCGGGACCGCATCCACACCTACTACACCGTCCCCGAGAAGTATCTGGAGACGGAACTCGCCGAGGAACTGCGCCGACAGGTCGCCCTCCTCGAAGACCTCCAGCAGGGCGGGGACGTCGACGACCGGGTCGACGAGCGACTGGCGACGGCACTGGACCTCTTAGACGAGTTCGACGAACGCGGCACTACCATCGGGGCCAAGGAGATAGACGGCTCACACATCGTCGAACTCCCCGTCGCGTCGTTCTCGAACGTCAAGCCGTTCGAGGAGGTCATCCTCTTCACACTGGGCGAACACGGCGAGTTCGAGTCCGTCTCGGAACTGGCCCAAGAACTGGCCCGCGACCTCGGCGAGGAGTACACCGACTCGTTCCGCTCGAAGGTCATCTACAACGTCGACCGACTCGGCCCCGGCGGCAAGGGGTACATCGAGCAGGAGGAACACGGGAAGTCCTACCGCACCCGCCTCTCCCGTATCGGCGAGTTGTGGGTCCGCGCCCATTCGGCCGAGGACCGCGACCACGAACTGCCCTAGATACCGTCTATTGATTCGGTAACGTCGTTGTGATTCGACAGAACCGGAACGTCCCACCTCGTGGAACAGCCAATCGGGCGGGACTTTCTGGCTGTTCGGACCCCTGCTCGCGTCCCCACACTCAAGAGTTGCATCGACACCAGCAAACCGAAGTCGTTTAGCCCCCGGTTGGCCCACATACACGTAATGGCGCGTCGAGCAGTCTCCGAAGCCGTTCTCGTACCCGCCGTAGTAGGGGCCCCCACGCCCCACTAACACCACCTCTCGACGCCCGCACCGTTTTCGACCGACACGCCGCCGTTCAGACATGAGTGACACACAGGACCCACCGACCGAGGAATCGCCAGCCGACCAGTCCGAGAGCATCGACGGGGAGTACGACCCCGCCGAGATAGAGCCCAAGTGGCAGGACCACTGGGTCGCCGAGGACACCTACGCCTACGACGGCGACGCCGACACCCGCTTCACCATCGACACGCCGCCGCCGACGGTGTCGGGCAACCTCCACATGGGCCACCTCTATCAGTTCACCCTGCAGGACTTCGTCGCCCGCTACCACCGGATGGCCGACGACACCGTCTACTTCCCCTTCGGCTACGACGACAACGGCATCGCCTCCGAGCGCCTGACAGAGCGCGAACTGGACATCCGCCATCAGGACTTCGAGCGCCGCGAGTTCCAGGAGAAGTGCCGCGAGGTCTGTACGCGCTACGAGGACGAGTTCACCGAGGACGTTCAATCCTTGGCTATCTCCGTCGACTGGGACAACACCTACAAGACCATCGCGCCGGAGGTCCAGCGGGTCTCGCAACTGTCCTTCCTCGACCTCTACGAGCAGGGTCGGGAGTACCGCCAGCGCGCGCCGACCATCTGGTGTCCGGACTGTGAGACGGCCATCTCGCAGGTCGAACAGGAGGACGAGGACAAGCACACGAAGTTCAACGACATCGCCTTCGAACTGGTCGAGGACGGCGACGGCCCCGTCGAGGACGAGACCTTTACGATTTCGACGACGCGCCCGGAACTCCTCCCGGCCTGTGTCTCCGTCTTCGTCCACCCGGACGACGACGAGAACCAGCACCTCGTCGGCGGCACCGCGCGGGTCCCGCTGTTCGGACAGGAGGTGCCCATCATCGCCGACGAACGCGTCGACATGGAGACCGGCAGCGGCCTCGTCATGTGCTGTACGTTCGGCGACCAGAACGACATCGAGTGGTATCAGGCCCACGACCTCGACCTCCGACTGGCCATCGACGAATCGGCGACGATGACCGAGGTGGCCGGCGACTACGAGGGGATGAGCACCACGCAGGCCCGCGCGGCCATCATCGAAGACTTAGACGTCGAGGGGTACCTGCTGGAATCGCGCGACCACGAGCACACCGTGCAGGTCCACGAGCGCTGTGGCGTCGAAGTCGAGTATCTGGTCACCGAGCAGTGGTACATCAAACTGCTGGACAAGAAAGACGAGTACCTGCAGGCCGGCCGCGACATGGAGTGGTTCCCCGAGAAGATGTACAGTCGCTACCAGCACTGGATAGAGGGGCTGGAGTGGGACTGGTGTATCTCCCGCCAGCGCGATTCGGGCATCCCGATTCCGGTCTGGTACTGTGACGAGTGCGGTGAGCCGATTCTGGCTGACCCCGAGCAACTGCCCGCGGACCCGCTCTCGGACGACCCGCCGGTCGACGGCTGTCCCGAGTGCGGCCACGACACGTTCACGCCCGAAGAGGACGTCTTCGACACGTGGGCCACCTCCTCGCTCACGCCGCTCGTGAATGCGGGCTGGGACTGGACCGCGGACGACGACGCCGACGCGGACGAACCCAACTCCATCACCGACGGCACCTTCGAGATGGAGATGCCGGAACTGTACCCGTTCGACCTGCGCCCGCAGGGCCACGACATCATCTCGTTCTGGCTGTTCCACACCGTCGTCAAGTGCTACGAGCACACCGACGAGGTGCCCTTCGAGAACGTCATGGTCAACGGGATGGTCCTAGACGAGAACCGCGAGGCGATGTCCAAATCGAAGGGCAACGTCATCCCGCCCAGTGAGGTGCTGGAGAACTTCCCGGTCGATGCCGCCCGCTACTGGGCCGCCGGCACCTCCATCGGCGACGACTTCCCGTACAAGGAGGGGGACCTCGAAGCGGGCGAACGCCTGCTCCAGAAGCTCTGGAACGCCTCCCGACTCGTCGACCAGTTGACTCCTGCCCACGACGCGGTCGGCGACGTCGACGAGGCCGACCTCTCGGCCGTCGACCGCTGGCTACTGGCGGAACTGGACGCGACCATCGACTCCGTCACGGCGAAGTTCGAGGACTACGCGTTCTCGAAGGCCCGCAACGAACTGCGGTCGTTCTTCTGGAACACGTTCTGTGACGACTACCTCGAAATCGCCAAACAGCGCCTCTCCGACGGGAGCGACCCGTCCACGGAGTACACCCTCCTGACCGCTCACCGGACCTTCCTGAAACTGTTCGCGCCCTTCCTCCCCCACATCACGGAGGAACTGTGGGACCGAATCTACGACGAAGAAGAGTCGGTCCACACGACCGACTGGCCCGTCGCCGGCGGCTACGAGGCGGACCTCGAAGCGGGCGAGACGGCGATGGAAGTCGTCTCCGCGCTCCGCCGCTACAAGACGGAGAACGGCCTGCCGCTGAACGCCGACTTAGAGCACGTCGAGGTGTACGGTCACGTCGAAGGGTTCGCCGCGGCCATCGCCGAGGCCATGCACGTCGAGACGCTGGAGACGTTCGAAGACGCCCCGGACATCACCACCGAGGTCAGCGACATCGACCTCGACTACTCCATCGTCGGGCCGGAGTTCGGGAGCGACGTCGGTGCCCTCGATAGCGCTATCGAGTCCGGCGACTACGAGATCGACGGCGACACGCTGGTCGTCGCAGGCGGCGAGTTCGAACTCGACGCGGAGATGTTCGCCGTCGAGGAATCTCGTACGTACTCCGGCGAGGGCGAGATGACCGAGACGGAGAACGCCGTCGTCGTCGTGCGGTAAGCGACGAACTGCGTTCGGCCGCCCTTCTTCGCGCGCATCGCCGCGACCAGTAGCATCAATGCCGACCGGCGAGTACGGTCGCGTATGCAAGACGAGGCAGCGATACGGGACCGCATCGAGGCGCTTCGGGACGAGTACGACAGCCACGACCCCCCGTCCTCGGAACTGGAAGACGAGGCCGAAGTGGCCATCCTGCGCGCCATCGAGGAACTGGAGTGGGTGTTAGAGGAGCGCGACGAGGACGACCCATTCACTATCTGAGCGCCGCTCACTCGGTCGCGGACCGGCGCTTTATCTTCTCGACCCGCGTCGACAGCGCCCAGAACGTCGCGGCGAGAGTCAGGACGACGGCCCACCCCGCCGCGAGGTCGTGCGCGAGGACGGTGTGGTCGAACGTGTAGGCCGCCACCAGCGGTTCGCCGCGGAGCCACGTGTGGTGGGGGCCTCCGAGTACCGGCACGAAGTAGTCGACCACGTCGTTGAACCCGTACCAGAACACGGCGACGGCGACCGCCGGCACCGAAAAGCTGGCGTATCGGTGGATGAGGAACGCCTCGACGGCCATCGCCATGTGCGAGAGGACGAGAAACCAGTAGAGCCACGCCGCGATGCCGCCCGGGCCGTTGATGACCAACTGGACGAACGGCGTCCACAGGCCGAGTTTGATACACCCGAAGAACGCGAGCATGTGCAACCACTCGACGTCCCAGTCGAGTCGCCACGCGGCAAAAGAGAGGCCGATGAACATCGTCGCCACCGGCGAGTCGGGGATGAGCGGGTAGGCGAGCAACGGCGCGGCGCCAAGTTGGCCCTCGACGAGCGGCGGTGTGAGGTTCAGCGGTCGGCCGGCGTAGTACCAGAAGCCAAAGAGCGTCCCGACGAGGTTGACCAGCGCGATAGGCCACGCCAGCCGTAAGCCGACGTTTTCGAGCCACTCGGGAAGCGGCGCGACGTACCGTGGGAGTCCCTCGGTGGTGGGCACTGGCCCGTCGAAGACCCGCGCGACGATCGCCTCGATGCGCCCACCGACACCCTCCTGTGTGGCCATGTCTCCGCTGTGGGATGGCGCGGGCAAAACGCTAGCGGTCGGGCGGGTAGAGTGCACCCGCGGTCAGACACTGATGTCGAACCGCGTGCCGCCCGCCTCGCTCTCGGTCACCGCGACGGTCCAGCCGTGTCGGTCTGCGACAGTCTCGACGATGGCTAGTCCGAGACCGGTCCCCTTGGCGGCGGTAGTGTACCCCGTCTCGAATACCCCCTCACGGTCGCTCTCGGGAATACCCGGCCCGTCGTCGGCGACGAAGAATCCCGTTCCGTCGTCGAGAGGGCCGACGGTCACCGTCACGTCGGACCCGGCGTGGTCAATCGCGTTGTCGATGAGGTTGTCGATGAGGCGGTTCAGTTCGGTGGGGTCCGCCTCGACGGTCGGGAGGTCACCGACCGAGAGCGTCGCCTCATCTGTGCTGTGACTGGCCCACGCTTCCGAGACGGCCTCGGACAGGTCGACGGGTTCCGGCGTCGGGTCGACGTCGCCGTGTCTGGCGAAGCTCCCGAGTTCGTCGGCCAGCGCGGCGATGCGGTCGTGGCTCCGTTCGATAGCGTCCAGTCGCTCGTCGTCAGCGCCCGTCTCCCGTAGCAACGCGACGTTCGAACTCGCGACCTGTAGCGGCGACCGGATGTCGTGAGCGACTTCGGCGAGGAACTGTTCGAGACGCTCGGTGTGCCGTTCCAGCGACTGCTCGTAGTGCTTGCGGTCGCTGATGTCGAACGTGATGCCGATGAGACCGACGATGTCGCCGTTCTCGTCGCGCCACGGCACCTTGGAGGTGAGTGCCCACTCGTTGTACCGCTCTTTGTCGGTGACGACGTCTTGCTCGTAGTTGTCGTCGAGATGGTCGAAACTGTACGTCTCGCCCACCTCGTCGATGGTCTGTTCCTCCTTGTGGATGATCGGTTCGCCCGTCTCGATGACCGACATGTCGTCGGCGTAGGTGTCCTCGGCGTGGGGTCCGGGGTAGAGTTCGCGGTCCGTCTTGCCGATGGCCGCCTCGGGGTCGTCGACGTGTGCGTGACTCATTCGGACGTGGCGACCCGCCGCGTCTTTGATGTACATGTGATGGGGAACCTGCTCGAAGATAGTGTCGAGCAGGCTACTCTCGTACGCGAGACGGTTTTCGGTCCGGGCGTGGTCGACGGCGTTCTCGATGCGGTTTTCCAGCATCTCGAACGTCTCGCTGTCGCCGCTCTTCTGGACGTAATCTGTGACACCGGCCGAGATGGCTTCGCTCGCGACCTCCTCGCTCCCTTTCCCGGTAAACAGGATGAACGGCAGGTCCGGGTGGTCTTCCCGCACCTCTCGCAGGAGTTCGAGGCCGTCGATGGGGCCCATGTCGTAGTCCGAGACGACGCACTCGATGTCGCCCTCGGTGAGTCGGTCAGTGACCACTGTCGGGTCGGTGACGGGGACGATGTCAAGCGCGTCGGACTGGCGAGTGAGCACGGCCTTCGCCACCTCCAGAAAGTCCGCGTTGTCGTCGACGTGGAGGACCCGTATCTGTCCTGTGTAGTTGAGTGGGGGCCACTCCATATCCATCTGTGTACGGATTATCTGCTATGGATAAATACCACTAGCACGCCACGGGCCGTCGTTCGCCGTGTTCACTCCGGCCCGTCCGTTCCTGTCCCCGCCAAGGACACGCGTTAAGTAAATCCAGTCCTAATCCCCGGTCAATGCCTGAAGCTACCGATCTGGAGGACCTCCGCCGCGGTACTGATCTCGTCAAGCGCGGGTTCGCGAAGATGCAGAAGGGCGGCGTCATCATGGACGTCGTCACGCCCGAGCAGGCCCGCATCGCCGAGGACGTCGGTGCCGTCGCGGTGATGAACCTCGAAGCGGTGCCGGCCGACATCCGCAAGCGTGGCGGCGTCGCCCGGATGGCCGACCCCGCCTCGCTACAGGCGGTCATCGACGAAGTCTCCATCCCCGTGATGGGGAAGTCGCGCATCGGACACACGAAAGAGGCCGAAATACTCGAAGCCGCGGGCGCGGACATGCTGGACGAGAGCGAGGTGCTGACACCGGCCGACGACCGGTACCACATCGACAAGCGCGAGTTCACCGCGCCGTTCGTCTGTGGCGCTCGCAACCTGCAGGAAGCGCTCCGACGCATCGACGAGGGCGCAGCGATGATTCGTACGAAGGGCGAGGCCGGCACCGGCGACGTGAACCAGGCCGTCCACCACCAGCGCAACATCAAGGGCGCCATCCGCAAACTGGAGGGGATGAACTACGAGGAACGGGAGAAGTGGGCTCGGGAACACGAAGCGCCCGCGGACCTCGTCCACGAGACGGCCGATATGGGTCGCCTGCCGGTCGTCAACTTCGCCGCCGGCGGCATCGCGACGCCCGCCGACGCCGCGCTGATGATGCACCACGGCTGTGACGGCATCTTCGTCGGCTCGGGCATCTTCGGTGCCGAGGACCCCGAAGCGATGGGCACCGCCATCGTCGAGGCCGTCAACAACTGGGACGACCCCGAGAAACTCACCGAAATCAGCAAGAACGTCGGCAAGGGCATGAAAGGCGACGCCAACGCCGACCTGCCCGAAGAGGAGCAACTGCAGGGCCGCGGCGTCTAAACGGGCACCGCTTCGCTGTCCGTTCCGTGGTCACGCTGCCGGTTCGTCTTTCCGTCTACGGGTCGGAAACGAAGACACAAGTCACTACGGTGGTGATATGGGGGGTGTGCAGGGGACGGACACGACGACTGAGGCTGCGGATCGGTCCACACAGTCGCTACTCGACTTCGTGCAGGCGCTCCAAGAGTCACTCGAAGCGCTCGCGGCGTCGGAGGGCCAACTCGTCGCGACGGCCATCCTGTTCGGCATCCTCGTGTTCAGCGTCGTCGTCGTCCCAGCGCTGCTCGCTCGCCTGCGTACGCTCGCCGTCAGCCAGCTAGGGTCCGGTTGGCTGACTCGGCTCGCAGCCTATACGCCGACGTCGTTCCACGGGGTCCTCCTGCGGACGGCACAACTGACGGTGCTGTTGCTCGTCGTCCTCTCCTTTCTCGTCGTCTGGAACCTCGTCGACGTCGCCGGGACGTTGCGCCCGTACGTCGAGAGCGACGACCCGACGCTGTTACGGACCCTCCAGACGGCGCTGCTCGTCACGGTAGCGTTCGTCCTCTCGGATCAGTTACAGCGGACTATCGACCGCCTGAGTCTGGCGCTCGATGACTTCACAGAGCATCAGGAAGAGATTCTGCTCCGTCTCGGGCAGGTGACGATCTTCGTCACCGCCGGGGCGACCATCCTCGCCATCTGGGGTATCAACATCGGCGGCCTCCTCGTCGGGGCCGGTTTCCTCGGTATCGTCGTCGGTTTCGCGGCCCGACAGACGCTAGGGTCGCTCATCGCCGGGTTCGTTCTCATGTTCTCTCGACCGTTCACCATCGGCGACTGGGTCGTCGTCGGCGACGAGGAGGGCATCGTCACAGACATCACCATCTTCAACACGCGACTGGAGAACTTCGACGGCGAGTTCGTGGTCATGCCGAACGACTTGGTGAGCGAGAAGGCGATAACCAACCGGAGCCAGAAGGGGCTGTTACGGCTGACCCTCGACGTCGGTATCGACTACGACGCCGACGTGGACACGGCGATGGAGACCGCAGAGGATGCGATGGCCCGCGTCGACGACATCATAGACTCGCCACCGCCACAGGTCGTCCCCAAGTCGTTTGGCGATTCGGCCATCGTCCTCGAACTCCGGTTCTGGATCGACCACCCGACGCCGCCTCGCAAGTGGCGCGCCATCTCGGCCGTGGTTCGGGAAATCAAGACGGCCTTCGAGCGGGAAGACATCTCTATCCCGTTCCCACAGCGGACGCTCGAGACCAGAGGCGACGGCGCGGTCGACGACCCGGTCCGGTCGGTCAGCGCCGACGCCGAGGACTAGTCGAACAACCCGTCTAGCAGGAGGCCGGCCCCGAGCAGCCAGCACCCCGCGAGCAGGCCGAGCGCGCCGACGTGGAACAGCCACGCCCGCCCGTATCCACCGACGAGCGGCGTGCCCGCCGCGGCGAGGACGGCGTCGACACCCGCTGTGAGCGTGGGTGCGTCCACGAGCATTCCGGCGACAGTCCCCACGACCAGCGGTAGCGTCGCCGCGGCGAGAGCGAGTCCGGCCCGCGTCGCCCGTCGGCCCACGACTGCCGGGTCGGTGTAGCCGGGCGCGTCGAGCGTCGAGCGCCGCTGTGACATGAAATGTCATAGCATACGAAAGCGTATAAATCCCCCAGAACTACGGGTGGGACCTGTCGAACCGCTTGAGGACCGCCACCCGTTCGATTCCGGATGGTTTGGTGGCTACGCGGCGGTAGGCGTCGCCTGTCGAAGCTATTATCCCCGGGCGCACGAACGGAGTTGTATGAGCACTCCGCCGGGGGAGTATTACACCGAGGAACGCTGGCAGAACTGGCTCGACCGCATCGAAGAGGAGGGTGTCGACCCCGAGGACGAGGATTCGGCGCGCCTCCTGTTGAACCTGCAGGACGATGCCGCTATCGCCATCGCGAAGATACTCACCGACTACGAGGACGGCACGCTAGACGAAGAGACGACGGTGGACGAACTCGCCGGGGTCAGAGAGATCGTCCTCGACGACATCGAGATGGACGACGAAGAGACGCTGATGCTGATAGACGGCGTGCAAACGTCGCTGGTCTGTGTCTTCTACGCCGCCGAGGAGTACGTCGCAGAAGGTCCCGCCGAAGAGGCGACGGTCGCCGACTACGTCGGTGCCGCAGCGGACGCCGAGGCCGAAGAAGACCTCGACGCGGCGCTTGGTTACTGCGTGCAGGCCGGGACGCGCATCATCGACGGCGACGAACTCGCGATGGACGTCGCCGAGGACCTGGAGTACGGCCTCGTCTCCGAGTGGGTCAACGGCCTCGACAGCCTCCAGACGGCGATGAGCGACCCCGAAGTCGTCGAAGAGGAAGACGAAAGCTGAGTCACCGGACAGGTTTTTACCTACCACTCCGCAACTACCCTGCATGGATTTGGTCGGGGACCGGAGAGCACAGTCGGTCCAGGTGGGGGCCGTACTGTTGTTCGCCGTCCTCGTCGTCGCTTTCTCGTCCTATCAGGCGTTCGTGGTTCCCCAGCAAAACGAGGAGATAGAGTTCAACCACAACCAGCGGGTCCACACCCAGATGCAGGACCTGCGAAACGCCATCGTCTCGCAGGTCGGCGGCGGGTCGTCGGCGGCGGTGTCGGTGACACTCGGGACGAACTACCCGAGTCGGGCCGTCGCGGTCAACCCGGGGCCGCCGTCCGGGTCGTTGCGGACGAACGGCACCGTCGACGCCTCGAAAGCGTTCACCGTGAGCAACGCCGTCGCGAGCGGTGAGACCGGTGACCTCTGGGACGGGTCGCCCCGGCGGTACAACACCGGTACGCTGGTCTACGAACCGAACTACAACCTCTACGGCTCGGCTCCCACCACCTACTACGAGCACTCCGTCGCGTACAACCAGTTCAGGAGCGACGCGCTGCCGCTGTCGGGACAGACGTTCGTCGAGGGGCGCCGCATCTCGCTGGTCGCGCTGAACGGGTCGCTCGGCAGGTCTTCGAGCGGTACGACGACGGTGGACGTCGAACCGGTGAGCCAGTCGACCCGCACCGTCACCGTCACAGACGACGGGACGAACCCGGTATCCGTCTCGCTGCTGACGCGGCTATCCCCCACGCAGGTCCAAGATCTCCTCGACGAGGAGTACGACCCCGGTGGCACCGACCCCGACGCCTACGTCACCAGCGTGAGCAAGACCGGCGAGAACGGCCCGTTCAACAACGTCACGATTGCGTTCGAGTCGGGTGTTGACTACCGACTCCAGATGGCGAAAGTCGGTGTCGGGTCGCGCGTCACCGACGAGGAGGACGCCTACGTCACGGTCGTCGACTCGGGTGACGCGACGGTCACACAGAGCGGCGAGACCGAAATCGTCCTTGAAGTGCGCGACGCGTACAACAACCCCGTCGAGGGGGTGACCGTCGAGGCCAGCGACAACAGTTCCAGCCCGGGGTCGTTCGCGGCGATGGACAACACCCGAAGGACGGACCAAGATGGACGAGTCACCTTCACGTACAACACTGACGGGTCCACCGCGACGACGCCCCATCAACTCAACTTCACGACGACGGAGGCTATCACCGGCGACGTAGCGGTGACACCGAACCTCGTTTCGTTCGACGCCGGGGACCCGAAGAACGTCACGCGAACGGTGACCGTCGAGTCCGAGAGTACCGGTCTCCCGGCGGGGAGCGTCACCCTCGCCTCGGCGCTGGCGAAAGACGACGACGACGCGGACGGCGACGGCGACGCCAACACCGTTCCCGGCGGCGTGGACCTCTCCTTCCAGAACACCTACAACAAAGAGATAACCGTCACCGACATCGACATCCGACCGGCTGATACGACCATCGACGCCCTCGCCGACGAGTCGGCGGGCACCGGACCGACGGACAACGAGTACTACGTGGAGGGCGACGTGCAGGACGCTTACGTCGACTTCAGCCAGTTTTCCTCCGGATTCTCCGGCCGGGACGGCGTTCCGATCCCGCGCGAGACCGACCTCGACATCGACGGGCGCATCAACGGCGACAACGCCCGCGTCTCCGCCGGGACGACGTTCACGGCGTACCTCTATGAGTTCTACCGCTACGACGAGGGGTCGGGGACCGCCTCGAACGTCGACATGCGGGGCGAACAACTCTTGGTGTCGCTGACGTACACCGTCGACAGTGTGGTCTACGAACGGACGTACACCGTCTCGCCCGCCGACACCAGCGGTTCGTTCAGTAGCACGCGGGCCACTGGACTGGTACCCAACGCGAAGCAAGAACAAACGCTGACGTTTACGCCCTCGACGACGCTTCCGTCGGGGACGACGGTCACCATCAACCTCGACGACCCGCAGACGGTGAGTCCGTTGCAGGTCGACTACGGGTCGGCTTCCATCGCCTCGGCCGGCGGCGGGTCCGCCACTTGGGTCTCTCAGTCCGACGACGACCAGACCCGCATCGAGTACACGCCGTCGAGCGACGTCGCGGCGGGAACGCAAGTCACCATCAGACTGACCGACGTCATCGCTGGCGACCAGAGCGACCAGTCGAACCCGTACTCGGTGCCGTTCACCCGGGCCGACACGGGTAACACCGTGACCGACGACTTCTCGGTCACTCGCGGGGCCGGTACCTCGGCCCTCGACAGCGTGAGCGTCGACAACCTAGACCCCAACACCGGGAGCCAGACCCAGCAGATATCGTTCTCACCGGCGTCCGGGACCACGCTCCCGAACGGCGAGACGGTGTACGTCGACCTCTCGAACGCGCAGGGCGCCGACGACGTGAACTACGGCAGTGCGAGCGTCACCGTCGCTGGCGGCGGTGGGTCCGCTCAGTTCCTCGAACAGGGCAGTGACGTCGTCCTGCAGTACACCTCGGACGGGGCGACAGACGGCGACACCATCACCCTCGAACTGACTGGCGTCAGTACGGGGTCGGGCGCGAACTCGCCGTACACCGTCGGTTTCAGTCGGAGCGACGCCGACACCGCGGGAACGACGTTCGAGGTGACGGCGGCGAATCAGCCACCTTCGGTCTCTATCGACCAGATTACGACGTCGATCGGAGGAAGCGGTCGGAGCGGGGACGTGACCGTCGAGTTTACCGGTACCGACCCGGACAACGACCTGACGGGGTACACGGTCGAACTGTACGACTCCTCAGCGAAGAACAACCGCCTCGACATCGCCACGGACGGCGGATACACCGGCGGTACGGCGACCGAAACGGTGAGCGATACCGACAGCTCTAACCAACCCGGCGGTGGGTCACCACCCTATTACGTCGTCGTCACCGTCACTGACAGCAACGGCCAATCTGACACGGCGGAGCAGTCGACCTAAGCTGTGGTTCGACATACGTCGAATTTACAGACGACAATAACTTAACCACCCCCACCGACCCTCTACTCATGACAGCAGTCGGTATCGACGCGATGGAGATATGGACAGGGAAACTGAAGCTGGACCTCGCCGAGACGTTCGCGCCGGCCCAAGGTGACGACCCCGGGAAGTACACGAAGGGGTTGGGGCTGCACGCCTCCTCGTTCCCGGACGTCTACGAGGACATCGTGACGATGGCGGCCAACGCCGCCCACCGACTGATGGAGCGCAAGGGGCTCGAACCGGCAGACATCGGCCGCATCGACGTGGCGACGGAGTCCTCCTTCGACAACTCCAAGCCCGTCTCGACGTACGTCGCGGGCTGTCTCGAACAGGTGTACGACGGCGACTTCCACCACGCGAACAAGGGCGAGCGGAAGTTCGCCTGTATCGCGGGCACACAGAGCTTAGACGACGCTTACAACTGGATTCGAGCCGGTCGGAACCGCGGCCGGGCGGCCATCGTCATCGCCACGGACACGGCGCTGTACGCCCGCGACGACCCCGGAGAGGCCACGCAGGGGGCCGGCGCCGTCGCGATGCTCGTCGACGAGGACCCGAGCCTCGTGGAACTCTCCACCGAACAGGGCTTCGGCAGCGCCGACGAGACGGACTTCCTCAAGCCGAACCAGCAGTTCCCCTCCGTCGACGGGAAGCGCTCGGTGAACGTCTATCTGGCACGGATGCGCGAAGCGCTCGACGACTTCGCGTCGCAGGTCGGCGACATCCACCCCGACGACTACCCGCTGATTCCGTTCCACACGCCGTTCCCCGGCATGGTCCGGAAGGCCGCGGCGCTGGGCTACCGGCACATCATCCGCGGCACCGACGTCGAGGACCTCGTCGCCGAGGAAATCGGCCACCAACCGATGCGCGAGGACTTCGAGTCCGACGACGCGTTCCGCGACGCCATCCGGGAGTACACCGACGCGCTAACCGAGACGGAGCGCTATCAGGACTGGTACGCCGACACTATCGACCCGACGCTGGAGATCTCACGCGAGGTCGGGAACTGGTACACCGGGTCGGTCCACATCGCCCGCGCCGCCGGTCTGAAACACGCCCGCGAACACGGCCGCGAGTTAGACGGCAAACAGCTACTGGTCGCCTCCTACGGGTCGGGCGCACAGGCCGAGGTCCACGCCGAGACTGTCGTCCCCGGCTGGGAAGAGGAGATCGCCCAGTTGAACATCGACGAGCAGAATCGCAAGCGGTACAACCTCTCGTTCGAGGAGTACGAGCAGATTCACGACGTCCACAACCACGACACGAACGCCGACGTCGAGGAGTTCACTGCACCCGACTCGGAGTTCGTCTTCGATGGCTGGGGGCGGATGGGTGAGCGGAAGTACCGGTACGTAGAGTAGACCGGACCCGGACGACGTGCGGTCCGCGTAAACGACGAGTGGGGAACGACGTAACTCGCGAGGCGTCTCACTCCGTTCGACGGGTCGTTCCGGCGCGGCGGCTTTTCGATCGATGTTTCTGTCACCGAGAGACGTATCCACGCCGCAACACCGCTTTGAACCGTCAGGCCGGCCCGTACTACAGTCGTACACGCGTTCTCACCACCGGCACACTTTTGCTTTAGACGCATCTAATCTCGACTATGCAGAAATCTAAAAGCTGGAACGACGCCGTGCTCTCTCGGCAGTCGAATCCCGAAGGTGGTGCTGTCTGATGGCCGACGACGGACCACGGTCGACCGGCGACCGCGAGGACGCGGCGGAACTCACCGAGTCGCTCTCTGACCGACTCGTCAGTGCCGTCAAAGACGACGCGGCGGTCAGTCGCCGTGCGGTATTGGGTGGGTTGGGGCTCGCAGGCGCGAGCGCCGTGGGGCTCTCCGGCGGTGCCACTGCGTCGGGCGACCACGATGGCGCCGAATCGCCACACGGTCGCGCCGGCGTCGTCGGCGAGTTCCAATCTGCGGATTTCGATCCACACGAGTTCCTCCGGACGTTCGAGACTGGAACGGTCAAGATGGAAGACGGGCAGCGCGTCCGGGAGTTCGAACTGGACGCGTCGCTCCGAGAGATCGAAATCGCGCCGGGCGTCACGTTCCCGGCGTGGACCTACAACGGGCAGGTCCCCGGGCCGACGCTGCGGGCCGTCGAGGGAGAACTCGTTCGCATTCGGTTCAGCAACGGTCAGGACCACCCCCACACAATCCACCCGCATCTGAAGAACGTCAACCCGCAGATGGACGGCATCCCCCAGAACGGTCCGGGCGTCATCGAACAGGGCGAGCGGTTCGTCTACGAGTGGCAGGCCCGGCCGGCGGGGTGTCACTTCTATCACTGCCACTCCATGCCGCTGAAAGAGCACATCCACCGCGGGCTCTACGGCGCGATGATCATCGACCCCGACCCAGAGCGCGTCCGGCAGAACCCGCGCGACTACGTCAACTACCACGGCCCGATGACCGACGACCTGCGAGCCGAGTTGGTCGAGGAGGCCGAACTGCGTAACCACGAGTACCGCGCCGACGAAGTCGACGAGATGGTGATGGTGATGAACGGCTTCGACACCAACTTCGACGGCGACAACGAGGTGTACGCCGCGAACACGCGGGCCTTTGCCTACGGCGTCGGGTCGACCGACGCCGAGAACGGCGAGTGGGAGGCCGGCGAGACGGTCAAGCCGATACAGATACGGCGCGACCAGCGTCAGCGGGTGTATCTGATTAACGCCATCGAGTTCGACCTCGTCAACTCCTTTCACACCCACTCGCAGTTCTTCGACTACTACGACCACGGGACGACGCTGAAACCGACACACAAGACCATCGACACCATCATGCAGTGTCAGGCACAGCGCGGTATCGTCGAACTGGACTACTCGGACCATCAGCCGGGGCTGTATATGTTCCACGCCCACCAGTCGGAGTTCGCCGAACTCGGCTGGATGAGCTTCTTCGAGGTGCGAGCATGACCGACGAACGTACCGACGGTGGCGCGACCGTTGCCCGCGGCGGAATGCCCTTTGGCCTCCCGACGTGGGTCGGGGCCGTTGCACCGCTCGTCTTGCTCGCTGTCGTCGTCGCGGGGTTCGTCTTTCTGAACCCGTTCGCCGGACTGGTGACCGGTGGCGCGTTGCCCGACGTCACGGTCACGCACGCGTCGCTGCCGAACGACGAGACGGTGGTCCTCCACGTGACCAACAACGGGCCGGACCCCGTGACGATCAGCCAGGTGCTCGTCAACGACGCCTACTGGGACTTCACGCTGTATGCCGGCGGCGAGGCGACGAACACGCTCGCCCCGATGGAGAGCGGGCGCGTCGTCGTCCCGTACCACTGGACGCCGGGGTGGGACCTTCACACCGGTCTCGTCCTCTCGGACGGGACGACGTTCACGCACACGATTCCGGCCCCGCAGGTGTCGCCGGGGCTCACCGGTGAGTTACTCGGCCTGCTGGCCGTCGTCGGTCTGTTCGTCGGCGTCATCCCCGTCGCACTCGGGATGCTGTGGTACCCCGTGATGCAAGGCATGAGCGACCGGTCGCTGCACGCTATTCTGCTGTTCGCCGTCGGCGTGCTGGCGTTTCTGGCGTTCGACGCCGGGTTCGAAGCGTTCGAGTTGGCGGCCGAGGTGCCCGGCGCCTTCGAGGGGAACCTCCTCGTCGTGCTGGGCATCCTCGGGGCCCTATTGCTGGTGCAGGCCGTCTCGGCGTGGAACGCTTCGGGTGACGTGAATCCGCTGGGTATCGCCTACCTCGTCGCCCTCTCCATCGGCCTGCACAATCTCGCCGAAGGGCTGGCCATCGGAAGTTCGGTGGCGCTGGGGCGCGTCTCGCTTGGCGCGTTCCTCGTCGTCGGCTTCATGATTCACAACGTCACGGAAGGCCCGGCAGTGGTCGCCCCCGTCGCGGAGGGCGAGCGGCCGGCGTTGCGACACTTCGTCGCGCTGGGCGTCATCGCTGGCGCGCCGGTCATCCTCGGTGGCTGGATAGGTAGCATCGCCTTCTCGCCGACGCTGGGGGCGCTGTTTCTCGCCATCGGCGTGGGCGCTATCCTGCAGGTGAACTGGGAGATCGGGACGATGGTCCGGCGTCGCGGGTCGCTGGGCACGCCGACGAACGTCCTCGCGTTCCTCGCCGGCCTCGCCGTGATGTACGCGACGGACCTGCTCGTCGCACTCTGAGCGACGAGCAACCCGATGTTACGGGAGGCCCCGTAACCCGTCCAGCACGTCCTCTATATCCCGGTCCGTGACCGCGAGCGAGAAGTCGTCGATGCGCGCCAGATCGGCCGCCTTCTCCCACACGTCGTCGCTGTCGAGGCCGTGCAGGATGACGGCGTTCGGCGTCGGCGAGACGACGCGCAGCGCCACGAGCGGGGACTCCCCGCGGGTGACGTTCGTAAACACCAGCGCGCGGTTGGTCGACTGGCCGTACAACTGGTAGAACTCGTCGGAGGAGAGGCGCGTGATGGCGGCGATGGAGTTGATGACGGTGTGGCCGGCGACGGTGTCCTGCCCGCCGCGGTGGAGTTCCTCGGCGCCGATGGCGTCGTACACTCGCTCGACGGGGACGTTGGCCGAGTACTCCCGCAGGTCGTGGACCACGTCGCTGTCGAACCCCGAGGACAGCACGCGGGCGTGCTGTCGGATGTGGTCGCCGCCTCGCTCCTCGTCGATGTCGAGGAGCGCAACGACGAGTCGCCGGACGACGGCGATACCCGGGTTGTCCCGACGCCCGCTCTCGTAGTCGGAGACGACCGACGGTGAGACGTCCAACCGGTCGGCCAACTCCGTCTGTGCAACGCCGAAGTCGGTACGCCACTTCCGAAGGGTCGCCCCCGGGTCGTCGCTGAGTGCGACTTCGCCGGCTATCTTCTCGGCGAGTTGGGCGCGCGCGCCGCGTGTCATTAGTTAGCAAGATTATCGGACTGGAACAAAAACGTACCGGAACGCCGGTCCCCATCAGGACGCCGTCATCGACTCTTCGACGAGGACGGCCCCCGTCGGCGTGTGGACGAGGCGGACGGTGAACCGCTCGCCGGCGTCGAGAGGGCACTCGCTCGTCGCGAGACGGAACTGGGCCGTCTCGCCGGCGCTCCACGTCCCGTCGTCGTCGACGTCACCCGTCCCGATAGGCCCCTCGACGGCGTCGTAGGCGTTGTCGAAGACGTCGTCGCCACGGACGTACTCGTCGGTCGGCCGCAAGTCGTCGCCCGTCGCGGGGAGGTTCACCAACCGACCCGACTTCCCACAGGCGTCGCTGGCGTCGACGACCAGTTCGAGGTCGGCGACGCGTAACGGGTCGCCGGCGAGGTGCGTGACGCGGACTATCTGGTCGGTGTAACGGCCACCGCCGGTCGCGTATCGCTCGAACTCGCCGCTGGACTGGGCGACGGTCGGGGCCGGGCCGCGTAGGTCACTCGCGTATCCCACGGTAGCGGCGGTCACCGAGGCGGCGAGGACGACGACGAGAGCGACGAGCAGTACCACCGCGACCACGGGCGTGACCGCTCGCTCGTCGCCTGTCTGACTCGGGTATCGACGGACCACGGTCGTCCGTGGCCGCGCCTTCCCACGTAAACGCTCGGCCGCGTCAGTCGCCGCCGAGTGCCGTGCCGAGGACAGCCCCGAGCGTCCCGAAGACGACGGGGTAGACGACGCCGGCGAGGACGACGGCGGTCAGGAGGTCGGGGGACCCACCGCTCCCCTCGCCGACGCTGACCGCGAACAGCAGCGCACCGGCGATTGCCAGCGGGAGGTAACCGAGCGTGACGGCCGGCCCGACTCGGAGCGCACGCGCCGTCTCCACCGCGCCGTCGACACGGGCGGCCGCGAGACCGGCGGCGGTCAAGAGAGCGGGCGGAATCACGTACAGCACGGGTGACAGCGAGTCGCTCTCGGCGATGAAGTTCACCGCGTCGGTGCCGCCGAGCAACGGCACGTCGACGGTGACGGTCGTCGTGACGAACTGGGCGTTGAAGAACACCCAGCCCACTATCTTCCACGCGGCGTTCTCGTCGCCGAACGCCTCGGCGATGCCGGTCAGCAGCGAGTCCCGGACGACGGAGATGCTGAGGGCGTATACGAGTACGTACGCGAGGACGAACGCGACGGCACCGGCCGCCGCGGCGGCGACGTAGCTACGGCTGTCTTCGTTCATGACGGGTCAGACGCCGCCTGCCGGCGGTAAATGCCTTCGGGCCACGTTGTCTCCGCAACCCCTAAACGCCGGTCGCACCAACCACGGTCCAATGGACTGGACGGAGAAGTACCGCCCGAGTACGCTCTCGGAGGTACGGGGCAACAACAAGGCCCGCGACGCGCTGAAGGAGTGGGCTGATACGTGGGAGAGCCACCACGAGGCGGTCGTCCTCCACGGCACGCCCGGCGTGGGCAAGACCTCCGCCGCTCACGCGCTGGCCAACGACATGGGCTGGCCGACCATCGAACTCAACGCCAGTGACTCCCGCACGAAGGACGTCATCGAGCAGGTCGCCGGCGAGGCGGCGAAGTCCGGCACCCTCACCGCCGGCGGCGCGGGGCGACGCCTCGTGGTGATGGACGAGGCCGACAACATCCACGGCAACGCCGACCGGGGCGGTGCCCGTGCCATCTCCTCGCTCGTGAAGGAGGCCAACCAGCCGATGATTCTCATCGCCAACGAGTACTACGAGATGTCCAACTCGCTTCGAAACAACTGCCAGGACATCGAGTTCTCGGCGGTGCAGAAGCGCTCTATCGTCCCCGTCCTGCGTGACCTCTGCCGGAAGGAGGGTATCGAGTACACCGACGCGGTCATCGAGGACATCGCCGAGCAGAACAGCGGCGACCTGCGCGGGGCCATCAAGGACCTGCAGGCGACCGCCGAGGGCCGTGACCGTATCGAGGCCGACGACTACGTCTCCGGCGAACGGGACACCTCCGAGGGTATCTTCGAGTACCTCGACGTCGTGCTGAAGGAGGGCACCGCCGAGGAGGCACTGAAGGCCAGTTACGACGTCGACGAGACGCCCGACGACCTCATCAACTGGATAGAGGACAACATGCCCAAAGACTACGAGGGCGCGGAACTCGCGAAAGCCTACGAGTTCCTCTCGAACGCCGACCGATGGCTCGGCCGGGTGCGGGCGACCCAGAACTACTCGTTCTGGCGCTACGCGGGCGACAACATGACTGCCGGCGTCGCCGCCGCCCGCGACGGGAAGAAGGGTGGCTGGACCCGCTACGGGCCGCCGTCCTACTGGTCCAAACTCGGCCGCTCGAAGGGGACCCGGAAGACCCGGGACTACGTCGCCCAGCAGATAGCCGCCGTCGACGGCGTCTCGATGCGGACCGCCCGCCGGGAAATTATGCCGTTCCTCGCGACGATGACCCACCACTGCACGAACCGCGAGTTGACGGTGGCGATGGCCGCCACCTACGACATGGAGGCCGAACACGTCGCCTTCGTCACCGGGTCTGGCAAGGACACCAACAAGGTCCAGTCCATCGTCGAGGACGCCGAGCGACTGCAGGAGGAGGCCGCCGTCGAACACTCGGGCGGCGCGTTCGAGGGCGCGTCGGCGAGTGGTGCCGAGGCGAGCGACGAGGAGGAAGACGGCGACGACGACTCGCAGGCCACACTGGGTGCGACCGCCGACGACGGCGCGGAGGCCGAGACAGCGGACGAAGAGGAGGCGCCCGACAGCGACGCCGCCGAGGAGGACGACCAGCAGTCCGGGCTCTCGGACTTCATGTGACTCTCAGTCACACATAAACGTCAGTCATACTCCCCGCCCGTCGCTTTCTGTCGCCCCGACAACCACCCTGCCATGACCGACGGGTACGCCATCGTCGACCCCGAGACGGTGCCGGACGACCGGTTCCAGACCTGCGAGTCGACGGTCAGGCGACTGACCGGACCGCTCGGTGCCGAGGAGATGCGCGTCAATCAGGTCGTCGTCGACGCCGGCGAGGTGACGACGCCACACACCCACGAGGGCCAAGAGGAGGTGTTCGTCGCGATGACCGAGGGTCAGATAGCCATCGAGGGAGAGGTGCAGGACGTGCCACGAGGCGGCGTCGTCCGCGTCCACGAGGACACCGTCAGGAACCTCTGTAACCACACCGAGACGCGACACGTCTGGTTGGCGTTCGGTGCGCCGCCGGTCGGCACCGCCGAGGACTTCGGGGCCTACGTCGTCGAAGACGAGAGGTAATCAGGCCTGTCGCTTCCCGCCGATACCGGGTATCGCGGTTCGATCCTCGACCTGATTCATCAGGAGCGACGCCGAGACGACCAGCGCGAGGTAAAACAGCGCCGCTAACACGAACAGTTCCGTGTAGCGGAAGGTGTCGTTGGCGATGGACTCCGCTTGGAAGAACAACTCCCGGACCGTGATGAACGCGGCCAGCGAGGAGTACTTGATGAGGTAGACGAGTTCGTTCGACCACCCGGGGATGGCGTAGCGAAGCCCCTGCGGGAGGACGACGTAGCGGATGCCGTCGACCTTCGAGAGGCCGATAGAGCGAGCGGCGGTCAACTGCCCGACGTCGACGGACTCCAGCGCCGACCGGATGTACTCGGCCTGATACGCGGCGCTGTTGAGCGTGAAGCCGATGACGGCGACCCACACCGCCGTCCCGGGGACGAACCCGACGCCGACGCCGGGCATCTCCCGGATAATCTGGGTGAGTGGGAGGCCGAAGTACAGCACGAACAACTGGGCGAGCAGTGGCGTCCCGCGGATGAGTTCCGTGTAGGACAGCGAGAGCCACCGCAAGCCGCGGCCGCCGTAGACGCGCGCCACCGACAGCGGCACGGCCAGCACGAACCCGAAGGCGATGCCGGCGACGGTGAGGACGATAGTGAGCCACGCCCCGCGGGCCAGCGCCGGGAGCGAGGGGATAGCCCCGGCGACGAACCCGAGGAGACCGGCGACCACGTCCAGCGGTGCGCCGACGATGCCCAGCGAGGCGGCCGTCGCGCCCACGGACTCCGCGGCCGCGGCGACGGGTGCGACCGGGATGAACGACTGGTCGCTCGGGAACGCCGTCCCGTCTGGCAGGAGGAAGTCGTTCGTCCAGCGCAGGAGCAACCAGCCCCAGAACACCGCGAGGCCGACGAGCGCCCACGGTCTGTCGGTGTCGACGGTGACGGTGGTTCGGACGTCGTCGGCGACGGACGGTTCTTCGGCGCTCATCAGTGGCCGTTCGACTGGAGTCCCGTGAGGAACTCGCTGGTTCGGTCGTGTTCCGGCCGCTGGAACAACTGTTCTGGCGGCCCCGACTCGACGACCCGGCCGCTGTCGAGGAAGTGGATGTCGTCGGCCGCAGAGCGGGCGAATCCCATCTCGTGGGAGACGACGAGCATCGTCATCCCGCGCTCTGCGAGGTCACGCATCACCTCGACCACTTCGCCGACGAGTTCGGGGTCTAAGGCGCTGGTGGGTTCGTCGAACAGCATCAGTTTCGGCTCCATCGCCAGCGCGCGGGCGATGCCGACCCGCTGTTGCTGGCCGCCCGAGAGTTCGGCGGGGTAGGAGTCCGCCTGTGCGGCCAATCCCACCTGTGCGAGGTGGTCGGCGGCCCGTTCCGTCGCCTCGGCCTCGGGCACGCCCAGCACCCGTTTCAGGCCGAGCGTGATGTTCTCCAGCGCGGTGAGGTGGGCAAAGAGGTTGAAGTCCTGAAACACCATGCCGACGTCCTGCCGGAGTTCGTTTACGTCAGTCTCCGGGTCGTAGACGGGCGTCCCGTCCAGCCAGATGTCGCCGCTGTCTATCTCGGTCAGGCGGTTGATACAGCGCAGCATCGTCGACTTCCCGCTGCCGCTAGGGCCCATGAGGACGTCGACGTCCCCGCGGTCCATCTCGAAACTAACGCCCTTCAGTACCTCCTCGTCTCCGTAGGACTTGTGTACGTCCTCGACTCGTAGCAGTGTCATGAACTCTCTCCCGACGGAATCGCGTAGTACTCGCTCAGACGGTCCAGCGCCCGGTTCGTCCCGAACGTCAGCACGAAGTAGACGGCGCTGATGGCGACGAACACCTCCAGCACGGCCGTCGACCGGCCGCTCTGGGTGAACAGGTCGTAGCCCCGGGTCAACAGCTCCGCGAGGCCGATGGCGAAGGCGATGCTCGTGTCCTTCAGGACGATGGTGAACTCGTTCTGGAAGCCGGGCATCGACCGCCGGAGCGCCTGCGGGACGACGACGTGGCGGATGGCCTCGAATCGACTCATCCCGACGGCGCGGGCCGCCTCCATCTGCCCCTCGTCGACGCTCTGGAGTGCCCCCCTGAATATCTGTGACTGGTAGGCCGCGCTCCGCAGTCCTAGCCCGACGGTGGCCGTCACGAACGCCGACTTCGAGATCGAGACGACGAAAAAGAGGACGAGCATGATGACGACGATGGGCGTCCCACGGAGGACGACGCCGCTGACGCTCACGATGCGCTGTGCGATGCCCTCGCCGTACACCTCGACAGCCCCGGCCGGGAACCCCAGCAGGAAGCCGAGCAACAGGCTGGTCAGCGTCAGGCCGACGGTGACGGCCGCGCCGGTCAGCAGGTAGTCGAAGTTGTCGAGGACGAACGCCCAGTCGCCTGCCTGCAACATCGATTTACTCGCCGAACCACTTTCGCGTCAGTTCCTCGTAGGTGCCGTCCTCGCGGACCGTCGAGAGTCCCGAATTGAGGGCCTCCTGGCGAGCGTCGTCGTCGGTGCGGACGCCGAAGCCGAACTTCTCGCCGGTCTCGTAGACGAACGCCACCTCCACGGGCCGGTTCGCCGCGAACGTGTTGGCGACGGGCACGTCGATGACGACGGCGTCGACGTTGCCGTTCTGGAGGTCCTGGATGGCCAGCACGTAGTTGTCGTAAGCGTTGTACTGGTTCTCGGTGATCTCGTCGCCGACGAGTTCGTCCTGTACGACGCCTTCGCCGGTCGTCCCCTTCTGGGCGCCGACCGGGCGGTCGGCGAGGTCTGAGAGGCTCTCGGGGGCGAAGTCGCCGTCCGAGCGAACGACGATGGCCTGATCCGAGGAGTAGTATGGGTCGCTGAAGTCGATGGTTTGGTCGCGGTCGTCGTTGATGGTCATCCCGGCCGCGATGACGTCGATGTTGTTGTTCGTGAGTGCGGGGATGAGCGAGTCGAACTCGAATTCCTTCCAACCGGAGAACTGGTACTCGGTCTCCGAGACCACGGCTTCGAGTAGGTCGATGTCGAATCCGACGAGGTCGCCGCCCTCTTTCATCTCGAACGGCGGGAACCCTGGCGCAGTACCGGCCGTGATAGTCGGTTGCTCGGTGCCACCGTCACCGCCGTCACCGCTGTCGCCATCACCGGAACATCCGGCTACCGAGAGCGTCACTGCCGTCCCGCCAACGGTGGTGAGGTACTGTCGTCGCGAGAGTCCTTTGTCTGACATGGACGGTACATGGTCGCATGCCCGGATTAGTGTTACGAACCGGTTACTACCGGTGTTGTACGTTCTTCGAAACGTTTGGACGGAATCGGGCGGTCAGTCGGAACTGGGACTGGCGTCGGCGTCCGCCGTCGACTCGCTCGCCGAGGTGTCCGACCGGGTTTCGGCGGGCGAACTGGCCCCGTCGAACGTCCACGCGGTCGCCGCGACCATCGCGGTCAGAATCGTCAGCGCGGCGGCGTGGTGGAGCACCTGTGCGGCCGCGCCGAAGTTGATGATGGTGTTTGCACCGAGCAGTATCTGGACGGGGAGGACCACGGTGGCGACGCCGGTCGCGTACTTGATGCGCGTCGAGTACCCGCCGCGCCACGCGGCGACGGTAGAGCCGAGGATAGCGAACCCGGTAATCATCGCGACCAGACGGTGGAACCACTCGACGAAACTCGCCCAGTTAGCCGGGAACAGTCCCATCCAGCCGTCACACAGTGGCCATCGGGCCCCGCACGTCAGTCCCGCACCGATGGCACCGGTGTACACCCCGAGCAGGATGAGGCCGAACGTCAGGGCCGTCGTCGCCGTGAGTAGCCGACGGAAGCGGTCGGTCATACTCGAACCTTGGTGCGCTCGTACTTATCCCCTTCTTTGGGTGGCCGAGGGTGCAGACGCCACGCCGTCCGAGACACAAGCCACTGTCTTTCATACCACATCGCTGTACGCCGCCGTCGAACTCGTCACCGTCGCAGAGATGGGGCGGGACCGACGACGTCCTCGACGGATACCGTCGCCGGCACGCGGTGTCGAGACTGTCCGAAGGATTTCGACAGTCGTTGAGGATGGGTACGTCGCTTGACGGTAAACTTGCCTTTTTGATGGCCGGGAACGACGTCTCGGTATGGGACTTGACGAAGACGCACTCGACTATCACAGCCGGGACCCGCCCGGCAAGATAGAGATAGCGACGACGAAACCGACCAATACACAGCGGGACCTCTCACTGGCGTACTCACCCGGCGTCGCCGCACCCTGCGAAAAGATCGCGGAGAACCCAGAGCGGGCCTTTACTTACACAGCGAAGGGGAACATGGTCGCCGTCGTCTCGGATGGGTCCGCGGTGCTGGGGTTGGGCGACATCGGGCCGGAGGCCTCAAAGCCAGTGATGGAAGGGAAAGGCGTTCTGTTCAAACGTTTTGCCGACATCGACGTCTTCGACATCGAACTCGACACGGACAACGCCGACGCGATGGTCGAAACCGTCCGGGCGATGGAACCGACCTTCGGCGGCATCAATCTCGAAGACATCGCCGCTCCGGAGTGTTTCGAGGTCGAGCGCCGTCTCCGGGAGGAGATGGACATCCCGGTGTTCCACGACGACCAGCACGGTACTGCTATCATCTCCGGGGCTGCGCTGGTCAACGCCGCCGACATCGCCGGGAAGGACCTCGCCGACCTCGACATCGTCTTCTCCGGGGCGGGCGCGAGCGCCATCGCCACTGCCCGCTTTTACGTCTCGCTGGGCGCCTCGAAGGAGAACATCACGATGTGCGATTCGTCGGGCATCATCACTGAGGACCGCGCCCACCACGAGGACCTCAACGAGTTCAAACGGGAGTTCGCCCGGGACGTTCCGGAGGGCGACCTCGCGGACGCGATGGCCGGTGCCGACGTGTTCGTCGGCCTCTCTATTGGCGGCATCGTCGACGAGACCATGGTCCAGTCGATGGCGTCGGACCCCATCATCTTCGCGATGGCGAACCCCGACCCCGAAATCGACTACGAGACGGCGAAACACGCCCGCGACGACACCGTCATCATGGCTACCGGTCGCTCTGACTACCCCAACCAGGTCAACAACGTGCTGGGGTTCCCGTTCATCTTCCGCGGCGCACTGGACGTGCGCGCGACCGAAATCAACGAGGAGATGAAGGTGGCCGCCGCCGAAGCGTTGGCCGACCTCGCCAGACAGGACGTCCCCGACGCCGTCGTCAAGGCCTACGGCGACCAACCGCTCCAGTTCGGGCCGGAATACATCATCCCGAAGCCACTGGACCCCCGCGTGCTCTTCGAGGTGACGCCAGCCGTCGCGAAGGCTGCGATGGACAGCGGCGCCGCGCGCAAGGAGTTGGACCTCGACGACTACGTCGAACGGCTGGAAGCGCGGTTGGGCAAGTCCCGCGAGATGATGCGCGTCGTGCTCAACAAGGCCAAGAGCGACCCCAAACGGGTGGTGCTGGCGGAGGGCGACGACGAGAAGATGATTCGGGCGGCCTACCAACTGGTCGAACAGGGTATCGCCCAACCGGTCCTGCTGGGCGACGCCGACGAGATAGAGGCGACGCGTCGCCGGTTCGGACTGGAGTTCGACCCCGTGGTGGTCGACCCGGAGACGGCCGACGTCGAGGCGTACGCCGACCGCCTGTACGAACTCCGCCAGCGCAAGGGCGTCACGCGGCGCGAGGCCGAGGAACTGGTCCGGGACGGCAACTATCTGGGGAGTGTGATGGTCGAGATGGGCGACGCCGACGCGATGCTGACCGGCCTGACCCACCACTACCCCTCGGCCCTGCGCCCGCCCCTGCAAGTCATCGGCACCGCCGAGGACGCCGACTACGCCGCCGGCGTCTACATGCTGACGTTCAAGAACCGCGTCATCTTCTGTGCGGACGCGACGGTGAATCAGGACCCCGACGCCGACGTGCTCGCAGAGGTAACTCGACACACTGCCGAGTTGGCCCGCAGTTTCAACGTCGAACCGCGCGCGGCGATGCTGTCGTACTCGAACTTCGGCAGTGTCGACACCGACGGCACCCGAAAACCCCGCGAGGCCGTAGCGAAGTTGCAGGCCGACGAGCGGGTGGACTTCCCGGTCGACGGGGAGATGCAGGCCGACACGGCCGTCGTCGAGGACATCCTCAACAGTACCTACGAGTTCTCCGAACTCGACGACCCGGCGAACGTGCTCGTCTTCCCGAACCTCGAAGCGGGCAACATCGGCTACAAACTGCTCCAGCGACTCGGTGGCGCCGAGGCTATCGGTCCGATGCTCGTCGGGATGGACAAACCGGTCCACGTCATCCAGCGTGGTGACGAGGTCAAGGACATCGTCAATCTCGCGGGCGTGGCAGTCGTAGACGCCCAGCAGGAGTAATCACGGCGACGTCGTCGCTACGGCGGCGTTTCACCTGCCTGTTGGCGGGTTGATGAAGAGGGCGTCGACGACGGCAGTCAGTGCCAGAACCGACCCGACGGCGAGCGCTTTCGGAACCGCAACGCCGACCAGTCCGGCGGCGACGACCGTCAGCAGGAACGTCGTGGGGATGAGCGCGAGTACGAAATCGTATCGAGAGAGCGACGGTGTCGGTGCCGACCGGTCCGTGTACTGTCCGTCCGAACTGTGAGTCCTGCTGGTACTGGTACTCATCTGTCTGTCACCTCCCAGTGGTTACTATACATCCCCTCCCACTTAAAGTTTGAGCTGTGTGACGTTGGGGGAACGTTGCTGAAGTCATACACGAACGTCTGGATAACTTATGCAGTGCTAAACCGTGCCGTCCCGTCACAATGGTCTGCAGCGTTACACTCGCCACGGCGGTTTTGTCGTCGGCCCCTCACTGGCGACGTATGGGAACAGTCGCGGTCACCGGCGGCAACGGTCGGGTCGGACAGGCGGTCCTCGAACACCTCGGTGCGGAAGGGTATCGGACCGTCAACATCTCTCGGGGGAAACCCGACGAGTCACACTCGGACGCCTATCTCACGACCGACTTGCTCGACGCCGGCGAGGTGTACGGGTCGCTCGCGAAGAGCGACGCCGACGCCGTCGTCCACCTCGGGATGCTCCCGACGCCCGAACGAACGCCGGGGTATCGGACCTTCGAGAGCAACGCCATGTCCACCTATCACGTACTGGAGGCCGCCGGCGAACTCGGCGTCGAGACGGTGACGCTCGCGTCGAGTTTCAGCGCCATCGGTGGCGGTTTCGAACCGGACCCCATCACCGTCGACTACCTCCCGGTCGACGAGTCCCATCGACTCACCCCGTCGACGTCCTACGGGTTGGGCAAGCAGACGCTGGAGACCATCGCGGACGGGTTCGCGCGACGGACCGCCGACCGGCCACGGACTATCACGTCACTTCGGTTCCCGTGGGTCGTCGACGACGAGATGGCCCGCGAGACGTTCGTCGAGGCCGACCGGACGCTCGGCGGTCTCCGGGCGACGGATACCCTCCACACCCAGCGCAATACACTGTTCACCTACGCACACGTCTCAGACGTGGTCGACCTCGTCCGGCGGTCGGTCGAGGCGACGTTTGACGGCCACGAGCGCGTCTGGGTGTCGGCCCCCGATACGAGTGCGGAGACGCCGACGGAGGCAGTGGTGGCCGACCTGTTCCCGGACGCGGCGGTCCGGGCGGACCTATCGGACCACACCGCACTGGTCGATACGTCGAAGGCAGCACGGCTGTTCGACTGGGCCCCGTCCTGGAGCTGGCGGACGCTCGAATGACCGGTTAGGTGGTGTATAATCCGCCGAGATGGACGTACCGTCGTCGGCTATCCGCGCCGTGACGAGCGCCGGCCCGCCCTCCGGGTCAGTCTGAGGCCCCGCCACGCTCCGACCGAGAGGGCGGCGGCACACGCTTGTCGGTGGACGTGGTCTGTGGGAGGACACAGCGGTCCGGTTCGCCGTTGACGTGGGCGTACTGGTCCGGCGCGTTGGCGAGCGGATGGGCCGGGTTTCGGTCGCTGGAGATGCGGGCCGCCCGAACCTCGCCGAAACTGTTGACGCGGGCCTGAATCCCCCGCCAGTGGAGGCCCGTCGCTGGCGGTACCGAGACGCTGTGGGGCGGGTCGTAGGCCGACCCGTGTGTCGCCAGTACCTCGGCGTTGACGTTCTCGGCGAGCTGGTCGTGGTCGATGAGCAGTCCGACGCGGGCGTCAGCCGGTGCCCGCGTCGCGAGGACGTCCAGTCCGAGGTGGAGCGCCCGGTACTCGGCGACGTTGTTGTCCGGCGCGCTGTCCGGTACCGAGAGACGGACGACTCGCTCGCCGTCTAGTGTCTCGACGACGACGCCCAGACCACCTCGCTCCGTCGGGCGTCCATCACTGGCGACGGGGTCGATTCCGTGCTGTCGGAAGGACCCGTCTGTGGCGATGTAGAAATCCCGATGGTGGCTACGAGGGGGGTGTGCGATGTGCGGCGTCGGTGACTCGTCGAACAAATCTCGTAGGGTCGGCCGGCCGTAAGCGGCCATACCAGTCCTTAGACGACTGGGAATATAAATATGTGGCCCCGACCCGCCGAGACAAAGTCGGGGCTGGGACCGACAGACGCCACTCCGTCACTCTCGCGCGTACGAGTGGCCGAGGAGCAATGCGACGGCGTTACAGGCGACCAGTGCGGCGAACGCCGTCCTGACGGCCGGGGTCTCGAGGCCCGACGCCAGCAGCGGCAGGTAGAGGAACGGGAGGGCAATAGCTGTCCAAAAGGCGATGCCACGGAGCGGTTCCAGGAGGGTTTGGGGAACGTTCGGGACCGTTTCGTCGAGGCGGGCGAACAGTTCGTGTGCTGACGAACTCGACATGGAGTGACCTGTTCCCTCGTAGAACGGATACCGGCTTATAACTGCGAGAGCGTTCGCCCTATTTCGTTTCGTTTCACGCGACGCCCCGAGAGACCCCGACGTTTCACGCCACGATTAAATCCGCGTAGACGTTTTAGAATCGCCTCTCGTGCTGTTTCAGCCGGTACTATAGCAGTACAGATCGGTACGTTCGACCCCGTTTTTCAGGGACCCAATAGAGAGATATTAACTTCGTGGTCAACGGCCGGTACTGTGACCGCGTCGACGACGTGGTCGAACACCGTCTCTCGCCATTCGTCGACGCGCCGTTCGTGATACGCCCGGTGGCGCTCGACGGTGTACGTCTCCTCCTCGTCCGCACGGAGTTCGTCTGCGGTGTCGTCGGGCGTCGGATAGGCAGGTGCCGTATCCGTCAAGAGTTGCTCCGGCGCGACGTGGAGTGTCTCCTCGTCGTCTCCCTGTACCACGTGGAGTCGCGCTCGCATCCGACCGCTGTATGGCGGCGTCGCACGGAGGACCGTCCGCGGTCCGTCACGGGCGTTTGCCTCCAGTGCCGCGGTGAGGTCTTCGGCACTGACGGCTAGCGAGCGAACGACCGACGGGTCGGGTGACATCGACGGGGGTACGACCGCCAGCCACAAAGCCCCGACGGGTCGCGTCACATCCGACTGCTGTAGTCCCACGAGTGCAGGCGGTCGGGGGTAATCGTGATCGTCACCTCGTGACGGTCGGGCGACAGGAGTCGCTCGGCCAGCGGCGAGTCGGTCCCGCCGAGGTACCGGTGGATGAGCGCTCGCAGCGTCGCCTTCCCCTCGTCCGGCGTGACTGTCGCGGTCCCGTTTCCTCTGACACCCCGGTACGGTGGGTCGTTGGTCGACACCTCGAAACTGACGACGTCGTCGTGTTCTAGATATCCGACCACATTGGCGTCGGCGGCGGTCGCACACTGTAGCGTATCGTCTTCGTAGCGATACCACAGCGAGAGCATCCATGGGTCGCCATCGGGGCGTCGGCACCCTATCCGAATCGGTACCGTCGTCGACTCGAGGAAGTCCGTGAGTTCCTCGTCGGACCACGGACCCGTGACAGTGGCCATCGAGTGCCGATAGGTGGGCCGGTGTAAACTGTTCTGGGGTCCCTATGCAGAATCACCATTGATAATCCGAGAGGTGGGTTTATTATCGCTATCCGGTAAGAACGCACTCAGAACAGTCGGTGGGGACACGATGACGAAGAAACAAAGTGTGCAAGCGACGACTCACTCGGGGACGGCGACGGTACTCGTGGTCGACGACGAACACGACGTCGCCGAACTCTATACGGCCTGGCTGGGAACAGACCACGACGTCCGGAGTGCCAACGACGGCGAAACCGCGCTCGAGAAGATGGACGACACCGTCGACGTCGTGTTTCTGGACCGGCAGATGCCGGGGATGTCGGGAGACGACGTGCTCGACGCCATCGACGACCGGGGCCTCGACTGTCGCGTCGTGATGGTCACGGCCGTCGACCCGGGGTTCGACATCGTCGAGATGCCGTTCGACGACTATCTCACGAAACCCGTCGGCCGCGAGGACCTGTTAGCGGCCGTCGACGAGATGCTCGTCCGCGATACGTACGACGACCACCTCAAGCAGTACTTCGCCATGGCGTCGAAGAAGGCGACACTCGAATCCGAGAAGAACCACGCCGAACTCGACGCCCACGAGGAGTACCACGAGGTCAGCAGGCGCGTCGAGGAACTCCGCCAACGGGCCGACGACGCGGTCAACGAGTTCGACGACTTCGAGACCGCGTTCCGGGAGTTTAGCGGGTAGCAGTCACCAGTCAGCCTCGCGTGACGACGTCTTCGTCCGTCGGCCCCTGTCCGTCGTATCTCGCGACGAACTCGTCTAACCTGTCGCCGTCGTCCGCGCCGGGCAGGCGTCGAGTCGCCGTCTCGCAGTCGGCCTCGACGCCGAGTCGCTCGCAGACGAGGTCCGTCGTCGACGCTGCCATCTGCCGGTAGGTCGTCAACTTGCCGCCGACGACGCTGACCAGATTCTCGACGCCGTCGTCGACGTGATCCAGCCTGAAGAACCCCCGCGAGATGCCCCTCCGGTCGCCGTCGCCCTCGTCGGGCGCGTACAGCGGTCTGACCCCCCACCACGTTCGGACGACGTCGGCGTCCGCCACCGGCGGGAGCATCGCCGCACATTCCTCGATGGAGCGGTCGACCTCCCACTCGGCCCGTTCGTAGTCGTCGGGGTCCGAGACGGGGACGCTGGTCGTGCCCAGCACCGCCTCGCTCTCGTGTGGGACGACGATGTCGCCGTCGTCGGGGTCTCGACACCGGTTCAGAACCGGCTCGAGCGAATCGTACTCGACGGAGACCATCACGCCCCGCGCCGGGGCCATCTCCACGTCGACGCCAGCCTTCGCCGCGACCTGACCTGCCCACGCGCCGGCCGCGTTGACGACGTAGTCGGGTTCGACCGTCTCGTCGGCGTCGCCGCCGAGCGTCGCGGCCGTCACCCGCCCGTCGGTGACAGTCAGCGATTCGAGGGGCGCGTGCGGGTGAATCGTCGCGCCGTTGGCCTCGGCGTCGGCCGCGTTCGCGGCGACGAGGCGTGAGGGGTAGATGACGGCGTCCGGCACTCGCATCGCGCGTTCGACCTCGGGAGAGAGGTCCGGCACCAGTTCGCGGGCCGCGTCCGCGTCGAGTTCGTCAGTCTCGATGCCGACGGCCTCGCAGGCGTCGCGCTTCGCTTCGAAGTACTCGGGGTCGTCCTCGGTCAACTGGACGAACAGGCCGCCGGTGTCGCGGATACACTCCCCGGCGACGTCTCTGAGGATCCGGTTCTCCTCGATACACTCCTCGGCGCCGGTCGCGTCGGCCTCCGCATAGCGCGCACCGCTGTGTAAGAGCCCGTGCGAGCGACCCGACGTTCCGCTGGCGAGGCCACCGCGTTCGGCCAGCGTCACGTCGACGCCGCGGAGCGAGAGGTCACGGGCCACACCGACGCCGGTCGCACCGCCGCCGACGACCAGTACTGTCGTAGAGCGTGTCATCACCAGATGTTGGTCTGGATACACATGGGTCTAGCGCTCGGGCCGGGCGCTCGGCCCATCTACGGTTTGACGAGGACCTTGATGGCGTCGCGTTCGTCCATCGCGCGGTAGCCCTCCGGCACGCCGTCAAGGTCGACCGTCTTCGTGAAGATGGGCGACGGGTCGAGCGTCCCCTGCAACACGTCGGCCATCAGGTCCTCGGCGTAGGCCCGGACCGGCGCGACGCCGCCGCTGAGGGTGATGTTGTCGCCGAACATCCCGAAGAGGTCGAGGCCGTCCTCGTTCACGCCGTGGGGGACGCCGACGTAGCCGACGGTCCCGCCCGGCCGACACACCTCGATGGCGGTCTCCATCGCCGACGCGGCACCGACACACTCCATGACGTGGGTCGCACCGCCGTAGGTCGTCTCGATGGCTCGCTCGATGGCCTCCTCGCCGCGGGCGCTGATAGTCTCGGTGGCACCGAACTCCCGGGCCAGTTCCAGTCGGTCCTCGTGGTGTCCCATCGCGACGATGCGCTCGGCACCGAGTCGACGCGCGGCGAGGACCCCACACAGACCGACGGCGCCGTCGCCGACGACGATGCAGGTGTCGCCCTCGCCGACGCCCGCGCTCACGGCGGCGTGGTGGCCGGTCCCCATCACGTCGGTCAGGGGGAGCAACGCTTCCAGCGTCTCCTCGTCGTCGGCGTGCCGGTCGGGGACCCGGACGAGCGTCCCGTCGGCCGTCGGCGCGCGGACGTACTCTCCCTGTCCGCCGCCGTTGTCGCCGCCCCACGAGTCGCCGTTGACACAGGAGGTGTGCAGTCCCTTGCGGCAGAACTCACAGCGCCCACAACTGACGACGAAGGGCGCGAACACCCGGTCGCCGGGTTCGACCGAGCGCACGTCCTCGCCGACTGCCTCCACGATGCCCATGGGTTCGTGGCCGACGCGGGAGCCCTCTTCCCGGTCGCTCTGGCCCCGATAGAACCACAGGTCGGAGCCACAGACTGCCGTGTGTGTGATGCGGACGACGGCATCGGTCGGCGATTCGACTTCTGGCTTCGGGACCTCCTCGACGGTTATCTCGCCGGGGCCGCGATAGATCGCTGCGCGCATACCCGGCGTTCGGGCCGAGCGTGAAAAACCGTTCGCCCACAGTGGTAAGGTCCATGGCCGGTATGTCCCTGTATGGATGCCAGAGCGACCATCCACGACTACTACGACTCGCTGCGACACGGTGCGCCGTTGGACACCTTCTTCGCCGACGACCGGCCGGCCGACGACCCCATCGTGAAGTTCGGCATCTCCGAGCGCCTCGTCGGCTCCGACACGATTCAGCAAGGCCTCCGCGACCAGACCGCGTCGACGAGCGACTGGACCGTCGAGAGCCACGACCTCCGGGTCACACAGCGCGACAGCGTGGCGTGGTTCAGCGACGTCGTGGCGCTCTCGTGGGACGAGGGCGACGCCCACCACGAGTTCTACACCCGCTGGAGCGGGACGCTCGAACACCGCGACGGCGACTGGCGGTTCGTCGGGATGCACGTCAGCGTCGCGACGGAGTTGTAAGCAGGCCGTCTCACAGTGCCGGAGGAGCGCACACTCCTCACTGACCCCATCGAGCGCGGTCGTGACTGGGCGGTAGGCCCCGCTCGAACGACGTCCGACGCGACGCTCTGCGGCGAGTATCCGCTGGAGCGGGACAGTATCACCGACGTCGACACACCGCGAGGACGGACCATCGTTTGAGACGACGAGCGCTATGTGGTCGCGATAAATTAATGAAACCTAGCCTGTATATTTATCCCGCTTCCCGGCGATGGTAGTGACATGTCCCGGGTCCTCGCAAACGAACTCGCTGACAAGCGGGTGCTAACGACAGACGGACAAGAGATCGGCACCCTGTACAGTATCACGGCGGATTTGGATTCTGGCGCGCTGGACACGCTCATCGTGGAAACGGACCGTCACGAGGTGTACGGCATCGAAAGCAACGCCAACGGACGCGTGTCGCTCCCGGCTGACACCCTCGAGGCCATCTCCGAGCACGTCGTGATCACGCCGCCGGAGTGACTACCACCCGCCGTCGAGGGACTTCTCGGCCTTGACCGCCGGCCAGCCCGCTTTCCGGAACTGCTGGATGTGTGCGGGCTCGTGCTCGCAGTAGACGCGGCCTTTCGGACGTCCGACTACCCACTCCTGCTGGCCCTCGCGGACGTCGTCGGGGTCGACGATCTCGGCTAGACGGGATTCACTCTCGTAGAAGCGGTCCCAGACGACGTACTGGTCGGTGTGGGTCTTGCGGATGTCGACAAGGACGCGCGGGTCATCCCACCCGGCGTCGTAGCCGTAGATGGCGTGGTCGTCGACGAGTCGGTTGGCGAGGTCTTCCGCGGGACGAACGTGGGTCTTTCGTGAGAAATCGCCATACACGACCCCCTCCGCAGCGGCGAAGCTGCCGTGGAGGCCTTGCTCCTCGCGAGCTTTGTCTTCGAACTGGTTGACGATCTTCTCCAGGCCGTCCTCGGGGAGGAGTTCGTTGTGCTCCGTCGACGCGACGATGACCTTCATGCGGTCGGCCCACGGGAGCGGTTCGTCGTCAGGTCCCACCCGTCGCTCGGTCACGTCGTAGAACTGGTTGTAGCCCGCGATGATGGGTGAGTTTTCGAAGACGTCCGCCGGGTCGTCGGGGACGCCGACGTCGTCGGTCGCGATGCTCGCCGTGGGTGCAAATTCGATAGACATAGCTGAGGAGGTCACCGCTGGGTCAGAGCGGCTGAGTGATGGTCTTATAGGTCCTATGCGGACCAATGAATAAACTCAGTTCGCAAGCGGCGGGTGCCACTACGGGTTTCACATGATAGTCGCAACTCAAAAGCCGCGACGGAAATTCCCGGTCCAGTACACCCGAGCCACATCACTCTATGGCCCGTTAACACTTTGTTATCAACCATAATAACACCTCTATCTCCGATATATCGGAACTTGAGATTGATTTTGACTCAGTATCTATATGGGGTTAGTACAATTTTGGCGACTTATCTGTTCTATTCGGTATTTCCTTCGGGCTCAAATATCAGATTCGATATTTACTAGACCGATAGTGAATGCGGGATGTGAGTAATACGGAACTATGCCGTCAGGTGAAAATCATGATGCAGAAGATGTTGAGGAAGGACGAGAAAATGAATTGGATACAACCAGACGAAAACTAATGGGCAGCTTCGGCGGATTAACGTCGATGGTTGCGGGATGCAGCAGTTCGGGTGATATCTTCAAATCGATGCAGTCATCCGAGGTTGCCAGTAGCCTCAAAGGCGACCTCGATTTGAACGGGAACGACATCCTGAACGTCAGTGACATCACGACGACGACCGATCGCGCGTCCCTGCGCACACCAGGGTCTGGTAACGGCGCGGTAGAAATCTACGACGACGCCGCCGAGGACTGGTCAATGCGTGCGATGGAGGGAACAGACCAGCCGGGACCGGTCAAGTTCCAGTCCACAATCGAAGGGACGACCCCAGCCGACAGTGACGTCCCTGATCTTCGAGTCCGTGGTGGGGTCAAAATGGACGACTTGACCGTCAATAGCTGGGACGTCGTTGACGTCACCGAACGCGGGATCAAACCGGGATCAGACGACGACCTCGGAGCGTTCATACAGGAGCACTTCAACCGACAGGAGCCGAACGAGAGTGTCATCTACTACCTGCCCGATGGGACGTACACGTGGAACACGGCAGTCGAAGCCGACGAGTTCGCCACGCTCGGCCTCGTCGGCAAGCCACAGGCCACGGTGAAGTGTACGAACCCGGAGATGCCCTACTTCGTTCGGGCTGGTGTTGACAGACCGGGATATGCGGACATCTTCATCGCGCAGGATATCGAGTTCGATATTCAAAAATCGAACGTGGCTGCCTCAGCGATGATTGTGTCCGTCGACGAATACCTCGAAATGGACCACTGCCGGCTCGTCGGTGAGATCGACCGCATTGTCCCGCCGTACTACTCCATCCACCCGACGCTCTTGACGGAGACTGGCCAGGGATTCGTGAACATCGCGATGCCAGATGGCTCCTTCTACGACCCAGACCTCACGGAACAAGAACATCCGATGGGACTCGCTATTGAGCGTAACCATCAAGGCTATCTTGTCGTTGAGAACAGCGACATCTCCGGGTTCATCAACAACGGTATTTACAGTGCCGGCCACAGTGGCAAGGTTGCGATACGGAATACGAGCGTCACGAACTGCGGCGCCGGGAACATCCGCCTCGGTGATGGCGACTTCGCCTACAAGTGTGCGATCACCAACACCGACGCGGAAGACCGGGGCTACTCCTACGCTGCCCTGTGGGTGAACAAAGCCCACCAGGCCGTCGCCGACAGCATCAGAATTAATGCCCAACAGCGGACGCCGTCTGAACTGGTCCGTGTCGGGAGTGACGTCGACCACTGCACGCTGTCGAATATCACTATCGACAGCAGCGCCAACCAGTATATTTGTGACATCTCCGGCAATGGCTCGGATAGAGATTTGGGACGGATCGTCGCCCGCAACTGGACTATCTACGACAGCGGGAGCGCACAGTCGAACGCGCATCTCGGTCGTATCACCCGATCGAACGTGATACTCGAAAACTGGGACGTCCACATGGATCCCGGAAGCGACGGCAAACGCCATGGCCTTCTCGTCGACGCGCCGTGGCTCGACGTCCGGGGCTGTTCGTTCAATCATACCGGCGGCGGACTGGACCTTCTCCTCGACGACGGCGCCGATCACCTCCGGCTCAAGGACTGTGACTTCAAGAGCGGGCAACTCTACCAGTACAGTCGAGCGACGACCGAAGACGCCATCGTCGCCGACAACCGGTTCGGCGACGGCATGACGCTGGCCGGCGACCAGGTGAACTGGACGACCAGAGGGCCCGGCTTCGAATAAAATAGAGCAGAGCCATCTTAGCTATAGACGAGGGTGTGAAAAATATGACTGCAGTGCAGCTCGGTCAATGGCCTGATACAGAGGACTTCACGCATCTCGACCAGGTCTGCTCTCGATCATCCCTTCTTGCTCTAATAATTCTAGCGCATCTCGGGCTGTCCTGTCAGCTAATGCGGTCCGAGCCCGAATCTCTGCAAGACTCAATGGACCACACTCGTCGATAATTAGGCACACAAGCTTGCCTGAAGGCGGTACGTCGGCAACATTAGGTGACAGTGTGAGATCAGTCATTGGTAGAGCAGGGGCTGTCGGACCGTCGGTGAGAGCGGTCCGGAATCGGCTGTCTGGTCGTCAGTCTGAGGTGTTCCGCCAGTCCCAGACCGAGCTCTCTGGCTGATCATCGGTACTCGATCCTGTGGTGAGTGCGTCGACGGCTGGAGCGGGGCCCCGAATCGCCAACGACCACGTATAGGTATCCAATACGCTATCGTTGGCAGTCTCGCCTAGGTCCACGACGCCGGCGTTCGGCAACCCGTCGTCAGCGTACAGCGTCGCCCCGTGGACGCCGCCACCCTCGAAGGCCTGCACTGCGTCCATGCCCTCGAGGCGATTGAGCGTCTGCCGGACGTGTTCTTTCGTGACGCCGACATCGTCGGCGATCTCCCGAGCGGTCATGGATGTCGTCGACGAACGGAGCGTCGCGACGATATCGCGCTGGACGTCGGTGAACGTCCACTCGATGCCCGACACCTGAACGTCGGCGAAGTCGGTGGGCATCGCGTCGGCCCTGACGAACACCGTCGCGTGACTCTCTGGGTCGTCGGGGTTCCGAGCGTACCGACCGGTAGCCTGGGCGGTGTGGTTCTCCCGAACGCTTGCGAGGAGCGTCGCCGCGGTGTCGGCATCCGCGCCCTCGAACCCGCGACCGTGGGCCCGTTCCTGCTCGCCGTCGACGTCGACGGTCTCGCCGCCGTCGGCCAACTCCGGCCGCTCGGTAATGTACTGGACGGTGCCGTCGAGCGGGTCGCCGTCGTACGAGGCCCCGCTCATGCCTGACACCCCACCGTTTCCGCTGCAATATCTGGAGGAGTATCTATTTCGTTATATGATTCATCGGCCAGTTTATCGGTCAGTAACCCGTCGTTAGACCGGTTCTGCCGATGGGTATGTGAAGTTTCAGAGTAGTGCCCGGGGAGGGCTCCGAACCCTCGATCTCCGCATAACCCAGGTCCGGGGTGTGACGAGCACCCCACGGGTCATGCCGGTTGGTACCGCATGAGTCGTCAGACCCTATGAGTGCGGCGCTATGTCCAGCTAAGCCACCCGGGCTCGGGTGCACTCGGTCGTTGGCCGCTTTCCGTCTTGAAGGTTCTCATCTGCCGTGGGGCTGTGGGACTCTCTCACGGCGGCCGCCCGCTCGGGGGACCCACGGATTTAAGCCACCACGCTAGTATGCACCCTGCATGGAGATTCCCGACCTCGTCCGGCAGGAACTCGGGGACGAGGAGATCCAGGCCGGCGTCAACCTCGGCGACGAGGACGCTGTTTGTTTCACGCCGACCCGGACGCTCGTCTACCGTGGGGAGGGGTTGTTGAGCGACGAGAAGGTCACAGCCCACCCTCACGACTTCGAGCGCCTGACGATATCCGAAGGCCGACGAAAGACCAAGTTCACGCTATATTACACCGACGAGAAGCGCGACTTCGGCGTGCCGAACGACCGCGCTGGGACCATCCTCGAACGGTTGCTAGAGGGCAAACTCCGCGTCTCGAACGGTATCGACGCCGACGAGAGCGTCACCGGCGTCTTCCGGTTCAGCGAGCTCACGCTGGTGGTCACCGACACGCAACTGCTGAAGCATCTGGGCAACGTCACGTGGGACGCCGACTACGAGGCCTACCTGTTCGAGGACGTCACCGGCCTCGACTTCGAGGAGGGCAGTGTCGCGACGGCCATCGTCCTCTCGGTGAACGACCGTCCCGAACGCATCAAGGCCCCGGCCGAACAAGCTCCGACGGTCCGAAAGACGCTGCAGGAGGCGCTCTTTGCCTACCACGACGTTTCGTCGCTTGCCGACCTGAACGCGAAGGTCGGCACCGAACCGGAGGACGGGAGCGACGCCGACGGCGGCCTCGGCCTCGAATCCGGTATCGACCCGCTCGTCGGCGACGACGAGGAGACCGACGAGGACCAGTCCGAGCAGCGATCCACGCAGTCCGCTGCGGCCGCGACACAGCAACAGCCGTCGACGGCCGACGCCGAACCGGCGACGAAGTCGACCGTCCAGCCGTCGTCGACGGACCGCGGCGGTGACGTCGAAGCCCTCGAACGACAGGTCGCCGAACTCACGGCGGCCGTCGAACGCCAGACCGAGCGCATCGAACGCCAAGAGCAGACCATCAAGACGCTCATCAAAGAGCTTCGACAGGGGCGCTAGACCAACGGCGACGGTCCGATTCTCGCTACACGTCGTCGAAACCGCTCCCGAGGCCACCCGCTCGCTGTTGCTCTGCGGTTCGCGCTGTTCACCGCGTCGTTCGAGGGCCGCTCACTGCGCTCGCGCCCCTCGCTACTCCCGCCCCAGCACTTTCCTGATACAGGTCGACCCGAACGGTCCCAACTCGCCGCCGTCGAACTGGACGAAGTGGCCCGTCGAGATGCTCGCGCCGCAGCGCTCACAGGAGAAGTCGCCCTCGCGGACCACCACGTCGCCCTCGAAACTGACGTAGGTGCCTCGCGTCCGTGGTCGGACCAGTCCGTCCTCGCGGTCGATGACGCCGCGCATCGCTGCGGTGTCGAGAATCTCCCGTTGGAGGCCGGGATTGGTGGTGACCGTCTCGATGCGGTCCATGGCCTCGGCTACCGATAGCTCCTCGTGTTCGAGGTGGGCGAGCAGTTCGACCCCGAGTTCGACGGGGTCGCTGTCGGCGTCGTCCACGACGGCACGTCGTCCGCCACCGGATTAACGCTTACCACAAGAGGTTTGCCGCTCGCTGTCACTGTCTCGGGTAGATGGACCGTCTGGTGAAGCGGCAGGTGGTGGGGTCGGCCGCACTCCTCGCCGCCGTGGCCGTGGCCGCGCTGGTTCTCTCGCCGGCCCACATCATCCGGGAAGCGATGCATCTGGCCGACCACCCCGTGTATCTGGCGGCGCTCATCGTCTGCCTCTATCTCGTCCGGCCGCTGTTCGCGTGGCCGACGATGCCGCTGTCGGCGTTCGTCGGGTTCGTCCTCGGCGTCGAGTGGGGGTTCCCCGTCGCGCTGATGGGCGCACTCGTCACCTGCCTCATCCCGTACCGGTTCGCACGGAAAGCCGGCGAACAGGGCGGGATGTTCGGCTGGCTCGGTGAGTCCGGCCAGCGAATCATGTCGGTGACCGGCGAGACGCGCGGGGTTCTCGCCGCTCGTCTCTCTCCCGTCCCGGCGGACCCGGTGTCATACGGCGCTGGCTTCGCCGACGTCTCGACCCGGGCGTTCGTCGTCGGCACGTTCCTCGGCGAGATTCCGTGGGTCGCGGTCGAGGTGGTCGCCGGCGCGTCGATGCGCTCGCTCACGCTGACCGGCCTGTCTATCGAGGCGCTGCCGCACCTCCTCTCCCTGTTCGGAGCCATGGCGGTGCTGGTGCTCGCCGGTCCGACCTACCGGCACTTCAGCGGTCGGCCGGAGTCGTCCTGAACTCGAAGCGTGCGCCGCCGGTCGCGCTTTCGGTGGCTTCGACCGACCATCCGTGTGCGGTGGCGATGTCCTCGACGATAGCGAGGCCGAACCCGGTCCCGTGGTCGCTTGAGGTATAGCCTCGCTCGAAGATTTTCTCACGCGTCGCCGGCGGGATGCCCCGGCCGTCGTCAGCGACGACGAAGCCAGCGGTCGACGCCCCGTCCGCCATCGTGTCGACGGTCACGGTGAGGTCAGCAGTCTCGGATCCGGTGTCAGCACCGTGTTCGACGCTGTTCCGGAACAGGTTCTCCAGCAGTTCTCGAAGCCGAGCGGGGTCGGCCTCGACGGTCGTCGTCGTGGCACAGTCGAGCGTCGCACCGTCGGTATCGACGTTGGCCCACGCCTGCTCTGCGGTGGTCCTGAGATCGACTTGCTCCGTGGTTCCGACGGTTTCGCCCTGTCTGGCCAGCGACAGCAGGTCCTCGATGAGCCGCTCCATCCGGTCGGCCGCGCCCGCCGCGTCGCCGAGGTGGTCGACGTCGCCTGTCTCTTCGGCCAGCGTGAGACGCCCCTGGACGACGTTGAGTGGGTTTCTGAGGTCGTGGCTGACGACGCTCGCGAACTCGGAGAGGCGCTCCTCGCGCTCCTTTCGCTCGGCGATGTCGCGGATGACGCCGGCCGTCCCGGCGAACTCGCCGTCGGGCGCCGGGAGGAGCGCCATGTTGTTCTCCGACGGAATCCGTTCCCCGTCCCGCGTCACGATGTCCATCTCCAGCGTTCCGCTGTTGGCGTCGTCGTCGTCCAGCAGGTCCTGTATGACCCGCTCACCTCGTTCCAGTCCCTCGTCGGTCATGACGACCCCGATGTGCTCGCCGACGAGCTCCTCGGGGCTGTACCCGGTCATCGGTTCGATGGCCTCGTTGACGAACGTGAACACGCCCTCGTCGTCGAGCGTGTAGACGGGGTCGTCCACGGCCTCGACGATAGTCTCGTAGCGTTCGAGTTCCCGTTCGCGTTCGGTGCGCTCGGTGATGTCACGGATGACGCCGACGGACCCGACGAACTCGCCGTCGTCGTCTACCAGCGGCGCGACCTTGTCCTCGTTCACCGTCCGGTTCCCGTCGGCGTCGATGGTGTGCATCTCGAACGTGGCCCACGTCCGGTCCGGGTCCGAAAGCAGTCGCTCGATGATGTCGTTCCCCGTCTCGACGTCTTCTGGGGGCATGAACTTCGTGGGCTCTGTGCCGATGATCTCCTCGCGTTCGTACCCGAGGTGGTCCACCATGGCGTCGTTGGCCATCCGTATCGTCCCGCCGGCATCGAGGACGTACATCGCGTCGCCGACGTTCTCGACGAGGGTCTCGTACTGTTCGAGTTTTCGTTTGCGGGTCTTGCTGTCGGTGACATCGCGGGCGATACCGGCGACGCCGAGAACCCCTCCGTACGGGTCCTCGATGCGCGACCCGCGGAACTCGTGGGGAATCAGCTCGCCGTCTTTCGTCTGTATCGGTAGTTCGACCGTCGTGTGGCCCTCCGCGACAGTCTCTTTCAGACGGTCCAGCAGCACGTCGTGGTACGCCTCGGGGAACAGGTCGAGGGCGTGCATCGAGGCTATCTCCTCGTCACTGTAGCCGGTCACGTCGAGGACGGTGTCGTTCCATCGGAGCAGCTCGCCTTCCGGGCTGACGAGGTAGAACATGTCGTCGATAGCGTCGACGAGCGTCTCGGTGAACTGTCGCGTCTGCTCTAGTTCTCGCTCGCGCTCCTTGCGGGCGGTGATGTCGGTGACGAAGCCTTCGAGCAGTTCGACGCCCTCGTCGTCGGTGCCGACGACCCGGCCTCGTTCCCAGAGCCACCGCGTCTCGCCGTCGGCCGTCTCGACCTTATAGGTGACTTCGAACGGTTCGTCTGCGGCGAGACAGGTCTGAACCCGCTCCCAGACGTGGTCCATCTCCGTCTCTTCGATGAGGTCGCCCCACGTCACCTCGCCGGACTCTACGGTCTCCGGGGCGTACCCGACCAGTTCCTCGACGCCGTCGCTGACGAACTCCATCGGCCACCCGGGTTCGTTCCGTGCGCGGTAGACCATCCCCGGAAGGTTCGAGATGACCGTCGAGAGTTGCCGCTCCGACTCCTCTAGAGCGGCCTTCGCTCGGTACTCGCCGACGGCGCGTCTGATTCTGTTGGCCAGTACGGCGTACTGGTCGGTGCCGACGTCCTTCTGGAGGTACTCGGTCACGCCGGCCGAGATGGCGTCGCTCGCTATCTCCTCGTTGCCCTTCCCGGTAAAGAGGATGAACGGCAGTTCCGGGAACTCCTCGCGGACCGCCTTCAGAAACTCCAGCCCATTCATGTTCGGCATATCGTGGTCGCTCACCACGCAGTCGAACGGTTCGGACCGGAGCCGTCCGAGCGCAGTGCAGGCGTCCCGTTCAGAGACGACGTCGATGCCGCCGTCAACCCGCTCCAGATGCATCGCGGCGACATCCCCGAACTCCGGTTCGTCGTCGACGTGGAGCACGCGAATTTCGCCATCGCTACCCATTGTACTACGTCTGCGGTTCCATCATAATAAAGCCGCCAGCAGCCGTCAGTAGAACGTATCAGCGCAGTCATATACGACGCCGTGTTCCGGGCAGACGTACTTACAGTGCCGATGGTACATCGCACGGTCGCACATCGGACAGGGCCGCCCGCCTGACTCGTCGCTCATACGCCGTGGGACGGACTCCTGACGCTTCGCTCTTTGGGGTCGAAATTGGAACAACGCCTTTTGTCGGGTAGCGCCTCGGAGCGAGTATGACCGACGACGTCCTCGACACGAGGGGTGGGCGGGTACTGGTCAGCGTCGCCGCCGGGGTGGCCGGTCTCGCGGGCTCCTACGCCGTGACGGGGAACGCGCCAGCGTTTCTGGCCTCGCCAGTCGAACGGACGCTCGCTCGCACCATGCCCGGCGCGATAGTCTCGTTCGCGATTACGACGCTCGGGAGCCTCGGCCAGCAACTCAATCTGCTGACCGCTATCGTCGTCGCGGGCCTCTTCGTCGCGCTGGCGGCACGGGCGGCCATCCTCGCCGGCGACGCGGCCAACAACCGCCTGCTCCCGAGCGTCGGGACGGCCGTCGTCACGTGGGCCGTCGCCGCCGCACTCACAGGGGAACTCGTTCTCTCGGCCGGCGCGGCACTGCCGGCGGCCGGCGTCGTCGTCCTCGCACAGGCACTCGACGCCGCCGGTGGCCACACCACACCTATCTCCTCGAAGCGTCGTCGGGCGCTCTCGACGGTCGGCGTCGCCCTCGGTGCGAGCGTCCTCGGCTACAGACTCGGTGGACAGCGGACGCCGACGGCGACGGCGGCGGACGCCCCGACGCTTGCGGCCCCCGGTGCGGACCTCGACGACGCACAGACGAAACTCGACGCCGCCAGCGACCGGTCGCTGGACGTCGACGGCCTCGACTCGCTGGTCAGCGAGACGTTCTTCGAGGTGGACATCAACTCCATCGACCCGCAGGTCGACGCGGGCGAGTGGACGCTCTCGGTCACCGGCGCCGTCGAACAGGAGGTCACGCTCGACTACGACGAGTTGCAGGGAATGGCCGCCGAGAACCGCTTCTCGACGCTCCGCTGTGTCGGAGATTCCCGAAACGGTAAGAAGATGGACACGGCGCTGTGGACCGGCGTCCCGGTCGACCAGTTGCTCGACGAGGCGGGGGTTCAGAGCGGGTGCGAGTGCGTGATGCTCCGCGCGACAGACGACTACTACGAGGAGTTCCCCATCGAGGCGCTCCGCGGCGGTCTGCTGGTCTACGGCATGAACGGGAAGGTCCTCCCGCGGGGCCACGGCTACCCCGTCCGGGCACTCGTCCCGGGTCACTGGGGTGAGGTCAACGTCAAGTGGCTCACCGAAATCGAGGTACTCGAACGCGAGGCCGAAGGCTACTGGGAGCAACGCGGCTGGCAGGGCACTGGACCAGTCAAACCCGTCGCCAAGCTCCACCACGCCGAGCTGTTGGACGACGGGCGCCGCCGACTGGCGGGCCACGCCTACGCCGGTCTTCGCGGTGTCTCCCGCGTCGAAGTCTCCACCGACGGCGGGGAGACGTGGGCCGACGCGACGCTCTCGGACCCGCTTCCGGCCGTCGACGGTGACGGGGCCGCCGAGGACGCGTGGCGGCAGTGGGTGTACGCCTACGACCCGCCCTCCGGCGGACACACTGCCGTCGTTCGCATGGTCGACGGTGAGGGCACCGTCCAGACCGCCGAGGAGACGAACCCCGTTCCGAGTGGTCCCTCCGGGTGGGTCAGTCGGGAGTTCGCCTGACTGCGGGCTACGGTGGTGGTGCGGACCCGCCTACCGACTGGCTACTCGGTGTCGATTTCGTACGCCAACTCGACGAGCCCGTTCGCGTACTCCGTCGTCTCGACGAGAGTCAGCGCCTGTCGCGGTCCGTCACCGAACAGGGAGATGCCGCCACCGAGAAGTATCGGGACGACGGTCAGCCGAAGCCGGTCGACGTGTCCCTCGCGGAGGAACGCCTGTGCGAGTTGCGCGCCGCCGACGAGCCAGATTCGGTCGCCCCGTCGTTCGAGACGTTCGGCGAGTTCGTCAACGTCCTCGGAGACGAACTCGACGGTGTCCGCCGTGCGCGGCAGGTCCCTGTTAGTCACGACGTACGTCGGTCGGTCGTCGTACGGCCACTCGCCGAATCCCAGCACCTGCTCGTACGTCGTCGACCCCATCACCAGACAATCCACGTCGTCGAAAAACGCGTCGTAGCCCTCGCTGACCTCGTCTGACTGGAACACGTCTAGCCAGTCGACGCCGCCGTCCGCCGTCGCGACGTACCCGTCCACGCTGGTCGCGACGTACAGGACGATAGTGCCCCTATCCATGACCGACGTTCGCTCCGCGTGGGCATATCGCTGTGCCCACGCCGATACTCACAGAGACAACACACATGCCCGTCGGCCACGAGACGCCGGTATGACCGAGACGATTACGGGCGAGGTCATCCACGTCGTTCCGCCCGAGGACCTCGACGACTACGAGCTAGACCCCGACTTGCAGTCGCTTGCCGAGGCCCGGTACGTCCTCGTCTGCCGGAAGGGCGGCCGCCCCTCGTGGGTCGAGCGAATCGTCGCCTTCCTCCGGCGAACGCCCATCGAACCGGTGACGCTCGTCGCCGACAGGCCCGCCGAGGAGGGCGACGACGTCACCGCGCGAGTCGAATCGACGGGCGTGACTGGCGTCTACGACGTGGTCGAGTTCCGATAGAAAACCGCTCCGCGCGGGTGAAAAACGGGCTCCGGTGTCACACGCTCCGTCTGGCCGCTATCGCAGGCCGGTCAGTTCAGCACTCGGACCAGCCACAGGACTCGCAGGTCTTACAGCCCTCCGAGTAGTACAGCGAGAGCGACCCGCAGTCGGGACACTCGGGGCTCTCGCCGGCGTCGATGAGTTCTTGCTGGTCGCCGGTCGTGCCGGCGTCGGCGTTCGGGCCGTCGGCGGTCTGGGTACCGCTGGGCTGGGCCGCCGGACCGCCGTCCGTCTGCGTCGCGGCGTCACGCTCGGCTTCCTCTTCCTCGGCCGTCTCCTCCAGCGTGACCTGCTGGGGGTAGGCCTTGTCGACGTCGCCGTCGAGGTAGCGGCGCAGGGCCGTGCCGATGGCGTCCGGGATGGACTGAATCTGTTCGCCCTTGTCCCAGGCGACCTTCGGCGACCGGATGCCCTGCAGTTCGTCGGCTATCTCCTCGGGGTCGACGCCAGAGCGCAGCGCCGTCGAGATGGTCTTCGCCAGCGCCTCGGTGAAGGAGGCGGTGAAGCCACCGGAGTTGCCGATGTTGGCGAACAGCTCGAACGGCCGCTCGGCCTCGGGGTCCTCGTTGATGTTGACGTACAGCTTCCCGTAGCCGGTGTCGATGCGCTGGGTGACGCCGTGGAGGACGTCCGGCCGCGAGCGCTTGCGGGCGAAGTCGGACTGCTCGCCGTCGGCGACGGAGAGCATCCCCTCGACAGACTCGTCTAAGGCGGCCTGGACGGCCTCGTCCTCGAGGAAGCCCTCGATGCCGCCGAACATCTCCTCCAGTTGGGCGACCAGTTCTTCGGTGTCCATGTCCGAGAACTCGGTGTTCTGGGCACGGGTCGTCAGCACCTGCTTCGAGCGGGTGCCGTCGCGGTAGTAGGTGACGCCCTTGCCGCCGTGTTCGTAGATGTACTCGAACACTTCGGCGGCGTCCTCGACGGTGGAGTCGTTCGGGGCGTTGACCGTCTTCGAGATGGCGGAGTCGACGCCCTCCTGACAGGCGACCTGCACGCCGGCGTGGTCCTGTGCGGAGAGGTCGCCGGTCGTGACGAACAGTTCGCCGATGGCGTCCGGGACCGTCGTGAGGCCGTCGACGCCGTCGAACTCGTTGTTGGCCATCTGCTCTTGGGCCTCTTCCTTGACGGCCTCGACGTCGATGTCGTTGTCCTCCAGTGCGCGGAGGAAGTAGTCGTCGAACTCGACGAGCATCTCGTCGCCCTGCACGTCGTCGGAGACGTTCTTGTAGTAGGCGACGTTGTAGATTGGCTCACACCCGCCGGTGGTGTTGCCGATCATCGACGTGGTGCCGGTGGGCGCGATGGTCGTCGTGTTATGGTTGCGGATGGGGAACCCGTCTGCCCAGTCGTCGGCGTCCTCGCCGGTCTGCTTCTCGAACCACTCGCGATACTCGGTGGGGTTCGCGTACTTCGAGTTCTCCCACTCCTCGAAGACGCCGCGGTCCTCTGCGAGTTCGCGGCTGGCCTGCTTCGAGCCGTGGTTGATGTGTCGCATGACCTGCCGGGCGATTTCGTTCGCCTCGGGGGAGCCGTACTCGACGCCGAGCTGGATGTACAGTTGGGCCAGTCCCATGATGCCCAGCCCGATTTTGCGCATCTCCCGGACCTTCTGCTCGATTTTCTCGACCGGGAAGTCCGACATCGTGACGACGTTCTCGAGGAATCGAGTGCCGAGTTCGATGCGCTCGTTCAGTTCGTCCACGTCCAGCGCCTCGTCGAGGAACGCCTCGATGGCGGCCTCCTGCGTGTCGTACTCGTCTGCGTGCTCGTCGGCCCAGACGCGGTAGTCCGGCGCGTCGAGCGCGGCGAGCGTCGAGAGGTTGATGTGGCCGAGGTTACAGGCCTCGTACTCCTCCAGTGGCTGTTCGCCACAGGGGTTGGTCGCGAGAATTTGGTGCTCGGGGTGTTCCTCGACGTCGAAGGAGTGCTGTTTGTTGACGCGTTCGAGGTAGATGACGCCCGGTTCGCCGTTCTCGTGGGCGCCCTCGACGATGCGTTCGAACAGTTTCTCGGCGGGGATAGAGAGCACCTCACCGACGTCGACGTACTCGCCGAGGTCGAACATCTCGTACAGTTCCTTGGTCTCGGCGGTGGCGACGTGTGGTTCCTCCGTGCGGGGGTTCGTGAAGGTGAACTCCTCGCCGTTCTGGAGAGCCTCCATGAAGTCGTCGGTGATGCCGACGGAGATGTTGAAGTTCGAGAGGTGGCCCTCGACGGCGTTCCGGAGGTGTTTGGGCACCTTGCCGTCGTCGTCAATGAGTTCGCGGGCCTCTTCGAGCGCTTCGGCGAAGGAGTTGTGCGTGAAGTCGTCGGGGTCGTTCAGACGAAGCGTCTCGGCCAGCGAGACGTCCTTGTTCTTCGCGTGGATGAACTGGATGACGTCGGGATGGGAGACGCGCATGACGCCCATCTGGGCGCCACGACGGGCACCACCTTGTGCGATGGTCTCGCACATCTGGTCGTAGGTTCGCATGAACGTGATGGGCCCGGAGGCGATGCCGCCGGTCGACCCGACGGGGTCGCCGTACGGGCGGAGCTTCCAGAACGCGTACCCCATTCCCCCGCCGGACTGGAACACCTGCGCCGCTTCTTTGGCGGTCTGGTGGATGTCGTCGATGTCGTCGGCCGGCGAGTCGACGAAACAGGCCGAAAGCTGCTGCAGTTCGTCGCCGGCGTTCATCAGCGTCGGCGAGTTCGGCATAAAAGAGAGCTGTTCCATCTGCTCTTGGAACGCGTCGGCCGTCTCCTCGACGTGGTCGCGTACCTCGTCGGGGAGTTCCGGGACGACCGTCTCGTAGGCGAACTTGTTGACGTTGTAGACGGAGAGCGTCGTCTCGACGTCGTCCTCGGCGGTGGTTCCCTTACCGAACACCTCGGCGGCGAGTTCGTCGCGTCGCGGGTGGTCGGGCTTGAGTTGGTCGGGTGTGACGGTGACCTCGACGTCGTGCTTCTCGGCCTCGAAGACGGCCTCGGCGAGCGCGATGTTCTTCGCGACGCGGTCGAAGAGGTCCTCGGGGTCCTCGACGAGGTCGCCGTCGGCGTCCTTCCGCAGATAGCGAGCAGGCAGAATGTTGTTGTAGGCGTTGCTCGTCAGTCGCTCTTCGATGGTGTCCCCGTCGATACGCTTGATGGGGAGCGTGAGTTCGTCGGCGGAGAGTTCCGCGTCACTCATTCGGCGTCCCTCCTACCGACAGCGTCCGTCTGCCGGTCGATACCCCTCTCGACTGCTGGCCGAGTTCCTGTCATTTCTGGCGGCGAATACGTATTCATGGATGGCGTATAACCCTTGCTTTCTCCAACTTTTATCAGATTCCGTAGCTATCAGAGAGTCGAGACTACGGTGGTTGTGGGTCGGTGCTGGCGACACGCACGGAATAGTCGTGTACGACCACTAGCAACGTCGGTTACTCCTTAATGGTGAGCAGACCGCAGTGAAAGTGAAAACGCCTCACCTACAACCACCGGACAGCGACCTGAGATCCAGTAGAAACGAGCGGGGGTTTCGAGTGGAGGTTTGGGCACATTGCCGCCATATTGGGGGCCGAATAGACTGCGTCAGACGTCCCGCAGTCTGGCGATTATTGCCACGCTGGGTCGCCGTCTTGCGGTGCGGGCCAGTTACCAACTAGCCACGAAGTATATGTGTCCGTCTCGCGTGAGTGACGATATGTTCTCGCTGTTGCAGCTAGGGTCGTTCGGGTCCCCGCCGTCGTTGCTCGTCGGCCTCGTCCTCGTCGCACTCGTGTTGCTCGTGGGGCGATTCGTGCTGAAAGTGGCGTGGCGCCTCGTCCTCCTCGCTATCGTCGCCGTCACGGTACTGTGGATACTGGGAATGCTCGGGATTCAAACAATTTAGACGGTCGCGAGGAAGTTCCGGACGACGTCGTGACCCACGGCGGTCAGTACCGATTCCGGGTGGAACTGTACCGCTTCGATAGGGTATTCGCGGTGTCGAACGCCCATCACGAGTTCGGTCCCGTCTTCTGTCGTCGTCGTGGCCGTCACGTCGAACTCTTCGGGCACTTCGGACGCGACCAGTGAGTGGTACCGGCCGCCCTGAAATCCCTGTTCGAGGCCGCGGAAGACGCCCTCCCCGTCGTGGTCGATGGGGAACGCCTTCCCGTGAATCGGTTCGGGGGCGCGACCGACGGTGCCGCCGTAGGCGTACACCGCCGCTTCGAGGCCGAGACAGACGCCCAGCGTCGGAATTTCCGGACTCAGCTCCCGGAGGACGTCCATCGTCACGCCGACGTCCCGGTCGTTCTTCGGATGACCCGGACCGGGCGAGAGGAGTATCGCGTCGGGGTCGAACGCTCGCACCTCCTCCAGTGTGGCCGTGTTGCGGACGACCTCCGTCTCGGCGTGTTCGGAGACGTACTCCACGAGGTTGTAGGTGAACGAATCGAAGTTGTCGACGAACAGCACACGCAGGTCGTCGGTGGCCGGTTGCTGTGTGCTCATCGGTCCACCTCCGTGTCGACGACGGCACCGCCGGGCGTCTCGATGCGTTCGAGCGCTGCGAGCACCCCGTCCATCTTCTGTTCGGTCTCGACGTACTCGCTCTCCGGGTCGGAGTCGGCGACGATGCCGGCCCCGGCCTGCACCGTGACGCGGTTGGACGTCGTCTCGTCGCTCGCGTCCGGGAGCGAAACCCCGTCCTCGACGGTGGCCGAGCGGATGACGATGGCGAAGTCGGTGTCGCCGTCCCAGTCGAAGTAGCCGACGCCGCCGCCGTAGGGGCCTCGGGGCGACCGTTCGAGTTCGTCGATTATCTCCATCGCGCGAATCTTCGGCGCACCGGAGAGCGTGCCGGCGGGGAACGTCGCCCGCGCGGCGTCGAAGGCGTCACAGTCCGCGGCCAGCGTCCCCGTGACCGTCGACTCGATGTGCTGGACGTGGCTGTACTTCAGGACGTTCATGAACTCCTCTACTCGTACCGACCCGGCCTCGGCGACCCGCCGGACGTCGTTTCGCGCGAGGTCGACGAGCATCGTGTGTTCGGCCCGCTCTTTCCCGTCGGCGAGCATCTCGCCGGCCAGCCGTCGGTCCTCGACGGGCGAGTTCCCGCGCGAGCAGGTGCCCGCGATGGGGTTCGAGACGACGCGGTCGCCGGCCACCGAGACCAGCGTCTCCGGACTCGCACCGACGATACTCAGGTCGTCGTACCCGAGCAGGTACATGTACGGCGAGGGATTGACCTCGCGGAGCGCCTCGTACAGGCCCAGCGGGTCGACGTCGCCGTACAGTTCGCGGGTCCGGGAGATGACGCCCTGATAGATGTCCCCCGAGAGGACGTACTCTTTCGCGCGCTCGACGGCGTCCTCGTACTCGTCCTGCGGACCGGCCACCTCGGCCTCGCGGGTGAACCCGCCGGTCGAGAGGTCGTCGGCCCCGGTGAGTGCGGCTTCGATGCGTTCGGCCTCGGCGACGAGTTCGTCGTAGCGCGCGCCGGCGTCCTCGCCCACGCGGACGACGGGGGTAAAGACGAGTTCGACGCTCTCCTCGACGTGGTCGAACCGGAGCGTCGCCGTCGTCAGGACGAACTGCGCGTCGGGGAACCGCGAGTCCGGGCGGTCCAGTCCGACCTCGTCCAGCCAGAGGTCGTAGACGGCATCGTACGAGAGGAAGCCCACGAGGCCGCCTTCGAGGTGCTGGCGGTCCATCTCGGGAAACCCGCGCAGTTCCACGTCGGGCATCGCCGCCCGCAGGTCGTCGACGACGTCGCCGCCGTCGGTCGTCACGAGGTCCGCGTAGCGGTCGTCGAACACCTCGACCTCGCTCTCCTCGCCGGTGACCGTGACGACCGCTCGCGGGTCGTAGCCGACGAAGGAGAACCGGGCGTGCCGGTCGTCGGTCTCCGGGGCGAACGCGCCGTCCGGGTCGCTGGAGGCGACCTTCTCGGCGCTCTCTAAGAGGAAGGTGTAGTCGCTCGATTCGACGTCGCTGGTGCGACCCGACAGGGCCGCGTACGCCGCCAGCGGTTCGACGTCGACGTCGAGTTCGGCGGCGGCCCGCACGACCACTGGCCGGTCGGCCTCGGCGTACTCGACGAACGCCTCGCGGGAGACGTCGAGGGTCACGCCGACACCTCCGCGTCGGCGGCCGCGACGGCCGCGACGAACCGCTCGACGGCGTCGTGGTCTTTCACGCCGCCGCTGGACTCGACTCCACTGGCAGTGTCGACGGCGAACGGCCGTACCGTCTCGACGGCCTCGGCGACGTTCTCGGGCGTGAGGCCGCCCGCGAGAATCACGGGCACGTCGACAGTCTCGACGAGTTCACGGGTGCGGTCCCAGTCGTGTGTCTCGCCGGTTCCGCCCGCGCCCTCGTCGTCGACGGAGTCCACGAGGAGGGCGTCTGCGTGGGCGGCGTAGTCGGCGAGGTCGTCCGCGTCGGCGTCGACGACCGCGATGATCTTCTGCGTGACCCGGCGGGAGAGCGCCCCCAGTTCCGTCGGCGAGAGGCCGTCGTGGACCTGCACGGCGTCGGGGTCGACCGCGTCGACGCGGACGACGGCCTCCTGTACCGTCCTCGGCATCGTCACGAGGACGCTGGTCACCAGCGGCGGGACCCCTTCGACGAGGTCGGCGGCGGTGTCCTCGTCGACTTCACGCGGGGTGTCGACGGGGACGCCGTAGATGATGCCGACGGCGTCGGCCCCCGCCGCCACGACGGCGTCGCGGTCCTCGGGGGTGGTTACGCCACAGACCTTCACTCGCGTCATTCGCCGACGAGGTCCTCTAGCTTGGCGGCGGCCGCGCCCGAGTCGATGGCCTCTCGGGCGAGTTCGACGCCGTCCGTGTGCGTTTCGGCGACGCCAGCGACGTAGATGGCGGCACCGGCGTTCGCGAGGATGATGTCGCGTTTCGCCCCGGTGACCTCGCCGGAGACGATGCCCCGCAGGTCCTCGGCGTTCTCCTCGGGGGACCCGCCCGCGACGGCCTCGATGTCGTGAGTCTCCAGTCCGATGTCCTCGGGCGTGATGCTGTACTCCGAGATAGAGTCGCCCGTCACCTCGGCGACGGTGGTCTCGCCGTGGATGGCTATCTCGTCGAGGCCGCTCCCGTGGACGACGAGCGCTCGCTCGACGTCCAGACGGGCCAGCGCTTCGGCCATGATCGGGACGAGGTCCGGGTCGTAGACGCCCAGCACCTGCGCGTCGGCGTCGGCGGGGTTCGTCAGCGGGCCGAGGATGTTGAACACGGTCCGCATCCCGAGTTCCTTTCGCGGGCCGATGACGGCCTTCATCGCCGGGTGGAAGACGGGTGCGAGCATGAAGCCGATGCCGTCGCGCTCGATTCGGTCCTTGACGGCCGGCGGTTCCGCGTCCACGTTGACGCCGGCTACTTCCAGCACGTCGGCGCTGCCCGAGGACGAGGACACGGAGTAGTTCCCGTGCTTCGCGATCGGGACGCCCGCACCCGCCGCGACGATAGCACTCGTCGTCGAGACGTTGATCGTGTCGTAGTCGTCCCCACCGGTCCCGCAGGTGTCGACGAGGCCCGCACGGTCCGGTTCGATGGTCCGGGCGGCGTCGCGCATCCCCTGTGCGAACCCGGCTATCTCGCCCTCCGTCTCTCCTTTCGCCCGGAGGGCAGTCAACAGGGCACCGATCTGTGCCTCTGTCGCTTCTTCGAAGACGAGCGTCGCGACGTCCCGTGCCTCGTCCTGTGTCAGATCCTCGCCGTCAGTGACGCGTTCGATGTACTCCTGCATGATATTCACCAATGAGCTATTTCGTGTTGTGATGTACAAATCCGTACACTGACTTAAGGCTATCGGGGAACCACCGGACGGGGCGCATGCGGACAATCAACAGACGACGTGCGGGTCCGGAATTCGAAACCTTCAATTATACCCCCCGGCAACAAAGAGATGTACGAGGCAGCGAGGGTTCGTGGTCTAGGTCGGTTATGACACCTCCTTGACATGGAGGAGGCCGGCGGTTCAAATCCGCCCGAACCCATCCCTACTTAAAGAAAAAGGCAACAACATCCGCTAGTTGTGCCTGTTTCCGGAGGTGGTCGGCGTGACCGACCTCCCCGATTTTGACGGACACTCTGCCCCAGTCTGTGACTTCTGCGGTTGCCCCATCCACTACGTCGGGCAGGAGTGTCCCGCACTCGCTAACGGGGTGTGCCAGCCGTGAGCAGCCGCACGTTCTCTCCCAGCGACGACCTCCCCGGCATGGTCGGTGGGCCGCCGACGCTTTCGATGCCCGCCGACTGGACGCTGTCGACGGCGTGGCAGCGCGCCCAGCGCGAGAGTGACGACGGCGGCGCCGTGAACGACGCCGAGCGCATCGTCAGCCTGTCCGACGGCGACGACTTCCACCGCGTTCTGTGGGCGCTCAAGGGCCGTACGCTCGTCGCTGAGTGCGATTGCGCCGGCCACAAGTACCACGGCGGCTGGTGCGCTCACGTCGCCTCGTTGTGGTGGCAGTGGGTCCGTGGCTCCATCGTCGTGGCTCACCTCGACACCGGCCGGGAGTACCCAGCGCCACCATCGTGGCTGCGCCTCGACGACGACCCGACCGCCTACGAACAACTCACTCCTGCTGAACTCGACGCGCTCCTGTCCTGCGACCTCGGTAGCTTCGGCGTTCGGGAGTTCGCCCGCTACACCGACCGCGCGGCGGGTACCATCGGCAACCTGCTGGCCGACGCCCGAGAGAAGACGGAGGGATGCCGATGACGGGGACCCCACCCCACACACTCTCGGAGTGGGGTGCGGGGGGGTGTCCGCCACCATACCGTCCACTCGAAACGAACCCAAGGTTAGACGCCACCCGGATGCGGGGTACTCCGACCCCCGTTTCATCTGTGTCCGCAGCCGACCCCCAATCTGCGGACAGGAGGGACCCATGAGCGGGTCCGGCAGTCGACTCCCCGGTGACTCCGAGAACAACGACCGGCACAAGAGCGAAGAACGCGCCGAAGCGCGCTTGTCGGGCACTCTCGGTGTCCGTTTTGCCGAGTACGTCGACTCTCACGGCGTTGCCAAGAGCAAGGTGGTCCGCAACGCGCTGGACGAGTACCTGCCCGACTCCGAAGGCTCTCAGTATCTGCTGCCCGAAGACCCGGAACTCGCTGATGCGTACCTCGCTCTCGCTGGCGACGAGAAACGGGTGATGACCGTCGACAAGGCCGAGAGCGTGCTGTGTCAGGAGACGCACCCGAACACGCCGAAGAAGCTCATCCGCGAAGAAGTGCTTGAGCCACTGGCCGAGACGCCGTTTTTGACGGTGAGCTACGGCCGGGTGGCCCTGCCGCCCCTCACTCCGAAAGACGACCTCTCAGGAGGTAGTGACGATGTGTGAGCAGTCTATGGGCGGCACGTACCGGGTGACGCTCGATAACCCAGCCGCGAACTCGCGGACCCACGTCCAAGTCAATGCGGACGACCGACGAGATGCGCGTCGCCGTGCGAAGCGTGACTATCCGCGGCACGTCGTCCAAGGCTGCGAGGTAGTTGCGGCTACTGACCAGTCCGATTAATGGCTTAATCAGCCATTCAGCCATTCAGCTGCTCGTTTTACGGCGTTTTGGGTTCTGCGTTGGTCCGTATGCCTACTGAGCGTGCGGTGATACGTTGACAGAGCGTATCGAGTACGGGAGTAAAGACGCGGCAGACGCCGCGAGAGACAAGCACAGCGAGTATCTGTGTAGCGAGGACGACAAGCGCCTGAAGACGGTCGCGTTCGCGGAGAACGGCACGCCCGAAAGCGTGCTTGAGGACGCCCATCTGATGGCCGATGACTCGCACGTGAACACGGGAGAGAGCAGCGGCAGTGTGCCTCTCACCGACGCCGAGAAAGACGAAATCGACTTCTCGGAAACCGACACATGGACCGCGAGAGCGGCGAAAGGCGCGTTTCTGGACGAAGGTGTGAGCGACTGGCTTACCTACTGGTCCGAGGACCTGACGACGACCGGCGAAGCGAGAGAGGCGGCGAAGCGAGCGAAGCAAGACGAGAAAGACACTCGCCTCGACGCCGGGCCGACCGACGAAGAACGCGCCCACCAGTACGGCAAGCGCGCTCGACAGGCCCAACACCGGCAGTGCAACCACATCGAGGGCGAGTGTGAGAACGGCGACCCGGAAGCCTGCGAGTTCCTGACTCAGCACTGCGGCTACTCCGAGGAGGAGGTATCGCAGTTCATCGACGAGTCGACCGGCACCGACCACGAGCAGCAGGACCTCGTGACCGTCGGCGGCGACGAGTACCCTGAGATGGAGGTGACACCCGAGGTGGCCGGTGCGCTTCGGGACTCGTGGACCGGCTACAAGGGCGGTCTAAGCGGGATAGAGCGCGCTCTATCGGACGCCAGAGAGGCGGTCATCAACACCCGGCAGGCGTGGCGGGCCATCAACCGGATTCGGGAAGCGAACGGACAGGACGCGATGCATCCCGACCGGCTGCACACCCTGCTCGACGCGCTCGACGGGATGCCCGCGACCATCCCCGAGGTGCGAACGCTCGACCACTTCGCCGGGTCGGAGACCGACCGGTCGGCGGTGCTTGAGACCGACGACCAGCGCACTTTGAGCGGCGACCGCGCCGACGACCAAGCCCGGTTGGCCGGTGGCGAGCAGGGCGAGCGCGCTCAGGGCGAGGTGGTCGACCAGACAGAGGAGAACCCCGGAGGCCTGCTGACCGACGAGCGCGCCGACACCACCGACCCCGAGGACACAGAGCAGCAGGTACCCGACGCCTTCCGGGTGGCTGAAGGCGGTCAGGAGACGTTATGACAGGACCAACTTGCCCCGCTGAGGGGTGCGACTACAACGAGAACGGCGAGAAGAGCAAGCAAAGCGTCCGGCGCCACATCAACGCGAAGGCAGACGACGCACACAGTGACGTGCAAGCACTCAGGAGCGCGCTGAACCGCCCTGACGAGGGTACCGACGAGGGCGGTGAGCAGGGCGCTCAGGGCGCTCCCGACGAGGACGGCGACGACGAGCAGGGCGAAGCAGCAGAAGAGGGCGCTGAACCGGCCGAAGAGCAGCAGAACGACCAGCAAGAGATGGACCAGTCTGAGGAGTACGAGCAGCAGCTACAGACAACGACCGGCGAAGAGAGCGGAGAGACCACCGAAACCGAGGGACAGCAGGGGACCGAGAGCAGCACCACGAGCGGCGGTAACGGCCCCTCGCTGAAGGCGGTCCTCGGTGGTCTCGGTGGTCTGGCCCTGCTCGCTATCGCCCTCGCAGGTAGCTCCGGCGATGACGACCAGCCGGAACCGGCGCCGATGGATGTAGAGAGCGAGGCGACCGACGTGGACGAGGCGACTGACGACACCGACGAGAGCGGCGACGGCTTCAGTGCCGCCGGGTGGGACGAATGAGCGGCGCCGAAGCGGCCGAAGCCGACACCGAAGAAGATGCCGAGGAAGTGGACCAGCCCGACGACGAAGAGGACGTGCCAGAGGTGGAGATCGACGAGAAAGCCGATGTGGACCTCGACGCGCTGGGCGTCGACCCTGACGAGGTAGAAGAGACGGCCGGTGCCGGCGCCGAAAGCGAGGACGTCGACGACGACCGCGACGACGAGCAGGCCGACGAACTGCCGGCCCCTGACGGCGAGACGTGGGGGGACCAGTACGTCGACATGCTGGCCCTCGTCCTCGGAGAGATAGCGGCGGCAGACGGTGAGCCGGGCAAGACTGCCGAGGACATCGAGGAACTGGCGCGTGCCCCGCCGGTCGAACTAGACGACAACGTAGACCAGTGGCTTGCCGAAGCGGGGATGGGGCAGGACGTACCGCCCGGCAAGGCCGTAGCAATCGGCACAGCGGGCCTCGTGCTGGTTATCCTGCTGACGGAGACCGACATGGCGACCGACGCGGTGGACGCACTGAGCGAGCAACTGAACGGCGACCTCCTGAACTTCTGACGATGATTACCGACAAACTGAAGCGAGCGCGAGAGGCAAAGGCAGAAATCCAGAACCCCCACGAGAGCGACCGAATCCGGGCGATGGCGGAGATACTGGCGACCATCCAGACCGAGCAACGCAGCGCCGTGATAGACCAGCGCGACACGCTCGGCCTCGACCCCGACGACGACGCCGACCGACTCGACAAGAGCGAGCGAGTCACCGCTATACTGGACGTGGTGGACGGCTACGGCCCCGGTGGCCCGTCGCTGGCCGAGGTGTGGATAGAGCAGTGCGCTCCTGACGACCTCGCCGTCGACGATCCGGAGGCGCTGGCGAACTACGCCGAGATGACTCACGAGGAGTGGACGGCGCAGATAGAGCGGTGGGCACAGACGTACCGAGACAGCGGGGCCGACGCGATGCACTCCGACCGCTCGCTCGCTGACGCGCACGTTTCGGGGAAGTGGGGCGTCTCTCTGGAACGGTTCGAGACCGTGGTGGTCGACTGGAACCCGACCGACGCACTGACCGACCTGCTGGGCGGTCCCTCCGAGGCGACCGAGGACGCTGTGCGGGCCAACACGGAGGCACTGGCATGACCGTCGTCTACAGAGACGAGGTGCTGCAAGCCCTCGGTGTCGGCCTGCTGGCCGCTGCACTCATCGCTATGGTGGAGCGCAACGCCAGAGACCGGCCGCAGTCTGGAAGCGACGAGAGGCCCGACCACGCCGTTCTGACGGAGGTGGACCTGACCGCGCTGGCCGACGGGGAAGCGCAGACGGTCGGCACCGCACAGGGCGAGACAGTCCGACTCGAAGCGGTCGGCGTCGAGGAGGAGACCGACGAGTGAATCTGAAAGAAGTCATCGGTCCGGTCCTGATTGTCGTGGGCAGCATCACGGTCACTGTCTCGGCGGCGCTCAACGCCGCCGATGTGGCCGGCCCAGCCTGTGCCTCTGCCCTGCTGTTCGCGGCTCAGTCAGGGTGGGGAAAATCGTACCACGGGCAGGCGTGGATGGAGAGCAACGCCGACGCCTACGAGGGCATGGTGGTGATGGACTACTGCGGGGAGTACCGTGGACTTGTCAAGTACGGACTGGCCCAGCACTGGATAGTCGGCCCGGCGGAGCGCAACCTGTCGGTGTCCGGGTGGGTCGACGTACTGACCTCGAACCCGAAACTCGTCTTAGAGCGCCACAACTCCCTGACAGCCGAAGAATGGCGAGAGGTGTGCGACCGCGTGGCCGAAGCCGCCCGTCGTCTTGATCGGGACCAACTCGTCGTCGTCGACGAAGCCCACTTCGTCGTGCCCCAGCAGGGCAAGCTACCCGACGCCCTGAAGTCGATAGCGACGACCGGTCGGGGCGCAGGCACTTCCTCGATGTGGATTACGCAACGACTCGCGGAGATTGACAAGACCATCACGACACAGTGCCAGAGTCGGATGCTCGGCGGGTTCAAGGGCGGAGACCTCGGTAGCGTCTCCGTCGAGTATCCCAGCGAGCTACACAACCCGACCGCCGACCCCTCCCCGCACGGCCTCCCCGACGAACTACTGCCGACCGGCCGAGAGCGCCCTACATCGCTCCAGAAGCACAAGGACGACGACGGCCACACAATCGGGAGTGAGTGGATATACAGCGACGACAGCGGCGAAATCAGGCGTATCAACACGCAGAACGTGACGATGCACAGCACCCACTACGGCAGTCAGGGCAACGACCTGCAACCACCGGAGTACACCGCATGAGGACACAAATCACACTCCGAGGCGAGGACAGCGAGGAGTTCGAGCAGACCCGTGAACGCATCGCCGAAGAACGGCCCGGCGGCGAACCCAGCAACGCCGAAGTAGTGCGCGTGTTGATGGATTCCGCTTCATACTGACTGCACGCCGAAGCGGTTTGTAGTCGCTTTTTCGTCGGTTCTTGATGGGTAGCGGTGCTAAAACGGTAGGTTGCATGGATTTTGGTAATGCAATGTCGACCCTCGCCTCCGAGGACTACGTGACGGACGTGGCCCTCGTGATGGGTGGGTTCGCTGCACCGGCCGCAGTCAAGTACGGCGTCGAGAACAAGATGGGCAAGGACCTGCCCGACGAAGCCTACGGCCTGACAGTCGCGGCGGGCGGCGCCATCTACGGCGGCGCCGGCCGGAAGGTCGCTATCGGCGGCGGGGTTCACACGCTCGAAGCGCTCCGAACGCGGTTCATGGAGGGTAACTGATGGCGCAAGACCTCTTCGCCGCCGAGGGCAAGACCGCCGACGCGGTGACGGTCTCGCAGAACGCGCCCTCGTCGCCCGTTCCGACGCCGATTCTCGAACTCAACCCTGACCGGGGCCAGTTCCTCCGGCTGCTGAACCGCGTGGCGATGGGTGAAGCGCAGGGTATCCCAATCTACGCCGACCTTCGAGACTCCAACGGCGACCCGCTCCCCGTCAACACGTCGCTGTTCTTCGCCCTGAAGCCCTCGGGGCATCACACTTCGATGAAGGTCTCGGAGGTGGTCGAGTCCATCGACCAGTTCACCAACCTCACCATCAGCGAGCAGCGCAACGTCGACAACATCGACGCGGTGAAGTTCACGCTTCAGTTCCCCGAGACGCACCCCAACAAGCCCGGTGACGCCACGCAGTTCGTCGACATTCGGGACATTGACGAGTTCTTCGTCATGTGTGATTCGGCGGCACAAATCGACTGGTCTCAGTCGTCGTTCTACATCGAGTCCAGCGCTGTCGAGCAGAGCGGGCGCCGGTGATACCGATGCAGAAGGAACTTGCCCAGCGACTCGCCAACACGCGGCGCCAGCCCGGTCACATCACCCCCGACGAGTTCGACAACTCGGTCAACAGTCAGGGTCAGCGGTCGGAAATCGGCACGTATCAGGTCGACACCGCCCACCTGCTCCGGCAGGGTCGTGACCACCCTCTCAAAATCGCCATCCCGGCGTACCAGAAGGAGACGACCAACGGGACCGCCGACGACTCCGAGCAGTTCACTCTCAGCCACGACGTGACGGACACGCCCGTCACGCAGTCGGTCGTCTGCTGGCTGGACGGCACGTACTACGGGACGCCGGACTCGGTGGACTACGCCAACAACACCATCACCGTCACCGATGCGGGCACCAACAGCAACCTGCACATCTACTACGTGGCGGCAGACCCGGCCTCGATGGAGATTCGCAAGAGTCTCCCCGGCGAGTCGACCGACCAGTCCCAGCGTGTGTACACGGGCAACCTCGGACTGGTCCACGAGTCGCCGCAGTTGGAGCAGCCCGAGTATCTGTCCCTGACCGACGGCGAGATGCACCCGTGGCTCTCCGCCGACATGACGTTGACCGTGTACCTCGATGCACCGTACACGGTCCGGTGGACCGACAACGACGGCGACGGGACCGAGCCAACGAACGCACTCCTGAACGTCCCGGTTCTGCGTGGGAGCCGTGAGGTGCCCGGCCTCGCGGCAGCCATCAGCGCAGGCATGGGGCAGGCGTAGGAGGCCCTACAATGCAATTTTCGAGCGACTACACCCCAGTCTGGGAGAGCGGCGCTACCCCCGGCAGCGACGACTTCGAGGACTCGGTGACTCTCACCAGCAACGAGGGCAACGAGTCGATACAGGGGAGCAACACCGAGACGAACGGCCCGCTGACGCCGACGACCGTCGTCGAGGGAACCGGCTGGTCTGAGGACGATGTGATGCTGGCCGCGCAGGTGGTCAACATCATCCTGTTCCTGCTGTTGGTGTACGAGACCTTCTACGGAGGTGTTGGAGCGTGAGCGAGGACCTGAACGGCATGGAACAGTGGGTACAGGAGCAGGATAATATGGTCATCGAGGACGATGGGAGCATCACCAACACCGAGACGGGCGTGAACACGTCAGACGACGACTCCGGTAACGCGCCCATCTACGACTCTGACACGACGAGCTACGACGAAGCGGTGAGCGATTCGTCCAGTTCGTCGGACCCGTGGAGCGACCCGTCTTCTGACCCCGGTGACGCCAGTGAGCCGACCTACACGGGCGGTATGCCGTCCGACACGTATGGCAACACCGACCCAGACGCCAACAACACGGACGGTCCCAACACCATCGACGGCGATGGAGACGGGGCGGTCAACGTGCCCGACGACACCGACGACGGCGACCGTCATGAGGGACTGTTTGGCGGCGGGACTCAGACCGACAGCGACGGCGAGAACGTCGACCAAGGATTCGGCAACGACACCGACAACGACGGAGTACAGGACCAAAACGACCCCAACCCCGACCGGAGCAACGGCGGCGACTCGTCGGACTCCGGTGGCGTGAACCAATCCGACCCGTCGACGGGCGAGAGCCAGACCGGCGGGACGCCCGAAGCCGTGGAGAACGTCGAGGAGAGTATGACCGAACTCCGCAACGACGTTCGTGAGTCCTTCGAGGCACTCCGCCAGCAGGTGCAACAGCAGGGCGGTCAGACCGACGCCAGCCCGGCACTGGCCCTCGGCCTGCTGGCCGTCGTCGGCGGGGGCCTCTACCTCTCTCAGGGAGGGCAGGCCGATGCCTGAGGTGACTGCGACCATCGAGGAGATGGACGAGCAGGAGAAGGAGACTCAGCGCGAGCGAATCGAGCAAGACGGAGGTGCAGCGTGACGGTCGTCCCGAAGCCGGACCCCGGAGACGTGGGGTACAACGACCCCATCACGCGGCGTCTGAACGCGGGGGAAATGCTCACCGTGACGTTCGAGCCGACCCAGCGCGTGACTGACTTCGCGCTGCCGTTCCTCGCCATGTCGAAACACCCTGACAGCAGCTATGAGGTGTGGATGGACGGCAGCCGCCAGTACGGCCCGGCGCCCATCCCGCCCACGGACATCGACGACATGGTGCCTACGTTCATCCCGGCGAAGCGGTTCAGCGAGTCGATGACCGTCTACGTGCGGAACCTGTCGGACACGACGGCCCGCACGTACAGTGTGCAGCCCATCGGCTGGGAGGTGTCCAATGGGACTTGATACCCGCGCCGAAGTCGGCGAGCTACAGACCGTCCAGAACGAGCAGGGCGACAAGGTGCCCCCGGCCAACGAGAGCCATCAGCAGGCCATCCGTGACGCAGTGGGCAACCCAGACGGTGCGACTATCCAGACGTACAGCACCAGCGGGACCACGCCCGAGCAACTGCCGGACCTGACGATTCCCGACGGCGTGACGGCGCTCATCGTCTACCTGCCGGGCAACAGCGGGGACGTGTACCTCGGCAACGACACTGACCAGTTCGTGCCCCTGACCGACGCCGGCCACGTCTTCAGCTGGGAGGGGAGCAACGTCAACGACCTCTACATCAAGACCAACAGTGCCGGCGACGGCGTGGGCATCATCTTCGAGGGGGCGCAGTAGATGGCTGACATTCGCGTCCGATACGTCGACTACCGCGACGAGCAGGCCGCGAACCAGCCCTTCCCGGTCGAAGTCGGTATCAACAACCTCGAAACGGTCGGTCCGGTCGGCTGGGGGCCGGTGGTCTGTCCCGACTCCGGCGCGGTCAACAACGGCCACATGACCGACGTGACGCTGACTATCCGCGACTCAACCGGCAGTGTCGTCGAGACACTGGAGGAACCGCTGTGCGTCCCGGTCAACCGACCCTCACTCGTCGGACAGGCCAACGCGACGGCGGAGTTCCAGCCCTCGCTACCGCCCGGAGAGTACACTGTGACGGCCGAGGTGGCCGTCCGGGGCAACAACGGAACCGACACGTCACAACCCCAGAGCCTCACCGTCTCGGAGGGCACGGACAGCCTGCCCGGCGGTGACGCAGACCGGGGCTTCTGGCAGGACCCCGGCCCGGACGGGAACGACGGCGGGACCGACGGAAGCGACCCGTTCGCCGCTATCCCCGGCGTGACCGCGACCGAGGCGAAGGTCGGCGGCGGGCTGGTGGTCCTGCTGGTCCTGCTGTGGGTGGCAGCGCCGTACGCCTCTCTCGGGGCGTCTCTCGCCGGAGGTGGGCGGTAGTGGACCCACTCACCGCCTACGTCGTGCAAGCGGCTGCAATCGTCACAGCAGCGGCAGCGACGTACGGAGCGACCGCCCTCCGAAGTATCAAGCAGCAGGTGACGGACAACACGCGACGAAGCAAGCGCAACCAGAAGATGATAACCGGACGAGACACGCATCTGCGCGGCGTTCTGCCGCGCCTCGGTCGCATCGAGCGGAAGATACTCGGCGCCGTCCAGACCGTCGACGCCGACGAGGAGGGCCAGTAACATGGCCGGACTCAGTGCCTCGTCCGGTGGCGGCTGGGACTACATACAGTCCGACACGCCCGCCGATCCCGAAAAAGGAGAATCGTGGTACGACACGGACGGCGGCGCCGACGGACAGGGCGAAGCGAAGGTCTACGACGGCACGCAATGGGACGTGACGGGCTACATCTCGCACGACCAGTTAGACAACATCTCGGCAGCCGACCACCACGACCCGGTGACGGTGACGGCGCCGATCACTCGGTCGGGGCAGGCCCTCGCTCTCGCCTTCGGCAATGCGCTGCACGTCGACGCGAACGACGACCTCGCGGTCGACGAGTCGGCCATATCGCACGACAACATCTCGGGTGTCTCGGCAGCCGACCATCACGACCCGGTGACAGTGACGGCACCGCTTACCCGGTCGGGGCAGGCCCTCGCTCTCGCGCTGGGCAACGCACTCACGACCGACGCGAACGACGATCTCGCGGTCAACGAGGGCGCTATCTCCCACGACAACCTGTCGGGCGTCTCTGACTCGGACCACCACAACCCGGTGACGGTCTCGAACCCGCTGAACGTCGACGACTCGCAGGGTCTCACCCTCGGAATAGGCAACGCGCTGTACGTTGACGGCAGCGGGAACCTCGCTGTGGCCGGTAACTCCATTGGCGGCGCCGAACTTGAGTTCGACCCGGCCACCCAACCCGAACTCGACTCCCACGCCGGAGACGCCGACGCGCATCACTCCCGACCGACTGGCACGCAGTCGGCGCAACAGACGAGAACGACCAACTGGAACCGTCAAGTCGACCCTGACACCAGCATCCTGGTGACTCCGCCACCCTACGTGGAGACGATGGACCTCGAAAGTTCAGGGACCTCGTACGCGTCTGAGTACGTGATTGTGCGGGGCAACGGCAACCAAATCACGGGGAGCGTAGGCGCGACGGAGACGAAGACGATTACCGTCGATTCGTTCGTTCGCGAGGTGCAGTGCCCCAGCAGTGCGACCACCAGCCTCGCAATCAAGAACGTCACCGAATCGTTCCCCAGCCACACCCACGGTATCTAACCATGCAATCCGCAATATCCGCAATCCCGACCCCAGAGGCACAGACGCTCGCGATGGCCGTGCTATTCTTCCTCGGCGGCATGGCCGTCCCGACGAAGTACGGCATCGAGCGCGTGGAAGGCTTTGGCCGGTGGGTGGCCGTCAAGTTCCCGTATCAGTCCCCGCCGGGACAGGACGAGCAGCAGGCGATGAAGCGAGCGGTCTACGGGCGCGGCGCTGTCGTCGAGGACGGCGCTGACCAGCAGGCCGACGCTGACGCGGCGCCGGTCGAGAGTGAGGCCGGCGGGGAGACCGCGCAGTCGTGATGTGGCCGTACCACGTCGTGCCGGACGGCAACGCGGCACTGCCTCACCACTACATGACGTTCCTGCTGGCGGCGCTGGTGCCGTTGCTCATCGTCTGGGACGACCACCGCGACCGCGAACCGTGGCTGGTCCTGTGCGGTATCCTCGGCGGGCTCGCGTCGTTCGGGCTGGTGTGGGCGCGGTATCCGGTCATCGGCGCCACGCTGTCGCTCGTCGCCAACGCGCTGGTGATACTCGCGCCCCTCCGGCCGGCGTGGTCGGCATTCTGGCCCCGGCGGCATCGAGTCGCTGTCATCCTGTTGGGACTCGGCGCCGCCGACGACGTTGTGCAGCACGCGATGGGCTGGCCGACGCCGATTGACTGGGTCTGGAAGCACGGCGGTCGGACGGCGGTGGTCGAGGTGTTTAGCTTGTTGTTGGGATAACCTGAATCCAGAACTTTCACCCGCTTATTTGGCAATTTTCACTGGTACATCTCTCTTTCCGACCCGCTTCTCAATGAAATGGAGCCTGAGGACATAAAATACCGTTACAGACGCTGGTGCGGTTGCCAGAAGCCCATACATCAATAGTAACATCTTTGGACCAAAAATATCTGCAAAGTTCATCGCAAAGGGTACTGAGGTACCAATAACACCGACAAGTGTGGCTGATAGCGTTATTTGAGCCATCCTCCACTGGTTCGCCATATACCGATCAATATCTGCTCTAAATTCCACTTCCTCAGGTATGAGTGCCTTTGTGAATACCAAACAGATGGCATATACAAGAATAAACTGCAACACGACTCCAAACATGGGCAGCGACCTCGGCATGTTCATCAATTGACGGCCTTCTATGGTAATGCCGTATCTGAAGTGAGCCGCTATAAAAAGGATTAGACCGTACCCACCCGTCGCCAGCAGCGAGATTGTTTTGTCGTACTTTCTCACATTACGAAGAATTGCGACTACTGAGACCGTTGCCAGAGGAGTAAGCACAATCAGGACGAAAGCTTCTGATGAGATATTGAACGGCCAGACCTGGTTGAGCGGGAATACTTCGATCCCCGGTGTTGTACTATCCCCGAATGGCCCTGGGGCTATATCTGCCCATCCGAGAAACGAAGTGAGCGTTATGAGGATTGCACCATACGCAATCAAAAACCCGACAGGAGCATGTACGAATGGTGTATTAAAATCGCCAATTAGGTTCTGCTGGATCTCGCGAGGGGACTTGAGCCAACTCACACCTATAGTATACTATTGCAGTTTAATTACACTCTCGTTTGGATGACTACTTACATATCTCATGCCAGAGAATCCTTCATTCTCGTGTATTCGTAACAGAGTCTTGCTATCCCAGGAATGGTATGTAAACTATCGGGAAGAAATTTAGGTGGCTAATCAGAGGGTATGTAGTAATGAGTGGGAAGACTGAGATCTTCGGCAAGAGCATTTTCGAGCTTCTGAAACAGAGGGTGATTCTTCCGGGGCTTTACTCTCCTATTGAGCAATTAGATAACTTCCTATGGGAGAACCGTCATTTATTCACGCTAATCGGGATCTTCGGTGCAATCAGCGTATATCTAAGTACAGTAGAAGCTCAAATCTCGGAATCACTGGAAATATTTAGCAATTTTGCCGTTGTTGCTGGATTATCTCTTGTGACTATTCTTTCTTTGGTAATCCTAGTAAAATTGTATATCTGTTTGGGTGATAACAGCCGATGGGAAAATATTGGGCTGTTTATTTTTGCAGCGTTTTTTGTTCCACTTATTATTGTAATAACTGGATTGCTGACGACCTTCCCCCAAATCTGGGCAATCTACTATTTCATGGTTATCTATGTTTTTGGGTTGGCAGGTGGATTCGCGATATTCATTGTACCGTTTTTTATTGGTACAAAAATAGATGAGCATCTTAATACAAAACCTCCAGTATTCAGTCTTATTGCCACATTTTCTCTACTTATTACTATTTCAGCTCTAATTACTGAATATCCTGCGGTAATTACCCAACCAGCGATTGAATTTGGCGAGGCAACATCTGTAGAAGCGTGGGGGCGGCTCTTTTTGTTAATCTCATTTGGTATAGCCTTTGCCGTCTCCTTATTCGCTGCTGCCTTCTTTACTTTGGTAACGATTCTCTGGTGTGTGATCTATATTCTCAGAGCGACCTATGAGAGATTATCTGAGACTGATTTGCCATACTAATCGATTCTTGTAAGCAGTCGTAACCTGTGCCCGAGAAGCACGCATTCTCATTCAGTTCGTAGTTTAATACTTGGTAATTTCGTCTGTAACGTCTGATTGGTATACCTGCGTATCGAGCAGAATTACGAGTTTTGTAACGATAATAAATAAAGAGGGGGTTTATCGGAGTTTACGCATAAGACTAGCTAATGTTTCCATCCACAGAGGTTAGAGACGGCCTACCGTCTGCTTGTGAGGAGGTTGCGCGACTCCGTCTCCGATGGTCTAACTATTCTCTGTCGGAATTAGTGGAGAAAGACGTTCTTGAGCGGGATGAAGACGAGAACGTTGTGAGAAAGGGTGAGCGATTCACCGAAGTATGGAACGACATATGGTGAGAGGAAACGCGGGTCGGTAACTAACGTTACCTCTATCCCCTGTACTGACCAACATGTGAGACCTCACAATCTGGTGCCCGAGAATCGGGCATTCTGGTGCAATCTCGCTCGATCTGACCCCTGCTGACCCCCGAGTTCACCGAAAAAACTAGATGTTTTGCAATAGAACTGGGGAACGAGTGCATGAGGCTGAAGGACTACGACAACGACGACGGCAAGCGGGTGTGGCTCTCCGACGATGAACTGACGCGACTGATCGAGCAGGCCGAGACGCCTCACCAGCGGCTGGCCTTCCTGCTCGCTGGTCGGGTCGGACTCCGGCGCTCGGAAATCATCAAGGTGTGTCCGCAGGACCTCGTCGACGGGCCGACCGGCGACCACATCCGAGTCTGGGAGAGCTACGCGAAGCGAGACAAGTACCGAGAGCCGCCGGTCCCGAAGGAGGTCGTCACCATCGCGGAGACGCTGGCGTACCAGCAGGACGACGACGAACCGCTGCTGGACGTGGCAGGGTCGACAGTCTACCGCTGGGTTCGGCGCGCCGCCGACGCCCTGGAGGAAGAAACTGGCGACCGCGGTTGGCAGTATCTCGACGTCCACGATCTCCGACGGACGTGGGGCACCTACCTACTGGAGCAGGGCGTAATTCCGTCCGTCGTGATGGCCTTCGGCGGGTGGGAGGACTGGGACACGTTCAGAAAGCACTACCTCGGGGAATTCAGCCCGGAGGCGATTCGACGGGAGCGTGGGAAGGTTGATTTTCTAGAAGGCGGCGATGTCTCTGCTGAGGTTGTACACCAGGGAACCATGCCGTCGACTACGGGAAGAAAACCAATCTCCAAATCTGCTAAGCAGAATCAATAACTTTATATCTTTAGATGAAGACGGCTACTACTTAATGAGTACGAAAACTTTTGTGAGTTAAGACTGACTGCCGTTCATGGAGCGCTCACGTCGCAAGGAGATCAAGCGTCACCTGTCTGAGGAGGAGATCGACGAATTGCTGCGTGAGGCTGAAGACGATCACCGACTTCGGCGTCTTGGGTTCCTGAAAAACCTCTATCAAGGTGATTCGATTCCGGAGGCCGCCGACCGGGAAGGCAGGTCGGCGGCCACCGGTGATCGCTGGGCAGAAGCCTGGAATGAAGGTGGGCTCGAAGAACTCATGCCGAGTTTCGGGGCGGTCGGCCCCCGAAACTCGATGAAGACGAACAAGAAGAGCTGATCGAGATGCTTCGTGACGGTCAGCCTTGGAAATCACAGGAGATTCAGCATCTTCTCAAGGAAGAATTCGACGTCGAGTATAGCCGGAATTATCTCGGCACCTTCCTTCGAAATCTTGGTCTTTCGTACGCGAAACCACGGCCAAAGCGGCCTCATCAGCCAGAGAACCCAGATGAAATCCTCGAAGAGCGCGTCGACGACGCGCTCGACGAGGACGATCAGCCATACAACAAACGCGAGGGTGACGATGACGATGGATGGGTTGTTGACGATGATGTTTGCACCGACGGTGGAACCGTCTTGGGCTTCTTCGATGCATCGAAGCCACAGCCATACGATAATTCACGCCGGGTCTGGTACGTTGATGATCCTCATATCGAACGACCACTAGTCAAGACGGACGATTCAGCTGTCGGGTTCTATGCGCTTAACGGTGAGAGTCTCGTTATGTTCAAAGAAACTGAGGAGAAAGAACGGATTTGCGAAGTCTTAGAGAAGGTCCGCGAGCAGAATCCGCGACGCCGGATTCTGCTCGTCTTGGACAAGCACGGATCCCACATCTGTAAACACACGCGCAAGCGTGCGCATCAACTTGGGATCGACCTGGTCTTTCTCCCACAAGCTCACCGCATCTTAATCCAATTGAGAAGGTTTGGGATTACCTCAAGTGGACGATGTGCCCAATCATCGTGGAAAATGAAAACGAGTTCAAAGATCTCGTTCAGGAGACGTTCGAACAAATAACCGAACGCGTTAGCTTCGCAAAGAAGTGGTGCCAGAAATTCCTTGACTTTCAAAAGTTATCTTAGTCATTAAGTAGTAGCCGTCTTCATCCGTAAAAATTGCTTCCGGGTACGCCTCTCTACTACGTAGAGAGGCGTACCCAAAACACTAAATCAATGAATCACTAGTTAATTACTAAGATGAGCATGAACTGGGAGTCTGAACGTGACATGGCACGTGACGTTCGAGAGAACAAGGAACTGTACGAGGCCTGCGCTGCGTCGCCCGAAGACGACGAATAGCTTCTTATCTTTCTTCAGTCGGGCTTCTGAGAACGGTCTTGAAGAACAAGAGCCAGACGAGAAACATTCTGTCCCGTTTGTAGAGTGTGTTGAGCTTGATATCCTCAATCTCTCTTCTTACTTTGTGGGAGCGTAGGACTGCCTCACGTAGTACCTGTGGGGGCCACCGTCCCGGAACGATTCCATTGTCTTTCAGTAGTTTTCGGAGGAGTGCTAACGCAGTCCGGTGATTGGCATCTGGGAAAAAGTGGCGACCAGCTACGGCGTGCATCCAGCCGGCACACTGTTCACATAGGGTGTGGTTGACGGGGAACCGTCGCATCAACTTGCGTAGGTCTGCATTCCGAACGTTCCAGATTCTACGGCGAAGCCTCTTGCGAGATTGATATTCCAACATGTCATACGGGAGGCTCTTATCATCCAGAAAGCTTGTGTTCCTGAATTTGAAGTTTTCTGCCTGAATTGAAGACAGATCAGTGATGCGTGGCTGTTCGCCCGGTGGAATCATGGTTCTCTCTCACCCTCTCTGTTATCGGCTACCAGATGGGGCAAGTTGTTGATCAACTGTATCACGGCCAATACGGCTTCACTTCGGCGTGCGCCCAGTCCGACGGCGTCGCGTACCGTTCCTTGAACACCTTGCTCGGCGTCGGCTCTGGGTAGTGTTCGGCGTCGAGGTCGCCTTTCAGGTACAGAATCCCCTCGCTCGTCAGGTCGTACATATCGCCATGGATCGGTTCGATGAACCCGGCGTAATGCAGGCACATACAGCGCTCGCGGATTCGGCCCTCGGAAGCGCTGAAGCCGCGTTCACCTTCCAGCAGGCGTGGTGAGGCCCACCCCTCGGAGCGGATGAACTCCATGATTCGCTCGTCCAACTGTTCCATCCAGTAAGCCGACTTTCTCCCTTGCATGAATCAGACCTCGTTGTGGTTCTCACCAGCGCTCGGCTCTTCGTCGAAGACAGATTCTACTTCATCAGGTGCATCTTCCGAGGTGTCTATCTCTCCTTCTAAGTATCGTTCACCTCGCTCTGTTATGACGTAGACTCCGTTGCCGAGGTCATTGAGCAGGCCGTATTCGGTCAGTTTCTTGCACCGTGTACTGATGTACTGCCGAGAGTACCTCACATATCCGCTATCGGCCATCTCCTTTGGGCGACCGGAGTCTTCCTTTCGTATATACTCAAGAATCCGGTCGTCGGCGAGTACCATCCAGTCGCCCGAATACCTCATGAGTCAATCATTGATTGCCGTGGCTATAATAGAATGGATTGGCTGTTTCATCCTCTGCCAGAGGTTATTGATTCCACCGTGAGCTATATCTTCCGAGGGTAGCCATTCACTAATGCAATGCCACATGCAAATGTGACCGTGGGCATGGAGCCCTCCATGCTCGCGGACATCGAGGAAGAGCGGAAACGACACGGAATGAGCCGGGCGGAGTACATCCGTCACCTCATCCGACAAGCACACGACTCGCCGTTTGACGTTCCTGAGACGGTTCTGTGTACGGACGGGAACCATCGACCTGAAGAGTCCGAAAAGGGGGCCGCCTAAGCCATGTCCAGTGAGCCTGAGGCCCCCGATTCTGACGACGGTACCGGTCAGGAAAAACGTGACGACGACGCGGAGGACGGCCCATGAACGACGCCGTCGACCCGGAGGACCTGCCGAGCAACTACACGCCGGCAGTCGTCCAACTCACTTCTGAGGGGCCGGTGTTCGTGGCCGACTACTACACCCTGAGCAGCGGGTGGCTGGCCGTCCGGCAGTGGGACGGCGAGCGTGTGAAGCTACCTCCGCACAGGGTCGGTTCCATCTCGGAGGTTCGAGTACAGAGCTACGGGACCGACCGGGACCGCCTCAAACGTCGCGTAGCGGACAGCCAGCGCCGCGAGATGGCGGAGTCGGACGACACCGCCGGCATGGTCGTCCCGAACGCGGCCGCGGCGACGCCGTCGACGAGCGAGACGCAAGCATGAGTGGCCCGCCGGACCTCAAACCGAGAGAGGCCCGTGACCGCTGGCTCGACAAACTGCGCGTCGAGAAACGCGGGGCGTCAGTGTCGACGTACCACTACCGACTGAAGCTCTTCGTCGAGTGGGCCGAAGAGCAGGGTATCGAGCGGATGCGGGACCTGTCCGGCTGGGAACTGGAGTCCTACGAGAACTTTCGTCGCTCGCAGGACCTCTCCCCTATCACGCTGAATAAGGAGATGGGAACCCTGCGGAACTGGCTGGAGTACTGTGCCCGCATCGAGGTGGTTCCCGAGGACCTGCCGGAGAAGATCGACCCGCCGGACGTGCCGAAGGACGCCGAGAGCAGCGACGTGATGCTGCACCACGAGGAGGCGAAGAAGCTACTTACACACTACCGGGAGAACCCGGAACTGCGCGGAACGCGCCAGCACGTGCTGCTGGCGATTGCGTGGACGACTGGGGCGCGGATGGGCGCGATTCGTGCGCTCGACCTCCGCGACTTCCATGTAGACGACGGCGACGACGGGCCGCTGTACTACCTCACGTTCGCCAACAGGCCGTCGACGGACACACCGCTGAAGAAGAGCAGTGACGGCGAACGCGCCGTGTCACTCCCCAAGTCGGTCGGGAAGTCGGTACAGCGGTACGTCCTACACCACAGAAACGACGTGTACGACGACTACAGTAGACAGCCGCTCATCACGACCCAGCGGGGGCGAGCGTCGAAGGGAACGATTCGGAACCTGATGTACCTCGCTACACAGCCGTGCAACTACGGCGAGTGCCCGCATGGGAAGGAGCGGCCGACGTGTGGCTGGCGGACGCAGTCGCAGGCGAGTCAGTGCCCGTCGTCGCGTGCCCCTCACCACGTCCGAACAGGCGCGATTACATGGATGCTCCACCGCGGCGTTCCTGTCGAGGTCGTCGCGAAGCGCGTCAACTCCAGCGTCTCGACTATCGAGAAGCACTACGACAAGCCCGACCCCATCGAGGAGATGCGAGCGCGCCGAGCGTCGTACCTGCCCCTTCTCGAAATCGACCCAGAGGAAGCCGAACCATGAGCCACAGCAAACCAGTTTCACCAGACCAGAGCGGCAGAGACGAGCGGCACAGTTCAGGAACTCAGAGAAAATCCGCCCGAACCCACTACTTCTGTTCCGGACGTCGCTCGGAGCGACCGCCTCGTTCGTGGAGAGCGAGCCACACAGTACGTCCTGTCGGTCGGGCCAGTCGACCGACGGTGTCTCCACACGAGTAGAAACGTTCCAGTAGTTTCTTAGACGAGCCAACATAGCGACACGTATGGAGGAGACACTCCGTTCTGCGCGGTCGTTCGAACAGTTCGTGCTGTTGTCGGTCGTGGAACTGTCGGTAGCGGACGAGACGCCGGCCCATTCCTACGACGTGACGCAGGCGGCGAAGGCCCATCTCGACGACCTGAGTCGGGACACCTTCGGCGGCGTCGAGCGACAGGAAGTCATCTCGGCGTTGCGGTCGCTGGCCGACGACGGGTTACTGGCCAAAGACCAGACTACGTCGGCTACCGGGAAGGGGCGTCCCGCCTACGGACTGGCGGCCGACGCCGACGCGGTACTGGACGAACTGGCCGACGCCGAGACCGTCAGCCCGTACGTCGAGACGCTCAGAACGGAGGCGTAATCTCAGACGAGACTCACGTCGGCGGCACTCTGTTCGAGCGCCGGCGGTTCACCGTTTTCGAGGCGTTCCAGCCGGTCGATAATCCTGTGGACGACGTCGCCGTCCGTGCAGGGCGCAACGTGTGCGAGTTCGCCGTCGTGGTACTCGGCCAGTCCCATGATCGGGAGGACCATCGCCTCGTATGCCTCGCCGGTGACCTCCGATTCGATCTCGCTGGTCTGATAGAACGACTCCAGAGAGACGTTGTTCGAGAGCGCCCACTGTCGGAACTCGGCGACGCGGTTGAGGATGTACCTCCCCTCTTCGGTGTTAGCGGCCGCCGACTCGGGTGCGACCTGCTTGCCCCAGACGACGACGTTGTAGCCGGCGATTTCGTCGTCTCGGTCGAGTCGTTCGAGGTGGTCGATGACGGCGTCCTGTCGCTCGTGGGCCCCGTCCGGGAGAAGCGACCGGACGTACAGTTCGATTTGGGGTGCCGGCGTGTCTTGGCTCATGTCTAAGTGAAATCATGAAGACGAAGGTACATATACGTTCCGTGGGGAGTATATGCACATCTCGGGACAATATATTCCTACGTATCGCTAGACGGCGACCGGTTCGAGTGTCTCCGGTTACCATCGTTGTTCCCGATCCCGGACGCGGTTAACAGTTGGCAACCACATATTCGGATTGTGATATGTCGTCACGACGCGTCGCGGCGACGGAGCGTCTCGTGGATGCCCAACACGAGTGCGGGAACCACGACCATGAAGACGTGTTCCTCGATTGGGATGCCCAGAAGATCGACGCCGGTTCGCAGACGGATAGCGAACACGCCCACTTCGAGCGTATACCAGTCCCAGACGTACGCGACTGGGTAGAGAACGATTATCGTCCGGCCGGCGAGACGGAGTGCGTCGGCCCGCCACAGAAGCACCAGTGCGACGGTTCCCCAGACCACCTCTGTCACCAGATACGTGTAGGGGCCAAACACACCGATGTCGGGAAGCATATGTGACGGACGGCCCGGGGTTCCTAAAGTTTGGCCCACCTCTCGTAGTACGGGAACTAAACCAACCTTGATAACCCTTCACGTAGAATCTGCGCACGTGAAGCACGATGGACATTGCTGACATCGCCACCAGAGAGTTTGTCGAGGTCGACGCCAACAAGCGCCTCGGGAAGGTCCGTTCTATCTTCGAACGGGAGAACCCGAAGGGCATCATCGTCACCGAGGACGGTGCGTACGCGGGCGTCATCACGCAGAAGCAGTTGGTTCAGTCCCACGTCGAGGACGACGCGAAGGCGGGGGCGATGACTCGCTCGGCGCCGAAAGTCGGGCGAACCGACGACGTCCGAGAGGTCGCGCGCGTCCTGGTCGAGGGCGGGACCAAGATTGCCCCGGTGTTCCAGGGCGAGGACCTCTGGGGCATCGTCACCGAGGACGACATCCTCGCGGCGGTCCTCGAAAATCTGGACGCCCTCACTATCGACCAGATATACACCGAGGACGTCATCACCATTCGAGAGGACACCAACGTCGGGCAGGTCGTCAACCTCCTGCGAAAACACGGTATCTCCCGGCTTCCCGTCCTCGACGACGCCGAGTCGCTCACGGGGATGGTCACCCGACACGACATCGTCGACGTCGTCGTCCGGGACATGAACAAAGCCACTCGGGGCGACCGCGCGGGCGAAATCGAGCGAGTCCTCGACCTGCCGGTCTACGACGTGATGAACAGCCCCGTCGAGACGGCGAACCTCGACGACTCCGTCCGTGACGCTGTCGAGCGGATGCTGGAGAACGACTTCGCCGGGTTGGCGGTGACGGCGGACGACGACGACAGCCACGTCGTCGGCATCGTCACCAAGACGGACGTGCTCCGAGCGCTGACCTACACGGAGGAAGACCACATGGACGTCCAGATCACCAACATCTCCCTGCTTGACACCATCAGCCGCGAGGACATCCGCGCCGACATCAGCGACGTCGCGGACAAGTACCAGGCGATGCAGGTCCAACACGCCCACGTCCGCTTCCACGAACACAAGGAGAAACTCCGCGGCACGCCGCTCATCCAGTGCCAGATTCGCCTGCGGACCAACAAGGGGCAGGCCGCCGGCTCCGGTGAGGGCTACGGCGCAGCGACGGCGTTCAACGTCGCACTCGACAAACTCGAACGGAACGTCCTCGAACTGAAGGGCGTGCAGGCCGACGAGGAGTACCGCGGCCAGCTCCTCCGGAAACTCGGCGAACTGTAGCGGCCCTCGCCAGTCCGCCTTCTTCGTAGCCGACGGCTCGATAGCGACCGTCCCCGCCGTGTCACTCACGGCTGAAGCCGTCGCTGGCATCTCTCTGCTGTACCGGCGACCGACACGGTTGGGCGACCGCGAGTCCCTGTCGCTGTCAGCGCGTCCCGCTGGTGAGCGAGTGCTGTTGCTCGTGAGAGTTAGAGAGACGGTTTAGGACAGACAGCGGTAACCGCACGTGGAATCCACGCGGGTTGAAAGGTAGCCGTCCGACCGTGCCGTCTACCTCTACCTCTCTCGGTACAGCGTAAAACCCCTCCGGTACGCCGGTCGACTGGTACTCGTCCGGAAATAAAAACGAGGTCGCTACTGGAAGCCGATGCGGCCGCCGCTGCCGGCCTGTCGCTGCGGGCTGGACCCGCCTTTGAATTCCTCTTGCATCTGCTCGTAGTACTCGCGGATGTCGTCGGTAATCGTCGGTCTGACGCTGTCCATGGCCTGCCGGAAGTGGCGCATCTCCACCTCGTCGGCGTCGTCGGCCTCGCGCAGGGCCTCGATGGCGGCCTCGCGGGCGATGGACTCGAGGTCGGAGCCGACGAACCCGTCGGAACGTTCGGCGAGTTCACGCAGGCTGACGTCGGGGGCCAGCGGCGTGTCGTCGGTGTGAATCTTCAGTATCTGCTCGCGGCCCTCGACGTCGGGTTCGCCGATCATGACGAGGCGGTCGAAGCGACCCGAGCGGATGAGCGCCGGGTCGATCATGTCCGGGCGATTGGTCGCGCCGATGACCATCACGTCCTCCATCTCCTCCAGCCCGTCGAGTTCGGTCAGGAGCTGGTTGACGACGCGCTCTGAGACGTTCGACCCCATGTCGCCGCCCCGTCCCGGCGCGAGCGAGTCGAGTTCGTCGAAGAAGATGACCGTCGGGGCCACCTGTCGGGCCTTCCGGAACGTCTGGCGGATGGCCTTCTCCGATTCACCGACCCACTTGCTGAGCAGTTGCGGACCGCGGACGCTGATGAAGTTGGCGTCGGTCTCGTTGGCGACGGCCTTCGCCATCAGCGTCTTCCCGGTGCCGGGTGGGCCGTACAGCAACACGCCCGAGGGCGGGGTGACGCCCATGCGCTCGAACTTCTCGGGTGAGTTCATCGGCCACTCGACGGCCTCCTGTACCTGCTCTTTGGCGGATTCGAGGCCGCCGACGCTGTCCCAGGAGACTTTGGGCAATTCGACGAGGACCTCCCGCATCGCGCTGGGACTGACCTCGTTGAGCGCCCCTTTGAAGTCCTCGCGCTTGATTATCATCCGGTCGATGAGGCTCGGCGGGATGTCCTCCTCGTCTAAGTCGATCTCGGGGAGGTACCGGCGCAGGGCCTTCATCGCGGCCTCTTTGGTCAGGCTCTCGATGTCGGCGCCGACGAAGCCGTGGGTGTCGGTCGCCATCTTCGCGAGGTTGACGTCGTCAGAGAGGGGCATCCCGCGGGTGTGAATCTGGAGAATCTCCTCGCGGCCCACCTCGTCGGGGACGCCGATTTCGATTTCGCGGTCGAAGCGGCCCGGGCGGCGGAGCGCCGGGTCGACGCTGTCGACGCGGTTGGTGGCAGCGATGACGATGACCTGCCCCCGGGATTCGAGGCCGTCCATCATCGTCAGCAACTGGGCGACGACCCGGCGCTCGACCTCGCCGGTGACGTCCTCGCGTTTGGGCGCGATAGAGTCCAGTTCGTCGATAAAGATGATAGCGGGCGACTCTTCGCTGGCGTCCTCGAATATCTCCCTGAGTTGCTGTTCGGACTCGCCGTAGTACTTCGAGATGATCTCCGGCCCGGCGATAGAGAAGAAACTGGCGGAGGTCTCGTTGGCGACGGCTTTCGCGAGCAGGGTCTTCCCCGTGCCCGGTGGCCCGTGGAGCAGGACCCCCTGCGGTGGCTCGATGCCGAGTTTCTTGAATATCTGGGGGTGTTTCATCGGCAGTTCGACCATCTCGCGGACCCGCTGAATCTCGTTCTGGAGGCCACCGATGTCCTCGTAGGTGATGCCGCCGCCGGTCTTCTCGAAGCCCGAGATGGGTTCCTCGCGGAGTTCGACCTCGGTGTCCTCGGTGATGAGACAGACGCCTTCGGGTTCCGTCTCGACGGCGATGAGCGGGATGGCTTGCCCCGGCGAGCGCATGAACGGGTGGTTCGTCGAGGACATCACCGGGACGATGTCGCGTTCGACGACCGGCCGCTTCAGAATCTGGCGCTTGACCATGCCGGCGGCGTCGGACCCGAACTGCACGGACGCCTCCTCGGGCGGTGCGAGCACCAGTTTGTCGGCCTTCTCGGCCTCGGCCTTGCGGATGGTCACGCGCTCGCCGATGCCCACGTCAGCGTTCTGCCGCGTGAACCCGTCGATGCGCACCGTGTCGGTGTTCCAGTCCTGCCGGTCGGCACGCCACACCTTCGCGGCCGTCGTGTCGCTACCCTCGATTTCGATGATGTCTCCGGGCGAGAGCTTGAGATGCAGCAACGTGTCGGGGTCGAGGCGGGCGATGCCGCGTCCCGAGTCGTTCGGGTACGCCTTCGCCACTTCCAGTTGCACTTCGTTCATAGTAGAGTCGAGCTAGAGAGAACTCGGGTAGCACGAGAGATATGCTTTATGCTACCGGCGGGCAGGACGCGACAGCGACGGGTTTATATGTGAACTGCTACCATGCGTCAGTCGACGCGCAACGGCGCGGCGTTCTCGACGCGTTCGACCGTCACGTCGCCCTGCCGGAGGACCGTCGCTTCGGCGGCGTCCCCGGCCGCGAGCGAGAGGATGGTCGACGCGCGCGTGGTGTCGTCCGGTTCGCCGCCGAGGACGTAGTCCGCCCCGTCACCGACGTGGGCGACGGCCGTCTCGACGTCGACCAGTTCGTCGTCCGGAACGGTCCCGGACCGGTTGGCCGAGGTCATTGCGACGGGACCGCCCACTGCGTCGGCGAACGACCGCCACACCGGGTTCGACAGGCATCCGACGCTGACGGTGCCGTTCATACGGAGACGCTCGTGGAGCGAATCGTCGGCTATCTCGAGGACGAGGTTCAGCGGTCCCGGCCAGAACGCGTCGACGAGTGCGTCGACGACGGCGGGGTCATCGTGGCGACCGAACCGCCGCCAGTCGCCGGGGTCACGGACGAACAGCGTCAGCGGCTTGTGAGCCGGCCGGTCTTTGAGTTCGTAGACGCGCTCGATAGCGGCGTCGTGGTCCGGCGCGACGGTCAGCGCCATGTTCGTATCGCTCGGCGCGACGACGACGCCGCCGTTGCGGACACAGTCGGCCGCGGTCGCGACGTTCTCTGATGACGGTTCGAGAACCGACACAGCCATAGCTTCCGTTGCTTTCGGTGTGAAAAAAGAGCTGCGGTCGCGCGACCGACGTCGAGATTCCCGCAGTCGGCAGATACGCCGCACCGACTGCCGCCACCGCCGCGTTTGATAAGGCTGGGCGCGATAGCGCCGGTATGGTATTTCTCGTTCCCTTCGACGGATCGTCGCTCGCCGAGGCCGCACTCGACCGTGCGGTCACGTACGCCGCCGCGATGGACGTCGACGTCGTCGCCGTCAGTCTCGTCCCGACCGGGTCGGACTACGCCCAGCGTCGTCTCCGCGTCGATCCACACGAGGACTTCGCCGCCGAGACGGCCGCCGCCGACCTCCGACGGAAGATAGAGGAAGCGACCGACGACGCCGAACTCAACTACGAGGACGTCAGCGCGTACTCGGCGAACAGTCTCTCGGAGACGGTCCGGCAGGTGGCCCGTGACGTCGACGCGACAGTCGTCTTCCTCGGGAGCGCCGACACTGAGGACGTCGTCGTTCCCATCGCGGAACTGAACGAGGAGGACGCCTACGACGTACACATCGTCCGGCGCTCGTGAGACCGTTGTAGTAGGCTTTTATCCGACGGGTACGAGGGTCCGACCATGCGAACACTCGCCTTCGACGGTCGGATGGGCGCCGCCGGCGACATGATGCTCGGTGCGCTGATCGCCGCTGGTGCCGACCGGTCCGTCCTAGACCCCGTCGAAGACGCGCTCGCCGTCGACTACGCCGTCTCGACGGTCGACCGCAACGGCATCAGTGCCACGCGCGTCGAGGTACTGCTGGCCGAGGCGGACGACGACGGGCACTCCGACGGTCACGACTCGCATCACAGCGATGACGACTCACACGACAGCTCTGACGAACATAGCCACGGCGACCACTCGCACGAGCACGGTCACTCACACGAGCACGACGGCCACACGCACGCCGAAGGCCACGGTCCCACCCGAAGCTACGCCCAAGTCGTCGACGTCGTCGAGGCGATGGACCTCCCGGCGGCCGTCGAGACGGACGCGCTCGCCATCGTCGAGATTCTCGGCGCGGCCGAGGCGTCGGTCCACGGCACCGACCTCGACGACACGCACTTCCACGAGGTCGGGGCCGACGACGCCATCGCGGACGTCGTCGGCGCGGCGCTGCTGCTGGACGACCTCGACGTCGACCGCGTGGTGACGACGCCGCTGGCGACCGGTGGCGGGACCGTCGAGATGAGTCACGGCACCTACCCGGTTCCGACGCCGGCCGTCGTCGAAATCGCCGAACGGGCCGACTGGTCGCTGCAGGGCGGCCCGGTCGACGCCGAACTCCTCACCCCGACCGGCGCGGCCATCCTCGCCCACGTCGCCGAGGGCGTGGACCGACTGCCGACGCTGACCGTCGACAGTGCGGGATACGGCGCGGGTGGCTGGACGTTCGAGGACCGACCGAACGTCCTCCGGGCGCTGGTCGGGCAAAGCGAAGGCCCGCTCCGTCGGGACGACATCACCGTGCTGGAGACGAATCTCGACGACGCGCCGCCCGAACTACTCGGCGATCTCCAGCGTTCCCTTGCGGCCGTGGGCGCACGCGACGTCTCTGTGCTACCGGCGACGATGAAGAAGTCCCGACCGGGCCACCTCGTGAAGGTCGTCTGCAAGCCGGAAGACGCCGACCGGGTCGCCCGCCGACTCGCAGAGGAGACCGGGACACTCGGGGTGCGAGAACACGGCGCGGGCCACCGCTGGGTCGCAGACCGGTCCTTCGAGACGGCGACGCTGACCGTCGACGGCGAGGCGTACGAGGTGACGGTGAAAGTCGCGAGCGACAGCCACGGCGAGGTGTACGACGTGAGTGCGGAGTTCGACGACGCGGCGGCCGTCGCCGACGCCACGGACCGGCCGGTCCGCGAGATACTCCGGCGAGCAGAACAGCGGGTCCAGCAGGCCGAGGACTAGCGCTCTGTCGGGTCCGGTCCGTCGCGGTCGTCGTCGCCCCGGTGTTCGGCCAGCGCGTCCTCGATAGTGAGGTCGCCGTCCGCGACCCGGCGGGCGAGTTCGGCGTCGATCGCGCGGTTGGTGTCGCTCGCCTCGCGCGAGCGGTCCTTGATGCGCTGGAGTTCCCCGGGCGTCGGTTCGACGTCGCGACTGACGATTTCTTCACCCTCCAGCCGAGCGATGTTGACCGCCGCGAGGACGTCGCCCATCCCGCGGACGCCGCTACCCAGATACGGCGTCGTCCCCGTCTCGTCGACCAGTTCGACGGTCACGTCCTCGATGTCGTCGATGACGCGCGACCCGACCAACCGCGCGCCGTCGCCGATGCGGACGAGGGGATTCACGGCGTCCTCGACCTCTCGGCGGACCACCTCGGCGGCGTCCGCGGCCGGCACCTGAAAGGCGGCGACGACCATCTCGCCGTGCAACACCGCGATGCCGGGCCTTTCGCCGGGGTCGATGCCCACGACGGTCCGTCCCGTCTCCCCACGGAGCGTCGCGATAGCGGCCTCGACGGCCCGTCGCGGTCGGTCGGGGTCGGCCTGCACCACGTCCACGTCCTCCGGGACGTCGATGGCTTCGCCGGCGGCGACGATGGCGAGAGTCGTGTCTTCAGGCCAGTCGTCGTCGGGTTCGATTGTCGTGAACGTCACGCCGCGGTCCCGTAGCTCCGTGACCACGCCGTGGTACACCTCGAAGTCACCCGTCGCGACGACTATCACGCACCGGACTTGGGTGGGTATCCACTTACGATTGCTGGGTCGTCGTCTCGACGGGGCCGGTGGTGTCCGGTCGTGCTTCGAGGGCCACCTTTCGGAGGATCGCCACGACGCCGACGAGGTCCGCGACCGTGAACACCGCGTTCAGTACGCCTGCCAGCACCCGCGGGCCGAGGCCGTAGACCAGAGGGCGTATCGGTCCCGGCCCGACGTCCGCGTCGAGGAGGACGGCCCCGAGGAGGACGAGGCCGTACAGTCGGAGAAACGTCGACCCTGTCGCGTACGATAGCAGGCTTCGCAGTTCGCTGGAGAGCATATCTACCGGCTTCGATTAGTCCTCGAAACAATGTCGGCCGGCAACCACGGCCGTCGAGTGTCAATCGTTTTCAATCCCGTCTGCGAAGCGCCACCAATGTCGCCCTCCACAGACAGCGACGCACCTCGGCGAGACGCCGACCCGCTGTTCGGCGTCGTCGCCGGGGCGTACCTCGCGCTCCTCTGCGTCCCGCCCGTCCTTCTCGTGGTCACCCGTCTGGTCACCGGGTCGCCCGGCACGCTGTACGGGACGGCCCTCGTCACGTTCGCCGCGGTGACCGGTGCGGGATGGTTGGGTATCGCCCGCTGGGACGGCCTCGCCGTCCGACTCGGCCGGACCGCCGTCCGATGGCTCCCGGCGGTGGTTCCTGTCGGCTACGCGCTCGGCGGGTTCGCCTCGCTCGGACAGACCGGCGTCGTCGGCGTCCTCGCCTTCTTCTTCGGCCTAGTGGCGATGCTGTTCGGCTTCGCGCTGGGCGTGATGGCTCGGACGCGGTACGCCGACGCAGTCACGGCCGACGCGACGACGGACTGTGATTTCACCGCTGGATGGCCCGAACGGGCACGCCGGCGACTGCTCGTGGTCGCCGGGTCGCTGGTCACCGTCACCGCCGTCGGCTTCGTCGCCGGTCTACTCACGGACCGCTTCTGGCTCCAACTCACCTCGCAGGCGCTGTTCCCGGTCGGTCTCGTCCTCGTCACCGGCAGTGAAGAGCGAACGTACACCGTCTCCGAGGCCGGTCTCGAACACCGCCTTCCCGTGGCGCGCCGCCTGTTCCCGTGGTCGACTTTCGACGGCTACACCAGAACCGAGGACGCGCTCGTCCTCCACCGTTCGTGGCGCGTCGACACCAGAATCGCACTCGCGGACCTGGCGGACCCCGACGCCGTCGACGCCGCGTTCGCTCGTTATCTCGGCTGAACCGCAGGTGCGAGCGTTTTTATCCGGACACGTCTAACCCGTTGCCGTGAGCGACCACGTCTCGACCGGCTGTGACCCGCTTGACGAGTTGTTGGGAGGGGGACTGGAGCGCGGGGCCGTCACGCAGGTCTACGGGCCGCCGGCGGCCGGCAAGACGAACCTCGCCCTCTCGGCGGCGCTCGACGTCGCCGCGGGGGGCGACGCCGCCCTCTACATCGACACGGAGGGCCTCTCGCCCGACCGGATGGAGCAGATAGCCCGCGGCCGCGCCGGGCCGAACCAGACGGTCGACGACCTCGCGGGCCGCCTCATCGTCTCGGAGGTGTTCGACTACGACGAGCAGACCGAGGCCGTCCAGGACGCTGCGGAGTTCGCGGCCGAAATAGAACTCGTCGTGCTGGACAGCGCGACGGGTTTCTATCGACTCCGACGCGACGACGACGACGGCGGCGAGACGCTTCGCGACGTGGCCCGACAGATAACCCACCTCCTCTCGCTGGCCCGCAAACACGACCTCGCGGTCCTCTTTACGAATCAGGTGTTCACCGACCCGGACAGCGACCGGTCGACGGCGCTGGGCGGCCACACGCTGAACCACTGGTCGGGCGCCATCCTCAGACTCGACCGCTTTCGCGGGGGCAACCGACGGGCGACGCTGGAGAAACACCGCGCGAAGCCCGCCGGCGACACCGTCCAGTTCAGCATCACCGACGACGGACTCGTCGGCGACGACGGTCAGCAACCGCCGCGGCGAGACTGAGTTTCGGTATGCGGTGGACGCGTCCTCGCGCTGTGAACCGCGAGGGACGAGAGACGAGTAGCACAACGCGGTCGGTTGGGGAGTGTGGCTGTCGACGTTGCTGTGCGGGAGCGCATACCGCTCGCCGCTGGCGAGTGATTTCACCGGAACGCGCCGAAGGCGCGTCTTCCGGCCTTTTCAGCGAAGGGTTTTGCACGCGGGGGTGCCCGCAGGGTCGGAGGCCCGAGGACACCCCCGCGTGCAAAAAGGACTCTCAGTAGATGAGGTCGTCGTCGTTCTCGACCATGTACAGCGTCCGGGCGGCGATGTTGACGGCGTGGTCGCCGACCCGCTCGATGTCCCGAATCGTCAGCAGCAGGCGCGAAACGTCGGCCATCAGTTGCTCTATCTCCGCGTCGCTGGAGTCGGCGTCTATCTCGCGCTCGATGAGGTCACGGACGACCGCCTCGGAGGCCGTCTCACAGCGGCTGTCGACCTCGTCGTCGGTCTCGGCGATAGTGTAACAGAGGTCCGGGTCCTCGCGGTCGTAGGCGTCCATCGCGTTCTCGATCATCTCGATGACGACTTCGGCGACGTCCTGAATGTCGACTTCCGGAAAGACGTCGCGTTCGGCCTCCAGCGAGTACTCGCCGAGATTGGTCGCGAGGTCACCGATGCGTTCGAGGTCGGTGATGATCTTGAACGACGCGGCGATAAAGCGGAGGTCCGATGCGACGGGTTGCTGGAGCGCCAGCAGGTCGATACAGTCTTGTTCGAGGTCGAGATACAGTTGATTGACCTCGTCGTCGCCGTCGATGACCTGCCAGGCCATCTCTTCGTCTTTCTGTTCGAGGGCACTCAGCCCCAGTCGCAACCGATCGAGGACGACTTCGGACATATAGAGGACGTCCTCGCGGAGCGATTCGAGAAGCTCCTGATACGATTCGCGTGGCATGGTCGGGACTCCCCCGGCCGGGCGTATCAGCCTTTCCCTTCTCCCAATATACACCGCTCTCGGTCCCTCTCACCGTAGCCGAGAACGTCGCTCCGCGGTCAGTAGATGAGGGCGTCGCTGCTCTCGACCATGTACAGCGTGCGGGCGGCGACGTTGACGGCGTGGTCGCCGACGCGTTCGAGGTCACGTACCGTCAGGAGATACCGCTTCGTATCGGCCAACAGTGCCTCTGTGTCGTCTTCGGCGGGCGAGTGGTTCACCAGCGTCCGGACCAGGTCGTCGGTGGCGGCGCCACAGCGCTGGTCTACGTCGGTGTCGGCGGCGGCCACCTCACGACACCGGTCGGCGTCGGCGTCCTCGTAGGCGGCCATCGCGCCGTCGAGTTGGGCCAGCGCCATGTCGGCGATGTCGGCGATGGGGACGTTCGGGATGGTCTCTGACTCCATCGCGTCGACGTACCCGCCGAGGTTAGCCGCGAGGTCGGCGACTCGCTCGATGTCGGTGAGTATCTTGAACGACGCGACGACGACGCGGAGGTCCGAGGCGACCGGTTGGTAGAGCGCCAGCAGGTCGATGCACTCCCGTTCGAGCGAGAGATATCGCTCGTTGATAGCGTCGTCGGTCGTCGCCACGGCCCGCCCCATTTCGTGGTCACGCCACTCGTAGGCGGTCGTGGCCCTGTCGAGTCGGTCGACGACGTCGGTGCCGAGGGCGTAGACGTCGGCCCGGAGGCCAGCGAGTCTGTCCGCGAAGGCGTCGCGGGGCATCTATCTATCTATCTATACCTGTAGCGTGGGTGTCGGTTTAGCGTGTCGGTGGTGGGGGTCGGCTTCGACTGGGGGTTCGTACCGCTGCCGACTCTGGCGGCTTTAATAGGCTACCGGCGTCAGCACACGGTGATACGGATGACCGGTGATACGGACGTCGACGCACCGCTGGGCCGACGCGTGGGGTCGGCGCGACGGCGTCGCACGGGTACGAGGAGTTCGCGCGCGGGCGTGAGCGGAGCCGACAGATGAACACCGTCGTCGACTGGCGCAAGAGCGTCGCGCTCACCGGGACTGTCGTGAAGTTCCTCTCGGTGGCGATGCTCGTGCCCCTCGTCGTCGCGCTCGTCTACGGCGAGGACGCGGGCGTCTTCGGCGTCTCCATCGTCGGCACCGTCCTCCTCGGACTGGCCGTCGAGCGACTGGACCCGGGGACCGAACTCCGCGAACGCGAGGCGCTGTTGTTCGTCGCACTCACGTGGTTCGTCGTCGCCGTCGTCGGGGCGGTGCCGTACGTGCTGGCGGGGATGGGCACCGAGTCGACGCTCGCGAATCCGGTGAACGCCCTGTTCGAGTCCATGTCCGGCTTCTCGACGACGGGAGCGACGGTGATGGGCCAAATCGGTGTCGGCCACCACTCACACGCCATCATGATGTGGCGGCAGGTGACCCAGTGGCTGGGCGGGATGGGTATCATCGTCCTGATGGTCGCCATCCTTCCCGAACTGGCGGTCAACGGCGCCCAACTCATCAGCGAGGAGGCACCCGGGCCGACGCTGGAGAAACTCACGCCACGCATCAGCGAAACGGCCCGAATCCTCTGGCAGGCGTACTTCGCGTTCACCGTCCTGCTGGCAGTCCTCCTCTACGGCCTCCATCTGGCCGGCTACGCGCCGAACATGGACCTGTACAACTCGGTCGCGCACGCGTTCTCGACGCTCCCCACCGGTGGCTTCTCGACGAAGCCGGCGAGCATCGCCGCGTTCTCGGCGGCGGTGCAGTGGGTCGTCATCCCGTTCATGGTCGTCGCCGGCACCAACTTCGCGCTGTTCTGGTACCTGTTCGACGGCGAGGTACGCACCGTCTTCGAGGACACCGAGTTCCGCGCGTACGCCGGTGCGACGGCCGTCTTCACCGCCGTCCTCTTCGGCCTCCTGTTCTCGGGCGCGGCCCCGGCGCTCGCAAACGGTGGCACCACAGAGGGCGCGTTCGCCAACGCCCTGCGGCAGGCGGCGTTTCAGGTCGGGTCGCTGATGAACTCGACCGGGTACGCTACCAGCGACTTCGCTCAGTGGGAAGTCCACAGCCAACTCGTCCTGCTACTCGTGATGTTCGTGGGTGGCTCTGCCGGGTCCACGGGCGGGGGCATCAAGGTGGTCCGCTGGCTCATCGTCCTGAAGACGCTCCGTCGGGAACTGTTCCACGCGAGCCACCCCGACGCGGTCCGGCCGGTCAGACTCGGCGACGTCGTCGTCGACGAGGAGGCGATTCGGGGCGTCGTCGGGTTCACGCTCCTCTATCTGCTGGTGTTCGGCTTTGCGGCGGTGTTCATCGCGCTGGACGCCACTCGCGTCGGCATCGCGCTCACGCCGATGGAGGCAGTCGGTGCGAGTCTGGCTGCCATCGGCAACATCGGACCGGCCTTCGGCCGACTGGGGCCGTTCGGGTCGTACCTGATGTTGCCCGACACGACGAAAGTAGTGATGATTCTCCTGATGTGGGCCGGGCGACTCGAAATCATCACGGTACTGGTCGTGTTCACGCGGTCGTTCTGGCAGCGCTGATCCGCTCAGACCAGGTCGCCGGGGACGCACTCTTCGTTCTCGGCGAGGAGGCAGATCATGGGTCGTACCTGTTCGAACTCCGGTCCTCGCGAGACGACGCCGGCGTCACGGTCCCACTCTATGAGACCTGCTTGTGCCAGTTTCGGGAGGTGGGTGTGATACAGTTCGATGGTCACTGTCGAGTCCGTCGTCGTTCCACTGGTGGCTATCGCAGGTGGTTGGCCGTGACGGGCTCCCCGCATCAATATCGCATCAGGGACCTCGATGCGCTCCGAATCACAGAGGGTGACGAGTATCTGTCGCCGGTAATCCGCGGCTAACAGTTCGAAGACCGACGATGCCCCGAGCACAACGTCATAGTTAAACTACATTCCTAATAAGTATTGTCTAGGAATCAGGAACGCCAGTAGGCCCGAGTCAGGAGGACGAACACGGGGAGAATCTCTAGGCGACCGGCCCACATCAGGAATATCATGTACGCCTTACTGGTCCACGCGAAGTCCGTGTACCCGTTCATCGGGCCGACGGCACCGAACCCGGGACCGACGTTGCCGAGCGTCGCGGCGACGGCGGACATCACTTCGAGGACGGACAGCGAGTAGCCGACCCGGGCGCAGTCGAAGAAGACGACTGCGACGCTGACGAAGAAGAGGACCAGATACAGCAGCGTGAAGGCGTAGATGCCACGGACCGCGCGCTCGTCGATTACGCGACCGCCCAACCGGACCGGCGAGACGGCCTCGGGGTGAATCGTCGTGAATAGCTCCCGGCGGAGCGACTTCAGGATGACGAGCCAGCGGACCATCTTGACCGCCCCGCCCGTCGACCCGGCGGACCCGCCGACGAACATCCCGAACAGGAGGAGGTACTTGGCGGCGTCACTCCACGTGTTGAAGTCCATCGAGGCGTACCCCGTCGTCGTGACGATGGAGATGGTCTGAAACGTCGCGTGCCGGAGCGAGCGCTCCGCGCTCCCGCCGATGGGGAGGACCTGCTCCGGAATCGATGCGAGGCCCGGACCGAGACCAGCGAACAGCAGGCCCGCGATGACGGCCGATAGCGTGGCCATCACGCCCGCGTAGAACCTGAACTCGCTGTCCTCGCGGAACACGTCGAGGTTCCCCTGCGTGGCCCGCCAGATGAGCGCGAAGTTGGTACCGGCGACGACCATGAACGGGATGACGACCCACTGCACCGCCGCAGAGAACGCCTCGATGGACCGAGCGGCCGGCGAGAACCCGCCGGTCGGCATCGTCGTCAGCGGGTGGGCGACGGCGTTGTACAGCCCCATCTTCGGGGCGAACCCGGCTAGATGGAGGCCGTAGAGGAGCACGAACTCGAGGACGGTGAACCCGATGTACGCCAGCCACAGCGCTCGCGCCGTCTCGGCGATACGGGGCGTGAGCTTTTCGATGCCGGGACCGGGCGCCTCGGCGTCCATCAACTGCGCGCCTCCGACGGAGAGTTCCGGGAGGATGGCGACAGCGAGGACGACGATACCCATGCCGCCCAGCCACTGGGTCAACTGCCGCCAGAGCAACAGCGCGTGCGAGTGCCGTTCGAACCCGATACTGCCCATGACTGTCGCCCCCGTCGTCGTGAAGCCGGACATGGACTCGAACAGGGCGTTCACCGGATTCGCGAGCGTCGACTCGGTGCCCATCCCCGCCAGCACGTACGGCACCGCCCCGACGACGGTCACGGCGAGCCACGTCAGCGACACCATCAGGAACGCCTCGCGAGCCCCGAGGTCGGGGTCGGTATCGAGACGTTCGAGAGCGATGCCCGCGAAAACCGTCAGCACGATAGTGATACCGAAGACCCCGACGTCCTCGCCGTAGTACAGCGCCAGCAGCATCGGTGCGAGCATCGCCACCGAGAGGTACTTCACGACGCTCCCGACCAGCGAGACCGCCGCTCGCCAGTCGACGCGGAGGGAGCGGGACTGCGCTGTCGCCCCGAGCATGGTCAGAGGACGGTGCTGGCGGCTTCGAGTGACTCGGCGTCGACGAACAGGACGACGTGGTCGCCCTGCTGGATGACAGTGTCACCGCGCGGGATGACGAGTTCGCCGTCTCTGGTGATGGCGCCGATGACGACGCCCTCGGGGAGGTCGTCGACGGACTCTCGGATGGGGCGGTCCGCGAGGACGCTCTCTGGTCCTACTTCTATCTCCAGCACTTCGGCGCGGTCGGACTCGATGATGGCGACGTTCTCGGCCTGATGCTCGCGGGTGAACCGCGTTATCTCCTCTGCGGTCGCCTCGCGCGGGTTGACCGCTACGTCGACGCCGACCGCCTCGAACAGCGGGACGTACGCCCCGGAGTCGACGACGGCGACGGCACGGTTCGCTCCGAGGCGCTTCGCCAGCAAACTCGCAAGCAGGTTCTTCTCGTCGTTGTCCAGCGCCGCGACGACGATGTCTACGTCCGCGACGTGTTCGCGCTCGAGGAACTCCCGGTCGGTCGCGTCGCTCTCTAAGACCGTGGTCCCCTCCAGTTCCTCCGCGAGTTCGCGGGCGCGCTCGTGGTTCTGTTCGACGAGTCGGGGTTTCAGGCCGCGGTCCTGTAGTAATCGGGCGGTGTGGTATCCGACGTCGCTCCCACCGACGACGAGGATGTTCCGGGCGCCGTCGACGTCGGGGGCTATCTCGTGGGCGAAGGTGTGGACGCTCTCCTGACTGCCGATGACGATGACGTCGTCGCCGGGTTCGAGTACGGTCTCTCCTCGCGGGATGACGACGTCGTCGCCCCGGAGGATGGCCGCGAACGTGAGCGACTCGTAGCGGTCGGCCTCCTGGACCGTCTGGTTGGCGACGGGGCTCGTCTCGGCTATCTCGAACTCGGCCATCTGGACGAGGCCGTCGGCGAACGTCTCCACGTCCTGTGCGGCAGGCAGTCCGACGACTCGCGTAATCGCCTCTGCGGTCAGCAGGTTCGTCGCGACCATGTGGTCGACGCCGAAGGCGCGCTCCGATTGCTCCCACGTCCGGAGGAACTTCGCGCTCTTGACCCGGGAGATGGTGAACGTGTCCGTCACAGTCATGGCGGTGCCACAGGTGACGATGTTCGTCTCGTCGTCGTCCGTGCTGGCGATGAGGATGTCGGCCCGTTCGATGTTCGCGTCCGCCAGCGTCTCGAGGTCTGCGCCGTCCCCCTCGACGCCCAGTACGTCGACGTCGTAGACGAGTTCCTCGACCCGGTCGCCGTCGATGTCGACGACTGCGACGTCGTGCGTGTCGGCCAGACTCTCGGCGATGGCCGACCCGACCTCACCGGCGCCGACGATTACGACGTACATCTGCGACCCTCCGCGTCGTGCATACCCGACCCGTTCAGCCGGCCGCGTGAAGTGTATTTCTATCTCTCGAACTGCCGGCAGACGTGAGGGTTAAGGGTTGTGCGAGACTGGGAAGGGATATGCATTGGCCAGCCACGGTTACGTCGTCAGACCGCCGACAGCACGGGGGAGCCACGGGGGGACGGTTCCATGGCTGACCTGCTCGAGCGGGTCGTCGTCCCCGTCGCGAGCGAGAACGACGCCGAGACGTCCGCTCGCGCGCTCGCCCGACAGTCCTACGGCGAGGCCGTCTTCGTCCACGTCGTCGAGAAGGCCGGCGGCGCGCCGGACAAGGCAGGGGTCGAACAGCGAGAGCTAGAGGCCGAGGAGATGTTCGAGGCGGTGCGGGCCGTCCTCGGCGATGTCGAGACGGACATCTACTACGGAACCGACGTCGTCGAGACGATATTCGACGCCGCCGAGGACGTCGACGCCTCCGCCGTCGTCGTCGTCCCGCGCGGCGGGAACCGACTCGTCCAGATGGTGACGGGCGACGTCGCACTGCGGCTGGTGACGGGGAACGACCGACCGGTCGTCGTCCTCCCGGCCGACGAAGACGGCGAGGACAGCGAGGACGCGACATGAGCGACGAGGAACTCGCGAAGGACCTCGGTCCACTGGCCGCGCTGACCATCGGCGTCGGGACGATGATCGGAGCGGGCATCTTCGTCCTCCCCGGCGACGCCATCATCAAGGCCGGGTCGATGGCCTCCGTCGCGTTCGTGCTGGGTGGCGTCATCGCGATGTTTACGGCGTTGTCGGCCAGCGAACTCGGAACTGCGATGCCGAAGTCGGGCGGGGCGTACTACTACGTCAACCACGCGCTCGGGCCGCTCTTTGGCTCGGTCGCCGGGTGGGCCAACTGGCTGGGACTGGCCTTCGCGAGCGCGTTCTACATGGTCGGGTTCGGCCGCTACATCGCCCGTATCTTCGGCCTCTCCGGTACCGTCGGCGTCGGCCCGGTGTCGATGTCCGCCGTCAAACTTGTGGCGCTGGCCGGCGCGGCGCTGTTCGTCTTCATCAACTACGTCGGCGCCAAGGAGACGGGGCGCCTGCAGAACGCCATCGTCGTCCTGCTGGTGGCCATCCTCGCCGTGTTCACGTTGCTCGGCACGCTTCGGGCCGCCCCCGAGAACCTCCCGGAGGCCCGGAGCGTCGTGACGACGCTGGAGACGACGGGCCTCATCTTCGTCTCCTACCTCGGCTTCGTCCAGATTACGAGCGTCGCCGAGGAGATTCAGCAACCCGGGAAGAACCTGCCGCGGGCCGTCATCGGCAGCGTCGTCCTCGTGACGGTCATCTACGCGCTGGTGCTGGTCATCATGAGCGCGGCCGTCCCGCAGGGGTTCATCGCGGGGCTCTACGAGAACCTCGCACCCGGCGAGACGGCCCCCATCGCCGTCGTCGAGGTGGGCCAGTACCTGCAGGGGGCCGCCATGGGCGGCGCGCTCCTGTTCGGTGGCTTGCTCGCCACCGCCTCCTCGGCGAACGCCTCCATCCTCGCGTCCTCGCGCATCAACTTCGCGATGGGCCGTGACCGCATCGTCACGCCGGCACTCAACGAGATTCATCCCCGGTTCGGCACACCTTACCGGGCTATCGGCATCACGGGCGGCCTCATCCTGCTGTTCATCGTCGTCGGCGACATCACGTTGCTCTCCGGGGCTGCCTCGGGCCTCCACCTCATCATCTACGGCCTGCTCAACGGCGCGCTCCTCGTGATGCGCTACGTCAACCCAAAGGAGTACACCCCCGACTTCACCGTCCCGTTGTTCCCGCTGCTCCCGATTCTCGGCGGCCTGCTCTCGTTCGCCCTGCTGGCGTTCGTCGCCTCGGACGCGCTGTTGCTCTCGTTCGGTATCGCTGGCGCGGCGATACTGTGGTACGTCCTGTACGCCCGCACCCGTACCGAGAAACAGGGCATCCTCTCGGAGCACATCCTCTCACGCTCGGAGGAACTGCCTGGCGCGGCCGTCAGCGCCGCCGCCGGCGTCCAACCGGACGGCGGCCAGTACCGCGTGATGGTGCCGCTGGCCAACCCCGAACACGAGAAGGACCTCATCACGCTGGCGAGCGCGCTGGCCAAACAGCGCGGCGGCACCGTCGTCGCCACACACATCGTCACCGTCCCCGACCAGACGGCGCTGGCCGGTGCCGCCGAGCAGGCCAACGAGATAGACGAGACTTCCGAGCGGCTCTTAGACCGCGCCCGCGAGGACGCCGAGACGTTCGGTGTCCACGTCGAGACCCACACCATCATCTCGCACAAGTCCTTCGAGGCCATCTTCGACGCGGCCCGGACCCACACGGCGAACCTCGTCGTGATGGGGTGGGGGCCCGACGCACACGGGTCGCCCGGCCGCGCCGAGTCCGCGATGGACGAACTCACCGAGGCGGTCCCCTGTGACTTCCTCGTCCTGCGTGACCGCGGGTTCGACCCCTCGCGCATCCTCCTCCCGACCGCCGGGGGCCCGGACTCGGACCTCTCGGCGTCGGTCGCACAGATGCTCCAGGCCGAGTACGACTCGGACGTGACGGTGCTCAACGTCACCGACGACGACCCGGAGGACGCCGAGGCGTTCCTCGAAGAGTGGACGGCCGACCACGGCCTCGCCGACGCCGAGATACGCGTAGAGGAGGGCGACGTCGAGTCGGCCATCGCGGCGGCCGCCGAGGACGCCACGCTGTTGCTCGTCGGGGCGACCGAGGAGGGCCTGTTACGCCGCCTCGTCTCCGGGTCGGTGGTCATGGACCTCGTCGACGACGTGGACTGTTCCGTGTTGATGGCGGAGAAACACCGCGAGCGCGGCCTGCTGGAACGGCTGTTCTAACGACCGTTCTCCCACATTTCGAGTATCTCGTCTAACGTCTCGTCGTCCATCTTCTTGCCGTTCGTCCGGGGGACGTAGGCGTCCTGCTCGTTCCAGTGGACGGCCCGCTGGACGTCGGCGAGTTCGATGTCGCCGTCGCGGGCGACGACCCGGGGGACCGACAGCGGTTCGATTTCGGTCACCGGCGGGTCGAGCAACTCCGTCAGCATCGTCGAGGGTTTGATGACGTCGAGCCCTCGTTCGGCGATGCCGTTCATCGTCTCCCGGAAGGCCGACTCAGATATCCAGCCGCCCGCCCCGACCTGATGGTAGGCCAGTACGACCGTCTGCCCGTACTTCTCGGCGAGGTCCAACGTCGTCTCGACCCGGTCGCGGTTCTCGCCGAACACGCGACCCACGGTGAGCGGCCCGGTCAACCGGGCGCCGTGTGGCATACTGCCGTCGGTGAACGCCAGATAGTGGTGGTCGCTGACGATGTTGCGGATTCGCGGCGAGTTGCCGCTCCACGGGTACGTGAATATCGCCGACCCGACCTCGAATCCGCGGTCGAGGAGCCACTGCTTGGCGTCGGCGACCTGTCGCCTCGCTTCGTCGTTCGAGAGTTCCGGGAGGTCTCGGTGGTCGACGGTGTGGCTCCCGATTTCCCAGCCAGCGGCCCGCATCTCGCGCATCTCTGACTCGCCGAGGTAGTCGTCTCTGTCGACTCGCCCCGTGTTGACACACGTCACTGCGGGGAACCCGAACGACTCCAGAACCGGGAGCGCACGCGTATACTGTGTGATGCCACCGTCGTCGAACGCGAGGACGACACGGCCGCCGTCGACCCGCGGCGTCGTCCCGAGGTCGTCCAGCCAGACGAGCATCGGGTCGTCGGAGTCCCGGTTGAAGCGAATCCGTATCTCCTCGACCGAGGAGAGGTCCGGGTCGCCGGACTCGTCGGTCACCCCGAGGTCGATGCGGAACCACCCGTAGGTCGGCGAGATGGTCCGGCGGTTCATCTCGACGTAGTCGCCGTCCTCGTCTTCCACCTCGACGACGAGTTGCTCCGTGTCCGGGTCCCCGAGACGGAGCGAGAGAGAGAGGTCGCGGTCCGAGAGGTCCAACTCGTCGAACTCCCTGCTGATGGCGAGCGCGTCCGCGTCGCTGTTCGCGGGCGTCGAGAGCCTCGCGGACTGTGACCCGCGGTACACTTCGTTCGTGTCCGCGCTCAGCGACCCCTCGTCCTCGCTCCACTCGTCTAAGTCCTCGAAGTCGTCGAGGCGTTCGTCGGGATCGGCATAGCGGCTCGTACTCTCGAAGTCGGTCGTGAGCAACGGGTGGCGCTGCTGGGCGCGTGCCCGCCCGAGGGCGCGACCACCGGTCGTGAGCGCGAGGGCGGCAGCCCCGTGCTTTAGTACTGCTCGGCGAGAAACCGGCGGGATGTCGGTCATTCGAATCCGACTAGTGGCGAGGCAGCTATTGTTATAGCGAGCTTTGTTGGCCGCCCGATAATACAAGGTGTATACAACGGAAACGGGAAAGCGGGCCTTACCGACACAACGCGGCCATAACAAACCACTGGGGGGCCCCGACTACGGACATCGATGGTTCCGTCCCGCCTTGCAGCCGCTTTCACCGTGTCGACGCGCTACCGCTCTGTGAGCTTTGGCCGGGAGGTGTGATGTAGAATGTCACGACGACACGTCGTCGCGGCCTGTCTAGCGCTCCTCGCCGTCGTCGCCGTTCCGACGGCGGTCGCTGCACCCGACGACGCGGTCGTCGTGGCGCAGTCACTCGGCACCGACAGCGTCGCACCGGGTGGGTCGGTGGACGTCACTGTGACCGTCGAGGTAACGGACGCCGACGCGCCCGGAATCGACGTCTCGGTGCCGGCGAACTGGACCGTCACGGTCGAGGACGACGGCGATAGTGCCGCGAGTTACGACGACCGGGCGTGGGTCTGGCGTGGCGGAGACGAACACACCGTCGTGTTGACGCTCGGGGTCCCAGAGACTGCCGAGCGGGGCGCATACGACCTCGTCGCGACCGGGTCGGGAATCTATCAGGACACCGGCGAACGTGTCACCGACCGAACGGTCGACGAGGTCGACGTGAGCGGGGAGTTGCCCTTGACGGCCGACGCGGGCGAGAACCGGACGGTCACGCCGGGGACCAGCGTCGAACTCGACGGGAGCGAGTCCGTCGACCCCGTCGGTGACGGACTTACGTACCGCTGGACGCAGGTGAGTGGGCCGACCGCCACGCTGGCGGCCAACGAGACGGCGACGCCGACGTTCGAGGCACCCGACGTGACCGACGCGGCGACGCTCGCCTTCGAGTTGACCGTCACCGACGCGAACGGGACCACGGACACCGACAGGGTCGCCGTGACCGTCGAGCGACCGAACCGACCGCCGACTGCGAGGGCCGGTGGGGACCGCTCAGTCACGCCGGAGACGACCGTCGAACTCGACGCGACCGGGTCTTCTGACCCCGACGGCGACGAACTCGGGTACGCGTGGGCGCAGGTCGAGGGGCCATCCGTCGACCTCGACGACGCCGAGACGGCGACGCCAGAGTTCGAATCGCCCGACGTGAACGATCCACAGCGACTGGTCTTCGAGGTCGCCGTCACGGACGGCGAGCGAACGAGTACAGATACGGTCGTCGTCACCGCGGCCGAGACCCCGCCTCCCGTCGCTACTGTCGGCGAGAACCAGTCGGTGACCGAAGGGGACACCGTGACCCTCGACGGCCGGGCCTCGGAGGCCGCCGGAAACGCGTCGTACGCGTGGACACAGGTCGAGGGGCCATCCGTCGACCTCGACGACGCGTCCGGTCCCGCTCCCTCGTTCGACGTCCCGGCGGTGAACGGCCAGACGACGATGGTGTTCCGACTCACCGTCACCGATCGGTTGGGACGAGAAGCCACGGACTCCACGACGGTGATGGTCCGACCCCGGTCCGGCGGTGGTGATTCGGGCGGTGGCGGCGGTGGCGGCGGTGGCGGCGGTGGCGGCGGTCCGGTCGCGTCCGAACCGAGCGGACCGATTATCGCAATCGACCGGCCGGACGGTCGGAGCGCCATCGTCAACGTCGTCGCACCGTCTGCCGACGGCCCCGTCGGCGTTACGCCCGACGTCGCCGACGGCGTGCTGACCTACGACCGACTCAGCCTCTCTCCGAGTGCGACGCCCGCTATCCTCCGCGTAGCCGGGCCGAACAATACGACGCGGGACGTCACTGGGGTCAGGCCGGTCGGCACGCTGGCGACCGACACGGCCGCGAACGCCACGGTGACGACGACGTTCAGCGTCGCCGGTGCTCACCTCGCGGACGTCGACCCCGACGCAGTGACAGCCTACCGCGTCGACGACGGGTCGGTGACCGCGCTGAACACGACGTTCGTCGACACCGCTGGCGGGCGGCACGTCTACAACGTCACGACCGCGGCACCGTTCGAACTCACGGTCGGCGTGCCGGTCCCCGCGCTCTCGGTGACGGACGTGCGCTCCAACGTCTCCGAGACGACGGTCGGTGACCCGGTCGAAGTCACAGTCACCGTGACCAACGAGGGCCGACGGGCGGGCACCGAGACGGTCAGTCTCGCCGGGGCCGGCACGCCGACGAACCGGACTGTCTCGGTGCCGGCCGGCGACACCGCGACGACGACGTTCGTCCGCCGCTTCGACTCGGCCGGTGTCCACACGGTCCGCGTCGGTGAGGCGAACACGACGGTCAGCGTCGTCGCGGCATCGACGCCGTCGGACGGTGGGTCCGACGCGCCGTCGTCGGGCACCGAGACGGACGCCGAGAGTGGCACGACCGAACGGACGACCGGGCTGGCGGGGCCCGGATTCGGTGTCGCGATTACGCTCGTGGCTGTCCTCGTCGCCGCTCTGCTGGCCCGTCGCCGCTGACCCCCTCCCCAAAGCTATTCGTCCGGTGGCACCTACCGCAGATAGTGTCAATGTAAATGAAATTGTCACCAACTACCACGGCCGCGTACGTGGTCGTCGTCACCGCCGCCGTCGTGACGGCGGTCGTTCTGGGGCCGGTCGTCTGGGACGTGACCGCCAGCGCGGGCGGCGACCGCCAGAGCGTCGCCGTCGTCACGCTTCGCGGCGGCATCACCGACGCCAACGTGGCCGCCGTCACGCAGCGACTCAGACAGATACGGGACAACGACTCCATCGGTGCGGTCGTCCTCCGCGTCGACAGTCCCGGTGGTCCCGTCGACGCGAGCGAGGAGTTCTATCTGGCGGTCAACCGGACCGCAAGCGAGATGCCGGTGGTCGCCTACGTCGAGGGGACCGCCGCGTCCGGCGGGTACTTCGGTATCTCGCCGGCCGACGAGATAGTCGTCAAGCCGAGTTCGAACGTCGGCAGCATCGGCGTCATCGTGCAGGTACCCCGAAGCGTCATCGAGGACACCGCGCGACAGCAAGAGCAGTTCGTCCGCTCGGGCCCCGACAAGGCCCAGATAAGCCTCGACAGTCTCCGGCGGGACATCGAGACGCTTCAGCGAGCGTTCGTCGGCACGGTGATGCGCCACCGCGGCGACGAACTCTCGCTGGGCCGGGACGACGTCGCCAACGGCCGAACCTATCTCGGTACCCGCGCGGTCCAGAACGGCTTTGCCGACCGCATCGGTGACATCGAGACGGCCATCGAACGGGCCGCCGCGCTCTCCCCGGACATCGAGGACGACCAGTACGACGTGGTCTACGCAGATACCCAGCGCCCCGTGCAGGTCTTCGTCCTAGACGGGACCGTCGAACGGGTCGAGGGAGACGTCGTCTACGTCGACCGGCCCGAGGACACGCCGGATCAGGCGTTCCAACAGCCAGTCGAGTACTACGCCGTCTGGGGCGTCCCGGCGGGGAACGCCACCGACGGGGAGGTGTACGTCTATGACTGAGGGGCGCGTCGTCACGCTGGTCGCGGCGTACATCGTGGTCGCCGTCCTGCTCGTCGGCGGGACGGCGCTGCTCGGTCTCGTCGTCGGCGGGACGGCCGGGACGCCCGACGGCGTCGGCGTCGAGGGCCAGTCCCCGGCGCAGTTCCAACCGGACCGCGTCAACCCCGAGGTCGACCCCGAGACGGGGCGGATAGCCGTCGACCGCGGGGACGCTCGCATCCTCGTCGACGCCGACCACGGCAACCAGTTCGAGGAGTCGGACCTCGAACCCGCCGTCGAGGCCGCGTTCCGGGCCGGCCACACGGTGACGTTCTCCGACGCCGTCGACAGCGACCAGCAGTACAACCAGACCCTCGCGGGCCGGTCGGGCCTGCTGGTCGTCCAGCCGACGGAGGGGTTCTCCGTCGGCGAACGGGCGGTAATCCGCAACTTCACGGCCGAGGGCGGTCACGTGGTCGTCCTCGCCGAACCGACCCAATCGCGCGTCTCGACGGGCCTGTTCGGCGGGGGAGCCACCACCGTCTCCTTCGGTGCGAACAACTTGACCGAGTCCTACGGCGTCCGCATCGGCGCCGAACCGCTGTTCAACGTCGAGGATACGGCCAACGACAACAACTTCAAGAGCATCTACAGTTCGCCGCGGGGCGACGACCCGCTGACCGACGGCGCCGAGACGGTCACGTTCGACGCCGGCGGCTACGTCGCCGTTCGCCGAACCAGCGACGCCGAGGTGGTGTACCAGTCCGTCCCGGGGACGCGGACGCTCGACTCCCGTCGGGCCGGCCAGTACCCCACCGTCGCCCGCACGGAGAACCTCGTGTTCGTCGCCGACACGACCCTGCTCGAACGGTCAGAGGTGTACGACGCCGACAACGAGGCGTTCGTCGGCAACCTCCTCTCGTTTCTCGCGGCGGGAGACGCGCCCGAACACCTCCCCGGACCACCCGTGACTGACGGCGAGTCTGACGAGGACAACGAGCCGACTAACGAGACGGTCACGCCCACCAACGAGACGCCGACGCCGTCGACCTGAGTGGTCCGGGTCGAGAGCGGCCCCCGCGGCGCCATCCCGTGGAACCCCGTCACTCCAGCAGCGACTGCACTCGTCGTTCGACGACCTCCGGCGGCCACGACGGTGTGACCGTCTCGCGCGTGACACCGAACGTTTCGATGGTCGGCCGGACAGCGCCACTCGACCCGTTTTCCCGTTCGAAGAGGTACGCGTACGCCGACACCTGCAGGTCGTATCGCCGTCGCGTCTCCGCTGTCGGCTCCGCGAGCGCGATTTTCACGTCGGTCACGTACCGCTCGCCCGAGGGCAGGTCGACCACGAAGTCCGGTTTGCCGTGGACCTCGACCTCGACGTCGGCGACGCTAACGAGCCCGTCGACGGGGTGCTCTACGCGAACGCTCTCGGCACGCTGGAGTCTCTCCCAGAGGCTCGACGCGAGGAGGTCCTCGACCACGTCGTCGAAGAACGTCCACAGTGCGGCCAGTTCGTCCTCGCCGATTCCCGGCGCGGTGTCGTGAACGACCTCGTCGAACACTCGACGGACGCCGGCGTCCATCGCCCGGAGGTCGGCTTCCGGAACACCGCGGGTGACGAGTCGCGTCACGACTTCGTGTAGGCACGTCCCGACCGACTCTGGCCCCAGTGCGTCGAAGCGAAGGGGCAGGTCGTCGGGTACCTCGTTCGCCGCGGTGTGGAGCGGCTCCCCGAGTAGATGGGCGAGGACGTGCGCGTCGGGGTCCGCCGTGAGCGGGTACATCGTGCTGGGGTTGCAGAACCGAGGAACCCACGGGTCGAGGCACGAACGGCGGGGCGGCGTCACGGCGACGTCTGGATCCGGCGGCGACCCCGAGTCACGCTCCCGGGTCGCGAGCGCGTCCACGTCGTTGACGCCGACAGCCACCTCCCCACTCGGCGTCGAGAGCGTGTACGAGTCGGTGCCACCGTCGAAGCCGAGTCCGTCCCGGAGCGTCTCTATCCACCGGTCGCGAGGGCAATCGCCGGGCAGCGACCGCGGGAGCGGGACGACGAGGTGGTCCCGCGGCCGAGTCAGCGCGACGTACAGCAGGCGCCACGCCTCGGCCAGTTCGTTCCCGACCACTCGCTGCAACCGGTCGGGGCCGACGAGTCCGCCGCTGTCTGCCGCCCCCGTCACCGTACTGCGCCACCGGGCCGTCGCCCACCGGAGCCCGACGTCCCGCGTCCGGCCGCTGTCGGGCGTGTACAGGCCGCCGACGAACGGCGGGACGTCGATATCGGTCGGCACCTCGGTGTTCGTCGGGGGCGCGAGTCCAGCGACCGGTCCCTGTGTGACGAACCGCTGATGGACCGGCCCCTGCGACCAGATGTCGAACCCGGGGTCGGCGACGGCGACGACGTCGGCTTCGTCGCCCTTCGCCCGATGTATCGTTCGAAACGCCACGTCGTACGTCGACCCGGACGCGCTCGGCTGTGCGGGCCCGTCGCTCGGCGTCTCTCGGAACGGCGCCACGAGGTCGGTGAGTTCCTGCGGGCCGTAGTACTCGTCTGTCTCCCACTCCGCGACCGTCTCGACGAGCGCGTCGAGAGCCGCGATACGCTGCCGCGTGTCGGTGTCGGGGAGGCACCCGTTCGAATCGGAGCGGAGCGCGAGCCGTTCGGCGACGTCTTCGAGGTAGATCGCCGCCGGCCGCATCTCGGCGGCGTCACGACGGTCACGGAGTTCCTGCAACCCGGTGAGCGTCCGCTCCTGTGACGCTTCGAGTTCGTCGGCGGCGTCGAGCACCGCATCGACGTCCCAGCCGTGCGTCTCGAAGACGTCGGCGAGCGAGGCCAGTCCGAGGCCGGAACCGGTCACGAGTTCTCGGGTCCGCTCCGGTGATCCGGTCCCTGCGAGCCAGTCACACACGTCGAAGACGGCCTCGACCACGGGATGGTCGAACAGGGGCTCGCTGGCGTTGCGGACCCGCAGTCCGGCCGCCTCGAACGCGGCCTCGTAGTCGCCCATTCGCGTCCCCCGGCGGAACAGGACGGTGATGTCCAGCGGGTCGCCGTCGTCGTCGGTGAACGTGCCGTCGGCGAGCCCCTTCGCGAGGTGGGTCGCCAACACGTCCGCCTCGCCGCCACCTCCCTCGGGGTGGACCCACTCGGCGGAGCCCGGACGGTGGTTGCTCGAGAACGACGCGACGTGGACCGCTGTCTCGTCCGTCCCGTCTCGCGCCGGGTCGAGCGACGGCAGCGCCGTTTCGAGGTTGCCGACGTCGCCGCGTGACTCGTCACCGAACATCGGGGCCGCGACGGCGTCGACGGCGGCGGCGACGTCCGGGACACACCGGTACGTCGTCGTCGCGGTCTCGTTGCGATGGGTGGGCCAGTCGACGCCGAGGTACTCGCCGTCCCTCGTCGCCGACTGGAACAGCGTCGGGTCGGCGTGTCGCCACCGGTAGATAGACTGGCGCACGTCGCCACAGGCGAAGACGCGCATCTCCGGGCCGACGAGATGTGACAGTGCCGCGTGCTGAATCGCCGAGACGTCCTGTGCCTCGTCGATGATCACGCTCCGCAACCGACCGCGATAGCGCTTGCGCACGCGCTGTCTGTGGGCGTCGTCGACGCGACCCACGCAATCGGCGTCGGCGATGGTCTCGTCGAAGTACGACGTGACGAGATAGGCCACGTCCGTGTGCGACACCACGCCGTACTCGCGGGTCAGTTCTCGATACGCCGCCCGGTAAGCCGACAGGAGTGCGGTGAAGTCCTCGATACGCACACCCCACTCGTCGTAGAGGTGCTTGTCAGCAGCGACGAGTCTGTCCCGGTCCGTCCCGTCGACGGCCGCTCTCACGCTTTCGCCGACGTCGCCCGCTCCGACGACCCGCTCTACGGCCGCGACGATGTCCTCGAAGGACTCGGGTCGACCGTCGTAGACGGACGCCCGGGTCCGTTCGAGTTCCCGCTCGAACGCCGCCGTCGAGAGCCGGCGGTCGCGGCAGTACGTCACGGCGCGCTCCAGCATATCCGCGACACCGTCTACGTATTCACCCGCCTCGTAGGCCGCATCGAGCGCTTCGAGGCGGGCCGCGTGTGACGGGTCGGTCGCGAGGCGCTCGTAGCAGTCCGCGTGCACCCGCTTCAGCAGTGCCTCGTTGCCCACGGACGGCATCCCATCGAAGCCGACGGCGTAGACGAACTCCTGTAACACTCCCCGGAGAAGACTGTCGATAGTCCCGACGAACGGGGCGCGCTGGACGCGCTGGACCAGCGACTCCACCTCGGCCCCAGACACCTCGGACGCGACCGGCGTGAGGTCGTGTTCGACGATGGTTCGAAGCTGTTTACAGACCTCCGGGACGATGTCTGCCGCCTCGTCGCGGTTGAACGAGACGACGGCGATGTGCTGTTCGGGCGTGGGGTCGCCAGCGACGTATCGCCGGAGGATGTCGTCCGGCGCGATGCGATACGCGACCGTCGACTTGCCGGCCCCGGGCACACAGGAGAGCGTGAAGAGCCCGCTCTCGTGGTCGAAGTATGCGTCCCGGATATCCGCCTGTGCGTTCTGCAGGCGGATCGGGCTGTCCGTTTCGTCCGTTCGCTTCTCAGTCATCCGTCTCGCCCCCCGCCTCGGACAGCATCGCCCGAATCGGCGCCGGGAGCGCTCGCTCGGCGCTCCGCAGCCGCTCCATCTCGCCAGCCGAAACGGAGTCCGTATCGAGGACCGTCAGGAACGGTGATGGGTGGACGGTGTCACCGCCGCCGGTCTCGGTGTGTCGTGTCAGGACCACGCCGCTCGCTGCCGCACAGAGCGTGTCCGCGAAGTGGTCTCTGTCTCGTCCGTCGGTCCACGCGGGACTCGGCGCGAGCGTCGATGCCGCCCCGGCGCCTCGCAGCACCGCTTCCTGAAACTCCGGTGGTAGCGTCGACTCGGTCTCCTGTGGCCACTCGGTGGCCGTCAGGCCGACGGCGACGACGTAGGGGACGTCGAGTGCCCACACGTCGTTCGCCTCCAGAACGTCCACGGCACGGGCGTTCGAGTGTTCGCGGCGCCCCGGTCGCTGTGTCGCGATGACGGACGCCAGTTCGGCGACGTCGGCCCACGACCGCTCGAGGCTCCCGTCGTCGAGCCTCTCCGCGAACTTGTGCCGGAGTTGCTGGACGAGGGTCCGGACGCGAACGACTGCCCGAGCGTCCGTTTCGGTCGCCAGCAGTGCCGGCGCGTCGGCGGCTTTGGTCTCCGGGAGCCCGTGGTCGGCGTACGCCTCTACGACCGCCCCGAGGACGGAGGCGACAGTCTCCGGGCGCGGCTCCGGTACGTCGCTGAGCCACTGGACGAACGCCCCGATCCGGGCGTCGACGTCGTCGGTCGTCGCCACTACCTCGACCCACTCCCCGACTGGCCGAGCGCCGTCGGGCAGACCGGCTATCGCTCGCTGAACGACCCTCGGTTCCACGGGCCACGAGTGACCTGCCGCCGAAGCCGGTGCCCAGCGGTGTTCCAGCGGCCGGAGCAGCGTCCGTGTGTCGACCCGCTCGCCAGCGAGCGCACCGCAAACCGACTCGACGAGTGCGTACGGACGCGTTCGCGTCACTCGAAGCTGTGTCCAGAACACGGGCGTGACGCCGTACTGCATCGCCGCTCTGAACAGCGGTTCCTCGTACGCGTCTAGGTCGCGGACGACGAGAGCGATATCACGGACCGGAACGCCCTCCTCTCTGAGCGCGGCGACCAGTGCCATCACACTCCGCGCTTCTGCACGCCGCGTCGTCGACGCCATCTCCACGACGGGGACGTCGGGTGGCTCAAGCGGACGCGCGAGCGCGAGCCGGTTCGGCGGCGTCACTCGAACACCTCCACACCGGGCTCTGCGATGTCGAGCAGCGACGGGAACCGCTGCTCGAGATATTCGCCCGTGACTTCTCGGAAGTAGACGTGTACGTCGAGCGTCGTCGCCGCGACCAGCGCGTGGAGGAAGTCGGCGACGGTCGCGGAGATACTGCTCAGCCCCATCAGCGAGAGTCGCTCCATCTCGGGGTAGGCGTCCGTCCACGCGGTCCCGTCTGTTGCCGTAAGCTCCCGCGTCGCCCGGCGCACGAGTTCGGTCTCGGAGACGGCTTTCGCCGTCTGCGCTCTGAGGGCGCGTTCGACGTCGAGCGCCGTATCGAGCAGTGCCGCTGTGTCGGCGTCGATCGGCGCGTACAGGTCCCCGACCACGTCCTCCCACGCCGCGATGCGCTCGGGGTGGTAGTTGGTTATCGTCTCTACCTCCGTCCGAATCTGCTCTACGTGCTGTGGGTCGTGCGACCCCGTCCCCACGGGCAGCGAGACGGATGGCGCGGACGCCGACTCGTCGAGTATCTCCCGAACGAGCGTGAGTCGGTCGATACGGTCGATAGCCGTCGTCGATGCGTCGCTCGCACGGAGAACGCTGCGGCTCACCCCGACGACGTCGTCGAACTCGAACGCGTCTTTCGGCTCCCTCGCCTCGCGGAGCCGTCGCTGTACGTTTCGCTGGTGCAGTTCGACTGGTGCGACGACGAGTTCGGTCGGCCGTGGTGTGTGACGGGCTCGGTCTAGCAGCTCCAGTTCCTCTCCGACGTGGAGCGTCACCTGTGCTGGGAGCGTGTCCGAACGTGTGTGTTCGCGTTGCATTGTCCCGTCCCCGCAAATCCGGCTCTCTCGGTTCCAGTTCGTACACGCCTCGCCGTTGAAGAACTGTCGGTCACTGTCGCACTCTGTCCGCTGTCATCTCGACGTGTCACCGACGCTGGTGACTGGCTGTCGTCGCTGCTAGCGAACCGTGACGATAGCGACGCCTCTCGCCGAGTACTGCCGTGACAGCATGCGAGTAGAGAATCGGGCCGGGCGACGCCCGGCCGTCGTTCGTTCGACGTCAGCCGAACATCTGGCGCATCATCGGGTGCATCTCCATGAGCTGCTCCTCTGCGATCTCCTCGTACAGTTTGTACGTGATGGAGACCGTCAGCAGCAGTCCCGTCCCGGAGACACCACCGATAGTGCCGAGCATGTTGGCCATGACGGCCAGCAACCCGACGAGGGCACCGCCGATGACAGTGACCTGCGGGATGTAGCGTTCGAGCACCTTCTCGATGACGCCGACGTTCTGTCGGAAGCCGGGAATCTGCATCCCGGAGTTGTGGATCTGCTTTGCGGTCGCTTCCGGCCCCATGTCGGTCGTCTCGACCCAGAAGACGGCGAAGATAGCACCGCCGACCAGCATGAAGGTCAGGTCGATACCGACACGAATGAGTATCTGCCAGGCCGGCTGGCCCGTCGTCTCCAGCCACCACATCCAGTCACCGGGTGACTGGATGGGTGCCAGATAGTAGAACAGGCCACCAGTGGCCTGCCCGTTGTCGTAGGTCCCAAGCCACGCCGGGAGCGAGCCCAGCTGCGACTGGAGGATGCGTCCGAGGAACTGGATGTTCGCCTGCAGCGCCCGGACGAGGATCATCGGCAGGACGCTCGCGTAGATGAGCTTCACGGGGAAGCGACCACGAGCACCCTTGACCCGCGCGTTCGAGAGCGGAATCTCGACGCGCACGGACTCGGCGTAGACGACGACCGAGAAGATGAGGATGGTCGTGACGAGCGCCAGCAGTCGACCCTGTCCCATGAAGATGGTCTGGAGACCGGCCACACCGAGCACCGGTCCGATGGGCTCCTGTCCGACGGCAAACAGGTACCAGGTGTGCAGGATACCGCTCTGGCCACCGATAAAGGGCGTCGAGAGCAGGCCACCCAGCAGTCGCTGGCTCACGCCGGCGACGATGAACAGCCCGATACCGGAGCCGACGCCCCATTTCGAGATGACCTCGTCCATGAACAGGATGAGGACACCGCCGACGAATATCTGCGCGAAGATGAGCCACTGGACACCGGTCGTGCCGATACCCAGCGACTGCGCGACGGCCGTATCAGCCGGCAGGAAGCCGCCCGCAAAGACCATCGGGAGGCCCGTCAGACAGATCATCACCAGGACCAGCAGCTTCTGGAGGCCCTGATAGAGGATCTGATCGCGCGGGTCGTCCTGCGTGTTCAGCCCGAGCAGGTTCGCCCCACCGAGCAACTGCAACACGATGGACGCCGTGACGATGGGCCCGATACCCAACTGCAGGATGCTCCCCTGTCCCGATGCGAGAATCGACCCGAATCGGCCGAAGACGTCCTGACTGGCGTCGATGTCGAGGCCGAACAGCTTGACGTTCGTCAGGAAGAAGTACAGCATCAACACGCCGCCGGTCCACAGCAGCTTGCGCTTGAACGGGACGTGGCCCTCCGGACGCTGCACTGCCGGCATCCGGACGAGCAGCGGTTCGGCGGTGTCCTTCCAGCTCATTGGTCGTTATTCCTCGTCGTCCGCGTCGTCCTCGGCGGCTTCTTCGGCGGCTTCCTGCCGCTCTTCGCCGAGCTCGGTCAGTTCCGTCTCGCCACCGGCGGCCGTGATCTTCTCTTTGGCGCCCTCCGAGAAGTCGTCGGCGACGACGGTGAGTTCGTTGCGGACCTGTCCGGCGCCGAGCACCTTCACGACGTCGGCGTCGTCGGCGTCCTCGACGACCTCTCGGGCGTCGATGTGGTAGCCGTCGCCGTCCTCTTCCGCGAGGCCGTCGGCGACCAGCAGCGGCGCGTCCTCGTCCAGTTCGCGGACGTCGACCGTCGCGACCTCTTCCTGGACCTTCTGCGGGCGCTTGAAGCCGCTCTTGCCGAGCGGCTCGTAGTTGTGCATCTCGTGCTTGGCACGCCCGGCGGCCCCGCGGCCACCGCGGTGACCGGCACCGCGTCGGTTCTTGTGCGAGCCGCCACCGTGCGTGCGCGAACCGCGCTGTCGTCGTTTCTTGCTCGTCATTATCGCATCGCCTCCAGGAGCGAATCGATGCCCTCGGTATCGTGTCGCCCGAGTTCACCGCCTTCCTTGGTGGGGTGCTTGATGCCGTCGTGGCCGCCGCGCGGCGGGTGCAGACGGAGCGTCGGGGAGAGGCCCTGCTTTTGCAGCGTCGTCTCCTCGGAGATCAGCGCCCACGCCAGCCCCTCGATGTCGTCGTAGTCGGTGTTCTCGGCGACCCACTCGTCGTCGACGTCGGCGTCGCCTTCTGCGGGCTCTGCGCGCGTCTCCAGGAGCAGTTCGACCGTCTCCTGGCTGGGTTCGCCGAAGGCCACGAAGTCGTTGACCTTCGAGACCATCCCGTTGTACGTGTCCGTATCGGGGACGAACGTACAGTGGTTGACGTGGTGGATGTTCAGCATCTTCAGCGTGTCGTGGATGTCCGTATCCATGTTCACGTCGCCGCGGATCTGAACGAGCGCTTGCATCACTCGATCACCTCACGCTTTTCGAAGGTGCGTTCGGGGACGCGCGCTTCGGCGGTGTTCTTGAGGGCGTTGAACGTCGCCTTCGCGAAGTTGACCGTGGTGCGCGTGTTGCCCGACGAGCGGGTCCAGATGTCCTCGATGCCGGCCAGTTCGAGCACCTTGCGGACGGTCTCTCCGCCCGCGAGGCCCAGCCCGCGCGGGGCGGGCTGGAGCTCGACCTCGACGCTCCCGGCCTTGCCCTCGGTGCGCAGCGCGACCGTGTGGGGACGGCCACAGCCACACTCCCAGGACCCACAGCCACGGGAGACGTCGATGAGGTTCAGTTTGGCCACGTCGATGGCCTTCTGGATGGCACCGCCGACCTGGTCGTCACGCCCTTCGGCGTAGCCGACGAGGCCGTCGCGGTTGCCGACTGCGACGACACAGCGGAACTTCACCCGCCGGCCGGAGTCGGTCATCCGCTGGACCATGTTGATGTCCAGCACTTCGTCTTCCAGATCGGGAACGAGCTGGTCGACGACTTCCGATTCTTTCAGGGGAAGCCCCGAGTTCAGCGCCTCCTGCATGGAGTCGATGTCGCCCTCGGCAACCTGCTTGCCGAGGCGTGTCCGGGGTTCCCAGCCGTTGTCAGCACTCATAGTTCGATGTCACCTTCCAGTAGGGTCTCCCGGATTTCGTCGAAGTGTTCCGGGAGGTCTTCGGCGTCGAAGTCCCCGCTGTACAGCGGGTCGTCCAGCTGCTCGGCGTACTCGGCGATGTGGGCACCGCGCGTGCGCTGCCAGTCGGCGAGGACGTCGTCGTTGTGGGGGACGTCGAGCCCGGCGTCGATAGCGCCTTCCTGTATTGCGAATACTTTGCTTCCGGGGTCGGGGAGTTGAGGCCGATGTCAAGCACCGCTTCCTCGACGCCCGCTTCCTGTGCGCGAAGGCCGGCCAGCAGGCCGGTGAGGTACGCCGAGGGCATGTTGCCCGTCGGGGCCTCCCAGCCGTAGTCGGCCAGGTCGCTAGAGTGAGCGGACGCCAGCGTGCGGTCGCCGTCGGGGCCGAGCGTCACCAGCTGCGCCCTGACGTGCTTGTTGCTCTTTCGAGCGACGAGGCGGGGCTTGCCGGATTTCAGCAGGCGCAACCGCTGATGGTAATCGGTACGGGCCTCGCGGCGTCGCCGCATCGGCACGTTGTATCGTGGTCCTGTCGCCATTATGCGTCACCGTGGTTTGCGTCGATGTATCGTTCGAGATCGGCGACACTGTCGAACTCGCCACCGCCTGCCTTGTCGTACAGGTCGCGGTACTGCGAACTCGAGAGTGTGCCGTCGTCGCGCAGTTCGCGCAGCTTCTTCCGCTGTGCGCGGATGCGCGACTCCCAATCCTTCTTGGGGTCCTGTCGCGCCCCGGCCTTGCCCTTCCGGGAACCGGCTCCCTTCTGGTGACCGTAGGCGCGCTTCTTCTGGCGTTCCCGGGCGCGGCCGCGGGAGTTGCCTTTCTTGTCTTTCGCCTGAATGGCGCCCTCATCTACCAGTTCGCGAACGTCCTCGCGGGTGATGGCGTCCGCGATGTCGCCCTGCCGGTCGGGGTTGAACCAGACGCGGTTCTTCCCGACGTCGAGGACGTCCGCTGCGAGTCGCTTCTGTGCGGAGAGGTCCGTCATTACTCGTTCACCTCGACTTCTTCGTAGGTGGGGTTGAGCACGCGGATGCCCGCGTCCTCGGCCTCCTCTTCGATACGCTCGCGCTTGCGAGCGCCGACCTTGGAGGCGATGCGGACCGCTTCGACGTCCCCGTCCACGCCCTCGAGGTCGTCCACGTTGTGGACGCGGACCTCCTCGAATCCGGAGGGGTGCTTGCCACGGACCGCGGTCGGCGAGCGGAAGCCCGCCTCGACCGTGTCGCCCTTGCCTTTGATGCCTCGTCGCTGCTTCGAGAGGTCACCACGGGGCTTGCGCCACGACGTCGAGACGCGCTTTTTCTTGTGGTGGTCCTGCCGGTTGAACTGCGGCTTGCCGACGCGGTGTCGCTGTGCCAGCAGTCGAGCCTCCTCGTCGTCGAGGTCGGGCGTCTTATCGGCGAGACCACGGGGCTGGAGTTCCGTCTCCACGTCCTCGTCGGCCTCTTCCTCGGCGCCTTCCTCTTCGACTTCGGCCTCGGTCTCGGTGTCGACTTCGAGCCCACCGACGTCGGCCTTGATCCGGGCCGCGAGTGCGTTCCCGACGCCGCTGACCTCCGCGAGTGCGGACTGGTCTGCGGCGCGGATGTCGTCGACCGTCTCGAAGCCGGCCTCGCGGAGCGAGTCGGCCTTCGCGTCGCCGACGCCGCTGATGTCGGTCAGCTCCATGTCTTCGGCCTCGGAGTCGGCCTCTTCGGCTCGCTGGTCGGCGTCCTCGGCGGGTTCGCCGTCGAGTGGCTGCTCCGACTCGACGTCGTCCTCGGGGGCGCCGCCCTGCGTGAGTGCCTCTTCGTTGGCGTCGGCGTCGCTGCTCTTGTTGTCGGGGTTGTCTGCCATTAGGCGTCACCTCGGTTCGGTTTCTGGGTGATGTACACCCCGTCCTGAAACACGCGCACGTCCTTGTCGTTGATGCGCGTGAGCTGTTCGATGTCCGCGGCGGTCTGGCCGACGGCTTCGATGTCGGGACCAGACAGCGTCAGTTCCTCGCCGTCGACCTGCACGTCGGTCTCACCGTGGACGGTGGTGCGACGGGCGGCCTTCTCGCCGAGGAAGTTCTCGATGACGACTTCGTCACCTTCGACGCCGACCTGCATCGGGAAGTGAGAGTAGAAGACTTCCATCTCGTACTCCCAGCCCTCGGTCACGCCGTGGAACATGTTCTCGATGTGGCTCTCGAAGGTACCGATAGTCGACATCGTCTTTGCGTCGTCTTCCTCGGACTCGATGACGACGGTGTCGTCCTCGACCGAGACGTCGATGTCGGGGTACCAGAGCCGACGTGTGACGCTGCCGTTGGGCCCCTCGACGGTGACGTCGAGATGGTCCTGTTCGGCGGTCACGTCTTCCGGAATTTCCAGTTCTACTCGTGGCATTGTCAGTATACGTACGCGATGACCTGACCACCGACGCCCGCCTCTCGGGCGTCGTAGTGGCTCATGATGCCGTGGCTGGTCGAGACGACGAGTGTCCCGTAGTCACGGGCGGGGAGGAACCGCTTCTCCCACTTCTCGAACTCGTCGGCACCCGCAGAGTAGCGGGGCTTGACCGGGCCACACTCGTTGATGGCACCTTTCAGTTCGACCTCGAACTCACCGGCTTTGCCGTCGTCGACGAAGGTGAACCCGTCTATGTACCCGCGGTCGTAAAAGACCTCGAGGACGGAGCCGATTTCGTTCGAAGCGGGCGATACCGTCTGCTCCAGATGCCCGACGCTCTCGGCGTTATCGATGGCCGACAGCGCGTTGGCGAATGGGTCGTTTCCTGTCATGGTTAGCTGTACTTCTTGAAGCCCATTCCCCGAGAGATCTCGCGGAAGCACTGGCGACACAGCCAGATGTCGTACTTGCCGACGAGTCCCTGTTCGCGACCGCAGCGCTGACAGGACTCGAGCTGGCCGGTCCGCTCTGCCTCGGCGGCGTCGGGCTCGTCTGTGGTTTCACTTTCGCTCATTCACTGACCTCCACGTCGAATGTCGACTCGACGAACGCGGTCGCGTCTTCCGGGTTGAGTCGGTGGTTCGACGGAATCGAGCGCGACGCCTTGTCGCGCTTGGCGACGCGGTACCCCGGGCGGACGAGGTTGACGGTGACGTCCAGCCCGTAGATTCCGATGCTCGGGTCGTACTCCTGACTCGGGAACTCCGTGTGTTCCTCGACGCCGAAGCTGAAGTTGCCGGTGTCGTCGAACTGACTGGCCGACAGCTCGGCAAGCGGCAGCGCCGTCTCGAGGAACGACTCGGCGACCTCGTCGCGAAGGGTGACCTTCGCACCGATGGGGTCGCCCTCGCGGATGTCGAACTCGCCGACGGTCCGCTTTGCCTTCGTCCGGACGGGGCTCTGGCCGGTAATCTCGCCGAGGATGTCCTCAGCGTTGGCCAGGTCACGACCACCGTGGCCGATGCCCATGTGGACGACGACTTTCTCGACGCTCGGCTCCCGCATCTCGTGGAAGTCGGCGGATTCGCTCTCCGAGCTCATTCGTCATCACCCTCGCTCGCGGCTTCACCGCTCGCGTTTTCCGATGCCGATCCGGCATCGCCAGTGAAGTTCTCGTCGATGACGACGACGTACTCTTCGACCGTCTCGAAGCCAGCGTCGTCGTCGTCCTGTGAGACGATGACGTTGTTCTGTGCGGACCCGGGCGTGACCTGAATCTCGTCGATGGTGCCGATTTCGCCGGCGTGTGCGCCGTCGACGGCCGTGACGAGTGCGCCCTCTTCGTACTCGAAGTGGGCGATGACCTCGCTCGACTCGTTGTCGACGACGATGGAGTCACCGCCGTCGTAGGTCTGGTCGTCCTCGACGATTAGCGTCTCGCCGTCGTGGAGGCCCAACTGGACGCGGCCACCGTCGACGTGAGTCTTGGTGACAATCTTGCCCAGTTTGGACTCCGCGGCGTCCGCTTCGATGGCGGTCAGCGCGAGCCGACCACCCTCGCCGGGGAACACGCGGTAGTACTCTTCGCGCTCGGTGAACGCGAGGATGTCGAACATCCCGACAGGGCGCTCCTCGTCGGAGACGGCCTTGCCGTTGATGAGGACGTTGTCCTCGTTGAGCGCGTAGCGCGCTTCTTTGCGGTTGTCGGCGTAGCCCAGCACGTCCCGCAGGACGATGAGCAGGGGGACCCCCGACTCACCGTGCGGGCCGGCGCCGGCCTTCACCGTGAACGTTGCCGTCTTGCGCTCTACGGGCCAACTGTTCGGGACCGAGAGACGCTTCTGGTGGTTACTCATGCGGAATCATCCTCCGATTCGAGACGCGACTCCCGCTTTTCGTCCTCGAGGTTCAGGTCTGTGACCCGAACGTTCGAGGCTTTCAGCGGGCGGGGGACCTCTTCGCCGTCCGTCTTCTCGAGGGTGACGTCCTCGACGTGGATGACGGCGTCTTTGAGGTCGACGTTGACGACTTCGCCTTCTTCGCCGGCGAAGTCACCGCGGAGCACCTCGACGGTGTCTCCGTTGTTGACGCGGACGTTGCGCTGGCCGTACTCCTCGCGGAGGTCGGCCGACAGCGTCGCCCGAACCTGCTTGTGTCGCTCGTGGAGCGGGGCGCGTCGTTGACTCGTTCGCTGTTTGTCTGGTTGCTCACTCATGGTTCTATACGATCATCGTCGCTGCGGAGGCGACACTCCCGAACCGCTCTGCGACTTCCCGCGAGATGGGGCCTTTCAGCTCGGTCCCGCGCGGGTCCTCGTTCTCGTCCACGATGACGGCCGCGTTGTCTTCGAACTTGACGCGGGTGCCGTCGGGACGGCGGATGGGCTTTCGCTGACGGACGACCACGGCCTCGAGCACCTGACGACGCATCTCCGGCGTCCCCTTGGTGACCGAGACGGTGATCTTGTCGCCCAGACCGGCTTTCGGGTGTCGGCTCTTCGTCCCCGAGTAGCCGTGGACCGAGATGACCTTCAGCTCGCGTGCGCCCGTGTTGTCGGCACACGTGATGAGCGAGCCCTTCTCGAGTCCCTGGGTGACGTCTGCGTTCAGCGCCTCCATTATTGCTCACCGTCCTCGATTGCCACGACGACGTGGCTCTTCGTTTTCGAGAGCGGTCGACACTCTGCTATCGTGACCGTGTCACCGACCGCGAGGTCGAGACAGTCCGGTGCGTGAGCCGGAACGCGGCTCCGCCGCTTCATGAAGCGGTCGTATTTCGGCACCTTCACGTCGTACTCGCGCTCGACGACGACGGTCTTCTCCATGTCGGTGGAGGCGACCTCACCGTCCAGTGTCTGACCGCGCACGGAGAGCTCTCCGTGGAACGGGCAGTTCTGGTCGGTACAGGTCGTCTCCGGTTCCTGTACGTTCAGTCCTAGCGCCATTTGGAATCACCTGATTTCTCTGTGCGGCGAGCGGGACGGGCGACGAGTTTCGAACCGTCCACCCGGACTCGCTGTCCCGATGGCAGGTCGAAGGCGAACGTCGCGCTGTCCTTCGGCACGTGCCACACCCGGTCGGCTCCTTCGACGGCCAGCATCTGGGTCGTCTCCACGACGACCGTTCCGCTGATACCGACGGCGTCCGGATTGGACGCGGCGACGACCTCTACGTCGAGGCCGACGAGTTCGTGACGTGGGAGCGTCTCGGGTGTCAGTGGCATTATTCGTCCTCCGGCTGGAGGTCGCCTTCTTCGCCCTGAATCGTCTTGATCCGGGCGATGGCCTTCTTCAGTTCTTTGATGCGACCCGGGTTCTCCGGGGCGCCACCCGCGGCCTGCACGGCCCGGGCGTTGAGCAGTTCCGTCTTCAGGTCGTCGAGTTCAGCCTCGCGTTCGGCGGGCGTCATGTCGCGGATTTCCTGCACGTGGAGGACAGTCATTCTTCGTCAGCCTCCTCGTCGTCCATCTCGTCCATGAGCTCCTCTGCTTCGGCTTCGACGTCCTCGTCGAGTTCCTCGTCGACTGCGTCTTCGAGTTCGTCGACGTCGACGTCCTCGACGTCGTCGTCGGTCGGGACTTCGACGTCCTCCTCGACGATCTCCTCTTCGATGACTTCCTCGTCGACCTCGACGTCCTCAGGCTCGTCGTGGCCGACTTCGGTCGTCTCGGCTTCGCCCTCGTCTTCGGGTTCGCCTTCGAGGAGTTCCTCGACCGACTCGCCGTCGGTCTCGGCGACGTACTCCTCGACCTCGACGTCCTCGTAGATCTCGAAGTCGTCGGGGAGTTCGGCGTTCGGCGGAATGATCTTCACGCGCACGCCGATGGTACCGAGTTTCATCACTGCGACGCCGACGCCGCTGTCGACGATGTCCTCGGCGGGTTCGCCGTTGTGCTTGATGTAGCCGCGGTTGAACTTCTCGACGCGCGAGCGTGCACCGGTGACCTTCCCGGAGAGGACGATCTCGGCGCCCTTCGCGCCGGCTTCCATGATGCGGTCGATCGTCGTGTGACCGGCCTTGCGGAAGTACCAACCGCGTTCGAGGGCGTTCCCCAGACGGTCCGCGACGATGCGGGCGTTGAGGTCCGGTTCCTCGACTTCCTGCACGTCGATCTGCGGGTCGTCGAGGTCGAATCGGTCTTCGAGTTCCGTCGTGATCTTGCGGATGTTCTTCCCGCCCTTGCCGATGACCATCCCTGGCTTCTCGGCTTTCAGGACGATCTGGGTCCCCATCGGGGTCTTAGCGACGTCCATGCCGCCGTAGCCCGCTCGACCGAGCTCTTCTGCGAAGAACTCGTCGATCTGGGTCCGCTGGAGGCCGTCCTCGATGAACTGCTGTTCGTCAGCCATTATTCGCTGACCTCCTCGAGGATGAGTTCGACGTCGACCTGCGGTGTGTTCCAGGCGGAGGCACGCCCCATCGCGCGGGGCTTGCGACCCTGCTGTTCGCCGACCTTGTGGGCGGCGACGTGCATGATCTCCATGGCTTCACCGTCGAAGCCCTGGTGGTCGGCGTTGCCGATGGCGTTCTCCAGCAGGTCGATGAAGGCCTTCGAGGCCTTCTCGGGGTAGCGACCGGCGTCCCAGCCGTCGACCTTGCTCTTGTGGCCGACGCCCGAGTTGTGCTGCTTGAACGCGACAGGCTGGTCGCCCTCGATAACTGCTTCGAGGAACCCGACGGCGTCGCCCGCCGTCTTGCCCTTGATCTCTCGGGCGATGGCTTTGCTGTGCTTGTGGCTCATCTGCCGCTCACGGAGCATCGCTTTCGCGGTCGTGTCCGGATCGGCGTCGACTGAGTAGCTGATTCCCATGATTACTTGAGCGGTACGAACTTCGAGGAGCGTGTCGCTCCGATACCGGCCTGACCGTGTTCGACCGAGGTACGGGTGAGCTGGAACTCACCGAGGTAGTGCCCGAGCATCTCGGGCTCGACCTTCACGCGCTCGAAGCTCTGGCCGTTGTGGACAGCGAAGGTGATGTCGACCATCTCCGGAAGCACCGGCATGTCGCGCAGGTGCGTCCGGATGGGGTCGTTCGCCGTCGCCTCCTCTTCGGCCTCGCGGGCCTTCTCGAGGAGTTTCTGCTTTTCCTCGGTCAGACCGCGCTTGATACTTCGCCGCTGGCGTGCGGGGAGCAGTTCCGCGACTTCCTCGAGCTCCAGATCCTGCAGCTCGTCGAGCGTGTGGCCTCGGAAGGTGAACTCACCTTCGTGGCCGATTTGATATTCCGAACTCATTCCTCACCACCTCGGCCGGTTCGTTTCGAGGCGATGTCCCCGACTTTCCGGCCTGGCGGAGCGTTGCGGGAGATCGATTTGGGCTTGCCGGGGTGCTGTCGGCCGCCACCACCGAACGGGTGGTCGACGGCGTTCATCGCGACACCACGGACGTTTGGCCACTTCGTCCCGCGGGCTTTCATCTTGTGATACTTGTTGCCGGCCTTGACCATCGGCTTGTCAGTACGGCCGCCACCGGCGACGACGCCGATGGTGGCACGACACTGCGGGTCGAGGCGCTTCATCTCCCCGGAGGGGAGCTTGACGACGGCGACGTTGCGGTCGTGGGTCAGCAGCGTCGCGTTGACACCCGACGAGCGGGCGAAGCGCCCACCGTCGCCGGGGCTGGACTCGACGTTGCAAACCGGAACACCCTCGGGAATCTCCGCGAGTGGGAGCGTGTTCCCGGGGGCGATTTCGGCGCTGACGCCGACCTGCAGTTCGTCGCCCACGCCGACGCCTTCCGGCGCCAGCACGAGGCGGTGGTCGCCGTCCTCGAACTCGACGGCCGCGACGGGCGCCGAGCGAGCGGGGTCGTGTTCGATGTCCACGACGGTCCCGGCGACGAGGTCGCCGTCTTCGACTTTCCGGTGCTGAAGATCAGCCTTGTAGCGGTGCGAGGGCGCCCGGAACGTGGACGTCCCGCGACCGCGTCGTTGTCCCTGAATTCGTCGTCCCATCGTTAGAACACCCCGATTCTGGAGGCGACTTCCTGGGCGTCGTCGTCCTCGGAGAGGCGAACGACGGCCTTCTTCTCGCCGTCCATCGTGTTCTGTGTGTTCACGTCGACGACGGTGACGTCGTACTGGGACTCGACGGCCTCGGCGACCTCGGGCTTCCCAGCGGCGTCGTCGACGACGAACTGGAGCTTGTTGTCGAAGTCCATGTCGTTCATGGCCTTCTCGGTGACGTGCGGGTACTTGATGACGTCCCAGCTCATCGCTCACCAACCTCCTCGAGTGCGGACTCGGTGAAGACGGTGAGCCGACCGGGCACTGCGCCGGGTGCGAGGTCTTCTGCGTTGACCTCTCGGGCAGTCGCCACGTCGGCGCCCGCGAGGTTGCGGGCGGCCTTCGACGGCTCGTCGCTGGTCACGAACAGGATAGAAGACGGGCGGCGGTACTTCCGGCCGCGTGCCTTCCCCTGTCCGGCCTTGATCTTCGTCTCGTCGGCGCGCTCGATGTCGGCGTGAACGTCCAGCGATTCGAGGACGTCGACGACTTCCTGCGTCTTGACGAGGTCCTCGAAGTCGTCGGAGACGACGACGGGCACCTCGTCGCGGTCGAACTCGTGGCCGCGCTCGGCGACGAGTTCGGCGTCCGTGGTGGCGGCGAGCGCCGAGCGGACGGCGAGCTGGCGTTCCTTGTCGTTCAGGTCGAGCGACCGGTCCGTCTCGGCTTTCGGCGGGTGGGCGCGTCGCCCCTTGACCGCCTGCGGGACGCGGCGGGCACGGCCGTCCTGTTTCGGGACGTGTGCCTGACCGCGACCGCTACCGAACGACTCGGCCGGCGTACGGAGGCCGGCGTAGTCGTCGGACCCGTAGTCCTGCTTCCGGTTTGCCTGGGCGGCGCGAACGGCCTTTCCGATGAGGTCGGGTCGCACGGGCGTCTCGAAGACGTCCGGCAGGTCGACCTCGCCGTCGGCCTCGCCGTCCAGAGTGTAGATAGTTGCCTGCATAGGTTATCCCTGGTTCGATTCTGTGGAGACGTAGCGCACCTCGGGGTCGAGGCGCGGCTGGTCGTTCGGACGCACCGCGGGCCGGAAGCGAACCAGACGCTTGTCCGGACCGGGCACCGACCCCTTCACGAGCGTGTAGGGGCCGTCGACCTCGCCGTAGTTGACGAAGCCACCGTCGACGGTCGCTTCGTCGCCCTCGCCGATGTCGATGAGGCGCTTGTTCAGTTCCGTGCGCTGGTGGTAGCCGGTCTGCCCCTGCTGGGGGACCGTCGAGCGCACGCGGGAGGGGTTCCACGGGCCGAGGTTACCGATTCGGCGCCGCCAACCCTGCCGGGCGTGCTTGCCCTTCCGCTTCTGGACGCCCCAGCGCTTGACGGGACCCTGGGTCCCTTTGCCCTTCGTGACGCCCGCGACGTCGGCGTACTCGCCGGCGCGGAAGACGTCGTTCATCGAGTGCTCGCCGCCGTCTGCGACGAGTTCGAGGGCGTGACTGAGGCGGTCCTCGAGGGAACCACCGCCGACGCGAGTCTCCATCACGTCGGGCTTTTTCTTCGGGACGCTCGGGACGGCGTCGGGGACGGTGTGCGTGATGAGACGCACGTCCCCGAGGTTTCCGGCCTCGAGTGCGTCGCGTACCTGTTCCTCTGCAGCGTCCGGGTCGTGGTCCTCCGGAAGGTTCAGTGTCCGGTCGAGTTCCCCGTGGAACTCGTCCGTCCAGACCTCCGTCAGCGGACGCTTGCCGTACGGCGTATCTTCGTACGCTCGCAGGGCGACGGCGCGCATCGGCGGCGTCTCGACGACCGTCACCGGGACGGTCTCTTCCATCCCCTCGCGTGGGGAGTTGGGTTCGTCGTTGACGAGCACGACGTGAGTCATGCCCGCCTTGTAGCCGGCGAACCCTTGAACGCCGGGCTGGCCGTCGTCGGACGGCCAGCTGTTGAAGCGCGGCGTCTCGCTCGTCGAGCGCTTGCGCGGGCCGAAGCCCAGCGAGCCTTTGCGTGGTCTGCTTGATTGTGGCATACGTTTACTCCGTGAGGGTTAGACAGGCGAGGGAGGCGAACAGTGCTTCTTCCGTTCGCACGACCTCGCTGCCCTGGTTCGGAACCGTATTCAGCCAGAGGTCGAACCCTGTGGGGTCGTCGTCTGTCTGGTCTCGTCCGACGGAGCCCGGGTCCACGTCGAGTATCGACGGTAACCCACGCTCGGGGGCTCCGAAGGCGACTGTCATGCCGCCCTCGGCGTCCCGTCGCTCGGCCAGACGGCCGAGACGGTGTGTCGTCGCCGGCTCTCCGTACCTCGAAGAGGCGATGGTGAGCCCGGCGTCGTCACGCGAGAGTGCTGCATCGAGGTCCGCGGAAACGACGTCGAACCCCGGCGTGGGGTGGTCGACGAGTTTCGCCCGGACCGGCCGTCGCGAAGAGACCCTGACGGTCACGCGCTCCCCCTGACCCACGTCCAGACCGTCTGGAACGGGGAGGGAGATCGGGTGTTGCATGCCGCAATTGACCCGGACGCGCCCATCAGCTCCGACCTCGGTCACGATTCCCTGTCTTAACGACCCCGAACCCTCAGATCCGGAGCCGGTCTGTGAACGCACGCGGAGCGGCGGCAGGACGCCGACGTACTCTAGTTCGTCCCGCTTGCCCCACATCTCCTTTCGGAGGTGTGGCGGCGTCGCGGCGTACCGCAGCACGGTTTCGACGAACCCGTCTTCCCACTTCCCCGCCCCGTCTGGGTCGGGGAACACCGTCAGCCGGTCGACCCGGAACACCGTGGCCGCGCGGGCCACGTATCCGAGCTTTCGAGTCGCCTCGCGGCGGTCCTCGGCTTCCCGTGTGAGGGAATCGGGCACGAGTACGCTGGTCGTCATGCCGTGACGCTTCCACGTCACGCCACTAGACTGTGCCGATACATCTCCGTCCCTACGGTAAAAAGACCCCGCTTCGCGCACGCGTTGGGACGCGTTCACACGGCCCGTCACAGCCCCTCGCCCGTGAACCGCCTGCACGGGCCTTGCCGGTTCCGAAAGGTCGTGGCGTGCTATTCACTCCCGGGAAATATATGCGCCGAATGCCCTCACGTCCCACGATTGGGCTCGGAAAACGGAAGGCTTTTTACTATCACCCCCGCCAGATTAGAATGCAGAGAGGCGCGGTGCGCCACGCTGGGCGCTGGTAGTGTAGTTGGTATCACGTGACCTTGCCATGGTCACAACCTGGGTTCAAATCCCAGCCAGCGCATTTCTCCAAATTCCAACCGACAAGCGGTCGCGCTACGTGCCATCACGCGAGCGTCGGTACCGCGTGCCTACTGTTCTAGTTCGCGTTCTACGTCCGCACACTCGTCGGCTATCTCTTCGAGTTGGGCTTCTAAACGCTCGATGTCCGCCTGCAGGCGGCGGAACTCCTCGCTTTCGTCGAGTTCCGACGGTGCTTTCTCCTGTTCGAGGACGTTGCGTTTCACGCGCTTCTGACTCAACTCCCTGTAGATCTCGTCGTATTCGGCCAGCGACAGCAGTCGTTCGACGGCGTCTCGAATCGCATCGGTGGTCACCGGTTTGACGAGGTAGTCGTCGACGCCCATGTCGATGATCTCGAAATCGGGTTCGACGGCGGTGACCATCGCGACGTAGCAGTGGTAGTTTCGGGCCTGAACCTCTCGGAGGACGTCTTCGCCGTCGGCGTCGGGAAGTGCGCGGTCGAGGAGGAGGATGTCGGTCCCGTCTCCGAGACGGTCGATAGCCATCGCTGCAGTCGCGGCGGTCGACACGTCGTAGGACTGTGAGAGGACGCGGGCGTAGGTCTCACGGAGGGGTGTGTCGTCCTCGACGACGAGGACAGTTGGGCGGGTATCGCTCACGACAATGGTTTTTTCTGTCGGCTGTATAATAAATCTAGGTTCGAGGTCGCGAACGCCACTGTTAGGGTGTCCCCTACCCGATTGCCACGTATGACCTGTATCGGGTTCCTGTCCGTCGCACCGGTCGTCGAAGAGAGCATGGCCCCCTACGTCGCCGACGCCGTCGCGGCCTTAGAGGCGTTCGACGTCGAGTACGAGACGACGCCGATGGGGACAATCATCGAGGCCGAGGACAGCGAGGAACTGTTCGCGGCGGCCCACGCCGCACACGAGGCCGTCGGCGCGCAGTCCGACCGCGTCGAGACGTTCCTGAAGATAGACAACAAGCGCGGCGTCGACCAGCGTGCGAGCGAGAAGGTCGACGCCGTCGAATCGCAACTGGGCCGGGCGGCGCGAAGCGAGCGGTCCGAAGGTGGAGATTAAAAGGCAGGCTGCCAAAGGCGGCGTATGGACAGCCTCAATCGGATGGCCACGGAACTCGTCGACGAGGCCATCGACTTCGCCGACGAACTCACGATAGACGTACACGCGCTCTCTGGCGACGCCGCGGTGCTCGACTTCGGCGTCGACGTCCCCGGTGCCGTCGAGGCGGGGATGGTGCTCGCAGAGATACAGACCGCTGGACTGGCGACGGTCCAGTCGACGATGGACACCGTCGCCGGCGCGCCGCTGACACACGTGGAACTCTCGACGGACCACCCGGCGCTGGCCCTGCTGTGTTCGCAGAAGGGTGGCTGGGAGCTCTCGGTCGACGGCTTCGAGGGCCTCGGGAGCGGCCCGGCCCGCGCGCTGGTCGCCGAGGAGGAGGCGTTCCAACGTATCGGGTACCGAGAGGAGGCCGACTTCGCCGTCCTCGCCGTCGAGACGGCGCAACTGCCCGACGAAGCCGTCGCTGCACAGGTCGCAGAGCGTACCGGCGTCCCCGAGACGGGCGTGTTCCTCCCGGCGTTCTCGACGGCGAGTGTCACCGGGAGCGTCGCCGCCGCCGCCCGCGCGGCCGAACTGGCCGTCTTCCGGCTGGCCGAACTGGGCTTCGACCCCGTCTCGGTGCTCTCGGCGACCGCTCGCGCTCCGGTCGCGCCCGTCGCCGGCGACGAGGCGACGGCGATGGCCCGGACGACGGACGCACTGGCCTACGGCGGCGAGGTCCACCTCACCGTCGACGAGTCGTTCGACCGGTTCGAGGAGGTGGCCTCCGTGGCAGGGGCCGAGTACGGTGAACCGCTGGCGGCCGTCTTCGAGGACGCCGACTGGGACTTCGCCGACCTCCCCGTGGGGCTGTTCGGACCGGCACAGGTCACTATCGACGTCGTCGGCGGCGAGACACACGTCGTCGGTGAGACCCGCGAGGACGTGTTGGCCGAGAGCTTCGGACTCTGATGCGGTACAAGGTGGCCCCGCCGGCGCGGTCGCTGTCGTTCCTCGCGGACGCGCGGGCGGCGATTCCGCTGGTCCCGGACGACGAGGCGGACTGCTGTCGGGCCATCCAGCGGACGACAGACGTCCCGGACCGCGAGACGGCCCGCGAGTACCTGACGTTTCTGCGAGCGCTGGGCCTCCTCGAAGAGAGCGACAGAGGGTACTACCGGACGCGGACTGATCTGGAGCGAGACACGCTGGCGGCGACGTTCCGAGAGAACGTCTTCGGCGCCGCCGAGGTACTGGACGTACTCGGCACCGACCCACGAACGGCCGACGACGCCTTCGAAGCCGTCCGGGACATCGTCCCCCGCTGGGAGCGCGAACGCCGCGCCAACTGGGAATCCGTCTGGCGCACGCGGGTCGAACACCTGCTGGCGTGGGCGGCAGTGTTCGGGGCGGCACGGCACACGGACGCAGGCTTCGAGGCGCCGTAGTGTCCCGTCTCGGGTCCGCCACAGGACCTCGTCGACGTCGGCTCTTCGATGTACTACTACCGACTGTCGAGTTCGCACGAGTATGCCCGTCTGGCACGGCGATCCGCCGTACAGTCCGGCAACACAGCCGGTATCCGCCCGAATGTACGTTCGAGACCGCCTACTCGGGGGTGGCGTGGGCCATCAGGTGCCCATAGCAGGCGGTCGCCGGACTGGCCGAGCGACCGAGGTTCGTCGGCGTCCCGTCGGGCATCTGGGGCGGACAGACCAGCGTCCGCTCGCGCCGAAGACGTGCATATCCACGTCACGGCGAAAACGACCGACGAATAACGGCGTCGTTCCTAACGGAGTCAGTCTGTGACGATATCGGTGACAGTGCCGACGCCTTTCGACCGCCCTTCTCGGAAGACGAACTTCTGGCCCTCCTCGACGAGGTACGACCGGAACTTGAACTCGACGGTGGTCTCGCCGGCGTCGCCGGGGAGGAGTTGGCCGTCCTCCGGGTGGAACGCCGCCGCTTCACTGATCGTTTCGAGGTGGACGACCGGTTCGTAGCCGTCGCCGATGCGTGTGGGGTGGTTCAGCACCATCACTTCGGCCTCGAACTCGCGGACGGGTGTCGGGTCGGCGTCCCGCGGGAGTAAAACCATCCCGCGTTCGATGTCCGCCTCGCGGACGCCTTTGAGTGCGATACCGACGATGCGGCCCGCTTTGGCCTCGTCGACCCGGTAGTAGTGCATCTCGATGGATCGGACTTCTACCTCGCGGAAGGTCCCGTCCTGCATCGGTCCTAACAGGAGTTCGTCGCCGGCTTCGACCTCGCCGGACTTGATGGTGCCCGACGCGACGGCGCCGACGCCCTGTACGTTGTACGTGCGGTCGACGTACATCCGGAACTCACCGACTTCGCCAGCCGTCTTCGGGAGCGCCTCGAACATCGCGTCGAGGGCGTCGAGGCCCGCCTGTGTGACGGCACTCGTCGTCACGACTGGGACGACGGTCTCGGATATCTCCTCGATAGCGGCCTCGATGCCGTGGCGCTCGACCCGGAGGGGCGTCTTGTCGACCTCGCGGAGCGCTCGCTCGACGGCCCGTTCGACCTCGCTCACTCGCTCGTCGGGAACGAGGTCCGTCTTGGTGATGGCGACGATAGTCGGGAGGTCAGTCGCCAGCAAGATACCTAGGTGCTCCCGGGTCGTGTCGGTCACGCCGTCGTCTGCCGCGACGGTAAGCAGGCCATAATCGAGTTTCTGGCCGACCAGTCCGCGGATCGTCGTCCGGAGCCACGGTTCGTGGCCGACCGTGTCGACGAACGACACCAGTCGGTCGGACTCCTCCACTACGCGTGCGCGGTCACTTTTCCGATGCGGGTTGTCCATCCGGACCGGTCCGTCCTCGTCGAAGCCGTAGACGCCATAGGAGAGGTCCGCCGAGAGGCCGCGTTCGACCTCGTGGGGCTGGACGTCGAGGAAGCCGCGCGTGTTACCCTCGCCGTCGTCGGCCTCGCCGGTGACGAGCGACCCGACGAGCGTGGACTTGCCGTGGTCGACGTGACCGGCGGTCCCGACGACGATGTGGTCGTCGTCTTCGAGAACGGCGCCCTCTCTGACGGTGGCGACCCCGACGATGCCTTCTGGGCCGTCACCACCGCCTGCCGAGTCCGTCTCCGGGACGCCGTCTGTGCCCCACGTCTGGACGTCTTCGATGTGGGCACCGGCCTCCTCGGCCAGTAGGCTCAACACGTCCATCGACTCAGAGAACTCCTCGGGAGCGATACCGGCGAGGCCGCCGTCGTCGGTGACGCCGACGACGTAGGTCGCCTCACCGTCGCCCGAGAGGACGCGGTGGCGAAGTTGCGCAGTCAGGGATTCGAGCCGGCCCTCCGAGAGGTGTAGATCCTCTGTGAGCCGTTCTTTGAACTCGACGCTGCCGCCCTCCTGTTCGCCGCGCTCCAGCGCGCGCCGGAGGACAGCCCGGTCGGGGCTCATGCGAGTCCGTAACGGAGGACGAGATAAAAGCTTTCCCCGGGTTTGGAGCCGCTTACCGGTGTTTTAGCGGGTGAATGGGTCTGTCTCTCACAATAGTTTCGCCCGAGGATTTATGTACGTGAACGGAACGATGCCCGGGCCGTGCCCAGACTCGCCGCACGGGACTCGCGGGCGCGCGACACCCACTCGTGCGGACGGTAGCGGGGGACTCCCGTGACGACCCCGACGATTTCCGGGTGTCGCCAGTTCGCCCCTGAAGGCCGCTACGGGCGGTACGGAGCGACGGCTTCGAGAAACCCGTCGGCGTACCGGGCTTCGGTCACCCGGTCGGCGCGCGCCTTCGCCGTCTCGTCAGCGTTGGCCACGGCGATGGCCTCCCCGGCCACGTCGAACGCCTCGGCGTCGTTCTCGGAGTCGCCGACAGCGAGGAACGACGACGGGTCCATCTCCAGTTCCGCACAGATGGCCTCCAGTCCCGTCCCCTTGTCCACGCTCGGGTCGGTGACGTGATACGCGAATCCGGTGTCGAGGACGACGAGGCCGAACTCCTCGGCCACCCGTTCCAGTGGCTCGAGCGGTTGGTTCAGACTGACGACGACCTCCGTCTCGCGCCAGCGGTTCGCCAGATCGACGGCCCCGAAGCCGAGTTCGTGCCCCAGTTCGCGGTAGGCTTCCGCGACGGCGAGACTCGCTTCGTGGTCGCCGCGCAACTGGAGTTCGTCGGTCGCCTCGACGAACACTACGCCGCCGTTCTCCGCGACGACGGTGCGTTCGATGCCGAGGAACTCACAGAGCGCGATGGGGAACGGCATCGCCTTTCCGGTGGCGATAACGACGGTTTCGGGCCACTCGCGTAACACGGGGAACACGCGCGGGTCGATGGCGCGTGACTCGTCGGTGAGCGTCCCGTCGATGTCGACGAGCAACGGCGGCGTCTCGGACATACGCCAACTGACGCCCGAGGCGGTTTGGCCGTTGCGATTACACGGGTCGGCGTCGGTCACGACCGGTGGGTCTCCCGACCGGTCCGGCGAACCGCCGGGACACAGTTACAACCACCCGTATCAGTCGTCGGTCAGCCTCTCGTAGGCGGCTTTGACCCGTTTAAACTCGGCCTCGCTCCCGGTGTCTGTGTCGGGATGGACCTCTTTGACACGTTCTCGGTAGGCCTGCTTGACCGCTTGCTCGTCCGCGCTGGGGTCTAGTCCGAGGCGGTCGTAGGCCTCCGACGGACTGGGACCGCTCGACTGGCGGACGCGACGGTGCTGGCGTTGCTGGGTCCGCTGTCGACGCTGCTGCTGTCGGGCCTGCTGAGCGCGTCGACCGAACCCGTCTGCACGTCGGCCGTCCCTCGGCGGGGTCCACTCCTCGCGCGGCCCGGCACCGAACCCGCCTCGACGACTCCCGCGGGACTGTGTGGCAGCGCGCCGTTCGACTCGTTCGTAGAGGTTAGCGGCCATCTTGCCGCTTAGATGGTAGTACATGACGTACGTGGAGACAGCGAACATCAGGGCCAAAAAGAGCACGGCCGGGTTCACCAGTATCCCCACCACCGTCAGCACCGCTGTCAGTACCGCGAACACCGCGGCGACGCCCGTGATGAGCCGGTCGTACTGCACGAATCGTGGTTCGGTCCACAGGACTGTAAGCGTCTCGCCTGTCGCCCCCAAGCGTTCAAGACTCCGAGCGTGCTAGAGTGTAGCATGAGTGTCTCCGGGCTCTGTGACCTGTGTGACCGGCCCGACGTCGACCACGGCTGTGACCGTTGTGGCCGACTCGTCTGTGACCGCCACTGGGACGAGACTACAGGACTGTGCGTCGAGTGTAGCGTCGAGGCCGGAAAACCGGGCGAGCGAACCGACCCCGAGAACCTGCCGGACGGCGTCGACACCTACCGGTTCTGAGCTACCGGTACTGGTTGAGTTGGGTCTTGAGTCGCTTCGCCGACTGGCCAGCCGCTTCGAAGAACTGCTCGGGGGACCCGCGGCCGGCGGCGTCTCCCGGCCCCGTCGCTCGACTGTCCGAGGTGCGTCGCGCCTCGCTATCTTCGCCGGCGAAGATGATACCCCGCGAGGAGTTCACGAGGCCGACGCCGTCGGCCAGTCCGTACTCCACGGCGGCCTCGGCGTCGCCGCCCTGCGCGCCGACACCGGGGACGAGAAACGGGATGTCGGGGACGAGTTCACGTATCTCCTCGAGTTCTTCCGGTGCGGTAGCGCCGACGACGAGGCCGACGTTCCCGTTGTCGTTCCAGAGGTCCGCGAGATGGACGACGCGCTCGTACAGTTTCTCGCCGGAGGCCAGTTCGAGGTCCTGCAGGTCGGCGCCGCCGGGGTTCGAAGTACGCCCGAGGACGAACACGCCCTTGTCCTCGTGCTGGAGGAACGGTTCCAGCGAGTCCCGTCCGAGGAACGGGTTGACCGTGATGGCGTCGGCGGCGGGACCGTGGTCCTCGTCCAGAATCGTCGCGTACTGCCGGGCCGTGTTCCCGATGTCGCCCCGTTTGGCGTCCAGCAGGACCGGAACGTCCTTCCCGTGGGCGTACGCGATGGTCTCCCGAAGCGCCCGCCAGCCGTCGGGGTCCTCGTAGAACGCCGCGTTGGGTTTGTAGCAGGCGGCGTGTTCGTGGGTCGCGTCGATGATTCGGCGGTTGAACTGCCAGCGCGGCAGGTCGGCGTCCTGTACCGCCTCGGGCAGGCGGTCCGGGTCCGGGTCCAGTCCCACCGAGACGACGCTGTCCGCGGCCACGATGCGGTCGTGGAGGCGGTCGAAGAAGTGCATAGGTACCGCGCCGACGGCGACGGATACAAGCGTTTCCCTCTGTCGCCGCGACCGGCGTCTTCTAAAATCAACGTTGAGAATCAGACCCCGCGTCTATTTCATACCGGACGTGGAACGGTAGCTATGGACCGATCCCTCGATGTCGGGCACGTCGCGGAGACGCTCCCGAACCTGTGGCAGGCACTCGAGGACCCCCGGCTACGGCCGTTCGGACTCGTCGGCGGCGTCGGACTGCTCGCCGTCGGTGCGGTGCTCTCTCTGGCACCGACGTCTGGTACGTCTGCGTTCTGGTCGAACGCGGTCGCTGCCACGCTCGTCTTCGTCGGGGTCCCGCTCTTCTGCCTCGGCCTCGCAGCACGGGAACCCGCGTCGGACTCGTGGTTTCACATCGGTGTCGACCTCTCGACTAAACAACGCCAAGCCGTCGCTATCGGCACGTTCTGTATCACGCTCGCTCCGATAGTGATGGTTCTTGGCTCGCCACTCGGACTCAAGACCGTGGTGCTCGCGACGGCGGCGACGATGACCTTCGTCGGGTCGGCGCTGGTGCTCACTGGATTCGTCGCGTGGACGGCCGAAACGCTGGCGGAACCGGGGTCGAACTGACTACCCGAGTCGGTCGGCGAGGACGTCGACGAGCGATTTGACCGCGGCGCCGCTGTGTGCGATGACGACGGTCCCGTCGTCCGATTCTTCGACCGTGACGTCCTCGCGGTCTACGTCGACGGTCACTGGTTCGGTCAGCGTCAGGCGTGCCGTCTCGGGCGTGACGTGGACCTCGCCGAGGCGAGTTCCGTCGGCCTCGATCCCGAAGGCGAAGGCGCCACCCGGTGTCGGGTCCACGTCCGGGTCGGCGTCGACCACCGACAGCGTCCCGAGCGCACCCCGTTCCAGTCCGGTCACCTCCGAGGCGAGCAACTGGCCGATGCGTTTCCCGTCGGTGATGCGATCGTCGACCATCAGATTTCCTCCCGCGCCTCCGCGGCGATGCTCTCTACGGTGACGCCCTCGCTGCGGGCGTAGACGACTGCCGCGGCCTCCAGCGTCACGCCGAGGGTTGACTGCAGCGAGTTGATCCCGGCGACGGCTGTCTGCTTTTCTACGCCGCTCTCGACGACGGCGTCTAACACTCGCTCGAACGTCGAGCGTGACTGGAGGACCTCTTCGCCCGGGGCGAAGCCGTCCGGAATCTCGACGTTGCCGGCGTCGAACGTGACGACGAGGGCGTCGTCCTCGCGTTCGACGAGGCCCTCGCTCGCGGCGACGTCGACAAGCGACTTCGCCTGATCCGGCGAGAACCAGTTCCGGTCGAGCGACAGGGCGACGACGAACTCACTCTCGGCCATCCGGTCGGTCCCCCGCTGACGGAACGGCGCGGCCACGGCCGTCTTCAGACTCATCGTTCGGGTAACCGTCTCGCCCCCGGGTAACGATTACGATCACTGCTCTCCCACACCCTAGGCGGCCCGCTGGCCCAGCGCCGATGCGGGCTCAGAACGCCCGTCACACAGCTACACACCCCGGCCGGTCATCGAACGGTTCAAGTAGCCGCTGGTTTATGAATCGGGTATGAAAGACCAGGGACGCTCCCCTCGCAAGCGCACAGGCGGTCGACGACGCCCGAACCACAAGAAGAAAAAGCACGAACTCGGCCGTGAGCCGACCGAGACGCAGGTCGGCGACCAGAAACTGAAGGTCGTCGACTCCCGCGGCAACACGCAGAAGGTCCGTGCGGTCACGACTGACGTCGCGAGCGTCGCCGACGGCGCCGAGACCGTCGAGGCGACCATCGAGAACGTCGTCGAGAACCCGTCGAACCCGAACTACGCCCGCCGAAACATCATCACGAAGGGCGCTATCGTCGAGACCTCCGAAGGCGAGGCCCGCGTCACCTCCCGCCCCGGGCAGGACGGACAGGTCAACGCTGTTCTCGTCGAGTAACCACTCTCCGAGCATTCTACCGCATCCGACGGCCCGATACCGACTGGTAAGTCAGGAGAGCCCTCGCGCCGCGAACCGTTGACGGCGGCTGGTGCAGGGCCGCCGTCGAGGTGACGTGCTCGAATCGACTGACGAAGTAGTGGCTGGTTGGATGCCAACAGCACGTCACCGAGAACTACACAATCGGTCATGATAAAGAACTAGGGCGGGTAGCACGCCGTCACAGCGAGGCCGTACCGCCGTGGACTACGGTAGTGGTACGTACCGATATATACGGCTATTATAAAGCATCTAACTGGGATCCACCGTCCTGACTGGTAAGGCCAACCCAAGCGGTGGCTACTCCCACATGGTACTGCAACCGACACTGAACCCGACCATCGACGCCTCGCACCGACGCATCGACAGCGGCCAGTGGGACGACATCTACGTCGTCGGCGACGTCCACGGCTGTCGAGGAACGCTGGAGCAGTTGCTCGACGAACTCGACCCGGGTCTCGACGACCTCGTCGTCTTCGTCGGTGACCTCGTCAGGAAGGGACCGGACAGCAAGGGTGTCCTCGATATCGTCCGCGACCGTCCGAACCTCGTCAGCGTTCGGGGCAACAACGAGCAGAAACTCGTCGACGGCCACAAGACCATCGATGCGCTCACCGACGACGACGTGGCGTACGTCGAGTCGATGCCTGCGGCCGTCTCGTGGGACGACGCACTCGTGGTCCACGGCGGCGTCGACCACCGGAAACCGCTGGTCGAACACTCCCTGACCGAACTGCTGAACAACCGCTCGCTCGTCCCCGACGCGAGTTACGAGCGACCGTACTGGTTCGAGACGCGGCGGGAGACCCCGCGCGTGTTCTTCGGTCACACCGTCCTCGCCCATCCGTTCGTCAGCGACTACGCCGTCGGACTCGACACCGGGTGCGTCTACGGCGGGCAGTTGACCGCATACGACTACCGCGCCGACGAACTGATCGCGGTCGACCCGCCGGAGACGTACGTCTCGCGCTCGTCTGACAGCATCGTGGAGCCACGAGTTACGTCGCCGACAGATCAATGACAGCGGAGGACACCCTCGACATCTCGCCGTACGAGCCAGCCAGCGTCGATCTCTCGGACCCGGACCTGTACCTCAACCGCGAACTGAGCGAACTCGCCTTCCAGCGCCGGGTGCTCCACGAGGCCATCGACGACCGGAACCCGCTCTTAGAGCGAGTTCGGTTTCTCTCTATCGTCACCCGGAATCTTGACGAGTTCGTCATGAAGCGTATCGGCGGCCTGAAACAACAGGTGGAGGCGGGCGTCGCCGAGCGAACGGCCGACGGACGGACCCCGAAAGAACAGTGGGCGGAAGCCCACGAGACGCTCGGGCCGATGCTCACCAAACAGGCCAACTGCTACAGCGAGATGCTCCGCCCGGCGCTCGCCGAGGCAGGTATCGACGTCCTCGACTACGACGACCTGAACGCGGCCGAACGCACGGAGATGCGTGAGTACTTCGAGGAGTCCGTCCTGCCGACGCTGACGCCGCTCTCGTTCGACCCTGCCCACCCGTTCCCGTTCATCTCGAACCGGTCGCTCTCGCTCGCGGTGTTGACCCGACGACCCGACAGCGACGACCCGACGTTCACTCGCATCAAGATCCCGCCGAACCGGCCCCGACTCGTCCAGCTCGGCGACGACTCGCGGTACGTTCTCGTCGAGGACGTGGTTCGGCACAATCTCGACCTCCTCCTCCCGAACGTCGATGTCGTGGACACGGCGCTGTTCCGCCTGACCCGTAACGCCGAGGTCCGGCGCAACGAGGAGGTCGCAGAAGACCTCATCGACATGATAGAGGAGGTGCTCGAACAGCGCCGCTTCGCCAGCGTCGTCAGGATGGAGATAGAGAGCGACGCGCACCCGCGTATCCGCGCGACCCTACAGAACCAACTCGACCTCGACGACCGCGAGATATACGACCTCGACGGACCGCTCGACTACCGAGAGTTCGCGTCGCTGACGGACCTCGAACGACCGGACCTCAAACTGGAGTCGTGGACGCCACAGCCACACCCACGGCTTCGGGACCGCCGACCGGCGGCCTTCGAACGCGACGAACACGACCACCACCAGAGCGTCTTTGACGACATCGACGAGGGCGACATCCTGTTGCACCACCCGTACCACGACTTCGGGGACACCGTCCAGCGGTTCCTGAGCGAAGCCGCCAACGACCCCGACGTCCTCGCGGTGAAGGCGGCGATCTACCGGACCGCGAGCGACTCGCAGGTCATCCAGTCGCTCATCGAGGCCGCCAAGAACGGCAAGCAGGTGGCCGTGATGGTCGAACTGAAGGCCCGCTTCGACGAGCAGAACAACCTCGAATGGGTCCGTAGACTAGAGGAAAACGGTATCCACGTGGCCTACGGCACTATCGGGCTGAAGACCCACACGAAGACGGCGCTGGTTGTCCGCGACGCCGAGGACGGCGTCAACCTCTACTCCCACGTCGGGACCGGCAACTACCACTCCGAGACGGCAAAGGGGTACGTCGACCTCGGCCTGTTGACGGCCGACCGCGACGTCGGACAGGACCTCGTCACACTGTTCAACTTCTTCACCGGGCCGGGACTGGACGAGGAGTTCAGGAAACTACTCATCGCGCCGGTGACGATGCGTTCCGAGTTCACTCGGTGCATCCGACGGGAGGCCCAACACGCACAGGCCGGTCGGCCTGCCCGCATCGTGGCGAAGGTCAACGGACTGGAAGACCCCGACATCGTCGCAGAACTGTACCGGGCGTCGATGGCGGGGGTCGACATCGACCTCATCGTCCGCGACATCTGCCGACTCCGTCCGGGACTGGAAGACGTCAGCGAGAACATCACGGTCCACTCGGTCGTGGGACGGTTCCTCGAACACTCTCGCGTCTTCTACTTCGAGAACGGCGCACGCGCCACGGACTGTGAGACGACCGGCCCGGAGTACTACATCGGGAGCGCCGACTGGATGACTCGGAACCTCGACTATCGCGTCGAGGCGGTCACGCCGGTCGAAGACCCCGCTATTCGTCGGCAGTTACGCTTCGTACTGGCGCTCATGCTGGCGGACAACCGCAAACGCTGGACGATGAACGCCGACGGAAGCTACGACCAGCAGTATCCGAAAGACGGCGAGGCCGTCGTCAACACGCAGGAGATTCTGATGCGTGAGACGCTGAAAGCGAGTCGCCGGGAGGACGCCGAGACGGGGATACTCGCGGACTACCCGGTCGACAGCGACCTCCTCGTCGAAGCGAGTCGTGGAGAGTGCGAAAGCGCGAGGACGGCGTCCGCTGACCGGACGGACGCTCCGGTCCAGAGTTTCGATGGCGGACAGTTGCTCTCGGACCCGCTCGACCGCTATCCTGAGAAGTGGTACCGACCAGACAGCGACGTCTACGACTACGCCGTCCGGACACCGGACGGTGAGCGGCGATACCTGAAAACGAGAGACGGCGTGGCGTCGCTGCTGGAACGACTCTACGACTAGGGGCGCGGGGCTGCTTTCTGGAGCGCGCTCTCGGCGATGTTACCGCCGTAGTCGGCCGTCCGGGAGAGGGAGTCGACGACGCGGCCGAGAATCTGGGCGCTCTGTGGGTCCTGTTCTCGGACGTCGGTATCGACTTCCCGGGCCGTCTCGTCGACGCTGGGTATCTGGCTGCGTGCCTCGTTCGCCAGTTCGACGGCGTCGTCGGAACTCTCAGCGAGGAGTGCGTCCATCGCCGTCTCCGAGACGGAGGTCGCTTCCTGCTCTAACTGTCGGAGCAACTCGGCCGTCTCGCCGGTAATCTCGCCGATCTCCTGGGACAGGCCGGCTATCTTCGTCGCGTGGTCGGCGATGCGCTCCAGTTGCCGGGCGCTAGACTGGTAGTCGAACACCGTCTCGCGGGGGAACCCGATCTCGTTGGCCGCCGTCGGGTTCCGAAGGACCGTCCGGAACACCCGTGAGACCATGTACCAGAGGCGGTCGACGTCGTCGTCGCGTTGCATCACGTCCGCTGCGAGGTCGTCGTCGTCCTCGATGAGCGCCTCGACGGCGTCCGAGAGCATCGTCAGCGAGACCAACCGCATCCGAGTGATGGCGTTGTGGACCGACAGTTCCGAGGAGTCGAGGAGGTCCTGTAACACGACGCGGTCGGACGTCTCCTCGATGACTTCCAGCCCCACGAGTCCCTGTGTCGCGTCCCGGATGATACGCCGCTGTTCGGCGGTGATACGTGGTGCTTCGAGGCGGATGACGTCGAACCCACTGACGTACATCGTCATCACCGCACGCGTGAGTTCGTGTTTGTTGTCCAGACCACCCACGTCAAGCGTCCCCTCGACTCTGTCGTCGTCTCGCTTCGGTGCGAGCAACAACAGGTCCTCCTCGGCGTGGAACTCGACGACGCTGCCAGCGCTCACGTCGTTCTCTGTCGCCCAGTCTTTCGGGAGCGAGACGGTGTACGTCGAGCCACCGGTCACCTGCACCTTGCGGGTCTCCATGTACGTCCGTATCAGACCCCCTTTGACATAAATCCATCTCAATCTATATATCCGGAAAATATTTCACCTTCAGCGGGCCGAATATCATCCTGAAGGGCTCTATAGTAGTTCTCTACCTCCGAGCGTGTTACCACAACTAGCTTCAGAGCGCCCGTCGGGAGTCGCGCGCTACCGTCAGAATTCCGCTGTTAGACGTATATTCGGCACTAATTCCGGTACCCCCGACACACACTCCCAATATTTGTCTATATAGATAACGTAGCAATACATACACGTCATAGTAGAGTACTTATTTATCACTGGCCTCGATTGGGGCGATGACAGACTCACCGAACGGCGGCGTCTCGCGTCGTAGTTTTCTGGCAAGTACCGGTGCAGTCGGAGCACTCGCTCTCGCAGGCTGTACGGAAGGGCCCTCCAACGGTGGCTCCGACGATGGCAGCGGTTCCAGCGGTGACAGCGGTTCGAGTCAGCTCTCCGGCGAGATAAACATCACGGGGAGCAGTACGGTCTACCCCGTCGCGACGGCCGTCGCGAACCAGTTCCAGAAGAAACACTCCGGCGTCGACATCAGTGTGAGTTCGACCGGGTCCGGTGGTGGGTTCAGCAACCACTTCTGTGTCGGCAACTCGGACTTCAACAACGCCTCTCGTCCCATCTCGGAGGAGGAGAAACAGCTCTGTAGCGACAACGACATCGAGTACCACGAGATTAACATCGCCACGGACGCGCTGACTGTCATCGTCAACAAAGAGAACGACTGGGTCGACTGCATGACCCCCGACCAGCTCAAGCAGATATGGCGCGCCGACGGGGCCTCGAAGTGGTCCGACGTCGACAGCGAGTGGCCCGACGAGCCCATCAGTCGCTTCGGCGCCGCCGACACCTCCGGGACGTTCGACTACTTCAAGGAGTCCATCCTCGGCGAGGAGGCAAACCACACAAGCAACTACGAGGCCACCGAGCAGGACAACCTCATCCTCCAGGGCGTCCAACAGGACCAGTACGGCATCGGCTACTTCGGCTTCGCGTACTACGTGGACAACAAGAGCGCCGTGAAGGCGCTGGGCATCGACAACGGCAACGGCTGTGTCAAACCGTCGCTCGAAACCGCGAAGGCCGGCGACTACAAGCCGCTCTCCCGCCCGCTCTTCACCTACCCCCAAAAGAGCGCCCTCGCCGAGGAGCACGTCGCGGAGTTCGCCCGCTACTACGTCGAGCAGAGCGCCAACTCCTCGCTCATCGCCGACGAGATCGGCTACGTCCCAAAGACTGAGGAGAGCATGCAGGAGGAGCTAGACGCGCTGAACGAGGTTATCGACGAAGTCCAGTAACCGTCACATAGGCGAGTATTGAGAGACAATAGCCCTATAGATACAATCCGGGTACTTTTTCCCGAGATACAGTATATGACACAACAACCACGATGAGCAACGAGGGACAGACTCCCGACCTCACAGGGGACCGGGGGTTCAGGACGGTTCGGGAGTCGACGTACAGATACGCCCTTGCCGGGTGTGCCGTATTGTCCGTCCTGACGACCGTCAGTATCATCGCGGTGCTGGTTCTCGACGCGGCCGACTTCTTCTCGGTCGTTCCCATCGCGGAGTTCCTCGGCGGGACGCGGTTCAGTCCGAACCTCCAGCCCCGGAGTTTCGGCGTCCTCCCGCTCATCCTCGGGACGCTTCTCATCACTATCGGGGCGGCCGTCATCGCACTCCCCGTCGGCCTGCTGACGGCCATCTATCTCAGCGAGTACGCGACCCAGCGGACTCGTTCGCTTCTCAAGCCGATGCTGGAAGTGCTCGCCGGCGTCCCGACCGTCGTCTACGGCTACTTCGCTATCGTCTACATCACGCCCGCACTCAACGTCGCTCTCGACTGGCTGAACTCGACGCTGGGGCTCGGACTCCCCAATCTGGGCCTGTTCAATGGGCTCTCTGCCTCTATCGTCGTCGGTATCATGATAATCCCGATGGTCTCCTCTATCAGCGAGGACGCGATGAGCTCCGTGCCGGACTCACTGCGACAGGCCGGCTACGGCCTCGGGGCGACAAAGTTCAACGTCTCACTCCGCATCGTCGTCCCGGCCGCCGTCTCGGGCATCGCGTCGTCGTTCATCCTCGCCATCTCTCGGGCCATCGGCGAGACGATGGCCGTGGTGCTGGCCGCTGGCTCACAGCCACCGGACATTCCGGCAGTCCAGTCGGCCTTCGGCATCCCGTACGTCGCGCCGGGTGACCTCCTCGGACTGTACACGGAGAGTTCGGCGACGATGACCGTCGCGATGATAGACATCGCGAGCGGGGACATCTCGGGGGGGTCGACCGCCTACAAGTCGCTGTTCGCCATCGGCCTCACGCTGTTCGTCATCACGCTGGCGATGAACGTCGTGAGTGACGTCGTGGCGAGCCGCTACCGGGAGGAGTACGAGTAAATGGCGACACAGACACCGACACAGGAGACGACAGAGTTCGGCGAAGTCAGCCGACTCAAGGGCATCGCGTTCAAGTACATCTCGTTCGGGGCGTCCATCGTCGGTATCCTCGCGCTTGGCATCCTGCTCGCGTACGTGTTCTGGGACGCCTTCGGGCTGGAGTCGGCGGGGACGACGTGGTACCTTTCCTACACGGTGACGCTGCTGGTGCCACTCCTCACGTTCTTCGCGTACGCACGGACGAGGCCCGACGTCGTCGCCGGTGCGTTCGAACTGTTCAGCCTCACGCTGGGCGGCGTGATGCTCACCGTCGCGACGGTCATCGTCCTCTCCGTCATCGCCAGCCCACCGGTCTGGTTCGCTTACTTCCTGACCGTGGTCGGCCCGGCCATCGGCATGTACGTCTACGGCCAGTACGACCGTGAAGCGACGTGGGTCGGCCTGGGCATCCTCGCCGCCGTCGTCCTCGGCCCCGTGGTCGGTACGATAGCTCTCGGCACCCTCAGCTCGCTCGGCGCGATGCTCGGCGCACCGGGCATCTACTTCCTGTCGCTGGTCCTGCCGGGCGCGGGGATGGCCGCCTTCCTCGCGCACGACCGACTGGAACTCTCGAAGCGACAGAGCATCGGCATCGGCGTCGGCCTCCCGGTGCTGGCTATCGTCGGCGTCCCGGTCGTCGACATGGTACCCCAGATAGCCCGGTCGGTGTGGCTCATCGGCCTCGTGATGTTTGGGTTGCCCGTCGGCTACACCGTCGTCAACACCGCGCAGCGACGTGAGCGGTGGGCCGCCTTCGCGTTCCCGGCTATCGCTATCCTCGGCTTCCTGCTCGGAGAGTTCGTCGTCGGCGTCGTCGGCGCGACGGAGCCCTCGCCGTGGCTCGACTGGCAGTACGTCACGAGCGGGCCGTCGATTTCCAACGCCGCCGAAGCGGGCCTGTACCCGGCTATCATCGGGTCGGTGTTTCTCATCGTCCTCGTGAGCGTGTTCACGTTCGTATTCGGCGTCGGCACCGCTATCTACCTCGAAGAGTACGCTCCCGCCACTGGACCGCTCGGGACGATTACCCGACTCATCAACGTCAACATCTCGAACCTCGCCGGCGTCCCGTCGGTCGTGTACGGATTGCTCGGACTGGGTATCTTCGTCAATATCAACGCCCAACTCGGACCGATTACCTACGCCGGGTTCGGCGTCGGGACGGTGTTCACCGCGTCGCTGACGCTCTCCTTGCTCATCCTCCCCATCGTCGTCATCTCCGCACAGGAAGCCATCCGGTCGGTGCCCGACTCGCTCCGGCAGGCCTCATACGGTATGGGCGCGACCCGGTGGCAGACGATTCGGAACGTCGTGTTGCCCCGGTCCTTACCGGGCATCCTGACGGGGACGATTCTGGCGCTGGGTCGGGCTATCGGCGAGACGGCACCGCTCATCATGATCGGTGCGGCGACGACGAAGTTCTCGCCGCCGTCGGGACTGTTCAGCAAACTCACCGCGATGCCGATGCAGATCTATGCGTGGGCGTTCCAGCCCTCGCCCGACTTCCGCTACGGCGTCGTCGCGGCCGGGGTCGTCACACTGCTCATCGTCCTGCTGACGATGAACAGCGTGGCGATTCTCGTGCGGAACAAATACCAACAGGAGGCACATTAATGACCACAGAGGACATGGCGACAGAGACCGAGGCACAGCACGACGAGGCGGACGAGGAGTCGCTCATCAGTACCGACCCCGGCAAGGGCGGCTTAGACGAGAACGCCGACCGCGGCGGCGTCACCGCGAGCAATACCGTCATCCGCTCGCGGGACCTCGACGTGTTCTACGGGGAGACACAGGCACTCCAGCACATCAACCTCGAAATCCCCGAAAACCAGGTGACAGCGATGATCGGCCCCTCCGGGTGTGGGAAGTCGACGTTCCTGCGGTGTATCAACCGTATGAACGACCTCATCGACATCGCCCGCGTCGAGGGAGAACTGACCTTCAAGGGCAAGAACGTCTACGACGACGACGTCGACCCGGTGGCGCTCCGCCGGCGCATCGGGATGGTGTTCCAGCACCCCAACCCCTTCCCGAAGAGCATCTACGACAACGTCGCCTACGGCCTGCGCACGCAGGACAAGACCGAAAACATGGACGAAGTTATCGAGGAGTCCCTGAAGAAGGCGGCCCTGTGGGACGAGGTCAAAGACCGCCTCGACGAATCCGCACTCGACCTCTCGGGTGGCCAGCAACAGCGACTCTGTATCGCGCGGGCCATCGCCGTCGACCCCGAAGTCGTGCTGATGGACGAACCTGCCTCGGCGCTAGACCCCATCGCCACCTCCCAAATCGAGGACTTAATCGAGGAACTCTCCGAGGAGTACACCGTCGTCATCGTCACGCACAACATGCAGCAGGCGGCCCGCATCTCCGATAAGACGGCCGTCTTCCTCACCGGCGGAGAACTCGTCGAGTTCGACGACACGGACAAGATATTCGAGAACCCCGAGAGTCAGCGCGTCGAGGACTACATCACCGGGAAGTTCGGATAACGTCCCAACCGCTTCGTTCTGTCCTCACTCGGCGAGCGTCGCTTCGGTGTCGATACCGTACACCGCACGCGGCGTCTCGACGTGTGCGGTCCGCACCGCCTCCTCGTGCCCCGCTTCTAACAGCCACCGGACGCGCCGTGGCACCGTCTTCGGCCCCAGTACTGCGCCGGGTCGGTCCGGGTCGTCGATGTAGTCCGTCTCCATGAGGAACGGGTCGCCCTCCTCGATAGCTATCTCCAGTTCGTCCTTGTCCGCGAGGACGGACTTCGTGGGGCCCTGCAACCGGCCGCCGGAGTAGTGCTTGACGACCTGTCGGCGGTCCATGCCACGTTCCTCGGCCCACTGTGCCACCTGCTCGAAGTCCTCACCGCCTTCGGTGTGCAGCTGGACCGCGAACTCACCGTCGGCGGCCAGTTCGAAGGCGTGACACATCACGGCGTTCGAGGCGTCCCACACGTCCTCGTCGACGTCGTAGTGGGGTCGCCCCGACTTGATGGCCAGCGCCGGGCCGTCCCTGACGTACTCCGCGGCCACGTCCAGCCCCGTCTGCATGATGTCGCGGGCCTCCGCGGGCGTGTAGCCGTTTTCGACCAACTTCGAGACGAGTGCCGGGTGGACCCCCAGCACCGGCCACGCCCGGCCGGACAGTATCTCCGTCGCGGACTCGACGGCGCCGACAGTCAGGTCGAACGCCTCGCGGAACGTCGACTCGTCGGTCGCGGCCTCGACGAGGTGCCACGACGGCTTGTTGAGGACGAGCAGGTGGGTGCCGCCCTGTTCGGCGAACTCCTCGACGGCCTCGACGTTCCGGCCCTGCACCGGGTCCAGATGCATGTGGTTGTCGAGTACCGGCGTCTCCTCGATGTCCATATCCGGTGGTCCGGTGCCCGCACAAAAAGGCGTTCGCTATTCGACGTCGGCTTCCAGCGAGAGGGCGTCTTGGGCGGCGTTCTGGAGTGCGTCGGACTTCCCGTGTTCGCCGGGTGCAAGCGCGACGGTCCGGACGTCGTTCCGGGCAGCGACCTCCAGTGCTGGTTTGAAGTCCGTATCTCGCGAGGCGACGACGAGCACGTCGATACGGTCGGCCGCGACGGCCGCCGTCGCGTCGACGGCCAGACGCACGTCCACGTCGCCGCTCGTGGTGACGACTTCGAAACCGCGGGCTTCGCCGGCCTGAATCAGCCCCGGCGAGGCGTTCTCGTCGAGGTACAGTCTGGTCGTTGCTAACGGCCCGTACGATTCTGCGATAGTCCGAACCTCGTCTAAGTCGACGTCGAACTCCGAGCGCAACACGTTCGGGCCGTCGACGTACAACCCGACGCGCGTCCGGTCGTCGGCGTCGTCACCGACGAGGCGACGAAACAAGTTCATGCGCCCTCTCGCCCGCCGCTGGGCTTATGTGTGGCGTTTCGGGTCTCGGTGGTCGTTCGAGCAGTAAATCAAATACCGCTATATCGAATCCAGTACTCAGAAGATGCGACTACAGGGGGTTTAGCGGTGCTGTGATGCGTGGGTTCGGCCGAATCAACGAGCGGAACCTGCTTCAGATTGTCCTCTCCAAGCGGGCGTTCTTGTCGTGCAGGCAACGGATTCAAAGTATTTCCGAGACTCCGGATAGTGTAGCCACTCAGACGCCGTGCTAACCCAGATTGAGTGTCTCTCTCTACTCGATTCCTATTTCCTTCTTCAACAGCGTCAGCGTATTGTCGGCTGTTACGATCGGTGAGTGCTCGTACTCAGCGGTGAACCACACTTAGACCACCGCTTCACCAGCGAAATCAGGTACGGTCTTTTCGAGGGTCCTTTGTGTGGAATCGACACTATCAAAATAAAACATAGGAGGCTCTGGACAGAAGCTTACTCATCATAGCTGATAGCAATTATTGTGGCGCTTCCGATGAGTCCGTCTTATTTGGTGTATCTGTGTACGTCACTACTTTGCCATTATCTGTAATTCTAATTGACGTGATGAGTCCAATTAACTTAGGATTAGAATGAGCTAACTTAATCCTTGATGGTTTTTCACGGAACTTGACACTGGCAGAGTATTCAAAGTATTTCGTACAGGTATTGCAGTTGTGCTGATCTAAAGGATAAACATCAAGAAGATAATCGTCACCATTATCCGTGGAAATACTACTGGTACCTATTCCCAGCGGACCGCACTTCTCAGCGGAACCCCAAGTTCCATCTATGGTTGCTATGTTACTATTGTTGTCCCACTTGATAACACCAGAATGTTCTTTTTCACCACAGCCACGTTCTTCAATAGTAACTGATTTTTCATATGCATTTTCCCTTTCGTTATTTGGACCACTGAGGCATCCACTAGCAGCTAAAGTGCATGTACTAAAAACTTGAAGAAAACCTCTTCGTTTCATCCAAGATAATCTAAAAGACAGAGGAATTTAAATCTCACTCTCGACAGTTTGCGTTTTAGATGGAGATATTGGATTTATTTTTCTGGTTCAAGCCCGTGAATCTGAATCGGTAAATTATCAGCTATATGGGTAAACTCTTTTTTCTGGCCGTTAATTTTCAACGTCTTTGGTTCGTCTAGTTGCTTAACGCCATATTCCTGCTTTTCTTTCGCAGTCATGTCCTGTGCCGACGGAATTCCAGACCGTTTGTTCTCTTTGTCATTTACTGCTCGTTTAGCTTGCTCTCTCGTAAGATATTCTGGAGCCTTTTGGTCGGTTGTGGTCAGATCAGAGGTAGAAGTCGTGCTTGGCGGATCAGCAGGTTCAATATAGGAATAATCCTTAAAGCCACCAACTGTCAGCATGAAGGATATCGGTGTATCAGTATTACCTTGGGTTGTTACTTTCATGTTGCCGTAATCATCTGGATCGATATATCCGAACCAGTAGGCTTGATGAGCTGCTTCTTCTTTATCATCATTAGTTCCGTATGACCAGTTCCACTCATGACAGGAGTAATCATTACAGCCTTTATTTCCGCCCTCATCAAGCTCATCAGCGATCTTACTACCAGCGGATGCAACGCTATATGCATCACTGAGTAGTGAAGCGGTAAAATCGATCATATCAGTGGCAACATTTGCTAAGTCAATGTTGCTATTCGGATTCGGCCATGCACCAACGTATTCAGAGTCTTCACCATCAATAGTTAGCGATGAAGAATCTTCCTTAGTTATTTTTGTTGAATGGTTTTCAACGAATGGTTTTTTATTTCCGGTTCGTTCATCAACTGTAATCACCTGGGTGTTAATAGAAAACTTATGATTCCAACGATAGGGTTCGGTATTTTCTTGGAAGGAACCCTGATAATAAACAGTAGAGGAGACTGGCACCTCAATATAACTGTGCCATTGTGAATTTTTCGTATATCGGATGGTTCGCCTTTTGGAATCACCTTCAATAGCATCGTAGGGATAACTGGCCGCTGAAGCCATTCCAGTAAAGGACCTAATAGCTGGAACTGTCGCGAGGGTAAGACTTCCTTTTTTTTAAGGCGTTGCGTCGAGTGATGCCATCATCGTCGCTATTATTCGCCATGCAATTTTTTATAAAACTCGAAGATATATAAAAATAAGTAATTCTAACTTCTATTATAATATGGTTATCCATTATAGCTAACTATTATAAAGTATAGATTCAATTAATAAAATAGAAAAATAACCAAGCCATTGACAGACGTAGGTCAACGAATCTAGTGAGGTCTGCTCGAGCTACAAAGGCCAAGAACCGCCGCGGAACAGCTGTTCTCGCGGCGCTTGTCTCAGACTAGGAGATCATGATGGCGGGGGCGCCACGGTGATCAGCTGACGCTCGTTGCGGCGTGCTGCGACTCGCTTTGTGTGATCCGTGGACAGCGTGGATCGATTACCAGGGCGATCTTGAACCAGTAATTCAGGTGGGTGGAGACCTCTCCCAGCCACTGGGAAAGGTCTGGACCGACGGACTCCAAGCGTATATACAAATGGACCGTACCCATCGAACAGTCGTACACAAAGAGACGTATGTATCGCCTGAGGGTGTCCATATAATTAGTTGAGTGCCTGTTCTCACTTGTCCAGCCGTGGCTACGGAAGTTCCGCGGCCTGTCCAAGCAGGGCTTGGAACAGGCAGCTCACACCTTCGGTATCATTTGGTCACTCAACCTAGCTGGTGAATCAGTCGATACAACTATTGATTGTCTCGTTATCGGGACTTTCCGTAATTCTACATAAGAGCGACGCTCATGTGTAGCAAATTGTTGGTTTCACAGCGTCGCCCGAACAGCGTGTTTGAGAGCATTTCGGCCCGGTTTTCGTATAACTCTCGCCGTAGTTGAAATGCTCTGAGATACTGTGTCAGCTTGTCCTTGGAGACGCCTCGGTGAGGCGAGAGCCACCGTCGCGTCAGCGATGCGTGGCTCTCGCAAGTGCTTGGCCCGCTGCCCAAAGGGATTTTCCTCGGGGCTGCAGAGTGGCTCTATGGTCCTCCCGCTGGAGATGGGATGGCGGCACCTTCTGTTCGAGAACTGGCCGGTCGACCCGGCGGTGATGGACGCACACCTCCCCGACCGGTTGGTGCCCGACGTGTTCGACGGGTCGGCGTGGCTCTCGATCGTACCGTTCACCAACGTCGCCGTCCGGCCGAAGGGCCTTCCCGAAGCGTTCGGTATCCGGGTACCCGAACTCAACGTGCGGACGTACGTCACACGCGAAGACGTCCCGAGCGTCTACTTCTTCAGCCTCGACGCGCAGGGCATCTCGAGCGTCGTCGGCGCACGCCTGTTTCATCACCTCCCGTACTACTACGCGCGCATCTCGCTGTGCTGGGACGACGGCCGAGTGCGGTTCAGTAGTCGCCGTCGACATCCGGGGTCCCGCCCCGCGCAGTACGCGGGGACCTACTGGCCGACCGGCGCGCCGTTCTCGGCACCCGACGACCCGTTCGGCGAGTTCCTCGTCGAGCGCTATCGGTTCTACACCGAGGCACAGGACGGGTCGCTCAGATACACCGACGTCGAACACGACCCGTGGACGCTGTACCCCGCCGTCGCCGACGTCGAGACGAACACCGTCCGCTCGGCACACGGGTTCGCACGACCCGACGGCGACCCAGTCTACTACTACAGCCCCGGCCTCGACGTGGTCGCATCACGGAGCAAGCACGCTCGCGACGACTAGGTCTCGTCGGTAGGGTATCGAAGGTAGCGACGCGAGGCGGAACAGTGAGGCCGATGAACCCCACGGCGACGAGCCAATCACCGGTCGGCGACCCAACGTGTCGCTTCATCGCCGCCCCGAGGAACGTCATCTCGCGCCCACGCGAGAAGATACGGGTCCACGGCTCCGTAGACGCCGTCTACCGCTACGACTCTCCGTCTGGTGTCGTCACCGCTGTATAACGCACAGCCGTTCTATCGCTCCGCTCAGCAGGCCGCCCGTGACGCCACGAACGTGATTTGATATCGCGATATGTGATTTATGAGTTCTGTCGAAACCGTCCCAGACCGCGACCAGAGGCCAAGTAGTAAGGTGACCGGGGGCGATTTCTCGGCTATGTCACTGCGGACACCCCCGCTCTCGGGGGTCCACGAGGAGGCCGGTGCCAGCATGACGGACTTCGGCGGGTGGGAGATGCCCGTCGAGTTCGAGTCGATTCGCGAGGAACACGCCACCGTTCGGTCCACCGTCGGGAAGTTCGACGTCTCGCACATGGGCGAGATAACCGTCGACGGGCCCGAGGCCGAACGCCTCACCCAGCGGTTGACGACCAACGACGTGGCGGCGCTGGACCCCGGTGAGGCACAGTACGCCGCGATAACGAACGACGACGGCATCATGCTCGACGACACCGTCGTCTACCGATTACCGGCGGAAGCAGACGACGAGTTCCTGTTCGTTCCCAACGCGGGCCACGACGAGGAGATGGCCGAGCGGTGGACGAGTCACCGAGAGCAGTGGGGCCTGGACGCGACGGTCACGAACCGGACCACGGAGTACGCCATGATCGCACTTCAAGGGCCGGACGCGCCGGATCTGCTGGCCGAGCGGACCGATATTCGCCTCGCCGAGATGGACCAGTTCGGCGTCGAACGCGGACCGGTCGCTGGCGTCGACTCGCTGGTCGCGCGAACGGGCTATACGGGCGAGCGCGGGTTCGAGATACTGTGTCCGTGGGACGCGGCCGAGACGGTGTGGACAGCACTGGAGTGTCCGCCCTGTGGCCTCGGCGCGCGCGACACCCTTCGTCTGGAGATGGGGTTTCTCCTCTCGGGACAGGACTTCGACCCCGAGGACGAACCGCGGACGCCATACGAGGCCGGCATCGGCTGGACGGTCAAACTCGACACCGAGTTCGTCGGCCGCGACGCGCTCGAACAGCAGGACGCCGAGGGCATCACGGAGAAACTGGTCGGCATCGAACTGGTCGACCGAGGGATTCCGCGCCACGGCTACGAGGTGCAGACTCCGGAGGGCGAGTCGATAGGCCACGTGACGAGTGGGACGATGAGTCCGACGCTCGGCGAGGCTATCGCGCTGGCGTACCTCCCCGTCGAGTACCGCGACCCCGGCACGTCGCTGCGCGTCGTCGTTCGCGGCGAACCGAAGAAGGCACGTACCCGGGCCACCCCATTCATCGACAGATGAGCTTCGACGTTCCCGACGACCTGCGATATCTGGAGTCCCACGAGTGGGTGCGCGTAGACGACGCGACCGCTCGTGTCGGCATCACCGACTTCGCTCAGGACGAACTGGGCGACGTGGTCTTCGTCGAACTGCCCGACGAAGGCGAGGAACTGACCGCCGGCGAGGAGTTCGGCGTCGTCGAGTCGATAAAGGCCGTCTCTGACGTGTACGCCCCGGTTTCGGGGACAGTGACCGCCGTCAACGACGCCCTGTTCGACGAACCGGAACTGGTCAACGAGGACCCCTTCGGCGAGGGCTGGATGCTCGAAGTCGAACTGGCCGACGCGGGCGAACTCGACGACCTGCTTTCGGCGGACGCGTACGGCGACCAGATAGCGTAGTCGCGCGTTCGACCGCGTGCGACTCTCTCGCGCGGACCGGGGGAAGGAGTAGGCTAATGTACAGTCAGTTGCTAGCATCAGCCATCATGTCCACCCGTGCGGATGGGCGTTCCTACCAATGAGCGAGAGTGACGTATCCACGACTGGCAGTCCGTACGCACCGCACACGCCGGCCGAGACGGCGGCGATGCTGGAGGCGCTCGGAGTCGACGACGTCGAGGCACTGTTCGACGTGCCCGACGCCGTCGCCTTCGACGGCGACTTTGGCATCGACGCCCACGGCGAGCGTGAAACACGCCGGGAGGCGGCCCGTCTCCTCCGGCGCAACGACGACCTGACGGAATTTCTCGGTCGGGGCCACTACGACCACTACGTGCCGAGCGTCGTCGACGACCTGTCGAAACGGTCCGAGTTCCTGACCTCCTACACGCAGTACCAACCCGAAATCGCACAGGGGTTCCTGCAGGCGCTCTTCGAGTACCAGTCGATGCTGGTCGAGTTGACCGGGCTGGGGGTCGCCAACTGCTCGATGTACGACGCTGCGACGGCGCTGGGCGAGGCGGCGACGCTCTCCCAGCGAGTCCGCTCGGTGTCGGGCGACCGGATTCTGGTCCCCGAACACCTGCGTGACGGCAAGCACGCGGTGCTGGAGAACTACGCGGATGGCCCCGGGCTCTCTGTCGAGTCGTATCCGATGGACGACGGCCAGGTCGACGTCGCCGCCCTCGCCGAGATGGCCGACGAGGACGTGGCGATGGTGTACGCCGAGACGCCCAGCGTACGGGGCGTCGTCGCGGAGAATCTCGCAGGCGTGGGCGACGTGACCGACGACCACGACGCCTTGTTCTGTCTCGGGTCGGACCCGGTCGCACTAGCCCTGCTGGAGCGCCCGGCCGACGTGGGCGCCGACGTGGTGGTCGGCGACGCCGCCTCACTGGGCATCGGCACCGCATACGGCTTCGGTCTCGGGATGTTCGTCACCCGCGAGGAGTACCTCCGGCAGGTCCCCGGCCGTCTCGTCGGCGCCAGCGAGGACGCCAACGACCGCCGGGCCTACACGCTGACGCTCCAGACGCGCGAACAACACATCCGCAAGGAGCGTGCCACCTCGAACATCTGTACGAATCAGGCGTGGGTCGCGCTCCGCACCGCGATGCACGCCGCGTGGCTGGGTCCGCAAGGACTGGTCGACCTCGCCGAAGACTGCGTGACGCGCGCCGAGGGTCTCGCCGCCCGACTCGACGAAGTCGTGGGCTTGCAGGCGCCGGTCCACGACGGCCACCACTTCCGGGAGTTCGTCGTCCGCACCGACCAACCGACGCGGGCGGTCGTCGAGGACCTCGCCGCGCGCGGCTACGCCGTCCACGCCGTCGACGAACACCTGTTACAGGTGTGTACTACCGAGGTGACCGCCGACGAAGAGGCGGCGTTCGTCGAGGCGATGGCGGAGGTGGCCCGATGAAGTACAATCAGGCCCGGTGGACGGACGACGACGACGAGCGCTACGAACCGCTCCTCTCGGAGAAGGCAAACCGCGAGGTCGCCGTCGAAGATTCGCCCCTCCCGGACGACCTGACGCGGGACTCGCTGGAACTGCCCGACCCGGCCGAACCGGAACTCGCCCGACACTACACGCGCCTCTCGCAGATGAACTACGGCGTCGAGAGCGGGCCGTTCCCGCTGGGGTCCTGTACGATGAAGTACAACCCGTCGTTCACCGAGGACATCTCGCGCCGTGCCGACGCCGCCGTCCACCCGGACCGACCGGACAGTACTGTACAGGGGACGCTCGCGCTCTGTCACCGCCTGCAGGACTATCTCGGTCGCATCGGCGGGATGGACGCCGTGACGCTCCAGCCACCGGCCGGGGCGGCGGGTGAGTTCACCGGTATCCAGATAGCGAAGGCCTACCACCAGCACAACGACGACGAGCGCTCCGAGGTCGTCATCCCCGACTCGGCCCACGGCACGAACTTCGCCACGGCGGCGATGGCGGGATATAGCGTGGTCGAACTCCCGAGCGGCGAGGACGGCCGGGTCGACCTCGAAGCACTGGAGGCGGCCGTCGGCGAGGAGACGGCGGCGCTGATGCTCACCAACCCCAACACGCTGGGCCTGTTCGAGCGCGACATCGAACAGATTGCCGACGTCGTCCACGACGCCGGCGGTCTGCTGTACTACGACGGCGCGAACCTCAACGCCCTGCTGGGGAGGGCGCGCCCGGGCGACATGGGCTTTGACGTGATGCACTACAACGTCCACAAGACGTTCGCGACGCCCCACGGCGGCGGTGGGCCGGGTGCCGGCCCCGTCGGCGTGACCGAGGACCTAGCCGAGTTCCTGCCGGACCCGCACGTCCGCTCGAAGGACGGCGGGTTCGAGTACTACACGCCCGACCACTCCATCGGGAAGGTCCACGGCTACTACGGCAACTGGCCGGTCCTCCTGAAGACGTTCGCCTACGTCACCCGTCTGGGCGATTCGGGACTGATCGACGCCAGCGCCAAGGCGGTGCTGAACGCCAACTACCTCGCCGAACAGATTCCCTACGAGGTGCCCTTCGGGCCGTTCCACCACGAGTTCGTCGCCAGCGCTAGCCCGCAGGACGCCGCCGACGCGGCCAAGCGGATGCTCGACCACGGCGTCCACCCGCCGACGACGAAGTGGCCCGAAATCGTCGACGAGGCGCTGATGACCGAACCGACGGAAGGCGAGAGCAAGCGCTCGCTCGACCAACTGGCGGCGGCGTTCTCGGCGGTCCACGGCGAGGACGACGAGACGCTGGCGTCGGCACCCGAGCGGACGGCCGCCGGACGCATCGACCAGGTCGGCGCGGCGCGGAACCCGCGGCTCTCGTGGCAGGCGCTCGATTCTGAAACCTGATAATCTGGGCCGAGTTTATTAGTTCCCGGTCCCCGGTTACGACGTACCACCAGCATGTCCGAGCAGTCCGTCGTCTTGCACGTCCGTCCCGCCACCGTGGCCGACGGTGTCACCTCGCTCTCACTCCCGGCGGGCCCCGCCGTCGAGGTGACGTCGGTCACGTCTCGCGATGCAGCCCTCGACACTGCGGCCGCCATCGACCCCGACGTCGTCGTCTGCGACCACGTCCCCAGCGCTGGCCTCGACGGCCTCGCCGTTCTCGACGCACTCAGCGACCGGCACCCCGACGTTCCGGTGTTGCTGTGTACCCCCGGCCCCGACGGCAGCGTGGCCGCCGAGGCGACGCGCCGCGGCGCCACCGAGTACGTCCCCCGGAGCGAGACGGACCCCGCAGAGCGGGTCCGGGCGGTGCGAACGGGAGGGGATGGCCCCGAGAGAGCGACGGACGTCACCGGGCAAAAAGCGCAGGAACGCGAACTCCGGACGAACAACGAGGCCCTGCGGGACCTGACACGGTTGGCGACCCGGGACGACCTCACGAACGCGGAGACCATCGACGCGGTGCTCGAACTCGGCGCCGAGCGGTTGAACCTGTCGCTGGGGTACATGAGCCGCATCGAGGGACAGGACTACGAGGTGGTACAGGTCGTCGGCGACGACGAGGTCATCCAGCAGGGCGCGACCACGGACCTCGCGAACACGTACTGCAAACGTATCGTCGAAACGGGGGAGGCCCTCGACGTCCTCGACGCGCCGGCAGAGGGGTGGGCCGACGAACCCGCCTACCAGACGACCGGGTTCGCCTGTTACTTCGGCGGTGGGATTCACGTCGACGGCGAACTGTACGGCACGCTGTGTTTCGCCGACGAGGAACCGCGGTCGGAACCGTTCAGCGAGGGCCAGCGGACGTTCGCCGAACTCCTCGTCGAGTGGGTCAGTCGGGAACTCGAACGGCGTCTGCGGGAGGACGAACTCGAACGCTACGAGGACATCATCGAGGCCGTGGACGACGGCGTCTACGCCCTCGACGACGAGGGTCACTTCGAGTTCGTCAACAGCGCGATGACGGCCCTCACGGGGTACGACGAGGACAGCCTGTTGGGTGCGTACACCGGGGCCGTCAAAGACGATGCGAGCGTCACGCGCGCGGAGTCGGTCATCCGGGAGATGCTGTTCGGTGACCGCGACGACGAGGCCACCTTCGACCTCGAAATCCAGCGGGCCGACGGCACGGCGTTCCCCGCCGAGGACCACATGACGCTGCTGTACGGCGACGACGGGGAGTTCGTCGGCAGTGCAGGCGTCGTCCGGGACGTCACCGAGCGAAAAGCGCGCGAACGGGAACTCCGCGAGGCACGCCAGCGCATCCAGCAGATACTCGACCGCATCGGTGCGGCCTTCTTCGCCGTCGACGACACTGGGGAACTCACCTACTGGAACCACCGCGCCGAGGAAGTCCTCGGGAGAGACGCCGAGACGGTGATGGGCGAAACCCTCTGGGAGATGTTCCCCGAGGCCGTCGGGGCGACGTTCCACGAGGCCTACCGCGAGGCGATGAAGACGCAAGAACCGGTCTCGTTCGAGGAGTACTACCCACCCGTAGAGAAGTGGTTCCGGGTCAACGCCTACCCCTCCGAGAACGGCCTCTCGGTGTACTTCCACGACGTCACCGACCAGAAGGAACGCGACGAGAAACTCTCTGGACTCCTCGAAACCACGCGGTCGCTGATGCAAGCCCACACCGCGTCCGAGGTGGCCGAGACGGTCGTGGCGGCCGCGGAGGCCCAACTCGAGTTCGACCTCAACCTCGTCAGACTCCACGACCCGGAGACGGACGTCCTGCGGCCGGTGGCCGGGTCCAGTTCACTGCCTGACCGGCCGCTGTACGACGCTGACGAGGCGTTCCCCGGCGAGGCGTTCCAGCGCGGCGAGACCATCCGTGTCGACGACTTCGACGACGTCGAGCGGTACGACAACCGCGACGCCAACGCCGCGATGTACGTCCCCCTCGGCGACCACGGCGTGCTGAGCGTCGCCGCCGTGGAGACGCCCGAGTTCGACGACGCCGACGTCTCCGTGGCCGAGATTCTCGCCTCGAACGCCGCCGCCGCGCTGGACCGCGTCGAGCGCGAGGAGGACCTCCTGCGCTACGAGACGGCCGTCGAGAACGTCCGTGACATGGTGTACGTCTTAGACGAGGACGGCACCTTCCAGCTCGTCACCGAACCGCTCGCCGAATGGCTCGGCTTCGAGCGCGAGGAGATGCTCGGCGAACACCCGCGGTCGGTGCTCGACGACCGCTCTGTCGCTGCCTTCGAGCAGCGCATCCGTGACCTCCGAGCGCAGACCGACGACGCGTCGGTGCAACTGGAGACGTCGCTGGTCACCGCTGCGGGCGTCGAACGTCCCGCCGAAATCGAGGTGTCGCTCATCGACGACGACGTGTTCCGCGGGACCGTCGGCGTGGTCCGGGACCTGACCGAACTCAAACAGGCCCGCGAAGAGCTTCGCGACGAGCGCGACCGCTTCTCGTATCTCTTCAACAACCTCCCGGACGCGGTCGTCGAGACGGAGTTCGTCGACGACCGGCAGGCGGTGCGCTCGGTCAACCCCGCGTTCACCGAGGTGTTCGGGTTCGACCACGCGACGGTCCTCGACCGGGAACTGACGGACCTCATCGTCCCGCCGGACGAGGCGGCCCGGACAGAGGCCGACCGTCTCGCCGCTGTCAACGCGACCGGGGAGTCCGTACAGGCCGAGATTCGACGCCGGACCGACCAGGGGTTCCGTGACTTCCTCTATCGGGGCGTCCCCTACCGGCGCGACGACGGCCGGATGTGGGGCTTTAACATCTACACGGACATCACCGACCAGAAAGAACGCGAGCGTCGACTGGAGGTTCTCAACCGCGTGTTGCGCCACAACCTCCGGAACGACCTCACCGTGGTGATGGGGCTTGCCGACGAGCTGGCCGAGCGACTGGACGATACCGACCGGCTCTCGCTGGTCGAGCGACTCCAGCAGAAGGCCGCCGACGTGGCCTCGGTCAGCGACCGGGCCCGCGACATCGAGCGTGCCGTCCGCCGGGACGACGCCGGGACGAAACCGGTCGACGTCCCCGACGCCGTGGCTTCGCTGGTCGACACCTACGACGAGGCCGACGGCGCTATCGAGACTGCCATCCCGCCGGTCGACGCGGCGGCCGCCGACGGGCGGTTCACGCGCGTCGTCGCCGAGTTACTGGAAAACAGCCTCGACTACGCCGGCCCGGACCCGTCCATCACCGTCGACGTCAGCGTGGCCGACGAACGCGTCTCGGTGACGGTAGCCGACGACGGGACGGGAATCCCAGAGTACGAACTGGACGTCCTGACTGGTGACGAACCCATCACGCAGTTGAGTCACGGCAGCGGCCTCGGCCTGTGGCTCGTCATCTGGGTGACGGAGTCCTACGGCGGGACGGTGACGTTCGAAGAATCGGACGCAGGCGGTGCGTCGGTCACGCTCACTCTCCCACGGACGGACGTCTAGACCGCGTCCCGGATGCGGTCGGCGAGGACGCTGTACTGTTCGGTCCCGGTCCCTTTCTGGACGAACGCGGTCACGCCGGCGTCCGTAGCCGCTGGCTGGACGTCCTCGGGTTCCCGGGCACTGAACAGGAAAAACGGGAGCGACTCGTCGTGTTCTCGAATCGCCGTACAGAGCTCTACGCCGTCGAGTTTCGGCATCTTGAAGTCGCTGACGACGGCGTCGTAGTCGCCAGTCAACGCCATCTCCAGCGCCGCTTCCGGGTCAGACTGGCTCGTCACGGAGAGATCGTCTTCTTGACCGAGGAACGTCGCTACGATTTCGAGTACGTCATGGTCTTCGTCAACCAGTAGGACCTCCACACTCATCATATAATGCTTTCGGCCCGAGGTGGTAAAACTCCCGGTCACCGCATCTCGTCTAGCGCGACGAACGCCGACCGGTCGGCGGTGAGCCACGTCGACATCCGCGGCACGCCGGACAAACCGGGCGGATAAATCGTACACCGGTCGGGGCCGTCGGAGTACTGCACGACCGTCAGGGACAGTTCGACGTCGGGGTCGCCGGGACCGCTCCGAGTCTCGGCGGTCACCCAGTCCGGGTCGAGGCTCATTGCGTCTACGTGACGTTCCACTGACCACCGATAAAACGGCTGCTAAGAACTCTCTATACGGCTATTGAGGCGTCTATGCCGTCTGTCCGGTGTCGACTTCGCCGTCGATACGGACGAACCCGTACTCACACTCGGGGCAGTGCCACTTGACTTTCGTCCCGAGGTGCATCGTGGTACTTGCGACCTTCCAGAAGTTCCGGTACTCTTCGCACTCCGGGCAGTAGTGCTCCAATTCGAGGCTCATACACCCCGGTTCTTCGTGGGCCCAATTGAAGGTCCCGGTTTCCGCCGGTTCGCGGTCGTCTCGCCGGTCCCGAACACGCAAACCGTTCGCGCCCCTGTCGTCCGTATGGGACGATGGGACCGAGAGTCGACGCGACCGACGGCACTGGACGTAGACGCCGAGGCGCTCCCGCCCGAGGAGACGGCGACGGCGACGTTCGGCATGGGCTGTTTCTGGGGACCTGACGCCCGGTTTGGCGCGATGCCGGGCGTGGTCCGTACGCGCGTCGGCTACGCGGGCGGGAGCGACCCGGACCCGAGTTACTACGCGCTCGGCGACCACTCCGAAGTGATACAGGTCGAGTACGACCCTGCGGAGCGCTCTTACGAGGACCTACTGGGCGTGTTCTGGTCGAACCACAGTCCGTTCTCCACGCCGCACAAGCGCCAGTACCGCGGCGTCGTCCTCGCACACGACGACGCCCAACGGGAGGCGGCAGCGGCCTCGAAGACGGCCCTCGAGGAGCGAACCGGCAAAACGGTTCAGACGCCCGTCGAGACGCTAGAGCGGTTCCACCGGGCGGAAGACTACCACCAGAAGTACGAACTCCGGTCGACGCCGGTCGTCGCCGACGAACTCGAAGACGTCTACGGGCCGGCGTTCGTCGAGTCGACGGTCGCCGCCCGCCTCAACGGTTTCGTCGCCGGCCACGGCGACGACGCCCAGCGCCGCGAACTCCTCGCCGAGTTGGACCTTCCGCCCTCGGTCATCTCGGAAGTCCGACGACGACTCTGACGCCACGGTCGTCCGGTCGGTTCGCCGCGCCCCAAACGGTTCGCCCACGGCTATAAGAGCGTGGCAGACCCACCTCCTGTATGACCATCTACACCGGCCGCGGCGACCAGGGGCAGACGGACCTCCGGACGATGGACCGCGTCTCGAAGGACTCCCGCCGCATCGAGGCCTACGGCACCGTCGACGAGGTGAACGCTCTCGTCGGCGTCGTCCGACCGACGGGCTACGACGACTTAGACGACCACCTCCGGGCGGTGCAGAACCACCTCCACATCGTGCAGGCCGACTTCGCGAATCCCCAACCCGACGAGGACGACCCGCAAATAACCGAGGAACACGTCGAGGAGATAGAGGCCATTATCGACGAGGCCAACGAGGAACTGGACCCGCTGGAGTCGTTCATCCTCCCGTCGGGGTCCGAACCCGGCGCGAAACTCCACCACGCGCGAGCGGTCTGTCGCCGGGCGGAGCGACGGTCCGTCTCACTGGCCGCCGAGGAGGCCGGCGTCAACGAGACGGCCATCGTCTACCTCAACCGCCTCTCTGACGCGCTGTTCACCCTCGCGCGACTGGTCAACAAGCGCGAGGGCGTCCGCGAGGAGAGCCCCGAGTACTGACTGGACCGGGTCCAGTTGGCCCACATTTTCTTGTGTCTCGGTTACGTGTCACAGGGTAGTCATGGCAGCGACCTTCGAACTGTACACCGACAGTGCAGACCAGTGGCGGTGGCGGCTTCGCCACTCGAACGGCAACATCATCGCAGACAGCGGCGAGGGCTACGCCAGCAAGGCGAAAGCGAAGCAGGGAATCGAGAGCGTGAAGTCGAACGCGCCGGACGCCGACGTCGAAGAGCAGTGACGACCGCGCGGGTTCGCAATAGCAAAGTGACCGGCCCGGAAGGGTGAGGTATGAAAGCGACCGCGAAGGCCCACCCGATTCAGGGCTTGGTCAAGTATCACGGGATGCGCGACGAGGAGCTTCGGCTCCCCTACCACGACAGCATCTCGGTCTGTACGGCGCCGAGTCACTCGAAGACGACCGCCGAGTTCGACCCGGCCCGCGAGGAAGACACCTACGTCATCGACGGCGAGGCAGTCGAGGGTCGCGGGGCCGAGCGCATCGACGCCGTCGTCGACCACGTCCGCGAGTTGGCGGGCATCGACCACGGCGTCCGCTTCGAGTCGACGAACAACTTCCCGACCAACATCGGCTTCGGGTCCTCGTCCTCGGGCTTTGCCGCCGCGGCGATGGCACTCGTCGAGGCGGCCGGACTGGACATGACTCGCCCGGAGATTTCGACGGTCGCCCGCCGTGGCTCCTCGTCGGCGGCCCGCGCCGTCACCGGCGCGTTCTCCCACCTGCGGACCGGGATGAACGACGAGGACTGCCGGAGCGAACGCATCGAGACCGACCTCGAAGACGACCTGCGCATCGTCGCCGGGATGGTCCCCTCCTACAAGGAGACGGAGGCCGCCCACGCCGAGGCCGCCGACAGCCACATGTTCGAGGCCCGGATGGCCCACATGCACGGCCAGATCTCCGACATGCGTGATGCCCTGTACGACGCCGACTTCGACCGGGCGTTCGAACTCGCCGAGCACGACTCCCTCTCGCTCGCGGCGACGACGATGACCGGGCCCGCAGGGTGGGTGTACTGGCAACCGCGCACTATCGAGATTTTCAACGCCGTGCGGGAACTCCGCTCCGAACACGACGTGCCGGTGTACTTCTCGGTCGACACCGGTGCCAGCGTCTACATCAACACCACCGAGCAGTACGTCGACCGCGTCGAGGAGACGGTCGCCGACTGCGGCGTCGACACCCGCGTCTGGGAGGTCGGCGGCCCCGCCCGCGTCCTCGACGAGGACGCCGCGCTGTTCTGACCCGACTTCTGACCGACGGGCTGGAACAGGATTATCCCGCTCCGGACCCAACCAGTGGCCATGCGCGTCGCCGTTCTCGGTGCCGGATACGCCGGCCTGACACTCGCACGGTCGCTCGAACGGACACTCCCCGAGGCCGTGGACCTCGTCGTCGTCGACGAGCAACGTGACCACCTCGTCCAGCACGAACTCCATCGAGTCGTCCGACGGCCGTCGCTCGCCGACGACATCACCGTCCCCCTGACCGACGTGCTCGACTGTGAGGTTCGGCGGGCCGAAGTCACGGGCCTCGACGCCGACAACGGGCGCGCGACGCTCCGGACGGCCGACGGGGAGGAGACGCTGGACTACGACGTCGGCGCGGTGTGTCTGGGTGCCGAGACGGCCTACTACGACCTCGACGGGGTCCGGGAGCACGCGACGCCGCTGAAACGTCTCGACCACGCCGAGACAATTCGCACGGACTTTCTCGAACTCGGCGACGGTGCCCGGGTCGTCGTCGGCGGGGCGGGCCTCTCCGGCGTGCAGGTCGCCGGCGAACTCGCGGCACTGGCCGACGAGGAAGCCGTCGACGTGGAGGTCGTCCTCGTAGAACAGGAGGCCCACGTCGCGCCGACGTTCCCCGAGTCGTTCCAGCGAGCGGTCCACGACTCGCTGGTCGACGCCGGCGTCACCGTCAGGACGGGCACCGGCGTCTCGGGCGCCGACGCCGACGCCATCGCGCTCGAATCCGGCGCGGACCTCGCCTACAACCAGTTCGTCTGGACGGGCGGGATTCAGGGGCCGGAGGCGTTACACGACGAGCGCCCGGTCGTCAGGGCCGACCTCCGACTGGGCGAGTCGACGTTCGCCGTCGGAGACGCCGCCCGCGTCGTCGACAGCGACGGCGAGGCAGTGCCGGCGAGCGCCTCGGCCGCCATCCGTGAGGCCCGCGTCGCGGCCGACAACGTCGCGGCACTCGTCGACCACCGCCGCGACGGCGACGGCAGGTTCGAACCGCGTCTGACGCAGTATTCCTTCGACGTGCCGGGATGGCTCGTCTCCGTGGGGAACGACGCCGTCGCGAAGGTCGGGCCGACCGTTCTCACGGGCCGGGCGGCGCTCGCGCTGAAGACGACGGTCGGTGCGGGCTATCTCGGTAGCGTGGGTGCCATCCGGAACGCGACGGACCTCGTCCGGGAGGAACTGAACGTGGCCGTCGACGAGGCCGACGTCGACGTGGACGTGCCGGACGTCGTGGACGTCTCGGAGAAGTAGGCCGCTCAGTCCTCGCCGGTCGCCGCTTCGAGCGCGTCGTCCGGTTCGACCCAGATGACGAACTGGTCGTGGTCTTCCCGGTCGACGACGCCGCGGACGTACTCGGCGTCGACCGGTGGGGCGTTGACCTCGGATTCGGCGACGGGGACGACCTGTCGAACGTTGTCGACGACCCATCCGACGGCACCCTGTTCTTCGAACATCTCGGGGTCGAAGACGACGATGAGGTCCTGACTGCCGTCCGCGCCGATGTCCATCATCTCTTTCGGTTCGAGGATGGTCGTAATCTGCCCGCGCAGGTCGACGACGCCCTCGACGTAGTCGGGGGTGTTCGGGACTCTGGTCACCGCGTCCCGTTTGACGATCTCCTCGACGTACTCGATGTCGAGACAGTAGTACTCTTCGCCGAGTGCGAACTCGAGGACCCGGACGAGTTCCTCCGTCTGTGTCGATTCCTCTTCCAGTGCGGCGGCGCGGGCCCCGCCCTCGGTTCGGCCGACGTCGCCGGTCGCCATCGCCTCCTCTAGGAGTTGCTGGTCCGGGAGTTCGACGCCGGTCGGCCCCTGCATCGGCGACGCCGTCGCGGAGACGTCGCCGGTCTGTGTCGCGGGCGCCGCGTCGGCGTTGCCACCTGTAATCTCTGCGGCGGCGGCCGCCGCTCGCTGGGCGACTTCGGCCGGGTCGACCTCGGCGTCCGACTCGTCGGTCACCGCCGCCTCGGTGCCGGTTCCGTCGGCCGGTTCGTCGGCAGGTTCGGCCGCCGTGTCCTCGGCCGTCTCCGTCGTCGGTTCCTCGGACGCCGACTCGCCGTCCGACTCGGCGTCGGTCGGCCCGTCGCTCGCGGCCTCGGCCTGTTCGTCCGTCGGCGCTGCCGATTCGTCGTCGTCCCTGTTCCCCGCGCGCATCTTGCTGATGCGTTCTGCTCGGTCCATGCGGTCGTCGTCACTCATGCTGTCACCTCTGTGTAGCCGAACTGTTCGTCGAACGTCGCGGCGATGTCGCTGAAGACCTCGGCCATGTCACAGCGCTCGTCGGTCGCGAAGATGGATTTCCCCTCGGTGTAGGCCCGCTGGAGCGCGACGCGCTTGCGGACCTCCCACACGGGACTGTCCGGAAACGCGGCGTCGAACCACTCCAGCATCATCTCGTCCTCGGACGTCGTCTCGATACGGTTCGCGACGACACCCAGCGTCCCGACGGTGGTCCCGGTCTGGCGCTCCATGGCGGCCATCTGATCCATCAGGAGTTCGATGGCTCGCTCGGAAGTGGCTTCGGCCAGCGCCGGGATGAGGATGTGTCCCGCGGCGAACACCCCGGTGTCGGTCAGCTTGCCGTAGAACGGCGGCGAGTCGATGATGACGTAGTCGTACCCCGACACCGTCGAGAGCGCACGGTCCAGCGTGTCCAGCGCGTGGTCGCCGGTCACCGTCTCCGGCGTGACGTTGAGGGCGAACCCGGCCAGCGCCGCCGGGTCGACGCCGTGACCCTGCGTTCGGACCCGGGCGATGAGGTCGGCGATGGTCAGTTCGTGTTCCGCCTGAAGCATGTCGATGCTGGAGGGAATCACGTCCATCTCCTCGTGTTCGACTACGAGGTCGCCCAGCAGCGAGGGGTCCCTCGTCAGCGCGTCGAACAGTGTCGGTGGCTGGGCGTCGTAGGCGTCGGTCAGCCCCAGTCCTTCCGTGGCGTTGCCTTGCGGATCGAGGTCTACGAAGAGGACGTCCCGACCCCGGTCGTTCAACGCACCGGCTACGTTGATGGCTACCGTCGTCTTGCCGGTCCCGCCCTTCGCGTTGGTCACGCAGATACGGGCAGGGTCGGTCGTTGCGTGCCGGCTCATCGTCGAAGTGGCTCCACCTCGGTCGTGGGTCCCTATAAAAATACGCCCCCGATTATCAACCGCGTAATTCGGGTATCAGCGACGGAATCGACTGGAAAGAGCCGTGAGCGAGTGTCTGACGGCCGTCCGACGGGTGCAAGATTTAACTTGACGTAGGTGAAACAGTTGTGTCATGACTATCAACCCGCGCGACTACGACCTAGACGAGTTGCGCAAGATGGCCCGCAAGCGCGGTGATCGTAACGGCGGGCTGGGTGAGGACGAGGAGGTGCCCGACCCATCAAATCTCGAAATGGGACTCGAAGACGCCGACGAAGAGGTACTGGCCGGCAGTTCCTTCCGGTCGGGGCTGTACCGCGAACTGCTCCCGTTCCTCGCGGGTGACAGTCAGGAGAAACCGTATCTCGCCTCGCTCCCGGAGACGTACGCCGCCGAGTTCGTCGTCTTCGAGTGGCTCGAGTTCCTGTTGATGCACTCGGGGTATCAGGGCGCAGACGAGGCACTGGCCTACTACGAGTCCATCGACTGGATAACCGAGGCGGTCGAGTCGGACCTCTCCGATTACCTGCTGGGTATCGATGAGTCCGCCACCAACGACGGCAACGACCTCAGCGTCGACGACCACATGCTGAGTCTGGTGTACATCGCGAAACTCACCGCGATGACGTAGAGCCGGGTCGCTATCAGCGCTGATTCTTGACGTGAGGTTATATACCGAGGCGGCGACAACACGCCATCGTACATGAGTGACGACGACGCGGAGGCAGGCGGTGGGAGCGGCCGTTCGGTGCCGATCGGTGTGAAACTGGGTAGCACGCGGACGGTCATCGCCCTCCCCGACGAACACGGGACCGAGAACCGCATCATCAAGACCCTGACCTGCATGGCCACCTACGAAGACGCGCTGACCGGCGAGGAGAAGATCCTCTACGGCGAGGAGGCGGCCCGCGAGTACCCTGACCGAGTGCAGTACATGCTCCGGTCGGGCCTCCCGGAGGACGAAGACCGCGCGGCGATGACCAAGACGTTCTTCGAGGCGCTCATCGAGGAGAACGACATCCCGGCCGACAGCGGCGTCGTTTACGCCATCCCGACCATCGACAACCCCGCTGGACTGGACAACCTCAAAGACGTCATCGAGGGGTCCTCTATCGGTCTGAGTATGGTCGAGAGTTATCCCGAGTCGCTGTGTGGCTCGATTCCCGCCTTCGGCGACGATCTAGAGGCCATCGACGAGATATTCATCTCGGTCAACATGGGGTCGACCAACCTCGAAGCCTCCGCGTACCGCCGGGGCGAGCAACTCGCTCCCTTCACGACGGGCGCGGTCACCGGCAACGAAGTCGACCGGATGATAGCGAACTACGTCGAAGAAGAGACGCAGGGACGGGTCAACATCGACACCCAGACCGCCCGCGAGTACAAGGAGGCCCACGCCGACTTCGTGGAGTTCGAGCCGTTTACGGACATCATCCAGCAACCCGGTGGCGGCACCCACGAGTTCACCATCGAGCGCTCGGTGATGGACGCCGTCGACGAGTATCTGGACGACGCCGTCGACGAACTCGCCAACACGTTCCTGCCGGAGCTAGCAAACGACTACATGAAGGTGTACCAGTTGGCACTGGACCGCCCCGTCGTCCTCACGGGCGGGATGGCCTGCATCCCCGGCATCGTCGAGGAGTTCGAGCGGCGACTCAGCGAGGAACTGAACCGAGAAATCGAGGCGACGGCCGCGGACGAACCGGACGTCGCACCGACCGTCGGCGCACAGCGTATCGCCGCACGACTCGTCGAGAACAGCTAATCAGCCGCTCCAGCAGTCGAGCCACCGCTCGATGACCGGTCGCATCGCTCGGTCGCGCCGTGGGCGCTTCCCCGAGAGGATATCGAACACGTCGGTGTCGATTCGGACGTCGAGTCGCCCCTCGACACGGTTCTGTCCCCCGCTGTGGTCCGTGGTATTCAGCCGTACCCGTGGCATGGAACTGGCTATGGAACCCTGAGTTGTAAACCTCAGTCAGACGCCTGTCTGCCGTCTCGGCGACGAGCGGCGACACGAAATTGTGAGACGGTCCCGACTCTCGCGACCGAACTGTCAGATCACCGACGGAGCCGAAAAATTCCACGTAGTATTATCGGATTAGATGAGTGAGTATCATAGTCACCGACGCTGTAGGCCGTATTGATGGGTCAGGTTATCAAGGTAGATAATCGTGGGGGTACGCTGCCAGACGTACTCACTCGGACCGGACAGGGTGGGTTCCTGTCCACGGGCTATCTCCGCGACCAACCGGCAGCGGCGGCACTCGACGACGACGAGACACCACAGTTCGTCCTCACAAACAGCAAGAACGGCGTCACTATCGAGTCGTCGGATTCGACCGACCACGTCACGCCCGGAAGCGGGTATCGGACGGTCGCCGTGCTGACCGACCGCCGCGTCGTCGTCTTGGTGGGCGACGCGGACGGCGACACGCAGTTCGTGGTGCCGCTGGTCGAAATCGAACAGGTCGAACACACCACGAGTATCCGGCGCGGTCGGCTCACCTTCCGCCGCGAGGGCGGGTCGACGTGGCACGTCCACACCGGGACCGACGGACTGGCCGAGGTTGCCGACTACCTCGCCGCCGCGTCACAGGCGTGGATACGCGTCGAGAACGAATGCAACAGGGTCACACAGACGCTCGTCACTGCCACGGACCACAGAGACGACGGCGAGTACGACGAGGCGCTGTCGACCGCTGAGAGTGCCGAGGACCACCTCGAAACTGCGCGGGCGACGGCGCTCCGGTTCTCGACGGCCCGGCCCGGCGATGCCCTCCGGAAGCGACTGGACCCCGTCGAATCGCGCTGTGTGAACACTGTCGCAGAGATTCGGGTCGGCCGCGCCAGACAGGCCACGGACGAGGGCGAATCCCTCTGGCGCGAAGACGACTACGAGGCCGCCTACGAGGCCTACGAGCGGGCCCGTGAGGAGTACGAAGCGGCGCTGGCACTCGACCAGACCCGTCTCGACGACGTCGACGGGATACGCGAGGAACGGGAGCGCCTCGACCGCATCGTCGGCCACCTCGAACAGTCCCCGCTCCGCCACGCCGTCAGGGCCGACAACGCGGCCGTCGACGCGGACGACCCGGCGGTCGCGGCCGACCGCTGGACAGAGGCGATGGCTCACTACCGGCGCGTGCTGGAACTGGACTGGGGCAGCGGTGACCGGCGCTTCGCGGGTGACCCCGAGAAGGTGCGCGAGCGACTCGGGACCGTCGCGGAGCAACTGACCGGGGCCCAGCGAGCGATCGCCGTCGACGCGATGCGGGCCGGCGACTGGTACAGCGACGCCGAGCAGTACGATGCGGCCCTCGCGGAGTTCGAGGCCGCTGCAGAGGCTTTCGAGACGGCGCTGGCGACCGCCCGAGACTGCTACCCGGACGCGGTCGACCACCTCGAAACCGAACGGGACGCGGTCACACAGCGTATCGAGCGAATCGAGGCGATACTGGCCGGCGACGAGGTCACGGACCACATCGAGGGTGGCGAGGAACCGGCCGATTCGGTGACGGCGACCATCGGTGATCCGGTTCCCGACGACGACGGTCCCACGGCCATCGAGGCGGCTATCGAGGCCGCGGAGTCGGAGTTCGGGCCGTCGCTCACCGGACAGGGTGCGCCCGAGTCGACGACCGAGCGCCTTCGCTCGCTCGACCAGCAGGAACTGACGGCGGTGGTCGCCGACGCACTCGACGAGACGGTGTGGTCGACCCAGCGCGGGGCCGGCGAGTCGCCGTTTGACCTTCTGGTCCGGCGGGACGACGGCGACGTGATGGGTGTCGTCGTCGAGGACCCCGAGGCGGACTCGGTCGGCGCGGCCACACTCGACCGCTGTGCCGACCTCGCGTCCTCGGACGACGCCGACGCGGTGTTGCTCGCGGCGGCGGTCCCCTTAGAACAGGAACGCTCCTCGCTCGCGGGCGACCGGGAGGTTCGAGTCCTCGATGGCGACTCGCTCTCGGCCATCGTCGACGCGCAGGACGTCGCCTTACCCGAGTCGACACGGCGCGTCATCGAAGAGTGACTGGCGGGCACTCCCCGAATCCGCGCGAGCGGGTGGCCAGACCAGAGACCAGACGGACGAGTCGACCGCCCGCTGTCCCGTCGAAGTCCCGGAATTCGGACTGCGCAGGGCCGCATGCCGGCGTATAGTCCCACCCCAGCCCGCTTTACCGATGTAAGGCCGTTAAATTAAATAGAGTTTCCAAGGGGGAAGCAACGCTTAATACTGCCCAAAAACCATCATCAACTATAATGTACTGTTCGAACTGCGGTACACGGATGACGTACAACGACGAGACGACGAAACTGACAGAGTTCGTCTGCCCGAACTGTCACGACACGCTCATCGACTGGAAGGCCGAGGCTCGGAACGCGCGTATCGACTGACGCGACGGCACCGTCTTCGCTGTTTTTCTCCGGTAGGACGGTGCTTCCGCCGACCCACTCACATTCAGTCAGTAACAGACACGAACGATTGCCGAATGTTTTTATATTTGAGAGGGTGAGTACCTCCAATGGTAGAGTCGCGACGCGTCGGCTGCCTGTTCGTCGATTCCTGTTCCGACGAACAAACGGCAGCGTACGAATGGTGCGAGGAGGCGTTCGACGACGTCGAGCGGTGTTCTCTCGCAACTGTCGACCCGACCGACTACGACGTGCTCTGGTGGCACCGTGACGACCCCTTCGACGGGGCGGCCGTTGCGGGCCCCCAAGGGGAGGCACTCGCCGCCTACGTCCGGTCCGGTGGGTCGCTCCTGCTGACCCTCGGCGCGATGGCCGCCGTCGAACCGCTCGGCTTCGACGCGGTCGGTCCCGACGCGGTGGGCTGGGAGGAGATTCCGGAACCCACGGGTCCGCTCTGGAAGGCCCTCTATGCCGACCACCCGGTCGCAGAGGGGTTCGACACGCTCAGAGTCCACACCCGCGGCCCCGGGATAACGGTGCCCTACGCGCGCTATGAACACGTCGCGCCGATGGCGGGTGACGTTCTCGCTAGCACGGTGCGGGGCGACACCGACGTGGTGAAAGGAATGGCCACTGTCGTCTGGGAACCCGGCGAAGGCCACGTCCTCGGCATCGGCTCGGCCGTCTCCTTTCGCCAACCGACCCACGACATCTGTCACCGTAACCGCGAGACGCTGGTGTCGAACGCGCTGGGGTACCTCGCCGACGGCGACGGTGTTCGGTTCACCGGTCGCCCGAAAGACGTCGAGACGCTTACCGCGATGCGCGAGGGGCTGGCCGACGACCCGCTCCGGCCGACGTTCCACGTCACCCCGCCGGCCAACTGGCTCAACGACCCGAACGGACTCATCCACTGGAACGGGCGCTATCACCTGTTCTATCAGTACAACCCGACCGGGCCGTTCCACAACACGATTCACTGGGGCCACGCGGTCAGCGACGACCTGATACACTGGGAGGACCGACCGGTGGCGCTCTCGCCGTCGCCGGACGGTCCGGACCGCGACGGCTGTTGGTCCGGATGTGCGGTGGACGACGACGGCACCGCGACCATCCTCTACACCGGCGGCCGGGACAAGAAACAGTTGCCGTGTATCGCGACGGCGGCCGACGAGGCGCTCTCGTCGTGGGTCAAGGACCCCGCGAACCCCGTCATCGAGGAGACGCCCGCCGAACCCGAGGTCCTGCGGACCGAGGACTGGGAAGGCGAGTTCCGCGACCACTGCGTCTGGCGCGAGGACGGCGTCTGGCACCAGCTCATCGGCGCCGGCATGGAGGGCGGCGGCGGCGCGGCCCTGCTGTACGTCTCCGAGAACCTCCGGGACTGGGAGTACCGCGGTCCCATCCTCAGCGGCGACCGCGACACCGCCGGCACCGTCTGGGAGTGTCCCGAACTGCTGGACTTCGGGGACCGACACCTCCTGCACGTCTCGAACTACGAGGACGTTGTGTACTTCCTCGGTACCTACGACGACGGCGAGTTCACCGCCGAGCGCCGGGACAAACTCGACCACGGCGACTTCTATGCGCCCCAGTCGATGTGGACGGACGACGGCCGCATCCTCACGTGGGGCTGGATTCCCGAGGCGCGTGACGTAAGCGCCCAGTGGGACGCAGGCTGGTCCGGGACGATGTCGCTCCCACGCGAACTGACGCTGGCCGACGACGGCGGCCTCTGTCAGCGGCCCGCGCCGGAACTGACGGCCCTCCGCGGGGCGAACACCCACCACGACGAACTCCGCCTGTCGAGCGGAGACCGACAGCGCGTAGACGTCGAGAGCCGGGCGTTCGAACTGCGCGCGACTGTCCGACTGGAGGACGCCGAGGCCGTCGAACTCTCCGTGCTGGAGACACCGGACCGGGCCGAGCGAACGCCGATTCGCTACACGCGCGACAGCGAGATGTACGTCGACCGCTCGGAATCGAGCCACGACCCGGAGGCGACCATCGCCACCCAGCGGATGCGAGTCACGCCGTACGACTCGCCGCTCTCGCTGCGCGTGTTCGTCGACGGCAGCGTCGTCGAGGTGTTCGCCAACGAGCGCCACTGCCTGACCAGTCGCGTCTACCCGACCAGCGAGGACGCCACGGGCATCTCGCTGGCGGCCGACGGCGGGCGTGCGACCGTGGCGTCGCTCGACGTCTGGGAGATGCAGAGCGCGTGGGACGCGGAACGCGAGCCGAGTGTCCGCGAAAAACTGTCGAGCCGTCCCTGAGTCAGTCCTCGGAGACGTAGCCGCCGCTGCCGTCCTCGTCGGTCCGCGCCCGACGAATCAGTTCTCGCTCGGTCGGCGGTAGTTCCTCACCGGCCATCGGGACGTGCCAGTGACCGAGTTTCCCGGTGATACGCGTCTCCGTTCCCTGCACGTCGAGTCGGAGCGTCGGCCCGAGCGTCCCGCCGAACCGGCGCATCTGTTCGGACTCCGGGAGGTGTGCTATCTCGTCGAGCGTCTCGCCCGCGAAGTCGAAGTAGTTGAAGAAGCTCTGGACGAGCACCTCGTCGTCGTGGGGGAACGCCATCCACGAGTACGACTGGAACGGTGCGTTCTCGGGGTTAGTGACGACGAGGCCCGACTCGTTCAGCGGGACGTAGTCCCCGCGCAGTTCCTCGGCGACGAAGCCATAGAGCGCGTCGTACCCCTCGAGTCCCGGCGCGAACGTATGGAGGTGACTGGAGACGAAGAGGTAGTACAGGTCGTCCTTGTAGACGATGTGAGGGCGTTCGAGTTCCTGATTGACGCCCACGGCGTCCAGCAGCGGGTCTTCGAGTTCCCACGAGAGCGGGTCGCCCGTCGGCGAGCGTGCGATGCCGACGCTGCCGTTGTACCCCTGCTGGGCGGCGTCGCCGTCACAGACGTCGCTCCCTTCGGGCACGGGGGAGTTGGCCTCGAAGAGGAGCCACGTCTCGCCCGTCTGGGGGTCCTCGAAGAACCACGGGTCGCGGAACGTGTAGATCATCGCGCGCGATTGGTCTTCGCGCTCGTACCGGTCGCCGTCCGGGCGGAGCAGTTCGTGGTGGGTCCACGGTCCGCGAAGGGAGAACCCCTCGCTCGTGTCGACGGTGCCACCGCCGGCCCCGACGATGCGCTGGGAGTACGTCAGGTCCTCGGCCCCTTCCTCACCAGCGGCGGTGTAGAACAGGTAGACCGACCCGTCGTCGTCGTACAGCGCGGAGCCGGCCCACTGGCGCTGGCCCAGTGCGTCCTCGAAGACGGGGCCGCCGTCGTGCCAGTTGCGGCCGTCAGCAGAGTAGAAACAGCGGACGCTCGCCACGTCGTGGCGCTTACCCGGCAGGAGGTCCGAGGGCGCGGTCAGCGAGAAACAGACGCGGTAGCCGTCGACCTCGGCGAGGGTGCCGTCCCGGTTCCGGAGGAACCACGTATCCCAGATGTGGAGATGGGGTATCTGGTCGCTCTCGGGCGGATAGACGATGGGTCCCACCGTCTCGTCGGTCCGTTCGATGCGTGCCGCTTGTTCACGTGTCCAGCCGGCGCGGGCTCTGAAACCGGGTGCCCCGTCGCCGAGCGAGTGGTCGTCCATGCATCCGTGTGCGTCCACGACCGGGATAAGGGTTTCTGGATGACTACAACTGCTGTTGTATACGCGTTTCTGATTGGTTCTCCGTGTGCCTACTCACGGGCCTCGCCGAACTCCTCGGCCTCGACTCGCGAGAGACGCATCGCGTTGCCGGTGACTCCGACGGTCATCCCCGCGTCGCCCAGCAACACTGCCAGCGCGACGCCGACGTATCCGGTGACCGCACCGACCGCCAGCAGGAGTTTCAGGCCCAGACTGGACCAGACGTTCTGCCGGATGACGCCGGTGGCCTTCTTCGAGAGGGTGGCGAGATAGGGCAGTCGCCCGATGTCGTCGCCCAGCAGGGCGATGTCGGCCGTCTCGATGGCCGCGTCGCTGCCGGCCGCGCCCATCGCGATACCCACCGTCGCCGTCGCCAGCGCCGGCGCGTCGTTGACACCGTCGCCGACCATCGCCACGCTGTCGTACTCGTCTAGCAGTTCCTCGACGGCGGCCACTTTCTCGTCAGGCATGAGTCCTGCCCGGTAGTCGGTGATACCGACCTGTTCGGCGATAGCGCGGGCCGTGCGCTCGTTGTCGCCGGTGAGCATCACCGGTTCGATACCGAGGTCACGGAGACGCGCGACCGTCTCGGCGGCGCCCGGGCGCAGTTCGTCGGCGACGGCGACGATACCCTCCAGCGAGTCCTCCGTCCCCACCAGCACGACGGTCTTGCCCTCGTCCTGCAGTCGGGGGATGGTGTCCTCGACGAGGTTGAGACAGCCCTGTCGGTCACACATCTCCCGGACCTCGCCGGCCAACTCGCCGGAGGGGTTGACCACGTGGGCGTGGTCGAGTTCGAAGCCGAGGTCGTCGAACAGGCCGGGTTTGCCGGCGTAGTGGCGCGTCCCGTCGAGCGTCGCCTGCACGCCCTCGCCGGTCAGGCTCTCGAAGCTCGTCGGTTCGGTGACTTCGACGGCCGCCTCCTCGGCGTGAGCGACGATGGCCTCGCCGATGGGGTGTTCCGACCGGGCTTCGAGGCCCCGCGCACAGCGCAGGACGTCCGTCTCGGTCCGGTCACCGACGGGGACGACGTCGGTGACGGAGAGTTCGCCCTTCGTGAGCGTCCCCGTCTTGTCGAGGGCTATCGCGTCGACGCCGCCCATCGCTTCGAGGTAGGTCCCGCCCTTCACGAGGACGCCGTGGCGGGCGGCGCTGGTGATGCCCGCGACGACGGTGACAGGCGTCGAGATGACGAACGCACAGGGGCAGGCGAGCACCAGCAGGGTGATACCGGTGACGAACCACTCCAGCCACGGTGCGCCCAGCAAGAGCGGCGGGCCGACCGTGACGGCGACGGCGAGTGTCACCATCAGCGGCGTGTAGTAGTTCGAGAACCGCTCGACGAACTGCTCGCGCTCGGTTTTCTTCGCCTCGGCGTCCTCCACGAGGCGGATGACCTGCGAGAGGGTGTCCTCGCCCGGCGGCGCGGTCACTTGCAGTTCGAGGTAGCCGCCCTCGTTCATCGTCCCGGCGTAGACGGCGTCCCCCGGTTGCTTGTCGACGGGGACGGACTCGCCGGTGACGGGCGATTCGTCGACGGCGGACGCCCCTTCCAGAACGTCGCCGTCGGTCGGTATCTTCTCGCCAGGCCGGACGACGACGCGGTCGCCGACGGTCACCTCGTCGACGGGGACCGTCACTTCCTCGCCGTCCCGCTTGACTGTCGCCTCGTCGGGTGCGAGGTCCACCAGTTCCCGCAGAGAGTTTCGCGCCCGGTCCATCGCGTACCCCTCCAGCAACTCGGCGATGCTGAAAAGCACTGCGAGCGTCGCCGCCTCGACGTACAGCGTCTCGTCGCCGACCAGCGAGGCGGTGATGGCGCCGACGATGGCCGCCGACATCAGGAAGTCGATGCCGAGGTTGCGCTGCCGGGCGGCGACCACTCCCCCGCGCAGGATCTCCTGTCCGGCCGCGGCGACCGCTCCCAGAAAGAGGAGGTCCGCGAGGACGAACTCGACGAGGCCGAACGGTCCGACCGGACCGACGGTGGCGACCGGTATCGGGGCCAGACCGAACTCGGCGACGAGGCCGACGGCGAGCAACACGCCGCCGACGGCCGTCTTCTTCGCGCGGGCCGACCGCCAGACCGAGGCGCGAGCCTCGCTTCTGGGCACGTCGGTCGCGTCGTCGCTCGCGCCCTCGACGGCGTAGCCCGCCCGTTCGACGGCCGAGACGAGCGTCTCCCGCTCGACGGCGCCGGGGTCGTACGTCACTACCGTGATACCGCTCCCCGGCCGCGTGTCCACGGATTCGACCCCCGGTAGGTCGGTCATCGCCGAATCGACCGTCGCCGCACAGGACGAACAGTCCATCTCCGGGACACGGAGGCGGAGCGTGCGCGTGTCCTCGCTGCTCATATGCGAGGGTAGACGACGGTGTCCTATTAACCCAACTGCTACAGAGTGGGGTACAGTTGGCCGAGATTATTAAAGAATCTGGGCTAGATTATTATGGGTCTTCGACGGCGTCCTCGTCCTCGTGCAGGCCCACGCCCTCAGGGGCGCTGATGTCGAGCGGCCGGACCCACTCGTACCAGATGTACACGACCCCGAGGCCGTAGCCCAGCGCCCAGACGGCGCTTCCGACCCACGGATACCCCATCTGACTCAGGAACCCGTTCGCGAGGCCGGGGACGATTACCACGGCGGCGATGGTCACGGCGAGCGCTATCGTGTCGTCGCGGTTCATCGACCCCTCACCACCGCACGGAGGACGGTCATGGGCTATCGTACGTACTTGCTCGGCTTAGGCGTGGCGTTTGCCGCCACGCCGGTGACCACCGGACCGTCTCTCGGCCGCAACACAGCCGCCCCATTTTTATCACAGTACGCCCTACGCCGGGTGACGGGAATGTCTCAGAACCACACTGGCCGGTCGTCAGAAGAAGATATTGAGTGGTGCTACGACGCCGTCCACCGGGTCTCGCGGACGTTTAGTTTGACAATTGCGGAACTCGACGAGCCGATGGCACGCGACATCTGTGTCGGCTATCTCCTCTGCCGCGTCGCCGACACTATCGAGGACGCCGGACACATCCCCCCGGGGGTACAGGCGGACCTCCTCCGACTGTACAGTCGGACGCTTGACCCCTCTGCCGACGCCTCGGTTCGCGCGTTCGACGAGGCGGCGTCGGAGTGGCTCCCTGCCACGATGACCGACGACTGGGAGGTCGTCGACAACGCCGGTCGTGCGGTCGGTGTCTTCCGTTCGCTCGACAGTCACTCGCTCGAAGCGATTCGCGGCCCGGTCCGCGAACTCGTCGACGGGATGGCGATGTTCGTCGACCGCTACGCCGACGAGGGCGGTCTGCGCATCAAGAGCCTCGAAGAACTCGAAGAGTACTGCTGGTACGCCGCCGGCACCGTCGGGACGCTGGTGACGGGGCTCGTCTCCCACGAAGCCACCGACGAGCAGGTCCAGCGGATGGAGGAGAACGCACGCTCCTTTGCCCTCTTGCTCCAGTTGGTCAACGTCGCGAAAGACGCCGCGACCGACATGGAGGAGGAGAACAACGTCTACCTCCCGCTGGAACTGCTCCGCGAGGAGGGCCTCGACCACGGCGACGTGGGCGACCCGAGCAACGTCGACTCGCTGGTCCCGGTCATCGAGCAGGTAACCGCCCGGGCCGAGAGCTACCTCGACGGGGCCCAGACGTGGCTCGACGCCATGCCCGAGACGCGGGGCAACTCGCTGTCGGCGTGGGCCATCCCCTTCCTGCTCGCCGTCGGCACCATCCGCGAACTCCGCACTCGCCCGGCCGACGTCATCGAGCAAGGCAACGTGAAGATAACTCGCGAGGAGGTTCACGCGGTGTGCCAGCAGTTCGTCGGCGACGGCGACCCTGCTATCGGCGACCTGCGGAGCAAGATTCGCCAGCGACCCCTCCACGAGTACTGATCCAGCGACCGACCGGTCGACTCGACATTCCTCTCTCGGGCCGAGCGTGGTCCGCACAACCCTGAAACGTCGCCCACACGTACTGTCGTCCATGAGCGAGACGCTCGAACTCCCAAACGGCGACGAGGTGTCGCCCGACGACGTCTTCCTGTACAACGATTACCCCTACCGACTCGTCTGGCTCGATAGCGAGACGCACGCCTTCGAACTGTCGCCGCTGTACTGGGGCGACAGCGGCATGGACATCCCGTTCCGTGACCGAGAAGCGCTCGTCGACCAGTGGGAGTCCGACTCCCGAGGCTTGCTCTCGGCCGAGGGATGGGCTGACTGGCTCGACGACGCCACAGCGGACCCACGGTTCGGCGAGGAGGAAGTGGCCGAACTGGCCGCGGAACTGCCCACAGAGTGGGACCCCTCGGAACGTGACTCGTCGTCGACTGGCGGCCTCCGCGACAAACTCGGGCTCTGAACTCGGGCGGTTCGCCCGGTCGACGCGACGCCGTACCGACTCTGTAACCTATTAGAACGCGGAACCTGAGACACCGCACATGGAACTCATCTGGTTCGCGGCCGGCGGCGTGCTCGTCCTCGCGCTGGGTCTGGTAGCGCTTCGACGCAACGGGTCGTCAGACGTGGCTCAGTCCAGACGTGCCCACGAGGACGCACAGGAGCGTGACCCACCCGTCGACATCGGCGAGACGTACGAGTTCGGCATCACGGAGTTCACAGACCACCACTCCGGCGACCGCGTCGCCGTCGGGAAGGTGGAGGGGTTCGTTCTCTTCACCGAGGACGTGCCCTCGTCGCTCTCGGAGGGCGACGTCGTTCGTGCGCAGGTGTTGTCGTTCAACCGCGGTCACACCTCTGCGGACGCGCGGTTCGTCGAGACGGCGTAGCACGGCGCGAGTAGCGTCCCCTCAGTACCGGGCGACGGTGCCGTCGATCTGTGCCTTGCGAATCAGTCGAGACAGATACCGGTTAAACGGGTCGGTACCGTGAGTTCTGGGCCGATGGTTGCTTCAAACCCGAAATCTGCGCCGACTGGCACCGCCCAAGTGGTATAGACTACCTCCGGACGTGGTCGAAAGAGCGCGGCGTAAACCCCTCACAACCGCCAGCAGCGAGGGTTTGGTAGAGCTCCACCACTTCTCAGGGCAACGAGACACAACGAACGTACTTAGCCCCCCGATAAGTTTCCATTCGTAGAATCTAGGGCCGACAATGAGACGACGGACGTTCCTCGCCCACTCGGCGGCGGCCCTCGGTGGGTCAGCGCTTATCGGGACCGTTGGGACGACATCAGCGACGGCAACGACGCAGGCAGGTGGAGGGGCGCGCACGACGGAGACGCTTCTGGCGGGGACGGAGTACGCATCAGAGGTGGTCACCATCGATGCGCCGAACGACGGCCCCACCGCCGTCGTCGTCGGCGGGATGCACGGTGACGAACCGAGCGGGTATCGGGCGGCGAGCGACGTCGCCTCGTGGGAGTTCGACGCCGGAGAACTAGTCATCCTCCCGAAGGCGAACCGACCGGCCATCGAGCGAGGGACGCGACACAACGACAACGGTGACCTGAATCGGAAGTTCCCCACAGGTCGAGAGGCAGAGACGAAACTCGCACGGGCCATCTGGCAACTGGTCGAGCAAGCCGATCCCGATGTCGTCCTCGATTTACACTCCTCGCAAGGCGTGTATCGAACCCACGAATCGTCCGTCGGGCAGGCGGTCTTCCCGACGGTAGTCGACCCAGCACCGGCTTACGCGCAGACGGCTATCGATACCGCGAACGACACCGTCGTCCCGTGGTATATGCCGTACCATCGCTACGAGCGCGGGAACTCCCTCGACGGGTCTTCTCCACTCCTCGGCCACAAGGTTGCAGGTGACCTCGACCTCCCGGGCTACATCGTCGAGTCGACGAGGTTCATTCTTGATCCGTCGACTGCGGCACAGTGGACGTCGCTCATTGCAGAGACGTTGTTGGCGAGACACGGCATCCCACGGCGTGACGGGCGGGTCGAAACCACGGGAGGTGATAAGAACAGATGAGCGACTCAACTGCGGACGGACTCGACCTCCAGCACTTCCGGACGGTGTTTGCTGGCCGCGTCGTCGCGGTCGTGTTCACACTCCTAACTGTTCCACTCGTCGTCGGCAGTCTGGACGGCCGACTACTGACGCCGTTGGCGTATCCGGGCTACCTCGTGATGATGCTCGGAAGTTCCGTCGGGAGCTACCTGTTCCCGAGCTTTGACCTCTGGGTGTTCTGGGCTCCCTTCTTGCTCGGGAGCTACGCTGTCGCCGTCGTCGCCGGTGTCGGATACCGCACCATTCGCTGACAGCCTCCGTCGAACCGGATCCGTCCCTCATCGAGGCGGCCAAGGCAGACCTCGGATGGGCCGACAGCGACGCCGACGAATACGACGTCCACGAGGACGCGATAGCGACCAAAGCAGACGAAAAAATCCACCTCCGCGGTGATCTGTAAGCTCCCCTTGTCCTCGGCTGGGGATTTTCGCCACGTTGGGAGCCGGCTTGGCACCGCCGTGTGATGTAACCCCCACGTGTCGGCTTCACTTCACGGCTACAGTCGCAGGGTTTCGCCACGTCCCTTCGATATCGGCGGAATTGTTGGTGACTTTGCGCTGTGTATTCAGCACGGCTTCTCAGAACTGTCGCTGATTGAGGGTTTCAACGAGGCCACCGAAACGTAACTGTACTACTAGTATCCTACTTCGACGTACTCGGGTAGCGTATGGCCGCTACACTCGTCGTTTCGTGAACGCAGAGGATGGGTTGGGGCGGATTCTCACCGACTGAACTTCGCTCGCTACCGCTCGCTCGCTCCGGGGTTCGAATCCGCCAAACGCTTCATACACGCGCCGCTCGCAGTGAAGCGGCGCGAGAAATTCAGTGGGTTGGGGCGGATTCGAACCGCCGACTTCCTCCGTGTGAAGGAGGTATCATAACCGGACTAGATCACCAACCCCGGCTACACCCGAGGCTATTCGACCGGATACATTAAGAATTGCGTTCCGACTACGCTTCCGTCTCGTCTTTCTGCCGGTAGGAGTCGATCTTCTCGCGGGCGTCGGCGATGGCCTGTTCGGCCTCGCCCTCGGCGTTCTGCTGGAGTTCCTTCAGGTCCGATTTGACCTTATCGAGGCGTCCGGCTTCCGGTTCGCTCTCCTTACCGGTCAGTTCTCGGAATCGCTGCTCGACGGGTTCGAGTTCCTCTTTGACGCCCTTGCTCGCGGTTTCGCCGGCGCGCTTGAGATAGTACCGAGCGTCTTCGAAGTGCTTGTTCATATCTGTCCCTTGGCGGACGACGAATAAATCCTTTGTGCCCGACTGGGTGTGTACGAACTGTTTTCCATCCTGCCACACATCATCGTGGTATGTTCACACGTGTATCTATTCCGACGCCGTTTCAGGTCGGGGCGGTCAACGCGTACGTCGCCGGTCGAACCGTCGTCGACCCGGGGCCGGACAGCGAGGAGGCGTGGTCGCGGCTGCTGGAGACGCTGGAGGCACGCGAACTCACGCCCGCTGACGTCTCGCAGGTCCTCGTCACCCACCCGCATCCCGACCACTTCGGACTCGCGGCCCGCCTGCGCTCGGAAGGGGCACGTGTCCTCGCCAGTCCCGACGCCGCGGGCATCATGCGCGACTTCGCCACCCGCCTGAAGTACGAGCAATCGTACTTCTCGGATTTCTTCGAGCGCTGTGGCATCTCCCGAGAGACCGCGGAGGCGGTCACACAGCTCCCAGAGGCGTTTCTGGCGTACGCCCAGAGTGTTGCCACCGACCGCGAGGTGACGGCCGGTGATACGCTTACCGTGGACGACGAGCGACTCACGGTCGACAGCGTCGCCGGACACGCCGTGGGGGAACTCATCTTCTCGTACGACTGGGACGGCCGCCGCGAGGCCGTCGTCGGCGACAACGTGTTGGGCGACATCACGCCGAACCCGTTCCTCCAGCCACCCGAGGACCGCGGCGGTCAGCGTCCGCGCGTCCTCCCCGCGTTCAACGAGTCGTTACGCTGGCTCCGAGAGCAGGGTCACGACCGCTTTCTCACCGGCCACCGAGAACCCGTCGAGTCACCGACGGAGCGTATCGACGCCATCCTCGCCGAACACGACCAGCGAAGCGAGGAAGTCACCGACATCGTGAGCGAGGGCGCGACGACGCCCGCGGACGTGATGACGGCGCTGTTCGGGGACCTGCCGGCGACGGAGTACTTCTCGGGCATGAGCGAGGCTATCGGGCATCTGGACGTGCTCGAAGCACAGGGCCGCGTCCAAAAACGAGAGAGCGGCGGCGTCTTCGTCTACGAGCTACAGTAGTTCGACGGCCCGGAACGCGAGACTGGAGACGTAGTCGAACCCGGGGACCAGCAGCACCGTCACGACGGCGGCCGAGACGATAGCCGTGTAGAGACCGGTCGGGTACGACTCGATGGTGCGGTCGCCGGTCGGCTCCTCGATCCACATCGCCTTGACGACGCGGGAGTAGTAGAACAGCGACAGCGCGCTGTTGATGACCAGCGCGGCCGCGAGCGACCACGCGCCGACGTCCAGCGTCGCCGAGAACAGGTAGAACTTCGAGAAGAACCCGCCGCCGATGGGCAGGCCGGCCAGACTGAACAGGAAGACGGTCATCGCGGCACAGGCCAGCGGGGCCTGCCGGCCGAGACCGTTGTAGTCCTCGAAGCGGCGGCCGATGCCCCAGTACTCGGCGAGCGCGATGAACAGGAACGCGCCGGTGTTCATGAACCCGTAGACGAGCAGGTGGGCCATCCCGGCGCTCATCGAGAGGGCCATCCCGTCACCGGAGGCCGACAGTGCGGCCAGGCCGATGAGGATGTAGCCGGCGTGGCCGACGCTGGAGTAGGCCATCATCCGCTTGACCTTCTCTTGGGTGGCGGCCGCGAAGTTCCCGATGAACATCGTCGCGATAGCGAGCACCTGGAAGACGACGAACCAGTTCAGCGCCTCGCCGCTGGAGACGAGCGCCCCGATGGGGAACGCGACGGCGAAGGCACGGAAGGCGAGCACGAACCCGGCGGCCTTCGAGGCCGACGAGAGGAACGCCGAGATGGGCGCGGGCGCGCCCTCGTAGGCCTCCGGCGCCCAGAAATGGAACGGGACGGCGGCGATTTTGAACGCGACGCCGCCGATGACCATCATGATACCGACGCCCAGAATCGACATCGGGACGGCGGGCGACCCGGACTGGGCCTGCACCGTGCCGTCGACGATGGTCTGGACGGTGCCGCTCTCGATGGCCGTCGCGATGCCGTCGAACCGGAGGACGCCCGTCGCGGCGTACACCAGCGAGATGCCGTAGGCAAACACCGCCGAAGACACCGCGCCGATGAGGAAGTACTTGAGCCCGGCCTCGACGCTGCCGCGGTTCTTCTTGAGGAACGCGACGAGCGCGTAGGAGGGCAGCGAGACGAGTTCCAGTGCGACGAACGCCGTCGCCAGACTGTTGGCCGCACTCAGGACGGACATCCCCGTCGCAGCCAGCAAGACGAGAGCGTAGAACTCCGCCTGATAGGCGTGTTCTCGCACGTAGTCCGTACTGGCGAGCGTCACGAGCGCCGTGACGCTCGCGACGATGATCATGAAGAACAGGGCCATCTGGTCGACGACCAGTTGCCCGTTGAACAGCACGGGCGTGCCGACGCCGCCCTCGCTGGTGGGGATGCCGGTGCCGCCGAAGATGAACCACACGGCGAATGCCAGCGACGCCAGCGATCCGACGACGGAGACGCCGCCGAGGAGACTCGTGTTCGTCGTATCGGGGTCGACGCTGTCGATCAGTAGCAGGACCAGCGCCGTCACGGCGAGTGCAAGCGCAGGTGCAAGCCCCGCCCAGCTAGGTAGCTGATGAACCATCTATGCACCACCTCCAGTGAGCGGCGTAATCGCGTGTTGAATCATATCGTAGGAGAGGTCAGGGGCGACACCGAGTGCGATGACTAGCAGGAGGAGGACCGCGAGCGGTGCGACGTCGTGGAACGCGGCCGGACCGACCTCGTAGTCCGTCTCCAGACTGAAGCCACCGAACAGCGTGCGCTGCATCGCCCACAGCAGGTAGCCGGCGACGACGACGATACCGAACATGGCCAGCGAGGTCAGCACCGGCGCGGCGCTACCCAGCGTGGCCGCGTCGAACGCGCCCTGGAAGATGAGGAACTCTCCGGCGAACCCGGCCATCAGCGGCAGGCCCATGTAGCCGAACGCGGCGGCCACGAAGATGCCGACCGTCCACGGCATCCGGTCTGCGAGGCCGGACATGTCGCCGACCATGCGCGTGTGTGTGGTGTTGTAGATGACGCCGACGGTCATGAACATCAGCCCCGAGATGAGGCCGTGTGCGACCATCTGGAAGGTCGCACCGCCCATGCCGTGGGGCGTGAAGGCGACCAGTCCGAGGATGACGTACCCCATCGACGAGATGGAGGAGTATGCGACGATGCGCTTGAGGTCGCGCTGTGCCAGCGCCAGCATCGCGCCGTAGATGACGCTGACGACGCCGACGATGGCGAGGGGGACGGCGAGTGCCTGTGCCGTCTCCGCGAGCATCGTGAAGTTGAACCGCAGCAGTGCGTAGGTCCCCATCTTCAGGAGGACGCCCGCCAGCATCACCGACACCGGCGTCGGCGCCTCGACGTGAGCGTCGGGCAGCCACGTGTGCAGCGGGAAGACGGGCACCTTCACCGCGAACCCGAAGAACATCAGGACGAAGGAGATGGTCGCCAGACTGAACCCGGCGATGGTCGGCAGTCCGGAGGCGTTGCGGAACGCTTCGGCCATCGCCGGCAGGGCCAGCGACGTGAGGTCGGTGCTGAACACCAGTGCGAACAGCCCCGCGAACATGACGAGCGAGGCCACGTTCGTGTAGACGAAGAACTTGATCGCGGCGTACTTCCGCCGGGGGCCGCCCCAGACGCCGATGAGGAAGTACATCGGGATGAGGACGCCCTCCCAGAAGACGAACCAGAGGAAGAAATCGAGCGCCGCGAAGACGCCGATGAGGCTCGTCTCCATGAACAGCATCAGCCCGTAGAACTGGGACTGTCGCTCGTCGATGGGCGTCCACGCCGAGACGATGGCCAGCGTGGTCAGGATGGTCGTCAGCGCGAGCAGCGGCATGCTGACGCCGTCCAGCCCGACGTAGTAGGCTATCTGGTAGCCCGCGAGGTCTATCCACGGGATCTGTTGGCCGAAAGCCACCTCTCCGGGCGAGAGGAGCGCGTTGCCCGCACCGCCGTTCTGGGTGAGGAACACGTAGTACATGTACACCGACGCCAGCGCCGGGACGGCGCTGATGGCGGCGGCGAGTTTGCCGGCGTAGCGGTCCGGCGAGAGCATGACCGCGGCGCTCCCGAACAGTGTCACCGCGAGGAGTGCAGCGACCCACATTCAGAACCACCCCCCGGCGAGGCCGAAGATAGCCAGCAGGAGCACCAGCCCCAGCGTCAGCAGCGTCGCGTAGTTGCTGACGACGCCCGACTGGATGCGGCGGATGCGACTGCCACCGAAGAGGCTCACGCTGGAGATGCCGTTGACGACGCCGTCGACGACACCCTGATCGAACTTGTCCATCGCGCGTGCGAGCGGGTACGTGAGACCCGTCGCGAGCCACACCTGATACTCGTCTTGGTAGTAGTTGTGCATGAGTAGCGTCTTCAGACTGCCCAACTTGTCCGTGTGTTCGACGGGGTCGGGTCCGCGGTACAGCGCGGTCGCGGCGCCGGCACCGGCGAGCGCCAGCCCCAGCGAGACGGCCGCCGAGGCGAGCAGCGTCGGCGTCTCACCGAGCGGGTACCCCGCGGTGACGTGGGCCACGTCGTGAAGCAGCCCTTCGTAGTGGTGGAGGCCGGTGTTGAGTGCGGCCGGCCAGCCACCTTCCTCGGGACCGTTCAGCCACTTGTGGAGGAAGTCGATGTGCGCGCCGGTCAGTTCCGCGACGGGTTTCATGTTGATGAACCCGACCGTCGCGGCCAGCACGCCCAGCACCGCGAGCGGCCCTTTGACGTTCCAGCGAACGCCGTGGGGGTTCCGCGCGGTGTCAGTGCGGGCGGTTCCGTGGAAGGTCAGGTACACCATCCGGAAGGTGTAGAAGCCGGTGAAGAACACGGCCAGTAGCCCCATGGCGTACGCGACGAGGTAAGCCGTTCCGAGACCGCCCTCAGTTCCGAACCCGTGGATGAGCGCCTCGAACAGCACCTCGTCTTTCGACCAGAAGCCGGCGAAGGGAACGATGCCGGCCAGCGCCAGCGACCCGGAGAGGAACGTCCAGTAAGTCACCGGCATCTTCTCTTTCAGACCGCCCATGTCCCACATGTTCTCGTTGTGGTGCATGGCGATGATGACCGACCCGGCACCGAGGAACAGCAGCGCCTTGAACACGGCGTGGGTGGTCAGGTGGAAGACGGCGGCGATGTAGCCACCCGAGCCCAGCGCGAGCATCATGTACCCGTACTGGGAGATGGTGGAGTACGCGAGCACCTGTTTGATTTCCTGTTTGACCAGCCCCATCGTCGCGGCGAACAGGGCCGTGAAGCCACCGATCAGCGCGATGACCGCGAGCGCCGTCGGCGAGATGGCGTAGAACCCGTACATGCGCGCGACGAGGTAGACGCCGGCCGCGACCATCGTCGCTGCGTGGATGAGCGCGGAGACGGGCGTCGGGCCCTCCATCGCGTCGGGGAGCCACGTGTGCAGCGGGAACTGTGCGGACTTCCCGATGACGCCACCGAGGACGAGCAGTCCCAGCACCGTGAACCACGCCTGCGCGGAGAGGCCGACGGTGTCGAGCATCGCGATGGCCTCCGTCTCGCCGTCGACGACGGCGTGCTCTGCGAGCACGGGGAAGCTCTGGGCGACCACCTCGCCGTTCTGCGTGATGGGGGCGAAGAGGCCGGTACCGAAGGTGGCGAAGATACCGACGACGCCGATGAGGAAGAAGTAGTCACCGAAGCGGGTGACGAGGAACGCCTTCTTCGCGGCGCTCGGCGGGCCGTCCTCGCGGAACCAGAACCCGATGAGCAGGTACGAACACAGGCCCACCAGTTCGAAGAACATGAAGGCCATCAGCAGGTTGTTCGCGACGACGAACCCGAGCATGCTCGCCGTGAACAGGCCGAGGCCGGCGTAGTAGCGCGGCAGGCCCGTCTCGTCCTCGTCGTTCATGTAGCCCAGCGAGAAGATGTGGACGAGGAACGAGATGAGCGTCACGATGAGCAGCATGAGCGCCGACAGCGGATCGAGCAGTAGCCCGAACCGGAGCGTCACCGACTCGACGCCGGCGACCCACGTGTAGACGAACTCGTTGTGGTAGCCCCCACCGGCGACGGTGAGCGCGACCCAGATAGAGAGCAGCAGCGACCCGCCCGTCGCGGTGATGCCCGCGAGCGCGCCGCCTTTCGGCATGCGGTCGCCCGCGAACAGTGCGACGAGGAACGATACGAACGGCAGCAGGACGATCGCCGGAGCGTATGTGAATGCAGCCATCTGTTACCACCTCATCGTCGTCGCCTTCGTCACGTCCACGTCACTGAAGTTACGGTACAGCACGAGGATGATACCGATGCCGATAGCCACCTCGGCGGCGGCAAGGGCCATCCCGAACAGCGCGAACACCTGCCCGGTGAGGTTGCCGTGCTGGAGCGAGAAGGCGACGAAGTTGATGTTCGCCGCGTTCAACATTAGTTCGACGGACATCAGGAAGACGAGCGCGTTCCGTCGGGTCAGAATGCCGAACAGGCCGATACAGAACACGGCAGCCGAGAGCAGGAGGTACATCTCGGCGGGAATCACGCACCGTCACCTCCGTGACTGTCGTCGGACTCCGCACCGCCGTCGGCCGCGACGGCCGGTTCGTCGGTGCCCGTGTTGTCGACGCCGAGGTCGACGATTTCGCCGGACTCCTCGCGGCGGGCCAGCATGACTGCGCCGACCAGCGCCGCGACCAGCACGACGTCGATTATCTCGAAGGCCACGAGGAACCCTTCGGAGGGGACGGCGGCCTCGTTCTCACCCATTATCGCGCTCGGCGCGATGTCGAACATCGCCGCGCCCAGACTCTTCGTAATCGCGGCGGACTCTCCGAACCCGGCCGGGTTCGGGAACGAGACGCCGAGGAACACGACGCCGAGGACGACGAACAGCGCGACGGCCGCCAGTCCCGCGACGAAGTTCCCCTCGGTGTTGAGTCTCGGTTTACTGGTCATGGTGTCACCTCGATGACGGAGTCGTCCTCCCGAGTGAGCATCACTGCGAAGGTGATGAGGATGAGGACGCCGCCGACGTACACCAGAATCTGCATCGTTGCGACGAACGCCGCCTGGTTCATGACGTAGAACACGGCGACGCTGACCAGTGACACGCCCAGTAACAGCGCCGAATGCCAGACGTCCCGAACTAACACGACGCCTGCCGCGCTGCCCACCGTCACCAACGCGAACAGCGCGAACGCGATTGACTCGTACAGTGCCATCTTACTTTGAGACTCTTTGCGGCGCCCCTTTGAAGATTCCTCTTTCGTCTCGCGTGAGCGCGGGTCCGCACGGGGGACCATCGGCTACCGACGGCCCGAATCGGGCGTGAAAAGAACGGCCGACAGGTTACTGGTAGTCCACTTCGCCGTCGCCCTCGCCGATCCACGCGCCCCGGTCGGGTTCGCGGGATTCGAGCGGGTCGATGTCCTTGTACCACGGCACGTTCTTGAGTTGCTCCTTGTCGTAGGCGAACTCGTCTTTCGTGTCCGCGGTGAACTCGAAGTTCTGGGTCAGCAGGATGGCGTCGGTCGGGCAGACCTCCTCGCACAGTCGACAGTAGATACACTGGCCGATGTGGAGGTTGTACTGCTCGCCGTTGCGCTGGTCGTCCATCACGATCTGGATGGTGTTGTTCGGGCAGACGTTCTCACACTGCCGACACCAGATACACCGCTCTTGGCTCCACTTGTGGACGCCGCGAAAGCGGGGGCTCACCTCGGGGGCGACGTCCGGGTACTCCACCGTGAACGTCTCCCCGTCGAGGGCGTGTTTCATCGTCGTCGCCATGGACTTCAGGATGCCAATCATTGTCAGTTGCCTCCAGCGGATTCGGTCGTGAGTGCGGTCATCAGGCGATCACCCCGACGATGACCGCGGTCAGCAGCAGGTTCGCCAGCGAGAGGACGAGCATTCCCTTCCAGCCGATCTCGATGAGCTGGTCGATGCGGACGCGCGGAACCGCCGAGCGGGCCCACTGCGTGAACAGGAACACGCCCCAGATCTTGATGAAGAACCAGACGATGCCGAGACTCGCCGGTCCCGGACCGGCCGGGCCACCGAGGAAGATGGTGGCGATGATGGCCCCGCCGAGGAAGATGTGGATGAACTCACCCAAGTAGACGAGGACGAAGTACACCGAGGAGTACTCGGTCTGGTACCCGGCGACAATCTCTGTCGGCGCTTCGGGAATGTCGAAGGGGTTACGGCCGACTTCGGCGAGGTTCGCGATCATGAACAGCACGAACGCGAAGGGGTTGACGAACGCGTACCACGAGGGCAGCGGCCCGATGAGGGTCTGTTGCTGGGCTGCGACGATTTCGCTCATCTGGAGCGACCCGGCGAAGATGACCACCGACGCGCCGGTGAGGATGAGCGGAATCTCGTAGGCCAAGTTCTGTGCGACGGCGCGCAGACCGCCGAGGAACGAGTACTTGTTGTTCGACGCGTAGCCGGCCATCACCAGACCGACCGAAGCCATCGAGGCCGTCGCGAACACGTAGGCCAGACCCACTTCGGGGTCGGCCAGGTGGATACCGCTGCCCATCGGAACGACTGCGAACCCGAGCAAGGCAGTGCTAGCGATGACGAGCGGCGCGAGGTCCCACGCGGGGCGGTCGACACCGTCCGGAACGATGAGTTCCTTCGAAAGCAGGCGCACTGCGTCGGCCACGATGATAAACAGGCCGTACGGTCCGATTCGGTTGACGGCGATGCGGTCGGTGAACGCCGCCGTGATCTTCCGCTTCGCCCACGGGCCGGCCAGCGCCGTGTTAGTCATCATCAGCGTCCCGATCAGCGCCGCGCCGACGAGACTCATCAGGATCATGACCGGCGTGCTGTTGGGGTCGAGTCCGACGAGGTTCGCCAGCGTCTCTGGGAGCGGTGCCGACTGCATCAGCGGTCCACCTCCCCGAGGACGATGTCGAGGCTACCGAGCGAGGCCACCATGTCCGGGACGTACTCGCCCTGTGACATCTCGGGCAGCGTCTGGAGGTTCGAGAAGCACGGACTCCGGATCTTGAACCGGGCCGGCTTGTCGGTGCCGTCCGACCGGATGTAGATGCCGAGTTCACCCTTCGCACCCTCGACGGCGCGGTAAATCTCCGTGTCCGGGTCCGGACGCAGCGTCCGTGGGACGTTGGCCTGAATCTCGCGCTCGTCTTCGGGCCACTGTTCGAGGAGGTTGATACACTGTTCGATGATGCGGGCCGACTCCTCGACTTCGCGCATGCGGACGAGGACGCGACTGAAGTTGTCACAGCCATCCTCGGTGACGACGTTCCAGTCGAGTTCGTCGTAGTAGCCGTAGGGGTCGTCACGGCGGAGGTCGTAGTCGACGCCGGAGCCACGGGCGACCGGGCCAGTGGCGCCGTACTGCTTGGCCTCTTCGGGTGAGAGGACGCCGGTGTCGACACACCGCATCTGGAAGATCTCGTTGCCCGTGATGAGGTCGTGGTACTCTTCCAGTTTGTGCGGCAGGTCGTCGAGGAAGTCGCGGGTCTTCTCGAAGAACTCCTCGCGGGGTTCCGGGAGGTCCCACGCGACGCCACCCAGCCGCAGGTAATTGAACATCAGGCGCTGGCCGGTGAGGTCTTCGAGGATGTTCTGGACGACCTCGCGGTCGCGGAACGCGTACTGGAAGATGGCGGTGAAGTCGCCGAAGACGTCCAGCGCGAACGTCCCGAGTGCGAGCATGTGCGCGGCGATGCGGCACAGTTCGGCGGACATCGTCCGGATGACCTGTGCGTACTCGGGCACCTCGATGTCCGCGAGGTCCTCGGCCGCGCGAGCGTACGCCCACTCGTTGAGGATGCCGGCCGAGACGTAGTCCCAGCGGTCCGGGTACGGCATGATCTGGTGCCGGTAGGTGCCCTGCTGGCACATCTGCTCCTCACAGCGGTGGAGATAGCCGATGTCCGGTTCGATGTCGGCGATCTGCTCGCCGTCAAGCACCGTCTTCACGTGCAGGACGCCGTGGGTCGCCGGGTGGTGGGGACCGATGTTGACGAACATCGTGTCCGAGTCGTCCTCGCTACGGTGGTCCGCCTCCAGCGGGTTGGCGTTCTCACGCAGCGTGACGATCTGTGGCTGGTCCTGATTGAAGTCCTGCGAGAGCGGGTGGCCCTGCCACGTCTCGGGGAGGAGGATGCGCCGCAGGTCGGGGTGGTCGTCGTAGTTGATGCCGACGAGGTCGTAGGCCTCTCGCTCGTGCCAGTCGGCCGTCGAGTAGACGCGAGCGGCCGACTCGTTGTGCGGGTCGTCCTTCGGCGAGGGCACGACGACGGACAGTTCCTGCGTCGGGTCGTCGAACTTCCGGAGATGGTAGATAGACTCGTACCGGTCGTCGTACTCCTGTGCCGTGACACACGCACAGTGGTCGAACCCGGCCTCGTTCTTCAGCGTCGAGAGGACCGCCTGCACTTCGTCGGGACGGATGACGAACCCCTCGGCGTTGACGTGTTCCTCGCGGTCGAGGACGTGCCCGCCGAGCAGGTCGGCCAGTGCGTCGTAGTCGAGGCCGTCCTCGGTGACACCGACCTCGGCCGCCGTGTCGGGTGTGGGTTTTTCCAGACTCATGGTTATGGGGAGTTGTCCCAGTTGTACCGCATGACGAGGTCGTCTTCGTCGATCTCGTCTGCGAGTTTGTCGACGAGTTCGTCCTGTTCTAAGTCACCGAACTGTTCGAGTTCGTACGGTTTGACCGTCACCGGCGAGGACTCGCCGTTGGCGATGCGCTCCTGTAGTTTGGCGACGCCGTAGACCAGCGCCTCGGGGCGCGGCGGGCATCCGGGGACGTGGATGTCGACGGGGATGACCTCCTCGGCCCCCTTGACGACGTTGTACCCTTCCTGGAACGGGCCGCCGGAGATGGTACACGACCCCATCGAGACGACGAACTTCGGTTCGGGCATCTGGTCGTAGACGCGCTTCATCCGCGGGGCGAACTTCGAGACGATGGTCCCCGGGACGATGATGACGTCGGCCTGCCGCGGCGACGCGCGCGGCACCCCGGCACCGAACCGGTCGAGGTCGTGCTTGATGGCGTAGGTGTGGATCATCTCGATGCTGCAACAGGCGATACCGAACTGCAGCATGAACATCGAGGACCCCCGGACCCAGTTCATGAACTTGTCGAACTTGGTCAGGATGAACGGCGTCGACCCGAACGCCTCGCGTAGCGTCGAGTTGAACCGGTCGTCCACGCCGTCACCCATGCGGGCTTCTTGCGTCGATACATCTTCGACCGCCGGCGGTGTCTGGTCACTACTCATATGTGTCTGCCCCCTTCGTGGCACGCGGACTGCGCACCCATCTGACTGCGCCGTTACGCCACGCCCAGCCGAGTCCGACGACGAGCACGCCGATGAACACGACCATCGGCAGCAGGACCTTCGACATCCCGACCGCGCCGACAGCGTCGCGGTAGATGACCGTCCACGGGAAGATGAGGACGGTCTCGATGTCGAAGATGACGAACAGCAGGGCGACCATGTAGTACTGGATATTGAACTTGATCTGCCTGCTGCTGCCGGTCGGCACCTCACCGGACTCGTAGGTGGCGGTTTTGCCTTGTTCGGGCACGCGCGGACGCAGAAGGCTCGACACGGCCATCATCGTGATGGGGATAGCGAGCGCCACGACCGCGAGTGCGCCGATGGCGATCCATGGATTACTCATTCCGAAATCTCCTATCGTGCGACGGTTAGAAGTACTGGCATATAAGGGTTGATAACCACTACGGCGCCGGATTTCGGGCGGTTCGGGGGTCTTTAAAATGGCCGGTCAGAGCGTCGGCTAGTCCCAGTACGCCGCTTTGAACCCGGGGGTCCCGAGTTCGTGAAGGTCTCGTGATACCTTTCCGACCTCCTCCTGCAGACCCTCGTGGTATTCGACCAGACGGTCGCGGAGTTCGTCGTGTTCTCTGGAGAGAATCTGGACGGCGGTGAGCGCCGCGTTGAACGACTTTCCGGCGTCGACGGCCGTGATGGGCGCGCCTTGGGGCATCCCGATGACGGAGTCGATGGACTTCTCCTGGACGGGGACGCCGATGACCGGCAGCGGGTAGGCGATGCTCGCGGTCATGTTCGGGAGGTCGGCGGACTTCCCGCCCGCGCCGGCGATGATGACGTCGACGCCGCGGTCCTCGGCCGTCTCCGCGTACGCGTACATCAGGTCCGGAGTGCGGTGGGCCGAACAGACGAACGTCTCGAAGGTGAAGCGAGCGTCGGGCGCGTCGGTGTAGTCGGTCTGTTCCTCGAAGCCGAGTTCGTCGGCGAGTGCGGCGTAGGCCCCGGGCCGTTTCCCCTTCCCGCCGGCCATCGTCGGGAGGTCCGAGTCCGACCCCATGACGATTCCCACGTCGGGCGTCAGGTCGTTCGGGCGGTCCATCGCCGCTTCCTCGTGTAGCTGGTCGACGAGCGACTGGACGGAATCTGCGGTCATACGAGAGCGTCCGAACGCTGGGGGTGTAAGTGTAGGCGATTTCAGTTCGTCACTCGGCATCGAGTACGGTCGCGAGCGCGTCGTAGCAGGCCTGCGGGTCGGCGGGGAACAGTCTGAGCGGTCGGGTCTGGCCGGAGACGCTGACTCTGAGCGCCCCCCGTTTCCGGTAGGTGAGCGCGGTGCTACCGATGCCGGCGACGACGAACAGTACCGCGAACAGGAGGTTGCGACCGACCGACGCGAGGCCGAATCCGACGAGGCCGAGACTCATCACGACGAGGAACCAGTCGATATCTTGCAGGGTCACGTCCACGACGCCGGACAACGGGACGGCGACGGACTCGCCGTCCGGCCGGTCCACCAGCAGTCGGTCGCGAGTGACGGTAATCCGGCCACCGCGTCGCAGGACGCCGTCGTACACTGTTTCGCTCTCGTCGGACATCGCGACTCAGTCGTCGCCCGAGACTGGCGGTCGGTCGCCGCCGCGACCCCGGAGGCGGTCGAACGCCGAGACGAACTCGTCGTCGTCCTCGGTGAGTTCGGCCCACGCGCTGAGGCCGCGTTCCTCGCGGGTGCCGGGGATGGTGTTGTCGAGGACGAACGCGACGATGCCGCCGACGACCATCCCGGTACCGCCGACGACGAACAGCGTCGTCGCCACGACGTCCGTCCCCAGTATCGCGCCGAGGACCGGGACGCTCGCGAGGCCCTGTTGGAGTGCCGTCGCACCGGACGCCTCCAGTCCCTGCCCGACCTGACTCATGTACTCGGGGACGGCGAGGCCAGCGAAGAGGGCGAAGCCGACGATGAAGATGTTGCGGTTGGCGTCTAAGTCGACGTACTTCAACTGCGAGAGGCCCACGGCGGCGATTTGTCCGAACATGACCATGTAGAGGCCGCCGATGATGGGCGCGGGGATGGTGGCGAACAGTTCCCCCATCGGGCCGAAGTAGCCGACGACGATCATCACCGCGGCACCGATTTGGACGACGTAGCGGGAGGCGACGCCGGTGATGGCGATGGCGCCGACGTTCTCGGTGTAGGAGGTACAGCCGTTCCCGGTGCCCATGATGCCGGCGAAGACGTTGCCGACGCCTTCCATGCCGATACCGTGGTCGATGCGCTTCGCGCTCGGGGCGCCCTTGCCGGCGATGCGGGCGACGGAGTGGTAGTCACCGAAACTCTCGACGACGGACGCGAGCATCCCCGCCATCATGCCGACGATGAACCCGGGTGTGAACTGTGGGAGGCCCCACTGGAACGGGTAGATAGGCTGGAGCAGCGGGGCGCTCGTGACGCTCCCGAGGGCGACGTAGCTCACCGACCCCTCGGCGAAGACGCCGGTCACAGAGAGGACGGCGGCGACGCCCCACGCGAAGGCGATGCCGAGGAGGACGGGGAACAGTTTGAACACCCGATGTCGACGGTCGAGGTACTGCGAGAAAACGACGATAGAGAGCATCGTCAGCCCGAGCAACCACCAGTTCTGCCCGGTACCGGGCGCACCGAAGTTCGGGTTCGAAATCTGGGGGACGTTGAACAGCGCGAGGCCGATGAGCGCGATGACGGGCGCGATGACGACCGGCCCCATGTACCGCTTGAGTTTGCCCATCACGCCGGTGTAACCGATGAGAACCTCGACGAGGCCGGCGACGATGACCGCGCCCTGTAACTCGACGAGCATCGTCTGCCAGTCGGCCCCCTGCTGGGCCAACACGCCGACGATGGCTAGTCCGGGCGCGAGCATCGAGAACGTCCCGCCCTGCACGATGGGGTAGCGGTTCCCGATGGTCGTCTGGGCCAACGTCGCGATACCGGAGACGACGAAGAACGTGCCGATGAGTCGGCCGACCTGTCCCGGTGCCGCCTCGAACATCCCCATCGCTCCCGCGAGACCGAGTGGGATGGCGACAGAGGCCCCTATCATCGTCAGGTAGTGCTGGACGCCCAGCAGCATCGACGCGCCTCTCGGTGGTCTGTCTTCGATGCCGTACTCCACGAACCCGGCAGCCGAGGTCTCGCCCACGGCGTCGGGCCCCTCGGGTGTGAAGTCTCCTTTCACTTCCTCGAAGTCGTCCGCGTTGTCAGAACCCATGAGCCAACTACGGTGGACGTGGCTACGACGCCACTAATCTCTTGCCAGTCAGGTCACTCTCAGACGCACGAGAGCGCTGGACGCCCACACCGAAAGGAAAACGCTCTTAGCCCGGACCGACACATCTGCGTACATGAGCAACGGGGACGACGAGACCGCCGAGGACGCCCCTGCCGAGGAAGACGGCGACGGCGTCGGTAGCGAGGAACTCGAATCGCGACTCGACGAGGCCAGCGAGGCGCTAGAGGCCGCCGAGACGGAAGCGGACCTCGACGAAGTCGAGACGACGCTCGACGACGTCGAGAGCGACCTTGAGGCCGCCGACCTGCCCGAGCCGGACGAGGACGACGAGGACGCCGAGGACCCCCGCGAGGAACTCGAATCGCGCCTCTCGGACCTGCGTGACGACCTCGAATCCCAGCGCGGACCCTACGCCGAGGACGTCGTCGACGTCGTCGAGACCGCACAGGGAACCGTCACCGACAGCGAGTGGACCGACGACGGCGAGGACGAGGCCCACGAGGCCGTCGATACGTTCCTCGCGGCAAGCGAGGAGTACGTCGACCACGGCGCCGACGCCGGTGCCGACCTCGACGCCGCGGCCGACGCCCTCGCCACCGTCGCGGACGCTATCGAGGGTGCGGCCCTCGACGCCGACGACGACGACGAAACCATCGCCGGCCTCCTCGAAGCGGCAGAGACCCTCGAAGACGACCTCGAAGCGGCGGAGGTCTGGGACGACCTCACCGTGCGAGAGCAACTCGACGCCAAGGGGTTCTACGACGTCCTCACCAACGAGAACCGCAAGGACTTCCCGGCCGAGTGGAACGCCGCGAAGATCCACGCCAAGGAGGGCAACCTCGACATCGTCCTCTTTGCGCTCGACAAACTGGGCTCTGAGTTCATCGAGGAGTACTTCATCGACATCCTCTATCACCTCGGGAGCGACGCCGCACCCGCCTTCGACGTGATGCACCAACGCGCACAGAAGCGCGATAAGGGACCGATCAAGGTCCTCGGGAAGATCGGCGACGACCGTGCCACCGAGACGCTCCACGACTTCATCGACGGCGACGGCGACCCCGCCCTCCAGACGGTGACGATGCGCTCGCTGGGCGCTATCGGGAGCCCCGAGTCGGTCCAGCCGGTCGCGAACCGACTCGACGCCGACGACGACGAGGTCCGCTCGGTGGCGGCCCGGTCGCTGGGACTGCTCGGCGACACCCGCGCGGTCGCCCCCCTCGCTGACGTCCTCGAGAGCGACGACAGCGACGAGGTCCGCGCGTCCGCCGCGTGGGCGCTCCGACAGATCGGGACACAGGAGGCCCTCGACGAGGCGGCGAAGTACGCCGACGACCGCGCCTACCTCGTGCAGGCCGAAGCGGAGAAAGCCGAGAGCGCGTAGGCCGAACCCTTTTGTCCGAAGGGGCGACCAGCCCCGCCGATGCGGTTCCCCGTCGACGTTTCAGACTCGACTGCTCGCACCCCGCTCGCCCAGCGACTCGCGTCGCTGGCACTCGTCTCGCTCGTCCTCGTCAGCAGCGTCACCGCCGGCGGGATAGCGGTCGGTTCCCCGACAGCAGGTGGTCCCCCGGCGACGGCACCGACCATCCACGCCGTCTACCCGGACCCGGTTGCCGGCGGTGATCGGGGCGAATTCGTCGTCCTCGACGTCCCCGCGGCAACCAATCTCGGCGCGTACACGCTCACGGACGGCCACACCACTGCTCCGCTGCCGGACCGGACCGTGCGGGGACGAATCGTTCTCACCGCCCATCCCGACCGGGTACAGAACCTGACCGACGAGTCCGTCTACAGTCTCGATTCAGCCGTCGCTCTCGCGAACGGCGGCGACACGCTCCGACTACGCCACAACGGCAGCGTCGTGGACCGACTGCGGTACCGCGACGCCGACGAGGGTGCGGTCGGCGTCGTTCACGGATCGACGGTACGGTGGCGTCCGCTCGGCGCGACGGACCGCCCTGTCGTCACGGACGGTCCCGGGTCAGTCCGGGTTTTCACCCTCCCGGACGCGCCGGGCGCCCCGGTCGAACCCCTCGATGACGCCGACGAACGGCTCTATCTGGCGGGCTATACGCTTTCGTCGACCCGCGTCGCGGACGCACTCGTCGCCGCCCATCGACGAGGGGGCGACGTGCGCGTCCTGCTGGAGGGGTCACCGGTCGGTGGCCGGACCCGCGCGGAAGCCCGAACGCTCGACAGACTCGTCTCGGCGGGCGTGAGCGTACGACTCGTCGCTGGCCCACACGCTCGATACACCTACCACCACGCGAAGTACGCCGTCGCGGACGAGCGCGCGGTGGCCCTCACCGAGAACTGGAAGCCCGCCGGGACGGGCGGCAACAGCAGTCGCGGGTGGGGCGTCACGACGAGACAGTCGCGGGTCGTCGCGGGTCTCGCGGCGACGTTCCGTGCCGACGCTGGCTGGCGGGACGCCGTTCCGTGGTCCCAGTACCGACGCGGACGGCAGTTCGAACGCGGCGAACCCGCCGACGCGACGTATCCGTCGCGGTTCGAGGCGCGGTCCGTCGCCGTCGACCGAACCGACCTGCTCGTCACGCCGGACAACGCACAGCGGGCGCTCGTCGACGAACTCGACAGCGCGGACGACTCCATCGCGGTCGTTCAGCCAACTATCGGCGGATGGAACGAACCACTGCTCCGGGCACTCCGGCGGGCCGCCAGCCGCGGCGTCGAGGTCCGTCTCCTCCTGAGTTCGGCGTGGTACGTCCGCGAGGAGAATCGACGGACCGTCGAGCGGTTCGAGGCGTGGGCCGACCGGACCGGCGCTCCGCTCTCGGCGAAACTAGCCGACTCCGGTGGTCGTTTCGCGAAGATACACGCGAAGGGAGCCGTCCTCGACGGTGACCGGGTCGTCCTCGGGAGCCTCAACTGGAACGAACAGGCCGCGACGACGAACCGCGAGGTGGTGCTGGTCCTCCACGGCACCGAGGTGGCAGCGTACTTCGGCCGCGTGTTCGAGGCGGACTGGTCCGGCGGTCGACCGGCGGTACCGACTGGGCTTCTCGGTGCTGTCTTGGGCGTCCTCGTCGTGGGCGCACTCGCCGCTCGGCGGGTTCGGTTCACGAGATAGCGGTTCGAGAAGGGGCCGTCGTGCCGCTCAGACTTCTTCGGGGAGCGCCGTCGAACTGCCGAGGTCTTCGTCGATCTCGGCGTCAGCCATCTTCTCTACCAGCGCGTCGATGACGGCGTCGCGCATCCCCGAGACGAACTTGATAGAGCCGACGACGAGGTGGCCGCCGCCGGAGACGCCGCCGCCGTCGACCTCCTCGGTCAGTTCCGAGACGTAGCGCGGGATGTCCAGACGCACACCGTCACTCCGGAGGACGGCGAAGTCGGGGCCGTAGCCGATGGTGATGACGGGGTCGCCCGTCTCGGCGACCTTCCGGTCGTGTATCTCGCCGGTGGTCTTCCCGGGCGCGGGGTAGGTAAAGCGGTGGGCGTGGTTCTCCACGTCGATGCGGTAGAGGTGCGCGCCGTTGTCGAGTCGCTCGTGTTCGACGTGGCTCATCGCCGCGTCGAGTTGCTCGTCGACGTCGCGTTCGGCCTTCTCGGCGAGGACGTCGACGAGTTCCCCGTGGCGCTCGCGGTTCTCACAGTCGACGTTGAGCACGTCGCTGATGAGTTGTTCACCGGAACTGTAGCGGAGCCAGTGGGTGGCGTAGTCAAGCGCTTCACCGATGTCTCGCAGGTCGGTCTCGTCGTACCCCTTCTCGCCAGCCAGTTCGAGGTAGTCGCTCATCGCTTCGGCCTCCGAGCGGTCCGAGAGGCCGGCCACGGCGGGCACGTGCTTCAGGTCCTCGGTGAGGTCCGGGTCGATCATCCGGGCGAGTTCCACACACAGCATCCCCGTCGTGATGCGGTAGTCCTCGCCGTGGAGGTACGGGTTGACGTGCTGTTCGATGAGGGGTTCGACGGCCTCCGGGTCAGGGTGGTGGTGGTCGACGACGACCACGGGGATATCGTAGTGCCGGAGGTTGCGGTAGGCCGGCGTGTCCTCCTCGGTCGACCCGTTGTCGAGCATCAGGAGGAGGGGGAGTTTCTGACCGTGGCGGGTGCGGTCCTCCAGCGCGAAGTTGAGGTCGCGGGTGACGTCCTCCATCTCGTAGTAGGGCGCCTTGCTCGGGAGGCGCTTGAGGAGGTGCTGGGGCGCGTCGCCGTCCTCGTAGTGGTCGGCGATGAACCGTTCGAGCGCGACTTGCAGGGGGACGCTGGCACAGAGGCCGTCGCCGTCGGCGTGGTGACGCATCCGGATGGGTCGCCCTTCCAGAACGGTCTTTCGCAGTTCCGTGGCGACGTCTCGCAGGTCGTCCCACAGTTTCTCGAAGGCGGGCCACTCGACCAGCGGGTCGATGTCCGTCGGTTCCGCGGCGGCGGCAAGCGCCTCGTCGAGGTCGTCCCCGACAGCGGCGGCCTCGTCACCGTCGAGAACGGTCAGGGAGTCGACTTCGACCTGCACGCCGCCGTCTCGTTCCTCGGCACGGCCGGAGACTCGAATCACGTCGTCCATCTCCACGTCGGGGTAGGCGCGGACGCCGGCCTCCTCGAAGGCGGCACAGGGGACGACGCCGGTGCCGTCTCGGACCTGAAAGACGGTCGGGCCGCCGGTCTGTTTGATCTGGACGACCTGTCCCTCGACGACGACGGTGTCGCCCGTCTCGTCGTCGAGGTCGGTGACGTCCGCCGCGGTCCCGTGTGGTACGTGTTTTTGCTCGTAGTCGGTCAGGCGGACCTCCTCGAAACTGAGGTCGCCGTCGGGACGGACCTCGCCGAGTTCGACGACGAGATCGTCCCCGACTTCGTAGTTACCCAGGAGGTTCGACCTGTGGACCAGCCCGGACACTTTCTCGGAGAGGTCGACGAAGGCGCCGTAGTCGACGACGCCGTTGACCGTCGCTCGGTAGCGGGCTCCTTCCTCGACGTCGTCAGCGGTACACTCAGCAGCGAGATCGTAGACGATGGTTCCCCCGTCGGGAACCGCGGCACCGTCGTCGGTGCCAGTTGGCGGAGACATTTAGCGTCTCTTCGGCACTCCCCGGTTTGTACTCTTCGAAATCGCTGGCTAGGCGATACGCGCGTGTCTGGCGTTCGTGCTTGCGTACACGGCGACGAAGATGGACTGCCGAGAGCGGAACCCTTAGAAAGCGCCCGACCCCACCGTATAGATATGGGGCTGTTTCGTTCGGGCGGCATCCTCGGCATCGCCGAGTCGGCGCTCGACTTCGCGCGGGCCGCGTCCGAGGAATCCCATCCGAACGAGTACATGGGACTGCTTCGTGGCGACGACGCCGCCAAACTGGGGCTCGACGAGGACGGCACCGTTCTCACGGACGTACTGGTCATCCCGGGAACCGAATCGAACCCGGTGAGTGCGACGGTCAAGACCAGCATGGTGCCAAACGACATGCGGGCCGCGGGGTCGATTCACTCACACCCCAACGGGGTCCTCCGGCCGAGCGACGCCGACCTCGCCACGTTCGGTCGGGGCGACGTCCACATCATCGTCGGCTACCCGTACGGACCCGACGACTGGCAAGCCTTCGACAACGACGGCGAACCGGTCGACCTCCCAGTGCTGGATGTCGAACCGCCCGAAGAGACCTTCTTCGACTTCGACCAGAGCGACATCGACCGCGAACTGCGCGAGGAGGAGTTCGACTCGTGACACGCGTCGTCGCACAGGGCACGTTCGACATCCTCCACCCCGGCCACGTCCACTATCTGCGAGACGCCAAAGCGATGGGCGACGAACTCCACGTCATCGTCGCCCGGTCGGTCAACGTCACGCACAAGGAACCGCCGGTAGTGCCGGACGAACAGCGTCGCGAGATGGTCGCCGCGCTCAAACCCGTCGACGAGGCGCATCTCGGTCACCCCGAGGACATCTTCGTTCCCATCGAGCGCATCGACCCGGGCGTCATCGCACTGGGGTACGACCAGCACCACGACGAGGAGAAACTACAGGCGGCACTGGCCGACCGCGGCATCGACTGCGAGATTCGACGTGCGAGTCCGCTGGACCGCGAGGACTCGGATCGCCTGCTCTCGACGGGGCGTATCATCGACCGAGTGCTCAAAGAGCGGTCGTAGCCGGCGTCCCGGCGGAAGTGTCGGGTCGGACGTACCACCCGTGGGCACCCCGGTTTTCAGACGGGGACTCAGCCACGAGGCCGACGAGAGCGGACGCGTCGGGTTTCGGCCGATCAGAACATTTTTTACCACGACATTTGCAGATGCGGTAACCTCGAACGGGTGGGGAAAATGCAGAGAGCTACCGTCAACGACGTCGAATCGCTGTCGTACCGCATCATCGAAGTACTGCTGTTGCTGCCGACGGCCGCTTGGGGGCTGTTCGGTCTGGGGACTATCTTCCTCGGCATCACGGGCGGCGTTGGGGGGTTACAGGGGCCGGCCGGTATGGTCGGTATCCTGGGAACGTTCGGCCTCGGGTACGTCGCGCTCCTCGTTTTGGCCGTCGTCTCGTGGCTGGTGACGCCCGTCGTGTTGTATCTGGACACCAGCCGAATCGCCGAGACGGACGTCGACTGGGACCCGAACCCGATTCTCTGGGCCGTCGGCGGCTTCTTCCTCGGCCACCTGATGAAGTTAAACCACCTCTACTACCGCCACAAGGTCGTCGTCGACTGGGTCGACCGAGACTGGTGGTGGGTCTTCGTCACCGTCGGAGCGGTCTGTCCGCTTACGTTCATCGCACTCGGAGTCGCCCTCGCGGAGACGCTCGGGACCGCGGTGACCATCGTCCTCGTCGGCCTCGGTATCCTCTCGGCCGTGCCGTTCGCGCTCGCAATCTACCGGGACGCGACGTACGTCCGACTCAACTCGGCCGAGTGGCGACCCAACCCCGGTACCTACGTCTCGCTGGGGCTCATCTTCCTGCTGCTGGCACCGGTCGCGTACCCGTTCGTCGGTGGGTACTATCTGGTCCGGCGGTACGGGGCCGTCGGCTTCGAGTGATACCGTCGTCCCAAAGCATATGATTGGGTGGGTGCTGTCGTAGCCCATGCCCCTCCGTCGCCGCTCCCTCCTCGCTGCCATCGCCCTGTCACCGCTGGCCGTCAGCCCCACCGACGCGGCCGATACCGGTTCCCTCGCCGTCGACTGGCGGACGACGGTCGGTGACGGCAGACTGCTAGACAGCGCCCGGGTCGACGGTCGGACGCTGCTGCTCACCGACCACTCCGACCAGACTACCACGCTCCACGCGGTCGACGACGACGGGACGAGCGTCTGGTCCCGGCAGTTCGACGACGTGCCTTCGCCCGAGACCGTCACCGGAACCGACGACGGTGGCGCTCTCACCGCCGGGCGCACGGAGACTGACGACCGGGTGATGGTCGCACGGCTGTCGGCCGACGGGGCACTGTCGTGGCGACACCGCGTCCCGGTGGGGTATCACGACGATGAAATCGGCGTCCAACCGCTCGATGGCGGCCGGGTTGCGGTCGTCTCCAACAGTATCACGACACACGCCGTCTCGGCCCGCATCCAGTGTCTCGACTCGTCGGGGACCGTCCGCTGGGACCACACTCGCGACGGGTTCGGGGCGACCATCACCGACGCTCTCGACGGCGACTTGGTGACCAGTGGCTACGCGTACAAGTCGGCGTTCGACGGCTGGCTCGACCGAATCGACGCCGAGGGACAGCGGGTTTGGGAACACCGGTGGACGGAGGAGTACACGGACGCCGCAGGGTTCGGTCCCGGAGGCGGCGTCGCCGCGTCCGGCATCTACGAGGACGACGGCACGGACGCGTGGCGCATCAGCTATCTCTCGGCCGACGGCCGGATGCAGCGCGAGTGGACGCACAACTTCGCGGGCGACGACCGAGCGAACCCGCGGGCGGCCCTGCGACTGGCCGACGGGAGCGCCGTCTTCGTCGGCGACCGAAACGACTCGCCCCGAATTCGACTCCTACAGACCGGGCCGGCAGGGTCGCCCGACACCGTCACGCTCGAACCGTTCGACGCCGCCGTCGCGCCCCACGACCTGTTCCCGGTCGACGGTGGGGTCTTGCTGACCGGCGATTTCGAGTCCGCTTCGGACCGCGGGAGTTGGGTGGTCCGCATCGCCGAACGCGGGGCAGACGCGACGGCGACGCGGACTGACACACGGACGACGCGGCGCTCGAAGACACGGACCACCGCCACGGAGACGGGGGCGACAGGTTCAGCGCGGACAGACGCGTCATCGGCGGTGACGACCACCGGAGAGAGCGGCCCCGGATTCGGGCCGCTGGCGACGCTGGCGGGAATCGGGACTGCGGCGCTGGCGAAACTACGAAACGACGAGAAGGGAGGGAGTTAGATGAGGTCGTGTTCGGCCAGTCGGTCGACGGCTTCCTGCAGGCGCTCCTTGCTGTTCGCGTAGGAGATGCGGGCGTAGCCGGGCGTCCCGAACGCGCTACCGGGGACGGTGGCGACCTGTGCGTCCGAGATCGCGGCGTCACACCACTCGGTGTCGTCGCCGTCCGGAGCGACTTCCGGCATCATGTAGAACGCGCCCTGCGGTTCCGGGACGTGGACGCCGTGTTCTTCGAACAGACCGATGAGGAACTCGCGGCGCTCGGCGAAGGCCTGGCGCATCTCCTCGACGGCCTCGTCGGTGTTGGTGAGCGCCTCGATGCCGGCGTGCTGGACGAAGTTGACGGCACAGGAGACGGAGTGAGAGTGGACCTTCCCGGCCTGCGAGACGAGTTCTTCCGGCGCGGCGAAGTAGCCCAGCCGCCACCCGGTCATCGAGTAGGCCTTCGAGAACCCGTTGAGCGTGATCGTGCGGTCCTCCATGCCGTCGAGGGTGCCGAGGCTCGTCGCCTCGACGCCGTCGTAGGTGATCTCCTTGTATATCTCGTCGGAGATGACGGTGATGTCGTGCTCGACGGCGAGGTCGCGGACGCCTTCGAGGGCCGCATCGGAGTAGACGGCGCCGTGGGGGTTACCCGGCGAGTTGACGACGAGCAGTTCGGTGTCGTCCGACACCGCGTCGGCGAGGTCGTCGAGCGCACCCTCTAGCTGGAAGTCGTGAGCGGCCGTGTCGACGCGGGTGAGTGACCCGCCAGCGAGTTTCGCCATCGCCTCGTAGGAGACCCACGCGGGGTCAAGCAGGGCGACTTCGTCGCCGTCGTCGATGAGGGTCTGGAAGATTTCATAGAGGGCCTGTTTGCCACCCGGCGTGACGATGAGGTTCTCGGCGCCGTACTGGGTGAGGCCGTCGTCGTGGAGTTTCTCGACGAGGGCGTCCTTGAGTTCGGGGATGCCGTTCGACGGCGTGTACCCGGTGTGGCCGGCGTCCAGCGCGTCCTTTGCGGCCTGCTTGATGTTCTCGGGCGTGTCGAAGTCGGGTTCGCCGACCGAGAGGTCGACGACGTCCTTGCCCTCGGCTTCGAGTTCGGCGGCCTTGTTGCTAATCGCGAGTGTCGCGCTCGGTTCTACACGTTCGACGCGGGAAGCGAAGTCCATAGTCATAGTCTTGCGAGTTCGATGGCGCTCGTGACGGCCGAGCCACCCTTCTGCGTGCGTGCCTCGGCTTCGTCCTTGCTCATGCCCGGACCGATGATGCCCAGCGTGACGGGGGTGTCCCGTTCGAGCGAGACGTCGGTCAGGCCCTGTGCGGCGGCGTCGGCGATGACCTGGTCGTGGTCGGTGTCGCCTTCGATGATGACCCCCAGCACTGCCACGGCGTCGATGTCCTCCCGACGCGCCAGTCGGTCGGCCGCCAGCGGCGTGTCGTAGGCCCCGGGCACGGTGGCTGTCTCGACGATGTCTGCGTCGTGGTCGGCCGCTGCAGCGCTGGCCGACTGTCTCATCGCCTCGATGACGGCACCGTGTTTGTCGTACTGGGCGACGACCAATCCGAGCTGCACCATACCTGTGTGGGTGGCTGTTATCCCTAAAGAACTACCGTTCCGGCACGGCGAACCAGAAGGGTTCTAATCCTGCCCCTGCTTGCCACCACCATATGGCTACGTCGAGCGGTGTACTGCCCGTCCTCAAGAACACGCGCCGCCGCGTCAGTTCGTGGGCGCGATCCGACGAATACGCGACGATCAAACTCGTCGTCGGCGTCACGCTCCTCGCGCTCGTCTTGCGATTGGTCTCGCTCGGACAGCGCGTCGCCCACTTCGACGAGGGCCGGGTCGCCTACTGGGCATGGCACTTCGGCGACACCGGGTCGTTCGCCTACCGGTACATCATCCACGGACCGTTCATCCAACACGTCGACCGATGGCTGTTCGCCGTTATCGGTCCGTCGGATTTCGCGATGCGCCTCCCTGTCGCCGTCGTCGGGGGTCTCATGCCCCTGACAGCGCTGTTGTTCCGCCGGCACCTCCGCCGGACGGAAGTGGTCGCCGTGGCGCTCTTGCTCGCGGTCAACCCAGTGTTGCTGTACTACTCACGGTTCATGCGGAGCGACGTCCTCGTCGCCGCGTTCATGTTCGCCGCGTTCGGCTTTCTCGTCCGATTCTACGACACCCGGAAGCCACGCTACCTCTATGCTATCACCGGGTTCATGGCACTCGGTTTCGCCTCGAAAGAGAACGCCATCGTCTACGTACTGACGTGGCTCGGCGCGACGGGACTGTTGCTCGCGAAAGTGTTGGTTCTGCCCAACGGCTTTCGCGACGCCGTCCTCTTCGTCACGGACACCCCCTCGGCGGGCGAGATTCGGGACCGGGTCGTCGGCCGGGTGAAGGGCGATGTCGCCCTCGCCGTCGAGGCGGTCCGGGCGTTTCGTGACCGTCACGACAGCCCGCTTGGCGTGTTCGGAATCTACGTCGGCCACATTGCGCTGGCCGTGGCCTTGTTCGCCGTCGTCTCACTGTTCTTCTATGCGCCACGCGGTGCCGGTGTCGCCGGTATCAAGCACCCGCCTGCGCCCCCGTCTGCCGGCTCTGTCGGCTTCTGGGAGGGCGTGACGAATCCGGCGCTGTTCGGTGATATGTTGCAGGTGACCGTCGACCGCGTGATCGACCAGTGGGGCGAGTGGCTCAACCCCGCCTCCGAGAAGACCTTCGACGACTACGAGCGCCACCTCGGCGTGTTCGTCAAGGCGATGGCGTACGCCTCGGCTCCGCTGACGGCCTTTGCCGGCCTCGGCTACGTCCTCGACCGACTCGGCTACACCGTGCCGCGCCACCTCGTCCCGTTCCTCTTTTATGGCGGGTTCGTCTCTGTCTTCGGCTACCCGCTGGGAACCGACATCGGCGCGCCGTGGATCGTCACCCACGCCGTCGTCCCGCTTGCTGTCCCGGCGGGCGTCGCCCTCGCGGCGGTGTTCCGCTGGGGGGTCGAGTCGCTGTCGACCGACGACGAGACGGGCGTCGCCATCGCGGCCGTCGTCTTCCTCCTGCTGACGGTGCTCGTCGCAAACGTCGCCGTCACTCGCGTCTACACCAACACGACCGCCGACAGCAACGAACTCGTCCAGTTCGCCCAGCCAGACCAGTCTGTCAGACAGGCACTGACCGAGATGGACCGCATCGCGACGGCCCACGACGGCGGCCCCGACGTCGTCGTCTACCACGGCGAGTCGGGCGACGCCTACGACGACAACAACGCCTACGTCGAGGAGAGCAGGGACACGTGGGACGACGCGTGGTGGAACCTCCAGCCGACCTGTCTGGAGTGGCACAACACGCTCCCGCTACCGTGGTACTTCGCGGCCAGCGACGCGAACGTCGCCTGTGAGAACCAGGAGACGGCGCTCGGCGTGCGAACGATGCAGAATCAGCCACCTATCGTCATCACGCAGGTGTACGACTCGACGGTGCCCAGAGAGCGCCTGCGGTCGGCGGGCTACACGAACGAGAGCTACATGATGCGCACCAGCGGCTACAAGAACACCTTCACCGTCTGGACACACGAGGAGTACGCGGGCAACGCGACGGTCGAGTGAGGCCGACCACGTTCTCGTCGGCCCAGAAATCAACGCTTAAGCGCTCGCCAGCGAAAGCGCGGCACATGACACGTACGTCGCCCGGTCCGACCGTCGGTGTGGTCGGCGGTGGGCAACTCGGACGCATGATGGGAGAGGCGGCCGCGCCGCTGGGCGTCGAACTGGTCGTCGCCGACCCGACGCCGGACTGTCCGGCCACGCCGGTCGTTCGCGACCAGTTGGTCGGCGACTTCGACGACGAGGAGACGTTCCGCCGACTGGCCGAGCGAGCGGACGTCCTCACCTACGAGATAGAGCTCGCGGACCCCGACGTCCTCGAACGAGTCGCCGAGGAGACGGGGACGCCGGTCCACCCCGACCCCGAGACGCTCCGGACGATAGAGGACAAACTCGTCCAGAAACGGCGGCTCTCCGAGGCCGGGGTTCCGGTCCCGGCGTTCCGCGCCGTCGAGACGGCCGAGGACTTGCGCGAGGCCTGCGATGAACTCGGCTACCCCGCGATGCTGAAGGCCCGCACTGGCGGCTACGACGGGCGCGGGAACGTCCCGGTCTCCGGTCCCGAGGACGTCGAGGCGGCCGTCGACGATGTCGCCGGCCCGGCGATGGTCGAAGAGATGGTCGACTTCGAGCGTGAACTGGCCGTGATGGGCTGTCGCGGCGACGGCGAACGCGACACGTTCCCGGTCACCGAGACCATCCACGAAGAAGAGATCCTCCGCGAGAGCGTCGCGCCGGCCCGCGCGAGCGAAGCGGTCCGTGACCGCGCCCGCGAGGTGGCGCTGGACGTCTTAGACGTGATGGACGGCCGTGGCGTCTTCGGCATCGAACTGTTCCAGACGGCCGACGACGAGATTCTCCTGAACGAAATCGCCCCGCGGCCGCACAACTCCGGCCACTGGACCATCGAGGGCTGTCACACCTCGCAGTTCGAACAGCACGTCCGCGCGGTGCTGGGGATGCCACTGGGAACGACCGAGCAGCGCGACCCCACCGTCTCGACGAACATTCTGGGCGACGTCGACGAGCCTCAACCAGCGGTGCTGTACGGCGACGAGAACGTCTTCGAGACCGAGCGCGCGCACCTCCATTGGTACGGCAAGCACGAGGTGTACGAGTTGCGGAAGATGGGCCACGTCACGATGCCCGGTGACGGCGAGCGCGACGTCGACGAGTTGCTCGCCGACGTCCGCGAGTTGCGCGACGGACTCACCTTCCGGGACTGAGAGCTCGCCCTTCGACAGCGCGCCCCGCTCACGGCTCGCTTCTCGCTCACTCGTACCGAACCGAGTCGTCTTTGTCCGTCCGGTACCGAGCGGGGCTATGGACCGACGAGCGTTTCTCCGGGCAGTCGGGCCGGCCACGGCAGTCGGTCTGGCCGGATGTATCGGTGGCAGGAGCGCCAACACCGACTACGACGTCGGGATGGGCGCGAAGGTGTTCCGGCCACAGGAACTGCGGGTCGAACCGGGCACCACCGTGACGTGGCTCAACACGAGCAAACAGGGCCACACCGTCACCGCCTACGAGGACACCCTCCCCGAGGGCGCCGACTTCTTCGCCTCGGGCGGGTTCGAGTCGGAACAGGCCGCCCGAGACGCGTGGGGGAACAGTTCGGACGGGACGCTGTTCGAGGGACAGTCCTTCGAACACACTTTCGAGGTGCGCGGCGAGTACCCGTACTTTTGCATCCCGCACGAACGCGGCGGGATGGTCGGCACCGTAGTCGTCACTGACGACCCGGAAACGACCGAAGAATAGTCGGCTGTGTGCCGAACGGAGTTAGGCTTCTTCGACTTCGACGTCTTCCTCGTCGACGTCGACGGCCGTCTCCTCTTCGGCGGCGACTTCCTCGGGGCGAGCCTCGAGGGTGGTCTTCTGGATCTCGACGCGGCGGAGGGGATAGATCTCCTTGGCCTCGCCGTAGATGGCCGAGGAGAGACGTCCCTCGACGACGCTGTCGACGAGTTCCTCGAAGGTGCGGTCCTTCGCGGTCTCCTCGACGAGGTCGATCATCGTGCGGCGGATGGCCTTCTCCTGGGAGGCGTCGGCCTTCTTCGTCGTGACGGCGACCGGCTGAATCTGGACGCGGTAGTCGTCCGTCGTCAGCACGGTGATGAAGGCCTCGACCTTCGAGGAGCCGCGGCGGACGAGCGAGCGCAGGTAGTCCCGCGTTAGCTCGTGCTTGACGAACTCCGTGTACGCGGAGTCGCTGGCGACCTCGTTGATCTTGAAGGTCAGCTTCGTGTTGTTCTCGCTGGCGTCCTTGTTCAGTTCGCCCAGCGTCGTTTCGATGGTGCGACCGAGCACCTGGTCCGGTTCGTCTGCGGGTGTCTCACCGAGAACCTCCCGGTCGAACTGTTCGGGAGCCTGCACGGTGTACCACCGCTTTTGCTGTTTGCGCTTTGAGACGCTTCGTTCACTCATGGTTGGATTGTATGGATTGGTCGGATAGCTGTGCTGCGACCCGGAGGTTGACGACGTAGTCGTCGACGGTCGACTGCAACCCGCCCGTCGAGTCGCGCTCGACGGTGGTGACCACGGCGTCGTCTTCGACGCGGGTGGTCATCTCGTCGGTGTTGTCCGGCCGGAGTGCGGCCGCGACGCGTTCTGCGCGGGCGGGCGAGCCGTGTGTCGTGCGGATCTCGGCCCGTCTCATAGTGCCTCCCTGAACGCTTCGATGAGGTCCGCGGTCGGCACGTCGAATCTCGCTCTGGCGCGGGTAGCGTGCCCAACCGCCTCGCCGTCGACGGCGTCGGCGGCGGCCCGCATCGCCGCGGCCACGTCCCGGCCGTCGGTGGCGCGGGCGGCGGCCTCGCCGTCCGTGACGACGAGCGTCACGGGTTCGGGCGCGCGGAAATCGGCCACGAGACGGGCGACGGTGCCGACCGGCATCTGGTCGCCGCGGGCGACGAACAGGCCGTCGTATCGGCCGGTCGTCGCGTCGTCGACGGCGGCGTGGGCCCGGCGGGCGTGGGTTCGCCACGCCGAGAGGGCGTCCTCGTGGACGCTGTCGTGCCCGAGCGCGAGTGCGATTCCCGTCCCCGGTCGCTCCCGGGCGACGGCGTCTAACACGTCGGCGTAGCCGCCGACCGTCTCGAACGGCCCGCCCACGTAGGGGTGGAGGACGCGACCGAGGGCGTCGGCGGCCCGCGGTGGCGCGTCGTCCACGCCGGTGACCGACAGCGCGACCAGCGACGCGACGCGCCGGTGGTCGTCGTCGGTCGGGTCGGCGGGCAGTGCCAGTTCGGCCAGCGTCGCTCGTGCCTGCTCCTCGTCCCCCGAGAAGGGGCCCGAAAGCAGCGTCGAGTGGGCCAGTCCGTCGGCGAGGTCCGCGACCGGTACCGCGAGTCCGGGGCGGCGGTCGAGGCCCGCCTGTTCGGCGGCGCTCTCGACCGACCCGTCCACGTCGCCACCAGCGATAGTGCCGGCGAGCGCGAGGGTCGGACTGGTCGCGGTGCCGAGTTCGCGCGCCACCTCGAAGGCGGCCGCGGTCGGCCGGTCGGCCAGCGTGTGGTCGGCAGTCGGGAGCGAGCGACCGAGGGCGACTGTCGAGTCGGCCTCCGTCGTCCGGTCGGGGTCAGCGAAGGGGGCGACGACGCTCGCCTGGAACGGCGTTCCGGCGGCGTCGAGTGCCCGTGCCAGTACGCCCGTCGCGGCCAGCGAAGCGCCGGTCGCGTCGCTGACGAGCCGAACGAAGTCGGCGGCGCCGAGCGACGCGGCGACGTCACTGGGGGCTGGGGCTGGCGGCTGTTCCCGACCGGTGGTCGACATCAGTCTTCGTAGAGCAGCGCGACGGCCTTGTCGTAGCTGTAGGTGAAGTCCTCGTCGAGTTCGTCACCGCGGTAGTAGTCGACGAGTCGGCGAATCTTCGACTGCGTGTTCTGGAGTGCACGCTTGTTCTGGTGGTCGCCGGGGTTCTCGTCCATGTGGTCACGCAGACGCACTGCGCGCTCCATCAGGTTCCGGAGGTCCTCGGGGACGTCGCCGTCGGCGTCGTTCTCCTCGAGAATCTCGGTGACCTTCTTGCCGGTCGCGAGTTTGACGTTCGGGACGGGCGTGCCCTGAACACCTTCGTCGCGTAGTTTGAGACCGATTTCGCTGGGCGAGTGACCCTGCTCTGCGAGTTCGACGACGCGTGCTTCGACGGCGTCGTCGTCGACGTCGCTCCACTCCGGGGGTTCGTCTGCCGCGGGCTTGTCCGAGTCGGACGAGCCGCGACGGCGTGTGTGCATTCGTGCCATTGTTGTCGATTGGAACCGCACGAACCGCTCGTCGCTGCCGGTAGCGAGGCGTATCGGCATCGGACGATGCCAAACACGGCCGCAATCCCGAGCCGTGGAAGCCCACGGCGTGTCAGATTTGCGGTCGTGCTGTTCCCGTAGAGGCGTCGTCGGTCACGCGACTAAACCGTTTCCATCTCGTCTCCGTGGCCAGTAGACATTTGTACTGGTACATCCACGGTGGGTGCATGGATCGGCGTGCGTTCCTGCAAAGCGGCGTCGCGGTCACCGGCGCCGTCGTCGCCGGGTGTGCCAGCGACGGGCCGACGGGGACGCTCGCCACGTACGTCAGTGACCAGCCCGGCGACATCGGCGATTTCGAGTCCTGTGTCGTCTCCGTAGACGAGATTCGCGTCCTGCCGGCGGCGTCGGCCACCGAGACGGCAGACCACGACGGCGACGAACTGACCTTCAGTGTCAGCGGCGTCACCCTCGACCTCGTCGACCTGACCGGTGAGGCGGCCGCACTCGCCGAGACAGTAGAGCTCCAAACCGAGGAGTACGCCTACCTCAAACTTGGTATTTCGACCGTCGAAGCGTCGCTCGCGGACGGTGGCATGGCGATGGTCACGACGCCCGGGAACGCCCGCCTGAAGTTCCCGCAGTCGTTCGAGATTCGAACCGGCCGGACGACGCGCTTTACTGCGGACTTCGCGCCGGTGGCTCGGGGCGGGACCGGCCGGTACGTACTCAAGCCAGTCGCCGAGGAGACCACCGTCAGCTACGGGGAGTAACGGTACCGAGCCACATTCAGTGTTCGATACCACGCCAAGAGTATTATGTCAGAAGTAGCTGTAATAAACTATGTCGGGAAGGGGTGGCAGCGTCGGGCCTCGGGGGCAGAGTGCGCCGTTGGGAGTCGTACTCGTCCTCACGGTCATGATCGTCTCGACGACGGCTGTCGTCGCGCTGGGTGCCGACGCCATCGCGAGTACGCAGAGCCAACTGGACGCCGAGCGGACCAATAAAGTACTGACGCAACTGGACTCACAAGCCGCACTCGTTGCGCTCGGTCAGTCGGAGGTCCAGCGAGTCGACCTCTCGGCGGTTGGGTCGAACAGATATCGGGTGGTCGATGGGACCGACGGCGGTGAGATACGTGTCGAAGTCGACGGCGTCGCGACGCCTATCATCGAACAGGAGATGGGCAAAGTCGTCTACGAGGGCGAGGGCGGAACGAGGGTCGCGTATCAGGGTGGTGGCGTCTGGCGGACGAACGCGGACGGACAGGGAGTGATGGTCTCGCCACCTGAACTGCACTATCGGAACGCCACGCTGACGCTTCCGCTAGTGACTATCTCCGGCGATTCGTCGCTCAGTGGGCAGGCCACCGTCACCGACAACGGGTCGATGCAGGCCTATCCGAACGCGACGCTCGGCCGGACGAATCCCCTACAGAGCGGTCGCGTCAACGTCGTCGTCCAGAGCGAGTACTATCGGGCGTGGGGCGAGTATTTCGAGGAGCGGACGGACGGCGGGGTGGCGTACGACCACGTGAACGAGGAGGTGACGCTTACCCTCTCTGTTCCAGCCACGAACCCCCCAGTCGCCGGCGGTATCGTCTCGGGGGCGCCCGGCACGTCGATGACCATCAAGAACAACGCCGAGGCAGACAGCTACAACTCCTCGAACGGCGACTACAGTGCGACGGTAGCAGAGGAAACCCGAATCATCACTGCCGGCGACGTCGTCGTCGAGAACAACGCCGTGATCAAGGGGAGTCTGGAGGCTGGCGGCGACGTCGATATCGACAACAACGGTGAGATTCGTGGCAACCTCTCGTACGGCGGGACGGCCTCTGGAGGGGGATATCCGGGCGGCGTCGACGGCTGGGACGCACAGAACGCGTCCGTCACCTCACCGGACTCCGTGGAACTGCTCATCGACAATCGGCGAGTCGGCGCCGACGACAGCAGCGAGAACGACAACGACGACCCGAGCGTGGACATCGACGAGAGCACGAACACGCTGGAGAACTGCGGGTCGACCTGTGAGGTGACTGCCGGGACGTATTACCTAGATTCTATGAGCGTTCCGGGGACCCTCCGAATCGACAGCAGCGGCGGGCCAGTGAATATCGTCGTTGATGGCGACGTCACCCTTCCGAACAACGCGAACATCGAAGTCGTCGGTGGTAACCGCGTCAACCTCTACGTCGAAGGCGACGTGACCTACGGGCAGAACGCCTACAACTCCGTTACCGGTGACGAGGCCCCGAACTTCTGGGTGTACACGAACCCCGGCGCGAGCGCCACGTTCGACAACAACGCCGTCTTCGTCGGAGTCCTGTACGGTCCGGGGGACGGTACCAATCCCGGGACGTCTGCGACGCTCAACAACAATGCGCACGTCTATGGCGGTATCGTCGGCGACGTCTCGTTCGTCAGCAACAACTACGGCGTCCACTACGACGAAGCGCTGACGAACGTCCAGAGCGTCCAGAACGCGCGAACGATACCTGCACTGACCTACCTCCACGTCTCGGTCAACCGAGTCAACGTCACGGCGTCGTAATCAGCGCCGTGCGGGAGTGACAGTTCGGTTTCTCTGACGATACTCTCACCGTAGGCGATCGCCCCGATGAAGCTATCAGTTCTCACCAATCGGCCATCGTGCTTATCACGGATGATATCTAATTCGTCGCAATGCGATCGCCAATCGACTCCGAGGATGGCCAGCGGCGCCAACGCGCGCAGTCTGCGCCACTCGGGGTGGCACTGATGCTCGCCGTGATGATCGTCGCGACGACGGCGGTGGTCGCGCTCAGTGCTGGCGCAATCACCAGCACGCAGTCGGAACTCGGCACAGAACGGACACAGAAGGCGATGACCGAACTGGACTCCCGGACGGCCCTCGTCGCACTGGGCCAGTCCGGCGTCCAGCAGGTCAGCCTCTCGGAGCGCGGCAGCCAGCAGTACCGCGTCGAGGAGGGCGCTGGGTGGATGAACCTCTCGTACGAGAACACGACGACGGGCACCCAGACCACGATCTACAACGAGACGATGGGCGCCGTCGTCTACGAGAGTGAGAACGACCGGACGATAGCGTATCAGGGCGGCGGCGTCTGGCAGTCAGACCGTGGTGACCGTTCGGTGATGATTTCGCCACCGGAGTTCCACTACCGGAACGCGACGCTGACGCTCCCGCTCGTGACCGTACAGGGCGAGTCGTCGCTCGACGGGAGGGCGGTCGTCACCCACAACAACACCACGCGGTACTTTCCGAACAAGAAACTCAACACGCAGTTCCAGAATCCGCTGAACAACGGCCGCGTCACCGTCACGGTCAGGAGTCGATACTACCGTGCGTGGGGGGCGTTCTTCGAGACACGAACAGACGGCGACGTCGAGTACGAACACGCGAACAACGTCGTCACCGCGGAACTGGTCGCCCCCGTCGACAAGCAGCGACTCACCTCCGCGACGTCTAGCCTCTCGGCGAGTGGGGGGTTCACCGTCAACGGGGGTGCGACGCGAAACGACACCTGTGGGGCCGCGGCCGACGTTTACACGGACAGCTACAACTCTAGTGGCACGACCAACGACTACTGTACGCAGGCCGACAACGGGAACCTCGGGGACGACGGGGACGTCGTCTACGGCCAGAACATCGACATCAGCGGTGGCGCCGCTGGCGAGGACTTCAACGGTGACCTCGTCTCCGGTCGGAGCGTCATCGTCGGGAGCGGGTCCGGGAAACCGGACGTCGACGGGAACATCAGCTACACGGACAACTGCAGTCCCAGCGTGAGCGACTGTCAGAGTCGCATCGTCGACCCCGACGGGAGCGTCAAGCAGATCAGCGGCGTCGACCAGGCCGCAGCGATAAACGGCATCGTCCGCGACCGACTCGAAACGGCCGCCAGCGACAACGACAACGCCGGGACGCCGGCGGACGGCGAGAACATCGATTACACCTCCGGCACCGCGGAACTGGAGGACGGGACGTACTACCTCACAGACCTGACCGTCGCGTCCGGCGACACGCTGACGCTCGATACGACCAGCGGCGACATCGTCCTCGCGGTGCAGGAGAACGTCGAACTGGGCGACGGTGCGACCATCGAGGTCGAAGGCCCGGGCACCGTCAGCCTCTACGTCGGCGGGACCGGCGGACACACGGACCACATCTTCTTAGACGACGACGCCGCGGTGACGAACCTCGGTGACGACGCACCGCAGTTCCGCGCCTACGGTCGCGACAACCTGACCGTGACAATCGGTGGCGGGAGTAGTTCTCACCCGGCGAAGTACGTCGGCGTCATCTACGCGCCCCCGGGCGTCACTGGCACCGGCAGCGTGACTATCGACGGCGGCCTCGTCTACGGCGGTATCCTCACCGGTCAGACCACTATCGAGAACAGCGGGAAGGGCGGCATCCACTACGACGAGGCGCTACGGACCCGGAACATCCTCTCACGGGACGACTCCGTCGTGAAGGTCACGTACATTCACGCGTCGGTCAATCAGGTCAACGTCACCAGCACCTGATCACTTATCGATGTTGACCCTGACGTCGTGATAGACGACGTAGACGCGGTCGATGTTGCCCGGATTGTACGTACACTCGACGCTCGTCTGACTCGGCAGAGTGCAACTGAAGCCGTATCTACTGTACACCTCGGCCCAGAGCGACGCTCGCGGCGTCGAACTCATCGTGATCTGGACGCTGTCGACGTCGGCAGACCGGTTCCGGTAGAAGACGTTCGAACCGCGGTGGTTCATCCGGACGAGCACCGTCGACCCGCTGAGACTCTGGACGTTGGGTCGGTTGACGCCCACTACCGTCACGAGCATCCGTTTCTCGTCGACGACGAGTGGCGGTTCGCGGACGACCACGCCGCCGTCGCGGTTCGTCCGGAACACGGCACCAGCCTCGTAGACGATTCTTCGGTCGTCGTTACCCTCGTAGACGATGGGTCGTATGTCCCACTCGAAGTCCTGTGGAAGGCCGCCTCCGCCCTCGAGTTCGACGCGCATCGTCACGTTGTCGCCGGTTCGGAGTTGGGACTCGCCAAGGCTGATCTCGGTCGCGCGACTCGGCGCACCGCGTTGGTGGATGTCCGCGACGTTGTCCGCGAGCACGTCGAAGGCGCGCTCTGCACTCTCCAGTTGCTCGACGTCGCGAACGTCTTGCAGGCTCCCGAGGCCGCCCACCGAGATGAGTGCGATAGAGGCGACGATGAGCGTAAAGACCAGCGTGAAGCTCAGCACCTCGCTCACGGCGCGGTCAGACATCGGTTATCACCAGTTCACTCGGACCTTTGTCGTACCAGATCTGGACGACGCCACCGTCGGCCGTCGACCCGGACCTGAGGTCCGTCTTGACCTCCAGACTGACCGTGACAGACACTTCGGGGTCGGTCGACGTCAGGACGAGCGTCTCCTGGTTCTCGACTGCGACGTCGTAGCTACTGCCCGAGACGCGGTCCGGGAACGTCTGGTTCATCCGGACCGTCGGACTCTGCCCGGCCCGGACCAATCGGTCGGCCCGTGAGAGATCAGACGCCACCTGATGTCCGATGATGGTGAGTTCCTCACGGACGACCTGTTCCCGTCGGTCGTTGACGTAGTCGGTGCCGGCGACGAGGAGGCCGGTTATCAGCAACGCCGATATCGACAGTGTCAGCGTATAGGAGAGCGTCGTCGAGACCGCACGGTTAGTCATCTGGCTCACCCGGTGCGACCCTGATGTCTGTCACGTACCGCAGGTTCGGTGTATCGTAGCTGTACTCGACGGTAATCTCGTAGTATGCGTCGGTCCAGTAGGGGTTGTCACTGTTAGAACCCGGGCCGTCTTGGACGTTCGCTATGATTGAGTCGGGCGTGTCTGGGTCGAGCACGACCAGCGAAAAGTTCCCCGCTATCTGGCTGGCGTTGTTGAACCGGATGTTGTAGTTGTCTGTTGCGCCGGCTCCGAACTGGTAGTTTTCCCCACCGCTAGTGATCCCGAGTGCCTGACAGGGCTCTCCTTGAACGGTCCCGCCGGTGACGTCGATGTGAATGTACGAACGTTCCGGATCGACCACGCACTGTGTCTCCCTGTAGGAGCCACCTTCGTTAACCGCCGTTCGAACGTGGATAGAATTGTTGCTGGTAGACTCGAAGATGAGTAGCTGCCACGTGTTCGTGTTGACACCAGCCAACACCGATGCCTCCCGAACCTCGACTTCGAACGACGAGCTGTTGCCCTCCTGGATACTGCTGGTCGTCGCGTTTATGACGAACGCGCGGGTCGCGTTTTCTCCGTCGGTGCCAGACCGCGTAATATCCCTGGCGAGGGTGTAGTTCGCGCTCGAATCGAACGGCTGTGATACGTTTGCCGACTCGAAGGTCGGCTTCGCCGCGTCTGTGCTGTTCTGTGCGATTCTGACGCCGGTTTCGCTCTCGCTCGGCGCATAGGACACGTTCACCAGCGTGCCGGTCATCGCCTGCTGTTGCTCTGTCTGCATGCTCGTGTTGTTGACAGCGAACGTGATGGCCTCGTCACGGACGCTATCGGTGCTGTAGTTGTATCGGTTGGCAGCCGTCAGTGCCGCTCCGGCGTTGGTCTCGACCATCGCCCGCATCGCCAGTGCGTCGTCGCTGCCCGCCGTCTCGCCCCGGCTCGCGAGGTTCTCGGTGAAGATGGCGGAGTTGACGATGAGCGCCAGCGCGACGAACGTCACCGCGAGCGCGAACGCCGCGATAAGGATGATCTGCCCCCGGTCGTCGCGGTTTAGATCCGCCACGCGATCACCTCCACACGGACCGTGTTGTAGACGTTAGAGGGGAGGTTCGGTATCGGATACGTGTCCCTGTCGTCCCGTATGACCGTCGCGTTCCTCGTCTCGTTGGCGTCGTACAGGTGGTCGTGGTCCATCAGCGTTATCGTGTGGCTCGCGCCGACGGCGTTGTCGCTCGGGACGCCGCTGTAGATGTACCGTCGACTGATGACGTCGCCGTTCTCGTTCTGGAACCAGAAGTAGACGTTGTAGGCGATGCCTCGCCGGTCGAACGACCGGTTGAGCATCTGACCCAGCGTGTTGTTCGGTGGCCCACTCGTATAGTAGCCTAAGTCCTCGTTCGTGCCGTGGAACTGCTCTGAGGTGTTGTTCCAGTAGAGGACGGCGGGCTTGAGCGAGTCGTTCTGTGCCGCCGCCGCCAGTACGCCACTCCCCGTCGCCTGCTGCTGGTTTTCGATATGCTGGCTCGACGTACTCGCAGACAGAGGCGTCACCGCCGTCATCTGCAACGCGAAAACGAGACTCGACAGCAACATCAGTCCGGCGACGACTGCCTCCAGCGTGTGTGCTTGCCCGCGCATGTTACCACATCTCCACGTAGAGGGTGATGTCCTCCAAGTTCAGCGAGACGACCCGCAGTGCGGTCACCGTCTCGTCGTTCGTCGACGGCGGCGTGTCGCCGCGGGCGAGTCGGACATCGCTCCCCACACAGTCCGACTGCTCCAGCAGTCTGTCCGCCGAGACGTCCCAGCAGAGAATCTCCTCGCTCTCTGTCGGCTGTTTCGTCACGTTCCCACGGATGGTGACGTTGACGTTCTGCCGATTCGCGTCCAGTCCCAACTGCTCGCTGAGCGACTCGTCGTCGTACGCACAGCGACCCGGCCCGTTCCCATCGAAGAACTCGACGGTACAGAACCGGTCGATAGTGTATGGCTGGTCGGGCCCGCCGAGCGTCGACTTCGTCAACTGGTCTGCGACCCGGTTGGTGGTGACCGTCTCGTCCTGTGCCCCCGCCGTGAACGGGGACAGCAGGCCAGGAATGAACAGGAAGACGAAGATAAGCACCGCAAGAAAGAGACTCATCCCGATGGCGAAGTCGAGCGTCGTCTGTCCGCGCATCAGTTCCCCCGCCCCACTTCGAAGCCGTACCACTGACGGCCATCCAGCCTATCGCTACTAGTTCCCTTGCCGTACATGTATCGCCTCGCGCAGCCCCACGCTACGCGGTGTCTGACGGACTGTCGCACTCGACGCTCTTGTACATTGTGGCAGTCCCGGCCGGGAGTGCGGGACGGCAGCGACTCGCACGTTCGATTCGGTTCGATGGGTTTAAGAAAGGCCGTCGGGTACGATTGGATGCAACGAGGGCTCGTAGATCAGGGGTAGATCACTCCCTTGGCATGGGAGAGGCCCCGGGTTCAAATCCCGGCGAGTCCACTTGAAATAAACTGCCGTGTCGGGGGAACCCGAAACGGCGTTTTCACTGTCCTTAAACGCTTAGCTAGCCGTTTCGGATTTTCAGCACCTCCCTCAGAGATTCGAGATGAACAGCTAAACAAGCGCGGGTCCCGCCGTCGGGCGATTTCTGAGAGGGAAGTCTGTCGATACTGTGGTGACTTCGCTGATAAGCACGCCCACTGCCCCGCCCTCGACGACGGGAGGTGCCGCCCATGACCGTCACGCTGGAGACTCCGTGTCTCACGGACGGGAACTGGGTCCGCCGATCGGCCGACTCTCGAGGCGTCGACGGGCACGATCTCTGCAAACAGTGTTTCCCTGACGGCTGGGACACGGTCGCCGAAAAAGACGTCGAGACGTTCCTGACGACTGGCCGAACGCGGTCGAAACTCCACTGGAGTATCGACACCGGCGACGACGCCGACACGAGCGAGTTCGGGAATCATGACTACCCCGACCGGACGCTCGCCTCGCGAGTCCTCAACGGCGACGTGACGGTCGACCACGAGTTCGAGTGGGACCGCGCGGGAGGTGATGTCTAGATGGTGTCGCACGACGACGAGTGCGAGTCTTGCGGTGCCATCGGTCGAACCACCCGGATGCGGTGGCCAGACGGCGAGTATCGCGAGATGTGCAGCCCCTGCGAGCGGCGCTGGCTCATCATCTGGCGGCACTTCTGCGAGATTCAGCCATGGCAAGCGAACCGTGTCCGGGCCGCGGCGAACGCCGACAACCTCGCTCGTAGCGATGGCGGCCAGCCGATGACCGACGGTGGTCAGTCTGCGAGCGACACCGATCAAAGTCTTTACTGCCGACGGTCCGGCTCATTCCCAGATCGAACAGAGCGGAGAAATAACCAGACACCGGCAATTGAAAGTGCACCGACGAAGCCTACGATACCTGCGATCACCAGGGCCCAGAGAAGGAATCTAAGAGCTTCAAAGACCGGCATACTGTCTGATAGTCAAGAAGATCATAAAATAGACCGGGGTGGGTGGAATGACTGAGCCATCCGTCGATGGTATCGGTCGATCGTTCAGAACGCGTCGAGGACAGCTTCCAGCGTCTCAAAGAACGCTTCTTCAGCGGCCGCCTCGGTCGGACTCTGATTCTCTTTTTCATCGTCGGCAGAATCCTCCTCGTCGCCCATTATCGTTAGAATATACAAGACATATTATAAAAATTCACTGTCCGAATATACACAGGGCACTAAGACTTGTCTTCCGCTCGGTGCATACGGTCACTGACCGGGAGGGGTCGCAGTGACACTGTACCCATCGGGTGGTGAGGCCGCGACACTCGTCCTCACCTACTGTCTGCTGTCGTGGTTCGTCGGCGGCCTTTACGGCGCCTACGCGTGGGAACGCGCCCACCGCGACCGGCCGCTCCGAGAGATATGCGGGCTCGGCGACCGGGAGGTTGCCACCGACGGCGGCCAGGATACGTTCGAGTGCGACGGCTGCGGCGAGGAGACGCCGGTCGGGAACCGCTGGCGGTACCTCCGCCCGGATCAACTCGACGATGGGCCGCTCCAGCACGACGAGCTCTGTCCGCGTTGCTCGACGCGGAAGGACTCTTCCCGGCTGTTCCGGTCGGCCGACGATATTTGGGGTGGTGCCGGTGAGTAAACGCGCCATCGCGCGGGAACACCTTCTCGGGGCGACTGTGTGGGCCTACGGTGGCGGTTCCGCCATCGTCAAGCCCTGGACCAGCCGTGACCACTTCTCGCGGTTCTGGAGGGTTGGCTCGTGAGTAGCGCCACGGAGCTGGCCGACCCAAAGGCCATCGGCCTCGACGTCGAGGACCTCGTCGTCGGCGCCGTCGACGCGCTGGCGGCCGCCGAGGATGACGACGCGCATCACGACGCGGTCGTGACCGAGCTACTCTGCCCGTCGGTGCCCGCGTCGAGATCAAGGCGGCGAAGCGCTGGACCAGCGACGGCGCTGGCCGGTCGCGTGGTCGGTGGGTGCTGAAGGGTCGCGACGACGGGCAGCACGCGGCGCTCCTGGACGGTGCGGACTACTACGCGTTGGCGGTCTACGAGACGACGCCCAGCGACGAGCGTGTACTGGTCGCGGTCGCCGTGATCCCGGCGTCGCTCCTAGACGAGCATCTCCGTGGTCGGTGGCGCGAGACCGATCGGCGCGAGGGCACGCTCGCGAAACTCGGCTGGCCACATGTTCTCAGCGATATCATCGGGGAGGCCGATGACTGATGCCGTCGACGCACCAGGGCAGCGAAACCCGCGAGCGGTTGCGCTGTCCCGACCTCGCCGACCGTCTCGGCGAAGACCCGGCCCGTTGGCTGGATCAGGACCTCATGGCGCGGTCCGCGAAACGCCAGATCGACCACGAGGGGACCGGCCCCCAGCAAGTCCGGCTCGTCGAAGATCGCGACGTCACGACCGCGGCGAAGGTCGTCTTCTCGCTCATCGACGGCATCGACACGATCGAACGCGTCCGTATCTGGAAGGCGGTCGAACGACGACTGGCGAATGAGCGGTACGACTCCGCAGTCGACCTTGACGAGCCCCGCGAAGCGGTGATGCGCCGACTGGACCAGCGCGAGGAGTGGCTTCGTCTCCACGGCGAGCGCCCTAATCGACTCCCGCACGGGCCACGCCGGCCGTGTGACTGTTGCGAGGACGAGGACGGTGTCACCGCTGGCGACCTTCGGGAACGCGACGAGGCAGCCGCTGAGCGACTCGCCGAGGGGTACTCGCCTGACGGTGTCGACACCAGTGAGACCACGCCGGAGACCGAGGCTGCGACGCTCGGCGAGTACGCGACTGACGGAGGTGCGGCCGAATGACTGGCGCCGCGACCAGCATCGAGGACGTCATCGATCTTCAGCCCCACCGAATCGGCGCGCATACCATCTTCGACGACGGTGGTCTGTCGCCGTACTGGGCGATGGTCAGCCAGTACGAACCCGACCTCGACGAGCGTGACGAGACGTTCACCTTCGACGGGACGCAGTTCGAAATCACCCGCTCAAGACACTGGTCGGGGAAAATTGAAGCCCCTCCGTCGGCGACGTTCGACGGCGCGATGAACGAGTACAAACTCGGTGTCTACGCAGTCGACGACGAGAATGACGAACTGGGGGCAGACTTCACGTTCCGTCCAGGCTTTCCGAAGGCCCGGCACGTCGAGACTGGCGACCTCATCGGCGGGATGCCGACCGAGTGTCCTGAGTCCGTCCGTGTTCAGGTCGAATCGACGAACCTCTCACAGTTCGAAGCGCTGGGGTTGCTCCAGTCGCTCGCGTCGTTCCTATCGATCGACGCCGGGTACTTCGTCGAGGCGCACGAGTGGTCCCGCATCTACGCGCTCGAACTGTACGGGCGCATCATGCGTGAGGTCGCCACCGGGAAGGTCGCCGGCAAGGGTGGCGTCCTCGAACATCTCTCGCAGTTCTCGAACGGGCGCGGTCGGGGCGAGCACCACTGGGACCACGAGGACATCAAGGGCCACTACGAGGCCGTTGCGCTGTCGCCCGACAACTGGAAGCGACTGTTGCCCAACCAGACGCTCGCGAAGCGGCTGAAGTGTTACCAGCCAAAGTGGGTCCGCTCGGAATCATCGGGCGACGACCCGCTGTACCACCACAAAATCGAGTGTCAGTACTGGGCGGACTACTACCCCGACGGCGAGTCTCCGATCCAGTGGTCGGGCTACGATACAGCGGTCGAGGAGTTCCGTGAGACCGTCGTGAACGCGCTCCACTGGGCCGGCGTCGACTTCACGCCGGAGTCGGATGTGTGGGTCGAAGACCCGTACTTCGAGCCCGGGCAAGCTGCGGACGCCGTCGACGTGTATCCAAACCCGATGCCCGATCTCGAACAGCAGGAACGGGCCGATGCGGTCGACCAGCTCCGCGGCCCGGAGACGACCGAGGGGGCGTGGGACGTGCTGGTCGCGATGACCGACGGTGGCGAGCGGCACTACCAGGAGGTTGCGGACGAGGCCGGGAAATCGGCGTCGACGGTGTACCGCGCCGCCGAACGCTTCGCCGATATCATCGAGGTCGACAACGGCATGGTCCGGTTCCGCGATGGCGTCGTTCGCGACCAGATCGAGGATGTCGCCGAGCGCTGGCGTGCGACGAAGGACGTGACGATGGACGCGCTGGAGCGCGTCGCAGAGCGAGCGTCGCCGTTCTCACGCCGTAGTGACGACGACGAACCCAGCGCCCTGGAGCGCTGGGCGAACCGGCACGGCATCGTCGTGTACTCGACGCAGGACCCGCTGGAGATGGAATTGAAACGGCCGGTTGGCTTGCAGGAGATGCTGAAGATACTCCGCTCGGGGCTCGACGCCGCCGAAGCGTCACCGCTTCCCACCGAGCGTTTCGAGAACGCGCTCATCGACTGGAAGGGTCTCGACGGCGAGATTCGGAAGGGGCATCGTGTCGTCGTGAACGGACGGTACCTCGGGAAGCACAACGTGGGTCGGCCCATCTGGTAGACGGCTCCAGCAGAGAGGCATCACTATCCAGCGGATAGTTTCGTTTATATACCAACCGCTTTCCAACGCCACCCGTCGTGTAATTTTGTCCGGCGGTCGACTCGACAGCCGGTGGCTTCGCGGGCGCTTTTGCACGGTTTGGGCAAGGGCCCCTTAGGAAGTGTACCGAAGGGTACTCAATCCAAATACCCACCCCTCCCTACGGTCGGGGTGGACCGCACCGCAAAACCGCAATACTACCGCTACCGCAGATTCTGAATAGTCCCTTGGTTCCATCTGCTACTCACGGTTAACAACCACCTGACGCTGTTGAAACCCTCAGAATTTGACAGGTGCGGTGTGCTGAATATAGAGGCCGTCTGCAGCAAGTGAGTTAGCGGCGATATCGTTCTATTCTACGCCGCCTGTCCCTGCAGCCCTTAATGATTATCTAGCGACTCTGGACAATCATTCGGGCCGGGGACTTCGGGCGCGTGTTGATTACTGATTCCACCTCAAATGTCGTCTCCGGGTAGAGCTCCAAGTGATAGTCCTGGTAGAGGGATGCAGGGAAGAGTGTCGTCTCCATCAGCGCGAAGCGTGCCCCGACACAGCGTCGGGCGCCGGCATCGATCGGGAAGTAGGCTAACCGGGGAAGCGCAGCTCGGAACGCGTCGGTCAGGCGTCGGGCTGAACGTGTCTGGGCCGTGGTACCACCGCGGGTCGCGATCAACCACCCATGGCGGTGTTGATATCGTCGCACCCGGTGGGATGTACTATCTCTGGATACCGACTCCATCGATTGGTTCAGCAATGATTTGTTTCAGAAGTTGTGTCGAATTGAAGGTGGATTTCTTTTATGCTCAACTTTGCCCGTTTCTGTCATCATACGCACTATCATGTCGCTCAACTTCCAATAACCGCACAGATGCATTGGTGTGTTGGTCATTACCATTGTTTGGCCGGTGGCTCACGCCCCCTGATTCTCGAACTGATGATATATTTGACACCATTCCTTACTCCAGGTATCGTTCGATCTAATCAGAGTAGGGTATTCGAGTTATGAAAAAACGGTTACATGCATTTTTGTTCATTGAATCAACATATTTACTCCGGCTTAGCAGCCAACGGAAGAGTGACCAATACAATGACTTCCCAAAACGCGGACACAACCCAAGCGGACTCAGATGGGTTAGCTGGCGACTGGTCTGAATTCAGGCGGCGTTCACTACTGAAAATGCTGAGTGTTGGAGGTGCGCTCTCAGCCGGTGGCGGTCTCGCAGCTGCCTCAGGCGACGAATCCAACCACCAAGGTACCGGAGACGAGGGTCAGGGCGGCGAAGGAGACAGAGAGGACGAGCGTGGCGACGCGGAGATCGACCTACGGTACGGCTTCGCCACACCGGACGCCGGGGATCTCCCAGAGGGCCTCGACCCGGATCACGAGGTCGAACTGCATAGAGTGTTGTTCGATCCCGAAAACCCGGGCGTCCCTTCGTTCTTCCACTTCGAGCCGACCGGCTTGAGCGTGGCTGCCGGCGATATCGTGCAGTTCACGTACAATAGTCCGAACCACACCATCACGGCCTACCATCCGGAAAACGGGTTCCAGAGGCGGGTGCCCAAGGGCATCCCGGCGTTCTCGTCACCGATCGTCAAAGAGGACGGTGCCTGGCTCTACCGATTTGAGCAAGCGGGGATTTACGACCTGTACTGTGGCGTCCACTCGGTCCTCGGGATGGTCATGCGGGTCGTCGTCGGCGACGTCAGCGAGAAAGACGTCCCGGACTATGTGGGCACGTTCAAAGCCGAGCCGCCACTCTTCCCGCCGATCCCGAAGGCGGCTCTCGAACAGGAACTCAACGTGGCGAGCAAACAGAACGAGGACTGCGAGTGGCCGTGGCTGACGGCGCCCGAGGTCCTCAAGGCGGACGCGCTGGATCCGATGAACATTCAGGAGGCCGGGGAAGTGTCGTTCGAGACCGTCCTCGCGCAGATCGACCGCGTCCCCGATGAACTTCCGGACCACGCCGCTGGGATGGCCGTCCAAGTCCGGGAACATCCCGAACACGGCGACATCTTAGTCGACTCGGAGGGGATGACGCTGTATATGTTCGACAAGGACAGCCAGGGCGCCGGCGAGAGCGCGTGCACTGGCGACTGTGCTGGGGCCTGGCCGCCGCTCACAGTGGATGGTAAGCCCACTGCCGGTGATAACGTGACGGCCGAACTCGGAACGCTCGACCGGGAAACCGGTGAGACGCAGGTGACGGCGAACGGCTGGCCGCTGTACTACTTCGTGAAGGACGAACAACCGGGCGATGCCAATGGACAGGGTGTGCAAGGGTTCGGCGACGCGTGGTGGATCCTTCAGCCAGACGGCACGCCGATCAGGTCCGGGTAGTCCGAATAGGCGACGAACCAGACCTTCGGACCGGTATCCGTTTCTAGTTTGATATTGAGCCTTAGAGATGATTCCTGCTGGAACGTGAGGATCTAGCCCTGGCGTTGGGTTCGAGCCATTCTTTCATATGAATGGAAATGAAAATAATCGGCTTGATTCTCAGTCAGGATCGCCGGGACGGATTACACGTCGGGCCGCACCGAGCTACCCTGCTGAATACGCGCTCTGTATGCAGCACGACTTCTACAAAGCATCAGGGGCTGAGGATTTCAAGAGAGCAGACCAAGGTAGAATATCTTAGATAGTTCAATTTGCAGAGTGTGGTGCGGTTGAAGCCGGCATCGTACCCGGATGCACCACTTCCGTCTCTTTGTCGCCGCCTTCGAGGAAGTCAACCTTCCCACGCTCTCGACGAATCGCCTCCGGACTGAACTCTCCGAGGTAGTGCTTTCTGAACGTATCCCAGTCCTCCCACCCACCGAAGGACATCACGACGGATGGAATTACACCCTGTTCCAGTAGGTATGTGCCCCACGTCCTCCGAAGGTCGTGGACATCGAGGTACTGCCAACCGCGGTCGCCGGTCTCTTCCTCCAGGGCGTCGGCGGCGCGCCGGACCCAGCGGTAGACGGTTGAGCCAGTTTTTCCGGTGAACTCGGGGGTCAGAAGGGGTCAGATCGAGTGAGATTGCATCAGAACACACGCTTCTCGGGCACCAAATTGTGAGGTCTCACATGTTGGTCAGTACAGGGGTACAAGATATCAAATTCCGGATTATCTCTTGAGGGGTCGTTCCTTGTCGAATTGGGGACCTTTCATTACAACGCTTCTTTCTTGATCCCATTTGACTAACCCGTCTTCCGCTAACTCTTCCAAGCACTTTTTGTTGAGTTCAAGACGGAGCTTAGCAACCTCTATGTCGGCAGAGGGTGGGTCGGAACGGGGAACGTCTACTGGTTGCGTCTGTTCTATCATAAAAAATCCAATACGACGCATACGGAAGAGTACACTGGGTTTTCACGTGGACCATACAATGTGACCAAGTGGATAACACTCTGCAATTGCCACTCAGTACGCAGTGACGTTCTAACAGGTCATTCGGTCACTCTGGTCTGTAATCAGTGACCTAGATTGAGCAATAGAGGACTCTCACTGAGCGCCCAGGTCGTTTCGTCCACGAAGGATTGTGTTCCTGAGCCGAGGTAGATAATGGATGAGATCAGTCGTCGTGAGGATGCCGACGAGGTCGCCATCGTCGGTGACCGGGAGCCGCCGGATCGAGTGTTCTTTCATCAGAGTGGCGGCGGCGTGGATGTCTTCTGTGCTGTCGATCGTGACGAGTGGCGTACTCAGAAATGCAGTCACAGGAACGGAGTCGATATCAGCCCCCGCTGCAACCTGCCGCATAATATCGGATTCAGTTACGATCCCGATGTACTCGCCCGTCTCGGGATCGACCACGACTGCCGATCCGATGTCGTGATCCGCGAACAGTGTCGCAACATCACAGGCCGTCGTCTCTGGCGGAATCGTTCGAACTGACTGCCTCATCACATCACCGACGGATTGATCAATCATACTACTGATTCCTACTGGAGATGGTTAACCCTGCCGAGGAAGTGATACTACAGAACAAGACACTCTGCCACTCACGATACAGTTCGTAGAGTCCATAGCGGAACTGGAGGAGGTAGATTATATTGGCGTTGACCTCGCTCAACGAGGAGATTAACCCCGATGCTCTCGATAGGTTGTTTACCTATCCGTCCACGGAGCGGAAGCAAAAACCTATCTTCGTATGCTTCCAGTACTGTGGCTATACAGCTTCGCAGACGAGGATCACAACATCATGGTTGAGGAGCTAAAACATGGGATGGGAGAGGGACATGGGTGAGGATATGGCGGTTGAGCGGTTGTTTGTTCCAGACAGTCGTGCCGGGCTATCTCTTTGGGAACCTACTGACCGATCGCGATGAATCTGGCCCAAGCCGAGCTTCTGTCTCCATGTTGTTTGGTACCAAGACTTATACGGTGTGTCCCCCTCTCTGCAAGGAGTATGGGTACTCTCGAAAAAATGACAACAGCGGACGGGGTGTGCGACGACTGCGGAGCGGTATGCAGAGTGCGAATTTGGCCAGATAGCGAACTCCGTGCAGTCGGAAATGATGGCAAGTGTGCTTGTGGCAGTCTCTCGTTTCACCGACTCGATTAGTTCGTTTTACTTCTGCAGACAGCACTGATAAGAATATGTACGCCCGCCCTGACGCTAGTATCCAGTACGCAGGTATACCAATCAGACGTTGCAGACGAAATTACCGAGTAATAAGGGCACATCAGCGAAAAAACACCGCTACCGCACCCGCACACGAAACACTCGACAGGGTGGTTGAGTGGTCTCAGAACGGAACGCGGGAGGAATCCGATTTGTGAGTAGTGCCAGTCACCACTCCTCACGTGGCGGGAATTCCTCTCCGCAGCGTGGACAGTATCGCATGGGTGCACGTGACTCTTGACTCTTCCTCCCGTATGTGATTTCTCGCCCGCAACTCTCGCATGCTATCTTTGACATCATGTTCCTCATTGGGCCGTTGCCGCACCGATGGCCTACTGTAGAGTCGAGTTTCAAGTGCGTTAAATGTTAACCACTCCACCATTTGGAATCGGGCGTAAAGGAGAGTACTCACTATGGCTCGCAATATCGGCTACAACTCGTCCCGTAGCCACTGGGACCGCTTCTCCCCAATCCCGTCCACGCGCTGGAGATCGTCAGCGTCGGCCGCGTGGAGATCGGCCACGCTGTCGAACTCGTCGGCGAGCTCGCGCCGCCGTTCGTCGACGTTTCGCCACTCGGTTCGGTACGGTCGATTCGCGGTCTGGGCCGCGCTGTCCGGCGGTTCGTCGCCGCCGGACGTGTGGTCGGTCATGGGTAGGGGTACAGGCCCGCGGTTCGACCGCGGGTTGACCGCGAATGTGACTATCAGGTGATATACCCGCCGCTGAGATAGGGAAAAGTGCCAGAGCGTGGCCAGAGAACTGTGATAGAAGATACGTTTAATAGCCTAGATATGGCCCTTCCGCTATGCAGCAACTCCAGAATCGAGGTGGGTCCGGACTGGTGACGGTGCCGAAGGACTTTCTCGAACGCGACGGCTTGCTGGACGAGAGTGGCGAACCCGAGGACGCGCATCTGACCGTCGAGCGACTCGGTGAGCGCGCGTACGTCGTCCGTGTGTGTGTGACGGGGACGTGCCCGAACTGTCCGAGTGTGAGTTCATCCAACGCATTGCCGCCGAGCGCGTGCTTGACGAGGACGTGTTTGGACGGCGTCAGGGTGAGTAATGGCTGGCCGGAAAGCCGGTGTTCGGTGCCGCATCGGACGGTAGTCGTCGCTGTTTTCGGACCGTGTCGACGTCGGAACCGTCGGGAAGGAGGGCTATTTCGTATGAGGGGGTCTGTTGAAGCCCTCAACACCTGACAGAACTGGTGTGCAAGATACAGAGGATGAGTTCAGCACGCCGACCTCGTTTATCTCGTCAAGTGGGTGCCGAATCAGCCACTCACTGAGCCTGCCGGTAAATCGCCAGGGAATTACTCCCCGGATCAAACCGAACCGGGCCGATATTAGAAAGAGATTACGCTGGTAGAGGGAGTAATAGCCTGAGCATGCTAGAGTACAGGATTTGTAACAATAGGGGGACACCGAGATGGCATGGTCATGGATGAGTCATCCATGACCGACCCCGAGCTCGTTTCGAAGTTGCGAAACGCCGACCCCTCGTCACGGCGATCGTTTCTTCGGCGATCAGCAGCCGCCGGAGCAGGAGCGCTCGCGTTGGCCGTCGGCAGTTCGAACGCGGCGCTTGCTCACGATGGTCAGGACGACAGTTTCGATGATGTGGAGGTGCTAAACTTCGCATTGAGACTCGAACATCTCGAATATGCCTTCTACCGGGACGGACTCGAACGGTTCGACGAGAAGGATTTCAGGAAGGCCGACGTTCTCAGAGGATTTTCCAACCGGGTGAAGGGAGACGTTCTGCCAAACCTCGAAGACATTCGCGATCACGAGGAGACGCACGTCGATGAACTGACACGCATTATTGAGGAGGAATTAGGTGAGGATGCTAACGAGGAGGAGTGCTACGATTTCGGATACGACACCGCCAGTGAGTTTCTCGGTGTCGCTGCGGTTCTTGAAAATACCGGGGTATCGGCCTACGACGGCGCGATCAGCCTCATCGAAAAGGAGGAGTATTTGACGGCTGGTGCGACCATTGCCACGGTCGAAGCGCGCCACGCGTCGTATCTCAACCTGCTTAACGACGATTCCCCGTTCCCGGATGCCTTCGACCCGACGAAGACCCCCAGCCAGGTTCTCGCCGCCGCTGGTGGGTTCATCGTGTCGTGCGAGTAGCGCCCCTCAACTGAAGTACCATGACTTCTTTCTGATACGCGGTTTCCTTCGCTGGTATCGAGTGGTATATCTCTCACCCGTATCGGCCGACCTCGATCCACACTGACTGTGCTTCGACCCGTGCTGTATTCGCGCCCTGTATTCAGCAGGGCTCCTGAAACCTATCACCGATTAAGGATTTTAGCAAGGCCGATACTCAGATGAGTCCGATAGCACGCCGAATTCGGATAGTCCGTCACTCCGTGTCGACGGTGACCGTGCGCTCGACGGCGACCTGCATCTCGCGCGTACTCAGGCGGTCGGCGACCTCGGCGAGCACGTCGTCGCCGACGTGATCCGCGAGGAAATCCAGCGCGTCACGCTTTGCGTCGAGGTCTTGGTGGGCGTGTTCGGTGGCGTGGATGACTGCGGCGGTGTTGTTGCCGACGCCGAACACGTCTTTGGCCTGCTGGATGGACTCGTAGCGGTGGGCGTAGCCGTCATCGGCATCGGTTCGGATGCGGACCTGACTCGGGATGTCCTGACTCATGCCTGTGGCCACGGCCCCCAGAATCCTAGTTTTTCCGGCTACCTCGAATTTGCTGAGTATATAAAGATCGGTCGAATCCTTAGAACGCCGCGGGTCGAGTCGGGGCGCGCTGCGGTCGTCGCGACCAGCTCGGCTGAGTAGTGGCCACGAAGTGAGCGGGCCTCGTGGCCACTATCGCGAGTCGGTTTTTGTCGACGTGCGACCCCGTGTGGTCGCGTCCGAACTCACTTGAGCGGCTCCGACCTATTACGATTAATTGAGCTTCCGCTAGTTTGGTTCCTATGACGATCGTGATCGGGGCGGGCACACATCGAGTTTCGAGTGAAAACCGCCGTCTCTGTTACGACTTGTGTAAAAAGTCGTTACTGCCTGAGTCACTTCATTTCAGGGTCAATTAAGAGAATACGCCGTTCAGTAGACCTGCGTACTGACCGATGCCAGCTGTTACCATACCGCCGGGACCTTTACTACTGAAGCATCGGCAGGCAACCTATGGAACTCGTGGAAGCCACCGTGGACGACCTCGACGCGCTCGCTGACCGCTGGTATTCGCTTGCAAAGTCGATGGAGTCGTACGACGAATTGAACCAACTCGTCTACACGGATGCTGACGACGTCCCGAAGGAGGGCTTCCGCAACCATCTCGATGCCGAGGAAATCACCGACTATCTCGTCGTTCACGAGAACGAGACCATCGGCTACGTCATCCTCCGGGAAGGGCACCACCCGTCCCGCCAGTATTCGCATTATCTTCGTATCGTTGATCTTCACATTGACGAAGACCGACGAAACAGCGGTCACGGCACAGCAGTCGTCGATCGCGTTAAGGAGATCGCTCGCGACCGAGGATGTGACCACCTCAAAGTCTCTTGTGAGTGGGAAAACGAAGATGCACGACGGTTCTACCGTGGTACGGATTTCCGACCGAAGCAAGTCGAATATGCGCAACCACTGAACTGACCGAAAGATACGTTCAGTACATCCCCTGCATCGACCGTTCAGTAGGTGTGCGTATTACCCAAGTGTGATTTTGTCCTTACGGCATGGGTTCATATTGGGAGCATGAATGAGAGCCTATGAAGCGCCGTCACTATCTTGGAATCATATCAATTGTCTCGACAGGGATAACAGCAGGTTGCTTAGGTGGAAATAGGTCTGAGGAGCCAACCTGCTCCAATGGAAATAGCTGGTCTCCGAATGTCAAAGCGGATATTTTGACCCTTTCACCTGGGGATTCGGATGAGATCGATATTCACATCGATAGCCTCTCCAGATTCCAATTGTTCGGGCACTTAGTACATGATTCAGCCGCTATCGACTTGAGTTTTGATGAGGATACGGTTTCTCCTGCACCTGATCGTGCATTAGATTCCTCACCGCCCGTTTGGAAGTGGGAAGAGTGTACCAGCGTCGATATTACTCTCCCAGTCTCCGTCTCTTCCGATGCATCACCGGGTGAGTATGAATGGGGATTCAGTATCTCTGAGGAAATCGGCAAACCTCATTCAAATGAGTTCTACTACACGATTACTGTAGATAGAAACTAACCTAACCAGATCTGGTTAGGTATACTTCACCTGTATTGAGCGGTTTTACGACTTATTAAACAAGTCGGCACTGGAGGCGTGTCTTCGGCTACGGTATCTGGATTCGTAATCGGAGCATTGTTTTTACGTACCCAGAACTACCCATTTAGCTACACTGCCGAAAACGAGTGGGGCACGCCCACCCGGCGCCATCACGGCGTCGGTATCTCAGCCAACTCAAGCGTTATAATCGAACTTGTCAGATTTGAAATGGGCGCACGACTCGATATCGGTCAGTATAATGAGCTTATTCGGCTCTTGGGGTTATAGTACTGATCTATGGACAAGCAACGGTTTCCCATCTCGAATTAGGACGGAATCCTGATGGATCTCTGTCAGATCGAGAAGCGAATCTTGGATCAATGTAATACCACGAATGGAATGGTTCACTACCCAGATCTGTTTCCATTTCATCCATTTGAGTAATCGAAAAATCGACAGACACGTTGACTTCAATAAAGAATCCATTTTTTGTTTTTCCATAGACGTTTCCTGTCCATCCGTCGAATCCTCCAAACTTTGTATCTGGGCGGTTTTTGAATGTCGCCTCGGCAAATCGCTTTTCAAATTCGACAGCGAATGCCTTGGCGCTCTCTTCAGTCATTTCTGAAGGAAAAGCAGGGTACTCCGCTTCTGGTATTGATGAAACACTGCAGGGTTCACTTAAATGGGGAGTATCCCGTGCATCGGTATCGGCTGTTCGATCGTTTTCTGATGGAATATCCGTGCCGTCGCTCGTAGGGCTAAGAGATCTGTTACAGCCAGCTAGACTGGTAAATAATGCAGTGGAGAGACCTCCTAATACCGTACGTCGATCCGACATAATTACAGTGCTTTTCCCAGAATGAAAAACTTGGCGTCTCTGGTTTAGTACCTATACCTATTCCACGATTGGGTACAGAAAGCCGATTTACAGCCAGAATCCGGAAAAGCTCCGAATCAGATCGCGCTCGACGAAACGGTGATTCGCATCAACGATCAGCAATTCTGGCTGTACGCCGCTGCTGATCCACAGACGAACCAACTGCTTCACGTCCGGCTGTTTTCGACGACAACCACCGCTCTCACCGAAATTTTTCCTCCGCGAACTTCGGCAAAGAATGGTCCTCTCGGACGCGTTCCTGCTCGCGTCCCTCTACCAGTTCGGTGGTATCGGGACCATCACGCTTGATGGCCATCGTACACGCTCACGGCCGATTACGCCGTCATGGTGTCGCTCGGCGTGTGGGTCGTCGCGTTCGCTAGCTCGGAGACCAAACGGTTCCACTACCGTTCTTCGGCCGCTTCGCACCATTAGTCGTTCGTGGACTCGCCGAACGCCGTGCGTTCGCTCACTCTCGGCGAGTTCTGGCTCTCGCGTCGCGACCACAGTCCCGAGCGGTGTGCACGTTCGTCGACGCCCGGCTTTGAACCACTGCCAGTCACGGCGCCGAGTGGAGCGAGGCGATCGGTCCCGCTGGGACGACGTTCCGGCGCGCTCCGCCACCTCTCACAACCCGAACGGTCCGAGGACGCCGAAGTCGATGCGGAGCGATTCGATCATCGTCGCGGCGTGGCTCTGCATGAACACGTCGGCGCCGCGGAGTCGGTCGTTCCCCCACGTCTCCAGCGTGGCGTCCGCCGCGACCCGCGACGTCTCGTCTAGATACGCCGCGAACGTCTCCCAGAGGTTGGTTGGCTGGCGTTCCTGGACGACCTGCCCGAGGTCCACCGTGGCGATAGCCTCGCGGCAGTTCGCCTCCAGATCCGTAATGAATTCTCGCTGGGTCCGGACGTCCGCCGGCGTCCCGAGTCGAGTCAGGTGGCCGGCGACGAGCGTATCGAAGTCGTACTCGAGGATCTGATCGTGGGCCCTGATGTAGCCCGGAACGTCTGACGACTCGGCGAGGTTCTGGAAGGGGATCCATCCCGGGAACACGACGTCGACGAACATGAGGACTCGGTGGGTTGGCGCGTGGATGAAGACGTTTCCGGCGGCGTGGTTCGGACCGCGGTGTTCGAGTTCGAGGCGTTGGTCCCCGACTTCGAGGGTGTAGCTGTTGCCATCGGCGTGTCGACGTGCGGGGCATTCCTGCATACCGCCGGAGGGTGTGGTTGCAGATGGCGTTCGCTGGGATGGGGTGTCTTCCGAGGGAGTACCGGTACTGTCGGGCGTGCGCTCCTGCTGACCGGCAGTGCTCGGAGTGGCGGTCGTTCTCGGACCGAACACAGTCGTCGGAGACGGGCGGTTGTCGTCACCGACCCGGTCGAGGAATCTGGCGGTCCCCACGTGGGCGATGTACTCGGCGTCGTCTGGGTAGAGCGTCGCAGCGCCGATGTGGTCCGCGTGGTAGTGGCTGTAGACGACGTGGGTGATCGGTTCGTCGGTCACCTCGTCAATCGCGGCGAGGATGTTCTGCCCGATGGTCGGGGGTGCGTCGACGACGACCACGCCCTCGCCCGTCGTGAGAAACAGCATCTGGTAGACGCCCTCGGTGATCCAGTAGATGCCGTCGCCGAGTGCCTCCACCAGATAGCCCTTGTCGGGAATCTCCGGGTCTTCGGGGGCCGAAGTCTGTGCCGCGAGCGCGCTCGTCGCGTCTGAAAGGTCCTGCGCCGACACTGAGCCGCTCAAGCCTGCCATCCCGAGCAGACCTGCCGCGCTGGCGGTGAGGTAGCTCCGCCGTGTGACGTCGGGGTCTACCGGATGATTGTTCCCCTGCATGGTGTCTCGACGACGAGTGACGCGCGCAAAGTTATGACCGAGATACCCCTCTCGTCCTGTCGGTACCGGTACTGGACGGGGTCACGGGACGCGGATTACCGGCGTGAGTGAGACGGGTGGCGTGGCTCACTCACAGAGTTGGCTCGGATTACTTCCGGCGGAGTGCGGGAAAGACGAAGAGTCTGCCACCGCGGGCGAGACACGGACGGGTTACCCGACGGCCATCCACACGACGAGCGCTATCGTCGAGAGAACGACGGCGAACTTCACGCCCGCCATCAGGTTCACCTCGCGGATATAGCCGGCGATGAACGAGGAGAGGAGCGCCTGCAGGGTGACCGCGTGGAAGAACAGCATCGACAGGAGGTCGACGTCGACGCTGCCACCGAACCCGCTGCCGGACCCGCTGGCACCGGAGGCCTGACTCGACAGGCCGGACATCACGTCGAGGAACTGCGTCTTCAGCAGCGCCATCACGCCCAGCAGGGTGAGGTAGGTCATGATGATGATGACCATCTGCATCCGGGTTCGGGACTTCCGCTCGCGCTCGATGTCGTCCTGATTCTCCGAGGCCTGTGCGGCCGTCGAGAGGACGTCCTGAATCTGGCTGGAGGCTTCCTGTGCCTCGGCGATGAGTTTCACCGTCCGAGCCAGTCGCGGGACGTGGTACTTGTTGTTGAACTCTCGGAGGGCCTCCTTGAGACTGGTGCCGTAGTTGACCTTCGCGTGCATCGTCTCGAGCTCGTCTGAGAGCTTCCCGGCGGACGTCTCGGAGACGACTTTGATGGATTCGAGCAGGGTCATTCCGGTGTCGTTCGCCGAGGCGAGTTTCCGGAGGTTGTCCGAGAGGTTGCCGATGATGGCTTTCCGCGAGCGCTGGTTCCACTCGTAGAATATCGTCAGCGGCACGAAGTTGATGTACATCGGGACGTACACCCAGAAGAACGTCCCCGGTACAGGCCGGTTAATCATCCCGTCGAGCGAGAGGGGGGCTTGTCCGAGGACCACGGCGGCGACGAGAGAGAGGATAGAGAGCGGAATCGTCAGCCCCAGCACGAGCATCGGGTGGTCGCGGAAGAACAGGTGCGGCTTCTTGAGAATCTGGAGGAATTCGTAGGTCCCTTCGCGGCTCTTCACGCGGTCGAAGACGGCGTAACTGCCGCTGTACTGCTCGACGAGGCCGAGGTTGAAGACGCCGATGCCTTCGTCGACGACGATGTCGTCTTCACTGGCGTCTGGCCGGAGGTACCCATCACCGATGGAGTCCTGCGTGACCGTAGAGACGAGCACCAGGAAGGCCATCCCGGTCAGCGGGATGAGGCCGTAGACGGTACCGTAGATGAGCGTCTGTTGGGCGTTCCCCATCATCGACATGATGACGAGGATGATGATGAGCAAGAGGGGGAACAGCGAGAGGGTCATGTACATCTCGCCGAACAGTTCCAGCGTCTCCAGCATCTTCTCTTGCTCCTGCCGGGCGGTCCGCATGTGCTTCTCTTTCTGGTCTTCGAGGAACGAGGTCATGTCCCCCCCGGAGTTGATGATAGAGAGCATGTCGGTGAGGAACTGGGAGAGGCTGTCGGAAGGGGTTTCGAGCGCCTGATTCCGAACGGCCGTCCGATAGTCCGTATCGAAGTATTCGGTCTCTAGAACGATAGACTGGAACTCCTTTGCCACCTCGCCGTAGGTGTCGTCGGCTTTCGCCATCGCCTGGAGGATCTCGAGCTGGTTCAGCCCACCCACGGAGAGGGCGTACATAAACGAGATGGAGTCCGAGAGGAGGATGTTGATTTCGCGCTCGCGAGCACTGGCCCGGAAGTACGGAATCGAAACGAGCGAGCCGAAGCCGATGCCGAAGCCGATGGCACCGAAGACGACGCCCGTCACGAGAATCAGGAAGGGGAGTTTCAGCGCCTCGATGATGGCGAGCAGCGTCTCGTTCTGGATGACGACGCCGATGAACGTCGGCCCCTCCGAGCCAGTAAACAGGATACTGACGAGTAGGTACCCGAGCAGGGTGCCGACGAGCCAGAGTGCCAGTCCCGCGATGACGCCGACGGCGAGGGCGCGTGCGAGGAACATCTCGACGTTGTCGGCCATCCGCGCCTCGGCGAGTTTCGTCTGCACGCTGTCGACGAAATCGCCTTCCTCGTCGAACAGCGTCTGGTAAGCGGGGTAGAAAGCGTCACCCAGAGCGCCACCGCTCCCGAGTTGTTGCTGACCCTTCGTGTCGAGGCTCATCCGCTATCTGCCTCCTTCCCGGCTTTCGGGACGAACTGGCCGAAGCCGACGGTCTCTTCTTCCTCATTTTCGGCCTCCGCCAGTGCGTCGCCGTCCATCAGCGCCGAGACGATGTCGGTGGTGTCGCCGCTCGTGAACTGGTCGAACAGCGGGCCGGCGTTGTCCAGTACGTCTTTCGTCTCCTCGACCATCTCCGGTGGGGCGTCGGGCCGCGGGACCATCTCCTCTTTCTCGGGATCGATGTCGATCTTGACAGACTCCATCTCCCGGAGGTCTTCGAGCGACTGTTCGAGTTGGTCGTTGGCGATGAGTGTGAGGATGGTCTCCGGGTCGTTGATGAACGCCTGAATCGTCGCGGCGACCTGCGTGTAGGTGTTTAGCCCCTGTTCGATGAGGTACGCGAGGACGACTTTCCGCTTGAACAGTTCCTCGTCGAGTTTCTCTTGGGTCCACCCGCGGTCGAACTTGACCTCCTCTAAGGTGTTCGAGTTCCCCATCTGGATGTACTCGTCCGTCTCGGCGCGCCACTCGTAGACGTCCCGGACGTTGATTTCGTCGTTCTCGGCGGAGTACTCGTTGATTTCCGTGAGCGACTTGTTCCGGCGGACCTTGTTGCCGTCGACCCGCGTCTGGGTCTGGATCGAGACGAGGTCAAGCGCGGTAAACAGCGTCTTCGAGACGTTGATCGGTTCGGTGGTGAAGCGCTTGATGACCTCACCGACGGAGTCGGCGTGGAAGGTGGTGTAGGTGGTGTGACCGGTCGACATGACCTGAAACAGGGTGCGACCTTCCTCACCGCGAATCTCACCCATGACGATGTAGTCCGGACGTTGCCGGAGTGCGGCCTCCAGCAGGTCGAACTCGTCGACGTCGCCGGTGTCGTCCTCGCCGAAGGAGGGGCGGGTGACGCTGGCGACCCAGTTGCGCTGTGGCAGTTCCACCTCGCGGGTGTCCTCGATGGAGACGATTTTCGAGTTCGAGGGGATAAACAGCGAGACGGCGTTCAGACTCGTGGTCTTCCCGGATGCGGTCCCGCCCGCGAAGATGAGCGACTTGTGGTTCTCGATACAGAGCCAGAGGAACGCCATCTCGTCCAGCGAGAACGTGTTCCAGTTGATGAGGTCGATGGGGGTGAAGGGGACGTCCTTGAACTGCCGGATGGTGTAGTTCGTCCCGTGGTCGGACACTTCCCGGCCGAGCGTCAACTGGGCGCGAGAGCCGTCGGGGAGCGTCGCGTCGACCTGTGGTTGACGCTTCGAGATGCCCTTCCCCGAGCGCTGGGCGAGTTTGACGACGAAGTCGTCGAGTTCCGTCTGGCCGTGTTCGACGTTCGAGATGATCTGCTCGTAGTCGGTGTGGTAGACGAACACCCGGGAGTTGTACCCGTCACAGGAGATGTCCTCGACGTTGATGTCGTGTTTGATGCCGTCGATGCGGGCGTACCCGATGAAGTCCCGCTTGAGCATGTACAGCAGTTTCTCGACTTGGTACTCGTTGAGCGTCGCGGGGTCGTCCTCGAGAATCGCCGGTTCGGGCCGCGTCGAGATACCGTCGAGTTGCCCGGCCGCTTCCGGGTCTTCGGCCGCCTCGCCCATGTCGAACAGCTCTTTCACCTGGTCGAGGATGCCGCCGCCGTCGCCGCTGCCGGCACCGACTGTCCCGTCGTAGAGGTCGTATCTGGAGAGGAGGTTCTCGGCCTCTCGCTGGATGACTTCGGCCCGGTCGGCGTTCGACCCCTGAACGATGACCTCGTCCTCCGAGTACTTGATGGCCGTCTTGAGCTTTCCGGAGAGGAACTGCTTGAGGTCGTCCTCGATGGCGTTGAGGTACGGTTCGACGACGTAGTACTTCTTCTCGTTCTCCTTGCGGGAGTGGAAGATGACGACGCAGGCGTAGGGCTTGTTGACCCAGTAGCGCTCTAGCTCTTTGAAGTGAGACTTCTTGCTGTGTGGGACCGCCTTCTCTAGGTCGTAACGGTTGACGACCGTCGTGTGGCCGTGTCTGGTCGAGAAGAACGCGTCCTCGTCTAACTCCGGATTGACGTCGACGGTGTTCTCGCCGACGACGTCGGCCAGTTCGGACGCGAAGTCTTCGGCCTGTGAGAGTCGGGTCTCGGTGTGGTCCGGGTCGAAGCCGAGGTGCTTTTCGGCGTCGAACGGGACCACCTCGCCCTCCTCGTCCCGGGGGAGAGAGCCGTCCTCGTAGTAGTACTCTTGCTTGAAGTGTTCCCACGTGTAGGCGCCCTTCGTGACGGGCGTCGTCGAGGGGTCGAGATACTCCTCGAACGGCCCGTTCAGCGTGAGCGCCGTGCTCGCTGCCGTCTCTAGCTTGTCTCCGAGTTGGCGTGGCTCGAACCCGAGATACTCGCTCCGATCGAACCGGCCTCCATCGTGGAACTCCCGTCGCAAGTCGTCCCACGTGTACTCCCCGACTGCCGCCGACTGGTCGGCACCAGTCCCACCCTCGCCGACCTGATTCGGCTCTGCCCCCCCTGTGTCATCAATTGCCATTATCTGTCATCTGCTGGTCGGCGTGAAAAAACTTATTGCCGGTGAATTGACCCACGATTCCCCGGACGGTGACCCTATGCTGCACGGTTTGACAGTGATTGTAGAGGAACTATCCTTAAGCTTTCGGCACCGCTATTGTGGTTGATAACTGGGTGTCCGCCCCGTCCCGAAACGGTTCTCGAGGCGCTACTGGAGGAACGATTCCATCCGGTTCATCGCCTCTTTGAGGTCGTCTAGCCCCGTCGCATAGGAGAGGCGAAGGTGGCCGTCCCCGCCTTCGCCGAAGGCGGTACCCGGCACGACGGCGACACCCTCGGACTGGAGCAACGACTCGGCGAACTCGCTCGCGTCGTCCCACGGACACTCGGGGAAAGCGTAGAACGCCCCCGACGCGGGGAAGCAGTCCAGTCCCATGCCATCGAGACGCGAGAGGACGTAGTTCCGCCGTCGGTCGTACTGCGAGGTCATCTCCTCGACCTCCTCCCAGCAGTTCTCCAGTGCCTCGATTGCGGCGTACTGAGCGGTGGTCGGCGCCGACAGCATCGTGTACTGGTGAACGCGGTTCATCGCGGTGATGGCCTCCGGCGGCCCCATCGCGTAGCCGAGTCTGAATCCGGTCATCGCGAAGGCCTTCGAGAACCCGTTGAACACGACGGTTCGTTCGCGCATCCCCGGGAGCGTCGCGATAGAGGTGTGGTCGTGTTCGTAGGTCAGGTCGGCGTAGATCTCGTCGGCGAACACCACGAGGTCGTTCTCCCGGCAGAAGGCCGCCACCTCGCGGAGTTCCTCGCCGGTCATCGTCGCGCCCGTCGGGTTGTTCGGGTAGCAGTAGACCAGCGCGTCGGCCTCGGCCGCGCCCGACTGTTCGAGCACCTCGCGGGTGAGTTTGAACTCGTCCTCGACGCGGGTCGGCACGTCGACGACGTCGACGCCGGCGAAGGTCGCACCCGGGACGTAGGAGACGTAACACGGCTGTGCGACCGCGATGCTGTCGCCGGGGTTGAGCAGCGCGCGGAACGCCAAGTCGAGCCCCTCGCTCGCGCCGGCGGTGACCAGAATCTCCTCGTCGGGGTCGTAGGTCAGGTCGTGGCGCTCGGTCTCGTAGCCGGCGATGCGCTCGCGGAGTTCGCGCTTGCCGCGGTTGGCGGTGTAGGAGGTCTGGCCGCGTTCGAGCGAGGTGATGGCGGCCTCGCGGGCGGCCCACGGCGCGGAGAAGTCCGGTTCGCCGACGCCCAGCGAGATGATGTCGTCCATCTCCTCGGCCAACTCGAAGAACCGTCGGATACCCGACGGTGGCACCGCGTCGACTCGGTCTGCTGGCTCGAACGTCATGGCGAGACGGAGAGTCTGTCGTCGTCGTCGTGGTCGTCGAAGTTCATCCCCTGTTCCTTGTAGGACTCCATGATGTAGTGGGTGACCGTCTGGGTAATCTCGGGGATGGGCGCTATCTTGTCGCTGATGAAGTGCGACACCTCCCGCATGGAGTCGCCCTCGACTTCGAGGTCGAAGTCGTAGTCACCGCTGACGAGGCGCAGAGAGGTGACCTCGGGGAACTTCCCGATGCGGTCGGCGATGTCGCTGTAGTTGGTTTCGCGGTCCAGTGCCACGTTGAGTTCGACCGTCGCGCGCACTCGCTCCTCGTCGGTGCCGACGGCGCTCCAGTCGACGACGGCCTGATACCCACAGATGACGCCGGCCTCCTCGAACTCCTCGACGATGGTCTCGACCTCGCTCTCGGAGAACCCCGTCATGTGGGCGAGGTCCTCCGTCGTGTAGCGGGCGTTCTCCCGCAGCAGGTTCAGAATCTCGCGGCGACTGCTCATACACAGAGGCGGACGGTCCCGAACAAAAGCCTTGCTCAATGGTGGGACTGACTGGCACGCTGTCGGTCGGTCGTCGAAACCGACGCGAGGTTTAATTAGGTAGCGTCCTACGACTCGGCTGATGTTCGAGGAGGCCGCAAACGAAGAGACAGTCGAGACGGGGTGGGGGAACGTCGCGTCGTACGACGGCGCGCCGGCGGTCATCGACACCCTCCTGCGTCTCGACGCCGAGGCGACGTACACCAAGACCGAACTGAGCGACGAGGCCGGTGTCCCCCTGAAGACGCTGTATCTCGATGGCACGTTAGCGCATCTCGTCGAGATAGGGGTTCTGGAGAAACACGAGGTCGAAGGCGACGAAGCGCTGTTCGGCGTCGCGACGGAGACGGACGTGTTTCGCGCCGCTGCGGCGTTCGACGAGGCGGTTTCGGCTCGATTGGCCGAGAAGGAGTGACCCCGCCGAACCACACCGTTCTTTGTGGCGGGCCGCACACCCTGACCTATCGTGGTCTCTGACGCCCAGTCCCGTCTCGTCGTCGGCCTCGTCGGGGGGTCGCATCTGGTCAACCACGCCTACTTCATGCTGCTGCCCCCGATTTTCGGGCCGCTGAAGGCCGACCTCGGGCTGACCGACGCCCAACTGGGTATCGCACTGGGGACCGTCGGCGTCGTGGTCACGGCGCTCCAGTTGCCGTTCGGGTCGCTATCGGACTCGCGGAGTCGGACGTCGGTGCTGGCCATCTCACTGACGTTCGGAGCGCTGGGTGCGATGCTCACCGCCACCGCCCAGAGCTACCTTTGGTTGCTCGTCGCGAGCGTCGTCACCGGAATCGGTATCGCCGGTCACCACCCAGCACACTACCCGCTCATCGGGACGGCGACGACGCCAGACACCCGTGGCCGGGCCTACAGCGTCCACGGGTTCACCGGGGCGCTCGGCTTCGCCGCGCCGCCGGCCGTCGTCGCGACGGCGAGCACGCTCGGTGTCGACTGGCGCGTCGCCATCGGCGCTATCGCCGTCGTCGGCGGCGTCTACGGCGCCGCCTGTCTGCTCGCCTTCGACCGGCGCGTCGACGAGACCATCACCCATCCAACGAGCACCGAGCAGTCGGGTGAGGCCCCACTCGCGACGCGGATTCGGAACGAACTCCGCACTGTCCTCGCCTCGCCGCCGATACTCGCGCTCACCGTCCTCTGGTTCGTCACGTCGATGGCCGGGTGGGGCATCAAACAGTACACGGCGACGCTGCTCTCCGTTGGCTACCCGATTCCCGACGCCACCGCGAACTTCGCCGTCTCGGCGATGCTCGTCACCGGCGCGGTGCTCATCTTCGCCGGCGGGTGGCTCACCGACCGCTACTCGCCGGGGCCGGTGCTCGTCGGCGGCTACGCCGCGCTGGTCGTCGTCGCCTCCCTGCTGGCGCTGGGCACGCTCCCGGTGCTCGGAGCGCTGGCGCTCGTCCTCGTCCTCTCGGCCACCGTCGACGGCAGTCGGCCCGCCCGAGCGTCGCTGGCCGACGCCCTCTCCTCGGCGGACTCGGCGGGGAAGAACTTCGGCCTGCTCACGGTGGGTATCTCCGGCGGCGCGGCCGTCGCGCCACCCGTCCTCGCTGTCGTCGTCGAACGCGCTGGCGTCGCGGCGGCGTTCTGGGTCGTGGCCGGCACCGGTGTCCTCGCCATCGGCCTGACGGCTGTCGTGCTGGCCGTGGGTGGGTCACGAGCGACGGAGTCGGTCCAACTGGGGAACTGAGCGGGGTCCGTGGGCTTTTATCGAACGACGACGTAGCGTCGCCCACCATGGTTTCGCTCGACTCCGACTCCGACGTGCTCGAACGTGGCGACGCCGCACCGACGTTCGAACTGCCCGGTGCCGACGGGGCGACGTACGCGCTCGACGACTTCGCCGACTACGACGCACTGCTCGTCGTGTTCACGTGTAACCACTGTCCCTACGCGAAGGCGAAGATTCCCGAACTGAACCGGCTGGCCGAGGCGTACGACGACCTCGCCGTCGTGGGCATCAACCCGAACGACGCCGAGGCGTACCCGGACGACTCGTTCGAACGGATGCAGTCACTCGTCGAGAGCGGCGACGTGGCCTACGACGCGTACCTCCGTGACGAGAGCCAGTCTGTCGCGGCGGCGTACGGCGCTCGCTGCACGCCGGACCCGTTCCTGTTCCGGAACGACGGCGGGACGTTCCGACTGGCCTATCACGGTCGACTGGACGACGCCCCGAACCCCGACGACGAACCGAGCGAACGAGAGATGGCAGCCCACGTCGAGACGCTGCTGGCCGGCGACGAGATAACCAGCGCCGAGAAGCCGTCCCGTGGGTGTTCCATCAAGTGGACCGAGGGCAACGAACCCGACTACTGGGACGTCTAATCACCGACCCCGCTGGGCCGTCCGACTCGCCGCTTGGACCCAGTCGAGTCCGTCGAACGAACCGACAGGCACGCTTTTCGAGCGAAAACGCCCTCACACACTCCTGACACGCCCCTCGCTCAGCTTTAAGGACCAGTGCGGCGATTGTCATCATGTACCATGAAGAAGCTCATCAACGACCCGGACGACGTGGTCGACGAGATGCTCGACGGGATGGTCGCGGCGTACCCGGACCGCGTCCGTCGGCTGTCGGATACGAACGTACTGGTCCGCGAAGACGCGCCGGTCGGCGGGAAAGTCGGCGTCGTCAGCGGCGGCGGGAGCGGCCACGAACCGACACACGCCGGCTACCTCGGCGAGGGGATGCTCGACGGCGCGGCCGCGGGGGAAGTGTTCACGTCACCGACGGCCGACGAACTGGAGGAGATGGTCGCCGCCGCCGACAGCGGCGAGGGCGTCCTGATGGTCGTGAAGAACTACGAGGGCGACGTGATGAACTTCGAGACGGCCGGCGAGATGGTCGAGATGGAGGGGACCGAGGTGGCCGAAGTCGTCGTGAACGACGACGTGGCCGTCGAGGACTCGCTGTACACCTCCGGACGCCGTGGCGTCTGTGGCACCATCCTCGTCCACAAGGCCGCCGGTGCGAAAGCCGCGGCGGGCGCCGACCTCGATGAAGTCCAGCGGGTCGCCCAGAAGGTGGTCGACAACGTCGGCACGATGGGGATGGCCCTGACCTCCTGTGTGACCCCGGAGAAGGGCGAACCGACGTTCGACCTCGGCGAAGACGAAATCGAACTCGGCATCGGTATCCACGGCGAACCGGGCGTCGAACGGACCGACATCATGGACGCCGACGCCATCACCGAGGAACTCACCGAGTCCGTACTGGACGACCTCGACCTCGACGAGGGACAGGAGGTCGTCACCATCGTCAACGGGATGGGCGGGACGCCACAGATGGAACTGTTCGTGGTCAATCGGAAACTGCAGGAACTGCTCGGCGACCACGGACTGGAGACGTGGGACGCGTGGGTCGGGGACTACATGACGTCGCTGGACATGGCGGGGTGTTCCATCACCGTCTGTGCCGTCGACGACGAGTTGAAGGAGTTGCTCGGAGCGCCGGCCGACACCCCGGCGCTGACGGTCCGATGAGCGACGAGGGTGCCGCCGTCGTCGCCGCCGTACAGGCCATCGCGGAGCGGTTGGAAGCCGAACGGAGCTATCTCACCGACCTCGACTCGGCCATCGGTGACGCCGACCACGGGGGGAACATGGCCCGTGGCTGGAGCGCCGCCGCCGAGAAAGTCGCCGACCTCGACGACCCCGACCCGGCGACGGTGGTCAAGACAGCGGGCAAGACGCTTCTCTCGGAGGTGGGCGGTGCATCGGGACCGCTCTATGGCGGGTCGCTCGTCTTCGCCAGTCAGGAACTCGACGGGGGCATCACCGCCGAAACCGCGGTGGCGTTCGCCGAGACCTATCTGGAGAAGGTGCAGGACCGCGGCGACGCCTCGGTAGGGGATAAGACGATGGTCGACGCGCTGGTACCGGCCGTCCACACCTTCAAGAAGTCCGTCGAGACGGACGACCTGCCGCCGGTCGAGGCGCTGGCAAAGGCCGTCGCGGCCGCCGAGCGAGGCGTCGACTTCACGGTCCCCATCCGGGCCTCGAAGGGCCGAGCGTCGTATCTCGGGTGGCGCTCGGTGGGCCACCAGGACCCCGGCGCGACCAGCACGCTGTACATCATGGAGGAACTGTTGGACGTCGCGACGGAACACGTAGACGTCGCCGAGACGCCCGCCGTCGACGCGACGTCGCCGACCGTTCCCGACGGCGAGGAGGCCGCCGAGGACTGATGGTCGGCCTCGTAATCGTCTCGCACAGTCGGAAAGCCGCCGAGGGAATTGCCGAGGTGGCCGCCGAGATGGGCGGGGTCACCCGCATCGAACCGGTCGGTGGCGACGGACAGGGCGGGTTCGGGACGGTCCCCGACGACATCGAAGACGCACTCGCGGCCGCGGACGACGGCGAGGGCGTCGTCGTCCTCGTGGACCTCGGGAGCGCCGTGATGAACGCCGACGTCGCCATCGAGATGAGCGACGTAGACGCGGTCATCGCCGACGCGCCGGTACTGGAGGGGGCGGTCAACGCCGCCGTCGCGGCGACCAGTCCGAAGGCGACGCTGGACTCGGTTCGCGAGCAAGCCGAGGCCGCACGGGACGTGGACAAACTCTGAGACGGGTGGTCACTCGACGCCGTCGAGTCGGGCCACCACCGCCGCCCGCGTCTCGCAGGCAAGTACCGTCTCGGCGAGCGTCGCCGCGCTCTCGGCGTCAGTCTCGCGAATCCGGGCTTTGACTGCCGGGACGGTGACGGCGCTCATCGAGAGTTCGTCGAGGCCGAGGCCGACGAGCAGTTCGGTCAGGTCGGGGTCGCCGGCCATCTCCCCACACATGCCGACCCACGCATCGCACGCGTGGGCGGCGGTCACGGTCCGGTCGACGGCGCGGAGGACGGCGGGGTGAAGCGGGTCGTGGAGGTCCGCGACGCCGTCGTTCTCACGGTCGGCGGCCATCACGTACTGGGTGAGGTCGTTCGTCCCGATAGAGAGGAAGTCGAGTCTGTCGGCCAGCGCCCCGGCCACGTAGGAGGCGGCGGGCGTCTCCACCATGGCTCCGAGGTCGGGTATCTCGTAGTCGACGCCTTCGGTGTCGAGCGTCGCGGCCACGGCCTCGATACGGCTCAGGACGTCCTCGACTTCCTCGACGCGGGCCACCATCGGCACCATCACTGCGAGGGCGTCGCCCGCGTCGGTCGCCGCCGCTCTGAGGAGCGCTCGCAACTGCGTTTCGAAGAGGTCGGCGTGGTCGCTCAGCGAGAGGCGGACGCCGCGCCGTCCGAGGAACGGATTGGGTTCCTCCGGGAGGTCAAGATACGGGACCTGCTTGTCGCCGCCCACGTCCAGCGTCCGGACGACGACGCGTTCGTCGGGGAACGCTTGCAGGGCGGCCGTGATAGCCGCGAACTGCTCGTCCTCGTCCGGCGGTGCGTCGCGGTCCAGGAAGAGGAACTCGGTGCGGTACAGACCGATGCCGTCGGCTCCGCGCTCGGCGGCGGGGTCGAGTTCTGCCGGCCGACCGACGTTTGCGGCCACCTCGATCTCGCGGCCGTCGGCCGTCGAGACGCGAGCAGCGACGACCGGTGCGTCGACGTCCGAAGCGGCCGCTCGCCGCTCCTCGTCTGGGTCGACGACGACCTCCCCCGCCTCGCCGTCGACCAGCACGGTCGCACCCTCGGGGATGTCGTCGAGGCCGTCACCGACGCCGACGACGGCCGGAATCGCCAGCGACCGGGCGATGATGGCTGCGTGGGAGGTGCGGCCGCCGGTCGCCGTCGCGATGCCGGCGACGGCCTCGGGGTCCAGTTCCGCGGTGTCGCTGGGCGTGAGTCGGTCGGCCAGCAGGACCGTCCCCTCGGGAAGCGACCCGAGGTCGACGGCCGCGACGTCGAGCAGTGCCCGCAGGAGGCGGTCACGGACGTCCCGCAGGTCGTCGGCGCGTTCGGCCATTCGTCCCTCCATCCCCTCGAACTGCGCGATGGCGTCCGCGTAGGCGTCGTCGACGGCGTGTTCGGCGGGGCTTCCATCGTCGATAGACCCCTCGATTGCGTCGACCAGTTGCGGGTCGTCGAGGAACTGCTCGTGGGCCTCGAAGACGGCGGCCTCGCCCTCCCCGACGGTCTCGGCCGCCCGGTCGCGCGCCCTGCGGATGGCCTCGCGGGCGGCGTTCCGTGCGCGCTCGAAGCGCTCGCGTTCGGCCTCGCTGTCGACGGACGCGGGGTCCGGTCGCGCCGGGAGTTCGAGCGCCGTCGGTCGGTACCAGCGGGCGGTCCCGACGCCCGACAACGGCGTACTGCCGACACCGGTGAGCGCCCTCACGAGGCCTCGCCCCCTTCGTCGACTGGCGTCGTCAGCACCGTTTCGAGGGCGTCGAGCGCGTCGCTCGCGTCCTCGCCCTCGGCGACGATGCGGACGGATTCGCCGTGTTCGACGTTGAGACCGGTGACGGCCAGCATGCTGTTGGCGTCCACCATGCCGTCCTCGCCGTCGTCGGCCCGGCCGACGGTGACGGTGGCGTCGTACTGGTTGACGGTCTGGACGAACTTCGAGGCCGGGCGTGCGTGGAGTCCTGCCTCGGGGACGACTTCGACGGTACGCTCCATACATCCCAATGTCGTGCGTGAACTATTACCGTGTTGGCGCCACCGAACCGTTTAGTCCATCCCTCCCGTCGGGCACTGGTGTGAGTCGTCCAGTCGGGTATCTGTCGCTCGCGATGGCCGTCGTCTGTGCCGGCAGCGTCGCACTCGTCCGGCGAGTCGGTGTCGAAGGGAGCGTTCAGGGCGTCGCAGTCGCCTTCCTCGTCGTCAAACTCCTCTCGCTCGCGGCCGTCGGGTTCGCTACGTACGGCTGTTACCGCATCCTGCTGAGCGTCTACGACCATCGGACGGCGGACAAGCGACGGCGACACGACGCGAAGAACCTCTTCCGGTTGGGATTCGGCGCGGCCGGGACGCTGGCCGCGCTGGGCGTGGTCACCGATCAGTGGGTCGGACTCCTGTTCTCGCTGGGTATCGTCGGGTTCGCGGTCACCTTCGCGCTCCAGCAACCCCTGTTCTCGCTCATCGGGTGGCTGTACATCATGGTCAAGCGGCCGTATCAGGTCGGTGACCGCGTCGCCATCGAGGACTCGAAGGGCGACGTGGTCGAAGTCTCCTTCCTCGTGACGACGCTGTGGGAGATAAACGGGGACCTCGTCTCCTCGAACCAGCCGTCCGGACGGACCATCACGCTCCCGAACAGCGTCGTCCTCTCCTCGCACGTCAAGAACTTCACACAGGAGGAGTTCCCGTTCGTCTGGAACGAACTCTCGGTGCAGGTGGCCTACGAGACGGACTTCGAGTTCGCCACCGACACGATGCGGAGCGTCGCGGACGACTACCTGGGCGACGAGATGGCCGCCCGAATCGGCCGGTATCGGGAGCGCCTCGACGAGACGCCGGTGGAACTGGAGGTGCAGGACCGGCCGACGGTCAACGTCGTGCAAGAGGAGTCGTGGGTGGAGTTCCGCCTGCGGTATCTGGCCCACCCGCGGCGGGGGCAGCGAGTGAAGAACGAACTGTACCGGCGCATCCTCGCGGCGTTCAACGAACACCCCGACCGGGTGAAGTTCCCCGTCAGTCGGAACCGGTGAGGCGAGACTTTACCCTCTACCCGGTCGGACGCTTCCCTATGGACGAGACGCCGCTGCCAGACGTGACTGAACAGTTCGCCCGAACGCTGGCGCCGGACCGTGACGCGGTCCTCGAGGAGATGGATCAGAAGGCCGACCGCGAGGGGTTCCCGACGGTCGGGCCCGCCGTCGGGGGGTGGCTCAGGATGCTCGCCCGCATGACCGACGCCGACCGCGTCTTCGAGTTCGGCTCTGGCTTTGGCTACTCGGCGTACTGGATGGCCCCGGCGATTCCCGCCGACGGCGACATCGTGCTGACGGAAATCGACGCCGACGAACTCGACGAGGCCCGGGAGTTCCTCGCACGCGGGGGCTACGCGGATCGGGCGTCGTTCGAACACGGCGACGCCATCGAGGTGGTCGACGAGTACGGCGGCCCGTTCGACGTGGTGTTGATAGACAACGAGAAGAGCCGCTACGCGGAGGCGTTCGCGGCCGTCCGCGAGAAGGTGCCGGTCGGTGGCGTCGTCGCCGCCGACAACGCCATCGAGGCCGGACCGCTGGACTTCGAGGCGGTGCGAGCGCTCCTCGCCGGCGAGGACGTGGACGCCAACGCGACGAGTCGCGGCATCGCGACCTATCTCGAACGAGTGCGGGACGACCCGGACTTCGAGACGGGGTTGTTACCGCTGGGCGAAGGCGTCGCCGTGAGCGTGAGAGTGGCCTGAAAATTCATGCCACCGGCTCGGCCGACCCGAAGAATGATTCGTGTCCGTGTTGATAGTTCACGCACACCATGATAGAGAGTAGTTCGGATTCCACGGCGGACGTGTTCGGGCTAGACGGTGCCGTCATCGACCGGACGGCCGAGAAAGCCGAGATGGAGACAGACCGGTTGGTGGGTGCACTCGACATCCTCCACGCCGAACTCATCGGCCGACACTCGAACCTCGAACGCACCACGGAGTACGTCACGGAGGGCGGCGTCCGCGCGTACCGCGTCGAGGACTCCGTCTGGGACGACTTCCTCGACGAGTTCGACTTCGAGTCCACCACCGAGGCCGCCGTCCGCTACGCCCACACCGAACAGGCCCGCCTCCTGTTCGCGAAGTCGGTCCGCGGCGACGACCACTTCGGGCCCGACGAGGAGGGCGTCGTCGTCGGTATCGACACGGCCGAGCAGTTCTGAGCGGCCCCCATTCTCGCCTGCGAAAATGGGGGTGCATAGCTTATGTGGCAGGCCCGGCAAGTCAGCGCCAACCGACCACACATGAGTTTGATGATAGATATCCGGAAACTCGGCCTGTTCAACCAGATGGCGAAGGAGGGCGGCAACACCGTCGCCAACCACCTGAGTCAGATGACGGGGATGGAGACGGAGATGGAGATTACCAAGATCAACTTCATCGACATTCCGGACATCAAGACCCACGTCGGCGACGAGAAGCAGATCGGCATCAGCATCGAGATGGTCGAGAAACCCCACGGCCACATCCTCTTTCTGTTCAACGCCCGAAACGCGAAGGACCTCGCTCACGGCATGATCGGCGACATGGGCGAGACGGACCCCAACGCGAACGGCTTCACCGACATGGAGCGGTCGGCGATTCAGGAGATCGGCAACATCATGACCAGCGGGTTCATCGACGGGTGGGCGAACGTCTTAGAGACGACCATCGACATCTCGACGCCGAACTTCACGTTCGGTCCCGGTAGCGGGATGGTCGACCAGTTGGTCGGGGACCGAGACAACGAGATGGCGCTGATGTTCGACTCGCGGGTGCACGCGCTCGACGCTGACATCAACGTGAAGGTGTACACGTTCCCCGAACTCGAGGAACTGGTCGACCTGATGCAACAGATCGAGGTCTGAGACGAGAAACAACTGCTGTTCCCTCACGATTAATTTACTGGCTTTCTTGTAGTATGCGCTCTATCCACACGGTATGCCAGGTGGCTCAGCTCAGACCCTGCGACCCTTCCTGTGGCGCGCGGACCAACTGTACCCGGACACGGAAATCGTCTCCCGTACACACGAGGGTATCGTCCGCTACGACTACGACGAGTTCGCCGACCGGGCCGCCCAGTTAGCCAACGCGCTGGACGCGGCGGGCTACGGCGACGGCGAGCGAATCGGGACGTTCTGCTGGAACCACCACCGGCACTTCGAGACGTACTTCGGGATACCGGGGATGGGAGCCCAACTTCACACTATCAATCCACTCCTGCCGGATAAGCACATCCAGTACATCGTCGAGAACGCACAGGACCGGACCATCTTCGTCGACCAGTCGCTCCTGCCGAAACTCGAAGGTGCGGTGGCAGACGACGCCGAACCGTTCGAATCCGTCGAGCGTTTCGTGGTGATGGGGGAGTCGGTCCCGGACACCGACCTAGACGCCGTCGCCTACGAGTCGTTCGTCGGCGACCAGCCGACGACCTACGACTGGCCGGACCTCGAAGAGGACCGCCCTGCGGGGCTGTGTTACACCTCCGGGACGACGGGCCGACCGAAAGGCGTCGAGTACACCCAGCAGATGCTGTGGAGTCACACGATGGCCATCCAGTCCCCGCAGGGGATTCCGCTTTCCGACGACGACGTGATGATGCCCGTCGTCCCGATGTTCCACGTCAACGCGTGGGGCCTGCCGTTCTCGGCGACGGCCGGCGGTGCCAAACACGTCTATCCCGGCCCGCAACCGGAGCCGGAGGACCTCGCGAACCTCATCGAAGAGGAGGGTGTGACCGTCACCGCGGGCGTCCCGACGGTGTGGCTCGGCCTGATGGAGTACGTCAAGGAAAACGACGTGGACCTCTCCTCGCTTGAGCGACTCGTCGTCGGCGGAAGCGCCGCGCCGGAGGCGATGATTCGCTTCTTCGACGACCACGACGTCGAACTCGTCCACGCGTGGGGGATGACGGAGACGGCACCGGTGGGAGCCGTCGCCCACCTCAAATCGGACCTCGAAGACGCCGACTACGAGACGCAACTCCAGAAGCGGTCGAAACAGGGGCTTATCGCGCCCGGACTGGAGTATCGAGTCATCGACGACGACGGCAACGAGGTCCCACACGACGGCGAAGCGTTCGGCGAACTCCAGATTCGCGGCCCGTGGGTCACGACCGAGTACTTCAAGCGTCCCGAAGCCAACGAGTCAGAGTTCGAGGACGGCTTCCTGAAGACCGGAGACGTCGTCTCCGTCGACGAGGACGGCTACATCAAGATCGTCGACCGGGCGAAAGACGTCATCAAGAGCGGTGGCGAGTGGATCTCTTCACAGGAACTGGAGAACGCGCTGATGGCCCACGACCACGTCTCGGAGGCGGCGGTCATCGGCGTCCCCCACGAGCGCTGGCAAGAACGACCGCTCGCCCTCGTCGTCCCGACCGAGGACGCAGACGCCGACTCGCTGGCCGACGAGTTGCGCGAACACATCCTCGAAGAGTACCCCAAGTGGTGGGTGCCGGACAACGTCGTCATCATCGACGAAGTGCCGAAGACGGCGACGGGGAAGTTCAACAAACAGGCGTTGCGTGAGGAATACGCCGACGAATCGCTCGTCGAAGGCCGCGTTCCCGAGGACGCGTCACCGGAGTAAGCTACAGAGCCCGTACTTCGACGGCCCGTCTCACTGGACGCCGGCGACCAGCGAGCGCACTTCCTCGCGGTATGCCTCCGGTTCGAGACCGAGGTCGATGTCGACGGTGACGCTGATGCCCTCGCTCAGGTCGCTGTCGATGCTCTGTTCGAAGTTCTCTTCGGGGTAGGCGCCGCCGGACACCAGCACGTAGTCCCCGTGGTGCCACACCGCCAGTATCGCGCTGATTCCGATATCTGTGGGTGGTATCTCGACGCTCTCGGACTCGCTGATGTCGAAGCTGATGCCGTCGAACGGGTAGACGGCACCGAGATTCACCGTCTCGGCTGTCTCCCCGGTGTCGATGTCGACGCTCCCGGTTCCCGTCTGTTCGATGCTCGTTAGTCCCTGATTTTCCATCTGCTGTTCGAACTGGTCGCGGGCGTTGGCCTGCACCTGATCGACGATTTGTGCCTGCCCGACACCCGCCGGGAGGTTGTCCAGATTCGGACTGAAATCGATGCGCGATGCGAACCAAACCGACAGCGCCGTCTGCATCCGCCCGAGCGTCCTGTCAGCGACCGTCTGTTGCAGTGCCACGTCCTGATACTGGAGGGTGTGCTGGACCGCCTGAAGGGTCACCGGTCCGTACGACTCTTCGAGGACGGTACCGCTGTTCTCTCCGGATTGCTCCCAGCCGCCCGATTCGAGTCGGTCGGAGGGCACCGACGGCTTCGGCGTCTCTGCGGCCGCAAAGAAGGACGAACACCCGCTCATTGCGGCGGCGCCGACGCTCGCTCCGACGGCCAGATAGTCACGTCGATCCATATCGTTGCCTCGTGGTTACCATCAAAAAACATGCTGGCCCAATTATCAGGAGCTTCGAAAAAACAACTTCAGAGGGGTTTCTGTGAGTTCCACGAGGTATATGGTGACACCATCCATGATAATCCCTATGGAGTTACTCTCTGAGTACCCGGTTCCGGACCACGCACTCGACGTCAAGCAGGAGGCACGGGAGTTCGCGGAGGAACACATCGCGCCTAACGCCGCCGACTACTACGAATCCGGGGAGTATCCACACGACATTCTCGAAGCGGGGATGGACGCCGGCCTCGTCGCACAGGACCTCGGCGAGGCGGTCGGTGGGAAGGGGTACGACCTACAGCAGATGCTCGCCATCGCCGAAGAGTTCTACAAGGCCGACGCCGGTATCGCCCTGACGCTCCAGCTAGCGAGTTTCGGCGCGGAGATCGTCGAGGAACACGGCGCCGACTGGCAACACGAGGAGTTCCTCCGCCCCGTCGCGGAGAACGACCAGATTACCGGTCTCGCCGTCTCCGAACCCGAGACGGGGAGCGACCTCGCCGGGATGACAACCAGCGCCGAGAAGGACGGCGACGAGTGGGTCATCAACGGCGAGAAGTACTGGGTCGGCAACGCCGTCGAAGCCGACTGGCTCACCCTCTACGCGAAGACGGGCGACGACCCGAACAACCGCTACGGCAACTACTCGATGTTCATCGTCCCGACCGACGCTCCCGGCTACCACGCCGAACACATCCCGGAGAAGATGGGGTTCCGAGCGTCGAAACAGGGCCACATCGTTCTGGAGGACTGTCGCATCCCCGAGGAGAACCTCGTCGGCGTCGAGGGCGCCGGGTTCTACATGCTCGCGGAGTTCTTCAACCACGGCCGCGTCGTCGTCGCGGGCCACGGTGTCGGCCTCGCGGCGGCCGCCATCGAGGAGGCCTGGGACTTTGTCCACAACCGCGAGGCGTTCGGCAAGACCGTCGACGAGTTTCAGGCCGTCCAGCACAAACTCGCCGATATGCATCTGGCCTTCCAGTCGGCCCGCTCGCTCACGTGGGACGCCGCAGAGCGGGTCGCAAATCAGGAGAACGCCGGCTACTGGGCGGCCCTCGCAAAGACCGAGGCCACCGAAGCGGCTACCGACTGTGCCGAGAAGGGGATGCAACTCCACGGCGGTCGCTCGGTGCTGACCGAGAACCGCATCTCCCGGGTCTATCGCGACGTGCGCATCCCGGTCATCTACGAGGGCGCAAACGACATCCAGCGCAACCTCATCTACCGACAGGCCCCGCAGTAAGGACCGCTTGTCCCGACTGTCGGCGAGCCGCTGCCGGCGGTCGTCTGCTCACTGTGTGAGAAACCCTCACGCCGCGTTTTTGCTTTCAGAGCGCCTACATCTACCATGGACGATATCAGCGTCACGTTCGTGGACCGCGGGCGGGTACAGGCCGACCGCAACTTCGTCGTCGACGGCACCAGCGTCGCGACGGCGTCGGACCGCGACCCCGACCACGAGTACGAGACGTACGTCGTCTGGAACCTCGTCGTCGAGACGCCCGAGACGACAATTCTCTGGGACACTGGCTCCCATCCCGAGGCCGGCGACGGCTACTGGCCCGAACCGCTGTACGAGGCGTTCGCCCACGTCGACGCCGCCGAGCACTCGCTCGCGGACGACCTCGGAGCGGCGGGCTACGGCATCGAGGACGTCGACGCCGTCGTGATGAGCCACCTCCATCTGGACCACGCCGGCGGGCTGTACAACTTCGCCGGGACGGACACGACCATCTACGTCCACCGGGAGGAACTCCCCTTCGCGTACTACAGCGCGAAGACCGACGAGGGCTCTATCGCCTACCTCGCCAGCGACTTCGACCACGACCTGAACTGGCAGATAGTCCACGGCGACAGCTACCACCTCGCCGACGGCGTCGAACTGCTCCACCTCCCCGGCCACACGCCGGGCCTGCTGGGTGCGCTCGTCGACAGACCGAGCGACCCCTTGCTGGTCGTCGGCGACGAGGCCTACGTCACGGCCAACTACGAAGGCCAGCCGATGGCGACCAGTCTGCTCTGGAACAACGGCGCGTGGAAGGAGAGTCTGGCGCGGTGCCAGAACATCCAGCGTCAGACGGGTGCCGAGGTCCTTCTGGGCCACGACCTCTCGGTGTTCGAAGACCTCGCGTAGGCCGCTAGCCGTCGACGGGGACGAGCGTCAGTTCCGCACCGTCCTCGGTCCGCACCGTCCACACGTCGTCGGTCCGGTCTACCGCACTCCAGACACCGAAAAACAGGTGCAGGTCCAGTTCGAGCGCGTTCACTCGCTGGCCGGTCGCTTCGATTCGGTACGTGTCGGGATCGGTGTCCATCTGTTCTCGGTTTCGGTTTGCAGTGGTCGACGTTCGAGGGACTGAACGAGGGGAAGTCCCTCGCTACTGCTCACGGGTCGCACCGTTCCCCGTTCGCAATCGGAGACTCCTCGCCGTGCTCGGAGTCGCCCTACTGCTCTGCGGTTCGTTTCCCTCACCGCTTCGTTTCGAGGGCCGCGTTCCCTTCGTCACGCGCCCCTCCCTACTGCTCTACGAACCCGTAACTCGACTCCAGATGATCGATTATCCAGTCGACCGTATCCTCGTCGTAGGTCCAGAAGCCGTAGAACTCGCGCGGTTCGCGTTCCTCTGCGAGGAGCGCACACTTCTGGTCCGGGTCGCCGCCGCCGTCGAAGACGACGAACCACGACGCGGCGATCTCGTCACTGCGTTCGAGGTGGAGGGTGAAGGCGCTCCGTTCGGGTGGGTCTACGTCCGGCACGGCGTAGGCGTGGACGTCGACGGCGGACTCGCCGAGGCGTTCGTACAGGTCGAGTTCGCCCTTCAGCGTCGAGAGGGTCTGGAAGCCGGCGTACAGGGCCCCCTCGCCGACGCGCCACGCCCGGTCCTCTATCTCGCGGGAGGCCGCGACCATCCGTTCGATGGACCACGAGGTGAACATGGTCTCGTCAAGGTGGTCGAGGATGGACCGGTACGGCCGTTCGTCGGCGGTGAGATGCCGGTTGCGCGTCTCTAAAGCGTCGTAGAACGCATCGAGGTCCGTCGCGGTGATGACGCCGTCGTCGTCGCTCAGCGTGAGAAACTCCCCGGGGCGTCCGCTCTCCGTCCGCTCCGTGACGACCCGGACGTTCCGGTCGGCGAACTGCTCGCGCAGTTCGGCGGCGGTCGATTCGTCGGCGTTGAACACGGTGAGCGTCTTCTCGTGATGTTCAACCCCGGCGATAAGTTCCGTGAGCGACATTCACACGAAGAGTGTGGTGAGCGACCGGTTTAGGCCTTGCGACGACCGACCGTTTCGGCCTCTCACAGGGGGCTCTTGCTTTCGCCGTTTCCGCCACAAAACTGAGCCACAGCCCTCATTAATCACGATTAATGAACCTTGATGTAGTGGAAAATCTTTAGTCGTGGCCCCCCAATTTCCCGGTACGGCACCAGAGCTGGGGCCGAGGATTTCACCATGACAGACAATGAACTAATCTGGCGAATCGCTGGCGGTTCCGGTGACGGAATCGACTCGACCAGCCAGAACTTCGCGAAGGCCCTGATGCGTTCGGGACTTCACGTTTTCACACATCGTCACTACCCGTCGCGCATCCGGGGAGGCCACACGTACGTAGAAGTGCGCGCGAAGGACGAACCCGTCCAGTCGCGCGGAGACGGTTACAACTTCCTGCTGGCACTGGGTGACTCGTTCGCCCGGAACCCGCAGGAAGAGGCCTACTACGGCAAAGAGGAACTGAAGCCACTGTACGAGAACTTCGACGACCTCCGCGAGGGCGGCGTCCTCCTGTACGACGAGGGCCTCCTCGACGAGGAGGACGTCGACGAAATCGAACTCGAAGAGGCCGCCGAGGAGAACGACTGGCACGTCGTTCCGATGGACCTCCGCGGCATCGCCAAGGAGCACGGCCGCGAGATCATGCGGAACACGGCCGGTATCGGTGCGACCGCCGCCATCCTCGACATCGACACGGCGGAGTTCGAGGAACTCATCAAGCAGAACATGGCCGGCGACATGCAGGAGGCCAACCTCAACGTTCTGCAGGACGCCTACGACGCGGCGGCCGAACTCGACATCGACCACGACATCGAGGTGCCCGAGAACTCCCACGACGAGGAGCAGGTCATCCTCTCTGGGTCGAACGCCATCTCCTACGGCGCGCTCGACGAGGGCTGTCGGTTCATCTCGGGGTACCCGATGACCCCGTGGACCGACGTCTTCACCATCATGTCCCAACACCTGCCGGAGTTCGGCGGTATCTCCGAACAGGTCGAGGACGAAATCGCCGCAGCGGCACTGGCGCTGGGTGCGTCCCACGCCGGCGTGAAGTCCATGTCCGGATCGTCCGGTGGGGGCTTCGCGCTGATGTCCGAACCGCTCGGGTTGGCCGAGATGACCGAGACGCCTATCGTGCTGGTCGAAGCGATGCGTGCCGGTCCGTCGACCGGGATGCCGACCAAGCCCGAACAGGCCGACCTCGAACACGTCCTGTACACTTCACAGGGTGACTCCGCTCGCGTCGTGTTCGCGCCCGCGAACATCCGCGAGTGTTACACCCAGACGCGCGCCGCGTTCCGCATCGCCTACGAGTACCAGATTCCGGCCATCGTCGTCTACGACCAGAAGATACAGGGCGAACTCCGGAACCTGCCGGCGAGCCACTTCGACGAGGAGCCAAACGCCGACCCCGGGTCGGTCCTGACCGAAGAAGAGATTCAGGACGCGGCCCACCACTCCTCGGGCAAGTTCCAGCGCTTCCTCCACGAACCGGAGGACGGCTCGAACGTCAGTCCGCGCTCGGTCCCCGGGCAGAAGAACGGGCGCTACCTCGCTACGGGTAACGAGCACAACCCCTCGGGCCACATCAGCGAGGACCCAGAGAACCGCATCGCGCAGATGAACCGTCGGCTGAACAAGCTCGACGACATCCGCGCCGACCTCGACGAGAACGCGAGTCATCAGGCCTACTACGGGCCGGACGACGCGGAGTACGGTATCCTCGTCTGGGGCAGCCAGCAGGACACCGTCTTCGAGGCCGTCGACCGCCTCAACGACAACGGGCACTCCGTGAAGGCGCTGGGCGTCTCTGATATGATGCCCTACCCCGTCGAGGAGGTCAGCGAGTGGCTCGACTCCGTCGACGAAGCGCTCGTCGTCGAGATGAACGCCACGGCCCAGTTCCGCGGGCTGACCCAGAAGGAGATCGGCAAGTACGGCGATAAGCTGTCGAGCCTCCTCAAGTACAACGGCAACCCGTTCGAACCCGCCGAGATCGTCGACGGGTTCGAGTCCAGTATCAACGGCGAGGACCTCGCCGCGACCAACATGAAGTACCTCCCCGCAGCGGGTGACTAACCATGAGTGCATTCAGCGCAATCGGCGAAGAACGCGAGATTGACCGTGACGAGTTCACACCCGGCATCGAACCGCAAGCGACGTGGTGTCCGGGCTGTGGTGACTTCGGCGTCCTCAAGGCGCTGAAACAGGCCATGCCCGAGGTCGGGAAGAACCCCGACGAAGTCGCGCTGTTTACGGGTATCGGCTGTTCCGGGAAGCTTAACAGCTACTTCAACAGCTACGGGTTCCACACCATCCACGGCCGCTCGCTGCCCGTCGCCCGGGCCGCGAAACTGGCCAACCCCGAACTGGAGGTCATCGCAGCCGGCGGTGACGGTGACGGCTACGGTATCGGTGGGAACCACCTCATCCACACGGCCCGTGAGAACCACGATATGACGTACATCGTGTTCAACAACGAGATTTTCGGGCTGACGAAGGGACAGACGTCGCCGACGTCCCCGAAGGGCCACAAGTCCAAGACCCAGCCCCACGGCTCGGCGAAGTCACCGATCCGACCGCTCTCGCAGTCGCTCAACGCCGGTGCGACGTACATCGCTCGCACCGCAGCGGTCAACCCCAATCAGGCGAAGGAGATCATCGCCGAAGCCATCGAACACGACGGCTTCGCACACATCGACTTCCTGACCCAGTGTCCGACCTGGAACAAGGACGCGAAACACTACGTCCCGTACACGGACGTCCAGCAGTCCGACGAGTTCGACTTCGACGTCTCGAATCGCGTGGAAGCCGCCGAGATGATGCGCAAGACCGAGGAACGACTGTACGAGGGTGAGGTCCTGACCGGCCGGATGTACGTCGAGGACGCCCGCCCCTCCTACGGACAGGAGAAGCGCGCCATCGGCGAGATGCCGGAAGAACCGCTCGCAGAGCGGTACTTCGACGAGGACGCGGAGTGGGAGCGGACCTACGACAACCTCCTCGAACACCACAAGTAACCACCTCGGTCCGGGCCTCCCCGTACCGTTTCTCGGGGCGCTCGAAACCGGGTTTCTGGTTCGGAAGATATTTTTTCGTCCATGGAAAAGAAACGTACATGAGTGCCGAGTCTACGGAGCGTCGAATCCTGTCGGTCCTAGAGGACGATGCTCAGGCATCCTACGCAGAGATAGCGAACCGGGCCGACGTCTCGAAGCCGACGGTCCGCAAGTACATCAAGAAACTCGAAGAGGAGGGCGTCATCGTCGGCTACTCCGCCGACGTCGACCCGAAGAAACTCGCGGGCCAGTCCATCGCGATGGTCGGTATCGACGTCGCGAGCGAACGCTACGTCGAGGCCACGCGAAAGCTGAAAGGCATCGACGCCGTCGAGTCGCTGTACACTTCCAGTGGCGACCACATGTTGATGGCCGAAGTCCGCGCGACGGACGGCGACTCGCTGGCGGCGGTCATCGAAGACGAGATACTCGCGCTCGACGGCGTCACAGCGGCTCACCCGTCGTTCTTGCAGGAACGACTGAAGTAACGGGTTTTTAGACGCTCCAGAGCGGACCAGAACCCATGCCGTCTCGGTTGGTGCTGGGAGCTGGTTCGACTGCACTGGCGCTCATCGACGCCGCAAGCGTTAGCCACCGCCCGCTCCACGTCGTCACCGACGACGAACATCGCGCCGAGACACTGCGGACCGACGACATCGCCGTGACGGTGGCCGACCCGGCCGACCGCGCGACGCTCGCCGGTATCGACATCGACCCGGACACCATCGTCGTCGCGACAGACGACCCAGCAGTCAACACCGTCGTCGCAGAGACCGTCGAGAAACTGTTTCCAGACGCGTTCGTCCTGTGTTATACGGGCTATGAAGCGACGCCCGACCAGCGAGCGACCCTCGAGAGGATCGCCGACCGAGTCGTAGACGCCGAGGCGGTCGTCGTCGACGCCCTCAATCAGACTGTCGGAGCCGAAGGAACGCGGGTCCGCCAACTACAGCGGGTCCTTCGGGACATCGACGGCCACCTCGCTATCTTCGCCCACGACAACCCGGACCCGGACGCCATCGCCAGCGCCGTCGCGCTGGGGGAACTCGCGGAACGGGCAGGCTGTACCGTCTCCATTTGCTACTACGGCGACATCTCCCATCAGGAGAACCGTGCGTTCGTGAACTTACTGGAGTACGACCTCGTGAACCTGACAGAGGAGGACACGGACGCACTGGCGGAGTACGACGGGTTCGCACTCGTCGACCACTCCAGACCCGGCGTCAACGACCAGTTGCCCGAGGACCTCGCCGTCGATATCGTCATCGACCACCACCCACCACGTCTCCCGGTCGAGGCCCGCTACGTCGACCTACGGAGCGCTGTGGGGGCGACCAGTACGCTACTGGTCGATTACTTCCAGCGGTTCGGCGTCGACATCCCGAACCCGATCGCGACGGGACTGCTCTTTGGCATCCGAGTCGACACGAAAGACTTCCGCCGAGAAGTCTCCGTCGAGGACTTCGAGGCCGCCGCCCACCTCGTCCCCCGGGCGGACATGGATGCCCTCCAGCGCATCGAGGACCCGAGTGTCAGCGCCGAGACGCTGACAGTCATCGGCCGAGCCATCGACAACCGGGAGAAAGAGGGGTCGGTGCTGTTGAGTTGCGTCGGCGAACTCGGTGACCGCGACGCACTGGCACAGGCCGCAGACAGGCTCCTCGACTTAGAGGACGTGCAGGCGACGATGGTGTACGGCGTCATCGACGGGACTATCTTCGCCTCTGCGAGGGCACGCGGTGCCGACATCGACCTCGGGGAGGCCCTGCGAGACGCCTTCGGCCAGATCGGGTCCGCAGGGGGCCACGCCGACATGGCCGGCGCCCAGATAACGCTGGGCGTACTCGACGCCATCGACGACCGGGACGAGTCCCTCCACGACATCGTCCGGTCGGTCGTCAACGACCGGTTCCTCGAAGCGGTGCAATCTCGTTCCCACCGGTTGCTCGGCAGCGTCTACGGATCCTCGGAGTACGGGCCGGAGACGTACGCCGAAATCATACCGGAACCAGTCGAGAATTCGCCGGGCGACGACGAGGAGTAGCCGAGACTTTTTCATCGTCCCCGGTCAATTCGGGGTGATGGACGACCCGAGTCGACCGACGGTCGGCGAGTACATGACACGGGAGGTAGCCACCGTCGAACTCGACGATACAGTCGACGAGGTCGCGACCCGTATCGCCGAGAGCGACGAGTTCAGTGGCTTCCCGGTGACCGACGGACGACGCGTCGAGGGCTTTGTCAGTGCGCGTGACCTCCTGCTGGCGGACGGCCACGAACCGATGTTCCGGGTGATGAGCGGCGACATCCTCGTCGCCCACCCGGACATGGCGGTACAGGACGCGGCCCGCGTCATCCTCCGGTCTGGCATTCAGAAACTCCCGGTCGTCGACGACGCGGGCCACCTCGTCGGCATCATCTCCAACGCGGACGTCATCCGCTCGCAGATAGAGCGCGCGACCCCGGACAAGGTGGAGAAACTCGGTCGCACGCTGGAGAACATCCACGGCATCACATCCCACGAGGAGCGGCGCGAAGTCGAGTTGGCCGATCTGACGCCGACACAGAAGACGGTGTACGCCGACGAACTGGAAGGCCGAGTATACGAACTCGAACGGGGACTGGCCGAACCGCTGGTCGTCATCGACAACGGCGGCGACCTGTTGCTCGCCGACGGCCACCACCGAGTGAAAGCGGCCGACCGTCTCGGTGTCGACCGGATGGACGCCTACGTCATCGTTCTCGACGGACCTGTCGAACTCGGAATGGCGGAGACGGCCGCCAACTCCGACCTCGAACGCATCGACGATATCGAAGTCGTCGATTACGCCCGGCATCCACTGGTCGAGACGACACAGCGGTTACAGGACGAGTAACAGACGTTTTACTGACACTATCTCCGTTTTCACGAGGGTATCCGGACGGCATCTCCGACCGTCCGACGCCGTCGTCGCGGACGGAGCGACGACCGCGCCCGAACACTCTTGCGGACTGGTGACATATGACGCGGTATGTACGACGAGCAGGACCTCCAGCGCATTCGGGACGCCAAGGGCGAGTGGGAGCGCGAGACACTCGGCCCGGTACTCGACGCCTACGGCGAGCGCCGCGAGCGGTTCGCGACCGTCTCGAATCTGGAGGTAGATCGCCTGTACACCCCGCTCGACGTCGCCGACACCGACTACGAGACTGACCTCGGGTTCCCCGGCGAGGAACCGTACACACGCGGTGTCTACCCGACGATGTACCGCGGCCGCCAGTGGACGATGCGGCAGTTCGCCGGCTTCGGCACGGCCGAGGAGACCAACGAGCGGTTTCACTATCTCACCGAGGAGGGGCAGACCGGCCTCTCGACGGCGTTCGACATGCCGACGCTGATGGGCCTCGACTCCGACGCCGCGATGGCCGACGGCGAAGTGGGCAAGGAGGGCGTCGCCGTCGACACGCTGGCGGACATGGAACGCCTCTTCGACGGTATCGACATCGGTTCGGTGTCCACGTCGTTCACTATCAACCCCAGCGCACCGGTCATCTACGCGATGTACCTCGCTATCGCCGACCAGCAGGGCGTCCCGCGCGAGGAGATTCGTGGCACCCTCCAGAACGACATGCTCAAAGAATTCATCGCACAGAAAGAGTGGGTCGTCCCGCCGGAACCCTCGCTGAAGTTAGTCACGGACGTCATCGAGTTCGCCTGCGAGGAGACGCCGAAGTTCAAGCCCGTCTCCGTCTCCGGCTATCACATCCGCGAGGCCGGCGCCACGGCCGTCGAGGAACTCGCGTTCACGCTCGCCGACGGGTTCGCCTACGTCGAGGACTGTCTCGACCGGGGACTGGACGTCGACGAGTTCGCCCCGCAACTGTCCTTCTTTTTCAATTCCCACAACGCCATCTTCGAGGAGGTGGCGAAGTTCCGTGCGGCCCGACGCATCTACGCCCGCGTGATGGACGAGTGGTACGACGCCGAGGCCGACGCCAGCAAGCAACTGAAGTTCCACACCCAGACCGCCGGACAGTCGCTCACCGCCCAGCAACCACTCAACAACGTCGTCCGCGTGACGATTCAGGCACTCGCCGGCGTGATGGGCGGGACTCAGAGCCTCCACACCAACAGTTTCGACGAGGCGCTCGCGTTGCCCTCAGAGGACGCCGTCCGGGTCGCCCTGCGAACCCAGCAGATCATCGCCGAGGAGTCCGGGGCGGCCGACATCGTCGACCCACTCGGCGGGAGTTTCGCCGTCGAGGCGCTGACCGACGAGATAGAGGAGAAGGCCATGACCTACATCGACCACGTCCGCGACGAACTGGGCGACGGGTCGGTCCGTGACGGCGTCCTCGCCGGCATCGAGCAGGGGTACTTCCAGCGGGAGATACAGGACTCGGCCTACGAGTACCAGCGACGCGTCGAGGACGACGACGAGGTCGTCGTCGGCGTCAACGCCTACACCGTCGCGGAGGACACCGAACCGGACGTGCTAACAGTCGACGAGGACGTCCAGCGCCGACAGCGGGACCGCCTCGACGCGGTCAAGGCCGACCGCGACGACGCGGCCGTCGAGGCCGCACTCGACGACGTCCGGGCGGCCGTCGACGCCGGGGAGAACGTGATGCCGGCCATCGTCGACGCCGTGAAGGCGTACGCGACGATGGGCGAGATAATGGCCGTGTTCGAATCCGAGTACGGCGCCTACCGAGAGACGGCGGGCGTCGCCTGAGGCCGGTCGGCGAGGAAGGCCACGATAGCCGCTCCGGGGGTTTATATCGCATACCGAGCGAGCCCGCGCTATGGGACAGACGACCAAAAGGAGGCCGGGAATCGCACAGCAGCTACGACTCGTCGTTGGGACCGTCCGTCCACTTCTCCGTTATCCCGCACCGCTCCTTTACCCGGTGCTGAAAGCGCTGTCGGGGACACTCGCTATCGTCGCCGTCGGAGCCATCGCGCTGTCACCCGTCGACGGCATCGGGCCGGACGTTCCCATGGGTATCCCGACGCTGCTGCTCGTCGTCGGGAGCTGTCTGTTCTCGCTGTACGTCGTCGGCCCGATACTGGTCGTCCTCCTCGACGTCGCGTACTGCTACGAACTGCACGCACTCCTGCAGGGCACTCGACCGACGCCGGGTTCGGGACTGGCCTACGCCGTCCGTCGACTGCCGGCCATCTCTCTGGGTGCGCTCGCCGTCACGGGAACGTTCTTCGCCGGCTACGTGACCGATACCGGGAGCCTCCGAGTCGGGTCGGGCGTTCTCGGAACGTTCCTCCCCCCGGCGCTAGCCATCGAGGACCGCAGTGCCAGCACGCTCGTCACTCGGATAGACGGTGCCATCACCGACCAATGGGGGAGTGCGGTCCTCACCGTTTACGGTGCGAGGACGTTCGAGTACCTCGCGGGGAGCCTCGGAATCGCGACCGCGGTCGGCGTCGTCGTCGGCCAAGTGCTCGGCGTTTTCACGGTCGACAGCGGCGTCCTTCCGTTCGTACCCGGTCTCCCGCAGGCAGCGTTCCTCGCCGTCGCCGTCTTCCTCGGTGGCTTCGCTCTCACGGCGTTCCTCCGTGGACTCGTACGCGGCCCCGTTTCGACGGCGCTGTACCACTACGCCACGAGGGACAGCGTCCCGGAACGGTTCGCACTCGACGCTGGAGAGATGGTTCACATCGACTGAAAAGACGGCGGGCGACGCGAACTACTGTCGTTCGCGCTGGCCGTCGTCGTCCGTGTGTCGGGAGATGTAGACCACCAGCGCCAGCAACACGCCGAGGCCGAGACCGACGGTGACCAGACCGTAGATGGCGACGCCGAGTGGCGTCGGCGGCAGTGCGATGACCCCGAACAGTTCCGGTTCGAGGTCGGACGGGCGGATGTTGCCCAGCACGAACCCCATCACGCCGGCGAGGGCGACGATGACGACGTACAACTGGACGACCACTCGTTCACCGGACCGCCCGACCGGTTGCTCGCTCATGCCCGCAGGTAGGTGACCGAGACGATTAGCCTTTTTCACTTCCGGCCCGTAGCTTGCCTATGAGTCAGAAAGAACTGCTGTTCGTCGTCCTCGCGGGTATCGCCGTGATGATGTTCGTGACGGCTATCGTGCTCGTCTCCGGCGCCTGAGCGATAGATCGCTTCTGCGAACAGCGCCGGCACTAGGAAAGCGGGCCGTCTTCAGTCGTCGCTACGCGCTCCGGTCAGCGCGGATTGCTCCTCTTCTTCACCGCCGTCCGTGACGGTCGTCTCGAGTTTGCGGTCGAACCACTGGAACTCGCGGTCGAGCATCCCGTCGCGCTCGAGGTTCCACGGGTCGCCGTCCTCGACCTTCGGGCCTTCGAGCCACGACTGGACGACGTTCCAGACGAAGATGAGCTGACCGACGAACAGGATGAGCGCGCCGGCAGTGGCCAGCAGGTGGTACGTCTCGACCTGTGCCAGCGGCGCGATAGCGCCGTCGAACTGGTAGGTCGCATAGCGGCGGGGCATCCCGAGGTAGCCCAGCGCCAGCATCGCGAAGAAGGTGAGGTTCGTTCCGACCATCGAGAGCCAGAAGTGGGCCTTCCCGAGGGTGCGCTGGTACATCCGCCCGGTGAACACCGGGAACCAGTAGTAGATGCCGGCGAAGGCGGCGAAGCCGATGGCCCCCATCACGATGTAGTGGAAGTGGCCGACGACGTAGTAGGTGTCGTGGAGGATGAGGTCGACCGGAATCGCGGCGAGGAAGACGCCGGTGACGCCGCCGATGATGAAGTTCGAGATGAAGCCGATACAGAACAGCATCGGCGTCGTCAGGCGGAGTCGCCCGTTCCACATCGTCGTGATCCAGTTGAACGTCTTGACGGCGCTCGGGATAGCGATAGCCAGCGAGACGGCCATGAACGAGGCCCGCAGGCGCGGGTCCATCCCCGTCGAGAACATGTGGTGTGCCCAGACGCCGAACGAGAGCACGCCGATAGCCAGCGTGGAGTAGACGACGAACTTGAAGCCGAACAGTTTCCGGCCGGCGAACTTCGGCAGGATGAGGCTCACAAGGCCCATCGGCGGGAGCACGAGAATGTACACCTCTGGGTGACCGAAGAACCAGAACAGGTGTTGCCACAGCAGTGGGCCACCGCCCTCGACGGCGAAGAACGTCGTCGCGAGGTTGCGGTCCAGCAGGAGCATGACGATGGCGCTGCCCAGCAGCGGGAACGCGAAGAGGATGAGCGCCGACTGGGTCAGGATCGTCCACGAGAAGATGTCGAGGTTCGCCCAGCTCACGTCGTCGTCACGCTCGGTGAAGATGGTCGCGATGAAGTTGATCGCACCCATCGTGGCGGCGACGCCGGAGAGGTGCAGGCCCAGCAGCATCAGGTCGACGCCGGGGTTGGTCTGTTCGACCGACAGCGGCGTGTACATCGTCCACGCCGTCTGTGCGGGTTCGATCATGTTCTCGGTGACCGGCGCGAGGAAGAACCCGGCCCAGATGAGCAGGGCCGCCGGCGGGAGGAGCCAGAACGCGATGGCGTTGATGCGCGGGAACGCCATGTCGTCGGCCCCGATGAGGAGCGGGATGAAGTAGTTCGCGAACGCCGCGATGATGGGCGTCCCGAACAGGAACAGCATCGTGATGCCGTGACTCGTCAGAATGGAGTTGTAGGCGTTCGCCCCCAGCAGCGCCCCTCCGGGAGTGACGAGTTGAAGGCGGATGAGCATCGCCATGATGCCACCGACGGCGAAGGCGATGACGGCGTAGACGCCGTAGAGGATGCCGATGTCTTTGTGGTCGACTGTCGTTAACCAACGAACGATACCTGCGGGCTTCTCACGGTGGATGACGGTCTCGCCGGTCGCGGTACCGCCGCCCGCGAGCGGTGTGTACGACCGCCAGTTCTCGATGCGCGTGAGTAGCGCGGCGATACCGACGAGGAGGACGGCCATCAACCCCGTCAGCACTAGATCTCCTGCTGCCATGGTCGCACGTCAGGACTGGCCGATAATGAAAGGGTCGGTTCCGCGGTGCCCGCGGTTGATTCGGCTTACTCGTCTTCGAGCTCGCCGGGTGCGTCTTCGTCCTCGAACTCGGTAACTTCGTCTACCGGCTCGTTCACCGCGCTGGCTTCCTCGAGGGATTCCTGTGCGTGCTCTGCGTTTTCGATCGCTCGCCCAGCGTAATAGGTCAGCACCGCCAACAGGAGGAACATCGAGATCATCAGCGCGAACTGAAGCCCGCTGAAGACGGGGTCCGTGCCGAACGCGGGAACGACCGCGAACGCCGCGATGAAAAAGAGGATGATGCCCAGTGGAATGACGTTGACGGTGAGGTCGAGCAGGGTGTCCTTTTCGAACCCGAACAGTGCCATGTATGACTCGGCGTTGGCGTAGGCCAGTAAATAGACTGTTGGTTTCGCTCAGACCTTGGTCTGTTCGACGACGGACCCGGCCCCGCCCATCGCGACCATCACGGCACCGGCGACGACGACCGCGACCAGACGGGTGAACAGCGGTCCCTCGCCGACGTTCGCGAGCGTGAACGCCGACGTCGGTAACTGGAGGACGGCGACGAGCGCTGCGAGCAAGACGAGCAACACGCCGACCCCGACGAGCGTCGGCCACGGGCGAGTTGCGTAGCCAGACTCGGTGAGGATGCCGGCGATGCTCCCGCCAAAGAGGATGAGGCCGAACACCGCGACCGGGAACAGCCCGATGAAGACACCGATTTCCGAGAGCGCTAGTCCCAGAGCGACGAACACCGGCCACGGACTCGACATCCGATACTGGTCGCTCAACCCCGGTTTCTCTTCCATACCCGCCGTTCGGTCTCGGCCGGCATATGCCCATCGGACTCTCCGTGGTCCCCGTGCGTGTCGGTGGCGAGCGGAGCCGAGACCGCCGGTCACGTCCGCGTCTCTCGGCGAAACCGATCACCGTAGAGACACGTGTCTGACGGGGCACAAACTATTTGTCTGCCATCCGGCTTGATGAAGGTAATGAGTACGCAGACGGTAGAACTGGTTTCAGAGTGGGACTCGGTGCCCTTCGACGGCGGGTACGAGGGGCTCCGGACACTCGCAGACCAGGAGTTCTCCGGTGCCGTCGTCGCTGGCCCCACCCGGCTGTTCATGTTGAACGGGACGGTCATCGGTATCATAGACGGCGACATCGAAGCCTTCGAGACCGACAGTGGAACTGCCCGGGAAGCACCACACGACGCGCTTCCGCTTCTCGCAGTGATGCAAGAACGAAACGACGAGGTCCGCGCGAAGTACTACACGCAGGAGACGTCGATAGCCGACGTCGACCGGACGCTTTCCGACGGGAACTTCACTGGGTTCGTCGAACTCTCCGAGAACGTTCTCTCTGGCGATTACTATCTGGTCTATCATCAGGGGCGCTCGATGAGCGTCGCCTGGGTCGGGAGCGCCGAGCGACTCATCACCGACGACGAAGCCTTCGAACAGGCAGACGACGAAGTGGGCATCTACGAGGTCAAACCCGCCGAGATTTCGCCCGTCGAGATTCCGGAACCGTCGACGGCAGCAGACGCCTCCGATGTGACCGATGGACAGACTCTGAGCGACGGTACCGCCATCGACGACGCGTCGTCGGCCGACGAGGGGTCGACCGACGAGGGACCGGTTTCCGAACCAGTAGGAGAGACACAGTCCCCGGATTCGACGTCCGACAGCGACGTCGCCGAACCAGACACGGGTGCGTCGACCGCCGACCGTCGGTCGGGACCGGCCGCCGGTGGCCCACCGGGGTCGAAAGCCGCCGGTGCGAGCCAGGGTGCCGCAGCGAATCGGACAGCGGACCCCGAGACGACGGACGCGGGGACCGCGACCGAGCAGTCCCGACAGCGTCAGTCACAGGGGCGTGACGACGTAGCGGAGCGAGCGAGCGCCGAGCCACAGTCGGCAGAGCCAGACGCACAGACGACCGAGGCGTCCACGACGGAGTCACCGAATCCGTCGCCGGCAACTCGGCAGCGCACCCGCGATTCGGAGCCGACCCAACAGCCCGACCCGGCACAGAGAGAGCAGCGCTCGCCCGCAGAGCCACAGTCGCGACCGGACTCGTCCTCGTCACAGCATCCGAGCGCGGACAGCGGTGGTGAAAGCGTCGCTGCAGCGACGACGGCGGACCTCGAGACGCGCGCGATTCCGTCACTCGACCCCGACCGGTCTACGAACTCGCCGGACACCTCGGCCGCGAGCGACGACGCGGCCACGCAACCGACGGGCGACCAACACACGGAGGACCGCTCGTCACGCACGACCACGACGACGGAGCAGGCACCGGCCCAGACGACGCAGACGCCGACATCGCCTGCACCGGAGCGGGTGGCCGACCTCGAAGCGGAACTCGACGGCAAAGAGGCCGAAATCGCCCGCCTCGAATCGGAGATAGACGACTTAGAGACGACGAACGAGGAGCTACGGGCCGAGCGTGACCGCCTCCAGTCCGAGCTAGAGGCGGCACGGACAGAGATCGAACGCCTCGAAGACGGACTCGCGGAGGCCCAGAGCGAAGACACCCCGTCGGCCGGGACACGTCTGTCAGGGGCCGAAGCTATCGACGGGACGAACCTCTTCGTACGCTACCACTCGAAGGGCGAGGCGACCCTCGCTCAGGCCCACGACGGGGACGCCGACCCGACACAGGTCGAGGAGAACCTCCGGCTGGAGTATCACACCCAGTTCGACGCCACCGACGCTGCCGTCGAGGGAACCGAGTTCGAGACGTTCCTTCAGGACAGCATTCACTACCGGTTCGTCGAGTGGCTGATTCGGAACCTGCTGTACGAGATTCGTGACACCGGCCACGCGGGCGCGATGCAGGTGTTGTACGACGCACTGCCCGAGATAGACCGAGCCGAACTGAACGGCAAGGTGTCGGTCACCTACACCGAAGACGGGCAGGAACACCGCTCACAGGAGCAGTTCGACGTCGTCGTCCGCGACCGGATGGGTAACCCACTACTCGTCGCGAACATCAACGACTCCCGTCAGCCAGCGACCGAGGGGCAGATGACCGACATCGTTCGGAACGCAGAGCGCGTGGGCAACGCCTCTGACTCGCTGGCGGCGGCGTTTCTCGTCACCAGTAGCTTCTTCGAGCCGGAAGCGCTCGAAACCGCCGAAGAAGCGACCTCCAGCGGTCTGTTCAGCCGAGACAAGCGCAAAAGCTTCGTGAACCTCTCGCGGAAAGACGGATACCACCTCTGTCTCCTCGAGGCACGAAATCAAGAGTTCCACCTCGCCGTCCCGGAACTCTGACGACACGACGAAAGCGCGTTAGCCTTCTATTTCGGCCGCGTCCTCGATTTTCATTCCTTCGAGCTTCTCGATGATCTCGTCTATCTTCTCGTCTAGGTCGTCGACGAATTCGCCCGTCTGCTCGGTCGTGATGGCTCCCTGACTGGAGGGCTCGATGAGGTTCTCCTCTTCGAGGACGCGCAGCGAGTAGCGCACCTTGTGGTGTGGGTAGCCCGTCTCGTTGGACATCTTCACGATACCGATAGGCTCGTTCTCAATAACCATGCGGAGCACCTGCAAGTGACGCTCCAGCATGTCAACTTCCTTCTCAAGCCTGTCTATCATGGCAATTGTTAACTTGTGTTTGCAGGGTTTAAAAGTTGCCCTCGTGTACCCGTCTTTGCCGGTTTTTTGGTTCGGATAGGTGTGTATTAAATGCGTCGTAACGACTCCCATGCCAAACAGTCACCCCCATAACCGCGCCGAAAGGGACCGTAATCTGTTTATCACGGTGGCCGGAACGTCCGTGCGATGACCGTAACCATCGTCGGCTCACAACTCGGCGACGAGGGGAAGGGCGGCATCGTCGACCTGTACGGCGACGACGTGGACGTCGTCGCGCGCTATCAGGGCGGCGACAACGCCGGCCACACCGTCGTCCACGAGGGCGAGGAGTACAAGCTCTCTCTGGTCCCGAGTGGAGCCATCCGCGGCAAGGTCGGCGTCCTCGGCAACGGGTGCGTCGTCAACCCGCGAACGCTGTTCGACGAGATAGATACGCTGCAGAACCGTGGTCTCGACCCGGACGTACGCGTGGCCGAACGGGCACACGTCATCCTCCCGTTCCACCGCGTTCTGGACGGCATCGAGGAAGAGGTAAAGAGCGAGACGGACGACGAAGTCGGGACGACCGGTCGCGGCATCGGCCCGACCTACGAGGACAAGGCCGGCCGGCGCGGCGTCCGTGTCGGTGATCTGCTCGACTCCGACGTGCTTCGCGAGCGACTCGAGTACGTCGTCCCGCAGAAGCGGGCCGTCGTCGAGGACGTCTACGGCCTCGACGTCGAGGACCTAGAGGACCCCGACGCGCTGGACGTCGACGCACTCTTCGAGGAGTTCCGCGAGTTCGGCCGCCGCTTCGAAGAGGAGGGGATGACGGTCAACGCCGGTGCCTTCCTCACCGAGGCCATGGAAGACGGCCAGAACGTCATGTTCGAGGGGGCACAGGGGACCATCATCGACATCGACCACGGCAACTACCCGTACGTCACGTCCTCGAACCCGACGGCCGGCGGCGCCGCGGTCGGGACCGGCGTCAGTCCCGGCGTCGTCGGTGGCGGCGAAGTCGTCGGCATCGTCAAGGGCTACCTCACGCGCGTGGGGAGCGGCCCGCTGCCGACCGAACTCGGCGGCGTCGTCGGTGACACGCCCGGCTACGACGAACAGGGAGAAGGCGAGAACGAGGAACTGGCACATTACATCCGCGAGGAGGGTGGCGAGTACGGCACCGTCACCGGGCGCCCCCGACGTGTCGGCTGGCTGGACATGCCGATGCTCCGGCACGCGACCCGTGTCTCCGGGTTCACCGGTCTCGCTATCAACCACCTCGACGTGCTGGCTGGTCTCGACGAAGTGAAAGTCGGCCACACCTACACGCTCGACGGCGAGGAACTGACGTCGATGCCCGCACGGACCGAGCAGTGGGCGGAGTGTGAGGCGAACCTCCGTTCCTTCGAGGGCTGGGAGGCGTTCGACCCGGCCACCGTCGCGAGCGAGGGCTACGAGGCCCTGCCCGAGAACGCACGGACCTACGTCGAGTACATCGAGGACGAACTCGACACCCCGGCCTACGCTATCGGCGTCGGCCCGGGCCGCGGCGAGACTATCGTCCGCGAGTCGCCGTTCTAACGGTTCAGTATCTCGTTTTGGCGGTCCCGCGACGGCCAACAGCAGCCGCTCTCGTCGGACTCGGAATCGTTCTCGGCGGGTTCGATTCTCACCTCGCCACCGAGGCGGTCGGACAGCGACTCACCCGCGAGTTTGCACGACCAGCCGGGCGAAGAGAAGTTCCGCACCTCGCGCCAGACAGTACGCTTTTAGGGCTACCGGACCGACGCAGGTGTATGAAAGAGGACCTGATGGACATCATCTGCTGTCCGCTGGACAAACACGACCTCGACCTCGAGGTCGAGGAACGCGACGACGAGGAGATTCTGTCCGGACAGTTGGTCTGTACGGAGTGTGGCGAGGTGTTCCCCATCGAAGACGGTATCCCGAACCTCCTTCCGCCGGACATGCGCGACGAAGCGCCGGCCTGATAGTGGCTGTTGTAGCGATTTATCGGTACGCGCCGACCCCGGGGTCGGCCCGATACGGAAATAATCTACAACAGTCACTATGACACCCCTGAACCTTTTTTATGTGTCCCCGCCGACATTCCGGTGTGCCTGACTCGCTCCTCGTCCACGTCAACCGCGACGAACTCCACGGGCTAGCGGTACCGACGACGTTCGAGACGAGCGAGAGCTTCGACGTCCGTCTGGTCAACCACGGGGAAGCCACGCACGTCCACCTCCACCTCGACGACGCGCTCTCCAGTCTCGCAAGCATCGAAGCGCCCAACCATCACGTCGAACGAGACAGCGAACGCCGGGTGCGGGTGACCCTGACTCGCGACGGGGCCGTCCGCGGGAAACTGAAAGTCGTCACGGCCTACGGCGCGACGACGCGCTACGTCGACGTCGTGGTCACCGAACCGGACCGGAGCGACGACCCGGTCGAAGTCGACGAGGACCTCGCGAAACCACAGCCGAAACCCGAATCCGAGTCCGCATCCGCCCTCGCCGACGTCCCCGACTTGCCGGTGCTCGCGGTCGGTGGCGTCGCCCTGCTCGCGGCCGTCACCGCCGCGTTCTTCGTCCAGAACGTAGTCGTGTTGCTGGCGGCGCTCGCCGTCGTCGTCGGCGTTCTCGCGACAGTGTACGCGGTGCTCGCGACTTAGTCATCGGTCTCGACGCCACAGAGGTTGCCGTCGTCGTCGAACAGTTTCGCCCGGAGGAACCGTGCCCGGTAGCGGTTCGCCCCGTCGGCGGTGTCGGCCTCGCGGATGTCGGCGGCCCGGCCGTCGGCGACGGCGTCGACGATGGCCTCGACCTGCGCTTTCTCGCTGGGGGTCAACTCGAACTCGTAGGTCTGGGGCTCCTCGGCTTCGAGTTTGGTCCACTTGCGCGCGGCCGAGACGACGAGCGAACACGGCTCCCGGCAGGGGAACTCGCCGTCGCCCCCGTCCACGTCGAGGTCGGTGTCGGCGTCGTACTGCCACTCGCGGCGTTTCAGACACTGCGAGTCGTCACAGCAGGCCTCGGCGACCCAGTTGACGTGTTCGTACCCCTCGCCGCGGTCCCACGTCTTGACGACGCCGTAGATGCCGGTCTGGCGTTCGACGGTCTCGTGCCAGTGGGTCACGTCCAGTTCGCCCTCCCGTTCGCGGTACCAGTTCTGGACCGTCGCGGGGTAGAACGTGTGGACGGCCTCGACGAGTGCGGCGGGGCCGAGCGACGGGAACGCCCACCCGCTTCGGAGCGACGGCGCGGTCTTGAGCGGTCGGTACCGCCCCCGGTCGTCGTGTTTCGTGATGTCACGGGCGGCGGCCGGGTCCTCGTACGTGTTCAGGTCGTCGACCACTGTCCCGACGTCGGCCTCGTGCCGGAGGTCGTAGACCCGCCCGCCGTCCTCGGTCAGTGAGACGGTGACGGCGAGTTCGCCCCACTCGGCCGTACGGCCGCCGGAGAGCGCGTCGTATCGCTCGGGGACCGGCGTCGACTCGGCACCCTCCAGCCACCGGAGGAACGCCCACCGTGGCTCGGCCTGTGGGGCGGTGGCGTGCCAGAAGTACCAGTTGGCGGCATAGGGCGAGTCCGTCGCGACCGAGCGGAAGTCGTCTTTGCCGAGGTCTTCGTGGGACTCCTCGGGCGTCTCGAACGTGTAACGGTCTTCCTCGCGGCCGACGTGGAGGCCGTCGAAATCGATACCGTCCGGCGCGGTAGCCACCAGCGCGTCCACGGAGTCCTCGTCCATACTGAACCACGGGACTCCCGCGGAAAAAGTTAGCCGGTTCGCCCGTCTGTTGCCGATTGTTACGGGTAGACGCAGTCGCTGGCCGTCGCCGGGTTAGTCACCTGTCGCCGGGTTCCCGTTGCCGGTCTCCTCGCGGACCTGTTCGATAGCCCCGCTCACGTCGGCGCCCGCGTCGGCGGCGCGTTCGAGGACCACGTCGGCCATGAGCGGTTCCGTCCCGACGGCACCGGCGTACCAGATGTCGTGGCCGTCGACGGTTTCGGGGGTGTCCCAGCCGGTCCGGTAGTCGTCGGTCAGGCCCATGTCTTCGGGGATGTCCTCCTGCGTGTGGTAGCCGTCGGCGATGAACAACGGGACGACGACGACGTCCTCGCTCTCGAAGTAGTCGGTGACGTCGTCTACCTCGGGGTCCTCGTCCATGAACAGCGCCTGCACCTCGTCGAAGCGGTCCATCTCGCCGATGCGCTGGGCGTGGTACTCGATGGCCTTCGCGGAGTTCTCGTTTCGCTCGGTGCCGTGGCCGACCACGGCGAGTCCGAACCCTTCGCCCACGTCGGGGTCGTCCGTGACCGACTTCGCCCGCTGGACGATGACGTCGCTCATCGAGTCGTGGGTACCGACCGGGCCACAGTAGTGGACGGTCTGGCCGGTGTCTTCGGCGGTCAGCGTCGCGTGGGTGGCGCTCGTGCCGTCGGAGTCCCACATCTCGGGGTCCCACTCGTCGAGGCGGAACTCCCGGGGGATGACCTGTTCGGTGAAGTACCCCTCCGAGATGAACAGCGGCACCAGATACACCTCCTCGGCGTCGACGGTGCGTAGCCCCTCCCGGAACGACGGCTCCTCCTTCCAGAAGGCTTCCCGGACCTCGTCGAACGCGCCGGTCGCACGGATGGTGTCCGCGTGTGAGAACGTCGGCGTACTCGACTCGGCGTTGAGATGCGAGCCGTGGGCCGCGATGACGAGCGCTTCTTCCATACCACGCCGTTGGGACGAACCGCTCTTAGGGGCTTCGCTGGCGGTCCACACCGCCGGCGCTCCGGTGTCGGCCGAACACCCCCTCACTCCGAACCGGACGCCAGCGGTTCAGAGTCGGCTTTCACCGAGGCGAAGACGCGCTCTGCCCACTCGCGGGCGACGGCGTCGTCGGTGTCGACGAACACCTCCATCAGTCCCGTCTCCTCGTCGTAGCCGCCGACGCCGACCCGGTCGTCGAATATCGCGAGGCCGTACGGGAGCGTGTCGCGGGTCCGGAGCGTCAGGTGGCCGCGGTCGATGGCCTCGCTCGCCCGCTCCGGGTACGTCTCGAACAGTTTCTCGGCGATGTGCGGGAGATAGATGATCTCCGTGTCCGTCGCCTCGAACACCTGCTGGTGGAACTGCCCGAGGACCAGCGGTGCCATGTGGGTGGTGTTGAACCCGCGGAGGGTCTCGGAGTCCCGGACGAGCGAGACGAACCGCTCGACCGGTTGGTAGGGGTCTTCGGGCGCCGCAGTCGTGACGGTGGCGTTGACGAACGGTTCGATGACGAACTCCTGATGGTCGTCACAGATGGCGTCCAGCAGCGGCGTCAGGCGGTGGGCGGTCCGGACGTTCGCCTCGAACCGCAGGACTTCCTCCGCGACCGTCTCGCCGCGCCCGGTCAGCCGAAAGCGACTGTCGACCTTCTCGACGAAACCCTGTCTGTCGAGCCACTGCGTGAACCGGTGGCTGGTCGCCCGCGAGACGTCGAGTCGGTTCTCTATCTCCCCGCGGTCGAGTGGCCGTTCGAGGAGGGCTTCGAGGACCGGCCCGTGACGGACGATGTCGCCGAGGTAGTCCGTCCCGACCCGTTCGTCCGCCGCCGCAAGTCGCTCGCCGAGATACCGACGGGTTCGTGCGTTCTCTAGGACGGATTCGAGGACCGGCGACCCCGGCGATGGCTCCGCACGCTCGGACGCGTCGTCGGTCGTCTCGTCCGTTCGGTCAGTCGCCATGGTTCTCTCTAGCTAGGTACGGTGGCCCACGGTAGTAACTCTAGCTACGCACGACACGAGACGCGTTTCACGGGCCGAAACGGCGTTCACTCCGCCGAACGCTCGGTGACGAATGAGGCTAACAGCCCACACGGCGTCCGTTCGAGTATGAGTCAGGAACACGAGACGCTCCCGGGAGTCGAGCGGTTCGCCGACGGCGTCCACGGGGCGGTGATTCGACCGGGCGACGACGCCTACGACGACGCCCGGGCCGTCTGGAACGGGATGATAGACAAACACCCCGCCGCCATCGTCCGCTGTGCTGGCGTTAGAGACGTCATCGAGACGGTAGCGTTCGCGCGTAAAGCGGACGTGCCCCTCGCAGTTCGCGGTGGCGGCCACAACGTCGCCGGGACCGCTGTCTGTGACGACGGCGTGGTCTGTGACCTCTCCGAGATGACCGCCGTGCGAGTCGACCCCGCGGAGCGAACGGCGTGGGTGCAGGCGGGCGCGACGTGGGCCGACCTCGACCGCGAGACGCAGGCGTTCGGACTGGCGACCCCCGGCGGCGTCGTCTCTGACACCGGCGTCGCCGGCCTGACCCTCGGCGGCGGCATCGGACACCTCCGCTGTCGGTACGGCCTGACCTGTGACAATCTCCGGGCCGCCGACCTCGTCACCGCCGACGGCGAGTTCGTGACCGCGAGCGAAGATACCCACCCGGACCTTTTCTGGGCGCTCCGGGGCGGCGGGGGGAACTTCGGTGTCGTCACGGCGTTCGAGTTCGACTGCCACCCCGTCGGTCCGGAGGTGGCCACGGCGCTCGTCTTCTACTCCGGGTCGGAGGCGAAGTCGTGTCTGCGAGCGTACCGGGAGTACGTCGAGACGGCACCCGACACCGTGAGCACGCTCACTTCGACGGGCGTGATGTACGACGAGGACCTGTTCGGCGACGACGTCGTCGGTGACTTCAAGTTCGCCGTCATGGGGTGTTACGCCGGGCCGCCCGAAGAGGGCGAAGCCGCGCTTGCCCCCCTCCAACAGTTCGCGGACCCGCTCGTCGACGTCAGCGCGGTGCGGCCCTACACAGAGTTCCAGCAGATACTTGATGCGGATTACCCCGACGGCATGCGCTACTACTGGAAGTCGCTGTACCTCGACGCCCTTTCGGACCCGGCCATCGACCGCATCGAGTACTGGGGTGAGAAAGCCCCCTCACCGCTGTCGACTGTCGACGTCTGGGAACTCGGCGGTGCCATCACCGACACCGGCATCGAGAACAGCGCCTTCGCCGGTCGACACGCGCCGTTCTTGCTCGGTGTCGAGGCGAACTGGGAGGACCCGGCCATGGACGACGCGAACGTTCAGTGGGTCCGAGACTGTCTCGATGACATGCGGCAGTTCTCCGACGGGTCTGTGTACCTGAACTTCCCGGGCTTCCTCGAAGACAACGACGAGACGATGGCGAAGACGTTCGGGACGGCCTACGACCGACTCGTCGCGGTGAAAGACGCGTACGACCCGACGAACCTGTTCGCGCTGAACCAGAACGTCAAGCCGTCGGGCGACGGTGAGCACGCCGGATAGGCGTCGACGACGACTTGCTGTCGAACCCGCCGCTGATGGGTCGTCGGTTCTCCGAGTAGGGTCGGTGAGTCGTGAATCGACGTCACCGGTGATTACAGCGCCGTTAGCAGCAGGAACGCCAGCGTGACGGCGGCCCCGACCAGCGCGGCGTGTCCCGCCACACCGACAGCGAGGACGATTCCGGCGACGATGCGCTCTATCGGTGCGAGTGGGTGTCCGAACGCCTCCCGCTCTCGTTGTGCGATGGCCATTTGTCTTCCCTCGTGTGGAGAGACGGCCGGTCGCCTATCAATACCACAGGACGGTTCTCAGTAACTGGGAGGTCCGATAGAACGGTTTTTGCACCTGCCGTCGTGAGCCTCGGGTATGTCACTCGCCGCCGCCACTCGCGAGGCCGTTCGAGCGCGTCCGTCCCTCTACGACGCGCTTCGGGCCGGCGTCGTCAACTACACCGCCGCCGCACGGACGTTAGACGTCGACGGGGACACGGACGCCGTCGCCACGGCACTGCGTCGCTTCGCCGAGGAACTGCCCGACGACCCGGCACACGAGAGCGAGGCCCGCCTCTCGATGCGGAGTGGAGTCGGGCGAGCAGACGGGGACGGCAGCGACGGGGACGTGCTTCTCGAGATGGGCGACACAGCCTTCCTGAACGGTGCAGGCTCACTCACCGGCATCGTCGCCAGCGGCGACCTCTCACCGGCGGCACTCGGCGACGTGCTGGGTCGGTTGCGGGCCGCGGAGGTCCCCGTCGAGGCGGCCGGCGTCGCCGACGACTCGCTCGTGGTGGTCGTCGAGCGACGCGACGGGCCCGACGCGCTCCGGGTCGTCGAAGCCGCAGTGGGCCGCTGAGCACTTCGGTGAGAGCGCGCCGTTCCGACGCCTTGAAGCGGCCCCACACAGTCTGATTCGACAATGACGCTGCGCGTGACGAACACGCTGACCGGCGAGACAGAGCCGTTCGAGCCACGCGACCCCGACTCCGTTCTCCTGTACTACTGTGGCCTCACGACCTCTGACCCGCCGCATCTGGGCCACGCTCGCGGCTGGGTCCACGTCGACGTGATGTGTCGCTGGTTGGAGTGGTTGGGGTACGACGTGCGCCACGTCGAGAACTTCACCGACGTGAACGAGAAGATAGTCGCCCGCGTCGGCGAGGACGGCGACAGCGAGGCGGACGTGGCCCGCCACTACATCCAGCAGGTCATCGAGGACATGCGCTCGCTCAACCTCGACCGGGCAGAGGTGTATCCTCGCGTCTCCGAGCACGTCCCCGAGATTATCTCGCTCGTCGAGCGACTCGTCGAGAGCGGCCACGCCTACGAGGCCAACGGGTCGGTGTACTTCGACGTGACGAGTTTCGAGGACTACGGCAAACTCTCGAACCAGACCATCGAGGACATCGAGGCACAGGGTGAGGACGCCGAAATCGAGAAGCGCCACCCGGCAGACTTCGCCCTCTGGAAGGCCGACGGCGTCGACCCCGAGGACATCGAGGAGCACCGGCACCCCGAGGCCGCACCCGCCGCGGAGGCCTGCGAAACGGCCCAAACGTGGGACTCGCCGTGGGGCGAAGGGCGACCGGGCTGGCACATCGAGTGTTCGGCCATGTCGATGACTCACCTCGACGAGACCATCGACGTCCACGTCGGCGGGCAGGACCTCGTCTTCCCCCACCACGAGAACGAGGTGGCCCAGAGCGAGGCCGCGACCGGCCAGCGCTTCGCCGACTACTGGCTTCACGTCCGCCTGCTGGAGACGAAAGGCGAGAAGATGTCCTCCTCGCTGGGGAACTTCTTCACCGTCGCCGACGCCGTCGAGGAGTTCGGGGCCGACGTGTTGCGGACCTTCCTGCTCTCGACGGCGTACTCCTCGCGGGCGACCTACAGCGAGGAGACCATCGGCGAGGCCGAAGAACGCTGGGACCGCCTCAAGCGGGGCTACGAGCGAGCGGTCGAAGCCTGCGACAGCGTCGACGCCTACGCGAAAGTGACCGACGAGACGCTTCGTGACGCCGTCGAGGAAGTCCGCGCGGACTTCGAGGCGGCGATGAACGACGACTTCAACACTCGCGAGGCGACGACGGCGCTACTCGACCTCACGAGCGCCGTCAACACGCACGTCGACGACCACGACGACGCCTACGACTACCGTGGTCTGCGGCGGGCCGTCGAAACGTTCGAGGAGTTCGGGGCCGGCATCCTCGGCCTCGCCTTCGGCGACGAACACGCGGAGAGCGACGTCACACTCGCCGGCGACATCGTGGAACTCGTCCTCGACGTGCGCGAACAGGAGCGTACAGCCGGCAACTACGAACGCGCCGACGAGTTGCGCGACGAACTCGAAGCGCTCGGCGTCGAGGTGCAGGACACGGACGACGGCCCGACGTACCGCCTCTGAATCGACGGCGAGGTTTAGTCATCGCCGATACACTTCTCTAATAGAACAGCTTCGTACGCGTGCTATCTCCCGACAGTACGTGTTTATATCCTTTCGAGATAAATATGTATTCGTCATGATTACCGTACCGTACAGTTCTCGGATACTACCGCTCGTGGTCGTGTTCGCGCTCGTCTTCGGATCGGCCGCCGGTCCGGTGGCCGCCCAGAGCGACCAACCGGAGTGGGGCGACGAGATGTACGCCGAGTTGGAGGCCATGGTCGGCGTCTACAACGAGAACGTCGACGCCAGCGACCTCGGGGTCGCCGGCGACCAGTTGCAAGACGAACGGGTGAACCTCGTCGTGACGGACGCGAACGGGACGGAAGCCACGGCCTCGTTCCGGATGGACGGTGACCTGCAGATTCAGGAACTGAAACAGGGGACCCGTGACGACGCGACGATGAAGATGACCACCGACCGGGAAACGTTGACCGGTATCGTCGAGTCGAACGATCCCTCGACGGCGTTCCGGAACGCCATCACCGGCGGGGACATCACTATCGACGGCCTCGGCACCGTGAACGCCGTGAAGTGGGTCGTCATCAACACTATCGTCAGCCTGTTCGGGTAATGTCGGCGAACAGCTTTTTTATGCCCCACCGTCTCGTAGCGAACACCAATGCGAAAGCCGCTACTCTCCGCACTCGTCGCCCTCCTCGTCGTCTCCGCCGGATGTACGGGCCTCATAACCGGCGAGACGGTCGCCTTCGAATCCGAACCGGCGACCGTCGAGGATTCGGCGCTCGAATCGACCGGCTACGAACTCACGAACTCGACCGAACAGAACATCACTCGCGACGTCACGTTCGCCGGGCAGAACCGGACGATTCGCGTCGTGAACAACGTCAGGCAGTACCAGCGCGGCGTCGACCTCGGACCGCTCGGGAGTCTCCAGTTGGCCCGGTTCGTCGTCGTCTCGACACCCGGCGCGAAAGTCGCCGGACAGACGCTGAACCCGGCCGCACAGTGGTCGAACCGGCGGGTCGTCGAACAGTTTGCGGGCCGTGCCAGCGGCGTCGATGACGTGCAGTCCGAGGGCAACCGCACCGTCGAGGTACTCGGAGAACCCCGTGACGTCGGGATGTTCTCGGGGACTGTGACCGTACAGGGACAAGAGATAGACGTCCGGATGCACGTCGCCAGTTTCGAACACGAAGGCGACGTCCTGATCGTCCTCGCGGTCCACCCCAAGCAGATAAACGAGCGTGCCAGAGTCGATACGATGTTCGGCGGCATCACCCACAGCGGAGACTGACTCGGCGTTCGCGGGGGTACGCTTTTTTATCGGCACCGTGATTGGTGGGGCATGCAACCCGTCTCGCTGATGGGTGCTGTACTCACCGTCGCCGGGATTCTCGGATACGTGCTGGGCGTCACGATGCCCTATCCGGGTCGTGCGTTCTCGCTGACCGCGCTCATGTTCGGGTTGACGGCGCTCGCCGTCGGCCGGTCCGGTCAAGCGGAGGGCGAACCGTGATTTCGGCACTCGTGTACGCCGACGAGACGGCCGTCGCCTACGACGATCTCGCCAGCGCCCGCCGCGCCGTCGGAACGACGTGGGTCCACGTCGCCGAGGCCACCGACGACGAGATAGACGCCGTCGTCGCAGCGTTCGACCTCCACCCGCTGGCTATCGACGACGTCAGGGGCGACGTCAGAGCCAAGACCGAGGAGTACGCCGACCACACGTTCGTCCTCATCAAGAGCGCCTCGCTCACCCCCGGCGAGACGACCTTCGAGAAGGAGGTACGGACCTCCCCGATTGCCATCTTCATCGGTCGGGACTGGGTCGTCACGATGTCTACAGGGGCAGCCAAGCCGGTACAGCGGGTGATGGACGCCGTCGAACGCGGGGACGAACGCCTGCTCCACCGCGGCCCCGACTTCACCGCCTACCGCGTCGTCGACGTCGTCGTCGACGCCTACTTCGACCTGCTTGACGACGTCGAGACGGACATCGAAGAGATCGAAGAGGAAGTCACCGTCTCAACGGACATCGAGACGCTTGAGAAGATAAACGACGTCCGCCGGGACCTGCTGTCCTTTCGCAAGCAGGTCTGGCCCGCGCGTGAAGCCATCGGCGTCCTCGCCCGCGGCGACCCACAACAGGTCCAGCCACAGACGGAGAAGTACTTCCGCGACGTCCACGACCACCTCGTCCAGATAGTCGACCTGACCGAGACGTACCGTGACCTCGTCTCCGGTGCGCGGGACATCTACCTCAACACGCTCTCGCAGTCGACCAACGAGGTGATGAAGGTACTCACCGTCGTCGCGACGATTTTCATCCCGCTGACGTTCGTCGTCGGCGTCTACGGCATGAACTTCGGCGAGAGCGCCTACAACATGCCCGAACTCGGCTGGACGTACGGGTATCCGGCGACCATGCTGGGGATGACGTTGATGGTGGCCGTCATGCTCGTTCACTTTCGCCGTCGGGGTTACCTATAAACCGAGGGGGACGAGCAGGACCCCCATCAGCGTCGCCCGCCGACAGTCAAAGCGCGGCGGGACGTGGCCGGCGAGCGTCGCGGCCCCGAACGCGGCGACACCGATGTGACCAGCGAACACGCCGGAGAGGACAAGGAGCGCGGCCAACACGGACACAGAGAGCCACGCAGGGTCCAGTCGGCCGACGGTCCGGAGGTAGCGGTCGCCGAGCCACGGGACCAGCAGGGCACCGGCGACGGCGGCGACGACTACGGCAGTCACCAACACCGGGAGTGCGAGCGGCACGTTTGCTCGGTCCAGTGCGACTAAGACGCCGGTTCGGGGGTCACCGAACGTGACGAGCGCGAACAGTGCGAACACCGCCGTGGCCGTGTTGACACCGCTCGTCGTGACGACGAACGCTCGCGGCCCGCGTGTCGACGTTACCCCCAACGCCAGGGTCGCCGCGATAGCACTCGACACACCGGGGATGTAGCCGACGACGGCCCCACAGAGCGTGCCGACTGTCGCCAGCGTCGCAACCGTCCGTCGCGGCGTCGTCACCGCCGGGTCGGCCTGCGGCGGGACGCCATCGCCCTCGATCGCGGCGAGCAACACTGGCGCACCGAACAACCCGGCGAACAATGGGACGAGAACGTCGGCGACCGGGAGGACACCGGAGAGAGGCGCGTCGAGAAACAGGAGACCGAGGCCGCCGCTCGACCCGAGCGACACCAGTGCGCCGACCCGTCGACGCGGCCCGCGTTCTGTCACGACGAGCAGCGCCGCGATACCGGCTAGCACCAGCGAGAGGTGCGCGGAGACGACTGGATACAGCCGCGTCATGACGGCCGTAACCGGCAGTGCTAGCGGGGCCGCGAGCAGGACGGCCCCGGCGCTTCCGAGAGCCGACAGGCGGAGTGCTTCGCGGCCTCGGCCTTCGACGACGAGTCGATGTCCGGGGAGTGCTCCGGCAGCCATCGCCGGGTCGGGGACGCCGAGTGCCAGCGCCGGCACGACGTCGAGAAAGGTGTGTGTCACGCCGGCCGCCAGCATGGCCGCGCCGACGTACACGCGCGGTCCGGGAATCTGTCCGGCCGTCGCCGCGAGTAACAGCGCCAGCGTGTTAGCGTGCAGGCCGGGGACGAGGCCGCTTGCGCACCCGAGACAGACGCCACCCGCTATCGCGAGCACCACTCCCGCGACTGCCAGCGGCTCTGCCGTCAGTCTGACCGGGAGCATACGCTCGCTGGTCCCGGCTTCCTACTTCAACGTCGGGTCGACAGCGCCGTCGCTGGTCGGACGTACGCGAAAGAAATGCGGTTCGAGTACTGCCGAGTTAGCCGAAGAGTTCGCCGAGACCCTCGCCGCTGGCCTCGTCGTCCTCGTCGTCGTCGCCGTCTTCCTCGTCTGCGGCCTCTTCCTCGGCCTCGTCGTCGTCCTCGTCGGCGCTCTCCTCGCCCTCGGCGGGCGCGGCGGCGCCGCCACTGGCGGGGACGGGTGCGGCAGCGGCCTGTTCGACGGCCTCCTCGATGTCGACGTCCTCGAGGGCGGCGACGAGGGCCTTGACGCGGGACTCCTCGACGTCGACGCCAGCGGCGTCGAGCACGTCGGTGAGGTTGTCTTCGTTGATCTCTTCGCCCGATTCGTTCAGGATGAGTGCAGCGTATACGTATTCCATTGTTCTGTAGTGGTGGTGTTAGAACATCGCTCCGAGCGCGTCGCCGGCGTCTTCGTCGTCGTCATCGTCGTCCTCGGCCTCGTCTGTGGCGGCCTCGGCGTCGTCGGCGTCGTCCTCGGATGCGGTGTCCTCGGTCTGGTCGTCAGTCGATTCCTCGGTGGCCGGGGCGGCATCCACGTCCTGGAGCTCCTCCGGCAGTGCCTCTTCGTCGTCGATCTGCGAGGCGAGCGCTCGGACCTGTGCGTCGGCCTTGCTCACGAGGTCGGGGACGACCTCGGGGTCCTCGATGGCGGCCTGCAGCGCGAGGCTCTTGGCGTCGCCGCTCGCGGACTGGAGCATGGTCGGCACGGTCTGTGCGGTCGGGTAGCCGGCGTTGACCGAGAGGTTGAACGCCTGCCCGGCGGCCGCACGGATGTCCTGCTCGTACTCCTCGACGTCGAGTTCGAGTTCCTCGGGTTCGAAGAGGACGCCGTCCGCGAAGACGCCGCGCAGGTCGAGACCGACCTCTTTGGGCTCGATGCCGAGTTCGTTGAGGACGTTCGCGAGGTCCTGCGAGACTTCCTCGCCGGCGTCGAGCACCGTCGAGTCGGAGAGGACCTGAATCGACCCCTCCTGAATGCGGGCGTCGGCACCGATAGCCTGCAGTTCACCGACGAACGGGCCCGGGTCGACACCGGTGTCACCCTCGGGGATGACGATGTCGTTCGGGGCGACTTCGCCGGCGCCGATGGGCGCGGGCGTCTTCGACGCTTCGAGTTCCTGGAACAGCGAAAACGGGTTGCTGTTCGTGCCGATGAGGCCGACCTGACCGCTGACGAACTGCGTCAGGTCTTCGAGGCCGTCGTCGACTTCCTCGAGGGCGCGTCGGAGCAGCGTGTTCCGGGAGACCCGGAGCTCCGCGGTGCCGTGGAGGTCACGGCGCATGTCCTGGAGCTGTCGGGACGGAATCCCGGCGATGTTGACGACGCCGACGCTCTCGTAGGATTCGACCATCTCGACGATGGAGTCGACTTCGTCCTGCTTCCACTGCGGGATGGTCTCTGTCTTGCGTTCAGCGCTCATATCAGGCCACCTCCACGGCGGGGCCCATCGTCGTCTTCACGTAGACGGTGTCGATGTTGAGCGGCCCCTTCTCGAGGTCGGCGTGCAGTCGACGGATGATGACGTCGATGTTGTCGGCGATGTCCTCGGCGGACATGTCTTCGGCGCCGACGCGCGTGTGGAACGTCCGCCGCTCCCCACTGCGCAGCTGCACGGTGTTTTTCATGCGGTTGATAACCTCGACGACGTCGTCGTCGGGGTCGAGCGGTTCCGGCATCTTCCCGCGCGGGCCGAGGACGGTCCCGAGGTATCGACCGATGTCCTGCATCATGTCCTTCTCTGCGATGAAGAAGTCAGTCGCATCGGCGAGGTCCTTGGCGGCGTCGTCGTCGCCACCCAGTTCCTCGAGTTCGTCCTCGTCGAGTACGTCGTCTGCTGCCTCCTCGGCACGAAGGGCTGTCTCGCCCTCGGCGAAGACCACAATGTTGGTCTCCTGACCGGTGCCGGCAGGCAGAACGACGGACTCGTCGACGCGGTTCGACGGGTCGTTTAGGTCCAAATCGCGCAGGTTGACAGCGAGGTCGACCGTCTCGCGGAAGTTCCGCTCAGGTGCGTCCTCGAGTGCGCGAGAGACTGCGTTCTCTATTTCCTGGTCTGCCATTGTTCACCTCCGTAGTACGCCAAACGGCTTCTACGGGTCAGTGAAACAGGCGGATGCCTGTCTCGTGCGGCAAGAGGCCAATGCGACACTTAAAGCCGTCGAACCGACACTCCCACGGTTTATTACGCGACGGAGTATGGGTCGAGGTAATGCGTCTCCGGTCGGGGTTTCTCGGGTCCTGTTCGTCGTCGCTCTCGTGTTGTCCACAGTCGTGTTCGCTGGGTTCGCCCTCCACCGCTCGGCGATTACGACACAAGAGCGACAGGCTCTCGAGTCGGACGCGTGGACCGTCGCCACCGACATCGACACCCGGTTGCGCGAGAAGCGGTCGACGGTCGCCCTGTGGGCGAGCAACGACGCCGTCGCCGACCACGGTTCGACAGCCCAGCAGCGAGCGGTCACGACGCTCCGCCGGCAGACCGCGTTCGAGGGAGCGTCGGTCGTCGCCGCCAACGGGACGATGACCGCCTTCGACGCGGCGGACGCCTCCCCGAAGGACCGGGCCACGCTGGTCGGGCAGGACTTCGGTGACCGGACGTACGTGCAGACAGCCCTGCGCGGGCAGTCACACATCAGTGCTCCCTTCGAGGCGGAGAGCGGCAACTACGTCGTCATTCTGTCGGCACCGATCCGAACGAACGGGACCGTCGTCGGGACGCTCAACGCCGCCTTTCATCTGACTGCGACGGACTTCTTCGAGCGGGCGACGGCCTCACTCACGTCGGGGCGGTCGCTGCGTGTCGCCACCCGTACAGACACGACGCTGTACGACCAGTCCCGGGAGTTCGATGCACCGCTCACCGCTACGGCGACAGTCGAGTCCACCGGGTGGCGAGTCACCGTCGCCGCCGACCGGACGCCGCTGGAACGACGCCTGCGCCAGTCGACCGGGCTACAGGTCGGGGCCGTGCTGGCGACGCTCCTCGTCGTCGCCAGCCTCGGCGTCTGGGCGTCGCGCAGGACCATCGAACAGATAGAGCGACTCTCTGACGGTCTCGGGGAACTAGAAGCGGGCGAGTACGACACGTCGCTGGACCTCGGCCCGGCAACGGAGTGGCGGCGAATCAGCGACCGGTTCGATGCGCTCGCGGCGACGCTCGACCGACGCGAGTCCCAGTTGTCGGTGTTCAGCAGGGTGTTCCGACACAACCTCCGCAACGATATGTCGGTCATCATGCTCTCGACGGAACGGATCCTCTCCGCCGAGGGCACCGACGGGGCGGTTCAAAGCTCCGCCGAGCGAATCTACAGTCGCGCGAAGTCGTTCATGGCGACGACCGAACACGCACGAACCATCCACGACGAGCTCCTCGACGGTCGGCCAGCGACGCCGATTCCTGCCGACGTGCAAACCGTCGTCGAGGATGTCGCCCACTCGCTACGGACGAGCTATCCCGAAGCGACCGTCGAGGCGTCGGTGGCTGACGCCGCGGTCGTCGACGGCGGGCGTCGTCTCCCCATCGTCCTCACCGAACTCGGCGAGAACGCCATCGCACACAACGACCAACCGCCCGGCACGCGCCACCTCGCGTTCGACGCGTGGCGGGCGGACGAGACAGTCGCGATTGCGGTCAGCGACGACGGGCCGGGGATGCCCGAGACCGAACGCGAGCTATTGGTCGGGAACCTCGAAGAGACGCCGACGGCCCACGGGAGCGGACTGGGGCTCTGGTTGGTCAAGTGGCTGGTCGACTCACTGGACGGGTCGATAGCCGTCTCGACGCCGGATGGCGAGGGGACGACGGTCACCGTTCGGGTGCCGGTCGACGGCGACGAGGAGGGCTAGGTCTGCCGGTCGCACGCTTCGAGCCCTGTCGGCACTCGGGACACGGAAAAGACCGCAAAATCCGGGTTGTTTCTGCCCGCGTTTAGGCCGCGGCGGCGTCCGCGAACTCGTCGTCGTACTCGCCCTCGTCGATGCGCTTTTTGAACTCGCGGGGGTCGTTGCCCTCGATGGTGACGCCCAGCGAGGTGCAGGTGCCGACGACCTCCTTCGCGGCGTTTTTCAGGTCGTAGGCGAGCAGGTCGGACTGCTTTTGCTCGGCTATCTGCATGATCTGGTCGACGGTGAGGTCGGCGACGAACTCCTCGTGGGGCTCGCCGCTACCGGTGTCGAACCCGGCCTCGTCCTTGACGAGTTCGGCCGTCGGCGGGACACCGACGTCGATGGTAAAGGAGCCGTCGTCCTCGTACTCGATGGTGACGGGGACTTCCGTGCCGTCGAACGCCTCTGTCCGGTCGTTGATTTCCTGCACGACTGCCTGCACGTCCACGGGCGTCGGTCCGAGTTCCGGACCGAGGGGCGGGCCAGGGTTGGCCTGTCCGCCGGGGACGAGCACTTCGATAGTTCCAGCCATGTACGGTCAATCCGTCCCGGCAGTTTAAAGGATTGCGTTTCACCCATCACCGCGTGAGCCCCACACACGGTTTCGTGTGCGATAGCCAGCGGTCGCGAGCGGTGTCGAGTGAGACGGTCGCCGCCCTCGACTGCCGGCTGTGACGGTTCGATATCAGGCGAAGGTCACGCCGTTCATCGCGAGGAAATCGCCGGCGTCCTTGATCTCGACGGGCGAGCCGATGATACGGACCGTCGGTCCCTCCTTTCGGACCGTGACCATGAATCGCGTTTCGAGTTCGTCGCGGATACCGTCGAGTGCACCCGCCGGTAAGAGAATCTGCGTGCTGTCGCGGAATCGATCAGCACCTGCCATTATCGAAATTTGATAGCGGCCGTCGTATAGGTGTGTCGGAATCGTAGAGCCGTCGCTCCGCACACATATTCGACCGAATACTCGACCGACGAGGTGCCGGGTGCTTTCTCGTCAACGATACTGACGATACGTCTGTCACGGGGCCACGCGAGATACCTCCCCGTCGACCCACGCTATGCGAACTGGGTTCTCGTCGGAGAGGGAAGAAAACCTTATTCGGGACGAGGGGCCGACGTACAACTGATGGGGCTCGAAGAGGAGATACAGGAACTCGAAGACGAAATAGCGGACACGCCCTACAACAAGTCGACAGAGGCCCACATCGGCCGGCTGAAGTCGAAACTCGCGGAAAAAAAGGAGAAGCTCGAACAGCAACAGTCCGGGTCGGGTGGCGGCGGCGGCTACGGCGTCGAGAAGCATGGCGATGCCACCGTCGCGCTCGTTGGTTTCCCGAGCGTCGGGAAGTCGACGCTGTTGAACGCGCTGACGAACGCCGAGTCCGAGACGGGCGCCTACGAGTTCACGACGCTCGACGTGTACCCCGGAATGCTCAAGCACAAAGGGGCGAACATCCAGATTCTCGACGTCCCCGGCCTCATCGAGGGGGCGGCGGGCGGTCGGGGCGGCGGGAAAGAGGTGCTGTCGGTCGTCCGGACCGCCGACCTCATCGTCTTCCTCGTCTCCGTCTTCGAGATCGACCAGTACGACCGCCTGCGCGAGGAACTGTACAAGAACAAGATCCGCCTCGACACCGAGCCCCCACGCGTGAACATCCGCAAGAAGGCCAAGGACGGCCTCTCGGTCAACAGTTCCGTGGACCTCGACCTCGACGAGGAGACGGTCAAGAGCGTCCTCCGCGAACACGGCTACGTCAACGCCGACGTCACTATCGGCGAACAGGTCGACCTCGACAGACTCATCGACGGCGTGATGGACAACCGCGAGTACGTCCCCTCCATCGTCGCGGTGAACAAGGCCGACCTCATCGAACCGGACTACCTGCCGACGGTCGAAGCCGAACTCGAAGAGCGAGACATCGACCCCGACGAGGCGATCTTCATCAGCGCGGAAAAAGAGAAGGGACTCGACGGCCTGACCGAGCGAATCTGGGACGAACTGGGTCTCATCCGTATCTACATGGACAAACCCGGACGGGGTGTCGACTACGAGGAACCGCTCATGCTCCGCGAAGGCGACACCGTCGACGACGCCTGCCGGAAACTCGGCGGTAGCTTCGACGAGCGGTTCCGCTTTGCTCGCGTCTCCGGACCGAGCGCGAAACACGACGAACAGCAGGTCGGTCGTGACCACGAACTGGCCGACGAGGACGTCCTCCGAATCGTCGCCAGAAAGTAGTTGTTCGATCAACGCGTGCGTGTGCGAACAGACTAAACAGTCGCAGCCCTGTCGACCGGTATGGTCGCTGGCCCTCGCCGTCGTCTCGTTGCCGTCGTCGTCGCCGGTCTCGTCCCGTGGACGGTCCTCGTCATCGGCGGCGAACTGACGATGGTGTTCACGCTTGGACTGTTCAACGCGAACCCGCCGCAGATGGTCTCGATATACGACTTCTTCTTCCGGTTCACCGACGGCCTCCCGCAGTTCATCGAGTCGTGGGGTACCGGCGTGTTGCTGTACCTACTCGCGCTGGGGAGCGCACTCTCGGGCGTCGTCTGGCGAGAAGACCACCGCATCACCGCGCTCGCACTTGTCGGTGCGGGACTCTCTCAGATCGGGGTCGCAGTGGGGTTCAACAGACGTATCGGTTACGTCGCGCTCCCGGTCGGGACCGTCGTCTTGCTCGGACTCGCGTGGTGGTACTACTGGCCGCTGGTCCGGCCGCCATCAGTCTCGTCCACGGCGGAGTGAGATCGGCACCGCCGCGTGCGGTACCCTTTTCGCTCGCCCGGCCCACGGTCCGACTATGCTGACGCTCGACCACACGATGATGCGTGTCGAAGACCTCGAGACATCGCTGGACTGGTATCGGGACTACCTCGACTACGAGGAGAAGGGACGCTGGGAGGCGGACACGTTCACGAACGTCTTCCTCGGCCCCGAAGACGTCCACGATGAGGGGGCGCTGCTGGAACTGACGTACAACCACGACGGACGCACGTACACGATGGGCGATGCGTGGGGTCACGTCGCCGTCCGCGTCGACGACGTCTACGACGCCTACGAGGAACTGATGGACGCCGGCGTCGAGGACTACCGCGACCCGGACTCCTGTGGCGGGTCCTACGCTTTCGTCACGGACCCCGACGGCCACGAGATCGAAATCGTCGAGCGCGACCACGGAGCGAGGTGGAGCCTCGACCACACCATGCTCCGAGTCGAGGACGCCGACGCCGCGATCGGCTGGTACACCCGGAAACTCGGCTACGAGATGTTCCGACGGGCGGAGTTCGACGACTTCGCGTTGTACTTCCTCAAGCCGGAGGGCGCCGCCGACGAGGCGATGTCGGTCGAACTGACGTACAACTACGATGGTCGCTCCTACGAGATGGGCGACGCGTGGGGCCACGTCGCCGTCCGGACCGGCGACCTCCACGAGACGTGGGACGACCTGCTGGTGCGCGGTGCCGAGGACTACCGCGACCCCGAGAGCTGTGACGACCGCTACGCGTTCACGAAAGACGCGGACGGCCACGAAGTCGAAATCGTCACGAACTGACAGGCCCCGGCGTTCCGAGGGGACTGGCGAGCGTCCCGTGAGACCGGAGTACTCGGGGCTCCGAGACGACTCGTCGTGGTGCCGACGACGTCGAGACGCGTCGAGTGTCAGACACTCGCATGACACAGTTCTGAAACGAACCACAAAGTGCTTATATGTTCTCTATATCGCCTGTGTCGACTGATTTCGGGCGTGTCTCTCGTTCTCATGCCGCTTGTCTGACCACAAAGCATTTATAACATCCGGCATAGGTTTACAGCGTACCCCTACCCATGGCGCCAGAAGTGAGTACACCGGTTCGGTCTACGCGTGGCCGCAGTCGCCGCGCACCGACCACGTGGAAAACGGCTGACGCCGCCCGATAGCAACCAACAAACTATGACAGAAACTAACGAAAAAATCCGCAGCCTGTTCCTGACAGCGCTGATGGTGTTCTCGGTGTTTGCGATGAGCACCGCGTTCGCCGGTAGCGCTGCAGCAGCAGAGCCTAGCGTGGACAAGGCGGTCCACTATTCCGCCGGGAACGCCGCCGCTAGCCAGGTCTCTGGCGTTAGCGAAGGCGATCCCGTCCTAGAGGTACAGTTCGAGAACAGCATCAACGACCCGAGCGGTGAGACGGTCACCGTCGGTCTCACCAACGGTAACACCCAGCAGCTCACGCTCAGTGGTAACTACTACCACTCCGGTAGCCAGCTCGTCATCGACACTGGCACCACGTACAACCGCATCCAGAACGTGAGCTTCAGTAGCGGTGTTACGGACGCGTCGTCCGGTGACACCATCGACTCCGAAGACGACTTCGACGCCGTCTACGCGCCGACCACCATCGACGTGACGGACACCGAGCGTGGGACGTCCCCCGACGGTGACGAAGAGAGCGCCTTCCGTGGCGCCCCCGTCGTCGTCCAGGCTGACGCAGGCCAGACGTTCGACGTCGTCTCCGAACCCAGCGAGGACCACAGCATCAGCCGCCAGCGTGGTACTGGTTCCGAGTCCTTCATCTACGTCCTCAGCACTGAGAACCTCGAACTCGGCGACTACAACGTCAAGACGGACAGCGGACCTGCGGGCAACACCAACAGCTCGCTCACCATCGAGGACCTCGGCTTTACGGCCACCGCCGACCAGAGCTCCTTCGGTGAGGACGAAGACATCGAAGTGACGGTCGAATCCAGCGCTATCAACCGTCCGGTCGACGCCGAACTCATCGACTCCAACGGCAACGTTGACGCCGACACCTACAGCCAGAACCTGCAGATCGACTCCGATGGTGAGATCACCATCACGTTCAACACGAACGACGACGTCGATCCGGGTAACTACACGGTCAACGTGACCGACGTCGAGACCGGCATCACGGCCTCGACCGACCAGTTCACCGTCGCCCAGACTGGCGACGCGCAGGCAAGCTTCGGTACCTCCGTCGTGACGGAGGACAAGGGTGACATCGCGCGCATCCCGATCCAGCTCCAGAACACGGACGATGGTACGCTGACCATCGGTGACCGTTCCGACGACGGTTACCAGACGACTGTGGAGGTCGAGGACGGCAACGGTGACGGCGAAGTTACCGTGCTGTTCAACACCTTCACCGCTGCGAGCGGTCAGAGCTACATCGACGTCGCAGATGACGACGACGACGTCGAAATCGTCAGCTCGCCCCAGGAGATCAACCGCGACGGTAACGCGGCTACCTTCAACACGCCCGCCGGTGACAACCTGCTCGACGCCGCGTCCTACGACATGAACGTCACGGCAGACACCGGCTCGAGCGCTCTCAAGAGCACCGACGTCGTCGACGACAGTGACGACGTCGCCTCCCTCTCGCTGCAGGAACGTTCGACCGACAACGTTCAGGTCTGGACCGCTCCTGACAGCGAGTTCAGCGACATCAGCGACGCCGCCGACGACGACAACGCCAGCGCGATCTACAACCTCGCCGGCAACAACAACCTGACCCAGTCCGACACGGTCGCCTTCGACGACACGCTCGTCGTGCAGGTCGAAGCGTCCGGTCTGGAAGGTGCCTACGAAGCCGCTGGCGACGACGCTGCCGGCTACCAGGCTGTCAGTAACGACTTCAACAACAACACCAGCTCCCGGAACCAGGTCACCGACGCGCTCTTCCAGCTCTCGCTGAACGAGACCAACCCCGGTGCCAACAGCGACGGTGTCAACTTCAACGTCGCTGACTTCAACTCCAACGAGATCGCTGTCCTCTACGACGAGGCCAACGACACGCACTTCGTCGCCATCGACACGGACTCGGTCAACGCTGGCTCCGGTACGCTCAGCGCCGTCGAGGACAACGACGAGTACGTTGCGAACTTCACGGTTCGTGACACCACGGAACTCTCGGAAGACACGGTCGAAGTGAACGACTCGTTCACCTTCGAAGAGCCTGACTCGACGCTCAACAGCGGCGAGGACATCACGGTTCAGGCTGCCTCTGGTCAGCAGATCACCGGCACGACCAACATCGCGCCCGGTTCGGAAGTCACCGTCCAGATCCGCAGCACCACCGAGAACAGTCCGTTCCTGAAGCAGCCGACCGCCATCGTCCAGCCGGACGGTAGCTTCACGGCTGTCGCCGACTTCAGCGACAACAGCCCGGACACGAACTTCACTGCCGAAACCAGCATCTCGGACGACGAGATCGACGGCACGATCGGTGCCGCTCCGTCCGCGTCCGTGAGCATCAGTGATCAGGAGTCCAACGGTGAGACGGTCGTCGTCGACAGCGCCACGCTGTCCGAGGGCGGCTTCATCGCCATCCACAACGGCTCCGCCTCCGGTGACGTCATCGGGGCCTCCAGCTACCTCGAAGCTGGCAGCCACGAGGACGTCGAGGTCACGCTGAACACCACGCAGTCCGAGGACTTCACCGCGGTCGCGATGCCGCACCTCGACGACGATGGTGACCAGACCTACGACTTCCCGGAGAACGACGATCCGTACACGTCCAACGGCTCCGCCGTGACCGACTCTGCTGCCGTGACGATCACCACTGGCGAGCAGACGACCACGGAGCAGACCACGGAGGAGACGACTACGGAGCAGACGACCACCGAGGAGACCACCACCGAAGAGGCCACGACGATGGAGACGACCACGGAAGAGACGACCACTGGTGACAGTGGCCCGGCTTCACCGCGGTCATCGCCCTCGTTGCCCTCGTCGCTGCTGCGCTCCTCGCGGTCCGCCGCGACAACTAACGGGATTTCCCGTCTCTGAGATTCCGCCCTTTCTTTCGCGCGCTACGTCGGTAGCGGCAGCGCCGTCGACGCGAGTGCACGCGGCCCGCACACACTGGCGTAACGACAAAGCATATAGGCCGGATTAGCCAACGTAGGCACAATGCGTCCGCTGCTTCAGTCTACCGTCTCGTTCGGTGGGCTCTCTTTCGACCCGCTGGTGTGGTCGGAGCCGCTGATGTGGCTGGTACTCGCGGCGTTTCTCGGCAGCGCAGTGCTCCACCAGTTCGCGGAGGCGTGGGCACGCCGAGTCGCTGTAGCGGGCTGGGGACTGTTCGCGGCGTTCTGGTTGGTTCTGGCGCCACACTTCATCCTGACACAGAAGAGCGCCATCGAGGGGGTCGGTGGCCTCGCGGCGGTGCCGTTGTCGCTGTATGCGGGCTATCTCCTCTGGAACGGCCGGGACTCGCTGTTCGTCCTGACGCGAGCGATCGGGCTGATGGGCATCGTCTACGTGCCGTTTATCACCGTCGACCCGCTCAGACAGTGGATCGTGGAACTGGTCACCGACCAGACGGCGTTCCTGCTGTCGCTGGTCGGCGTCGACCCACTCGTCGTCGAGGGCTTTACGCACGACGGCATCAGAATCGCCACGAAGCAGTACCCCTACGAGAGCACGTTCTGGTTCGAACACGAGGAGGGGCCGATTACGTACAACATCCTCCTCGCGTGTACGGGGATGGGGAGTATCTCCATCTTCGCAGGCGGTATCCTCGCCGTGTCGGCGCCGTTACGGCGAAAACTCCGCACGCTCGCGGTGACGGTGTCGGTCATCTACGTGTTGAACCTGTTCCGGAACGTCTTCATCGCCATCTCCTTCGGGCAACAGCGGATGCAGTGGTTCGAAGGGGTCGTCATGTCCCTGTTCGGTCTCTCGGACCCGCGTATGGTGTCGTACTACGTCGCCGACCGCATCCTCGCACAGACGGGGTCGGTCGTCGTGCTGGTCGGCATCACGTGGTTGTTGGTCCGTGAATTGCCGGAGATAACCATCCTCGTCGAAGACTTACTGTTTCTCGTGACGGGGACGGAGTACGACCTCCAGAGTGCTTTCGACATCGAGAGCGACGAGACAGATGTGCCCGCGACGCCGGGCGACGACTAGGGCGCATCGGCGATCGCTGTCAGGGCGTCTTCCTCTATCAGGTGGAGGTCGGCGGGAATCACCAACAGGTGAAGCGGGTCCCCGAAGGACCGGGTGGCGAGTTCGTCGAGGGTGTCGGCGACGATAGCTGGGTCGGGACTACCGGCGCGGGCGACGACGACGCCGAGCGTCTCCGGAAACGACTCGGCGAGCAGTCCCGCAGCGTGGTCCGCGGTCATGTACGTGTCGTCGCTGTCGTCCCAGTGGGGGTCGTCGACCTTGATGTCCAGATACACCAGCGTGTGGAGGTTCCGAGAGCGGTTGTCCTCGATGGTCTGGACGACGCTGTCGGGGACGCCGTCGCCGCCGTGTGCCCGTTCGAACGGGAGCGTCGTCGCCTTCCCGAACCGGTAGTTCTGCAGGCCGGTCAGCGATGCGGCGGCGGTCTGTGCAGTGGTGCCGTGGACGACGCGGGTTTCGATGCCGCGCTCCTCGGCGCGCAGACGGAGGTCGGTGTGGGTCGTCGAGACCATGGTGTCACCGGCAGTCAGGAAGACGACGTCGTCCGTCTCCGCGGCGTCCAGCACCGGGGCGGGGTCCTGTTCGACGCCGGCCCGGTCACGGACCTCGATGGTCGTGTCGTGGTAGGCTTCTAGCGATTCGAGGTCGGTCCCGATCAGCCGACTGGTGTAGAACTCCGCGAAGACGCGGTCTGCGTCCCGTATCGCGTCTCGTCCGGCGATGGTGACCGAGCGTTCGTCGTAGAGGCCGAGGCCGACGAAGGTGAGCATACCCTGCGTCGGTCGTCGCTGGGGATAAAGGGCGCGAAGCGTCAGGCTTACCGCCGCCGGTCGGGGAGAGGTGGTATGGGCGTTCCCTGCGTTCGCGTCGCGCGCGAGGACGGCGAGGCGACTCGCCAGCGGTTGGCCGAGGCGGGCCTCGTCGAGGACGGCTACGACATCACGGTCGAAGACGGGTCGCTGTACGTCCCGGTCACCGACCCGACGGCCGTACCCGAGGACCTCTCCGTCGTCGAGTTCGACGCCCCGGTCCGCGAGGGCCAGACCATGCCGGCGGACATCCTCGGGTTCGACCCGAGTTACGAGCGCATCGGGGACATCGTCATCGTCGACGAGGACGACCCGGCGCGGACCCGCGAGATAGCGGCCGCCCTCGTGGAGTCCGACCTCCCGGTCGAGGGCGTGTTGAACCGCGCCTCGAAGATAAAGGGCGAACAGCGGGTCCGAGACTGGGAGGTACTGGCCGGCGACACCACCGAAGTCGTCCACCGCGAGTACGGGTGTGCCTTCGAACTGGACCTCGCTGAAGTGTACTTCTCGCCGCGTCTCGCGACCGAACGCCACCGCGTCGTCGAACAGGTCCGGGAGGGCGAACAGGCGTTCGACATGTTCGCGGGCGTCGGCCCGTTCGTCGTCCCGTTCGCGAAGCGCGGGGCCACCTGCGTCGGCACGGACATCAACGAGACGGCCATCGAGTACCTCCGGCGGAACGCCGAGCGCAACGGCGTCGCCGACCGCGTGACGGGCATCTGTGGCGACGTCAGGGACGTAGCCACCGACTACGAGGGGTGGGCCGACCGCGTCGTGATGAACCTCCCACACAGCGCAGACGAGTTTCTGGACACCGCGGTCCGACTGGCCGGCGACGACTGCGTCGTCCACTACTACGACATCCAGCCAGACGAGGGCCTGTACGGTCCCGGGGAGCGAGCGATACGGGCCGCGGCCGAACCCGAGTACGAGGTGTCCGTCGAGACGCGCCGGACCGTCCGGTCGTACGCGCCGGGCGAGCAAAACGTCGTGTTGGACGTTCGACTCCGGCGCTGACCGTCCTCTCACCCCGTCCCGGGTGACGAACAGTTATGTGGGTCCGGCAGGTGATGCGAACTAGCGACAGATGGGTGTGAGCGCGGCCGACGACATCGACGTACGTGACATCTCGCCAATGGCGTGGCGACTACTCCGTGTCGCGGCCGGGTTCGGGCAGCGGGAGGTCGAGGCGGAAGTCGACGACATCATGCAGGCACACGTCTCGATGCTGGAGAGCGACACGCGTAGCCTCTCGGAGGCACGACTGCAGGAACTGTTCGACCTGTATCGCGCCGAGATAACCGACGAACAGCTGTGCGTGCTGGTGGAGAACTTCTGACAATGACGGGGGTACACACGCGACCGACGGATGGTAGAGGGACGAACGACCGGCGCGACGGGTGGTGTCTGCCGTGACGTGGAACGGACACGCGAGGCCTCGGCGTCTCGCCGTCGCACTCGGCACCGCGGTCGTCGTCACCGTGCTCGTCGCCGCGGCACCGGCGCCGGCAGGGCTCGACCCGGCGGCCCAGTACGCGCTGGCGACGATGGCACTGGCGGCCATCCTCTGGGTGACGAACGCGCTCCCGTTACCCGTGACGGCGCTGCTCATCCCGGTGGCGCTGACCACCTTCGGCATCTACGACTCGATGGAGCAGGCGCTGTCGGGCTTTGCCGACCCGCTCATCTTCCTGTTCATCGCGGGGTTCATGCTCGCGGCGGCGCTCCAGACGCACAACATCGACCGCCGACTGGCGTTGACGCTCATCAACCGGATGGGCCGGTCGCCGCGCCTGCTCATCCTCGCCATCATGCTCGCGACGGCGTTCATGTCGATGTGGGTGTCCAACACCGCGACGACGGCGATGATGACCCCCGTCGCACTCGGCGTTCTCGCACAGGTGGTGGGCCGGGAGTCCCCCGAGGGCGAGGTGTCGAACATGCGCGTGGCGACGCTTCTGGGGACGGCCTACGCCGCGAGCGTCGGCGGGGTCGGAACGCTCATCGGGACGCCGCCGAACGTCGTCGCCGTCGCCTTCCTCGATAGGCTCGTCGGCGTCGAGATATCCTTCGCCCAGTGGCTCGCCGTCGGTCTCCCCATCGTCGTCATCACGCTCCCGCTTACGTGGTACGTGCTGACGTTCTGGCTGTACCCGCCCGAAATCGACAGCGTTCGGGGCGCACAGGAGCAGGCGGCGACGTATCTCGAAGAGGAAGGCGACCTCTCGGCGCGGGGTCGGCGCGCGGCTTACATCTTCGCCGCGACGGCCGGGCTGTGGATTCTCGGCGGACTTGGCTTCCTCTTCGAGGGTCTGCTCCCGGACACGTGGTTCGTGACGCTGTTCGGCGGGGAAGGCGAGAACGTCTTCGGACTGACGGGTCACCGCGGCGTCCTGTACTTCGTCGTCGTCGGCCTCCTCGCCATCCCCGCGCTGGTACTCGCCGACGCCGACGACTGGGAGAACCTCGTCGATATCGACTGGGGGACCATCGTCCTGTTCGGCGGCGGCATCTCGCTGGCCGATGCGCTGGCAGAGACTGAGGCGACGAACTGGCTGGCTCGCAGCGTCTTCGATGCCGTCGTCGGCGCTCCGCTGGTGCTGGTCGTCTTCGCCGTCGTCGTCTTCACCATCCTCGTCACCGAACTCTCCTCGAACACGGCGACGACGACGATTATCGCGCCGATCCTCGTCGGATTGGGCAGCGTCCTCGCGGGGACGCTCGGCGTCGACCCGATCCCGGCGGCGGTGTTCCTCACGGTAACGGGCGCCATCGCCGCAAGTTTCGCCTTCGCGCTCCCCGTGGCGACGCCGCCCAACGCCATCGTCTTCGGGAGCGGTCATCTCGAACAGCGAGACATGATTCGCGCGGGCGTCGTCCTGAACGTCCTGATGACGATCGTCCTCACACTGTTGCTCGTCGCCCTCTTTTCGGTGCTGTGGCCGACCGTCCTCTGGTGACGGCTCGCCCCGTCGTGTAAACCGCTATTGCTTGCTACTGCCGATCGAACAATCCTTAATGTTTAATAGGGCGTGTCACATTGGCCCGTACAGAGCGTGTATCATTGATACACGCCGGTACCAAGCCAATGTCCCGAAAACACGACAGAAGACAGTTTATCAAGGTTGCAGGGAGCGCAGGCGTGCTAGGACTGACCGGACTCGCTGGCTGTTCCGGTGACGGCGGCGACGGCGGCGGTGACGGCGGTGGCGGCGACGGCAGTGACGGCGGCAGCGACGGCAGCGACGGCGGGTCCACCGGTGACGGCAGTGGCGGGACGAACACGATTCGCCTCGGCGGATCGATGAGTCTCTCCGGTGACAACGCCGACCTCGGCAAACTGTACAAGGACGCCTACGAACTCACCATCCAGCGCATCAACGAGTCGGGCGGGTTCGAGGCCGGCGACGGCAACACGTACGAACTGGAGATGGTGTTGCGCGACGACGGGACGGACGCCTCGGCGTCGAAGTCCATCTATCAGGAACTCATCGACCGGGAGAACATCGACTATCTGCTGGGGCCGTACTCCAGTACGGTGACGCTGCCGGCCAGCGCGGTGGCCGCACAGAACCAGAAGCCGATGGTCGAAGGCGGCGGTGCAAGCCCCGAAATCTTCAGTCAGGGCAACGAGTGGATCTTCGGCCTCCTGCCGACGGCCAACAAGTACGCGAAAAGTTTCATCGACATGTGCCTCGCGCAGGACCAGACGCCGGAGTCCATCGCCATCCTCGCGGAGGACGGCACCTTCAGTCAGTCCACCGCGGAGGGCGCACGGCAGAAGATATCGAACACCGACCTCGAAATCGTCGTCGACGAGACGTTCCCCTCCGACACGTCGGACCTCTCGACGAACCTCGGGAAGGTCCGGAATCAGGAGGCTGACATCCTCCTGCTGTGTGCCCACCAGAAGCACAACATCATCCTGGCGAACCAGATGGAGAGCCAGAACGTCAACGTCGACGCGGCGATGGGGACTGTCGGCAGCCTCAACGAGTCGTTCAAGAACGAGGTCGGGCCGAACGGCGACTACATGTACGGCCCCTCCTCGTGGGCGGTCAACGCCGACTTCGAGGACCCGGTCTTCGGAACCACGAGCGACTTCGTCTCCGCCATCGAGGAGAACTACGGGTACACGCCGGACTACCACAGCGCCGCCGGTGAGGGCGTCATTCTGACGTTCATGAACGCGTTCAAGAAGGTCAGCGAACTCGGGCCGACGCCGGTCCGGAACCAGATCCGGAAGTCGGACTTCTCGTCGGTGTACGGCAACGTCGCCTTCGACGACAGCGGGGTCATCGACAAGAACATGCTGGTCTACCAGTGGCAACCCGACCCCGGCCTCCAGATCGTCCACCCGAGCAACGTCGCCCAGTCCGACCCCATCTACCCGATGCCAGACTGGAGTGAGCGATAAGACAGATGGCGTTCACGCAGTTCGTCGTCAACGGCCTGCTCATCGGTGCGCTGTTCGCGGCGGTAGCCGTCGGGTTCGCGCTCATCTGGGGGGTCGTCGACATCATCAACCTCGCGCACGGCGAGATGGTGATGCTCGGCGGCTACACCTCCTACTGGGTGTTGACCCTCATCACCGGCAACGCGGAGGGGTCGCCGTTGCTGTTCCTCGCGACCATCCCGGTGGCCATCCTCGTGTTGTTCGGCGTCGGGTACGCGCTCCAGCGGACGCTGGTCTCGCGGGTCATCGGGACGGACATCTTCCTGACGCTGCTGGTCACGTTCGGCATCAGCATCGCCATCCAGCAACTGGCGCTGCAAGCGTGGTCGGCGAACCCGCGGTCGATTCAGGTCAGTTTCAGCGACCCGTCGTTCGCCGTGGCAGGGCTCGTCGTCCCGAAGATGAAACTGGTCGCGTTCGTCGGTGCTATCGTGCTGACGGCACTGCTCTGGGCGTTCCTCCAGAAGACGCGGACAGGGCGAGCGATTCGCGCTGTCTCGCAGAACCCGGAGGCCGCGGCGCTGGTCGGCATCGACGTCGAACACACCCGCGCGGTGACCTTCGGCGTCTCCTCGGCCATCGCCGGGGGCGTCGGTGCGTTCATCGCGACCATACTCAACATCCAGCCACAGATGGGGCTCATCTACACGCTGAAGAGCTTCGTCATCGTCGTGTTCGGCGGCGTCGGTTCGATTCCCGGCGCGCTGGTCGGCGGACTGCTACTCGGCTCCGTCGAGGAACTGACCGCGGGGTTCGTCTCCTCGCAGTGGACGCTGGCGGTGAGTTTCACGCTGCTCATCGTCCTCCTCGTGGTGAAACCGAAGGGTCTGTTCGGTGAGGGGGCAGAGCAATGAGCACGGAATCGGAGTCCAACAGCGGGTTGCTCCGCTCTATCGTCCCGCCGGACCAGGTGGACCGTCTGTTCGACGTCTGCGGTGCCCACGGCTGGAAGTTGCTGGCGGCCGGCGCGGTGGTCGGTGCGCTCCCGCCGGTGCTCGGCCTCCAGCAGGGGTACTACATGACCGTCGTCTCGGAGATGTTCCTCTTTGCCATCCTCGCGCTGTCGTGGGACATCGTCGGCGGCCAGACCGGCTACCCGAGTTTCGGGAACATGGCGTTCTTCGGCATCGGCGCGTACACCACGGCCATCCTCATCAAGGACTTCGCCGTCTCGTTCCCGGTCGCGATGGTCGTCGCCGGTCTTGTCGCCGTCGTCTTCGCGGCGGTCATCGGTGCTATCGTGTTGCGTCTGCGTGGCCACTACTTCGCCATCGCGACGCTGGGTGTCCTGCTCGCGGCCCAGCAGGTTTCTAGAAACCTCGACATCACCGGGGGCGCGAGCGGGAAGATTCTGTTAGACGTTCCCTCGGGGACCGTCTTCTACTACCTCTTCCTCGGCGTCCTCGTCGCCGAGATGGCGCTCGTCTACTACCTCTCGAACACGCGCTTTGGCTTCATCCTGAACGCCATCCGCGACGACGAGGAGAAGGCCACGGCGATGGGGTTCAACACGACCTACTACAAGACGGCCGCGTGGATGCTGGCCGCCCTGTTCACGGGGCTGGCCGGCGGCGCGTACAGCCTGTTCAACACGTTCATCGACCCACAGACCGCCTACAACGGCGCGTGGAACGTCGAACTCATCGCGATGGCGCTGATGGGCGGGTCCGGCACCGTCGCCGGCCCGGTCATCGGCGCGTTCGGCCTCCACACCGTCATCGAAGTGGTGGAGACGGCTTTCGTCGGCTGGCAACTCGTGTTGCTCGGTGTGGCCGTCATCGTGACTGTCATCGGGTTCCCCGAGGGCGCCGTCGGGACGCTTCGGGAGTACGCCAGCGAGATGGAGTACTACAAGCGCGGTGGCATGGCCGCCGCCGACAGCGGCGAGGAGGTGAGCACCGATGAGTAGGGCCACCGACGCGGCCGCGACCGACCCGCAGGGCGAGCGGGCGGTCCTTCGGACCGACGGCGTCACAAAACGCTTCGGCGGCCTCACCGCCGTCGACGACGTCGACGTCGAGGTGAACAAGGGCGAAATCGTCGGCCTCATCGGCCCGAACGGGGCAGGGAAGTCCACCCTGTTCAACTGCATCACCGGGACGCTCAACGCCGACGAAGGTCGAGTGTACCTGCAGGGACAGGACGTCACGGACTGGCCCGAGTACAAAATCGCCCGGGCCGGCCTCGGGCGGATGTTCCAGGAGACGCGCATCTTCGGCGACATGACCGTCCGCAAGAACCTGCTGCTGGCCGCCCAAGAGGGCGGTGCCGACATCGGGAACTTGCTTCGCAGACCTGACGACTCGCTGCTCGAACGGACAGAGGAACTGCTGGACTACGTCGACCTCGGCGGCTTGGCGGACACCCGCGCGGGCCGACTGAGCTTCGGCCAGCAGAAACTCATCGAGTTCGCGATGGAACTGATGGCCGAACCGGACCTGCTGTTGATGGACGAACCGGCGGGGGGTATCAACCCCTCGATGCTGGAGAACCTCATCCAGTACATCCGGACGGCCAACGAGGACGAGGAGGCGACCATCTTCCTCATCGAACACAACATGGACTTCGTGATGGAGATAGCAGACCGCATCTACGTCCTCGCCCACGGCGAGCGCATCGCCGAGGGCACCCCCGAAGAGATTCAGAACGACCAGCGCGTCCTCGACGCGTACCTCGGGAGGGAATGAGATGGCCACGACAGACACAGACACCACGACGACAGAGGACCCGATACTCGCGATGAACGACGTGACGTCGGGCTACGGCAACACGACCGTGCTACACGACGTCAGCATGGCCGTCGAGGAGGGACAGATAGCGTGTCTCATCGGCCCGAACGGGTCGGGGAAGTCCACGCTGATGAAGAGCATCTACGGCTTCGCCGACGTGCAGTCGGGGACCGTTACATTCCGGAACGATGACATCACCGGGCGCTCGCCCCAAGAGAACCTCAAGAACCGGATGAGCTACGTCCTGCAGGACGCCAGCGTGTTCCCGGGCATGACCGTCCACGAGAACATGCTGATGGGCGGGTACGTCTTCGACGACGACGAACAGGCCGCCCAACGCGCCGAGGTGCTGTACGACGAGTTCCCGGTGCTGGGCGACATCCGCCAGCAGAAGGCCGGCACCCTTTCCGGGGGCCAGCGCCGCCTGCTGGAACTGGCCCGGGCGCTCATGGTCGACCCGGACCTGATGATGCTCGACGAACCGTCGATCGGTCTCGAACCGCGGTTCATCGACGACGTGTTCGAGCGCATCGAGCAACTCAACGACCTCGGGACGACCATCCTGCTGGTCGAACAGAACGCCGAGAAGGGCCTGTCTGTCGCCGACCGCGGGTTCGTCCTCGCCAGCGGCGAGATAAAGTTTACCGGGACGGGCACCGAACTCCTCAACGACGAGGAGGTCGGACGACTCTACCTCGGTGGCTAACATGTACCGGATACTCGTACCCGTCGACGCCGACTCGGACCGTGCCCGCGGTCAGGCCGCCTTCGTGGCGGAACTGCCGACTGCCGCGGAGAACATCGAAGCGATAGTGACCCACGCGCTGACGCCGGAGGAGATCGACGCGCCCGACGAACTGCAGTCCGTCGACCGCGTCGAGACCGTCCGGTTGGTCCGTGACTACCTCGAAGAGCGCGACATCGCCGTCGAACTGGCGGAGGGCAGTCTGCCGCCGGCCGACGGCATCCTCGAACTGGCCGCGGAGTTCGACGTCGACCACATCGCGATGGGGTCGCGAAAACGCTCGCCGACGGGGAAGGTGGTGTTCGGGAGCGTCGCCCAGCAAGTGCTGCTGGAGTCGGACGTTCCGGTCACTATCGTCGGCGCCCGCGAGGCGTGAGAACGCGTCTCTCGACGCCCCCGATTCGCAATCCTTATTGCGGTTATCGCTGCAAGTAACGTGTGCAGACAGGCACACCGAGACGAGTTGTCGTCACGTGCGTCTGGCAGTGTGTGCCCGCGCCGGTGTAGCTCAGACTGGCAGAGCGAATCCTTCGTAAGGATTAGGCCGAGGGTTCAAATCCCTCCACCGGCTTCCTGCGACGAACGAACGTGAGGAGCGGAAGCCAAACCGGGATTTGAACGAGACCGAGGTTCTGCGCGAAGCGCAGGTTCTCGGGCGTAGTTCACAATCCGCGCCACCGGCTTGCTTCCTGCGACGACCAACTCGCGAGCAGTGACAGCTAGGCGGACGTCCTACTTCGCCGTCTCGTACTCGAACTCCGTAATCTCTCCCCGCCAGTACGGCAGGTCACCGTCGGGGAGGGTCCACGCCACCTCGCCGCGGGTCGGCACGAGCATCCCGCTTCGCTCGGTGTAGTCCTCGAAGTGCCCGGTCCATCGTGCGGCCTCGAACCCGCCGTCGACGGCACGGTATCGCTCCTCGGCGACGACGCGGTCGACCAGATTGTCGTCGTCGAAGTGGAAGGAGAGCGACGCCGAGACGTCGCCGTCGGTGAGAGTCGCCCGTGCGATACTGTCGTCGATGGCTGTCCACTCGACGCCGCTCTCGGGGAGCAGGGCCGTCGGGAACCAGACGGCTTCGGCGAGATAGCGCTGAAGTTCGGCGGCGTCGAGTTCCGGCGACGGGTTGGCGTCGGCCACCGGCACCGTCCAGAGCAGGGAGGCGACGAGCGAGCCGGTGCCGTCGACGTAGCTGTCGATGACGCTGACCGGCAGGACCGACCCCAGCCGTATCGACGCGTCCCAGACGAATCCCGGCGGGTCGACGGTGTAGTGCTGGGTCGCTTCGAGGGGGTGCCACGACGAGTCAGCGTCGCCGAGGCGGAACACGCCACGCTGGGTGAGCCTCGTCGCCCGAACGAACTGCACACCGGGTTCGAGAACCGTCTCGAAGTACCGGCGGGCCGGCGCGGGAAGGTCGGCGAAGTCGGCCTCGGTGACGGCGCGTGTGGGACCGCCGCTGGACGCGGCACGCAGGGCGTCGGTCGATCGGGCGGTCCGTGCCGAGACTCGACGCTTCCCGACGAGGACAGTGCCGACGGCGGCGGCCGCCAGCCCGAACAGGACGGTTCGACGGGTCGGCCACCGGCCGCGCTCCGTCGTGGTTTGATGGGCGGACATCGTCTCTCGGACGGTAGTTCTCTCGCCGACGCCAAATACGTATCCGGGGCGTGTCATAGCACGACAGCGCCACGGACGGCCGTGAGCGCCCGACAGTTCCGATATAAACGCCCCTCACAGGTGGTGCAGTAGACAGACTCGTAGCGGGGTCGAACGACGGACCGAGCAACCGATGTCACGACCCTCTCTCCGACGACCCGAGATGCCCGACGACTACGTGTCTCGTGGGGGTGCTTGAACCGTGTCCGACCGGAACGCGTGGCACCGTGACGGGGGCGAGGTGACCTGTCTCTCCTGCGGCGAGTCGGTGTCGCGTGACGACGCTCGCGAGTACGACAAGCACGGCGACCGGTGGAACCGCGACGAGAAGGAGTTCGAGTTCCTCTGCAAACCGTGCTATCGCGAGTGCTGTCACAGTCCGCGGCAGGGGCTAGAGGAGCGGTTGATCGAGGCGGGTGCTGGCACCACCGACCGCGAGACGTTCCTGCGGCGGTACTGCGCGCTCGCGCGTGACGGTACACCGCCGGAACGTGAGCGGTGACCGAGCGCCCGGTCAGGGCGTGATAACCGCCCGCCCTTCGATTTCGCCGTGTTCCAATTTTTCGGCGACGGTGTTTATCTCGGCCAGTTCGTACTGGGTGGTGTGGAGTTCGACGGCGTCGCGTTCGACCAGTGCGACCAGTTCCTGCAGTTCGGTGTACCGGCCGACGATGTTGCCCTGATAGGCGAACTCGCCGCTGACGAGCGCCTGTGCGGGTTGGTGGATGTGGCCGCCGTAACCGATGACGTGGTGGTCGCCGCCGGCGGCACAGACGTCCGGGGCCAGTGCCGTCGTCTCGTCGGCGCCGACGAAGTCTAGCACCTGCGCGGCGCCGACGCCGTCGGTGATGTCCGCGATTTCGCTCGCGACGTCCTCGCTCCTCGGGTCGATGGTGTAGTGAGCGCCCAACTCCACCGCGAGGTTGCGGGCCTCCCGTTTGATGTCTACGGCGACGATGTCAGCGGCGCTCATCTCGGCGATGCACTGGAGTCCGATGTGGCCGAGGCCGCCGATGCCGATGATGACCGCCGCATCGCCCGGATTCAGACCGCGAACGGCCTTCTTTGCGGCGTGGTAGGCCGTGATGCCGGCGTCGGCGTGGGGTGCGATTGCCGCCGGGTCGACGCCGTCGGGGAGTGGGATCACCGAGCGCTCGCTGGTGTGTAATTGGTCGGCGAAGCCGCCGTCGACAGTGAGGCCGTTGAACGACTGGTTCTCGCAGTACATCGTCTCGCCCTGTCGGCAGGGCCGGCAGGTGCCACAGGTCTGGACCGGGTGACAGATGACCTGGTCGCCCTCGGAGACGAGAGTCACCTCCGCACCCGTCTCGACGACGGTGCCTGCGTTCTCGTGGCCCAGTGTCAGCGGGAGCGTCTGCTCGACGTAGTCGGTCCACATCCCCTCGATGATGTGGTTGTCCGTCTGGCACCAGCCAGCGCCTTCGACTTCGACCACGACGTCGTCACTGTTCGATACCTGCGGGGCGTCCACCTCGTCGATAGAGAGCCCGTGTGCCATGTCGTCAGTGTACTCGTGAAGTCGTGCTGCAAGCATCCCGTGCTAGTACGTGACAGCTGCTCAAAAAGACTCGCGCGGGGGCTCGTCTACGACCGGCGGGCGAAGACGGCCATCGACAGGAGTGCGAGGACGGCGGCGGTCACGCCGAACCCGGGGCCGAAAGCGGAACTCGGGGCGTTGCTCTGAGCACGGATCGGTTCCTCTACGGGTTCGTTGGCCTCGTACTCCCAGACGGCGGTCCGGTTCTCGACGATGTCGGCGTTGGACTCGTAGATATCGCCGGGCATCGTCAGTTCGTAGCGGACGGCCACGCCGTCGCCCAGTGCCACGTCGTCGTTCTCCTGCACGGTGACGAAGGTGCGGTCCTCGTAGGTGAGCGTCCCGTTCTGGACGGTCGCGTTCACGCCGCTCTCGGGACCGGGGGTCCAGTCGGTGAACTGCAGCCGAACCGAGACGTTGTCGCCTTCGAGCGCCTGTTCGTAGGTCACGTTCTCCATCCGACTCTCGTTGACGCCGTCGGTCAGGTACGCTTCGACGGAGTCGTAGCCCTCGTTCTCGGCGGTTCGCTGGAGGGCGTCGAAGACGGTGCCGCTCATCGCTAACTCCACTTCGTAGGTAGAGACGGTCCCGTCGGCGTCGACGCTGGCGTCGACGGTGGCGGTCATACAGCCCGAGAGGGCGAGCACGACGACGACGGCGATTTCGGGGTAGGGCTTTCGCATACCGTCGAATAGGAAAGGAGTGAAATAAACGTTCGTGCTGGCGAGTACGGCCGTGAGCGGCGAATCAGTGAGTCAACACGAGCAACTGGTCGTCGGTGCGGACGAGGCAGAACGGACTGCCGGGATTCCCGAACGTATTCGTGCGGTTCTCGCTGACGAACAGGCGTTCGAACGCGTCGCCACAGGCAGGACACGCGAACCCCTGTCGGTTCTCTAGGGTCATCGTGCCACGGTCCTGTTTGAGCAGTTTCAGGCCGTGGCGGTAGTCGTGGACGTCGAAGCCGTCGCTGACGTCGAGTCGATCCATAGAGAACACAGAGTGGGGAGTCGCTTAAGCCTTAGACGAGGTTCGCGCCCATGTAGAGGACGACGACGAGGAACACCCAGACGACGTCGACGAAGTGCCAGTACATCGACGCCGTCGAGACGGAGGTGTGTCGTTCGGGGGAGTACTGCCCGTAGTACGCCCGGACGAAGACGATGCCCAGCAGGACCGCACCCATCGTGACGTGGAGGCCGTGCAGGCCGGTCAGGCCGTAGAACGCAGAGCCGTAGATGCCCTGTGCGATGGTGAAGTTCTCGTGGACGATGAACTCGTAGTACTCGTACACCTGCCCGCCGATGAAGATGATTCCCAGCAGGAGCGTCAGGCCGAGCAGTTTCATGAACCTGTCGCGGTTCCCGTTCAGCAGTGCGACGTGGCTGTAGTGCAGCGTCACCGAGCTAACGAGCAGGATGACGGTGTTGACGATGACGAGCGAGCCCCAGACGTGGGGGATGTCGGCTCCGACCCACACGTCGGTGCCGCGGACCATGAAGTAGTAGATGAAGCCCGCGCCGAACGTCGCCACCTCGGACCCGAGGAACAGCAACATCGCGAACTTCAGCGTCCGTCCGGAGTGGTGGTCGGTGCCGCGTTCCCAGAAGTCCGAGACGAAGGCGTGGTAGAGCCAGCCGTATATCCCGACGAGGAACAGGCCGACGCTCGCGACGGTCGCCCCAGCCCCGATAGTCGTACTCACGAGTGCGTTCTCGCCCAGCGAGAGGACGAGCAGTGCCGCACCGATGTAGATGCCCGACCCACCGATAGCGGTCACGAATGGCCACCAACTCGCCTCGCCGAAGCCGCGGGGCCAGTCCTCCGTGGCCGGGAGGTGATGGTCCCCGTGTCCGCCGTCCGCGTGCTCGTCTGTCGTGCTCATACCGACCCCTTGCGAAGCGATTACTAAAAGCCCATCCAATTCGCTCGCACGCATGCCGGCCCGATGTCGGAAACTACACGGCCCCGAGGTCCCTAGGCCCGCCGATGACAGCACGCCGACGCCGTGTCGCCGCGATGGCCGTGGGGTCGCTCTGTTGGCTGTTCGCCGTCGGAACGGCCAGTGCCCACGGCGGGAGTCTGGCTGCCGGCGGGCGTGAGTCGTTGACGATTCCGACGTGGCTCTTTCTCTCGACGGGCGGGGCCGCCGTCGGGGCGTCGTTCCTGCTGGCCTCGTTCGTCACGGACCGCTCGTTCGTCGAGCGCGTCCACGCCTGGGGGACCCCGCTCGTCGACGGTGAGGCCCGTATTCCCCGACTGCTCGGCCGCGCAATCGGGGTCGCGGGGCTGGCCGCCGTCGTCGTCGTGGGGTTTTTCGGCCCAACGACGCCGCGGACGAACCTCGCCATCCTGCTGGTGTGGGTCGGCTGGTGGGCCGGCCTCGCCATGACGACGTATCTGGTCGGCAATAGCTGGCGCGTGCTCAACCCACTGTCGACCGTCGCGCTGGCGCTCCCGTCGCTGGACCGAACGTACCCCGACCGACTGGGCGCGTGGCCCAGCGTCGTCGGTCTGCTGGCGCTCGTCTGGCTGGAAGTCGTCAGTCCGCTGGCCGACGACGCGCGACTGCTTGCGACGGCCGTGGTGGGGTATAGCGTCCTGACGCTCGCGGGGAGCGTCGTCTTCGGCCGCGAGACGTGGTTCTCCGAGGCCGACCCGGTCGACCGGGTGTTCCGCTACTACGGCCGCGTCGCGCCCGTCAGCCGCGCCGAAGACGGAAGCCTCCGCCTGCGTCTGCCCGGGATGGCCCTCTCGACGCCGCGACTAGTCGACGGGGCCGACGAGGTGGCATTCGTCGTCGCACTGCTCTGGGTGACCACCTACGACGGCCTCGTGACGACGCCCGCGTGGCGTGCTCTGACGACCCCACTCGTTTCGGCGGGCCTCCCGCCCCACCTCCTGTATCCGCTCGCCCTGCTGGCCGGGTTCGGCCTCTTTCTCGGCGTCTACCGCCTCGCGGTGCGGGTTAGCACGCGGACGGCCGAGACGTACCTCGCGCCCGACGAACTCGCCGAGCGGTTCGCCCCGCCGTTGCTGGCTATCGCCGCCGGCTACCACTTCGCACACTATCTGGGCTACTTCCTCTTTCTCGCGCCGGCGCTGGGGACGGCCACGCTCGCGCCGTTTGCGGACCCGGCGGCGGTGCCGGTCTACCAACTGCCGGACTGGTTCGGCGGCGTCGCACTGGCAGCGGTCATACTCGGCCACCTCGTCGCTATCTGGGTGGCCCACGCCGCCGCTTTCGACCTCTTTCCCTCGCGACTGCAGGCCATCCGCTCGCAGTATCCGTTCGTCGCCGTGATGGTGTTCTATACGATGACCAGCCTGTGGGTCGTCTCCCGCCCGGAGGTGCCCCTTCCCCACCTATGAGTCAGTCAGACCACGCGTACGACGTGCCCGCCGACGCACCGGTCTTCGAGTGTGGCTACTGCGGTCGCCCGTTCGCCCGCGAGGGGTGGCTGGCGCTCCACCGCGGCCTAGAACACCCGAACGAACTCGACGACGACGAGGTGACGGCGTTCCGCAAAGCCCACGAGGACGAGGAGGACTCGCTGGGCGCCTTCCGCTTGCAGGCGCTCGGCGCGCTGGTGGCGATATACTTCGTCCACCTGATGATTTACGCGCTAGTGTGAGTCGTCCTCGTCGTTCCCGTAGTCTCGGATTACCCACTCACCGTCGCGAAGGACACTCCGGAAGCCCTCACCCGCTCCCGGCCATCTGATGTCTGGTGCTATTGGGCGGTGGAAGCGTGTCGCTCGCGGCGCGAGCGACCGGGGAGGCGTGGGGACACGTCCGCGACCGCGCTCCGTCGCGGTCGCACCGCTGTCCTCGGCGGACTGAAAGGGCGAGACCGGTGGCGGCCGCTGCACGGGCCCTATCCGAGCGGTGCGAGGATATCCCGTACAGCGGCCGCGAGCGGTCGAGGGCTTTCGTGGACCTGTGAGCATCGGTAGTAACGGAGCGGTCGACTACGGAGAAGCGACACGTTGATGGGCCGCTGAGCGAGTACACGTAGGCATGGACCTTCGCGTCATCGACAAGTCGGACACGGAACTCTCTATCGAGATTGCGGGCGAGGACCACACGTTCATGAACGTCATCAAGGGCGCCCTGCTGGAGACGGAGGGCGTCACGGCGGCGACCTACGACGTGAACCCCGAGCAGTCCGGTGGCCAGACCGACCCCGTCCTCACCATCAAGACCGAGGCGAACGTCGACGCGCTTGACGCCCTCGAAGACGGCACGGACCGCGTCATCGAGAAGGCCGACAGCCTCACGGAAGCGTTCGAGGCCGCGGCGTAAGTTTCCGGTTTAGCAGACGACGTAGGTGACGAACACGCTCCCGTCCGGCGCGACGTGGATATCGACGCCGACGGTGCCCGCTTCTGCCGCGCGGAACCGGTTCCCGCGCTCGACGTAGCTATCGACGAGCGACGCCGCCAGCGCCGCCTCGCTGTCGAAGTCGCTCACCGAGCGACCGGTTCGGTCGTAGGCGACCTGATAAGCGACGATGTTCGGGCGCTCGCAGGCGAGACCGAACCGTTCGAAGGCGTTCTGTTCGGGCCCCGACCCGTCGCCGGCCCGGGCGGCGACGATGGCCTTGTTGTAGTAGGCCGCGGCGTCGTCGGCCGTCGCGTTCCGGGTCAGGGCTCCGGCGCCCTCGCTCGTGCGGCGTTCGTTGAGCGCGTCGAGGTAGGCGTCCTCGGTGGCCGACAGCGAGAGGCCGTCCGCCGTGTCGGCGCTCCCCGGTGCGGCCGGAATCTCGGGCGGGCCGGCGGCCGCCTCGCCGCCGAACCCCGGGAGCGTGACGACGCCGAACACCGACAGCAGCACGACGCCCAGCAGGACGGCGACGGCGGCGTAGCCCGCGACGTACTTCGGTTCGAGTACGTCCCGCCAACTCGTGCTGATGTCCGCCATCGGGTCGGTATCGGCCACCCGTTCGCGCTCGAAGTTCGCGCTCCCACACCGCCTGCAGGGTGGGGAGTTGCGCTGGTGCTGGCGGCCACAGTCCTGACAGACCCAGACGGAACCGCCGTGGACCTCGCCGTCTGCGGACCGGGTCGGGCCGACGGGCTGGACCGCTCGCTCGTACGTGCCGTGGCCGCAGTTGTCACAGGGCGGGTCGTTCTCTTCGTGAGGTTTGCCACACCACTCACACCGCCATTCCATTGGGTAACCGTAGGTGACCGAGCTACAAAGAGTGCGCGGAACTGGCGTGCAACAGCGCGGGGGCTACACCCCCGACGGTCGCCGACCCGTCCTACAACCGAACCGGGATGCCCTTGCTGTCCAGATACTCCTTCGTCTCCTCGATTGTGTACTCGCCAAAGTGGAAGATGGAGGCCGCGAGACCGGCGTCGGCACCGGCGTCGACGAACACCTCTTCCATGTCTTCGGGGCCGCCACAGCCAGAGGAGGCGATGACCGGCGTCGAGACGGCATCACAGACCGCCTTCATCAGTGGAATGTCGTAGCCGTCCTTGGTGCCGTCGGCGTCGATGGAGTTGACGAAAATCTCGCCGGCCCCGCGTTCCTCGGCCTCCATCGCCCACTCGACGGCGTCTAAGCCGGTGCCCTCGCGGCCACCTTTGACGGTGCATTCGAACCAGCAGGACTCGCCGTCCACCTCGACGTAGTGCTCGCCCTCGTCGTCGAAGCGCCGGCGGGCGTCAAGCGAGATGACGATGCACTGACTGCCGAACGCCGCCGCGCCCTCCTCGATGAGTTCCGGGTTCGCGATGGCGCCGGAGTTGATAGACACCTTGTCGGCGCCCGCCCGTAGCGTCTCCTTGATGTCCTCGCGGGTGCGGATGCCGCCGCCGACCGTGAGGGGGATGAACACCTCGTCGGCGACCGCGGAGACGGTTTCGAGCATCGTCTCTCGACCCTCGGCGGAGGCGGTGATGTCCAGAAAGACGAACTCGTCGGCTCCGGACTCGTTGTAGGCTTTCGCCATCTCGACCGGGTCACCGGTGTACTCTAGGTCCTCGAAGTTGACGCCGGTGTAGACGGCGGCCTCCCCGTTCTCGTCGACGTCCACGTCGATACAGGGGATGATGCGTTTCGTGAGCGTCATTCAGTACCCGTTCGTTCGCTACAGGGGCGTTTGACGGTTTCGACTGGTGCAAAAGCCGATAGCGGGCGGCGGGCGTGACGGCTCACTCCCGGTCGAGTGCGAACAGGCCGTCGTGACTGCCGACGAAGACACGGTCCTCGTCGACCACGGGCGTGACGGAACTGTACCCGACCGGGACCGACCACCGTTGCTCGCCGCTCGCGACCGAGACGCTATAGCAGTTGCCGTCGTTGCTCCCGACGTAGGCCACCTCGCCGTCGGGGCCGACTGCCGGTTGGGTCACGAGCCAATCCGCGGCGTCGAAGCGCCACCGCTGGTCCCCGGTGTCTCGTCGGTGGGCGTGCAACGACCCGCTGGCTGTCCCGAGCAACACAGTCTCGCCAGTCACGACTGGACTGCTGTCGGCCAGCGCCTGTCCGGTGTCGACCCGCCACCGTTCGCGGCCGTCGGCCGCGTTCAGAGCCACCAACTCGCCACGCTCTTCCGCTGGGACGCTCGTCGCGACGTACACCGTGCCGTCGTCGACGGTGGGTGTCTGCGTTCGGTGGGCGCCGAGGTCGGTGTGCCAGCGTTCGGTCCCGTCGGCCGCCTCCAGCGCGTTGACGGTCCCGCTGTCGCTCCCGACGACCACCGTATCGGCCGTGGCTCCGGCCGGTGTGAGGCCGTCTGTGTCTTTGCGGGCCGTCCATCGGACGGACCCATCGGTGCCGTCCAGCGCGGTCAAGCCCCCTTCGCTCACGTACACTGTCCCGTCAGCCGCGGTAATCGACTCCAGCGACGTCACGTCGGGGGTCTTCCAGACGGACGTGCCATCGAGACGGACCGCTCGCGTGCTGTCACATCCGGAGACGTACACGAGTTCGTCGTCCCGCGTGCTCTCGCCCACGTCGAGGCCGGAATCGTAGCAGACGGTGTCGTCGGGGTCGTCGAGCAGGACCCGCCACCGTTCCGTCCCACCGGTGTCGAACCCGAGCAGGCGCCACATCGTCAGGACAGCGAGCGTTCCGTCGGCGAGGGCCAGCGCACCGACGGTACCTTCCGTCTGCCGGTGCCATGCGACGCGCGCGTGGCGCTCGCCGGTGACGCGGTCGAGGCAGCCAGCGACGGCCGCGCTCCCGAGGCCGCCGACCGTCGCCAACAGGCGCCGTCGCGTGTACTCCATACCACGACTTGACGGGCCAGCAGAAAGTGTCTTCAGGTGGCTCAAAACGGGCTTTGAGCGAGCGAATCCGACAGTTACAGGTAGTCGCTTGCAGAACGCCCGTACATGGGAGACGACCACCACGAGGACGACCGACCGGCGTTCGACCCAGCGAACGTCGAACTGCCATCGAAGGAACCGCCGCTTCGCGAGACGGCTCCCCAGAGCGACTTCACGATGTCGCAGGTGTCGACGGGTGCCGTCGTCGCGCTCGTCGGACTGGCGCTTACGTTCGGTATCGCCTTCGCACTGGTCTGACGGGACCGAACGGGGGAGGTAGGTATAAGTGGATCCGGTGATACGTATGGTATCGTGTCACCCGACCAGTCGGTAGGGACGACGGTCTCGACCGGGACCTCGGTGTCGCCCGACGGACGACGCGCCGGGCAGGCAGCCACCAGTACGGCCCGGAGGGGCCTCGACGCCGACCGAGTGGACTTCTGTCAGGTCTTCGTCGACTCGAGTTACGATCCGCACGAGGTCCTCTCGGGCGTCGAGACCGTCGTCGACGACGACACCGACGTCGTCGGGTGTACGGGCACCGGGAACTTCACCGAGACCGAGACGCTGGCAAACGGTATCGCCGTGGCACTGGTCACCAGCGACTCGTTTCGGTTCGACACCGCCGTCGCCACCGGTCTCGGCGAGAACATCCACGGGACTGTCAGAGAGGCCGCACGCGCCTTGCCCGACGACATCGACTATCCGTATCAATCGGCACTCGTCTTACACGACGGTCTGGCCGGTGTCGGCGAGCGACTGGCACTCGCGATCCAACGACGGCTGGGACCGCACGTCGGGTTCGCCGGCGGGGCGGCGTCCGACAACTATCAGATGGAGTCGACGCCGGTGTTCTGTGACGGGACCGTCGCGGAGGACGCGCTGGTTCTGGTGCTCGTCTCCGGCACTCAGCGGGCGGTCATCTCGGTCGACCACGGTCACGAACCCATCTCGGAACCGCACGCGGTGACCGACGGGTCGGGTAACGTCGTCCGCGAACTCGACGGTGAACCGGCCTTCGAGGTGTGGAAAAACGCGGTCCGCGACCACGCGGCGGCGTTTGACTTCGACGTCGACGCGCTCTCGCTCGAATCGGAGGAGATGAATCGATTGATGGGCGTCTACGAGTTCGGCATCGATCAGGGCGATGGCTTCAAGATACGCTGGCCAAAGTCTATCGGACAGGATGGCTCGCTCTCGTTCGCCGTCGACGTCCCCGAGGGGACCGTCCTCCGCGTGATGTACGGGGACCCGGAGAGTCAGATAGACTCCGTCCGCCGAGTCGCCGAGGAAGCAGTCGCGCTCGCCGAGGGTGACCTCGCCGGTGGATTCATCTTCGACTGTGCCTGCCGCGAGATAATCCTGCAGGACGAGTTCTCCGATGCCGTCGACGAACTGGCGTCTGTCCTCTCGGTCCCCTTTGCCGGGTTCGAGACGTACGGAGAACTGTGTATGCAGATGGGACAACTCAGCGGCTTTCACAACACGACGACGGTCGCCTTCCTGTTGCCCGAGTAACCGATGGACCGAAACGAACTCGTCTCGAAGTTCGCGGAGACGGTGGGCATCGAGAAGGCGGAGTCCGTCGTCGACGAGGCGATGGCCGACATCGGTATCGAGGGGTCCTCGTCGATGACGAACACGGACGCCCGCGACGTCTGTGAGATCATCCACCACGAACACGACGGGTACATCACCCTCGTCGCGAGCGAACTTCGCGTCCAACTGGCGGCCCAAGAGCGGTTCGCCGCGCTCCTCGAGAACATCCCGGACCCGGCCGTCGTCGTCACGTTCGACCAGCAGGAACCGTACGTCAGTTCGGTCAACGACGCCTTCGAAGTCGAGTTCGGCTACACGCGGGAGGAAGCGGTCGGAGCGTCGCTCCCGGCGCTCATCTCGACACCCGATCAGACCGCTGCCGACATCGTCGCCAACTGGTGGCAAAATACCAACCAGTCCGAACAGGAGGTCACACGGATAACCGCTACCGGCGAGGCCCGGACGTACCTGTTCCGGAGCGTCATCGTCGCCCGTGAGGGCGGCGAGGTCGAAGGGTACGGCATCTACACGGACATCAGCGAGCGCAAGCGTCGCGAGCAGCAACTCGCGTCACAGAACGAGCGCCTCGACGAGTTCGTGAGCATCGTCAGCCACGACCTGCGGAACCCGCTCAGCGTCGCCGCCGGTCACACCGACCTCTTGCTCGAGACGGTCGACGACGAGACGGTTCGAGAGCGCCTGCAAGCCGTCCGCGACGCCCACGACCGGATGGGATCACTCCTCGAAGACTTGCTCGAACTCGCCAGACAGGGACAGGTCGTCGGGTCGACCCAGCGGGTCGACCTCGAGACTGTGTCCACCGACGCGTGGGCACAGGTCGACACGGCCGATGCGACGCTGACCGTGGACGCGCCCGTGTCCGTCGAGGGCGACCCCGACCGCCTCCAGCAACTGTTCGAGAACCTCTATCGGAACGCGGTCGAACACGCCGGCCCGGCGGTGACCGTCACTGTTGGGACGCTCGGCGAGGGTGGCCGCAGCGGGTTCTACGTCGCCGACGACGGACCCGGTATCGCCGCCGCCGACCGCGAACGGGTGTTCGAACACGGGCACACCACCGACACCGATGGAACCGGATTCGGCCTGTCAATCGTCCAGAGCATCGCGGAAGCCCACGGCTGGTCGGTCAGCGTCACGGAGAGCGAGACGGGCGGCGCGAGGTTCGAGATCAGGCGCTGACTCAGGCCAGTTCGTCGTCGATGGTCGACCGGAGGTCGGCGATCTCGCTCGCGTGGTACTGGAGCGTCTCGTCGTTGACGGTGAGCGAGAGGTGGTTCGAGCCGTTTGCCTCGCCCAGTTCAGTCACCGGGGCGACGCCGTCGAAGGCCTCGTGGACGGCTGCTGGGTCGGTGGTCTCGAAGACGACGCGACCGGGCCGTTCGTTGAACAGGAGGCGCTTCCGGGTGCCGCGTTCGACCGTCTCGACGTCGACGCTGGCGCCGGCGTCCTCGTGGACCATCTCGGCGAATGCGACGGCGAGGCCGCCGTGGCTCACGTCGTGGGAGGCGAGCACGTGGTCCTCGTCGGCCACCTCGGCGATGGTCTGGACGAGGCCCGTCGGGTCGGCGGGCAGTTCGGGGAAGGCGTCGGTGCCGCCGAAGATGGCGGTGTACTCGGACCCTCCGAGGCGCGGGTCGGCCTCGCCTTCGAGCGCGGCGTCGCCGACGACGACGAGGGTACCCTCGCCGGAGAGGTCCATCGGCGGGGCGTCGTACCCCTCTTTGACGCCGACCAGTGCGAGCGTCGGCGTCGGCGGGATGGGGCCGGTCACCGAGTCGTTGTACAGCGAGACGTTGCCGCCGACGACGGGCACGTCGAGGTCGCTGCACATGTCTGCGAGGCCGTCGACGATGCCCTTGAAGCCGCCGTAGACGTCCGGCTTCTCGGGGTTGCCGCCGTTCAGGCAGTCGACGGCGGCGTGGGGCACGGCTCCCTTCGCAGCGACGTTGGTGGCGTTCTCCAGTGCCACGGCGCGAGCGCCCTCGTAGGGCGCGGCGTCGGTCCAGTTGGGGTCGGCGCCGGCCGAGAAGGCAAGCCCCGTGCCGGCCTCGCGGATGGCGAGGAGTGCGGCGTCGTCGCCCGGCAGGACGCTCGTGCGGACCTGCACCTCGTGGTCGTACTGGCGGTAGACCCACCGTTTGGAGGCGGTGTTCGGGCTGGCGACGATGCGCTCGAACGCCTCCGAGAGATCGACCGTCGGGAGGTCGCGCTCCTGCTCGGGCGGTTCTTCGGCCGGCAGGTCGTTCATGGGCGCGCCGTCGCCGAGGAACTCCGCCTCGACGTCGACGACCGTCTCGCCCTCGAAGGTACAGACGTAGTTCGTCCCGGGGGCGGTGAGTTCGCCGATGACCGAGCAGCCGAGGTCGTAGCGCTCGGCGAGTTCGGCGACGCGGTCGACGTTCTCCGGCGCGACTTCGTACACCATGCGCTCCTGACTCTCGGCGAGCAGGTACTCCATGGCGTTCATGTCGGGTTCGCGCTCGTGGACGCGGTCCAGTTCGATGGTCGCGCCGAGACCGCCCTTCGCGACGAGTTCGGAGGACGCGCCGCCGAGGCCGGCCGCTCCGAGGTCACGCGCCGATTCGACGAGGTCCTCGTCCAGCAGGGCCTCGTTGCACTCGATGAGGAGTTTCTCCGTATACGGGTCACCGACCTGCACGGCCGGTCGGTCCTCGGTCTCGGCGTCCTCCGCGAGGTCCTCGCTGGCGAAGGAGGCCCCGCCGAGGCCGTCGCGCCCGGTGGAGTTGCCGACGAGGACGAGTTTGTTGCCCGGTTCCTGCGCCTCGGCGGTGATGGTCCGTTCGGGTTCCATCAGGCCGATGCAGGAGACGTTGACGAGGGGGTTGCCCTCGTAGTCGTCGTGGAACGCGACCGACCCGGTCACCGTCGGGACGCCGATGCAGTTCCCGTAGTGCGAGATGCCCTCGACGACGCCCTCGAAGAGGTAGCGGGAGTGCTCGCGCTCGAAGTCGCCGAAGTACAGGCAGTCCGCGAGCGCGATGGGGTACGCCCCCATCGAGAGGGTGTCGCGGACGATGCCGCCGACGCCGGTGGCGGCGCCGTCGAACGGGTCGACGTAGGAGGGGTGGTTGTGGGACTCGACGCCCATCGTGATGTACATCTCCTCGCCGTCGCCGTGGCTCGGGAGCGAGACGACTGCGGCGTCGTCACCGGGGCCGATGACGACTTGCTCGCCCTCGGAGTCGAACGCCGTCAGGAGCGGTCGAGAGGAGCGATACGCACAGTGTTCGCTCCAGAGGTTCTCGAAGAGAGCGGCCTCCGCCCGGGTGGGCTCCCGACCGATTTCGTCGACCACGATGTCGTGGTCCGCGTCGGACAGGCTCATTAGGTTCCCGTGGCCACCGGCCGGCTAAATCGCTTTCCATGCAGGTGCGTCGGCGGCGACTACGCTGGCACAAAGCGCGCTTCGTACCGGCGCTGGAGATACACCAACAGCGGCGTCCCGAGGAGCGTGGGCCACAGCCATCGGCCCACCGTTGGGAGGAACACGAAGTTCACCGCCGAGAACGCTGTCACGGTGGCGATGTAGCCCGCTCCCATCCGGGTGACGTGTTCGCCGAGCCACGCCCGCGGGTCGGCCTCGGTGCGGAACGACCGGACGTCGGCGACGGTGAGGACGGTTCCGAGGACGCCGAACACGAGCACCACCACGGCGAAGCCGTTGCCGGCGAGTAACTGGAGCGCGCCCATGGCGAGGAGGCCGACGCTGGCGAGGCCGTACAGCGTGACCGCACCCCAGTCGACGGCGGTCGGCGCGTCGGCCGGTCGCTTCCGCGAGAGAACCCGATAGCCAGAGAACACGAAGTAGAAGCTGAAGACGGCGACCAAAGCGAGGAACTGCCGCGTCGCCGTCGGGTCGAGAGCGAACAGCGCGAGCGCCGTCGCGGCGACGACGACCATCCCGTAGACGTACGCGCGGCCCGCGCGCCTGTGTCGCAGGCTGCCTTTCTCCGTGACGAACGCCCCCACCCCCGCGAACAGCGCGAGAAAGCCAGCCGCGATGTGGACCCACAGCGTGGCCGTTTCCACCGTCGTCATTCCCCGGTCCTCCCGAACCCGCCGTCCGTCGGTCGCTGTCGCATCGGGTGCTCGTTCGGCGACGGTGACAATAAACGTACTGAGTGGACACTCAGCTATCCGTCTCGGCCAGTAAACTATCGATATACGCCGACCACCCGGCCCGCAGGTCCTCGCCGACGTCCATCTCCAGTGCGACGTGAAACCCGGTCGACCCGTCGGCGGCGGCCAGCAGGAACGCGGCCGTCGCCCGCGGGTCCACGTCCCGAAACACGCCCTCCTCGACGCCCTCGGCGACGATGCGTTCGAGTTCGTCCAGCGTGGCGGATTCGAGCGCGAGCAGTGGTTCCCGTAGCGTCTCGTTGTACGGTGCGTGCGAGAGCAGTTCCATGACGGCGACGTGGAGGCCCGCGCCCTCCTCGCCCGGCGAGCGAAACAGCGACTCACAGGCGGCCCGCAACTCCGCCGCCGGATCCTCGGCGTCACGCGCCGCCAGTTCCTCGCCCAACTGACCGGCCGCGTCTTCGAGAAACGCCGCTATCATCTCGTCCTTGCTGTCGAAGTAGTAGTAGAGGCCCGCCTCGCTGTTCTCGTACTCCTCGGCTATCTTCGCCGTCGTGAGCCGTTCGTACCCGTGTTCGGCTAGCGCCCGTCGGACCGCGCGTACGACCTCGGCGCGGGCGTCGGCGTCCATCTCCGGCATACCGTCGAGTGAGCGCTCACTCGCTTCAGCGTTTCGCACCGGGCTACTCGACGACGTACGACCGGTGTTCGCCGCGGCTCTCGACGTCGACGAAGCGGTAGCGCCGCGCGTCGGTCAACCGGCCGGCAAACGCCGCGTCGTCGGCCCCGTCGACGTCGTACACCTCCTCGGCACCGACGAACCCGCGGTCGCGAAGCGTCTCGACTGTGGACTCGGGAAGGTCGCACTCGGCGGGGAGTTCGACGACGAGCAGTCGGTCGGTGAAACTCTTTGCCGTCCACGCGTCGGCGACGTCGGGGCGAGCGGCGATGTCGGCGGCCAGCGAACGGGCCGTCTCGTCGCGGTCGGACATACACGCGGGTTGGCTCTCCGCTCGGGAGTCGCCAGTCCCGAAGGTGTTCGCCCCATCAGAACGGCGTCTCCACGTCCGTCTCGTCCGGTAGGTCGTCGCCGTCGTCTGCACTCCCGAGGTCGTCCGGTATCTCTCCCGTCTCGCGGTACGTCGCTTCGAGTTGCTGCAGTTTGCCGTTGATGGCGACGCTCTGGTGGTGCATCGGGTCGACGCGGACTTTCACGAGGTCGTACTCGTGGCGTTCAGTGAGGCCGTTCCACGCGCGGAACGCGCCGACGGTGAGGGTATCGCTCTGCGGGCAGAACTCCGTGGTCGGCGTGAACTCGGCTCGCAGGACCGCCGGGTCGTCGGCCTCGCGCGCGTACCGGAACCCGGCGTCGGGGTGGCGGTGGTCTAAGTTCAGACGGGCGAGGTTGTAGCCGAAGGTCATATCGTAGACGCCGCGTTCGGCGAACAGGCCCATCGTCACGCGGTGGAACGCAGCGTGGTCGGCGTCGGTCAGCACGTCGTGGCCCTCCAAGACCTCGCCCGGGTCGGGGACGTGTTCGGGGACGAACGCGTCGTAATCGTCGAATCCGGTGTCGTCGCCGCCGCGGATGCCGGAGAGGAGACTCATGGACGGAGGTAGACGCTACACCCCACAGACAGTGTCCCCGAACACGTTCGGCAGAATCGCCTCCGGCAAGTGCGACCCACGTCCGCGTGATGGTAACCACGAGCATCGACGCCGAACGCGAGTACGTAGACGACGGGTTCTCGGCACAGACGATTCACGAGACGGAGCGCCAGAAAGTCGTACTGGGGTACTTCGAACCCGGGCAGTTCATTCCGGTCCACGCTCCGGACAGCGACGTGGCGATGACGGTCCTCAGCGGCGAGGGAACGATCCGCGACGGCGACGAGGAGCGCTCGGTAAGCGCCGGCGACGTGGTGGCGGTTCCGGCGGGCGCGGACCGCGGTATCAGAGCGGAGCGAGGGCGACTCGAAGCGACACTCGTCACCGCGCCCCCGCCGACCGACACCGAACACGAACCGGTGCGCCGGGGGCTGAAACGAGGCGAGTTCGACCCCGAGTGACGAACATATTCGGGAGAAGTCCCTCCGCCGGTGACGGAGAACCTCCGGGTGATGCCCGCCGCGAAACTCGACTTACGCAACATGGCACCGCCCGAGCGACACCCGACCATCCACTCCGCGTTCGACGAACTGGAGCCGGGTGAGACGCTCCGCATCGTCAACGACCACGAACCGAAGCCGCTGTTCTACGAACTGCAGGCCGAAGTCGAGTCGTTCGACGCCGAGCGCTACGACTGCCGCAAGGAGGACGAGGGCAAGTACGTCGCCGACCTCCCGAAGAAAGCATGACCGGCGCCGACGCCGCCGGCCTCGAACGCGTCTCGCTGTCCGACCTCGACGCGTCGGGCCGCGCGCAGTTGTTCGAGGGCGAACCGAAGACGGTCCGACTGACGCTGTCGGCGGGCGACGAGGTCCCGCCACATCAGCACCCCGGCCGCGACATCGTCTTCCACCTGCTGGACGGCGAGGTGGACCTGACGCTGGGCGAGACGACGCTCTCGCTCTCGGCGGGCGACGTCGCCCGATTCGACGGCGACCAGGACATCTCGCCGGCCGCCGTCACCGACTGCGAGGCGTTGCTGGTCCTCGCCGAGTCGGCGTAACCACGCCGGGACCGCCGTGGTGACAGCGGTAGCCGGGACGAACGACGTTTTCAGGCCGGACGGCGTAGAGCGTCCATGGGTGTTACGGCACGATGGACGCTGGCAACCGCTCGGAGGCGGCAGCCGTGACCGACGACGCGCCGGTGGGCGACCGCCCCGTACTGCTGTTCGACGGCGTCTGCAATCTCTGTAACGGGACCATCCAGTTCGTCATCCCGCGGGACCCCACGGGACTCCTCAGGTTCGCACCGCTGCAGTCCGAGGCCGGGACGGAACTGCTGGAGCGAGTCGGCCTGCCGACCGACGACATGGAGTCCGTCGTTCTCGTCGAGGGCGACGAGGTGTACCGGAAGTCGGCGGCGGCTATCCGCGTGGCGGAACTGCTCGGATGGCCCTACAGTCTCGCGAGCGTCGGCCGACTCGTGCCCCGTGGGATACGGGACGCCGCCTACGACGTCGTCGCGGAGAACCGATACGACTGGTTCGGGCGCAAGGACCAGTGTATGGTGCCAGACGACGACGTGCGCGACCGCTTCCTCGGCTAGCTCAGCCGAACAGTTCGACGGCCGTCTCGACGGTCCGGTCCCCGGCGTTGCTAGACTGGCGGAGACTCTCCCGCGGGACCGCGAGCAGTCGCTCAGCCAGTCGTTCGCTCAGGCGCTCGACGGCGGCCGCCTGCTCGTCGGTCAGGTCGCCCTGCGCTCGCAACTGTGTGAGCGCCTGTTCGAGTTGCTCTGCCCGAATCCCGGCGGCACGGGACTCTATCTGTCCGATTGCCTGTTCTACGTCCGGCGTCGTCTCGTGGGTGTCGTCGTTCACACTCATCGGTTCCAGATGACCGTCACGGTCGCCTCGTCGGTGTCGACGGTCTCGTAGTCGTAGCCGCGGTCCTCGAGTTTCGGATAGAGGTGCTGTGGCGCGCGGTCGTTGTACTGGATGAGGACGGTGTCGTCGTCGAGCGTCGGCAGCAGTTCCAGCGTCTCGGCCAGCGGCTTCGGCGGCCCCAGTTCGCGCACGTCGAGGCGTTCTGTCGGTGCGTCGGCCGGCGCGTCCGTCTGGGCGAGGACGGCGTCGGTTGCCAGTGACATACGCGGGGATTGACGCTCGTCCGCGCCGTCGGTTTCCCCGAACGTGTTCGGCCACACCGACAGCAGGCCGGCGCTCTAACCACCGAGTGATGAGCGCGATACCCGGGAACGTCGACACGGACGCTGGGCCGCCGATGACGGTGCCGTTGCGCCACTTCGTCGTCGCGCTGGCCTTCCTCGTGGCCGGCGTGGCCGTCGGGGTAGCGGGCGGCCGCGGCGGCCACCTCGCACAGGTCCACCTGTTGCTCGCTGGCTGGGTCTGTCTCACCATCATGGGGGCGATGACGCAGTTCGTCCCCGTGTGGTCGGGCGTCGCCCTGCACTCTCGCCGGCTCGCTGCCGCCCAGTTGCCACTCGCGGCCGTCGGGTTCGCGGGATTGGCCGGTGGCCTCCTGTTCGGCGTCACGGCCGTCCTCCCCGTGGCCGGTGTGTTCGCCGTCGCGGGCGTCTGGACGTTCGTCTACACAATCGGTCGGACGCTGGCCGACGCCGAGTGGGACGTGACGACCGCCCACTTCGCCGCGGCGCTGGGCGCATTCGTCCTCGTGTCGAGCGCGGGCGTCGTACTGGCGCTCGACCACGCCGTCGGCGTCCTCCCGATGGTCGGCGTCACGCGGGCCGACCTCCTGTCGGCTCACGCCACGCTCGCGGTGTTCGGCGCAGTCTTGACCACCGTGGCGGGCGCGCTCGCGCAACTCGCGCCGATGTTCACCCAGACCGACGCCACTCGCGTCGGCGGCCTGCTCCAGCGAGCGGAGACGGTGGGCTACCCACTCGGCGTCCTCCTCCTCGCTGGCGGACGGCTGCTGGGGATTCCCGCACTCGCTCGCGTCGGCGGCGTCCTCGTCGCCGGCGGACTGGTCGTCGTCGGCCTGTTGCTGGCCCGTCGGCTCCTCGCCGCGAGCGTCGAGCGCACGCCGATGCTCACCCGCTACGCCGTCGTCGCCGTCACGCTGGTGGTCTGGGCGCCGCTCTCGGCGTGGGCGTGGTGGCAGGACCCGATTGCCTACGGCAGCCTGTTCGGACACCCGGCGGTCGGGACGCTGCTGCTGGTCGGCGGCGTCGGGTTCGTCGTCCTCGGGACGCTGTACCACGTCGTCCCGTTCATCGTCTGGGTCCACCGCTACAGCGACCGCCTCGGGTTCGAGGACGTGCCGATGATCGACGACCTGTACGACGACCGGGTCGCGCTCGCCGACGGGGCCTGTCTCGGCCTCGCTACCGTCGCCGTCCTCGTGGCTGCAATCGTTCCCGTACCGACCGGGAGCAGTCTGCTCGCGGGCGTCCTCGCGTTCGTCGGGGCCGCGCTGTTCGCGGGCAACCTCCTCGGCGTCCTCGTCGAACACGGGCCCCAATCGCTGCCGGCACTGGTCGGGGGCCGGTTCGTCGAGGAGTCCGAGTCCTGACTCGCTCATTCCTCGTTCGGCTGGTCGGTGTACAGCGAGTAGGTCAGCACGGCGAACCCGGCGGCGGTGAACACGCTCTCGACGGCGGTACTCGTCACCACGGGGAACGCAAACAGTTGGTGGAGGCTGCCGGCCAGCAGTGCCCCGGCGGTCACGAGACCGATACCGACCCACAGCGCACGCATCGCAGTCGCTTTCGTCCGGTTGTACGCCCTGTACGTTAGCGTCGTGAGGACGGCCCCACAGACGAGTGTCACTGTCTTGGCCGCCACGAGGAGTACGGTACTGGGGTGCATCATCGTGGTGGACACTGCACGACTCTTTCAAATATAAACCGGCGCGCGTTGCCACCGAGTGAGAAGCCCCGCCTCAGCGCACGTACAGGGAGTAGAGGATGATGCCGAGGCCGATCGCCGTCAGCGCGCTGGAGACGAAGACGCTCGTGTAGATGAGGTTCACCCCGAGGTACGTCCCGACGACGAGGTCGAGCACACCCCCGAGTATCGCACCGAGCGTGACGACGCCGAACCCGTAGGTGAGCCACTTGTGCTGTGGCGCCCCCGTCCGGTCGTAGGCCTGATACGAGTAGTAGGTTATGAGCCCACCGATGATGAGGATGAGCGTCTTCGAGACGACGACACCGACCTGTGAACTTGGTATGTGTACCATGGATTACGTCTCCTTTCGGACTTCGGACCAGAGGTTTTCGAGCCGTTGGTCCGGGGACCGGGCGCGGTGACTGATGTCGACGGCGAACTCCCGGTCTTCGTCGAGCGCGATGACCACTTCCTTGAAATCGACCGCGTACCGACTGGCGTGTTGCCCGTCGGGCCGGACCTCGACGCCTTCGTACAACAGGGACGAGTCGGTCAGTAGCTCAAGCTTACGATAGGTCGTAGACAGTGGGACGTCGCTCGCCTCCGAGATTTCGCTCGCTGTCATCGGCTCGTCGAGTACGCTGACGATAGACCGGCAGTCCTCGTCGTCGAGGGCGTCGAGAACCGTGGTCAGCTCCGGCGTGTCGTCGTCAGCGAACGGATCCCGAACCATCCTTGTCGCCAACTCATTTCCCGCCCCCTTTAACCTAACCGACTCACGCCGAACGGCGGTCTCAGAAAGTCACGACCGGAATCCCCCAGAATATTCGGGGTTTGGTATATTGATGGAAGCGCCCGTTCCCAGCCGCTGAGAACGGTTCTGTCACCGTGAGAACGCCCCTACGGAGGTTTATGTACACACTCGATACGTTCAGGTGTCCATGAGCAAACGAGTCGGTGCACCTGGTTCAGGTATCTCGCGTCGTGACTTCGTGAAGGCTTCCGGCCTCGGCGGAACGCTCGCTCTCGCTGGCTGTACGGCCCCCGGAAATCCGCAGGACTCGGTCAGCACGTCGACGGAGGCAAGCGCCAGTCAGGCCGGCGGCGACCTGCCGAGGACGTCGCCGCCAGAAATCGTCAACGTCGACGAGCAGGGCGGTGAGGTGACGCTCTCGTCCGTGCCGGCACGCCACGAGGCTCACCCGGGCGAGTCGATGGGTGGCCCCGTCGAACTGCCGCAGGTCTGGGCGTTCAAGGCCGACGACGGCGACCCGAGCGTCCCCGGCCCCATCCTCCGGACGACGGAGGGCGAGGACATGGAGGTGACCTTCGACAACACCGACGGGAAGCGCCCGCACACCGTCCACTTCCACGCGGTCCGAAAGAAGTGGGAAGACGACGGCGTGCCCACCACGACCGGCATCCGCATCGATCCCGGCGAGAAACACACCTACACGATTCCCGCGAACGTGCCGGGGACGCACCTCTATCACTGCCACTACCAGACCCACCGGCACATCGACATGGGGATGTACGGCATCTTCCGCGTCGACCCGAAGGGCTACGAACCGGCCGACAAGGAGTACTTCCTGACGCTGAAGGAGTGGGACTCCCGGCTCAACCGCCAGATGGCGGGGATGGACGCGAACTACGACGTGCGGAACCGTCGCCCGGACACGTTCACGATCAACGGGAAGTCTGCGCCGCGGACGCTCCACCCCGAGGACGGGTCGCCCATCATCGTCGAACAGGGCGACACGGTCCGCATCCACTTCTGTAACAACGGGTACATGGACCACCCGATGCACATCCACAATCACCGGTTCCAAGTCGTCGCCAAGGACGGGGGCACGATTCCGGAAGTGGCCCGCCACGATCAGGATATCACTAGCATCCCGCCCGCCGGCCGACACACCATCGAGTTCGAGGCGGACGCCGACCCCGGCATCTACCTCGCGCACTGCCACAAAGTCAGCCACGCGATGAACGGGAGCGCGTACCCCGGCGGCATGGTAACCGGTGTCGTCTACAAGGAGGCGATGGACACGGACATCTTCAAGCAATTGATGGAGTACGCGGGGTACGAGGGTTGAGCGAAGCGAGCGGCGGAGCCGCGAGCTCCGACGGCTGACCCCCGGGACGCCGTCGGAACGAGCGAGCGAAGCGCGGATTCCTCGGAAGAGCGCCAGAGCGCCCCTCTCTTTCTGCCACGTTGCCCCGCCGACGGCGTCCACGAGACGGGATAGCGACGGGCTGTCCGTCGGACGCCGACTGCGTGGTTCGGTACCGCGTTCGATACACTGTGAGTGTCGCGTATGTCGACTGTGGAGCAGGACACGCACGCACGTGTGACGACCCTCGTTGCCGGTTCGGCGTCTCGCCACCCTCGTCCGTCGAGACCCAAACCCGGCCGTTCCCGGCGCAGACGCCGAGGGAGCGGCCGACTAGCCGCCCGAAACGTCGTCGGACGCCATCGAGAACGCGACGCTGCTGGTGCGCCCATCGGTAACACTTCCTGCGTGGAGCGGTCGGAACCTCTCGGTCACAGTGTCACGGTACATTTTCGGGTCGTTGGACTCGGATATCCAGCCCGAAGTGACGCTACGCGCGGGTGAGAACGACGCGCACGGTGACGAGGGGTCCGGCGGCGTGGTTTCGAAGTCGGCTGCTAGCGGATGACAGCAGCGAAGACGGTGTTCGAGACTCGAAGTCGTTATATGAGCGGTTGTTCAACTACTCAATCATGCCCGAGACAGACCGCCTCGAACGGCTCATCGCCGACGAGTGTGGGGAGTGTTGTGAGTCAGACGTCGCGGAGCGTCTCGAATCACTCGAAGCGTATCGGGACGCGATTCCGGACGACGCCGGGACAGACCGGAGCGCACTGCAGACGCTGAGCAACGAGACGCGGTACGACATCGTGTACCTCCTGGCGGCGGCCGACCGGGAGCTCTGTGTCTGTGAGATCAACCCGCTCGTCGACGTGAGCGATAGCGCCATCAGCCACGCACTGTCGGACCTCCACGACGCGGGGCTGGTCACTCGCCGGAAGAACGGCACGTGGCGGTACTACGAGACGACCGACCGCGCAGCGGAACTCGTCGCGGCGCTCGATGCGACGCGGGGTGGTGAGTGATGACCGATACGCCGCTCAGGGTGGCGTTCGTCTGTGTCCAGAACGCCGGCCGGTCCCAGATGTCGGCCGCCTTCGCCGAGCGCGAGCGTGACCGCCGGCATCTCGACGGGCAGGTCGACGTACTCACCGGCGGGACCCACCCGGCCGACCACGTTCACGACGAGGTCGTCGCGGTCATGAAAGAGGAGGGGTTCGACCTCACCGACCGGACGCCGCGAGAGATTACGACCGCCGAACTGGCGTCGTGTGCGTACGTCGCGACCATGGGATGCTCGACGCTCGAACTCGACGCGGACGCCTCGGCGGTGACAGTCCGGGACTGGGCACTCGACGACCCAGAGGGGGAAGATATGGACCGGGTCCGGGAGATTCGCGACGAGATACGGGCGCGGGTCGGCTCGTTGTTCGACGACGTCGAGGCGGAGCTTTCGAGCGATGACTGACGAGTGTCACTGGGCGAGTACGACGGCTATCGGGGTGAGATAACCGTGGCGCTCTCAGAGCTGTGGGCCGTCGAGATGCTTCTGGCGGCGTTCGCGGGCGGTGCCTTCGGGGCGGCAATCGGTGCCCTCCCGTCGTTCACGCTCGCGGGACTGCTGGTCGTCGTCGGTGAACTGTACAAACTCGTCGTCCGGACGACCGGTGCCGACGCTGTACCCGTCGACATCACGGGGACCATCGGCTTCGGCGTCGTGCTGGGGCCACACGTCGCGTTCGGTGGCGGGGCCGCGGCACTGGCCTACGCGACGAAACAGGGGTACCTCGACGGCGACTTCGAGTACCATCCGGCGAAAGACGTGGCCCGCGGTCTCGGGAGCAAGCCCGACGTGCTGGCCGTCGGCGGCGTGTTCGGCGTCGTCGGGTACTGGATAGCGACGGTCTCCAGTTCCGTCTCGGTCCCCGTCGACCCCGTCGCACTCGGCGTCGTCGGTTCGGCGGTCGCACATCGCCTCGCGTTTGGGTACAGCCTCGTCGGTGCGGCCCCCTCCGAGTGGTTCGATATGCGACCCGACGAACGGGGTCGCGACACGGAGGACAGCGGCGGAGCCGTGACGGACGGCGGGACGGCGGCAGTCGAACCTTGGCTCCCCTATCAGTACCGCTGGAGCGACGTCGCGATGCTCGGGGCAGTCGTGGGCGTCCTCGGAGGCTACGTCGCGTACCTGACCGCGAGTCCGTTCCTCGCGTTCGGTATCAGCGTCGTCGCGCTGGTCTTTGTCAACGCCGGTGTGGCGAACGTTCCGGTCACGCATCACATGTCGCTGCCGGCCAGTACCGCGGCGCTGGCACTGGTCGACGCCCCGGCGGCCCAGCTCACACCGGCGGTGGTAGCCGGGAGTGTGCCGCTCGGACTGGCGTTGTTCGTCGGGGCGGCTTTCGGCGTTCTCGGGTCGCTCCTCGGCGAAGTGGTACAGCGAATCTTCTATGCCCACGCCGAAACGCACTTCGACCCGCCAGCGGCGAGCATCGTTCTCACGTCGCTCGTCGTTGCACTCCTCGCACTCCTCGGCGTGGTCGAGTCCCCAGTCTGGGTCCCGCTCCCCTGAGCGACGCGACGGCGTCGGCCCGCCGGTCCGACCCCGGGCCGGTACGCGTTCGTGGCTCTCGTCGACCCGCGCGGACCCGGGTTGCCCCGGTCATCGACGTCGAACGGCACGCTCCGGTCGTGTGGAGATGAAAGACGTTTTCATTTTCCCATCGGAAGACGGACGGGATGTCGCACACTGCGACAGACCCGCCGTCGTTCGAGCGCGGGTCACTGGTCCCCGTCGTAACGTACCTCCTGACAATCGCTGTGCTGTCCGGATTCGTTCTCGTCTCCTCGGGGAGTCACCGTCGCCCTTCTGGGAATGGTCTGGGGCTGTTCCTCGTCGCACTCGCTGTCGGCGCGTTCGTGGTCGAAGGCGTCTCCCCGCGCTCGCTCGTACCGCCCCTCCGTTCGGTTGCCCCGGTGTTCGCGCTCGTCGCGGCGTTCTGGGCGCTGTACAACCTCGTCGCGTTCGGGCTGGCTCTCGGCGGCGTTCCCGGCGTCACGACCACTCCGTCGAGGGTCACGGCGCACCCGTCCCTCTACCTCGCTGCCCTCGGGAGCGCTCTCCTGTTCACCGCGATTCCGGAGGAACTCGTCTTCCGCGGGTACCTCCAGTCGAAGGTCGGAGCGCTGGCCGAGCGCCGAACGCGTCGTTCGGTCGCGACCGGTATCGCGGTCGCGGCGGTCCTCTTCGCACTCTTTCACCTCCCGCGGTGGTTTCTCGCGTCGGGCCACGGCGTCGGGTCGGCGCTCGCGGTCCGACTGCTCGGTCTGACGCTCATGGGGCTCACGTACGGGCTCGTGTACGCGCTGACGCGGAACCTGTTGCTGGTCGCCCTGTTCCACGCGACGATGAACCAGCCCCCGTTCTTGCTCACGGTGCAGTTCCCAGCCGAGTTTCACTTCGTCGTCGGCCTCGTCGAGTACGCTGCGATGGTCGCTCTCGTCGTGGTCGCCGTGCGGTTGGGCGGGTCGACTGAGCTGACTGTGTCACGGTCCCGGCACGAGCCGTCGTCCGCCACCGACGACTGAGCGCCGCGGGTGGCGGCATCGCCGTCGCCCACCCTAGTTTTAGGCAATCCTAAATCATCTCAGTCTTCGTCCGAACGTGTTCGCACCTGTCGTCGGTCCCCGAGAACTGGGGCTGCCTACAAACCCGAGGACGGTGAACCGCCGCCTGTATGCAAGTCTCACGACAGACGCTTGCGAAACTGCTCGTCGCCGCGTTCGTCATCAACCTCGTGGTGATGGGCGCGGGCGCTGCGCTCGCCTACGAGAAGGCACCGCCCATTCCCGAGCGGATTGCCGGTCCCGACGGCGAGACTATCGCGACTGCTGCGGACGTACAGAACGGCAAAGAGACGTTCCAGAAAGACGGCCTGATGAACCACGGGTCGATACTGGGCAACGGCGCGTACTACGGCGTCGACTACACCGCCGACACGCTGGACCTGAAGGTGCAGTACATGCGCCAGTACCACGCCCGGGAGGAGTACGAGAAAGACTTCGACGCGCTCTCGGCCGAGCGACAGGCCGCCATCGAGACGCGAGTCGAACAGCGACTCGACCGGCAGGCCTCCGGCGAGGTGGTGCAGTACTCGGCCGCCGAGGTGTACGCCCACCAGCAGATTCGCGAGGAGTACGTCGAGCGCTACCACGAGGGGAGCCACGAGCGTGGCGTCCCCGAAAGCATGATTCAGAGCGAAGCAGACGCGCGAGACTTCGCGGACTTCGCGCTCTGGACGGCGTGGTTCTCCCACGCCGACCGCCCGGCGGGTGACCACTCCTACACGAACGAGTGGCCCTACGCCCCCGGTGCCGGTAACGACGCCACCGCCGCAGCCATGACGTGGAGCGTCGTCGCCATGGTGTTACTCGTCGCCGGTGCGGGCGCGGCGGTGTGGCTCTACCGCAGCATCGACCTCCCCGAACCCGAAGTCGAGGGCATCGACGTGCCCGCGCCCGACAACGTGGCGCTGTTCCCCGGCCAGCGGGCGGCCACGCGGTTCATCCCCATCGCGGCCGGGTTGTTCCTCGGGCAGGTCCTCCTCGGGGGCCTGCTCGCGCACTTCTACGTCGAGCGCGCCGCGTTCTTCGGTCTGGGCGAACTCGTCGGGGTGAACGTCCTCCAGTGGCTCCCCTTCGCTATCGCGAAGACGTGGCACATCGACATGGGTATCCTCTGGATAGCCACCCTGTGGCTCGGTGCCGGTCTGTTCCTCCCGCCGTTGCTGACCGGGCACGAACCCGACCGGCAGGGAACGCTGGTCAACGTCTTGCTCGGTGCGCTCGTGGTCGTCGTCGTCGGCGGCCTCGTCGGCATCTGGCTCGGCATGCAGGGCTTCTTCGAGGGTGACCTCTGGTGGTGGCTCGGCAACGAGGGGCTGGAGTACCTCGAAGTCGGCCGCGTCTGGCAACTCGGTCTACTCGCGGGCTTCCTCATCTGGGCCGGCCTCGCCTACCGTGGCTTCAAGCCGCTGCTCGACGACGAACCGAAGTACGGCCTCTCGCATCTCATCCTCTACGCCGGCGGCTCTATCGCCCTGCTGTTCACCGCTGGCCTGCTGTACACCCCGAAGACCAACATGGCAGTCACGGAGTTCTGGCGCTGGTGGGTCGTCCACATGTGGGTCGAGGGTGCCTTCGAGTTCTTCATCGTCGCCATCGTCGGCATCACGCTGGTGTCGATGAACCTCCTGAAACGCCAGAGCGCCGCCAAGGCCGTGATGTTCGAGGCGCTGCTGGTGATGGGCACCGGCGTCATCGGCGTCTCCCACCACTACTGGTGGATAGGGATGCCCGACATCTGGGTGCCCCTCGGGAGCGCCTTCTCCACGCTGGAACTCGTCCCGCTGGTGTTCATCCTCTACGAGGCCATCAACGAGTACCGCGCGATGGCCACCGGCGGCGAGAGCTTCCCGTACACGATTCCGTTCATGTTCATCGTCGCCTCCGGCGTCTGGAACTTCGTCGGCGCGGGCGTGCTCGGGTTCTTCATCAATCTCCCGCTCATCAACTACTACGAACACGGCACCTACCTCACCGTCGCCCACGCTCACGCGGCGATGTTCGGGGCCTTCGGCTTCCTCGCGCTGGGTATGGCGAGCTACATGCTCCGCATCAGCGTCGACCCGAGCGACTGGGACGGGTCGTGGCTTCGGGCCGCGTTCTGGTGCTGGAACGTCGGCCTCGCGCTGATGGTGCTGGTCTCGGTGACGCCCATCGGGTTCCTCCAGTTAGAGGTGGCCTTTACCGAGGGCTACGCCGCCGCCCGGAGCGTCGCGTTCTACGAACGCCCGCTGGTGCAACTGCTGTTCTGGGCGCGGATGCCCGGTGACGCACTCATCATCCTCGGGACGGCCATCTTCACCGCCGACGTGCTTCGCAAGCGGTTCTCCCTGCGGTCGGTGCTGGCCGACGACGACGACGCCCCGGTGTCGGACCCGGTCGTCTCCGACGACTGAGCGACCGCGAGCCGTCCGTTTTCCACTCTTTCGAGAGACGGCGGCTCGATAGCGACGGGTCGTACCGAGAGCCGCTTTCTCGGAAGTAAACTGGATGTGACTATATCGAATCCGGATGGGTTCGGTCCGGTTCCCACCCGCTGGGAACACGCTCGACCCGTTTTTTGTAGGGCAGACAAGTGTCCGCGTATGGGAGAACTCGACCACGAGGTGGACGCCCCGCGCGGCGCGACCAGCCGCGAGTGGGAAGTGTTCTGCCGGGAGGCGTCGGCAGACCCGCTCACGCACGTCGGGAGCGTCAGCGCGCCATCGGCCGATATCGCCCGCGAGCAGGCGACACGACTGTTTGCCCACGCCGCCGAGGCGCTGTGGCTCTGTCCGGCCGACGAGACGGTCCGTGTCCAGACCGAGTCGCTGGTACTCGACCCAGCGGCGGACGGGACCGACGCGACGATGGACGCTGAGTCGATGCAGGCGGAGACCCTGCGAGGTGAGCGGGAGTGATCTCCGTCTCGAAACTGCTGACCGACCTCGACGCGGAGGGCGACGGCCTGCGTTATGACGCCGCCGAAGAGTCCACGAAGTCTCAGATCCGCGACGAGAAACAGCGCCGTCCGGTCGTCGTCTGGAACGTCACCAAGCAGTGTAACCTCTACTGCGATCACTGCTATGCCGCCGCCGACACCGACATCGCCGACGGCGAACTCACGACGGCGGAAGGAAAGGCCCTGTTAGACGACCTCGCGGACTACGGCGCGCCGGTGATTTTGTTCTCCGGGGGCGAACCGCTCGTCCGGCAGGACCTCGAAGAACTCGTCGCGTACGCGAACGAGGTCGGCGTCCGCCCCGTCCTCTCGACCAACGGCACCCTCATCACCGAGGAGCGAGCGGCGTCGCTGAAGGATGCGGGGCTGAAGTACGCCGGCGTCTCCGTCGACGGCCTCCCCGAACGCAACGACGACTTCCGGGGGATGGAGGGCGCGTTCGACGGCGCCGTCCAGGGCATCCGGAACTGCCTCGACGCAGGCCTGAAGACCGGCCTCCGCTACACTATCACGGAGCGCAACGCGCCGGATCTGGAGGGCGTCGTGGACCTCCTGACCGACGTCGGCGTCGACCGCTTTTGCTTCTATCATCTGGACTACGGCGGCCGCGGCACAGAAATCGTCGACGCCGACCTCACGCCAGTCGAGCGCCGGGAGGCCGTCGAGCGGGTGTGTGACATGACCCGAGCGTACCACGACCGGGGCGAGGAGATAGAGACCCTGCTGGTCGGGAACTACGCCGACGCGGCCTACCTTGTCGAGTACGCCCGCGAGCACATGGGCGAGTCACAGGCCCGCAGAGTGTACGAGTACCTCCGGGTCAACGGCGGCGACCCGACCGGCGAACGCGTCGCCGACGTCGACTATCAGGGCAACGTCCACCTCACCCAGTTCTGGCAGGGCTACTCGCTGGGCAACGTCCGTGACCGCCCGTTCGGCGACATCTGGGAGGACGAGTCGAACCCGCTCGTCCGGGCACTCCGAGAGCGCGAGGACCGTCTCACGGGGAAGTGCGCGGACTGTCGGTACGCGGGAGTCTGTCGCGGCGGGTCGAGACTCCGGGCGCTTACCGTCGAAGACGACCTGTTCGCGCCGGACCCGCAGTGTTACCTCGACGACGACGAGATTCGCGGTCCGGAACCCTTCGCCGGCGGCGACGCGACGAGTCCGGCGGACTGAGCGCCTCGGGTCAGGGTTGCCGGTGGTCGTCGAGGTGCGTATCAAAGCCCTCCGCGTTGAGGCCACGGCCTCATTCCACTCCCCGTGGTACGTCCACGTGCGACCGTCGACGACGGTCGCGGCGTATCGTGTCAGTGACTCCAGTCTCGTGGGAGTGAGCAGAACGGTTTGTTCGGGCCACGACCGCCCGTTGGACGCGGGCGGCCACTGCTCGTGTTCTCTTTCGGTGACATCACGCCCCGTGTACCGGGGCGCTTTTGGCCGGGCCACCTCTATGACCGCTCGTGCTGTCGGTCGAGCTTCACACCCACTCGGCGCTGTCCCACGACGGGCGCGACCCGGTCGAGCTACTGCTGGCACAGGCAGAAGCCGTCGGACTGGACGCGCTCGCGGTCACCGACCACGACGAACTGGACGCGAGTCTGGAGGCCGCCGAACTCGCGCCGGAGTACGGTCTCGTGGGCATCCCCGGGATGGAGGTGACCTGTGCGGCGGGGCACGTCCTCGCGCTGGGTATCCACTCGCCCGTCTCGGCCGGACTCTCCTTCGCCGAGACGCTCGACCGCATCCGCGACCAAGGGGGGCTGGCCGTCGTGCCCCACCCGTTTCAGGAGTCTCGCCACGGCGTCCTCGAACACATCTCGAAGGACGAACTCGCGACGGCAGACGCCATCGAAGTGTACAACTCCCGCTTGCTGACCGGGCGGTCGAACCGACAGGCAGAGCGGTTCGCCCGGCGTCGGGGTCTGCCGATGACCGCCGGGAGCGACGCTCACATCGCCGAGATGGTCGGGCAGGCGGTCACGAAGGTCGACACCGACGAGCGCTCCGTCGACGCCATCCTCGACGCCGTCGGGAAGGGGCGAACGACCGTCGAGGGCGAGCGAACGCCGTGGCGCATCAGCTTCCGGCAGGCCGCCGGGGGCGCGAAGCGCCGCGTGAAGAGCCGACTCGGGAGCTTTCTGGACTGATGGAGGGCACAGACGAGGCGACCGTTCGCGCCGCCGTCGAGTCCGGTGACCCGCTCCCCGGAACCACCGGGTTCGCGGGGCGACTCGACGACGCGCTCGTCCGGGACGTCCTCGGGCGGTATCCGCTGTTCGTGGAGTCGGCGGTCGACGGCACAGTCACCGGCGACGACTGGAGTTCGGACCCCACTGAACTCGACGACCCCGACTCGTTCCCGGCGGGCCACGTCCGCGACGCCGACGGGACGCGCGAGGTGTGGTCCCTGCCGGACCCGGACCCCTTTTCCGACCGCGAGACGGCCGTCGAAGCTGTCCGGGACGCCGTCGAGACGAGTATCGACGCCGTGGACGTGGACGGCCTCGCGATTGCCTTCTCGGGCGGGGTCGACTCCGCGCTACTGGCCGCTCGACTGGACGCGCCACTGTACGTCGCCGGATTCCCCGACAGCCACGACGTCGAGGCGGCCCGGTCGGCGGCCGAGTTACTAGGGCGGGACCTGCGAGTGGTCGAGTTGACCCACGACGCCATCGAGCGGGCCGTCCCCGGAATCGTCGCTGCCACGGGCCGGACGAACGCGATGGCGGTCCAGATTGCGCTCCCGCTGTATCTGACCGCCGAACGAGTCGCTGCCGACGGGTTCGACCGACTCGCGCTCGGACAGGGCGCCGACGAACTGTTCGGTGGGTACGCGAAGGTGGCGAAGGCCCCCGAGGACCCGCGCGTCGATGCCGACACGGTACGTGGCGCCCAGCGAGAGGTGGTCGCGACGCTTCCGGACCAGCTATCTCGCGACGTGCTAACCCTCCGGGCCGCGGGCGTCGAACCGGTGACGCCGCTGCTCCACGACCGCGTCGTGTCGGCGGCCCTGCGACTGGACGACCGGATGCTCGTCGACGGGGAGACGCGCAAGTGGGCGCTCCGGCAGGCGGCACTCGGATCGCTGCCCGAGGCCGTCGCGATGCGAGACAAGAAGGCCGCCCAGTACGGGTCGCTGGCCGCCCGTGAACTGGACCGACTGGCCAGACGGGCGGGCTACAAGCGCCGGATGGACGACCACGTCACCCAGTACGTCGAGTCGCTGGTCGAGTGATTACTCCGCCGGTGTGTCGCTCCCAGTGATGGCGACGGGGCGATTGGAGTCGAGGATGACCGCTTGACTCACGCTCCCGAAGACGAACGCACCCAGCGGCGACCGCTTCCGACCCCCGAGGATAATCATGTCGACGTCGTATTCCTCGGCGATGCTCACTATCTGCTCTTCCGGCGCGCCGTAGATGGTGACCGTCTCGACGGCGACGCCGGCATCACGCAACGCTTCGACCATCGTCTTTCCGGCGGGCGTCTGTTCGACGGTGGTCTTCTCGGCTGTCTCCTTGGTGTCGAAGACGTGCAGGACGACCGCCTCCACCTCCTCGTCCGCGTACGGCAGTGCCGTCGTCGCCGCCACCTGTGCGGTCGCTCGCTCCTCGCTCGCGTCCACGGGAAGTAACACCTGATACATGCACCCCGAGACGGGTCTTAGACCGATAGTTAGCGACTGCTTATCGTCTCGATGGCCCGCGTCCCGATCTCTACGACGTCCGCCGGAATCTCGTCGCGCCGGTCGGCGAGGTCCGCGGCCGTAAACCACGTCCAGTCGTCGGCCGGTTGCTCGCCGGGGTCGGGGTCGATGTCGCGGGACGGCGCGTCGCCATAGAAGATGAAGTCGACGTGCTGGTGGCCCACCTCACCGCTCTCGTGGACGTTGATGTCCTCCAAGAGGAAGTGCTGTGGCTGGGGAATCGAGCGGACCGTCTCGCTCTCGATGTCTTCCTGTGGGGCGACGAGGTCGACGGTCATGCCCAGTTCCTCGCGCGTCTCGCGCAGGGCGGCCTCGTGGGGGAGTTCGTCACGGTCGACGTGACCGCCGGCGGGGAGCCACATGTCGAGTTTGTCGTGTTCGTGCAGGGCGACGCTCCCCTCGCTGACGGCGTAGACGGTCGCGACGAAGTGGCGGGTCGTCTCCATACGGGTGGCGACGGGACAGGGGAAAGTCTACGTTACGAAGTTCAGGGGTGGACGCTGTCCTCGGCTTCCAGCAGTTCGTGGTAGCGGTTGCGGATGGTGACCTCGGAGATGTTCGCGACTTCGCTGACCTCGCTCTGGGTGACCTTCTCGTTGGTCAGCAGCGAGGCGGCGTACACCGCGGCCGCGGCGAGGCCGACGGGGGACTTCCCGGAGTGAACGCCCTCCTCTTTGGCGTTCTTCAGTAGTTGGCGGGCGCGGCGTTCGACCTCCTCGGAGAGGTCCAGGTCGGAGGCGAAGCGGGGGACGTAGCTCTCGGGGTCGGCGGGCTGGATTTCGAGACTGAGTTCCCGGACGACGTAGCGGTAGGTACGGGCGATCTCGTCTTTGTCGACCCGGGAGACGTTGGCAATCTCGTCGAGCGACCGCGGGGTGCCGGCCTGTCGGGCGGCGGCGTACAGCGACGACGTCGAGACGCCCTCGATGGAGCGGCCGGGGAGCAGGTCCTCGTCGAGCGCTCGGCGGTAGATGACAGAAGCCGTCTCGCGGACGTTCTCGGGGAGGCCGAGCGCGGAGGCCATCCGGTCGATCTCGCCGAGCGCCTGCTTGAGGTTGCGCTCTTTGGAGTCACGGGTGCGGAAGCGCTCGTTCCAGGTGCGCAGGCGCTGCATCTTCTCGCGCTGGCGCGAGGACAGGGAGTTGCCGTAGGCGTCCTTGTCCTGCCAACCGATGTTGGTCGACAGGCCCTTGTCGTGCATCATGTTCGTCGTCGGCGCGCCGACGCGGGACTTCTGGTCTTTCTCCTTCGAGTCGAACGCCCGCCACTCGGGGCCGGGGTCTATCTCGTCTTCCTCGACGACCAGCCCACAGTCCTCACAGACGGTTTCGCCGCGCTCGCTGTCGGAGAGCAGAGAGCCACCACACTCGGGACAGACGAGTCCCTCGTCTGCCTCCTCTGTTGTCTCGTCGACGTCGGTTTCGTTTTCATTCGTGTATCGGCGGATGGTGGTATCGGTCATTGGTAGCGAACTGACGGGTCTGGGTACCCGAAAAACGTCTCTTGTACCCTTTTGTTGTGGCCGGAGCAACTTAAATCCTTTCCCGATTCACAAACATAGTGTTTGCCTTTCGTAAAACTCCGTTGGTAGTTTTTGCCGAAATACTTCCTCTGCGAGAACTGCCCCCAACAGTTTGGCCCCCTGTTTCGAAACGCTTACCGCCGGTCCGATACTCCGCCCGGACATGAGCGACAACGCCGTCGACCCGAGCGAGGTGCGTCACATCGCCGACCTCGCCCGCATCGACCTCGACGACGACGAGGTCGAACGGTTCACCGAGCAGTTCGGCGAGATTCTGGCCGCCTTCGAGGCGCTGGACGAGGTGCCCGAGACCGAGCGCGAGGCAGACCTCGCGAACGTCATGCGACCAGACGAGGTCCGGGAGGGCCTGCATCAGGAGGAAGCGCTCCAGAACGCCCCCGAGACGGAGGCCGGGCAGTTCAAAGGCCCGAAGGTGTCGTGAGATGACCGACTACAACGGTTACATCGCCACGGAGACTATCGAAGGCGAGGAGGACGGCCCCCTCGCCGGCCGTACCGTCGCCGTCAAGGACAACATCTCCACGGAGGGCGTCCAGACGACCTGCGGGTCCGCGATGCTGGAGGGGTACGTCCCGCCGTACGACGCGACGGTCGTCGAGCGTCTGAAAGAGGCCGGTGCGACCATCCCCGGGAAGACCAACATGGACGAGTTCGGGATGGGGACGACCACCGAAACGTCGGCCTACGGTCCCGTCGAGAACCCCGTCGCCGAGGGGCGGGTTCCCGGTGGCTCCTCCGGTGGCTCGGCGGCCGTCGTCGCGGCGGGCGACGCCGACATGGCGCTGGGGAGCGACACCGGTGGCTCGATTCGCTGTCCGGCCGCCTTCTGTGGCGTCGTCGGCATCAAGCCGACCTACGGCCTCGTCTCTCGGTACGGCCTCGTCGCCTACGCGAACAGCCTCGAACAGATAGGGCCAATCGCCCCTTCCGTCGAGGAGGCCGCGGAACTGCTGGAGGTCATCGCCGGTCCCGACGAGCGTGACGGAACGACGCGAGACGCCAGCGAGGAGGTCGAGGGCTACGACTTCGCCGACGCCGCCGACGGCGACGTCGACGGCCTCTCTATCGGTGTCCCGACCGAACTCCTCGACGGCGCCGACGAACAGGTCGTCGAGACGTTCTGGACGGCGTTGGACGACCTCGAAGCGCAGGGCGCGACCTACCACGAGGTCGACCTCCCGAGCGTCGAACACGCCGTCGAGGCGTACTACGTCATCGCGATGTCCGAGGCGTCCTCGAACCTCGCCCGCTTCGACGGCGTCCGCTACGGCCAGTCGGGCGGCTACGAGGGCAACTGGAACGAGTCCTTCGCCAATTCGCGCGAGGAGGGCTTCGGCGAGGAGGTCAAGCGCCGCGTCCTGCTGGGGACGTACGCCCTCTCGGCCGGTTACCACGACAAGTACTACAAGAAGGCTCAGGACGCCCGCGCGTGGGTCAAACAGGACTTCGACGAAGCGCTCTCGGAGGCCGACGTGCTGGCGTCGCCGACGATGCCGGTCCCGCCGATGAAACGCGGCGAGAGTCTGGACGACCCGCTGACGATGTATCTGGCCGACGCCAACACGACGCCGGTCAACCTCGCGAACCTGCCGGCTATCTCGGTGCCCGCCGGCGAGACGGACGAGGGCCTCCCCGTCGGCCTGCAACTCGTCGGGCCGGCCTTCGGCGAACGGACGATTATCCGGGCCGGCAGCGCGTTGGCCTGAGAACCCGTACTGAGACACCGGCATAGCGCCGGTCAATGCCTCACCCCGTCATGCTTTTTATACAGCGTATCGAAATTCGAACGATAGTGCCTGCCACCCACTCCACCCTCCGCCTGCGGCTGGCTGCCCTCCTGCTCGGCCTCGTCGCCTTCGACGTGGTCGCCGTGGTCACGGCATACGTGTTGGTCCACATCGCCTACGGCCTGCTGCCGATGTTTGGCCTCCCGGTCGGCGCGTCCTTCTGGACCCATGGGTTCCATCTCGTCTCGCTCCGGCCCGCGGTACTGGCCGGAACGCCGCTCGTGTTGGCCTTCCAGTTCGTGTTCGGCTATCGGGCCACGCTACGGGAGGCCACCGGCGGCCCGGACCTGCCAGAGGCGTCCGAGCCAGAGACTACCAGAGAGCGCTTCACCGCTATCAAACACGAGCGGACGCTGTTCGTCACAACGGCGCTCGTCGACCAACTCGACGGCGACGAACTGGACGCCGTGCTCGCCCACGAGCTCGCCCATCTGAAAAACGGCGACTCGTTCGTGATGACGGCGGCGGCGTTCCTACCGATCGTCAGCGCACGCGCCACACGGTGGCTCCGAACGACGCTCGAAACCTCGGTGTACACCCACTGGTTCTTCGACGGCGAGACCAGCAGAAACGCCATTAGCGCTGCCTATTTCTACCTCCCGCTGGTCGCGTTCGCGTTTCTCGCGATGCCGTTCACGGCGGCGCTGTATCTCGCCAGTACGGCTTGCTACCGGCTCTTGTCCAGAGTCCGGGAGTACGCCGCCGACGCCGGCGGTGCCGCCATCTGTGGCTCGCCCGCGGCGATGGCGAGTGCGCTTGAGACGCTCACTGCCGACCGTCGGCCGACCGCGGATTACCGCACCGCCCGGACCGGCGTCCGCGAACTGTGTGTCCTCCCGTACGCTCTCGACGAGGCTGGCGACGACCCGACGACGGATCGAACCGGGGGAGTGGGTCGGTTGTGGCGGAGGGGCTGCGAGCGCGTCCTCCCCGACTCCCATCCCGACGTGGCCGACCGAATCGATGCGCTCGGCGAGCGACAGGTCGACGTCGACGGCGGTCGGTCGCGACGCTGACGACCGGCACGGTTTATCTGCTGGCGTTCGTTGCACCCCTATGGCAGACGACGAGGGACGACTTGCGTGGATTCACTGGCCGACCGTCGCGAAAGGCGTCGCCGTCGGTATCGGCGTCGGACTCATCCTCGCACTGATGCTGGAGGACTTCGTGTTCGGGATGCTGCTGGGGTTGGTGAACGGCCTCGCGTTCGGAATTGGGTGGTCGCGCTCGCGGTGATACCCCGGTAATCAGGTGTGCCGTTTTTCTCCGGGTGCGACCAAACCGACCTGTACGCCTCGCTCGCCGACCGCGCCGAGGGGGCCCTGTCGGACCCGCGGGTTCGCCGTCGCTGTTCGTTCTCGAACCGTGGGCGGGACCGGAGAGACAGTGACGAAGACCGGGCGTCGGGGCAGACAACCCTCACGGACTGCTGAGCTACAGGACGGAGTCGTAGACGGTCGACAGTCGGTCGACCGCGTGGTCGACGCTGACTGCGTCACGACGCGCGAGACAGGTCTCTCGCAGGCGCTCGCGCTCGTCCAGCGTCCGCTCGATAGCCCGTCGGAACCTGTCGATGTCGCCCTCCGGGTAGGAGTACCCCGTCTCGCCGTCGTGGATAGTGTCAGAGAGCGCACCGGCGTCGACGCCGGCGACAGGGGTACCACAGCAGTTGGCTTCCAGCGCGACCAACCCCTGCGTCTCGACGGGACTCGGGAACGCGAACACGTCCAGCGCGCTGTACAGGGCTGGCAGTTCCTCACGGTCCAAGAACCCGAGAAAGCGGACGTCGACGTCGGCCTCGGCGGCCATCGCTTTGAGGTCCTCGCGTGCCGGGCCGTCGCCGCCGAAGACGACGGTCACGTCGAGGCCGTCACAGGCCGTGACGATGTCTTCGAGGCACTTCTCGTGGCCGTGCCGGCCGGTGTAGCCGACGAGGGGACCGTCCGGCAGGTCGTGGCGCGCACGGAAGTCGTCGCTCTCCGACGGCCTGAAAAAGTCCGTGTCGACGCCGTTGGAGATGACCTCGACTCTGGCGTCGGCACCGACCGTCTCCCGGACGTGGGCGGCCGCGCGCTCGCTCGGGGCGACGACGACGGCGGCGCGGTCCAGAAACCACCGCTCGTAGTGTTCGGCACTGGACTGGACGGCCGACTCGACGGTCGTGTTCGAGGAGACGTACTCTGCGTACTCGCCGGTCGGCGTGTGATAGGACGCCACCAGCGGCGCGTCGAGTTTCCGCGCGAGTCGCTGGCCGGCCATCCCGAGGCTGAAGGGCGTGTGTGCGTGGACGACGTCGGCCCCGTTGACCGCGTCGGGAATCTGGGGCATCCCGAGGCGGAACCCCTCGTAGAACGGGAACGGCAGGCTCCTGACCGGATACTCACCGTCTTCGGCGTCGTGGTCGCTCCTCGGGTAGACGACGTCCATGCGGCCGCCGCGGGCGTGCCAGCGGTCCCGCCACGTCTTGACCGTGTACGTCACCCCGTTGACGGTCGGGAGGTACGTGTCGGTGAACGCGGCCACCTGCGGCAGTGTCATCGACGCGGCGTAATCAGACCAGCGGGTAAACCCTTGCTATTGGCCGCGAGAAGCCCCCCGCCGTCGGTGGGCTTTTCAGCCCCCGTCCTGTCCATCTGCCAATGGCTTCGGACCGCTGGCTGTACGCGTGGGCGCTGGGCTCTGTTGCACTCGGTGCCGCCTCGTTGCTCGTCCCACTGTACTTCGTCACTATCGGTGGGAGCACGCTCCTGCTGGGCGTACTCGCCGGTGTCGCGGCCGCTGCGGGCGCGCCGGGCGCACTCATCTTCGGCCGTATCGCGGACCGGACCGGCGAGCACCGCTCGCTCGTCCTCGTGGCGCTGGCACTCGCCGGTGGTGCGCTCGTCGTCGTCTCGCTGACCGAGTCAGAGTGGGTCGTCATCGCCGGCAACGGGGTGTTGTGGTTCGCCGCCGGTGCCGTCGCACCGGTTCTCACGCTTCTCGTCACCGTCGGGTCGCTCGAACGCGACTGGCCGGGCCGCTTTGCCACGCTCAATCGCTATCAGGGGTGGGGCTGGGCCGGGGGGCTCGTCCTCGGACTGGCGTGGACGACGGCTCTCTCCGGGCCGCTCGGGACGAAAGTAGCTCAGCAGGCACTGCTGTGGCTCTGTGCGGGCGTGGCTGCCGTCGCGGCCGTCCTCGCCGCCCGGTGGCTCCCCACCGGCGTGCAGACGGCAGACGCGCCCCGACCGAGCCGTATCGCTCGCGCCATCGCTCGCTCCCGTCGACTGCCGGTTCGCAGTGCGACGTTCCCGGTCGGGCCCGGCCGCGTCTACTGGCTCACGCGGTCGTTCCATCCCCGGCAGGTTCTCGCTCGTCTCACGCCGTCGCTGTCGCTGTACTTCGCCGCCATCCTCGCTGTCTTCGCCGGGTTCGGCGTGTTCTGGGGGCCGCTCCCCTCGTACCTCTCGGGGACGCTCGGCTACGACTCGGGGACGATATTCGCGCTGTATCTGGTGTCCAGCCTCGGGTCGGCGCTGTTCTACGGCGGGGCCGGCCGACTCACAGACCGGTACGACGCCACGGGTATCCAGACCGGTGGGCTACTGGCCCGGGCGATACTCCATCCCACGGTGGCTTTTGTCACTGTTCTCGTCCCGGTGGCGTCGCTGGCCCTCCTGACCAACGGCGTGGTGTTCGGCCTCATCGGCGTGGCGTGGGCGCTCATCGCCGTCACCGCCGCCAGCATCGTCACTCGTCTCGCACCCCCGGCCATCCGCGGAGAGTCCTTGGGGCTGTACACGGCGCTTTCCGGCCTCGCGAGCGGCGTCGGGTCGATACTCGGTGGGTGGCTCGGCGGCTACGGGTTTACGCTGACGTTCGGCGTCGCCGGCGGGTTGGTCTTCGCCGGGACGGCCGTCGTCGCCGTCCTCTGGCGGCGGACTCCGACGACGGTTTCCGAGCGCCCCACGGGCGCCGACTGAGGTCACGGCTCGGGGTTGGCGTCGCCAACGCGTTCGATCGGACGATGACTGTGGTCTCTCGCCCGTCGGATACGTAACGGCCGGTGAGTCGAACACGGCTTGAGTGTGCGGTCGCGTCCGGGCTCAGACCAGTTCCTCGTACGTCTCGACCAGTCGCTCGCCGACCCGGTCGAGGCCGTGTTCGCGGGCCGTCTCCATCGCGTTCTCGCCGAGTCGCTCGCGGAGGTCCGGGTTCGCTTCCAGACGCTCTACGGCCTCACGGAACTCCGCCTCGTCCGAACAGATGAGACAGTCGTGGCCGTCCTCGTAGTACTCGCGGAAGACGGGGATGTCCGAGAGGACGACGGCCTTGCCACAGGCCATCGCTTCGAGGACGACGATACCCTGATTCTCGACTTTCGAGGGGAACAGGAACACGTCGCCGGCCCCGTAGGCCCCGCGAATGTCGTCGACCCAGCCAGTGAACGTGACGTTCTCGGGCGGGTCGGCGGTCCAGCGACGGACCTCGGCCGACCCGTGTGGCCCGTCGTCGTACGTGCCGAACCACGCGAAGTCGTAGTCAGTCTGCTGGGCCAGTTCGCAGAACGTGGTCAGGCCCTTGCGTTCGAAGACGCTCCCGACGGCGAAGACGACCATCCCGTCTAAGTCGTACTGCTCGCGGTACTCCTCGCGGAAGGACTCGAACCCGTCGAGCGGGGCCGTGTCGACGCCGTTGGTGATGGGTCGGATGGGCGCGTCGACCGGGTAGTCTTCGAGGACGCCCTTCGTGTACTCGGAGGGACAGAGGACCATATCGGCCTTCGAGTAGAACCACTTCAGGTACTCGCCCAGCGCGGGTGCGACGAGGTTCGACCCGCGGAAACTCCCGCGGAAGTCCTCCCGGGTGACGTGAGCGTGCAACACGAGCGGGATGTCGTTGCGCGTAGCGTGACGAGCGACGGCGACCGACCCCGGCCCGATCATGTTGCAGTGAGCGATGTCGTACTCGCGGAACACCGGGTCGTCGAACGCGATGTTGCCACCGACGGCCCAGCCGGGGTGGCCGTCGGTCCACGGTGTCGTCAGTACCTCCACGTCGGTGTCGGCGAGCGCCTGTCGCTGGTGGTCGACGGACGTACCGATGCCCGACCGGTCGAGGCGGTCGGCGAGTTCGAGGTAGTTCAGGACGCGCACGGACGGTCCGACCGTGGCCGCGAGCAAAACTGTACCGACTCCGTGCGCAGTCCGGAAGGCGTTTTTACGCGCCGGTCGGAGTGTGTGCGATGACAGACGAGGCGACTATCGCTCGCGAGCGCATCGACCGCCTCCAGTCGATGGCCCGCGACGCCGTCTGTGAGGGGCGCGAGGACCGGGCCCGCGAGTACGTCAGGCGGGCGCGACGCATCGCCGAGCGACACCGTCTTCGCCTCCCGCGGGAGTTCGAGCGGTCGATATGCCGCTCCTGTGACACGTTCCTCGTCCCGGGCCGAAACGCTCGCGTTCGTACCCGGTCGGGTCACGTCGTCGTGACCTGTGAGTGTGGGTCACACGCTCGCTATCCGTACGGCTGACGGTTTTAGGACTGTTGGTTTTAAACGTATCGAGCCCTTTGTGCGCCCATATGTCTGATACCTCTCGAGAGCAGCGAATCCACGAACTCGACGCGACACTTCGCGTCGGGAAGAACGGCATCGAACCGGTCGTCGACGAACTGAACACCCAGCTAGAAGACCGTCAGTTCGTGAAGGTGAAGTTCCTCCGGTCGGCCCGCGGGGGAACCACCACCGAGGAACTCGCCGACGAGATGGCCGAACAGGTGAACGCGTCGGTGGTGAGAGTTCGAGGTCACACGGCGGTGTTCGAGCGGTGATGCAGGTCGAACCCATCTCCAATTTCTTCCAGAATCTTGGACTGGGTCCCGGTCTCGCAGGGACAATCGCGCAGGCTGTCGTCTTCGTCCTCGTCGCTATCCTCGTCTACGTACTCGGGAAGGCTATCGTGGTCCCCATCGTCGACCGGTCGCTGAAGTCCCGTGACCTCGACGAACACGCCCGGAACCCGATAAAGAAACTCACGAGCATCGTCATCGTCTTCGTCGCTATCTCGATGGCGTTCGGGTTGGCCCAGTACGGGAACTTCCTGCAGTCGCTCGCGACCATCGCGGCCGCCGCGACGCTGGCAATCGGGTTCGCGATGCAGGACGTGCTATCGAACTTCGTCGCCGGCATCTTCATCTTCACCGACAAGCCGTTCCGCATCGGCGACTGGATCGAGTGGGACGACAACGCCGGCGTCGTCGAGGACATCAGTCTCCGTGTCACCCGCGTTCGCACGTTCGACAACGAATTGCTGACGGTTCCGAACTCGCAACTCACCGACGGCGTCATCAAGAACCCCGTCGCGAAGGACCAACTCCGTCTGAAGTTCGTCTTCGGCATCGGCTACGACGACGACATCGACGCGGCGACCGACATCATCCTCGAAGAGGCAGAGAACCACGAGGGCATCCTCGAAGATCCCGGCCCGTCGGTCCGACTGGTCGAACTCGGCGACTCTTCTGTGGGTCTGCAGTCCCGCATCTGGATCGACAACCCCAGTCGCTCGGACTTCGTGAAGACCCGCGGCGAGTACGTGCAGGCGGTCAAGGAGCGGTTCGACGAGGAGGGAATCGACATCCCGTACCCGAACCGAACCATCGGCGGCGGCCTCGAACTCGCCGGGATGGACAGCATCGTCGAACCGGCCGACGACTGACCGACTCTCGATTTTACGTTTCGTCGCCGCCGTCGAGAGACGCCCGCGCCGATCCCTCGACGCCGGCAGAGCCGTGACTACGGCCGAACCGTTCGTCGTTACGTCCCGCTGTAGCGGCGTCTCGCGGACGTGAGACTCCGGGAGTAGATACCGAATGAATGGACGGACAGCCGGGATTGCCCGGCGTTCGGGCGTGGGTAATCCCGTTTGCCTCCTCCACCCCGCGACCCCACGAGCGACGGGTGTTCGATGGTCCGCTGCTCACTTCCGTGCCTGACGGGCTGCCATCGACTAACCACGTGGGCGCATCCCTGCAGATGCGACCACGTGGACCGCCGTCCCCGTGGGACGAGGCTTCTACGTTGGCTCACGGGGTCCACGTCCGTCTGACCGGACGCCCCCGGGGTTCGGTCCCCGCTCATGACCACAGTGCGGGCGAGGAGGGGGGCCAAGCCCCCCGACCTAGTCCACTTCGATGGTCCGCCGCCGCCCCATAAGGGCCTTTCGGAACACCCGGGGACTGCGTGGCGATACGGTCAGAAAAGCCCGAGTGCGCGAGCGAACCACGCCGACCCGACCGGCACTGGCACGCTTGCGAGGACGACGGCCCACCGGTGGTGTTCGATGAGCGTCGACTCCGACAGCCCCAACACGAGGCTGACGGGCACCGTCGCCGCCCAGAGGAGGCTCAGACCGACGATGAACAGGCCCAGAACGAGCGTCGCGCCGGCGGCGATGCTGGGGTCGGTCCGCCCCTCTCGGCCCGCCGCGAGGACGATGATGACGACGAGCGAGAGGACGGCGGGGATGACCGGTGAGATACCACCGGAGCCGTAGTAGGCGCCGACGGCGCTTGCCGTCTCGACGATGACGTACGGCACCGCGAGCGCGAGCAGATAGAGGACGCAACCGGCGATACCGACGGTCGGTGCGGTCCGTAGGTCGTTCATATCGGCGCTCGGGTCGGCGGCGTCTTAACACCGACGTTCGAGCGAAACGACGAAATGGCCGCTCGAACTATCGACAGTATGGGATTTGGCTCGACGGCGAAGAAGATACAGAAAGTGGCCGACGTCGCCGACAAACTCTACACGAAAGTCAACGAACTAAAGACGCAGGTCCAGGAACTCCGCGAGACGGTCGAGGACACGAACGGCCGGGTCGACGACGTAGAGCGCCAGGTGGCCGAACAGCGAGCGCTGCTGGAAGCCATCGCGGACGAACAGGGCGTCGACGTCGATGCGGTCCTCACCGACGACGTCGAGAGAGCGCCAGCAGACGCGGCGGAGACGGCACACGGCGAGGAGTGAAAGGGGCCGTCACAGGTCGACGGTCTGGTCTTCGAGGTTCGGAAGCCGAATCGTCGCCGTTCCTTCCTCGGTCAGTTCTACCGTCCCGTCGACCAACTGCGTGAGAGAGTTCATCGTCTCGTCGTCGTGGGCCGTCGACGTGACGGTGTAGAAGCCGACTGCGCTGGCGTTGTCGACGCGCGAGGTGAACATGTGCATGAAGCGGAACACGCCCTGGAGATTCGAGTAGACCAGCAACGGCGACAGGGAGTCCACCAGCACGCGGGTTCGTTCGATGCCGCCTTCGGTGTAATACGACTGGACGAACTCGGAGAACTTGATACCGATACTGCTCATGTCCTTCGGTGATGACGTGTACTTCGTGTGCTGGTCGTCGGTGACCGACTGGCCGAAGGTCTCCGAGACGGCGTCGACGACGCCGAGCGGCGGTACGTCCTCGTCCCCGCCGGCAAACAGTGTCCGATAGTCAGAGCGCACCCTGTCGGCAGTGTCTCGTGTCGTCACGACGATAGCCCCCTCGCCCCGTCGCGACCCGGCCGCGAGCGCTTGCATCCCGAAGCGGCGTTTCCCACAGAGTGGCGGCCCGGTTACGAGGACGTTCGTGCCGGGGTCGAGAGCGAAATCGAGGCGGTCGTGTCCGATATCGTACATCAGTATTCACTGGTCGGCTGTAGTGAGCGAGCACACCAGAGCGATATTCCTACACGTACTCGAACAGACATATAATCTTTGTCTTGTCTCACAGCCGAGAGGTGGTCGGCGTCGACTGATAGCGCGTGGGTATCTCTCACGAGCACGATACAGAACCGGATGGTTTAAACCGGAACACCGAATTACGTATTCACGTAGGGCGCTTAGCTCAGCCTGGACAGAGTGCTTGGCTTCGGACCAAACCGTCGGGGGTTCAAATCCCTCAGCGCCCGTGATTTTGCGAGGAACGGACGTGACGAGCAAAGAGTGGTCGCTGAGGATTTGCATCAGGGAGGAGCTTGCTCCGACCGTGGTTCAAATCCCTCAGCGCCCGTCTTGTTACTTCACGCGTCGCATAGACCGTACAGCGGCCGGTTTGGTCCGATCCAACCACTCCGTTCAGGCTGACTTGAACACGCGACGTTGAGCGGGTCGATGCCGTCACGGCTTCAGCTAGAGCCGACGGAACGACTCAGAGTAGGTATTGACTCCCAATATCGTTCTGGAAGTCGAGCCATCGCCTAGAAAGCCTATCACGACCGATGACCGATATCCAACATGTTTCAACCATCCAACTGGGTTCGTTTGACTTCGTTGGCGGTGTTGCTACTTCTGGTAGCTGCTGTGATTGGATTCGGGTTTTCGATAGCCGGTGTTGAGCCAGCTATTGTCTCCCCGAACGCTGTTAACAATGAGTCGACCAGTGAAGCATCCCCCACAGAGCGAGAGACGCCGCATCCAGAGACGGGCACGCAGAACGATCAGATATTCTGTGACGACCCCGGAAGCGGCTTCGAGTGTGAACCCGGCATGCCCCTTCGGAACGGTTCGACGTACACCGCTCCAGATTCCAACGAGACACAGGAGCGCAACGAGACGGACGACACATAGCGGCGTGAGCGGGTTAAGCCGTTGTAGAAGTTGAACCCACTCAGAGACGGCGGAACTACGGAGACAGCTGGGTAATCAGCTATCTACGGGAGAGACCATACAATTTCTCAGAAGAGTGGTTAGTTTCGCTATTCAAATCGAGAAGACCGCTTAACCGAGTGTGCGAATTCACGACGCTGTATAGCGCGTAATTCAGCATCGCAAACCGTTCAGTAACGGTTCAACCCACTTCTGGATGGGATTTAGCTAATCAGAACCTACTGTTCTATCGGAAAACGATATGGGGGGATGTCTCAACCGCCCTCACGACCTACTCGTGTACGTGGTTGACATCGGCACGATCAATATCATCGAGAACCTCACTGAACGACACTTTTCCGTCACCCTCCTGTATATTCCCTGGGTCAAGCGCGTCCGTATCAAGGATTTCTTTCGGTGTCAGCCATACCCATTCACAGCCTTCGTTGTCACCCTCAACGAATGCGGTGAAATTATGGAGTTCGTGTTCGAGAGACGCTTTGCCAAATGGAGGCAAAAGCGGCGGTGGGCCTTCGGAACCCTCGAACGTGTCCTCGTAGTCTGGGATATCCTCGTCGCTGAGATCTCCGACGACGATCCGCATTGCCATGCCGAGAATGCGGTGTGGTCCGCAGTACATGTCGTAGAGTCCTTCTTTCTCGAATCGGTAGAGCCACGCTCCACCGGCACTAATGACTGGCGATGAGAAGGGGGGTGCCCCTTCAGGAACCCGCTGCTGGAACCCATGTGCCGGGTGATAGGACGTGATCGTGTGGTCTGGAGCGGTAAATGTGAACTGGACGATATCACCGGCGTCCACAGAAAGTCCACTTGGAGCAAAGTGGAACATCGGCGGTTGGTTCTCCGGGGGGTTTGGAAAGATCAAGTGCAGTTCAACCTCGTGATCCGGTTCCAGTTTCTTCGGAATGTTATCGGCGTCCGGGGTAGAATAGCCGTAGTGGGGGTCGATGTTCGGCGGATGCGGATCGTCGTGCTTTGCGGCTGCGCTACCGGCACTAAGCGACAGCGCAGTTCCAATACCGAGCGCTTTCATCAGGGACCGACGGTCGATACCGTGGTTTTTGATCAATTCGAGTAGCTCTGCATCACTGAGTTCCAGTTCGCTGATGGATGGTCGGTCGGGCATGTTATTTATCTTTCAGTATTTGGCTATCTACTGTTTCGGCGAGACGGACTGTTTCTTATCCGATTCGAACTATCCCCTTCCGGACTAGACTTGTGAATTGTTGACATACAACAATATAAGTAGTAGGACGTTACCGAGAGTAGAGGCTATGGATACGCACTCTGTATCTACTGCACGGTACGTGCGTCCCCTGTATCGAGCGACGCGAGGTGTATCAAGAAAGTCGGAGCGCCGACGGCTGATTCATCGACTCACTGCGTACGATTCCCATGGTATCCGGGCGTCTCTCGAATCCCTCTGACGGATCCGGTAATTAAGACGGTCGTTCCACAACAGCAATTCCGAACGGGCCATCGTCCGACGGCACGCCTCGGCTGTCGGTTGATATGTGGGGAGCAGCCGAAAACGTCACACGCCACTACGCTCGGCAGTTCTTCACGGCTCATTTGTGAGACGCGATTAGGGGCCGTGGCGACAGTGCATCGGGACGTCGGCGACGGTCACCGGCCCGAAAGCTCGTCGCTCAGTTCACTCGAGGTCGAAGCGATCGAGGGACATCACTTTGTGCCACGCATCCACGAAGTCGCGCACGAATTTCTCCTCTGCGTCGTCAGCTCCATACACTTCCGCGATGGCTCGAAGCCGGGAGTGCGAACCGAAGATGAGGTCTACGCGGGTACCCTTCCACTTGAGTTCGCCCGTGTCACGGTCGCGCCCCTCGAAGACGGTTTCCGAGTTCGCGGTCCGTTCCCACTCCGTGTCCATGTCGAGCAGGTTCACGAAGAAATCGTTGGTCAACGTCTCCGGTCGGTCGGTGAAGACACCGAGGTCGGACTGCTGGTAGTTCGCGTTCAGTGCTCGCATGCCGCCGACCAGCACCGTCATCTCGGGTGTCGTCAGATTCAACAGCTCCGCCTTGTCCACCAGCAACTCCTCCGCCGGTCGGTCGACCCCGTCCGTGAGGTAGTTCCGGAACCCGTCTGCCTTCGGTTTGAGCGCGTCGAACGAGTCGACGTCGGTCTGTTCCTGTGAGGCGTCTGTCCGTCCCGGTTCGAAGGGGACCTCCACGTCGTACCCGGCGTCCTTTGCCGCCTGCTCGACGGCTGCACAGCCGCCCAGAACGATCAGGTCCGCGAGCGAGACTCGCGTCCCGTCGGACCGCGAGTCGTTGAACTCCCGCTGGATCCCTTCGAGGGTCTCCAGCACCGTTTCGAGCTGCTCCGGCTCGTTGACCGCCCAGTTCTTCTGGGGTTCGAGTCGGATGCGGGCCCCGTTTGCGCCACCGCGCTTGTCGCTGTCGCGGAACGTCGACGCCGACGCCCAGGCGGTCTTGACCAGCTGGGAGACGGACAGGTCCGACTCGAGGATCTCCGCTTTGAGGTCGGCGATCTCGTCGTCCCCGATGAGACCGTGATCGACGTCGGGGACGGGGTCCTGCCACAGCATCTCTTCGTCGGGAACTTCCGGGCCGAGGAACCGAGACGGCGGGCCCATGTCGCGGTGGGTCAGCTTGTACCAGGCCTTCGCGAAGGCCATCCCGAACGCCATCGGATTGTCCTGGAAGCGCTCGACGATCTCCCGGTAGTCTGGGTCCCGCTTCAGGGCGATGTCCGTCGTGAGCATCATGGGCGTTTGCGTCTCCGACGGGTCGTGGGCGTCCGGCACGGAGTTCTCTAGCTCCTCGCTCTTTGGCATCCACTGCCACGCGCCACCGGGACCTTTCTCCGGCTCCCACTCGTAGTCGAGTAGGTTGTCGATGTAGCCTGTGTCCCAGCTGGTGGGCGCTTGCGTCCACGGACCCTCGATACCACTGGTGATCGTATCCGGTCCTTGGCCGGAACCGTACTCGCTCTCCCAGCCGAGCCCCTGTTTCTCGATAGGGGCCGCCGCGGGCTCGGGGCCGAGGTTGTCAGTGGAGTCGGCACCGTGGACCTTCCCGAACGTGTGTCCGCCGGCGATGAGTGCGACCGTCTCCTCGTCGTTCATCGCCATCCGGCCGAACGACTCGCGGATGTTCTCCGCCGACGCCTCTGGGTCCGGCTGCCCGTCCGGGCCTTCCGGATTCACGTAGATGAGCCCCATCACGGTGGCGCCGAGCCCCTCTTCGAGGTTTCCGTCGTCGTCGAAGCGCTCGGACGTTTCCATCTCGTCTTCGGGCCCCCAGTCGACGGCCTCGTCGGGTTCGAAGGCGTCCTCGCGTCCGCCCGCGAAGCCGAACGTCTTGGCCCCCATCGACTCTATGGCGACGTTTCCGGCCAGGATGATCAGGTCGGCCCACGAGAGTTTGCGGCCGTACGTTTGCTTGACCGGCCAGAGCAGCCGGCGGGCCTTATCGAGGTTCGCGTTGTCGGGCCAACTGTTGAGAGGCGCAAAGCGCTGTCTACCGGCGGACGCGCCGCCGCGGCCGTCGCTGGTGCGGTACGTGCCGGCGCTGTGCCACGCCATTCGAATGAAGAGCGGCCCGTAGTGGTCGTAATCGGCCGGCCACCACTCCTGTGACGTCGTCATCACCTCTTCGATATCCGCCTTCACGGCTTCGAGGTCGAGTTTCTCGAACTCCTCGGCGTAGTCGAACTCCTCGCCCATCGGGTCGGCCTGCCGGGCGTTCTGGTCGAGAATCTCTATGCTCAACTGATTCGGCCACCAGTCTTGGTTGGACCCGTTCACGCTCGGACGCTTCTCATGTTTGCGTGTTAAAGTTGTCTATTCAGGAACGATATCTTTGCTGTAGCTAAGTAACCTTCCGGGTTTGTGAAATTCCGTTAGTGCTTGACTCAGGCCGTGTATCCAGTACCATCGGCGGAATTTGGTCTTGACTGACGAGTTCGAGAAGGCCAATCGGGAACAAACCGGTAGACGATTGCAGCGCAAACCGAGCGGACGATATCGCCACGGCACCTGTGCGGTTCGCACTCACCGATCACAGCCGGGGCGACTCCGCTCGCCTCACGCAGACGACCCGTTCGCTCGGCGAGCGCCCGCGCGTAGCGCGCCTCGGTTCGACGGTGGGGGCACACGGCCAGTCGCCCTCGACTCACGGCGCTCTCCGGGTCGAGCAGTCGGCACATCTCGGCTGCGACGCCGACGGGCGCAGCGCCGACGGTGACGCCAGCGGCGGGACCGACCGCACTGGTTATTGCCCTCTGGGTGCTGGCACAGGTGTGACAGACTGGCCACCGATCGACCCCGCCGACGCGACGGCGGTCGCCGAACGACGTGACGAACTGGTCGCTGCGGTGCGGGACCACGCGGGCCAAATCGCCTACCAGTTAGCCCGACTGCAGGGTGGAGACTACGGACAGGCCACCGTCGAGACAGACGGCGGCGAGTGGACGGTCAAGTACGAGGGCGGCGACTTGGAGTACCTCCGGTACGACCCCGTCCGCGGGTCGGAGGTGTACGTCATCTCGACGAAACAACCCCCGGAACCGGACGCACTGGCCGACGCGTTGCTGGACTATCGGGCCTTCGTCGAGGGGTTCGGCGACTACGTCGACTCGCTGGACGGCGTCTTAGACGACGTCTCGACGGACTTCCCCGAGGTGGCGACCACCGATGGTGTCGTCGCCGAACGGAACCGCGTCCTCGGTCGCATCCGCGAGGTGTGTGACCGCATCGCCGGCGAACTCCAGCGCTACGAGGGCGGCGACTACGGGACGTACGCGACCCGCGTCGACGGCACCCGCTGGGAGCTAAAGTGGGAGAGCGCACGGGCGTCGTACCTCCGGGTCGGCGGCACCGGCGGCCTCTACCTCCTCTCTCAGTACGAACCGCCGTCGGCGGCCGACATCAGGGAGTACGCCCCGCGGTTCCGCGGGTTCGTCGAGGCGTACAACGACCACGTCGACGAACTGGAGTCGGACCTCGCGACCGTCGAGTTGTGAGTGGCGGAGAGTCGTCCGCCCGCGGGAACGGCCCCAGTTCCGGTGGCGAGGTGTCGGTAGACCTATACGCGCAGGCCACCCCGTTCCAACGTGGATTCTAACGACGTCCGAAGCGAGTGGGCAGAGCGGTCCGGCGAGTACTCGCCGACGTATTACGCCCACTACGGCCCGGACGAGACGAGCGAGTTGGTGCAGTCGATTCTGGAAACCGAAGTCGGACGAGAGGCGAGCGTTCTGGAGGTGGGGTGTGGCGTGGGCCGCCACCTCGCCGCGCTGGCCGACGCGGGCTTTTCGGACCTGACCGGTGTCGACGTCAACCCGGCGGCGCTGGACGTCCTCGCGGAGACGTACCCCGAACTGGCCGAGACGGGGTCGTTCCACGCCGAAGCCATCGAGGAGTACGCCACGGACGTCGCGGACGACGCCTTCGACGCCGTCTACTCCGTCGAGACGCTCCAGCACATCCATCCCGACGTGGAGTGGGTGTTCGACGACATCGCGCGTATCGCGGGTGAACTCGTCGTCACCGTCGAGAACGAGAGCGGCGAGTACGGTGAGGTCAACTACGTCGACGACGACATCCCGCTCTATTACCGGGACTGGCACCGCGTGTTCACCGACCGCGGGTTCGTCGAAGTCACGTCGTCCGAACGGAAGCGCGACACTGTCAGAGTGTTCCGGCCGTCGGAGTAATCCGGCGCAAAGACGGCTGGAGTCGCCCGACTGGCCTCAGTCCGAGCCCTGTCGCGGAACCCAGCCACAGTCGGCACACGTCACCACGCCCACCTGTCTGTGGAGGGTGCCGCCACAGGACGGGCAGACTGCGCTCGGTTCGCTCGTCGGAGTCGTCTTACTCGTCGTCGCTGGTGATGATGTCGGCAGAGAGGCCCTGTGCCATCTGGATCTCCTTCGAGTTGTTGAGCGTCCACGCCGTCCGGTCGGTGACCGCTTCGATGATCTCGCGGGCCGAGGGGTAGCCGTTCCCGGAGCGCTTGACGCCGCCGAAGGGGAGTTGGACCTCCGCGCCGATGCAGGGGAGGTTCCCGTAGGCGAGGCCGAGTTCCGCGTGGTCGCGGTAGTAGTTTATCTGGCGGTAGTCCTCCGAGACGATAGCGCCGGCCAGCCCGTACGGCGTGTCGTTCTGGATGTCGACGGCGCGTTCGATGTCGCCGTCGTACTCCAACAGGGCGACGTGTGGGCCGAACACCTCCTCGTGGGTACAGCGCAGGTCGGCGTCGGGGTCCGCTTCGTAGACGAACGGACCGACCCAGTGGCCGTCCTCGTGGCCGTCGGGAATCTCGTCGGCGTCGAGGTCGGTCCGGTCGACGAGGACGTTTACGCCCTCCTCGCGTGCGAGTTCGTTGTACTCCGTGACCTTCTCGCGGTGTTCGGCCTCGATGAGCGGCCCCATGAACGTGTCCTCTTCGAGAGGGTTGCCGACGGCGACTTTCAACGCCACGTCGACGAACCGCTCCGTGAACTCCTCGTAGACGTCCGTGTGGACGATGAGCCGCTCCGAAGAGACACAGCGCTGGCCGGTCGTCTTGAACGAGGACATCACCGCCGAGTGGACGGCGATGTCGAGGTCCGCGTGTTCGGTAATGACGACGGCGTTCTTCCCGCCCATCTCACAGGCGGCACGTTTCCCGGAGACGCCCCCGACCGAATCGGCTATCTTGTGCCCGACTTCGGCCGACCCGGTAAAGAGCACCGTCTCCACGTCGTCGGACTGGACGATGGCGTTGCCGGCGTCGCCGTAGCCCTGTACCATGTTGAACACGCCGTCGGGCAGGCCGGCCTCGTCGAACAGGCGGGCGATGACGTTCGCACACTTCGGCGTCTGTTCGGCGGGCTTGAACACGACGGTGTTGCCCTCGACCAGCGCGACGGCCATGTGCCAGTACGGGATGGCGATGGGGAAGTTCCACGGGGTGATACACCCGACGACGCCACGGGGCTTGCGGCGCATGTAGGCGTCTTTCGCGGGAATCTCCGAGGGGACGATGTCGCCGCTCGGGTGGCGGGCGTCGCCGGCGGCCCACTCGACCATGTGTGCGGCCTCGACCACGTCGGCCCGCCCCTCGCTGATCTCCTTGCCGCACTCCCGGGTGACGATTTCGCCGTACTCGTCGACGTTCGTCTTCAGTTCGTGGTAGACATCCCAGAGGTACTCTGCGCGGTCGATGCGGGAGAGTTCGCGCCACTCCTCGTAGGCCGCGTCGGCGGCCTCGACCGCCCGTTCTACGTCCTCGGGCGTTCCACGTCGGAACTCGCCCAGCGTCTCGCCAGTCGCGGGATTCTCGCTCGTGAAGGTCTCTGTGCCCTCGCCGTCGGTCCATTCGCCGTCGATGTAGTGTTGATATGTCGCTCCCATTGCATCTGACTACGCCGAGCGAGAGCCAATAGTCCCATCCGACCATGGACGGGTGGACAATTCAGGCCGTCGGCTGATCGCGAGGGCGGGACCGACCCGACCATGGTCGGAAGGGGTTTGTGAATTGGTCACGTACATCCGGGTATAGGGGCTACTGTATCCATGAGCGTCGAACAACAAGTTTCGGGGACACGGCTAACGCTTGACCTCTGGCATCCGAACTGCTGGGCCATCGAGGCCACCGAACAGACGGGTGGTGGGGTACTGGCACACGCGATCTACAACTCGCCGGCGACGAGCGGCGAGATGCCGACGTCGGTCAACGGCCTCTTTACGGCATTCGGTGACACCGAGGACGAAGTCGAGCGACTGCTAGACGCCATCTGCGAATCGGACCGGGCCGGCGAACTACAGGAACTACAAGAGCGGTTCGGCCGCCAGCGCAACGCGCCGGGCAACGTGGTCCGGGAGTTCTTCCTGGAGTACGATCCCGACGACATGGTCTGCCCGACGCTGCTCGAACACGGGTTCGTCCACAGCGCCCCCGTCCGCATCGAGGACGGCCGCGAGGAGTGGCAGGTGTGTTTCGCCGACGAGCGCTCGAAGATCGAACCCGCACTCGACAAGGTCAGAGAGGAGGCCGGGGCCGAGGTGAGCGTCGCCGCCATCACGGCCTCAGAGTCCGCGGCGTCCGAACGGGAACAGCGACTCGACTCGCTGACCTCCGCACAGCGCAAGGTCTTCGAGCACGCGCGGGACGCGGGCTACTACGAGTGGCCCCGCGAGACGTCGACCCGCGAACTGGCCGACGACATGGACGTCTCGAAGACGACGCTGTTAGAACACCTTCGGAAGGCAGAAGCGAAACTACTGGACCCGTAAGTTCGCGGCCGCGATAGCCCCGCCGTCCCACTATCCGGAGCCATTTCGCCGCGCTGTCCGACCCACCCACTCTCCGTCTCCTGCCGACGGCACCCATTCGTTCGCCCGGTTCCGCCGTGTCTCCGGCCGGCGCTGCCGTGCTCACTCTGCAGGCGTCAGCCGGACCAGCCGGTCGTCCCGTTCGGTCGGGAACCCGTCACCGGCACGGCCGTCTCGGTTCGAGACGATGGCATAGAGCCTGCCGGCCGGCCCCTGCTCGACGTGACGGATCCGCCCGAGTTCGTCGGTCAGTCGGGCGTGAGTCGTAGCGACGAAGCGGTCGTCGAGCCACTCGCCCGCGTGGCGGACGCCGGTCTCGCCCAGTGGCGGCGCCTCGGCCTCCGACGGCGTCAGTGTGACCACCTTCAGTTCCTGACTCGCGAGACAGCCGACCAGCAGCCGGTTACGCAGCGAGGGGACCGCATCGCCGGTGTAGAACACGCAGCCAGAGGGTGCCCACGTACTCTCTAGTGCGGTACTCGCCACCGGCGGTCGGACGTCCGACGCGGCGTACTCCTCGGGCTGGCGCACGTCGGGCCACCCGTGGTCGCCGCCGGCACCGAGCAGGTTTACCTCGTCCGGCCCGGGGCCGTGTTCGACCGCCAGCGGGCTGGCGTCCGGTAGCCAGTTTACGCCCTGCGGGTTGCGGTGGCCCATCGAGTAGATGCGCGGATCGGCGTCCCCGCCCCGCTCTGGGTTGTTCGGGGCCGGGTCGCCAGTCGGGGTGACCCGCAGCACCGACCCGGCCAGCGACGTCGGGTCCGAAGCCAGATCCGCCTCCCCGCTGTCCCCGACACAGACCCAGAGGTAGTTCGCCGGGCCGAACGCGATGCGGCCACCGTTGTGCACCGTATCGGCGGGCGCCTCCAGTATCGTCTCGGTCGTCGCTGCAGGATCGTCGGCCTCGACGTCGACGTACGCGAGCCGGTTCACTTTCTCGCCGTCGTCCCGCTCGGCCGTGTAGTAGAGGTAGACGACCGGCACGTCCGGGTAGTTCGGGTGGGACGCGACGCCCATCGTCCCGCCCTCGCCGCCCTCGACCCACCAGGAACTCTCGTCGGTGCCGGGGTCGACGGAGCCGGCGTCGATGGCGTCGGCCGGCGACGCGACGCCGACGACCTCCGAGTCCTCGTAGCGCAGGAGCCGTCCCGTCCGCTCGGTGATGAACAGGTCGCCGTCCGGCGTAAACGAGAGGTCCCACGGAATCTCGAGGTTGGTCACGAGCGTCTCGACTTCGAGGTCCGTCGGGACCGTCGTGGGTGCCTCCCAGTCGGGCACGTAGCCGTCCCACCCGTACAGGTCGTGGTCGACGGAGACGTCGTAGCTCGGTGCCGATGCCGTCCCCGTGTTTGTCCCCGCCTCCGTGTTCGCCCCCGTCTCTCCGCCACCGGTGACACAACCGCCCAGTCCTGTCGCCGCTGCCGTGGCGAGCAACTGGCGGCGCGTGACGTGTCGTTTCACGTCCCTCCACTGGATAAGGTACACCTAAAAAATTGCGTTCGCGCCTCAGCGGCCGACAACGGCCCGAAGCGCGAACAGGGCGTTTGACTTTCGCTCTCTGATGCGTCGGTAGAAATACGAGAACCACTTCTCGCCGTAAGGGATGTACTGATAGACGGTGACGTCGTCCGCGAGGTCGAACTGCGCGCGTTCCCGGACGCCGGTCAGCATCTGGACCTCGTAGGGCGTTCCGTACTCCTCGTGCAGTTCGCGAGCGTAGCTAATCATCGCCGGGTCGTGACTGCCGACGGCGATGCCGTCGTCGAAGTGCTGGAACATGAACGCTAGATCGTCTCGGTAGGCCTCGTCGACGCGGGCCTTCTCGCGGTAGGCGAGTTCGGCGGGCTCGTCGTAGGCCCCCTTGACCAACCGGACCTTGCCCGGGAGGTCGGCGAGGCGTTCGAGGTCGTCGCGGGTTCGTTTGAGGTTCGCCTGCACGCAGACGCCCACGTTCCCGTCCGTCTCGCGTGCGTGCCGTTCGAACGCGTCCAGCGTCACGTCCGTGGTCGTGTGGTCTTCCATGTCTATCCAGACCAGACAATCGGCGGCGTCTACGATGCGGGCGAGGTTCTCCTCGAACACTGCATCGCCGATGTCGAGTCCGATCTGACTCGGCTTGACGGAGATGCAAGCGTCGGTGTTTCGCTGTGCGAGCGCTCGTACGAGGTCGACGTACGCCTGCGTGTCCGCATCAGCGTCCGCGCGGTCGCCGTAGTGCTCCCCGAGCAGATTCAGGATGCCGTGTACCCCTCGCTCGTTCAGGTCGTCGACGTGGTCCATCGCCGCCGACGCCGTTTCGCCCGCGACGAAATTGCTGGCGATCGGTGGAATCATACACACAGGCACGGACTCCCCCCACCTATAACGGCCCCCGACCAAAAATTCCGTTTTAAAATATCCGAATAAAACGGCAGTGATTCAGGTACTGGTACGTGATTGCCCGGAACGTCCCGTCCATGGTCGGGGTACTGTTAACGATGTTCCTTGTTCCATGGTGTATCTAGACATGGAGTCAGACGACTCGCCGAAGAAACTCGATCGTCGAACAGTGCTACGAGCGTCCGGTCTCGCGGGCCTCGCTGGCCTCGCCGGCTGTGTCAGCACCACCGACGACGGTGGCGACGGCAGTGACGGCGATGGCGGCGATGGCGGCAGTGACGGGGGGAGTACGGACACCGAGGGCGACGGGGGTGGTGGTGACGGCGGCAGCGGTCCCTACAACATCGGCATGGTCGACGCGCTGACGGGGTCGCTGTCGGCGTTCGGCGAACGGAACCAGCGCGGGAAGGACCTCGCTCTGGAGGCCGTAAACGAAATCGGTATCGACGGCCGTGAACTCTCGATCACCGTCGAGGACTCGGAGAGCGAGAGTCAGGGCGGCGTCTCGGCGGCCCAGAAACTCGTCAATCAGGACGGCGTGCCCTTCCTCATCGGGGCGGTGGGGTCCGGCGTCTCGCTGGCTATCTACGAGAGCGTCGTGCAGGGCACCGACGTCGTCCAGTTGAGCCAGAACTCCACGGGCCTGTCGCTTACTGACTTCCCGGGCCTGCTCCGGATGTCGCCGACGGGCCGGACCCAGTCGACGGCGCTCGCGAACATCATCGCCGAAGACGGCTACGACACCGTCGCGCTGACCTACGTCAACAACGACTACGGGCAGAGTCTGGCCGACGCGTTCGTCGAGGCCTACGAGGGCGAGGTGGCGTACAACAACCCTCACGACCAGGAACAGCAGTCCTACTCCAGCGTCGTCTCGGGGATGAACTCCTCGGGCGCCGACGCGTGGCTGTTCATCACCTATCAGGCCGAGTTCGCGACGATGGTCAACGAGGTGTACTCCAGCGGGTACGAGGCGCAGTTCTACGGCGCCGACTCCGTCTCCGGGGACAACGTCATCGAGAACACCCCCGAGGGGAGTATGGACGGCATGAGAATCGTCGTCCCCTCCGCGCCCGTAGAGGAGGAAAACTACAAGCAGTTCGCGTCGGCCTTCGAGGAGGCCTACGGCGAGCAACCGACCGCGTGGTCGGCCTACGCCTACGACTGCGTGGTGACCGCCGCGCTGTCGATTCAGGCCGCCGACGAGTTCACCGGCGCGGCGCTGCAGGAGACGGTCCGCGACGTGACCCGCCCGGAGGGCGAGAAAGTCACCTCCTTCGAGGCCGCGAGCCAGATTCTTGCCGACGGCGGTGGCCCCGACGACGTCGACTATCAGGGCGTCAGCGGCCCCATCGACTTCGACGAGAACGGTGACCCCGTTGGCTTCCTACAGATTCTGACCGTCCAGGACCACGATTACGTCGGCACCGGATTCATCGAATCCTAAGCCGGACCATGGTCTTCGACTATCTCGCCAGCGGGCTCGTATTCAGCAGTATCATCGTGCTCGGGAGCATCGGGCTGTCGCTCATCTACAGCATCGCGGACTTCGCGAACTTCGCCCACGGCGACACGATGACGGTCGGCGCGTACGCGGCGTTCCTCACCTTCGGGGCGGTCGGCGGCCTCGGCGGTAGCGTCCTCGGTCTCCCACTGGGCTTTTTCGTGGCACTGGTGGCCGGCATCGTCGTCGCCGCCGTCGTCGCCGTCCTCACGGAGAAGGTGGTGTACGACGGGATGAACGCGGGGTCCATCGAACTGCTCATCACCTCTATCGGTATCGCGTTCGTCTACCGCGCCATCATCCAGATCGGCTTCGGCGCGGACTTCACGCGCTACGAGGTCCAGACGCTCCGCCCCATCGAGGCGTTGCTCCCCTACGGAGTTCGGGTCACCCAGCACGACGTGGCCATCGTCCTCTCGGCGCTCGTCCTCGTCGGGTCGCTCCACACCCTACTCCAGTACAGCGACCTCGGACGGAAGATGCGCGCGATGGCGGACAACCCAGACCTCGCTCGGGTCAGCGGCATCCGCACCGACCGCGTGAAACTCTGGACGTGGATAATCGGCGCCGGCCTCGCGGGGTCGGGGGGCGTGTTCCTCGGCCTGTACAATCAGCTCTCGCCACGGATGGGCTTTAACCTCCTCTTGCTCATCTTCGCCGCCGTCATCCTCGGCGGTATCGGCTCCGTCTACGGGGCCATGCTCGGAGGGTTCCTCATCGGGATGATAAACCAACTGACGCCGGTGCTGTCGGACATCGCGCTGCTGACCGACATGGGCGCCCTGTTGCCGCTGGTTCCGGACAGCTTCGGCATCGCCATCGGCATCGAGTACGCCAACGCCATCGCGTTCGTCATCATGGTCGCCGTGTTGCTCGTCCGTCCGAACGGCATCGCCGGGGAGGCGACCTGAGATGAGTGCTCTCTCCGACCCGAAAGGGTACTGGGCGGACCTCACGAGGTCCGAGCAGGGCGTCCTCGCGTTCATCGTCGGCTTCGCCGGACTCCTGCTCGTGGGCCTGCTGACGGGTGCGCTCGCGCCGACGTACTTCCTCTATCTCGTCGGCCTCGCGGGGATGTACGCCCTGCTGTCCTTCGGCCTGAACTCGCAGTGGGGGTTCACCGGACTCATCAACTTCAGCGTGGCGGCGTTCTTCGGCGTCGGCGCGTACGGGACGGCGCTGATGAGCGCCAGCAGTTCGCCCATCGCCGGCGACGTACTCCCTATCGTCGGCCTCGTCGTCGCACTCGGCGTCGCCGCCCTGCTGGCGCTGGCTATCGGGATTCCCACGCTTCGCCTGCGCGCGGACTACCTCGCCATCGCCTCGCTCGGACTGGCTGAAGTCGTCCGCCTCGTCGTGCTCAACGAGCGGCAGTTCACCAACGGGAGTGCCGGCGTGCGGGGCATCCCGCCGTTCTTCGAGGGAGTCCCCGTGCTGGCGACACTGCCGGAGACGATGCCGGGGCTGGCGGTTCGCCCGCTGCCCGGTACGACCCTCGTGCTCGAGACGCCGTTCTGGAGCGCCCTGTTGAACGTCGCAATCGTCCTCGGGTTCGTCGGCATCAGCTACGCCGTCTTGCGGCGCGCTCACCGCTCGCCGTGGGGGCGAGTCCTGCGGACCATCCGCTCGGACGAGGACCTCGCGCGAGCGCTGGGGAAGAACACCTACGGGTTCAAGATGCAGTCGTTCGTCCTCGGGAGCATCATCATGGCGCTCGCGGGCGTGTTCTACGCTCACCTGAACCTGTTCGTCAGCCCCGGCGACTTAGATCCGGTGACGACGTTCTACGTCTGGGTCGCCGTCATCCTCGGCGGCAGCGGGTCCAACCGCGGCGCGCTGTTCGGCGGGTTCGTCATCGTCTCCATCCGTGAGGGGACCCGCTTCCTCAACGAGTTCGCGTGGATTCCCATCGACGTCGCGCCGCTCCGACTGCTGCTCATCGGTGTCCTCATCGTCGTCCTGATGCGGTACCGCCCGCAGGGCGTGCTTCCGCCACAGCGAGAGCTCATCTGGCCCAAAGTCGTCGACGAGGCGCCGAACCGACCGGACTCTGGCGTCCGAGAGGCCAAGGCAGGTGGTGACGATGACTGACGCCGACGCGGCGGCGGCAGACGCCGCCGAGACGGCCACGGCGGCCGACCGGTCGAAAGACGACGTCGTTCTGCGCGTCGAGGACTTACAGAAGTCCTTCGGCGCGCTGACCGCCACCGACCACGCGACCTTCGAGGTCGAACGCGGCACTATCACGGGCCTCATCGGGCCCAACGGCGCCGGGAAGTCGACGCTGTTCAACCTCATCTCCGGGTTCTACGAACCGGATGGGGGCCGCGTCGAGGTCAACGGTACGGAGGTCACGGGGATGGAACCGTACGAAATCGCCGACCACGGGCTCATCCGCACCTTCCAGACGCCGCGGAAGCTAGAGGGGATGACCGTCCGGGAGGCGATGCTCGTCGGCCCGCGGAAACAGCCCGGCGAGTCGTTCCTGAACCTGTTCTTCAAACCCGGCGAGGTCGGCGAGCACGAGGCGGCGAATTTAGAAGACGCCGAACGCATCCTCGAAGAGTTTGAGATAGACCATCTCGCCACTCAGCCAGCGACGAAGATATCCGGCGGGCAGATGAAACTCGTCGAACTGGCCCGCGCGATGCTGGCCGACCCGGAACTGCTCTTGCTCGACGAACCGGCCGCCGGGGTCAACCCGACGCTGCGGAACAAACTCGCAGAGCAGATACGCCGCCTCAACGAGCAGGGGACGACGTTCCTGCTCATCGAACACGACATGGACTTCGTCATGAAACTCGCCGACCCAGTCATCGTCCTCGATCAGGGCAGCGTCCTCATGGAGGGGTCGCCACGAGAGGTACAGGCCGACGAGCGCGTCATCGACGCCTACCTCGGGGGGAGCCCATGAGCGACCGGACGGTACTCGAACTGTCGAACGTCGACAGCGGCTACGGGGAGGTGCAGGTCCTAGAGGACCTGTCGCTGCACCTCGACGCGTCGGAAATCGTCTGCCTCATCGGTCCCAACGGCGCTGGGAAGTCGACGGTCCTCAAGACGGCCTTCGGCATGCTGACGCCGTGGGAGGGAACCGTCACCTACCACGGCGACGAGATCGGCGGGATGGCGCCCGAAGACATCGTCCGCGAGGGCATCGGCTACGTCCCGCAGACGGACAACGTGTTCGGGAGCCTCACCATCGAGGAGAACCTCCGGATGGGCGGCGTCGCCCGCGAAAGCGGTCTCGACGAGGTTATCGAACGGCTCTACGAGCGGTTCCCGCTGCTGGACAACACCCGGAAGGCGAAAGCCAAGACGCTCTCTGGTGGTCAGCGGCAGGTGCTCGCCTTCGCCCGAGCGCTGGTGATGGAACCCGACGTGTTGCTCATCGACGAACCGTCGGCGGGGCTGGCCCCGAACACCGCCGACGAGGTGTTCGGCCACGTGCAGGCGGTCAACGACATGGACACGGCCATCCTGATGGTCGAGCAGAACGCGAAGAAAGGGCTCGGCATCTCCGACCGTGGGTACGTGCTGGATCAGGGGACCGTCCGCTTCGAGGACGCCGCCTCGGAACTGTTGGACAACGAAGACGTCTCGAAACTGTATCTGGGCGGCTGAGGCCGGCCCCCGTCACCCCACCGTGTCGAGTGTTCTCGGGGCGACGGGTGCTGGCGTGTCCGAACGGCCGCCGCTGTCGACCGAACCGCTGGCCGAGTGACGGACCCCTCCCACCCCACCGTGTCGAGTGTTCTGTGTCTCACAGAGTCGGGCCGGAGTGGGCCGTCGGTGCGACCGACGTGACCGACGGGGCGACCCGCCACTCACCGGGTCGTGGCTGGACGGACGTGACCGACGACCAGCATCTCCACGCGGGTGAGAACTACGCCCGGCGCTGTGAAGGCCCCGAGGACATCAAAGCGGACGTTGTCGGCACGGACCAATAGGGGCCGGCACTCGAGGACGTCGCCGTGACTGTCGAACCGCAGGTCCGCGAGACGAGAACGGACCATTCACGTAGGTCCACGCCAACCGACAGACGAGTCGTCGGTCCGCCGCCAGAACACTCGACACGGTGGGGTGGCTATTCGGGGTGAAAGTCTTTCACTCGACGCAGTCGACACGGTGGTTTTATGTACTGAATGTCCATACGGTGCGGCAATGGCGAGGTTCACCCGCGACGAGGACGTGTTCCGCGACGAGGACATGCTGCGGGAGGACTACCAGCCCGATTCTATCGCCGCCCGGGACGACGAACTGGCCGCCTACGAGAACGCGCTCCAGCCAGTCATCAACGGCGCGCAGCCGCGCAACATCTTCCTCTATGGGAAAGCGGGTGTCGGCAAGACGGCGGTCACGCGGTTCCTGCTCTCTCATCTGAAACAGGACGTCGCCGAGTACGACGACGTCGACCTCTCGGTGTACTGGCTGAACTGTACGAACTTCTCCTCGTCGTATCAGGTCGCTGCGAACCTCGTGAACCTCCTGCGCCCGGCGAACCAGCAGATAAGCACGACCGGCTACCCCCAGCAGGCCGTCTTCGATATGCTGTACGAGGAACTGGAGGACGTCGGCGGGACGGTCCTGCTGGTCTTAGACGAGATAGACCACATCGGCGAGGACGACGACATCCTCTATGAACTCCCGCGGGCGCGCTCGAACGGCTACCTCGATACCGTCAAGCCCGGCGTCATCGGCATCAGCAACGACTTCGGGTTCCGGGAGACGCTCTCGCCGAAGGTCAAGGACACGCTCTGTGAGGAGGAGATTCACTTCCCACCGTATCAGGCGCCCGAACTGGAGTCGATACTGACTCAACGCGTCGACGGTGCGCTACGGGAGGATGCGTTGTCGGCGGGAGTCCTGCAACTGTGTGCCGCTATCGCCGCACAGGATACGGGGAGCGCGCGACAGGCACTCGACTTGCTGTACAAGGCCGGCGACATCGCCCGCACGCACGGCGACCCGCCGATAGTCGAGGAACACGTCCGCGAGGCCTCACAGGAACTCGAACGCGGCCAGATTCGCCACGGGATGCGGGAGTTGACCCACCACGGGCACCTCACGCTCATCGCGACGCTCTCGCTGGCGTTCGAAGAGCAGATGCCGGCCCGCGTCCGCGAGATCTACCCCGTATATCGGACAGTGGCCGACCAGTCGGGCACCGATCCGCTCGTCCGCCGTCGGATGCACGACCACCTCGCGGACCTCGCGATGGTCGGCATCCTCCAGCGTACCGTCCGCAACGAGGGACGGGCCGGCGGGCAGTACCACGAGTACGAGTTCGACGTCCCGCTGGACCTCGTCTGTGACGTGGTCAGGGAACTGGACGACATCGCCACGCCCAGCGTCGTCGCGCGCCACATCTAAGCGGGTGAGCGTTCGGTCCGGCCTGTTCGACCAGTCACCTCGCTGTGAGAACACTCGACACGGTGGGGTGAGAGGGGCGACCGTCACGTGGAAACGGGCGGGTACGCGCGTTCCCGGTAGCGGTTAGTACTCACTGTCGACACGTTCCGCTCACAGAGCGACGCACTGGTACGGGAACACTCGACACGGTGGGGTGCGTGGGGTGGTGGCTGTCGGTAGAGACCCGTCGACGACACGTCCCGTCGTCCACGGTCCGGCCGTCGCTCGAACGTGAGTATCCGTCGCCCACGAGCCCCCTCCCCCGGGAACGCAGAACACTCGACACGGTGGGGTGGGCGTGTCCGTCCGCCACCGCGCTCGTGACGTAGAACTATCAACTGCACGCACGTATCGCCCCGGTACGGATGTACGACACTATCCTCGTACCAACGGACGGGAGTGACCACGCGCTCAGAGCGGCGACACACGGGGCGTACCTCGCCGACCTGTTCGACGCGTCGATCCATCTGCTCACCGCCGTCGACGTTGACGCCGCGAGCGGCCCCTTCTCGGTCGGCGGCGTCGACGACGAGTTCATCGCGCGACTGAAAGCCCAGGCGGAGTCTGCCGTCGATGCCACCGAGTCCGTGGTGGCGAACGTCGAGACGGTCCGACGAGAGGTCCTGACCGGCCGGCCATCGGACGTGATTCTCGACTACGTGACCTCTCACGATATCGACGTCGTCGCCATGGGGACCCATGGACGCAGTGGTCTCACGCGGGTCCTGACGGGCAGCGTCGCAGAACGCGTCCTGCGCCGGTCGCCCGTCCCGGTCCTCAGCGTCCGCGCGACCGAGGAGACGCAGGTCGGCGAGGGATACGACGAGGTCCTGATTCCGACCGACGGGAGCGAGGCGGCGACCGCCGCCGTCGAACACGGAGTCGCCGTCGCCCAACGGGCCGACGCCCGGGTCCACGCCGTCAGCGTGGTCAATCTCGGCGACCTCGCCACGGGGTCGGAGATGGGTATCCCGCCGGGCGTCCTCGACCACCTCGAGGAGTCGGCCGCCGAGGCAGCCGAATCGGTCGCCGAGACGGCACGTGCGGCCGGTCTCGACGCGGTCACGGCGACGCCGACCGGCTATCCGGGTCAGGCCCTGCTGGAGTACGTGACGGACGCCGGCGTCGACGTCGTCGCGATGGGGACCCACGGCCACACGGGCCTCGACCGGGTCGTGTTGGGAAGCACGGCCGAACGTCTCGTTCGCCGGTCGACTGTACCCGTTCTCACGGTGAGTACGCGCCAACGAGACGAGTGACGGCGTGTCGACCCGGACGGGACCGTACCGACCGCCAGTCAGGACTTATAGTCCACCCAACCAAATTGGTACAGATATGGAGTCAGACCATCCCGTGTCGATGGCGGACGACGAGGTAGACGAGTTCCTCGGAAACGGCGGCACTGGCGTCCTGTCACTGTCGAGAACGGCGGTCCACTCCCCGCACTCGGTCCCGGTGTCGTACGGATACGACGCGAACGCTCGGACGTTCTACTTTCGCCTCGCCGTCGGCCCCGAGAGTTCGAAGACTGACCTCGACGACCGTCCCGTCTCCTTCGTCGTCCACCGGCAGGTCGACGATCGGTGGCAGAGCGTCGTCGCCACCGGCCAACTCGAAGACCTCGCGGAGTCAGACATCGCGACCGAGACGCTTTCGGGCCTCGACAGAGTCGATATTCCGCTGATCGACATCTTCGAGGAACCGACGCGAGTGGTGGATTTCGAGTTCTATCGTCTCGTCCCCGAGGCACTGACCGGCCGCGTCGAGTCGCCGGGGCGGACCTAACCGGGCAAGAGGAGGTTGACGACGGCGACGACGAGGCCGGCCAGCGCCATCCGGGCCGCCGCGACGTACCACCGCTGGTCGGAGATAGACCCCATGTACGCCCCGAAGGCACCGAGGACGCCGATGCCGAGGCCGACGGCAGCGATTGCCGCCTCGGTCATGCTCAGCACGGTGCCTTCCAGCAGGAACGGCGACAGCGGTATCAGCACGCCGACGGTCGGTCCCAGTCCGCTCATCGTCGCGTGGAGTAGTCTAGCCCCGCGGTGTTCTCGCTGGATGCGGGTGTCGTCGAGGTCCGTAAGCATCGCGCGTTCGAGGCGGCGTATCTCCGCGCGCTTCTCTGCCCGTTCTATCTCCCAGACGCTCCAGACCGCCGAGGTGCCGAGACCGACGGCCGCCCCGAGTCCGATCTTTATGACGGTGAGGCCGTTCGGGACCCCCGAGAGTACCGACCCGATGACGACGCCGATGCACGTCAGCGTCCCGTCGAACCCGTTGGAGATGAAGTACCGTCGCGAGATGGCGAGGACGTCCTCTTTCCCCAGCAACCGGCGCAGTAACTCACGCGCGGAGGCCACGGCGGTCACCCGTCCTGAAGCGTCGGTTGGTCGTCGACGACGTACTCGCCGCAGGCGACTTGATCGACGGAGTGGACGGTGCCGCCGAGGCTCTCGATGGTCGACTCGATGGCCGACATGTCGAGGGCGTCGCCCTCGACGGTGACCTTGACGTTCTGTACCTCCTGATCGAGTTCGATGAGCGAGGTGGTCGCGCCGTCGACGCTGTCCGTCTCGCTGACCCGTTCGGTGAACTCCAGCAACGGCGGATCGTGCGGTTTCAATACGTCGACGACGAGTCGGCGGACTGGGGCCATGGGGGACTCTCCGACCGGCCGATACGTAAACCCGCTGCCCGTGTCAACGCCAAACACACTTAGTGCCGGGCCGAGTCACTCCGCGTGTGGACCCGCCCGCACACGCTCAGTCCGCCGACGCCGTGTACGACGCCCTCGACAGCGGCCCCGATGGCCTCTCGGCCGAGTCGGTCCGCGAGCGACGGGCCGCACACGGCCCGAACGAGGTGGCCCGCGATGCGGGACGGTCGGTGTTTCGCATCTTCGTCGCACAGTACCAGAGCGTCCTCATCTACGTGCTGGTGGTCGCGGCGGCGCTGTCCGTCTGGGCCGGCCACGCTGTCGACGCCGTCCTCATCACCGTCATCGTCGTCGCCAACGGCCTGTTCGGGTTCGTACAGGACTACCGCGCCGAGGAGAGTCTCGCCGCGTTGCGCGAACTGACCGCGCCGACGGCGACGGTTCGCCGGGAGGGAACGACGACCGACGTGGAGGCGACACAACTGGTTCCGGGCGACGTCCTCGAACTGACCGGCGGCGACGTGGTGCCGGCGGACTGCCGCCTCGTCGAGACGACGGGACTGGAAATCGACGAGGCCCCCCTGACCGGCGAGAGCGCGCCGGTCGGAAAGTCCGCGGACGCCGTCGACGCGGACACGCCGCTGGCCGAGCGGACGCCGATGGCATATAAGGGGACGAACGTCACGCGGGGCCGGGGCGTCGCCGTCGTCACCGCGACGGGAATGGATACCGAAGTCGGCGCTATCGCGCAGGAACTGGCCGCGACGGAGACGACCGAGACGCCGCTCCAGCGGGAACTGGACTCGCTCGGGCGCAGACTCGGCCTCGGCGTGGTCGTACTCGCCGCCCTCGTCGTCCCCCTCCTGCTCTTGCAGGGCACGGACCCGTTTCAGGCCGCGCTGACGGCGGTGTCGCTCGCCGTCGCCGCCGTCCCCGAGGGCCTCCCAGCGGTCGTGACGCTGACGCTCGCGCTCGGCGTCCGCCGAATGGCCGACGAGAACGCGCTGGTCCGCCGGCTCCCGGCGGTCGAGGCACTCGGCGGCGTCGACGTGATCTGTACCGACAAGACGGGGACGCTCACGCGAGGGGAGATGGCCGTCAGCAGGGTCTGGATCAACGACAGCGTGGTCGAACACGACACCGAACCCGTCGAAGACCGCGTCCACCTGCTGTTGCGAGCCGCCGCACTCTGTAGCGACGCGACGCCGGACGGTGACGCCGGCGACCCGACCGAACGAGCGCTGGTAGCCGCCGCCGAGGACGCGGGCATCGACGTGACGGCCCTGCGGGACGACCACCCCCGGACCGACGAGATACCGTTCTCCTCCGAGCGCAAGTGGATGGGGACGGTCCACGAGGAGCGCTCGTATCTCAAGGGCGCGCCGGAAGTGATCCTCTCGAAGGCCGACCACGTCCTGACCGAGGGCGGACCGGAACCGCTGACCGAGGCGGCGGCCGACCGGATTCGCGCGCAGGTCCGAACGTTCGCCGACGACGCGCTCCGGGTCCTCGCCGTAGCCTACACGGAGGGCGACCTTACCGCCGACGGGGTCGCCGAGGACGCCCTCGTCTTCGTCGGCCTCGTCGGTCTCATCGACCCGCCGCGCGAGGAGGTGGCCGACGCCATCGCCGCCACGGAGCGAGCGGGCATCGACGTGAAGATGGTGACCGGAGACAACGTCCGCACCGCCGCCGCTATCGCCGAATCGCTCGGGATGCACACCGAGGTGATGGAGGGTCGGGAACTAGCCGGGATGACCGACGAGACGCTCCGTGACCGCGTCGAGGACGTCGACGTCTTCGCGCGGACGGCCCCCGAACACAAGGTCCGCATCTTGCGGGCACTACAGGCCAACGGCCACCGCGTCGCGATGACCGGCGACGGCGTCAACGACGCGCCTGCGCTGAAACATGCCGACATCGGCGTCGCGATGGGGATTCGCGGCACCGACGTGGCCAAGCAAGCCAGCGACATCGTCTTGCTCGACGACAACTACGCGACCATCGAACGGGCCGTCGAGCGCGGCCGGGCCATCTTCGACAACGTCTGGAAGTTCGTCGCGTACCTCCTGAGTGCGAACATCGCCGAGGTGGCTATCGTCTTCATCGCCTCGCTCTTTGGCTACCTCGTCCTGCCGGCAGTGCAGTTGCTGTGGATTAACCTGCTGACCGACGGCCTCCCGGCAGTGGCGCTCGGTGCGGACCCTTCGAGCGAGAACGTGATGGACCGCCCGCCACGGGACCCCGGCCGCGGCATCGTAGACCGGGGGATGCTCGGTCTGATGGGCGGGTTGGGTACTATCTCGACGCTCCTCATGCTGGGGTTGCTGTTGCTGACCCTCGATGGCGCACCCGCCGTGACGCCCTACGCCATGACGATGGTCTTTACGGGGTTCGTCGCTATCGAGTTCGAGAAACTGTACGTCATCCGGTGGCTCAGAGAGACGCCGACGTTCTCGAATCTGTGGCTGGCCGGTGCGGTGGCCGTCTCCGCTCTGTTGCAACTGGCCGTGCTGTACACGCCGCTGCGCCGGTACTTCGGTACCGTCGCGCTCACTGTGAGTGACTGGGGTCGCATCGGGACAGTGCTCGCCGTTGCACTCCCTGCCTACCTCGCCGTCGCCGTCGCAGTCAGGCGGTGGAACCGGAGCAAGCGCTGACCGCTCTGACTCGCCCCCGCGCTTTATCCTGTCGGGTGACGAATCGGTGACTACGGGCCGCCACGACGGCGGCTACGGCGACACCCCGTAGTCTCCATTATGTACGACCACATCCTCTTCCCGACGGACGGGAGCGACACGGCCGAATCGGTCCTCGACTACGTCCTCGACGTCGCGGCGGCACACGACGCGACGCTGCACGTCCTGCACGTGGCGGACACGAACCGCGACAGCGTCACGGACGTCCGCGGCGAAATCGTCGACGTCCTCGAACGGGCCGGCGAGCGAGTCGTCGGGACGGTGGTCGACCGGGCGACCGACCGCGGCGTGACCGCGGAGGGCGAGGTCATGCAGGGCGACCCGTCGCTGACAATAGCCGACTACGCAGCGGAGTACGGGATGGACCTCGTCGTGATGCCGACCCACGGCCGGCGCGGCCTCGAACGCGTGTTGCTCGGCAGCGTCACCGAACGCGTCCTCAACGCCGCTCCGGTCCCTGTCCTCGTCGTCAACCCCGACGGGGAGGCCGAGTACCGCTACCCGTGTCAGCGCGTCCTCGTACCGACGGACGGCAGTCCGGGCGCAGAGCGAGCGCTGGCGGAGGGCGTCGACGTCGCCGCGGCGACGGGTGCGACGCTTCACGTCCTCCACGTCGTCGAGACGGGATCGCTCGGACCCGACGCACGGTCGGTCATCAGAGACAGCGAACTCGACGAGCACGCCCACGAGATTCTCGACTCGGCCGTAGAGACTGCCGAAGAATCGCTCGACTCGGTGACCGGGTCCGTCGTCTACGGGACCCCACACCGCGAGATTCGGGCGTACGTCGAATCCGAGGGCGTCGACCTCCTCGTCCTCGGAACGCAGGGCCAGACGAACTTCAGTTGGTACGCGCTCGGTGGCGTCAGTTCGAAACTCGTCCGGTCCTCGCCCGTCCCGCTCTTGATGACGCGAACCGCCGAGGACTGAGCGCGGATCGGCGGGTCAGGCGAGACCGGCCAGCAGGATACCGACGGCGAAGGCGACGCCCGCAGCGAGCATCCCGACGCCGAGCATCTCTGTGCCCGCCACGGGCCACTTGCGGTCGGTGACGACGCTCCGACTCGCACCGATACCGAAGAAGGCGACGGCCGTCGCCGCCACGGAGACACTGAACGTGGGGACGCCACCGAACGGGTCGGTCAGTACGAGCGCTATCACGTAGGGCAACAGCGGCATCCACCCGGCGAACACGAACGCGAGAAACGTAGTCAGCGCCGTCCACGACGGCGGTTTCACGGCCGTAGCGGTGCCGGTCTGTGCCGTCTGGTAGTCCATCGCCGAGCGCTGACTGAGGAAGTTGCTCATCCCCATCGAGAACCCGTCGGCAAAGAGGTTCGCGAAGCCGAGAATCAGGACGATACCCGGGTCGAGTGCCGCCCCGGCGACACCGGCGACGATGGCGAACGTCGTGATGATGCCGTCGTTGGCGCCGTAGACGACCTCCGCGATGTAGCCGCCTGCGTCCTCGACGCCGCCGTCGAGTAGCTCAGTCAACATATCACACACTGCGGGAGGCGTCGTTGTCAATCCCGATGCCTGTTCGGCCCGGTGAAACCCCGAACTGACCGGCCACTCTGGTCAGTAAATGCTTGTATCGGGAGAACCAAGTGAGGGCAATGAGCCACGCGCAGACGCTGTGGGACCTCCTCTCGGACAGTGACGAACTCACCATCGTCTGCCACAACAACCCCGACCCGGACTGTCTGGCCAGCGCCGTGGCACTCGGCCAGATAGCCGCCAGCACCGGTATCGACGAACGGCACATCCTCTACAGCGGGGAGATCTCTCACCAGCAGAACCGGGCATTCGTCAACCTGCTGGACGTCGAATTGCGCCCTTTCGACCCCGAACTGGTCCAGAACCGACCGTCCGGGTCGCTGCTGGCGTTCGTCGACCACTCGAAACCCGGCGCGAACAACCGCGTCCCCGAGGGGACTGCCGTCGACATCGTGCTGGACCACCACCCGGCAGAGGACGTCGAAGCGACGTTCGTCGACCACCGGGAGGACGTCGGTGCGACGGCCACCATCCTCGCCGAGTACGTCCGCGAGTTACCGATGGACCCGGACGCCCGAGTCGCGACGGCGCTGTTGTTCGCCATCCGCCGGGAGACGCTTGGCTTCCTCCGAGGGGTGACGCGCAAGGAGTACGAGGCGGCGAGCTATCTCCACGACTACGCCGACTCGGACCTGCTCAGGCAACTCTCGTCGCCAGCGGTCAGCGGCGCGACGGTCGACGCGATCGCCGACGCCATCCACAATCGGAGCGTCAGGGGGTCGGTCCTTATCTCTCACGTCGGCCGGACCAGTGAGCGCGACGCGCTTCCGCAGTCGGCCGACTACCTCGCGACCCTCGAAGGCATCGAGACGGCCATCGTGTTCGGTATCATCGACGATACGATCCAACTGAGTGCGCGGACGACGGACTCCCGAGTCCACATCGGCGAAGTGCTTGCGAGCGCCTTCGACGACGAGGGCAGTGCGGGCGGCCACCGCGAGATGGCCGGCGCGGAAGTCCCGCTGGGTATCTTCTCTGACTACACCAGCGACGACGACGTGCTGGTGGGTATCGTCGAACAGGTCATCAACAGCCGCCTGCTCGCGGCGCTCAACATCAAAGACGACGATAACTCGGGGAGCAAGGGCGGCGACGACAAAGACTGACCGACTCAGACGAACCGGAACGTCTCTAGGTTCTTCGGGTTGAACGTCCGCATGTTGAACTTCTGGTACAGCGCCGAGGAGAGCTGGTTCGTCGAACTCTCGTCGCCGTGGACACAGAGCACTTTCTCTGGTCGGGGGTGCATCGTCTCGACGAACGTCTCCAGCCCCTGCCGGTCGGCGTGGCCGGAGAAGCCATCCACCGTCTCGACGCCGAGTTTCAGGCTGACGCGCTCCGCTCGGGGACCGCTCTTGTCGGACATCGATATCTCGTCCTGTCCGCGCTGAATCTGGCGTCCGAGAGTGCCTTCGGCCTGATAGCCGACGAAGACCATCGTGTTGTCCGGGTCGCCACCCAGCAGGCGGAGCCACGACATGACGGGACCGCCCGTGACCATCCCCGATGTGGTGAGGATGATGGCTGGTTCCTCGTCGACGATGTCCTGTCGCATCTCCTCGCCGCCGTCGACCTGCTGGAACTGCTCGGCGAGGAACGGGTTGTCGTCCTCGTAGAGGATGCGGTTGCGCAGGCTCTCGCGCAGGTACTCGGGGTAGGCGGTGTGGATGGCCGTCGCCTCTCGAATCATCCCGTCCAGATACACTGGCATCGTCGGGATGTCGCCCTCGCTCATCGCCTCTTCTAAGACGAGCATCAGTTCCTGCGAGCGCCCGACGGCGAAAGCCGGGATGAGGATGTGGCCCTGCTTCTCGTGGGCCTCGTTGATGACGCGCTTGAGGACACGTTCGGAGTCCTCCTGGTCGGTCTGGTAGTCGTTTTTCCCGCCGTAGGTGGATTCGAGGATGAGCGACTCCACGCGCGGGAAGTCGTTGACCGCGCCGTCTAACAGGCGGGTGTCCTTGTAGTGGATGTCGCCCGAGAACGCGACGTTGTACCGCCCTTCGCCGATGTGGAAGTGACACACCGCCGACCCGAGGATGTGGCCGGCGTTGTGCATGGTGAGCTTGATGTCCGGCGCGATGTCGGTGACGTTGCCGAAATCCAGCGGGATGGTGTGTTTCAGGGCGTCACGGACCTGCTGGCTCTCGTAGGGCGGGGCGCGTCCCTCCTTGGCGGCGACGTCGAGATAGTCGAGTTGGAGCAGACCCATCAGGTCCCGCGTCGGTGCGGTGGTGTAGATGGGGCCGTCGTAGCCGTACTTGAACAGGATGGGGATGAGCGCGGAGTGGTCGAGGTGGGCGTGTGTCAGGACGACGGCGTCGATGGAGTTCGGCCCGGCCGCGAGCGCTTCCGGCACTTGCAGATACGGCACCTCGCCTTCGGCACCGGGTTTGTCGCCACAGTCGATGAGGATGCGCGATTCGGGCGTCGAGAGGATGAAAGAGGCGCGACCGACCTCGCGGCAACAGCCGAGCGTCGTAAGACGGACCCAGTCGTCGTCGGCCGTCGTCGGCCGGTTTATCTGGCGGCCGACGCGTTCGAGGATGTCCCGCCGCTCGTCGCGTTCCTGTTTCAGGAAGTTCCGGACGTTCGAGACGGTGGAGGACTCCATCGGCGGCGTGCGGACGACTTCGGGCGTCCAGCCGACGCTTGCGGCTATCTGGTCCAGCGTCTCGCCGTGCCGGCCGATGACGCGGCCGGGTTTCTCGGCCTCGATGAACACTTCGCCCGTCGCGTCGTCGAAGTCGAGGTTCTGGACGCCGGCGTCCTCGGGGATGGTCTCCTCGATCTTCGCGCGGGCTTCTTTCTGTGGGATAAGTGCGTCCGCCGTCGGACGAACGTTGATGCGTTTCCGGAGGGTCTGTGCGAGGTTCCGGACGATACCGTCCCGGTTGGCGATCTCCTTGGCGTCGGGCGTGTAGATCACCAGTTCCGGGCCTTCGAACGTCACCGACGATATGGTGATGTCGTCCGGCGTCTCTTCCTCGACCTGTGCTTTGATCTTCTCAAGCGTCTCGTCTGCGGTACTCATGTATGCGGGAAACTGCGATTGAAGACTTCGGCCGTCGAAGAACAACGGCTATCGAATGTCGTTATCTAGGGGATGTGCGACCACGGATAAGAACCTTTGCTTCCCGAGACGACGACCGAAACGACCGGTAGCCGACGTGTGTCGCGATACCGTGCGCCGACGAGCGGTGCGACCGTCCCATTTTAGTAGCCGACACGCCACCGTTCACACATGGGTTTTGGTAGCTACGACGAGTCCGAACAGAAAGACCAGGACGTAGACACAGACGACAGCGAAGGCGTCGCCGTCCACGAGAACGACCACGACGGCGAGGTGTCTTTCGACACCGAAGCGTCGACGAGCGACCTCGTCGACAAACTCGGCGACATCAAAGACAGCGAGTAGCGACCCGCGACGCCGGCCGCGATTGTGACCTGTCGGGCGGGTTTCGAACACCGAACCGCGAAGTGATTCGCTGCTCAGGCATTCAGCGTCGCTTCGAGGTCGCCGTTCTCGTCTAACTGTTCGAGGATGTCGCTCCCGCCGACGAACTCGCCGTCGACGAACGTCTGGGGAATCGTCTCGCGACCGCTGTACTCCGAGAGGGCCTCGCGATAGGCCTCCGTGGCTGTCAGGACGTTCACCGTCGCCACGTCCTCGCGGTACTGCTTGATGAGACCGATGGCCTTCCGGGAGTAGCCACACTGTGGCATCATCTCGCTGCCCTTCATGAACAGGGCCACCTCGTTGTTCTCGATGGTGTCGTCGACGTTTTCCTGTACCTCTTCGCGGGAGCGTTCCTCCGGTTCGAAGCTCATGGCTCCCCGTAACACGTCGGGAGGGAAATGGCTACCGCCGGCAGTGGTTCACTCGGGTGTCGAGGTGGTCAGTTCGATGGCGTGGATGTCTCGCGTGAGATGCTCGCCGAGAGCGTCGTGGACGAGTTGGTGTTGGTCGACGAGTGACTTCCCTTCGAAGGCCGGCGACACCACGTCGACGGCGTAGTGCTTGTCGTCGTCGGGGTCCCGCGGCGTGGTGACAGTGGCCGTTGCGTCCGGAATCTCTGCCTCGATGAGTGCCTCGACTTCCTCGGCGTCCATGTCTCCGGTCAGGTCGCCAGCGAGGAAAACAGTTGGCTTCCCGCCATCCGGCGACGGCTTGGCGGTCCCACCGCGGGGCGTTACTCCGTTCGGTCGAAGGCCGTCACCTCGGCGGCCTCGGTGGTAGCGTAGACGCTCCCGTCGGTGACTGCTGGGGGCTGGACGACCCGTTCGTCGGTCCGGTAGGCGCGAATCTCGCTGCCGTCGCTCGGGTCCAGCGCACGTACGGACGGGCCGCTCCCGAGATACACCGCGTTGTCGGTAGCTCTGGGTGCCGTGATGGCGTCGAGGTTCGGGTCGGTGTACTCCCAGATTTCGGTTCCGTCCGCGGCGTCGACGGCGACGAGGCGGTCCCCGCCCGAAGCCATCACTTGGGCGTAGACTCTGTCGCCGTCCGCCGCGAGGCCCTGAACGCTCCCGGCGACATCGTCGCTCCACTGGTCGTCACCCTCGGCCGAGACGGCTCGCAGGGTGCTGTCGCCGGCCGCGAACGCCTGCGAGTCGTTGGTCGCGGCGTGTTCGACCGTCCCGAGGTCGGTCCAGACGATGTTACCGGTCGATTTCGTGAGCGCGAACAGGCGGTTGTCGGTACCGACGACGACGCGGTCGCCCAGACTAGCCGGGCCGGCGGTGACTGTCGCGAGCGGGGGACAGCCAGAACCAGTGAACGTCCAGCGCGTCTCACCGCTCTCCGCGTCGATGGCGTACACCGCTGCAGCGTCGCCGTCGACGCCGCTCCCGACGTAGACGGTTCCCTCGACGGCTAGCGGGGCCGTCGTGAGCGGTTTGAGGCTCTTGGTCCATCGCTCGGACTCCCCTTCGAAGAGGCCGTCCGTCTCGACGATGTCGTAGGCGGTGAGGTCGTCCCCGTCGACGGCGTAGACGCCGGTGTCGCCGACGCCGAGAGTCCCGTCGGAACTGGCAGCCCAGTGGTATCCGCCTTTGTCGTCCTCGATGGCCTGCAGGAGTCCCCCCGCCGAGGTTTGATGGCTGACGTAGACGCCGTACTGGCTCGCTACCGGCGGCGTCTCGGGGACGTACTCCGACTCGTCGCCGTCGCTGTCGAACGTCCGTAGCTCGTAGGACCAGCGGAACGACCGCGGGCCGTCGACGAGTTCCTGAAGCGTGTCTCCGCCGGTAAAGAAGTACAGCGACCCGTCAGCGAGGTAGACGCCGAGCGGTTCAGCGATTTCGAGTTCCGTCCGGTAGTGGCGCCATCGCTCCTCGCCGGTGGCCGTATCGAACGCGACGAGTTGTTGATAGAAGTCGGTCCCCGTGGGTACGTACAGTGTATCGTCGGCGACGGCCAGTTGGATGTAGTTGGCCTCGCCGGGTTCGGCCTCCCACAGCTCCGTGCCGTCGGCGGCGTCGATGGCGTGTACCGAGTCCGGGTACCGGCGGACGAAGACCCGCCCGTCGGCGACGACGGGCGTCGACCGGATGTCGTACTCCGCGTCCGTCCGCCACTGTTCCTCGCCCGTCGTTTGGTCGAGCGCGGCAACGTTCTCTCCCTGTACGACGTAGACGGACCCGTCACCGACGACGGGCGGGAAATCGCTCGTGGTCCCGGTCCACTGCTGTTCACCGGTCGCCGCGTCGAGGGCGTACAACCCTTGCGAGGAGGAGATGAAGACGGTTCCGTCGGCCACCGCCGGAACCCCGAACAGCTTGTACGTGTGGACGTCGCCGGGCGTCTCGAACGCCCACTCGCGGGTCCCGTCGGCGAGCGAGACGGCGTGACACCAGCCGGTGTCCGACGCGACGTAGACGGTGCCGTCGACGACTTTCGTCGAGGAACTGTCCACCGAGTCGGTCTCGTACTGCCAGCGGACGCTGCCGTCGCTCCGCGAGAGTGCGGTGACGACGCCGCCGCCGCTGACGACGAGCGTGTCGCCCGCGACGGTCGGCGCGAGGTCTTCACCGATGGGTGCGTCGGCCGCCGAGAACGGCGTCCTCCACACCGCCGAGCCCGTTTCGAGGTCGGTGGCAGTGACGCTCCCACTCGCGTAGTAGGCGACGCCGTCGGCGACGGCCGGCCGTGAATCGGTGTATATCCCGGTCCGTACCGACGACCCGACTTTCGGGAACTCGACGCCGGGACCTGACGCTACCGACCCGGTGTTCCGTGCGTCGTGCTGGAAGGTCGGCCAACCGTCGTCGTCGGTCGCGGCAGTCGTCGTACGGCTACCGACAGCGGTGAGACTGACACCACACGCAGCGAGACCGATTCCTTTCAGGAACGTACGTCTGTCGTTTCGAAACATAGGCGACGAGTCCCCGTACTGATAGTGTCACTATATTTATCCGGACGGTAAGATTCCGCTACCGACCGTTCGGGACCAACCGCGTTTCCGCTCCCGTGGTCGGAACGGTCACCTTCGTCGTTTCGTCCCGATACGGCTAACGCCGCGGTAACTCCGATTCACGGGAGTTATCGGAAAATTAAGGCGGGACGAGCTGACACGTTACGATCGGTGACGCTGTGGGCCGACACGCTCGAACGGCGACGCGGGATGTCGGACCTGCCCCGTAACCGGACTGACGGACTCGTAGCGACAGTCGCGGTGACGGCGTTCGTGCTGACGCTCGGCGACGACGCCCCCGCTACCGTCTTCTGGACGTCTCGTCTTCGGGCTGGAAATCCGGAGGAAAACGGTTGGCATCTCTGCTTCCGTCTACGGCGCTATACTGGGTGTCTCACTCCGGTTCGTCCGCTCTGAGAGCGCCCCGAACGTTCTGCACTCGCTGGTGTCAGGCGAGTTCCGTTCGGGCGCGCCCCGCGAGCAGACAGTTCCGTCGACCCCCGCTCAGTTCTCGATTGGGTCGACGACGATTTCGCCGGTACCACGAACGACGACCAGCAGGCCCTCGTGCGTAAAGGAGAGTTCGATATCGCCGTCGGCAGACAGTAGCAGTCCGTCCATCGCTTCGAGGTCCGCCGTCTCGTACAGCGGCCCGATGTCGGTTGGGTGGCTGTTCAGCGCGACGCCAATCGCCCGGCACACCGCCTCACTCGGTGGGATATCGTCCCAGTCGAAGTGGTGGCGCACCGGTTCTTTTCCATCTACGTTCTGCGGTATCGCTTCGACCCCGCCATCTGATCCTTCGATGCTCGTCATTTGCTATTCTACTCGTCCTTAGACTGACTCCCTAATCAAAAGGGTCTAGCGTTTTCACGGCTTGAAAGAGCCGTCGGACGCCTCGGACTGACAGACGCTACAGCGGTCTGAGGAGCGCTCTGGCACCGGAATAGCTATCCGAGCAGCCGCTGGTGAGTCGGTTTCATACAGCGGTCCTGTACCACGCGGCGGCCCGCCGATTCGGCGCGTTCGACGGCGTCGTCGTCGTGGATGCCCAGTTGCAACCAGACGACCTGTACGTCCTCGCGTTCGAGGACGGCGTCGACGATGTCACTGACCTCCTCACTGGGGCGAAACACGTCGACGATGTCTATCTCGCCGGGGACGTCGGCGAGCGAATCGTAGGCCTCGCGCCCGAATATCTCGTCGGCGAACGGGTTGACCGGGACGACGTCGTATCCCTTGTCTATGAGGTACTTCGGTATCTCGTGGGCGTCCTTCCCGGGAGTGGTCGAACACCCAACGACAGCGACGCGGTTCAGGCTCAGTATCTCGCGGAGTTCGTCGTCGTCGGTGACCGGCATATCCGCTCGTAAACCCTCTAGCGCTAAAAACTGGACGGCGTCTCGCGGCGGTGACGCACATCAGGGACGTTCCGACCCGGGGTCGTCGACGGGCAACAGGCCGGTCGCCATCAACCGGCGAACGATCGTCACGAGGCCGTTGTCGAACCCGCGCCCGAAGATGGCCTTCTCGTCGTCTTCCCGACCCGAGCTAGTGCTTATCAGGATGGTGGTGCGGTCGACCAACAGGAGGCGTTCGATGTCCGTCTGGTCGTCGGGACCCGACGACGCGAGCCACGAGAGTCCGGAGACGAACACCTCGACGTCCGGAAGTGCCGACTGCACTGTCGTCTGTAGCTCTTCGATAGCCGCGCCGACGATTATCGTGACGCCACGCTGTTCTGCCGCTTCGAGCGCGTCCTGCAGGCTCTCGGTGAACATCGCCTCGTCGCCGAGAATCAGGACTACCTCGTCGTCGGCCTCACTGACCAGTTGCTCCGCCCGGGCCGCTATCGTGCGATTCCCCGACAGCGCCCACACCTCGTGGGTCACGTCTCGCTCCGGTTCGGTCGTGATCGGTTCGAGTGCCTTCAGCGTCTCTCTGAGTGACTCGGTACGGTCGTGGTACTCGTCGCGCAGAATGTCGGCTGCCTCGTCCACGGAGACGGCACGGAACTGCTGGGGATTCGAGTGGTGGATCTCCACCAACCCTTTCGACTCCAAGACGCGGACGGCGTCGTAGACGCGTGTCCGTGGTACCTCCGAGCGCTCACTGATGTCTTTGGCAGTGCCCGCGGATACTCGCGAGAGCGCTACGAACGATTTCGCTTCGTACTCTTTCAATCCGAGTTGCTGGAGCAGTTCTATCGCCTGATCGTCGCCTGTAAGCTCGTTCATGTGGGTCCCAACCTACGCCACGGCTGTCCCGAGGCTACGTGGCAGTTCAGTCGCCATCGGAAAGACATTTGGGCTACGAAGACGGGATTTCCCGTCCGATTACGCGACGACTGAGACGAACCGTTATTGTCTGGTATCAAACTGGTGATCACAGTTCACGACGAAACCTATTAACTCACTTAATCACAACACAAATATGTACGTCCGGAATTGATATTGAGGCGGCGCGTGGATCTAGTCGGGTCCCAACTCACTACTCCCACGCGTCGTACTGACTGAGAACGGAGCGCCGCCTAGCGCGGCGAGTGGTGCCAATATGTCGCAGGATTCACCCCAGTGCCCACACTTCGAGGCGATCAAACAGCTACCGGCCCTCGGCCTGAGTGCCTATGCAGCCCGGACGCTCGTTGCTCTCGTCGAACTGGGGGAAGGAACGGCACAGGACGTAAGCGGCGTCGCCGATGTCCCACGGACACGCGTCTACGACGCTGTCGATGAGTTACAGCACAGAGGGCTGGTCGTCGTCCTCCAGATGCTGTTCGCGTGGACGCTCGACGGGAACCGCAAATGACCATCACTCACGCTCTCACAAAACTGATTTACGCGCTGCCAATGACCGTACTCTCACTACCGAGTACTGCTGTAATATACGAGATTCGACACCATGTATGAGGACAACCCAGAGTCTGACGACAGCACAGCGCGTACAGAATGGGGCTCTGTCGCCGACTTGATCACGTCACTGCTGACGGCTGTCGCCGACGAAACAGGTAACCGGGTGAGCGATCTCCCACCCCTGAACGACTCCATCGACCCGGACGCTATGGAGTCTCTCCTGACCAGTGACCGCTCTGAGACGGTCCAGTTGTCGTTCAACTACACCGGCGTGAGAGTACACATCGACAGCGACGGCTACCTGTTCGTCCAACAGCGAACCGGTCCCACGGAGTAAGTCCACCGCTCACTCGAACGTGTCCGCGATGAACGTCAGCAACTCCTCGACTGCGTCGATACCGTGATACGAGACAGTCCTGTGTTGCCTGTCGCATTCGAGTAGGCCCATCTCGTCCAGTTTCGGGAGGTCGACGTGATGGAGTGTGACTTCGAGGCGCTCTTTCTCTCTACTGGGCGGTGCCGTCGTGCTATCGGCCGAATTGCGGAGCGCGTCGGCGAGAGTGGCGACTTCGACTGGCCCGTCACCGTTTCCCTCGAGATAGCGGAGGGCTTGTCGTCGCCGTCCAGTCTGTACGGCTTGCAGCGCTTCCTCTACGGTAGGCGAGTGACTCTGCTGATTCATTGTGTCTCGGGCTATGCCCTGTCGGAACTATCGGGCATATTTGATTGGTAATAGTCGACACACGCTGATCAGGGTGGCGTTCACCATGATACTCACAGGGTATCCGCTCACCACCGGTCGGCAGATAGCTGTCGGTGTTTTATGCGCGGGTGTGTCGGTGCGCAGACGAGCGACCGGACTCCGAGCGCGTTGAACGCGCCGCGGGAGGTGCTGCCGGTGCCGACGAGGTCACACCTCTCCTCCCAACCCTCCAGCAACTGACAGCGGGCGTCGACGGTGGACGCGGTGTGGCTCCCGTCGCCCAGACAGGCGATGGCGACGCGTCGGGTCGCAGTCGGCCGACGCGGCACTTCTGCCGTCACTCGTACGTGTGGGTGTAGCCGCCGTCGAACAGCAGGTCGCCGCCGTTTAGGTGTTTCGCGTGGCTGGAAAAGCCGAAGACAAACAGGTTGGCCACCTCCGCCGGGGCCATCATCTCTTTCGTGCGGGCCTGTCCGAGCATCACGTCCTCGATGACTTCCTGTTCGGAGATGCCCCGCTCTGTGGCCGTGTCCTCGATTTGGTCGACCATCAGCGGGGTCAGGACGTAGCCGACGCTGACCGAGAACCCACGGAGCGTCCCGTCGCCCTCGGCGGCGATGGCCCGGGTCAGCCCGGTGATGCCGTGTTTCGCGGTGACGTAGGCGGCCTTGTCCTTCGTCGCGTAGTGGCCGTGAACCGAGGACATATTGGCGATTGCGCCGACGCCGTCGTCGGTGTCGCGGACGTGTGGCATGGCGGCCTGCGCCATCTTGAACGGCGACCGGAGCATCACGTTCGTCAGGCGGTCGTACGTCTCCATCGGGAACTCCGGGATGCTCGCGATGTGTTGCATGCCGGCGATGTTGGCGACGAAGCGGACGTCACCCTCCTCGGCGGCGGCAGCGACGACGGCTTCCACGTCGTCGTCGTTCGTGAGGTCCGTCTCGACGCCGTGGAACGTCCCGTCGACGCCACAGTCCTCGGCGATGTCGCCCGTCTCGTCCAGTCCCGCCCGGTCGATGTCTGCTCCGACCACGGTGAGGCCGTTTGCGGCCAGCGCCACCGCCGTCGCGCGGCCGATACCGGAGGCCGCGCCGGTGACGACGGCGACGGTGTCCGCCTCGAAGTACGGGTCCTCGAGCACGAGGAAGTCCTCGTGGGTCAGTTCCGGCGCGCTGAGGTCGAACTCGGAGTCAGTCACGTCGTATCACTCGAACGGAACGTCGGTCCCCTGCACATTAACTCCCCACCACGGTCCGAGGCGGGACCACGGACACTCGGTAACCGCTCGGTAACCGAGCGACTTTACGTAACCAGACAATAGGTAGTAGTGTACAGTAACCCCTCCCACGACAATGGCTACGAACACCACTGACACCGACGACGCGGACGACAGATACCCCACGACAGGGCCCGATACGGAGACGTACGACCGATACCGACACGTCACCACCGGTGACGAGGCGATAATCTACGACACCGAGACAGAGGGCGCGTGGATACAGGCCGAACTGTCGCTGGACCTCGAAGACTGGCAGTAAACCGGACTGAGTGCGCCGTTGCTTTTGCTGTATGCTGCCCGATACAGCGCTCGCTCAGCGTATGCCGCCGTCCTCGCTGTCGGGTTCTCGGAGATGCTCTTGGCCCCACTGGGCCATCGTGGTGATGACCGGTTCGAGCGACGCGCCGCGTTCGGTCAGCGAGTAGTTGACGCGGAACGGTTGCTCGTTGACGACCTCTCGGTCGACGAGGCCCTTCTCCTGTAAGTCTTCGAGACTGTCCGAGAGCACTTTCGACGAGATGCCGTCGACGTTCTCCTTGAGTTCGTTGAACCCCGAGGGACCGCTGTCGAGGAGACGGTGGACGATGACCGGGTGCCACTTCTTGCCGATGAGCGTCGCAGTCGTCGTGATGGGGCACCAGTCCTCGCCGGCACACCACACTTCCAATTGCTCTGTTGTATCGCTCATACGCCGTCGTTTGCACTCCAGTGACTAATAGTTACGTGGCGTAATCGAGTTACTGCTAGTTATCACTCGTGTGTCGACTGCTGGTCTCTGTCCATGGAACGGCAGCGCTTCGGACGCCACGACCGGCGACCGTCCCGGCGTCGCCGTCACACCGACCCGCGTCGTCACGCTCGCCCTCCCGAAGACCGGCCTCACCAACCTCGGTGCCGACCGCGTCCTCGCCGACATCGGCTTGCTCAGCGGGGTGTACGAACGACTCGCTATCCCCGCCGCGTCGCCGTTTGGCGACGCGTACGCGGTGACCCTCTCGCTGTCTGCGTAACCCCCGGGTAACTGAACCATTAGGTGCCCGCCGGTCGACACTCCGTCCATGGCCGACCCGTTCGTGGTCGTCGGTGGTGACGCCGCCGGCCTCAGTGCCGCCAGTAAGTACGCGCGAGAGAACCCAGACGGCGACGTCGTCGTCTTCGAGAAGGGCCGGTGGGTCTCTTACGCCCACTGCGGGACGCCCTATTACGTCAAGGGCGAGGTGGACAACCTGACGGACCTCCTCTCGCTGTCGCCCGAGGACGCCGCCGACCGGGGTATCGACCTCCGTCGGGAACACGAAGTCGTCGACGTCGATACCGACGCCCAGACCGTGGTCGTCGTGGGCGACGGTGAGCGGTTCGAACAGCCGTACAGCGACCTCCTCGTCGCGACGGGCGCCCACGCCGTCACCGACCCGATTCCGGGGAGCGACCGCAAGATGGCCTTTACGATGCACGGACTCGACTCGGCGGCGGCGGTCCGGGCGGCACTATCGCCCGCTGGCGAAGAGTGGGTCGACACCGATATCGAGTACGTCGACGCCGACCTCGTCCAGCGGTACACGGACCGCGACCCGCCGGACCGGGTCGCCGTGGTCGGCGGCGGCTACGTCGGCGTCGAGATGGCCGAGGCGTTCCGCGCCCACGGACTGGAGACCCACGTCTTCCAGCGGTCGTCACACCTCCTGCCGCCGTTCGGCGACGCCGTCTGTGAGCGCGTGGCCGACCACCTCCGCGAACAGGGCGTGACGCTTCACCTGAACACCGCCGTCTCCGAACTGGACGGCGGCGACAGCGTCGAGGCCGTCATCCACGAGGACGGGCGCGTGCCCGTGGACCTCGCGCTGGTCGGTATCGGCATCGCACCGAACACGCAACTCCTCTCGGACACGCCGGTCGAACTCGGCGAGTCGGGTGCCGTCGCCGTCGACGACTACGGCCGGACGAATCTCGATGGCGTCTACGCCGCCGGCGACTGTGCCGAGGCCCGCCACGCCGTCACCGGCGAGTCGACGTGGGTGCCGCTCGGCCTCACCGCGAACCGGGCCGGGCGCGCCATCGGGCAGACGGTCGCCGGCGACCCGGAACCGGTCGGCGACGTGGCCGGAACGGCCGTCGTCAAGGCGTTCGAATTGGAGTGTGGCCGGGTCGGTTTCGTCCACGAGGGCGCGGCCAGCGACGCCGGGTTCGACCCCGTCTCGGTGTCTATCGACGCCGGCTCACGGTCGGGGTACTACCCCGATGGGGACGAGACGACAGTGACGCTGACCGCCGACCGGGAGAGTGGCCGCGTCCTCGGCGGGTCCATCGTCGGCCGTGACCGGGCCGCCATTCGCATCGACACGCTCGCCACGGCGCTGGAGTCGGACCTCACCGTAGCCGAACTGGAACGGCTCGACCTCGCGTACGCGCCGCCGTTCAGTCCGGTGTGGGACCCCATCCTCGTCGCGGCGAAGGTGCTTCGGGGGACCCTCGAATAGCTCTCAGCGATTCCCGCCGGCGAGCGCGCTGGCCGCTGGGAGGGTTCTGAGTCGCCACATCGCAAGCGTGCCGACGAGCGGCCCGACGACCAGCGGGAGGAAAGCCCACTGCCAACCGACGTGCTCGGCCACCATCGGGAGCAACTGGATGGAGCCGATAGTGAGCAGGAACCCCACGGCGGTCTGGAGCGTCAGCGCGGTGCCGACGTAGCTCTCCTCGGCGAGTTCCGTCACGCACGCCGAGAACTGCGCGGAGTCGGCGACGATGGTGAACCCCCAGATCGCGAGGAACGGGACGAGGACGGCGAGCGGTGCGTCGAAGACGACGCCGGCCAGCACGGAGAAACTCCCGCTGACGACCATGCTCGCGCCCGTGACGGTGGTCCGGCCGAGGCCGTCGGCGAGTCTGCCGGCTACGAGCGCGCCGAGGCTCCCGATACCGATGGTACCAAAGGCGAGGAGCGCGGCCAGCGTCGGCGTCGCGACGGTGCTGTCGCGGGTGGCGAAACTCGCCGCGAGGTAGACGGGAATCCACGTCCAGACAGCGTACAGTTCCCACATGTGGCCGAAGTAGCCGAGATTCGCCAACATGGTCGGCCGGTCGGTGAGGATGCGTCGGACGGCGCCGGGGTCGAACGGCGCGGCCGGCGACTGGTACGGTCCGGGCCGTGCCCAGAGGACGAGCAACCCGCCGACGGCGGCCAGCCCGGCGGCGACGAGGAGAACGAACTGGGGCCGTCCGACGCCGCCGACGGCCCGAACGAGGTGTGGGAGCGCCGACCCGAGCGTGAGTGCGCCGACCAGCGCACCGATGGCGAGGCCGCGCTGTCCCCGGAACCATCCCGCGACGAGTTTCATGCCCGGCGGGTAGACGCCCGCCAGCGAGACGCCGGTGAGAAAGCGGAGGACGATGGCCGGGCCGGCGCTGTCGACGACGATGCCGAGTGCCGCGGTCAGCGCCGCGCCGAGGAACGCCGAGGCCGCGAACAGGTAGCGGGTCGGAACGGCATCGGCGAGCGTCAGCGCCGCCGAGAGGACGGCGCCGACGACGAATCCTATCTGGACCGCGCTGGTGAGCAACGCCGACTCCGTCGGGGTGAGGTTCCACTGCGCGGTCAACTCCGGTGCGACGGCCGAGGCGCTGAACCACAGCGACATCGCCAGTAACTCCGCGACGCCGACCAGTGCCAGCATCCGCCAGCGTCCGTCGGTCGCGGGAACCGTGTCGACTGCCGCCCCGTCCGTGGTCTCCGCGGTCATCGGTCTGTCGTGTTCACGTACCGAACCCGCTCAATTGTATCGGCTCCGGTGTCGGTATCGGCCGCGGCGCGTGAGCGGGCCGACGGCGTGCGCTCCGGTCTGGACGGGTCGCTATCGAGCATACAAGTTACTACTGGTGACTGAACGCTGTCCCGTAATCAACGTCAGCCAACGGGCGCGTAACCCGGTAACGCTACGGAAACCACAGGCGGGCTACCACGCGGCGTCGAGGACGTGCTCGATGTCCTCGTGAGACGGGTCGAGGCCGGCCGGCGCGTTCGCCATGAACGCGTCCGAGAGGACGGCTTCGGCCACCTCGGGGAACGCCTCGCGGGCCGGGCCATCCACGTCCCGGAGACGCGTCGGGAGGCCCAGTGTGGCGGCCACCTCTGCCACGCTCTCGACGACGGCCGACGCCGGGTCGTCGGCGTCTGCCACGCCGAGAGCGTCGGCCAGTAGGTCCTGCCGGCCGTCGACGGCGTCGAACAGGTACTCGAGCGCGTGTGGCGCGATTACGGCGTGGGCGGCGCCCTGTTGGACATCGTACGTGCGCGTGAGGCCGTGCCCGAAGGCGTGAATCAGCGAGAGGGTCGTCACGCCCGGTCGGGAGATGCCGTACTGGACGAGCATGATGCCCTGCGCGAGTCGCTGGTACACCGCGTCGCCCTCGTTCCCCTCGCCGAACGCCAGCAGGCCGTCCTGCAACAGGCCGAGGCCGCGCATCGCCGTGGCGTCGGTCACCGGCGTCGCCGTACTCGCGTACAGCGTCTCGACGCCCTTATCGAAGCCGTTCATCGCGGAGGCAGCCAGCACGCCACGGGGCGTGGTCGCCAGTAGTTCGGGGTCGTAACACACCGCGGCGGGCATCAGTTCGGGGGCCGAGATGCCGCCGCTCGCTGCGTCCTCGACGGGGCAGGTCCCCGGGACGGCCGTGACGCCGGCCACCATCGAGAGGTCGGCGCCGGCGAGCGTCGTCGGGACGGCGACGATGGGGGGCAGTCCCGTATCGGGCACCCGTATCGTCCCCGTTTCGGCGAACTCGGCACCGACGGCTTCGGGGTCGCGGTTGGTGGCCGCGATGGCCGCGAGTACCTTCGCCACGTCGAGACTACTGCCGCCGCCGACGCTGACTACCGCGTCGGCCTCGACCTCGCGGAACCGGTCCAGCGCGTCGTACGCGGTTCCCAGTCGTTTCGCTGGCGTCGTCTCCGCGAAGACGCCGGCCAGTCGGTCGCCCAGTCCGTCCCTGACGGGGGTCATCACCGCCTGCGTCTCGCCGACCGTCGACCCGGTGACCACCAGCGCTCGCTCACAGTCGATAGCGGCCAGTTCCTCGGCTAGCTCGTCGACGCAGTTCGGGCCGTAGCGCAGGGTCGCTGGGTCGTACTCGAACCGGAACGGCGCTGTGAGGTCGTCGGCGACGTGGTCTGGCATCCTCGCTTACTCCGCGGGGACGTTCGCCCCATCGAACGGTGGGAGTCGCGCTTCGATCTCTTCGCGTTCGTCTTCCAGCCACTCGGGCAGCGTGAGCGACTCGCCGAGTTCGGACCGGGACTCGTCGGCGGTGAACCCCGGCCCCACCGTCGATATCTCGACGAGGACGCCGTTCGGTTCTCGGCAGTACAGCGCCGTGAAGTACGTTCGGTCGATGACCTCGCTCGGTTCGAGGCCCCGTTCCTCGTAGGCCTCGCGGTAGGCCTCCAGTTCGGCGACGTCCTCGGCGCGGAACGCGACGTGGTGGACCGTCCCAACGCCCATCCGGCCCATACTCTCGTCCGTCTCGACGACGTCGACGACCGACCCGAACTTGCCCGTGGTACTCCGGTAGCGGTGTCGGCCGTCCTCGGTCACCTCGTGTTCGTAGCCGAGAACGTCGGTGAGTAGCCCGCCGGTCGGGTCGACCGACTCGACGGCGAGCGTCACCGAGTAGAGCCCCCGTAGCTGATGCTCTTCGGGGACCGGGCTGTCTTCCCACGGGACCGCCTCCGTCTCGGCGTCGGTAGCGACGAGTTCCAGTCCGATGCCGTCCGGGTCGTCGAACTGGAGGACCGTCTCTGCTCGCGGCTTCGCCGCTTGCGTGTCCGCCGAACGCCGTTCTGTGGCACTCGCGTTCGCCGAGGCACTTCGTACCCCGCTCTCGAACCGTTCAGTCCGCTCGACGGCGACGTCGTGGGACTCCAGCCGGTCGGTCCAGTAGTCGACCGAGTCCTCCGGGATGAGATACGCCGTGGCCTGCGTCTGGCCTGCGCCGAACTCGCCCCGTCGCCCCCGGTCGGTCCACGGGAAGAAGGTGATATTCGTCCCGGGCGTCCCCTCGTCGTCACCGAAGTAGAAGTGGTAGGTGCCGGTGTCGTCGTGGTTGACCGTCTTCTTGACGAACCTGAGTCCGAGTGTACCGACGTAGAAGTCCGCGTTCCGCTGCGGGTCGCCGGCTATCGCTGTGACGTGGTGGAGCCCGGACGTTGCTGGTGACATGGACAGTCCTACGCGGTCGGCGCTTGTGGCCCTTTCCTCACACGGATGTCACCGGGGGACACGAGGGTTACCACGTCACCGCAAGCAAGTGAACTGTTAACACGGGCGCCCCGCTACGACACCTATGGTGTGTCCCCACTTGGCGTACCGCAAGACCAACGGTGACCGGTCCTTCGACGAGGCCCGTGCTTTCTGTACCGCCGTCGACGAGTTCGTCCAGCCGATGCGGGCCGACATCTGTAACGACCGGTTCGAGCTCGACCACGCGGCCCACTGCGAGATATACCGTGGCCACGAGGAGGGAGAGGAGTGAGCTACGAGACCTTCCTCGACGGGGACCCCGTCATCGTCACCGCGGCTCTCACCGGTGGCGTCCACGGGAAGGAAGCGAACCCGAACATCCCCGAGACGCCCGGTGAGATAGGCCGTTCGGCGGGCGAAGTCGAGGCTGCCGGCGCGTCCGTGGTCCACCTCCACGCCCGTCGACCGAACGGTGAGCGAAGCTTCGACACCGAGCGCTTTCAGGCCATAGACGACGCCGTACGTCGGCACACCGACGACGTCGTCATCCAGCACTCGACGGGCGGGACCGGCGCGCCGGACGCCGACCGACACTTGCCACTGCGGACCGACCCGCCGCCCGAGATGGCTTCGCTGGACATGGGGCCGCTGAACCGCTATGCCCACCTCACCAGCGAGAACACCCGCGCGCTGGTCGACTCGCTCCACGCCGAGATGGTCGACCGGGGCATCAAGCCGGAACTGGAGGTGTTCAACGACGGCCATCGCAACGAAATCTACGGGTTGCTGGAGCGTCGCGACCTCGCCGACCCAGTCTACGCGACGCTCATCTTCGGGCCGGGGACGCTCACCCGACCACGACCGGAGCACTTTCTCACCGCTATCGCGGACCTGCCCGACGGCGCCACGTTCAACACGCTCGGGTTCGGGCGCCACCAGTTACCTTTCGCGACGATGGGCATCCTCTTTGGCGGCCACGTTCGGGTCGGGCTGGAGGATAACGTCTACTACGACCGTGGCGAACTCGCCGAGAGCAACGCGCAACTCGTCGAACGGGTCGTTCGAGTCGCCGACGAACTCGGCCGACCGGTGGCGACTACCGACGAGGCACGGGAGATACTTGGTCTGTGACCACCGGACCCCTCTTTCAGTAGACGTTACGACTGTCGAGTGAGTAGTGGTGGTATGGGTACGCTCCGCTGTCGACACTGTGGGGAACCGCTGACGACCGGTCTTCTCGCGACGCAGCGGCGCCATTGCTGTCTCAACGACACTCCTATCGCCGGAGCCTGCCCCACCCACGGTCCGATCGGGCCACACGATGCTGTCGAGGAGTAGCGCTGTCGCTCGTCGGTGACGGACTCGGAAAGACGTGTTCTCAGTTTACGCGGCGATGCTAGCGGCGGCGATGAACGACCATCGCGTTCCGCTCGTCGATTCGCGCTGCTTCGCTTCTGCCTGTGTCTCGTTTCGAGGGTGTTTCCAGTTCATCGTACCACTTCATACACGCTCTGTGCGTAAAAAGTATTCCATTCCTGATATGTCTGTCGTGGTCGTTTATGGACAACGAACCACTCTTGAAGCGCACTTCCACGGTCTAAAGTACACGAATGATCCAAAACTATCGGTGTATGTGAAAGCCTTTTTGGTCGATATATCGGGTCCCACACTATTTATCGCAGGTGTATCACTACCCGGGCTACAGCGCGACACCATTACGCGCTCGCGCTCACGCACGCGTAGATATGACGAGCGCCAGTTGACTCGAGCGTGCGCTCCTCCACAGCACCCACTCTCTCGAATACCTGTCTACGAGCGTCGTGGGGGGTGTTCGGTGTGCCGGCGTATACGGTTGGCTGTCAATACAATCACACGAGGTATCGCAGTAGACGACGGCTCCAGCCCCTGTCTCGGCCATATCTTGGTAACAAGTGGCAAGATAATACTATAACCCCTCGTCCATTACCCCGTACTATCCATGAAGAAGCAAGAGCTCATTCACCTACATAGTCTTCTCGCACAGGTACAGCATCACTACGAGACAGAAGCCGAAACCTCCGTTCAACACGACGAATACGCCGAACTGGGTGTCAAGCCGACATCGATTCATAAGTCCAAGACCGACCACAAAGACGCCGTCTTCGCCCTCGCCGATGGTCTCACCTCGGATATGGTCGCCGAAAGCGACGAACCGCTGACGCTCACCGCCGACTGATCGATCCAGCCGCCGTTCTGCAGTGACACTATCCCGTTCAGCGTCTTAGCTGTCGGTCTCTAGTTCCCAGTTGCCGGCCCGTAGTCAGTTCGTGTGGTACGCGGTATCGCAACTCTCAGTTCCTTTATACGCTGAGGGGCCCTACTTGGCGTGTGAGTGAAGAAACAGGGCGACGGAACCTCCGAATGCCCAACGACGACGAACTGTTTGCGGTCGTAACAGAACACAACGGTGGCAACCACGTCAGAATCCAGTGCGAGGACGGCGAGAACCGGATGGGGCGCATCCCCGGCCGAATGAAGTACCGGACGTGGATCAACGAGGGCGACATCGTCCTCGCCGAACCGTGGGACTGGCAAGACGAGAAGGCCAACATCGAGTGGCGCTACAAGGGCCAGGACGCCGACCAGCTCCGTGCCGAGGGCCACATCGACTCCCTGACTGCCTGATTGACGTATTCTGCGGCCGCATGCTCCCTCCCTACTGAGTGTTCTTTCCGTCTGTTACCGCCGGCAGCTACAGGACTGGCGACTGCACCGGCCCCGGACTTCTCCGTTGCTGACAGACACTGTTTCGAGACGGGTCTGTCCCACCCCTGCGCGCAGCTCCGGAGAGATATGATGTCTATGTAGCTCCGTTCCCCGTCAGACGAAGTGTCACCGGATTCTGGAACAATCAATCTAACTGACTACTATTCGTTATATACTGCCGCAGTCTTGCGATTAGGCACGTGAAGTTCTCACGTCACGTGGGGCTATGTGGTGGCAGCACAGGGCGGGCTTGAGACGAGTCATTTATATGTACCCCTCCCATCGGATATGATGCGAAGGTCGCCCCGGGCCGCCCGGGTCGACACGGCCGGTCGTCGACGCGGCGACCGGTCGCTCGTAGAAGGGTGCTCGACGCGAGCACCCTTCGACCCCATGAGGATTCCACCCCTGCGGTCCGCCGTCAAGATGGAATCTGATGTGAGCCCACGGACCCATACAGTAGTCACCATCGACGTAGGAGTCGATGGGTTACGCTTCCGACGGAGTGCAACCACTTCCGCCGCTGATGTATATCAGCACATTCCGGTTGATCCTGCCGGAGGCCATTGCTATCGGAGTCCGATTTAGCCATGCTAGTCGCACGAACTTAGATTCGTGGCGTATAGCTCAGTAACACGTGGCCAAACTACCCTACAGACCGCGATAACCTCGGGAAACTGAGGCCAATAGCGGATATCACTCTCAGACTGGAGTGTCGAGAGTGAGAAACGTTCCGGCGCTGTAGGATGTGGCTGCGGCCGATTAGGTAGATGGTGGGGTAACGGCCCACCATGCCCATAATCGGTACAGGTTGTGACAGCAAGAGCCTGGAGACGGTATCTGAGACAAGATACCGGGCCCTACGGGCGCAGCAGGCGCGAAACCTTTACACTGCACGAGAGTGCGATAGGGGACTCCGAGTGCGAGGGCATATAGTCCTCGCTTTTCTGAACCGTAAGGTGGTTCAGGAACAAGGACTGGGCAAGACCGGTGCCAGCCGCCGCGGTAATACCGGCAGTCCAAGTGATGGCCGATATTATTGGGCCTAAAGCGTCCGTAGCTTGCTGTGTAAGTCCATTGGGAAATCGACGCGCTCAACGCGTCGGCGTCCGGTGGAAACTACACGGCTTGGGGCCGAGAGACTTGACGGGTACGTCCGGGGTAGGAGTGAAATCCTGTAATCCTGGACGGACCACCAATGGCGAAAGCACGTCGAGAGACCGGACCCGACAGTGAGGGACGAAAGCCAGGGTCTCGAACCGGATTAGATACCCGGGTAGTCCTGGCTGTAAACAATGCTCGCTAGGTATGTCACGCACCATGAGTGCGTGATGTGCCGTAGTGAAGACGATAAGCGAGCCGCCTGGGAAGTACGTCCGCAAGGATGAAACTTAAAGGAATTGGCGGGGGAGCACCACAACCGGAGGAGCCTGCGGTTTAATTGGACTCAACGCCGGACATCTCACCGGTCCCGACAGTAATAACGACGGTCAGTTTGACGAACTTACCCGAGTTACTGAGAGGAGGTGCATGGCCGCCGTCAGCTCGTACCGTGAGGCGTCCTGTTAAGTCAGGCAACGAGCGAGACCCGCACTTCTAGTTGCCAGCAATACCCTCGAGGTAGTTGGGTACACTAGGAGGACTGCCGCTGCTAAAGCGGAGGAAGGAACGGGCAACGGTAGGTCAGTATGCCCGAATGGACCGGGCAACACGCGGGCTACAATGGCCACGACAGTGGGATGCCACACCGAGAGGTGGAGCTAATCTCCAAACGTGGTCGTAGTTCGGATTGCGGGCTGAAACTCGCCCGCATGAAGCTGGATTCGGTAGTAATCGCGTGTCATAAGCGCGCGGTGAATACGTCCCTGCTCCTTGCACACACCGCCCGTCAAAGCACCCGAGTGGGGTCCGGATGAAGCCAGCATGCGCTGGTTGAATCTGGGCTCCGCAAGGGGCTTAAGTCGTAACAAGGTAGCCGTAGAGGAATCTGCGGCTGGATCACCTCCTACAGACCGGGATCAGGGCTCTGCCCTGACCCACCTTACACTGACTGGTGACCACAAGTCACCCGCACTGTCAGCGCGTAACACTGACGACTGTATGGGCCCTTGGGCTCACAAGACCGCTCCGAGACGGAGTCCCACTCTGGGATGTCGGGTGCAACTCCCGACAGGTCCGTACTTCGTGCCGCGTTCGAAACCCGTCCCCTTAAGTGTGGGCCGGCGCTCGAACACGGTACGACGACAGATGCACCAGCCCGGGTGAAACCGAGGCTGGGAAGGGTCGATTCGCCCACCATCTACCACCTTGGGGCGAGTATGAAACCGTGTGTACGTGCGATCCAGGCGTCCACTGGACTCGTTCAGTTTAGCGAGTCACAACGACGTTGGCTACTATGCCAGCTGGTGGATAGCTCGGCTCGAGAGCTGAAGAAGGACGTGCCAAGCTGCGAAAAGCCTGAGGGAGCCGCACGGAGGCTAAGAACTCAGGATTTCCGAATGAGAATCTCTTCACAATTGCTTCGCGCAATGAGGAACCCCGAGAACTGAAACATCTCAGTATCGGGAGGAAAAGAAAACGCAACGTGATGTCGTCAGTAACCGCGAGTGAACGCGATACAGCCCAAACCGAAGCCCTCACGGGCAATGTGGTGTTTGGACTGACTCTCATCAGCAGACCGTCTTCATGAAGTCCCTTGGAACAGGGCGTGAAACAGGGTGACAACCCGTAATGAAGACCAGTACGCTGTGCGTCAGTTCCGGAGTAGCGGGGGTTGGATATCCCTCGCGAACAACGCAGGCATCGACTGCGAAGGCTAAACACTCCTCGAGACCGATAGTGCACAAGTAGTGTGAACGAACGCTGCAAAGTACCCTCAGAAGGGAGGCGAAATAGAGCTTGAACTCAGTTGGCGATGGAGCGACGGGCATACAAGGTCCCGTGACGAATGACCGAGACGCGAGTCTCCAGTAAGACTCACGGGAAGCCGATGTTCCGTCGTACGTTTTGAAAAACGAGCCAGGGAGTGTGTCTGTATGGCAAGTCTAACCCGAGTATCGGGGAGGCACAGGGAAACCGACATGGCCGCAGCGCTTTGCGCGAGGGCCGCCGTCTTCAAGGGCGGGGAGCCACACGGACACGACCCGAATCCGGACGATCTACGCATGGACAAGGTGAAGCGTGCCGAAAGGCACGTGGAAGCCTGTTAGAGTTGGTGTCCTACAATACCCTCTCGTGATCTATGTGTAGGGTGAAAGGCCCATCGAGTCCGGCAACAGCTGGTTCCAACCGAAACATGTCGAAGCATGACCTCCGCCGAGGTAGTTCGTGGGGTAGAGCGACCGATTGGTGTGACCGCCTCCGAGAGGAGTCGGCACACCTGTCAAACTCCAAACCTACGAACGCCGTTTGACGCGGGGATTCCGGTGTGCGGGGTAAGCCTGTGCACCAGGAGGGAACAACCCAGAGATAGGTTAAGGTCCCCAAGTGTGGATTAAGTGTAATCCTCTGAAGGTGGTCTCGAGCCCTAGACAGCCGGGAGGTGAGCTTAGAAGCAGCTACCCTCTAAGAAAAGCGTAACAGCTTACCGGCCGAGGTTTGAGGCGCCCAAAATGATCGGGACTCAAATCCACCACCGAGACCTATCCGTGCCCTTGATCGGGCAATCGAGTAGGTTGGCGCTCTCATTGGGTGGAAGCAGGGGTGAGAACTCCTGTGGACCGATGAGTGACGAAAATCCTGGCCATAGTAGCAGCGATAGTCGGGTGAGAACCCGACGGCCTAATGGATAAGGGTTCCTCAGCACTGCTGATCAGCTGAGGGTTAGCCGGTCCTAAGTCTCACCGCAACTCGACTGAGACAAAATGGGAAACGGGTTAATATTCCCGTGCCACTATGCAGTGAAAGTCGACGCCCTGGGGTCGATCACGCCGGGCTTTCGCCCGGTCGAACCGTCCAACTCCGTGGAAGCCGTAATGGCACGAAGCGGACGAACGGCGGAATAGGGAAACGTGATTCAACCTGGGCCCGTGAAAAGACGAGCATAGTGTCCGTACCGAGAACCGACACAGGTGTCCATGGCGGCGAAAGCCAAGGCCTGTCGGGAGCAACCGACGTTAGGGAATTCGGCAAGTTAGTCCCGTAAGTTCGCGATAAGGGATGCCTGCTCCGGAACGGAGCAGGTCGCAGTGACTCGGATGCTCGGACTGTCTAGTAACAACATAGGTGACTGCAAATCCGCAAGGACTCGTACAGTCACTGAATCCTGCCCAGTGCAGGTATCTGAACACCTCGTACAAGAGGACGAAGGACCTGTCAACGGCGGGGTAACTATGACCCTCTTAAGGTAGCGTAGTACCTTGCCGCATCAGTAGCGGCTTGCATGAATGGATTAACCAGAGCATCACTGTCCCAACGTTGGGCCCGGTGAACTGTACATTCCAGTGCGGAGTCTGGAGACACCCAAGGGAAGCGAAGACCCTATGGAGCTTTACTGCAGGCTGTCGCTGAGACGTGGTCGCCGATGTGCAGCATAGGTAGGAGGCATTACACAGGTACCCGCGCTAGCGGGCCACCGAGCCATCAGTGAAATACTACCCGTCGGTGACTGCGACTCTCACTCCGGGAGGAGGACACCGGTAGCCGGGCAGTTTGACTGGGCGGTACGCGCTCGAAAAGATATCGAGCGCGCCCTAAGGCTATCTCAGCCGGGACAGAGACCCGGCGAAGAGTGCAAGAGCAAAAGATAGCTTGACAGTGTTCTTCCCAACGAGGAACGCTGACGCGAAAGCGTGGTCTAGCGAACCAATTAGCCTGCTTGATGCGGGCAATTGATGACAGAAAAGCTACCCTAGGGATAACAGAGTCGTCACTCGCAAGAGCACATATCGACCGAGTGGCTTGCTACCTCGATGTCGGTTCCCTCCATCCTGCCCGTGCAGAAGCGGGCAAGGGTGAGGTTGTTCGCCTATTAAAGGAGGTCGTGAGCTGGGTTTAGACCGTCGTGAGACAGGTCGGCTGCTATCTATTGGGTGTGTAATGGTGTCTGACGGGAACGATCGTATAGTACGAGAGGAACTACGATTGGCCGCCACTGGTGTACCGGTCGTTCGAGAGAGCGCTGCCGGGTAGCCACGCGGCACGGGGTAAGAGCTGAACGCATCTAAGCTCGAAACCCACCTGGAAAAGAGACACCGCTGAAGGCCCTGTAGAAGACAGGGTAGATAGACTCGGGGTGTACGCACTGAGGTAACGAAGTGTTGAGCCCACGAGAACTAACAGCCTGAAGCCATCATTCATACGCACTGTGACTCGCAGTTCAGCCATCGAGCTGACTGAACGAGTCCAGGCGCAAACTGGATCGCACGTACGCAAGGTTATTCGACCGAGACTGGTAGTTTCGCGGTTCGATTCCGCGACTCGGCGTTAGGCGGCCATAGCGGCGGGGTTGCCTCCCGTACCCATCCCGAACACGGAAGATAAGCCCGCCAGCGTTCCAGGGAGTACTGGAGTGCGCGAGCCTCTGGGAAATCTGGTTCGCCGCCACCATTCATATTCATACACATTCAGGCCTCGCGGAGAGTCATCTCTCTGCGGGGCTTTTTGCATGTATAGAGAGCGGCAGCGCTGTCCGTGGCGAGCGGAACGTTTTCGACTGTGGTCGGCCACGGCACGATATGCCCGCGAATCCGACAGCACCGGCGACGGACGGTGGGGTCGAGAGGCTCGGAACCATCGTTCACGTCCCCGAAGGTGACAGCACGTACGGGAAGCGAGCGTTCAGGAACGTCGAGAACCTGCTGGCCGACGAGACGCTGGCCAGTGACGTCACCGTCGTCTGCAACGGCGGTGGGGTCGACCATCTACTGCGGTCGGCGTCGACTGCGACCCGTGTTCGGACACTCGTCGAGCGCGGCGTCGACGTGTGCGCCTGCCGGAACTCGCTGGATAGCGGCGGCCACGATGCCGACGAACTCGTCGACGGCGTCAGAATCGTCCCGACGGCGATGGGGGAACTGACCAAACAGCAAGCGTCGGGGAGCGCCTACATCAGGCCGTAGTCACTCTTGGATGAGGTCGAGGAGTCGCTGGTAGTGGGACCCGAAGGCGTCGTCGGAGCGGTTCCGGGGCCGCTCGATATCGATATCGACGATCTCCCGGATACGGCCGGGTTCTTTGGCCATGACGACGACGCGGTCGGCTAGCTTGACCGCTTCTTCGACGTCGTGCGTGACGAAGAGGACGGTCTTGCCCGTCTCGGTCCAGATGTCGAGCAGTTCGTCCTGCAACATCTTCTTCGTCTGGGCGTCGACGGCGCCGAACGGTTCGTCCATCAGGAGCAGGCCGGGGTCGACGGCGAGAGCGCGCGCGAGGGCGACGCGTTGTTTCATCCCGCCGGAGAGGTCCCGTGGGTAACTGTCCTCGAACCCGTCGAGACCGACGAGGTCGATGAGTTCTTGGACCCGTCGCTGGCGTTCGGCCGAGTCGACGGCCCCGTTCTTTTCGAGTCCGAACCCGACGTTGCCGGCGACGGTGCGCCACGGGAAGAGGTGGTACTCCTGAAAGACGAGTCCGAGGTCGGGGCCCGGACCGTCGACGGGGTCGCCGTCGAGTGAGACGGTCCCGCTCGTCGGCGCTTCGAGGCCGGCGATGATACGAAACAGCGTCGTCTTCCCACAGCCGGACGGTCCGACGATGCAGACGAACTCGCCGGCCTGGACGTCGAAGCTCACGTCGTCGAGGGCCTGCACCGGTCCCTGTGTGCTGTCGTACTGCTTCCCGACGCCGTCGATGCGGACCCGCGGCGTCTCGGTGGGGTCTTCTACCGCCATGCCAGCGCCCTCCGTTGGAGCGTGCGAAACGCCACGTCGACGAGCAGGAACATCAGACTCAACACGAGGATGTAGGTGATGACGACGTCGACCTGCAGGTTGTTCGAGGCGCGGAGGATGCGCCGACCGATGCCGGCGACGCCGAATATCTCGGAGGCGACGACGAGCATCCAGCAGCGGCCGATGCCGGTCCGGATGCCGGTGGTAATCTCGGGGAGTGCGGCGGGCAGGACGACGGCCTTGATGAGTTCGAGGTCACCCTGGACGCCGAGACTGCGGGCGACGTCGAGGAGGTCTTCGGAGACGCCCTCGACGCCGCCGTAGGTCGCGTAGAAGTTGATCCAGAAGGCGCCGATAGCGATGATGAACGCGGCCCCGGCGTGGTTGATGCCGACCCACGCGATGGCGAACCCGATGAGCGCCAGCGGCGGGACAGGCCGGAGTACGCGGACGACGGGTGACGTGAGGTCGTCTAGTAGAGGGCTCCACGCGAGGGCGACGCCAGCGGCGATACCGAGACCCGTCCCGAAGAACGCGCCGGGGACCCAGTGGAGGGTGCTGTTCCAGAGTGCGGTCAGCATCCCGCCACTGGTGGCCTCCGTGTAGAACGTTTCGCCGACAGCGACGGGCGAGGGTAACACGTACGACGGTTGCGTGAGCGATGCGAGCCACCAGACGACGACGAACGCGAGGACACCGGCGGTACCACGGAGCGCTCGCTGGGGGTCGATGTCGGCGAGCGAACCGGCGACGGTGTCGTCGGTGTGGTCGACTTCTTCGGTAACGTCGATAGCCATGGTGTGGTGTGTGAGCGAAGCCAGTTAGAGGCTGTCGTAGACGCTGTAGTCGAATATCTGGTCGAGCGACAGCCGTTGGTCTATCTGCCCGTTCTCGTTGGCGAACCGGGAGAAAATCTTCGTCCCGTTCTCGATTTCGCGTGGGTCGGTGACGAAGTTCGAGAGGGGGCCCTGCAGCGCCGAGAGCGCCTGGTCGGCGTCCATCCCGATACCTTGCTCGACGATGTCGGCGGTCGGCTCGGGGTTGGTCTGGATGAACTCCGTCGCTCGGACGTGCTGTTCGAGGAACTGCGTCGCGACGTCGGTGCCGCGAACGTCGTCGCTCATGAGCGTCACGGCCGCAGGCTGACCCGGCATAATCTCGCTCGCGAGTTTGAACGTCGAGACCGGGACGTTCGCTCGGTCGGCGCGGGTCGGCACCGGTTCCATGATGGAGGACCCGTCGATTTCGCCGTTGGCGATGGCCTGCCAGACGGCGTTGGCACCGTTGATTTCGAGGATGTCGACAGTCGAGGTATCGACGCCCTCCTGTTGGAGCCAGTAACGCAGGAGGACGTCGGGCACCGACCCCTGTGGGAAGGTCCCGAAGCGGAACTTCCGCCCCTTCTGCTCTTCCCAGACTGCGAAGGCGTCGGCGCCGTGTTCGTCCCAGAGGGCCTGTAAGTCCTCGTGCGCGAGGATGGCCATCGGTTCCTTGATGTTCGCGGCAGTCACCTTCGCGGGGATGCCACGGTCGATGACGATCATCGAGGGGACGATACCGAACATCGCCACGTCGAGTTCACCACCGCCGTAGGCCTGCACGATGGCGGGGCCGTCGGTGAACTCCCGCCCTTCGATGGTCGCGTCCACTTCCTCGAAGTACCCCTCCTGTTCCATCACGAAGTACTGCAGGTCGGGGAAGATGGGCATGTAGGCGACCGAGAGCGAGTCACGGCCACCCGAGCCACCGATACCGAGGCATCCGGTCAGGCCGACGGTCGCAGCAGCACCACTACTAGCGAGATACGCACGTCGAGAGAGTGTCGTCCGTTCGGTCACGAGTGGCAGAACTAGCGGTTTCGACCGGTTATAAACAGAGACCCCGTCAAAATAAGCAGCCACCTCGAACGGCCGAGATTACCCGTATCAGGTGTTTCGACCCGGTACCGGAACAGAGCGGGTTACCACCCGAAACTCACCTGTCGTAGATACGGGAAACTTTCACCGGGAGTCCGCGACCGACCTCTCAGCGGTCGATACCGACCGACGCTCGGACGTCGCCAGCAGACCGAGCGACGTCGACGGTGTAGTGGCCGTCGTCGACGGTCCATCCGTCGCGTGAGTCGTATCGAGAGAACGCGAGTTCGTCGAGCGAGAGCGAGACGGTCCGGGACTCGTCGGCGTCGAGAGAGACAGACTCGAAACCCCCCAACTCCCGAACCGGACGGTCGACGTCGTCGGTGCCCGGTGGGCGGACGTACGCCTGGACCACCTCGCGGCCCGGCCGGTCTGCGACGTTCTCGACGGTGACCTCGACGGTGGACTCGTCGATGGCCACAGCGTCGCGGTATTCGAACGTTGCATAGGAGTGGCCGTGGCCGAACGGGTAGGTCGGGTCGTGGTCGGTCGCGTCGAAGTGTCTGTAGCCGACGAACAAGCCCTCGTCGTAGTGGGCTACGCCGTCGACGCCGGGGAACCGTCGCTCGTCGCTCGTCGGATACGCCTCTTCGGGCGCGAACGTGACGGGGAGTCGACCACCGGGGTCGCGGTCACCGTAGAGGACCGACGCGAGCGCCGACCCGTCGGCCTGTCCGGGGTACCACTGTTCGAGGACTGCCGCTACGTCGTCGCGCCACGGCATCTCGACCGGGCCGCCCGAGCGGACGACGACGACGGTCCGGTCGTTGGCCGCGGCGACGGCCTCGACGAGTTCGTCCTGTCGACCGGGAAGCGAGAGGGAATCACGGTCGCGGGCCTCCGTCGTCGCGTCCCGGACGACGACGACCGGTACGTCGGCGTCGGCGGCGGCGTCGACGGCAGCATCGAGCGACGGGTCAACGGGGGGTGTGGACCCGCCGTCGCTGTCGTGGCCACTCTCGACGAACGGTAGCAGGTCGAACAGCGATACGTCCTCGATTTCGGGGACGCCGGATGCGACCGTCACTGTCCCGTCGGCCCGCGATTCGATTCCGTCGACGGGACTGACCGAGTGAAACGGAGTCGTCTCCGAGGACCCGCCGCCACCCAGTTTCGGTTCGTGGACGTGAGGGCCGACGACTGCGACGTCGGCGTCGTCGGCGAGGGGGAGGACGTTGTCGTTGTCGAGCAGGACGGTCCCTCGGACGGCCAACCGCTCGGCGAGGTCGCGGTGGCGCTGGCTATCCAGTTCGCCGGAACGGTCCTCGTCGGCGAACAGGCCGATTCGGGTCATCTGCCCGAGGACGCGCGCAACCATGTCGTCCAGTCGCTCGGGCGAGACGTCACCGTCGTCGAGGGCGGTCGCAAGCGGGTCGCCGAACAGGCCCGCGTGGGTCGCGTCGGGGATGCCGTCGGGCCACTCGAAGTCGTCGAGTGCGTCGTCGCCTGCTGCCGGGACGCCCGGCATCTCGACGTCCAGTCCGGCGTTCGCCGCGCCGACAGTGGTCTCAAGCCCATACCAGTCGGAGACGACGTAGCCGCCGAACCCCCATTCGTCCTTGAGCACGTCGCCCACCAGGCGCTCGTGGTCGCTCATGTGCGTACCGTTCACGCGGTTGTACGCGGTCATCACCGACCCGACGCCGCCCTCGACGGCGGCCCGGAACGGCGGGAGGTACAGTTCGCGAAGCGTCCGTTCGTCGACGTCGGCGCTGACCGTCGTCCGGTGGGTCTCCTGATTGTTGGCGACGAAGTGTTTCACCGTCGCGACGACGTCCTCGGACTGGATGCCGGAGACGAGCGCTCGGCCGATGTCGCTCGCGTGGACCGGGTCCTCGGAGAGGTACTCGAAGTTGCGGCCACACTGCGGGACGCGGATGATGTTCACACCCGGGGCCAACAGCGCGTCTTGGTCGTGGGCGCGCGCCTCGCGGGCCATCGCGGCACCCTGCGTCCGTGCGAGGTCGGGGTCGAACGCCGCCGCCGTCGCGAGGGAGGCTGGGAACGCCGTCGCGCGTTCGCCCTCGGCCCGGATTCCAAGGGGGCCATCGACCAGTCTGAACGGTGGGATTCCGAGCCGTTCGACACCGGGGAGAAAGCCAGTCGCGGTCCCTTCAGGGTCGTGGGTCCCGCGAACGAGCGATAGTTTCTCCGCACGGTCCATCTCGGCGAGGAGTGTGTCGACGTCGACTGGCGTCCGTTCCATTAGCTACCGAATCGTCGTGCCGGGAGATGTAAAGCGTTCCCACGGGACCGAACGGCGGCACAACCGATATCTATCTCTCCGCCGAACAGTAATTATGGCGGACAAGACTGACGTGCTACCGACCGAGACAGGTATCGGGCGGGTCGCTCTCACCGTGGGCGATGCGACCGAGGCGGCCGAGTTCTACGAGACGGTGGTCGGACTGTCTGTCCACGAGCGACAGGCGGCGCGGACGGTCCTCGGCGACGGCGAGACGCCGTCGCTGGAACTGCACGAACACCCCGAAGCGCCCGAACGCTCTCGGTCGGCGGCGGGCCTGTTCCACACGGCGTTTCGGGTTCCGTCGCGGGCAGCGCTGGGTGACGCGCTGGAACGCATCGACACCGAGTGGCAACTGTCCGGGGCGTCCGACCATCTGGTGAGCGAGGCGCTGTACTGTCGGGACCCGGAGGGAAACGGGGTCGAAATCTACCGGGACAGACCGCGAGAGGAGTGGGGGGAGACGGCCGACGGCGGCGTCGAGATGGCGACGGAACCGCTGGACCGTGACGGTGTCCGAGCCGTTGCGACCGGTGCGAAAGGAGTGCCTGAGGGAACCGACGTCGGCCACGTCCACCTCGAAGTCACATCGCTCGAAGCGGCCCGTGCGTTCTACGTCGATGCGCTGGGCATGAACGTCCGGACGACCTACGACGGCGCGCTGTTTCTCGCCGCCGGTGACTACCACCACCACGTCGGCGCGAACGTCTGGAACGGCCGGACAGACCCGGCAAGCGGTCGGGGACTCGCGTGGTTCGAACTCGTGTTCCCGAACTCACGGACCGTCGAGGCGGCGACCGACCGACTCTCGACTGCGGGTTACGAGGTGACGGCCGACGGAGACGGGGTGTCGGTCACCGACGGCGACGGCATCACGCTGCGTCTCCGATCGTAAACCGGTTGTGTCGGTGTTACCGGCTACTCAAGAGGGCAGACGCGGTAACGGGGGTATGGTAGCGAGCGCTGTACACGACGGCGGGTGGCAAACGATAGACGCAGCGGGAGTCCTGGAGGGGCGACGATGAACGGGCCGCATCAGGGCCAGCAACTCGTCACCGCCGGCACGCCGCTCGAATCGGCCGACGCGGCGATGGTACTCGTCCACGGGCGCGGGGCGACGGCCCGGAGCATCGTCCAGATGGGACAGGAGGTCCATCAGGACGGCCTCGCCCTCCTCGCGCCGCAAGCCGCCGGCAACACGTGGTATCCGAACTCCTTTCTCGCCCCCGTCGAGGACAACGAACCGGGCCGGAGTTCCGGCTTGCAGGCCGTCGGCAACGCCGTCGAGACGGCGACGGAGGGCGACGTTCCACGGGAGAAAGTCGTCTTGCTCGGGTTCTCGCAGGGCGCGTGTCTCGCGAGCGAGTTCGTCGCACGGAATCCACGACGGTACGGCGGTCTCGCGGCGCTGAGTGGCGGTCTCATCGGGGAATCCGTCGACCTGGCGGAATACGAGGGCGACATCGAACGGACGCCCGTGCTCGTCGGGTGTAGCGACGTCGACCCGCACATCCCGCTGGAGCGGGTCCACGAGACGACCGAGGCGTTCGAACGGCTGAACGGCGACGTCGACGAGCGCATCTACGAGGGGATGGGCCACGGCGTCAACGAGGACGAACTCGACGCTGTCTCGGAACTGGTCGCCGACGTTCTCGGGTGAGGCGTCGGCGACCGGGTTACTGTGGGCTCACCGCGAGGCTTTGACGACCGCGACCGTACGTCACGTATGACCATGACACGCCGTGATTGGCTCCGAGCAACCGGTGCGCTCGGCGTCGTCGGCCTCGCCGGGTGTAGCGGCAGCGGCGGGTCGGGCGGTGGCGCCGATCAGCCGAACCGAACCGGGGGTGAGACGGGGCAGTCCACGTCGGCGGCCCGACGACCGCCGACGGCCGACCGGTCGCTGTATCTCGGCCACGACATCGAACACGTCTCGGACAACATCGTCAGTGGCGGCGTCCCGAAAGACGGCATCCCGGCTATCGACGACCCGAAGTTCGGGCCGGCGAGTGCGGCCCCACTCGACCCGGGTGACCCGGTGTTCGGTGCCGTCCGCGACGGTAAAGCGAAGGCGTACCCCCAGCGCGTCCTCGTCTACCACGAGGTCGTAAACGACACCATCGCCGGTGACCCGGTGGCAGTGACGTACTGTCCGCTGACCGGCACCGCACAGGGGTTCGACCGCGGGCCCGTCGAGTTCGGCGTCTCCGGTCGACTCGTGAACTCGAACCTGACGATGTACGACCGTGGGACCGATAGCTGGTGGCCGCAGGTGCTCGCGACGGCGGTTCGCGGCGAGATGCAGGGGGCGACACTCAGAGAGTTCCGTGTGGTCTGGACGACGTGGGAGGCGTGGCAGACCGAACATCCCGACACTGTCGTGCTCACCGAGGACACCGGGTTCCAGCGCCGCTACGGGACCGACCCGTACGGTTCGTACAACCCGAAGCGCGGGTACTACGCCAGCGCCCAGACGTTGTTCGCACCGCTGGAGTCCGACGACCGGGTCGACCCGAAGCGTGTGGTCCTCGGCACACGGACCACGGAGGGCGCACTCACCTTCGACAAAGAGACGCTCCTGACCGACCGAGTGCTCACCGGCGACATCGGGGACACCCAGTACGTCGCCGTCGCCGACGACGCACTCTCGACGGGATACGTCTACGCGAACCCCGAGGGCGTGTCGGTGAACGTCGTCGACGACGGATATCGGGTCGACGGCGGGACGTACGCGGCCGACTCGCTCCCGCTGGAACGGTCACTCGCCTTCGACGGGATGTGGTTCGCGTGGGCAGGGTTCTACCCCGGGGTGGACTATGTCCGCTGACGTCTCTATCGAGTCACAGTCGTCGGCGAACCGCGTCGAGCGACTCCTCCGGCAAACCGGTGTGGCGATTCGTGGGGCGTTCTCTCGCCGCGACGGCCGTGCGACGTTCGGTGTGGCGAGCGTGTTGTACCTCCTCGTCTACCTCGCCGGCTTGCGACACCTCGGCTTCGGGCCGTGGGGATTCGAGCTATCTATCGTCGCGGACCCACTCGCCCGGGCGACGCGGATGGTCAGTCCCTTCCAGTGGGAACCGGTCGCGCTCGTCGTGGCCGGTCCGGTGGAACTGCTCGTCTCGCCACTGAACGTCGCGCTGGGGACGGCGCTGGCGGTCCTCGTCGGCGTGAACCTCGCCGTCTCTGTGGTCGCCTACCGCGGTCCGAAAGCCTGCAAAATCGGTCCCGGTGCGGGTGCGGCCGCGGGGCTCCCGGGACTGCTCTCCGGGTTCGTCTGTTGCGGGCCGACGATACTGCTGGTGGTCGGGCTACAGGCCAGCGCCACGGTGCTCACGGTGTTTCAGTGGCTCGTCCCGTTCGCGGGACTCGCACTGGTCGGGACGTTGCTGTGGGTCGGGACGAAGGTCGACCTCGAGGCCTGACTACTCGATGTCCGAGAGCGCACCGAACTCGTCGACGGGGACCACGGAGTAATCGATGTTCAGCGTGTCCTTCGTCGCGCGAATCTTCCCGACGAACGTCGATATCTCTTCTAAGTCGCCCTCTAGGACGAACAGCTCCATACAGCGGTGTTCGCCGACGTGGCTGTGGAAGTTCGAGGCGACGAGGCCCTCGTGCTCGTGGCGCAGGCGCATCATCTTCTCCTCGACGGTGGTCGTGTCGTAGTCGAAGAGGACGGTGACGATGCCCATCAGTTCGCGGCCCTCCAGTCGCTTGTCTTCGAACTCGCCCAGCAGGTTCCGACTGGCTTCGCGGATAATCTCGCTGCGGCCCGTGTAGCCGTGTTCGTCGGCGAACTGGTCGATGCGCTCCAGTAGCGACTCCGGCATGGAGACACTGACGACGGTCATGTATTAATCGAGCGCCCCGTTCCTATTAATGATTATCGAACCGAGCGGGAACCGACAGACTGTGGCCGCTCTCCGCGTACACTGTGGGGAAAACTTATAATTAGTTCGTAAGTCCCTCATAACAGTATGACTGCGAACGTCGTGACCGACGTTAACCGGCCGTACGTCCCGGGGTCCGGGGCGAAACTCACCGCCGAGATAGAGGTCGAGCCGGGACAGCAGGACGAGCGGCCGACGCGACAGATTGCGCTGTGTATCGACGCCAGCGGGTCGATGGCCGGCGACGAGATAGAACGGGCCCGCTCGGGTGCCGAGTGGGTGTTCGGGCTGCTCGAAGACGACGACTACGTCTCGATAGTCGCGTTCGACAGCGACGTCCACGTCGTCCTCGACGCGACGCGGTGGGGAGACATCGCCCGCGAGGAAGCGATGGAGACGGTGGCAGACATCGCCGCGGGCGGCGGGACAGATATGTATCGAGGTCTCGCCGCCGCGGCTGATTCCTTGCGGCAACTCCCCGACGACGGCAACACCGCCCGGCGCGTCCTCCTGCTCTCGGACGGGAAGGACAACACCCACGACACGCCGGAGTTCGAGACGCTCGCCCGGGAGATAGACAGCGAGGGCATCCGAATCAAGTCGGCGGGCATCGGGAGCGACTACCGCGAAGAGACCATCCGGACGCTCGGCAGCGTCGCGCGCGGCGAGTGGACCCACCTCGAAGCGGCCGGGGACATCGAGGACTTCTTCGGCGACGCCGTCGAGGAGGCAGGGACCGTCGTCGCCCCCGACGCCCGACTGGAACTGGACGTGGCCGACGGCGTCGAGGTGAGCGACGTGTACCGTGCGCTTCCCCAGACACAGGAGGTCACGCCCGAGTGGGAGGCCAACACGACGGTCGTCAAACTCCCGGACCTGCTGGACCGGGAGACACAGCGCGTCGTCCTCAAGGTGCACGCGCCCGCCCGTGATATCGGACAGGAAGTCACGCTCGCGGACGTGACGCTGACCGCCGACGGCGAGACGGCCACCGGCGCGATAACCGTCGAGTACACGGACGACGCCGAGAAACTCGGCGAGCACAACGAGGGAGTCGACGTCGACCACCGCCAGACGGTCATCAAGACGGAACTCGGCAAGGGCAACGTCGCCGAGGCCCAGACCCAGATAGAGCGGATGACGCAGGTCCACGGCGCCGACACGGAGGCCGTCGAGGCGGCCGAACGCCAGACGGAAATCGTGATGGAAGGGGGCCGAGAGGAACAGAGCAAGGCGACGAAGATAGTCACCGACGAGGGCCTCCAGAAGTGACGGCGGACCCAGCGGCTGACGGCGATACAGCGGGACGCGGCGAGGCGTGACCATGGCGTGGGAACCCGAACCCGGCGACGTCATCGCTGGCCGCTACGAACTCGCGGAGTTCCTCGGCAAGGGCGGGTTTGCAAAGGCCTACCGGGCGCTGGACACCCAGGCCGGGGACAGCGTCGTCCTGAAACACCCCAACTACAGCGAGTCACAGAACGACCGGAGCGTCATCGAGGAGTACTTCGAGAAGGAGGCCGAGACGCTCGAACGCATCGCCGCCGCAGGCGGCCACGAGAACGTGATGGCGCTGTACGAGGCAGTCGAAGACCGCGGGACGCCGTTCCTCGTCGTCGAACTCGTGGAGGGCGGCATCGAACTCGACGAGGTCATCGAACAACACGGCCCTATCGACGCCGAACAGGTGCGACAGATAGGCATCGACCTCGCGGACGCGATGGGGTTCATCCACGAGAACGAAATCGTCTACCGGGACCTGAAACCGGAGAACGTGATGCTGACGCCCGACATCACGCCGACGCTCATCGACTTCAACACGGCGACGGGGTTCGACGCGACGGACGACCCGTCGACGGGCAACACCGGGACGACGATTCTCGGGCCGTTCAAACCCAGAGAGGTCGCCGAAGCGAGCCGGACCGACGTCCGGCAGGGACCGTGGTCCGACGTCTACTCCATCGGGAAGATTCTGCTCTTCCTGCTGAAGGGCAGTGTACCGAAGAAAGACGGCGTCAACCCGCAGGACTTCGGCGCCGACTGCGAGGACGCCCTCGCGGCAATCGTCGAGCGGGCCACCCAGTCGGACTACCGCCAACGCTATCGGAACGCGACAGTCCTGCGCGACGTGCTGGAAGCGAGGGACCCGACCCCGCCGGCGACGGCCTCGGTGCGGTACATCCAGGCCGACCAGCGGTTCACCGTCGAACCCGGCGACACTATCGGTCGCGCCGGCGCAAGCGGCCCGCCGGCCTCTATCACCATCGACGACCCGCAGGGAGAGTACATCTCCTCGGTGCAGGTCCAGTTCGACACGGAAAGCGACGACTGGTACCTCGTCGACCGAAGCCTCAACGGCACGTTCGTCCAGAAGGGTGCCGGCTGGCAACGCGTCCTGTGTGAGGCGGGTCGCGAACGCCTCCGCAGCGAGGGCGAGGACCCGACCGACCGCCACGGCGACGTGCCGCCGGAGTCGATTCGGCTCCGGGACGGCGACCTCGTCTCGCTCGTCCACCCGACCTACGGCGTCACGTTCGAGTTCAACTCGGAGTAACCATGCGATACGCAACCAACTACGACATCGGCGACCGGAAGCGCGGACAGGGAATCAACGAGGACAGCATCTCGATGACCGTCTTCGAGGAGGGCCATCGGGACGGCTACCGGGGACAGACCCGGCCACCAGTCGATAGCAGCGACACGGACGCCGAGCAGGTCGACCGCCCTGCGAACCGTTCTGCGGGCGTGTTCGTCCTCGCGGACGGCGCGGGCGGCCACGACGCGGGGGACGCGGCCTCGTACATCGCGACGACAGTCGTCGCCGAGCGTCTCGCCCCCATCGCAATCCGTACGGTGCGGAGCCATCCCGACGCCTTCGACGTGGACGTAGCCCCCGCTGTCCTGCCGGACGCGCTCGGGCCGGAAGACGTTCAGGCGGCGATAGCGGACGCCATCGTCGACGCGCACCGAGAGATACTCCGGTACGCCAGCGAATCCGGCACCCAGTCGTACACCACCGTCGTCGCCGGCGTCTACGCCGACGGGAAACTCCACCTCGGGTGGGTCGGCGACAGTCGCGCCTACCTCGTCAACCACGCTCGCGAGGAGATTGCCCGTCTCACGAAGGACCACGCCGTCGTACAGGAGTGGGAAGACGCCGGCGAGATTGACTCGGTAGAAGCCCACGTCCACCCCAACGGCAACGAGATAACCCGGGCGCTCGGCGGGTCGGGCCACGAGGACCCCGACCGAGCTATGGTCGACGTGGACACGCGGACCGTTCGTCTGTTCGCCGAGGACACGGTACTGGCGACGAGCGACGGCCTCATCGACGCCCAGACCGACGCCCCGGACCTCTACGAACAGTACGTCGACGCCGACAAGTCCGAGGACGCCGCAGAGCGAGTCCGCGAGGCCGTCGTCACCGACGACGAGATTCGAGACGTGTTGCTCGGGGCCGAGTCGCTCGACGCCGCCGCCGCCGAGTACGTCTCGCTGGCCAACGACCGCGGCGGGAAGGACAACGTCTCGGTACTGCTGTTCGAGGACGACGCACTCCCCGAGACGCCCAGTAGCGGCGGCTTACCGATCCGTGCCGTAGACCCCGAGGTGGACGTCTCGGACCGTGAGACGGTCATAATCTCGGAAGAGTGAGGGGGCAACTGTTTTCTTTCTCCCCGTAAAAACCGCTCACGAACGAGTATGTCAGACGCGAGCACCGGACAGACAGTGAAGTGCCCGATCTGCGGGGAGGAGTTCGACCCGACAGTCGCGGGCGGGTGGTGTACGAACACGGAGTGTGGCGAGTGGCAACACACCGACGAGGAGAGCGAGACCGAAGCGTCGTCTGCCGACGGCGGCGACCTCCTCTCGCAGGCCGCCGAGGCGTCGCCGACGGACGACGAACCGGTACAGGAGACAGGGGCGGCCGACGCCGAGGCCTCGACCGTCGAACAGACCGAGGCAGCGAGCGACGCCGGACCGGCGGCAGGTGCGGACGGCGGCGCGAACGCGACGGACGCCGGTGCGAGCGAGACAGACGACCTGTCGACTGGGGCCGACACCGAGTCGGAAGCCCCGGCCGGGACGGCGGATACGGCGGCCGACGACGAGGGCGATACGGACGCCACCGAGGCGGCGGACGACGGTCTGTCGACCATCGACTGCCCGGACTGTGGGACCGAACTCGACGCCGACGCGAACTTCTGTGTCGAGTGCGGGGCCGACGTCCGCGACGTCGAACCGGCCGCCCCGCTCACCGAGTGCCCCAGTTGCGGCACCGACGTCGGCGAGACGGACAGTTTCTGTGTCGAGTGCGGCGAGAACCTCGACGCCCACCGCGAGGAGGGCAAGACGGAGGCGGACGACGAGACTGAGACGGACTCCCACGGCGACGACGCGGAGACTGCCACTCCGGCCGAGACCGACACGGAAGCCGAGGACGCCGTGGAAGCGCTCGAAGCGCAGTCCGACGACGAGAGCGGGTCGGACCCGGTGCCCGACTCGCTCGTCCTCGAGGTTCGCGGTCGGGAGATCCCCGTCGAAGACGGCGACACGGTCGGTCGAGAGGTTCGCGCTGCGCTGACCGACGCCGGCCGACCCGAGGACGAGGCGGTTCGTGTCCACCGCGAACACGTCCGGTTCGTCCGCGAGTCCGACGCCTTCTACCTCGTCGACCTCGGCGACAACCCGACCAGCCTGAACGGCCACACCCTGCAGAAGGGCGACCGCGAGTCGGTCGCGCCCGGTGACGAACTCGAACTGTCGGGCGTCGCCACGCTCACGATTCGCGCGCCCTGACCGGACCACACGAACTAAGCCGCCCCTTGGAGATACCTCAGTAATGGCTGACCGTGTTCTCGTCGCGGAGTTTCGACGGTCGATCTCGTTGCTACGGAGTGAGGTGTGGGTGCTCACTGGCGCGCTGCTGGGTACCCTGTGTTACGGCGCGTGGGTTCTCGCGACCGGTATCGCGGTCGGGAGCGCTATACCGGGGCTAGCGAGCAGCGCAGTGACGACTGTCGGCGACGTCACCGTGACTGGTCTGTCGGTGCTGGCACTGGTGCTGTGGGTGGTCGTGCCCGCCATCGCCGTGTCGGTACTCGCGGGTCGACGGTTCCGCAACGAACACGGGAACCTCGAAAAGCGATATCGACTGGACCACCCGACCCTCCTGCTCGCACTGCCGGGACTGGTCATGGGTGGGTGTCTGGTGGCCACCGTCACAGCCGGACGGTCCCCGGCGGTGACGGCGATTGCTCTCGTCGCGAGCGTCCACCTGCTCGTCCGCACCGTCGCCTACGGCTATCGCGTCTACACGCTGTCGGTTCCGCGACTGTTCACGGCGTCTCTCGCCGTGGGTGGGGCTGCGCTCGCCGGGGGATGGCTCGTCGCGGCGACGGTCCTCGCCGAACGGAGCGAGACAGCGGGTGGGCTTGTGACCCGGTCGGGACTGTCCTCGGTGGTCGAGACTGGCCTCACGCTCGCCGGCGTCGGGCCGGCCGATGCGCTGGCGGTCCTCGTGTCGGTACCGGCACTCCTCGCGACGGCCTATCTCGCGGTCCAACTCGTCGCTGGAACCGTCGTCCGGATACAGGCACCGCTTTCGAACCCGACCCGACGCCCGGGACAGCGGTTCCCGATAATGCCGCCGGTGAGTCGAGGCGACGCCGGCGAGAACGGTGCTGTGGCCGTCGGCTCGGGATCAGACGACGGCGAGGCAGATACAGTCGACGAGGTGTCAGCGGAGGACGAACCCGACACGACCGGCGACGCGTCCGACGACGACCGCTCGCACACCCGAGTCTTCACGCCCGACGACCCCGCTCCCGAGAACAGTGGCACGCCGACGGAGGTAGCCACCGTCGACGGGATGGGACACGACGAGGACGACACGGACGACGGGTGGGAGGACGACACGGCGGTGTTCTCGTTCGACCGCGAGGAGTCGTCGCCGGACGTCTGTGAGGCCTGTGGGGAAACGATAGCGGCCGACACCGCGGTTTCGTTCTGTCCGAACTGCGGCGAGCGACTGGACTAGACGTCGAAGACGACGTACGCCCGCCAGCCGTCGTCGGTCGCTTCCAGCGCCATCTCGGAGTACGTGACCGCCTTGACCTCGCGAGCAGTGACGGCCGAGAGCGGGACGCCGCGGGCGCTCGCATCGACGCGCCACTCCTCGCCGCCGCCGCTGACGGCCGCCTCGTTGTCGACGGGGAGGACGTTCCGTACGTCCCGTTCGTAGATCAACTGATCGAGGTAGTCAAACAGCAGTGCCTCCCGCGACTCGGCGGTGACGGTCAGGTCGAACCGACTCCCCTCGTCGGGGACGGACTCACACATCGCGGCGGCGAGGCCGTCGGCGACGGCGGCGAACGTCTCGTCTATCGTCTCGCCGGTGGCTTCGACGGCGACGTCCGCCGTGTGTTCTCGGAGGTCGAACGGCATCACCCGAACGTCCGATCGCCGGGGAGAAAGCGGTACGGGTTCGGCCCGACAGGTCACCGCTGACGGTCTGTCTGTTTCGCCTTGCGCCGCATGAGCGCAGCGAAAGCCAGCGGCGAGAAGAACGCCATGGCGATGACGGCCGCGAGCGCTGTGACCGGACCGCTGGCGGACCCAGTGCGACCGCCGCTACCCGTCGCGTTCTCGCCACTGCTTTCCCCTTCGGCACCACCGGTCTCCGTTGCGGTGCTGCCGCCCCCGCTACTGCCACCTGTAGCCGCCCCGACGACGACGGCACCTTTCATGCCGAGGCCCTTGTGTGGCTCGCAGACGTACTTGTAGATACCCTCGCTCTCGAACGTATGTGAGTACGTCGTACCCTGTTCGGAGACCAGACCACCGGAGTCGAGGGGGCCGTCGCCGTCGGAGACGACGTTGTGGCCACCGCCGTTCCCGGTCCACGTCCAGACGACTTCGGTACCGGGTGAGACGCGGACCGCCGCCGGGTCGAAGGCGAACGCGCCGCCGTTGCCCTCGGCACCGACGGTTATCTCGACGGTGTCCTGTCCCGTCTCGTCGACCGTGCCGTCGAAGTTCGCGACGCCGTCGAACCACCCGCCGTAGTCGGGTCCCTGTTGTGCCGATACTGCCGTCGTAGCGCCCAGTGCGACCGTCCCGGCGGTCACCTGCGCGAACTGTCGCCGTGTCATCGAACCAGTCATGGGTGTCTCTTTGGACGAGCGGCGTCCGAGCCGTCAGCAACCGACCGTCCTTACCTGACGAGTCGGCGACGGACGAGCCTAAAAGCGGAGGGCTGTTCTCAGCGGATAGGAACGAACGCGATAGTGTTCGACAGTGCCGACGACGGGATGACACCGTGATCCCCTCTGTCTCGGCGGCTAGATGACAGCGAAATTCGCCCACGACGCTCATCCGATACAGTTCCGTCGAGGGAACGAAACCGTGCTACTCTATCACGAACGTGCAATAGATTTAATATATCACCTCGTGATGGTGTAGATACGTCACTCAGACCGACGTGGTGTTCACATGACCCGTACCACTCCTGCCCCAACGTCTCTGTCCGCCCCCCGCCGGTCGTCCGGTGGAGGGTGGGCCATCGGACGCGGCATCGATGCCGCGTATCCGGTATCTCTTGCTGGGGGCCGGAGTGGTCGGGTGAACGCCCGTCCGCTTTACCCCGCAGCATAGGGGTACAGCGCCACCGTGGGACGGCCGTCCGGTCGCGCGGACGCCCACTGCGGTGGGGCCTCGATTTCGACTCCCGACACCGACGACGGCGTCGGCCGTGGCCTCGAACGGTTCGAGTGTCACGACGGCGGGTCTGATACCCACGAAGGGACAGTCACTCGGTGGCGTCGGCCATCGACCGCCGTCGGCCGTCGGCAGAGACGCACTACACTAGAGATACATCTCCGTCGAGCGACGCGACCGTCGCTCGCCCCGACGTGCTCGACCGGCGAGCCCCCGTCTCGGGGCCGGTTCGACTCCGGCCGTCGGTGTATGTCGCTCCATGCGACCGTCCCCGTCGACGCATCGGCCGACGTCTCGCTCCGGGTCCCCCGTGGCGGGACCGAAGACCTAGAGAGCGGCGTCGCCGCGGTCATCGAGGGCGTCGACGGCGTCACCGCCGTCACCGTCGACCGCGTGACCAGCGTCCGCCCGACGTTTACCGACATCCGCGTAGACGCCGACGTCTCCATCACTGTCGCCCTCCCCGCCGACGCCGACCCGGAGGCGGACGTGGCCGAGCGACTCCCCGACGGGTTCGGAATCACGTCGGTGAACGACCTCGTCGTCGAGGAGGCCTGACGGCCGCGTTCGACGCTTCGTCTCCCCGAGTCCGCTGGCGGACCCCGGACGCCCGGGACCGGGTTCGACCCCCGGCGGGGAGCGAAATCCATGCGACCGACCTACCTACTCGCAATCGCTCGACAGCGACGAGAGACGAAGGATAGCGACGAGAAGCACCGACGCACCCGCCGTCGGTAACACTGCGGGTTTTTGACCGTATTTCGAGAGCACGACGGACACTCACTAGCCGCACTCGCCGGTCCGCCGTCCGCTGGACGCGTACGGGAACTCGGCACCAAAAACGACCGCAACATTGCGGCTCCATACGAACCGTGTCTCTGTTCTTCCTAAACGTTTGTCCCGGACGTATTCGCACCCGTTCCGAGGCCGCTGGAACGCGCGTCTCGATACAAGGTTTCGCTGTCTCTAGGCTCGGGTGATGTACACACACCGCCAGCGAGTAACGAACAGGGGTGGTGCCCCGTGACGCTGTCACGCCGTGACTTCCTGAGTGCGGCCGGTGCCGGTACCATCGGCGCACTCGTCGGCAGCGGTTGGGGCGCCTCACAAGCGACAGACCCAGTGACGAGCGTCGAGAACCCGCTCACGTCGTATCCGAACCGCGACTGGGAACAGGTGTACCACGACATCTACGCCTACGACGCCGTCGACTGGACGGTCTGTCACCCCAACTGCACGCAGTCCTGTGCGCTGAACTTCTACATGAAAAACGGCGTGCCGATACGCGCCGAGCAGGTGTACCACAACGAGGAGCCCTCGGTTGGCCCGTCCGGCTACGAGGACGCCGGTGTCAGCCAGAACTGGAACCCCCGTGGCTGTATGAAGGGGCTGACGCTCCACCGGCGCACGTTCGAACCCTCCCGCATCAAGTACCCGATGGTCCGCAAGGGGTGGAGCCCGGACGACCCGAACCCCGAGGGTCGCGGCGAGGACGAGTTCGAGCGCGTCTCGTGGGACGAAGCCATCGACCTGCTGGCCGAGAAGATGGCCTCGTTGGAGGACAACAAGCGGTTCCACGTCTTCAACGCCATCAAGGCCGACGGCCTGTTCACCCGCCACGGAGCGGGCCGTCGCCTCGCCTCCGTCTTCGGCGGATGTGAGTGGACGGAGTACGACTGGTACGCCGACCTGCCGCCGGGCCACGTCATCACCACCGGCTACCAGACCAGCGACGCAGACGCCGCCGACTGGCGCAAGTCCGACTACACCATCATTCAGGGCAAGAACCTCATCCACAACAAACTCGCCGACAACCACTGGTTTCAGGAGATGCGCGAGCGCGGCGGGCAGATGGTCGGCATCTATCCGGACTACTCGCCGACGGTCCAGAAGTGCGACCGGTGGCTCCCCATCCGACCCGGGTCAGACCCGGCGATTCCGCTGGGCGTCGCCCACGTCGTCATCGAGGAGGACCTGTACGACGCCGCGTTCATGCGGCAGTTCACGAGTCTGCCGTTGCTCGTCCGCGACGACGACGACAAGTACCTTCGCGCCCACGAGGTGTTCGCCGACCGCGATCCGCCGGCCGAGGGTGACGAACGCGACTGGGGCGAGTTCGTCGTCGTAGACCAGTCTGGCAGTCCGGTCGCCGTCTCCCGCGAGGAGGTGGGCGAGGAGATGCCGGTCACGCCGAAACTGGAAGTCGACACCGACATCTCGCTGGCCGACGGGTCGACCGTCGGCGTCCGCACGGACTTCACCCGCCAGAAGACGAACGTGCTGGAGAACTACTCGCCCGAACAGGTCGAGGAGATCACGACCGTCCCCGCGGATGCACTGGCAAAGACGGCCCGGGAGTTCGCCGCCGCCGAGAACGGTCAGTGGTTCACCGGTGAGGGCATCAACCACTGGTTCCACGGCAACAGCGCGCTCCAGCGCTCCATCTTCTTCGTCCAGTCGATGCTCGGAAACGTCGGCAAACCGGGCTGTGGGTACTACAACTACTCGGGCCAGTACAAGATAGAACTGCTGGACGGCTATCCCCAGTACGTCAACCCCGACGGCCACTCGGCCCACGGGATGTATCCCGGGTACGCCTTCGCCTTCTTCGGCGGCGAGCAACTGGACCCCCACGATATTCGCGGGGATTTCGACCGGGAGCTGGACCTCGTCCCGCAGGGCGACGCCGACGAGCCGGTGATGCCGAGGGGGGCCGAGTCCTACACGATGTCGAAGCCGTCCGTCCTGTGGACGATGAACTGCAACCTCCTGAACCAGACGAAACATCAGGAGCACGTCATAGAGAACTTCGTGAAACACCCCGAGACGGAGAACGAACTCTTCGTCGTCTCGGACATGCATATGACTTACTCGGCCCGCCACGCCGACATCGTGCTCCCGGTGCCCTCGTGGCTGGAGTGTGACTACCCGGACGTCACCGTCGGGCCGGAGAACCCGTTCGTCCAGATGGACCACGGCGTGATGGACCCGCTGTACGACACCAAACAGGACGGAGAAATCATCGCGCTGGTCGCCGAGAAACTCGACGAGAAGATTCCGCCCGAGGAGCGCCGCGTCGACTCCTACCGCGAGTACTTCGCCGAGTTCCTCGACGAGGACGGGGACGTGACGAACTACATTCAGGCGGCGTTCGACGCCGGCATCACGACCCAAGACATCGACGTCGAAGACCTCGAAGACGGCCCCGAGCGGTTGAACCTCAAGACCTATCCGCGAGTCCCCTTCTACTCCCAGATTCACGACGACCGGCCGTTCTACACGAAGACCGGCCGGATGGAGTTCCACAAGGAGGAAGACCGCTTCGTCGAACTCGACCGGGACGATCTGGACCACATCGAGAGCGTCGAGGGGACGCCCTACGAACCGAACGCGAAGTGGCCCGAGGCCGGCGAGGGGTCGAACGACCTCTACGAGGAAGGGTACCAGTTCTACTACAACACGCCCCACTCGAAGTACCGAACCCACTCCTCGTGGGGCATGACCGACTGGAACCTCATCTGGTCGGCCCGTGACTTCGGGAGCGTCAGTGCCGACCCCGAGGGGACCGAGCGCCTGATAGACGACTTCTCGTTCCCCGAAGGCGAGGGCGACACCAGCGACGCGCCGCCGCTGGGAGAGGCGTTCGTGGAGATGCATCCCTCCGACGCCGCCGACATCGGCGTCGAGAACGGCGACTACGTCCGCATCAGCGGGATTCGAGGGGATACCGTGGTGCGAGTGATGGTCAGCGAGCGCCAGCGACCCGGTGACGCTGGGGACATGGGCCAACTGACCATCTGGCACGGGTGGTGGCCACAGCACTTCCCCGACGACGAGGAGTCCGAGGACGGCATCAAGGGGTTCAACGTCACGACGAACATCTGGCTGGACCCCGGTCAGGAGACCGACGAACTCGTCCACAAGGGCGTCTTCGGCGACCCGAACGTCTCCGACGTCGTCGACGAGGACGTGGCGTGGCACGGTGCGGAACTCGAACACGGTTACGAGGAGACGGTGTGGGCGCCGACGGGCGTCAACCGCGACGACCTCGTGACCGTCGAGAAGTACGAGGAGGCGGACTGGTGGCCCGGCGACGCCCGACGTGACGACCTGATGGAAGACTACATCGGCGGCAGTCTGCAGGGAGGTGGCAACTGATGGCGAAAACCTACAATCCACAACTCGGCCGCGAACAGCCCTACCCCTACGAACACCGCGAGGAAGACCGGGACTACCACTGGGGGATGGTCATCAACACGAACCGGTGTATCAACTGTAACACCTGCTCGTTCGCCTGTAAGTCGACGTGGACCAGCGGCGAGGGTGAGGAGTACATGTGGTGGATGAACGTCGAGACCGAACCCTACGGCGGCTATCCGATGGGGTGGGACATGAAACTCCTCTCCGAACTCGACGAGGACCAGACCATCTTCGAGGCCGCCGACACCGACGAACAGGTCAAAGGGTACATCGCCCAGAAGGAGGCGTGGGAGTACCCGGCGCTGGGCGACGACCAAGCCCACGGCGAGTACCCCCGTGGCGACGTCGTCGAGTCCGACCTGGAGAACGACGAGTACCACGACGTCTGGCAGTTCTACCTCCCGCGCCTCTGTAACCACTGCAAGAACCCCGCCTGTCTCGCCGGGTGTCCACGACAGGCCATCTACAAGCGCGAGGAGGACGGCATCGTCCTGCTTGACCAGGAGCGGTGTCGCGGGTACCGCCGCTGTGTGAAGGCCTGTCCGTACCACAAGCCGATGTACAACCCCGAGACGGGCATCACGGAGAAACCGGTCGGCTGTTACCCCCGCATCGAGGCGGGGAACGTCCCGCGGTGTGTCTCCTCGTGTATCGGGAAGACGCGCCTGCACGGCAACATCAACCGCGGGCCCGACGCCGAGTCGCCCGGCGGCAACGCACCCGGCGGGCGGTCACCCATCAACTACCTCGTCCACTCCGACGAGAAGGTGGCACTGCCGCTGTACCCGCAGTTCGGGACCCAGCCGCAGGTGTTCTACATGCCGCCGTACCACGTCCCGCCGGAGTTCCTCACGCAGATGTTCACCCCGAACACGGAGCAAAAGCGCAACGACTGGCCGGGGTCGACCTACGAGGAGTCCATCCGCATCGTCCAAGAGCGGGTTCGGGACCCCAGTCACCACGTGCTGGGAATCCTCCAGTTGTTCGGCGCGACGACCCGCCTCGTCGAGACGTACAACGTGAAAGAGAACCGCGTGAAGGGGTGGGACCAGAACGGCGAGAAGGTCGTGGATATGCCCATCTACGAGGACATCGAGGTCCGCGAGGGCGAACAGTGGACCAACCAACCATGACGGAGGACAGCATGACCGACACCGACATCGACACCACGGACCCGGCGTACCACAGCGCCCGCGCGGCGCTGTACGCCGCGACGGCCGGGGCGTTCGTCTATCCCGACGAGGAGGCGCTAACGGAGCTCCGAAGCCAAGATGCCGTCGAAGGTATCGAACGGGCAGCCGACCGACTCGGCCTCGGCACAGAGGCGAGACGGTTCACCGAGGCCCTCGCCGAGGCCGACCTATCCGACCTCCAGTCGGCCTACACCGACCTGTTCGGATTGCCGACCGACGACGGGACCTACCCGGTCGTTCCCTACGAGGGCAACTACACGGCCGGCGAGGAGGTAGACAAGCAACAGCGGCGAATCGCCGCCGTCGTCGGTCTGCTGGAGACGGTCGGTCTGGAGCCGAGCGAGTCGTTCGGCGAACGGCAGGACCACGTCGCCACCGAACTGGAGCTACTGCAGGTCGCCGCCGGGCAGCGAGCGGTCGTCACCGACCGAGCCGACGACCCCAGCGACAACGAGGTAGCCGGGGAGATACAGGGCATCGAAGCGGCCGCGCTGTCGAACCACCTCGCACCGTTCGTCCCCGCGATGGCCCACGACCTGCGGGCGACGACCGACTGTGAGGTGTATCTGGCCGCCGCCAACCTCGCCGAAGCGCTCGTGGAGTTCGACGACGCGGTACACCCCGACCCGCCGACGAGTCCCGACGAACTGTCGCCGCCGGGGGTGACGGCGCGATGAGCGTCGCCGACCCCCTCTCGAAACTCCGCGCGTCCGAGCTACTGGACGGCAAAGCGGCCGTTCGGTCGACGCTGGTCGCCGTCGTCGTCGCCGCCGCCGTCCTCCTCGCACAGGGCGCGGTAGCGGCGGCAGTCACGAGCGGTGCACAACCGACCGCACAGGTCTCTACAGCCCCCACGTCGCCCTCGGCGGCGACGTGGGACGACGCCCCGGTCCGGACCGTCTCGCTCCAGAAACAGCAGATGGCGATTCCCTACGGCGGCGGGTCGACGGACGAACTGGACGTACAGGCCGTGACCAACGAGACGCACGTCGCCTTCCGCCTGTCGTGGGCGGACCCGACACGCGACGACGGCATCGACTCGCCGCGCAACTACAGCGACGCCGTCGCCGTGATGGCCCGCGCCGGCAACCAACCGCCCATCACGATGGGTGCCACCGGCGAACCGGTCGACATCTGGTACTGGCGGTCCAGTTGGCAGTTCGGGAACAAGTCCTCGGAGTGGTCCGGTGACATGTACGCCTACCCCCACCCGGACGCAGAGACCAAGCCCGGTCGGGCCGCCGGAAACCCCCTCTCTCGGGCGGCCTACGAGAACTACGCCCAGAACTACTACGCCGAGGGCTACGGCTCATTGAGTCACGCACCCACCCAGCCAGTGCAGGCCCGCGGCGAACGCACGGACGAGGGCTGGGCCGTGACGTTTACCCGGCAGCGCCGGACAGAGGGCCAGTTCGACGCGACGTTCGACGGGTCGAAGCAGGTGTATCTGGCCTTCGCCGTCTGGAACGGGAGCGCCGACGAAGTAAACGGGAAGAAGTCTATCACGCTGCAGTACTCGACGCTGAACGTCGAGAGCGGCGAACTCTCCCCACCCGAGAGCGGCGGGTCTGGAGCCAGTTCCGGCGGTGCGAGCGGGAGTGGCACCGATAGTGGCAGCGCTAGTGGCGGGAGCGGCGGTTCCGGTGGCGCTGGAGGTTCCGCGTTCGGCCAGTTCAGCGGGATGCTGGGCACCGCGCTGTCGGCTATCGTCGCCGCGTGGCTCGTCGCCTACTGGAGGCTCGCACGATGACGCTGGAGGACTACCACAGCGCCCGCGACGGCGCACCGGCCGAGGACGAACAGTCCCTCCGCGAGTGTCTGGCCGACCCGAGCCAGCGGCGTATCGCCGCGCTCGCACTGGTCGACGTGGCCGAACGGGACGGCCTCGCGGACGAGACGGTGGCCGCACTCGCCCGTGTCGTCGAAACGACCGGTGGCCCCGACGCCAGACAGTTCGCCGTCGAGGCGATGGGGCTCGCGGGCACGGGCGTCGACGTGATTCGGGCAGCACTGAGCGACGACCACGGGTGGGTCCGCGCGGAGGCTGTCGTGGCCCTTTCCCGTGCCGACCCGGGTGCCACCGCCGTCCTCCGGGCGGCGCTTGACGACGACAGCGGGTGGGTCCGACGGAACGCCCTCATCGCGCTGGGCAAACTCGGTGCGGTGGACCAGTCCCTGCTCGTCGACCGAATCAAGACGGACCCGCACCCCGCCGCCCGGGAGTACGCCGCGCAGTTCCTCCCGGAGGCGGCCGACGACACCGACGAAGCAGTTCGCATCCTCGCGGCGGTGCTGGCCCGGGAACCGAACGCGTATGTCCGGGCGAAAGCGGCCGACGGCCTCGGCGAACTGGCGACGGCCCGCGCGGAAGAGGCGCTGGAGAAACAAGGCCTGACCGACCGGAGCGACGACGTGCGCCGGACCGCTCGGGTGGCCCTCGCAAACGCCCGCGGGACCGACCCCGAGGACATCGAGATACCCGGACACAACGACGAGGCCGGGACACCACCGATGGCGTCCCCACCCGGTGGGTCGGACGCGCCGAGTCCGGCGGACCCACGCTCTGGAGCAGGCGACAGCCACCAACAGGGACAGCGAGGCCAGCACCCGCCGAGCGGCCCCGGGCCAGCGCCGAGTCGTGAGTACGGCCCCGATGGAGGTGGGTCGCGATGAGCGGGGTCGACGACGCGGAGCCACAGCAGTCCGTGGCGCTGTCGATTCCACCGGAGTACGCCGCCGAGTTCGTCGCCGAGGTGTTCGAGGACGCAGAGCGGTCGATCGACTGGCCGACCGTCGTCGACGCGTTCGTGCCGTCGAACCACCGCGAGGCGTGGGACACGCTCACGCCGAGAGAGCAGGTCACGCAGATTCTCGACCGCGCGGGCGAGTACGACGCGGAGGCGGTCGAGGTACTGGAATCGATTCCGTCGGACGCCGACCGGTCGCTGGCCGAGTCGCGGTTCGACGAGGCGCTCCGACGGCGGCGGAACGCCGACGGGTTCCGGAACGCCGTCGCCGACGCTTACGCGTCGGGACACGTCGACGACGACGCACTCGTCGGCGCCGTCGAGGACGCGGGCTTCGAGACGGACACGATAGCCCAGCGGGAGGAGAAGCTGGAACTCGTCGCCGAGAAGCACGACTTCGAGTTCAAACCCTACGGCGGGACGCTACTGGACGAGGACCGGTATCAGACCGACTCGTCCGATTCGGCGACCTGGTGACCGTCCTCGCCCTCGACTTCGACCGGCTCGACGTCCTCGTCGGCGTCGAGTTCGCCCGCGAGCAGGCCCGTGAGGCCGGTGACGAGCATCCCGACGCCGGCGACGCGCGTCGCTCGGACGTACCAGTCTTTGGGTTCGAGATCGCCGGGGTTCTCGTAGCCGCTGAGGAGGAATTTCGCGTTCAGTTTGATGGCCTGCCGCGGGAGAAATACCGCGAGCACTCCTTGCCCGACCATCCACGCGTAACTGAGTGGGAGGAGTCGTCGTAGCATCAGGTCCACGTTGGGCCTCTCCATACCTGAACCCTCGCCTGTCGGCACTCCGGGCGTCTACTCGCTCTCGGTCCAGAGCGCGTCCGAGAGGGTACGCTGGACGGCCTCCTCGCCGACGGCGCGGGCAAGCGTCTCGAACCCGCTCCGCTCGACGGGGTCGTTCGCGTTGGCGACGAGTCTGGAGACGATGAACTCCGGCGTGGACTTCCCGACGGTGCCGAAACGCGGTTGGTAGTCCACCTGCAAGTCGAGGTCCTGACTCAGTCCCTCGGCGAAGATGCCGTCCGTGCGGGCCGCTGCGGGCAGCGGTTCGAGGTCGGCCGCGAGGTGCGTAACGAACACGCCGAGTGCGTCGCGGTCGACGGTCAACGTGACTAGACCGTGCAACAGATTCGCCGCGGAGCCCGGTTCGGTGATGGCCTCGAACTCGTCGACGAGCATCAGCGCCCGGTCCCCGCCGGTCAGCGGCGGGACGACCGACCGGAGCGTGGATTCGAGGACGCCCGCGTTGAACGAGGCGTGCCGGCGGTGGAAGACGACGGTGTCGACCAGTCCCACCTCGGCGGCCTCGGCGGGCACCGGGAGGCCCATCTGGGCGAGCAGTTGGACCTGACACAGCGTTTCGAGGAGCGTGGTCTTCCCGCCGGAGTTCGCCCCCGTGAGGACGGCCACACGGTCGCCGCTGGGCGGGTCGTTCGCGGAGTGGACCGCCAGCGTGTGGTCGCCGATAGCGTAGGTGACCGGTTGGATGTCGTCCGTGTCGGCCAGCGCGAGGTTTCGGGCGTTGCGGACGGCGATGGTCTCGCGGTCGACGAACGTCGGCCGGGTGAGGTCGTAGGCGATGGCGAACCGGGCGAGCGACACCGACAGCGCCACGTCGCCCACGACGGCGACGGCGGCGTCGACGTCCTCGCGCGCGGCCGTGAGGTCGTCTTCGAGGCTCGCCGCGACGGTCTGTTCGCGCTCTTCGACGGCGCTCCGGAGCGACGAGCGCAGTTCGCGGAGCGCGGCGTCCACGAAGTCCTGCGCGTCCGTCGCCTCGCGCGGCATCGCGTCCCTGACTCGCGTGCCGTCGACGCCCGTCTCGCCGGTGACGTGCCGGACCAGCGCGTCCTGAAACTCGTCGGGTCGGCGGGCGTCCTCCTGTACCGCCTCGACCACTTCGGGCGTCGCCGCGGCGAGGTCCGCTATTTGGCCGAGTTGGGTCCGTAGGCGGTCGAGTTGCTCGTCTGCACCCTCGCCGACCCGGTCGCCCTCGCCCGCGAGGCCGGCGAGTGCGGCCCGGGCGTCGGTCAGCGCGTCGCCGTCCAGTTCCGCGACGGCGTCGAACACGCCCTCTGAGACGCCCGTGTCCTTGAGCGCGAGCGCCGTCTCGACGGCCGCGCGCTCCCCGCCGGCCTCGTAGCGTTCGAACGCGTCGAGGACGGCCCGATGGTCGTCCTCCGAGAGGGTTGCCCACGTGTCTCTGGCCGCTAATACGTCGTCCAGCCGTTCCTCCATCGCCTCTCGGGTCGGTAGCGGGGTCAGGACCCGAATCTTGTCGGCCGCGCCGGGCGTGACGGCGTACTCCTCGGCGAGGTCCAGCAGTTCCTTGTACACGTCGCGGGTGTCACGGGTCGCCAGGAGGTCCATCGACTCGGCCCCCGTCGCCCGCCGGAGGATACGCGTGGCCCGGCCTCGCGAGAGGCCCGCTGCCGTGAGCGCGCGCGTGTCCGCCGACTCGATGGCCTCGACGGCCCGTTCGACGCCCAGTTCCTCGCTCAGTAGCTCGGACGTCTTCGGGCCGATGCCCCAGTACTCCTCCAATCGCATAGGCGGGCCGACGGGCGGCCCGGGTTTAGTCGTTTATCATGGCCTCTCCGGGCCGTCTTCACCCCTCTGACTCGCCGGACTGGGCCTGATTGGCTTCGAGGTCCTGCCAGTCGACGGTCCCCTGTTCGGCGATCGTCGCTGGCTGTAGTGCCGGGTCCGTGAGCGTCACGCGAGCGAGGCCGACCGGCCCGGCCCGTGGCTCGGACAGATTCTCGGGAGTCGACGTCTCGAAGGCCTGCAGCCACGTGTCCGGGACTGGCTCCGGGGGACCGTCCCCCGCCCGTCCGTCTCCCGCTCACCGCCGCCCTGCCGGCCGTCGTCCGCCTGTGCGGTCGCCGTCCCGCCGAGTCCCGACAGCACGGCACCGGCACCGAGCGCCTTCATCACGTCTCGCCGCGAGGAGTCTGTTGGGTACTGTCCCATGGCGGGCCGTCATCACGCATCGTCCTTTGTTAACGAGTCCAACGGGACGAGGAAACGAGTACAAGACCGCGTTACCGGCGCTGGCGGTCGCCCGGCCGACTGGAAAGACGACCTTTGCGTCGATAGGGTGGCCGTATCGTTTCCAGACCCGACGCTCACTCGAAGACGGACCGCCCTTGTCTCCGGACCACTCAAGCCCTCGGCGTCGTAAGCGGTCGTATGGCCGACGGACCGGACGCCGACGGGCCGGCTTGTCCCGCCTGCGGGGCGCCCCTCGACTCCCTCACATTCGAGTGTCCGGCCTGCGGGGAGCGACTGCTCTCCGAGGCGCAACTGGCCAGACTCGACGAGCAGATGGCGGCGGCCTTCGAGGGCGACCGCGACGGCGCACCGGGGTGGGCCGTCGCCCTGACCGGACTGGCACTCGGCATCGCCATCGCGCCGCTGGTCGCCTACGCCGCCGTCATCGCCGTCGGTGACCTCCCCCTGTCTGCCCTCGCCGTGCTTCTCCTCGCGGGGTGGCTCCTCCCGGCGGCGTACCTCGGCCGGTTCCCCTCGCCCAGTGCGGCGCTCGCACGCGGCCTCTACCTCGTCGTCGTCGGCGTCGTCGCCGTCGTCCTCGCGGTGGCCTACGACGCGGTCTCCGGCGGGTCCTCGCTCGTCACCCAGCGAACCGGAGTCGTCGCCACGCTCTTGGCGGTGCCCGCCGTCGTCGCCGTCCTGTTGGCGCGCCGCGTCGCGGCCCGGGCCGCGAGACAGGCCCGTGGTGAACCCGGACCGCTACACAAACGCGCGGGTATCGAACCCGACGGTGAGGACGACGGTGACACTCCCTGACAGACACGAAGTTTATAACCGACGGCGACGCCACCCACTGATGGCATGAAAGACGTGCTCTCCCGCATCGGAATTGGTTCCGCCCATGTCGACACTGTCTTACCCTCCAGTACGGTCCGCGCCGGCGACGCCGTCGACGCCGAAGTCCACGTCGAGGGTGGCTCGACCGACCAGGACATCGACGCCATCTACTTCGCGCTGGAGACGGAGTACCGCATCGAGGAGGGGTACGCCGACGCCATCGTCGACAAGTGGCAACTGACAGAACCGTTCACCATCGAGTCCGGCGAGGAACGGCGCTTCGAGACGACTATCGACGTCCCCCGCCGGACGCCGGTGACCGTCGGGTCCGTCTCCGTCGAAATCGAGACGGGACTCGACATCTCGATGGCCGTCGACCCCGAGGACGAGGACCGAATCGAGGTCCGACCGACCGAGCGTCTGCAGGCCGTCTTCGACGCGCTAGAGAACGTCGGGTTCTCCCTGCGCTCCTCGTCCTGCGAGGCCCGTCCCGGCGGCATCTTCTCGACGTCGGCGAGTTTCGTCCAGGAGTTCGAGTTCCGCCCCCAGCGCGGTGAGTTCTCCGGCGAGGTTGACGAAGTCGAGATAATCCCGGTGTACGACGGCAACGGCCTCACCGTCCACATGGAGGTCGACCGGCGCGGCGGCCTGCTCTCGGAGGCCATGGACATCGACGAACGGCACACCTCCTTCACCGTTCAGCGTGCCGACCCGTCGACCATCGAACCGTCGCTGACGCAGGCGATTCGGGACCTGAGCTGACTGCTTAGCCCCAGAACGACTGCGTTCTGGCGTACTCTCGTTCCTGTCGGAGGATGTCCCGATAGAACTCGTCTTCGTCCTCCCGCAGGCGGTTGATGATGCGCGCGGCGTTGTGCGGGCCGACCCCCCGCGCGGCGAGGGCGACGACGGCCTGCTTGCCGTGGGTCTGGACGAGCGATCCGGCGCGGTAGGCGCGCTCGGTCATCTTCTCTTGCTCCTCGTCCTTCTCGTCGGCCCGCACCGCCGAGACGACTTCGTCGGCCCACGGGTTCAGCGCGGCGACGCGGGTGGACCCGCATTTGGGACACGCTGGCTGGTCACGAACCCGGCCGACCTGCTGTTTCCGGTCCCAGTCCTGACAGTGCAGACAGAGCAGGATGACCCGGTCGCTCTGGATGCGCTCTCTGACCGTCTGGATGACGCTCGCGTCTGCGTTCTCCGGCGAGAGCAGTTCACGGCCCGACGAACGACCGCCGAGGCCGACGGGGGTCCGCTCGGCCACCGTCTCCAGCGCCACCTCGCCGGACTGGAGGCGTTCGAGGAGCGTCGCCGTCGCTTCGATAGCGAGGTCCTCGTGCCGAACCTCCCGCAGGGCTTCCTCGTACATCGGCGTGTCCTCCAGCGCGGCCAACAGGCGGTCCCGTCCGAACTCCGTCGACCCGCGGCCGCGCCAGCGCTTGAGCGACCCGAACTTGGTCGCGACCTGTGCGAGTTTGAACTTCAGCGCGTCGGCGTTCTTCAGGCTCAACTCCACCAAGGCGGGAATGTGGTCGGGGTCCGTCTCCTCCAGTACCTCGATGACGTCACCGGCGGTGATTCGCCGGGGGACTTCAAGCCCGATGCGGTAGGGGTCGACCTCCATGGCGACTGAGGACCCGGCCCGCTGTCCCAGCAGTGCCGAGAGGACGCGACCCAGCGTCTCGTTGACGGTGTGGCCGTAACACGAATTGACGACTACTTCCCGGCCGTGAAACTCCACGAGGACGGTCCCGTCGTCGGGAATCGGCCCCTCGTGGTCCGCCAGTTGCGAGAGACCGTCGGCGACCGTCTCGTGGTCGCCGTCGTACCGGGCGGCGACGTGGGAGGCGACTGAATCGACCGGCGCTCCGTCCTGTAACTGGCTGCCGGCGACACGGCGCAACTCGCCGACCTCCTGTGCGACGGCCTGTGGCACCGGAATCTCGGACCCGGTCCACGACGGCACTTCGCCGGCGGGGTCCTCGATGGGCGAGACGGTCACCACTTCCTCCTCCTCGTCGATGTGGGTGATGCGCCACATCTCGCCGCGCTGGACGAACACCTCGCCGGGGGTGGCGAAGTTGACGACGAAGCGTTCGTCTAAGGTCCCGACCTGCTTGCCGGAGGCCACGTCCTCCACTTCGTAGGTGGCCTCGTCGGGAATCATCGAGAGGTTCTGGTAGAAGTACTGCCACGTGCCGCGGCGCTTCTCTAGGGTGTCGCGCTCCTCGTCCAACCAGACGACGTTGTTCTCGGCCAGTTCCCGCACTACCTCCTTGAACTCGGCTTCCCCGAGGTCACGGAACGGGTACGCCCGCGCGAGGACGTGGTAGGCCGCCATCGCGCGAACCTCGCCGGTGTCCATCACGAGGCCGGCAATCTGGTTGGCGACGGTGTCGAGGCTCCCGTCGTGAATCTGTGCGGGTTCCACGTCGCCTGCTTGCGCCTGCCGGGCGATGGCCAGCGCCTCCAGCGTGTCGTCGGCGTGGGTCGTGACGACGGTTCCCGTCGACACTTCGTCGCGGCGGTGGCCGGCACGGCCGACGCGCTGGACCAATCGGGACACCTGCCGCGGACTCCCGTACTGGACGACGTGGTCGACGTGGCCCACGTCGATACCCAGTTCCATCGAGGAGGTACACAGCAGGGCGTCGAGGTCGCCGGCCTTGAACCGGTCCTCGACGTCGATGCGGGCCTCCTTCGAGAGCGACCCGTGGTGGACCCCGAGGTTCGTCCCCAGTTCCTTGAACCGCGAGCCGAGTGCCTCCGCCGTCTGGCGCGTGTTCACGAACAGCAGGACCGACTCCTTCTCGGCTATCAGGTCGTCGATGTAGCGGACGTGACTGGCCGTCTCGGCGTCGGTGACGAGTTCGCTGGAGAGACGTTCGTCCCGGTCGGTCACCTGCGGGCGGACCACCTCGACGTCGAGACGACTGCCGATGTCCACCTCGACGACCGAACAGGGGCCACCGCCGGTGAGAAAGCGCCCGACCTCCTCGGGGTCGCCGACGGTCGCCGAGAGGCCGACGCGCTGGAACCGGCCTGCAACCTCTCGCAGGCGCTCTAACCCGACGGTCAACTGGGCGCCGCGCTTCGCGGCGGCGAGTTCGTGGACCTCGTCGACGACGACGTGGTCGACGTCCTCCAGCGCCACGCGGAGTTTCGACCCGGTGAGCATCGCCTGCAGCGTCTCGGGCGTCGTCACCAGCACGTCCGGCGGGTCGTTGGCTTGCTTCTGTCGCTGGTAGTCGGTGGTGTCGCCGTGGCGAACGTCGACGTCCAGACCGAGCGTCTCGCCCCACCACTCCAGTCGCTCACGCATGTCGCGGTTGAGCGCCCGGAGCGGCGTGATGTAGAGCGCGCCGATGCCGAACCGGTCGCCGTCTTCGACGAGGGCGTCCAGCACCGGGAGCATCGCCGTCTCCGTCTTCCCGGTGCCGGTGGGGGCGACCACGAGGGCGTCGTCGCCGCGGGCGAGCGCCGGGATGGCCTTCCGCTGTGGCTCCGTCGGCGTCGTGAATCCGCGCTCCGAGAGGGCGGCCCGCACCGCGTCGCCCAGCGCTGTGAACGCGTCTTGACCCTGTGTCACCCCGTCGGTCATCGAGGCCGACTAGCGACTACATCGGGTTAAACACGTTGTGTCACTGGCTGTCGTGGTCCGTCCGTGACTCCGTGTCTCGGCCGAAGAGGAGATGTCCGAGAACGACGGCGATACACAGCAGGACACCCACGACGGCGACGGGAATCCCGTAAAGGAATCCCACGAATCCGGCACCGAAGTAGGTACCACCGTCCCGGTGAATCGAGTAGAGGGTCCCGTTCTTCGAGACGAGTATCGGCGAGCGCTCGACGACCGCGCTGTTCTCGTGCGGTCGGTAGCTCCCGATACCGGCGTCACCGCTGGTGTTGGCGACGATCCGGTCGACGGTCCGCTGTGTCTGCGGACCGAGTGATTCGTACGCCACCGCCTGCCTGTCGACCGTCTCTGTCACCACCTGCTCTCGAGTCACGTGCGTCGTCTCGACGGTACCGCCGCCAGCAGCTACAGTGAACGCGTAGTACTCGTTTTGGTACCGGAGGTAGGTGTAGTTCCTCGCTACCGCTTGGATGTCTGACCTGACTGCGGGGGCCGACCGTGTGGCGGTCCCGTTCTGTATCGCTCGGACGAGGGTCCGTCGCAACCGGGAGGGGGCGTCGTACCTCTCGGTCGAGAGGTCGGCCGCGACTTCGAGTCGGAGCGTCCGGTCGTAGTAGACGAGAATCGTCTCCTGTCCGTCCTCGGTGGCCGGGTCGACCACCGGACCGTTGTACGGCGCGTCGGTCTGCGAGTGCGTCATCTCGATAGCGACCGGGAGGTACAGCGGTGCCGGGATACAGAGGAGGCCGATTACGAGGACGAGTATGGCAGGGCGGCCGAGGTCCATTCCGGATGCCTGGTCGTTAAATTACTGGACAAAAGTACCTTGTGTTAACCCTCTAGGCCTGTCGGTTCTCGACTGACGGTCCACGACCATCTGACCGCCCCCGACCGGCAGCACGTTGAAGACGCTGGCAGCGTCAGATATGGTATGTATCTCGCCGACGAGGCGTGGCCGGACCTCGAATCGTACTTCGAGTCTGAGTCGCTGGCGCTGGTTCCGCTGGGGTCGACCGAACAGCACGGGCCACACCTCCCCGAGGCGACGGACCACCTCATCGCCGAGTCGTTCGCCCGGGCCGCCGCCGAGGACACTGGATACCTCTGTACGCCGACCATCTCCGTCGGCGTCAGCCCGCACCATCGGCAGTTCCACGGGACGATGTGGGCCGACGCGCCCGCGTTTCGCGACTACGTCGAGAGTATCACCCGAAATCTCTCGTACCACGGCATCGACCGCGTCGTCTTCGTCAACGCCCACGGGGGCAACGTCGAGCATCTGCGTGAGGTCGGTCGACGCCTACGCGACGACGGTACGATGTACGCCATCGAGTGGATGTGGGACGAGAGCATCACCGACTACATCGAGGAGGCATTCGAGACGCCCGGCCCCCACGGCGGTCCGAAGGAGACGTCGCTCGTCCAGTACCTCGCCCCCGAGTTGGTCCACGAGGACCGCATCGAGGACGCTCGGGACGGCGGTCTGCGGGAGTTCGACGAGTCGACCGGGCGCGTCCACGGGGCGCGAACGTTCTACGACACCATCGACAACACCGAGAACGGCGTACTCGGTGACCAGACCGACGCCTCCGCCGAGGTCGGCGAGGAACTGTTCGAGGCCGCCCTCTCGAACCTCTGTCACCTCTGTGAGTGGCTCGCCGACCAGCGGTTCGAGGACCTGCTACCGAAAGCCCACGTGTAGCCTTATGTCGGTGGCCCTCCGACGTCCCGGTGAGATGAACGACAGCGGCGAGCCACGGAGGACCGGCCGATGAACACGCTGGACGACATCGAGCGAGCGGTCAAGGACACCGCGCACTACGTCAGCAGCAATCTGGCGAACTACGCGGACCGCTCCGGGGCGCAGAACCCGAGCGGCGAGCAACAGGTCGGCGGCGACGTCTGGGCCGACGACCTCTTTTTCGACGCCCTCTCGTACGTCGAGGGAGTGGGCGGCTACGCCAGCGAGGAGCGCGAGGACGTCGTCGACTGCGGCGAGGGGTACACCGTCGCCATCGACCCACTCGATGGCTCTGCGAACCTCGCGTCGAACAACTCCGTCGGCACTATCGTCGGCATCTACGATGGAGAGGTGCCCGCAAGCGGCCGTGAGATGGTCGCCTCGATGATGGTGTTGTACGGGCCCTACACCACGATGACCGTCGCCCGGGAGGACCGCGACGTGGTTCAGGAGTACCTCCTCCGTGACGGCCACAGCGAGCGCTGGGGGACCTTCTCGCTGCCCGACGAACCGACTGTCGTCGGCCTCGCCGGCAAGTACAACGAACGCAGCGACCCGATGAACGAGTTCGCACAGCAACTGTCGAGAGAGCTGAAACCCCGGTACGGCGGTGCGACCGTCGCGGACCTCGCACAGGTGCTTGAGTACGGCGGCCTCTTTGGCTATCCGGCGACAGAGACCTATCCCGGCGGGAAACTCCGCGTGCACTTCGAGGCCGCGCCGCTCGCGTACCTCGTCGAAGCGGCCGGTGGCGGGTCGACGGACGGCGAGCAGTCCTTACTCGACGTCGACCCCGAGGGCCTCCACGACCGGACGCCGACGTTCCTCGGCAACAGGGAACTCGTCGAGCGGACGGAGACGGCGCTGAGCGAGTAGCCTCAGACGCGGCGGTACCGCCCGAGTCGCGTCCCGTCGAGCAGGAACGCTTCCGTGTCGGTCATCCCCGCCGGGAGGAACGGCGCGAGGAAGTCCTGTCCCTCGACGTTGACCCACGTTCCGCCCGAGCGGTCGTTGAACGCCGGGAAGACGACGAGGTCCGCGCTCGTCTCGACGGTGACGCCGTCGTGCTCCGCGAACGGGTCGGCGACGAGCGACCCGCGGAGCCACGCCCGTTCCTTGCGAGCGCCGCCCACCTCGTCCTCCAATCTGACGACGGGGTGTTCGTGGCCCATGCAGACCACCTCGGCGTTCAGCACGTCGGGCGCGGGCCACGTGTGCCCGTGGACGAATCCCACGTCGCCGATGCGGGTGCCGTGGCCCGGCGTCACGTCGACGGCGGGCGCGAGGTCGTCGAGGATGCCTTCGAGGTCGCCGTCGTGGTTCCCTTTCACCAGCGTCACGGGCACGTCGACGGCGTCGAACAGCGCCGCGAGTTCGTCGCGCTCGTCGTCGAACGGCGACCCGATGGCGTGGCCGAGGTCGCCGAGGACGACCAGTCGGTCCGCGCTGGTCCGGTCGAGGAGCGACAGCAACCGCTCCCGGCGTCGGTCGGCGGCGGACTGCAGTTCCACGCCGTCGTAGCGCAGACCGGCCTCGATGCCGGCGTGGTAGTCGGCGACGGCCAGCAGTCGCTCCCCGTCGGTCTCGACGGTCGCGGCCGGTGCGTTCGGGAACGGTTCGACGCGCATCGCTGTCGGGTTGGCGACGGCGGAAGAAAAACGGCGCGGCTCGGATACGGACTCAGATGGGGGTGAGCTTCCCGTCCTCGGGTTCGTAACAGCGCCCGCCCATCAGCGCGTCCTGAATGGCGTCCGCGACGGCGTCGGGGTCGGCGCCGTACCGCTCGACGACGGTCGTGCGGACGGTCTCGCGGTCGGCGCCGCCCCCGTCGTTCAACTCCGTCATCACGTCCATGACGGCGTCTTCGAGGTCGACGTCCTCGGCGTCCGGCGCGTCTTCAGCACCCGACTCGTCGGGCGTCGTCTCGTCGGCTCCTGCCTCGGTAGCCGTCTCGGGCGTCTCGACGGGCGCGTCGCTGGTGGCCGCATCGGCGTCTGGTTCGACGGACTCGTCGCCGGCGGGTGCACCAGCAGAGTCCGGAGCGCTCTCCGCGTCGGCGGCCCCGGCCGGTGCCCCAGACTCGGCGGCCTCGGCCAGTTCCTCGGGGTCGGGCGTGTCGATGCCGGCCTCCCCGGCCTCGTCGACCTCCGTCCCGCTCTGGAAGTCGGTCCCGTACTCCTGTTCTATCTCCTCGCGCTCGTCCTCGTCCAGTTCGAACTCGGTGTCGAAGTCGCCGACCTCGTCCTCGTCGGCACCGAGGTCGGTGGCTCCGGTCTCGGTGGCGGCCGCGTCGGCGGCCGTCTCGGTCGGCTCGACGGTTTCTGGCTCGTCTGCGCTCGCGTCGGCCGTGTCGATACGCTCCACGTCGGTGTCGAAGTCGCCGAGTTCGTCGTCGGCGTCTGCGCTCACGTCCGTCGTCTCGGCAGCGCCCGACGTGGTCGTCTCTACGGGCTCGCTTGCAGCATCGGACGCTGGACTCGTCTCGGAACCCGTCCTCACCGATTCGGTGTCGGCACCCGCCGTCTCGCTATCGGACTCGCTCGTCGCCGGGGCAGCGTCCCCACCGGCCGAGTCCTCACTCGTCTCGGGCGCGGCCGTGGCAGTTTCGAGGTCCGTCTCCGCGAGTATCGGAATCGGGTCGTCGGTTCCGTCGCCGGGCGAGAGCGACAGCGACCCCGCCTCGTCGAGTTCGCCGGCGACGACGCGGGCCGCGTCCAGCGAGAGGTCGCGGACCGCCTGCAGGTAGTCGCCGGTCGTCCCGTAGTGGTCCAGCGCGAGGGTGATGCCGGCAGCGGTACTCTCGTCGACGCCGGACTCGACGAGCGACGCGTGGAGTTCGTCGCCGGACAGCCCCGATTGTTTCGCACTGGCCATCCGTGCCACGCGGTCGATGGTCTGCTCGGCGGCCTGTACGACCCAGCGGTCCCGCGTGTCGGCGTCCACCTCGCTGATGGACTCTGGCCGGATAGAGGTGAACACGCGGTCGCCGTCCTCCGGTTCGAAGGTGCGGGCCTTCCCGGTGACGGCGACGAACATCGGCGGGGTCGCCGATTCGAGGAACGCCAGCGCGTCCGGCTGGTACTGGCCGGCGTAGACGACGAACGGCCCCGTCGGGTCGACGATACGTGCGCGCAGGACTTCCTCGTTGACCTGCTCTATCTCCGTGAGGACGCCGACGACGAACAGGCGGTTGACCCGTGTGCCGGTCGGCGTGACCACGTAGTTCGGAGCGCGCTCCTCGTCGGACTCGGAGTACGAGAAGTCCGAATCGTCGAACTCGGCGGCGAACAGGCGGTGGGCCACCTCGCGGCGTCCCGGTCCCCCGTCATCAGACTCGCTCATGCGTCCACCTCCCGGAGGAGGGTGTTCGCACGCTCTGCCGGGTCGTCCTCGGATTCGGCGAACTCGCTGGCGTTGAGGTTGGCGCCGTACTCGTCGACCGAGAGCGAGCCACGGACGACGTACTCGAGGCCGACGACGCGGTCTGCGATGCGGTCCGCGACGACTTCCTTGTCCATCGCGTCGCGGGCATGTTCGCGAGCGTCCTCTAGGTCGCCGCCGTAGATTCTGGCGGTCAGTTCGTCGTCTAAGATGACGGTAACGGTGGCGGTGCCGTCGTCTAAGATGGCCTTCGTCCGCAGGTCGTCCTCGCCCTCGACGGCGCCGTGGGAGCGACACTGGCCGTTCTGGATGACGCGGCCACACTCCGGACAGCGCTCGATGAGGCCGGACCCGTCGCGTATCTCGATGACGTTGCCGGCGAGTTCGACGTCGAACTGCCCGCCGCTCTCGACGGCCTCGCGAATGGACATCCTCGGGGCGTCCTCAGCGACCGCTACCGACTCCGAGAGCGGCGTCACGGTCGAGAACTCGGAGACGTTGACCGACGGCGCGCCGCGGAACTCCCGGACGAACGTCTCCTCGATGCGGACCGAAGCGCCTTCTTCGATGGCGTCGTGTGGCTCCCAGTCGGTGAAGGGGAGGCGTCCCGACTCGTCGCCGAGGACACCGCTGAGGATAGTCGTCTCGCCGTCGCGGCCGTCGATGACTTTCTCCTCGCACTCTACGACCTGCACTTCGACGGTGATGCCGCGGTCGCCGGGTTCGAGGTCCGTGAGACTCGACTCGCCGCCAACCTCGGCGTCGATGTCGAGCGTCTCGTCGACGACGCTCGTCTGGGTGCTGTCACCGAGGTTGAGTTCGGGCTTCCCGTCCCACTCGCGGACGCCGGCGTTGCCGAACTGCACCGTCTGGCCGGGTTCGAGGTCGGCGTCGAAGCCGTCCCACGCGGTGTAGGAGATGGTGCCGGATTCGTCCGCGAGTTCGCCCTCACGGATGACGTGCTGTTCGCCGTTGTACTGGATGGACCGCCGACCGGACGTGAGCACCACGGCGGTGACCGTCACGTTCGAGTCGTCGGTAGAGACCTCGCTGATGGCCTTACTCGATGGGGTGCCGTCGCTCCCGCCGCCGCCGTCACCGTACTTCCGGCGGAGGCTCTGCTTGGCCTCGTCCATCGGTACGGAGTACTCGACGAGGTTCTCCAGGTCGCGTCTGACCTCCTCTTTGTCGACGTCGAGGTCGGAGGCGAGTTCCTCGACATGGTCTTCGAGAGACATCGAAGGAGGGTTCGGCGGGGGCGTTGAAAAGGGTTTGTGGGCCGACGCGAGGAGGATCCTGTCACCGAGCGACTAATTCGGCCGGTATTTTTATTGTTGATAATGTCTATCGCAGTTTGTATGTCTCGTATGTGGCGTTTGTATGGTCTAGGGGGCTATCTCACGTCATTATCGGCTTGGTTGATGGCTCTGGTTCCCAGTCATGATACCGACTACGCGGGGGGAGCGTAACGTGGGTAGTCTCTTCGGATCGAAACCCTCAGAGGCACACGTCATCTGGCGGAGCGGTCGAGACGATGGCGGGAAAAAGCGGTTCGACTTCGAGTATCTGGAACTGTGGGCGGCACACTTCGGCGTCGACTACGAGGAGTGGGAACGAGTGGACCACGACCGCGGCGAGGACCCCCGGGAACAGCACGTCTGCGTGTTTCATTGGGCCAAATCCGGGGGCCAGGAGGTCTCGCTGGGCGGCGAGACGTGGACGATGGGGGCCTCCGAACGCCCGCGGACGTTCATAGAGATCGACGAGGCGGGGATGGTTCGGCTGAAGGGATGGACGAGCGAGACCACCATCGACGTCGACGAACTCGTCCTCGACGGGACGACCCTCCGTCTGCGGACCGCAGACGGCGGCCAGAAGTCACTCGACGTCGAGAAACTGGCCAGCAAACCCGACGCGAACACCACCTGATTCACCAGAACCGAAACCCGTTTCCTCTCTACTCGCCTGCCGTGTCGTATGCACGTAGTCGTCAACGCCGCGATGAGTGCCGACGGGAAGCTCTCTACGCGGCGCCGTGAGCAGATACCTATCTCCGGGCCCGACGACTTCGATAGAGTCGACCAGTTACGGGCCGACAGCGACGCCGTCATGGTCGGCGTCGGGACGGTGTTGGCCGATGACCCCTCGCTGACGGTCGACGATCCGGACCGTCGCGAGGCGCGGACCGAGCGAGGCGACCCGGCAAACCCCGCCCGCGTCGTCGCCGACTCGCGCATCCGGACGCCGCCGGACGCGAGGGTCCTCGACGGCTCGGCGGAGACGTATCTGCTCGTCAGCGAGGCCGCGCCGACGGACTTCATCGAGGAGATGGAGGCCGCGGGCGCCTACGTCATCGCCGCCGGCGAGGACCGGGTCGACCTCACGACGGTACTCGCCAAACTAGAGGGTGAGGGCGTCGACCAACTGATGGTCGAAGGCGGTGGCGAACTCATCTTCGGCCTGTTCGAGGAGGGGCTTGTCGACGAACTCTCCGTGTTCGTCGGGCCGAAAATCTTGGGTGGACGGGACGCCCCGACGCTCGCCGACGGCGACGGGTTCGTCGAGGACTTCCCGGCGCTGGACCTCACCGGCGTCGAACGACTCGACGACGGCGTCCTGTTGACGTGGTCGGTAGACGGTCGAACCGAGTAACCCGAGTTAGTGGTCGTGGCCGGTCAGTTCGCCGAACGTCGCACCGAAGCGCTCCTCGAAGAGGTCGAGCGTGAGTTCTTCGAGCGCCGCAATCTCTTCGTCCGGTTCGCCCTGACTGTGGTGGACGGCGCCGTGGATTCGCTGAGCGAGACCGAACATCGCGATGTCACCGACGACCTGCGGGTCCGTCTCGTCGGCCTCCTCGCGGAGGATGTCCAGCAGGCCGCTGGGAACGGTCAGTTCGTCGGTCGCGTCGTCGCCTTCGATAGTCAGCGTGACAGTGTCACTAGCCATAAGGACCCGTTCGCCCACCCGACGGAAGGGTCTGTCGGGTTCGTGCCCGCCGCGTGTCAGGCCGCGACGGGGTCCGTGTCGTCTCCGTTCCCCGCTGGCGACGGGGCGGCAGATTCGACACGGGTCTTCAGCGCCTCGTTCATCGCCTCGAATCCTGCCCGGATGTCGGCCTCGTTCAGGAGCAGACCGACGAGCAGGCCCGAAAAGGACTCGCGGTGGTGCAGTCGGGTGCCGCCGTCGTCGAGGGGTTCCAGCCTGAACTCGTGGCGGCCATCGAAGAGGCCACGGACGCCCAGTTTGCCGACCCACTCCAGTCGCTCGCCGGGGTCGGCAGCCGTGACTCGGGGTTCGAATCCCATGCCTCGCCCCTCCGGGGGGTCGATACGGACGCTGAGGCGCTCACCCTCGGCGACGGTGCCCTCGATAGCCGTGACGAACGGGTTCCACTCCGGGTAGGCGTCGAAGTCGGTCAGCGTCGCCCAGACATCTTCGGGGGTCGCGTCGATGTCGACGGTGGTCGTGACGGTTTTCATAGGCGGAGAGACGACCGCTGAGTGAATAAAGACAGAGTGAGGCGTGTCTACACGTATGCCAGTTCGAAAACGGGAAACCGCAGTCGGTCAGGGGACGATAGTCCTCAGTCGTCCGCCGCTTCCGCGGCGGCCTCGGCCTCGCTCTCTGCTTCGGGCAGGTCTTCGAGGTAGTCGTCGGCGTCGATGGCGGCCTTACAGCCCATCCCGGCGGCGGTGACGGCCTGCTGGTAGTGGTAGTCGACGACGTCGCCGGCCCCGAACAGCCCAGGGACGTCCGTGGCGGTTTGGCCGCCGCCCTTGCCGCCCTTCGCGACGATGTAGCCCGTCTCGTCGAGTTCGACCCCCGTGTCTTCGAGGTAGTCGGTGTTCGGCGTGTGGCCGATGGCGATGAACACGGCGCCCACGTCGAAGTCGAACACCTCCGTCTCGTCGTCGTCGAGTTTCTCGGAGGGATAGCCCGCGTCGTTCCGGGCGAGGGTGACGTGGTCCACGCCGTCCTCGGGTGAGCCGTGCATCTCCAGCACCTCGGTGTTGCGCATGATCTCGATCTCGCCCGACTCGACCTTCTTCTGGACCTTGTCTATCCAGTAGTCCTCCGCGCGGAACTCCTCGCGGCGGTGGGCGATGTACACCTTGTTGGCGAACTTCGTGAGGAAGTGAGCTTCCTCCATGGCGGCGTCGCCGCCGCCGACGACCAGCATGTCCTCGCCGCGGAAGAACGCGCCGTCACAGGTCGCACACGTCGAGACGCCGTAGCCCATCAGGTCGTCCTCGCCGGGGATGCCCAGCGTGCGGGCGCTGGCACCCGAGGCGGCGATGAAGGCGTCACAGGTGTAGACGTCGCCGTTGGTGAGTTCGACGCGGAACGGGCGCTCTGAATCGTCGACGTTCTCGACGACACCGTGTTTCAGGTCGGAGCCGAACTGCTCGGCCTGCGCTTTCATCTCGTTGATGAGGTCGGGGCCGGAGATGCCCTCGGGGAAGCCGGGGTAGTTCTCGACTTCGCTCGTGAGCGTCAACTGGCCGCCCGGTTCGTCCCCTTCGAGGACGAGGGGGTCGTTGTTGCTGCGGGCGGCGTAGATGGCCGCTGTCAGGCCGGCGATGCCGGTCCCGGCGACGATAAGTCGGCGGTGGTCCTCGGTGTCTGTCATTACCCGTGCTACTCCACAGCGGCGTATTTACCTTGCGCTGTCGTGTCGACGGCACACAGCCACGCCGACAGGCTTACACGCTCGCCGTCGCTCGCTCCGGCTATGGCCGCCGACCTGACCGAGAAGACAGACCGGTACGAGGGACTGCTCGCCGAGGCACTGGACGCCGCCGAGATCGCGCCGCCCGAGGGGACGCCGATGCACGACGCCGCGCTCGACTGCGAAGAGATGGCGTCGTCGTACCTCGAAGACGGGCGCCATTTCCGCACGGAGGACGACCTCGTCAACGCGCTGGCGTCGTTCTCCTACGGGCACGCGTGGCTGGACGCGGGCGCCCGCATCGGCCTGTTCGACGTACCGACCGAGGGCCATCTTTTCACACAGTGACTGCGCGGAACTGAAATCGGGTGAGTTTCTAGAGAGTATTTACTACGTATCAGTCCACCGACCTCGACTGGGTCTCAGTATGAGGCCAACACGACGCAACGTCCTGCAGAGTATCGCGGCCGGAACTGCTGCGGTAGCGGTCGGTACTGGGACGAGGCGGCAGACGGTGACGCGAAGGTGCGGGTCGCCCACGCGTCGCCGGACGCGGGTACGGTCGGGTCGACGACTGACGGGCTTTCGGGAGCCACCTGAGTACTCCTCCACACCGCTGTCGGTGACGTGACCGGCGTTTCTGCCGTCACGGGCCGGTGGTTATACGTAGGCCCCAAGAGTTGGACACGACGATGGAGGCCGTGTTGTGGTACGTCTTGACGAGTACGCGGGGCGGAGCGAACCGTATCCGCATCCTCCGTGCGCTCGACGACCGGCCTCGGAACGCGAACAGACTGGCAGAGACGCTCGACCTCGACTACAAGACGGTCCGGCACCACCTCGACGTTCTGGAGGAGAACGACATCGTCACCGACAGTGGCGACGACTACGGCGCGGTGTACCTGCCGACCGACCGCACACGCAAGTACTGGGACACGGTCGAGGAGATAATGGAGACCGCAGAGTGACTATGGCTGAAATTGGGAAAGAGTATATCAGCGGCAATCTGAAAGGGTGGAGCAATGGTCGGTTGGATTGACGTCGCACGCGTCGCGGTGGCCGTCAACATGCTGTTACTGGCGGGACTCGTCTACGTCTGGGGGCGCAACTACTACGAACTCCGTTCGAAGCACACGCTCGGCCCCCTCCTGTTCGCCCTGTTCCTCTTCGGAGAGAACGCCTTCGCGCTGTACTTCTACCTGCTCGACCCGCTTCTGGCGGAGTGGTTCAGTACGGCGGTTCCCGACCCGGCGTGGCAGGCGATGGTGGTCCTGCACGTACTGGAAGCCGTCGGCCTCGCAGTGCTCACGTGGACGACTTGGGACTGAGAACCGAGCGGCCGTCGCCGTCGCGATTTTTAAGCACGTCCGTCTATCCTGTCCTCGCCAGCATCGACCGCCGAGCCGACAAACCGCTACACGTGGGCGGGAGTGGGGTGCAAATTGGGTGACAGTCCGGTCGCAGTTCGGAAAATCCCTTTTTATACGTCTCCGGTCTGACCGGGTATGCGGCAACGCATCCTGACTGCGCTGATAGCGCTCACCGTCCTGACGTCCGGTACCGCCGGCGTCGCGGCGGCCGAGACTGGCACCGATTCCGAACTGGCACAGGCCTCCAACGGGGCGAGCGTCACGTTCGCGAACCAGACCAGCGACGGCGACACGGTCACTGTGGACTCGGTGACGCTACCCGAGGGCGGGTACGTCACCGTCCACGACGCCTCGCTGAACGAGGGGGCGGTCCTCGGTAGCGTCGCCGGCACGTCGACGTACCTCGGACCGGGCACGCACGAGAACGTCACCGTGACGCTCACCGACGACGTGAGCGACGGGTCGTACGTCGCGATGGCCCACATGGAGACCGACGGCGACCGGACCTACGAGTTCGTCGCCTCGAACGGCCAGACCGACGGGCCCTACACGACGGACGGCGACATCGTGTTGGACGGCGCGGACGTGACCGTCTCGGCCAGCGTCTCGATGAGCGACCAACCGACTACCGGCGACAGCGTCGTCGTCGACCGGGTCGTCCTCTCCGAGGGCGGGTTCGTGACGGTCCACGACGCGTCGGTCACGGAGGGGGCCGTCTTCGAGAGCATCCGCGGCACCTCGGCGTACCTCGGCCCGGGCGTCCACGAGGACGTGCGCGTCCAGCTGTCGGAGCCAGTCACGGATAACGCGACGCTGGTCCCGATGGCCCACATGGACACGAACGACGACGAGGCCTACACCTTCGAGGAGAGCGAAGGGGAGGCAGACGGCCCGTACGCGACCGCTGACGGGAGCGCGGTCGTCGACACCGCCGCCGTGACGGTCACAGACACGGCACGGACGACGTTCGACGCACAGGCCACCGGCGGCCACAGCGTCGTCGTCGAGAGCGTCTTCGTCCCTGACGGCGGGTTCGTGACGATTCACGACGGTAGCGTCGCTGAGGGCGCCGTCTTCGACAGCGTCCGCGGCACGTCGACGTACCTCGAACCGGGCTACCACACCGACGTCGTCGTCACTCTCGACACGCCCGTCGAGAACGACACGACGTTAGTGGCGATGCCCCACCGCGACACCGACGACGACGAGACGTACGACTTCGTCGAGACGAACGGCAAGGACGACGGGCCCTATACGAACATGGGGAGTGCCGTCACCGACACTGGTGAGGTCACTGTCTCGGCGTCCGTGACGATAGCCGACCAGTCGAGCGACGGCACCACCGTCGTCGTCGACCGGGTCGACGTCTCGGAAGGTGGCTTCGTCGTCGTCCACGACGCGACGCTGTTCGACGGGGCCGTCTTCGACAGCGTCGTCGGCCACTCCGAGTACCTCGAACCGGGCGTCCACGAGAACGTCACCGTGACGCTGGACGAACGACTCGCCAGCGGCCAGACGCTCGTCGCGATGCCCCATGCCGACAGCGACGCCGACGAGAGCTACACTTTCGTCGAGAGCGAGGGCGACGCGGACGGTCCGTACACCGTCGGCGGTGACGCCGTCGTGGACACGGCCCAGACGACCATCGAGGCCAGTCTCGCGTTCGAGTCCCAGACCACCGACGGTGAGACGGTCACTGTCGACGCCGTGACGCTGCAGGACGGGGGCTTCGTGACGGTCCACGACGCGTCGGTCACGGAGGGTGCGGTCTTCGAGAGCATCCGCGGCACCTCGGCGTATCTCGGACCGGGCACGCACGAGAACGTCACCGTGACGCTCTCGGACACCGTCACCGAGAACACGACGCTGGTTCCGATGGCACACCGCGACACCGACGGTGACGAGACCTACACCTTCGCCGAGAGCGAGGGTAGCGCCGACGGTCCCTACGTCGCCGCCGGCAGTGCCGTCGTGGCCGTGGGTGACCTCTCGGTCGAGTCGGCGACCGAGAACTCGATGACCGAGGAGCCGACGGAGACGGAGATGGAGGAGATGACCGAGATGGAGGAGATGACCGAGATGGATGAGGAGTCCACGACCGGCGGGTCCGGTCCCGGGTTCACCGCCGCCGTCGCACTGGCGGCGCTGGTCGCGGTAGCGTTCGTCGCACGCCGGCAGGCTTAAGTACGCGAGTGTCCGCGCGTGTTACGGCCTATCACGGCGCTATCGTGCGGTTAGGTACCAAGAATAGCGAAAGGTTTTTATACTTGTCGAACTAACTATTGGTAAGAGAAACCCAGCAAGGGTTCTTTAGCATTACGCACCCGGCAGTCGGGGAACACCCACCATGAGTGAATCCACAGTACGCAACACGACAGAAGAACAAGTACAGGAGCGAGACATCGGCGAGGAGACGACAGAACAGCAGGACGTCTGTCCCGAGTGTGGCGGCAACGTCACGACAGACACCGAACACGGCGAGACGGTCTGTCAGGACTGTGGGCTCGTCGTCGAAGAAGACAGTATCGACCGGGGACCCGAGTGGCGTGCGTTCGACTCCTCGGAGCGTGACTCGAAGTCCCGCGTCGGCGCGCCGACGACGAACATGATGCACGATAAGGGCCTGTCGACCAACATCGGCTGGCAGAACAAGGACGCCTACGGGCGGTCGCTCTCGTCCAGCCAGCGCCAGAAGATGCAACGTCTGCGCACGTGGAACGAGCGGTTCCGCACCCGCGACTCCAAAGAGCGCAACCTCAAGCAGGCGCTGGGCGAGATCGACCGAATGGCCTCGGCGCTCGGCCTCCCGCAGAACGTCCGCGAGACGGCGAGTGTCATCTACCGCCGCGCGCTCGACGAAGACCTGCTTCCCGGCCGTTCCATCGAGGGTGTCGCGACGTCGGCGCTGTACGCCTCGGCGCGCATGGCGGGGAGTCCCCGCTCGCTCGACGAGATGGCGGTCGTCTCCCGGGTCGATAAGATGGAACTGACCCGGACCTACCGCTACATCGTCCGCGAACTGAACCTCGAAGTCAAGCCGGCGGACCCCGAGCAGTACCTCCCGCGGTTCGTCTCGGACCTCGACCTGAGCGACGAGACGGAGCGGCAGGCCCGCGAACTCATCGAACGCGCTCGCAAGGCGGGCATCCTTTCCGGGAAGTCGCCGGTGGGCCTCGCGGCCGCCGCCGTCTACGCCGCTGCGCTCCTGACCAACGAGAAGGTCACCCAGAGCGAAGTCGGTGACGTGGCCAACATCTCGGAGGTCACCATCCGCAACCGCTACAAGGAACTCCTCGAAGCCGAGAACGTCCCGGCGTAGACGGCTTCGTTGGACCCCTGACGCCGACACTGTCTGAGGCAGACCAGTGGGGAGACGCCAACCTTTTTCCACCTCCGGCGTGTGTCAATATCACACATGGAGGAAGCGTACGTCCGGTTGCTCTGTCCCGAGTGCACGAAAGACTGGGAGTCGACGCCGAGCGAGTTACCGACACACAACACGCTGTATCACTGCCCGAACTGTCACGCGAGCAGACGCCTCGCAGAATTTACACGAACCGACCGCGACTTACAGACGCTGAAAGGGCTCCAGTAACTAGCCGCTGGTCGCCGAGCGCGCACCACACGCCTCACAGCGCAACAGCAGTGCGTCTCCCTCGCTTTCGAGTCGCGTATCGGGGAGCCCACACTCAGAACAGCGGACGAACTCGTCGACGTACTCGTCGATAGCCGTTCCCAGACGGTCGGCGCCGAACGACCCGGTGAGCCGTGCCCGTCCGCTCTCGTCGATGTGCGCGCTGGTCCCCACCTCCGTCTGGAGGAACTGCAGGACGTGGTCTGGCTCCCGACCCAACCGGTCACACAGCGACTGGAAGTTCTCCACGACGGTGACGTTCCCCTCCTGTCTGACCTCGGGGTCCGGTACCTCGAACCGCTCTGACGACCCCTCTATGTCGGGCGTCTCCGACATCGCCCGGTCGAGCATATCGTCGTAGTCCATACGACACAGTGGACGGCCCGGCGTCAAAAATCTTTCAAACCCACCGACACCGGCCCCGGTCGGACGTGACCCGCTACGTGAATTCGGCCGTCTAAGACCGCCTATCCTAACGTTTTATCATCGAGTCGGTGTGTTAACTACCGTCAGAGTAGTACTATAACCCTCCGTCCTCTAGCAAGGGTTGACCATGAAGAAGCAGGAACTCATTCACCTTCACGGCCTGCTTGCACAAGTACAGAACCACTACGAACAAGACACCGGTTCTACGGTCGAACACGACGAGTACGCCGAACTCGGCGTCAAGCCGACATCGATTCACAAGTCGAAGACAGACCACAAGGCCGCTGTCTTCGCTATCGCCGATGGAATTACCTCGGAGATGACCGCCGAGGAGAAAGAGCCTGTTTCTGCCGCCGCTGACTGACTCTCCCGCATCGTTCCTTCGGAAGCGCCGCTACTCAGCGGCTGCCACGGCCGAAAACGGACTGCGAGACGTCGCCGACGGCTATTCGTCGATGAGTTCCTCGAACTCGGGTAGTATCTCTTCGTCGGTCGCGGTGTCGTCCGCCTCCGTGTCGTCTGTCTCCGCTTCCGCCGGTTCGTCCTCGTCCGGGATCTCCTCTATCTCGACGATGTCGAGCGGGATGTTCTCCAGTCGCTGGCCGATCTCCTTTCGCGCGATGCGGGCGGCGTGTTCGTCACGCTCGACGTTGAAGACGGTCATCTCCAGTTCGAGCGCGACGAGGCTCTCGTCGGCCGCGAGGAACGCAGGCTCTAACTCCTCCCCGCAGTGTGGACAGCTCCGTTCGCCCATGTTGATCTCGACGTAGTTGAGGTCCGGATTGAGCATATCGCCGGTCTTCGAGATAGCGATTCGGACCGCTTCGTCGGCTGTGGCTACGTCGTAGACGGGGACGGCTGCCTCGACGACAACTCTGCAGTCCATACGAGCATGTTTGCTGGCCTATATAATGAAGGTTGGCCCGGGTGTTCAGTCGGATTCGAACCCGGTCGCGTCCTCGCCGACGTCGAGGGCGTCGGTGGAGACGACGGCGTCGGTAGGCAGTCGGGAACCGATGGACGGGATGGCGATGGACTCGCTGCCCAGTACGGCGAACCCGACGAAGATGGTGAGGAAGCCGACGACGGCTAGCTCCGAGATGGACTCGCCCAGTAGCGCCCACCCACCGAGCGTCGAGACGACCGGAACGACGTAGAACACGAGGTTCGCGTGGGTCGCACCCGACCGGTCGAGCAGGCCGAAGTAGGCCACGTAGGCGACGGCGCCGGCGAAGACGCCGACGTAGAGGAGCGCGCCGAACGCCGCGGGGACCCAGCTAACGGCGGCGACGGACTCGCCGGCCTGCCAGCTAAGTCCGTGACACAGGGCGGCGGCGACGGGCAGGGCCCACGCCGTCCGGACGGTGCTAGAGAGGTCGCTGTCGCTCCAGCGGACGAGGACGCTCCCGAGCGCCCCGCTGACCGCGCCGCCGAACAGGAGGAGTTTGCCGCCGCCGCCACTGAACAGCATCTCGGGGTCGGGGTTGACGACCAGTGCGACGCCGAGCAAGCCGACGAGCAGGCCGACCGCACCGCGCTTCGAGAGACGCTCGTCGGCCAGCAACAGGGCCGCGAACACGGGGGTCAGGATGGGGTTGAGGCTGAAGACGATGGCGCCCACGGCGCTGGTGGCGTCCTGCTGGCCGACGAACAGGAGCGCGTTGGTCAGGCCCAGCGCCAGCAGTCCGGTCGAGAGGATACCCAGCGCGTCACCACGGCTCTGGGGGAGCAGGTCGATCCGAGACCGGGTGAGCGCCACGTAGCCGAGCAACGCCACGGCGGCGACGTCGAACCGGAGCGCGACGAACAGGAGCGGCGGGAAGTGGTCGAGGCCGGCCTTCGCCGCGACGAACGTACCGCCAAAGAGGACGCTGGCGGCCACACCGAGTGCGAGGACACGTCGTGACACCATCGTTATAGCAACACCTCGCCGACGGACTGACCGGGTACCGAGACACGCAAGAGAATCGCATATGACGGCTGTATCATCGTACTTTCGAGTAGACGTAGTAGGGTTATAGTCTCGTTCAGAAACTCTTACACGACGGGTAGGGACCGACGACCCGCGGCGGTATTTCACGGAGTGAAACTATTGCACGACACGAAAACCGTATCCGTACGGGCCAGCAAGCGCCGGTATGGACGCCACGCTTTCGGAGATAGAGTTTCTCGCGCTCTCACCGAATCGGGTCGCGGTGTTAGAGCTCCTCGCGGCCGACTGGCACACACGCTCGGAACTCGCCGCCGAGACCGGTGCGTCGCAGGCGACGCTGGGGCGCATCCTCGGTGACTTTGAGGACCGGAAGTGGGTCCGACGGACCGAGGGCGGCTACGTCGCGACGGCGACCGGACGCCTCGTCGCCGAGGGGTTCAGAGACTTACTAGACATTCTGGAGACGGAACGCGACCTGCGGGATATCGTCGACTATCTACCGACTGACGCGATGGACTTCGACTTGCGACACCTCGCGGACGCCACGATTACGACGCCGTCACAGACGCGGCCGAACGCGCCGTTACAGCGCCTCCTCTCGCTGATGCGCGACGCCGACGATGTGACGGCGTTCTCCCACGCGTTCAACGACCAGAGCCTCTCGGTCGCGGCCGACCGGGCAGGGAGTCAGCAGTTCCGGGCGATTCTGTCACAGAGTGCCGTGGACGCGCTCACCGGAGACGAGACGCTGCGGGCCCGCCTCCGTTCGCTCGTCGAGACGGAGACGGCGTCAATCGGCGTCTACGACGGGGAGATACCGCTCGCTGTGACTATCGTCGACGACGTGGTGAACCTCCTCGTCCGTGACGAGCGCGGGGTGTTGCAGGCGGCCGTCGACACCGACCATCCAGCCGTCCACTCGTGGGCCGAGGCCCGATTCGAAGACTACCGCGAGCAATCGGCGCCGCTCACTGCGGCCGCCCTCCGACCCTGAGTCCTGTTGTCGACTGCACCTTCGTGAAGACGGTCGCCACTGGCTGGCAACCGACGGTATCAGCGGACGCGCCAGACCTCGTCGCCCGGGAGGAACCGACCCAGTTCCGCTTCCTGTCTGTAGTCGGTCGCCAGTAGCGCCGTGAGTGCGGCGACGAGTTCGTCCTCGTCCTCGTCGGTCCACTCGACGGGGTCCTTGATGGGGTAGACGAGCCACCCGCTGCCGCGAACTTCCGTCGCGTGGAGTTCCTCCATGTCGACGGCGTCGGCCGGTTCGGCGGTCATGTTCGCGAAGACGTGCTTCGTCGCGCGTTCGCCGACCGGGAGGAGGACGTGTGAGGTAATGGCCCGGACCTCGGTATCGAACATCGGTTCGTGGTCCGCGTAGTCCGCTTCGGTCGGGACGCGGTCGCCACAGAGGAACAGATACGAGAGGTACGTCTTGTCGACGGTCGGCGGCGTCCCGGCCTCCTGCAGGAGGCCGCCCGCAACGAGCGCGCGCTGGAGTCGCTCGGCGGCAGGGGTCCCGGTGAAGGGGATGCCCGATTCGCTGCCGCCGTGGACGCCGGGGTGGTCACCGATGACGTGGAAGTCCGCGTTCGCATCACCGTAGCCCGGAACGAACGGCTCACACGGCGGCTCGAAGCCAAACGGGTTGTGCTGGGTTGCCGTGATGTTCTTCACGAGGGGAGTCTGGAAGCAGGTCGGGAAAACTCCGACGGTCTCGGGCGGGCAACGCTTTTTTCGGATGCCCCCGACGAGACGGGTATGCTCAGGTCCGGGAGCCGTGATGTCGCGTGAACCACGACGACCGCGTCGAGGACCTCCGCGAACGGAAGGCGGAGGCCGAACGTGGCGGTGGCGAAGAGCGCATCGAGGCCCAACACGAGAAGGGGAAACTCACCGCGCGTGAGCGCATCGACTACTTCCTCGACGACGACACCTTCGTGGAGATCGACGCCCTGCGGGAACACCGCTCGACCAACTTCGACATGGACGAGAAGCACGTTCCGGGCGACGGCGTCGTCGTCGGCTACGGCGAAGTCAACGGCGAACGGGTGTACGTCTTCGCCCACGACTTCACCGTCTTCGGCGGGTCGCTCGGCGAGGCCTTCGCCCAGAAGGTCTGTAAGGTGATGGACAAGGCCATCGAGAACGGCGCGCCCATCATCGGGCTGAACGACTCGGCGGGCGCCCGAATACAGGAGGGAATCGACTCGCTGGCTGGCTATGCCGACATCTTCCACCGCAACCAGAAAGCCAGCGGCGTCGTCCCGCAAATTTCGGCCATCATGGGGCCGTGTGCCGGCGGCGCCGTCTACTCGCCGGCCATCACGGACTTCGTCTACATGGTCGAGGAGACCAGCCACATGTTCATCACCGGCCCGGACGTCATCGAGACGGTCACCGGCGAGGAAGTCGGCTTCGACGAACTGGGTGGGGCACAAACCCACGCCACGGAGTCCGGTGTCGCCCACTTCACGGCCGCAGACGAGAAGGCGGCGATGGACGACATCCGCTATCTCCTCTCGTACCTCCCGCAGAACAACGTCGCGGACCCGCCGCGCGTCGACCCGTGGGACGACCCGGAGCGCCGCGACGAGAGTCTCGTCGAGACGGTGCCCGACGAGCCACAGAAGCCGTACGACATGGTGGACGTGATAGACGGCGTGTTGGACGAGGACTCCTTCTTCGAGGTGGCCGAGGGGTTCGCGCGTAACATCGTCACCGGGTTCGCCCGACTCGACGGGCACAGCGTCGGCGTCGTGGGCAACCAACCGCGCGTGAACGCCGGGACGCTGGACATCGACGCCTCGCGGAAGGGTGCGCGGTTCGTCCGCTTCTGTGACGCCTTCAACATCCCCATCCTCACGTTCGTCGACGTGCCGGGGTTCATGCCCGGCAAGGACCAGGAGCGCAACGCCATCATCAACCACGGCGCGAAACTGCTGTACGCCTACAGCGAGGCGACGGTGCCGTTGCTGACTGTCATCACGCGCAAGGCCTACGGCGGTGCCTACGACGTGATGGCCTCGAAGCACATCGGCGCAGACGCCAACTACGCGTGGCCGACCGCCGAGATAGCGGTGATGGGGCCACAGGGCGCGGTGAACGTCCTCTACGACGACGAACTCGCCGACGCCGAGGACGTCGAGGCCCGCCGGCAGGAACTCATCGACGAGTACCGCGACGCCTTCGCCAACCCCTATACCGCCGCCGAACGCGGCTTCGTCGACGACGTGCTGGAACCGAAACACACCCGACCGCGCCTCATCGAGGACCTCGACCTCCTACGGGGGAAGCGAAGCGACCAACCGGACCGCAAACACGGGAACATCCCACTGTAACCATGGCTACGGACTCCGCAGAGACGGTAGACGGCGCGCTGGTGGCGGAGATAGCGGCCCAACTCCCGGACGCGTCGACGGACGAGGCGGCGGCCATCGCCGTCGCCGTCGGCGCGCACCTCACGGACCGTAAGCGGGCCGCCGCCGCGGCTGCGGCGGCCGCAGCGGCCGGCGGCGAATCGTGGGACGGCAAGGAGTGGACGTTCTCCGAGCGCGTCGAAGGGACACAGAAGCGCCACGTCAGGGTCCGCGAGGAGGCGCCGACGGACCCGTGGAGTGCGGCCGGGCGGACAGACCGGATGTAACGGCTCGGCCGCCCAGCTCCGCCAGTTCGGTGGCCAGCAGCGGCAGGCTCGCCCGGCCTTCGAGCGTCTCCAGCCACGCCGCCGGTACCCCGTCGATGCCGAAGCGTGCGCCGGCGACGGTCACCGCGTCGATGGTACCGGCGTCGCCGCCGAGACGATGGCCACTCGCAGCGAACCGGCGGCGAGTGTGTGGACAACTCCGCGAGCGGTCCGTTCGTCCATGTCCGACCGTTCGTGTGCCGTGGAAAAAAAGAGCGGTCGGTCGATTCGCCGCTCCGCATAGTTTTATGGGCCAACTCTCAGTATGGTGGGATATGTTCGACAAAGTACTCGTCGCCAACCGCGGTGAAATCGCGGTCCGGGTCATGCGCGCGTGCGAGGAGTTGGGCATTGGGACGGTTGCTGTCTACTCTGAGGCCGACAAACACTCGGGGCACGTCCGCTACGCCGACGAGGCGTACAACGTGGGGCCGGCACGAGCGGCCGACTCGTATCTGGACCAAGAGGCGATTATCGACGCCGCAAAGCAGTCCGGCGCCGACGCCATCCACCCCGGCTACGGCTTCCTCGCCGAGAACGCCGACTTCGCCCGGAAGGTAGAGGACACGGACGGCGTCAAATGGATCGGACCGGCCGGCGACGCGATGGAGAAACTGGGCGAGAAGACGAAGGCCCGGAAGATCATGCAATCGGCGGACGTTCCCATCGTCCCCGGGACGACGGACCCCGTCGACGACCCCGAGGAAGTCGTCGAGTTCGGTGAGGAACACGGTTTCCCCGTGGCCATCAAGGCCGAAGGTGGCGGCGGTGGCCGCGGGATGAAGATCGTCCGCGATCCCGACGAGATAGAGGAGCAACTCGAATCCGCCAAACGCGAGGGTGAGGCGTACTTCTCGAACGATTCCGTCTATCTCGAACGGTTCCTCGAGAACCCCCGTCACATCGAGATCCAGATCATCGCGGACCACGAGGGCAACGTCCGCCACCTCGGCGAGCGTGACTGCTCGCTCCAGCGTCGCCACCAGAAGGTCATCGAGGAAGGCCCGTCGCCCGCGCTCTCTGATGAACTCCGCGAGAAGATCGGCGAGGCCGCGCGCCGTGGCGTCCGCGAAGCGGACTACTACAACGCCGGGACCGTCGAGTTCCTCGTCGAGGAAGACACCGACCGCGAACCCGGGGAAGTGCTGGGGCCCGACACGAACTTCTACTTCCTCGAAGTCAACACGCGTATCCAGGTCGAACACTGCGTTACCGAGGAGATTACCGGTATCGACATCGTCAAATGGCAGATCCGGGTCGCCCAAGACGAGGAACTGAGCTTCGAACAGGACGACGTGGAGATCGACGGCCACGCGATGGAGTTCCGGATCAACGCCGAAAACGCCGCCAAGGACTTCGCACCGGCGAATCAGGGCTCGCTGGAGACGTACGACCCGCCCGGCGGGATCGGCGTCCGACTCGACGACGCGCTCCGCCAGGGCGACGACCTCGTGACCGACTACGACTCGATGGTCGCGAAGCTCATCGTCTACGCGTCCGACCGCGACGAGGTCATCGAACGCGGCAAGCGCGCGCTCGCGGAGTACGACATCGAAGGGTTCCCGACGGTCATCCCGTTCCACCGGCTGATGCTCACCGACGAGGAGTTCGTCGGCGGCACCCACACGACGAAGTACCTCGACGAGACGCTCGAGAAGTCCCGAATCGAGGAGGCCCAAGAGCGCTGGGGTAGCGAAACCGAGGCCGCGGCCGACGAGGACGAGGAGGTCGTCGAACGCGAGTTCACTGTCGAGGTCAACGGCAAGCGCTTCGAGGTGGACTTAGAAGAGCGCGGTGCGCCCCCTATCAACGTCGGCGACGTCGACGTCGGCGGCGGTGACCGGCCACAGCGACCGGGCGAGAGCGGTGGGTCCGACGGTGGCGGGGGCGGCGGGTCCAGCACCGAGGGCCAAGAAGTCACCGCGGAGATGCAGGGGACCATCCTCGAAGTGTCCGTCGACGAGGGCGACGAGGTCGAATCCGGCGACGTCCTCTGTGTCTTGGAGGCGATGAAGATGGAAAACGACATCGTCGCCGAACGCGGCGGCGTCATCAACGACGTCGCCATCGGCGAGGGCGACTCCGTCGACATGGGCGACCTCCTGTTCGTCATCGGGTCCGAATAAGCGCCGAAGCGACGGCGTCTCGGTCGAGTGGCGCCCTTTTTGCCGGTCGCCGTCGAAGCGACTGGCATGAACGAGACACGCCATCGGGTTCTCGACGCGCTCTCTGACGGCCCGGTCTCGGGACCGGCGCTGGCCGAGGACCTCGGTATCTCGCGGTCTGCGGTCTGGAAACACGTCGAGGCGCTTCGGGAGGCGGGGTTCACGATTGCCAGCGACGACGCGGGCTACTCGCTTGCCGAGGTACCCGAATTCGGCGGTCTGGCGGTCGAGTACGGCCTCGACGCGCCGTTCGACATCGAGTACCACGACAGCATTCCGAGTACGAACGCCCGGGCCCGTGACCTCGCCGCCGAGGGTGCTTCTGACGTCGTCGTTCTCGCGAACGAACAGACTGGCGGCCGGGGACGCCTCGACCGGGACTGGGTGTCACCGAGCGGCGGCATCTGGCTTTCCATCCTCTTCCGGCCCGACGTGCCGATGGCCCACGCGCCGGTGTACACGCTCGCCGCCGCCGTCGCGGCGACCCGCGCGGCACGCGAGGCGGGCGTCGAGGCGACCATCAAATGGCCGAACGATGTTCTCGTGAGTGTCACGAGTGCGGGCACGTCGTCAGCGGGCGATGACGACGTGCTGGTCGGCGGCGAGGAGCGGAAACTGGTCGGTATCCTCACGGAGATGGAGGGCGAGGCCGACCGGGTCTCGTGGGTGGTCGTCGGCATCGGCGTCAACGCCAACGTCGACCCGGACTCGCTACCGAGCGAGGCGAACCCGACGAGTCTGCAGGCGGTCCGCGGCGAGGCAGTCGACAGGCGCCTGTTCACCCAGCGCCTCGTCGAGACGTTCGACACGCTCCGGCAGACGCCCGAGTCCGTGCTGGACGAGTGGCGCGAATACGCGACGACGCTCGGGAAACGTGTCCGCGTCGAGACGCCGAAGGGCGTCGTGGAGGGCGAAGCCGTCGACGTCGAGTTCCCGGGACGACTGGTGGTCGAGACCGACGACGGACGCCAGACCGTCTCCGCCGGCGACTGCGAACACCTCCGGCCGGTGTAGCGGCCGCAGTCTACGGGCGGGGTAGTTCACTGCGTGACGCTCGCTTCCGGTTCGTCGTCTCCCGGGTCGACGTCCGTGTCGCCGACCGGAACCGTCACCACCGGGACCGGCGACGACCTGACGACGCGTTCGGCGACGCTGCCGAGCAAGATCCGGTCGAGCCCTCCCCGGCCGTGGGTTCCCATCACGATGGTGTCACAACCGTTCTCGCGGGCGTACTCGACGATCTGCTTGCTCGGTGCCCCCTTCTCGATGGCCGTCACGACTTCGAGGTCGCCGGTCATCGTTTCGAGGGATTCGAGCGCGAGTTCGCCCTCCTCTCGGAGCATCTCGGTGACGCCGTCCCACGTCGTCTCGACGGGCAACGTCGCGTAGCTACCCGTGTCGATGACGTACAGTCCGTGTACCTCGGCGTCGTGGAACCGCGCGAGTTCGACGGCGTGGTCCACGACCCGGGACATCCCCTCGGACCCGTCTGTCGGCACCAGTATCCGGTCGTACATACCCCACAGTACGACGGCGGCGCGTTTAGTTATTTGCTAATTGATACCATACACCGTACCTCAGTTCAGCTCTGACTCGCGCTCGTCGTCACCGTCGGCGTCGCCGGCCGCCTCGTCCATCACCTGTTCGAGTTCGCGCTCTAACTCGCGCTCGGTGAGTGCGCCGTCCCTGTACTTCTCGGTCAGTCGGTCGACGGCGTCCGCGTCGGCCGCGGGGCCGTACTCGGCGGGCGCCTCCGCTGGCGATTCGTCGCTGCCGAGGAGGGACGACCCGACCCAGTAGACCGCGTAGCCGACGCCGACGACGAGGAGGGCGGTCACCAGCAGGGACAGGAGCGCCGCGAGTAGATTCTGGAGGACGGCGAGCACCGCGGCGGCGACGCTGAGAGCGACGAGCAGGGCCACACCGGAGAGCAGCACTCGCCAAAGTGTTCCGAGGGCGCGGTCAGTGGTGGAGGGCATCACGCACCCCTTGCAGTCCGTGGCCGATAAACGTGGCTACGACTCGGGGAGAACGACCCGTTCCACGTCGGACACTCCGGCGCGGCGGACGACCGCTCGGATGGGGTTGTGCGCCCCTGTGAGGTTGTCCGAGTCGCCGTCCAGAACGAGCAGGCTGGCCGGCCGCCCCTCCTCGATGAGGCCGCAGTCGAGACCGGCCAGTTCGGCCCCGTTGACCGTCGCCATCCGCAGGACGTCCCGCGCAGAGAGGTCGTACAGTTTCGCGGTGAACTCCATCTCGCGGAACATCGACGGACTGTTGAGAAAGACGTTGTCCGTCCCCAGCGCCACCGTCGTCCGCTCGGCCAGTTCCTCGACCGGCGGCGTACCGACGCCGGTGACGAGGTTCGACCGCGGGCAGACGGCGACCGGAATCTCGCTGTCGGCGACGCGTTCGAGGTGGAGACGCTTCGCGTGGACCATGTGGACGAGGAAATCGGGGTCTAAGTCCAGCGCCGGGTTGATGTCCGAACTGTCCACCTCGCCGGCGTGGATGCCGAACAGTTTGCCGGCCTCGCGGGTCGCTCGGCGCTCGGGGCCGAACTCGGCATCGTTGGCGCCGCTGGCGCCGAAGCCGTCGGCCATCTCCATCGCCTCGACCGTCTCGCGACCGAGGACGACGCTCCGGAGCGGCGAATCGGCAAGCGCCGCGCGGATGGCACGCACGCCCTCGACGCCGCCCTCACGGAACTCGACGAACGCGCCGGTCCCGGACTGGTGCATGTACGACAGCGACCGGACCATCCCCTCGACCAGTTCGGACTGGTCTGCCTCTCGGAGGAGTCGGTGTTTCAGGCCGTCGGGCGGTGCGACCAGTTCCTCCAGCGAGAGGCCCTCGCCGGCCTCCTTCGCGATGGAGTCCCCGATGTGCGTGTGGGCGTTGACGAACGCCGGGCAGACGATGGCGTCGCTGTCGACGCTGTCCGCCTCGATAGCGGCGATCTCGCCGTCTTCGACGACGACTCGCCCCTCGATAGGTTCGAACGTCCGGCCGCGGAGAATCGTCCCTTCGATACTCATGTACTCATCTCCACTCGATGCTCAGTTAAATTCGTCGAGGGTCGCGTGGATACCCGGTCGGACGTCCCGGACCCGCGCGCCGTCTAAGTCGAGGCCGAGTTCGCGGATGGCGACGTCGCCCACACGGTCGCTGTCGTCCTCGGGGGCGTAGACGCCCAGACGCCACTGGTCACGCTGGGCGGCGCGGATGGCGTTGACGAGCGTCGACTGCTCGCCGAGGCGGCGCACCTCGCCGTTGACGAGGACGCGACTCGTGGACTCGGTCATCGACGGTTCCGAGGGGACGTCGAGGACCACCGAGTCGGGGTCGACGTTCGCGCTGTCGGCGATGGCGTGTTCCCACGTCCGGATATCACGGTGGTCGGCCGCGACTAATTCGTCGGGGACGGCGGTCCGTTCGGCCCAGACGGAGCGCTTATAGAGATCTCGCTCGCTCAGCCGACGGGCGTATTCGGCCGTCTCGTCGCACTGCCGCAGGCGGACGAGCAAGTCTGCGTCGTCCCACCGGCGCAGGTCCGAGGCCGTCACGTTCGTCGCGGTCAGCAGCCGTTCGGCCCCGCGGCGGAGCATCGATTTGGCGATGCGGGCGACGTGGTGGGCGTAGACGGTCGGGTTCATCAACGCACGAGCGAGCAACAGCGACTCAGCGGTCTGGACGTTCCCCTCGTCTAAGACGAGTTCGCCGTCGACGAAGCGCAACTCCCGGACCAGCCGTTCGTGGTCGATAGTGCCGTAGGGGACGCCGGTGTGGTGGGCGTCGCGGACGAGGTAGTCCATCCGGTCGACGTCGAGTTCGCCAGACACCAGTTGGCCGAGTTCGCCGTCGCCGGCGACGAGGTCAGCCACCCGGTCGGTATTCAGGCCGTGGTCGGTGAGCACGCGGGCGACCTCGCCGCGGTCCAGCAGGTCGTGGACGTCGTCGTGGTACTTTCCCGTCTTGCGGTGGATGACCGCCTCGACGTTGTGGCTGAACGGGGAGTGACCCACGTCGTGCAGGAGGGCGGCGGCACGGACCCGTTCGGCCTGCTGACCCTCGATACCCAGATGCGAGAGCGCCCGGTCGGCGAGGTAATAGACGCCGAGCGAGTGTTCGAACCGGGTGTGGTTGGCCGACGGATAGACCAGCGTCACGGTCCCGAGCTGCTTGACCCGGCGGAGGCGCTGGACGGGCGGGGTCTCCAGCAGGTCGGCGGCGACGCCCTCGACCGCGATGTGGTCGTGGACGCTGTCCTTGATGGTGGTCATCGCGTGTCGGTTCGTGAGCCGTCGGCAAAACGGTACTGCCACATCTCGTGGCTGTACCGGCCCGAACGGTGGTCAGAGTCGTGCGACCGACCCCAGTAACTCGAGGAGGGAGTCCTCGTCGGCGTCGCCGTACTCGACGGCGTCCATCGGGTCACGCCCCATCTGCTGGACCGTCTCGATGGCCCGTCTCGGGCCGTAGTCGCGGTTGTATACGAGCCACGCGGCCAGTACCTGTCCCGTCCGTCCGATGCCGGCCAGACAGTGGACGACGGTGCGAACCTCGGTATCTACCGATGTCGCCAAGAACGGCAACACCTTCTCGTGGAGGGCCTCCTTACCGATGAGTCGCTGGTCGGGGACCGGGACGTGGAGGACGTTCGACTCGCCGAACGCGTCGGCGTACCGCTCTAAGTTCGACCCGGATTCGTCTAACTGTGTCCCCGCGAGGAGACAGCAGACGCGCTCTACTTGACAGTCGCGAACAGACTGTATCCAGTCCGAGAGGGCCGCGTCGTGGCTGGCAGCACTGTGCCAGCCGGGTGCGCACGCGCCGAAGACGTACTTTTCGTCGGGGGCTGCGGGGGCGAACCTGTGGGCGTGAATCATACGCATGACTGCAGTTGTCCACTTCCTCTCGGGCCACTAACTTCAGTCTCCCCCCTCGGTTCTCACGACTGATTATCAGCCGACTGACGGGACTGGGTGGGTGCGCTGCCCGTCCGTCCGGCAGGGCCACGTTTATAGGTTCACTCACCCCTACGTCGGCGTATGGTGACGTTCCTTGCCGGCGGGACGGGGACGCCGAAACTCCTCGCCGGCGCCGACGACGTGTTCGACCCCGGGGCCACGACAGTCGTCGCCAACACCGGCGACGACGTGGAACTCGGGGGCCACCTCGTCTGTCCCGACCTCGATACGGTTCTCTTTCTCGACGGGGGCGAACTCGACCGGGAGACGTGGTGGGGTATCGCCGACGACACGGCCGAGACACACGCCGAACTCCACCGCCTCGCCGAGGCCGCCGACCTGTCGACCGGCCCGCAGTACCTCTCCGACGACGCACAGACGTCGGGCCGCGATATCGCCCGCTGGCGGCGATTCTCCGGCGTCGCCGAGTTCATGCACATCGGCGACCGGGACCGGGCGGTCCACGTCACGCGGACCTCGCTGCTGGACGCGGGGTACTCGCTGACGGACGTCACGCGGACGCTCGCCGACGCGTTCGGCCTCGACCGGACGCTCTTGCCGATGAGCGACGACCCGGTGGCGACCATCGTCCACACGCCGCAGGGCCCGATGCACTTTCAGGAGTGGTGGGTCGGGCGGAACGGTGACCCAGCGGTCGACGACGTGGAGTTTCGCGGCGGCGAGACGGCCACGGCCACCGACGCCGTCCTGACCGCCCTCTCGGACCCGGTGGTCGTCGGTCCCTCGAACCCCGTCACGTCGCTCGGGCCGATGCTCGCCGTCGAAGGCATTCGGGACGCGCTCGCCGAGACGCCGGTCGTCGCCGTCTCGCCGTTCGTCGAGGACGAGGTGTTCTCCGGCCCGGCCGCGGACCTGATGGAGGGCGTCGGCCGCGAGGCCAGTACCGCCGGCGTCGCCGAGAGCTACCCCTTCGCAGACGCGTTCGTCCTCGACACCGAGGACGGCACCGACCTAGACAGGCCGGTGGTCCGCACGGACACGACGCTCGACGGCCCCGGAGACGCCGACCGAGTGGCCCGCGCGGTGACCGACGCCCTCTCGGAGGTGGCCTGATGTTCGAGCCACGGGTCGCGCTGGCGAGTCTCAGCGGCGAGGCGGACGCCGCGTGGGCCCGCGCCGTCGAGGACCACGTCGGGTGTGCCTTCCTCGGGGGTATCGCGCTGGACAGCCCCACGCGTGCGGCCGCCCGCGAGATGGTGGACCACGACCGCTCGGAGTTCCTGCCGGAGGACCCGGTCGCTTTCGTCGACGCGCAACTGGACGCACTGGCCGGCGCGCCGATTCGACCCGCGTTCAACGTCCGGAGTGCGTCGGTCGACCCGGTAGTGCGCGCGGCCCGGGTCTGTCGGGACCACGGCGCTCTCCTCGAAGTGAACGCGCACTGCCGACAGGACGAGATGTGCGCCGCCGGTGCCGGTGAGTCACTCCTTCGAGACGCCGACCGCCTCGCCGAACAGGTCGCCGCCGCGAGCGAGGCGGGGGCGACCGTCTCGGTCAAGGTCCGGACCGAGGTGGCGGGCGTCGACCTGCCCGAGGTCACACGAACCGCAGCGGAGGCAGGTGCGGACGCCGTCCACGTCGACGCCATGGACTCTGAGGCCGTCGTCGGCGACGTAGTCGAAGCGACGGACTGCTTCGTCATCGCGAACAACGGCGTCCGTGACCGGGAGAGCGCGACCGAGTACTTCGAGTACGGGGCCGACGCGGTCAGCGTCGGGCGGGCGAGCGACGACCCCGACGTGCTTCGCGAGGTCCGGGCCGCCGCCGACGACTGGACCGGTCGCGAGGTGGTACGGTGAGCGACCGCTCGACGGACCAGAACGCCGAACTGGCGCTGTTGCTGGAGGTCAGCGGGACGCCAAAACCCGGCAACGTCGACAGAGAACGGGAGTACGACGACCTCCGGTTCGAGCACTTTCTGGCCGGCGCCGTCGGCGCTCGCCCCGGCCTCGAACTCGCGGCTGACGGCGAGCGTGTGGGCCACGCCTTCGAACGAGCAGTCGAAGGGATGTCCGGCCAGTCGGGCGGCAACACCCAGTTTGGTGCCCTGTTAGTGCTGACGCCGCTGGTCGCGGCCGCGAGCGAGGACGACCTGACGCCAGACGGCGTCGAGCGAGTGGTCGCTCAGACCACCGTGGCCGACGCCGCCGACTTCTACCGCGCGTTCGAGCACGTCGACGTGGCCGTCGACGACCCGCCAGAGGGGCTCGAACCGCTGGACGTGCGCCGCGGACGCGAGGCGATACCGACGTTGGAGAAGCGGAGTCTGACGCTGTCGGACGTGATGGCCCAGAGCGCGGACGTCGACGGCGTCGCCGCCGAGTGGTCGAGCGGGTTCGAACGCGTCTTCGAGGCCGCCGAGGGGATACTGGACGACGAGGGGGCGGTCGCCGACCGCGCCTCGCGTGCGTTCCTCCGCTTACTGGCCGCGGAGGTCGACACCTTCGTCGTCACGCGGAACGACCGCGAGACGGCCGAGGAGGTTCAGCGACGAGCGCAGGCGGTGCTGGACGGCGAGGAGGACGCGACGGAACTGGCCGCGGAGTTCGTCGCCCGCGACGTGAACCCGGGGACGACGGCCGACCTCGTCGCCGGGGCGCTGTTCGTCGCGCTGGAACGGGGGCTGGTCGTCTGATGGGCGAGACGGACTGGCCGGCCGAACTCGCCGGCGTCACCGAGTCCGTCGTGACGACGCTGGGACCCAACGACCGCTGGAACGTCGCGGCGCTGGGCCTCACGGCACCCGACGGCGACGGTCCCGTAACGGCGACGACGTGGGGCCGGACCCGCACCTGGCGGAACTTCCGGGAGCGCGGCGAGGGGTACGTCCAGTTCACCCGCGACCCGGTCGACTTCGCGGAGGCGGCGCTCGCCGTCCGCGAGGAGGCCGACCCGGTTTTAGAACGTGCCGACGCGTGGGTCCGGGTCGGCGTCGAGCGACTGGCCGACGGTGAGGAAGGCGGGACACAGTGGGTCGAGTGGGCGCTCCGGCCAGTCGAGAGCGGCGTCGAACGACGCGTCGTCCCGACGACGAACCGGGGCCACGCCGCAGTGGTCGAAGCGACCGTCGCGGCCTCACGGCTGGACGTACCGACCTACGACCGCGAGACGCTACTGGATAGGCTCGCGTACTTCGAGTCGGTGGTCGAGACGGCCGGCAGCGAGCGCGAACGTGAGGCGTTCGAGCGCGTCCGGGACCTCGTCGACGCCGAGTGGTGAGACACCGCCCGGCACCAATCGCTCGACACCGCGCTCGAAGACGCTATAACGGGACCGCTGGCGCCGCATCGGGTGATAACGGTTCGCGTCCCGGCGTGGAAGTCGAACCCTTTTTGAACGCCACCTAGCAAGATGCACGCATGGCAATCAAACCCGCCTACGTCAAGAAGACCGGGACACTGCTGATGGAGCGATACCCCGACGCGTTCGGTGCCGACTTCGAGCACAACAAGGACGTCGTCGAGGAAGTCACGAACATCGAGTCCAAGGGCGTGCGCAACCGCATCGCCGGCTACGTCACCCGTAAGTACAACAACCCGGTCGAAGCGTAACTCGGTCTTTCTCTCTACCGCCTCACCTCGGACAGCGGCGGCACCGCCCTACTGCTCGGCCTCGGCGGCCCGCGAGTCGGACTGGCGCTTGCGGTGGATGATACCCTGCATGTTCGCGGTGCGGGCGGCGATGTCGCGGAACGCCTCGCCCGTCTCGTCGTCCTCGTCCAGCACGAGTGGTTGCCCGCTGTCGCCGCCCTCGCGGACGTCCGGGTCCAGCGGAATCTCGCCGAGGAACGGCATCTCGTTTTCGTCGGCGAACTCACGGCCGCCGCCGCTGCCGAAGATGTCGTGGTCGCCGCCACAGTCCGGACAGACGAACGTGGACATGTTCTCGACGATACCCAGCACGGGCGTCTCGTGGCGGCCGAACATCCGCAGGCCCTTGCGAGCGTCGTCGAGTGCGACTTCCTGCGGCGTGGTGACGATGACGGCCCCGGAGACGGGGACGCGCTGGAGCATCGTCAGTTGCGTGTCGCCGGTCCCCGGCGGCAGGTCCACGACCATGTAGTCGAGGCTCCCCCATAGCACGTCGTCCCACAGTTGGGTGAGGACGTTGTCGACCATCGGCCCACGGAAGATGACCGGGTCGTCCTTCCCGACGAGGAAGTCCATGCTCATCAGTTTCATCCCGTACTTCTCGACGGGGATTATCTCCTCGTCCTCGGTGGCACGGGGCGACTCGTCGGCGTTGAGCATCCGGGGGACGTTCGGCCCGTACACGTCAGCGTCGAACAGGCCGACCCGCGCACCGAGTCGGGAGAGGCCGGCCGCGATATTGACGGCGACGGTCGACTTCCCGACGCCGCCCTTGCCCGAGGCGACGGCGATGACGTTCTTGACCTCGGGGAGCGGGTCCTCGGCCTCGGGCACGCCGCGGTCGACGCTGGCCGAGAGGTCCACCTCGCGGTCGAGGTCCGAGAGCGCCTCCCGGACCTCGTTGGCCATGCTCGTCTCCGTCGGCGAGTAGGGCGCGCCGAGCGCGAGGTCGATACGAACCTCGTCGTCTGTGACCTCGATGCTGTTGATGAGACCCAGCGACACGATGTCGTCGCCGAGGTCCGGGTCCTGGACGGTCCGGAGACGCTCACGGACGTCGTCTTCGTTCATGTCTCCGGGTAGGCCCCGGAGGTGCGATAAGGATTGTGACAGGACCGGGCGTCCACCGTCGGTCAGGGATGCCGGAACGTGTACGTGACTTTCTCCCCGTCCGACCTGCCCTCGACGTGGAGTTCGCCGTCGTCGTGGTCGAAGACGAGGCGGTCGGCCGGTGCGTCGAAGGCGTGCAGCGGCATCCCCGTCGCCACGCGGCCCTCGGGGCCGACCGAGACGTACGTCGAGGCGCCGAACTCCGCGGTGAGCGTGCCGTCGTCGCGCTCGGTGACGCGGTTCGGGCCTGCGAACCGTTCGAGGTGGCTCCGAACGGCTTCGCTGTCGGTCGGGTCGACTGTGGTGCCGCCGTCGGCACGCGCGATAGTTTTCACGTCGGGTCGTACGGCCGCCAGCGCCGAAGCAGTTGCGCCGCTCGTCCGTGGGGAATACTCACGTATGCGCCGTCCTCACGGGGGGAGCGCCTTCCGTTGCGTTTAAATACAACCCCGGAATAGCTTGGGACAGACTCGTGTAGGGGGACGCGCCCCCGAGTCCGCGTGCCGCGGGCGCGAGTATCAGAAGCACGTGTCGTGGTAGCCAAGCCTGGCCCAAGGCGCAGGGTTGCTAACTCTGTGGCGTACAGCCTCCTGGGTTCGAATCCCAGCCACGACGCTCACCCAACCGATTACCCATATATGAGTGCAGAAGACCCCAACGCGGGCGAGGACGCGGATGCCGAAGAAGAGGAGGACATCCGCTATTTCGTCCGTATCGGACAGACCGACCTCGACGGTACCAAGTCCGTCGAGCGAGCACTGACAGAACTGAACGGCATCGGCCACCGCGCCGCCCGCATCATCGCCCAGAAGGCTGATGTAGACCGTCGCGCGGTGTTCGGGAAGCTCGACGACGACGTCATCGACTCCGTCGTCGAGGCCGTCGAGAACTACGCCGACGATGTCCCCGAGTGGATGACCAACCACCAGAAGGACTACTTCACCGGAGAGACCACCCACGAGACCGGGAACGACCTCCAGCTCACCCGTCGGCAGGACATCAACCGAATGAAGATGATCGACTCCTACCGCGGCGTCCGCCACAAGCGCGGCCAGAAGGTTCGCGGTCAGCGCACGAAGTCCACCGGTCGTACCGAGGGGACCATCGGCGTCAACGTCGAGGCCATCAAGGAAGAGCAGGCCGAGGAAGCCGCCGCGGAGGATGACGAATAATGGCACTCGGCTCCAACACCAAGTTCTACGAGACGCCGAACCACCCGTTCCAGGGCGAGCGAATCGCCGACGAGAGCAACCTGCTGGGACGCTACGGTCTGAAGAACAAAGAGGAACTCTGGCGTGCCCAGTCCGAGCTTCGTGGCTACCGCCGCGAGGCCCGGAAACTGCTCGGCCAGACCATCCAGACGGACGAGGCCGACGAGTTCCTCGCCCGCCTGAAGCGCTACGGTATCCTCAGCGAGCAGGACACGCTCGACGACGTCCTGTCGCTCGACGTCACCGACGTCCTCGAACGCCGACTCCAGACGGTCGTCTACCGCAAGGGCTACGCGAACACGCCCGAGCAGGCCCGTCAGTTCATCGTCCACGGCCACATCGTGCTGGGCGGCCAGCGCGTCACGCGCCCGTCGATGAAGGTCGAAGTCGCCGTCGAGGACACCGTCGGCTTCGACGAGAACAGCTCGCTTGCGGACGAACTGCACCCTGAGCGCGCGGAGGCACAAGAATGAGCGAAGCAGAAAACGACGGCATCTGGGGCGTCGCACACGTCCACGCATCGTTCAACAACACCATCATCACCATCACCGACCAGACCGGCGCGGAGACGCTCGCAAAGAGCTCCGGCGGGACGGTCGTCAAGCAGAATCGCGACGAGGCGTCGCCGTACGCCGCCATGCAGATGGCCGAAGTCGTCGCCGAGAAGGCCCTCGACCGCGGCGTCGAAGGCGTCGACGTTCGCGTCCGCGGTCCCGGTGGGAACCAGCAGACCTCCCCCGGGCCGGGCGCGCAGGCGACCATCCGAGCGCTGGCCCGCGCCGGTCTCGAAATCGGTCGCATCGAGGACGTCACGCCGACGCCGCACGACGGCACTCGCGCACCGAAAAACTCCGGATTCTAACCCATGACACAGGACTACGAGGTTGAGTTCGTCGAACGCGGCGAGCGGGAGTCGCTCGTACTGATTCGGGGCATCACGCCGGCCTTCGCCAACGGCATCCGCCGGGCGATGATCGCCGACGTGCCCACGTTCAGTATCGATACGGTCCGCGTCATCGAGAACACCAGTGTGATGTTCAACGAGCAGATCGGCCTCCGACTGGGGCTGGTCCCGCTCACCACCGACCTCGACGACTTCGAGATCGGTGACGAGGTGACGCTGTCGCTCTCCGTGGACGGGCCGGCGACGGCCTACTCCAGCGACCTCGTCTCCAGTGACGGGCTGGTGAAACCGGCCGATGACAACGTCCCCATCATCGACCTCAAGGACGGCCAGCGCCTCGAAGTCGAGGCCGACGCCGTCCTCGATACGGGGAAAGAACACGCCAAACATCAGGGCGGCGTGGCCGTCGGTTACCGACACCTCCAGCGTGTCGAAGTCGTCGGCGAGAAGAGCGAGTTCGAGGACGACGAGCCCAACATCCTCCGCGGCGTCATCGAGGAGGGTGCGGCCGAACACGCCGCCGTCGACGCGACGGACGGCGACCTCGTGCCGACCGACGACTTCGGCAACGACCTCTCCCAGCGCTACCCGGGCAAGGAGGTCGAGGTCACCGACGTCGAGAACGCCTTCGTGTTCCACGTCGAGACCGACGGCTCGTTCACCACCGACGAACTGGTCCTGCGCGCGGTCGAGACGCTGCGTGACCGCGCGACCGAACTGAAAGACGCAGTCCAACTGTAACGCCACATGCCCCGAAACACCCTTTCGACGCCGATGACCGCCCGCCCCCCGAGCGCGAGGACCGAAGGGGTTTTTACGGGGCACGCAAAACGCATGAATGCAAGCAGGGATAGCCAAGTCTGGCCAACGGCGCAGCGTTCAGGGCGCTGTCCCGTAGGGGTCCGCAGGTTCAAATCCTGCTCCCTGCACTTTTCCTACAAAGGAGGAACTCTATGAGCAAGACGAACCCGAGACTCAGTAGTCTCATCGCCGACCTGAAGTCGGCCGCCCGCTCTGCGGGTGGCAACGTCTGGGGCGACGTCGCCGAGCGCCTCGAGAAGCCACGGCGCACACACGCGGAAGTCAACCTGGGCCGTATCGAACGGTACGCACAGGAAGACGAGACCGTCGTTGTGCCGGGCAAGGTGCTCGGCTCCGGTGTCCTGCAGAAGGACATCACCGTCGCCGCAGTCGACTTCTCCGGAACCGCCGAGAAGAAGATCGAACAGGTCGGAGAGGCTATATCGCTCGAACAGGCAATTGAAAACAACCCCGAAGGCTCCCACGTGCGGGTGATCCGATGAGCCTCGCAGAATTCGACGCCGACGTCGTCGTCGACGCCCGTGACTGTATCATGGGCCGTGTCGCGTCCGCGGTGGCCGAGCAGGCCCTCGACGGACAGACCGTCGCCGTCGTCAACGCCGAACGCGCAGTCATCACCGGCCGCGAAGAGCAGATCGTAGAGAAGTACAAGAAGCGCATCGACATCGGTGACGACAACGCGTACTTCTACCCCAAGCGCCCGGACGGTATCTTCAAGCGCGCCATTCGCGGTATGCTGCCCCACAAGAAGCAGCGCGGCCGCGAGGCATTCGAGAACGTCCGCGTGTACGTCGGGAACCCACACGACGAGGACGGCGACGTCCTCGAAGGGACCTCGCTGGACCGACTGTCGAACATCAAGTTCGTCTCGCTCGGCGACGTGAGCGAGGCACTCGGAGCGAACAAGACATGGTAACGAACACGTCTGGCAAGAAGAAGACTGCCGTCGCTCGCGCGACGATTCGCGAGGGCGAGGGCCGCGTGCGTATCGACTCCCAGCCCGTCGAACTGGTCGACCCGGAACTGGCTCAGCTGAAGATGCTGGAGCCGTTCCGCATCGCGGAGGACGACCTCCGTGACGACGTCGACGTCGAAGTGTCCGTCGAAGGTGGCGGTGTCATGGGGCAGGCAGACGCCGCCCGAACCGCCATCGCTCGCGGACTCGTCGACTTCACGAACGACGCGGAACTCCGTGACGCGTTCATGGAGTTCGACCGCTCGCTGCTGGTCAACGACGTTCGCCAGTCCGAACCCAAGAAGTGGGGCGGCCCCGGCGCTCGGGCCCGCTACCAGAAGTCCTACCGCTGAGGTGATTCAGATATGATGGTACCGGTCCGGTGTTTCACCTGTGGTAACGTCGTCGGCGAGCACTGGGAGGAGTTCAAGGCCCGCACCCGCGAAGCCGAGGAGCCAGAGGACCCCGAAATGGTCCTCGACGAACTCGGCGTCGAGCGGCACTGCTGTCGCCGAATGCTCGTCTCGCACAAGGACCTCGTCGACATCGTCGCGCCCTACCAATGAACGCACAGGAGAGCCGATACGAGAAGGCCCGTAAACTCGGCGCACGAGCGCTGCAGTTGGCCCACGGCGCACCCGTGCTCATCGAGACGGAGCACACCCAGCCCATCCTCATCGCGGCCGAGGAGTACGACGCTGGCGTGCTGCCGTTCACAGTCAAGCGAGGTGACCACAAATGACGCTAATTACCGACGTACGACTCCGCCGCGTCCTCGACTCGCGTGGAAACGCGACCGTGGAAGCCGACGTCCTCACGGAGAGTGGGGGCTTCGGTCGCGGCAAGGCACCGAGCGGCGCAAGCACCGGCGAGTACGAGGCAATCGAACTGCCGGCTCAGGAAGCAATCGCGAACGCTCGCGACGACGCGCTTCCGCGCCTCATCGGTGAAGTCCACGCCGGGAACCAGCGTGACGTCGACGCGGCGCTCCACGCCGCCGACGGCACGGACGACTTCTCCGGTATCGGAGCCAACTCCGCCGTCGCCATCTCGATGGCGGCCGCGAAGGCCGGTGCCGACGTGCTGGGCGCACCGCTGTTCCAGCACCTCGGCGGCACCTTCCGTGGCAACGAGTATCCGACGCCGCTGGGTAACATCATCGGCGGCGGCGAACACGCCGCGGACGCCACCAACATTCAGGAATTCCTCGCGGCCCCCGTCGGCGCGCCGAGCGTCGAGGAGGCCGTCTTCGCCAACGCCGCGGTCCATCAGGAAGTCCACGACATTCTGGCCGACCGCGACCTGCCAGCGGGTAAGGGCGACGAGGGCGCCTGGGCACCCTCGATCTCGGACGACGAAGCGTTCGAGATCATGGACGAGGCCGTCGAGACGGTGGCCGACGACTTCGGCTTCGCTATCGCGTTCGGCCTCGACGTCGCTGGTGCCGAACTGTACGACGAGGACGAGGGCGGCTACGTCTACGACGACGGCGTGAAGTCGACCGACGAACAGATCGACTACATCGCCGAGAAAGTCGAGGCGTACGACCTCGTCTACGTCGAGGACCCACTCGACGAGAACGACTACGAAGCCTTCGCCGACCTGACCGACCGCGTCGGCGACCAGACGCTCGTCTGCGGTGACGACCTGTTCGTCACGAACGTCGAGCGACTGGAGGCCGGTATCAGCGCCGGTGCGGGCAACTCCATCCTCATCAAGCCCAACCAGATCGGGACGCTCACGGACGCGGTGGACGCCATCGAACTCGCGACCCGAAACGGCTACGAATCCGTCGTCTCCCACCGGAGCGGCGAGACCGAGGACACCACTATTGCACACCTCGCCGTGGCGACCAGCGCGCCGTTCATCAAGACGGGCGCGGTCGGTGGCGAGCGCACAGCCAAGCTGAACGAACTCATCCGTATCGAGGACAACGCAGTATGAGCGGCAACGAAAAAGAGGGTCTCGACGCGTCCGAGTCCGACTTCGACCCGTCCGAGGAGGACGACGAAGCGGTCGACGCAGAGGCCGAGACGGCAGCCGAACAGCCCGCCGACGCCGAGGAGGCCGAGGCAGAGACAACCGAAGACGAGGAAGACGCCGGACCCCAGCTCGACGAGGACGTCATGCCCGACGAGCAGTCCGAGGCCGACCTCCTCATCCCCGTCGAGGACTACCTCGGCGCCGGTGTCCACATCGGGACCCAGCAGAAGACCCAGGACATGGAGCGGTTCATCCACCGCGTCCGTGACGACGGGCTCTACGTGCTGGACGTCTCGATGACGGACTCGCGCATCCGCACCGCCGCGGACTTCCTGGCCAACTACGACCCCGAGCAGATTCTCGTGGCGTCCTCGCGCCAGTACGGTCGGTTCCCGGCCGAGAAGTTCGCCGACGCCGTCGGCGCCCGTGCTCGCACGGGCCGGTTCATCCCCGGCACGCTGACGAACCCGGACTACGACGGCTACATCGAACCGGACGTCGTGGTCGTCACCGACCCAATCGGTGACTCACAGGCCGTCAAGGAGGCCATCACGGTCGGCATCCCGGTCATCGCGATGTGTGACTCCAACAACACCACGTCGAACGTCGACCTGGTCGTCCCGACGAACAACAAGGGGCGAAAGGCGCTGTCGGTCGTCTACTGGCTGCTGGCCAACGAGACGCTCGACCGTCGCGGTGCCGAACCGTCGTACGGTCTCGAGGACTTCGAGTCCGAACTCTAACGCAGGCGTTCGATACCTTCACTTTCTCTCTACACGGCGCGCCAGTGGCGACGATAGGCGTCGCTACGGCACAAGACATAGGGCAGCCCCCCGAGTACCGGTCGCCGATGGCAGAACAAGATACCCTCCTCAACGCGGTTATCGGAGCTGTCGCGACAGCTATCCTGAGTGGTTTCGTCCCCTTCGCACCGGTGTTCGGCGGCGCACTCGCCGGCTATCTGGAAGGTGGTGACCGAGACGACGGCCTCCGAGTCGGTGCGATCTCCGGGGCCATCGGTCTCGTGTTCACGCTGGTCGTGTTCGCCTTCGTGGGAATGGTCTTCCTCGGATTCCTGCTCGGCGGGATGCCGATGCGTATGGGGGCGGTCGGTGTCGTCTTCTTCGTCGTCGCGGCGGTGTTCGCCGCCGTCTACGTCGTCGGTCTGAGCGCGCTCGGCGGGTGGCTGGGCAACTACGTGAAGTACGACACCGACCTCGGAAACTGACCGGCGACGGCGTGGCCAGCTATATTACACCGGCTGTCGACAGACACAGACGAGATGCGTGAGACGCTCGTCGACGCCGGCTGGGGTGCGCTGGTGACAGTCGCGCTCTCGTTCGTCCCGTTCTCGTCGGTCATCGGCGGGGCCGTCGCCGCCAACAGACACGGCAGCGGCTACGCGAGTGGGCTGTGGCTGGGGCTGCTTGCGGGCGTCGGCGCGATGGTGCCGTTGCTGGTGCTGTTCGTCCCGGCACTGTCCATCGCCGGGGCACTCGGATTCGGTATCCACCCGTCCTCGCCGGCGTACGAACTCTTTCTCGCGCTCGTGTTCGCGTTCTTTCTCGCGTACACGGTCGGACTGAGCGCACTCGGTGGCCTTGGCGGCGTCTGGGTGGCGCGACATACGGAGTGGCAGCTAGACCCCGGCCGCTGGCTCTGAGCCGCCTTCGGCCCGTAACCGGGCGATTTGGCATGCGATTCAAACGTGTCCAGCCCTAACTCCGACCGATGGCAGAGACGCCGCCCGGACCGAAAGGCGAACCGCTGTTCGGCAGTAGCAGGACGTACGCCGACGACCCGTTCCGGTTCATCTCGACGCTGGAGAGCGCCTACGGTGACGTCGCTCGCTTCGACATGGGGCCGATGGACACCGTCATGCTGTGTGACCCGGCAGCCATCGAACGAGTGCTGGTCTCGGAAGCCGACCGGTTTCGCAAGCCCGACTTTCAGGGGGACGCGCTCGGTGACTTGCTGGGTGACGGTCTCCTGTTGAGCGAGGGCGAGACGTGGGAGCAACAGCGTCGCCTCGCCAATCCCGCGTTCTCGATGGCACGGCTCTCGGGGATGGCCGACCGAATCACCGGTCACGCGCAGGACCGCATCGCAGACTGGCAGGAGGGGGACGTCGTCGACGTCGAACAGGCGATGACCCGGACGACGCTCGACGTCATCCTCGATTTGATGATGGGCGTCGAACTCTCCGAACAGCGCGTCCGGACCATCGAGGAGCAACTGATACCGCTGGGCCAGCGCTTCGAACCCGACCCGCTCCGCTTTGCCGCACCGGAGTGGCTGCCGATGCCGGACGACGCGGCGTTCGACAGCGCCGTCGAGACGCTCGATGCGGTGCTAGACGACATTATCGCCGTCCGAGAGGAGACGGTCGGAACGGACGAGGACGGCCCGATGGACTTCCTGTCGGTCCTCCTCCGTGCCCGCGACGACGGCGAGCAGTCGCCCGAGCAGTTGCGCGACGAGATGATGACGATGCTGCTTGCGGGCCACGACACGACGGCGCTGACGTTGACCTACACCTGGTTCCTCCTCTCGGAACACCCCGAGGCCGAACGCAAAGTCCACGAGGAACTGGACGAGATGGTCGGCGACGAGCGACCCGGGATGGACCACGTCCGCGAACTCGACTATCTGGAGTGGGTCATTCAGGAGGCGATGCGCCTGTACCCGCCGGTGTACACAATCTTCCGGGAACCGACCGAGGACGTCGAACTGTCGGCGTACCCCGTCGAGGCGGGGACGACGCTGATGCTCCCGCAGTGGGGTGTCCACCGCTCCGCCCGGTTCTACGACGACCCGGAGACGTTCGACCCGGAACGCTGGAAGCCCGAACGGGCGACCGAACGACCCCGGTTCGCGTACTTCCCGTTCGGCGGTGGCCCGCGCCACTGCATCGGCAAGCACCTCGCGATGCTGGAGGCCCAACTCATCGTCGCCACGACGGCCAAGCAGTACCGCCTCGACTTCACGGGCGAGACGCCGCTCGAACTCATGCCGTCGCTGACCGCCCACCCGCGTCAGGAGATGTCGATGCGAGTACAGACGCGAGATTAGGTCGGCGTCGAAGCGTCGCGAACCTGTACCTCGCGTTCGGCCGCGACGTGGCCGGTGACCGACAGCGTGACCGGGCCGTCCTCCATGGCCGTGTAGGCCGTGTCGACGTCGAGGGTCGCCGACACCCGTTCGCCCGCGGCGACGGACCGGTCGACGACGTGGGACTCGTCGTCGTCGGCGATTCCCTTCGTGGGCCAGTACACCGCCGCGAGGAAGCGGCCGTCCGTCTCGGAGACGTTCGTCGCCGTCAGCGACACCGACAACTGCTCGCCCTGCGAGACGCTGTCTGGAACGGTCAGGCTGTCGAGTTCGAACTGCGGTGCCGGTGTCGCGAGCGTGTCGCGTGCGTCTGCCGGTACCGGCCACTCGGTCCCGTCCGAGCGCCGAATACGGGGATTCGACGCAGACAGCGGTGACGGAACCGTGAACGCGACGTACGGGCGCTCGTGACCCGCGACAGCGTGGTTACGCGCGCCCACGGTGTCGGGGAGGCCTTGGTCCCACGAGTCGTCGGCCGTCTCGAACGTGTACGCCAGGTCGTGGAAGTCTTCGACCCCTCGAACCGAGCCAACGACGTACTGTCTATCCTCGCCGGTCAGTACGCCACCGGACCCCATCGACGAGTCGTAGGTGATGGCCTTCCGGACGACGACGTCCTCGACAGCGACCTTCGTGTGCGTCTGGGACGGCGTTCGCTGGTCAGTCCGTTCGTCGTCCGTGGACGTCTCGGACGCCTCGTCCGGAGTCGACGGGGATTCAGAGAGGCACCCGGCGACACCGGCGAGGCCAGTCCCGAGTGTGGTCAGTACGCGTCGACGTTTCATACACGCCCGTTCCATCGGCGCGTAAAAGGTCTTTCAGGTAGCTCAAAACCCGCTTGTATCGTTCCATCGGGACGTATCGCGGCTGTGGCGAGCGACAGACGGCGGCCGGCAGCCCGAAACTGGCTCCGAAAACGCCTAACCCCCTCCGGTCACACGGGCGGGTATGGTCACGTCGAGCGCTCCCGGCAAGGTGTATCTGTTCGGGGAGCACGCGGTCGTCTACGGTGAGCCAGCGGTCCCGTGCGCCATCGAGCGCCGGGCCCGCGTGACGGCGAGAGAGATAGACGAAGGACTTCGCATTCACTCGGAAGACCTCAAACTCGACGGGTTCACCGTCGAGTACGACGGAGACGGAGCGGGTCGGCCCGACGTCGACGCGTCGGAGCCCTTACTCGAAGCGGCGATGGGGTACGTAAACGAAGCGGTGGCACAGGTCCGGGACGCCGCCGACGTACCCGACGCCGGCTTCGAGATACGAATCGAGAGCGACATCCCGCTGGGTGCGGGACTCGGGTCGTCGGCGGCCGTCGTCGTCGCCGCCATCGACGCCGCGACTCGCGAACTGGGCGTCGAACTCTCAGCCGAGGCCATCGCGGAACGGGCCTATCAGGTGGAGGCGGCCGTACAGGACGGCGAGGCCTCGCGGGCCGATACGTTCTGTTCGGCGAAGGGCGGGGCCGTCCGCGTCGAGGGCGACGACTGCCGAACCGTCGAAGGCGTCGACAACCTGCCCTTCGTCATCGGCTACGACGGGGGCGCCGGGGACACCGGCGCACTGGTCGCAGGCGTCAGGAGTCTCCGTGAGGAGTACGACTTCGCCGCGGACACCGTCCGCGCCATCGGTGACATCGTCCGCGAGGGCGAGTCCGTACTGGGCTCGGGCGACTACGAGACGCTGGGCGACCTGATGGACTTCAATCACGGCCTCCTGTCGGCGCTGGGCGTCTCCTCCCGGTCGCTGGACTCGATGGTCTGGGCCGCCCGCGATGCGGGGGCGATGGGCGCGAAACTAACCGGGGCTGGCGGCGGTGGCTGTATCGTCGCGCTTGACGACACCGACGACGCGCTCACCGCCCTGAAGTACACGCCCGGGTGTGAATCGGTCTTCCGGGCGGAACTGGACACTGACGGAGTCCGGCAAGAATGACCGTCGTCCTCAAACTCGGCGGGAGCGTCGTCACCGAGAAGGAGACGCCGGAGACTGTCGACGACGAGGCGCTGGCGGCCGCCGCAGACGCCGTCGCGGCCAGCGACCACGACGTCGTAGTCGTCCACGGTGGCGGGAGCTTCGGCCACCACCACGCCGCCGAGTACGGGGTGAGTACGACCGAGGGAACGCACGACGTGGCCGGCGTACAGGCCATCCACGGCGCGATGACGCGGCTGAACAGCAGGATCGTCACGGCGCTGACCGAGCGTGGGGTCCCCGCCGTCCCGGTCCACCCGCTCTCGGCGGCGGACCGGCGCGCAGACGGCACGCTCACGCTCCCGACCGGACAGGTCCGAACGCTCCTCTCCGAGGGGTTCGTCCCGGTGTTGCACGGCGACCTCGTCGCCCACGCGGGCGAAGGGGCGACAGTCCTCAGTGGCGACGAACTGGTCGTCGAACTCGCGCCGGCCGTCGACGCCGACCGGGTCGGCGTCTGCTCGACGGTGCCCGGCGTGCTGGACGAGGACGGTGCCGTAATCGACCGAATCGAGGCCTTCGAGGACGCCGCGGCGGCGCTCGGCGGCAGCGACGCCACGGACGTCTCCGGCGGGATGGCCGCGAAGGTTCGTGCGCTCCTCGAACTCGAGAGCCCGGCCTCGGTGTTCGGCCCTGATGCGCTGTCGGCCTTCCTCGACGGCGACGCGCCGGGGACGACGATCGAGGCGGATCGGTGAACGTGCGACCGTCGTAACCTATTTCACCGCCGTTGCTAATTGTAAATTCATGTCTGCTGTTAGCTTACCCGACGTCTACCGCTACGGCGCTCGGTACGTCGGTTACGTCCTCGTGGTCGCCATCGTTGGTGGTCTGTTCGTTGGCATCGGCGTGGTCCTCGGTGCGTCACCCAGCGCGTCGCCCTCCGTTACGACGAACCGAGCACTGCTCGGTGTCGCCGTCGCTGCCATCGGGGTCTTGCTTACGCTTTCTGGCGTGTTCGGACTCCTGCACAAACTCGTCGCCGACGCGACGATGGTCGGTGCTGCCGCGGCCGTCGCGAAAGCGGACGACGCGGCGGCACCGACCGAAGCAGCGGCGCCCGACACCGAGAGCCGCGAGGTGAGCGGAGAACAGGAGGCCGCTGGCGCAGCAACCGCCGGAGCAGCTACCGGCTCGACGGCCGAGTCCCGCGACGAGACCCAGACGGGAACGGCCGATTCGGAGCCGAGCGAGACGACGGACGACGACCCGCTCGAACCGACCGCGGCCGAGGCCACCGACGGCGAGACGGCCGAGGCCGGCCCAGCCGAGACGGACGCACCGTCCGAAGCGGTGTCGACGACGGCAGCGACACCCGACGAAGAGCCCCCGGAAGCGGACGAACCGGCTTCCTCACAGCCCGAGTCGTCGGCCGAAGCCGACGCGGTGCAAGACGACTCCGAACTGATCGCCGAGAGCGACCAGTCGGCGCGCGAGAACGCCGCGGACGGACAGGACTCCCAGCCCGCGGCCGCTGCCGAACCGGCACGAGAGACGGACAGCGGTTCGGAGCCCGATGCAGATATCTTCGGTGGTCCCGCTGAGGAGGCGACCGACCAGCCGACGACTGCGGACGACGACGATTCGCCAGCACCGGCTGAGGACCAGGGGCCTGTGACGGCCGACGCCGCCGCTTCGGACGAGAACGACACCTTCGGTGGTCCCGCTGACGAACAGGCCGACGACGTCGGTCGCACGGACCCCGCCGCGGACGAACCGACGGCCGAAGACGACGCGCCGGCCGAACCGCAGGAGTGGTCGCCGCCGGACCCTTCGGAGTTCCAGGGCCGACAGCCAGCCGCGTCGGACGACGACCAGTCGAGCCCGGACGAGTCGGTGCCGGTGGACGACCAGCCCACGACCGAGGAGCAGACCGTCTGGGATATGGAGTCGGGGACCGGACCGGCCGAAAGCGACGACCAGACACAGTCGGCGGGACCACGGACCGCCGACGACCTATTCGGCGAGTCGGCGTCCGAAGAGAGCGACGAGGACCTGCTCGGGAGTATCGAGTCCAGAGAGACGCGCATCGTCGACGACGTCGCCGAGGAGAGCGACGAGTCGTCCGCCGACGACGTCGAGGACGACGCGACGCTCTCAGACGAAGGCGTCACCGGGTTCGACGTCGATTCGGACAGCGACCCGCTGTCGGACGCCCTGGACGACGAATAGCCGCCTGGAACCCACACCGTTTTAAGAAGCGACGTTGTACGTCCGCGTAACCGAGCGCACGGCCGCCCGCAGACCGCGGTTTGGCGGCCGGCAGACGACGGGGAAAGTCGTCGGGACGTCAGTCCCTTCCACTTCGGGAATCGAGGCTACGGGGTGTACCCGGCCGGCCTCGACGCCCACAGGAACCGAGACGCCGTTTCAGCAGTTACCGTCGTCGCCAGCACCAACCGCGGGCCCGCGGACGGCTTCCACTCGGACCTACAACCATGGAAGTCGAAATCGCAACAATCGGCGGATACGAGGCAGTTGGCCGTCAGATGACGGCCGTCCGTGCAGGTGACGACGTCGTCATCTTCGACATGGGCCTGAACCTCTCGAAGGTACTGATTCACGACAACGTCGAGACCGAGCGGATGCACTCGCTCGATCTCATCGACATGGGCGCTATCCCGGACGACCGGGTCATGTCCGACCTCGAAGGTGACGTGAAGGCCATCGTGCCGACACACGGCCACCTCGACCACATCGGCGCCATCTCGAAACTCGCCCATCGCTACGACGCGCCTATCGTCGCCACGCCCTTCACCATCGAACTGGTCAAACAGCAGATAAAGGGCGAGGAGAAGTTCGGGGTCCAGAACGACCTCGTCAAGATGAGCGCGGGCGAGACGATGCAGATCGGCGAGCGAAACGAACTCGAGTTCGTCAACGTCACCCACTCCATCATCGACGCCATCAACCCGGTCCTCCACACGCCGGAAGGGTCCGTCGTCTACGGACTGGACAAGCGGATGGACCACACGCCGGTCATCGGCGACCCTATCGACATGAAGCGGTTCCGAGAGATCGGCCGCGAGGGTGAGGGCGTCCTCTGTTACATCGAGGACTGTACGAACGCCGGCCGGAAGGGCCGTACGGCCTCCGAGGCAGTCGCTCGTCGCCACCTCAAGGACGTCATGACCAGCATCGAGGACTACGACGGCGGCATCGTCGCCACGACGTTCTCCTCGCACATCGCTCGTGTGAAGAGCCTCGTCGAGTTCGCCGACGACATCGGCCGCCAGCCCGTGCTGCTCGGTCGCTCGATGGAGAAGTACTCCGGCACCGCAGAGCGACTGGACTTCGTGGACTTCCCGGAGGACCTCGGGATGTACGGCCACCGCAAGTCCGTCGACCGCACGTTCAAGCGGATCATGAACGAAGGCAAGGAGAACTTCCTGCCCATCGTCACGGGCCATCAGGGCGAACCGCGCGCGATGCTCACCCGCATGGGCCGCGGCGAAACGCCCTACGAGCTAGATAACGGCGACAAGGTCATCTTCTCGGCTCGGGTCATCCCGGAACCGACCAACGAGGGTCAGCGCTACCAGTCCGAGAAACTGCTGGGCATGCAGGGCGCCCGCATCTACGACGACATCCACGTCTCGGGCCACCTCCGTCAGGAGGGCCACTACGAGATGCTCGACGCGCTCCAGCCCCAGCACGTCATCCCGGCCCACCAGAGTCTCGAAGGGTTCGCGCCGTACGTGGACCTCGCCGAGAATCAGGGCTACAAGGTCGGCCGCGACCTGCACATCACGCGTAACGGCAACATGATTCAGCTCACGGAATAACCACATGTCCGAAGGTTATCAGCAGGTCGAAAAAGCCATCCTCGCCCGCCGGGAGCGGGTCAACGAGGCCCTCCCCGAGGAGCTTCCAGTGAAGCGGCCCGAGCACCTCTATGAGGCGACCCGCTACCTGCTGGACGCCGGCGGAAAGCGACTCCGTCCGACGGTGTTGCTGCTGGTCGCGGAGTCGCTACTGGACGTCGAGCCACTGTCGGTCGACTATCGTGACTTTCCGACGCTCACCGGCGGGCAGGCCGACGTACTGTCGGCGGCGCTGGCCATCGAGGTCATCCAGACGTTCACGCTCATCCACGACGACATCATGGACGACGACGACCTCCGCCGCGGGGTCCCGGCCGTCCACAAGGAGTACGACCTCTCGACGGCGATTCTGGCCGGCGACACGCTGTACTCGAAGGCCTTCGAGTTCCTCCTCGAAACCGGCGCGGCCGACGACCGGAGCGTCGCCGCGAACAAGCGCCTCGCGAAGACCTGCACCCGCATCTGCGAGGGGCAGTCGCTGGACATCGAGTTCGAGCAGCGCGATGCGGTCACGCCCGATGAGTATCTGGAGATGGTCGAACTCAAGACGGCCGTCCTCTACGGCGCCGCAGCGTCCATCCCGGCGACGCTGCTGGGTGCCGACGAGGAGACCGTCGAGGCCCTGTACAACCACGGACTGGACGTGGGCCGGGCCTTCCAGATTCAGGACGACCTGCTTGACCTGACGACGCCCTCGGAGAAACTGGGCAAGCAGCGCGGCTCGGACCTCGTCGAGAACAAGCAGACGCTCGTGACGCTGCACGCCCGTCAGCAGGGCGTCGACGTCGAGAACCTCGTCGACACCGACTCCGTCGACGAGGTGTCCGAAGCCGAGATAGACGAGGCCGTCGCCACGCTCCGTGAAGCGGGGTCCATCGAATACGCCCGGGACCGGGCGCAGGAACTCGTCACCAGCGGGAAGGAGAACCTCGAAGTCCTGCCGGACAACGAGGCCCGCGACCTGCTTGACGGCATCGCCAACTACCTCGTCGAGCGCGAGTACTGACGCCAAGCGGTCGTTTGTACGCCCATCGCCCACGGCGGTACGCCGGGTCGGAATTAAGGCGAACCGACACGAACGAGCGTCCGTGACCGAGTTCCTCCTCTACGGCGGGAAAGGCGGGGTGGGAAAGACGACCATCGCGACGGCGACGGGGGTCTCGCTGGCCGAGCGAGGCTACGAGACGCTCGTCGTGTCGACGGACCCGGCCCACTCGTTGGGTGACGCCGTCGAGCGACCGGTCGGAGCCGGCCCCGTGGAGATACACAACGGCTTCTGGGGCGTCGAAGTCGACCCACAGGCAGGTATCGACCGCTACCGGACGCTGTTCGAGGCGCTGGCCGCGGAGTTCGCCAGCGCAGGCATCACCCTCGACGAAGACGAGATTACCGACCTGTTCACCGCGGGTGTGATGCCCGGGAGCGACGAACTGGCCGCAGTAGAGGGACTCGCGACCTACGCCGACAATGACCGGTGGGACCGGGTGGTGTTCGACACCGCACCGACGGGCCACACGCTCAGACTGCTGGACCTGCCGTCGCTGCTTGACCGCGGGATGGCGACGGCGCTGGACCTGCGCGATCAGGTACGCCGGAAGGTGAACACGACGCGAACGATGCTGTTTGGTCCGATGGCGAATCGACGGCGCGCCGACGAGGAAGACGAGTTCACGGCGATGCGCGACCGGATGGAGCAGGTCGGACGTGTTCTCAGAGACCCGGACCTGACCGAGTTCCGCGTCGTCACGATTCCGGAGACGATGGCGGTCCGCGAGAGCGAGCGACTCGTCGACCAGTTACGCGAGTTCGAGGTCCCGGTGACGACGCTCGTGGTGAACAAGCTAATCGAGGGCGCGGGGGACTGTGACCGATGTCGCGGGAAACGGGCCGTCCAGCAGGACGCGCTCGTGGCTCTGCGCGAGTCACTGCCGGAGTTGGCCCTCTGGACGGTGCCCGACGAATCCGGCGAGGTGACGGGGCTGGACGCACTCGGTCGGGTCGGCGCCCATCTCGACGTCTGACCGAACCCGACGGCGTTTTGGGGCCTCCCGCCGGACGCTTCGACCATGGACGACGCGCTGCGAACGCGAATCGAGGAGGCCGCCGAGACGAACGCCCTCCTCAACGCGGTCAAACACGACAGCGAGGCACAGGTCGGGGCCATCATGGGGCCGCTCATGGGCGAGAACCCCGAGTTCAGAGAGCACGGCGACGAGATTCCGGGGATCATTGCGCCCATCGTCGACCGGGTCAACGGGATGGACGCCGAGAAACGCCGTGAGCGCCTGCAGGAACTCGCCCCCGAGAAACTCGAAGAACTCGAAGCCGAGGACGAGGGCGAGGACCACCCCCTGCCCGACCTGCCCAACGTCGAGGAGTACGACACCGTGCGGATGCGCGTCGCGCCGAACCCTAACGGCCCGTGGCACATCGGCCACGCCCGGATGGCCGCCGTCATCGGGACGTACAAGGAGCGCTACGACGGCGAGTTCGTCTGCCGGTTCGACGACACCGACCCAGAGACGAAGCGGCCGGACCTCGACGCCTACGACCAGATTCTGGACGCTATCGACTATCTCGGCTTCGAACCCGACGACGTGTTCAAGGCGAGCGACCGGGTGGAGACCTACTACGAGTACGCCCGGCAACTCATCGACGCCGAGGGTGCCTACACCTGCTCGTGCCCACAGGGCGAGTTCTCCGACATGAAAAACAGCGGCGAGGCCTGTCCCCACCGCGAGAAAGACGTCGAGACGGTCCACGCGGAGTTCGACGCGATGGTCGACGGCGAGTACGACAGCGGCGAAATGGTCCTCCGGGTCCGGACCGACATCACCCACAAGAACCCCGCGTTGCGCGACTTCGTCGCCTTCCGGATGATAGATACGCCCCACCCGCGCGAGGCGGCCGCCGACTATCGCTGCTGGCCGATGCTGGACTTCCAGAGCGGCGTCGACGACCACCTGCTGGGCATCACGCATATCATCCGCGGCATCGACCTGCAGGACTCCGCGAAGCGCCAGCAGTTCGTCTACGACTACTTCGACTGGGAGTATCCGGAGGTCATTCACTGGGGGCACGTGCAGGTGGACGCCTACGACGTGCAGATGTCCACCTCGACCATCTCGGAACTCATCGCCGAGGGCGAACTCGACGGCTGGGACGACCCGCGTGCGCCGACGGTGGCGAGTCTCCGTCGGCGGGGCATCCGTGGCGAGGCGCTGGTCGACGCGATGGTCGAACTCGGCACCTCCACGTCCAACGTCGACCTCGCGATGTCGTCGGTGTACTCGAACAACCGCGACCTGATAGACGACGACACCGACCGGGCGTTCTTCGTCCGGGACAGCGAGGACCACGGCGGCCTCGTCGAGCGACAGGTCGTGGGCGGCCCCGACGTGGGCGAACCGCCTTACCACCCGGACCACGAGGACCGAGGCCGACGCGAGATTCCGGTCGCGGGCGGCGTCGCCGTCGAGGGCGACGACCTGCCGGGCCACGGCGAGCGAGTCTGGCTGAAGGGGTACGGTTGTGTTCGCCACACCCGCGACGCCTTCGAGTACGTCGGCGACGACATCGCGGCGGTGCGCGAGGAGGGCGTCGACGTCGTCCACTGGGCGCCGGCCGACGGCCCCGCGCTCCGACTGCGGACGATGGACGGCGACGTGACCGGCGTCGCAGAACCGGGGGTCCTCGACTACGAGGCCGACGACGTGCTCCAGTTCGAGCGCATCGGCTTCGCCCGCGTCGACGACGTGAATCCGGACGGCGAGTCGGTCGCGTACTTCGCCCATCCCTGAGCCCCTTTGCGATTCGTTACTCTGTGACAAACTATCATTTTCAGCTACATTTTTTACGAACCGCGAACAAGCATCTAGTGAATCGAGGTGAACAGCAATGGCACTGCCCACGACCACACCGAGCTCGTGGATGCGGGGACTCGACCTCCCCGGCCAACTGTTCGAAACCGGGAGTGACGACTACGAACTGTACGAGGAAGACGGCGAGTTCGTCCTCAGCGTCGAACTACCGGGGTTCGACGTCGGGGAGATTGACGTGACGTGGGACGACGGGATGTTGAACATCGCCGCCGAGCACGAGGACGAGCAGCGGAACCAGCGACGGACCTACCACCGTCGGTTCCGCTTCCCGAAGCGGGTCGACGACGAGAGTATCGCCGCGAGCTACACCAACGGCATTCTGGAGGTCCGCCTGCCCGTCTCCGAGGGCGCCGTCACTCGCGGCAAGCGCATCGAAATCGAAAGCTAACCCGTCCCCGACGCGTTTTTATTCCGTCCAACCGCAGTAGGGGACGTGACAGAGCGCGCTCCGACGACGGTCACCGTCGACCGAGACATCCCCTTCCACGAGGCGGCCGGCGAGACGCTCCTGCTGGACGTCTACGACTCGACGGCCAGTAGCGGGCCGAAACCGGTCGCCGTCCTCGTCCGCGGGGGCGGGTTCACGGTCGGTGACAAGGGCGAGTTCGCCCGCCACGCCATCGACCTCGCCGAGGACGGCTACCTCGTCGTCGAACCGCAGTACCGACTGGCACCCGAACACACCTTCCCGGCCGCACTCGTCGACGTGAAGGCCGCTATCGAGTGGTGCCGGGCGGAGGCGGACGCCTACGGCGCGGACCCACAACGCGTCGTCGCAGTGGGACACTCCGCTGGCGCGAATCTCGTGACGCTCGCCGCGGCGACGGCCGACGACCCGGCGTTCGAACCGGACCTGTATCCCGGCGCATCCTCCGAACTTTCGGCCGTCGTCGGCTACTCGGGCGTCTACGACTTCCGGGCGATGGCGGAGACCGACGACGCGGGCGATGCGGACATACACAGGCAGTATCTCGGCGGCGGGCCCGAGGAGGTTCCGGAGGCGTACGAACTCGCCTCGCCGGTGGCACAGGCCACCGTCTCGATGCCGCCGACGCTGTTGCTCCACGCCGAGGACGACGAGGTGCTTCCGCCGGCCCAGTCGGAACTGCTCGCTCGGACGCTCGACCCCCTGACGACGGTGGCATACGAACCCGTTCCGGGCGCTCACGGCTTTCCCTTCGCGGGAGCGTTCTACGACGACGTCTACGACCGCACCGCTGCGTTCCTCCAGCGTCACGTCGGTGTCACCGACGACCCGATGGGCGTCCACGACGGTCCGTCACTCGACGAGGGACGTGGTCCCGGCAAACCGCCCGGCCGTGGACCGACCAGTGGACCCGACGACCCTCGTTTCTGAGGCTGACTGTCGAAAGTTTAAGTATCGTCGCCGAGTGTTGTTAGATACCAATGGCCATAGACCCCGAATTCGAGGACAATCGTGACGTGGTCGAACAACACGACGGCCACAACGTCTGGGGGCCGGTCGAGGAACCCGACACACTGGGTATCCACGGCACCCACGTCGCCGTCGACTTCGACATCTGTCTCGCCGACGGCGCCTGTCTGGAGGACTGCCCGGTCGACGTGTTCGAGTGGGTAGACACGCCCGACCACCCCGAGAGCGAAATCAAGGCCGACCCGGCCCACGAGGACCAGTGTATCGACTGCATGCTGTGTGTCGACGTCTGTCCGGTCGACGCCATCGACGTCGACCCCGGCCGCGCCGGCCGTATCTGAGTCCAGAACGCCTGTTTTCCGTATCGAGTTCGGCGTAGTGGCGGCATCGTTCGTGTCCTCCAGTCGTCGGTCCGGCGGGGTGCTGTGTCCGCCGCATCACCGACGGACGCCCCACGAAACTCTCACCCGTTATTGTGAACATACATTTATGTTCCGCCCGAGATGAGGTACGTTGACGAGAGTCGTGACAACTATGCACACAGTAGTTCTGACAAAGGGGGTCCCCGACTTCCGAGAGGGACAGGTATCCTTCGACGAGGACGGGCACCTCGAACGTGGGAAGACCCCGACGGTGATGAACCCGAACGACAAACACGCGCTCCGGGCGGCGTTCCAGACTCGCGTTCGAAACGGCGGTCACGTCTCGCTCATGAGCATGGGGCCGCCGGGGTATCAGGAGGTGTTACAGGAAGGGATGTGCGACGTCTACGCCGACGACCTGTATCTCCTCTCGGACCGGGAGATGGGTGCCGCCGACACGTGGGCCACGGCGATGACTGTCGCCACAGGCATCCAGAACCTCGACACGCGACCAGACCTCGTGTTCGCGGGGTTCAAGACCGCTGACGGGGAGACGGGCCACACCGGCCCACAGACCGCGTACTGTCTGGACTGGCCGCTGGTCACCCACGTCGTCTCGCTGGACATCGACGAAGAGGCGGGGTTGTTGCGAGCGAAACGACTGGTCGACGGCGACGTCAGCGAGATAGAGACAGTAGAAGCGCCGATGCCGTGTTTCGTCGTCGCGGACCCGGAGTTCGAACCGACCTACCGGAAGGCCAGCCACCGCCTCGAACACAAGCAGTTGCGCGAGGAGACCCAAGAACGCGCCGAGAACTACGAAGACCTGGTGACGGTCTGGGACCACGAGGACCTCAATCTGGACCCGGACTACATCGGCCTCGACGGGTCGCCGACCATCGTCGCCGGCGTCGACCCCATCCCGAAGGTCCCGTCCGAACGCGAGGCGACGGTCGTCGACGGCGACGATTCGGCGGCGATGGAACCGATACTGGACGAACTGACGCCCTACGCAGCAGGTGACTGACCATGCCAGCAATAGACCCCACTGAGTACGAGATCGCCGAACTCGGGCCGAAGATAACAGACGTCGACGACGCCGACGAGTTGCACGAGATGTTGGAACTGGAGGAAGCGGGCGAGGACCGCGCTCCGGTGAAGACGCTCATCGAGGACCGCATCGAGAAGGTCGAAACCGAGGACGACGGCGAACTCGACCCCGAGACGGTCGACCTGACAGCGATGACCGTCGCTGACATCGCGAACATGGTTCGCGGCGTCGACGACGCCGACGTCCTGCGGGACGTCCTCGAACGCGAACGCGAGGGGAAGGAACGCAAGAGCGCCATCACCCAGATAGAGAACCGCATCGACTCCGTCGAAGGCAGCGAAGAGCAAGCGGGCGAGGACGTCGAGTACGTCCCGCCAGAGGAGAAGTACCCCGAACTCGACCACCCGACCAACGACAAGCAGTGGGTCGAGGGGACCGTCGGCGCGGAGTACCGCGACATGTGGGTGTACTGCGAGACGCAGGCGGGCGAACTGGTCGACGTCTCGAAGGAGATGCTGGGGAAGGCCCGCGATCTGATGGACCAGTACAACGCGGACTACGACGCCGAGGAACGCGTCGTCGCCGTCCTCGTCGGTGCCGACGCCAGCGACCACGTCGAGGACGTCACCGCCTACGGCGCCGACCTCGTGGTCTACATGGAGGACGACCGCCTCGAACGGTTCCGACACACGCCTTACACCGAGATAGTCACCGATATGTCTCGGGCGGGGGGCGAACTCGCCAGCGAGGGTCACGAGGACGTCGACTGGAAGGACTACCACGAACCGCGCTATACGATATTCCCCGCGACGAACAACGGCCGGGACCTCTCGGCGCTCGTCCAGGGGGCGCTGGACTCGGGCCTCGCGTCGGACTGCTCGGGGCTGTACATCGAGGAGGCGATGATATCCAACCCCGCGAAGGTCGGCACCGCGGGCGACAACAAGGAGTTCGAGCGCGTACTTCACATGAAACGGCCGGACTTCTCCGGGTTCGAGTACTCGACCATCCTCTGTATCGACAAGCCCAACCGGGACTTTCACCCGCAAGGGGCGTCCGTGATTCCGGGCAGTTTCGAGATTCCGGACCCGGACTACGACCGCGAGGCCGAAGTCGTCGAGTACGAGATGGACCTCGACGACGAGTGGTTCGAGGTGGACGTCACGGAGTTCGACCGCCTCTCGGGCGGCGTCGACCTGACCGGGAACGAGGTGGTGGTCGCCGTCGGTCGAGGCATCGGCGACGACCCGACGACGGGCATCGAACTCGCACTCGACCTCGTGGACGCCTTCGAGGACGCCGACCTCGGCCTCTCGCGGGGCGTCATCACCTCCTCGTACGCGTTCGACAGCCACGTCGAGCAGTACGTCACGGAAGCGCGCCAGATAGGCGAGTCCGGGCAGGTCGTCGAACCGGACGTCTACATCGCCGCGGGCATCTCCGGGGCCATCCAGCACAAGGTCGGCTGTGACGAGGCAGACACCATCATCGCCGTCAACACCGACCCGGAGGCCGACATCCGGGACTTCTCGGACTACGTCATCGAGGGGGACCTCTTCGAGGTGCTCCCGCGACTGACTGAGGCCGTCGAGAAGGGGGAACTGGCCGCGGCCGTGGAGGCCAGCGATGACTGACCACGAACACTACGAGGCCGTCGTCGTCGGGTGTGGCCCGGGCGGGGCCGCCGCGGCGGCGAACCTCGCACGCAACGGCGTCGAGACGCTCGTCCTCGAACGGGGCGTCGACGCCGGGTCGAAGAACGTCTCCGGCGGCCTCATCTACGCCGAGGAGTCCGCACCGTACACCATCGACGGCCTGTTCCCGGACTTCCGCGAGGAAGCGACCGAGCGACCAGTCACCGAGAACTACATCCACAACGTGGCCGGCGACACGGTGAAGACGTTCGACATCGGTGACCTGCACCACCACGACACGGCGTGGGCCGACTCGGTCCTCCGCCGCCGGATGGACTCGTGGCTCGCCGACCGCGTCCACGAACTCACCCACGAGACGGGCGGCGGCCTGCTGACCGAAGTCCACGTCACCGGCCTCCTCCGTGAGAGGGGGGAAATCGTCGGCGTCACCTGCGAGGAACTGGACCCGATAGAGGCCGACATCGTCGTCGCGGCCGACGGCGTCAACTCCGAACTCGCCCGTGACGCCGGCCTGATGGACTGGGAGGACCCCGACGAGTGGTTCCAGGGGGTCAAGGCCGTCGCCGAGATGGACCCCGACACGATAGACGAACGGTTCGACATCGACGCGGACGAGGGCGAGGCCCACCTGTTCTCGGGCGACCTCTTCGATGGGGTGCGTGGCGGTGGGTTCCTCTACACCAACGAGGCGTCGCTGTCCATCGGGACGGTGTTCCACCTGGACTCCATCGCCGAGGAACGGGCCGAACCGCAGGAACTGCTCGACGGCCTGCTGACTCACCCGCTCATGGCCCAGTGGCTGGGCGACGACTACCACGAACTGGAGTACAGCGCGAAACTCGTCCCGGACTCGAAGAAGGCGGCGCTCACCGCCCCGCACGAGGACCGCCTCGTCGTCGTCGGCGACGCCGCCGGCCAGATGCAGGCTCAAGGCCCCATCATCAAGGGGATGAACCACGCCGTCACGGCCGGGGCGCTGGCCGCCGAAGCCTTCGCCGACGCCCGCTCTCGGGGCGACCCGCACCGCGCCGGCGAGTTCTACGAGCAGAAACTCCACGACGAAGGAGTCATGGACAAACTGCGACCGACCAGCTACAGCGTGGTGGGGAAACTGGGCGAAATCGGGCCGATAGACGGCGTCGCGAACGCCGTCGTGGAGTCGGCCGTCGGTCGATTCGGTGTCCGTGCGGCCGAGGGACTGGTCGAACGGGCCTACAACTCCCCGACGCTCGTCTCGATGATTCCCGACACGAAACTGCCCTACGTCACGCTCCCGACGGTCATCGGCGAGGAACTTGGCGAGCGCGTGACCGACGAGAACCACGTCCAACCGCCCGAACTCGACGACCGCATCGGCGACCTGACCTACGACGTGGGCGACCCGCACATCGAACTCGTCGACAACTCCTTCGAGGCGTCCGGAACCGCCGTGACTGCGTGCCCGGTCAGCGCGACGGACTTCGGCGGCGGGTGTTACCGCGACGAGATGGTCCAGACGAACGGCCACGAGGAACACCTCGTGAGTCTGGACACCCAGCCTTGCGTCGAGTGTGGTACCTGCGCCGTCGTCGCCGACACCGAGTGGGAACACCCCGCCGGTGGCAAGGGCGTCGAGTTCGAACAGGGCTGAGATGAGCCACCAGTACCGCGACCGGATTCGGGCGCTCGAACGCCGGGCCGACGAGATCGCCGCGGACTTCGACCCGGACCCGCCGGACGAGGAGCGGGCGATGAACATACTCAGGCGGGGTGTCGGCCCGACGGTGTCGCTGTACTGTGAGGCCCGGACCGGCGGGCAGTGGGTCCGCTTCGACGAGGCGGCCTTCGACCGTCTCGAAGCGACGCTGAACCAGTGGCTGGGGCTGTACGCCGCCTGCTATGGGGTCGAACTGGACGGGACGTACTCCGTCCGCACGGCCGCCGAACTGCTCGTGGACACACACGACGTGCGGGACGTCGTGACGGTGCTGACCGGCGTTCCCGACCGGTAAGCATCGACGTATTCGGAAGTGTGTTATCAGTCCTCACGTGACAAACAATTAAATACTGGTGTGTGGTAACAGAACCCATGGAACTCACAGAGCCACTGCAGTTCGATCACGTAGACCGGCAGGACATCTACGAGTACGTCGAGTCTCACGGCCGCGTCGACGCCGAGAAGGTACGCAAGGCCCTGCAGATGGAGCCACGGCCGTTCGGCCACCACGTCGCCATCCTCCAGCGCGCCGGCATGTTAGAGCGCGACGGGGACGAACTCCGCATCGCCTACGAGGACTCGGACACGCAGGAGTTCGAGACCGAGGAGGTGGAGTACACCATCCGGCAGGCCCGGCAGGAGGACCTGAAGGGTCTCGTCGGGGCCATCCGCGCAGCTATCGGGAGCGGGGCCTACGTCGACGCCGAGACGCTCGCCGACATCATCGACAGCGAGGGCGTCCTCCTCCGACACAACGAACTGGAGTCACGCATCTTCTTCGTGGCTTGCGTCGACGACGACGTGGTCGGCTGGGTCCACGTCAAACACCCCGAAATCGAGAAGCTCAGCCACACCGCCGAACTCACGCTGGGCGTCCTCGTCCAGTACCGCGGGCAGGGCATCGGGTCACACCTCCTCGAACGCGGCACCGAGTGGGCGAGCGACCACGGCTACGAGAAACTGTACAACTCTGTCCCCTCGATGAATCAAGACGCAATCGACTTCCTCGAAGCCCACGGCTGGGCGACGGAAGCCGTCCGCGAGGACCACTACAAGTTCGGCGACGACTATGCGGACGAGGTGATGCTGGCGAAGGAACTCTAGGACCAGTCGTCCACAGCGTCATCGAGCGGTTCGGCGACGACGCCGTCTTTCTGTGCTAGCACGCGGGCGTGGGCGGTACAGAGGAGCACGTTGTCGGCCCACGGGACGTGTAGCTCCACTGCGGCCTCGTTCTCGCAGTCCGTCTCCTCGCAGGTGGTCATACGAGCGCGACCACCAGCATCGTCACCAGAATCGACCCGGTGAGCAGTGCCTGTACGACGCCGGAGGCGAGCATCCCGGCCGTCGTCACGAGCGCGGCTTTCAGCCCCTTCCGTGCGTCCTCCTGTCGGTAGAACTCGACGGCGAACACCGTCGCGGCGACGCCGAGGATGATACCCAGCGGCCCCGTCAGGAAGAAGAGGACGAGGCCGACGAGTCCGGCGAGGACGGCCGTCGCGTTCGATGCGCCGCCGACGCGGGCCGCGACGGCCCCGCCGACGAAGTCGACGACCCACGTCAGCACGCCGACGACGGTCAGCACCGCCAGTAACAGCGTCCCGGGTTCGGTCATGCCGGTGGCGACCCAGTAGAGGTAGACCCCCGCGAGCGACACCGGTGCCCCCGGCATCTGCGGAATCAGGCTGCCGACGACGCCGGCGACCAGCAGTGCGAAGGCGAGACCGACGAGCAGCAGTTCCATCCCCGGTGTCATGTGTGGCGGTCGAGTTCCTCCTGTACCCACTCCTCGCCGTATAGCCGTGTCAATCTTTCGACGGCTCCGCCGAGTGCACGCATGCACTGCCGGCGCGAGACGAACTCCAGTTCCGCTGTCACGTCGTCCCACGGTCGGGCCTGCAGCACTTTCCTGACGAGCAGTCGCTCCTCACGGTCGCTGAGGGCGTCCTCGTCGGCGGGCGCGACGAGATGGCGCACCGTCAGCGCGCGGAACGGCGCGGGGTTCGTATCGAGGATGGCGGCACCGCCCGGGACGCCAGCGACGAGTCGCCACTCCCACGCCGAGAGGTCCGGGTCGGGCGTGGCGTCGACGGCCCGGAGCGTCTCCCGAACCACGTCCGGGTCGCAGTCGTCCAGCGTGTCCGACAGCACCGCGCCGACGCGGTCACAGAACCACCCGGCGTGCCGGGCCGCCAGTTCCGCCCCGGCCTCGGAACAGGGGTCGACCATCACGGCCGAGTACTCCCCGCTGGTGTCGTTCCGCGAGGTGGAGAGGTGGACGGTGCCGTAGCCGTTCGCCCGCCAGAACCGCACGAGTTCCGGCGTCGCGCCGTAGCCGACGCCGACCCAGTCCACCTCGTCGGCGAACTCTGCCCGAATCTCGCCGAGGAGACGCGACCCCAGTCCCCGCGACCGGACCGCGGCGTGCGTGGCGATGCGGAGGACGCGTTGTCCGACAGGGACGCCAGCGTCCTCGTCGCGCAACTGCGTCGTCAGCACGTCCGGCACCATGTTCCCGCGGATGCGCCCGCCCTCGTACATGGTCGCCCGCGTCTCGGCCGGGAGGCCGCCCTCCCGTGCGAGCAGTGCGACGGCGACGACGTGGCCGTGGTGCATCAACGCCCGCACCGAGAGGTTCGGCGCGTCGAGCAGACGAGCGAGGTCCGCCGGCTCGGTGCGGTAGTGGGCAAGCACCAGCAGTCCGAACACCTCACGGAGCAGATGCTCGTCGGCGAGCAAGTTCGCCGTCGAGAGGCGGCGGTACGTGACCGTCTCCGGTGTGGCGTCGGCGACCAACTGCTCGGCGGGCGGGCGGGCGTCGAGCAACAGCGCCCGGAACGCCCACACCTCGACGGGGTCGGCCTCGGCGTAGCGAATCGGCGTCGTCATGGTCACGTCCGTCACCGCGTGGGCGCTCTCGGACAGACGGTCGCGAAAACGGACCGAGAACCCGCGACCGGCGCCCTCGTAGCCGTGGACGGTCGTCGTGAACGCGACGGCCGGCGCGTCGAGCAGGGATTCGAGACGCCGGACGGGGAGCGCGGCGGCCTCGTCGACGACCACCACGTCGGGGTCTTCGGGCAGTTCGACTGCGACGGCGGGCTTCGCGAACCGTATCCGGCCGCCGTCCTCGCCATCGACGGCGAGTTCGTGGGGCGCCTCCGGCCTGTCTGGCGCCACGTCGACGCCGAGCGTCTCGAACAGCGCCCCCGCCCGGACGAACACCTCGGCGGCGCTCCGGTACTGCGGCGCGGTCACGAGGACGTCCGTCCCGTCCAGCGCGAGGTTCGCCGCGGCGAGGCCGGCGGCGCTGGACTTCCCGCGTCCCCGGTCGGCCTCCACGACGACGGCGTGACTGGGTGCGCGCAGTGACTCGAACGCGTGGACGGCGTCGCACTGGTCGGTGGTGAGACAGGCCTCGTAGGTCTCCGGTCGGAAGACTGCGTCTTTGGGTGGTGCAGGCGGTTCGGGCGGGCGTCGTGGCGGCGGGTCGGTCAGGCCGTCGCTCTCGACGGTGTCGCCGTCCGCCTCGACGTGGACGATGGCGACGCCCCGGTGTGCCCGGAGCGTCTCGACCAGTCGGCGTCGGAAGCGGCCGCTCACGTCGTCAACGTCGAACGGCGGCACCGCAAGCGTCTCGTCGAAAGCGTCACGCAAGTCCGGCCACTCGGAGAGCGGCGGCGTCAGGAGGACGAGGAGACCGCCGCCGTCGACCGCACCGACGGCGGTTCCGAGCGCGTTCGGTCGGAGTTCCGCGTGGGCGTCGACGACGACCGCGGTCCGGGTCCGACCGAGCAGTTCCCCGGCGCGGGCCTGCTCGTGGCGTTCGCAGTCGAGGAACGGGTCGGGTCCGAGCAGCGTCGTGTCCGGCCGGGGAACGTCTGCGGCGTCGAGGGCGTCTGCGGCACGGTCGCGCGTCCGTTCGGGGTCGCCAGCCAGCACGAGCAGTCGGCGCTCGTTCGACCGGCGGGCTTCCTCTCGGAGCGACCGTGCGAGGTCCATACTGACGAGTGGCACCGGCGGAGGCATGGGCGTGACGGTTCCTCGGACCGCGGTCCGCGGGCGGCCCCCGGACGATGGCTGTGCACCGCGTTCGCACGCCGTTTCGGCTTCGAAAGCGCTTTTAGGGCCGGTGGCACAGAATGGTGTACAGCCTGTGCCGGGTTGATGATGCTCCCAGCCCTTTTAGGACTACGCGCACCGCCGCGGTGCGCCGCGGGAACGCCCGCGACGGCGGGGGAGCCTGAGCCCGCGCGCAGGAGGTGACCATACAAATGCCAGTATACGTAGATTTCGACGTTCCGGCCGACCTCGAGGACGACGCCCTCGAGGCGCTGGAAGTCGCACGAGACACAGGGAGCGTCAAGAAAGGAACCAACGAGACGACCAAGGCCGTCGAGCGCGGCTCCGCCGAACTCGTCTACGTCGCCGAGGACGTCCAGCCCGAGGAGATCGTCATGCACATCCCCGAGTTGGCCGACGAGAAGGGCGTCCCCTTCATCTTCGTCGAACAGCAGGACGATCTTGGCCACGCCGCCGGTCTCGAAGTCGGCTCGGCTGCCGCCGCCGTCGTCGATGCGGGCGAGGCAGAGGGCGACATCGAGGACATCGCCGCGAAGGTCGAGGAGCTTCGGTGAGGTGACGACGGATGAGTGCTGAGGAATCCGAAGGCAACGGCGCCACGCCCGCCGAGGTCATCGAGATCGTCGGCAAAACGGGGATGCACGGCGAGGCCATGCAGGTCAAGTGCCGCATCCGCGAGGGCGAGAACCAGGGGCGCATCATCACGCGCAACGTCCTGGGTCCCGTCCGAGAGGGTGACGTGCTCCAGCTCCGCGAAACGGCCCGCGAAGCCGACTCCATCGGGGGGCAGTAACGATGCCACAGACGCGCGAATGTGACTACTGCGGCGCGGACATCGAACCCGGTACGGGCACGATGCTCGTCCGGAACGACGGCACGACCATCCACTTCTGCTCCTCGAAGTGTGAGAACAACGCCGACCTCGGTCGCGAGGCTCGCAACCTCGGCTGGACGGAGTCCGGCTACAACGCGAGCGGCGAGAAGCAGGCCGAGGACGAGGCCGCGACGGAAGCGGCTGACGCAGACGAGAACGACGACGTCGACGCCGCACCCGACCTCGAAGCCGCAGAGGAAGACGTCGAGACTGCTGACGACGAAGGCGACGAGGACGACGAGGAAGAGGCCGAGGAGGCTGAAGCCTGATGTCGGACGAGCGTACCTTCGTGATGGTGAAGCCGGACGGCGTCCAGCGCGGTCTCATCGGGGACATCGTCTCCCGCTTCGAAGAGCGCGGCCTGAAGATGGTCGCTGGCAAGTTCATGCAGATCGATCAGGACCTCGCCGAGGAACACTACGGCGAGCACGAGGGCAAGCCGTTCTTCGACGGCCTCGTGGACTTCATCACGTCCGGTCCGGTCTTCGCGATGGTCTGGGAAGGTCAGGACGCGACGCGACAGGTCCGAAAGATGATGGGCGAGACGGACCCCGCCGAGTCCGCCCCCGGAACCATCCGCGGTGACTACGGGCTAGACCTCGGTCGGAACGTCATCCACGGCTCCGACCACGAGGACGAAGGCGCCAACGAGCGCGAAATCGCTCTCTTCTTCGACGACGACGAACTCGTCGACTGGGAAAGCGTCGACGAGACCTGGCTGTACGAGTAAGCCGGGTTCTCCGCGACCACACGTTCTTTGCCGTTCGCTCCGATAGTGCCACCCGTGAGCCGAACGCTCTATCAACTGGACGGCTGTCCCTACTGTGAGAAAGTGGCCGACCGACTGGACGAACTCGACGTCGAGTACGAGAGCATCTGGGTCGAGGCGCTCCACTCCGACCGGGACGAGGTCAAGCGCATCTCGGGGCAGCGCGGCGTGCCGGTCCTCGTCGACGACGAGTACGGCGTCACGATGGCCGAATCAGAGCGCATTCTGGAGTTCGCCGAGCAGACCTACGCCTGACGACCGAAGGTAAGCGCCGCACCGATGGTCACGAACACCAGCGGGAACAGCACAAAGAGGACGCCGGTGAAGTAGGGGTCTGGCTGCTGGCTGGCCGACCCGACGACGCCCTCCGCCGTCGTGAGGTCCCACCGCTGGACCATCGTCAGTGAGCCCACGAGGCCGACGGCGAGATACCCGACAGTGAAGCCGACACCGACCAGCGCCGCTTCACGGAGACGGCCACCGCTCGGATTCCGGCGCCGTCGCCCCTCGAACAGCCCCCCGGCGACGGTCAACGCGACCACGGGGACGAGGAAGTAGACGACTGGTGAGACGCTCGCCCCACCGTTGGCCAGCGAGAGGTAGAGGTCGTTTCCGTACGGCGACCCGGCTATCTGAATCGTGGCCCGCAGCACCGTCGGGACGTGGTGGGCGTTGAACAGGACGTGGGCGTACTGGATGAACACCGCCGCCGTCGAGTCGATGGCGGGGACGCTCCGGTCGACCGACGATGGGCCGACGACGAACAGCGCCGCGACGACCAGATACTCGAGGACGAACGTTCCGATAGCCGCCGTGCTCGCCTCCGTCCACGGGAACGTCCGGAGGGGGACCGACAGAAAGGTGTCGTCGGCGTCTCCGCTCGCGGCGGCTGTGTCGTCGGTATCTGCTTGGGTTGTCACTGCTTACCATATCGATGCACGAAAGATGAGTCTGGTGGTCTTACCGCTCCTCGGGTTCGAACGCAAGCGCCGCGCCGTTGATGCAGTAGCGCTTCCCCGTGGGTTCGGGGCCGTCGTCGAAGACGTGGCCGAGGTGGCCCCCGCAGTTGGCACAGACGACTTCGGTCCGGCGCATCCCGTGGCTCTCGTCGAGTCGCGTCTCGACGGTCCCCTCGTCGTAGACGTCCCAGAAACTCGGCCACCCCGTCTCGGAGTCGAACTTCTCCTCGCTGTCGAACAGTTCGGCGCCACACCCGGCGCAGGTGAACACGCCCGATTGCTCGACGTCCAGCAGGTCGCTGCTGAACCGCGGTTCGGTGCCGGCCTCGCGGAGGATGCGGTACTCCTCGTCGGTCAGTATCTCCCGCCACTCCTCGTCGTTGTCGGGCAGCTCGCCCTCTTGTTCGCTCATACCCGCTCGTAGGGGCCGGAGGGGTATAAGCCCACGTCAGCGCCCCGGTTCAGTCGTCGGCCGGCGACCGCTTGTCGGGGAGTTCGTGGGCCGATATCGACGCTTTGGGGGCGAGGAACCTCGCGGGGTCGAACGCCGTCAGGTCCTCGTCGTTTGCGACCCGGTCGGGCCAATCGGGGTTCGCGAGCGCGCTCGTCGCGAGCGTCACGAGGTCGGCTCCGTCGTCCACTGCCTGCCGGGCGGCGTCGGGGTCGCCGAGGCCACCGTTGGCGATGACCGTCGTCCCCTCGGTGACGTGTTCGGCGGCCGCCTCGGCGAGCGTCGGTCCCTCATCGCCGAACGTGGGACTGGTCGCGTTCGGTTCCGTGGTGTGGACGTAGTCCGCACCGGCGGCGGAGAGGCGCTCGAAGAACACTGCCGCTGCGTCCTCGCCCTCGGGCCACGCGTACTCGTCGTTGGTCACTCGGGTCTGTGAGAGACGGATGCCGACGACGAACTCGTCCGGCACGGCGTCGTGGACGGCCGAGACGACCGACTCGGGGTAGCGGACCCGCGCGTCCGGACCACCGCCGTACTCGTCGTCGCGCCGGTTCATGTCCGCCGCGAGGAACTCGTTGAGGAGGTACCCGTTGGCGGCGTGAATCTCGACGCCGTCGAACCCGGCCTCGTGGGCGTTCACTGCGGCGTCGACGAACCCATCGCGAGCGGCGTCGAGGTCGTCTTCCGTGGCTCGCTTCGGTTCGGGGAACTCGCCGCTCCCGCCGTAGGCTTCGGCCTTCTCGGCGTCCGGGCCGACGGTCGACGGTGCGAGGGTCGCCTCGCCGTCGACGTGGGGGTTCCCCTGCGTCTGTGCCCCGCCGTGCATCAGTTGGGCGACGACGGGTGCCCCGGCATCGTGGACAGCGTCTGTGACCCGTGACCACGCGGTCACGTGGTCGTCGGTGACGAGTCCCGGCTGGTTCAGATATCCCTGACTGTAGGCGTCGTCGGTGTAGACGCCCTCGGTGATGAGTACCGAGAAGCCACCGTCGGCGAACTTCGCGTAGTAGTCGGCCATCTCCTCGGTGGCCCGACCGTCTGCGGTCGCGCTCACCCGCGTCATCGGCGCGAGACCGACCCGGTTATCGAGCGATAGCGTCCCGAGCGTCGTCGAGTCGAACAACATCTCGGATAGGGGTACGCGAGGGTCGGCATTAACCGGCCGTTCGGAGTATGCCGAATCGTGTGTCGGCTCCCCGCACTGCGCTTCAGTCGGGGGAGACGACGGGACGCTGGCTATTTGCACGGCGGCGTCGAAAGCCGGCCATGCACGTCGACGCCGCCCGCGGGACGGAGGTGCTGGGGGCGATTATCCACGAAGCGAGGACCGAGAAGATAACCTTCATGGCCGGTTCTATCGCGTACCACGCCTTTCTCTCTATCCTCCCGCTGTTGTTGCTCGTCCTGACACTCGTCCAGCGGACGCAAAACGTCGCCGTGCGCGACTCCGTCGTCGGCATCATGCAGGCCGTGCTGACCGAGCAGTCCAGCGAACTCATCCAGCAGGGGTTGACCGAAGCGGACGCCTCCGTCTCCCTGCTGGGCATCGCGTTCCTCGTCTGGGGCGCGCTCCGCATCTTCCGCGGTCTCGATACGGCCTTTTCGGACATCTACGAGACCAGCAGCGAGAACACCTTCGCCGACCAGTTGCTGGACGGGTTGCTGTTGCTCGCCACCGTCGCGGTGGCCATCGTCAGCGTCGGCGTCGTCGGCAACCTCGTCTCCATCTCTGGCGACGGCGCCCTCGGTACGGTGCTCCGGGGGGCGGTGACGGCCGTTGGCCTGTTCGTGGTGTTCTACCCCATGTACTACGTCTTCCCGGATACCGACGTCTCGCTGGCCGAAGTCGTCCCCGGAACGGCCCTCGCTGCTGTCGGCCTCACCGTCGCACAGGCGCTCTTTACTACGTTCAAGTCCGGCAGCGCCGGGTCCAACCTCGTCGCCAGTATCCTCGTTCTCCTCACGTGGCTTTACGTCATCGGCCTCGTGGTGTTGCTGGGCGCCGTGGTCAACGCCGTCCTCTCGAACCGCTCTGCGGACGTCGACATCGCACCGGTCGTCGGCGGCATCACGGAACGAGCGACGGACGGTCGCGCGCCCGTCGACCGCGCCGTGTTGCTCACCGAACTCGACGGCCTCGCCGACCGTCTCGCCGACGGCGAGGCGGCCGTGACGATAACCGTCGGGGAGGAGACGGTGACGCTCGTCCCGCCGCAGACGGCCACCGTCGACCGAGAGCCGAGCGTGTTCGGATTGGACGACTCGGTGGCGATGACGCTCCGCTGGTGGCCTGACGACTAGGCGGGTCGACGTGGCGACGAGAAGAGCCAGGGGTGGGATTTGAACCCACGAACTCTCGATTACAAGTCGAGTGCTTGGACCACCCAAGCTCCCCTGGCGCTCGCGTTCGTCCGTTGCAGGGGGACTGTTTAGAGAGTATCGTTTTCCGTCGACTTTTCGAGTTCGATTCGGTGGGGGGCGTAGCCGTGGTCGGCGTAGAACCGGCGGGCGGATTCGTTCGCGGCCATCACCTCCAGCGCCACGGCTGTGGCACCGTTCTCGGCCAGCGCTTTCTCGCCAGCGGAGAGGAGTTCGCTGCCGATGCCCTCGCGGCGGTAGTCGGGGCGGACGTAGATGTTCTCGATGAGGCCCCGCGTGCATCGCTGTTCGTAGCGCCCTCGCTCCATCGAGACCATGACGAATCCGACGAGCGTCTCCCCGTCACGGGCGACGAGCAGTTCGTCGGCGACGACTCGCTGAAGCACTGCCTCGCGTATCGCGGTCCGATTCTCGGACGCGAGGAGGTGAGAGCCGTAGGTCTGCTGGTCGCGTGCGAGGGCAACCCACTGGTCGACGACGGCGTCCACGTCGGCCGCTGTCGCGAGCGTTATTTCCACAGGATATCTCGGATGCACGAGTCCAAAACAGTAGTGCCAAAGCGGGTATCAGACGTCCCGACAGTCCGTACACAGCAACTGACCGTTGAACGACGCGAGGTTGCGGGTGAAGGTCCCGCAGGCAGAGCAGATGCCCTGTTCTTCGAAAGAGTCCTCGGCGGCCGTCGTTTCGTCCGTCGTCGCCCCCTGTCCGGTGGGGGCCATCTGGGCTTCCTCGCGGACCTGCTCTGTCGTTTCGCTCTCCAGTCGCGCGGTCGAGAGGATGTCGTGTTCGGTCAGCGTCCCGAGCGGTTCGCCGTCTTCGGTGACGAGGACCCAGTCTGACGACCACGCGGCCATCTGGTCACGCGCTTCCGGGAGCCGGGCGTCCGGTGAGATGGACGGGACCGATTCGGTCATCACCTCGCCGACTGTGGTCGATTCGAGGGTACCTTCGGAGACGAGATAGCCGAGGATGTCCACTTGCGTGATTACGCCGACTGGATCGTTACCACGAAGGACCAGTGCGGTCGGTTCGTCTTCCCGAACCAGGAGTTCGGTCGTCTCGAGGAGATCGTCAGATTCGCTCGCGCCGACGTACTCGCGGTTCATCACCTCCCGTACGGAGACCGGATCGTTCATGTGTGTCTTTATCTGCCGAGGCGGCTAAAAGATACCTCCATCACGCTTATGCTACGTGGTACCGAAGACCAAGGTTGGTTCTCTCCCCACCGATTCAGATCGACCTGCGGGTATGACTGCGCCGAACCCGTCGAGCGCCGTCCCGCAACGACGGCGGACACGCCTAGCCGACCGAGCGGCCGCTATGCGTTATCGGTGACGACGGGTCGGCGGACCGAATCAGGTCCGCCCTCGGCCGACGATACCCCGGCGCCGTAGCTCGACGGCCCCCAGCATCGAGTCGTACTCGACGACCCCTGTCGCCGTCAACTTCGGGATGTGTTCGGTGAACAGTTCGTCACGCATGATCTCTCGGTCGGCATCACTGACTGTCGACTCCGGAATCCCGCGCTGGCGGGCGACGACGGCCGTCGCGAGGTCGCCGACGACCATCGCTCGGTCGCGTTCGTCGAGAATCGACAGGGCTAGGCGCCGACTATCCTCCGACAGCAGGTCGTCGACGACGGCCTCCGGTAGCTCCGCCGGGTCGGAATCGCCGTCAGTGCCTCGTGTCGCCATAGTGGAGCGTACGACAGTCTCCTACAAGTATGTGTCGTGGACTCACACCACACGGAGAGCGTCGCCTCGTCACTCAGGCGTGTTCGAGACGGTAGGGCCACAGGTCGGCCTCGCGGAGCGCCCGACCGAGGGCCCTGTGGAAATCTGGGAAGTCCTCGAACTCGCCCTGATCGACGTACTCGAATATCTCCTCGACGCTGACGACCGTCTCGTAGTCGATACGGACCGGATGGTCGCCGTACTGCTCGACGTACTCCTCGGCCGTGAGCGGGAAGTCCTCGTCTTCGTCGATTTTCTTCGCGAGGACGGCGTGTCCGTACTTCCGGCGGCCTTCGCTGCCCTCTTCACCATCTGGGTCGTGCGGCCAGTCCATACGTGTGGCTGGGTACAGCGACACAAAAAGGATTGCTCTCCGGCGACTCGACCCTAGAGTTGGTCGAACCCGCCGCCGCTGCCACCGCCGCCGCCACGGCGAAGCACCAACACGAGACCGAAGAACACGACGAGAGCGACCCCGATGCCGCCGCCGAGGTAGACGGTGTCGATGCCCATCACCGTCGCCGGGACGCCCGGTGGGACCGAGATAGCGGGGCCGCTATCGGACGCTGTGGTCGCTGCGGACGTGGACTGACTGGCGGTAGTCGTCGCTTCCGTCCTCGTCGGGGTGTCGTCTGCGACCTGTCCTTCCGAGATGACGATGCTCCCGGCGTCGTCGTCGTTCAATGCGAGTTCGTAGGTACCGGCCGAGCTAACGTCGTGGGTGAGACGAACGGTGCGCTCGCTGTCTGCCGGCATCGTCACCGTCGTCGCGTTCACTCGCTCGTCGTTGACGACCATCGTCCCTTCGTACTCACCGGCGACGCTGCCGTTGTTCCTGACGACGGCTTCGAGGACGAGGCGCTGGCCACTGTCTAACTGCGTCGTGCTCAGCGACGTGTCCTCGACGGTGAACTCGGGTTCGATACGGCCGGCAGCGAACGTCGAGAACTCCGTCGCCGTCACTTCGTAGACGACGCTACTCGCTCGCTCCTCGACGATAGCGGTGTCGAGCGACTCCCACGAGGACCCGTTGCGGTGGTACAGCGTCACCTCGCTCTGGTCGAGGCCGACCTCGCGGAGTCGGGACCGGTCGAGCGAGAACCGAACCGTGGCCTGCTCGATGTCCGCCGTCGAGTCGACGGTGAAGACGCTGGCGACGGTCGCCGACCTGCCAGACGGGACCTCTACCGTCGCCGCCGACGGGTCGGTGTACTCGATTATCTGCTGTGTGTACGACGACTCGCCCGTCTGGACGGTCCACGTCTCGACGGCGAACGAGCGGTTCGTCGCGCTCGGGATGTCGAGCGTGTACGGGCGCGTCGTCGAGACGGACCCCGCGCGCACTTCGATGGTTCGCTGGGCAGCGTCCGTGCTCTCGACCGTCGCCTTCGCCCGCTGAACCTCGACGAGTCCGGCCTCGCGGTCGTTGACCGAGAGTCTGTAGGTCCCGGGTGAACTGAACGAGACCGTCTGGTTGACCTGCACAGACTCGTCTGCCGCGACGACGACCCGTTGTGAGGCGAAGTCGCTACCGTTGCGCTTGAACTCGAACGTGAACCCACCCGACTCGTCGCCGAGGTTCTTCACTCGGGCGGTCACGGTCACGTTCTCGCCGACGAGGACCGTCGACTCCTGTACGTTCGCGTTCGAGAGATACATACTCGGTGCCGCCGCCGCGGGTGTCGCAAGCGCCCCGGCGACGAGGAGGACTACGAGACCTACGGAAACACACCGGCTCCCGATGTCCCATTCGGACCAGATGTCTGGCTGCATCACGTAGTCTTGACCCGTACCAGTGGCTTAAAACCGCCCGGTCGTTACCACGGTTTTTTGAACTATCGTTGCTGAAAAATACGTCGTCGTACCAGATCTCGATACACTCGGTCACCCGTCACCATCGGCGCCAGACAGCCGACTCGCGCGTCGTTGCTCTCTAGACGCACGGTCGGGCTGGGAGGTAAATCCGATGCCAGAGTACTGCGCTCGGTCTACCGTGGTCCGACTGTCAGTCGTACCGGTCCCTCTCGCGTGACTCGGAGCAAAACGGTGGGGCTGGGATTTGAACCCAGGAATCCGTGAGGATACCGGTTTTCAAGACCGGCGCAATAGGCCACTCTGCCACCCCACCGCAGGCACTGCTAACGGGCGATTCCTCTAAGGCCTATCGATTACTCGCGAACCAGCGTTGGGTCGCCGTCGGCGTCTCGCACACGCAACCCCAACTCGTCGAGGACCTTCGTCGTCCGCGGCGGCACCACGCGTCCGGTCCGGACACGGGCGCGGAGCAGGGGGACGACCGTTCGGAGGTCGGCCGGCGTCTCGACGACGGGGTTCGTCGGGAGGAAGTCGACGCCGTGGTCGGCGTCGGCGGCCCGGTCGACGAGCGTTTCGACGGCCGGCGTGGTGTAGGCGTCCTCGAAGTCTATCGGGTCGGCGAACCCGGCGTAGTACACGCGGCCGTCGGTCGACGGCCCGAGGACGACGTCGCTGGAGCGGAGTTTCATCGCGGCGCTATCTATCTGCTGGCGAGCGAGCAACGCGGCGGTCGGTTTCACGGCGGCGACGGTGGCCACGCCCTCTCGGTCGAGCAGGTGGGTGACGGTGTTGCCGATGCGGCCGGCGAACGTCGACCCGACCTGTACCTCGTACCGGGCCTCGCCGGGGTTTTGCAGGGCGTCGTCGAGTGGCTCTCTGACCGCCGCCTCTGGGTCGACGCCGTCGGGCACCTGTTCGCCGGGACGGTAGTTGACGAGCAACTCTGCACCGCTGGCCTCGACGGCGCGACAGACGTCGCCAAGCATCGCGGTGTAGAGGGCTGTCGCCTCGGATTCGTCGAGCGGTCCCGCGGCCAACTCGGGCAGGACGAACCCCTCGACTGGGGGGTCCGCGAGGACTGCGACCGTAGTCATACGTCACTCTGGGGCCGTCTGTGGTTAGTCGGTTCCGTTCTGTGTACGAGACGAGAACATCCGGGTAGGCGACGACGGAGCTATCGACCGCGTCGTCCCTTCGTCTGGCGGTAGTCCTGTCCGAGGACGTCACTGAAGTGCTCTACGAACGCCTCTCGTTCGTCGTCGGTCTGCTCGGCGGGCGGGAGCATCGGCAGAATCTCGAAGCCACGGCCGCGGATGGTCGTCGCGTGGCGTTCCTCGATGTCCAACTCGTCCTCGCTCAGCGTCGTGTACTCGAAGGCCAGTTCTTCGAGGGGGCGCTGGCCGACAGGGAGTAGAATCTCGGGGTTTATCATCCGTATCTCGCTGTTGAGGTACGGTTCGCAGTTCACGACCTCCTCGTCCGTCGCCGCTCGGTCGGGGTGGCGACACCGGGTGACGTAGGTGAGGAAGACGTTTTTCAGGTCCGGTTCGGCGGCGTCGGTGTCCTCGACCATGTCGACGTTGCGGAGGACGTCCAGCAGTTCGCGATCCGTCTCGCCGGTGAAGGGGATGCCAGACTCGTCGGCGCCCTCGCTCGGCGAATCGCCGAGGACGACGAACTCCGCGCCGACGTCGCCGTAGCCGTGGACGACGCTCTCCCGGGTCTCACACAGCGCCGGGCAGTTCTGACAGTTCTCGTCCATCCCGAACGGGTTCGCGATGGACTCCTGATTGGCGTCCATGCTAGTCCTCGTCGACGGTCTTGGCGTGCGTCTCCGCGTCCTCGGGGTCGTTCTGCGGGCTGGACGGGTGGTAGTCGGTGTCGTACTCGCCGGGGCGGCCGTCGAGGCGGTCGGGGTTGATGCGGCCGCCCAGCAACATGAAGTCAAGCACCGTACAGTACAGCATCGCTTCGACGACGGGGACGGCACGGGGCGGCAGGACGGGGTCGTGACGGCCCGTCACGGTGATTTCCTTCTCCTCGCCGGTCTCCCAGTCGACGGTCGTCTGGGTCTTCGGGATGGAGACAGGCGGATGCCAGCTAACTTCGCCGTAGATGGGCTGACCCGTGGTGATACCGCCCTGGATGCCGCCGTGGTCGTTGCCCTCCGGCACCGGGTCGCCGTTCTCGTCGAACGCCCAGTCCTCGTTGTACTCGCTGCCCGCCGTCGTCCGGGCCTCGCGGCCGATGCCGTACTCGAAGTCGTTGACCGCCGGGATGGAGTACATCGCCTGTGCGAGACGCGACGGGAAACTGTCGAACCGCGGGGCGCCCAGTCCGCGGGGGACGCCGCGACACTCGAAGTAGATGGCGCCGCCGATGGAGTCGCCCTCTTTCTGATACTGGTCGGCCAGTTCGCGCATCTCCTCGGCGGCCTCGGGGTCGGCACACCGGACCTCGTTCTCCTCGGAGTGTTCCAGCATCTCCTCGAAGGTCACGTCGTCCGCCTCGACGTCTCCTATCTGGCAGACGTGAGCCTTGATTGTCACGTCGTAGTCGGACTGCTCTAAGACCTGCTTTGCGACGCCGCCGGCCGCGACCCAGTTGACCGTCTCGCGGCCGAGGAGCGGCCGCCGCCGCCCCAGTTGCGCGTTCCGAACTTCGCCGAGTATGTGTAGTCGCCGTGGGAGGGGCGCGGGGCCGTGATGAACGGTTCGTACTTGCCGGAGCGGGCGTCCTTGTTCTGGATGACCATCCGATGGGCGTCCCCGTCGTGTAGCCGTCCTGCACGCCGGAGTTGAGTTTCACCTTGTCCGGTTCGCCCGCGAGGTCGTAATCATCGACTGACCGGGTTTGCGCCGGTCTAAGTCCTCCTGAATCTGCTCTTCGGAGAGTTCGACGCCTGCTGGAACGCCCGAGACCGTACATCCCATGGCCTCCCCGTGTGACTCGCCGTAGGTCGTCATCCGAAAGAGACGACCGAACTCGTTGCCGTTCATTAGCAACGTTTCGGGGGCGGGGGCATTTGAACCTTGTAGATGCGTACCCCGGTTCGCTGACTGACGGCTACCGGTCGACGGCCGCACCCAGACCCGACAGCACGTCGAAGAAGTTCGGGAAGGAGACGTCGACGTGTTCAGCCCCCGTGACGGTTGTCTCGCCGTCGGCGACGAGGCCGGCGACGGCCAGCGACATGATGATGCGGTGGTCCGCACGGCCGTCGACCGTCGCACCGTGCAGGTCCGTGTCCTCGCCGTAGACGACGAGTTCGTCCTGCTTCTCTTCGACTTCGGCACCCATCTTCGTCAGTTCCTCGGCCATCGCGCTCACGCGGTCCGTCTCCTTGTAGCGGACGTGCTCGGCGTCCGTGATGCGGGTGACGCCGCCGGCCGCCGCGCCCAGCGTCGCGATGGTCGGCAGGAGGTCCGGCGTGTCCTTGACGCCGACTTCGATACCCGACAGCGCCGACCGTTCGACGGTAATCTCGCCGTTCTCGCGGTCCCAGTCCAGCGTCGCGCCCATCCGGTCGAGGATGTCGACGATAGCCGAGTCACCCTGCGCGCTCGGGAACGCCGAGGTGACCGTCACCGCGTCGTCGCCCGCCAATGCGCCCATTGCGAGCAGATAGCTCATCGAGGAGAAGTCGCCGGGGACGTGGTAGGTGCCGTCCTCGGGGTCGTAGGACTGCCCGCCGGCGACGGTGTAGCCGTCGTCGGTCTGTTCGGCCGTCACGCCGAAGTCAGAAAGCACTTCGAGCGTGATGTCGACGTACGGCGACGATTTGAGTTCGGTCGTCAGTTCCACGTCGATGCCCGTGTCGGTGACCGCGCCGGCCATCAGGAGGGCGGTGATGTACTGCGAGGAGACGTCGCCGGGGATGGCGACGGTGCCGCCGCCGATGCCGTCGCCGACGACGAGGGGTGCCTGCCCGTTCGCACGCGTACTCTCTGCGCGCCCGCCGAGTTGCTCGATGGCGTCGAGCAGCGGTCCCTGCGGGCGCGAGCGGAGCGAGTCGTCGCCGGTGAGGACGGTCAGGTCGTCTTGCAGGGCGGCTGTCGCCGTCACCAGTCGCATCGTCGTCCCACTGTTGGCGCAGTCGATGACGTCGTCGGGTGTCTCGGGGCGGCCGTCGAAGCCCTCTACCGCGATTGCGCTCTCGTCGCTCCGGTCGACGGTGCCACCGTAGGCGCTGACGGCGCGCATCGTCGCCTTCGTGTCGGCGCTGACGAGTGGGTCGTGAACGGTCGCGCCGCCAGCGTATCCGGCGGCGAGGATGGCCCGGTGCGTGTAACTCTTCGACGGCGGGGCCTGCGTGGTCCCCGCGACCGCAGACTCGCGTATCGTGACGTCCATGTCCGGGCGATTGCGGGCGGGCGACAAGAGGCTACCGCTCTGAGAAACCGAGCGAGGACGGACGTGACGGCTCGTTCAGAGCCGAACTGCGCCGACGACGAAGGCCACCAGCGGCACGGCGACGAAGTTACGGACGGGCCGATCGGTCAGGCGGCCGAGCGCGGCGTAGGCGACACCCGCGCCGACGCCGGAGACGGCCGTACTGGCGACGACCGGAGCGGCCGCGAACGGACTCGTCTGCCCGGTCGCGCCGACCGAAAGAGCGAGCGCGTCGACGATAGCGAGAACCACCAGCGAGGCGACGATAGCCGCGAGGACGCCGAGCGTGGTCCGTCGGGTGAGTTCACCGGCGTTCTGTGCCATCGGATACCGCGACGAAATCGTTGCCATAGGTCCATCGTACGTCGGTTCAGAGCTTACACAGCTACTGTGGTCACGGCTATCGTGTGACTGGACACTCGTCGTTCGAACGCCGCCCGGACAGTCTCGTCTCTGTCTAGCCCGGTCGGTTCGCTCCCGATGTCTCCCCGGCGCCCGCTGGCGTCCACTTCAGGGCGTTGACGTGGTAGCGATACGCGAAGCGGAGGGGCCACCGCGCGTGGTCGTGGCCGATTTCCCGCGGACCGTCGACTGTGCCGTCTCGGCGCGGGCACTGCTACCGTGGCGTCGGTAGCCCTTTGCCGTCGCCGACCGGACGCCTGTGTATGGACCCCGGCCTCTCGGCACTCGACGAGTATCTCGACGAGACGGACACCGACGGCTATCTACTGGACGCGGACTCGGAGGACTCCGACCAGTACTACCTCTCTGGCTTCGACGCCCCGGACCCGTTCATCACGCTGTACGACGGGGAGACGCACCTGCTGTTCCCGCGCAGTCTGGAGTTCGGCCGCGCCAAGCGGGAGTCGCGGGCCGAGTCGGTCCAGCGGTACGTGGACTTCGACCACGCCGAACTGGTCGACGAGTACGGCCCCGAAGAGGCCGTTTCGTACGTCCTCGCGGCGTTTCTCTCCTCCTACGACGTCGACAGCGTGGCCGTTCCGCCGCGGTTCCCGCTCAAGACGGCCGACGGCCTCCGCGCACGCGGCGTCTCCGTGACCGCCGACACCGACGGCGTCGTCACCGAGATTCGCGCGACCAAGACCGACGAGGAAGTCGACCACGTCCGCACCGCCCAGCGAGCGAACGAAGCGGCGATGGCCGCCGCCGAGGACCTGCTTGCGGACGCCACGGTCGACGATGACGGCACGCTCACACACGACGGCGAGACGTTGACGAGCGAACGCGTCAAAGAGGAAATAGAAGTGACGCTCCTGCGACACGGCTGTTCGCTCGACGAGACTATCGTGGCTTGCGGGGCCGACGCCGCCGACCCCCACGACCGCGGGAGCGGCCCGCTGACGGCCGACGAGCCGATTATCGTCGACATCTTCCCGCAGGACAAGTCGACGAAGTACCACGCCGACATGACACGGACCTTCTGTAAGGGCACGCCGAGCGACACTGTCGAGGAGTGGTACGACCTGACCGAGCGAGCGATGGACGCGGCGTTCGACGCGCTGGAACCGGGCGCGACCGGCGAGGACGTCCACGACGCCGTCTGTGACGTCTACGAGGACGCCGGTCACCCGACACTGCGGAGCGACGACCGGACGGAGACGGGGTTCATCCACAGCACCGGCCACGGTGTCGGCCTCGACGTACACGAACTTCCGCGCCTCTCGCCCGTCGGTGGGGACCTCGAACCGGGCCACGTCGTCACTATCGAACCCGGTCTCTACGACCCCGAGGTGGGTGGTATCCGCATCGAGGACATCGCCGTCGTCACCGAGGACGGCTACGAGAACCTCACCGAGTACGAAAAACGACTGGTGGTGTAGGTGGGCAGGCCGCCCTACAACTGCTCCATCTGCCCACCGCAGTTCGGACACGCGGCTTCCGGTAACTCCGTCTGTTCCCCGCAGACGACACACTCATAGCCCATCTCTACCGCTTCGTCCGTGTCGTTGCTGACGATGCCTGTGAGTCGTGAGAGGAGGCCCATTGGTGTCCTCCACGGTAACATACCACGCGATTTATCAAAGTTCTTGTCACTGACAAAATCATTTCTGCCGGTTCGTTCATGAACATTTATTATAGATGGGGCAAAAGGAGCTGGTAGCCTATGCTTGTACCCAAAGCACGCGCCGCACGCACACGCACAGCCCACACGGACGACGACGCCAGACGACCCACACGACCCCCAGGATGACAACACGAATCACGACACCCACCGACGACGACGCGTATCCGACAGACACCCCGACGTTCGACGCGGCGCGCCGGTCCGGTTCCGACCGCGCGCAGATGATGTTCTCACCGACTAGCTCCGCGACTGCCGGTCAGTTCGACACCGACGCGGACGAACCCCGCTGACGACGGGACACAACCGTTTTCCTGCCGGCCGGCAATCGTTCAGGTATGGCCGAATACACCACCGTCTCGATACCGAAAGACCTCGCCGAACGCGTCGAGGGCACTATCGAGGGGACCAGTTTCTCCAGTACGTCGGACCTCGTCCGCTTTCTCCTGCGGAGCATCGTCGTCCAGCACCAGCGAGAGGGCGAACTGACGGAAGCGGAGTTCCAGGACATCGCCGACCAGTTGCGGGACCTCGGCTACCTCGAATAATCAGGCCAGCGACTCTTCGGGCGGTTCGACGTCGAGAATCGTCACGTCCTGCTGTCGTCCCGAGCGGTCGAATGCGGCGAACGACGCCTCGTCCCACGGGGGGATGGCGACGAACACCACCGCGTGCAGGTCGTCTGTCTTACTGACGCCCATGTAGCCGTCGGGGTGGGAGACGAACCGGCCCTGCGTCTGGCCGGCGGGCGTCCCGAGGTCCATCCCGAAGACGGCGTTGACCGACCCGCCGGCCGACGGGAGGTAAAAGTCCGTGAACACCGGCGTCTCGGGTCGAGGCCGGTCTCGGGCAGGTCCCGGCCGCCGTGACCGCCAGCGATATCGTCACGTCGTCGGGCTCTGCCTCCCGTGCCAGTCGCAACAGCGTCTCGACGAGGCGCGTGTGACGTAGACCACGCGTATCGTTGTCGTGGCACGCGTATAACCCGTCGCCGACGAGCGCCGGAGTAGCCCGGTTCAGCCGAGAACGAGCGACTTGATGTTCTTCGCGTACAGGCTCGGCGTGCGGGAACGAGAGCCCCGGAGCGCGTAGATGAGCGCCTCCGTGGCACCCTCCATGATGCCGTGGCCGTGGCCGACGAGCAGTCGGTCCGGGTCCAGTCGCTTCAGTTTCGACGGCGGCGTCAGGCGGAGCATCGGGTGGACGCCCAGACGCTCGTCGCCGGCGAGGAAGTAGTCCGCCGTCCCGACGGCTTCGGGGACGACCAGCGTGTCGTCGTCGTCGCCGTACAGCGCCGCTTCCTGCCAGAACGGGTTGTTGACGAGTTTGTGGACGCCGTAATCGGTGCCCGGAATCTGCCGGCGGACGCGCTCGACCGGCGCGTCGAGGTCGGATTCGACGCCGGACATCCACTCCGGGATGTACACCGGCACGTCGTGGCGGTTGGCGACGGCCGCGCTGTCACGCTTGTGCCGGTCCAGCAGGACGACGACGCCGGCCACCTCGCCGAACTCGGCGAACAGGTCGTCGATACCGTCGGTGTCGACCGGGTCGACGACGACGACGCCGGCCTCGGTGTCGAGGGCGTGGCTCACCCGCTGCATCGTCTCTTCAGGATGTGGGAGCCAACTGACGCCTCGCTCCCAGCGGTTCGTCTCCTCCCACCCTGTCGACGGCCCGGAGCCTTTCATAGGCATATCGCTCCGTAGGCCCTCAGCGTGGATAAATGTTCGAAACGGGGCCATCTGGAACACGGTACCCGTCTCGGACTGGCCCGCAGGTACGGACAGTTTTGACCCTCGACTACGAACGTCGTCGTATGGTCTCGCACCCGGAGTGGCTCACGCTCGAAGTGAAGTACACCGACCGGATGACGGCGTTCTACGACGCCTTCCTCGAGATGGACGTGGTCAGAGAGACCGAACAGTCGGCAGTTCTGGCCGCGGGCGACACCGAACTCCGTCTGCGGTCGCCGGGGCCGGTCCCTCGTGGTGGCCTGCACACCCACTACGCGATGACGATTCCCGAACGCGAGTACGACGACTGGTGGGACCGCCTCGACGAGCGGTTCGACCTCGTCGAGGAGACGTTCGGCGGCGAGCGCTCGCTGTACTTCTACGACCCGGAGGGTAACTGCGTGGAACTGGGCGAGCGCCCCCACGAAGGCCACGGCGTCACCGGTCTGTTCGAACTCGTCCTCGAAGTCGAACAGTTGGACGCCGCCGTCGAGTTCTACCGGGCGCTCGGGTTCGAGATGGCCGACGACGGGCGCGAGACGGGCCGTGTGCGGTTGACGACGGGCGAACTGGACCTCGAACTCTGGTCGCCGCGGCTCGGAATCGCCGACGCCCGCGGCGGCGTCCACGTCGACTTCGGCGTCGCCGCCGCGGACCCGAAGTCGGTCGCTCGCGAGGTGGCCGACGAGGCACTGGCGGTCACGTCCGTCGACGACGGTGTTCGCATCCGCGACCCGGACGGGCACTACCTGACGCTGGTGTCGCCGTCGTGACGCGCCGCGTAGAACTCAAATGAGGTTTACGAACGTTTGACATTTGGTCGATATGTTCTCAGCAGTGATAATGCGACCCGAACGTATTTTTAAAAGAATGTTACTTCCCCAATCATGGTTGAGCAGACTCGGAAGCTTCGGGCGATATGGTTGTCGGCGCTGCTCGTGTTCTCACTGCTCGCGTTCGGCGTCGGAACCGTACCCGGCGGTGCGGTCTCCGGTAACGCCGCGTCGAACGCGGCGGGCAACGCCGACCTGACGACGGCACAGTCGGCCGCGGGGGAGTACGCCGACTACTCGGTCCGTGCTGATTTCGACCCATTGAGCAAACGAGCACAGACGCTTCGGGTGAACTTCACCGGTACCGGTGCCGACCTGCAGAACGCGCGCGTCAGCGGCGTCACCGTCACCGTCGGTGGCACAAAGCAGGACGTCGGTGTCAGTTCCACGACCGCCGTGAAAAGCGGTGAGGCACTGGACGTCACCCTTGCAAGCGACATCCCCGACGGGAGTCCGGTCACAGTCACGTTCGACGTGCGGTCCGTCCAGAACCCTGCGCTGGCGGACGACCACAACGTGACCATCGACGCCCGGACCAACGGGCAGAACGTCCAGCGAGCCAACGACGAAGTGACTATCGTCGAAGGCGGTGACATCACCGGAACGGTAACCAACGAGAGCGGGTCGGCACTCACCGACAACAGCGTCGACGTCCGCATCGTCCAGCCAAATACCGGGACCGTCGTGACTAGCTACGGCGTCAACCCGAACAACGGGGTGTACAGGGCCACGGTCCCCGCGGGGACGTACTACGTCAACGTGACGGCGGACGGCTACGCCCGCCAGTCGAGTACGGTGAGTGTCACGACCGGCGGCTCGGTCACGAACGACGTGACGATGGAGTACGGTGGCTGGGTCAACGGGACGGTGACCAACGGCACCGGGGCACCGCTGGACGGCGTCCAGATTCAGGCCCTCCGGGCCGGGTCGAACGACCTCGCTGCCACTACGACGACGGCCAGCGACGGGTCGTACTCGCTGGCACTCGACCCCGCCACGAGTTCGTACGTCATCCTCGCCTCGCCGGGCACCGGGGACGACTACGACGTCGACTTCCGCGAGGGTGTCACCGTGACCGACGGGGCGACGACGACGGTGAATATGACCACGCCGAGGATTCCCGGCGACGGAACCCTCTCCGTGTCGGTCACCGGTCCCAACGGGAAGGATATCGACGGTGCGACCGTCAGTTATCGGAGTTCGGACTACCGGTTCGGCGGCCGAACGACGACCGACAGCACGGGGCAAGCCGCCATCACGACACCGGCAGAGACCTATCTGGTCCGTATCGAGGCGCCCGGCTACGGTCCGAAGGTCGTCCGCGGCGTGACGGTCAACGAGAGCGAGACGGCCAACGTGGCGGTCTCGCTCTCCTCCCCGGCCACCATCGAAGGGTCAGTCACTGACGTCGATGGGAGTGGTGCGAGCCGCGTGCAGGTGCTCGTCAGCGACGGCGAGAACTTCTACCCGGCCACGACCGACAGCAGCGGCGACTACTCCGTTACGGTCTCGTCCGGAAACTACACCGTCTCGGTGTTCGCACGGGACAAGAGCGCGTCCTCGAAGTCGGTCACCTTGCGTTCCGGCGAGACTGAACGGGCGGACTTCTCGCTGGAGAAAGCATCGGTCAAGGCGTCGAACGTCACCATCACGTCCGGACCCGGTGACCGGTCGAATCTCGGGGTGCGGACCGACCTCCAATCGGGCCTCCTACAGCTGCAACTCGTCGACGAGTCCTCCTACAAGGGTAGCGGCGTCGGCAAGCCCGACAACCTCACCAGCCTCGGCGTTACCGAGTCGACGGAGTTCCGCATCGATCTCACCGTGAAAAACTTCGACCCCAACTCGCTCATCTGGGGGCTCAGAAACGCTAGCTGGGAGACCTCACCCAACGCGAGCGTGAAAGACGGGACCGACATCACCATCACCGGTTCGACGGTCGACCTACAGGCAGTCGCCATCGACAAACACGGCGTCGGCCCGCTGCTGTTCCAGAGTCCGTCGCAAGTGAGTTGGCCGACCGGCCGGAACGCGGCGGCCGACGTCGGATTCACGCGGACGGTGTACTTCGGGCTGTTCGACCTCTCGACGGTGCCCGGGCCCGTCCAGAACAACCTCAACGGCATCAGTACGACGACGAACGCCCAGCGGTTCGCGCCGCCGACTTACGACAACGGGTCGCTACAGGTCTGGATGGCCGCACCGAGCAAGAACACGAGCGGTGGGAAACACACCGGGTTCTATCAGGCGACCATTCCGGACGCCCAACTGAACGAGTGGGGCGTCGACGATCCCGAGACCGAACTCGACGTCTCGTTCAAGAACGAGCCCCGGAAGTTCACCGTCACTGAGATCGACGACGGGGCCCGTATCCTCATCGAGAACATCAGCTACTCCGCAGGGTACGCCGAGATATCCCCGAACGAGACGGCTATCAGTTCCAACTCGGGTGGCAGTGATAACGGCGGGTCCAGCGGGACGACCGCCCCCACGGTGAGCGACACCGAGTCCGAAGAGACCACGAACACGACGGCGAACACGACCACGACGCCGTCAGTCGTCGAGGTGTCCGCCGTCCAGAACGCGAGTACCGGCATCGCGACGGCGACGGTGGCGACCGTCCAGGCCAACGAGACGGTGTCGGTCCAGTTCGACGGGACCGACGACACTACCGCGACCGACGGAGCGCGAATCACCCGAGTCAACGTCACCGCCGCACACAGCGTCGAAGATCTCGACGTGAGCGTCGGCCCGTCGTCTGAGTCGCCCTCGGACGTCCCGGCGCTCTCGACCGAGCGTACTGCCGCGGCCGTCGAGTACGTGACCATCGACACCAGCATCACCGACGGCAACGTCTCCGAGGCGGCGATACACGTCACGCTCACCGAGAGCGAGCGCGAGTCCCTCGGCGTTAGCCGGGCGAACGTCACGGTGTACCGCTACCACGACGGCTGGCAGGCGTTGAACACGACCTCCCTCGGCGACGGCGAGTACCGCGCAGAATCACCCGGCTTCTCGACGTTCGCCGTCGGTGGGCCACAGCGAAGCGTCGAGCGCACCGAGACGGCGACGACCACCGAGACGCACACCGAGACCGCGACGCCGACCGCCGAGCGGGCAACTGTCGAATCCACGTCTTCGCCGACGCCGACCGTGAGCGGGTCGAGCGGTCCCGGGTTCGGCGTCGTCGTGGCGCTACTGGCCGTGTTCGGCGTGGCGCTGCTGGCCCGGACTCGACGGGCATAACCCGCGGTCCGTTTCAGAGCCGGCCGGTGTCGATGGTGACGCCCGGCGGCGTGACGACGAGAAAGCCGCGGAAATGCATCAGTTCGCCGCCGGACTCCTTGACCGGACGGGCGAACCCGGACGCGAGTTCGTTCAGGTCGCCGTCGACGTCGAGGACGAGAACGGCGCCGTCCTCTATCATGTCTAGCCACTCGTCGTCCTCCTCGGACCCGTCGAGGACGCCGAGGACGACGCGGTTGCTCCCGCCCGCGTCGGCGTCGGCCGCCATCTGGTCCTCGACGGCCTGCAGGTCCAGTCCCTCGAAATCACTCATACCCGCGTACAGACGCGGCGGCGGCAAAAATCCTCGGCCCGGCGTCTGACGTCCGGCATCCGCGAGGGAGCGACCGACCGCCCAGAACCGGCCCGATGGACAACTATAAATACTGGAAGTGTCCAGATATAGGTGCTTATGTCCAACAACGAGGGCACGTCGGAATCTCCGGCGGATCGAGTTCTTCCAGGGCACACTGGATTCCACGTCTGAGATAACAGACGCACGGATTTTCGACACCACGCTGCGTGATGGTGAGCAGTCGCCACGCACGTCGTTCAACTACGAGGACAAACGCGAGATAGCCGCTGTACTCGACGAGATGGGGACCCACGTCATCGAGGCCGGATTCCCCGTCAACTCCGACGCGGAGTTCGAGGCAGTGCGCGACATCGCCGAGTCCACGACCGTGACGACCTGCGGTCTAGCGCGTGTGGTCGAGAAAGACATCGAGGCGGCCTTAGATTCGGGTGTGGACATGGTCCACACGTTCGTCTCGACGTCGGACGTACAGTTGCAAGATTCCATGCACGCGACCCGGCAGGAGGCACTCGACAGCGCCGTCGAGAGCGTCGAGCGCATCGTCGAGGCCGGTGCCGAGTGCATGTTCTCGCCGATGGACGCCACCCGGACCGACGAGGACTTCCTCGTCGAGGTCATCGAGGCGACGTCCGAGGCGGGTGCGGATTGGATAAACATCCCAGACACCTGCGGGGTCGCGACGCCACGTCGGTTCTACGACCTCATCGAGATGGTCGACGGGCACACGGACGCCCGTATCGACGTCCACGCCCACGACGACTTCGGTCTGGCCTCCGCGAACGCCATCTCCGGCTTCGAGGCGGGCGCGAGTCAGGCACAGGTGTCGGTCAACGGCATCGGCGAACGGGCCGGGAACGCGGCCTACGAGGAGGTCGTCATGACGCTGGAGTCGCTGTACGACGTCGAGACCGGCATCGACACCACCCGTATCACGGAGCTGTCACGGCTGGTCGAGGAGAAGTCCGACATCCCGGTTCCGGCGAACAAGCCCATCGTGGGACGCAACGCCTTCTCCCACGAGAGCGGCATCCACGCGGCCGGCGTCATCGAGAACTCCGATACGTTCGAACCCGGCGTCATGACCCCCGAGATGGTCGGCGCCGAGCGCGAACTCGTACTGGGGAAACACACCGGTGCACACTCGGTACGCGAGCGGTTGGTCGACGCGGGCTACGCGCCGACCGACGCCGAAGTGCGAGAAGTGACCCGCCGCGTCAAGGACTACGGCGCGGAGAAACAGCAGGTTACGATGAGCGAACTGGAACGGTTCGCCACCGAAGTCGGCGTCGACGAGGAGACCGAGGAGGTCCGCGCGTAGGCCGATGACCGGACCTCCGGCCGCGACGAACAGTCACCAGCGGCGCGCAGTGTCGCGTGTTCGCTATCGAGACGTGCGACAGCACCTCTCACAGAACGTTTATTACCCGTGGCAAACAGATTTTCGACGTGATGACAGCGCACGCTGGACCGCGGGTTCGACCCATCGCCAGCGGCGCGGACCTTCTTCGCGACGTGCGTATTGTAGGGGCTGTATAGCCCCTCACACCCCACTTTCGTCGCCGGCCGTACCGACTTTCCACCACACAGCAGAGACGCCAGCTATGCACGCAGGACACACACAATCGCGACAGACACACGGGGGGACGACAGCATGAGCGAACGTGCGTCCGTCCCCGCGGAGGACGAACAGGCAGACGACGAATCGACCGAGGAACAGGCACCGGTCACCACGGGCGCGCAGTCCGTCGTCCGCGCGCTAGAGAACGCCGGCGCCGAGTACATCTTCGGCGTCCAGGGCGGCGCAATCATGCCGGTCTACGACGCCCTGTACGACTCGGACATCACCCACGTGACGATGGCCCACGAGCAAGGGGCCTCTCATGCCGCCGACGCCTACGGTATCGTCACGGGCGACCCCGGCGTCTGCTTTGCCACGTCCGGGCCGGGTGCGACTAACCTCGTGACCGGCATCGCCGACGCGTCGATGGACTCGGACCCGATGATCGCGCTGACGGGACAGGTCCCGACCGACTTCGTCGGCAACGACGCGTTCCAGGAGACGGACACCGTCGGCATCACCCAGCCCATCACCAAGGAGAGCTACTTCGCGAACCACTCGGACACCGTCGGCAACGACGTCAGCGAGGCGTTCGCGCTGGCCGACGCCGGTCGACAGGGACCGACGCTGGTCGACCTCCCGAAAGACGTCACGCAGGGCGAGACGGACGTCGAACCGATGGCGCCGACCACGCCCGACACCTACGACGTCCCCGACGAGGCCGACGACGAGGCCGTCCAAGAGGCCGCCGACGTGCTTGCCGACGCCGACCGGCCGGTCATCCTCTCCGGTGGCGGCGTCATCAAGGCCGACGCCTCCGGAGCGCTCCGGGAGTTCGCGATGGAGTACGAGATTCCGGTCATCACGACGATGCCCGGTATCGGGAGTTTCCCCGAGGACCACGAACTCTCGCTGGAGTGGGCCGGGATGCACGGCACCGGCTACGCCAACATGGCCATCACGAACACGGACTGCATGCTGGCCATCGGGACGCGCTTCGACGACCGTCTGACCGGCGGCGTCGATTCGTTCGCGCCGGACGCGGACCTCGTCCACGTCGACATCGACCCGGCGGAGATCAGCAAGAACGTCTACGCCGACTACCCGCTCGTCGGGGACGCTCGTGCGGTCCTGCGCCAGCTGTTCGACGCGATGCCGCGCGCGCCCGACGCCGACGAGTGGCGCGAGCAGTGCCAGGACTGGAAAGACGAGTACCCGATGACCTACGAGATGCCCGACGACGAACCGCTGAAACCGCAGTACGTCGTCGAGACGTTCTCCGACGTGACGCCGGACGACACCATCGTCTGCACCGGCGTCGGCCAGCACCAGATGTGGGCCTCCCAGTTCTGGGAGTACACCGAGCCCCGGACGTGGGTCTCCTCCCACGGCCTCGGGACGATGGGGTACGGCGTTCCCGCGGCCATCGGCGCGAAACTGGCCGCACCCGACCAGGAAGTCGTCTGCTTCGACGGCGACGGCTCGTTCCTGATGACGGTGCAGGGGCTCTCCGTCGCGGTCCGGGAGAACCTCGACATCACGTACGTCATCCTCAACAACGAGGCCGTCGGGATGGTCCGCCAGTGGCAGGACGGGTTCTACGAGGGCCGTCGCATGGCCTCGGAGTACCCGTGGATTCCGCAGTTCGACAAACTCGCCGAGGCGTTCGGCGCTCGCGGCTTCCGCCTGGAAGAGACCGACGACGTCGAGGACACCATTCAGGCAGCGCGCGACTACGACGGGCCCAGCGTCATCGACGCCCACATCGACCCCGGGGAGAACGTCTTCCCGATGGTTCCGAGCGGCGGCGACAACGGTCTGTTCGCACTGGAAGAAGACCATCTGGAGATGCTCTAACGATGACTGGAGGAATGCCAGGCCCCGCGCCCGACGAACGGATGCGCCCCGAGGGCCGACGCAACTCGCAAGGGATTCGCGTCGACCCCGAGGCCGAAGTGACCCACGAACCGCGACAGGCGGTGCTGTCGGCGCTGGTCAAACACCGTCCGGGCGTGCTCTCCGAAGTGTCCGGACTGTTCAGCCGCCGCCAGTTCAACATCGAAAGCCTAACCGTCGGCCCCACGAGTGACGAGAACATAGCCCGGATGACCATCCTCATCGAGGAGCCGGAGCCGGGCATCGAGCAGGCCAAAAAGCAGCTGCAGAAGCTCGTGCCCGTCATCTCGGTGATGGAACTGGAACCGGAAGCGGTCCGGCGCGAACTCGCGCTCATCAAGGTCGGTGGCGAGAAACCCGACGACGTCAACGCCGTCGCGGAGATGTACGACGGACAGGCCGTCGACGCCTCCACCGACTCGGTGACCGTCGAGGTCACGGGTAGCAAACAGAAGATAGACGCTGCCGTCGAAGCCTTCCGGCAGTTCGACGTGCAGGAGATCGTGCGGACGGGGGCCGCCGCACTGGAACGAGGCCCCACAACACTCGATAAAGATGACTGACGAACTCACGACGACCGTCTACTACGACGACGACGCAGACGTATCGACACTCGACGACGAGACAGTTGCCGTACTCGGCTACGGCTCACAGGGCCACGCTCACGCCCTGAACCTCCACGAATCCGGGGTCGACGTCGTCGTCGGCCTTCGTGAGACGTCCTCCTCGCGACAGGCCGCCGAAGACGCCGGCCTGCGCGTCGAGACGCCCGACGTGGCGGCCCGCGAGGCCGACCGCGTCGTGATGCTCGTCCCGGACACGGTCCAGCCAGCCGTCTACGAGGCCATCGAAGACGAACTCGACGCCGGCGACACGCTCCAGTTCGCCCACGGGTTCAACATCCACTACGGCCAGATCGAACCGCCGGAGGACGTCGACGTGACGATGGTCGCGCCGAAGTCGCCGGGCCACCTCGTCCGCCGGACCTACGAGCGCGGCGAGGGGACCCCCGGCCTCGTGGCCGTCTATCAGGACGCCACCGGCGACGCATTCGAGGAGGCACTGGCCTACGCGAAGGGCGTCGGCTGTACCCGTGCGGGCGTCATCGAGACGACCTTCCAGGAAGAGGTCGAAACCGACCTGTTCGGCGAGCAGGCCGTCCTCTGTGGCGGCGTCACCGACCTCGTGAAGGCCGGCTTCGAGACGCTCGTCGATGCGGGCTACGCCCCGGAGATGGCCTACTTCGAGTGCCTGAACGAACTCAAGCTCATCGTCGACCTGATGTACGAGGGCGGCCACATGGAGATGTGGAACTCCGTCTCCGACACCGCCGAGTACGGCGGCCTGACCCGCGGTGAGGAGGTCATCGACCGCGAGGGCATGGAGAAGATTCTCGAAGAGGTCCAGAACGGCGAGTTCGCTCGCGAGTGGATCAACGAGAACCAGGCCAACCGACCCGCCTACAAGCAGTACCGGAACGCAGAACAGAACCACCAGATCGAGGAAGTCGGCGCCGGCCTGCGCGAACTGTTCGCGTGGGGCGACGACGCCGACCAGCAGAAAGAGGAAGCACCAGCAGATGACTGATACGAACGACACGATGGGCGACGTGGACCACACGCACCCACACACGAACGAGACGTTCGGCGCCGCGTTCAAACGCGGCCCGGCGGTGGCGGCCGACGGCGGTGAGCGCGATTCAGAGGCCGACGCCGAAGGGAATCGGACGGCGGAGACGATGGAAGACGTCGACCACGAGGCGCCCGGTGAGGGCGTCGCACGCGCCTACGAGCGCGGCACCGAAGGACGGGACGAGACAGTATGAGCCAGGGTACCCTCTACGATAAGGTATGGGACCGGCACAAAGTCACGACGCTGCCCAACGGGCAGGACCAGCTGTTCGTCGGCCTGCACCTCATCCACGAGGTCACCAGCCCGCAGGCGTTCGGGATGCTCCAGGAGCGCGGTCTCGAAGTCGCGCGCCCCGACCTGACCCACGCGACGGTCGACCACATCGTCCCGACGGCGAATCAGGACCGTCCGTACGCCGACGACGCCGCCGAGCGGATGATGGCCGAACTCGAAGAGAACGTCCGCGACGCGGGCATCGAGTTCTCGGACCCGACCACCGGCGATCAGGGTATCGTCCACGTCATCGGCCCGGAGCAGGGCATCACCCAACCCGGCAAGACCATCGTCTGCGGTGACAGTCACACCTCGACCCACGGTGCCTTCGGTGCGCTGGCGTTCGGTATCGGGACCAGCCAGATTCGCGACGTGCTGGCGACCCAGACCATCGCGATGGAGAAACAGAAGGTCCGCAAAATCGAGGTCACCGGCGAACTCGACGAGGGCGTCGAGGCCAAGGACATCATCCTCGAAATCATCCGCCGTCTCGGTACCGAGGGCGGCGTCGGCTACGTCTACGAGTACGCCGGCGAGACCATCGAGAACCTCGACATGGAGGGTCGGATGTCTATCTGTAACATGTCCATCGAGGGCGGCGCTCGCGCGGGGTATGTCAACCCCGACGAGACCACCTTCGAGTGGCTCGAACAGACGGACTACTTCCAGGAGCACCCCGAGAAGTTCGAGGAACTCAAACCGTACTGGGAGTCCATCCAGAGCGACGACGACGCCGAGTACGACGACGTCGTCGAGATCGACGCCAGCGAACTGGACCCCGTCGTCACGTGGGGGACCACGCCCGGACAGGGTATCGGCATCGACGACCCCATCCCGGCACCCGAGGACCTCGCCGAGGACAAGCAAGACACCGCCCGACGCGCCCAGAAGCACATGCGCGTCGAACCCGGAGAGACGATGGAGGGCTACGACATCGACGTCGCCTTCCTCGGCTCCTGTACCAACGCTCGCCTCCCCGACCTGCGCCGTGCGGCCCGCATCGTGAAGGGTCGACAGGTCGACGAGGACGTGCGAGCCTTCGTCGTCCCCGGCAGTCAGCGCGTCCAGCGCGCCGCCGAGGAGGAAGGCCTGAAGGACGTCTTCGAGGAAGCCGGCTTCGAGTGGCGCAACGCTGGCTGTTCGATGTGTCTCGGCATGAACGAGGACCAGCTAGAGGGCGACGAAGCCTGTGCGTCCTCGTCGAACCGGAACTTCGTCGGTCGACAGGGTTCGAAGGACGGGCGCACCGTCCTGATGAACCCCCGGATGGTGGCCGCCGCGGCCATCACCGGCGAAGTCTCTGACGTCCGCGACATCAAGGAGGTGACGCTGGCATGAGCGACCCGACAGAGGAGATTCCCGAAGTCGACTACGTCGAGGGGACCGGTATCCCCATCCGCGGGAACGACATCGACACGGACCAGATCATCCCGGCCCGGTTCATGAAGGTCGTCACCTTCGACGGACTGGGCGAGTTCGCCTTCTTCGACCTGCGGTTTGACGACGAGGACAACCAGAAGGACCACCCGATGAACGAGGAGCGGTTTCAGGACGCCAACGTCATGGTGGTCAACAACAACTTCGGCTGTGGCTCCTCCCGCGAACACGCCCCGCAGGCGCTGATGCGCTGGGGCATCGACGCCATCATCGGCGAGGGCTTCGCCGAAATCTTCGCGGGCAACTGCCTCGCGCTCGGTATCCCGACGGTGACCGCCGACCACGAGAGCATCAACGCGCTCCAGCAGTGGGTCGACGACAACCCGGACGGGAAAATCGAAGTCGACGTAGCGGCCGAGACGGTCCGCTACGGCGTTCCGGAATCGGACGATTCCGGAGCCGAGCAGAACTCGAAGAGTTCTGCGCTCGGCAACGAAATTTCTGTCTCCGTCGACGACGCGCAGCGACAGGCACTCGTCGAGGGCATCTGGGACACGACGGCCCTGATGAAAGCCAACCGGAACGCCATCGAGGAGACGGCCGACCAGTTGCCGTATCTCGACCAGACCCGGTCGGACGTCGAAGCGGACGATTAGCTAAGCAGGGTTTCATCCCTGTGGCGTCCCTCGCTGTGTCGCACAAACCGCCAGTACTCACCAGCGGACGACGCTGATTCCCGGTTCTGTCGACGGTAACCGTATAATACTACCTGTAGTAGCCAGTGTGCCACTGCGTCGGCGTCGGCAAAACGGCCACACGTCGCTGGCTGGTTCCGGACGGTGGCCAGTCGACCGCTCACAGCGGGCCTTAGCGACTGTCTAACTAAACCCTGACCGACCACACCAGCGCTATGGCCACGTTCGACGCGCGACAGATGCAATCACTGACTGGGCTTCAGGCCACGGCCCGGACGTTCCTCATGGTCGGGTTCACCGTGGTCGAGACGGTCGCGCTGGGGCTCTGGTTGGCACTCGTACAGGGGGCGCCGGTCATCTCACGCCCGGCGGCCATCGGCCTCGGTGTGTTGACGGTCGGACTCGTCGTCGAACACGTCCTCACCGACGCCACCGTCAACGGCCTCTCACTCTCTTTCCCGCTCGCTCGAATTGTCGGTATCAGCGTCTCCGAGGCGTTGCTCTGGGCCGTGTGGCTCGGTATCGCCGATAGGCTCGGCGGCGTCGACGGTATCCTCGTCGCCGGCGCGGTCCTGTCGGTGTTGCTCGTACCACAGCACAGCGTCGAGGACAACATCCTCCGGGGGGAGGCGCCGCTATCGAACGTGGTCAACCTCAACACTATCGGGTTCAGCCTCGTCGAAGGTATCGGAGCGACAGTGTGGCTGTTGCTGGTCTTCGAGGGCCAGCAGTTCGCGGGCCTGCTCGCCACTCTCGGCTTCGGCGGCGTCGACCCGGCCGCGGTCGGCCTCGCGGCGCTGGGCATCTTCTTACTCGTCGAACACGACATCGGCGTGACGCTGGCCCGGCAGGGGTGAGCGGTCGCCCCGGCCGATTTTAGTTCCGTCCCCCCGGAGCGTAACCGTGACACAGCACGCCCTCCTGCTTTCCCTGATAGTTCTCGTACTCCTCGTTACGGTGGTGTCGGTCGCGCTCTGGGTCGCCCTCGACGCGGCGTCACGCGGTCTGAACCCGCGGTCGCGGTCGTGACCTATCCCGTCGCCCCGCTGACGCTATCTCTCCTTCGACGGCGACGCGAGCGAGTCAGCGACCCGGGGCGCCGATACGTCGCCGCGAGGACCCTCGCCGTCGGGAGTCTGGTCGGATTCCTCACCGCCGCCGTCGCCGCGCCGCCGGACCCGTTCACGCAACTGTACTACTGGCTCGGTACGTATCCGGTCGCGATAGCCGTCGCGTTGGCCGTCGACCGCTACTGGCTCGGCGCTGGCGACCGCGTAACTTTCTGACGCCCACGAACCGAACCACTTTCACGGACCGCCCGCCTCTCGGCGCACATGACACACGAGATTGCGGTCATCCCCGGCGACGGCATCGGGCAGGAAGTCACGCCCGCCGCCGTCTCGGTACTGGAGGCGCTGGAGACGGTCGACTTCGAGTTCGTCGAGGCTGCGGCCGGCGACGCCGTGAAGGCGGAGACCGGCGAGGCACTCCCACAGGAGACGCGGGACATCGCCGCCGACGCCGACGCGACGCTCTTTGGCGCGGCCGGCGAGACGGCCGCCGACGTCATCCTCCCGCTGCGCGACGTCGTCGGGTCGTTCGCCAACGTCCGCCCCGCACGCTCGTACCCCGGCCTCGATGCGGTCCAACCGGACACCGACATCGTCTTCATCCGCGAGAACACCGAGGGCGTCTACTCTGGCATCGAGAACGAGATAGTCGACGGCGTCCGGACGCTGACACGCGTCGTCACCGAGGACGCATCCCGGAACATCGCCGAGTTCGGCTTCGACTACGCGAAACAGAACGACTACGACGACGTGACCATCGCGCACAAGGCCAACGTGATGCGCGAGACGGACGGCCTGTTCCTCGAAACCGCCGAGGCCGTCGCAGCGGAACGCGATGCCGACTACGACACGGCGTTGATGGACGCGCTGGCGATGCACCTCGTGATGACGCCCGAGGAGTACGACGTCGTCATCTGTCCGAACCTCGCGGGCGACATGCTGTCTGACCTCGCGGCCGGCCTCGTCGGAGGACTGGGACTGCTACCGTCGGCGAACGTCGGCGAGGAGAACGCGCTGTTCGAACCCGTCCACGGCTCTGCGCCCGACATCGCGGGCGAGGGCATCGCCAACCCCTCGGCGATGGTTCTCTCCGCGGCGATGCTGCTCGACCATCTCGGCTACGACGAGGAGGGCGGCCGCGTGCGCGACGCTGTCGAGGCCGTCCTCGAATCCGGACCACGGACCCCGGATCTCGGCGGCGACGCTTCCACCGAGGCGGTCACGGCGGCAATCGTCGACGAACTGTAGCGACCGACCGCTCCCTTCTTCGCTCACAAACGCGCAACAGTCGATAGAAAGTGGTAAAACCGAAGCGAAACAATCACGGGAACAGTATGCTCCCGGCCGAACGCAAGCGGACCATCGTCCAGTTAGTGACAGAGCGAGACGGCTGTTCGGTCGCGGTACTCGCCGACGAACTCGAGTTCTCGAAGGCGACCATCCGACGTGACCTCCGTGACCTCGAAGCCGAGGGTCGCATCGAGCGGTCCCACGGTGGTGCTGTTCCGGCCTCCTCGGTCGGCACCGAGCGGTCGTACGACCAGCGCGAGGTCGAGCGACTCGACGCCAAACAGGCCATCGCCGTCCGCGCCAGCGACGAGATTCGCGACGGACAGGTCGTCTTCTTCGACGCTGGGACGACCACCATGGAAGTCGCACGCGCAGCGCCTGACAGCGGCTACGTCGCGGCGACCAACATGCCAGCACTCGCCATGGAGCTTTCGAACCGAGAGATAGACGTCAAGTCTACCGGGGGGACGCTCCGGGCCCGGACGAAGGCGCTGGTCGGGCCGACCGCCGAGGCGTTCTTAGACCGGACGAACTTCGATCTCCTCTTTCTCGGGACGAACGCGCTGGACGCGGAGGCCGGTCTCTCCACACCGAACGAGGACGAGGCCGAAGTCAAGCGGCAGATGGTCGAACGGGCCGGTCGCGTGGTGCTCGTAGCGGACAGTTCGAAGTTCGGGGAGCGCAGTTTCGTCTCGTTCGCGGACCTAGACGACGTGGACATGATGGTTACGGACGGTGAACTCCCGGCCCCCCTCGCCGATGCGTTCGCAGACGCCGATGTCGTCGTCGAAGGAGTCAGCAAATGATCGTTACAGTCACGTTCAACCCAGCAGTCGACCAGACGATTCAGTTCGACGAACCGATGGCACCCGACCACGTCATGCGAGCCACCGATGCTCGGTTCGACGCGGCGGGCAAGGGAATCAACGTCGCCCAGTTTCTCACGGCGCTCGATACGGACTGTGCCGCGACCGGCATCGTCGGCGGGTTCACCGGCGAGTTCATCCGCGACGAACTGGCGGCCGACGGCGTCGAGACGGCCTTCGTCGAAGTCGACGGGACGACGCGGTTGAACACCACCGCGCTGGCCACCGACGCCGAGTACAAACTCAACCACGACGGGCCGACGGTAGACGACGCGGTCGTCGATGCCACCATCGATCGGATTCGTTCGAACGACCCCGAACAGGTCGTCGTCAGCGGCAGTCTCACGCCCGGCGTGTCGCTTTCTGACGTCGACGCCGTCGCCGCGGCCGGCGACTGGGACACCGTCGTCGACATGGAGGGACGCGCTCTCCGCGAACTCGACGAGCAGTACGCGCTGTGCAAGCCAAACCGCGAGGAACTCGGCGAGGCGACCGGTGCCGACGTCTCGACCGTCGAGGGGTGCGCTCGCGCGGCCGACGCCTTCCGCGACCGCGGGTTCGACCGCGTACTGGCGTCGATGGGCGGCGACGGCGCGGTACTCGCTACCGGGTCGACGCTCCTGTACGCCGAAGCGCTGAACGTCGACGTAGTCGGGACAGTCGGTGCGGGCGACGCGCTCCTCTCGGGCGCCCTCGCGGCGTGGGACGCGGGTGCCGACGACGCCGCAGCGTTACAGAACGGCGTCGCCGTCTCCTCTCGACTGGTCGAACAGGCCGGCACGGCGGTGCCGGCGCTCGACGACGTCTCGGCGTTGCGAGAACGAGTGACCGTCCGGGAACTGGACGGCTGAGTCAGAACTTCTCGTCGTAGGTATCGACGAACGACCGGACCTCGCCGAGCGATGGCTGGTCGGCCGTGCGGACGAAGTGTCCAGCGACGGCGTTGCCGACGACGACGGCCGCCGCCGGCGAGAGGTCCGTCACGAGGCCGAGGCCGAGGCCGGCGTTGAAGTGGTCGCCGGAACTCGTCGTCAGTTCGGGGTCGTCCACCGCCGGCACGGAGACGCTGTCGGTCCCGGCCGGAGAGACGACGACCGAGCGGTCGACGCCGTGGCCCACGAACCACGTCGGGTCGAGCGCCTCGTGGACGGCCTCGGCGGCCGCTTCGAAGGAGCGGTCGGCCTCGCCCGAGTAGGCGTCGGCCAGAACGCCGGTCTCGGCGCGGTTCGAGGAGACGACGACGTCGGTCACCTCGTCCAGCCGACCGATGGCCTTGCGGCCCGCGCGCAGGCGGTCTGCGTCGAGTTTCCGCACGTCGCCCGGGTCGACGAGGACGTGCCCCGGCGGGGTCTCGATGTCGTTCCAGACGTCACACAGGCCGTCGAGGATGTCGGGCAGGTTCGGCGCTTCGGACCAGTAGCCCATCCCCAACAGGTCGGCACCGTCGAGGCGCTGGGCCAGTCTATCGTGGCCGAAGCGCTCGCCGATGTCGGCCCAGTCGAGATGCATCGTGTCGCCGATCTCGCTCAGCATCAGTTTGCCGTCGTCGAACTCGATGGCGTCCGTGACGCCGGGGGCTCCCATCGAGTTGAGATCGAACTCGCCGAACTCCGCCTCGAACGCCTCGTGGACGGGATCACCGTACATCCCGACGAGCGTCGGGTCGAACGACCACGTCCCGAAGGCGCGGGCGAGGTGACAGGTGTGGCCACCCGTTCGGCGGCCTTCCTCCAGCCACTCGAACGTGAGGGAACTGTCGGCGGCGACGGAGCGGTCGACCCGCTCTCCGAACGCGGCTATCGTCGCCAGTCGCTCGTAGGTGTCCGGGTCCGTCCGGTCGGCGACGACTTCCCGGACGCGGTCGAGGTAACCGTCGAAGCCGAACACGACGCGGCCAGCGTCTATCGCCTCGGCGTCGGGCAACTCCTCGCGCGCGTCCGCGACGGCCCGTCGGGTAGCCTCGTCCATGGCCTACAGGACGTCGTCGGCGCTTTCGCCCTCGAAGACGACCCCTTCTAACTTATCGAGGATGTCGTAGGGGTCGTCGCGCTGCCAGACGTTACGGCCGACGGCCAGCCCCGAGACGCCGACGTCCATACAGTCGGCGACGAGTTCGAGGAAGTCGCGGTCCGACGTTTTCGAGCCACCGGAGAGCAGGACGCGGTTGTCGGCGGCGGCGTCGACGGCGTGGGCCATCGCGTCCTTGTTCCGGGGGTATTTCACCTTCGTGAAGTCAGCGCCCAGTTCGAGACCGATGCGGGCGGCGTAGGCGATGATGTCGCGGCTCCGGTGTTCCTTGACGGCCTGTCCGCGCGGGTACGACCACATCGCGATTGGGAGGTCGTGGTCGCGGGCGGCCTCTTGTACCGGCCGGAAGTCCTCGAACATCTCGGGCTCTTTGTTCACGCCGGGGTAGATGGTGTAGCCGATGGCGTCGGCGCCCAGTTCGGCGGCGTACTCGACCGACCAGTTGTGGGCGGAGTAGGGGTCGCCCATCCAGAGGTCCGAGCCGCCGTTGAGCTTCGCGAGGAGGTTCACGTCGTCCTCGTAGCTGGGGTAGTAGGTCTCTGCGAGTCCTTTGCCGACCGCCAGCGCCGTGACGGCGTCGTGGGTCGCCATCTCGAACACTTCGCGGGGGTCGAGACGTTCCTCGACGCCGCTGAACTGCTTCGGCCCGTGTTCGAGGCCGTGGTCGTGGGCCAGCACGAGCGTCTTGTCGTTGCGAACGAGCGGCGAGTCTGCTACAGGTCGCATATCGAAAATCTACCCAGAACGCACATTAACAGTTTTCGGTTGTGCTTTTTTACTACTGTCCGAGTCCGTTTCTGCACGTCCCCGAACGTTAAGTGTCCGCGAGGGGAACCCGCGACCATGCCGACAGTCGAACTCGACGAGGACACCATCCAGCGACTCGACGACCTGCGCGTCGAGGACGAGTCCTACGACGAACTGGTGACCGAACTCATCAACATCTACGAGGCCGAGGAACTCACGCTGTTTCACGGCGGCGACGAGTACTAGTTCGCCGCTTGCTTACAGATTGCCTGCCAGCGCCCGTTCGACTCCAGTTTCTCCTGTAATTTGTCGGCGTACTGCTGGGCGAGTTCCGCTGCTTCCTCGGTGCGTTGGTCTGCACCCCCGCCGCCGCCCAATCCGAGTGCGTCCTTGACGCCGGAGAAGAGTCCGCCACCACCGCCCCCCCCGCCGCCGGATTGCTGCCCCATCCCCGGTTGCTGGTCGATGCGGTCGAGTTCCGGCATGATGCTCGGGAGTTTCGACGTGTTCGCTACGATGCGGGCTGTCTCGGGGTCCTCCGGCCCCTCTATCTCGAACTCGACGGCGGTCATGACGAGACCCCACTGTTGGCTAGAGAAGGAAGATGCGGTGACCTGGTCGTTGAACAACCGGTCGACTTCCATCCGCTCGCCCGCGATGCGGTCCGTCCAGTCGTTGTCGCTCATGACTGCCTGTTCGAGGCCCTCACCCATGAGCGTTTCCCGGGCGCGGAAAAATACGGGGTCGGTCGGTGGCCTCAGACGCCGGACTCGATGGCGATGTCGGCGTGGAGTTCGTCCCGTAGCGCCGAGTGGACGTGACAGATGTCCTCGCCGAGTTCGACGATGTCCTGTTCGTCGTCGCCGAGGTCCGCCTCGACCGACATGTCGAAGGCGATGGAGACGAGGTCGTCGTCCTCGTCGAGGTCGGCCTCGACGTCGACTTCGATGTTCCCTACGTCGTCGTAGCCGTGTTTGTCCGCGGCGACGCGGAACGCCGGGATGTAACAGGAGGCGTAGTCGGCCGCGAGTACCTCGTTGGCCGACGGGCCGTCGTTGCTCAGGGCGTCGACGACGAGTTCCCACTCGCCGTTGATGACGCTCTCGACCGTGTAGCCTTCCTCGCACGTGCTGGTGACTTCGATGTCTGCCATAGCACTCGGGGAGTCTCGTCCCGGTAACGTAAACGTTGTCCGATAGTGTGTCTCGGTGAGCGAGAACCGACAGCGGATTGAAGGCTAGCGCGCCCGAAGACGCACACATGACGACTGTCGGATTCATCGGTCTCGGCGCGATGGGAACGCCGATGGCGTGGAACCTCGACGACGCGGGGTTCGACGTCGTCGTCTACAACCGGACGACCGACCGCGAGCAACCGTTCGCCGAAGCGGGCATCTCGGTGGCGGACTCGCCGAAACACCTGACCAAGCGGTCCGACGTGGTCTGTCTCATGGTCAGCGACGGCGACGCCGTCGCCGAGGTGCTCGAACGCGATCTCGGCGTCCTCGGTGGCCTCGACGCGGAGACGACGGTGGTCCAGATGAGCACCATCGCCTACGAGGAGACGATGGCAGCGGCCGAACTGGTCGCGGAGGCTGGCGCCCGGTTCGTCGACGCCCCGGTCTCCGGAACTGTCGGCCCGGCCCGCGAAGGGACGCTGGTCGGGCTCGCGGGCGGTGACGAGGCCGTGGTCGAGGACGTGCGCCCAGTGCTTGCGGCGATGTGTGACCCGGTCGTCCATTGCGGTGGCGTCGGACAGGGGACGAACATGAAACTGTTCGTCAACCTCCTGCTCGGGAACGCGATGAACGCCTTCGCGGAAGCGCTCGTCTTCGGTCGCAAGAACGGTCTCGCCCTCGATGACATGCGTACCGTCGTCGGGAGCGGGGGCCTCGACTGTCCGCTGTTCGCGGGCAAGGGCGCGGCCATCGCGGACGACGACTTCGAGTCGCGATTCCCGGTCGACTACCAGTTCAAGGACCTCTCACTGGCACTTGCCCGCGCCGGCGACATCGGCGTTCCGCTCTCCCAGACCGCGGCGGCCCGCGAGGCGTTCAGCGCGGCCCGCGCCCGCGGCTACGGTGACGAGGACATGGCGGCCGTACTCAAACCACTCGAAGAAATGGCAGACGTCAGTGTGAGCGACGACTGACGACCGTGGCTACAGGTCGTAGGTCTCGTCGCCGTCGAGGACGACGACTTCCGTGTCGCTACCGGCCGCTTTCACTTCTCTCACGAAGTCGTCGGTGTCTATCTCGATTGGCGGGAACGTGTCGTAGTGCATCGGGAACGCGTAGTCGACGTCCAGCCAATCGACCGCGATGGCGGCCTGCATCGGCCCCATCGTGAAGTGGTCACCGACGGGGAGCGCCGCGGCGTCCGGTTCGAGGTACGGCCCGATGACCTCGCGCATCTCGGTCATCAGACCCGTGTCCCCGGCGTGGTAGAACGTCGTGGACTCCTCGTCGCTGACCTGCGTGGGCTTCGTATCGGAGATGACGAACCCGGCGGGCATCCCGGCGCTCGTGCCGTAGGAGGTGTCGATGCCGTTGGTGTGGTCGGCCCGGTGCATCGTGACGAAGGCGTCACCGATTTCGACGGTGCCCCCGAGGTTCATCCCCATGCCGCCGACGGCGTCGAACTCGCCGAAGTTGTCCTCGCAGTACTCGACGAGTTCCGGCGTGGCGACGAGGCCCGTCCCCTCATAGCGGTCCACGTCACCGATGTGGTCGGCGTGGCCGTGTGTTAGCAGGACGTAATCGGGGTCTAGCTCCTCGGGGTCGGTGTCGGTGTAGGGGTTGTCGAAGAACGGGTCGATGAGCAGGTCCGTGTCGTCGACGCTGACGTGCCACGTGGAGTGGCCGTGCCATGTGAGTTCCATGAGTCGGCCGTGAATACTCGTGGCTCGCACTTAAGACTACACCGCGACTGGGGCCGTCAGTCGAAGAGACCGAGCGTCGTCGGTTTCCCCTGCGCGTAGCGTATCCAACGCCGCATGTGCCTGTTCAGCGCCCAGAAGAGGACCACTACCATCCCGACGAGCGCCGACAACAGCACGACGCCAAGCACCATCGGTTCGTCCGCCGGGAGGCCGAGGAGTGCAACGATGGTGCCGACGAGTGCCATCTCCATGGCACACCGTAGCCCCGGAAGGACGAACCCCGGAGAAGGAGTCGAGTCCTGTGACACATCAGCCATACGTCCCATTTGCTAGCCTCGATATAGTAGTTTGTGCCCCGCGACCGTGGCTTTATTCGGTCGCTCTCCTAACACGTCGGTATGGATAACGACAGGCTCTCGCGCCGGGGCTTTCTCGGCGCACTCGGCGTCACACTCGCCGGGACAGCAGGGTGCCAAGCACCGGGGCAAGTAGACGGTCCCGCGACGGCCGGGACAGACACGGCGCCCCAGTCTCGGCAGTCCCAGCAGTCGACGCAGTCCGGTGGTAGCGTCTACACGAGCGTCTATCGCGAGGTTGCGGACTCGGTCGTCTCTATACGGGTCTACTCTCGCATCGGGCGGGGGTCACAGGGCAGCGGCTTTCTCGTCGACGACGAGCACGTCGTCACGAACGAACACGTCGTCGCCGGCGGTGACGAGTACTACGTCCGCTTCGCCGACACTGGCTGGCGCCGAGTCTCGGTCGTCGGAACCGACGTCTACAGCGACCTCGCGGTGTTGCGTGTCCGGAGCGTACCCGAGAGCGCGACGCCGCTGCCGTTCGTCCGGCGCGACCCGCCGGTGGGAACGCGGGTCGTCGCCATCGGGAACCCCTTCGGCCTCTCGGGGTCCGTCTCTGAAGGCATCGTCAGCGGCGTCGACCGGACGCTCCGCGGTGCGAACAACTTCTCTATCGCGGACGCCATCCAGACCGACGCGGCGGTCAACCCCGGCAACAGCGGCGGACCGCTCGTCGATTTAGACGGCGACGTCGTCGGCGTCATCAACGCCGGTGGCGGCGACAACGTCGCCTTCGCAATCTCGGCCCAACTGGCACAGCGGGTCGTCCCGGCGCTCGTCGAAGACGGCACCTACCGCCACTCTTACATGGGCGTGACCCTCCAGAGCGTCGAACCGCTCATCGCCGAAGCCAACGACCTCCGGCGGGCCTCGGGCGTCTACATCGACACGATCGTCGACGGGGGTCCCTCCGACGGCGTCCTGCAAGGGAGCGACGGCTCCGAGACCATCAACAACACGGAGATTCCGGTCGGCGGCGACGTCGTTCGACGATTGGACGACACGCCGACGCCGACCCGGCAGGCGCTCGCGACGTACCTCGCACTGGAGACCAGCCCCGGCGACACCGTCGACGTGACGATTGTGCGTGACGGCCAGACGCAGACGGTCGAACTGAAACTGGGTCGGCGGCCGCGGCCCTAACCTGCCGGGCGTCAGTTCACTGCGACGAAGCGGTAGTTCAGGACGGCGGCGAAGGCCACCCACAGCAGGTACGGGACGAGCAACAGACCGGCCCGCCGACGGACCCGGTAGAACGCGACTATCGTCGGCACCAGCAGTGCTAGCAGGAGGAGAACGACGCCCAGCGCCAGCGTGAGGTTCTGTGCCTGAAAGAACGTCGGCGTCCACGCGACGTTGAACGCCATCTGTGCGGCGAACAGGCCCAGTGCGAGACGCCGTTGCCGGCCCGCGTCGGCCCGCCAGACGAGGTAGAGTGCGACGCCCATGAGCGTAAACAGGGCCGTCCAGATGACGCCGAACACCCACGGTGGTGGGTAGAGACCGGGTTTGACGAGGCGCTGGAACCACGCGGAGTCGGGACCGCCGAGGGCGGCCGGCGCCGCGCCGACGACGTTGACGAGTAGAATCGTCGCGAGTACTCCGGGGAGGTCCTCTCGGCTAAGTCTCGCCGTCTGGGTTGTCAGCATGGAACTCGGTTCGACCGGCCACGACGTATAGCTACGCCCGTGGCTGGGGGCCGTTCGAGCGACTGCTGAGAGGCGCTGTCCCGCTTACTCGAGCGGTTCGGCGGCGTCGCGCTCGACCAGCGGGTCGGCATTGTCGGCTGGCAGCGTCACCACGTCGTCCGTCGAGAGGTCGTACTCGCGCTGGTCGACGCCGAATATCTCGCCCACGTCGTCGGTGATGCGGACGGTCTTTCTGGCCACGTCGTCCGTCCCACCGTCTCGGTCGCCGGTCGCCGGTGTTTCGTCACCGCCGGCGGCCGCCGCGGCTTCGTCCGGCGGCCGCTGGGGGGCCGGTTCTTCCGGTGGCGGCGTCGGGGCGTCGGTCGTGTCGCCGTCCTCGTCCGATTGTGCGTCGGTACCGGACGAGGCGTCGGCTCCACCGCCCATGAGGTCCGCCGCATCGACGCTCGACGTCGGTTCGTCGGCGGTCCGCTGGGGCGCGTCGGGCGCTACGTCGGACGGCGGGGCTGGCGCCGAATCCTGCGTCGGCGTGCCGGCGTCGTCGGTCGGTGGTTGCGTCGTCGAACTCTCGCCGTCGTCGACGGCGCCAGTCGGCGCCTCGCCCGCGATGACGTCTAAGACGTGCTGGCGGTTCTCCTTGATGGCCCCGACCATCGTCTCGAAGAGGTGCCGTTCTTCCTGTGTCAGCCCGTCGTCTTCGGTGGGCATGTCGGCGGCCGCGAGCGACGCCATCTTGACGATTTTCCCGACGCGGCGCTCGTAGATGGCCTCGACGGTCTGTTCGGCGGTCTTGATGTCGTCGGTGAGGCGGTTGACCTCCGGCGAGTCGAACGGGTCGTCGGCCCGGTCGGCCGCACGGTCACGTTCCTCGCGGAGTTGGTTGACGAACTGGCCGGCCTCCTCGTAGAACGTCGCGCGCAACTGCTGTAGCTGGTCGGTCTGGCGCTCGCGTGACTGGACCGATTGAAGTTCGTCGAGATTCATTCTGCACCCTTCTCGGCGCGACCGCGGGCCATCAGGAACACGCCCACGTGCTCTGGTACTGTGTGATTACCCGCCTCCACTGTAAAGCTATCCCCGTCGAGTTCGACGAGGCCGCCGTCGGTCACCTCGACGGTTATCTCGTGGCCGCGGAAGGTCTCTGGCACCGCGTCGACGAGCGGGTCGAACTCGTCGAGTGCGTCGCGGTCGATGCGCTGGACTTCGAGGCCGCTGCCGCCGTGGAGCGACCCCGGCAGGCGGATGAGCCGGTTCGTGTCAGTCGTCACCGGTTCGTCGATTGGAGCGTTCTCGTCGGCGACAACCTCGTGGACCAGCACCTTCGAAATCTGGTAGAACGCCGAGTGGACGTCGATGTTGCCGGCGGCTAACTCGTCGTAGTTGGTCCGGGCGGCGTTGAGCGCGGCCGTCGCCTTCCCCTCGCCGATGCCCTCGTACCGCTGTAACCGTTCGAGGGCGTCGGTTTCGTCCATCTCCAGCAACGCGTCGACCTCCGACATGATGTGGCGGTGTGCGCGTGCGCTCCACCCGCCCTCGGTGGTGAGCGTGCGCTTCTCGGCGGGGCTGGACCGGCCGGCGGTGCCGGCCACTGTCTCTATCTCGACCAGTTCCTCGAACTCCAGACCGATGCCACGGACGTAGTCGACGATTTCCCGTCTGGCGTCCCGTTCGAGGCCGCGGATAGCCTCGTCGCGGACGTGGACGTGGTAGCCACGGCCGCCCGAGAAGACGACGGTCAGGTCGTCGAACGCGAAGTCGTCCTCCAGAAAGTCGAGCAGGCGAACTAACGCGTCCTTACACTTCGCGAGCATCTCGGCGTAGGAGTCCTCGCCGAGGACGACCGAGGGGAGGTGGTCGGCGTCTAAGTCGAAGACGAGGTCCGAGGAGCGCCATCCCTTGTCGCTCATCGACGAGGCGCTCGGGTCGTCGTAGCGGCCCGCCGAGAAGTAGACGTGGCGTGGCTTCTTCCGACCGAGGAACTCCTCGATGTCGCCGAGGTCCAGTAGCGAGCGGTGGCGCACCATCGTCTCGCCGGGGCCGTCCGTCCACGGGATGAACCCCCACTCTCGTTCGTTCGCGGCCGGCGGCGGCGCTATCGACGTGCGACGGTAGTGGTCGCCGAAGCGGCCACGGAGATACTCGAGGGTCCGCGCTTCCATCGGTGACTCGGTTGGGGGGACCCGTTCAAAAGGGTTCTCCTACCCGCGCAGGAACTTCGATAATTTGTCGGTTATCGAGTCGTCGCCGAGTTTGAGGTAGTATGCGTCGCCGCCGTCCTCGTAGTAGTTGTCGATGCGGCGCCGAATCTCGAAGCCGATGTGCTTATAAAAGCCCAGTGCGCCCTCGTTCGTCGACCGGGCGTGACAGGTCACGCTCCCGTAGTCTTCGGCGACGCGCGCGACGAGGCGCTTCCCGAACCCGTGGCCGCGGTAGTCGTCGTTGACGGCGAGAAAGAGGATGTAGCCGTCCCGACGGACCGCGGCGAAGCCGACGAGTCGATCCGAAGAGCGGTCGAGGTAGAGATAGACCGTCGAACGGCGGTACGCGTTTCTGAAAAATCCCCGCCGCTGCCGGAGTACACCGTCCGCTTCCCGGATGTTCTCTTTGAGTCGCCACGCGTCATCGACGTACTCGTCGTTCCCCCGGTCGACGACCCGTGTTTCGATGTTGACGCTCACTGACACTCACATAGTAGAGGCACGAATATAATTCCACCGCCGATGGACTGGCGGTGGGGAGTGACGAGACAGACACGGAGCAGCGCGACGCAGACGGCCAGTCGCCCCGTTTTCCCATCTAGCCCGTTCGAGCAGCCAGCTTCCGGTGGGGCGTTCTGGCTCGCTTACACTGATACCGCTACCTAAACGCTAGGGATGGGCTAAGGTACAGCTTTTTCCGACTGCCTGTCGTGTCCGCTGGCATGAGTGACAGGAGAGCGCCGAGTCGCGTCTCGCCGACGGCGGTCAGGACGACGGCACGGCGGGCCGTCATCACGGGGTTCGCCTTGACGATTCCGTTGCTGGTGACGCTGTTGGTCATGGGGGTCATCGTCAACGCGCTCTCGAACGTGCTCGACCCTATCGTGGCGTTCACCTTCGAGATGTCCGGGTCACAGATTCGGCCCTCGGAGACGTCGCCGTTTCTCCTGAAGGTGTTCGCGCTCGTCGTTCTGGTCGCCGGCGTCTTCTGTATCGGGTTCGTCGCCGAGCGGCGTTCGGGCAACGGCCGTATCGAGTCGGCGTTCGACGCGACGATGAAGCGCATCCCCGGCGTCGGCTCGCTGTATACGAGTTTCGACGAGATGAGCGACATGTTACTGGACAGCGACACGCAGAGTTTCAAGGAGGTCGTCCTCGTCGAGTATCCGACAGCGGGGTCGTTCACCATCGCCTTCGTCACCGCGAGTACGCCCCAGAGTATCGAAGACGCGACGGATAACGGGGAGATGGTGACGCTGTTCATGCCGATGGCGCCGAACCCGGTGATGGGCGGATACGTCATCCACGTCGAGATGGACCGGGTGTACGACGTGGACATGACCGTCGAGGAGGGCATCCGCTCTATCGTCACGAGCGGGGTCGCTATCGGCGAGGGAACTGTCTCTACACCCATCGGAGCGGGGGAAACGACGGCTAGCGCCGGCCACCCGGCACAGGCGCAGTACCAACCGGACGATGCGATGCGCGAACCGATGCCCCAGACGGACGTACGGGACCGTGAAGCCGCGTACAGCGAGACCATGGACCCAGAACACGCGGAGACGCCCGAGGCTATGGTGCGCCGGCAGGACACCGAGGAGACGGTCGGGACCGACGCGGACCACCCCGAAGAACTCCAACAGGGGAACGGAACGCTCGGTGACGAAAGCGACCTGCCACGAGACATCCACCCCCCCGACGTCGAACCGGATGCAGAGACCCAACAGGGTATCGAACGGGACGAAGAGGAACAGGATTAGGTGTCTCGTGGCCCTAGCGGGTGTATGAAACGCCGTTCGATACTCACGGGGGTTCTGTTGGGGGCCGCTGTCGTCGCGACGAGTCGGCCTGCTGTTGCACACGTCGACTACGTCACAGACGGCCCCGGTGCGGCACTCGATGCGTTCGCCTTCCTCATCGAGGTCCTCTCGAACCCGATAAACGCCGCCATCTTCGGCGTGTCCGGACTCGCGGGCGTCGTTGGCATCGCCGCGTATCTCTGGATCCGTCCGACCATCGCCGACATCGTCATCCTGCGGGAGAAACTCGCCGGCTACACCGACCTCGTGCCGTGGATGCTCAGGCTCGCGGTCGGACTACCACTGGTGGGGGCCGGTTTTCAGGGGTACCTGTTCGCGCCGACAGTGTCGTTCGACCCGAGCGCGAATCCGCTCGTCAGGCTGTTGTTCATCGGCCTGGGGTTTTTCATCCTGTTCGGTCTGGCGACGCGTATCACCACCGCTATCGGCCTGCTCACCTATCTGTGGGCGCTGACCGTCGACCCCGGCGTCGTGCTCGCGATGGAGTACGTCCCGGCATTCCTCGCCTTGCTCGTCGTCGGCGGTGGCCGACCGAGCGCCGACGACATGTTACACGAGGTCGCCAGCACCGAAGGGACCTACTACGGCCGCATCGACCCGGTCCATCACCTGAAGGCGTTCTTAGACGACGTGACCGACCCCTTCCGCCCGTACGTCCCGACCGTGTTGCGGGTCGGGATGGGCGTCGCGTTCGTCTATCTGGGCCTGTTCCAGAAACTCGCCGACCCGGGGAGCGGCCTGCTGGTCGTCGAGAAGTACAATCTCACGGCCGTCGTGCCAGTCGACCCCGGGATGTGGGTCGTCGGTGCTGGCGTGACCGAGATGCTGGTCGGTCTCGCGCTGATCGCCGGCTTCTTCACGCGCGGGGCGGCCGCCGCGTCGTTCGTCCTCTTTACGACGACGCTGTTCGGACTGCCGGACGACCCGGTGCTGGCTCACATCACCCTCTTCGGGATGGCCTCGGCCGTCTTCACGATGGGGGCCGGGCCGATTTCCTTCGACCATTGGTTCGGCCGACCAGCCGTCTCTGACGAGGAACCAGTCGTCCCCGCCGACTGACAGCCGAGCGACCATACACATTTGGGCGTCCGTGGCGGACGTTCACACATGGTGACATACGACACCGGTTCGGTCACGCTCGAACGGGTCCGGGAGTACGTCTGGGAGATTCCGCCGACAGACGGGATGCGCGTGCCGGCGCGGGTTCTCGCGAGCGAGCAGTTGCTGGACGAGATTAGCGACGACAAGACGCTCGAACAGTTGCAGAACTCCGCACACCTCCCCGGCGTGCAGAAGTACACGCTGTGTATGCCCGACGGCCATCAGGGGTACGGCTTCCCCGTCGGCGGCGTCGCGGGCATCGACACCGAGGACGGCTGTATCTCGCCCGGTGCGGTGGGCTACGACATCAACTGCGGCGTCCGGATGCTGACGACGCCACTCGAATACGCCGACGTACAGGGTCACGAGACGGAACTCGTCGACCGCCTGTTCGCGGCCGTTCCCTCTGGACTGGGCGGCGGCGGCGTCTACGAGGGGTCCGTCGAGGACGTCGACGCTATCCTCGAACGCGGGATGGACTGGGCGCTGGAACAGGGCTACGCCACCGAGGCCGACCTCGAACACTGCGAAGACGAGGGGTACCGCCCCGAGGGCGACGCCAGCGTCGTCTCGGAGAAGGCGAAGAACCGGGGGAAAGAACAGGTCGGGTCGCTGGGCTCTGGCAACCACTTCCTCGAAGTCCAGCGCGTCACGGACGTCTACCGCGAGGACGTGGCGACGGAGTTCGGTCTCTCGCCGGACCAGATCGTCGTCCTCATCCACTGTGGCTCGCGGGGCCTCGGCCATCAGGTGTGTACGGATTACCTCCGGAAAATCGAGAAGCGCCACGGCGACTTGCTCGCCCAGTTGCCGGACAAGGAACTCGCCGCGGCGCCCGCGGGGTCACAACTGGCCGACGAGTACTACCGGGCGATGTGCGCGGCCATCAACTTCGCGTGGGTGAACCGCCAACTCGTCATGCACCGGACGCGGGACGTCTTCACCGACGTGTTCGACGTCGACCGGGAGGACCTCGAACTGCTGTACGACGTGGCGCACAACATCGCGAAGAAGGAGGTCCACGACGTGGACGGTGAGGACCGCGAACTGTACGTCCACCGGAAGGGGGCGACCCGGGCGTTCCCCGCTGGTCGGCCGGAACTCCCGCCGGCCTACGCCGACGTGGGCCAACCCGTCATCATCCCCGGGAGCATGGGCGCCGGGTCGTACGTCCTCCGCGGCGGCGAGAACTCGCTGGCGGAGACGTTCGGGTCGACGGCCCACGGTGCCGGACGGCTAATGAGCAGGACGCAGGCCAAACAGGAGTACTGGGGCGAGGACGTGCGCGACGACCTGCGCGACCACCAGCACGTCTACGTCAAAGCGCAGTCGGGGGCGACGGTGGCCGAGGAGGCACCCGGCGTCTACAAAGACGTCGACGAAGTCGTCCGGGTGTCGGACGCGCTGGGAATCGGTGACCGCGTCGCGCGAACCTTCCCCGTCTGCAACATCAAGGGCTGATACGGATCGTCGTAGTCTCGTACCGGTATCGCCGGCACCGGTACACAGCTCCGACAATCCGTATGACTCACCCGCCGCTCCACTCGTCCAACTTCGTCCGGTTGCCGCTCCGGTTGTAGTATATCTCGACGGTGTCTCTCGCGCTCACGCGTCGTCCGTAGGCGTTGCCGCTGCTCAACTGCGCGATGTCACCGGGTTCGACCATCGACGTGTTGTTCCGGTTCGCGAGTCGTGCCCACGTCACCCGCTTGCTTGGCCCCTCGAACTCGATTTTGCCCGCTTCGAGCGGGTCGCCGCGGCTGTAGGTCACCAAGAGGAGTTCGTTCTCGCTGACGTAGTCGTAGGTGAAGTTCGCTTGCGGGCCGCTGCCGCTGTCGTCTTCGACGACGAGGACGTTCAGGCCGACGATGGCCGTCACGAAGATGGTCAGGAAGATGAGGACACCGACGCCTATCGACTCCGACATCCCTACCGTGTCGTCGCTGAGACTGCGCCCACCCATCGCCTGCCAGTTACATCGGTAGACGGCGTTAAATGCTGTTCGGCTCCCCGAGAGGGGAAAGCACATATCGATTCGGGTCACAACCCCCCACATGATAGACGAGACAGTCGAGGAAATCGAGGAGATGCAGACCCACAGTTCCTCGACGGTGGCGATGAAGGCGGCAAAGGCGTTGCGCGCCCTCACAGACCGGGAGTTCCCGACGGTCGAGGAGTACCTCCGGACGCTGGAGCGCAACAGCAACGCCCTCCGGCGGGCGAACCCGTCGCACGCGTCGCTTCACACCACGCAGTTGGAGATCGTCGAGGCCGTCACGGACGCCGACCCGGACGACGTGGCCGCCGCGAAGCGACTCACTGGGGAGGCCATCGACGCGGTCGTCGACGAAGTTGAGTACGCGAAGGACCGCGCGGCGGCGCGCGCCGCAGACCTCATCGCGGACGACGACACGCTGTTGACACACGACTTCTCCTCGACGGTGTTGACGGCTATCGACGACGCGCTTGAATCGGGACACTCCTTCGAGGTGTACACTACCGAGTCTCGACCGCGGTTCCTCGGCCGGAAGATGGCACGGAAACTCGCGGAGCGAGACGGGATAGACGTGACGCTCATCGTCGACAGCGCGGCGGGCCACTACCTGCCCGAGTGTGACCGGGTGCTGGTCGGGATGGACTGTATCGTAGCGGACACGCTGTACAACCGGGTCGGCACCTACCCCATCGCCACGGCCGCCGAGGACACCGGCGTCCCGATGACGGTGGTGGGGGCAGACGCGAAGTTCGTCGACGGCGCGTTCGCCTTCGAGAACGAGTTCCGGTCGCCGGCAGAGGTACTGCGCGAACCGGCAGAGGGGTTCGACGTGGCCAATCCGGCCTACGACGCGACGCCGACGTCGCTACTCGATTCGGTCGTCACAGACGAAGAGATACGCGAGTACTAGCGGTCGCTCACGACCGTCCGGCAGTCGGGACAGCGGCGGGTCCGCGTGTCACCGGTCAGTTCGACGTGCCAGTCACCACCCACTGGACTCTCGTGGCCGCAGGCCGGGCAGAACAGCACGCCCTTCGAGCGCTGATGGACCGACCGCTGCGCGTCAGCGGCGTCCACCGGGTGGGTTTCGATAGGAGTCATCACCTCTAGAGAGGGGACGGAGCGTGAAGTATGTGTTGACAAATTGTTTAATTATTCACGGGGAAACGCCCTGTCTACGAGTTCCGACCGGTACCTACTGTGTGACACATTCGCCTACCTCGCGCTCACATGTACATCCGGTCGTCTGGCATCATTTCCTCTTGGGTCGCTTCGATTCGCTCGGCCAGCGCCCGGTACTGGGCCTCGACGGTGGCGGCGAACTCGGCGAGCGGTTCGGTGTCGACGTCGACGTCGTGGGTCGCCGAGAGCGCCTCGACGAGGCGGACCGCAGCGGCGGCGTCTGGCGCCTGTGGGTGGGCCGGCGTCGTGAACACGCCGACGGGGCGTTCGTCGTCGGGGATTCCTCGGGCGACCAGTTCCGCCGTGGCCCGTCTAAGAACCCGTCCCATCGCCCTGATGTCGGTATCCGAGAGATAGCGCTCCCGGTAGTCCTCGGTGGCGATGTAGAACGGGACGTGGTCCTCGGGGCCGTGTGCGACGGGAACGCCCGAGAGGACGGTGAGGTTCGTCGGCGTCAACTGCGCGTAGACGTCGTCGACGGCGTCCGCGAAGGACTCGGCCATCTGTGGCGGGACGAACCGCTCGCTGATGACGACGCCCAGTGACGCGTCCTCGTCGGCGTACAGACGTGTGTGATGCCGCGGGGTTCCGTCCTCGAACGGCGTGATGGTCGGCGGCCCGGCGCTGTCGAGGTACCCCACCTGTTCCATCTCCATCTGGTCGACGAGGTAGTCGACGGCGGTGAAGCCGGCGAGGCCGTACTCGGTGAACCCGACGGCGAGCGTGTCGACGTCCGGCGGTTCGGCGGTCAATTCGAAGGTGGGTCCAGCAGTGTCAGCTGATACCATGGTGACTGTCTCGTCTGCCGCCGTCTAATCGGTTTGGGAGGGGAACGCTTTTCTCGTGGGACCGTTCAGTCTGTGCCATGCATCCCGGCTACGTCGTGTTGTTTCAGACGGCGTCGCCGACACCGACGTCGACCCAGACGGCCGCGGAGGCGACCCAGACGGCCGCGGAGGCGACCCAGACGCTGTTCTCGTGGCTCCCCTTCGAGATACCTCTCTGGGCGTCCCAGTTGCTGACGTCGCTGCTCGTCATCGTACTGGCGCTACTGGCGTCGCGCCTTCTCGTTCGCTTGCTCGGCCGGCGCGTCGCACAGCGGTTCCGCCGCCCCAGTCTGACGCGGACAGCCCTCCGAGGCATCCGGGTTGGCGTCTACGTCTTAGCCCTGCTGACTATCATGGGCATCTACGGCCTCGGTATCGGCGACATCGGCCTCTCAGTGGCCGTCTTCTCCGCCGTGGTGGGTGTCGTGGTCGCGCCCATCGTCGGGAGTTTCATTTCCGGCGTCTTCCTGCTGGCCGACCAGCCCTACGAGATCGGCGATATGATCGAACTGGCCGACCGGGGCCAGCGAGGGTTCGTCGAGGATATCACGCTCAGGTACACCAAGGTGTTCACGCTCGATAACACCTTCCTCATCATCCCGAACGGATCGATGCGCGACCGGGACGTGGTCAACTACTCCGCGGAGGACCCGCGAACCCGCCTCTCGCTGGACGTGCTGGTGACCTACGAGAGCGACATCGCCGAGGCCCGGAAACTCATCGAACGTGCGGCCCGCGACGTGGACAACGTCATCGAGGGCGGCCCCAACATCCGCGTGGGGGCGGCCCGCTACCCCTCCGCCCCGACGGCGTACATCAACGAGTTCGGCGACCACGGCGTCCTGTTGACGCTTCGCTACTGGGTGACGGAACCGTACAAACTACTGGCCTCTCGGTCGAAGGTCCAGACCAACGTCTGGGACGCACTCGACGACGCCGACGTCGAAATCGCCTACCCCCACTCGCACCTGTTCTTCGACGAGACGAGCGGGGAGATGCAGGTGTCGCTGTCCGAGAGTGACGCTGGACCGGGGCCCTCGCCCGGCGCTCAGTTCCCCGACGAACGCGACGCCGAGTAACCCGACCGCTTGCTGTCGGGGCTGACCGTGACGACGTCACAGTCCAGTTCCTCACGGAGGAAGTGCTCTATGTCCGGGTCGTCGACGAGGCGGCGAACCATCGACCGCCAGCGACTCACCTGTTTGTCGCCGATGACGACGACGTCGGCGTCCTGTGCGGCCACCTCGTCGAGAATCGTCTCCTCGACGAGCATCCCCGACCGGACGACGTAGCGTGTTCGTCGGAGGTGTCCGAACTCACGTTCGACGGCGCTCTTCAGTTGCGACCGCGATATCTTGTGCCCGTTCTGATAGAGGTTGACGTGGAGAACGGTGAGGTCCGCGTCCTCTTCCTCGGCGACTCGGATAGCCTCGGCGAGGGTGGCACGCGAGTTCTCGGAGAGGGGATAACGAACCGGGACGACGACCTGTGGCATCGCCGGGAGGTTCGGTGGCCGGGGTTAAATCCCTAGCGACGCACCACTCGACCAGTGACCGACGGGTCGATGCCCTCGGCTCGCGCGTACTCCGCGAGGACCTCGTACTGAAGCGCCCCCACGTCGACGCGGTGGGTGCCCGTGAGGACGGGGAACTCGACCGGGGTGTGGAGCAGATAGTCCGTCGTCGCGACGGTGTAGGTCGTTTCCGGGTCGACTGGCTCACCGCCGACGTGAAGCCGTTCGACGGTCCGGCTCTCGCGGTCCCAGACGACTTCGAGGCCGCTGAGGTGGGCGTTCCACCAGTCTGGCTCGCCGTACGGGACGACCCGCCCGCTGGCCTGCCGGCAGAGCGTGCGGAGTTCCGCGCCGCTAACCTCGGCCACGACGACGGGTTCCTCGAACGGGACGACGGAGACGAGGTCGGCGACGGTCACGTCCCCCGACAGCGGCGTCTCGTCCTCGCGCACCCCGCCGCCGTTCTGGAGGCCGACGTCGGTGTCCATCGCCCACCGATAGGCGTCGGCGACGAAGTTACCGATGCGGCTCTCGCCGCCGTAGGTGTCCATCCGCTCGCGAGAAATCGGTTCCTCGACGGTGGCGACGATCTCGTCCAGTCCGGTCTCTGCTAGTCGGTCCTCGATGGCTCCAGTGACGCGCTCGTCGGGCGCGGCATCGTCGACGGTCTTGAACTCCGCGGTCGGTTCGGCGCCGTCGAGCGCCACCGTGACGACCGTATGGCCGTTCGATCCGGGTCGGGCCAGCAGGGTCCCGTCGACGCGTTCGATGCGCCGCTGGTGGACGTGGCCGCCCAGAATAACGTCGACGTCGCTCCGGCGGGCGAGGTCATCGTCCGCTCGCCCGAGGTGTGAGAGGACGACCACGTACTCGGCGCCCGCGTTCCGCAGTGCCGCTTCTGCGCCGGCCACCGCGTCGAACGGGTCGGTGAACGTCAGCGGTTCGGCGGCGGGGCTGGCAGCCCCCGTCTCTGGTGCCGTGACGCCGACGAACCCGATTCGGGTGCCGGCCACCTCGCGGACGGCCCACTGTGCCGTCTCGTCGGCGAGGAACCGTCCGTCGCCGTTCCGGACGTTGGCGGTGAGCCACGTCTGTGGCGACGCCTCGACGACGTCCCGCGTGGCATCCAGACCGTGGTCGAAGTCGTGGTTCCCGAACGTCTCGAAGTCGGGTTCGACGGCCGAGAAGAGGTCGAGCGCTTGTCGTCCGTTCGTCACCAGCGAGAGGACGCCCGGCGCGGTGTTGTCGCCGGTCCCGACGAGCAGCGAGTCGGGCCCGGTCGAGGCATCGAGCGTGCTGGCAAGCCGACCGATGCGGTCGGGGTCGTCGTAGGCGTTCTCGACGTCCGAATAGTGGACGAGGCGGGGACCCATCACTCTCAGTAGCGGGACGGAGCGGCAAAGCGGTTGCGCCGCCGACGGGACGACTGGACGGGAGCGTCACGCGATTCGAGAGGCGGGTGAGGTCCGTCGCCTCTCGAGACCGGTAGCGTAGCGCGGGTCCTGCAGCGAGAAGGGTGACGCCAGCGCCGGGACCGAACGCCCGTCGGCGTCTGGGACCGCAGTGATTTAGCCGCTGGATCTGTTTCACTCGGTATGGACGAACGTGACGGTCCGGACGGAACGACGCTGTACGTGGACCGCGAGGACGGCGACATCGGCACGAAGGGTCCCTTCTACGTCGTCTACCGCGGCGAGGGCAGAGAGCGCCGGTGGGGGTACTTCTGTGGTAACTGTGAGACGTTCAACAACGCGATGGACTCGATGGGCCGAATCCGCTGTAACGAATGTAGCAACCTCCGGAAGGCGGAGGAGTGGGACGCCGCCCACGAATAATGCCGTCCGTTTCCTGTCGTCCGGTTGGCGGGCGGTGTGTAGTTAAGCGTGAAGGCTGAGGCGGGAGAATTTCTTGGTGCTCTATGCCAGAAATCGCCCGCCTCAGCGGTAGTTGAAACTGGATAGATTTGGACTTTGTAGAGCGCGAGCGGACACCCGAGCCTGCGACGGCGTTGGGTATTCAATCGTACGCTGCGGGGCTGTCGCTGTCGAGTACCGTCGAATTACTCGACAGCGATGTCGAAACCGCCGTGTTTCTCGTTGGCGGCGCGAAATACTTCCAAACTGCGCTCCAACGAATTGGACTCCGATTTCAGACGTGTCGCCACGGAAATCGGAACGCTATCGAGCGGATTTGCCGAGAGCTGAAGCGACGAACCTCGTCGTTCTCGAACTGCTTCAGTCACGTTGAACCAGAAACAGCCGAAAATTGGTTGCAGAGCTTCGCTCGCTGGCACAATGCTGCTAACTAAACATGACCAAGACAAAGGCCGTTGTTCGCCGTAGACGACCTGTTCGAACGGCTCATCAGCGAGCCGGTCAAGCCATTCCGGCAATCATTGACCAGTGTATCCGTACCGCCTCGCGACTTCGTCCATACCTGCGTCATCTTCTTCGAGATAGTTGATCGCCGCCATAAGACGCTGTGTCGGCTTTTTCTCTCAACTTCTGCGAGCACTTCACGGAGACCCTCGGTAGAGGTGTTCTCCAGTGAGGACATATCGATGAAACGTGTCGAGAATTCAAATTCGTTCTCAGATGATAGTATTAAACCTGTCCTTTGTCTACAGTATTACTACGAGTATAAATTTTAATAGTATACCTAATTTTATAATATTCTGTGGTGGGAAATTTACATCTGGTTGCAGGGGGACAGTGGAGAGAAATGAAGCAGGAAGTAAGGGGTCGATCCCGACGGCGCAGGGTATCCGTACGAAGCAGCTTGAAGGGGCGCTGACAGATGGGGGGTGGGAAGTACTCGATACGTGACCTCTTTGACCTCTTTGTCAGCTGCAGCCTCTACCTGAACCTCAATTCGGTGCTGATACTGATTATCTCGGCGGTCTACCTCGGTGGTGGCTACTTTGCGGCCGACACCGGCATCGTAACCGCGATCGCTGTGATGACGTTCATCTACGTGGTCGACCGACTTAACGTCACGGAGGAGGACAAAATCAACAACCCGGGACGGAGCGCACTCGTCCGGAAGTACCGCACCGAACTCTTCGGTTTGAGCGTGGTGGCGTTCAGCCTTTTTGAACTGTCGTTGTTCGTGACGGTCTTCTCGCCGGATCTGTCGGGTGCCGGTGCGCTCGCACTCGCTCACGTGCCACTGGCCGTTCTGGCTCTCTATGACGAGATCAAGACGGTTCCGCTACCGCTGGACTCCCTCGCCGTTGCGTTCACGTGGGGGTACATGCTCGTGTTCATTTACGTGTTCATTTCGCCGCTTTCGGTCGGGATACTCGAGGGTGCAGGGCTGTTCTGTGGCTGGTTCCTCATCGTCTTCGCGGGCCTCGAAGCGCGTAACGCGAAAGACATTGAAGGGGACCGGGAGGCAGGCAAGGTCACACTCGCCTCACGATTCGGGTGCGATCAGACCAAGCGCATCGAGATCGCGCTCAAGTCCGTCGGGGTGCTCGTGCTCGTAGCGCTGTCGGGGAGCCCCGTCGTCCTTGCCCTGCTGATCTGTCACATCGGGTTACTCCGCCTATTCGGATCACTCGAGACAGATTTCCGAGAAGAGGGCTCTGGTGAACCGCTTGACAGCGGTCGAATATCGGGTGATTAGCTCTGGAAAATTGAGACGAACAAGAATCCGCTCTTGACCAACAAGCGATTTGCTCACCTAAGGCCGTGGATGGACATTCCAGAGGAGCGATCACACCGACTCATCAACAGTAGAACCTACCGCCCTATAGTGAATCATCAAAGCCGAGAAGAGCGGAGCGTCACCGGACCCACGTAGGTCTTAGACGAAGGTATCGAACTGATCGAGGTGTTGTTGAAACAATAGTTTGCGCATCGACCACTCACTGACGCTCCAGGCACGGCAGTATCAGTTCGCGCCCCGACATTATTTCACACTAGTTAATCAATAGAAATATACGAGTGAGGCTGTAAATATTTTATATGTCTGATACCCAGTCCCCGCCGAAGCCCGAGGGGATGCCGTTCCTTGGGCACGCCCTGGAGTACGCGCGGGACCCCATCGAAGCCATAGAGAAGTTCGGAAACAAAGGCGACATCGTCGAGGTCGACACACCGATACAGTCGTTCTACCTCGTCACCGGTCCCAAGATGATACAGGAGATACTTGTCAAAAAACACGAAAGATTCACCATCGGGCCTGCACAGCAAGAAAGCTTCGCCGGCATCACGGACAACGCGGTGAACATGTCCACGGGCGACGACTGGCGTCGGCGACGAAAGGCGATCAGACCAGCGTTCACAGGGGACACCGTCGAAGCGTACCGGCGACGGATGATAGGCGAGGCCGTCGAGTCGGTACGCGCCTGGGAGCACGGCGAGACGTTCGACCTCCACAAGGAGATGCGAGTGTTCACGATGCGGATGCTCACGGATACGCTCCTGGGCATCGACATCCGCGGGGACGAGGAGGTCGTCATTTCGGCATCAGATGCGCTCATCGACCGCGCGAACCTCCGCCGGGTCGGCCGATACCTCCCTGACTGGCTGCCAACGCCAACCGACCGACGGTTCGAGCGGTCCGTCCGCCAACTCGACGAGTACGTCGACATGTGTATTCAGCAACGACGCGGCGAATCCGACGGCGAAGATGTCTGTTCGCTGTTACTGAAAGCGGCGGATCGCGGTGCCCTTTCGGAGGTCGAGGTCAGACACAACCTGGTAGGCCTCCTACTGGCGGGGACATCCTCACCCGGTGGATCGCTCATGCACGCGTGGCGGCTGCTCGACAGGCATCCGTCGGTACTTGAGTCGCTCCGAGAGGAGTACGATAGCGTCGTCGACGGGGACGCGCTCAAGCCCGACGAGGTCGACGATCTCGAATTGACACAACACGTCCTTTCCGAGACGCTGCGGCTCTACCCGCCGACCGTCGGTGTCAACCGGATGGCGACGGAGTCGGTGAGCGTCGGGCGATACGAGTTCGACGAGGGCACGCAGTTCATACTTCCTCAGTGGGTCCCGCATCGCGACGACCGGTTCTGGGAGGACCCGGAGTCGTTCGATCCGTTCCGCTGGCAGAGAGATGTCGAACGGCCGCAGTTCTCGTACTTTCCGTTCAGCGGCGGTCCACGGTTCTGTCCCGGGAAGAAGGTCGCACGTCAGGAGATGGTGATCGCGCTCGCCGAGATGGTCGGTCGCGTAGACCTGGACGTGTCTGTGGACGGGGATATCGAGTTCAAGCCGTCGATGACACTCCGACCGGCAACAGAGCACGTGGCGACCGTCAAACGGCGATAACGATCTAGGGGTCGTTCGTTGCGGACCCTCGCCGCGTCGGAGCGCCGCTGATCAAATGACCCTCTGGGACCGTTCCGAACGCGAAGGGCCGACCGAAACCGTTGTATCGTTTCAATCTCGAATCGCGAGTAGAAAGAAAATGATAGACGCGTTCAGGCTGGCTGATCTGGCGACGCAACCGCGGTTCCTACTCCCGATACTGTTCCCGGTGATGGCGTACCTCGGGTGGCGGTGGGACGGCGGGGGTCGATTGCGGAACCACCTGCTCGCAGTGCTGGGTATCGATGTGGTTGGATCCCTGTTGGCCACAGTGCTCGAGTCACAACCGATAGACGGCAGTCTGGTGAACGCGTTACAGGGCGTGGCGTTGCTTGTGGTCGCGGTGATCATGTACACCGTCTGGCGGCGGTTCGACTGGTCACCTCTCGTTCAGGGATGGGCGCTCGTGGCTGCGGTGAGCATCGTCGCGTGGCTCCCGGCGCGGACGGTGTTCACACTCTCCGGTGGTGTCATCGTCCCGACCGCAACGTTGCTGTATCTCGCGACCCAACGTCGCGTGCTCGCGGTCCTGCTTCCGATTCCAGCGCTCAGAGTTGTCGTCTCCGTGATGCGTGAAGGGTACGGTGTGTTCGACGTGCTGGCAGCGCTGTGTCTCGCGGTCGGGGTAGTTGCGTTCGTGCTCATCGGATGGTCGGCTGACGCTGATCGAATGCTCGCAGTATCGGTGCGGCACTGACCGCTCGTTCGCCGCCGAACTGCGAGCGGGTGCAACGGTACGACAGAGCGAACCGTGTCCCGCCACACGTTCAACGCCACGCGGTGCACCCTCCTGGAAGCACTCGATATCGGGCGTTCCCGGCCATGAATATCGGCCGGTTCGGTTTTCCCGCCGCGGAACCCAACACGGTACTGTTTAGTTTCGCAGTGCATGGGGCTCCCGTGACGCCGAAAGCCCTCGGCCCGCTCGTAGTCGGCCGAGGCCACGTCGATCAGCGACGCGAACGGCGTCACCGACGTCAGAGGCCGTCAGCGCTCTCGTCGACTGCCTCGGCGTAGGTCGTCAGAAGATCGTCTCACACAGGTCCGCTGCGGGCCCAAGAGGCGCTCGCCGGTCATTCCCAGAAAGTGGTCGTCGGTTTCGTTTTTCGAGTCAGAACTACCGCTTTGTGAATACCTGGGGGGAGGATTTCAACCTGTCAGATATGTGGCCAGCGTCAGTCGAAATATTGCCGTCGAAGCGGACGCGATGTTGACGTACGTCTAGTCCCGGACGGAGACCGCGGGTCAAGCCGCACGGTCCGGCATGGATGCCGGCCTCAGCCGGACGACCGCGAGGGTCGTGCCGGCGACCGGGAACGTTGCGAGCGCGAGTACGGTCCCGCCGGTGCTACCACCGACAGCAGCAGGCCGGCTACCGTCGCCCTCACGGCGCCGATCCCGAAGTTGACGGTAGATGTAACCGTAGGAGAGGCCGCGATCTGAACGCCGCATAGGGAGGGCTGAGACGCGTCCAGCGCTCGGCGCAGATAATTGTGGACGGATCGAGTGGTCGCACTACGGCCCACCGAGGTGAGCACACGTGATCAGCGAGTAGAGCACGTGTTATTGAGTGGATCGTCAGCTGACAGAGGGGAGAACGAGAACGATTACGACCGAGACGATACCCATGCTCAATCCCACGACCGTCTCGAAATACGTCAGATTCTCGATCTTGAGTGCGACCGGAACACGAAGGGCGGGAACGAGAAGCAGCGGAATAAATGACGACTCGATGACGGAAAGATAGACGAATACGGCAGTCGGGAAGATAACGCCGCCCGAGAGGGTGAGGAGCCGTCGCGTTGGAAGCCAGAGAAAAACGGCAATTGCGCCCACGAGCGCCCACCCCTGGACGAGGTCGGACCATCCGAAGTGGTTCCAGACGACGTAGATCAACCCAGCCACGACGGCGAGCATCACCCCCTGGATATCGTTGACGGTGTCGTCTTCGAGCGGGACGAACGGCTGGTACTCGACGAACATCGCACCGATCCACCCCACGAGCGCGATGGCGATGGCCGCTAGGACGTGATCCATCAGCGGTGCTGCCGGATCCCGAAGCCAGCCGAGATAGGTAACGAACGGGAACAACACCGGGAGCAGGAAACGCGGCTGCGTGGAGTAGTCGAACAACTTTAGCGGAGACGTTCGACGAACGAAATGTTGTATTGTCTGGAATGCTGCCATCTATTTATTCAGCAGATAACGTTTTAGTTTTATAAATTCGTTGGCTTGGATCGGGCGCCGAAACCGGCCATCACGTGTCTATCGGCGAACGTATGTCCGACGTGGGTAGGCCGTTTCAGGGGTTGCCACAGTGGGGCCGTTCGAAGCTACTGGCTGGACCGATACATCCCGAGCGCTTTCAGCGCCGTCCCCTGCGTGGTCGCTGCGGTACTGTACTTCGGGCCACCCCAGTTGTACATCACTAGGCTCACCGGCCAAGACCCATCGTCCGACTGTGTCTGCAGGAGGTACGCCACGCCGCGCCGAATCGCGTCTGTATCAGGCGACACACCCGCGGCCAGCAGCGCCTGGAGTGCCCACCCGGTCTGCTCAGGCGTCGACTCGTCGGGCTCGTAGGGGACGTCCATCGGGTCCGCCTGTCCCGCCGCATAACTGCCCTGTTCGCCCCACCCACCGTCGCCGTTCTGTTTGTCGAGCAAGGCAGAGGCGGCGTTCTGAACGATGTCCCGCTCCATGTCGACTCCGACCTCGCGAAACCCACGGAGTACCCGCGCCGTCCCGTAGGTGAACGCTTGCCCCCAGATGGCGACCCACATCCCGTTGTCCGAGCGCGCGTCCGCCAGCCACGCGACACCGTCACGAACGCTCTGGGAGTTCTCGACCGTGTACCCGAGCTTCCCCAGCGCTGACAGCGCACCCCCGGTGACGTCGGTCGCCCGATTCCGGCCGAAGAACCGCCGGAACAGTGCAGGGTGAAGCCGGTCTCGGACCGCGTCCTCGACAGCGTCGTCAAGGGGATCGAAGTCCTTCGCAAACGTCGACCAGCTGCCGTCACTGTTCTGGACCTCGATGAGAAACTCTGCGTCGGCACCCATGTGGGGACCCATGAACTCCGCGAGCGCCTCCATGCACATGGACGTGGTGTCCCAGTCGCTGTAGATGTTCTCTCTGTACCCCCAGCCGTTCCCCTGGTGGGTCCGATACGTCGCCATCGGCCGGTCGAGCTTTGCGTTTATCGGTTTGGCGGTGTGCTCGGGGACCCGAGCGTTGTAGAGCCACTGTGCGGCCTCGCGGACGCGCTCGTCGTTCGTGTCGAGCCCCGACGCCAGGAGGGCGTCGATGATCTTCGCGGTGTCCCACGTCGGGAGATTCCAGATCTCTACGCGCCCCTCGTCTGTCACGCGGTTTCGAGCGATCCAGTCGACGGGATACCGGACAGCGTCCTGGCCGGCCGGCTCCACGCCGGTCGCGAGGAGCGCGAGGACGGCGAGCACCGAAACCATCGATGTCGCCCAGACACCGCTACTGAGTCGGCGACTGATGAGCACGCGCTTCAGGAGCGGACGGAGCCTTCGATCGCGCGCGCTCAACGACCTCTTCTTGTCGGAAGCGATGATGAAGTGCGCGCAGATCGCAGCGACGAACGACTGCCGGAAGCTCTGGCCTTGCGCCGAGATACCGTCGCCGTCGAACGCTTCCGTGTAGGCCATGAGGCGGCCGATTTCGAGCGGTGCGTCGAGAGGGAACAGTTCCTCGTAGCTGTACTCGTCGGAGAGCGCGGCGTACATCACCCGCATGTCGTAGGTGAGGCCGGTATCGACAGCGCCGCCCTCGGAGACGGTTGGTGCGAATTCGAACCCCTCGCGTTCGTTCTCCGCCTCGATCTCCGCGACGACACCGTCGTACTGCGGCTCGTCCGCGAGATCGAACAGGAGCAGGGCGCCGTAGTTTGTCGCGACGTCACCCCACCCGCCGCCGTCCTCGCGTCCGTCGAGCAAAAACGAGATACAGCGTTCTTTCATGTCCTCACGGCGGTCCAGGTGTTCGAGCAGGATGGCGTAGTACAGCGTCTGGCGGTACTTGCCCTTCTCGTTGAGGCCGAGGATGTCGGTCTCCCAGTGCCGGAAGGTCCGGCCGCCGAGCTGGTTCGACCCGCGACGGTTCGCGAACAGGGACTCGCGGGCAGCTTCGATCGCATCCGTGACGGCGGCGTCAGAGATCACAACTGACTCGCTCCCCGAATCGTCCTCCGGGTCCGTGGCGGTCTCGTCGAGCGCTTGGACGGGGGCGGTCGAGATCATGGAAGCGACCCCACCGAGGAAAGCTCGTCGGGGGACGCGAGGTGAATAGTGCATAGGCCCGAATTTTCATTTCAAATCAAATAGTCTTACGATTATGACAGGGGGATAGAACTAAACCTCCAGCGGTGCGCCCAGGGTCAAATCTCTGGGCCGAGATCGTCTAGGACAGCGTCTACGAGCTTCGCCTCTGCTCGCTGGAGGTGATCGCTGACGGTGACCGGGGAGCAATCGAGTTCGGCCGCGACATCCTTGTGTGTCGCGCCGCGGGGTTGTTCGTAGTAGTCGAGTCGGTGAGCGGTCCGGAGGACTTCCAGCTGTCGGTCGCTCAACGCGTTTCTGGGGTCGTCGAGGTCCCCCCGAAAGGAGCCGACCTCGTCGATGCGGACTTCGAATGCGTCGGGTGCGACGTCAAGCGCCGCCTGCAGCGGCGCCGGGTCGCCGACGGCCCGACATTGGACTTCCCCGCCCCGATACACGATCGGCGTCCGGATGACGAGTCCCGCCCGCGGTCCGAGCCGCTGGAGCGCACCGAACAGCGGGGTTTCAGCCGGTCGCATGACCACGAGCGCGTACGACCACGTGCAACCACGCGAAGCGATTTCCACGGACTCGATGCCCGGCGAATCGGTGGCCTCGCGTTCGAACGTCGAGGGGTCGCCGTCGATGGCAAACAGGAGCGTCTCGACACCGTTCACGGTCGTGTTGATATCGAGGAGTCTGGCCTCGGCGATGTCCTCCGAGTCCGCGAGGAGGTTGTAGAACTTCGGTGCGTCCTCGCCGGTCATCCGGGCTGTCGCTCGCAGCCGTTTCATTGACCGCCACAAACGGGAGATGCTTTAAAAAACCCGTTTGTATACCTCACAGAAACGTCTCGTGGGGGGACCCGGTACAGTATTTCACGAGATGTCGAAGCAAGAAATAAAACCACACACAGACGACAGCGAGGAATCAGCGGGTGAGGCCCTAGCCATCGAGGTCGAGGGACTCACGTTCCGGTATGCCGACGGAACGACCGCAGTCGACGGCATCACGTTCTCGATTCCCAAAGGGGAATTCTTCGGGTTTCTCGGCCCGAACGGGGCCGGCAAGACGACGACGATAAAGATACTCGCGACGCTACTGGAACCGACGAAGGGCTCAGTCCGGGTAAACGGATACGACCCGACCGAGCAGCGGACGGCGGTACGTGGGTCCATCGGGTACATGGCGCAGTCGGTCAGCGTCGACGAGGAACTGACCGCCCGCGAGAACCTCCGGTTCGCGTGTGAGGCCTACGGCGTGCCGGCTGCCCACCGGGACGACCGTATCGAGGACCTCCTCGCACTCGCAGACCTCGCCGACGTCGCGGACTCACCGGCCGAACAGTTCTCCGGCGGGATGCAGAAGCGTCTCGACGCGGCGACGGCGCTGGTACACGACCCGGAACTCGTGTTCCTCGACGAACCGACGACGGGTCTCGACCCGAAAGCCCGAAACCGCCTCTGGGACTACTTCCGACGCATCAACGAACAGGGGACGACGGTATTTCTCACCACGCAGTACCTCGAAGAGGCCGACTCGCTCTGTGACCGACTCTCTGTCATCAAAGACGGGGAACTCGTCGAGGACGGGTCACCGGAGTCGCTCAAGCGCCGGGTCGGAGGACAGGTCCTCCGTATCGATCTGGACGGCGACGAGTCGGCCCTCGCCGACGCGGCGTCGGTCACCCGCAAGTGTGACGAACTCACCGAGGAGGCGACCGTCGAGGTCGGTTCAGAGAGCCTCCGCGTGACGACCCAGCACGCGAACGAACTCGGGACGGAACTCCTCGTCGAACTCAGGGACGCCGGACACACCGTCACCGGGTTCGACATCGAGGAGGCGACGCTCGACGACGTCTTCCTCGCGATAGCCGACGAGGAGGTCAGGGACCTCGAGGCCGAGACCGAACCGATGGAGGCGAGCCGATGAGTACGTCAGACACCGGCGGGCCCGACACCGGGAACTCTATCATCGGCGACGCGTGGGTGAACCACAAGCGGTGGAACCGGAAGACACTCCGGAACCCAACGGCGTTCGTCCTCGAGATCGTCGTCGCCGTGTTCTCCCTGCTTCTGTTCACTGCGGTCTTCGGTGACGTCGGCGGATTCGCGCTGGAACGCGCCGGTTTTGCGGACGTGGAATACGTCACGTTCCTGCTGCCGGCGGTTCTCGTGCAGGCGACGATGGGATCCGCTTTCAATTCGGGGATGGGTCTCGTGAGCGACTTGGAAAGCGGGATGTTCGAGAAGGTCGTCGTGATGCCGATGACTTGGACGGCCGTGTTCGCGGGGAAAGCGACCTCGGAGCTCGTGCGTATCGTCTTTCAGTTGCTCGCCGTGCTCGGTCTGGGCGTCCTCATGGGCGCGAACGTGACGACCGGCGTCCCAGGGGTGCTCGGCATCGTCATCGTCTGTCTCCTCGTGGGACTGCTATTCATGTCTCTCTCGAACGTCGTCGGGCTGCTCACGCGGGACGAGGAAGTCCTGAACGCGGCGTCGATGCTGTTCATGTTCCCGCTGCTGTTTCTCTCTCCGGCGTTCATCCCGATGTCCTCGGAGGTCGAACTGATAGCGACGTTCAATCCCGTAACGTACGCGGTAGACGCGATCCGGGCGCTCGTGCTCGGCGAAGACGTCATGACCGTGATTACCATCACCCAGTTCGGCGGGATGTACGACACCCTCGTACCAGCGTTCGCTGTCCTCGCCGGTTTGAACGTCGTGTTCGGTGGCATCACGGTAGTGTTGTTGTCCAGGGCGAGCAGTGCCGAAGCCGAGTGACACGATGTGACGGGATCGTGACTCTGACGAACGTAGCGATTATGATGTATATGAATACGACACGTAACGAAAGTTACTTGATGAGCAATAGAATTAACTTTAGATAGAGTGAGAAAATCAGCCGGTCGAGGATCGGGCGGTCCGAGTCGGGACGACCCAGGCGCACACTCGGGGGAACGGAACCGGCGCAGGACCACACCGACGGGACAGTCGAGATGACCGCCACGAACGGGATGAGTAGTGACCGCCGATGTCGAAGGTAAGCCGACTGGGGTCGGTCGTCACGGAACACAGCGCTCTCGTCGTCGCCGTGATGCTGGTCCTGACGGGCGTGTTCAGCGTCGGACTCGGTGACATCCAGGAGTCCTCGTCGATAAGCGGGGTGTCCAGTGATACACCCGAAAGAGCGGCCCACGACGAAGTACAACAGCGGTTCACGGAACGAGGTGCCAACACGACAGTTACGCTGGTCGCGGTCAGCAACGAGACCGGGAACGCGTTGTCGAGGGCCACGTTACTGGAGACGCTACGCTACCAGCGGGCCCTCTACCAGAACCGGACGCTGAACCGGACGCTGGCGGACGACCAGGCCGTAGTGAGCGTAGCGAACGTCGTCGCACGCGCGGCCGTCGCTGCGGAGCGCCGACAGCGGCTCCCCGACCCAGTCATCACTGGCTGGACCGAGTCCGGCACCGCGGACATCGAGGCGCAGGCGAGCGCGTCGGACAGCCCGGAACCGCCGACGCTCGAAGCACAGATAGCGCAACTGGAATCGATGAACGAGTCCGAGGTCTCGGCGGTCGTGACGCGCGTCCTCGATCCCAAACGACCGTCATCCGGCAGGCGCGCGGCGCTCCGCCTGCTCCCGCAGTCCTACGAACCGGGTGCCGCGACCGCGGACACCCACCTCGTGGTCGTAGTCCAAGAGACCGGCGGTGGCGCCACTGTGGACGTTGCGCTCCCCGAGCGAGTCACCGATGGACAGGTCGCGGCGAGACAGCTCGCCAAGGATCGGTCGGACGGGGAGCGATACTACCTCTACAGTGGTGGGCTGATGAGCGGCCAGCAGTCGATAGCGATATCGGACAGCCTCGCGATACTCGGCCCGCTCGCGCTGATGTTCGTCCTGGTCGTGCTCTCGATCGCGTATCGTGACCCCATCGACATCGGCCTGGGACTAGTCGGCATCGGCGTCGTCCTCGTCTGGACGATGGGACTCATGGGGTGGCTTGGTATCGCGTTCGGGCAGACGATGATCGCGGTCCCGATACTCCTCATCGGGCTATCGGTCGACTACGCGCTCCACGTCGTGATGCGGTATCGCGAGGAGCGCGAGGACGGCGAATCGTCGCCGGAGACCGCAATGCACCGGTCACTCGTCGGTGTCGGGCCAGCGCTCGCGCTCGTCACGGCGACGACCGCCATCGGGTTCCTCGCGAACCTCACCAGTCAGATGGCCGATCTCCGGATGTTCGGCGTCGTCTCGGCTATCGGGATCCTCGCAACACTGTGTGTGTTCGGCTTGCTGGTTCCCGCCCTCAAGATCGGCGTCGACTCGCTTCTGGCGCGGGTCGGGTGGGACAGACGGTCGTCCTCGCTGGGGTCGATGGCCACAGTCCGCCGAGCCCTGCGTGGCGGGTCGACCATGGCGACGCGCGCACCGGTCGCGGTCCTATTGTCGGTCGCGCTCCTCACGGCCGGTGGGGCCGCCGCCGCCACACAGGTGGATGTCGCGACGCCGGAGACGTCGTTCATGGCTGACGACCCGCCCGCGTGGACAGACAACCTCCCGGACGACCTGCAACCAAGCGACTACTTCCTCAAGGAGAACCGCCGGCTCATCTACGGGAACTTCCAGACCCCAGACAAACAGGGATACGTGTACGTCGAAGGGAACGTGACGGATCCGGGGGTACTCGATGGCGTAGCGCGGGCCACAGACGCAGTCGAAACGGCAGACGCCGTGTTGACGGGTGCAGACGATGAGCCAGCCGTCGTCACGCCCGTAAGGGCGATGCAAACGGCAGCTGCGCAGAACGAATCATTCAACGCGACGCTACAGGCAGCTGATACGGACGCAGACGGGGTCCCGGACCGAAACGTCGCGGCGGTCTACGACGCGTTCTATGAGACGACCCCGCGTCTCGCAACGCGAACGCTCCACCGGAGTGACGACGGCACCTACGATGGCCTGCTCTTGCGTATCGCGGTGAACGGGAACCTCGACAGGGACGCCGCTGTCGCGCCGTTGTACGACGCCGCGGGGACGATAGAAGACGCCGATGGCGTGTCGGTCATCGCGACCGGGTCGCCGGTGACATCGAAGAACCTCAACGATGGTCTGGCGACCACAGTCGTTGAGAGCCTGGCGTTGACCCTCTGCGTCGTGCTCGTGCTCCTGATGGTGATATATCACGTTCGGGAAGGTGCGCCGCTGCTCGGCTTAGTCACGCTCCTTCCGATATTCTGTAGCGTAACGTGGCTGCTCGGCACGATGTGGGCGCTGTCCATCCCGATCGGACTCACGACGGCGCTCGTTGGCAGTATCTCGGTCGGGCTTGGCGTGGACTACGCGATCCATATCAGCCAGCGATTCACCGAGGAACTGGACGAGGAGGTCGATACCGAGACGGCACTGGTACGAACAAGCACCGGGACCGGGAGCGCGTTGCTCAGTAGTGCGGCGACGACCGCAGCCGGGTTCGGTGTCCTGTCGTTCGCGCTATTGCCGGCACTGCGACAGTTCGGTCTCGTTCTCGCGATCGGGATCGTGTACTCGTTCCTCGCGAGCGTGTACGTCCAGCCGAGCCTCCTCGCGCTGTGGTCGCGGTACAGGTCGGAGCCGACGCTCCGGGCGAGTCCGTCACCGTCCACCACCGACGACTAATCTCCCTTCTCGACCGTTTCGGCGGACCGCTTCGAAAGGGCGGTGAAGTTCGGATCCGTATCGAGCAGTTCCGACGCCCTGCAAAACGCCGTTTGGTAGACGGTCCCGTGAATGCGGCAGCGTTCGAGCCGGGACCGGCCGCTGAGCGTTCGGACTTCGAATGCTAGTGCGGAAGACGTGGGCACCCCAGCGGGGACAAACACGATAACCGATCCATCAACTCCTTCATCGTCCGGGATGTCGTATGTCTAGTAGGTGCTTCCCGACGCCTGCTCAAAGACGTCGGCGACCGTCTGCTTCGGGACGTCAAGTGTATCTGGTGCTCGTAATCCCAACAGGTGAGGACGTACGCGACCGCGTCGCGCAACCCAACCTCGAATCGTGATTCGATATCGATGTCGCATCGGGCGTGTCGTACCACCCGCGCTACAACATCGCCCAGGGGATGTACACAGCGACGTTGGCTGGCAATGGTATCGGTCTCATCAGCATAGCTGAATCAATAGTCGGCCTGGCTAAGACCGAAGAGTGTTCGCCAGGTGAGCACAATTCTGACCGGTATTTTCTCGCCTGGCGTCTGGCCGGTGCCGTTCTCGATAACAGCGACGAAGCGGCACTATACGGGCTCGAAACTATCAACGAGTCCAAGCCCGACTATCACGTCAAGTATGGTCACGCCGTGATATCGCTCGGGGGATGCGTGATGCCGACCCGTCGATACTCGAAGCCGGAATCGAGTCGATGCTCTCCTTCCACGAGCAGGATAGCCATCAGGACAACGTCGTCGATCAAGTCATGGCGGTTCAGGCGACTGCGTTGCTGGTGCTTGCCCGCGTTCATGGGTACGACATACCGATAGAGTCACCATTGCTCCCCGACGACCCTGCGAACCAAGCGGTATCTCGTCTCAATTTGTAATCTAGCGATAAATCTCCCTTGGGCGAGATACGCGCCGTGTATCTTGCACAGTATCAATGTACCTACGGGACGTGGTGCAGACCGGTCACTGAGTTCGGCGGTTCAATACACCTAATATCATAGACTTATAATCTGATATTATGTGTCGGATGCGAAGATGGATTGAGGATTTCTTTTATTTGTATATGTACGGAGACTGGGAATCGGTCTCGCATGGCCTTTGGGTATACGGCCACGTTTCGGTTCTGCTTGCAACTGCGCTTGTCGGGTACACGTTCGCCCGACAGCAATACCTGTTCACTATGCTCCTAGTACTGTTTCCTGTCGTGTACTTCTACAAGCGCCACGAAAAAGCGCAGGCGTACAAAGTGCAGTCAGACACACCAATTGAACCCGGTGAAGACTACGATCCAAACGACCACCGGTGAAGCACCCCATCATTTCAGATATATCTGCTTCTCTCAGTGCTACAAGGTCGGCTCGTGGACACTCTTCCACACCTTGGTTCCGGTGACCGATACGCGCTGTGTATTCAGCAGGACTGTTGGAACCTGTCACGGCGGTGTGTAGTTAAGCGTGAAGGCTGAGGCGGGAGAATTTCTTGGTGCTCTATGGCAGAAACCGCCCGCCTCAGCGGTAGTTGAGACTGGATAGATTTGGACTTTGTAGAGCGCGAGCGGACACCCGAGCCTGCGATGGCGTTGGGTATTCAATCGTACGCTGCGGGGCTGTCGCTGTCGAATACCGTCGAATTACTCGACATGTCGGGTGTACAACGCAGTCGAAAGGCAATCCATCATCGAGTGCAGAAAGCCGATTTACAGCCCGAATCTGGCAAATCTCCGAATCAGATTGCGCTCGACGAAACGGTGATTCGCATCAACGATCAGCAAGTCTGGCTGTACGCCGCTGCTGATTCACAGACGAACCAACTGCTTCACGTCCGGCTGTTTTCGACGACGACCGCCCTCACGGAAGTTATCCTCCGTGAACTTCGACACAAACACGATGTCGAAACCGCCGTGTTTCTCGTTGACGGCGTGAAATACCTCCAAACTGCGCTCCAACGAATTGGACTCCGATTTCAGATGTGTCGCCACGGAAATCGGAACGCTATCGAGCGGATTTGCCGAGAGCTGAAGGGACGAACCTCGTCGTTCTCGAACTGCTTCAGTCACGTCGAACCAGAAACAGCCGAAAATTGGTTGCAGAGCTTCGCTCGCTGACACAATGCTACTAACTAAACACGACCGGTTGTCGAGTGGGAACGTTTATACTCCACCCACTGGTAGGCGTTGGCAGATGGGGGCCGTTACCACATCACTCGGCGAGCAGGCCCAGTCGATATTCGACGATATCGGGTACACCGTGTCGCGCACTGACAGCGGATTGCGAGCAGAACACAAGTGGCGCGTCGTCCGTGTCACCGTCCTCGACGGCGACGAGACACTCCCGGAGACGGGCGACTTGCGTTGTTTCGTCACGTGGTCGTCGGAGGCGACGACACTCGTACGACGTCTCACACGGATGGACGTCGAGTACGAGTGGGCGGTCATCGGCGTCCGGGAGGACGGCGACTACGACATCGTCCACCCCGGGACCAAGACTTAGGGACGCCCCCACCGACCTTGGGGCGTGCAGATGAACGTCATCGCTACCGCGCTCGAACAGTTCCTCACCGACGTCCAGAGCGTTCTCCCCGACTTGCTTACTGGATTGGTCTTTCTCGTCATCGCAGGCATCGCTATCAAGGCTCTCATGTTCGTCGTCCGGACGATACTGAAGCGGGCACTCCCCGGTGAGGCACCGGTGTATCGACAGTTCGTCGCGACTATCGTCCTCGTCTTCCTCTGGTTCGGCGTCGTCCTCTCCTTTCTCTCTATCGTGGGCCTCACGCTGGTCGCTGCGTCGCTGGGGACGGCGACCGGATTCCTCGCGCTGGGCGTCTCCTATGCGCTGTCGGGCATGATTGCCGACGCCGTCGCCGGTGTCTACCTCCTCCGGGACCCGGACTTCAACCCCGGCGACACCGTCACGGCGGGCGACACGACAGGCGAGGTGACGGCTATCGAACTCCGGAAGACGCGCTTCGACGTGGGCGGCGACACGGTGGTTCGGGCCAACGCGGACATCGAAAAACGCTGGACGAAAGTGACCGACGACGCCTGAATCCGGTCGTAGGAACCTGCCGCTGCGTGTGGTGATACACCCGTTGACACGCGATACTTATGCGTGTCGACACCGAACGGTGTGGTATGTTCGTGGGGCATGCCCTGCTGGCGTTCGCTATCGTGGCGCTCGGGGCCAAACGACTGGACGTGCGTCCGAAGCGTGCGCTCCAGCTCGGGTTCGTGGGCGGTCTGTTCGCCGCCGTGCCCGACGTAGACGTGGTGTACGCACCGGTCGGACTCCTGATGCGCTCCGTCGAGACGGTCGGACCAGACGTGTTCTGGGCGACGGCCAACGTCATCCACCGTGGCCCGACGCACTCGTTGGTGATGGGCGCCGTACTCGCCGTCGCCGTCGGCCTGTGGGCACACGGTACCCGGCCCACCAGAGCCGCTTCGCTGTCGCTGCTGTCGCTCCTCGTCGGCGCTGCCGGACTCGTTAGTGGCGCTGTCGGTGCCGTCGTCGTCCTCGCGTTCGCGCTGGCCGGCCTCGGCGTCGCCGTGCTCAGTCGGCGCCTCGACGTGCGTCCGCGGACGCTGTTCGCCGTCGCGTTCGTCGGCCTCCTCTCACACCCCTTCGGGGACCTGTTCACCGGGTCGCCGCCGGCACTGCTGTACCCCTTCGACGTGGTGCTAGTCGCAGAACGCATCGCGCTCCACCCCGACCCGACGGGGCACTTGCTCGCGGCCTTCGCGGTCGAACTGGGGGCGGTCTGGCTGGCCGTCTGGACGTACGCCCGTTTCACGGGGTACCGCCTGCCCGCCCTCGTCAATCCGCGGGCGTCGCTGGGCGTCGGCTACGCCGCCGCCGCCATCATGCTTCCGGCACCCACGCTGGAGCAGTCTGCACACTTCGTGTTCAGCGTCCTCGCTATCGGCGCCGTCGGCGCGCCGGTCCGTCCGTTCTCGCGCGGCGTCGATTCTCTGGAGGCCGTCGTCACCGGGCTAGCGGCCGTCAGCGTCGCGGCGGTCGCCTACGCGCTTGCCTACGGTGTCCTCTGACCTCCGATAGTGTTTTCCACGCAGCGCCGTATCTGACGGACATGAGCCCCGACGTGACCGAGTTGTTACGTGACCGGCGGACCAACGCGCTGGTGAGTTGGGTCGTGATCGCGATACTGGTCACCGTCGTTGCGGGTAGCGTACTGGAGAATCAACTTCTCTGGGCCGCCTTCGCCGCCGCCGTCGCCGCACTCGCGCTCCTCCCGCCGGTGTTACTGTGGAACCGGGACGCGATGCTCCCGTGGGAGATTCTCTTTCTCGCCGCCCTCCCCGTCGTCGGTCGCCTGTTCGCGACGGTCCGAGTCACCGGTAACCTCGCGACGTACCTCTCTGTCGCCGCCATCGCACTCATCGTCGCCGTCGAACTCCACGTCTTCACGCCGGTGAAGATGACGCCGCGATTTGCCGTCGTGTTCGTCGCCGTGACGACGATGGCCGCCGCCGGCGTCTGGGCCGTCGTCCGCTGGGTTGCAGACAAGACGCTCGGGACGACGTTCATTTTGGACCCGACGATGACGGAACACGCCATCGAGCGAGCGCTGATGTGGGAGTTCGTCGCGTCGACTATCGCCGGTATCGGTGCCGGCGTCGTCTTTGCGTACTACGTCCGTCGACAGATTGGCACGACCCGGGTCCCCGAGGAGGTGCAGCCCGACCTATGAGGATTCGGGACTACCTCGGTATCACCTCCCGTCGACAGCGGCAGGCCTCCCGAGTGATGACGTTCGCGATGGTCGGTATCTTCGCCATCGGCATCGAACGCGGGAGTACGGGCGTCATCGTCAACACTGGCGTCGGCCTCCTCGTTACGCAACTCCCGCCGATACTGGAACGGGACTTCGGCATCACGCTGGATCCCGGCCTGACCCTGTGGATCACCTCGGCCGTCTTCTTGCACGCCGTCGGCGTTCTCGGGTTGCCGGGGTCCGAAGTGAACTTCTACGCTAGCGTCCCGGGATGGGACCACGTCACCCACGCGCTGTCGTCGTCGCTCGTCGCCGCCGTCGGCTACACGACGGTCCGGGCGCTGGATCGCCACTCCGATGAGATACACCTCCCGCCGCGGTTCGTGTTCGTTTTCATCCTGCTGTTCGTGCTGGCGTTTGGCGTCGTCTGGGAGGTCATCGAGTTCACCATCACGCTGGTCGCCGAGGCCACCGGCAACGCCACTATCCTCACTCAATACGGCCTCGAAGACACGATGCTGGACCTCGTCTTCGACACTATCGGCGCCGTCGTCGTCGCTATCTGGGGCACCGCTCACCTCACCGACGCCGTCGGGTACGTCGAGGAGTGGCTAGAGACGCGGACCGGGTGAGAAGCGGACCGTTTCGCCGTGGTTAGATCGGGTCTAACAATGTCGAAACGGTAAGTATCTGAACGTGCAGTATGTCACCACAAACCAGACGTTCCGTACTCCGGTCGCTCGGTGCGGCCGGTGCACTCGTTGGGATAACTGGCAACGCTATCGCGGGCGGTAGAGGCGCTGCAGACCACCACAAAAAGCTCGCGGCGGTGCGGCGGGCAACGAGGAAGTATCAGGACGTCGCGAAAGCCGAGGCGGACGGATACGTCACTAACGGGCACTGCGTGGCCCACCCCCAAGGGAAGGGGGCCATGGGCGTCCACTACGTCAACTTCCTCGACGCGAACGGGAATCCCACGCACCTCGATAACTCGCTCGACCCGATGAATCCGGAAGTACTCGTCTACGAACCGAACAACGGGAACATGAACCTCGTTGCCGTCGAGTGGATTTCGACGGAACCGTTCACCATGTTCGGACACGAGTCTCACGAGGGGCCGGGGCCGTGGTACTCACTCCACGCGTGGCTCTGGAAGGCGAACCCGAACGGCACCTTCGCGAACTTCAACCCCAACGTCGACTGCTCGAACGCGGAGTGAGTCGTCCCGACGGCGTCGTCCAACGCCGGCGGCCCATGACACTCCTTCACAAAGATATTTGTCGGTACCGCGTGAAGTCCGACCGAGACGTGCCCGCATCGGACGGTCGTCTCACGACAGCACACGGTGACAACAGATGGTTTTCAAGAAGATCACACTGATCGGAACGAGCTCGGAGAGCTTCGACGCCGCCGCCGACGACGCAATCGAGCGGGCGGAGGCGACACTGGACAACCTGAAGTGGGTAGAAGTGGACGAACTCGGCGTCGAGATAGCGAGCGTCGAGGGTCGTGAGTACCAGGCAGAGGTGACGGTCGCCTTCGAACTCGAAGACTAGGTCCGGAACGACTCGCCACAGCCACACTCGCTGACGACGTTCGGGTTCTCGACGTGGAACCCGGCGCCCTGCAGTCCCCCTTCGTAGTCGAGTACCGACCCCTCGATGTAGTCGATGCTGGCGCCGTCGACGAACACCCGCAGGCCGTGGCGCTCGTAGACGGTGTCGTTCTCTTCGGGTTCGTGGTCGAAGCGCATCCCGTAGGAGAGGCCGGCACAGCCACCCTGCTGGACGAACAACCGCAAGCCGGCCACGTCCGTGTCCATGTCCTCACTCTCTAGGAGCGCTATCGCTTCCTCGGCGGCTTCCTCGGTGACACCCACGTCCTCGCCACCGAGTTGTGGTTCACCGTCGACGGTGCTGCTCATACTGATAGATGTGCCCCCGAACGTGTTAACACTGACGCCGGTCACGGCGTTCGCGTCTGCGCGCCCCTCGCTACTGTTCCACGGCTCTCTTCGGTCGCCGTTCCACCGAGGGCCGCGTCTGCGCGCCCCTCGCTACTCGAACCGCTTCCGCACGCTCTCGGCGTGTGCTTCCAGCCCTTCGGCTTCCGCGAGCGTCGTGATCGTCTGGCTGAGGTCTCCCAACGAATCCTCGGAGAGGCGCTGGACGGTCGTCGACCGGACGAACGTGTCCACCGAGAGTCCGCCAGTGACGCGTGCGGCCCCGCCGGTCGGGAGGACGTGGTTCGTCCCGGCGGCGTAGTCACCGGCCGCCACGGGGCTGTACGGGCCGAGGAAGACCGACCCGGCGGACGGAATCCGGTCCAGCAGAGCCTCGTCGTCGTCGGCCTGTATCGAGAGGTGTTCGGCGGCGTACTCCTCGGCGAACAACACCGCCTCGCTCATCGACCGGGCGAGGAAGACGCCGGAGGCGTCGTTGTCCAGTGCGCCCCGAATCACGGACTCGCGGTCCCGTTCGCTCGCCTGTTCCTCGACGGCTTCGGCGACGCTCTCGGCGAGGTCGGCGTCGTCGGTGACGGCGACGACGGAGGCGTTCTCGTCGTGTTCGGCCTGTGCGACGAGGTCCGCCGCGACCAGTTCCGGGTCCGCGTCGCCGTCGGCGACGACCATGATTTCGGAGGGTCCAGCGAGGAAGTCGATGGCGACGTCGCCGCGCACTTCGGCTTTGGCGGCCGTGACCCAGCGGTTGCCCGGACCGACGACGATGTCCGTCGCGGTCACCGTCTCGGTACCGTACGCGAGGGCGGCGATAGCCTGCGCCCCGCCGACCTGATAGACGGCGTCCGCGCCGGCGACGTGGATGGCCGCCAGCGTGACGGGGTTCACTTCCTCGGCGGGTGGCGTCGCGACGGCGACGTGTTCGACGCCCGCGACCTTCGCGGGGATGACCCCCATCAGCGCGCTGGAGGGGTAGGCCGCGGTGCCGCCGGGGGCGTAGACGCCGGCGCTGTCCAACGGTCGGAATCGCCGACCGAGTTCCCGCCCGTCGAAGTCCTCGCGCCAGTCTTCGGGCACCTGTCGCTCGTGGAACGCCCGGATGTTCTCGGCGGCGTCCTCGATGGCCGCGCGCACGTCGTCGTCTATCTCCTCGTAGGCGCGTTCGGCGGCGTCGGTGATGTCGACGTTGCCGACTTCCACGTCGTCGAACTCGCTGGCGAACCGGCGGAGGGCGACGTCGCCCTCCTCGCGGACCTTCGAGACGATGTCACTGACGTCGTCCCGGACCGCCTCGACGCCCGCGTCCCGGTCGAACAGGGCCGAGCGCTCGTCGGGGCCGAGGTCGGCGACACTGCGTACGTTCATACCCGGTCAACGTGACGGGCGGAAAAACGGGTTTCCCTTCGCCGGTGGTCAGGGCGTGACGCCGATGACCGTCCCGTCCTCGCCGGCGAACGCGAGCGAGTCACCGACGACGAGCCGTGTGAGTCGCGATTCGGCGGCGAACGACCACGCCGTCTCGCCCGTGTCGCCGTCGAGTGCGAGGACGTGTCGGTCACGGTCGTCCTCGCTCTTCGAGCGCTGAATCACCAACTGTCCGTCGAGCAGACCGGACGGCCGGGCCAGATACGCGTCGACCGGGGTCCGCCACTGCACGTTCCCCGCCGAGAGGGAGACGGCCGCCGCCTCGTTCCCGACGACGTAGAGCGTGCCGTCCGCCACCGGCGCGTCGTAGACGGTCGCGCTCACGTCGACGCGCCACTCGACCTCGCCGGTCGCCGGGTCGAGACTCGCGACGGAGTCGCCGCCGACGAGCAACTGGTCGCCCACGGCCTGTGTCGTGTAGGCGTTCCACTCGTCGAAGGTCCACGCCTGCTCGCCCGTCGCGGCGTCGATACCGTGGACCGTCGGTTCGCGCGGGTCCGCGGCGCTTACGAGGGCGACGGTGTCGCCCACCACGGAGAGCGTCCGGTACTGATATTCCGGGACGGAGTACGCCCACGCCCGAGTCCCGTCGGTGCCGAACACGTCGAGGACGCCGTAGGCCGGGACGTACACTCGCTCGTCGGTGACGAGGCCGCCGCTCGGGTCGCCGATTTCGACAGCCCACTTTCGGGAGCCATCGGACAAGCCGAGGGCGTACAGCGTCTCGCCCGAGGACTGGACGTGGTCGTCGGTGGTCGCCACGTACGCGGTGTCGTCTGTGACGGCGAGGACGTCGAGCCACCAGTCGGTCGGCGAGAAGTCCCATCGTTTCTTTCCTGTCCCGGCGTCGACGGCGTGGAGCCGCTGTGCCGAGTTGAGGCCGTCGCCACCCGCGACGGCCAGCACCGTTCCGCCGCCGACCGCCGAGTCCTGAACCTCCCGTCCGGCGTCGTAGGTCCACTGTCGGTGCCCGTCCGAGGGGGACAGCGCGGAAAGCGTCCCGGCGTCGGTCCCGACGTACAGGCTGTCGCCGGTCGGCGTCGGTGGGTTCACCACCGTGCCGGGGAGCGACCGGGTCCACGCGACGTGGTCGGCGTCCGCGTACGCCTCTGCCCCGTCGGTTGACGCCCCCGAGTCGTCGGTGGCGTTCGGCGACCCGGTTCCGTCACCCTCCGGATTTCGGTCGCCGTCGGTCAGGCATCCGGCTACGCCGGTGGCCGCCGTGAGTGCGAGAAACGCGCGTCGAGAGGGCATATACCTCGACCCTGCCGAGACGGGCACATATCTTCTGGACGGTTCGACGGCGGTTTGAGCGACCGGTGAGAGCGGGCAAAGAGCGCTCAGGCAAGCCACTCGTCGGGCTTGGTGTTGTAGTCGATGTCCGTCGCCGCGAGGTGTTCGACGTCGCTCCACGGGACGTCCTCGATGGTGACTTCGTCGCCGTCGTAGCGTAGTCGCTTGCCGACCTCCTCCGGTTCGGGTTCGCGGTCACGGCGCTTCGCGACCTCGATGTCGTGGTCGTCGAACTCCTTGGTGATGGTCAGCAGGTTCACCGGCCGCCCCCAGAGTTCGAAGACGCGCTTTAGGACCGCCGTCGCTTGACTCCGGTCGAGCATCACGCCGTTGTACTGGTGGGTCAAGAGCAGTTCGTTGCGGTTCTGGTAGTTGCCGTCCTCGACGACGACGGTTGGTTTGCCGAAGTTCGTGAAGTTCAGCATCAATTTCTTTTTGACGTCGGCGTGGTCCGTCGAGGTGACCCGGTAGTCGCCGGAGGCGTGGGTGTACTCGTAGGTGAAGTAGTCGTTGTCGTCGACGAACTCCTGCGTGAGGAACTCGTCTAAGAACGTCACGTCGTTGTGGCTCTCGCGAATCTCGCGCATCCGCTCCCAGCCGCGGGTGTACTCGACGTCGGCCAGCGCTTCCTCGATGCTGTCGTACCGGGCGTCGTCGAACATGTATCGGGAGACGCGCTCCAGTTCCTCCTGTCCGACCCGCGAGACGAACCCGCGATACTGGGGCTTTACCAGCGAGTAGTGCCGCTGGGCCAGCCCCTCGTAGGTCAGGGCCTTCCACGGATAACGTTCGACGTCGAACTCTCCGTCGCGGGCCGCTTCGAGGCCCTCGGCGTCCACGCGCGGGTCCTCGGGGTCGAGTTCGTCGAGGTGGCCGGCCACGTCGCGGAGCCACGCGGGCGGTTCGAGGTGCTCTTGCACCTCTGTGAAGTCCACGACATCGCCGAACGTCCGCCACGTGACGCCGTCGACGCGGAGCAACCGCTCGACGACTTCCCGACGGTTCTCGGTGTTCTCGACGTACTCCCATATCTCCATGCCGAGTTTGTACGGGTTCAGCCCCGGCGAGCCAAGCACCTGTGCCATGTGGTCGGCGTAGAGGACGAACTCGTCGTCGCCGGCGAAGCGCTCGCCGGTCATCATCAGCGACTCCCAGTAGGCGGCCCAGCCCTCGTTCATGACCTTCGTCATCTTCTGGGGGGCGAAGTAGTACGCCTCGCGGCGGAGCATCTCCAGTACGTCTTTCTGCCAGTCGGCCATCTCGACGGCCTTCTCGGCGTCCTCGTCGTAGGCCATGCCGTGTTTTCGGAGGAAGCCGAGGACGTCTTTCTCCGGTTGGGCCGGGAACGAGACGCCCTCTCCCTCCTCGACCTGTGCGTCTAGCCACTCGTCGTCGAACACCTGTCGCTTGACCTCATCGGAGAGGTCCAGTTCGTCCAGTTGCTCGGTCACGTCGACGCCTTCGATGTCCTCGAAGTGCTCCTCGGCCGTCTCGACGGGGCTGTACGGTTGGTGCTGGTCGATGTTGTCCTCGAGACAGAGGACGTGGTCGATGAACCGTTCGACGGCGCCGCGCTCTATCTCGGGGTCCTGCATGTACTCCCGGATGGCGTCGGCGTGGCGAGCGAGCATCCCGGCGGCGTCGGGGCCTCTGTCGCGTCCCTCCTCGCTCGCCGACCGGGGCGCGCCGTCGCTGAACATCTTGAACCACTTGTTGTTCGCGAAGAAATCGGCGTGGGCCTCGACGTGCGTGATGACCGCCTTCTGGTCGGCCAGCGTGTTCGACTCCTGTAAGAAGGCGTGTGACGGGTCGTCGTTGTTGACGATTTCGAAGGCCTTCCCGCCGAGGAACTGGCCCTGCTTCTGCTGGCGGTCGTACTGCATCCCCCAGCGCCAGTGCGGGTACCGCTGCTGGAACCCGCCGTAGGCGATGAGTTCGTTCATCTCGTCGTAGTCGACGACCCAGTAGTTCACCGGGTACGGTGTGAGGCCCAGCCGACGAGCGAGTTTGCCCGCCTCCTGAACCGGTTCTTCGAGGTCGTCGGCGATGCGTTGTTTGGCGAATCTGTCGTCGGTACTCATCCGTTGTCCTCCGTACTCAGTATCTCGTAGATGGCCTCGACCACGTCCCCCGGCGAGGAGACGTAGGCGACGGCGACGTTGTCGCTGTCGCGGAACGTCCGTTCGACTTCCTCGGCGTGGGTGGCGTTGATCGCGTTCCCGCTCGGTTGGGTCTCCACGTAGGCGTGGAGGTTCGCGGGAATCTGCTCCATCAGCGGGATGACCTTCTCCTCGGTGTCGTTCGAGGAGTTCTCGCTGTCGCCCGCCGCGAACACGTAGCGGTTCCACTCGCTCCACGGGTACTCCTCTTCGAGTCGCTGTGCGGCGAGTTCGTACGCACTGGAGATGCGCGTCCCGCCGCCCGAGCGGATGCCGAAGAACTCCTCGCGTTCGACCTCCCACGCGTCGGCGTCGTGGGCGATGTAGACGAACTCGGCGTTGTCGTACTTCCCTTGGAGGTACCAGTCCAGCGGCGTGAACGTCCGCTCGACGAGTTCGCGCTTCTTCTGGCGCATCGACCCGGAGACGTCGCGGATGTTGACCACGACGACGTTCTTCTCGCGCTCCTCGACGATTTCGGGGTAGCGGTAGCGCTCGTCCTCCCGGCGGAACGGAATCTCGTCGACGCCCTCGCGTCGGATGCGCGTGGGGGCGTCCTCTTCCTCGACGTTGGCCTCCATCTCCTCGATGGTGTCCCACGCCCCCGTTCGCTCGACGGGACGTCCTCGTAGGCGTCCTCTATCCACGCCTTCGAGACGGGGATGTTCTTTCCGCGGGCCCACTCGAACACCGTCGCCGGCCCCCAGCCGTCGACTTTCAGCGCCTCGCGGACGTAGTCCTCGTCGAAGTCCATCGCGAGCTTTCGCTTCAGCCCCTTCTTGAACAGGCGCTCGAAGTCCAGCGTCGAGGAGGGGCCGGTTCGTGTGATGTCGGTGAAGTCGCCTTCCTTCTCCTCGATGACCTTCTTGCCCTTCGGTTCGAGGTCCAGTCCGAGTTGCTCGTCGAGTTCCTTCGCGAACTCCTCGGGGTCCATCTCGTAGTACTCGTGTTCGCCGCCCTCCTCGCCGGGTTCGCCGTCCTCGTCGCCGTCGTCGCCCGGCTGGGGCTGTGGCTGGCCGACCGGGTCGCCCGGTTCGGCGCCGTCACCCTGCCCGACGCCGCCCTTGTCGCGCTGGTCGTAGGCGAACTCCGGGAGGTCGACTATCTTGATGGGGATGCGCACTTCGTCGCCGCGGGACTGCCCCAAATCGCCGTACTGGATGAACTCGGCGAGGTCCTGCCGGCGGTCCTCTCCCACCTCACGGTACCGTTCGAGGTCGTCTTTCAGTCCCATCGGTAACTCACCTGATTCATGACGTGCCGGCTGGTCAGTTCGGCGGCGGCCTCGCTGTAGCCGTGCATATCGACCATGTTCTCGATAGTCATCTCCTTGAGTCGGGCCGTCTCGGTCCCCGACGGTGGCTCGTCCCACTGCCGCGGGTCGAAGTCCTCGTAGGTCCGCTTGACGTCGTCCCAGTCGTGGCTCCCGAGAACGGTCTTGATGACCGGAATCTCCTTCGGCGAGACGTCGCCGACGCGGAACTCCTCGTCCCGGCGTTGCCACGCGTGGCGGTTCAGCGCCGTGATTATCTTGTCCGTCCGGAACGCCTCGACGGCCTCGTCCGGGTCGTTGTCGTCGTAGTTCTCCTCGTCGAACCGACCGAGGTGCTCTATCTCGAACACCTTCATCTTCAGCGGGTCCGGGTCGACGTACTCGCCGCGTTCGTTCTCTATCTGGTCGTCGGAGGCCCACGCGTAGACGTGTTCGATGTACTCCTCGACGGTGGCCTCGTCGACGCGCTTGTCCCGCATCATCGCGTCTAACACGTCTCGCTCCTGTTCGCCGAAGACGTGGTTCTTGACGGGGACGACGCGCTCCTCGTACTCGGTGGCTTCCGCCGCCGAGAACACTGGGGCGTCGCCCATCCCTTCGGCCACCGCGTTCAGCACGTCTCGGGGCATGATGACGTGTTCGACGGGCAGGTCCGGGTGGTGGCGGTCCTGGGTCTCGTGGAGGAGGTCCGCGACCACGTCACGGACGTAGGTCACGGGGATGCCGTGGTCCCCGTCGTGGTCCGTCGTCTCCAGGTCGTAGTCGTCGATGTCGATTCGCTCGTCGCCCTCCATCAGGTAGCCCCGGTCGAACAGGAGCGCTTTGTCGACGAGGTCCAGTCCGTTCGGGACGTTCGAGGCGTCGAGTCGCGAGGCGACGGCGTACAGCGCGGCGGCCTCGATGGTGTGTGGCGCAAGTTCCTTGTCCGTCGCCGACGCCACGTCGTCACGGACCGAGACGGTCACTGGCTCCTGAATCCACGTCTCCAGTTCCTCCCACGAATCGGGGTCCCAGACAGTCGTCTCGTTGGTCAGTTCCCGCCGGAGCAGTTGGGCCTCCAGCGAGAGGTTCGTCAGGTACGTGAACTCGTGTTTGTCCAGCCGACGTTTCAGCGCCTTCAGCGGGTCCTGTCCCTCTCGGTCGGCGTGCTGGTTCAACTGTGCCTCCAAATCGGGGTTCGAGATGATGACCAGTTGCGTATCGACGTCCATCCCGATGCCCTTGTCCAGTTTGACGCGACTCTCGTCGGGGACGTTCAGCAGTTTCTGGAGCAGGTCGGCGTGCTGTGCGGCGTCTTCGACCACCGTCAGCAGGCCGTTGCCCTGCGAGAGGACGCCGTCGTAGGAGAACGCCTGCGGGTTCTTCCGACCCCGCGAATCTAGTTCGCGGAGCATCCCGTGCATCCACGACCCGACCAGTCGCTCCTTGGGCGTCCCCTCGTCCTCGGAGTGGAGGACGCCGATGCCGTGGCCCACGTCGACGACGAAGTTTTTCACCCGCAAGTGCGAGGGATCCGTGACCGCCGAGAACAGGTCCTCGGTGCCCTGCCGTCGGTACTGCTCTTCGAGGTAGTCGTAGGCCTCTCTGGAGAACGGGTCCAGTTCGCCGTCGACGTGAATATCGATGTGATCGTCCAGTCGCTCGTTGATTTCGGCCAGCAGGTCGGTGCGGACGTCCGGCGGGAACACCGTCAGCGGGTGTACCTGCACCGGACTCTCGTACCAGTCGTCCTCGTCTTCGACCGGTGCGTCGCCGTAGGTCAGGGCGCTGTCGCTCCCGCCCGCGCCGGCGACGTTCCACTCGACGGTGTATCGCCGGCCTTCGGGCGTCTTCGAGTACTCCCGAAGGCCGTTGATCAGACACCGCTTCAGTTCGGACTTCCCGGTCGCCGTGGGGCCTTCCAGCCACACTATCTTCTCGTCTTTCCCGCGCCCCGCGGCGATAGAGCGCAGGTCGTCGACGAAGGCGTTCAGCACCTCCGTATTTCCGAGGATGGCGTGTTCCCCGTCGTTGTACGGGTCGTCGAAAAAGCGGTAGCGCTCTTTCTCCTCGCCTTCCTCGATGACGGTGCGCGTGCCCGCCGCCTCGATGGCTGCGAGCATGTACTTCGAGGCGTGTGCGGCTATTTCGGGCGTCTCGAGGACGGTGTCGACGTACTCGGCGAGGCTCATCGGCGCCTCGTAGGTGGCGTCCAGCGAGTCGTCCGCCCGGCCGATGTACTCCTCGCCGCTCATCTAGTCCTCCATCTCGCTTTTAGCGACCTCCGCGCCGGCGAACTCGAGCACTTCACGGGCACCTTCTTCGGAGTAGTCCTGCTCGATCAGGGCGTCTATCCACTGATTGCGTTCGTCGTCGTCCATCTCGCCGGAGGACACCAGCGCCGAGAAGTTGATGTTGTGTTTCTTGTCTTCCCAGAGTTTGCGCTCTAAGGCGCGGCGCAGGCGGTCGTTGTCCTGCGGGTTGAACGTATCGCCCTCGCGTGCTCTCCGTGAGACCCAGTTCGACACCTCCTGCCGGAAGTCGTCCTTTCGGTCCTCCGGCAGGTTCAGTTTCTCCTCGACGGAGCGCAGGAACTGCTCGTCCGGTTCCTGCTCGCGGCCCGTCAGTTCGTCCTCGACGGTGTCGTCGTCGATGTAGGCCATGACGTGGTCCATGTACTTCTCTCCCTGTCGCCGAATCTCGTCCATGTCGTAGGCCAGCGCGTGGCGCACGTCCTCGATGGCCCGTTCCTTGTACTCTTCGCGGACGAGTTCGAGGAAGCGGTAGTACTGGTCGAAGGACTCCTCGTCGATGGAGCCGTGGTTCTCTAAGTTGCCTTCGAGGTGGTTGAACGTCGTCAGCGGCGAGAGGAACTGCCTGTCGCGGTGCATCGAGTCCATGATGGCCTCGGCTATCTCGTCGCCGATGAACCGGGGCGAGACGCCGTCCATCCCCTCGCCGATGTCGGCGGTGGTGGCGGCCTCGTCGCGGAGTTTCTTCACGTCGATGTCGTCGGCCTCGTCTATCTCGCCGTTGTAGGCTTTGGCCTTCTGGACGAGGTCGACGGACTCCGTATCTGGTTCCTCGATGCGGGTGAGGACGCCGAACAGGCCGGCCATCTCCAGCGTGTGGGGTTCGACGTGGATGTCCGGTAAGTCCGCGTTCCGGAGCATCTTGTTGTATATCTTCGCCTCCTCCTCGTACTGGAGGACGTACGGGAAGTCGATGCGTTTCGTCCGGTCGTTGAACGCCTCCATCTTCTCGTCGCCCTTCTTGTCCCGGTACTCGGGCATGTTCGTCCGGCCGACGATGACCTGATCGATGTCGATACGCGGGTTGTTCTTCGGCTTGATAGTCTGTTCCTGACTGGCGTGCAGGAAGTCATAGAGGAACTCTCGCTGGAGTTTCAGCAGTTCCTCACCGGAGAAGATACCGCGGTTGGCGTTACAGAACGCCCCGGAGTAGTCGAACGCCCGCGGGTCGCTCTCGCCGTAGATAGCTATCTTCGAGTAATTGACGTCACCCGTCAGTTCCGTCTCGTCTTGGTTCTTCTTGTCTTTGGGTTCGAACGTCTCGATACCCTGTCGCTGGTTCTCGTCGGCGACGAACCGGACGATTTCGACGTGGTTCTCTAAGACGGCCTGCAGGTCGTCGTCGTAGTTGGCCAGCAGGCGGTCCATGTAGAACTCCGAGGCGGGGTCGAGCGCCTGTTCGTTCCGGATGGTGTAGGGGGCGTCGAGTTCCTCGTTGATGTCCTCGATGACCCTGTCTCGCTGGTCCTGTGGGAGCAACACCATCGGGTCCTGATTCATCGGCGACCGGACCACGTCGTCGGCCGGGTCCTGGTCGCCGATGACGTCACAGAGGTTCGTCCAGCGGAACGTGTACATCCGCCCCTCGTCGCGGCGGGTGTAGTCCTCGAAGTACCGACGGACCTGTCGGTCGAAATCGGACTTCCCGGACCCGACGGGACCGAGCAGTAACTTGATTCGTTTCTCTGGACCGAGACCCCGCGCTCCGGACTTGACCTTGTTCACGAACTCGTGTATCGCCTCGTGGACCTCGCGGCCGTAGAAGGTGTTCTCGCCGTCGTGAAGCGGGTCTTCGCTGGCTATCTCGTACTCTACGACGCCGGCGTCCTCGTCGTAGGACGTCCCGTAGTAGTCGAACATGTCCGCGACGCGCTGGTGAGCGTTGCGGGCGATTCGCGGTTCGTCGTACAGTTGGTCGAGATACCAGTCGAAACTCCGCGTCGTCCGGAGATCGGCCGGTATCGTGTCTTGGTACTCCTTGCTCAGCGCTTCCAGTGTCTCTTTGTTCTTGCTCATGCTATCTCGGTGAGTTCGGCACGCGATGGCACGCGGGCACGCAGGGCCAGCGTGTCGGACTCAGTACACCGATGCCACCAACTGCCGCTCCGTGCGTGCAGGCGGGCGGCCGCGGTAGGGCCCGTTATTGCGGGCCGGTAGTCGTACCATGCCATGTGTGCTGGCTGGGTGGTCGCGGGGACGGACCCACCCCAGTGGTAACGGGTGACAGTGGGTTACTGTTTCCGATACTATTTAACACATGAGTGCTTCAACATCAAGAACCTTTTCCCGTTACCCATATAACGCCGGGTTTTCGACGCCTCGAATCAGGGCCTAATACGGAGACGGCATCGCTGAGGTACGGATTCACACGAGGGTGAGCGCCGAGACGCTTTATAAGTAACCCTCCCGAAAGCGGGCGACGAGTCAGTAGTCGATAGAGTATTGCCTGCCGAGACGAAGCCGTCGGTATGGACCTCGACGGACTGGCCGACGACTGGACGGTCTGGAACGAGACCGAGGCGAAACTCATCCTCGCGTACCGTCCGGACGTCTTCGACAGCCAGAACTTCCCTGCGCCCTGTCTCCCGACGATATACCTCACACGGGGGAAACGAACCCGCCGACCCGGCCTCGACCGGTCAGGCGATGACTGGTACGTCACCCTGTATCTGGAACCCGAAGTGGACCGCGACGCCGAGTCCTTCGAGGACCGGGCGTCCGCGGTCGACGCCGCCGTCGACCTCGCGAACCGCTTTGCCTCGGGCGAGGTCGACTACCGCTCGCTGTATCAGGTACCGCGCGATGACTACCTCGACGAACTCGACGACCTGACCGGCCGGTCCTGACCCTTAAATTCCGCCCGGATCTATCTCTCACTATGACTACTGTAACGCTCGTCGGGACGCGCCTCGCGGAGGTGGGCGAGGAGTTCGTCTACCACGGCGAGGCCGACGGTTGTGCCGGGTGTCCGTACCGGACCCAGTGTCTCAATCTCACGCCCGGCCGCCGCTATCGCATCACCGAGGTCCGCGAGAGCGGCCAGACGCTCGACTGCGCGGTCCACGACACCGGCGTCCGCGCCGTCGAGGTCGAACCTGCCCCCATCCGTGCCAACGTCCCGACCAAAGGTGCCTACGCCGGCAGCAACGCGTCGCTGGCAGGCCCCTGTCCCCACACCGAATGTCCGAGCCACCAGTACTGTGAGCCGATGGGCGCCGAGTTCGACGAGGAGTACCGCATCGAGGAGGTCGTCGGCGACCCGCCACACGACTACTGCATGCTCGACCGGGACCTCACGCTGGTCGAGTTGGACGCCCCCGACGACGCGTGAGCGACGCGGCCGGGACCGAGACTGACGCCGACGACTCGCCGTTCGGCCACACGCACTTCGTCGACGACGACTGTCTGGCGAGTCCGCCGGCCGGGAAAGTCGTCCGATTCCGCGAACGACCCGACGACCCCGAAACCGACCCGCTCCGGTTCGATATGTGGCTGGCCGCCGAGGGGTCACACGGTCCGATGCGTCACGTCCACCCCGAGCAAGTGGAACGGCTGTCCGTGCAGTCCGGGACGATGGGTATCGCCCACGAGGGCGACCGACGGCAGTTGACCGCCGGTGCGACGGCCGTCGTCCCTGCCGGCGACGTCCATCGGTTCTGGAACGCCGGGGACGATGTGCTTCACATCAGGGGGTCGGTGGCGCCCGGCCTCCGCACCGAACAGTTCATGCGGGTGACCTACGGCCTCGCCCGCGACGGTGCCCCGGTCACGTCGTCGGGGATGCCGCTGAACGTCCTCAGGTTGGCGGTGGTGCTCGACGAGTTCGACGACATGCTGTTGCTCGCGCACCTCCCCCTGTGGCTCCAGTTGCTCGGGATTCGCACGACCGCAGTCCTCGGTCGCGCCGTCGGCTACGACAACCGCTACCCCGAGTATCTGCCGGTGAGACGTGAGTGACGGCGTCGACCTCAGTCGAGGACGCCGACGTGATCAGCCGTGTAGCCGAAGACGTCCTCGTACCCTTCCGCAGAGAGGAGGATGGGGTGGAACGGTTCGTCGGCGAGGACCTGATTGCCGTCGGCGGCGGCGATGGGTTCACCGGCCGCCAGTTCCTCGAAGTTCCGGGCGTACACTTCGTACTCGTCGGCGGCGGCCTTCGGAATCGGGTCGCCGAGCTGGAACACCGGGAGCGACTCGGCCCGGGTCGGCGCCGGGTCGTCGGTGACGCCCGTCGCGGCGAGGAACTCGCGGATGACCTGTTCGGCGTTGGCGGCCGCCTCCGGCGACCCCTGATACCCACACTCCACCTCGATGGCGGCGGGGACGACCGAGAAGAGTCGACCCTCGTTGGCTCCCTTCGTCATGACCACCGCGTCGACTGAGAGTTTCGGACAGATGTCCCGGGCGAGCGGCGTCAGGTCGTCGACGAGCGCGAACATGCCGTCGTAGGACTGGGTGGAGTGCAGCGACAGCACGGTACAGCCACGCAGTTCGGCGGCGAGTTCGGCGGCCAGTCGGTCTTCGCGGGCCTCGCTTTCGGGGTCGCCGGGGAACGCTCGATTGAGGTCGGTATCGAGGTATCGCTCGCCGGCGGCCAGCGCCGCCTCGTTGCCGACGACGAACTTCACCGGCCGAGAGACGGTCGGCGGGTCCGCGAGGACCGCCTCGATACCGTCCCGACCGCACGGCTCGTCGCCGTGGATGCTCCCAACGACGGCGACGTCCGGTTCTCCCTCACCCAGTTGTTCCACTCGCATTCGGTCGTAGTTGTGCTCCCGGCCATTAGAGTCGTGTGGATTCCGTGCGGCGACCGAGTGTCAGTCGAGGTCCTCGGCGAACGCGAAGTCGGTCTCGTCGGCGACCGGGTAGCCGCCGTCGAGTCGTATCTGCCAGCCGTCGAGCACGCTCGGGTCCTGCAGCGCGTTCGTCACTGTCGTCCGAACGTCCAGTAAGTCGACGCCGTAGTAGTCGTTGGGAACCCCGCGAAAGTACTGCAGCGAGGTGCGAAACAGCGAGCGCATCCCGTCGTCGTCCTCGAAGTCGAAGTGCTTGTAGGCGCCAGCGGCCACCTGTACCATCCCGTGGAGGAACTTGCTCTCGGTGGACCCCCGGCCGTAGTTGTACCACTCGTCTTCGAAGCAGTCGTGTGAGTCGTGAAACTCCCCGGCGTTGTACAGACGGACGCCGTGAACGACGGCCCGCCGGAGCGTCGCGTGCTCCCACTGCCCGTCCGCCCGCCATCCGGCCGGGTCGCCGTCCGGCGGGGCGACAGTCGGGTCTCGCGTGTGTTCGTCCATACTCCTCGTTCGTGACCTGCATGGGTCAATCCACCGGTCCTCAGAGGTCCTTCCCGCACTCGGGACAGACGCTATCCGAGGCCGCCGTCGAGTGGTGACAGCGGGGGCAGACGATGGTGTCTCCCGCCCCCGGGTCGTGATACTCGCCGGTGTTCCGGAGCGCGTAGACGACGATGGCGGCGAGGAGCAACGCTAGAAGGACACCGACGACCGGTAGCGCCCCACCCATCTGAATCGGGGTCGCGAGGGACGGCATACGTCGCCACTCGCGTTCCACGCTGTTAGTCGTTTGCCCGCCGCCACAGTTCCGTACGACATTTATACCACACCGCCGTCAGAACGTGATGCGAGCAACGCGTGCGAGGGTAGCCAAGCCAGGAAACGGCGGCGGACTCAAGATCCGCTCCCGTAGGGGTCCAAGGGTTCAAATCCCTTCCCTCGCACTGTTGGACCGATACGGTCCCTCGCACACAGTGCCGGAAGACTCGCACGGAGCGGTCTTCCCTCGCAAACTCTCTGAACCACACCCACCAGCGACGGCGCTGGACACCGGCCGCGCCGCGACGGCTCCACCGGCTTGGTCCCGATGCATAGATTGCTCCGTGGGCGGAGCCGACGACGTGGCATTAGGCCGTCTCTACGGAAGATAATCCGTGTATCGTCTCTCACTAATATGGGAGTGTCAGCCGATCTCTCACATATGAGTAGTTTTATACGGGGACGTGAGTTAATAACTCGCATGGCAACCGACCAGTCCGACGGTTCGGGTATCCGAGTGCCACCGCTGGAGAACACGGCGTTTTTCTCCATCGAAGCGGACGACGACTACGTCCGCATCGAGCAATCGCTCGGGAATCAGGTACTGTACACGCCCGAGGAGGCCCGGGACATCGCACAGTCCATCTTGGACGCCGTCGACGAGGCCAGCCACGAGTAGTCCCTCCCTTTTCCTGAAACCGAGGTGGTAAGTCCCCAGCCCTGCCAGCCCCGGGCATGCCAGATGCACATCACCGAGCGGCGCTCGCCGAACGTGCTGCCCGGGCCGGGGGCGTCGTCGCGCGGCAGGCGTTCCGTGGCGACCTCGCCGTCGAGACGAAGGCCAACAAGAACGACCTCGTGACGGAGGCCGACCGGGACGCGCAGGGACAGGTGGTCGCGACGGTCCGTGAGGAGTTCCCCAACGACGCGTTCGTTCTGGAAGAGGACGTGGTCACGTTGAGCGGGCCCGAGACCGGCGAGACGGACCCGTCCGTCCTCGACGAGGTCCCGGCGACCGGACCGGTGTGGGTCGTCGACCCGATAGACGGGACCGCGAACTTCGTCCGCGGGAACCGGACGTGGGCGACGAGCGTCACCGCAGTCGAGGACGGCGAACCGGTCGGGTCGGCCACCTACCTCCCGTCCGAGGGCGACCTCTTTGCCGCCGGACCGGAGAGCGCGACGCGGGACGGCGCGACCCTCTCCGTGAGCGAGCGCAGCGACCCCGAGACGTTCGCCGTCGCGCCGGTCGGCTGGTGGGACCGTGACGACCGAACCGAGTTCGCCGACCTGTGTGGCGCCGTCGTCGGCCGGTTCGGCGACATGCGGCGCATCGGGAGCTTTCAGGCCACACTCGCGTACGTCGCCGACGGGGCGCTGGACGGGGCCGTCTGTACGAACCCGAACCACCCGTGGGACACGCTGGCCGGTGTCCACATGGTCCGACAGGCCGGCGGGACGGTGACCGACGCCGACGGCGAGCGCTGGCGCCACGACAGCGACAGCCTCGTCGCCTCGAACGGCGAAGCACACGCGGAACTGGTCGCGGCGGCGACGGACGCGCTGGACTGAGTCGCTCCCGTCGGTCCGCCGTGTCGGTGTCGCAGCACCCACGCACGCGACCGGAAACCTGAAACCGACGCACGCCGGTGACTCGGCCATGAACACGTTCGAGCAGGTCGTCGACGAGTACGGGGCCGGGCGCCTCTGGGTCGCCTCGTTCGTCGCCATCCTCGTAGCCGGTTTGGGTGCGGTCCTCGCGTTCCCGCGTGCCGTCTGGGACCGGTTCCTCTGGCACTACTTCTGGGGACCGGTGTACGCCGACGCCGAAGCCGCGAGCTGTGCCGTGATGACCGACAGCGGCCCGGAGCCGCTGTACGAGGGCTGTACCGCCGCGGTCCAGCAGGGCCGTATCGTGGCCGAACCCGGCTACACCGTCGTCTCCGAAATCGGCTACATGCTGATTCTGGTGTACATGCTCGTCGGCGTCTATCTCCTGTTGGACCGACTGGAGATCGCCGAGGACCCGAAACTGTACTTCGCGTTCGTGCCGTTCATGCTGCTGGGCGGGGCGCTCCGAACGGTCGAAGACGCGACCGACCGAGCGATCGAAGCCGGGTTCGCACCCATCGTCGACTATCCGCTCAGTTCGCTCATCATCAGCCCGGTCATCTACGGCACGTTGTTCGTCATGACGCTGGCGACGCTGATTCTCTGTCTCAAACTGGACCGGGAGGGGTACGTCGATAGCTACTACCGGTCGACTGCGGCGGTCGGCGGCGTCCTCGTCGCCGTGACTATCCTCTATCTGACTGGCGTGGCGATGACCACGGAGTACTCGACGCTGTACCCGTCGGTCCTGCTCACGACCGTCGGGCTGGCGACGGTGCTGTCCTACGGCCTGTATCGCGCCTTCGAGTCGTTCGCCCCCGAGGTCAACGACGGCACCGGCTACATCGGGTTGGTCGTCATCTGGGGCCACGCCATCGACGGCGTCGCGAACGTCGTGTTGGCCGACTGGCTGGACGTGCTGAACGTCCCGCTGACCTACTACCCGAAACACCCCGCCAACGCGTTCATCATCGCGACGACCGAGGCGCTCCAGCCCGCCGGCCTGACCGCCGCCATCGGTACCTCGTGGCCGTTCCTCGTCGTGAAACTCGTGGTCGCGTCGCTCGTCGTCTGGCTGTTCAACGAGGAGTTCTTAGACGAGAGCCCGCGCTACGCGTTGCTGTTGCTCGTCGCCGTCACCGCGGTCGGTCTCGGACCGGGGACGCGGGACATGCTGCGGGCCACGTTCGCCATCTGACTCAGAACTCTCGCAGCGCCGACTCGGGGTAGTGTCGCACCCCGCAGTTCGGACATTCCGCGACCGCCACCGGCGACCCGTCGGCCGCCGTGGTCTCTACGCGCACGAGGTCGTGTCCGCAATCGCTACACGGGAGGTCGAACTCTGTCACCATGTGTGTCTATGCGCTGTGGTACCGTCTATCACACGACGGTAACTAACGGCGCGGCTCGTATTAAACCATCCGGTAGTCGAGTCAGGGGAACGGATGGTGGTCTCGGCCCAGTCGTGGCTCGAAGCCGAGGGCCGTCGACACCGTCTCCGCGCGGCCGCCGAAGTAGCTCTCGTCGAAGAACAGCGGTTGCGCGGTCGGACAGAACGCCCGGACCGCCTCGAACCCCATCAGTTCGAGGTCCGGCGTCGTGAGTCGGCTTGCGAACGGGGACAGACCAGCATCCACCACCCGGTCGACGAGTTCGTCGAGTTCGGCCTCGCCGGTCGGCACGGAGTCGGGGCCGACGCTCGATATGGGCACGGCCGTCCCCGTCTCAGTCAGCGACGCGGCCGCTTCCGGCCGGTCCGCGTACCATCCGATTGCCCCGTCGGCGTCCTCGGCGTCCTCCGGCCCCATCCCGCGGAGTTCCATCCAGTTCTGGAGCGCTTCTTCGAGCGCCCCGACGGCCGCCTCGGCCGGGTCGAGGCGGGCCGACGACCCCAGCGCGAACTTCGGCCACGTCTCACGTTCGAGGGCGACGGCGACGACGGGCACGTCGACGTCCTGCGTGAGCAACAGCGCCGTCACGTCGAGGTCCTCCGAGCGGGCACGTCGCCGGAGCGCGTCGAACGTCTCGTTGCCCTCGACGACGACTTCGAGCGGGTCGTAGGTGGCGTACCACGAGAGCATCGCCGCGTCGCGTTCGACCACCTCGTAGAGGCCCGAGAGGAGTGCGTCGGTCTCCGAACTTCCCAGTCCGAGTCCCGTCGTCGTCGCCGGTCGAACGGCGCGGGACGGGGGCGGGTAGACGACTACTTCTGCCGGAGCGAGGCGCTGTGTACCCGTGTCGAGGTTCTCTGCAGGGACCCACGGTATCTCGTCACCGCCGCCCCACCCACCGTCTGGAGCGACGAACGCCGCCGGGTCGAGGCGCTCTGCCACCGCCTCGCTGGTCCCCGAAACCATCTCTGCCGCTCGGTAGACGCCGGCGGCGTACCGCTCGTAGCTCTCGCCGAGCGCCTTCATGAACGCCGAATCCCAGTCCGCCGCGACGCCGGCGGCCTGCTGTGGGGCCGTCACGTCGCTGAACCGAGCGGTCTCCGTGAGTTCCGCGAGGTAGTACGGCGCCGGGAACGATTCGGCCTCGCCCACGTTCCGGACGATACCGACTCGCTCGTCGAGGCCGGCCTCCGCGCGGGACAACGCCTCTCGGTCGTGGTCACGGTCCCCAGCGTGAGTGAGCGTCCATCGTTCCGCGTCTCGACACGCACACCCCGGGACTGGGAGGAACTGTCGCTCGGTGTGGGGCAGTTCGAGCACCGTTCCGACGACGACGCCCTCCCCGGCGAGCGCCTGTTCGATTCGCCGTCCCGCGACGGCGCCGACGAACCGCTGCGTGCTTGCGGCGGGGGCCTCGGCGGGGTCCGCCTGCTGGTCGGCGTTCGAGCGCACGCGTTCGGTCAGACAGTCGTAGCAACCGCTTTGCGGGCCGAACCCGGCGATTGCGGCGTCGGTGACGGGAACGCCACCGATGCCGCCGAGTTCGACGGCTACCCACGGCGTCCCGGTCGCTCTCGCACGCTCGTTCGCAGTGCCGAACAGGTCGGCCGTGACCTGCCCGACGACGACACTCAGGTCGGCGTCGCCTGTGAGCGGGTCCTCCCGCCGAACCACCTCAGACGGCGTCTCCGCCAGCGCCGCGACCAACGATTCGACGGCGGGACCGCTCCCGACGACTTCGACAGTACTCATGCCCGGGAAAACACAGAGGGGGCGGAAAAACCTATGCGGCCAGCAGGCTCTGTGCGACCGTCGCCAGTTCGTCGGCGTCGGCGTTTTCGAGGCGTTCGTCCCCGAGCATCAGGCGGAGGCGCGGACGCCCGACGTCGATGGGGACTTTCTCGGTGTCGATGAGCCCCATGTCTTCGAGTTTGGTCTTCGTCCGGGAGAACGTCGCTTTGCTCGCCAGCCCGACGTCCTCGCCCCACTTGCTGATGTCGTACAGCAGCTCGCCGTTCCGGGCGGCCACCAGCAGACTGATGGTCACTTCGTCGAGGCCGTCGCCGTCGCCGCGCGCGGTCGTGAGCGACTCGAGGACGCTGTCGAAGTCCGCCGCGGTCGCTTCGCCGATTTCGCTCTCTAGCGTGCTACGGACCGTGGTGATTGGTGGTGTTCGGAGGGAGTACGCTTCAGCCCCCTCCCACGTGGTCTCGTAGTACTCGTATGCCCCGTCTACGAACTCGCTGTCGTCGGTCCCCAGACCGCCGACAGCGTCGCCGATGGTCACGAGCGCGAACACGCTGTCTGCCGTGACTGCGACCGAGTGGGTCGGCACGTGCGCCAACAGTCGCATCGTCAGGTCGCCGTTCTCGACGAGGTCGGCGGCCGTACTCGCCACCAGAAAGTCGTCCATGACGTCTTTCAGGGCTCGTTCGTCCGCAAGCAGCCGCACTTCCGGAGGCTCTGTCTGTTCGTCTAACGTCGTCACGAGTGCCGAGATGGTGTCTCGGTCCGGGTTCACGACGTATATCGGGCCGTCGGCGTCGTCGAACACCGACGACAGCATCGCACCGACGTCGTCGTTCAATAGGGTTGCACTCATTGTCCCAATGTATGTATTGTGGCTTGTGACATTTAATTTCATCGGCCGATTCGAGTTGAATTCTTGAACACACCAGTCACAGGCACCTTTGCGACGAATTAAATATATGTTCCGGCCCAGCTATCACAAACGAAACTCGATGTCGCTACTAGGTGTGTTCTGTGGGCGCTATTGGCAGCCTAGTGACCCTCCGTGATAATCGCTGGGATATTATGCCGACGCGCGCAGCCGAGTCGCGAGGGTACGGGACCAGTGGAACCCCCCGTCGAAGATGACGGGAACCGAGACCGATTCGAGCGTGTCGACGAGCGTCTCCTCGGTGACCGTCTTCTCGGTCCGTCGTCCGTTCAGCGCGACTTCGCCGTCGAACGGGAGCGTGTACCCGTCGCCGGCGCGCGGGGTCACCACCTCACAGACGAGGTCGTACCCGTCTGCCGTTTCCTGCACCCAGACGACGACCGGGTCGGTCGGGCTTGGCAAGAGTGCGTACGTGCCGTCGCCGACGACGGCGTAGTCGTGCCCCATCATGATACGACGCCGAGCCAACTGGAGGGCCCGCTGTATGCTGAACCCGTTGCTCAACAGGCGAGCGAACGCGGTGCCGACCATCGCCGCGTGTCGGTCGAGGACGTCGTTGAACGTCACCGCACCGGCTACCGCCCCGCGCTCGACGAGGTTCAGCCCCTCCTCGTAGGAGCCACAGGCGTTGAGGAAGAACGTCGGAGTCCGTGCGTGCGATAGCTCGGCTGCCGAGAGGTTGCCGTCGGGACACCGCAGTCCGTCGTCGTCGCAGTGACCGATGAAGTGAACGAAGTCGTTCTCCGCCTCGAAGACGTCGGCGAGTTCGACCGTCGTCAACGACTCACTGACCGTGACGTCCATCGGGAGGTCCGCTGCGCGATAGATCTCGGTGATCGTCCCCCGCTCGTCGCTCATCTGGGTGTCGTTCAGTACGACCGAGACCTGCATGCGGTCGTTGTCGCGGTCCCGGAACCGATACCGGTTCTCGTAGGCCGTCGTCGTCGTCTTGAACGCGTCGATGGGCGTTCCCGGCGCGAGCCACGCCTGCACCCGACTGTTTCCCCTGCGCGGGTCGAGGACAGACGACTGTCGAGCGCTCCCGCGGGTCGGATACGCGTCCGAGAGCGTTCGGTCGAGGAGCTCGTTCCGGTCCAGTTCCGACCCCTCTGAGAGGTAGACGAGGCTCAGTTTGTCGAGCAGGAAGGGCAGACAGCGCGCCCTGTCGTGCGAGGGCCGTGCGTGCGTCGAGAGGTGCCACTCGGGGGCGGCAGCTCGGACCGTCTCCGTCGGGGTCGAGAGATACCGCTCCAGTCTGCCCGCGGGCGACAGTGTCCGCACCGACTGCCGGTCGAGCGAACACGCCTCGAGGAGTTCCGGGGCCGATTCGGGACTCATCCGACGGACGAGACAGTCGAGGTAGAACACCTGTTGTAGCAACGAAGCGACTTCTTTCTGGAACGTCGGAAGCGGACTGAACTCGTGTCTGACGTCGGTTCCTGCGGCGGTCAGTATGGGCCGTTCACGGTCGTCGACGCACACCTCCGCACCGAGGTAGTACGCGAGTGGCGCCGCGACGAACAGTGACTCGACGGTCGACGGCAGACGCAGTTCGATACCCGTCGTCGGCCGTTGTTCCGCGATACTGTCGGGAATCGACACTGTTTCGCCGGTCGTCAGGAGTGGCGGATGGTCCCGCTGGTTCGGATGCGAACGCGAGGGGCTGGTGGTGTGGTGGGCCGCGCTCAGACAGGAGATGCCCGTCGCGAGGCCAGCGGCCGTTTCGGGAACCCGAACGCGGGGGAGGCCGATGGTCGTCTCTCTGGACCCGACGGCGACGGATTTCGACTCCCACAGCGAGAGGACGGTCCCGTCACAGGTCGGGCGAAGCGATGCAGGGCCGTCGAACCGCACGTACAGGCGGAGGGCGTTGCTGGCCAGTGGGTCGCCCGAAGCAGCGTCCGGGGTCGTCTCGGTCGTCCCGCTCAGAAGGAACGACCCGGCCGGCAGTTCGGAGGCCGTCGCGAGCGTGTACTGTGCGTTACAGTCCAGCGCCGTCACGGTGACGTCGTCACACGGAACGAGGAGTTGCGCCGCCTCGCCGCTGTAACACTCGTCCGTCGGCCGCGGTATCGCCTCTTCGCTTTTCTGCCGTCGGTTCGTTAACTGTTCTAGCAGGGCTGTCGAGCACACTGGCTCCTCGTCGCTGACAGATGCGAGGTCAGTCCCACCAGTACTCGCATCTGTCACCCCCCAGGTGACCATGTGATACCCACTGCGTCCTTCTGGATTATATACATACTGGTAACCGAATTTTCACGTCCGGGTGCATGGTTCGGCACCGTCTCGGAGGGGGGTCTTTTCCTCCCCTGTCCTGTCAGTTGGTGGCATACTCTCGGACAAAGGGTAGATTATTGACGGGCGGGTCCGGAGGATGGCACATGACCTACGACACCGTCCGCGAGACGGACCCGGCCGTCGCAGACGCCCTCGAAGGTGAGCGTGCCCGGCAGAACGACACGCTGGCGATGATAGCGAGCGAGAACCACGTCTCCGAAGCCGTCATGGAGGCCCAGAGCTCCGAACTCACGAACAAGTACGCCGAGGGCTACCCCGGCGAGCGCTACTACGGCGGCTGTGAGTACGCCGACGACGTAGAGGAACTGGCCATCGAACGGGCCGAAGAGCTATGGGGCGCAGAACACGTCAACGTCCAGCCCCACTCCGGCTCACAGGCGAACATGGGCGTCTATCTCGGCGTCCTCGAACCGGGCGACAAGATTCTCTCGCTGGACCTCACTCACGGCGGCCACCTCTCGCACGGCCACCCGGCGAACTTCGCCGGACAGGTCTACGAAGTCGAGCAGTACGAGGTCGACGAGGAGAGCGGCTACATCGACTACGAGGGCCTCCACGAACACGCCGAGGAGTACGACCCGGACATCATCGTCTCGGGCTACTCCGCGTACCCGCGCGAGGTCGACTTCGAGCGGATTCAGGAGACCGCCGACGCCGTCGACGCCTACCACCTCGCCGACATCGCGCACATCACTGGGCTGGTAGCCACGGGCGTCCACGAGTCACCGGTCGGCGTCGCCGACTTCGTCACCGGTAGCACGCACAAGACCATCCGCGCCGGTCGCGGCGGCATCATCATGTGCGACGAGGAGTACGCAGACGACATCGACGCCGCCGTCTTCCCGGGTTCGCAGGGCGGTCCCCTGATGCACAACGTCGCCGGCAAGGCCGTCGGCTTCGGTGAAGCGCTCGAACCCGAGTTCGAGACCTACGCCGAACAGACCGTCGACAACGCGAAGGCGCTGGGCGAACGGCTGAAAGAGCACGGCCTCGAACTCGTCTCGGGCGGCACGGACAACCACCTCGTGCTGGTCGACCTCCGTCCGTCCCACCCGGACACCACGGGCAAGGAAGTCGAGGAGAGCCTCGAAGAAGCTGGCATCGTCCTCAACGCCAACACCGTCCCCGGCGAGACGCGCTCCGCGTTCAACCCGTCGGGCATCCGCGCAGGCACCCCCGGCCTCACGACTCGCGGGTTCGACGAGGACGCGTGTCGCGAAGTCGCGGACCTCATCTACGCCGTCGTCGACGCCCCCCACGACGAGGACGTCGTCGCCGAGGTCAGCCAGCGAGTCGACGAACTCACCGACGAGTACACGCTGTACGAGTAACGCGGGGCCCGACGAGAGGTCACACCGCGTCTCGCGGTCACAGTCCCACGCTATCGCTTTTCCGGCCCCGGCGACTCACTCGCCCGTGGCTTTTCCCCGGCCGTGACGTCGGACCAACCGCTCCATGACGCTCGACTCGGCGCGCTGGAGCAACGCCGTCGCCGTCGACTCCGCACAGCCGAGTTCGGCGGCGACGTCCGCCACCGCCGCCGTCCGCGGGACCTCGTAGAATCCCAGTTCGACGGCGGCTTCGACGGCCGCTAGCTGGCGGTCGGTCACCGCGCCGGCGATCGGCGCGTGACGGCGGTCGTACTCGCCGATGGCGTCGACCGTGACGTCGATGTCCGCCGGGAGTCCGTCGAGCATCGCCTGGAGGTCCTCGCTCGCGCCGACGACGGTCATGTCGAAGTCGGCGTGGCTGTCGTAGACGATGGGCGGGACGACCAGGAGGTTCAGTTCGGTGAACGCGCTGCGCCACTGGCGGTCGGCCTCGCGGGTCCGCTGACAGATGTAGACGTAGAACGACCCGTCGTCGATCGGCGTCAGGTCGTACCAGCGGACGGAGTCGACCGACCTGATCGCCGCCTCGTACCGCTCCCGGTCAGCCTCGACGTAGAACAGTTCGTACTCGGTGTCGGGGTCGCCCGCGACGATGCTCCAGGCGCGCAGTTCCTCGTACTGGACGGCGTCGGTCTCCCGGATGAACCGCTGCATGGGGTGGAGCATCCAGTCGGGTTGGCTGAATCGGGCGTCGAGGTATCGCACGGGCGAACGTCGCCACCAAGTTATAAATAACCTAGCTGGCTCGTGACAACTGGCTCGAAGCGTCGCGCGCTACCGACGGGTATGACGACACGACTCGAACTGGCGGTGTTCGCCGTCGGCCTCCTCGCCGGCGTGCTCCTCCTGGCCGGCGTGTGGGCCAGTGTCCTCGGCGTCGCCGACTACTACCCGCCGGGCGAGCGCGACTGGCGGTTTTACGCGCTGTGGGGGCTGTCCCACCTGCTCAGCGTGACGCTGGTCGTCCTCGGATACCTCCAGTGGGGGAGCCTGGGCCTCCCGCGGGTGCCGGCGCTGGTCGCCGGCGGCGCGCTGTTCGTCGGCGGGTACGCGGTCGCCATCGCCGCGGGGTTGGACCTCGGCGTCGAGGAGACGAAGTGCCTCGAAGGCGAACTCCACACGGGCGGGTGGTACCGCTACTCCCGGAACCCCCAGTACGTCGGGTACATCCTGGCGACGGTCGGGTTCGCACTGGCGGCGAACGCGACGCTCGTCGCGCCGCTGTGTGCGATCTATCTCGTCTGGTGGGTCACCCTCCCGCTCGCGGAGGAACCGTGGCTCCGAGAGCAGTACGGCGAAGCCTACGAACGGTACGCCGCTGACCACCCGCGGTTCCTCGGCCGACAGACGCTCCGGGCGCTGCGTGCCCGGTTCGGGCGTCGGCCGGACGGTCACGTCGACCGGGGACCCGCAGACGACTGACGGGTCCGCGACGAGCTTTTGTCGGCTCGCTGTGACGTGCCTGTATGGTTCGGGTCACGCGACGCTCGGTTCTCGGCATCGCGCTCGGCCTCTCCGGCTCACTCGCCGGCTGTCTGGGCGTGCCGGGCGCGGGGGACGGAACAGAGACGGACGGCGCGCGACCGGACGAGCGGGGGACGGACACTGACGACCCGGCCGAACGGACGGCGGAGTCGACGACCGCGCGGCCGACCGTCGACACCGACACGGAGTCCCGGACGGCGGACCTCGACCTGCGAGAAGCGAACGTCACCGCCGTAGAACTCGCCGACGAGAGCGATGGCCGGTACCGCTTCGACGTGACCCTCTATCACGACGACGACGGCGAGGACGGCTACGCGAACTGGTGGCAGGTCGAGACGCTCGACGGCGAGCAGTTGGGTCGCCGTGACCTCCTGCACGCCCACTCGACGGCGCCGTTTACGCGCTCCGAGACGGTCACAGTCCCCGAAGACGTGGGCTGTGTCGCCGTTCGGGGTCACGATGAGACCCACGGCTACGGCGGGCAGGCGATGCTCGTGCGCGTCCCGGGGGGCGAGACGACGCCCGTTCGACAGGGACGCGAGCGTCGACAGTTCGACACCGAAGCGTGTCCCTAACGGCGTACAGGCGTCTGTATCCAGTGTGGCATAGTGACGTTTTTGCCCTCCGAGTGTCCCTCTCCACGTGATGACAGACATAATCGACGGTGACGCGGTCGCCCAGTCGGTACGTGAGGACCTCTCGACGGCTATCGACCAACTCGCCGACGCGGGCGTCCAGCCCTCGCTTGCGACGGTCCTGATGAGCGACGACCCGGCCAGCGAGACGTACGTCTCGATGAAGCAGGACGACTGCGCCGAAGTCGGTATCGAGGCCATCGACATCGACATCGACCCCGGCGCCGACGCGAGCGAACTGTACGACACCATCGACGACCTGAACGGAGACGAGAACGTCAACGGCATCCTCGTCCAGATGCCGGTCCCGGACCACGTCTCAGACCGCGAGGTCCTGCGGGCCATCGACCCACGGAAGGACGTCGACGGCTTCCACCCGGAGAACGTCGGCCGCCTCGTCGCCGGCGACGCTCGATACAAGCCCTGTACGCCCCACGGCATCCAGAAGCTCATCGAGTCCGCAGGCGTAGATACCGAGGGCAAGGACGCCGTCGTGGTCGGTCGCTCCGACATCGTCGGGAAGCCGATGGCGAACCTCCTCATCCAGAAGGCACCGGGCGGCAACGCGACGACGACGGTCTGTCACTCCCGGACCCAGAACCTCGCCGAGAAAACCCGGAACGCCGACATCCTCGTCGCCGCCGCCGGCGTCCCCGAGATGATAGACGGCGACATGGTTGGCGAGGGCGCCACGGTCATCGACGTGGGTATCAACCGCGTCGAGGCCGACACGGAGAAGGGGTACGAACTGGTCGGCGACGTCGACTACGAGAGCGCAAAGGAGGTTGCGGGTGCCATCACGCCCGTTCCCGGCGGCGTCGGCCCGATGACTCGCGCGATGCTCCTCTACAACACGGTGAAAGCCGCGGGTCTGCAGCACGATATCGACGTCGACCTCCCCTGAATGCCCTCGCTCGCCGCCTTCGAGGACGACGGCGTCTACACCCGGCGGGTCACCCGCACAGTCGAGGCACCCGCGTTCGCGGCGTTCCAGAACCGCGTCGAGGACGGCCTCCGGTGGGGCGTCGGTGCGCTCGTCGAAGACGCCGAGGACCGACTCCTCCTCGTCTACGAGGACGAGACGTGGAAACTCCCCGGTGGCGGCGTCGAACCCGACGAGAGCCGGCAGACGGCACTGGTCCGCGAAGTACGCGAGGAGACCGGCGTCACGGTGACGCCGGACGAACTGCTTGCGGTGACCGAAGTGACACTGACCGACGGAGTACGAGAGACCGGCTTTCACTTCGGCACCTACCGAGCGACGCCGGCAGAGACGACGCTCACGACGGACCCCGGTCTCCCTGGCGAGGCCATCGAACGGGTGGACTGGCGGCAGTCGGTGCCGGAGAACTGTCTCGATTGTGAGTTGCTCCAGCGCTTTCGCTGACTCGGCCGACCGGGCTCACAGCGTCGACTCGTCCAGGCCGGTGAGCCAGTTGTCGGCGGTGACGTAGGCGCTCTCGTCGCCGTCGCCCACGAACCGGCCGAGGTCACGGACGGCGTGGAGCAGGCGGTTGGCGTCAGTGGGGTCGACGTCGCCGTCGAGCGCCTCGATTCGCTTTCGGTGGTCGCGGATACGTCCCGATAGCTGTCGTCCCTGCTCGTTGGGATGGTCGTCGAGATACTGACGGACATCGGACTGATAGCGCTCTACAGCAGTGGCCATCGCGAGCCCGAAGGCCGACTGAAGTTCGGTCGGCACTTCGCCGGTGTCCGGACGTTCTCCGTCGTCGGCCCCGCCCAACAGGTCATAGAAGTACAGTTCGGCGTCGTCGCTCGGGCGCATCTCTCTGCCGATAGCGCTCGCGACGTACTGGAGTTCGACGGCGGCGACGTACGTCTCGTCTAGCGGTTTGAGCGTGCCGGTGTCGATGAACCCGCGCTTGCGAGTGTACTCGCGGCAGGTCTCGGCGGCGCTGCTCGCGACGTCGTCGAGTGACGCCTCGTCGATACGGCTCCGTATCGGTGTCAGGTCGAGCGAGACCGGCGCGTCGGTGTGTTCGGTGCGCTCGTCGACACCGACGCTATGGACGCTCCCACACTCGGGGCAGGCGATGCTCCCGGTGTCGTAGTACGACCAGCGGGCCCCACAGGACCGACACTCGCGGTCACCGCGAATCTTCATACTCGTCTCTCCGCTCGCCGTCCTCAAGTTTGTTCCGCGAGCGGTCCGTAGGCGAGGCCATGCGTTCGGAATCCGAAGTACGCGAGCAGTACGAGTTCCTCGCAGAACAGTTAGAAAGCGAAGAGATGCGTCACGAACGGGTCCGAATGATGTTCACGCATTACAAGCGAGCGCTGGGGTGGGTACTGGAAGAAGAGCACATCTGAGTGGGATTATTCCGATGGGATAAGGTTCGGTAACTAACACCACTGGGCGGGTGCCGGTACTTTTAAGTTCATCACTCCCATTCTGTCAAATGACGCTTCGCTTGGAGGGCCGAAGCGTCAGCGGGGACCAATTCAGGGCGGCAAGCGGTCGCGTTTTTCGCGACCGCTTTCCACTTACTTCGCTGGACGACGCCAGAGAGTCACTTCTGTAGCCGGGTCCGTTTACTCGATGCGTAACTCGCCAGTGGTCGCGTCGTCGCCAGAAGCGTCCTCGGGCCACTCCAGTTCGACTTCGATACTCAGTTCACCGGGTCCGTCGACGGGGCCCTCACGCTCTGCTTTGACTTCGAACTCCACCTCGGTGGGCGGGTCGAGCGACACCGACTGATCACCGGAACTGAGCGTCACGTCGCCGCCGGCAGCGACGGAGTCGGCGAGCGAACGCAGGTAGTCAGCGACGGCCTCGCGCCGCATTCGCTGCTCGGTTTCGAACAGAATCTCCTCAGGCATACACTCCCTTGGGTCCGACAATAAATAATACCGCTGGCATCACCTTTGACGGTATGATGTAATCCTGACTCGAAATTGGAAAACAGATATTCTGTCTACAAGACGCCATATGCGGCTGATAACTCGATCTAAGATAGAGATGGGGAACAAAAACCTCCGATTCGACACATTTAAGCGATTCAGACAATAATGTACAACTAGACCGTATCGATGCACGACTTGACAGGCTTTCAGCGTGACCTCCTCTACGTGATCTCGGGCCGAGAAGAGCCACACGGACTCGCGATAAAGGAGGACCTCGAAGAGTACTACGAGAAAGAGATTCACCACGGCCGGCTGTATCCGAACCTCGATACGCTGGTCGATAAAGGGCTCGTCGAGAAGGGACAGCGTGACCGTCGGACGAATTTCTACACGCTGACGCGGCGCGGCCGACGCGAAATCGATGCCCGGCGGGACTGGGAAGACCAGTACGTCGACCTCTGAAGACGGCTTAGCCGACCTCTGGATCGTCGGACCCGGGGGGTGACGGTGACTCGCTGGTCGGCTCCGACGCCGTGGTCTCGTTCTCGCTATCGATCTGTGCATCCATCTCTGGGTCGCCCACTTCCTCACCGATGAGATTCGTCGGGTCGACCGCTCTGGGACGAACCGGTTCGCCCTCGATGAGTTCCGGGAGGACGAACCGGGCGAACTGCACGACGAAGACCAGTAGCATCGGTGCGAGGAAGATGCCGTACCACCCAAAGAGGAAGGGTCCGAGGATGTACGCGAACATTAGCGTCCCCGTGTGGAGGCCCGCGGTGACCGTTTCCTCGGTGTCGCGCGCGCCGAACCGGCCGATAGAGAACGACTTGCCGCTGGAGACGTAGGGGCGGACGAGGAGGTCGGGAATCGTGTCGACGACGACGAACGCGACGCCCGTAAAGAGGGCGACGAACCACCACTCGCCGCCACCGAGCGCCGCCTGTATCCCGAGATATGCGGCCATCGGCACGTAGACGATTTTCATCCCGATGATGGGGATGAGGCTCGCGGCCCCGGCGAGCAACCCGATCAACGCGGGATACGGCACCGACGCCCCGGCCGGCGCGACCACGTCGACGAGGCTGAACGAAATCGCACCGATAGCGCCGGTGACGATGGCGTTGAGGATGTTCCCGTAGAATACCTTGTGGAAACTCCGGTCGACCTCGTGGAAGTACCGGTCTAAGACGCCGCGGTGGTCTAGGAAGTTCTTCGCCCACTCGGCCAGTCGCGGGCCGTCACGGAGGAGGTAGAACGCGACGGCGAACATGACGAAGCCGTGGACCAACCCGGTCCCGACGAACCCGAGGTAGTTGACGAACTGGCCGAGCGTATCGACGATCGCACCGGGACCGGCGGCGTCAGAGAGCAACGCCTGTGGGTTCTGAACGTGGTCTGAGACGTCGAGGTACGGTTCCACGAAGGAGGCGTACGGACCGATGTCAGCGGTGTCCGCGAACCGGTCGAACTCCTGCAACGCGATGGCGATAGTGTAGTACAGCAGGATGATGACGGGAAAGGCAAGTAGGAACAGCGAGAGTATCGCCGCGATCGTTCGCTGGCGCACCCGACGGTAGACGCGCCGGTAGAGCGGGCGCGTCGCGTAGTAGAGGAAGATACCGAACACGAACGTTCCGATGAAGGTGTAGAGGACGAACAGGAGCGTGGCTGCGAGAATCACGCCGAACCCGATCCAGAACGCACGTGGCCAGTCTACGTCCACGTCGTACTGTGCCATTACTCCCGGTTTCATCCCGCCCGGCAAAAAGGTGTGCTGTCGTTGACCCGAATACTTTACCCTCCGGCCGAGTAGCGGTTGTGTGAGCGTTCCGATACAGTTGTCGTCGTTTCCGGTCGATACGGCCGTTCTTCGCATCCTCTTAGCGGGCGCGCTGGGTATGTTTCTTGGGCTGGAGCGGGAGTGGTCACAGAAGACGGCGGGCATCCGCACGTTCGCGCTCATCAGTCTCCTCGCGGCGGTGTTCACCATCGTCGGCAGCGAGGTTCTCCTCGTCGTCGGCGGTGTCCTCGTCATCGTTCAGGGCGTGTTACTGGCCGTACAGGGACTCTTGCAGGAGGACGACCGACTCTCGCTGACGACGTCGGTGTCGATGCTGGTCGCCTACGGCGTGGGCGCGCTCATCGCGAGCGGCTACACGCTCGAAGGCGTCACCGTCGCCGTGCTCTCGTCGCTGTTGCTCGTCCTCAAACGCGAACTGCACAGTTTCGCGTGGGGGCTCTCTCGACAGGAGTTGCGGGCCGCGACGGAGTTCGCCATCATCGCGTTCGTCGTCTATCCGCTGCTCCCCGCGAACCCGGTCCCGGTGCCCGGCGGGTTGCTCGACATCACCGTCGAACTCCGAGTTATCTGGTTGATGGTCGTGTTCGTCGCGGGCATCGGCATCGTCAACTACGCCGTCGTCCAGAGCTACGGCGGCCGCGGTATCGCCATCACCGGCTTCTTCGGTGGCCTCGCCTCCTCGACGGCCGTCGTCGGGACGATGCTCGATCACGTCCGACAGCGGCCAGAGGCGACGTCGTACGCCGTCGCGGCAATCCTGCTCGCCGACGCCGCGATGGCGCTTCGGAACCTCCTCATCGCCGTCGTGTTCTCGTTCGAACACGGCCTGTTGCTGGCTGCCGTCGTCCCGCTCTCGGCGGTCATCGTCGGGAGTGTCGTGGTCGCCGCCCACACGGCGGACTGGAGCGAGACGGTCGACATGGAACTCGACAGTCCGTTCTCCCTGCAGAATGCGCTCGCCTTTGGCGGCGTGTTCCTGCTGGTCGTCGTCGTCGGGGGCGTCGCCAGCGCGCGGTTCGGCACGGCCGGACTCTACGTCACCTCGGCGCTGAGCGGCCTCGTCTCCAGTGCAGGCGCGACCACCTCTGCGGTCCTCCTGTACCGCGGCGGGGCTATCGGTGAACAGACGGCGATGGTAGCGATTCTCGTGGCCACGGCGGCCAGTATCGTCGTCAAGGCGGCGCTGACGGCACCCGGGCCTAACCGGAAGTTCGCCTCCCGCGTCGCGCTCTGGAGTTCAGTCGTCCTCGGTGGCGCGAGTCTGACGGTCGTCGCGATGCTGGCCTAGGCCGTTCAGAACTGGTAGCGCCGGTCGTCGTTGTCCTCTGCTTGCGGGAACTGGTTCCCGCCGGTCATCTCGTCGAAGGTCATCCCCGAGAGGTACTCGTCGTACGTGGCGTCGTAGCTAGAGCGGAGGTGAAAGTCCAACTGCCCGCGATCGACCATCGACTGGAACAGCATGTGAACCGCCCGATGGACGAGTTCGTCGGTGTCCTCGGGGTCGAGTGCGACCGACAGCATCGCGAGTTCGTTGCGCGTCTCGCCGTCGAGCGAGACGGAGAGTTCCTCGCCGAACTCGGCGTATCGCTCCTCGACGTCGTCCTGAAGGTCTTCGAGAGTCATGTCCGGTCGAAGGCGAACCGCGCGGAAACGCTTTGCGACTCGACGGGGCGGGAGCCACCGAGCCACTGTTAGTATCGTCCCTAGAAAACCAAATCTTATACGTGATTGGGAGTGTGAAACCACGTAACGCTCGGGTCGGGGGCCCGGTGTGTGCGAGTTCACATGACAGGACGTGACGACGTCGGTCGCCGGATAGGCGGCCTGAACGGGGATTCGGGGGACGTAGACGGCCGGGCGAGCAACAGCGCTGACGCCCTTCTCGGAGACGGCTGCAGTCTTGCGATTATCAGCCGTCGATACGGCGGCACCGTCGCCGTCGCGTTCGGTGTCGTGGTCCTCCTCGTCGCCGCGACCGGCGTCGCAAGCTACGGGATCGCCCACCAGACCACGGGGTCCGAGGGGATCGGCGACTTGCGGACGACGGCGACGGTTCAGGCTGAAGCGGTCGGCGGGTGGCACGACGCGCTCCGCGTGCGGACCCGAACGCTCTCGAACGCGACGGCGCTCCAGTCGGGCAACGAGACACGAATACGTCGGTTTCTCCGCAACGGTCCCACGACGGATAGCGACAGCGTGACAGCAGTCCACTACGTCGAGACGGCAGGCGTGCGGGGCACCGTCGCCGTCAGTACGAACGAGTCCGTAGAGGGTGGGTTGCTCGTCAGAACCCGGCCGGCGTGGCGGCCGGTCGTGGCAGCGGCGAACGGCGACGACGGCGTCGACGGCGTCGTCCACTCGGAACGGGCCTACGACAGTTCGGATGGTCCGGCGCTCGCGTTCGCGAGTCCCGTTCCCGGCCGCGATGCCGTCCTCGTCGTGGTCGGGACGGTGGACGAGCGACGGTTGAGCGGCGGGTCGACGCCGCTGACCGTCTTCGGCGAGACGGGCGAGGCGGTGTTCGCGAGCGACTCGGATATCGTTCCCGAGACGGCCCCGGAATCGAGGATGGACGCGGTCACCAACGGGACAGCGGTGACCGCGACGCGCGGTGACGCCGTGGTGGCGTACGCTCCGGTGGACGGCACACAGTGGGTCGTCGCCACGGCCGCCGAGCGAGGCGCCTTCGCCCGGCCGACGCGATTCGTGGGGCTGACCGCGGCGGCGATACTCGCGGTGACGGTCCTGTCGCTCGGTGCCGTCGGTCTGTTCCTCACTCGGTGGACGGTCGGGCCGCTCACGAAGTTGACCCGGCGAGTCAGAGCGATGGAGCAGGGTGACCTCGACGCCGACCTCTCGACGGCCCGGCGAGACGAGGTGGGCAGGCTCTACGCCGCCGTCGAGGGGATGCGTGACAGGACACGCGAGCAGCTGCGCCAAGCCCACGAGGCGCGGGAGGCCACAGAGCAGTCGAGACGCGAACTCCAACGTCAGAACGACCGCCTCGACCAGTTCGCCTCGACGCTGTCACACGACCTGCGGAACCCGCTGACGGTCGCTCGTGGCCACGCCGATCTGCTCTCGGCGCAGTTCGACGCGCTGGCCGCGGAGGGAGTCGAGACGGACGCCCTCCGGCGTCACGTGCACAAACTGGAGGGGGCACACGACCGCATCGAGTCCATCATCGAGGACGTCCTCACGCTCACCCGCGAGGGCGCGAGCGTCGAGGAGACAGAGCGCGTCCACCTCGGCGACATCGCCCGCGACGCGTGGGCGAACGTCGACAGCAAGGACGCCGGCATCGTGGTGACGGAGAGTCGCCCCATCGAGGCCGACCGGTCCCGCCTCCTGCGGGCCTTCGAGAACCTGTTCCGAAACGCCATCGACCACGTCGGGGAGGGAGCGACCGTCGAACTGGGGACGCTGAGCGACGGTTTCTACGTCGCCGACGATGGGCCCGGCATCCCGGAGGACGCGGTCGACGACATCTTCGAGTACGGCCACACCGACAGCGAGGGCGGCACCGGTCTGGGCCTGTCCATCGTCAAGACAATCGCCGAGGCACACGGGTGGCGGCTCTACGTCGACACCACCTACGAGGACGGCGCGATGTTCGTCTTCGCGGACGTGTTCGACCGCGACGACCACGGGTGGGAGGCGTCGGCCTTCGAGTGGGCGACGACCGACGACGACTGACCGTAACCACCACACACAAACCGGGACGGGACGAACGAGTGGGCAATGAGCGAGCAGTCGGCGACGGACGTGCCGGGTGAGGTGCCCGCGGACCTCGAAGCGATCCAACGGGCGCTCGTCGAGTGGTACGAGACCGACCACCGCGAGTACCCGTGGCGACAGACCGAGGACCCCTACGAGATTCTCGTCTCCGAGGTGATGAGCCAGCAGACCCAACTCGACCGCGTCGTCGACGCGTGGCGGGACTTTCTGGACCGCTGGCCGACCGCAGAGGCTCTCGCGGCGGCCGACCGGGGTGACGTGGTCGGCTTCTGGACCAGTCACTCGCTGGGGTACAACAACCGAGCGAAGTACCTCCACGAGGCCGCTCGACAGGTCGTGGAGGGCGAAGTCGGTCCGTCGGACCGACCTCGAAACGGCGGTGAAACCACCGCTGACGGCGAGTGGCCACGGGACCCGGACGGCCTCTCGGAGTTGATGGGCGTCGGTCCCTACACCGCCAACGCAGTCGCCTCCTTCGCGTTCAACAACGGGGACGCAGTCGTCGACACGAACGTCAAGCGCGTGCTATACCGCGCCTTCGGCGTACCGGACGACGACGATGCCTTCGAGACGGTCGCCCAACGACTCATGCCCGAGGGCGAGTCTCGCGTCTGGAACAACGCCGTCATGGAACTGGGCGGGGTCGCCTGCGAGAAGACGCCCGACTGCGACGGCGCGCAGTGTCCGTGGCGCGAGTGGTGTCTCGCCTACCAGACCGGCGACTTCACCGCACCCGACGTCCCTACACAGCCGAGCTTCGAGGGAAGCCGTCGGCAGTTCCGCGGGCGCGTAGTCAACGTCCTCAACGAGTACGACGAACTGGCCCTCGACGACCTCGGCCCGCGCGTCCGCGTCGACTACGCACCCGACGGCGAGTACGGGCGCGAGTGGCTTCGCGGACTGCTGGAGGACCTCTCCAGCGACGAACTGGTTCGAGTCGAAGAACGGGACGAGACGGTCGTCGCGCGACTCCGTCGGTGACTGGCCGCCGCGCGAGTCAGACAGAGCCCGCGATTACGTCGGCGACCCGGTCGTGGTCGAACAGTCGCTCGGACGCCGAGAGGGCCGGGTACGGACCGCTCTCGTAGTCGGGCCACGCCCCGAACTGCTCGGGGTACAACTGCTTCGCGCTCATCTCGAGTTGGAACAGGTTCACGATGGGGCCCTGATGGCGCGTCCCCTGCGCGTAGACGCGGCCGGCGTCGACGGCCGTGACCTCGCTCGCGACCGGATCGTCTTCGAGGGTCGCTCTGATGGCCCGCATGTCGTGGGTCTCGACCAGTCCGCCGAGCGCGAGGATGACGTCCGGGTCGGCGGCCAACAGCGCTTCGTAGTCTATTTTGTCGCCGTGGCCGACGTCGTCGCCGAAGGCGTCTCTCGCACCGAGCGGTCGGACGTGCGCGGAGTGATAGCCCGGCGCGTTCACGTCGTAGACCCACATCCCGTCGCCGCTGGTCGAGTTGAGCATCATCGCCACCGTCGGACGCTCGCTCTCCGGCGGCAGTCCGTCTTCGATGGTCGAGCGCATCGCGTCCCGTTCGGCTAGCAGGGCGTCGTAGCGCTTCCGCTCGCGGAACACGGCCGCGACGCGCTCGAACGTCTCCCAGAGCGTGTAGTACTCGTAGCTGTCGGCGTACGCGGGTGGCGGCGACCCGTGTTGTGCGCTGAACGTGTTCCCGAACCACGGTGCGACGTTCTCTCGGACCTCTGCCACGTCGGGTTCGTCCCAGTCACCCATCGTGAGGACGTTGGCGGGGTCGGCGAGATGGACGTCGCTGTCCAGCGCGTAGAGCTTCTCTTTACTCGGGTTCCACGAGGAGTAGAGGTCGGTCCAGTCGACGGTGACGCCGTCGAGACGGGGCGTGAACGCGTTCATCAGCGAGTCGCTGTACTCGGTGGCGTAGACGGCCGTGAGGTCGTCGCCGCGCCCGAGGGCGAACGCCATGCCGGCGTGACTCGTCAGCACCGTGAACACGCGCTGTGGGACGCTATCGAACGTCACTTCGCCCATCGGGGCCATGGACACCGAGTAGCGCTCGCCCGTCGTCTCGGTCGTCTCCCGTTCGGTTCCGTCCGACGCGGGCGTCGACTCCGTCCCACTCCCTTCCGAACACCCGGCCAGTAGTCCACTCCCGAGGACGGTGCCGCCGTACTGGATGTACTCTCGTCGACTCAGCGTCCGCTCAGTCTCTGTCTGGTCGGCCATGGTTTTCGGCTCGCCTAAAAAATACAAGTGCGTTTCGGTTTTTTGGCTGGCCTAAACCCCTGTCGCGGGAGTTCGCGAACGACCCTCCCGCCGTGTGCCCGGGTCGTGCCTCGCGCGATGGAACCGCTGCGAGGCCCGCTGGCCGAAACCAGCATACTGGCCCACGGCATACGACACCTCATGTCGGGCGAGAGGGGACTGGACGGACGAGACGAACCGTCGCGTAGTACCGACGACCACGCGGAACTGCTGTCGGAACTGGACTCGCACGACCTCGCGCTGGCGATGGACCTCGTCGAGGCGGGCGACGCCGACGCCCTCGACGTGGCGGGCGGCGACCCGGAGGCGGTGTTCCCCCAATCGGTCGCCAGCGGCGGACCGACCGAGACGGGCGTCATCCTCTGGACGCGCGTCTCGCCCGACCGGTTCGATACCGAGGCGCCCCTCGGCGTCGAAGTGGCGACGGACCCCGACTTCGAGGACGTGGTGTACGACGGCGTCGTCACGGACACCGACCGCATCCGCGCACACGACTACACGGTCAAAGTCGACTTGGACGGGCGTCTCGACCCGGACAGCGAGTACCACTACCGGTTCGTCTACGGCGGCGTCGCCTCGCGGACGGGCCGCTGTCGGACGCTCCCGCGCGCCGACGACTCGCCGGAGTCGCTCCGACTGGCCGTACTGGCCTGTCAGAACTACCTCAACGGCTACTTCCCGGCGCTGGGCCACGTCGCGGAGGACGACGTCGATTTCGTCGTCCATCTGGGCGACTTCATCTACGAGTCCGACGACGGCCACTTCAAGGGACTGGGCTCCTACGAGTACGAGGGTCGGGACCTGTCGCTCCCGAGCGGCTACGACCGCGTCCGCACGCTCGAAGACTACCGCTACCTCCACCGCACCTACCGCTCGGACCGGTTCCTCCAGCGGGCACTGGAGTCCCACACGCTCGTCGCCGGATGGGACGACCACGAGATGGTCAACGACGTGTACTGGGATTCGCGGACGAACGCGCCTGCGGGCGACCACCCGCGCGGCGACGACCCGCAGTTCATGACGGAACTCGTCGCCGACGCCATGCACGCGTGGTGGGAGTACATGCCCGCCCGCGTCGAGTACGACCCCAACGGCGAGTCACTGCAAGACCGGTTCGTCCTCTGGCGCTCTATCGAGTTCGGTGACCTCGTGACGCTGGCCCTGACCGACGAGCGTCTGTTCAGGGACCCGCCGCGGGAGGCCATTCCGACGCCGGACAACGTCGGTCCCCACCGGGAACCACCGGGTCGGACGATGCTCGGCGACGAACAGCGAGAGTGGCTCATCGAGACGATAACCGAGTCCGAGACGACGTGGTCGGTGTGGGCCGACGAGGTGCTCACCATCCCGTTCCGTCTCGGGTCCGGCCCGCTGTCCGTCTACCCCGTGCAAGGCGGGTGGGACGGCTACACCCGCGAACGCCAACGCATCTCGGAGGCCGTCGGTGCCGCCGACGTGGACAACTACGTCACGCTGACGGGCGACATGCACTGTTACGTCGCCGGCTACCAGCAGACCTCCTACCCCGGTCGCGTCACCGGCGGCGAGGGCGTCGCACAGGGCGACCGTATCGGTGTCGAGTTCATGACGCCGGCCCTCACGTCGCTCAACGCCGCCGAAGCGTTACACCTGACGCGTGGCCTGCGCGGGAGACTCACCGAACCGCTGCTCACCAGACTGGTGACGGCCATGAATCCCACATCGAGTTCTTCGACAGCCACAACTGGGGTACTCCGTCGTCGAGTTCACGCGCGACGATTGCACCTACGTCGGCTACGGCGTCGACAAGACGGTCGACTCGATGGACGCCGAGAAGTCCGTCGTCGCCGCCTACCGCGTCCCCGAGGGCGTCGTGAACCTGCAGGACGTCACCGAGCAGTATCGGACCGATAGCTGAGTTCCGCTACCCCTTTACTGGACGCAGCGCTGTCTCTACGTATGTCAAGACCCCACGTCGTCGGTATCGCCGGTAGCCTCAGAGACGCCAGCTACACGCGCGTCGGCGTCGAACGTGCACTCGACGCGGCGCGAGAGGCGGGCGCGACGACCGAACTGCTCGACCTCCGCGAGTTCGACCTCCCCGTCTTCGACGCAGACGACGGAAAAGCGGGTGACGCTCCCGAACTCACCGGCGCAGTACACGAAGCCGACGCTATCCTCCTCGGGACGCCAGTCTACCACGGCTCGTACTCCGCACCACTGAAGAACGCGCTCGACTACTGCGGATTCGACGAGTTCGAGAACAAGACGGTGGGCCTGCTCGCCGTCGCCGGCGGGAGTTTTCCCATCACCGCGCTCGAACACCTCCGGTCGGTGTGTCGGGCGCTGAACTGCTGGGTCATCCCGCATCAGGCCGCCATCCCACAGGCCAGAAACAGCGTCGAGAACGGCGAAATCGTCGACGCCGACGTCGAGGACCGCGTCGCGACGCTCGGCGAGGAAGCGGTCCAGTACGCCAACATCGAACCCGACCCGCCGTGCCTCGAGAGCACGGAGAACGTCGGGGCAGACGATTAACTGACCGGAGGAGGGTGTCATAGAACAGTTGGCACACCCTATCAATCGTCACAGAGTGAACGGTCAATACAGGAAGTCTATATTTCACCAACTGTGGATGGAACTTGCTCAACAGTCGTCCTGCACGTTGAGCAACTGACTTTTTCAGTAGCAATATACACAGTATCGCAACTTGAACAATGATACAACGACGATTCCGATACCCCGGACATTTCTGTCGTCCTGGTACGCGACCGCTTCTCTTCAGTGGTCAAGGCAGTCCGTAGCAATGTCAGTAACGTACTCACAAGTGCTCCACCTCCAGTTGGAGCCTGTCTTGATGAGACTCAAATAAATCAAGTAGTGGTTCGATCTCTCCGAATGCTGGCCCTCTCTGTACGGTATTACCCTCTCGATCCCAGCTTATGATGTCATAGTCATCTAATTTTGGCAGATGGATATGATACATCTTCACCCGATATTCAGGATTATCACGTACACGGGTTCTCTCGTCCAGGTCGCTGAGTCTATTCTCTTGTGAATCCATATCCCAGAGTGTAAATAAGAGAGTTCGTCGATCAGAGTCTGATAGTGCGTCCAAGTGAGTGGCGAATTTCGACGATGTTTGAGAATTCGGCATAAAAGTGATATTAAACCACACTCATATCAATCAGGCTGTTTTTTCACTTTTCTACCTTTTTGATTAAGTGAGTTACAACAACCGTTTCGTTCAATATGCACAGTCTATTTAACAGCTGATTCACCGAATTGCGGGCTGAAACAACACCCTGTGAATAGTTCTATGACACGCTCGACCGGAGTGCAACCGCGCCGACGACCCTGACTCGCAACCGTCTTACTCGCTCAGTCGCTACGTTGGCTCGTGACACAGTGGGTCGAGAACCCGACGGGCGGGCGCGACAGGGGGCCGAGCGCGCTGCTGCGCGCGTGGGCCGAGATTCTGATCCGGCCGCGGCGGTTCTTCCGGACCGGCGTCGCGCCCGGTGATCAGGCTCCGGGGCTGGTGTTCGCGGCGATGGTCGTCCTCGTCGAGGAGGCGAGTCGGTTCCTCGTCGTCGACCTCGCGCGGCGCGGCCTCGTCTCCACGGGGCCGTTCCTCTACCCCGCCATCGGCGATTTCACGCCCGGCATCGCGGTACTGGCACTGCTCGCCGTCATCGTCTTCGTCACGCCAGCGACGGTCCACCTGACGGCGGCACTCCAGACGCTCCTGTTGCTGCCCATCGCGCCGGACCGCGGCGGCGTCAGCGAGACGGTACAGGTCATGTGCTACGCGATGGCGCCGTGCCTGCTGGCCGGCCTTCCGTCGCCGGAACTCCGGGTGCTCGTGACGGCGTGGGGCGCGGCCCTCTACGTCGTCGGGACCTCGGTCATCCACGACCTGCGGATCGGCATCGCCGCCGCGGTCGCGGCCCTGCCCGCTGCCATCGTCTTTGGCTACGGGTTTCGCGGGTTCGACGCGGCGCTTTGGCTCCTCGGTAGTGCGGGGTTTTAGGCGTCTGCACCGTGCAGTGTCGGTATGCTCAGTCTCGACATCGAGCAGTTCATGCTCGAACTGAAAGACGGCGCGTTCAAGAACGTCGGCCCGTCGAACAAGCAGGCGACGATCAAGATGTACGACATTGAGGGCGTCGACGTTCGCGAGTACGGTGACAAGCGCGTGAAACTCGCCTTCGAGGACGAACAGGGCAGCGAGATAGAGATCGCGCTGTTCCCCGAACAGGCCAGAGCGGTCGCTGAAGGGCTCGAACTGCTCGAATCCGAGAGTGAGCTGTTCGACTGAGAGTCGGCCTCACCCTCGCGCGTAATTCGACAACAGTTTTAGGCCCGAAGCGCTTCGTCCGGGCAATGGGTTCGTGTATCATTTGCGGCACGTCCGTCGACGGACGCATCTGTGACCTCCACGAGGAGGATGCCGTATTCGAGTTCAGAGGCACCAGTCCCGACCAGCTATCGGTCGGTCGATACTACCGCGGCAGCGTCGACGGCTTCGCCGAGTTCGGCGTCTTCGTCGACATCGGTGACAGCGTCACCGGCCTCCTCCACCGGAGCGAACTGGACCGCCGCCTCGACTCCCTCGACTGGGATTCGGGCGACGAAGTGTTCGTGCAGGTCAAGAACGTCCGTGACAACGGCAACGTGGACCTCGGCTGGTCCATCCGCCAGTCCGAGCGCGAGTTCCGCGGCGTCCTCGTCGACGACCCCGACGTGGGGCACTCGACGCTCCTCGAAGACGAAGACGAGGAGACGACCGAAGCCGCAGAGCAGTCGGGAAACGCTGACGGGGACGAGGAGTCGCCTCAGTCCCCCGAAGCGACCTCCGAAGACGTCGACGAGCCCGCCGATGATTCGGCTGAAGCGGCTGTCGATGCTGACGAGACGTCTGCCGGTGCTGTCAGTCAGACCGGCGACGCCGACCGCGTGAACGGTGCGGGCGGCACGGTCGGACAGGGGAGCGACGACGCAACGAGCGACGGGACGAGCGCCGCGTCGACCGGCGGGGCCACCGCCGTCGTCGAGGCCGACGAACAGGACGCCACAGCGGCCGCCGAGGAAGCAGCAACCGAGGAACTGTCGGTCGTCGCCGTCGGCACCCTCGACGACCACGTCGGTGACGACGTCCGACTGGAGGGCGAAGTCGTCGGCATCCGCCAGACGTCCGGACCGACCGTCTTCGAACTGCAGGACGAGACCGGAACGGTCGACTGTGCGGCCTTCGTCGAGGCGGGCGTCCGCGCCTACCCCGACGTCGAGGAGGGCGATGTGGCCCGATTCGAGGGTGAGGTTCGCCGCCGACGCGGGGAGATTCAGGTCGAGACGGCAGCCCTCACCGTCCTCGAAGCGGACGAGCGCGACGCCGTCGAGCAGCGACTCGCAGACGCTCTGGACGACGAGGCTCGACCCGAGGCTGTCGACCCCCTGACGGACGACTCGACGGTCGATGCCCTCTCCGAGGACCTCGTCGAGGTGGCGACCCACGTCCGGAAGGCCGTCCTCACCGACCGCCCGGTCATCGTCCGCCACGCGAACACGGCCGACGGCTATCTCGCCGGGAGCGCGCTCGAACGCGCGGCCCTCCCGCTGGTCACCGACCAGCACCGACGGTCCGACGCCCAGTACCACTACTTCGACCGCCGGCCGCTCGAAGGCGGCGTCTACGACATGGACGACGCGACGAAAGACACCACGACGATGCTCGACAACCGGGCTCGTCACGACGAGACGCTGCCGCTGTTCGTCTTCGTCGCCGCCGGCGGCACCCGCGAGAGCCTCGACGGCTTCGAACTGCTGAACGTCTACGGTGCGCCAACCGTCGTCATCGACGACATCGACGTCGACGGCGCCGTGACCGACGCCGTGGACGCCGTCGTCTCACCGAGTCTTGCCGACGCGCCCGATACGACTGCGACGGCGCTGGCCGCGAACGTCGCCGCACACGTCAACGACGACGTGCGCGACGACCTGCGCCACCTACCCGCCGTGAGCGTCTGGGAGGACACGCCTCAGTCCTACCTCGACGCCGCCAGTGAGGCCGGCTACGACGAGACGGCGGTCACGCAACTGCGTGAGGCCGTCGCGCTGGAGGCCTATTACCAGTCCTACGAGGACAAACGCGAACTCATCACGGACCTCGTGTTCGGTGACGACGAAGACGACGTGGGCGGCCTCGCCGGCCACGTCGCCGAGCAGTTCCGCGAGAAGGTCGACGAGGAAGTGTCCACCGCGCGGGCCAACCTCGACGTCCAGACCGTCGGCGACAGCGACATCGCCGTCCTCGACACCGACGCCTTCTCGCATCAGTACGAGTTCCCGCCGGAGACGCTCCTGCTTGACGAGCTCCACCGCGAGATTCGTGCCGAGGTCGACGCCGTCGTCGGCGTCGCGACTGACACGCTCTACGTCCGTACCGATGCCGACGTGGACCTCCACGAACTGGCCGACGCCGTCGCGGAGGCGGTGCCGGAAGGCGGCGTCGCGACTCGGAGTGTCCGCGAGGGCTCCATCCGATATCTGGCCGGCGAGCAGTCTGCCGTCCTCGACGCGACGCTGTCGACGCTCAGCGACGACCTGTAACGACGCCAACTTTTTATCGGGGCGATACGAGGTGACGATATGTCTCTTGGCCCCGTCAACGTCGACGACATCGACTGGACCGACTACGACCACGGGAAGCGGGCGTTCAGACGCAAGCAACTCGCGCCCCCGGCCGGGGGCGAGGACATCGGCGCGAGTCTGTACGACGTCGCTCCCGGCAAACGGCTGTGGCTTCGTCACTATCACGAGGGCAACGAGGAGGCGATGTTCGTACGGGAGGGGTCGGGAACGTTGTGGCTCGGTCCCGACGCGGAGGCACACGCCCTCGAACCCGGCGATTACGTCGCGCTCCCGGCCGGCGAAGAGTCAGCGCACGAAATCGAGGCTGGCGACGAAGGACTCCGTCTGTTGATGGTCTCGACGATGGCGGAACCGGACATCACCGTCTATCCCGACAAGGACATGGTGGGGCTGTACGCCGGCGCGGCCCCCGGCGGCGACAGCGACGAACGGAGCATCTCGACGTATCTGGACCTGCACGCCGAGATGGCCTACTGGGAGGAGTGACCGGAAACCGCTCCGACGGCTTTCTTCGCTCCGTAGTAGGCCCACTCGGCGGAGTAACAGAACACACAGCCGCGGAACGTCGGTCGCTCGGCGCTCTCGGACTCTGTGGCCTCCGTGGTCATACCACCAGTGTACGGTTTCGGGCTGCTTCAAACCCACGTGGACGTGCGCGGACCGCCCACGCCCGAGCGACACGCTTATTCGCGCGAGACGACGAAAACGGACAACAGCGATGAGCACCGAGACGCCGGACCCCGAGGAGACAGAGGCCTTCCAGCAGGTGTGTGCGGAGCTGGTCGACCGCATCCTCGCCGGCGAGGTCGAACGCGACGAGGTCGAGTCGGCGAAGATAGACGTCTGCCGGGAGTTCTCGGCCCCGAAAGTACCGCAGAACTCCGAACTGCTGGACTACGCACCACAGGAACACCGCGAGGTTCTAGAGGAGGTGCTCCAGCGCAAACCGGTCCGCACCGCATCGGGCGTCTCGCCAATCGCCATCATGACCTCGCCCGAGCGGTGTCCCCACGGGAAGTGTCTCTACTGTCCCGGCGGCCCGGACTCGGAGTTCTCATCGGCCCAGTCCTACACCGGCCACGAACCGGCCGCCGCTCGCGGCGAGCAGAACGACTACGACCCGTACGGACAGGTCACCCTGCGCCTGAACCAACTGCGCGAAATCGGCCACCCGGTCGATAAGGCCGAACTCATCATCATGGGCGGGACGATGACCGCCCGGAGCCACGACTATCAGGAGTGGTTCGTCAAGCGGGCCTTAGAGGCGATGAACGACTTCGACGTCGACGCCGACCCCCAGCCAGCCGAGGACGTGAGCTTCGCCGAGGACGACTACGAGTTCAGCTATCTGGAGGACGTCATCGCCGAGAACGAGACGGCCGACGTGCGCAACGTCGCCACCACCTTCGAGACCAAGCCCGACTGGTGTGACCCCGAGCAGATAGACCGGATGCTCCGTCTGGGCGGGACGAAAGTCGAGGTGGGCGTCCAGACCACGTTCGAGCGCATCAACCGCGAGATGCACCGCGGCCACGGCGTGCAGGCGAGCATCGACGCGAACCGCCGCCTCCGGGACTCGGCGTTCAAGGTCGGCTTCCACATGATGCCCGGCCAGCCCGGAATGAGCAAGGAGATGTGTCTGGAGGATTTCCGGCGTATCTTCTCGGAGTCGCGCTGGAAGCCCGACTACCTCAAGATCTACCCGACGCTGGTCGTCCCCGGGACGGTCACCTACGACTGGTGGCAGAAGAACGACTTCGACCCGCTGGACAACGAGGAGGCCGCCGAACTCGTCGCCGAAATCAAGGACATGATTCCGCGCTACACCCGCCTCCAACGGGTCCAGCGCGACATCCCGGCGGACTTCATCGAAGGCGGCGTCTGGAAGTCGAACCTCCGCCAGTTGGCCTGGAAAGAGATGGAAACGCACGACTGGACCTGCGAGTGCATCCGCTGTCGGGAGGCCGGTCACAGCGACGAGGTGGCCGAAAACGTGGAACTCGACGTGATGACCTACGAGGCCTGTGGCGGCACGGAACACTTCATCTCCTTCGAGGACTTCGAGAACGACGTCCTCGTGGGCTTCTGTCGCCTGCGGTTCCCGAACGACCCAGTGCGCCGCGAGCTAGAGGACGCCGCGCTCGTCCGCGAACTCCACGTCTACGGAAACGCCGTCGGCCTCGGGCAGTCGGCGGGCGACGACGACCACCAGCACAAAGGGTACGGCAAGCGACTCCTCCGGAAAGCCGAGGAACTGGCCCGCGACGCCGGCTTCTCGAAGATAGCCGTCATCTCGGGTATCGGCGTCCGGGAGTACTACCGGGACAAACTCGACTACGTGCAAGACGGCCCCTACGTCTCGAAGCTGTTGGAGTGAGGACGGGCCGAGCGGCGCGCGGTCGCTCGCGACCGCGGCAGACGAACGGCGTGAAGCGCCGTGAGTCAGCGAGTGACGGTTTTTGCGCCGAGTGGTGGCCTTCGGCCACCCGAGGCGGAAAAAGGTGGTGTACAGACGGCCCCTTCGACGCCGGACGACCCCTCGGCGAGTGCGAGAAAGGCCGCGAACGTCGTGGAACCGACGCCGCTGGTCAGTGCGGGCGAACCGAACAGCGCCGCGAGGAGAGCTACGCCGGCGAGACAGAGTACTCCGGCGAGCAGGTTCAGGCGGTTCACCACGCTCACGTTCGGCCGCGAGGCGGAAATCCGATGGGGCTCCGGTTCGGAGCATCCGGAGAATGCCGCGTATCCACCGCGAGACCCACATTGACGCGCCGCGCGAGCGTGTGTTCGACCTTGCGCGACACGTCGAGGCCCACGTGGCGACGATGCCCGACGAGCGGGCCGAGGGCGCTACCGGCCTGCTGGAGCGGGGCGACCGCGTCACTTTCCACCAGCGGCAGTTCGGCGTCCCGTTCTCGTTGACCGCCGAGGTGACCGAACTGGACCGCCCGCGGCGGTTCCGGGACGTACAGGTCTCGGGCGTCTTCGGCTCGCTGACCCACACGCACACCTTCGAGGCCGTCGACGGCGGGACCGTGATGACCGACGACGTGACGTTTACGATGCCACTTGTCCCTTTCGGCTGTCTCGGGGCGCCGGTCGCTCGCTGGCGACTCGAACGGCTCGTCGACTACCACGCCGAGGCGCTGAAAGAACTGGCCGAGGGCGGGGACTGGCGGCAGTTCCTCGACGGCTGAGTCACGAGTCCCGTCGTCGGGACCGCTCTGCGACGGTGCTGTTCAGCAGTTCCTCGGCCAGCACGTCGACGCCGAGTTCGTCCTCGCCGGGAGTGGCCGACGTCTCGAACCCCGCCGGTTCCGCGGGCGGACCGCCGCGACTCCCCTGCGGCGGCGGACCGTGGGCGTAGACGCCGTTCGGGTTCGGGAGCGTCCAGACGTGCATCATGCACGGCGTCCGGCAGGGCAGTCGGAGGCCCGTCTCGGCCCCGTCGCCCCACACCTGCTGGTACTTCCACCACGCGTATCGCCCCGGGAGGCCGACGTGGTGGTGCCACGGCGAACAGCGCGCGTCGTCGTCCTCGTCGGCCCCGCCGTAGACAGACGGCGGGTCGTCGAGTTGCTCACCGTCTCGCGTCGCCACGAACATCACCCCGAGGGGGCGCCACCACTTGTTGTCGACCATGACAGCGGCCGGCCGACCGGCGTCGAGTATCGACTCGTCACCGATGTAGCGTGGGTTCAGCCAGTGTGACCAGCCACCGGAATCGCCGTCGGTCAGCAGGTCGAAGTACGGGACGAAGCCGTCATCGAGCAGCGCGCCGACTGTCGAGAAGTCGCGCTCTAGCGCCCTCGTGGCCTCGTCTCGAAGTTCCTTCGTCCGCGGGTGATCGTCCGCACACCCGGCCGTGGTCGCGTCCTCGCAGTCACGCATCGCTGGCCGCGTCGTGGCGTCGGGACAGTCGGGCCTAAACGAGATGGCTGGACCGGCGCTCGTACCGCCCCCCGAGAGACCGAACACACCTCCAGAGGCCCGCAGGACGTCGCGCCGGGAGAGCGACCCGGCCGTGAGTTCGTCGGGCATATGGTGTGCGGTCACAAACCACGATCCAATAAACAATCAGCGGCTATCGCTGGCACGCTGTCGATAAGGCGGCCTTATCGGACGCCACTGGCCCGGTCGACGCCGAGTACGGGGGGCTGGGTGGCTCTGCTACCGACCCTCTCGGTAGGCAGACACTCACACGATTCCGCACCGTTTTGCCGGTTCGGACCCTGTCTACCCCATGGTTCGTCGTCTCAGTGAGGGCGTGTGGCTGCTGGAACTCGGGCTGTTTCCGCCGCTCGCTTCGAACGCCTATCTCGTCGACGAGAGTGCCTTCGACGGCGAGAACGACGCCCTCACGCTGGTCGATACGGGTCTGTGGTGGAACGAACCCACCATCGTGGACGAACTGGCGGCAGTCGGCTACGGCCCTGCGGACCTCGACCGGGTCCTGTTGACCCACTACGACCTCGACCACGTCGGCGGTCTGAACCGACTCGTCCCCGAGTTCGACGGGCCGGTGTCGGTCGGAACTGACGACCTCGCACTGCTCGAAGGCCACGTCGACCCCGAACTGCTCCACCACAAGGGGCTGTTCCACCGGGCCAGCAGACGACTCTTTCCCCTGCCGGACCTCGCGCTGGAACCGGTAGCCGACGGTGACACCATCGGCGGGTTCACCGCGTACCACACGCCGGGTCACAACCCGGGCCACGTCGTCTATCACCACGCGGACGCCTCGGCGGCGTTCCTCGGCGATCTCGTCTGGGAGGACGACGGCGACCTGACGACCCCGTTCTGGGGCGACTCCTACGACATGGATCGTCTCCGGCGGAGCATCGCCGACCTCTCGGCGCGAATCCCCCCGTTCGAAATCGCGGCGATGGGTCACGGCGACCCGCTGACAGTCGGTGGCGACGACGCGCTCCGGACGCTCGCCAGTCGGGTCTAACCCCGCGACGACGAACACCTGACCTGTGTGGGGATGGTTATTTACTCGCGTCGGCCCTCCGTCCGAGTATGATAGCGCGGTTGGCTGTCGTCGGTGCCGGAGCGGCCGGGGCCGCGGCGACCTACGCACTCCGGGACGCGCCGGTGGACGTGACCGTCTTCGAGAAGAGTCGCGGCGTCTGTGGTCGGGCGGCCACCCGGCGCAAGGACGACTGCACCTACGAGTACGGGGCGAACTATCTCAAGGACGCCGACGACCGCGTCACCGAACTGGTGACCGAGACGCTCCCGTCCGACGGTCTCGTCGACGTCGAGGCGCCGATTTACACTTTCGAGCGAACCGGCGGCATCGACGAGGGTCGGGAGGCAGACGAACACAAGTGGACCTACGAGGCCGGCATCACGCAACTCGCGAAGCGCCTGTTCGCCGAGACGGACGCGACCGTCCACAACGGCGTCCGCGTCGAGACGCTCGACCGAGCGGACGACGGGTGGCGAATCGTCGACGACGAGGAGACCGATCGGGGGCGCTACGACGCCGTCATCCTCACCCCACCGGCCCCGCAGACGGCAGACCTACTCGGACAGGCACGGTGGGACCACGACGACTGCCGGGACTTCCGACAGGCCATCGCCTCGGTGCCGTACCGCACCGTCGTCACGGGGGTCTTCCACTACCCGTTCGAACTCGACGTCCCGTGGTACGGCGCGGTCAACACCGACAAGGACCACGACGTCGGGTGGGTCGCCCGCGAGGAGTGCAAGGACGGTCACGTCCCCGACGGCGAGTCGCTGCTGGTGGTCCAGATGAACGAGCCGTGGTCGGTCGCCAACTACGACGAGCGTCCCGACCAGATGCTCTCGGCCATCGCCGACCGTACCGCGCACCTGCTGGACGACGACCGACTCACCGACCCCGACTGGACGGACTATCAGCACTGGCGGTACGCCCAACCGGAGGCCACCGTCGACCACGAGGCACTGCGGGGAGCCACCGACCACGACCTCTACTTCGCCGGCGACTGGGTAGCCGACGAACCGCGCCTCCACGCGGCAGTACGGAACGGACTGGAAACTGGCGAGGCAATCGCCGAGGACACCGCGTAGTGACGCGTGTCGTTTTCACTCGCCGGCGGTCGTCTCGCTCCGGGTACGTATCTCGAACCCGGTGTCACGCATCGTGACCGGGCCGAGAACGGGGTTCGGATACGCCGGGTGTCGGCGGGTGTGGAGGACGACTTCTTCGACGGCCGGGTCGTACGCGGCGAGGAGGTTGCGAACCGGGGGGTTCGTGACCGCCTCCTCGGGGAGCATCTGCCGGGCATCAGCCGCTCGTCGTGTGCGCGAGAGGACGTAGGTCACCGGGTCGCCGAGACCGGGGTCGGCGTCGACCGTGGCGGTATCCCCGCTACGGTCCACTCGTTCGACGGCCTCGGTGTGTGAGAACGCGAGCGGCGGGCCGCGGAGGCGGAACCGTGCCCCGACGGCTATCGGTCGGCGCGCCTCTTCCTCGTCTGCCCACCCGGCGACGACGAAGGCGTAGACGCCGCCGCCGAGACCGGCGACGGGAACACGAGTGACCGAGCCGTCGAGCCGGACGCCGCCGGTATCGGCTCTGGGGTCCAGCCGCGCCGTGGCGTCGTTGTCCACGGTGAGTCGCCACGTGCGCTGGCTACGGCCGCCGGTCGCGAGGAACCCGTCTTCCGTGCGGATGGTCGCCGGTCTGACCGTGTGCCACCGTCCGTCGACGTACTTTTGGAGTGACCACGGTGGCTTCAGGCCCGAGAGCGTCGTCTGCTGGTCCCTGAAGAACCGAAACGTGAGCGAGGCACGCGGCAGACTGGGGATTCCGGGGTCGTCTTCGGTCGGATTCGTGACGATACCGAACCCGGAGTCCGTCCCGCTGGGCGGCCCACAGACACGGCTCACGTCCCCCTGCAACTTCGGGACCCCCGGACAGCCCACGCCGTCGAGTGACGGCACCGGGTGTGCCGACCGGTCGGGGGTCGGCACCGGCGCGGGCGTGGTCACCGGCATATCGTCCGCAGACCCGCCACGCTGTCCCGGACAGCCAGCGACGACACCGCCGACCGCTGTGCCCAGCGACGCGAGAAACCGCCGGCGAGTGAGAGATTCCGACCGCGACTCGTCCATATCCGGCCATCGACTGGGTGGCTGTAATCGGTTTCGGACGCTCGCCGTCTGTCGGCCTGATTGTCACAGGTTCCCCGTCGTCCGCCGGTCCCGACAGGCCTTTGCGTCGCCGCCGACAGCCACCGACATGGACACGAAGCGGGAACTGACGAGCGTCGACCTCGCGGCCCTCGAGGGCGAACTCGCCGACTACGAGGGCGCGAAACTCGACAAGGCGTATCTCTACGCCGAGGACGACCTTGTCAGACTGAAGATGCGGGACTTCGACCGCGGGCGGGTGGAGTTCATCATCGAAGTCGGTGACGTCAAACGCGCCCACGTCGCGGCGGCCGAACACGTTCCGGATGCGCCGGGTCGTCCGCCGGACTTCGCGATGATGCTCCGGAACCGCCTCTCCGGGGCGGACCTCGTCCGCGTCGAGCAGTTCGAGTTCGACCGCATCGTCGAACTGGAGTTCGACCGCGAGGACGGGTCGACGACCATCGTCGCGGAACTGTTCGGCGACGGCAACGTCGCGGTGTTAGACGAGTACGGCGAGGTCATCGACTGTCTGGAGACGGTACGCCTGAAGTCACGCACCGTCGCGCCCGGGACGCCCTACGAGTTCCCGTCGGCGCGGTTCAACCCCCTGACCGTCGACTACGAGGGGTTCGTCGCCCGGATTCGGGAGTCCGACTCGGACATCGTCCGGACGCTGGCGACGCAACTCAACTTCGGCGGCCTCTACGGCGAGGAACTGTGTACGCGGGCGGACATCGACTACAACGTCCCCGTCGAGGAGGTGACCGACGAGCAACTCGAACGCCTCTACGAAATCGTCTCGGACCTCGGCGAGCGACTGCGGACCGGTGACCTCGATCCTCGGGTGTACTACGACACGCCCGACGGCGTCGAGGACACAGAGGAGAGCGTTGCTCCAGCGGAGCAACGAAACGGCGGCGGTGAAACCGCCAACGAGAACCGACAGCGCGTCGACGTCACGCCCATCCCGCTCGAAGAGTACGACCACCGGTACAGCGAGCCATTCGACTCGTTCAACGACGCGCTGGACGACTACTTCTTCAACTTCCAGCGGGAGCAAGAGGTCGAGGGCGGCGAGACCCAGCGCCCCGATTTCGAGGCGGAGATTTCGAAGTACGAGCACATCATCCAGCAACAGCAGGGCGCTATCGAGGACTTCGAGGCCGACGCCGAGGCCGAACGCGAGAAGGCCGAACTGCTGTACGCCCGCTACGACCTCGTCGACGAGGTCATCTCGACGGTCCAGCAGGCCCGCGGGGACGACGTGCCGTGGGACGAAATCGAGGCCACGTTCGAGGAGGGCGCAGAGCGAGGTATCGCGGCGGCGGAAGCCGTCGTCGGCGTCGACGGGAGCGAGGGGACCGTCACGCTCGACGTCGACGGTACCCGCGTCACCGTCGACGCCAGTCAGGGCGTCGAGAAGAACGCGGACGAACTGTATCAGGAGGCCAAGCGCATCGAGGGCAAGAAGGAGGGCGCCATGGCGGCCATCGAGGACACGCGCGAGGACCTCGAAGCCGTGAAACAGCGCCGCGAGGAGTGGGAGGCCGACGACACCGACGCCGCCCCGGAACCGGACGAGGCGGACGACGACGAACCCACCGACTGGCTCTCGGAACCCTCTATCCCCATCCGCAACAACGAACAGTGGTACGAGCAGTTCCGCTGGTTCCACACCTCCGACGGCTACCTCGTCATCGGCGGCCGGGACGCCGACGACAACGAGGAACTCGTCCAGAAGTACTGCGAGCGGGGTGACAAGTTCTTCCACGCACAGGCCCACGGTGGCCCGGTCACGGTGCTGAAGGCGACGGGGCCGAGCGAACCCGCTCAAGAGGTCGACTTCCCCGAATCCTCGCTGGAGGAAGCGGCGCAGTTCGCCGTCTCGTACTCCTCGGTCTGGAAGGACGGGAAGTTCGCGGGCGACGTGTACATGGTCGACCCGGAGCAGGTGTCGAAGACCCCGAGAGCGGCGAGTATCTGGAGAAGGCGGGTTCGCCGTCCGCGGTGACCGGACCTACTTCGAGGACACGCCGGTCGGCGTCGCCGTCGGCATCACCTGCGAGGACCGGACGCAGGTCATCGGCGGCCCGCCCGCCGCAATCCGCCCGAACGCGGCGACGAGCATCACCGTCGAACCGGGCCAGTACGCCCAGAACGACATCGCCAAGCGCCTCTACCGGGAGTTCAAGGACCGCTTCACCGACGAGACGTTCGTCCGGAAAGTCGCCAGCCCCGACAAGATTCAGGAGTTCCTCCCGCCGGGCGGGAGTCGGATGGTCGACGAGTAGCACGGCTCACGCACGTTGATATACTTGCTGGTCGTAGTATAGGTGTAGAGACGCGGGGCGGCGTACAGACAGGACGACACCCCGACGACGTCTCGGGAGCCAACAATGTTTCAAGAAGCCCTAAACTACCCACGGAACAGCGACAGCGCGGTCAAGAACGTCGTCGTCGGCGGCCTACTACTGCTCTTTAGCTTTCTGCTCGTCCCGACCTTCCTCGTCTTCGGGTACCTCGCCCGGACGCTCCGGCACGTACTCGACGGCGTCGAGGAACCCCCGGCGTTCGACGACTGGGGTGCGATGCTCGTCGACGGCCTGAAGCTGTTCGCCATCGGGTTCGTCTACGCGTTGCTGCCCACGGCCATCGCAATCGCGGCGCTGTTCGCCACCGGCGTCACCGCCGGCATCGGCGGGAGCAACGGCGGGACGGGGCTGGCAATCGGCCTCATCGCCGTCGTGACGGCGCTCCTCGTGGCCGTCGTCTCGTTGCTCGTCGCATACGTGATTCCGGCGGCCGTCGTCGCGTGGGTCCGCACCGACCGTCTCGGCGCGGCGTTCTCGCCCGCCGAACTCCGCCCGATGGCCTTCAGCCGAACCTACGCCACCGGGTGGCTCGTCGCCGTCGGTATCAGCCTGCTGGGCGGCATCGTCGTCGGCCTGTTGAACGTCGTGGTCGTCGGTGCCATCCTCGCCCCCTTCATCACGTTCTACGCGAACGTCGCGGGGGCCCACGCAATCGGCTCGGCGGTCCGGGAGATGCCCGCCGTCGAGGAGGGGCCCGACGCCCCGGCCAGCCAACCCGCAGCCTGAGCGGTCGAGTGCGTGGTGGACCGGATTTTCTGTGACAATCAGCGTCCAAGTGACGACCAGCAGCTATCGAGCGTGCCCGAATCTGGCATGCTACTCGTAGTGTCTTTTCAGCCCGTCTTTATCCCCTCGGCAGGCGTACTTCCGTTCGTTACTGCCACGCCGGGCCGACGCCGAGCGTTCTCGTTCGCGCCGCTGACGGAGGCGGTGACGGTGATTGCCATGTTCGAAGACGCACTCAGATTTCCGTGGAACGGCGACAAGAAAGTCGAGACGCTACTCGTCGGGGGCGTGTTGAGTCTGCTGGGGTTCCTGTTCGTCCCGCTCCTGTTCGTGTACGGCTACCTCGTCCGCGTCGTCCGACAGGTGGCGGCGGGCAACACCGAGGCACCACCCGTGTTCGACGAGTGGGGTGACCTCCTCGTAGACGGTGTCGTCGCTTTCGTCATCTCGCTCGTGTACCTGCTGGTCCCCGTGATTGCCATCGCCGTCGCGGCGTTCCTGTTCCTCGTTCCCGCCACCATCGTCGAGGGCGGGACCGGGCCACGGACCGGACTGCTCGCCGCCGGGGGCGTTCTGGTCGCGTTGCTGGTGCTGTCCGTGACGCTGGTGCTGTTGCTCGTCGCACTGTACCTCTTTCCGGCGGGCGTCGCCGCCTACGCCCGGACGGGTCGGTTCGGCGCGGCGTTCTCGCTCGGTGACCTCCGGTCCGTCGCGGGCGACCGGCGCTACGCGATGGGATGGCTCGTCTTCGTCGCCATCGGCGTCCTCGCACAGATACTCGCTGGCGCCGTCGCGGCCACCGGCGTCGGCGCACTACTGGTGCCGTTCGTCGTGTTCTACGGCAACGTCGCCGGCGCTTACGCCATCGGGGCCGGCGTCGCCGACGTCGACATAGCGAGCGAGACGGACGAGGACGCGACTACCGGCCAGCCCGCAGTGTGAATAGCAGGGCACTTGTGGACGGGCGGCCCACCACTCGGTATGCAGATTAAAAGCCGGCAGGCCACCGGCGAGGGTCGCGAACGCGTCGAGGTGGTCCCCGAGACGCTCGACGACCTCTGGCACCTCTCGCACATCGTCGAACCCGGAGACCACGTCTCCGGTGACACCACGCGGCGCATCCAGCGCAACGACGACACCCTCCGTGACAAGGGCGGGGAGCGCGAACCGATGTGGTTGAAGATCGAGGTCACCGACGTCGAGTTCGCGAAGTTCGCGAACCGCCTCCGAATCGGTGGCGAAATCGTCGACTGTTCCCGGGAGGACCAACTGGGCTTTCACCACACGCTGAACGTCGAGGAACACACCGAACTGACCGTCGAGAAGCGTTGGAAACCGGACCAGAACGACCGACTGGAGGAAGCCGTCGAAGCCACCGAGAACCCCGACGTGGCTATCGCCACCGTCGAGGAGGGCGAGGCCCACGTCCATACCGTCGCACAGTACGGCACCGAAGAGCGAGCGTCCATCACGTCGACGACGGGGAAAGGCGACTACGCCCGGCCCCGCGACGAACTGTTCGCCGAACTCGCTGCCGTCCTCAAACGGCAGGACGTGGACGCCTACATCCTCGCCGGCCCCGGGTTCACGAAACAGGACGCGCTGGACTACTTCGAGGAGGAGATTCCGGACATCGCAGCGCAGATTACCGTCGTCGACACCGCCGCTGTCGGTGACCGTGGCGTCCACGAGGTACTGAAACGTGGCGCCGTCGAGGACGTCCAGCAACAGACCCGAATCGCCGAGGAGGCCGACCTCATCGACGAACTCATGGCCCGCATCGGCGAGGGGAGCGAGGTGGCCTACGGCCCCGATGAGGTGGCCAAAGCCGCCGACTTCGGCGCCATCGAGACGCTGTTGGTACTCGACGACCGACTGCGCGAAGAACGGTCGGGCGAGGGCGACTGGGACGTCGACGTCGACCACATCATCGAGACCACCGAGCAGAAAGGCGGGTCGGTGACCGTCTTCTCCGCGGAGTTCGCACCCGGACAGCAACTGTCGAACCTCGGCGGTATCGCCGCACTCCTTCGCTACCGTCTCGACTGACACTGCGTCGTGAATGCGGGTCGGTCCGACACCGACCCGGAGTATCGTATCTTGTAATCGCCCGAAACGGTTTTTCCTTGTCTTACCCTGTAGTGGGTATACACTCCGCGGGAGTGGCTTGGATGGTATTCGAAGAACAACCGGACTTCGCGCGGCAGGTGGCCGACTTGAACAAGTACGGTCAGGCGCTCAATCGGTGTGAGACCGTCGAAGAGGTGGTCTCGCTGACACTGGAAGCGATGTCGCTGCTCTTTCAGTTCTCTTACTCGACCTTCATCGAGGTTCGTGATGGTGACCCGCGTGTGGTCCACAGTACCAACCCCCGGTTGGCCAAGGGTGACCAACCGAGCGCCGTCGCGGTCCGAGCGCTGGAGGCCGGCGAGACTGTCATCGCGACCGGCGACGAGGCGGGCATGACCACCGACTCCGACGTGACCGCCACGCTCGCCGTCCCGACGCAGGTCGGCGGGGAAGTGACGGCGATACTGGTGACTCGCTCTACGTCCGTCGAGTCCTTCGGCGAAGAACAGAGTCGCCCGCTGGAGATTCTGGCCTCCCACGCCGGGACGGCCATCAGCAACATTCGCTCCCGAGAACATCTCGAACGCGCACGGCAGGACTTAGAGACGCGAAAGGAGATGATAGAGATGTACGACCGCCTCCTGCGCCACGACCTCGGTAACGACTTGCAGGTCATCGCGGGGTTCGCAGACGCCGTCGCGGCGGACGTCGACGGGCAGACCGAGGAGTACGTCGAGAAGATACAGCGGGCGGCCCGGAGTTCCGCGGACCTCATCGAACGCGTCGGGAGCCTCGTCTCGACGCTCGAAGCACAGGACGAACCGGAACCGCGTGACATCGGGGCGTTACTCGGGACGACGGTCAGCGAAGTTGCGGGGAACTACGAGAATCTGTCGGTCGACTTCGACTCGGAAGCGTTCGACTACCGAGTGTACGGCGGTGAACTGCTCGACTCGGTGTTTGCGAATCTCGTCTCGAATGCTGCCGTCCACAACGATGGCGACGTGCGGATGCGCGTCTACGAAGAAGAACTCGGGACCGGGCAAGTCGTCGTCGGGTTCGCAGACGACGGCAGCGGCGTCCAGGAGGACGTCCGTGAGCGCATCTTCGAGATGGGGGCGAAGGGACCGGACAGTTCCGGGAGCGGGTTCGGTCTCGGCTTCGTCCGCGCGCTGACCGAGTCCTACGGGGGAAGCGTAAGCGTCGGCGAGAGCGAGATGGGCGGGGCGGACTTCCGGGTCACGCTCCAGCGCGTCTGAGTCACCGCTCGTCGACCGTTATCGAGAGGCCGTCCTCTGCGAACCGCACGTCGCCGTCGTACGCCTCGCCGAGCGACGACAGCATCTCCTCGTGTCGTCCCTCCGTATGCGGATAGAGGTGCGTGAGATAGACGCGGCCGATATCGGCGTCTGCTCCAGCGAGTGCATCGCCGAGTGCCGCCGGAGTCGGATGGTTCGAGACGTCGACGTCGTCGGGAAACGAGCAGTCGTGGACGAACACGGCCACGCCGTCGGCGAACTCGACGAGGTCGGTGAACGCCTCCGAGTCGCCGCTGAACGCTATCGTCGGCCCGCCGGCCGCGGGCGTCACCCGGTAGGCGAAACACTGCATCGAGTGTCGCGTCTCGCGGTGCTCGACGTCGAACCCGGCGAGCGAGACGGGGCCGTCGACGTCCCGGAGCGTCAAATCGAGGCGGTCCTGCATGTACTCGTGGACCGAGAGCAGGTCATCGACGAGCGACCGGGTCCCGGGCGGGCCGGCTATCGTCAGGTCGGTCTCGCCGGCCAGCCACCGGGCTTTCAGCAGGACGTCGAGGTCCGAGACGTGGTCTAGGTGGTGGTGAGTGAGCAGGACGGTGTCGACGCCCTCGTACCCACGGTCCGTGCGGGCGAGCGCATTGAGGACGCCGCTACCGCAGTCGATCAACAGAGCGTCACCGTCGCTCTCGACCAGATAGCCGGACTGTGCGCGGTGACCGGTCGGCATAGCGCTGCCGGTGCCGAGAAACGTCAGTCGCATACGCGGGACCACCGCTCGGAGAAGCAAAGGTATTGGTGTCGTCAGCGGGTGGGGGACTGCGATTGAGTGGGGAGGGGAACGGGGGACCGCTCAGGGCCGCGTCAGCGGAGGGGTGGGCAGCGGATGGCCGCCAACGGGGACCGGTGGGGCGGTGACAGGGGAGCGTGCCACCGGATCAGGGCGGAATCGGGTGAACCGGGTCGCCCCGCGACGGCGCAATTCAGGGTTGTACCGGGTATATAAAAAGTCCATCTGAGGCTCAAAACGAGTTTTGAGCGACCGGAACCCGGTCAGTAGTCGGCGTAGGCGAGCGTCACCGCGACGATAGCGACGACGAGGAGGCCGCCGAGAAAGAACGCCAGCCCCGGTTCGATCTCGAACCCACCGCCGGCCGCCGTCGTCGCCACCTCCGTCGCCATATCGAGGGCTCCAGATTCCTCTGTCGCCACCTCGGTGGGGGCCGGAGTCGGCGTCTGCGTCTCCGTCGCTTCGGCGATGCTGATACCGCCGCCGTCGCCGCCAGCGGTCGTCTCGACCTCCGTCTCTGTCGAGACAGCCGTTGGTGTCTCGGTCGCATTCCCTCCCTGTGAGGACACCGAGTAACCGCCGTCCGCCCCGCTTGACTCGGCACCGTCTCCCGAGGCGGCCGTCCCGAACGGGAACGGGACGTTGCCGAGCAGTATCTGGAGGACGAGACTGGCGGCGGTCAGGATACCGACGGCGGGCATCAGGCGCTTGACGAGCGACTTGAGCGACCGCTTCCGGTCCCGCGTGCCGACGAACAGCACGAGGGGGTCCTCGGGCGGTTCGTACACCTTCATCTCTTGGCCCTTCTCGGAGTACTGGGTCCCGGCGACGGCGATGAGTTCCTCGCGTTCGAGCTTTTCGAGGTGGTAGGAGACCTTCTGAATAGACATCCCCAGTCGGTCGGCGAGTTCGGAGGGCGTTCCCGGGTCGTCGTAGACGGCGTTGAGTATCTCGCGGGCCGTCTCAGAAGAGAGCGCGTCCAGGACAGCGGAGACGTCGTCGTCGACACCGACGATCTGGAGTTCCCCGTCCTGTGACGCGCTCGCGTCGGGACCACGCGAGGGCAGCAGGGACATGTACGACTCACTGAATCCCAGCGTAATGAATCTCGTGGAGACTCCGGTGTGGATTTGACTGTTCGGCCGGCGGGACTAATCCGATCTTAACCCCGGTGCCTAGCTATCGTGGCGGAACCCACTTCCCCCCGCAGTCCTACCGAATCACCAGAGCCGACAATGGGTGGACGAGAGCGCCTCGCAGCGACCGACCCCGACTTCGACCCGGATGCGGTCGCCATCGACGACGCGGACGTACTGGACTGTCTCGCGCCCGTCGTACAGGACTGGTGGGTCGAGCAGTTCGGCGAGTTCGTCCCCGGTAACGGCGGCTTCTTCACACCGCCACAGAAGGAGGCTATCCCGCTCATCCACGGTGGCGAGAACGCCCTCATCTGTGCGCCGACGGGGTCGGGTAAGACGCTCGCCTCCTTTACGGGCATCATCAACGAACTGTTCGCGAAGGCCCGCGAGGACGAACTGGACAACTCCGTCTACTGTCTGTACGTCTCACCGCTGAAGTCACTGGCCAACGACATCCACCGGAATCTGGAGGTGCCGCTAGCGGGCATCACCGAGAAACTCGACGAGAAGGGCGAGGACGTGGAGATTCGCCACGCCATCCGGCACGGCGATACGAGCGACAGCGAGCGACAGGCGATGCTTTCGACGACGCCCCACATCCTCAACACGACGCCGGAGACGCTCGCCATCCTGCTCAACTCCCCGAAGTTCAAGGCGAAACTGGAGACGGTCGAGTACGTCGTCGTCGACGAGATTCACAGCCTCGCCGAGAACAAGCGGGGGACCCACCTCTCCGTGTCGCTGGAACGGCTCGAAGCGATGGCCGAGGGGTCGCCGACCCGAATCGGCTGTTCGGCGACGGTCGAACCGCTCGACACGGTCGCGGAGTTCCTCGTCGGGCGCGAGGACCCCGGCGGCGAGTCCCGCCCGTACGAAATCGTCGACACCCGGTTCGCGCGGGACTTCGACGTGGAACTGACGACGCCGACGGACGACCTCATCGACACGCCCGGAGACGTCGTCACCGAGCGCTTCTACCGCGAACTCCACGAGCAGATTCAGGACCACACGAACACGCTCGTCTTTACGAACACGCGCTCCGGGGCCGAACGCGTCCTCCAGAACCTCCGCGAGAACTTCGGCGACTACGACGAGGACAACTCCGGGTGTCACCACGGGTCCCTGTCGAAGGAGAAACGACAGGGCATCGAGCAGGCGCTGAAAGACGGCGAACTGGACGTGGTGACCACCTCGACGAGTCTGGAACTGGGCATCGACATGCCGTACATCGACCTCGTCGTACAGGTAGGCTCACCCAAATCGGTGGCCTCGCTCCTCCAGCGAGTCGGCCGCGCGGGCCACCAACTCGGACAGACAGTCGAGGGCCGCGTGGTCGCGCTGGACCGGGACGAACTCATCGAGTGTGCGGTGATGCTACAGAAAGCCGAGGACGGCTTCGTCGACCGGGTGTTCATCCCCGAGAACGCACAGGACGTGGCGACACAGCACGTCTACGGGATGGCCATCAACCGGGTCCGGCCCGAGCAGGAGGTGAAAGGCATCCTCCGACGGGCCTACCCCTACCGGAACTACACGGACGAGTCGTGGGAACAGCTCTGTCGCTATCTCACTGCGGACTACCCCGGGATGGCGGACCGGAACGTCTATGCGAAGATTTGGCGGGACACGAACGACCCGCCGGACGGGGAGTACCACTACGAGGAATACGCCGTGGGCGAACCGCTCGTCGGCAAGCGCGGCCGTCTCGCCCGAGTCATCTACATGACCAACATCGGGACCATCCCCGATTCGTTCACCTGTGACGTCTTCGTCCGGGGCGGCGACGAGTGGGTGGGCCAGTTAGACGAGGCGTATCTGGACACACTGGAGCAAGGCGACGTGTTCGTCCTCGGCGGGTCGAACTACGAGTACCGCTATCGCCGCGGGTCGAAGGTGTACGTCGACCCGACGAGCGCGCGGCCGACGGTGCCCTCGTGGTTCTCCGAGCGCCTGCCGCTCTCGTATGACCTCGGCGGTGAGATACTCACCTTCCAGCGGGAGTTGCTCGGCAAACTCGAACGCGGCGGGATGTCCGAGGTGCGAAACTGGCTCCGGGACTTCCCCCTCGACGAGAACAGCGTCCGCGCCATCGCGCGGATGTTTCGCGAGCAGGTGGCCTACGCCGGGGCAGAGAGCGTCGCCACGGACGAGCGACTGGTGATAGAGGAGGCGATGGACCACGACGAGTACGAACGGCGCTACTACGTCCACTCGAACTACGGGCGGCGGTTCAACGACGGGCTCTCGCGCCTGCTCGCCTACCGCGTGGCACAAGCGGCCAACGCCAACGTGCAGGTGGCCGTCGCCGACAACGGCTTCACCCTCTCGATGCCGCTGAACCGCAAGGTCGACATCCAGCGCGTCCTCGAAGGCATCGACCCCGACGACGTGCGCGAGGACCTGCGAGCGAGTCTGGACGGCACCGACCTCCTCCAGCGGTACTTCCGCATCAACGCCACGCGCTCGCTGATGATTCTGAAGCGGTACAAGGGGTACGAGAAGTCCGCCAGCGAACAGCAGGTGTCCTCCGAGATGCTCCTCGGGTTCGCCGAAGACCTCGGCGACTTCGCCGTCGTCGAGGAGACGTATCGGGAGATTCTGGCGGACAAACTCAACGTCGCGGGCATCGAGGACGTGTTGACAGACGTCGAACGCGGTGCCGTCGACGTGGTCTCGACGCGGGTCGATTCGCCGTCGCCCCGCGCGTTCGGACTCGCGACGCTGATGGCCAGCGACGTCGTCCTCGCCGAAGACGAGTCAGCCGTCCTCGAAGAGTTCCACCGGCGCGTCCTCGAAGAGATAGAGGGCGACGACGCCGACCGGTCTGTCGCGACGGACGACTGAGCGTCGTAGATGCCGGTACTAGTTGCCCAAATGATAAGACGGGTGGCGTCAGCTACCGTAGTGCTGACTAATGCCACACCACACACACGGTGAGGACCGAGCGGAACCGGAACCCGGACACGTCCACGAGTCCGTCGACGCCGACGTCGACGCCCGCGACGACTGGGCGCGGCGTCGACGGAAAGGCATCCCGACGGACAAGCAACTGCTCGTCGTCGCCTGCATGGACGAGCGAATCCCAGTCGAGGAGGCCCTCGGACTCTCGCTCGGGGACGCACAGATATATCGGAACGCCGGCGGGAAGGTGACGGACGACGTCGTCCGGTCGGCGGCGCTGACGACGCAGTTCTTCGAGACGACCGAGATCATCGTCGTGAACCACACCGACTGCGGGATGATGAGCGCGAGCGACGAGGACGTGGTCGCGGGACTGGAAGCCGCCGCAGGCGGGGACCTAGACGACGTCGACGTGGACCCGTCGCTGCCGGACCTGAACCTCGGCGACCACTCGGTGGCGGAGTGGGTACGCATGACTGACGACATCGACGAAGCCTGTGCGGCACAGGTCGAGTACCTGCGGAACCACGAGTTGATTCCCGAGAACGTAACGGTGACGGGGTACGTCTACGAGGTGGAGAGCGGTCACCTGCGTCGCCCCGGCGAGCGGGTCGCCGAAGACGTCAACGAACGGGTGTGAGACGGGTCGGCCCCTCCGGTAGAGACGGAGTCGGTAGCCGACTGACTCCGACTCACTCGTCCGCGCCGTCGAACTCGGTGAACGCCTCGATAGAGACGTACAGGCCGTCGCGAGCTCCCGGTTGCATGACGTAGGTTGTCGGGTAGACATCCGCGACGGGGTACACCTCCGGCGTCTTCATCTGAACGACCTGTTCTTCGTCGAGACCGTCGATGAACTCTGTCGTCACCATCGGTTCGACGAAGGTCAACTGCCCGGTGCCGTCGCCGTCCGTGTCGTACGCGCCGTAGATGTTCGTGTGCGTGAACGACCCGTCGGGTTGGAACTCCGCCCCCGTCGTATCGATGAGGTGTTCGCCCATCTCTCCCTCGACGAGCGGCGTGTCGGGTTCGCCGTCGCCATCGGCATCTATCACCGGCAGGCGCTGGTAGTCCGTCGGAATCTGTGCGTCCGGAATGTCGAACGTCGCCGGACCGGTGACGATGGTCTCGACCATCTCTTCTGGAACCGTGTAGAAATGAAAGTCGTAGTGAGGGACGGTGTAGACGCCCGGCGGTGGATGACCTTCCGGATTGTAGTGGAACCCCACGAAAGTGAACTGATGCGTGTCCACCGACGCGGGGAGCGCAAGATGTGCGTCCAGTGCGTCCTCGTCGAACACCGCCAGTGCGTCGGCGTCCATGTAGACGCCGAGTGACGAGAGGTTCCCCTGTGGGTTCGTCGTCGCGTAGGACTGCACCATCCCGTCGAGGAAGTCGATATCGTCGCCCCACACCACCTCGTGGTTCTGTGGTTTCGGATGCGCTGCCGTCCGCGCTGAGAAGGCCCTCCCCCCGGCGATGACCCCTCCTGCGAGTACGGCACTCGTCGCTAGACCCCGCTTGAGCGCATCGCGCCGTGTCAATCCTGTCTCTGGCTGTTGGTCGGGCATCGGAATCTGGGCGACACGTGTCGCCCGAACGTGAAGACACGACGCTGTCACATAGTTATAGATATCGAAGATACCGGTAGCAAAGAGTACTCTCTGGCCCTGCAGGCGGTGTCGCGGTAATTGTCGAATACGTAGCATGGTCGTCACCGGTAGCGCTCCGGTGACTGGCGAGTGTTCTATCGCCCCGGTGAGACGTCGACGCCGTTCCGTAGCGAGGTGTCAGCCGCGGTACACCCCGGGCGTCGTCCTCTCCCAGACCTCAGCAGGTCGGTCCCTCCGTGGCCCCACACTTAATCCACGCCTCGCCCTACGGTGGCAGTATGGAGTCGTTGCACCCGCGAGTCAGACTGCTGTGGGCCGGCCGGACAGTCGTCTCCGCGTCCGTACTGCTGGGACTCGTGGTACTGATAGACCGGTTTTTCTTCTCGTTACCGCTGGAACTGGCGGCCGCCGGATGGGCGCTACTGGTCGTTCTCGGTACCGTGCACGCGGCGTTCGCACACCGAATCTGGCGCTTCGGGTTGCAGGACGACGCGCTGTTTCTCGTTCGCGGCGTGTTGACCCGCCGGGACACGTCGGTCCCCTACGTCAGGGTCCAGCACGTCGACACGACCCGCGGTCCGATAGAGCGGACGGCGGGCCTCGCCAGCGTCGTCGTCTACACCGCCGGGTCGCGCGGCGCGGACATCACCATCCCCGGTCTCCGCCCGGAACGAGCGACGGAACTACGAGAACGCCTCCGTGACCTCGCCAGCGAGAGCGAGGCCACCGACGCAGTATGAGACGACTGCATCCCCGAAGTGCGGTCCGGCGCGTCGGCCGTGCGGTGGTACAGGGCGCGGTCTTCGGCTTCTTCGTCGGGACGGCGCTGGCCGGGACGCTCGGCCTGCCGTCGTGGGTCGGCCCCGCGCTCGCTCCACTCGGCGCGACGGTCACGGGCGGGTTCGCGCTGGTTCGGTACTATCGGTTCCGCTATGCGATTACCGGCGGCACGCTGGCCGTCGAGTCTGGCGTGTTCGCCCGCCAGTCACGCGAGATACCGCTCGGGCGGATTCAGAACGTCGACCTCCGGCAGGGCGTCGTGAATCGATTGCTGGGGCTGACCGTCGTCGACTTCGAGACGGCCGGCGGGAGCACCACCGAGGCCTCGCTGGACGCCGTCGCCCCCGAGGAGGCCGACCGACTCCGCCGCCTCGTCCAGCGCTACGGCCGCGATAGCGACGAGCGAGACGCGGCGACGACCGAGACGTCGACGGACGAGCCCGTCGGTTCGGGGCCGACCGAGCAGGACGAGGTGACAGACCTGTTTGCCTTCTCGTGGCGCGACCTGCTGACCTACGCCGTCGTCTCTGTCCGACCGGCCGCGCCGGTGCTGACGCTCGCCGGCCTGCCGCTGGGTGGTGACCTCGTCGCCGCCGTTGTCCGGTTCAACCTCACGCTGGTCGGTGCCGAACCGGCGCTGACGCCGTCGGTGCTGGACGCGTTCGGACCGCCGAGACTGGTCGCCCTCGCCCTGCTGACGCTCGTCCAGTTCCTGCTGACGGCGCTGGTGGTCAGCGTCGTGCTCACCGTCGTCGAGTACTACGACTTCCGCCTGTTTCGGGAGGGCGACGACTTGCGGTATCAGCGTGGCCTGATTCGGCGGTACAGCGGCACCATCCCGCTGTCGAAGGTCCAGACAGTGACGGTCAAGGAGAACGTCCTGATGCGACGGTTCGGACTGGCCACCCTCGTCGTCGAGACAGCGGGCTACAGCGGCGGGAACCAGCAGTCCGCACAGGGCGTCGCGGTGCCGATGGCACCTCGCGAAGAGGTGTACGAACTCGCACGGGACATCGAACCGTTCGGGACCTTCGAGTTCGAGCGACCGCCGACCCGTGCACGTCGGCGGTACGCGTTCCGCTTCGCGTTCGTCACCGCCGTCCTCACCGGCGTCGGCTACGCCGTCGACACGTTCGGTCTGGGGACTGGCTTCTGGTGGGTCTTGCTCGGTCTGTTCGTCCTCGTCCCCCCGGCGGCCCACCTTCGGTGGCGCCATCGTGGGTTCGTGCTGGACGACGACGTTCTGGCCACGCGCTCGGGGTTCTGGTCACAGACGACGCGGATCGTGCCGTACTACCGTGTCCAGACGGTGTTCGTCGGTCGGTCGCCGTTCCAGCGTCGTCGTGACCTCGCGACGGTCACCGCGGATACCGCCAGCACGGCGAGCATCTTCGGCGGGTCCGCGACCGCCTACGACGTCGACGAGGCGACGGCAAGCGACCTCCGGGCCGAACTCCGGAGACGACTGTACACGGACTTGCTGGCCCGAAAGCACGCTCGTCTCACTGCCAGCGACAACGAGTAGGAGTCACGGAAACGGGCCGTCTCCGTGCCGCCGAACCGTACGGCTACGAACGGCCGAGCGCCTCGAACGCCGGCCTCACTCGATGTGTCGCGTGCCACACTGCTTGCAGGAGAACAGCGTCCCATCGGATAGGTCTTGTTCGGCCGCCAGCGGGAAGCCACAGTCGGGGCAGTCCGTCATACGTTATATTCGCGGCCGACGGGGTTTAAAACACGGCGCTACCTATGCAGGGTCGCACTAGTTCTCCGCCCACTCGACTAGCCGCCCGTACACCTCGTCCGTCCCGAGAGCGTCGGCGTCGCCCACGAGCACGAGGGCCTTTTTCGCCCGCGTCATCGCGACGTTGATGCGCCGGTAGTCCTCGAATATCGGCCCCTCCAGCGTCTCCGTCGCGACGAAGGAGACGACGATGACCTCTTTGCTCGACCCCTGGAAGCGGTCGACGGTGTCGACGGCCACGTCGGGCAGTCGGCGGTCGAGTTCGGCGACCTGCGCCCGGAACGGCGCGATGACGCCGACGTCCTCTGCAGGGACGCCGGCCTCGCGGTACGCCGCTACCACCTCGGCGACGGCGTCGGCCTCGACGGGGTTGGTGTTGCCCGTCTGGGTCCCTCCGGGGTCGACGAACGAGACTCTGTCTCGGAGGTGCTCGGGCAGGGCGTCCATCGAGACGCCCGGGAGGTCGTCGATTCGCTGGCCCGCGACCTCGCCGGTCGCCGGGCGCAACTGGCCGTCGTAGAACTCTCTAGAGGCGAAGGCCTGAATGTGCTGGGCCATCCGGTACTGCCGGTCCAGCATCACCCCGGCGTCGGGATGCGTCTCGATGAGACGCTGGAACAGCGACGTCGAGAGGGTGGCGTCCTCGGACTGGACGACGGGCGGGAGTTGCTGGTGGTCCCCGACGAGGGCGAACCGGTCGGCGAGCGTCGTCGCCGCCAGCGTCCCGGGTTCGGTCAACTGTCCGGCCTCGTCGACGACGGCCACGTCGAACGACTGGCTCTGCATGGCCGTCCCACCGCAGGTGGCCGTCGTCGCCGCGACCACCTGCGCGTTCTGGAGTGTCGCCGCACACTCGCCCGGGTCGCCGGACTGCTCTAGCCGGTAGTTCTGCATGTCCTCGCGCACGCCGCTCTCGGTACCGACGCGAACGATATCGGTGAATCCCTGTTCTTCGAGTGCCTCGATGGCGTTGTCGACGGCGCGGTTGGTAAAGGCCGACAGCAGGACCCGGTCGCCCCGGTCGACCAGTGCCCGGACCATCCGCGCGAGCGTGTAGGTCTTCCCGGTTCCCGGCGGGCCGTGGACCAGCGCGAAGTCCTCGGCACCGACCGCCAACTGGACGGCCTCGTTCTGGGCCTCGTTGTTGTCGATGAACGTCTCCTCGACCGTCTCGAACTCGGGGTCCCGTCGTCCGAACAGCACGTCCTTCTGCTCGGGGGGTTGCGTGAGCAGGGCGTCGTGGAGTGCGTTCTGGAGGCGGTCGGTGGTCAGTTCCGAGGGGTAGATGTCGAGACGGCGCAGGTCCAGCGGTTCGTCGGCGGTGACGACTATCTCCTCGCCGCTGCTCACGGTTTCACCGTTCGCGTCTTCCGAGGCGCTTCGCGCCTCGCCAATCCGTTCGACCCGCGCCAGTTCCGCGTCCCCGGTCACCGGGTCGCCGTCGCTGGCCATCACGAGGTCGCCTTCCCGAATCTTCGAGACGGCCCCGGTACCCCTCGCTCGGAGTTCCCAGCGACCGCTGTCGAGTTCCGTCCGTCCCACCGGTTCGAGGTCGACGAGCGCCCGGTCGTCAGCGGCGCGTTCCTCGGCGGTCTGCTCCCAGAGTTTCGCGTACTCGCGGTGGACCGCCCGCCGCTCGGCCTCGATGGCCGTATAGAACCGCTCGAAGTAGTCCCGCTCTGCTTCGGGGATGGCGACGCCGACCTGTCCGGCCTTCGACTCTTGGTCGAGACGGCCGGAGACGGCCATACAGGTGTCCTGCTCGAAGCAGTACTCGCACTTGGCGTTGGCCTCGTAGCCCGTCGGAACGCCGGTGTCGTGTTCCATCGCCGCGATGGCGTTTCGGGTCCGAATCACGTAGTTCAGCAGACCTGACCCGATGGAGAACTCCTTGGCCGGCGAGAGGTCGCCGCTCTCCTCGCTCCGGTCGACGGCGGCGTTTTTCGTATACAGGAGCGTCCCGGTGTCGGGGGCGGCTTCGATAGGCGTCGTCGTCCCGCCGTCACCGGCCATCACGGCGCTCGCGTCCAGCGAGTTCGCCGCCCGTTCGCCGAGCATCAGCGCGTACGCCGTCGCCTGAATCTTGTCCTGAAAGCGCGGCTCTCGCTTCGTGTTCTTCCCGGTCTTGAGTTCGACCGGCATCCCGCGGCGGACGGCGTCGGCCCGCCCTTTCATCCCGTAGCGCTCGGAGATGAGCGTCATCTCGGAGCGCCACTCGCTCTCCGCGGGACTGAAATCCCGCTCAGAGCTGTCAGCGGCTGTCGCCGCGCTGTCCTCGTCCGTGAGCGTCCCCTGCTGGAGCCACCCCTCGATGGCCTTCGCGTGGGCGCGCACGTCGCCGGCCACCTCGTCGGCCTCTCGGCCGAGCAAGCCGATGTCCAGCCCGGCGGCTTCGATTTGGTCCTCGATGGCCGCCTCGACGTCCCGGCTCCGGAGGAGGTCACCGAACACCTCGTGGACGACGGTCCCTTTCACGAGCGGATACGCGAGGTCGGCCCCGTCCAGTTTTCGGAGGTAGTACATCCGGGGGCACTGCACCCACGCTCGGATGTCCGTCACGTCGACGAGGAAGTCCGGTTCGACGACGACGGTGGCGTCGCTCCCGACGGAGTACTGCGTCTCACCCTGATACTGCCGTTCGTCGGGGTCGTAGACCGCCAGTTCCATCCCCGGTTCGAGGACGTCGGCCGTCTCGGTCCACTTCCCCCAGAGCGTGACCGTCGTCGGGTCGCCGGCCCCGCGGTCCGGACGGAGCGTCACCTCACAGAGGTCGCTCTCGCCGTACTGCGTGTTCACGGTCTTCGGGTCGCTCACCTCGACGACGGGGCCGCGAAGTTGCACGGCATGAGTCACGGCGGGGCACGGAAAAACGCTGTCGGTCACTCCGCTTTGCGACGACGGCGACCCGAGCGCTGACTCGTGAGTGTCGGGCGCGGTCCCCGCTGCCTCTCAGTCGAATCGGCGATACTGTCGTGCAGAGTGAACTTTTCATTTTGACGCAGATGACGGCAAGAAGTAGGCACTATCTGCGACAGCTCCACTCGAATGTCTTCTTATCAATTTAGTTTCGCCACATTCATTTATTCGGAGAGGGAACAACCAGATATGAGCGCGGAAACCGAGTCGGCCGAGAGTCGTCCCGTCGATACGCCACAGGTCGTCGCCGCCGTCGACGAGACGGACGGCCAGCGTCGCCTCGTCGTCGCCGACATCACGACCGACGAGGCGTGGCTGTCGGTTCCGACGAACGCCGCCGCGTCGCTCTCTGAGTGGCGATAGCTCGCGTTTCAGACCTCCGTCTCGTTCTCGTGACTGTAACTCCGAAGCGTCTCCAGTGAGACGTCTTCGAGGACGTCTTCGCTCGTGGCCGCCAGCACGACCGGCGGCGCGTAGCCGTCCTCGTGGGCCGCTATCCAGCGCGGGACGCAGATACACCATCGGTCGCCCGGTTCGAGGCCCGGGAAGTTCAGTTCGGGGCGCGGCGTGACGAGGTCGTTGCCGGCCGCCTTGCTGTACTCCAGAAACGCCTCGGTCATCACCGCACAGATTTCGTGCCGGCCGGGGTCACGTTGCAGCGGGTAGCAGTAACCGTCCCGCATGAACCCGGTCACCGGGTCCTGCGAACAGCCTTCGAGGTCGCCACCGAGGACGTTCGACTCGCTCTCCATACTGCTAGCTCCGGGTGTTTGCGTAAAGGGGTTCGGCTCTCCCGTCGGGCCGTGACCGACGGCGTATCGCGGAGACCGATGCCTTCATTCTGACGCGGGACCAACCACCGACCGACAATGCGCGTTCGTGACTGGCAGGACATCATCGAGGACGTGATGGACAGCAACGCCGACCCCGGCGGGTGGCGCGCCGTCGGCGGGGACCGCACGAACGGCATCGGCGAAGACCTGTACGTCGGCCACCCCTCCTCCGGGGTCTACCAGCTAAAGACGTACGCGAAGAACCCCTTCGAGGTGCAGGGCGTCGGGACGCGGGTCGCACGCCGCATCGACGAGGACATCGACCCCCTGTTCCCCGAGGACGGGACCGGGCTGTTCGGCGTCCAGCAAGCCCCCGAGGACGAGGACGACGCCGAGGAGAAGGCGAAGAACCTCGAAACCGTCCTCGAGACGCACGCCGACGCGCCGACGACGCCGCGCGCCATGCTCGAAGACGTCCTCGACGCCGTCGACTCGCCGGCCTACGGCCCGATGGAGTTCGACCAGTACGACCGCCCGGAGCGGATGGACTCGCTGACCGATACCTTCGAGGAAGCCGAGGAACTGCTCGACAAGGAGTTCGAGGACGTCATCGAGGAAGACGTCGAACGAGGATTCTACTGATGACACACCGAGACGAAAGCGACAGGAAACGGTGCCGCTGATGGTCGGTCCTTCGATTACCAGAACGGACCGCGAGAAGTTCCTCAAGCGACTGAAAATCGGCTTCGCGGTGCTGGTGGGCGGGTCGATGGCGCTGGTCACGCTCTGGGGTGGTGCGGAACTGCCGCTCGTCGTCGGCATCGCCGTCGGTACGACCGTCGTCGGACGTCTCCTTGCGGAGTTCACGTTCCCCGACAGCATCGCCGAGACTCCCTACGAGGACACGAACGACCGCGGGCCGAAACCCGGCGTCCGAACACAGCGACGGCGCTCCGAGTCGGACGAAGACGGCCTCACACGGGCGACGGACGGCAACGGACGGCGCTCGAACCGCGAGTAGCGACGTCATCCCACGTGTTTGAGGTACAGTGAACGACCGGCGGCGAAGACGTCCCAGACGGGACTGACACCGTGTTCCCAGACGAGCGTCGGAATCGCCTGTCCGCCGAACCCTTCCTTGTACCGGAACACGCCGTTCTCGTAGTCTGGTTTCGTCGTCCCGAGGTCGTAGGTGTCGTACCCGTTCGCGATGCCCCATCGGATGACGTAATCGTAGAGGCGCTCGGACGTGTGATGCTCGAAGTACCGCTCCGGAACGGCAGAGAGGTAGCCGTGGACCGACGACTGTTCCTCATCCAACATCTCCAGCAGTCCGCCCGCGTACTGCCCGTCGACGCGTGCGGTCACGAGGAGCAACCGGTCGTCCATGTCCAGCAACTCCTCGAAGAACCGGAACGGGAACGGGTCAGTGCCGATACGAGCCATCACCTGCTCGTAGGTCCGGTAGTATCGCTCGAGCGTGTCCCACGTCACCGGTTCTTCGACGACCTCCAGTCGGTCTGTTTCGCGTCCACGTTCGATCCCCCGGCGTCGTGACCGACTCATCCCCGCGAGGACGTCGTCGTACCCCCGTGTGAGGTGCAACAAGAAGCGACAGCGCCGCCGGTTCGGGACATAGTCGTGAGCCTGTAACACCGTGTTGTACCGGACGTAACTTGGGTCCAGCGCCCGTATCTCGTGGACGATGGTACGGGGCGACAGCATGTCGGGTACCGCGTCGAGCAGTTCCGAGAGTATGGCGTCCGTGTCGGTCGTCATGACGGGGCCGCCGAATCCGGGGTCGACCGAGGTCAGTCGGCGGAACGGTGGCCGGTCGGTCCCTTCCAGCGGGGCGACGAAGTTCGGAAAGAGGCCGACGAGGTTGCCGTCCTTCTCGACGACGAGGTGACGGGGCGTGCGGTCGAGGCCGGCCTCGACGGCGTCGAGCCACTCGTACCGGTGGAAGACGCTGCCGCGACTCGCGTGTTCGACGACGTGGTTCCACTCGTCGCGACACACTTCGCGAACCGAATCGACGATGTCGACGTCCAGTCGGGACCGGCCGCTCGTCAGCGAACCGTCTCTACCGATTCCGGACGCGAGACGACTGACGAGGCTCATCCGGGCCTCGCTTACTCGAAGTGGTGACTATGTAATGGTGGGATTTCGGGCGGTAAGCTGTGATATCGCGGTGGGACTCTCGCTCGTCGGCCTGTGGGACGCTTACGGGTCGACGCGCTCTATCCACAGCGACGGGGTCGCTATCTCGTCGTCGGTCGGGAGCGTCTCCGGGGAGTCCCACACCCGACCGGCGGCCGCGACGCCGCGTTCGTCGGCCACGGCCTCGAAGAACGCCTTCCCGCGTTCGTACTGCTGTCGTTTCATCCCGAGGCCGAGGACGCGACGGACGAGTTCGGCGACCGGGCCGCGCCCCTGTCGTCGCTCGTCGACCTTCCGCCGAAGGTCGTCGTACTCGTCATCGAAGGCGCGGTCCATCAGCAACTCCGCGTACCCCTCGACGGCGGTCATCGTCGTGTCGAGTTCGCCCAGCGAATCGCGGTCCAGATTGCCGTCCGTGAGGCGGTCGATGGCCTCCTCCATCGTCTCCTCCATGTGGTCGGAGAGCCACGGCGCGGCCCCGAACTCGGCGGCGTGTGTCACCTCGTGGAACGCAATCCAGCGGCGGAACCGGTCGTGGTCCACGTCGAGTTGGTCGGCGACCTTCCGGATGTTCGGCCGGACGAAGTACAGGGCGTGGTCGTCGCCGTCGGCGAGCAAGAGGGGGTCGTACTGCCCGAGGACGTTGTTTCCGAGGAAGGAGAGCGCGAACGCCATCGACCCGGTGTTGACCACGCGGGCGACGCCGGGGATGAACTCCGCTTGCTGTTCGATAGGCGCCATCACTCGCTCGAAGGTGGCGACGTTGGCGTCTATCCAGTGGTGTCGGTGCTGAATCTCGACCGTTTCGGGGAGGTCGAAGTCGAGTTGCCCGACTTCCCGGACGCGATCCCGGGCGTCCCGGACGTCCGTCGCGTACCCCTGTCGCTCCGTGGCGGATACGTCGAGGTCGCCGGGGTCCGTCGCCGACTTCGCGGCCTCGGCGACGGCGGTCCAGTCTATCGGACCGTCACCAGAAGCGCCGGCGACGGCGCGAACGCTATGATATAATCCCATACCCGAAGGAGGGGACGGGGCGGCATAGTCCTTCTCCCCACCTGCGGGGGTGTCCTCGACCCTATTCGTCGTCCATATCGACGGACGGCAGGTCCTCGTCGTCGCTCCCGCCGAGCAGTTTCTTGCCGGCCGCGACCACGCCGACGAGGGCGAGGAGGACGACCAGTGCGAGGAGGCCGCCCCGACCACCGGAGTCGCTCGCCTCGCTTTCGTCGGCGGCCGTCTCGGCAGTCTCGTCGCTTCCGACACCGGGTGCGTTCGCGGTGAACTCGGCGCCGTCCAGATGCAGTTCGAGGAGGGTGAATTTCGCCATGCTGATACTTCGCCGGCCCGGCTCTTATCGGTTGTGGCGGCCCCGTAATTCTTCACAGATGGCGGCATAGGCCGGGTATGGACGACCGACGACGGACCTTCCTCGAATCGCTACTGACCATACCGGCCCCATCCGGCTACGAAGCCGACAGTCAGCGGGTGTGGGTAGAGTACGTACGCGAGTTCGCCGACGAGGTACGCACCGACGACTACGGGAACGCCGTCGCCACACTCCACGGCAACGACACGTCGGTCGCGCTGGCGGGTCACGGCGACGAGATCGGGTTCATCGTCCGCGACGTGACCGACGACGGGTTCCTCCGCATCGAGCGCATCGGCGGCTCCGACAAGACGGTCTCTCGCGGGCAACACGTCACGGTCCACACCGCCGACGGGCCACTGTCCGGCGTCGTGGGGCAGACGGCTATCCACCTCCGAGACCCCGACGACGAGAGCGTTCCCGAGGTGGCAGAGCAGCACATCGACGTGGGTGCCGAGGACGGCGACGAACTCGAAGAACTGGTCGACCGCGGGGACCCGGTGACGTTTCAGCAGACCCTCAGCGAACTCGAAAACGGTCGGCTGGCCGCTCGCGGGATGGACAACCGAATCGGAATCTGGGCCGCCGCGGAGGGCCTGCGCCGGGCCGCGGAGCGCGGCGTCGACGCCACCGTGCACGCCGTCTCGACGGTACAGGAGGAGGTCGGGCTACAGGGAGCGAAGATGGTGGGCTTCGACCTCGACCCGGACGCCGTCCTCGCCGTCGACGTTACCCACGCGACGGACGCCCCGGACTCGCCCGGGAAGCGCTCGAACGGCATCGAACTCGGCGGCGGGCCGGTGGTCGCTCGCGGGAGCGCTAACCACCCCGTCGTCGTCGAGGCGCTTCGCGAGGCCGGTGCCGACGAGGAGTTAGCCGTCCAGTTGCAGGCCGCGGGCATCAGGACGGGCACGGACGCCGACGCGTTCTTCACCGCCCGGGGCGGTATCCCGGCGGCCAACGTCGGCCTGCCGAACCGATACATGCACACGCCCGTCGAAGTCATCGACCCCGAGGACTTAGACGGCGTCGCGGACCTGCTCGCTGGATTCGCGGTCCGCGCCGACGACCACGCACCGTTCAGCGTCGAGGTCTGATACTGCCGGCTGTACCAGTTCGAACGGATTCGCCACCCCGGATGACGACCATCGTCACGAACGTACGGCCGACAGTATAACTGGCCCCTACCCCGGTGAAAGACCAGTATCCGGGCTATAACGAACCGCTGGCCTCGGCGATATCGACGTATGACCGGCGCCGCTTCCTGTCGCCCCGTCCGTTCGCCAGCGACGCGTCTCCCGACGGCGAGGAGGTCCGAACCATAGCATGGACGTGCCGCTCTCGCGGAGCCGGGCGGCGTGGTGGGTCGCCGGGTTCGTCGCGGCCGCCGTCGTGGCGTGGGTGCTCGCAAGTTACGTCGGCACGTTCGTTCTCGGCGTGTTCCTCTACTACGTGGCACGGCCGGCCTACCGACGCTTGCAGCCACGACTCCGTTCCACGGTCGCCGCGGCGACGGCCCTCTGTGTGCTCGCCGTGCCAGTGGTTCTCCTCGTGGGCTACACTCTCGCCGTCGCCGCACAGGAACTTGGCCGTCTCGCACAGACGGTCGATTTGGGACCGCTAGCTGAACGTATCGACCCCTATCTTGACGTTTCGGCGGTCGTACAGGACCCGGAGATGTTGCTCCGGAACCCGGACGTGATCGACGCCGGACAGTTGCTCGCCGAGGGCGTACTGGAGTACCTCCCGCTGGTCGGGACGGCGCTCATCAACCTGTTTCTGGCGCTCGCCGTCGCGTTCTACCTCCTCCGTGACGGGCCGCGACTCGGCCGGTGGCTTCGGGGTACGTTCGGGAACGGCACAGGCACCTTCGACGCGTACGTCCGCGCCGTCGACGAAGACCTCGGGAGCGTCTACTTCGGGAACATCCTCAACGCGTTCATCGTCGCCATCGTCGCCGTCGTCGTCTACACGGTGCTGAACGCCTTCGCGCCGGCGACCGGTATCCCGTACCCGGCGCTCATAGGCGTCCTCGCCGGCGCTGCGAGTCTGATTCCGGTCGTCGGCATGAAACTCGTGTACGCCCCCGTCGCCGTCGGCCTGTTCGCGCGCGCCGTCGTCGCGGACGAACCGCTCTGGTTCCCGACGGCGTTCGTCGTCCTGACCGTCGTGCTCGTCGATATCATCCCGGACCTCCTCCTCCGACCGTACGTCTCGGGCCGGAACCTCCACGTCGGACTCGTGATGATCGCTTACATCCTCGGCCCACTGCTCTTTGGATGGTACGGTCTCTTCCTCGGTCCGTTGGTGCTCGTCTTGGTCTTTCACTTCGCCCGTCTGGTACTGCCGATCCTCGTCGCCGGCGAGCGGACGGCAACGACGACGGCGATCCCGGGCGACCGACCCGACCACGAACCCGTCGAGGCGGACACGGCCGGGGAACCCCCGAACGACTCGCCGGAAAGTGACCTCGCGTAGACAGGTCTGTCCGCTATCGCCCGCTTCTGTCTAGCGTGTGTCCCGTTTGGGGCCGCGCAAGCGGTACGTTTAAGCGGCAGTCACTATCCCAACCGAACATGAGTGGACGACCGCTTGACGTTCTCGAAGCCTCGCTCGGCGAGGAGGTCACTGTACAACTCAAGGGCGGCGAGATATTCGAGGGGACGCTGACTGGGTACGACCAGCACATGAACCTCGTCATCGAAGACGAAGACACAACGATTATACGCGGGGATAACGTCGTCTCGATTAACCCATGACTGGTGCAGGAACCCCGAGCCAGGGTAAGAAGAACACCACGACACACACGAAGTGTCGTCGGTGTGGCGAGAAGTCGTATCACACCAAAAAGAAGGTCTGTTCGTCGTGCGGATTCGGTAAATCCGCCAAGCGACGAGACTACGAGTGGCAGTCGAAAGCCGGCGAATAACCCTCAACTACAATGCACGAGAAGTGCGGCGTCGTCGGCATCTCTCTCGAGGACCGTGACGCCGCCCGCCCCCTCTACTACTCCCTGTACGCCCTCCAGCACCGCGGCCAGGAGTCGGCCGGCATCGTCACCCACGACGGCTTCCAGCAACACAGCCACGTCGAGATGGGACTCGTCGGCGACGCCTTCGGCCCCGGAGACCTCGAATCGCTCAACGGATCGAACGGTATCGGCCACGTTCGCTACCCGACGGCAGGCAGCGTCAACACCTGCTGTGCCCAACCGTTCTCCGTCTCGTTCAAGTCCGGGTCGCTGGGCCTCTCTCACAACGGGAACCTCGTCAACGCCGACGAGATAGGCGACGAACTGGCCGACCTCGGCCACGCCTTCACGAGCGACGGCGACACCGAGGTCATCGCCCACGACCTCGCGCGCAACCTCTTAGAGGAGGACCTCGTCCGCGCGGTCAAGCGGACGATGGAGCGCATCCACGGGTCGTACTCGCTGACCATCATGCACGACGAGACGGTGCTCGGCGTCCGTGACCCGCAGGGCAATCGACCGCTCTGTATCGGTAAACTGGACGATGGGTACGTCCTCACCTCGGAGTCGGCAGCTATCGACACGCTGGACGGCGAACTCATCCGGGACGTCAAACCGGGCGAACTGGTCGTCCTCCACCCCGACGGCACCGGCTACGACACGTACCAACTCGTCGAACAGGCGAACACGGCCCACTGCTTCTTCGAACACGTCTACTTCGCGCGCCCGGACTCGACCATCGACGGCAGTCTGGTGTACGAAGTCCGGCGTGAACTGGGCCGCAAACTCTGGGAAGAGTCCGGCGTCGAGTCCGACGTCGTCCTCCCGGTACCCGACTCCGGGCGCGCGTTCGCCTCCGGGTACGCCGAGGCCGCACAGGACGACGGCTCGGACATCGAGTTCGCCGAGGGCCTGATGAAGAACCGTTACGTCGGCCGCACGTTCATCATGCCGACACAGGACGAGCGAGAGCGGGCCGTCCGCCTGAAACTCAACCCCATCAAGTCGACCATCGAGGGCAAGAAGGTCACCATCATCGACGACTCCATCGTCCGTGGGACCACCTCGACCCAACTTATCCAGTTGCTGAAAGACGCCGGCGCCGAGGAGGTCAACGTCCGCATCGGCGCGCCGCCCATCGTCGCACCGTGTTACATGGGCATCGACATGGCCTCCCGCGAGGAACTCATCGCCGGCGACCAGTCCGTCGAGGAGATCTGCGACGAAATCGAAGCCGACTCGCTGTCGTATCTCTCTATCGACGCTATCGCCGAGACCCTGCAGACGAGCAAAGCCGACCTCTGTCTGGGCTGTGTGACCGGCGAGTACCCCTACGACATCGAGGGGGAAGAGACCGACCGAGAGGTCACTCGTCCCGACATCGGCGAAGAACCGACGGTCGCGGACGACTGACGAAGAAAGCGACCGGCGCCCCGGTCTCCGATTTTGCGAACGGTGAGTGCGATACTGCTAGGGCGGCGTCCCGAGCGGTAACGCGTCGTTCGCTAGATGTCGACGAGTGTTCACTCACCACACGAGATACAGCATCGCGTAGACGACGATACCGAGCGAGAAGGAGACCAGCCACAGGCCGGCGGCCAGTTTGCCGGCCCGCGGGTGATTCGTCCGGCCGAGTTCCGACACCGGATAGCTCGCGGCCAGCAAGAGGACGTAGTAGACGGCCGGGATAGCGACGATAGCGAGCAGGATGTGGATAGCCAGCACCGGGAAGTAGACGTACGACTCGACGACGGCCGGACCAGTGAAGTCCGTCGGCCCCTCCAGCGTAATCCGGTACAGATAGAGGACGAGGAACGTGACGAACAACCCGAACGTCGAGAGCATCAGCCGGCGGTGTTGACGGACCCGTCCGTTCCGAATCGCACTGATTCCCGCGAGGATGGTGACGATGGCCGTCGCACTGACGACCGCGTTGACGTGGGGGATGGCTGCGAGGATCGCGTCGGGCGCGCGCGGGAGGACCGTCTGCGGAATCGCGCCGAGGACCGCACCGAACACGAGGGCCAGCGAGACGACGGTCAACAGCCCGGTCAATGCAGGGACACGCTCACGAACAGCTATCATGTGACGACGTAGGTGACTCGCGATAATGTGGGTTGTGACACGTCTCGGGGATGGGTACGCGGATGGCTTGCTGGTGGTCTTATAGATACCTTACGACGCGAGAGCCCGGGGATACCGTTCACCACGGCACGGAATTGCCTTCGAGAGAATGTGAGTCGATAAGTTCAGCTTAGGTGAGAATTTCTGTGATTTACAATGCTCCGCCTGTGCGGAGTTCGCCGTGTGCCATCACCACTCAAATGGGCCTATTACCAGTACGTCGGGGCCGCCATGTCGGTCCTGTCCCGATACCCCGTCGGGACGAACATCTACGAACGGGACTGGGACGCGCTCGTCATCCTCGATACGTGTCGGGTAGACGCGCTCCGTGAGGTGGCCCCGGAGTACGACTTCGTCGAGGACGTCGACGCCATCTGGTCGGTGGGGTCGGCCTCTGCGGAGTGGATCGCCCAGACGTTCACCGAGCGCTACCGTTCGGACGTCGAGCAGACGGCGCTCGTCTCGGCGAACGCGTTCACCGAACGCGTCCTGCGGAACCGGGAGTTTCCCGAGACCGGCCGTGGCATCTCGTTTACGAACTGGCAGACGCTACGTCCGGAGGACTTCGACTACGTCGACCAGCCCTGGAAGTACGCCGACCCGCCGCCGGTCGGACTGACGCTCCCCCGACCGGTGACGGAACGCGCCATCAGTGTCGGACGAGAGCGAGACCCTGAACGCCTCGTCGTCCACTACGAACAGCCACACCACCCGTTCACCGCACGGGCTATCGAGGAGGGTCGCGAGACGCTCGAACCGTGGGAGGGCGAACCATTCGAGTACCTCAAGAACGGCGGCGACTACGAGAGGGTCTGGGACGCGTACCTCGACAACCTCCGCTGGGTGCTCGACGAGGTCGAACTGTTGCTAGAGAACCTAGACGCCAACCGGGTGGTGCTGAGCGCCGACCACGGCAACGCATACGGCGAGTGGGGGATGTACATGCACCGCTATGCCGTGCCCGTCCCGGAAGTCAGGCGCGTGCCGTGGGCGGAGACGACGGCCGTAGACGAGCGGACGTTCGAACCGACGCTTGTACCGCCGGAACGCGAAGCCGAGACGGACACCGACGAACACCTCCGACAACTGGGCTATCTGCAGTGACTCAGGGGCGGGCGGCGACGCGTGCGGTCTGGTTATCCGTGCCGCTCACCGATGCCGTGGCGTTGCCAGAGCGACGGTCGGCCACCCACTCGTCGTACTCGGACTGGTTCAACACGAGGACGGTGGCGTGCATCCGACTGTGGCCGGAGCCACACAGTTCTGCGCAGTAGAGCCGGTAGGCTCCGGTCCGTGTCGCGTTCGTCCGCGCGACCGTCGCCTGTCCGGGGAAGATGTCCTGTTTGATACCGAGGTCCGGGACGTAAAACGAGTGGATGACGTCGGCCGACCTGAGCGTGAACCGCACGTCCGTGTCCTTCGGGATGACGAGACGGGACTGCGTGGTGACGTTCGAGTCGGGGTAGTGAAACTCCCAGCCCCACTGGTAGGCGAGTACTTCTACTTCCATGTCGTTCTGGAGGTCGCCGCCCGGTTCGGTCGTATCGGCGGCCGCGGGCGTGATGTAGGGGTTCGACAGCACGAAGAACGCGGAGAGACCGACGAAGACGAGAATCGCACCCGTCGCCGCCGTCCACGTTATCTCCAGTGCGGGGTCGTCGATGGTCGGCTTCGGGGTGTCGTTGTTCCGGAACCGGTAGATAGCGTACACCAGCGTCAGTTCGACGAACAGCGTCAGCGGTAAGGCGACGTACAGCAGTTGCTCGTTCAAGTCGTCGATAGCCGCCCGGTTCAGCGACTGTGCGGCCGCGGGGGCCGTGAACAGGAGGGCGCCGGCGACGAGGACACAGAGCCACGTCGCCACGCGACTGAGACGCATTAGCAAGTCCTTCCGCCGGGCATCACAAATAGCTTGGCCAGTGGGGGTATCGGGTCCGTCGACTACCCCGTCGTCGGGTAGTTTTATCAGCGTGGGGCTGGCAGTGTGTCTCAATGTCGCGCTGGACTGTTCGCCCCCGACTGCCGGCGGCTTCTCGGACGGACGAGGATGAACCGGGCCGTCGTCGAGGGGTCTGCCCTCGCGGTTCTCGCACTGGGGATACTGACACTCTGGTTCAAGGCCCGCCACAGCGCACGCCCAGAGAGCGACGGCGGGTACACCACGCGCGAGGAGATACAGTTCGAGATCGGCCGTCTCCGGTCACAGGTGTACCGCTGGCTGACCACGACGAACCACCGAGACATCGGCCTCCTCTACATCGCCTTTGGCACCGTCGCGGGCCTGTGGGGCGGGGTCGACGCGATGATGCTGCGGACTGAACTGCTCACCCCGCCCGCGGACATCTGGACGCCCGAGACGTACAACGCGCTGTTTACGACGCACGGCCTGACGATGCTGATATTCTTCGTCCTGCCGGTGTTCTTCGGCATCGGGAACTACGTCCTCCCGCTGCTCATCGGCGCCGACGACATGGCGTTCCCGCGCGTAAACGCCATCGGGTTCTGGCTGTTACCGCCGGCTCTCTTGCTGGTGCGGATGGGGCTACTCGTACAGGTCGGCGGGCAGTTTCTCAGTCTGTTCCTCCCCGAGGACACTATCGCCTTCTTCCTCGCGGTCCGCGAGGTGAGCGTCGGGTGGACGCTGTATGCCCCGCTGTCGGTCCAGCAACCGAACCCGCAGATAGACATGCTGTTGCTCGGCCTCCACCTCTCGGGCATCGCGACGACGGTGGGCGCCATCAACTTCATCTCTACTATCGTCTACGAACGGGCCGACGACGTGACGTGGGCGAATCTGGACATCTTCTCGTGGAATATGCTCGTGACCAGTGGCCTCGCCCTGTTTGCGTTCCCGCTCCTCGGGAGCGCGCTGGTGATGCTCCTGCTGGACCGGAACCTCGGAACGGCGTTCTTCGCGACGGAAGGCGGCGGCCCCATCCTCTGGCAACACCTGTTCTGGTTCTGGGGCCACCCAGAGGTGTACATCCTCTTTCTCCCGGCCTCTGGGTTGATGAGTACGCTCCTCCCGAAGTTCGTCGGCCGAAAACTGTTCGGCTACAAGTTCGTCGTCTACTCGACGCTGGGACTCGGGGTCCTCTCCTTTGGCGTCTGGGCACACCACATGTTCGTCTCGGGCGTCGACCCCCGACTCAAGGCGTCGTTCATGGCCATCTCCATCGCTATCGCCGTTCCCAGCGCCATCAAGGTGTTCAACTGGATAACCACGATGTGGGACGGTGAGATAGCACTGACGGCCCCGTTCATCCTCTGTGCGGGCGGCATCTCGACGTTCATCGTCGGCGGGGTCACCGGCGTCTTCCTCGCAGTCGTCCCCATCGACGTCCTGTATCACGGCACCTACTACGTCGTCGGCCACTTCCATCTCATCGTCGTCGGCATCATCCCCTTCCTGATGATCGCGGCGAGTTACTACTGGTACCCCCTCATCACCGGCCGGTGGTACGACACGCGTCTCGCGAAGTTCCAGGCGATACTCCTCGTCTTTGGCGCGTTCGTGACGTTCATGACGCTGCTGGTCATCGGCGGAGTGGGTCTGCCCCGTCGGCAGGCAATCTATCCGCCGGAGTACCAACTCGCCCAGCAGATAGCGACCGTCGGTGCCTACGTCGTCGGCCTCAGCGCGCTCATGTGGCTCTACAACATGCTGGTGTCCTATTGGCAGGGGGACGTGGTCCAGACGACTGACCCGTGGGAACTGAAAGCCACCAACCAGTTCACGCGCGAGTGGCAGTGGTTCGAGGAGCGCATGGTCGAGAAGTACGACCTCGAACCGGCCCAACCGACGACCACGCGGCGCTCGTACGCGCCGGAGATGGAACCGCTCGGCCTCCTCGGCGGGGTCGGGACCGTCGCCGAGAACGTCTACCGGAACGCGTCGATGGCGGCCGCCGGTGGCTTCGTCGGCACCGTGCTGATGACCGGCGGTATCGGCACCGCCATCGTCATCGACGTCCTCGACCCCGTCTCCTTCGGTGAGATCGCCGAACTTGTCGGCCTGCCGGCGGACCCGGCGCTGGGGGCGGCGCTGTTCCTCGTCGGCGGCACCGTGACGTGGCCGCTACTGTTTCTCGCGTTTCAGGAGTACCTCCCCGGGCGACTGCTGTTCGAGACGGGGCTGGTGTTCGCGACGCTCATCTCGACCGGGTTCGCCATCGCCTTCTATACGGGCCAGCGGGGACTGGCGCTCGTCGGCTATCTGGGCTTCGTCCTCGTCGCACACTGGGCCTACGGGCTGGGACTGACCGTGACCTTCCAGTATCTCCGCTCGCGGCGACGTAAGTCACGGGAGATGGGGGGCTGACCGATGAGCGACCAACCGGAGTCGGTGCTGTTTACCTACCTCGCGCCGTTCGTCGGCGTCCTGCTGGTCGCCGTCGGCATCGGCGCCGCCGTGCCGGGTGGCTACGCACTCATCCAAGACGAGATCAGCACCTGCGGCGAACCCACGATAGCCGTCGAGGGGTCCGAGGCGACGGAGCGACGGTTCAACGAGACGACGCCGCAGGTGGCCCGGTTCGAGTTCGAGGAGCTCTCGACGGCCGAGCAGACGGCCTTTACCGAAGCCCTTTCGCACCCGCGGGGTGAGGCGCACGTCTCGGGTGACTTCCCGAACGCCGTCCAGTTCCGCAACGGGTCGATAGTCCGCTACGAGGGCCAGCGTCACTACGTCACCGTCGTCTCGGAGAACCCCTGTTTCGACGCCGCGCCGCTACAGTTCCCGCTCGGCGTGTTCGCCATCGCGTTCGGCGTCGTCGGGATACTGACGCCGCCGCTGTACCGAAAACTGGTCGCACTCGAAGAGTCCGCCGAGAGTTAGACCGTCGATCCGACGTAGAGGACGAGAACGAGCACTATCCAGACGGCGTCGACGAAGTGCCAGTACAGCGAGGTCGTCCGGATGGCCGTGTCTCGGTCCGGTGTGTAGTGGCCGCGGAGCGACCGCCCGAACGCGATACCGATGAGGAGGACACCGAGTGCCACGTGGAGGCCGTGGAGGCCCGTCAGACCGTAGAAGGCGCTCCCCAGAATCCCGCTGGAGAAGGTGAAGCTATCCTCGACGACGAGTTCGTAGTACTCGACGGCTTGCCCGACGAGGAAGACGACACCCAACAGCAGCGTCACGCCCAGCAACCCGAGGTAGCGCTGTCGGTTCCCTGCCTCGAGCGCCTCGTGTCCGTAGTGGAGCGTGACGCTACTGGCGACCAGCAACGCGGTGTTGACGAGGACGAGCGACCCCAGCAGCGGCGGGAGATGGTCGGGCGGCCACGCACCGACGCGGACGAACGCGTAGTAGACGAAGCCGGCCGAGAACGTCGCGACGTCGGAGGCGAGAAACAGCACCATCGTGGTGCTATAGAGGGCCGACTCGCCGCCGCGCGACTGCCGATAGTCCGCGATGAACGCCTCGTTGGCCCATCCGGCGAGGCCGACCACGAGCCCTACGGCACCCACGGGGGCGAGTACCGTCGGGAGAACCGACGGGACGAGGTCCCCGCCGACGAAGAAGAGACCGGCACCGAGATACAACGTCGCTGCGCCGACGGCCGCGACCAGCGGCCAGCGACTCCGGTGCTCGTGTTCGTGACCGTCCTCGTCCTCGTACCCGTCGGGAGCGTGCTCGGACGCGACGTCTGTCGACCCGGCCATTGCCAGAAGTGCGGCCGCGGTCGTTAAAAAACTGGTCCGGCGGCGCCACTCATCGTGGCGGCAGGTAAACGGAACGTACGAAAATCGGGGGTCGGACTACTGGAACGTCCGGCCGACCTTTTCCTCTTCGAGGTCGGGTTCGGCGGTGTCGAAGCGCTTCTCGATTTCGGCGTAGCGCTCGCGCGTCTCGTCGGTGACGCTCGGACCCACCTCGTCGAGCGCGTGCTCGAAGTGGTCCATCGTCACGCGGACGTTCCCGACCGAGTCGCCGATGTCTTCGGGGTCGACGCTGTTGATGAACTCCCGGGTCGCGGCCATCGACGCTTCGCGGCAGACGGCCTCGATGTCGGCGCCCACGTAACCCTCGGTCCGTCGGGCGAGACTGTCGAGGTCGACGCCGTCTGCGAGCGGTTTGTCGCGGGTGTGGACCGTGAAGATGGCCCGTCGGGCCTCTTCGTCGGGCACCGGCACGTGGACGTGTCGGTCCAGCCGACCGGGTCGCAACAGCGCGCTGTCGATGAGGTCCGGGCGGTTGGTCGTCGCGACGACCACGACGTCTTCCATGTCCTCGATGCCGTCGAGTTCGGTCAGCAGTTGCGAGACGACCCGTTCCCCGACGCCGGAGTCGGTCTGCCCGCCACCGCGTTCGGTCGCGATGGAGTCGATTTCGTCGAAGAACACCACGGTCGGGGCGTTCTCACGGGCCTTGCTGAACACTTCGCGGACGCCCTTCTCGGACTCCCCGACGAACTTGTTCAGCAGTTCGGGACCCTTCACCGAGATGAAGTTCGAGTCGGCCTCGTTGGCGACGGCCTTCGCCAGCAGCGTCTTCCCCGTGCCCGGCGGGCCGTAGAGCAGGACGCCCTTCGCGGCGTCCAGGTCCATCGACTCGAACACCTCGCCGTACTCCAGCGGCCACTGGATGGTCTCCCGGAGGCGTTCTTTAGTGTCTTCGAGGCCACCGACCGAGTCCCACGTGACTTCGGGCACCTCGACGAAGACTTCCCGTAGCGCCGAGGGCTCGATGCCCTTCATCGCGTCCTTGACGTCGTCGTCGCTGATCTCCAACTTCTCCAGGACCTCGGCGTCGATCTCCTCGGATTCGAGGTCGAGTTCCGGGCGGATGCGCCGGAGCGCGTTCATCGCGCTCTCTTTCGTCAGCGAGGCGAGGTCGGCGCCGACGAACCCGTGGGTGTTCTCGGCGTAGCTGTCGAGGTCGATCTCCTCGGAGAGGGGCATCCCGCGGGTGTGGACCTGCAGAATCTCCTTGCGGCCTTCCTTGTCCGGGACGCCGATTTCGATCTCGCGGTCGAAGCGGCCGCCACGGCGCAGGGCGGGGTCGATGGCGTCGACGCGGTTGGTCGCGCCGATGACGATGACCTGCCCGCGCTCTTCGAGGCCGTCCATCAGCGAGAGGAGCTGTGCGACGACGCGCCGTTCGACGTCGCCCTGAGTCTCGCCACGTTTGGGGGCGATGGAGTCGATTTCGTCGATGAAGACGATAGCAGGGGAGTTCTCCTCGGCCTCCTCGAAGACCTCACGGAGTTGCTCCTCGCTCTCGCCGTAGTACTTCGACATGATCTCCGGCCCGGAAATCGTCGTGAAGTACGCGTCTATCTCGTTGGCGACGGCCTTCGCCATCAGCGTCTTCCCGGTGCCGGGCGGACCGTGGAGGAGGACGCCTTTCGGCGGCTCGATGCCCAGCTGCTGGAACAGTTCGGGGTGGCGCATCGGGAGCTCTATCATCTCCCGGACCTGTTCGAGTTCGCTGTCGAGGCCGCCGATGTCCTCGTAGGTCACGTCGGGCGAGCCACGGTCGGCCGCTCCCTCTTCACCGCGAATCTGTTCGGCCGGCTTCTCGCTGACCTGAATCTCGGTGGAGTCGGTGACGACGACGGTCCCGGTGGGGTCGGTGTCGGCTATCTTCAGCGGAATCTTCTGGCCGGACATCGACGAGAGCGGCCCGAGGCCGAAGCTCACGGGTACTGTCTGGCCCTGCGTGACGGCCTGTCCGCTGAGGTTGTTCCGAATCATCGGGCCGACGTTGCCTCGGACCCGGAGGTTCTGGGGAAGCGCGACCGTGACGTTGGTAGCGGGCTTGACGTCGGCCTTTTCGACGGTGACGCCGTCGTCGATACCGACGCCGGCCTCCTGGCGCAACTGCCCGTCGATGCGGACGATGCCCTGTGCCTCGTCCTCGGGGTAGCCCGGCCAGACGCGCGCGACGGCGCGGTTGCCCTGCTTGCCTTCGAGGACGATGTAATCGCCGTTCTCGAGGTCCATCTCGTCCATCGCGGCCCTGTCGATGGCTGCGAGTCCACGGCCGGCGTCTTTCTGTTTGAGCGGTTTGACAGTAAGTTTCATCAGTAGTCTCCCTCTCCTTCTGACAGTTCGATAGTGAGGACCCCGTTGTTGATAAACGCTCGTCCGTCGGCGGCCTCCGGAACGTCTTGTTCGTACTGCTCGTCACCCGCGACGACAATGACCGTGCCGTCGACGACGTCCACGCTGGCATCGTCTAAGGCACCCACGTCCGCCGCGAGCACGACGCTGTCGTCGTACTCGAATCGGCGGAGCGGCGTCTCGTCGAACAACTGTTGTTCTGAACTCATCCTAACTACGAGTAAGTGAGACAAGTATTTATATATTTCGCCAAAATGCGCCATACGGCGGCTACATCGAGAAAGTTGACTGTTTGCGGTTCACACCGTTTCGGTCGTCGTCGGATGGCTTTATTCTCCCGCCGCTCGTCCGTGCACACATGGATACAGTCGCCCACCACGGGCGGACAACGGCGTACCGAGTGACCAGCGGCGACGGCGACGGGCCGGTCGCACTGTACGTTCACGGGAGCGGTGCGACCCATCGCGTGTGGGCGAACCAGTACGCGCCGAGTGGTCCCACACGGCCTGCGGTGGCCCTCGACTTGAGCGGCCACGGGGAATCCGACGATATCGACTCCCCGCCGGGACCCGAGACGCTCGCGGCCTACGCGGCCGACGTCGTCGCCGTCGCCCGCGCCGTCGACGCCGACGTCCTCGTCGGGAACTCACTCGGTGGCGCCGTCGCACAGTGGGTCACGCTGGAGACGGACTGGCGACCCGAGGCGCTCGTACTGGTGGGGACTGGCCCGACGCTCCCGGTGTTCGACGGGTTGAGGGACTGGTTGGAGACGGACTTCGACCGCGCGGTCGCGTTCCTGCACGGCCGTGACCGTCTCTTTCACGACGCCGACGGGGAACTGGCGGCCCGGTCCCGCGAGGAGATGCGCGAGACGGGACAGGCCGTCACCCGGCGGGACTTTCTGACCAGTCACCAGTTCGACGTCGCCAGCCGCCTCGGAGACGTCGACGTGCCGACCCTCGCGGTGTGCGGGGAACACGACACGCTCACGCCCCGGTCCTACCACGAGCGACTGGCCAGCGAGATACCCGACGGCGAGTTCGCCGTGATCCCCGACGCCGCACACCTCGCGATGCTCGAACAGCCTGCCGTCTTCAACGAGACGGTGCAGGACTTTCTCGCTGCACGGCTGTCCGAGGGGGAGTGAACTCAGTCGAGCCAGTAGTATCGCGGTCCCAGCGCGAAAAAGAGGAGCGCGATGGCGAGCATGAGTCTCGGAGCGGCCCGACCGAAGGCCGTCGGTGCGACGACGGAGCCAAACAGCACCACACCCATCGGTCCGACGGTCTTCACGCCCGGTTTGGGGTAGTCGAACGGCGCGACCTGTGCGACGGCGAGGAGGGCCACGCCGGCGGCGACGACGACGGGGTCCGTGACGTCGGCCAGATACGCCGTCGCGAGGACGATTGCACCGAGCGAGTTGGGCATCCCCGGCCGCTCGTCGGGCGCGTCGAAGTACGTCGAGTAGAACGCGGTCCGGACCACCGAGAGGACGGCGTACAGCGACGCCACGAGGACGAGGCCGACGAAGACGAGGGGCGTTCCGGCCTCGATACCGCCGAAGGCGTCGGTCAGCAGGACGTAGACGAACAGACTCGGCGTGACGCCGAAAGAGACCACGTCGGTTATCGAGTCGAGTAGCGGGCCGACCTCCGAACTGTCGCTACTGCGGGCGACGATGCCGTCGAGGGCGTCGACGATGACCGACAGGAGGAGAAGACGGGCGGCCAGATGGAGGTCGGCGAAGGCGACGGCCCCGGCGGCGAACCCGACGACGGCGTTGACCAGCGTGACGGCGTCGGCGACACTGAGTCGGCGATGCACCTCGAATCCCATGCCTGCCCGGTGGGCCACCGCCTACATGAAAGAGTCGAAACGGGCGTCACTCCTCGGGGAGGTCGTACCCGAAGACGAAGCGGGCCGCGGTCGCGAGCGTCCCCGTGACGAGGAGGTACAGTTGCCAGCCACCGCGAGCGACCGGGAAGATCCGGTCGACGTTCTCCGGTTCGCGCTGGCCCGGCGTCGGGTCGACGCCGGTGTCCATCTGGACGGTGCTCGTGTTACCGATAGACTGGAGTGACGGGCCGCCGCCCCCGTCGTTGGCGCCTCCACCGGTGTTCCAGTCGACGAACGTCTGGACGATGCCCCGCTGACTCGACAGTTCGAGTTTCCCCCTGAAGACGTAGAACTCGTCGTGGATGGGCCACAGGAGGTTGGCACCGCCGGTGACGGCGTCGAACAGCACGTGTCCGACCGCGTAGACGACGACGCAGAACCACGCGACCCGAACGCCGTAGGCGCCCCAGCGACTGCGGACGTACGACTCCTCGCGGACGTAGCAGTCGATAGCTAGCACGCCCGCCAGTATCGCCGGGATGACGAGGTTCGTCGTCGCGGTCCGGTGGCCGAACTGCGAGAACAGCGCGACGAACGCGTCGACGTCGGGAATCGTGACGACGACGAGCGAGAGCAACAGCGAGCGTCTGTCGAAGGCCGCACCGAGCACGGTCGCCGCGAGTAGCCCTACAAACGCGTAGTGGACGACCAGCGATGGCATACGTTCACTCACGACACGACCGAGATGAGTGTTGCGGTGAGCCGTGCAGAACGTATTTATACGACCATGGAGATTTAAGTTGCAAGGTGGGGTTGAATGTGTTCGAGCGTGGTGCTGGGGGACGTGCCAGTACCAGATGAAAGCGGGAGACATCAGTGAGCAGCAACAGGGACACCACCGGTGTCCGCGAGTTACGACTCGACCCGGGGGCACAGGCGCTCCTGTCGCTCGATACGATGCAGTCCCCATTCAGGGAACTGCCGCCGAGTGCCTACGCGAACCTCCTCGTGGTGTCTTCGACGGCACCGGACGACGTCGCCAGCGTCCTCGACGACGCCGGTGCGGACCTGAGTCGTGTCGGACAGATTCCGATAACGGGGTCGGAAGTGGACTACGACGGGCCGATGTGGACCAGTGACCCGGTAGTCCCGGACGACTTGACGGGACTCAGTATGCGACTCTCGCGCGTGGTGAACTCCCTCGGGGCTGGCCGCGGGTGGCTAGTGTTCGACAACCTGAACGTATTCCTGCTGTACGCGAGGGAGGAACGCGTGCTTCGGTTCTTCGACCACGTGGCTACACTCGCGCGCAACCACGAGATTTACGGCGTCTATACGCTCGTCAGGGACGCTATCGACGACCAGACGTACGAACGGATTCGCCGTTCGTTCGACGTCGAAGTCGACCGTCGGTGAACTCGTCGCCCGTCACGGGCGCTTCTGTCCCGGACTGGACAGAGGCGCTGCTCTGTCCGACCAGTAGCGCGGCAGGAACCGATGCGAGACCCCTCGGACGACGGGGCCGGTACGCGACGCCGGTGTCCAAGAGTAGCCCGGCGACGAACTCGGACGCACCGAAATGCCCCGCGTACACTGGGCGTATCGGGGCGACGATGCCCCAGCACAACAGGTCTACCACGACGGGAGCGACCGCGAGGTCAGTCGGTTACTCGATGTCCGCCGTATCCGGCACGACAACCTCGTCTCATGTGACCGTTTCCGGGAGTAACCCTCACGAGTCCGGAACTGAAACCGCGGTGTGGGTCTTCTGACACTACCGGCCGTGTTCGTCGATGAGGGTTCTGAGCGTCGTCTCGTCTTCGAGGCCGACCCGTCGCTCGACCGGATCACCGTTGGCAAGCAACAGCAGGGTCGGCACGCCGCGGACGTCGAACTCGCGAGCGAGCGCCGGTGCTTCGTCGACGTCGATTTTTGCGACGCCTGCCGACGTGTCCGCGGCGACGGTCTCTATCGCCGGTTCGAGTAGCCTGCAGGGACCACACCAGTCCGCGTAGAAGTCGACGAGGAGGACCGACGTGTTCGCCACCAGTTCGTCGAGGTGCGCCTCGCTCTCGACGTGTATCGGCGTGTCGGTGGACTCTGTCTCGCTCGCGTCCGCCATGCCGCGTGTTACGCAATCACGATGCTTAACGGCTCTGTCGGTGTGTTGGTGGCGTACACGACCGCACTCACCGCTCCGTGAGTTCCGTGGCACGTCGGCGCAACCCGACATTCATCTGCTCGAATCCGCGACGCATCCGGCGACCGAGGCGGTCGACGATGCGACCGGCGAACGGTCCGTCGATAGTCTCGTGTTGGACGAACCGGGTAGTCCCGTCGTTCTGCGGTACGAGCAGGAAACTGTGTTCGGCGTCGTACCCGAAGAGACGTGACCGCCAGCGTAGCTCACGTGCTGGCTCGATGACCGTAATCTCCGGGCTGAACGATACTGTCGGCAGTCCGGGCACTGAGAGTCGCGCCGAGACGGCCTTCCCGACGGCGAACTCGCCGTCGACCGCCAGCAGCGTGTTCCACTGCGGGTAGGCGTCGACGTCGGTCAACACTCTCCAGACGACGCTCGGCGGTGCTGGGACGTCGATACTGGCGGATACCTCCGGCATCGTGGCTCCGTTAGGTTCGTCTCCTGAAAAGCTTCCCGAGTGTCTCCGCTTCGTCTGTCCGGCCGCTGTAGGACCGTCCCAGAACCGCTCTCCTCTGAGAGCGGACACGGCGGCGTTCGACGCGTCGGGGAAGTCACAGCCTGCGCCACCTCGGTCGCAGACGAGCGTCTGACGCGCAATGAAAGTTTAAGACCCGTCCGGCCCAGCAGGTGAGTATGGACCACAAGAGCGCTCCACAGGAGATTACGACGCTCGTCGGCAGAGAGGTGTACTCGAAGAACGGTGTGTTCGTCGGCGAGGTCGAGGACATCCGTCTGGACCTCGACCACGAGGCGGTCACGGGTCTCGCCCTCCACCAACTCAACAACGAACTGTTCGGTGCCGACGCACGCTCGTCTCGCGGCGCCATCGTCCCGTACCGCTGGGTACAGGCCGTCGGCGACGTCGTCATCGTCAACGACATCGTAGAGCGTCTGCGACAACCGGACGCCGAGGGGGACGAAGACGAAGAAGAGGTTCCCGCCTAGTTCCCGTTCGAGCTTTCGCCGCTCGAACTATCGACGCCCATCGCTTCGAACAGTTTTCGCTTGACGGCTTCTTCGGTCAGTTCCAGCAGGGTATCGCGGTTGTCGTCGCTCGTGTCCAGTCCGGTGAAGATACCGAGCGGAATCTCGACGCTCGCGTCCGTCGAGTGCCCGGCCGTCTCGCCCATGTCGCCGAAGGCGTCCGAGAGCACTTTCCCGATGTTCATCCGGATGTCCTTCGACCGAGCGGCGAGGTAGATGGTGTCGTCGGCGATGGCGAACACCGCCGTCGTCGTGATCCCTTCGAGGTTGAGGAGGTGCTGTGCGGCCTGTGAGAGGGCGTCCCGGTCGCGGATGAACCCCGCGTTAGAGACGAGGTGGCTCCCCTGTACTTCGCGGTTCCGGATGGCCTCGGCCAGCACGTCGAGCGTCTCCGGACTCATCGACGGCGACTCGACCTGTTCGAGCGTGTCGTGGTCTGCGAACGGGTAGAGGTACGCGGCAGCCGTCAGGTCGGCCGGCGTGGTGTCCCGTTTGAAGTCCAGTGTCTCGGCGCGGATGCCGTAGAGCAACGCCGTCGCGACGGTCTGGTCGAGCGTGAGGTCCAGTTCCTGGATGTACTTCGTGAGGATGGTCGAGGTGGCCGAGACGTTCGGCCGGATGTCGGAGAACGCGGCGTCGTACTCGTGGTCGTGTTCGTAGTGGTCGATAACGATGTCGACCGAACTGATGTCGGGTTCGCCGCCTTTCGCGACGTCGACCAGTGCGAACGTGTCGTAGTCGTCCAGCGAGACAGACCGTCTGGAATCGAGTTCGATGCCCAGCAGGTTCACGAACGCGCGGTTCTCCTGATGGCCGATCTCGCCTTCGTAGATGATGTCGGCCTCGACGTCACGGCTCGCGGCGATAGCACGCAGTGCGGCCGCGGAGGCGATGGAGTCCGGGTCCGGCGAGCGGTGGATGAGAATCGCCATCCGGTCCTCGGTGGCGTCGATGACGTCGCTCAACTGCGAGGCTTTGTACTCCAACTCGCCCGTCTCAAGTGCCCGAAGCGCCGAGTCGGCGATGACCGCCGACGGGTTGATGACCACGTCGGCCCCGAGTTCGGTGAGTTCGTCCGCCGAGACGGGGTCGTCCGCCCGGGCGACGATGAACTGGTCGCCGTCCGCCGCTCGGATGTTCTTGACCGCCTCGGCGTTGGCGTTTACGTCCGGGGACATGATGAGAACGACGTCGCGCTCTCGGACCGTCTCGACGACGCGTTGCTCGGCGATGTCCGCCTGCTGGGCGTTGAGGTCCTGGTCTCGCAGAGCTTCGACGCGTCCCTCGTCGGCATCGAGGATGAGGACGTCTTTTCCCTCGTCGACGAGTTCCTCCGCCACGGCGTGGCCCACGCTTCCACACCCCAAAATGGCGTATGTAGACATTGAGGCCATCGTGATGCCGCTGGCTGCACTCATTGCGTGTGAGTGTGGACGGCACGTACTTATATCACACCGTCTCGGTGAGAGCGCTGGTTCGCTGGTCCGCGTCTCGGATCTGTCGGCCGCGCCCTGCTTGCAGGCCGGTGACGTCCGCCGATTCGAAAGGAAACGTATTTACAAGGGCCTCCGCAACCAATGAGTGCAGACAGGGCCGGTAGCTCAGTCTGGCAGAGCGACGGCCTCTTAAGCCGTCGGTCGAGGGTTCAAATCCCTTCCGGCCCGCTTTCCTGTACCGAACCAAACGCGTGACCGGCAGGTGTCTCGTCCCTGCCGACCGAACCGTCCGGCTTCCCGGCACCCGAAAACATTTGTCGGTGTCCCGAGTCGAATCCCGTATGTCCCTCCCACTGTTGCAACTCCCCGGTGCGGTAGAGCTGCTCGTCGTCCTGTTCGTGTTCGTCATCGGACTCGTCATCCTCGTCGGTGCGAGTTACTGGGTCTACTCCGACGCGAAGGGGCGCGGGAACGACAACGCCGTCCTCTGGGCGGTTCTGACGGCACTGGGATTTTTCCTCGGACTCGTTCCGGGACTGCTGGTCCTCGTCGTCTACCTCGTTGTCGGCCGCAAGTAGAGTAGCACCGACCGTGCTCACTCCAGCGGCTTGACCATCTCGACGTGAGGAATCCCTGCCTCTTCGAACGTCTCTCCCTCGGCCTCGTAGCCGAGTTTCTCGTAGAACTCCTCGACGCGCGACTGCCCGTGCAGGAACGCCGACGTCGCGCCCTGTTCCCGGGCCGTGGTCTCGGCGGCGTCCATCACGCGGACCCCCAGTCCCTCACCACGGTAGGATTCGAGAACGGCGACCCGTTCGATCCGAGCGGTCGTCTCGTCGACGAACCGGAAGCGGGCGGTCGCGACTGGGTCGTCGCCGTCGGTGACGACGACGTGGGTCGCTTCGTCGTCCTTGTCGTCCATCTCCTCTGTCTCGTCGACGCCCTGTTCCTCGATGAAGACGGCACGGCGGACTGCGCGTGCCTGGTCACCCAACGCCGCGTCCCCACCGACGTAACACTCATAGGGGAGCATGGCCCCCAGTAACGAACCGACTGGGGAGTATGTTGCGTTCGACGTTACTCACTGGGTCTCGCCGCAAACATCTATGTCGTGGCTGGTGTATGGCACCGTGTATGTCCGAGGAGTATGCCAGCGACCACGAACACGAGGTGTCGGCCGAGTACCTCTATCCCGCCGACGCGGACGTACTCGACATCTACGAACGAGATGGCACACTGTACGTCGACGTCGCGACAGTGTGTCCAGAGTGTAGCGACACGCTGGCACTGTCCGCGTCGGTGGAGTCAGTACGCGGCGTCGACGTGGACCTACCGCTCGACGACGACTACTACGACTGAGTCACACCGTACTCGTACTCGTAACGGACCCCGCCGGCGAACAAACGGACCCGGTCTCGCTCGGTGGCTGAGCGCCGAGACGCCGAGTCAGTTGTCGGGACTGTAGTTCGGCGCTTCGTCCGTAATCATCACGTCGTGGGGGTGGCTCTCCTGCTGGCCGGCCGCAGAGACGCGGACGAACTCCGAGCGCTCTTTGAACTCCGGAATCGTCTCGGCACCGACGTAGCCCATCCCGGACTGCATCCCGCCGACGAGTTGGTGGAGTTCGGAGGCGAGCGACCCCTTGTACGGCGTCGCTGCCTCGACGCCCTCGGGGACGTACTCCTCGTTTTCGTCCTCTTCTTTGAGGTAGCGCTCGCCGCCGCCCTCGTTCATCGCGCCGACGCTGCCCATGCCCCGGTACTGCTTGTACTTCTTGCCGTTCATCGTGATGACCCGGCCCGGTGCCTCGTCGGTGCCGGCGAAGTACGACCCGAGCATCACGGCGTCCGCACCGGCCGCGATAGCCTTGATAGCGTCACCGGAGTAGCGAATCCCGCCGTCGGCGATGACCGGGACGTCGTGCTGGCTGGCGACGTCTGCGACCTGTGCGACGGCCGTAATCTGGGGCATTCCAGAGCCAGTGACCACGCGCGTCGTACAGATAGAGCCGGGGCCGATACCGACCTTCACGCCGTCGGCGAAGTCGACGACGGCCTCGGCGGCCTCTCGGGTGCCGATGTTGCCGACGACGACGTCGGCGCCGACCTCGGCCTTGATTTCGCGGGCGCTGTCGATGACGTTCGCGTTGTGCGCGTGAGCGCAGTCGATGAAGAGGATGTCCGCGCCAGCGTCGTCTGCGGTCTGTGCGCGGTCGACTTCGAACGGGCCGACGGCGGCGCCGACGCGGAGTTTTCCCTCGTCGTCGCGGGCGGCCTCGTCGTACTCGCGGCGCTGGAGGACGCCCTTCATCGTCACGAGGCCGACGAGGCGGTTCTCGTCGTCCACGATGGGGACGCGCTCTATCTTGTGGTCGTACATCAGTTCGAGCGCTTCCCGGGGGGTGACGTCCTCGGGGGCCGTGACGACTTCGTCGGTCATGGCCTCGGTGACGGCGTCGGACTCGCCGACTTCGAGGTACGGACGGATGTCCGTCCCGGAGATGATACCGAGCACTTCGCCGCTCTCGCCGTCGACGACGGGGGCGCCGGAGACGCCGTTCCGGTCCATCATCTCGTCGACTTCACTGACCGTCTGTTCGGGGCTCGCGGTGACGACGTCGCGGATGATGAGTTCGTCGGCGCGCTTGACACGTTCGATTTCGGCGGCCATCTGGTCGGCGTCCATGTTGCGGTGGAGGACGCCGAGACCACCCTGCCGAGCCATGGCGATTGCCATGTCGCTCTCCGTGACGGTGTCCATCGCGGCGGTCAGCACGGGGACGTTCAACTGGACGCTCTTCGAGACGCGTGTCGTCGTATCGGCCTCGTCGGGTTCGACGCGGGACTCTTTCGGTCGCAGCAGTACGTCGTCGAAGGTCAACGCCTCCGGAACGCGGAGTTTCTCGGAGAAAGGATCGGAATCGTTCGCCATGTAAGCCGTCCACGACGGCCGGGCAAAAACGTTGCGAGACTGGCCGAGACTGGGTCGGGGTGGCACACGGGAGCGTTCGGTCTTCGGCGTCGTCGCGGGACGACTGTCCAGTTGTGTGGGGCTGATTCGCACGTTTCACGAGGTGTGGGGTCGAATCTCACACAACGCTTATACTCTGGTGAAAGATAGTTATAGATATGCGTCTCACCGAATCCACCCCCGAGGCCAGCGGCCTGCAATCGACGTGCTCGACGGCGTCGAACACATTTTGGGTGGATTTCGGGAAGTCGAAGGGGTGGCAATCGACCGTCGGTCGGGTCGGCGCCGTAGACACCCATCGGGAACAGGGGCATCCCCGTCCGTAACACGCGATGAGTAGCTCCAGACATCCGGTCGCACTCGACATAGAGCGACGCGTCGGTCGTGGCGGTCGCCTGCTGGCGACGGTCATGGGACTCCCGCTCGTCGACGGCATCTTCCCCGTCCTCGTCCTCGCGGGCGCGCTTACGACGTGGACCGGGATGCTCGAAGTCGGCCTGCTCGTCTTCGGCGGGTCCGCGATGGTCGCCGTCGTCCTCGCAGAGATGGAGGGCGGCCCCCGCGAACAGGCCAAGACGGTCCTGCTAATCGGTGCGCTGTTGCTCCCCGTCGCCGTCCTCGAAGCGGCCATCGCACCGACTATCGCCGGAATCGTTCGTCTGGCCATCTTCGAGCGCTTTGCCGGCATCGTCATCATGGCCATCGCGGCCCAGACGGCGAGCGCCCGCATCGGCGAAGTGCTGCCCCGGCCCGCCATCATCGTGGGACTGGGTCTGCTTGCGAGCCTCGACCCCGCGGGCGCGTCGCTGGTCGTCGAGGCCGACGTGGCGACGATGGCCCGCGCCGCGGCGACGGCCGGCATCGGCGTCGGGTTCGCCCTCGTCGTCGCACTGGCGAGTCCGTGGCTCCGCAACGCCGTCGACATCGACCGTTTCCGCTTCGGGAGCGCCGTCGCACTGGGCGTCCTCGCACTCTCCGTGTTGGGACTGATGCCGACGACGGCACCGGTCGCACTCGCCGTCCTCGCCGTCACGGCGTTACTATCCTTCGACCCCGACAACGCCCGCGAGCGACACAGCGAGTACCGCCCCGACAGCATCGACCTCACGGCCGCGTTCGCCGACGGCGGGGCCTCTCAGGGCGTCGCGGCGGACGAGCGAACCGACGACGGCGCCGCCGTCGAGTACGATCCGGACCAAGAACGCGCGCCGTGGCTCTGAGGGGGAACGCTTAGGCGTCTCACGCTCTCCGTTCCGATATGGCCGACAATCGCGTGGTTCAGGGACGGATGCAGACCCCCGAGAGCCTCGCCGAACTCATCGAAGGCGAGAGCGTGATGGACGCAGAACCGATAGAAGACGCCGACCGCGACTGCCCGGACTGTGGCGAGAACGTGGTCTCCGTGGGCTATATGCCCTCGGCGCTGGAGTTCGTCACCGGGTACAAGTGCCAAGAGTGTGATTGGTCCGACACCGACCGGGACTGAACACCGGCGGGCAATCGAAATCCCTTTACGGTAACTCGGTAAACGACGGAGTGCGGGGTCGTGGCCTAGTCCGGGAAGGCGGCTGACTCCAGAGGCCACGTGCCTGGGACGAAACTCCAAGGGCTGATATACTGAGCGACCGACTGATCATCGGTTCGCGACGATGACCCTCTGGAGTTCCGAGGCACAGGACGGAGATATCAGCCGATCGGGGGTTCAAATCCCTCCGACCCCATTCCGTCTATCAATTTAACGGTGGGATTTATCAACCAGAAGCGGCCGCTCAGGAGGGGTCGCTGTGAGTATCTACCCGACCCACGAGTCGGGTGTCGATCCCGCTCACTGCGAGTTCTGCGGACAGGTTATCGACGCTGACCCGCAGGAGTGTCCAGCCACTGACAACGGTCGGAGGTGCCGGCCATGACCGTCACGCTGGAGACACCGTGTCTCACCGACGGCAACTGGGTCCGCCGATCGGCCGACTCTCGAGGCGTCGACGGGCACGATCTCTGCGACCAGTGTTTCCCTGACGGCTGGGACACGGTCGCCGAGAAAGACGTCGAGACGTTTCTGACGACCGGCCGAACGCGGTCGAAACTCCACCGGAGTATCGACACTGGCGACGACGCCGACACGAGCGAGTTCGGAAACCACGACTACCCCGACCGGACGCTCGCCTCGCGAGTCCTCAACGGCGACGTGACGGTCGATCACGAGTTCGAGTGGGACCGCGCGGGAGGTGACGCGTAGGATGGTCTCGCACGACGACGTGTGCGAGTCCTGCGGTGCCGTCGGCCGAACGACCGTGACCCGCTTCGCGGACGGCTCGCGCTACGAGATGTGCGAGCCGTGTACCCGCGATTGGCTCCTCATCTGGCGGCACTTCTGCGAGATTCAGCCCCAGCAGGCCAACCGCGTCCGGGCGCAGGCGAACCGCGATACCCTCGCTCGTAGCGACGGCGGCCGGCCGGTGACTGACGGCGGGTCTGACGAGTCGGTCGACACCGAGGCGTGGATCCTCGACGAAATCCGGACGCGAACCGGGCCGAATCCCGAGAGCCGGCAGAACGTGGAAGGTGACTTGTGGACGTCGAAAAAGCGGGTTGCTAAGCACGCAGGGAAGTTCTCGACACCCGTCTCAGAACCCGAGGTCCGAGCGGTGATTCGGCGGCTTCGCAGCGAGGACCGCCTCTTATACTGGCACGGTTTGGTGACGCTGGCGACCGAGGAGTATCTTCGCGCCATCATCCAGAGCGAACTGAACGCTGACGTTACCCGGAACATCCTCATCGGGAAGTGTAACCGGCGATTGCAGGATGGTAGCCGAGAGGTGGTCACCGACGGCGGTCGTCGCGAAACCCATCTCGTCGAGCGTGGCCTGTTCATTCCCGACGATCTCCGCGAGTTCAGCGGACAGGTCGTGTTCCGCACGCCACGGTCTACGATTCAGCACTTCGGGAGTGAGCCACTGAACGCCTACTACGGCCTCATCGACGCGAGTCACTTCGGCGAGATCGAATCGTTCGACACTTGCGATCCGAAAAACCCGGACCTCGCCCCCGACGGACTGCGTATCAAGCCGCAGGGCGAGGATCCGGTCGGGTTTGCCGTCGACGTTGAGCCTGCTGTTCGGTGTGACGGTGGGCAGCGAGTGTGTCAAACGGGGAGGAGCGATCTGACGGTGTCGTGGTGTCGAACACACAAAGCTCAGTTGCGGGAGTGGTCTCCTCCCCGTTTGCAATGTCTGTGTGGTGTGTTAATAAGCCCCACGATTTCGAGCTTACGTAACCACCTCGCAGCAGACACGGCCACTGACCGGGAGGGGTCGCAGTGACGCTGTACCCGTCGGGTGGCGAGGCAGCTACACTCGCCCTCGCCTACTGCCTGCTGTCGTGGTTCGTCGGCGGGCTGTACGGCGCCTACGCGTGGGAACGCACCCACCGCGACCGGCCGCTCCGAGAGATATGCGGGCTCGCCGATCAGGAGGTCGCCACCGACGGCGGCCGCGACACGTTCGAGTGTGACGGTTGCGGCGACGAGACGCCCGTCGGGAAGCGCTGGCGCTACCTCCGCCCGGACCAGCCCGACGAGGGGCCGCTCCAACACGACGACCTCTGTCCGACGTGTTCGACGCGGAAGGACTCGTCACGATTGTTCCGGTCGGCCGACGATATCGGAGGTGAGGACGGTGCGTAGCATCGCCCGCGAGCACCTCCTCGGCGCGACGGTGTGGGCCTACGGTGGCGGTACCGCCATCGTCAAGCCCTGGACCAGTCGTGACCACTTCTCGCGGTTCTGGAGGGTGGGCTCGTGAGTAGCGCCACAGACCTGGCCGACCCGAAGGCCATCGGTCTCGACGTCGAGACCCTCGTCGTCGGCGCGGTCGACGCACTGGCAGCCGCCGAGGATGACGACGCCCATCACGACGCCGTCGTGACCGAGCTACTCTGTCCGTCGCTCGTCGACGCCGACGTGCCGGTCGTCTTCTGTGGGACGCCGCTCGTGCCCGTCGGTGCCCGCGTCGAGATCAAGGCGGCGAAGCGCTGGACCAGCGACGGCGCTGGCCGGTCGCGTGGTCGGTGGGTGCTGAAGGGTCGCGACGACGGGCAGCACGCGGCGCTCCTGGACGGTGCGGACTACTACGGACTGGCCGTCTACGAGACGACGCCCAGCGACGAGCGGGTACTGGTCGCGGTCGCCGTGATCCCGGCGTCGCTCCTGGACGAGCATCTCCGTGGTCGGTGGCGCGAGACCGACCGGCGCGAGGGCACGCTCGCGAAACTCGGCTGGCCACACGTCCTCGGCGACGTTCTCGGAGGTGAGTCAGCGTGAAGGGCGGTACTGCCCACAATCTGGATTCGAAACGCTGGCGATCATTCATTTGGGGAGCAGATGATATCGCTGATTTCGCAGTCGGGAGTACTCTCGTTCATACACTCCTGACAGAGATAGAAGACAACAGTAACACCACGCCAGAACCGCTTCTCCCGGCGATCAGCTCCTTCCTTACCACACCGGAAACACTCCATACAGAATCTACGATATGTGAGACATTAACACTCTCGTTGCAAAGCGATTGCAAGTGTGCGGTCGGCACGGTCATTGACCAGACCGGAGGTGACGGTGTCTAATGCCGTCGACGCACCAGGGCAGCGAGACCCGCGAGCGGTTGCGCTGTCCCGACCTCGCCGACCGTCTCGGCGAAGACCCGGCCCGTTGGCTGGATCAGGACCTCATGGCGCGGTCGGCGAAACGCCAGATCGACCACGAGGGGACCGGCCCCCAGCAAGTCCGGCTCGTCGAAGATCGCGACGTCACGACCGCGGCGAAGGTCGTCTTCTCGCTCATCGACGGCATCGACACGATCGAACGCGTCCGTATCTGGAAGGCGGTCGAGCGGCGGCTGGCGAACGACCGCTACGACTCTGCAGTCGACCTTGCCGAGCCCCGCGAAGCGGTGATGCGCCGACTGGACCAGCGCGAGGAGTGGCTTCGCCTCCACGGCGAGCGCCCTAATCGACTCCCGCACGGGCCACGGCGGCCGTGTGACTGTTGCGAGGGCGAGGACGGTGTCACCGCTGGCGACCTTCGGGAACGCGACGAGGCAGCCGCCGAGCGGCTCACCGAGGGCTACTCGCCTGACGGCATCGACACCAGCGAGACGAGTCCGAGTACGGAGGCCGCGACGCTCGGTGAGTACGCGACCGACGGAGGTGCGGCCGAATGACGCAAGTCGCGCCGCACAACCACGAAGCCGAGTGTTGGCTCTACTACGCCCCGACCGACGACGGGGAAAGCGAGCTGGTCGACTACGATGGTCTCGATCCGTACTGGGCGCTGTCGGACCTCCTCATCAACGAGTTCGATGGCTACCACGAGATGGACGCGGAGATCGACGGCGAACCCGTCACCATTCAGTTCAACTACTCGAAATCTGGGTTCACGCCACGACCGGCTGATGATGTCGGTGGCGATCGGCTCTACGAATTCGATATCAACGTCAAGGGCCGTGGTCGCCGGAAGGTCAACTACAACATCTCGCCGCGGTATCCGAACATGCTCGATTCCGACGGCGAGCCGACGACGACGGCGTTCGACCACACTGAACCGGATGAAGGTCTCTCGATCCACTGTCAGCCGTCGAACATGCGACTCGACGAGGTACCGCAGTATCTCGCTCGAGCAGTGTTCGAACTGGCCAACGACGCCGACGTGGGCATGTATCACGGGTACTTCGACGCACCGTTTGCCGGGCGAGTCACTGCACTGGAGCGGTACGTCCGCATCACGCGGTCGATGAACGAGAAGCTCATCGGCACCGGCGGTGTGATGGACCGACTGGCGATGCTGCTGTCGGACATCTCCGGAACGAAGGGGATGCACAAGTGGGACAACGAGGAGGAGCGCGGCCACCACGTCGTGGTTCGGCACGGGTCGACCAGCGCTAAGGAGTTGGCCTCACACCACTGCCTCGGTGGCCAACTCAAAAGCTATCTCCCCGAGCACCCCGATCACTTCGAGCCCGACGATCCGCTGTACCATCCGAAGGTCGGTGCGAAGTTCGTCGGTGGCCGGACCGACAGCGGTTCGGTTGACTGGGCCGACCGGCACGATATCGTCCGCGAACTCGACGAGCGGCTCCTGTCCGTCCTCTCGTGGGCTGACGTTCCCACTGACGCCGGCGGGACGACCTACGTCGCCGACGACCACTTCGACGCGAGCGAAGCCGATGACTCGGTCCCGCTGCACGCTGACCCGCTGCCACAACTCAAAGCCGACCAGGAACACCTACTGGTGACCTGCCTCCGGGATATGACGCCCGCCGACGAAGCGATCACGGAGACGCTCGCGACCGATGGCGGGATGCACGCCGAAAAGCTGGCCGATGCGACTGGCACATCGCTATCAACCGTGTATCGGGCGCTCCAGCGCTGTCCCGACGTGCTGGAGAGTGACAACGGTCACGTCCAGTTCGTGAGCGAGAAGCTCAGGCAGGAGGTTCGTGCGCTCGTCGACTCCGTCGAGTCTGCGATCGAGTCTGCCGGGAAGCGTGCGGCCCAGATCGTCGATATGGACGTCCGACAGTCGGCGTCGTCGGCCTTCGACCGGTGGCTCGCGAAGTATGGTGGCGAGTTTGAAGCGCCCAAGCACGAGGGGCAGCGCCCAGTCGTTCGGATCGACACGGTGCTCTCGGAACTGAAGTCGACGAATCAGCCGCTGGTCGGCGACGTCATCGGGGAGATGATCCGCGCCTGGAAGGCCGACGGTCGTGACCCGGCGACGCTGCTGGACGCCGTCGTCGAGGTCGCCATCGACGGCACGCAGTACAAGCGCCCGGCCAGAACCCTCCGGTAACGCCCGACAGCCGAGAGGCATCACTATCCAGCACTCTGGTTCTTTATAAGTAGTAGCGCGGCCGACCCCCGAAACCCCCGTTTCGGGTCGAGTCGATTCCCGGCTTATTTCGGTCTCATCGGCAGTTGGTCGTCGGTTGCGTGCCCGCCCGGCGGGACGCACCCCTTAGGCCGTGTGGCTAAGGCCACGCCCCTGCGGGGCGCAAAAATACACTCCGCCCCGCTGCCGCAGATTCCAATTGAACCACTCGAAACGAGGGTGTCCTTCGGGATCTACGTAATCACCGAACGGGTATCTTTACGGCGAGATAGACACGTCGAAAAGGTTGCCGTCAAACAATTCACAGGGGGTTGTTTCAGCCCGTATCTCGCTGAATCAACTGCTAAGTGGACTCTGCGTACCCATCATATCCGGTAGATCTATACCAAATCCTAAGTTCGACTGTGAGAAGTGACCAATATGAACCAAAACGAACTAGAGAAACAGCTTAGTGAGGAACTCGGGTGTAGTCAATCAAACGCGCGGATTGTCGCAGAGAAGGCCACCGCGCTGAAAGAACGAGTGGATTCTAATCCCGAAAGTTGGGATGGGCCTGAGATTGATTCAGAGTATATTATTAGTAGACTTGAGATGGCCCCTGAGCAACACTCCATCACTGGGAAGTGGAACTGGTGGACAGGCTCAATGGATTATTTTGGCGGTACACCGCGTGATTACAGGATTAAGTGAGTCTTCTACACAGCCCACACTGGTAGAGCAGTCAGCTATAGATAGTACGACACCAGTCGGGAAGGGAAACATGATGGACGCTTTTCTAGATATTTTTGGATAGAGACCTTGTAGTATAAACCATGACATTCCACCATATCGTTTTGACAGTTCTGTTCGGGCTCATGATTCTCTTTTTGTACATCGCATTCGCCTCCTTCAGAGGGTCTGCTTGGACGGCATTTTTGGATTTAATTGAGATTATAGCGGTGGTTGTGAGTTATCTACTCTCGTTTTTTGCTTCAATAGTGAGAATATTCGGGAAACTCTTTCCGTTTACCTTGTCATATGAGTGGCTCTTCAACAGATATCCCGGCTCCAATTTTGTTGAGGAACGGCGAGAAGAGTTCATTCAACGAGGGATAGCGCACCTTGAACAAGAGGAATACGAAATAGAGCAATCCCCTCATGAGCTCGTCCAAGAAATTCAATCGTCATCTGAGACTGCTGGTCGGCAACTATCAGATGGTGAAGCGTTATTTGGCTTTACACTTGCAGCGGTTGGTTATTTTTCAATCGGTCCAAAGGTGTTAGCTACGTTTCTTTCGTTTGGACTCGCCTTAGCAGTCGCAGCCCGCCTAACCGCGCTCAACACGGTTTTGTTCAAAACTCCCAGTCCCAATGAGAGCCCTAAACGGCTATTGGCCATGGATACATGGAACCGGGCTATGTCAAATGGTGTGAAAATCCTTTCAGCACTAACCATGTTCAGATTTATACGGAGACTAGACCAGAGATTCTATGAGTTGTATTTAGATAGAATATTGGATCGGTCTTTCAAAGACGATATTGGGAAATTAGAAGCAGGTCAGTCAATGTACCGACCATTTCTCGCTATTGTAGTGGCGAAAAATAAGGGCATCTCTTCTTCTGAGGCGAGTCAAGAGTTATTCTCCGAGAACGTTTTCGATACTACCCTTGAGGAAGGAGGGGTCGATGAAAAAAAGGGAATCTGACTGATGTTCCAGTCCTTCAGCCTCATGCACTCGTTCCTCAGTTCTATTGCAAAACATCTAGTCTTTCCGTGAAACCAAGGGCCAGAGGAGATCAAACCGAGCGAGATTGCACTAGAACACACGCTTCTCGGGCACTGAATTTCATGGTACTGCCCCTGGTCAGTACAGGACGCGTATCTCGCACAAACCGGGAAACAAGCGTGTTAATCGGTAACATTATACATATATGCTCGAAACATTATACTCCAACCTGCATTGAGGCCGGGTTGCTTCACACGGTGTAGATGGGTGGGTTGGGGAGAACACCATGACAGAAGACTGGACCATCACGGGCGACTACGTGGAAGCGTGCAACTGTGACGTTGCGTGTCAGTGTCTCTGGATGGAGCCCCCCGACGAGAACCGCTGTATATTCTCGAGTGCCTGGCATATCACGGACGGCCAGTACGGTGATATCGATTTGAGCGGACTCCACGCGGCGCTGATCGCCCGCGGCGAGGAGGGCGTCCTGTTAGATCCGGACACCGCGTGGCACGTGGTGCTCCTCATTGACGAGGAGGCCGACGACGACCAACAGGCCGCCCTCGAAGATATCTACCTCGGTCGGGCCGGCGGCATCTTCGCCGCTGCCGCCGATACGCACGTCGAAAGCGCCGAGGTCGCAACCGCCCCGTTCTCGTTCACCGGGGATGGCGCGGAGTTTTCGGTCGAAATCGGCGACAGCGTCTCCATGGATGTGGTCGGGAAACGCGGCTTCAACGAGGATCTCGGGACGGTCGCGCCGCATCCGTTCAATGAGAGCACGGAGATGAAGACTGGCAAGTCCACCACCGCCACCGTCTCCTACAACGACGAGTTCTCGTGGGACGTCTCGGAGAATAACGCGTTTCTCTGTGATTTCAAGCTAGCAAACGCCTGATAACGGTAGAGCAGATCTCCGTCCGATCGGTCATGTCCACCCGTGACTCGTTCCGAGACCGGTTCGACCTCCGCCGCCTCCCGACTGTCGCGCTTGTCACGTACGTGATTGCGCTGCTCGCCTGGGTGGCGATTATTAGCCGCTGGCTCCCGATAGCAGGAGGGACAAACGTGCGGATGTCCGATCCCGGGGTGCCGGAGGCGATGGCGCTCGCGAACGGGCTGACCGGTATTGGCCTCTATCTGATTATGTGGGGAGTAATGATGACCGCGATGATGTATCCGTCATCGGTGCCGTTCTTCCGGCTGTACTACAAGACACTCGACGGAACGACGAAGACGGGCAAAGCCACGCGGGTCGGAGCGGTTATGGGGACGTACGCACTCGTGTGGACGCTAGTGGGGGTCGTTCCACTCGTCGTCAACGCCGTGGTGCCGATCGCAGTCCTCGCGAACGCCCACGGCGGCCTCTTGGTGGGCGGGACGCTCCTGCTCTTGGCGGGCTACCAGCTTTCCCCGTATAAACACCGGTGTTTGCGGTATTGTCAATCGCCGATGGGCTTCCTCTTTAGCCACCATCGGCCGGGGGTTCGTGGGGCCATCCGGATGAGCTGGGAGTACAGCATTTTTTGCATCGGGTGCTGTTGGGCGCTGTTCGTGTTCATGGTTGTCGTGGGGTCGATGAACATCGTCTGGATGGCGCTCATCGCGGTGGTCCTGTCGCTCGAACGAACCGTCGCGTGGGGCCGGCAGCTCGCCCAGGCGGTCGGCATCCTCGCCGGCACCGCCGGGATTGCCATTATCGTGATAACGATAACCTAGACAGGACGCGTTGGATCAATAAGCAGATGTACCAAACGGTTGTTACAGTCCAGATAGCTTAGTATTAAACTACGGTCTGCACCAGAATGAGGGATTCTCGTGCATCAAAATGTCCTCCTGTACATAAGGGCACATCAGCGAAAAAACACCGCTACCGCATCCGCACAGCACACGAAACACTCGACGGAGTGGTAAATGCACCCCTGCGGGGCGCAAAAATACACCCCGCCCCGCTACCGCAGACTCCACTTGAAGCACTCGAAACGGAGGTGTTGGCAGATCTGTAAAAATTGTTCTCAAGTACCAGCGGTTGGATTAAATATCTGGACAGACTACGAGAGTTATGACCAGTCACACGGACTATCGACTTTCCGAGATTGATGGCGGCCCTTTGGAGAGGCTAGCCATCGACTTGCTCACCAGGACCGATCGATATCATGGCGTCGACCCACAAGGCGGCCGTGGGAAAGATGGAGGGAAGGACGGACTGCTTCTCAACGGAGCGAGCGGCACGAACACCATCGTCCACGTTAGCCGCGACAAGAAATGGCGAAAAAAGTTGAAGAAGGACCTCGGGAAAGCAGCCGACCACGATCGCGACTACGATACCTTTGTCTACGTCACGAACCACATCATCACGGGGAACCAGAAGCCGATTCCAGATGTAGCACAGCGCTTCGTCGATGAGTACGGTTGGGAGATAGATATCTGGGACGGCGAGCGGCTCCGATCGGAATTAGACAACAATCATCAGGACCTCCGGAAGAAGTACTTGCGAATCGCTCGCGACGAGGACCCCTCAGAGAAGGCGGCTCATCTCATCGGCGAACGACTCCGATTGGTTCGCCGACGAGTCGACGAACTCCCTCGGTCGGTTAAGAACGGTCCGGTCGCTGTTCTGCACCTCGTCCCTCACGAGGCAGTTGCCAGCGACACCGAGTTCAGTCACGACGAACTACCGACGCCTACGATTCCTGGGAGATATTGCGCCATCTCCTCCGAGAACACGTTGGACGGGAGAGTGACGTACGCTCCCGGTGGGGACATGCACGAGCCTGACTCAGCCTACATATACGTCGATGCCGAGGGGTGGGTCGAAGCGGTCGACGCGTTCATCGGGAACGAGGAGGAGAAGACCATCGGTGGGGTAAAATTCGAGAAACTTCTTGGCGATGCCTACGAATACGGTCGAGAAGCACTCAAAGAACTGGGGCTGGACGGACCGTATGAGGTCGGTCTGTCAGTCCTCTCCGTGAGAGGATACTCATTCGCCACGAAAAGAGACGGTGGCTTCAACAGGACCGGGCCGAAGGAGTTCCGGCAGGAGGATATCGAGGCAAAGCCGTACACCGTTGAGGACGTTGATGATGCGACTGGGAAAGTGATGAAACGCACGTTCGACCGTGTGTGGCGAGGTGCTCGCTGGTCGGATGGATCGCCGTATTACTCTGAAAACGGCTGGAATTTCGAGCGGTAACCTGGATTCTCTGGATGCCGCCGTAGTCAGAGCGGGTGGTACACGAGAATACATGACAAACAAAAGAACAACTCGAGATACGCTGCATGCGACACTGACCAGCAACCGTTTCTGAAAGAAGCATCAGCAGTCAGTACGCAGGCCTATTGAACACCCAATTCAATTGAAATACCATGAACCCATCTATTTGTGGGTGTTTCTATTCACCTGCTATAACTCGTCCAAAAGCTGCTCGTCTTTCTTGTCGCCGATACCGTTGACCCGCTGAAGGTCGTCGGCATCGAGAGATAGCATGCTCCGATTCTACCAACATTTCATAGAAACCAGTTCTCCATATGTGTCCAGAACTCGTCATTAAAATCTCCAGTTGAAATTGGGTTGACTAGGCGATTGTCGAATCTGCATTCGTCCATCAGGGTGACTAAAGCGCTGGTATTCCGGACTTTTCACTTTCACCGTGGTGGGCGAGGGTATTTATACTCACCACCGTTACTGTGTATAAGTCCTACAATGACACCGGACAAGAACGAACTGTTCCAAACCGGTGTTGCCGGTATTGCCGGGGGCAGGAGGTGAGAAGAGATGACGAACTACAAGGCCAAAGCACGACGGCTCCAACGTCGTGCAGAACGAGAAGCCAAACGAGAGGCACGGAAAGCGGAGCGCAAGGCTGAACGCGAGATGAAGCGTGAACAGCGCCGGCTTGAGCGAAAGCTTAAGCGGGAACTCCGCCGTCTCTGAGGGGCTTCTTGCCCTGAGTATTGTTCTTCAAACACTCTGCCCTAATGTGATGGGTGGAGTCAGTCAATATATCCTTTTCCACAACATCCGACGAGTGTTGCTTCAGAAAGACTAACCCAATCCGCTTTAGCTCTGAGGTCAGACTTTTCTACTCTTGTCTGAGATTTAGCGCCAGTCGAGATCGGCCGCGCATCGCACACACGCGACGAGCGGGATTTCGTAGGCGCTCACGCTGCCTCACCTCGTGCCCGCCACGCACCCATGAGCAACCCGGCGACGGCAGCAGCGAGGAGTCCCAGCGGGTAGTCTCGAATCATCCACCACTCGATGCACCGGCCGAAGCGGTCGGCGAAACAGCCGTAGACGGCGTACCGAGCCGTCAGCACGACGGCGAACACGCCGATCACGACTAGGACTGAGAGCGCGATGCGGCGAGCGTTCACTCGGCGGCCCTCCGTTCGGCCGGCGTCAGCCAGAGGCGTTCGGCGACTGGGAAACCGCCGTAGTGCATGCCGACGAACCCGACGGCGAGGCAGTAGGCGAGCCAGACGACGCGGGCAGCGGACACGCCGGTAGTTGGGACCGCCATCCCGAGTTCGGCCAGCACGACGACGGTGATCGCAACGGATGCGAGCGTCGCAATTGACCCGGTAACAGCCCCTGTGAGTAGCACGAGACCGAAACGCCACATCGGCGGATTTCGTTCGAGATCGCGGAGGAGATCCGCATCGTTGGTCATGGCACGTCGACCTCCCGAACACGCTGGGCGTAGGCGACGACCAGCACGACGAGGCCGGCGACGATCGTCTCGGCGGGCACCTCTGCCGGCAATAGCGGGACGTTCCCCGCTGCGACGGGTGCGATTATCAGCCCCACACCGAGGACCCACAGCAGTTTCCCCGGCGTCGGCGCGGCGACCGAATCCAGCACGATCATGCCGAGTCCGCCCACTGCGAGGGCGACGCCGATCACGACCGGCGCCAGCCCGTCCACGAGGAGATTTCCGACGAGTGCGACGGGTAGCGCCGCAACCAACATCGCGGTCGCGAGCTTCGCGAACACGGTGCCGTTCGCCATCAGCGGCCCCTCCCGACGAGGTTACTCACCGTCTGGCCGATGTTGCCCGACCCGAAGCGCCGGTACGCCAGCACAGCACCGCAGGCCAGCAGGCCCACGCCTGCGATGGTCGACGCCGTCCCGCCACCGCCGCCCGTGACGGTCGGGCCGCCGATGCCGCCGAACGAGTCGGAAAACGTCAGTTCCGACGTCCCGTTGAACGCCGTCCCGTTCGCGAACGTCCCGGAGTAGTCCAGCGTCGGATTTTCGAGGTCCGACGCGTTGTTCGTAACGTTATCCGAGAGTTGACCCTGCCAGTACCGCGTCGGTTCGTCGAACTCTCGCGTGCCGTTGTAGACCGCTGTTCCGTTCTCGTCACGAACGACGTACTCGACGCGTTCGACCGGTTCCGGTGACGAGACGGTCACGGCTGTCCCGTCGCCGCTTATCGACGATTCGAGTTCCTGAAACCGAACGTCCAGCCGCTCGTCCAGCGTCGGCGTCGTCTCGCCGTCGGTCGGCGTTCCGAGCGAACTTGTCTCGTCCCAGAGTTCCGAGTCCATCACAAGTGGAGCCTCCCGAATGTCCGAGACGGCGATGAACCCGTAGAAGTCCCACAATGCCGGATAGTCGCTCACGACGGTCAGATTGTAGGATTTGGAGTCAGCCATCCAGACGTAGGCTATCTCGTTGTGGTTGAACGACGTCGTCGTGAGTCTCCCGTCCGGCCGCTCGACGATGAGCCGCGGGTCCTCACCGCTGAACAGCGTCGCGTTCGTCCGGTCGTCAAGTGTAAACTGCATTTTGAACCCGAACCGGAAGTCTACCGTTTTGTCGCTCGTGAGGTTATCGAACGTCTGACTCTTTGAGTCGTACTCGCTCGACGTCGCCTTGACCGTGTAGTTCCCGTTCGGCACGATCACCGAGTACGTACCGCCAGACTCGACGCCCGTTTTCGCCACACTGCCGTTCGAGTCCATCACTTCGATGTTCGCCGCGCTGGTCGTCGACCCCGACGGGTCCGTGACGGTCCCCGAGACGGTGTTACACGAGATACCGACGTCGTCGACGAACGCCTCGCCGTTGATTGTGAACTTCGACTTGTCGTACCCGTTCGTCATATCGCCGTACATATCCAGCCCGGAACTGCTGCCGGACGTCGACGGCGTTTCCCACGAGAGCGTGAACGTGTTGTTGGCTGGGTCCATATCCGACGCAGTCACCGTCACCCACTCGCCAGCGCCGACTTCGCCAGTGACTTTGTTGCTGGTGAAACTACTGTCCGTGTAGTACAGCCCATCTTCTTGGAGTTCGACCGTGATGACGCGGTTCGACCCTTCGTCGAGAATGAACTTCGCTAACGACTCCTCACTATCTCCCGACAGATTCTCGACGCGATACGTCGCGGTGATTTCGTCAGATGTGTTCGACGAAAACGGCTGCTCAGATGGGACAATATGGATGTTGTTGCTCCCGCTGGACTCGACGCCGTGAAACGCTTGCGTCCCGCCGTTCCCGCTGGTTTCCGTCACTTCCAGCGTCGAGGCCGAGTACGTTGACCAGTTCCCCCAATTATCCGGGAGGCCGCTATCAGCAGCCTCGTAGTCGAACGTCTCGCAGAACTCCGGCCCAGACGCCGCTCTCGCCTCTCCGACGGGCGAGGTGTCGCCGACCGGCACTGTGACAGCACTCACCACTACGAGCGCCATCATCGCCACGCGGAGCAATCCGCGACTATGCCTCCGTATCCGATCCTTGTCTATCATTTCAGTGTAGCACCTCCGCAACTCGTTTGACGAACTGTCCAACCGCCGACCACGCACTTGCGAGGTCGACGGCGCCGCCCCACGTCCCGACGACCGCCAGCACCAGCACGACGAACCCGATGAGCGACGCCACTCGCGAGTACCGAGCGAGCACGACGAACGCGTCGGCGGCCTCCCGCAGGTACCACAGGCCGACGACGACCGCCGCCAGTCCGCCGATGGCGACGCCCTCGACGCCGACGTGACTCGCCAGCAGTTCGAGGAGGGCGCGAACGAGTTCGTAGACGACGGCGGCCATCACGCGAGCGCACCTCCGCAGTACTGTGTGCGCGTACCCCCGGGGGGCCGCTCGTGTCCTATCGGAGTAACGCGCGCGTGCGAAGCCGAAATCTCGGCCGGAGCGAGAGCCACTCTCGACCCCGATTTCGTTTTTCGACCCTTGCCCCCCGTTCGCTCAGATTTTTTAAAAATTTCTGAGCGGACAGCGATTTGCTCAAACACTGCCGACCGCCTCCTGCCAGTTCAAGAAGTCGATGCTGACCTCCGCGTCCAGCCGGGCATCGCCCTTCATGTTCGGCCACTTGAGCTTCGCGAAGTTCGGCGCCTTCCACGGCATCCCTTCGCCAGTGTCCATGTCCGAGGTCAGGTCCTCGTTCAGCGGACAGGAGCGGTCGCCGGGTAGCGTCCGGCCCAGTGGCGGCGAGTTGCCGTTCATCGTCAGCCGCCAGCGGATTTTCTGGCGAGCGAACCGATGGACTTCACTCAGTGCGTGCGCCTGGTAGGAGAACGAGAGACCCTTTTTCCGGGCGTCGGCGTACTTGTTCCTGAACCATTTGATCTTGTCATAGTGTTCGTGTGCGTCCTTCTCGGCGTCGGCGTCGAGGATGTTCCCCGCTTCGTCGAGGTTGACGAACGTCGGATGCACGAACACGTCGCCCGTGATCCGGTGGGCGACGAACGCGAACCACCAGTGATCCGCGTCGGTCGGTTTCGTCGGCCCGTCCTCGTCGACGGGCGTCGTCATCCGGTAGTCGAAGAAGTTGAACTTCGAGACGTCGCGACAGCCCCGGTGCAGCGGGTCGGGGAAGACGACGTAGAACTGGCCGGGCAGCAGCTGGCTCATCAAGTCCTGCACCGACTCGTAGCGGATGACGTCTCGTGCGATGTCCTCCGGCGTGACCTCGAACTCGTCGACGCCGTGGGCCTCGGGTACGATCCGGACGCGCGTGTTCATCCCCTCGGGAATGGCGAGCGTCGCGTACGGCGCGAGTGCCAGCCATTCGGTCCGTTCGTTCGTCCCCGACTCGTCGACGGACTCGGCCCAGATGCAGGTCTCGTTGTTGACCTGCATCCGCCACATCACCATCGAGAGCGCCAGCGTCGTCTTGCCGCCGCCGGGCTCGCCGTGGATGAACATGTCTGTCCCCTTCACCGCGCCGATCCGATTAACGCGACTCGGCTTGTCGGCGATCCACTCGAAGACTTTCGCCCGATACGGCGGGTAGCGCTCCAGTGCCTCGTGAGAGAGTCGGGAGTTGTCCGGGTGGTAGTCGACCTTCCCGGCCAGCGCCCGCAGGAGTTCGAGATCGCGTTCGTCCGTGTAGACGAGGGCGTCGACGAACGCCTCGGGATGCTGGGCGATGGACATGGGGACGCCCTCGGCGTCGTGGAGATAGCGGTGGAGCGGCTTTTTCCCGAACCGCTTGTGGATGTCCTCGCCGTCGTTGTGGTTCTGCGCCGACGGGTCGCCGAGCGCCTGACACGACGTCGTGTGTGGCTCTGTGAGTGTGCGTAACTGCTCCCGGATCTGGGCCTGTGAGTCCGCTTTCTCTGGGAGTATCTGTTCGCCGATCGCCTGTGACTCTGCGTTCTCGGGTGGTATCTGACTCATCACCAATCAGGTTGCTCCCTGTCGTTTCCAGCGCCTTTCTCGGGCAGCTCGCCAGCCCGGCCGATGCGCACGCGGACGCCGGCTCTGAACTTCGGGAGGAGGTGCGTGGCCGCGAAGAGCCGCCGCGACCGCTCGTGCTCCGGCCTGTCGCCGGTCAGCACGTCGACGGTCGCGCCCTCCTGGTAGACGCGCCTACCCCACTCTGCGCCGAGTTCGCCGTGCGTGGCGTCCAGCACGTCGCTACTCCAGTCGATAACTGCCGCACTGTCGTCGAGGCCATCGAGTAACTCGGCCAGCACCGACTGTTGCAGCTGGTCGAGTTCCGTCAGCCCGGGCCGCATCCCGATGTGCTTCTGCTGGCGTGGGTCGTGCGTGTCACCCTCGTCAGCAGATTCGACGTATTCGGTCACGTCGTTCCGGAGTTTCCGGAACGCGTTGCGGTGGGCCGGCTGGACGTGGGTGACGAGGATGCGCTCGCGAACGTCCTTCGCAACCGCTTCGTCGAGGTCGCGCATCGGTCCACGGCGTTCCGACGGTCGGAGCATCGCGGCCAGCAGGAGACCCTGTCGGCCGCGAAACTGACGAGCCATGTCAGCGTACATCCGCTGGTCGAGACGACCGAGCGTCCGGACCGTCATCTCCTGTAGCCACTCCAGCACGCGGTCTTCCGAGCGGAGGCCGGTCCGGAGTTCGTCGGCGCGGTCGCGTACGTTCGTCTTGAGCGTGACCAATGCGGGCGTGTACGACGAGTCCTGCGTGTCACTCATCGTCGTCACCCCCATCGGAAGCCAGCGAGCCGTTCGCCGCGTCGCGGCGGTGATCGGTCACGCTCTCGTCGGTGTCGTCGTTCCGGATCGCCGCCGGCACCTCGCCGTCGGGATCGTAAGACTCCTCGATGAGCGTGCGGTCGTGGTCGGCGACCTTCTCGTCGATTGCGCGTTGCTTGCGGACGCGTTCGCGGTCGAGTTGGTCTTTGACCTCTTCGAGGTGCTTCGCGTCGTCGACGTCTTCCGCGAACTGGACCATCGTCCCGAACGCCGAGCGGAGATGCATCGGTGCCGGACGGACCGCTGCCTTCCCGTCGACGGGCGTCGCCAGCCACACGAGGAGACCCGTGATCGTCACCGTAACGACCGGCCAGAACGACGCCAGCCCGTAGTGTACTGACCCGACAGCCAGGGCGACAGCACCCACGATAGCCAGCCACTCACCGCCGTGGTCGCGGTCCAGCGGCGGCCAGTCGAGTGTCCAGTGTTCTGGCTCGTAGAACAGCAGTTTCTCGCTCTCTGGGTCGACGACGAACATCTCGTCCCACTTCGAATCATCTTTCAGCGGCACGCGTGTCCGGAGTTGTTCGACGTTCGCGAGTCGAGCGCTCTTGCCGAAGACGCGGGCGAGGAAGGGGAACAGACCCGATTTCACGACTGCGACGCCGTGCTCGGTTCGGACGATCTTCTCCACATCCATCTCGCCATCGATGATGTCGTAGGAGTTCTGCCCCTCACGGGTCGGGCTCTCGGCGTGTTCGAGTGTGGGGCGGAAGAACACTGCCTTGCTGACGTTGCTCGTGTACGTTTCGAGGAGGATGATCGCAAACAGCCCCACGACGTACAGTGAGACGACATACTGGGCGTTCACGACGAGCGACGCCACGCCCTCGTAGAAGAGCAGGCCACCGAGGCCAGTCCCCAGCGAGAGGGCGATGATCCACGGCAGATAGCCGTAGCCTGGCCCACTGCCCGCTATGTCCAGCCCCTTCTTACAGAGCCAGCCGACGGCGAACCCGCCGATGACGATTATCAGCAGGAAATCGACGATGACGCTCGCGATGTAGTCACCGGCGCTGTTGATGTCCACTGACTGCGTGGTGGCGATGCTCTTGTGTCCGAAGTTGGCCCATCGCGCGTATTCCTTGCCCTCGATCCACATCGTCACGCGGACTGCCTCGTCGTGCTGGCGGAGCGGGATCTTGACGGTGGGCCTGCCTCTCTCGAACGTGACGTCGTGCGTGACGTGGGTGACGTTCTTCGCGATCGGGACCGTCGTGGTCGTATTGCCGCGCTGGACCGTCTTCTGGCCTTTCTCCCAGTACGCGACGTGGACTGTCTCCTGCTGGTCGCCGTAGGTCCAGGTGCGGAGATAGACGGCGTTCCGGCCGACCGTGTGACCCGGCGGCAGGTACTCGCCGCCGTCGGTCGAACCGGGGTCGGCGAACGGATTGTTAGCTGGCCAGTAGACGACCCAGAAGAACTGGTCCTGTCCCATCCGAACGCTCGGTGGGGAGTTGGCCTGTCGCGGGCCAGTCTTCGTGAGGTCGTCGAGTGTGAGGTCGGAGTCGTCGGTGGCGCTGGCGTTCCCGGCCGTCTCGTTCCCGACCTGTTGGGCGTCGACGGCACCGACGATCGGCGAGAGGACCAGCAGGCCGACCAGCGCCAGCAGCGCGATGGACGCTCGCTTCATCGCTTGCTGAGGTCCTCCACCATGCGGGCACGTCTGTCGACCCGTTTCAACGCCACCAGCAGGCCCAGCACTGCGAGGACAGCGAAGCCGGCCAGCGCATACTGGCCCGCCGACGCGGTCGCCGCGCCGATGTATGCCGCCGCTCCGAGACTGGTGAGTGTCGCGACCGCTTCCGGTGCGACCTGTGGGTGGGTGAGTGTCGCCAGCGAGTACGGCGCGGTCATGTCGCTGCCTCCTGTGTGTCGGCTGTGGAGTCGACGGTCGCCAGCCCGTACCGGGGCACGTCTCGCCACCAGTCCGAGAACGGCTGTGTCAGCATCATCGCAACGACATTCACCATCCCGATCCACGCGAGTCCGAGCGCCGCAACACCTGGCGTCGTGATTGGGGCGCTCATTTCCGACCCGATGACAGCTACCGGCAGCAGTGCGATGAGCGCCGTCGGGATGAACAGCGCTCGCCAGTGCCATTTCGGACGCGGGTCGCCCCGCTTGACGTCGCTGAACTCCGGAATCGGTGGTGTCCCGCCGTACTGCTGATAAGCACGGATGTAGGCCACCAACGAGCCGTATTTCCCCGTCATGCAACCACCACCCCGACGTCGAGAGCGGTCGACACGGACTGTGCCGTCACTTCGGCTCCGTGCTCGATGATGATCGCCGGGCCGCCACCGATATCCTGTGCGAGGCCGTTCACGAACTCGCCGAACGCCCGGCCAGCGTCGCCGCCCCAGTTGAAGATCCCGTCCAGCAGGTTCTGGACGCCGCTCGGGACGGCGTCGGGGAGTGTCGGCGCCCCGCCAGGGCCGCCCTTAGGTTGCATCGTCTACCTCCGCCGCACGCACGGCTTCGGTCTCGACGTGGCTGACGAGGACGCGGCTCTCGGCGTCGGCGGCGGCACACTTGCCCGAACAGTAGACCCATCTGCCCGTATTCCGCTCCGTGACGACCGACAGCGGACCGAGACGGGCGCGGCGTGGCGTCCCCGACGCGCGGACCTCGACGAACTCACTGAGCCCGTCACGGCTCGACTGCGACCGGATGTGCTCGCCGCACGCGTCGCACGTCTCGTCGCACTCCGGTCGGCCGTTTTCGTAGGCCATGAAGGCGCCGAAAACCGCGAGGAATCCGCCGACTGCGAGACCGGCTACCGGGTTGTCGCCGAACATGTCCCACTCGACAGCCGTCTGACCGATTACGACGAGGCCGACGGTGATGAGTCCGAGTCCGAACCAGCCCTCCAGCGACAGGTCCGACAGCCGGACGCTGTCGACGTCGACGAGGTCAGACATACTCGTCCACCTCCACGACGATGAACACGAGGCCGATGATCGCCAGCGCGATACCGACGTACTGCGACACGGTGAGCGTGAACACGCCGGAGATGGCACCAGCGCCGAGGCCACCGACGGCGAAGTTCGAGACGAAGTACGGGTGACTGACGATGAACTCGATAGCCATGCCGACGAGGTCGCCGAACTGGACGAGGCCCATCATCACGGCGCCGCCGACAGCCATCGCGATGGCCGTCACCCACTGCGTGGTTCGGTCCCACGAGACGCTGAGGTCCTCACTCCGGGCGTACGCGACTGCGAACCGGAGGAGGAACACTGTGCCGAGGATGGCGACGAACGCGCCGATGCCGGCCACCGGATCCATCGTTGGCACTATCGGTCACCTCCCGGTCTGCTGTTGGTTCGCCTGCTCGAAGCAGGGCGTCGAGACGACTGGTCAGTGTGTGGATTTCGTATCATCTGTTGTCGAGAAAGGTCTGCACCCGGTCGACGAGGCGGTCCACCTGGACGCCGACGAACACGATGGCGGCGGCGACCAGCAGCGTCGTGCCCTCCGACCCGTAGCCGATCTCGGGTAGGAGCGTCGTCGCCGTCGTCGCGATCGCCGGGAACCAGTACGGCGACGTCGTCGAGATGAGTGCCCACGCCGGCTCGATCCAGCCGATGCTGAGTTGGCCGACGGCACTCACGACGACGGCGAGCGTCGTCAGCGGGTGCAGCAGTAGGTTCTTGAGTCGTTTCATGGTCAGGTCCCGGGAATCAGCATGTACAGCTTCCAGGCGATCGACGGCAGCCGTTTCAGCAGCTCCCAGCCGAGGTACACGAGTACGGCAGTGAACCCGACTGCGAGTATCGGTGCGGCCCATCCAGCGCTGGCTATTACCCCCGTAACCGCCTGCTGGACCGCCGAGTACGCACCGAGGAGGTCGACACCGAGCGTGCCGAACACGTTGATGAGCGTCACTCGGATGACGTCGAACGTGCCGGCGACGACGCCGAACATCGCCAGAATCGTGTTCACGCCGAAGGCGCCGACGTTCAGCACCGCGTTGATGATGTACGCCGAGATGATCGACCCGACGAACGCCACCGGATTCGTGGCGAACCGAAACAGCGTCTGTGCGACGCTCTTCGGCACCCGGAGCGTGAACAGCGTCTCGCCGTCGTCAGCGGACACGAGACACCACCCACGCTATCGGATACAGCGTCGCCAGCACGATGGTCAGCGCCACGACGTACCCCGCGAGTCCGGCGTCGGCGACGTACGGAACAGCCGCCGCGAACCCGCGGTTGATGACGACCGCCGGCAGGTCGTAGACGACGCCGACCGCCGTCGCAGCGAACTCGGTGAGGCCGGACAGCAATTCTAACGGGACGTTGACCAGCGACAGGAACGCCGAGATGGTGCCTTGAAAGTACGCGAACACGCCCGCCCCGAAGATGACGGTCAGCAGACGCCCCCAGCGTATCGAGACGCCGTTCTCGGCGATGTAGTCGCTGATTTCGACCATGCTATCCCTCGTCTTCCTCCTCGCTGTCGGTCCAGCCCGGCGTCGGCACGTCCCAACCAGTCCCGATGAGTGGGAAGAAGTTCGTCGTGTCTTCCTCGCTGATGTACGCCAGCAGGACGTAGAACGCCAACAGGACGATGACGAACGCGAAGACGAACGACAGCGGGCTGGCGAACCGACCGCCCGGCCCGATCGAGAGTGCGCTGGCGATAGCCCCGAAGTTGATGATCTGGGCCGCGCCGCCGAAGACGGCGTTGATGAGGTCGCCCGCGGCGGCGATGAACGCCTGTGTCGGGACGATGAACACGTCCGCCAGCGTGAAGATGCCGCTGGCGAGCGCCGCGCCGAACGCGAACAACACCGCGCCGATCCCCTGGAAGAGGACGGCGCCGATGCTCCCCGCGTCGGCTGCCCGGTCGAACAGACTCCGGACTCGTGGCCCACCAGCCGACACGATCAGGACCCTCCGAACTTCCGTTTCAGGCCGACAGCGCTCAGAATGGCAACGCCGATGCCGGCGACTTGTGCCCAGATGCTGCTGAAGAACCCGCCGCCGGACGTCCCGGTCGGGCCGCCGATCCCGGTCGCCTGGATCGTGTCGATCTCCTCGTCCTGGTAGAGGATGACCATGTGGACACGGTAGTTCGTGTCAGCGGATGCCGACGCGACGAAGGTCGCCGTCGACCCCTGCGATCCGAGCGTGTCCGTCACGCTGGAGTAGCTACCGTCGTCGGTGAGGTTGCCGAACGCCTCGGTCGTGTCAGCGCCGGTCGCCACCTCAGCGATGGCGTAGCGCGACTCGACGAGGCCCTGTTCGAACTCCAGGGTGATCGAGCCGTGGATCAGGTCGATAGCCGACGGCACTTCCATGTCGGCGTACAGTTCGAGCTTCTGCGGGTAGTTGTAGTCGTCCGCCGACGAGAAGTTCGTCGAGTATTCGTCCTCGTCGGTGATGTCCGAGAGCTGGTACTGGACGTCGTAGACGTGCAGGTCATTGATGACTGCGTTGTCGTAGATGCTGCCGAGCGTGTCCAGGCCGGTGATGTTCGCGACGCCGCCCTCGTAGTAGTTCGTGACCGTCGTCGTTTCGAGGTCGCCGTCACCGTCAGTGTCACGCTCGATCTCCGCGAGGTTGGCCTCGCTCTTCTTGTCCAGATCGAGCCCGGCGACGGTGACCGTCACGTCGTTGTCGACGCCGACGATTTCGACCTTCTGGATGCCGTCGAAGCTGCCGTCACCACTGCCGGCCAGCGGGAGGTTCGAGAGCTTCTCGGCGAACACGATACCGTTGCCAGTGCCGTTGGCAGCGATATCGTCAGCGGACGCGTCGGCCGAGCCGTTGATTTCGGCGTACCGGTAATCGCCGTCACCGTCGACAGCGCGAATCTCGGCAGTCCCCGAGAGCGTGTCGACGTTGAGGACCGTCGTCAGCACGCGCTTGTTGGGGTCCGAATCGATGGACACGTTGTCGGCGTACGTCGCCGTGGCCGTTTCGCCACTCGCGACGGTAGCCGCGAACTGCAGCTTGTCCACGCCGTCGGCGTCAGCGTCAGAGACGGTCATCCCCGAGTTCGATCCGGAGGATGTGGTCCAGTCCGATGCGACGGTCCAGTTCGCGGAGTTCTCGCTCTCCCCGTCAATGCGCGGAAACAAGTGGTAGGCATCGGCGTCGATCTGGTCGAAGCGAACGCCGACGGGCGTGTCCTGGGACTGGTTGACCGTCGCCGGGAGTTCGGTTAACTCACCGGAGTCGTTGTAGTACTGTGTCGCTGAGGACATCTCCGAGTTATCCCACTCGTCGATGACGAGTTCGTCCTCGACGGCGGTCGGGTTCGGCGATTTGTCCGAGTTGAAGTTCAGGCCGGGCGCCGCGGTGGCGGTCCCAGCGATGGGCGATGCGATAACGGTCAGGGTGAGAAATACGGCGAGTATTGTGCGTCTCATTCGTGTTCTGGGCGGTTCCGGCCGCTACCCGTGGTTGTCTGGTCGGTGCCGCCATCGGTCGCCGTCGACGGCGACGGCGCTGGCTGGTCCATATCGGCTTTCGCTCGGTCGACGGCGCTTCGGGCGCCCTGTCGGCCGGCAAACCAGAGCGTCCCCAGCACGAGCGGGAGTGCCAGCAGCACCGCCGACAGGCCAGCCCAGTTCGCCGTCGCGAGGATCGAGGCGATCGTCGCGTAGCCGGCCAGATGGACCAGCGTGGCGCGGTCGTTCATGTGCCACCCTCCATCGCTGCAGGATGGTCTTCCTGGTCGCTGCTGTCCTCGCCGTGGACGGCGTCGGCGATGAACGCGCCACCGACACCCATCGCCATCAGGACGAGGCCGGCGGACATGGCAAGGACGCCCGGGTCGGTGGTCGAGATTGCTGAGGAGGCGAAGCCGGCACCTACTGCGACGAAGCCGGTGCCCACCAGCCCGTCGGCCACGCGGTTACCGAGGCTCATGTGCCACCCGCGAGGAGTTCGGCGGCGAGGTCGCGGCTGGCGCCGGCCGCCTCGCGGCGGGCTCGCTCGCGCCGTCGCTCGTCGACGTTTCGCCACTCGGTTCGGTACGGTCGATTCGCGGTCTCGGCCGCGCTGTCCGGCGGTTCGTCGCCGCCGGACGTGTGGTCGGTCATGGGTAGGGGTACAGGCCCGCGGTTCGACCGCGGGTTGCCCGCTAACCCGTGGCTCTACCCATATACCCGCCGTTGAGATGGGGATTAGTTACCTCGAAGTATACCGAAAGTGCACCAGCGATTGCCCAGCGTCCACACAGAAGCTAATGTTATTAATTTAGAGAGTTCTCACCCACTATGCAGCAACTCCAGAACCACAGTGGGTCCGGCATGGTGACGGTGCCGAAAGACTTTCTCGATCGTGACGAACTCCTCGACGACGACGGCGACCCAGTGGACGCGCATCTGACCGTCGACCGCCTGGGCGAGCGCGCCTACGTCGTTCGCGTGTGTGACGGCGACGTGCCCGAACTGTCCGAGTGTGAGTTCATCAAGCGCATCGCCGCCGAGCGCGTGCTCAACGAGGACGCGTTCGGGCGACAGCAGGGCGAATGATGACTGACCGAAAACCCTCTGCGAGCGAGGAATCTGGGCGCGGTGCTGCTGGGAAATACATGGCGTGGTGCCCGATCTGCGGGGAGACGATGCCCTCACCGGAGTTGGCCGAGCACGTGACCGGTCACGGTGCGGCGTCAGAGAACGACGAACAAGCGGACGGTTCTGCATGACCACGCTGACAGAGATATTCACGAGCGAGGACACTGGCGGTCTCGACGAGGATGAGCTCGGAATGCTGGTCGTTCATCTCGTGGAGATTCACGATCTCTCCCCTTACGACGTCGCTCAGTGTCTCCCGCGTCGATCCCGCTGGGTGCGAGAGACGTACCGCGAGTACAAAGACGAGGACTCCGAAACCGTCGGAAACTCGGAGGGTTCTGAATGACGGCCCCACCCTACGCATACCGCGAGTCAGATGATACGTGGTATCGAATTGAGGAAACAGCCCGAGCCGGGGATGGTGAACTCGTCGTCAAATCGAAAAGCCCGGTCGCAGACGAGAGCGAGGTGCCGGCAGATTGGCGGCCTAACCGAATCGTACAGGATGGCGATTTCGAGGTGCTACGGTAGTGTCCGAGAATCAGATGAGACGGCCGCTGACGAAACTCGCGGACGCCGTGTTTGGGGCTCTCGAAAGTACTGTCATGGGATACGAGTGTCCCGAGTGCGGCGAGCGGAGTCACATGGATGACTACGAGCGAGAGGTCTTCGGGACTGGGTTGGATCTGTGGCGCTGTCCGGAGTGCCAGGAGTTGATAGCATGACCAATTCTGGAACGAATCGGATGGATTCAATGACTCGAAAAGACTGGTATATCACGCTATCAGTCCTTTCTGCTGTGTTCATCGCCGGCGTGGTAGCTGTCAGCCTTCAACCGTGTATGTGGGGCTGGGAGTGTCGCGGTCAGGCAGCTGTCTACGCGACAGTGAGGGCCGCCGGTGTCGCGCTGACGGCGATCGTTGCGTCGTTCGTCGCACATAGGGTGATTCTATGACCGCCGGCTCTCGAACGGCGACGGACGAAATCATGATTGAGTACGACCCAGAGAAGACCGACCGAGACGAGATAGCCGAGTACATCTCGGAATCGTTCCATCACGTCGATTACATCGAGGTGGACCTGTGACCGGTAACAGCGATAGACCGTCCGATACTACAGCCCGACGTCGGCGAACGCGTCGTCGATGACCTCCTCACTCGGGGCGTTCAGATACGGCTCGATAGCGGCGAAGCTCTCCCAGCCGCCGACGGCCATCACCACGCGCGGGTTCATCTGCTGGTCGACGAGGAGCCGCTGGGCGAACCGGCGGCGGAGATCGTGCGTGCTCACCTTCTCGAAGTCGGCGTCGCCGGTCTCGTCCGCCGCCCGCTTCGCGGTCCGGCGGACCACGGCCCGGACGCCCGGCTGTGTCAGGTCGACGTAGGCGTCTTTCGGCGCGATGTTGTGTTCGTTCTGGTAGCGCTGGAGATCGCGCTCGACGCTGTCGGGGAGGTAGGCGTCGCGTGGCTTCCCGCCGTTGCCCGACGTGTCTTTCCCCGAGCGAACGCGGAGGCGGTACTGGTCGCTCTCGGTTGCTTTGACGTCGACGGGCCGAACCTGTGGGATTTCGAAGGCGCGCAGGCCGACGAACGCGCCGAGTTGGATAATGAGGTCGTCGCGCTGGCTGGTGGTCGCCCGGCGAAGGTCCTCGATCTCGCTGTCGGTGAGCCAGACTTTGTGTTCGTTCCCTGCGGTGGCTTCGATTCGCATTACGATTCCTTAAGTTTCCGTTACTATAGTGTCTGTGGTCGGCGTGATCGAGCCGGGGACACCCCGTGTACCGAGTGAAAATCTGTGTGTCTGTTACGACTTTTAGAACAAGTCGTTATTACTGAGTCATTCTCTGCGTCTCCTCTGTTGAGCGACTTACTACCGTTACTCCCTGGTTAGCCTATTGTCAATGAATAACTAATTTGGGAAAACCTTATTACTATACACTATATAGAATCGAGTATACTCAGATACACCCAATGTATTTGCGTGTAGTTGGTAAACTATGGCAGAAAAAACCATCAAAACAGATGAGCTCGTTCATGAGCAGTTACAGGCTCTCAAAAGCAAGTATGGTGTTGACACGTTCAACGATGTGCTTCGTCTTGAGTTGGAGATAGACCCCGGGACGGATATTGAAAAGCTTTCAGCCTTCCTGAACGAACAGCTTAGAGATGATTTAGATAAAGTACTGAGAGATATCGAAGACATTGCCAACTTCGAACGTGGGTATAACCGAAGAAACAAGAAAGACATTCTTACATTTGAGGTTGCTGACACCAGAAGAAAAATTGCAGAAATCCGGTTCAGAAAGGGAGAGTTTTTCCTTTATTACCGGGGTAATAACGGTGAAATGGAGCGGTGTGTGCGGTGCTACGAATCCGGTGATGATGGCGTCTCTTACTTTATCGCTGACCAAGATAGTGACTCCAATGAGCTGGAGGATGCCAGAGAATCCGTCATCAAGAACGTCCAGCAGGCGTATCAACGCTGGAAATGAGATAGTCATCTCGATTTAACCCCACCACACCGAGACCGATTCGCCCATCTGAATAGCACAGCACTGCGATCCCTCGCTCTCAGCAGGAGCCGCCAGGGTATTCACGTGCAGTGCTGGTGTACATAATGAATGAGAAAAAGTCACTCACCGATGAATTACGTGCTACAAAAGAAGAATTGATCCGCAAAAAACGCCAGCAAGAGGGGCGTGGAGGGGTCCACCCTCCGTTAGATCCAGAATATCGGTACCTCAGCACACTCTCCGCTGATGAGTTGGACACCCACATTGAACGGCTTGAACGCGATCTGCACCATCTCGAAGTGGGACCAGAGGTGTGGGCCGACGCTGAAGAAGCAGAAAGAGCTGAAAGCAACCAGGCTGACAAGTCGTACAATAAGGACTCCCCTGACGAATAGCGGCTTATTGGACAAACCGTTACTACAGAACCACTTTCGTTCCAGCGTGGTCTGAGTGCATACTCCACTCAGTAGATGTGCATACTTAGCGTTGAGTGTCCCGACCAGTGCCGTTCTCTACTCCGATCCTGTGTCAGTACTCCTGACCTGGCGAGTCTTTAATAGGTCGCCGGAAGCACTGGTATGTGGTATGATACCACTCCAACAAGGGGTCCCGCTCGACCCACAGCAGTACGTGCCACCACTCGTCAGTGCGGCCACGACGGTCGTGTTATTCATCGTCGTGTTCGTCGTCATTTACTTGCTCGGGAAGTATTTCATGACCCGAGCGGTGGAACGTAGTCTCAGGCATCGGGACTTCGACGAGACGCTTGTTGGTCTGGCGGTAAGCACGACCGGAGTGGTCGTCGCCGTCGTGGCGGTGGCGCTGGCCGCTACGGTTGCCGGTTTCGGGGTTGTTCTGGCTGCGTTTGCAACCCTTGCCGGTGCGCTTGCGCTCGCCGTTGGCTTCGCTGCCCAAGATCTCATCGCCAACTTTGTCGCCGGCGTGTTCATCATTCAGGATGAACCGTTCACGGTTGGTGACTGGATCGAGTGGGACGGGAACAGCGGCGTGGTTCGAGACATCGAACTGCGGGTGACGAAACTGGACACGTTCGACAATCAAATGATCACCGTTCCGAACAGCGATCTCGCTAATGCAGCGGTGATCAATAACGTGGAGAACGATCAACGCCGGGTATCGGTTGACTTCGGTATCGGGTACGACGACGATATCGACCAAGCACGGGATGCCATCATCGACGAGGGGACACACATTGACGACGTTCTTGAAGAGCCCGTACCCACGGCACCCGTCACAGGACTCGGTGACTCGGCTGTCGTGCTCCAGGGGCGGATCTGGATCGACCCGAACGAGAGTAGCTACGGGGCAATACGTGCACAGTTCGTCGAGGCGGTCAAGCAGCGCTTCGATAGCGAAGGGATTGATATGCCGTATCCCAATACAGAACTCTCAGGCGGGATAGAGATCGCGAACGCCAGTGAGGTCGAGGGGGTTACTGGCGACTGAAGATGCGCTAATTGTGATCTACTGAACAAAGGCTCCGTATTTAGCACGGAGCCCTTTTCAAAATTCAGGTTGATTGTGAACAGGAGTGTTAGGTCGTTCCCCTGTACTGACCAATTCATGACTTTTGGGACAAGTCGTTATTTACGATTCAGGAACGTGGTTCAAGAGATGTAATTACCATTCAATTAATTACCATTCGCACACAGAAATATCTGTGAATCGACGGGAAATCCTTCTCTCAGTCGGCGCGACGGCCTCAGTGGCCGGTTGTTCGACCGGTGCACTCTCCGACCAGAACAGTTCTGGAAGTGGTACTACACCTGTCTCGAAAGCATCGAAAGGTAGCCAGCCAGTCGGTTCGTCGTCGAAACTCGACGGGTTGAAGGTTACCGTCACCGACGCACGCCTCGCCAGCAGGTTCGTGACTGAGCCACGTACGTACCGGAGTGTCGACGGTACTGCCTACCTTCTCGCCCATTTCCGTGCCGAAACTGTCGGCGGTGAAGCGACGAGTCACCCAACCGCGACCGACATTGTCGCAATCGTTGGAGACCAGCAGCGGCAGCCGATGGTACTCGGCTCAGACATCACTGAGCCTGTCTCGGGTAAATCGTATAGTGGTACTTCGGATGCACGGCCGGGTGTCGTTTCCGAGGGATGGCTTGCCTACGAGGTCTCACGAGATACCAGCAGCGCAGTTGTCTCGTGGAGTTCGCCGAATACCGCCGCATCTTCATCGTGGTCGGCCAAACTGTCGCCTGAGGACCTCCCGAACGTCAGTATCGCTGGATTCAACGGCCCGTCAAAACCAGAGAAGTACCGCACAATATCTCTCAGCGTTCAGGCAGAGAACACAGGCGGACAGACAGGACAGGTGAACGCCAGAATCGTCTCGGATATCTTGCGTACGGACATCCCTGTGAATTTCGAGGTGCCAGCCGGTGAGACAGTCGCGGAAAACATCGACGTTGAGTATCCGTCCGACAGCCCCGACAGTGCTAACTTCCGGCTCGTTCGTGCCGGCACAGAGAATCAACTGGCGAAGACGACAGTCAACTATCTGATTCCAGTTCGATCCTTCGGCAAGTCTATCAAGACGCCAGAGGGTGCCTCAGTCACGATATCTCCTCCGAGGTTTAGTGACAGACTTGAATACGAGGGTCGGTATAGGGATGCTGACAGAGCTGGCAGTAACCAGCAGTTCGCGCTGGTCCGTATCGACGCCGAAGCCAGTACTGAGTCGAGTGCTGCCGTCCCAATCGCTGACGCACTACGGGCAGAGGTAAACTCCAGTAGCTATAGCGCGTTCGACACGCCGTTCGATGCAAGTATTCAGTACCCTGTTAGCGGGGGGACCTACGACCGTGGCTTCGCATCAATTGAGGCAGGGCAATCCGACAGCGGCTGGATTGTGTTTCAGGTCCCTGATTCTGCCAGCGCAAGCAGTCTCTCGGTCGTCTGGGACCACAATCCTATGGCTTCACAGCCTCTTACCGTTCGCTGGTCTGAGTAGCAGGCTCACTCCACTTTCACTTTCACTCCGGACGTGGCTCGCCTTTTTAGTCCGTATCTGATAACCAGTTGGACTGTAATGATTACCGACGCCAGAGCGCTTCGGCCGGAGTTCGTGCCTCGTGACCTCCATCACCGCGAGGGTCACATAGACCACCTCTCGTCGATACTTGCGCCCCCATCACTCGAATACGCTGAGGATATCTGTATCTTCGGTCCCTCCGGGGCTGGCAAGACGACCATCGCGAAGTACACGCTTGGCCAGCTCGAACGCGAGATGTTGGACCTCCGGTGGGGTTACGTCAACTGCCTCCGAGACAACTCCGCTGGAGCGGTCGTCCACGCCTTCGCCCGAGAGGTCGGCGTCGGCGCGGACCTCCGGTCGGAGGGGACACCGACGTCGACGGTCATCCGACGTCTTCGGGACCGCGACGAGCAGTTCATCGCTGTCCTCGATGAGGTTGCCGTGCTGGATGAAGAACCACTGCTGGCACTGTACGAAGTCCCGAACGTCTCACTCATCTGTATCACGACTGCTGAAACGGAGTGGCTGAACTCGCTGAACCAAGCCGCAGCATCACGGATGCAAAGCGCTGCGACCATCCGGCTAGAAAAGTACAGTCACTCAGAACTGGTCGACATTCTCGACGCCCGTATCGTCCACGGTCTGATATCTTCTCGCGTTGCAGACGGTGCTGTCGAACACATCGCCGACCTCGCAGCTGGTGACGCTCGCGAGGGTATTGCACTACTCCGGAGGGCAGCGGTCTACGTCGAACAAAACGAGATGCGTGAATTGACTTCAGAGGTTGTCAACGCAGTCGTAGATGATGCCGAACAGGACATCCACCAACGACGTGTCCGGTCCCTGGGGACACATCAACGGCTCCTGTTTCGAATCATCGACGAGGCAGGCGAAATCGACGGCGGAACGCTTCACGCTCGATACGAGAACCGGGCAGACTCACCGAAATCCCAATCGTCGCGGAGTCGGTATCTCCGGCACCTCGAACGCTACGAACTCATCGAGTCTGAGGGGTCGACCCGAAACCGGTGCTACCGGTCGGTCGCGACTTTTACCCACTCGTAGAATCGCCAGAGGGGGTTCTTTTACCCACTTTCACCCATCATTTACCCATCGGCTGAGGCACTGGAAATCTGGCTTGTCACACCGAATTACGTGTCTGGATAGTCGAAATGCGACTTTTACCCACGCGCCGCCTCAGCGCTTTAGTCAGCCGTATCATCGCGTCGGATATGGCACGCAGTCAGACCCCTGACCGCATCGAGCGCGAGAAAGTCGACGACAAAGAGGCGAAGGCGTATTTCTACCACGACGACCCGACCACGGCGCGGTTATTGAGGTCGAGCGCGAGGAGCGCTGGAGTTCGGCATCGACGACGAGGCCGTCGCGACGCTCATCGAGACGACGGACGTCGCCGACGACCTCGCGGCCGACCCGGACATCCCCGAGTGGTTGGTCGAATCGCTCCACGGATTCGGTATCGAGGAGGTGTCGGTCTGAGCATGCCGGATGCGGTGTTTCCGTTCCCCGGCGGCAAGAGCCGGCTGGCGTCGTGGATTCTGGACCTCGTGCCGGAGCATCGGTGTTTCGTCGAAGGGTTCGGCGGCGCGGCTGGCGTGCTCGCCAACAAGGACCCGGACACGAGCACGGTGGAAGTCTACAACGATCTCGACGAGGACCTCGTACACTTCTTCGAGGTACTGCGTGAACGACCCGGCGAACTGGTCGAGTGGTTATCCAGCGTCCCGTATTCGCGGGCGGTACACAGCGACTGGGCCAAAGCGTACTATCGTGGTTATCGGCCGAAAGACGACCTCAAGCGAGCCGGCCAGTTCTTCTACCTCCGATACACGCAGTGGGGCGGCGGCTACGACTCGTTCAACGGCTTCGCTACGAGTAAAGTGTCCAGTCGGGCGGTCAGTTTCTCGAACAAGCTCGACCGTCTCAGAACGTTCGCTGACCGATTCAGCGATGTCGTCGTCGAGAACCTGCACTGGCGCGACCTCGTCGACAAGTACGACGACGCGGAGACTGTGTTCTACTTCGACCCACCGTACGTCGGCACCGAGGACTACTACCCGGCGAGCGACATCACACACAGTGAGTTCGTCGACGCGCTGGCCGACCTCGACGGTCACGTTCTTTGTTCGTATCAGGACCTGCCCGACGGCGCCGACGAGCTACATGTTCTCGCTCGCGACGGGAAGAATCACATCAACAGCGGCAAATCGGGCTCAGCGAACGAGACGACCGAACACCTGCTGCTCAACTTCGAGCCGGAGGGCAACGCGTGAGCGTCATAGGAAAACGGCCGTCGGCAGGGTGGGGTTGTGAGGGTGTGGGTGGATGGCAAGTGAAGGGCCGACGGCCTGTTTCGATACCCACAGTCACTCTTGAAAAACGTAGCAGCCGGGTCAGACGCGGCGGAGCGCGGTCGCGAACTCGCGTCCCATCTGGCTTACGAGGACTTGACGAATTCCTTCCCGTCTTCCGTAATCCACCACGCCTTCCCCTGACCGAACTTTTTGGAATCAATGAGGCCCCTTTCATCGAGGTCGCGGAGTCGCTTGTAAACTGCCGTTTTACTGATAGGCAATTCATCTGCCAACTCTGGCGCCGAGACAACTGGGTCGTCGGCCTCGATGAACAGTTCGAGAATCTGTTTGTCAGACACCACGGGCTTTCGACCCCCGGAGTTCTCCGACTCGCCCGTGTCGTCCATACGCTTCCTCGTCCCGACTCGTGCTTAAAGCCTCATATCCCATACATTTGTTACTGTGGAAACCTTAGGGTCCCCACAATAACTAAGTTACTCCGGAATAACTTTGCAGTTACGGCTGACGCGACGCTCCCTCGGGGGTCCACTCGTTCGGAAAACGGGTGCGACGCCGTGTCTCCAGCACGGGCGTCGCGTCGGTCAGGAGTGACCGTATGAACACACACGCTACGCGGGTTGAAAAACGCCCCGCACGGTTCACGCAGGGAACGCGCAGTAAAGACAACGTTACTGGACATTATCTGGCCACTAAGGGTAGCTGTCCGACCTGTGGCGAGCCCATCGACGGGTTCGACGCCGACGGACGGACGACCATCACCTCGTGCGGCCACAGTGCCGCCGAGCGAACGCGAGACGCGATTTTGGAGCAAGCATGACTGAGACCACCAACACCGACGAGCGTAGCGACGAGGAACAGCACACCGACGACACCGATATCTACGAGGTGTCAGTCGAACTCCGAAAGACCGCCATGGTCGCAGTTGAGGCGGAGTCCTGCGAAGCCGCGTGGGATGCGCTACGGATGCCGCATAACCGCTACGTGTCCGAACAACTCCGTCAGATGCGCTTCACCGGGTCGGAGTACCAGCCCGTGGATGTCATCACGGTCAACGACGTGTCGGAGGCAGATATCTCGCTAACTGGCAGCGAGGGTGACGATGCCTGAGAACACTTCGATAGCGGTGAGTAGCGACGACGACCAGCCCGAGACGGTGCTGGCCTGCCCGGACTGTGACTCGACGGGTATCCGGTCGCGTGTCCAGAACGGCTACGGCGCACCGACGCACGACAAGGACTACTACTGTCGGGACTGTGGGCACAGTTTCGACGAGCCGGTCGAGCGCGAACCGTACGATCAGTCCGGGCTTCCCGGGCTCGCCGGCCGACTAGACCGGATGGACCCCGACGACGTCGACGACCAGCTCGTCACCGACGGCGGGCAGGACATGGTCACGTGTTGCCCGCACTGTCAGGCCACGCAGTTTTTCGCGGTCAACGGTTCGCACGTCGGCGAACCCGCACGGCACGACGATGATTACTGTTGCGGGCGCTGTGGTGAGACGTTCGACGATCCCGATGAACGGGCGCGCCGGAGTGACACGGACACTCGCCGCGGCCTTGCAGGCAAGCTGGCCCGGATGGGCGAGGAGAAACAGCCCATGACCGACGGCGGGGAAGCCGTCGTCTACTACGCGACTGGGCAGTACGACGTCTATCACGAGTGTCGCGACTGTCGATATCTCAAACAGGCCGATTCCATCCGGGAGATCGCGGTTTCGACGCTGAACGGCACGCGTGACCCGTGTGGTGCGTGTGTCGAGATGCCCGATGATGTCACCACCGGCGAGATCGTCACGGACGGCGGGACGCCGACCGCCGCCGAGTCCGAGTACTATGAGGACGGCTCGTTCGTCACGTGTCCGGACTGTGGCGGCGAGTTGCAGTACCAGAACCGGGCGGCGGTCCTGTGTCTGGACTGCGAGGCGAATTTCGGCCACTACTACTCCGACAACGGCAGGAACCAGCTCCTGTGGGCGCCCGGTAACGAGATCACCGCGTCGGTCTATGACCCGGCCGACGACGAACGGGACGAGCGGGTCGCGACGGACGGCGGGCAGTCACCCGGTGAACCGGTCGACATCGGACTGTTCGCTACGTGGCACCACAAGGCCGCCGAGAACGTCCAGCGGTGGGGCCTGCAAGACACCGAGACACTCCTCCTGGCGATGCAAGAGGAGATGGGCGAACTGACGCAGGCCCATCTCGAAGCCACCCACGAGGACGGCGACCACGAGCGCATCGAGGCGGAACTGGCCGACCTCGGGGCGTTGCTCCTCCAGTTGCACATGCGTCTCGTTCGGGACCAGCGTGACGAACCGGTCGCGACCGACGGCGGCCAGCCTACCGACGACGCGTTGCTCTCGCTGGCGTCCCGGCTTCGGTCGACGGCCGACCGCATCGAACAGACCATCGGTGACGACGTCGAGTACGAGGGCGCGACGGACGCCGAAGTTCGGGCGGCACTGGATGGTGAGTCGGCATGAGTGGGCGCTGTCGCATCTGTGGAGACAGCGACAAAGAGACTCGTGAGGCCAGTCCCGGCGAGATTGGACAGGGATTGCTCTGCACCCCGGTGTCGCTCTGTGAGTTCTGCGAGCAGCTCGTCGACGCGCCCCACCAGGACGGCTGTCTCGTCTGTGGCGACGACGACACGCACTTCTCGTTCGAAATCGAGGGCGTCTCCGGCGCCGACTCGCTGGACACGTACTACGGCGGTAGTCTCTGTACCGAGTGTTCACACGATCTCCTCCTCGAGGTCCAGACGCGGGCGATGGACTCGCAGGCTAGCGAGGATATCGACAAAGAGGAGGTGGTCAGTGCGTGAGGTCCGCGCACGACCGCGCCGAGCGCAAGCTCGATCGGCTCGTCGACCGCTACGCAGAGGACGTCGGTCTCGTGGAGTTCGAGTTGCTCCTCCAGCAGCACGCCCAGGACCTCCACGAGCGGGCCGCCGACGAGGGCGAGTTGCGGACCGTCGACGTCGACGATATCGAGGGGTGGTCGGCGTGACGGCGATCGACTGGCCCGCAAGGTTTGATCGGACTGACCCCGCCCGCCGTTCGAAGAACCGGAACTTCGAGGCGACGCTGGCGAAGACGACGAAGGACCTCGCGACGGAGATGGACCGCCTCGACCCCGAAGAGTGGCGCGCTTCGATCGGGAACAGTCACACGAAGACGAACACGTTGCCACGAAGCAACGCCAACCCCGATGATCCGGGATTCGTCCTCCGGTGGACCAAGGACGGCCAGCAGTTCGCGGTCGCCTGTGACGCCTATTCCCGACTGCGTGACAACGTGCGGGAGGTGTACCTGTGGGTCCACGAGACACGAATGCGCGGGAACCGCGCGGTCGTGACCGGCGAGAGTGAGTTCACGGCCGCCCGGCTCCCGAACGGGGACGGCGAGGCCGTGGTTGCGTCCCCGCCACCCCACGACGTGCTGGACGTCGCGCCGGACGCGCCCGACGGCGTCGTCGAGGCCGCCTATCGCGAGAAGACGAAGGAGATGCACCCGGACCACGGCGGGTCAACCGAGGCGTTTCAGCGACTGAAGCGGGCGAAGGAGGCGATGCTCGATGCGTGAGGTCACGCAGTATCAGGCTGGCGGTCCGCATCCAGCAGTCTCGTACGGTCCAACCGACGAGGGTGACGAGTGGCTCCTCGCGGTCACGACCGAGTCCGAGGGTCGCGTCGAGATCGTCCTCGACGAGGTGATGATGTACGACCTCTGGACGGAGGTCCGAAACGTTCCGTGGCCGAGCGCGGCTCACCACACCGAGGAGCGCGGTCGCCTGGTCCGACAGGTCGTCCACGCGGCGAACGGCGCCGACGAGGCGATGCTTCGGGACGCGCTTCGGGCGCTGGGGGTGCGCGATGACTGAGGACCGCGCCGCGCGGACGGCCGCCCAGTGTCTCGACGAGGCGCGGGACGTGCTGGGGAAGGATCGCCCGCACGACGCGCTCGAAGCCATCGGGAACGCCGCACACTTCGCGGCGCAGGCCGCTCGGAACGACGGGCCTGTGGCGACGGCGCGGGTCGAGCGAGCTAGTGACGCACAGGACTCCTGGACCGAACTCTACCCGGGCCAGACGAAGGAGATCGATATCCACGGCAAGGCGACGGTTCGCATCCAGTCGGAGGTTGGGGGCGGTGACGATGATGAGTAGCGCCGACAGCGGTGATGATCTCCCCGAGGCGATCGTCTACGCGCCGGACATCGACACAGTCCACAAGCCCAGCGATAGCGGTCTCGTCCCGGCCTGTGACGATCGCCTCCACAACTGCGACGCCGACTGGCGGCTGGCGACGGCGGCCCGTGCCGACGGTGAGCGCTGTCGGCATCCGGAGTGTTTCGGAGGTCGCGATGACTGAGAGCGAGATCGAGGTCGACCGGTCGGCGCCGTTGCGAACCCAACTTGTACAGGCGTACCTCCGGTCGTTCGAGGAGGTCGGCATCTGGGTCTTCGCGATACTCCTCCTCGCGCTGACGGTCGCACTCGGTGCGGTCGTTCCGCTCGCGACGGGCTACGCCGCCTACTTCTGGACGCTGGGGCAGGTCACTGGCTCTGGGCCAGTCGCTCAGGGGATCGCATGGATCGCTGCCGCGTTGTCGTTCGCGACGGTGTTCACGGTGAACGGGTCGGCTGGCCTCGCGCTATTGATACTGACCGATAGCGGCGACGCTGACGAGGAGTAGCGAGACGGCGGTTTCGGCGGTTCGGACCCACAGGTGGCAGCTCGGTTCGAGTCCGAGCGGGTCTCTCGACAGCGGGCGCGTCTAGCTTGGAACCCTGGTCGCGCTTGCTGTCATCAGGAGAGACCCATGCAAACGTACACAGAGACACGTGTTGGTTGTTTCGTATATAGATCGGGAGGTGTTGGCGTCGCGTGAGCTCGCCATCGAAGCCGGAGGAAATGCCGGTCAGCCACGCGGTCAACCGCTTCCTGCGGAAGCGTCAGACGGATGCGACCGACCGAACGCTACGGTCGTATCGGAATCGACTGGACCCGTTCGTTGAGTGGTGCGAAGACAACGGTATTGAGTGCCTCGGTGACTTGACGGCGTGGCACATCGACGAGTATGATCTCGCTCGGCGCGAGGCCGATCTCGCTCCGACGACGATCAAAGGGCATCTCTCGACACTGCGCGTGTTCTTGAAATACACTGCCAGCGTCGGTGCTGTCGACGACGACCTTCCCGAAGCGGTGGACGTGCCGCCCCTCGACGCTACCGAGGAACAGAGTGAGGAGCGTCTCTCGGCTGAGGACGCTACGAGTGCGCTGTCGTTCTTCCGGAGCTCGCGGAAGTACTTCGGAGTCTCTATGCACGCGTTTCTGGAGGTAGCGTGGCACACTGGCGCTCGGATGGGCGGCCTTCGCGGGCTTGACCTCGATGATTACAACGCCGATGACCAGTACCTTGAATTTCGGCACCGGCCGTCCTCCGGGACGCCGTTGAAGAACAAGGGGGACGGTGAACGCTACGTCGGAATCGCTGACCCGGTCTGCGAGGCACTGGAGACGTACATCGCTCGTGAGCGTTCGGACAAGCGCGACGAGTACGGCCGAGAACCGTTGTTCTGTGGGCGTCAGGGTCGCCCGTCGTTCACGACGTTGCGGGCGTGGAGTTACCAGGCAACTCAGCCGTGTCTGTGGACCGAATGTCCGCACGGACGACGGCGTTCCTCGTGCGACTGGACACAACGGAGTGAGGCTTCGAAGTGTCCGTCCTCACGGTCACCACACCGGATTCGCACTGGGAGCATCACGTGGCAACTCAATCGTAGTCTAAGCATCGAGGTCGTCGCTGAGCGAGTTAACGCGACGCCGTCGGTCATCCGTCGTTACTACGATCAGGCCACCGCTGAGGAAGAATTCGAGAAACGCCGCCGCGCTGCGGAGACAGCGCTCGATATTGACACGGAGTCAGATTCATGAGTACGCAATATCAGAAGCCGAGGAATCGCTACCAGGGAACCGGAAATTCGCAGTCGTTTCACTCCCTCCGACCCCACTCCGTATAAAAGTAAAGCGGCCTATTTCGCCGCTTTCGCTTCACCACTCCAGAGCGGGTAGTGTCGGTCTCCCCAGGTGGTCACGGTGAGCCTTGACCGCCGCTCCACGGAGAGGCTGCCACTCATCTGTGAGTTCTGCGGTGAGGTCATTGAGGACGCTGACCAGCGCTGTCCAGCAACCGACGACGGCCGGAGGTGCCGTCCATGACCATCACGCTGGAGACGCCGTGTCTCACCGACGGCAACTGGGTCCGCCGATCGGCCGACTCTCGAGGCGTCGACGGGCACGATCTCCTGAGACAACCTCCACTGGACTTCGACACATCCGCTCGGCCCGGGTGCGTCAGTTTGGCTGGTGTTCTGCATATCGTGAAGTTCGGTCGGCCACGAACCATCGCCGGGGCCGTTGGAGGAGTCGGATGCGAGGCCCTCGGCGCAGGAAATGTCACCGGGGCGTGGACCCTCGTTTGGATCGTCAACGATGTCGGAGCATCCGCCGAGTGATGGCGTCCCGCAGGCAGCCACGTATGCTCGCCGGTCCATACAAGGATGTATCACCGGACGCTCAAGATTAGTTGGCCCTTTCCGTATTTACCCTCTCGCAGTGATCAGAGTAATATTCAATAAGCAGGTCTACTGAACGGCGTATTCTCTTAATTGACCCTGAAACGAAATGACTTTGGCAGTTACGACTTTTTGAATACGCCGCAAAATCGATCAATACATAGGAGAGTGTTGTCAGACTGGTGTCAGCTGGACGTTAGACGGTTTGTAGGTGTTCGGTCTGAAGTTCGTCGTCAGTGTAGTCCTTTCCGTGAACTTCCTTCATGTGCTTCTGGGCCAATTCGATTGCTTCTGCTTTGTTTTCTGATTGGATAATGAACCGGCAATCGGCCTCAGCCGCTTCGCAATCGAGTTTGTGAGCTTCTGGCATGTGGAACCATTCCCTTTCGGGACATTACATTAGTGAAGAATCCAATTATAGGTTGGTACCAGATGATACTGAAAACGTCCCAGTTAGCATCGTACAGAACGGGAGCGGACGCTTTTCGTGATGAATACGCAGGTTTACTGAACGGCGTATTCTCTTAATTGACTCTGAAACGAAGTGATTGAGGCAGTAACGACTTGTTCTAAAGTCGTGAATCGGTCAGTATAGTGAGTGCATTCATCACTCTGGAACGCTCCGAATCCCTGCTTCCTCGGTAGTGCTTAAGCGGTGCTGACCTGTACAATACAATGTGGGCTGATATCATAGAACAAATCGGCCACTAGAACACCCATGGCACCAGATACACCGCAAGCGGTCACCCAGCAGGACCTTGAGGAAGCCGAAGGCACACCAGGTATCACCCGGAAGGTGGCCTTCCAAACGGACAATAACACGCTCGTCCAAGCGCATGCGGAGGCCGGCGTTTCGTCGGGCTGGCACCATCACGGTGACAGGCACGTCTATGCCTACCTCGTCGAGGGGGCGGCAGTCATCGAGTACGGCCCGGATGGGAGCGAACGACTCGAACTCGAGACGGGGAGTTCTTCCACCTGCCCCTGGGTAGTCCATCGCGATGTCAATCCCAGCAATGAGCCCCAGCAGTGGATAATCAGCTTCGTCGGCACTGGTCCCCTCGTCGAGAACGTCGACGGGCCAGATCCCGAGTAATGGTTTCGCCGGAGAGACTGTTGAGGAGCTACCATCCGCTTCAAGAGCCAGCCACTGCTCAACGCGGAACACTCACAGGGTACAGTGTCCCATAGGCAGGTCTACTGAACGTCGTCTTCTCTTAATTGACCCTGAAACGAGGTGACTGAGGTAGTAACGGCTTCATTTACTTATCGACAGACGGCGATACCGTCGGTGCGATGTTCTGGTTTAGGCGGAACAGGTTCTCTGCGTCGTACTCGTCTTTCAGCGTGACCAGCCGGTCGAAGTTCTCTCGGCCGGCCGCCGACCGCACTAATTCTTCGCCTTCCTCGCCGAAGCCGGGGAAGTTCAAGTACAGACTGCCGTCGGAGAAGCGGTGCATGTCTGCCCAGCGCTCGCGCGTCCACGCGACGATTTCCTCGGTGTCCGCAGGGTCTTTCCACGTCGAATCCAGGCTCAGCATATACTCCATACTCCGGTCCCCGTAGGCAGTCTCGGTTGCGTCCACTCGGCCCATTTTGCCGCCCTGATGCCAGATCGGAATGAGGATTCGTGGGTCGGGACGGTCCTCGGCGATCGTGACGACCGCCTCGATGATCTCGTCATCGAGGCGGTCGAGATTGATCGACTTCCAGTAGTGACACAGTTCGCCCTCGGGAAAGAACGGATCGAACATCGTCTGGACCTGCGTGTACGGCGCGGCGACGCTCAAATCCAGAAGTGGCTCGGCGAGTTCGCGCAGCGGCTGGAGCACGCGCCGTCCCTCCTCGACCGGGCCGCAGTGCATGGCGGCGACGGTGATGATGGGCTCACCGTGCGTCTCGTCGGGGAAATCGGGAACGGCAGGAACAGACCAGAAAATCACCTCCGAGGATACCTCCTCGGGGGCCTCCGCCATGAAGTCACGCCACGAAACCAGTACATCGTGGGCCGTCCCGAGCGGGTACATCGTCGCAACGAACATCACCTCGGGGCCGACCGGATGGAGCCGATACTCGAAGCTGGTGACGACCCCGAAGTTGCCACCCCCACCGCGAATACCCCAGAACAGCTCGGGGTTCTGGGTCTCGCTCGCGGTGAGGAACTCGCCATCGGCGGTCACGATGTCCACCGAGATGAGGTTGTCGATGGAGAGCCCGTACTTCCGGCGGAGCCACCCCATCCCGCCGTTAAGGGTCAGCCCCGCAATGCCAGTTATCGAAACGACCCCACCGGGCGTCGCCAGCCCGAAGACCTGCGTTTCCCTGTCGAGCTCGCCCCACGTTACGCCCCCTTCAGCTCGAACGGTACCGGCGTCGAGGTCAACGTGAATGCCCTTCATCTGGGAAAGGTCGATCACCAACCCGCCATCACAGACAGCCGTCCCGGCAACGTTGTGGCCACCGCCACGGACGGCAACCAGCAGGTCGTTCTCCCGTGCGAAGTCAACGGCATCGATGACGTCCGCCACGCCGGTACACCGGGCGATGAGGGCCGGATACTTGTCGATCACGCGGTTCCAGACGGCGCGTGCCTCGTCGTACTCGCCGTCGCCCGGGCGAATCACGTCGCCTTGAAACCCTTCGACGAAAGCGTCCACGGTGGCGTCGGAGAGTAGCGTCCCCGACCACTCCACGATGGACCCGTCCTCGAAGCTGAGGACTTCGAGGCCTGAGAACGTGACCGCTCCGTCCTTGCTGTCGGGATCACGGCCTAGGAAGTGACTCTCTGGGGTGGCGTTCCCGGATACCTGAATCGCTAGCGTTCCGTTTGCGACGGTAGTGTCGTCTATTGTAAGTTCCAGTTCAGATGCGGCGTTCGTGTGGCGCGTGACGTACCGTTCGTACGCGTCAGGGCCGGTTCCGGCGATGGGCTCTGACGGGTCGTTGATGACGCTGTCGTCGGCATACAGGTCGTCAATTCGGTCACGGTCGTTCTCGTTCCAGGCCGCATCAATGAGGGTGCGGCCGAGCGTTTCGTGGTCGGTCGGTGTGGTCGTGTCTCGGTGAGACATAATTGGGGCTACGGCTGGGGGAAACATGTAATCAATCAGTGATATTTTCGGCCGAGCTGAGACCGTCTCATTGCCTGAGACAGACCTATCGTAGAGGACGGTGAATTCATGAGTATGATGACGGCTGAGTCCGAGGAAACCGACCGGCTGATCGATCTGCTCCGGCGCTCGGCGCTGCTTGAGGAGCTCCAGCAGGAGGCACTCGACCGAGGCGACCTCCAAGATCGGCTGGGCGTATCGAGGGCCACCTGCCACCGCCATACGCGCACACTCGACGAGTTCGGCGTTATCGAACGAGTTGATGGTCGCTTTCAGCTTACCGAGGCGGGGCGACTCCTCACAGACGCGCTCACCACGTTCAAACGAGACGCCGGGTCGGCACTCCAGCTCGCACCCGTCTTGGACGCGGTGAAGGATGCACCAGTCGAGATCGACGCCGAGGCGTTCGCTGACGCGACCGTGACGAGCGCCAAACGTGGCGATCCCTACAGCCCAGTGGCAAGATTCGTTACCCTTGTGCAAGAGACGGAGACGCTCTATGGGTTCGACGTAGACGGGATCGCCCCGCTCTATATGGAGGAGATCAAGGACCGAATTGTCAGTGGGATGGAAACGGAGGATCTCGTTATGCCCGAAGTCGCCAAGAACACCCTCGACGAGTATCCGGAGAAGTGCAGAGAAGCGTGTATGAGCGGCTATCTCACGATCCAGCTGCACGACAGTCTCCCGTTTGGCCTTGCTGTGTTCGACGACCGCGTCGGGATAGGAGTCTGTGAACCTGACGCCAGGCAGCTTCGCGTCTTCGTCGATACGGGTTCACGGGAAGTGCGAGAATGGGCCGAGGCCGTCTATGGGGTGTATGAATCCGAAGCATTCCTGATGGAGGAGTTTACGCATCAGGGGTTCCATGAGGCCATGGAGCGGGGAGGGCTGGAGCTCACGATGTGAACCGAGGTCTGTACTCGGCTTCGTCGAACGACGCGTTCTCTCCCACGCTTACGACCTGTCAAGAGATTCTTTAGAAATTGAGCCAAGTTGCTGCAGACATCCTCAGTATTCAGCACGTGATTTCTAACGTAATGCGGATAGGTTCGAGACTGGAGCGCTATTTCGCCCCTCTATATCGGACAGAGCGTTCCGACAGGCAAGTCAACTCGGGAACGGGTTACCGAAAACGACGCCACTACGGTCTACACCCCATTTATGTCTACATTCCGAACATATAGCAATATCAAAGGCCACGTTTTCAGGACGTCACCCATACTCTGGGCATCGGATAATACCTTTGTCGTGGCCTATGTTAACTTGTTTAACGATAGTCATAATAAATATAATTATTTTATTCTAACACTATGATGGTGAGCTGAATCTCGAACAGACGCAATCCTCGCCCTCCCGAGCGCACCTGCCGCCGTTCCACCAGAACTCCGATATCGTGGGTATACATACATGTCGTGGATCTGATTTCACAAACCAGTGGTATCTCGCCGAAAGCACTGCAGTGCTCGATACACCCTTCTGTATTGAGCGATTTTGCGACCTATTTGAAAAGTCGTTACTGTAGTAGTTACTTTGTTTCAAACCTATGTGGGAGAATACACTGTTCAGTGTGCATGTGTATTCACCAGATTAGTACTGTTTGAAGGATATCTATTTACCACAATATGCAAAACCCTAAACTAATTCAACCATATGACTACCCTGAATGATACTCGGCGCGACCAGTTGAAAACGGTCTGTGGACTCAGTATTATCCTGGTTGCAGGCGCTCTAATGGGAGTTGTTGAATTCCGCCATATCCAGAAGATGTCGTCGTCCCTTGGTGTTGCCGTCTTCGCTCTCCTTCCGTTCATGATCAATCTCGGGCTCATTGGTGCCGGCATCGTCTTATGGCGCAGTCGTTTCAACGGAGATGACATTTTGCGAGTCGCTGGCTGGGTTGTTCTTGGGATGACGGTCATTGGCCTGTTGGCGACGTGGACCATTACCCACCAGAACATCCGTGGCCGACCGTTCGCCCACGCACCATTCGTGACGGTAAACAACCTCAGTGCTGGCGGCGTGATCGGGTTCGTGATCGGCTGGTACGACATCCTCCGTCGTCGACACTGGCAGCAGGTCGAGACGGAGCGAGCCCGGATCAAGTTCCTCCACAGTTCGTTGCGGCACAACGTCCTGAATGGATTGACCGTCATCCTCGGGAACGTCGAATTCCTCGAGGCGCATGTGGATGAAACCGCCACCGAGCTTGAATCGATTCGCAACCGAGGTCAGGAACTGAAGCGGTTCGCCGAGGCGACCAGCGCGTTGATGCAGAACTTCCACGAGGTATCCGATATCTCTCTCCGACCGCTCGTCCTGTCGGACACGCTCACTGAAGAGATCGAGAAGGCTAGGGAGCAATTCGACCACGCCGAGTTCACTGTGGAGTGCCCCGCTGACATATATATCGAAGGGGACGACTTCGTGGCCGAGTTAATCTCGAACCTCCTTTCGAATGCCGTTTTGCACAACGATAAGCCGACTCCGGAAGTCTCCGTAACGGCGCGCCGAGCTGATGACACAGTGGTCGTTCGCGTGGCTGATAATGGACAGGGGATACCCGACGAGGAAAAAGCTCGCATGCTAGAATGGAACGTAAAAGGGGTCGACAGTGCCGGAGCCGGACTGGGGTTAGCAATTGCGAACACAGTCGCAGAACGCTACGATGGAACACTTTGGATCGAGGACAACGATCCCGAGGGGACGGTCGTAAACGTCGAACTTCCTGTAGCATCTCACAATGCCTCCGCCGCCTCTCCAGAAGACATTCCGACAACGTGAGTGACCGATACACAACTTGCGCTCTATACTTTGCTCGTCCCGATGGTTTCGAGTAGGATACCGGTGTTTGTACGATCTATACTGACCGATTGACGACTTGTGGAAGAAGTCGTCACTACCTTAGCCACTGCGTTTCAGAGATAATTAAGAGAATACGACGTTCAGTAGATCTGCATATTATTCGGCGCTACCACTGTTGCGAAGGTGAACGGTATTCCCTCAGCCTTTGTGTGTAAATCTCTAGCAACCCTTTTGACTTCGTGTCCCCTCTACTCAAGAAGTAATTCCTATGACGACGCCGGAAGAGAACAAGAAGATTGTTTACCAACTAAACGATATATGGCAGGGTGATTTGGAAATTGTAAATGAGCTAGTCGCGGAAAGCTACAAAAACCATAATCCGATTGTGCCTGATGCTCCTCCCGGACCAGAAGGATTTAAGCAAAACGTCACTGCGCTCCTGACGGCGTTTCCGGACCTCAACTGGACTCTTGAGGATGTCATCGCAGAAGATGATAAGGTAGTGTTCCGTGCCATCGGTCACGGTACACACGAGGGAGAATTGATGGGGATTGAACCGACTGGCCGAGAGGTAACGCTTTCAGGCATCGTGATTTTCCGCATCGATGATGGACGAGTCGTCGAACGGTGGGCACAGTTCGATACGACGGGGATGCTCAGCCAGCTCGGTGTATCTACCTATCCCAGCGAACTATCCAGAAGTTCGTAATCGCCACGCGGACTTTTTCCGCGAGAAACTCAACTTCGATACCGGTGATTCGTAACTTCACCACCACGCTGAGTCGCATCGCAGATAACCTCACGAATTCTTCGAGTTCCGTTATCCCTCCGACCCAACCCCCTTACTCAAACACCTACAACCGCAAGACTGTGATGTGTCTCGCGCTTCCCGATGTTACCAGTGTCGCGGTTTCGAGGGGGTGTATTCAGATACCGAAGCACGTCATCAGCGTGGCAAGCCGAAGTACGTCGTCGCGCCGGAGACGGAACACGCCTTCCAGCGGCGGTCCCGGGCCGCTAGCTACGAGGACAAGACGGCTGAGTCGGTCCCAAATCGAAGGGGTGCTCCAGTCCCGAAATCGCTTTGGGCGTCTCGTGGCGACAGTGACCCGATGACCACTATCAGAGACTCACTCCCGGCGCGACCGCTGTCGACGGCGGAAGTCAAGGCTCTCGAAGCCCAGCACGACGAGTACGGCGTCGCGCCGGTCGGATTCTTCCCGGACCTCGACATCGTGACGGCGTTCGTCGTCATCGTCGAGGGCGAACGCGGCTACAGTCTCGGGTTCGACAGAACCGGGGAACAGTGGGTACTCGTCGAACAGTTCGAAGACGGCGACGACTTTGCAGGCGTCACCGACCGCCTCCGTAAGTGGATGGGCGACGACTGGGACGACGTCGACGAAGACACCGTCGAACTCGACGACGTCGTCTGATACGGCTCGCCACCTGTCACTCTGCCTGAGTAAGGTTGAAGTGCAATCGTGTGTAACGTTATCATGGAGCCCCCGAGCTCCCAGCGGGAACGACCGCTGTAGCTTCCGGGATTGGCATCGGCGGCCAACTGTCGTCGGCGGGCTAGGCCACCCCGCCGACTTCGCTTCGTTTTACTGCGACGACGACAGGTTGAGGTGACAGTCGCGTGTCCTCGTACGCATGAGTGTACTGGCCGCGGTTCTCAGAGTCGGCGAGACGCCGCCGATAGGGCCGGCATGGCCCGCGCGTCGAGGCACACCTGTACGACGGGGGCCTGCCCAGACTCGTCGCCTATCGAGTGAGGGAGGGCCCGGAACTGGAGCGCCACCCGGGCGCGTACGCACCAGATTTCGCGGCGGAGCCGGCCTACCCCGTGACCGACGTCCTACTGGCACTCCCAGACGCCCGTGGACTCTCGTCCATCGGCCAGCGACTCGACACGCTTTCTACGAAGGCCGAGGCGAACTACGGCCGCGATTTCGGCGCGATGGTGTTCAAGACCGACGTCGAGTGGGGGAGCGACGGCTACGGTCGTCTCTTCGAGGCCCGGAGCCAACTGGAGGCCCACCCGTTCGACGGGCAAGTTACGGTCACGCTGACGCCCGCAGTGACGGACGAACAGGCGGCGGCGCTTCGCGCGAACCTCGACCGGATCGCCGGGCCGACGCGCGTGTACGTCGCTGACTCTGACGCCGAGTGACCGCGACTCGTCGTCGGGCGGAGACGTTTTGGGCCCGCGTGTGTACCTTCAAACATGGACGCCGCGCGGCTTCCCGGGACCTCGGCGACCGACCAAGTGGTCGCACACGTCGACATGGACTGTTTCTACGCGGCCTGTGAACGCCGACGGGAACCCGCCCTCGAAGGCGAACCGCTCGTCGTCGGCATGGGCTACGAGAACGGGGAGGTCCACGGCGCCGTCGCGACGGCGAGTTACGAAGCCCGCGAGTACGGCGTCGAATCCGCGATGGCTATCTCCGAGGCACTGGAGCGCCTCCCTCGGAAAGTCGCGGCCGCCGACGACCCCGACCTGTCCGTCGACGAGGCGGGATTCTACCGCCCGGTCGACATGGACCACTACGAGGCCGTCGCGAGCGAGGTCAAAACTATCCTCCACGACGCCGCCGAGGTGGTCCGCGAGGTCAGCATCGACGAGGCGTATCTGGACGTCACCGACGACGTGGCGTGGGACGAGGCCGAGTCGTGGGCCGCCACGCTGAAGTCGACCATCGAGTCCGAAGTGGGCGTCGTCGCGAGCGTCGGCGTCGCCCCGACGATGAGCGCCGCGAAAGTCGCGAGCGACTACGACAAGCCCGACGGCCTCGTCGTCGTCCGGCCGGGGGACGTCCGGGAGTTCTTCGCGGACCTCCCCGTGGAAGAAGTCCACGGCGTCGGCCCGGTGACGGCCCGTGAACTCGCGGCGCTGGACATCGAGACGGCGGGGGACCTCGCCGCTGCGGACCCGGAGACGTTAGACGCTCGCTTCGGCGAGCGCGGATTGGAGATACGGCGCTACGCTCGCGGCGAGGACACACGCTCGGTCACGCCCAGAGGCGACCCGAAGAGCCTCTCACGCGAGTCCGCGTTCACCGAGGCCGTCGAAGACAGTGAGGAGAAGCGCCGGAAGGTCCGCACCCTCGCGTCGGCCGTCGCCGACCGTGCCCATCGCAAAGAGGCCCGCTACCAGACTATCGGCATCAAGGTCGTCGAACCGCCGTTCGACGTGAACACCCGCGCGCGGTCCCTGCCCGGTCCGGTCGACGACGCGGACCTCGTCGAGTCGGTGGCGCTGGACCTCTTGACGGAGTTCGAAGACGCCGCGGTCCGGAAGGTCGGCGTCCGCGTCTCGAACCTAGACTTCTCGGTGGGCGAACAGGCACGTCTCAGCGGCTTCGACGGGGCGGACGCGTCGACGGGCGACAGCGAGACGACGGCGGACGGAGCGGTACCCGAGAGCGACTCGGAGGGGCAGGTCTCTCTCACCGAATTCGAAGGTGCGGCGGCGGAACGAGAGCGAGCGGACGACGCGACGACACAAGAACGAGCGGGACAGGCGTCGCTGGGTGATTTCAACTGACGGCCGAGCGCTCAGGCGACGCCGTTCTCTAAGTTCTCCAGTAACTTGCCGACGAACAGTCCCGCGCGCGGCGATATCGTGTCTGCATCGGGTACCGTCGTCGGATGGGCCGCGAGCGTCTGGACGAACTGTTCGCTATGGGTCATCGCGTTGAGCATATCCACCACGTCGACGACCAGTCCCTCGTCGTCCGTCTCCATCTCGGGGTACCGATCTTTCTCGGCGTCGGTGTAGGTAATCGTCCACGCCGGGCCGCCGACGGCGGCAAGAACGTCCGAGAGCGGCGCCACCTCCAGTGGCCCGTCGCCCGTGCCGACGTAGACGATGCCGTCCTCGACGTGGGTGTCGTAGCGGGTCATGTGGTCGTTACTGCCACTCGGTGGCACGGAGGAGGGCCAGCACAATAGCCCTTGCTCACCTCTCACCGATACGACTGGTCGAATGACTGACTGGCGTCTGACGGAGAGTTATGGGCGGTGAGATGCTCAGTCCCGACAAGAACGCATGGCAGAGACTGAACACATCACCGTCGCGGACACGAGCGCGGGTCCCGGTGGCACCGAAGACCCGGGTCTGTCCGTCGACATTCCGGTGGTCGAACTGCTGACCGGGCGGGGGTTCATCACCGGCAAGTCCGGGTCGGGGAAGTCCAACACCGCGAGCGTCGTCGCCGAGAAGTTGCTGGACAACGGCTTTGGCCTCCTCATCGTCGATATCGACGGCGAGTACTACGGCCTGAAAGAGGAGTACGAGATTCTCCACGTCGGCGGCGACGAGGAGTGTGACATACAGGTCACCGAGGAACACGCGGGCAAGATAGCGTCGTTGGCCCTCGAACAGAACGTCCCCATCATCCTCGACGTCTCGTCGTTTCTAGACGAGGAGGAAGCAGAGGCCCTGCTGACGGCCGTCGCCAGACAACTGTTCGCCAAGGCGAAGAAGCAAAAGCAGCCGTTCCTGATGCTCGTCGAGGAATGCCACGAGTGGATTCCCGAGAAGGGTGGGATGGGCGAAGTCGGGAAGATGCTCATCAAAATCGGCAAGCGGGGTCGCAAACACGGCCTCGGTATCGTCGGCATCAGCCAGCGACCCGCCGACGTCAAGAAGGACTACATCACCCAGTGCGACTGGCTGGTATGGCACAGACTCACGTGGAACAACGACACCAAAGTCGTTGGGCGCATCCTCGACAACAACTACGCCGACGCCGTCGAGGACTTAGACGACGGCGAGGCGTTCATGATGACCGACTGGGCCGAACAGGTCCGCCGGGTCCAGTTCCACCGCAAGCAGACGTTCGACGCGGGTGCCACGCCCGGCCTCGACGACTTCGAGCGGCCCGAACTGAAGTCCGTCAGCGACGACCTCGTCTCGGAACTGGAGACCATCAGCGAAGAGAAGCAGGCCACGGAGAACCGCATCAAGGAACTCCGCGAGGAACTGGACAAGAAGAACTCACGCATCGCCGAACTGGAAACCGAACTGCAAGACGCCAGAGACCTCCAACGGATGGCCGAGCAGTTCACCGAGGCACTGGTGGGCCACGTCGAGGGCTACAACCCCGGTCGTACCGCACAGGAGGAGATGCGTCGGCAGCGAGAGCGGTTCTCGGAACCCTCGGAGGACGGAACCGACGGGGTACAGACCGACGCCACGTCGGGCGGCGGGTTCGGCGACGCGTTCAGCGCCTTCAGCGACGACGGCGTAGCGATGAACGGTGGGAGCGACGACGGCGTCGCCACGAACGGGTCCGCGCCGGCGGCGAACGGTGCGTCGGCGAACGGTGCGTCGGCGAACGGTGCGTCGACGAACGGCACAGCGACGAGCGGACACGCCGAGGACGACGGCGACGCCGACGCGGCCCTCGCGGCGGCGATGGCTGCAGTCGAGGACGAGGAGAGCGCCGACGACCCGGCAGACGGCGACGCGACCGACCGGCCCGCCGTCGTCGCCGACGTCGTCGCAGACCTCGCAGAGATGAGCGACAAGACGCTGCGGATGCTGGCCTACTACCGGGAACACGGCCCGGGCACGCCGCTGAACGCCCAGTTCTCCGCCGGCGGGGACGGGGACCGAACCGCCGCGTACGCCCGGAATCGAACCTTGCGCCTCCGCGGCCTCGTCGAACACGTCGGTCGCGGGAAGTACGACTACCGACTCCGTGCGCTGGTCAGCGAGGAGAGCGACGAGACGCTCGACGAGTCGACGGTAGAAGATTACGCCACGCGAATCGAACGCGACGTACTCGACGGTCACGGCGAGGCGTGACCGCGTTCGACGGTTAGTTCAGCGGTGCGACGAGGTCTTCGAGCGCGGCCCGCGGGTCGTCGGCCTTCGCGACGCCGCTCGCGAGGAGGACGCCGCTCGCGCCGAGGTCCGACGCGGAGACGAGGTCTTCGCCCGTCGAGATACCGGCGCCACAGAGGACGTCGACGTCACCGTCGACGCGTGCCGCGGCGTCGACAGCGCCGGTGACGATGTCGGGGTCGGCCTTGCTGACCGGGGTGCCGGTACCGATGAGTTCCGGCGGTTCGACGGCGACGGCATCGGGGCCAAGCGCCGCGGCGGCGCCGATCTGGTCGGGGTTGTTCGCACAGACGATGGTTTCGAGGTCGGCGCGCTCGGCCGCGTCCAGCGAGGCGTCGATGTCGGCGAGTTTGAGACGGTTCTCGGAGTGGTTCAGCATGGTCCCGACCGCGCCGGCGTCGGCGACGGCCTCGGCGAGCGTACTGCCGGTGTGGCTCCCGTGTTCGTTGGGGCTGACGTGCTGGGCCCACGTCTCGACGCCCGTCTCGGCCACCGTACTCAGGTGGGCGGCCTGCGGCGCGACGGCTATACGGACGCCGGAATCGTCGGCGACGTCGGCCGCGGCGGTCGCTACTTCGATTGGGTCGCACGGATACGCTTTCAGGTTGACGAGGACGAACATACACCATCCACCGGGGCCCGCCGGCAAATAGGTTGCGAGAGCGTACGCACCACAGGAACGACGGATGAGTGAGGATTAAGATACTGGACTGTAAACACCCGCAGAGACAAGTCGTGACCGCCGAGGACGAGACGCCGACCGTACTCATCGTCGAAGACGAACAGCACCTCGCCGACCTCTATACGGACTACCTCTCGGACCAGTTCGACGTCGAGACGGCCTACAGCGGTGAGGAGGGCATCGAGATGCTCTCACCTACCGTCGACGTCGTCTTGCTGGACCGTCGGATGCCGGTCGTCTCCGGCAACGAGGTGCTCGCCGAGATCGAGGAGCGGAGCCTCGACTGTCGGGTTGCCATGGTGACAGCGGTCAATCCCGACTTCGACATCATCGACATGGGCGTCGACGACTACCTCGTAAAGCCGGTCACGCGCGAGGACCTGACCGACGTCGTCGACCGGCTCGACAAAATCGCGACGTACAACGAAGAACTCCAGCGACTCACGTCCCGGAAACTGAAGCGAAACGTCCTGCAGGTAGAGAAGACCCGGACCGAACTCGACGGAAGCGAACAGTATCGACGGCTCCAGTCGGAGATCGCCGACATCGAAGAACGGGTCGATACGCTGGCCGCCGAGTTAGACGTCGAAGAGAAGGATCTGCGTCTCTAGTCTTTCCGTTCGACGACGTCGCCGAGGGTGTACTCGCCGCTACTGGACCCACCGGACCACTCGGCTTCGTCGGTGCTGCCGCCCGCGCTCAGGTCGATGCCGAGCGCGCGTTCCAGTTTCTTTCGCACGTCGTCGCTCGGGAGCGAGTTGCCCTGTTCGAGCTTTCGGATGAGGCTCGCCTTCTCGTTGAGTTGCTGGGCGAGGTCCTTCTGGCTCAGCCCCTTCGACTCGCGGGCCTGCCGAATCTGGTCGTCGAAGTCCTGGGCTATCTCGTCCATCTCGTCGAACATGTCCCGGCGTCGGCCGCCGCTCGACGAGGAAGACGACGAACTCGACGACGAGGACGACCCCTCGGAACTACTCGACGACGTCGAGTACTTCGTCGACGTAGACGACGAGGAGTCCTGCGTCTTCACCTCGGTCCCGAAGTCAGTACACTCGTCGCAGACGTCGAGTTCTGCCCCCTCGATTTTGACACGGTTGGGAGCGGAGACCTCCTTGCCGCACATCTCGCACTGTACCATAGCGCAGGGTTGGAGAGGGCGCGGTATAAATGGTGCGTTGCCCCTACTCCAGCGCCTGCATCGAGTAGTAAAACCGCTGGAGCGCGGTGAAGTGTCCGACGACGGCGAAGACGACGAGCAGCCACCCGACGAGCGTGACGTTCAGCGCCGTTGGGTTCGCGAACGCGGCGATACCGGTGACGATTCCCACGAGGGCGAGGCGGTCCGCGCGGCCCAGTAGGCCGCCGTAGACGCGGTCGAGGCCGACTGCTTGCGCCTGCGTGCCGAGGTACGAGGTCATCAGGACACCCGTGACGGCGGCGATGCCCAGCGCCCACCGACCGAGGCCGGCCGCGAGGCCGACGATGATGACGATGTCCGCATAGCGGTCCAGCACGTGATCGAGCAGGTCGCCCGCGTCGGAGGCGACGTTCATCTCGCGGGCCAGCGCCCCGTCGACGAGGTCCAGCCACCCGTTCAGGAACACGAGGACGGCCCCGGCGAGGTACAGCAGGGGGTCCTGCGAGGCGACGGCGTAGACGCCGCCGGCCGCCCCGGCGAGCAGGAACGCGAGGACGCTGACGCCGTTGGGCGAGAGACCGACGGTCTTTGCGGCCCCGACGAACGGCCCGAGCGCTCGGTCTGCGACCGAGCGGAACCTGTCCAGCGTCATAGCCAGTCGACGTAGGAGACGGTGCCAGCGCTCGGTTCGACCTCGCCGGCGACGACGGCCGAGATGGCGTCGGCCACCGCGTCCGGGTCCCGGTCGGTCGTGTCTATCTCGTAGACGCTGTCGGTGCCGTGATGGTGGACGGCCTCGGAGAGGACGACGTCGAGCGCTTCTGACTCCGCATTTTCGTACGCCTTCGAGTCCGAGTCGCCGCGCCCGCGCAGGCGGTCGACGACGGTGTCGGGATGGGCCCGCAGGACGGCCACGCGGTCGGCCTCGAAGTTGTGGGCCAGGTGTGACTCGAAGAGGACGTCGTCACGGCCGTCCAGCCACTCCGCGACGGCGTCCATGTCGGCGACCAGACTCCCGCGTTCCTCGTCGACGCCGGTCGAGAACCCCTCGGATTTGATTACGTCGTTGAGGTGGACGACGTCGAGGTCGGTGTCCAGTCGCGCTGTCGCGGTGGTCTTGCCCGTCCCGGGCGTCCCGGTGACTGCGACTCTCACGCCTCGACCACCTCGATGATGTCGTTCAGGACCGAGACGGCGTGCTCGGTGTCTTCCTCTGTGCCACAGGTGATGCGGATGCACTCGGGGAGTCCAAACGAAGAACAGTCGCGGACGATGACGCCCTGTTCCTGTGCGGCCTCGGCGACGGCGGCGGCGTCACCGACTTCGGCGAGCACGAAGTTGCCCGCGCTGTCCCACGTATCGGCCGCGAGTTCGTCGTGGATGTACTCGCGCGCCCACGCGGCTGTCTCGACGGAGCGTTCGACGTGGTCGTCGTCGGAGAGCGCCGCGAGGCCGGCCCGACAGGCCAGTTCGCTCGCCGAGAACGGGGTGTTGATGCGGGCGTAGGCGTCGGCCCACTCCTCGGGGACGAGGGCGTAGCCCAGACGGACTCCCGCGAGGCCGTAGGCTTTCGAGAACGTCCGCAGGAGCGCCACGTCGTCGCGCTCGGCGAGCAGGGGCCGCTTGCTCGGTGAGTCGGCGAACTCGCCGTAGGCCTCGTCTACGAGGACCAGCGTCTCCTCGTCCGTCTCCTCGGCGATGGTCCGCACGGCTTCGGTGGTGAACTCCGCGCCGGTCGGGTTGTGTGGGCTGGTGAGATAGACGATACGCTCGCCGTCGTAGTCTTTCAGCACCGTTTCTGCGGTCTGTGCGAAGTCGTCGGCCTTCGAGAGCGTGTACTCGTTGACCTCGCCGTGGTGGTAGCGGGCGCTCATCGCGTAGTAGGCGAAGCCGGGTTTCGGCACGAGCACCTCGTCGCCGGGTTCCAGCATCGCGCGAGCGAGACAGTCGAGGGCCCCGTCGCCGCCGTTGCCCAACCACACCTGTTCGGGGTCGGCGTCCCACATCGACGCCAGTTCCTCGACGAGGTCGGCGTGGGAGGACTTCGGATAGGAGTGCATGCGCGCGGCCGAGTCCCGGATGGCCTCGACGGCCAGCGGACTCGGGCCGAACATGTTCTCGTTCGACGCGAGCTTTACCATCTCGTCCGGGTCGAGACCGAGTTCCCGGGCGACTTCCTCGATACCGCGACCCGCCCTATAGACAGTGTGAGCGGAGAGGTCCCGTGGTTGCATGGATGTGCCAAGCGGGTGGGGCGGCTTAAGCGTGCCCACCTACAGAGGCCGGGAAGGCGGTCAGTCGGGCGCACACCGCCGCTGGGATTCGGTTCACTACCACCGAAAAGTAATAATACGGTGTGCTATGACGTGCCGGTAGGCGATGCCACTTCTCATCGACATCCGCAAACTGACGGTCATCAACCGGCTCATCAAGGAGGGGTCGGAGAGCGTCGCGGACTCGCTCTCGACGCTGGCCGGGGTCGACGCGTCCGTGGAAATAAAGAGCCTCTCGTTCGTGCAACCGGGCGACATCCCCACCGAGATGGGTACTGGCGAGATATACAGCGCTCGCGTCAGACTCGCCGAACCACCCTACGGCGTCTTCATGATGACGTTCTCGACGGAGACGGCCGCCGAGATCGCCCAGTTGATGACCGGGATGGACGTCGAGTCCGAGTTCACGCAACTCCACGAGTCGGCCTTACAGGAGATGTGTAACATCCTCACCTCCGGGTTCATCGACGGCATCGCGAACACGCTGGAGACGACTATCGATATGGGGACGCCAACCCTCGAGCAAGCCCAAGCGATGACCGTCGCCGACGACGCGCTCTCACACGTCCGCCGTGACTCGCTGACCATCGTCCTCGACTCGCTGGTCGACATCGCGGACAGCGACGTGGCCTTCTCGCTCCGTATCTTCCTCGTTCCAGACCCCGGGTCGTTCGTCCACCTCATCGACCAGTTAGACCGCGACGCCGAGACGGGCGACCCGACGAGCGCGGACGCCCCGGACGTCTCGGAACTGGACATGTCGAGCGAAGTGCAGGCGTTCGAGGACGCGTTCGACGGCTCCTGACGCACCGTCGCCTGCCTGTTTCGGGGCGTTCAAGAGGCCCGCGTCCAACCCACGGGCATGAGCACAGTCGATGCCGCGATTTTCGCGACACACCTTCTCTTCGCGGGCCTCTGGTCCGGCAGCGTCCTGTTCACCACCTACGCCGTCCTCCCGACGGCGATGGACGGCGACACCCGTCCCGGTCCGCTCTCGGCGATAACCGGGAAACTCCGAACCGTCTCGCGGGCGAGCGCACTGCTCCTGTTCGTCACGGGCGGGCACCTCGCGGCGACGCGGTACACCACCGAGTCGCTGACCGGGACCGGCCGCGGCCACCTCGTCGTCACGATGGTCGTCCTCTGGTTCGCGCTGGCCGGCCTCGTCGAAGTCGGGGCCTCGAAACTCGCCGACGGGTTCGCCCAGAAGAAGGTCCGCGAACCCGCCCGTAACGCCCGGCCGTTCCTGCTGGGCGCGTCGCTGGTCGCCGTCCTCCTGCTGGTCAACGCCGGCGCCATCCTCGGCCTCTACTACTAGAGCCGTTCGCCGACGTGGTCGGCACACTTCAGCGCGAGCGCCGCGATGGTCAGCGTCGGGTTCATCGACCCGGCGGTGACGAACACCGACGAGGACGCCACCGAGAGATTCTCGACGTCGTGGGTCCGTAACTGCGGGTTCACGACGCTCGCTTCCGGATCTATCCCCATTCGTGTCGTTCCCATGTGATGGTAGGCCGGGCCGGACCCCTCGCCGTCGGGGCCGGCGGTCCACGAGACGTCGACGCCCAACTCGCCGAGAATCGCGTGCTGGATGTCGTTGGCCCGCCGCATGGAGCGCTCGGCGCGTGGTCCCCACGACCACTGGACGTCGGGCACGGGGTTGCCGTGGTCGTCGGTGGTCGAGGTGTCGAGGGTCACCCGGTTCTCCTTTCGCGGTGGCTGGCCGACCAGTCCACCCATCGCGATGCTGTTGCCGTAGGCGTCTCTGAGACCGTCCAGCAGGGCATCGCCCCACTCGTCGGCCGACAGGGCGAGTTCCACCGGCGACGGGCCGGCGTAGTTGAGGAACTCCAGTTTGATGGGCGACAGTGGCTCGTCGGTGGCCGGAACGACCGTCTCGCCGTCGGCAACCCGTTCGACGGTCTGCCCCGGGTCGTCGTAGAACTGGTGGCACTCGCTGGTGAGAAAGCCGACGTGGTTCTGCCGGGTCCGGTCGTCCAGCGTGCCGCCCGCGCCGGCGAAGAGGTGATCCATGAAGTACCGCCCGACGAGGCCAGAGGCGTTCGCGAGGCCGTCGGGGTGGTGTTCGGACTGGGAGAGCAAGAGGAGGCGCGGAATCTCGACGCCGCCCGCCGCGAGGACGAACTCGCGGGCTTCCTGTGCGTGTTCGGTGCCCTCTGGCGTCGCGTAGACGGCCCTCGTCACCCGGCCGCCGCCGTCGGTTTCGAGGCGCTGGACCGGCACCCGGTCGAGGACCGTCGCGCCCTCGGCCTCGGCGGCCTCGACGTGGACGCTCGCGTCGTATTTCGCACCGGAGGGACAGACTGGCTGACAGGTACCGTAGCCGACACAGGGGCCGCGCCCGTCGTAGGACTCCGAGTTGCGAGCGTTGGGGACGCCGTGCATCGAGATGCCAAGCGACTCGCAGGCCTCGGCGAACAGCGAATCGCTGTACGAGGGCGGGAACCCGGGCAGCGGGTACGGGCCGTCCCGCGGCGGTGCGAACGGGTTGTCGGCGTCGCCGGCCACGCCCATCGCCCGTTCGGCGTCGGCGTAGTACGGCCGCAGGTCGTCGTAGTCGATGGGCCACGCCGGGTCGTCGTTGTCGTGGCCGCCGTCGAAGTCACTGGGGTGGAGTCGCATCACCATCCCCTGCCAGTGGAGCGTCGACCCGCCGACGCCCTTCACGCGAGCGGCGTTGAGCGGGTAGTATCGGTCACCGCTGGCGGAGAACGCGTCTCGCTCGCCGCCCATGTCCCAGACGGACCCGTCGTGGGCGGGCCGGATTGCCGCCTCCATCCGACGCTCTCGCTCCGCGAAGTCGAACCGTGGACCGGCCTCTAGAACGACCACGTCGTGGCCGTCGCTGGCGAGTCTGCTCGCGACGAGCGCGCCCGCCGGCCCCGCGCCGACGACGCAAACGTCCGCCCGTGATGCCGGCGTCCGGTCCATCTCGGCGTCGATTAGGTGACCCTAAACTTAGGCGTTGCCATCGACGTACGGCCGACAGGAGCAGGAAACCGCGGGTCAGGGAATCTTCACGGAGTGTTTCAGCGTCCCGATACCCTCTATCTCTATCTCCACCTCGTCGCCGTCTTCGAGCGGACCGACGCCCTCGGGGGTGCCGGTGGCGATGACGTCGCCGGGTTCCAGCGTCATGTACTCGGTGATCTCGGCGATGAGTTCCTCGACGGAGAAGATGAGGTGGTCCCGTGACGAGGACTGTTTGACCTCGCCGTTGACGCGACTTTCGATGGTGGCGTCGTCGGGGACGTGTTCCGGCGTCGCCACGAGGGGGCCGATGGGACAGGCGTTGTCGAACGCCTTCCCGCGGACCCAGTTCTGTTCTATCTCTTGATCGTCGCGGTTCGAGATGTCGTTGAGGCAGGTGTACCCCGCGACGACGTCCATCGCACCGGACTCGCTGACGTTCTTGCACTGTTCGCCGATGACGACGCCGAGTTCCGCCTCGAAGTCGATGCGTTCTTTCCCCGACGGCAGGGTGAGGTGGCTCCCGTGGGAGGCGACGGCGTTTGGCGCCTTCAGGAACAGCATCGGCCGGTCCGGCAGGTCGTTGCCCATCTCGTCGGCGTGGTCGGCGTAGTTGCGGCCGATGCAGACGATTTTGGTCGGTTCACACGGTGGAAGGATATCCACCTCGTCGGGAGCGTACGTCTCGTCGCCGAAGGCGATTCGCCCGTATGGACCGGCGGCCGCCGTGACGACCGGTTCCCCGTCCTCGACGGTCCATCGGCCGCCACGGACGTTCCCCGCGGTGTCGCGGAATCGAACGCGCTTCATGCCTCGGACGACTCGGGGCCGACGGATAAGCGTTTAGGAGGGATGAGTCGCCTGCCGGGTAGCGATTCGACGGCCGTCTACGCCACCTTCGTCAGTCGTCACATACGAGCGTGCCGGCAGTGACCGAACGGCTTTTGAGAGGCGCCGGGCTACGCTCGTCGCATGAACTGTCTCGTCGTCGGCGCCGGGTCTATGGGCCGTTGGTTCGGCCGGACCCTCCGGGACCACGCCGACGCGACACTTGCGTTCACGGACCTCGATACGGACGCGGCACGCCGGGCCGCCGACGCCGTCGGCGGCCGCGCCGTCCCCAGTGACACGGAGGACCGATTCGACGTGGTCTGCGTCGCCGTGCCGATGCCCGTCGCCGAGGAGGCCGTCGGCGAGTACGCGCCGCTGGCGACCGACGCCGTGGTCGACGTGACCGGGAGTATGGCCGGACCGCTCGCGGCGATGGAAACAGCGGCCCCCGACATCGGTCGGGCGAGCGTCCACCCCCTGTTCGCACCGGAGAACGCCCCCGGTAACGTCGCCGTCGTCACGGCCGCCGGCGGCGATGCCGTCGACGTGGTCCTCGGTGCCATCGCGGCGGCCGGCAACGACACCTTCGAGACGACGGCGGTCGAGCACGACGAAGCGATGGAGACGGTGCAGGCCGGCGCCCACGCGGCGGTCCTCGCCTACGCCATGGCTGCCGACGACGTGCCCGAACGCTTCCACACGCCGGTCTCGGGCGGACTCGCCGACCTCGTCGGACAGGTCACCGGCGGCGACGCCCACGTCTACGCCGACATACAGGCGACCTTCGAGGGGGCCGACAGCGTCGCCGAGGCCGCCCGAGAAATCGCGGACGCGGACGCGGAGACGTTCACCGCGCTGTACGAGGAGCTCTCATGAACCCCGAGACGCGCCAGCAGATACGCGAGAACGCCCAGTATCTCCGAAACGTCCGGCCGATAGACCCCGAAGAGATATTCGAGTACGTGGACGGCCAGCCACACCCGGCCGTCGTCCGACAGGTGCTCCGCGAGGAGGCCGTCGACCTCGCGCTCGTCGAACAGGACGACGGCACGTTCGTCCCGGCGCCGGAGGGACCGCTCTCCCCGACGGGTCCGTTCCACGGCGTCGAGCGCTTCCCCGAGGCGTACGGCCGGCGGGTCGAGAGCCTGCTCACCGACGCGTACGGCCCGGACTGGGAGCGTGGCGACAGCGGCGAGCAGTTGCGCGAGCGCATCCGCGACGTGAAAGAGCGCTACCTCCGGCGCGACGACGTGGCCTACGACGACCTGACGGCCCACGGCTACGCCGTCTACCACCTGCCCGACTACTACGCGGTCACGCAGTACGTCCTCTCGGACCTGTTGGCAGAGGGCTTGCTCCCCACCAGACTCCGCGTTCTCGACGTCGGCGCCGGCGTCGGGGGGCCGGCACTGGGACTGCTCGACCTCCTGCCGGACGAGGCGCTCGTGGACTACCACGCTCTCGAACCGAGCGCCGCCGCCGACGTACTCGAGACGATGCTCGACGACCCCGGGCCGAACGTCGACGTCTCGATACATCGGGAGACCGCGGAGGCGTTCGACCTCGACGCCGCCGTCGCGGACGGCGGCCCGTTCGACCTCGTGCTGTTCGGCAACGTCCTCAACGAACTCGACGACCCGGTGGCCGTCGTGGAACGCTATCTCGACGCGCTTGCCGACGACGGGACGGTGGTGGCGCTGGAACCCGCCGACCGGAACACCGCGACTGGCCTGCGCGAGATAGAGCGCGCCGTCACCGACGACGGTCCGGCGAACGTGTACGCGCCCACGGTCCGCCTGTGGCCCCACCAGACGCCCGAGAGCGAGTCGTGGTCGTTCGACCGCAAGCCCGACCTCGAAATCCCGTCGATGCAGAAACGGCTGGACGACGCCGCAGGCGGCACCCGCGAGTTCGTCAACGTCGACGTCCAGTACGCCTACAGCGTCCTCCGGAAAGACGGCAAACGGGCCATCGAGATGACGCCGGACCGTGGCACGCACGCGCCGATGGCCGACGCCGAGAACTACGTCACCGACCGGGTGAACCTGCTTGCAATCAAACTCAGTCACGACCTCTCCGAGGGAGACTCGAACCCGCTGTATCTGCTGGGTGACGGGAGCCAGCAGGTCGATCACTTCGCCGTCGTCACCGAACCCTCGCTGTTGAACGACGACCTGCGGGACGCCGACTACGGCGACCTGCTCTCGCTACAGAACGCGCTGGTCCTCTGGAACGACGACGAGGCGGCGTACAACGTCGTCGTCGACGGCGAGACGACCGTCGACCGGGCGCGATAACGAGGCGTACGCGAATCACGAGCAATCGGCAGGCGGGACGCCCGGGCAGTGGGTTTTTCTCGCCGACGGCCCCAGACGGCGTATGGACGAGCCGACCATCCTGCTGACGAACGACGACGGCATCGAGAGCGTCGGGTTGCGAGCGGTGTACGACGGACTCTCCGAGGTCGGCGACGTGACCGCGGTGGCGCCCGCAGAGGACCAGAGCGCCGTCGGACGCGCTATCTCCCACGAGGTCGACGTGCGGGACCACGAGATGGGCTACGTCGTCGACGGGACGCCGGCCGACTGCGTGGTCGCTGGACTGGAGGCGCTCATCCCCGAGACGGACCTCGTCGTCGCCGGCTGTAACCGCGGTGCGAATCTCGGCGCGTACGTGCTTGGTCGCTCGGGTACGGTGAGCGCCGCCGTCGAGGCGACGTTCTTCGACGTGCCCGCTATCGCCGTCTCGATGTACATTCCGGTCCGCGAAGACGCCGCGTTCTCGGACATCGAGGCCAACGGCGAGAGCTACGGCGAGGCGGTCAGGGCCACCTCGTATCTCGCGGATCACGCACTCGGTGCCGGCGTCTTCGAGCAGTGTGACTACCTCAACGTGAACGCGCCCGTCGCCGAGTGGGGGCCGGCCCCGCTCGAAGTCACGCGCCCCTCGCGACTGTACGAGATGGACGCCGTCCGCGAGGACGACGCCGTCACGCTCCACGACCGCATCTGGGAGCACATGGCCGACGGCGACATCCCCGATCCCGAGGGGACCGACCGCCGTGCCGTCGTCGACGGCAAGGTGAGCGTCTCGCCGCTTACCGCACCCCACACGACCGAACACCACGAGGCGCTGGACGCGCTGGCAGAGACCTACGAGAGCGAAGAGCGCCCGTAGATTGATACGGATCGGCGGCCCAACACAACGCGATGGCGACTGCCAGAGCCGAACGAGCGGGGTACGAACGCTTGGCGCTGGGCGCTGGTGTCGCACTCGCGTTGTTTGGCCTGCTGTTCCTGTCGCTCGACGTCTCCGCTACGGTCGCGGCCCTGGCCGGTGCCGACGTCCGATTCGTCGCGCTCGCGGGCCTGATGGCACTGCTCGCACAGTTCTGCTGGAGCCTGACCACCGTGGCCGTCATAGACGGCATCGACGGGTCGCTCCCGCGACGACGCGTCCAGTTGGGTTATCTCACGGGGACGTTCGGGAAGCAGGTGCTCCCGCTGGGCAACGTCGGTGGGTCGGCGATTCTGGCGTACGTCCTCGCCGAAGACCTCGATCGGCGGTTCCAAGAGGTGTTCGCGGCCGTCACAGCGAGTGAACTGCTCGTGTTCGCGGGGTCGCTCGGCGTCGCGACGCTTGGACTGGTGGCGCTGCTCGTCAGTCCGCTCCCCGGCCTCGATGGCCCCGTCGTCCTCGCGATGTTGGCGCTCGTCGCCTTCGCCCTCGTCGTCGGTGGGGCCGTTCTCGCGTACAGGCGTCACGTGGTCGCGACGCTCGTCGAACGGACGGCTGCACTCGTCAGGGCAACCGTCGGCCGCATCTCGATGCGCGTGCACCGCTCGTTGGCGCCCCGCCGCGTCACCAACGGCGTCGATTCCTTTCTCGTGTCCTTCGGTACCGCGACGGGTGACACGCGACGACTCGTCCTCGCGTCGGCGCTCGCCGTCGCGGGGTGGCTGGCGTTCTCGTCTGCGCTCTTACTCGGTTGTAGCGCCGTCGGCGTCGCGCTCCCGATCGGTCTCGCCCTGTTCCTGTCGCCGGCCAGCGGTCTCGCGACGCTTCTCCCGACGCCGGGTGGGCTGGGCGGAACCGAAATCGGACTCACCGCGGTGCTTTCCGTCCTGACTGGTGCGCCGCCGGAACTGGCCGCCGCTGGCGTCGTCGTCTACCGCCTCGCGACGTACTGGCTGGTCGTCTCGGTGGGCGCCCTCTCCTCGCTGTACCTCTCGGCGACGGTGTGGCACGCACTCGACTGAGGTGAGTGATGACCAGCGTTATACCCTCGCCGTCGTACACCTCGATATGAGCGAGCGACGGTCGGCACTCCTGTTTCTCTTGCTTGCCGCGGTGTGGGGCACGTCGTTCATGGCTATCAAGGCCGGACTGGAAGCGTTCCCGCCAGTGCTGTTTGCCGCCCTTCGATACGATCTCGCCGCCGTACTGATGCTCGGGTACGCCGCGGTCACCTGCGACTACTGGCTTCCGCGGACGCGCTCGGACTGGCTGACGCTGGTGGTCGAGGGGGTCCTCATCATCGCGCTGTACAACGCCTTCCTCTTCGTCGGCGAGACGGGCGTCACCAGCGGCGTCGCGGCCATCCTCGTCGGGATGAGCCCCATCCTCTCGACGGTGTTCTCCCGGCTGTTCCTCCCGGACCAGCGACTGACCGCCGTCGGCACTATCGGCCTGTTACTCGGGTTCGTCGGCGTCGCGATGGTCGCCCGTCCGAAGTCGTCGAACCTGCTGGGAAGCGAGGCGATCTGGCCGGGGCTGGTACTGCTCGCGGCGGCTTCGGTCGCCCTCGGGAGCGTCCTCGTCCAGCGCCTCGACGGCGACATCTCCCCCGAGGGGATGGTGGCGTGGTCGAATGTTCTCGGGGCCGCCCTGCTCCACGCCATCAGCCTCGGCCTGCCGTCCGAGTCGTTCGCGGACGCGCAGTTCTCCGTCGACGGCGTCGCCGCCCTCGTCTATCTGGCGGTGTTCGCGAGCGCCATCGGCTACGTCGTCTACTTCGACCTGCTGGCTCGCCTCGGCGCTATCGAGATAAACCTCGTCTCCTACGCCGCACCGATATTCGCGGCCGTCTCGGGGTGGCTGGTGCTGGACGAGACGCTCGAATTACTGGACGTGGCCGGTTTCGTGGTCATCTTCACCGGGTTCGTCCTGCTGAAGCGGCAGGCCCTCGCGACGGAGTTGTCGCCGGTCCTCGATCGGGTCGAGGGACTGCTCCCCGGCCGTTGAGTCGATCCCGCTTCCCGGCAAGCTATTTGTCCGCGTCCAGTGAACGAATAGCCGTGAACGCCGACATCCTCCGCGTCGTCCGACTCACCGTCCTGTTTCTCGTCGCCGGGACGCTGCTGGGGGCCGGCATCTGGACCTACTGGCGGCTGGGGCTGGTCGTCGGATTGGCCGGCATCCTCGCGAGCGTCTTTCTCGTCTCCTACGCCGGCTATGACACCTACCGGTTCGCGACGACGTAGTCAGAACAGCCCTGTCACGAACCCGAGTCCCATGGCACAGAGGACGACGGCCGAGAACACCGGGAGGTACCCCGTGTACTGCTCGACCGTCTCCTCGAAGTGCTGATAGCCGGCGAGCAAGAGCACGGTCAGGCCGACGATGCCGACGACGACGGTCACCGCGTACGCCGTCATCAGTTCGAGACAGTGTGCCGACCCGTAGCAGAGTGCGATTATCTCGAACTCCTCCTCGTGGGCGAACCCCAGTAGGAAGGCGAACCACGCGATACCGAGTAGGCCGCGGTCGGTCGCGTCCTCGAAGTCGTCGCGGTCGTGGCTGTGACCGCCGCGGAACGGGAGTCTGGCGGTCACCCTCCCGAGCAGACCACCGCCGCCGTGGGCGTGCCCGCCTGCGTGACTGTGGTCCTCGTCGACGTGCGCGTGCCCGTCGTCGAATTTCGAGAGGGCACCGTCACGGTCGTGCGTGTGACCCTCGTGGTCGTGGCCGTCCCCTCCGTGGCCGCGTGAGCGGCCGTGTCGGTACTCACGGACCCCCATGAGTAACAGGAGGACGCCGGCGACGATGCTCACCGGGCCGCCTATCTCGACGCCCGGTGCCACCACCACGGGTTCGTTGACCTGCGTCAGTCGGAAGTACGACTTCGCGTAGAAGAACACGGCCACCATCGCGATACTGCTGACGAGGTGGCCGACGCCGATGAGGACGCTCGCCGCGAGGCCGTAGAGCCACTTGTTCGACTGGTCGAGGGCGTAGGAGGCGGCGACTGGCCACCCGTGCCCCGGTTCGATACCGTGGACGGCACCGAGTGCGACCGCACCGAGGAACAACCCGAGGGCATCGCCGTGTAACGGCATCGTCTGGGGTTCGACGATGTGGCGCTTAGTGGTTGTTAATACTCGACCGGGTGCTCGCTCATACTGTCACCACCGGACAGACGGTTGCACGAGAGGGAACTACTATACAGACGGGCGTTGCGATGTTTTGTATGAACGACACGCTTCTCGACTTGCTCGAGGGGAACGCGGACCACGCCGCGAGGTTCGACGACCGCTTCGACGACGTACAGGACGCACAGCACCCCGAGGCAGTCACGGTCTGCTGTTCTGACTCCCGGGTGCTGCAGGACGCCATGTTCGGCAACGAGGATCCGGGCCACCTCTTTACGTGTGGTAACATCGGCAACCGCGTCGTCCAACGGACCGACGCGGGCGAAGTCGTCTCGGGCGACGTCCTCTATCCGCTCGCACACACCGGCACCGAGACGGCCGTCGTCGTCGGCCACACCGGGTGTGGCGCCGTCACGGCGACGTACGACGACCTGACCGACGGCATCTCGGAACCACCGGGCATCGAACACTGCATCGGTCTCCTGAAGCCACACCTCGAAGGCGGCGTCGAGTCGCTGCCGGACGACGTGGACAGGGCGGGGGCTATCAACCGCCTCGTCGAGTACAACGTCGACCGGCAGGTGGAGTTCCTCGTCGAGAGCGACGACGTGGGCGAGGACGTCGATGTGGTCGGCGCGGTCTACGACTTTCAGGACGTCTACGGCGGCAGCCGTGGGGAGCTCCACGTGGTCAACGTCGACGGCGAGACGAGCGTCGAGACCCTGCGGGCGGAGTACCCCGACGTCGCGGACCGAGTGCATCGCCTCTGGGAGTACTGAACGCGGTCCGAATCCCCCTTCAGAATCGCTGGACGCGTGTCTTCGAGAAGGATAGAGACCGAATACCCGGATAAGCGGGACGTACTGGTCCGCTGAATCGGTCGCTGCCGGACTACACCCCGATGCGTGTGCCCCTCGATTTTATACAGCTTCGCTGTCACGACGAGATGTGTTACGACGTGACTTCCTCCGAGCGGGCGCGACTGCCGGCGTGGTCGCCGGTGCTGGCTGTCTCGGCGGCGATAACGGTCCGGCATTCAGGGAGGGCTTCGAGGACGGCCTCGGTGACTGGGAGGCCGGGGCCGCCATCGGGCCGGAGGTGGACCTCGCGGCGTTCGAGTGGGAGGTCGACACCGGCAGCGACGAGGCGGTCGCCGGCGAGCGGTCCCTGCGTATCTGGAACGAGGGCGACTACGACGACGGCGTGACGTGGGTCGTCCATCCGGTTCCAGCGACCGCCGGGCAGGCCTACACCGCCACGGTGACGGCACAAATCTGGAGCGAGTCGGAGTCGTTCAACACGCTCCGAGACGCCGTGATGCGACTCGGCCCCGAGCCACCCGAGGTCGAGGCGGACTTCCCACATCCGGGCGTCAACACCAGCGCACTCGGTCAGACGCCCTACGGCGGCCTGCGAGAACCCCTCTGGCTCGCCGACGGCTGGCGCGAGTACACCTTCGAGTGGACGACGCCAGAACTGTCGTCGGAGACGCTGTATCTGGCCGTCGGGACAGCCGTCATCTGGGAGGGCGACGCGACGCACTACGTCGACGAACTGACGGTCACCCTCGAACCGCGATGACGACAGTTCTCAACGGGCTGCTCGGCGGTCTGGTCGTGGGGCTGGTCGCCACGACGGCCACGGCGGCAGCGTCAAATCAGGGGCTGGCAGACGCGATTGGGGTCCCACGGTGGGTCGTGCTCTCGGCCGAGGTGGTCTACGGGGCCGTCGCGGGTGGGGCGCTCGTCGCACTGGAGTTGTACGTCTTCGGGGTCCTCGGTGTCCCGCCGAGCGCCGTCGACGTGCTGGGCCTCACGCTCGGGTGGAGCGTGACCCTACTGCTCGCCACACTCGCGGGTGTCACTGTCCTCGCCGGGCGAGGGGTCGGCCGGTCGGCGGCCGTGCCACTGGCCGTGTACCATCTCGTCTACGCGCTCGGACTGTGGGTCTGGGTCCGGGCTACGTGGATAACCTGAGTCCCGGCCAGCGCTGGACCGTCAGCGTCGTCGGCTACCGGTTCTCGCGCTGTTCGACCTCGTTCAGGTAGCTGCAATCCAGCACGGATTGGTGTGAAACGGACTCGCTTTCGAGAACTCAAACCCCCGTAACCTCGCTATACAGGCCCACAGTCGAGGTCGGATATAAATTGACGAACGAGATCGAGGTCACGGCGGAAGAGTCATCCCTGTCATCTGCACCCGAGCGACGACAGCGATGAAACGAGGTGCATCCGTAACGAAGTGCTCACGACGAAACTGGCCGACTCAACCGGCTCGTATTTGCTTCTGTCACGGAGTGTCGGGTCAGTCACAGGACGACCTCCCTCGAAGATATTCGCCTCCCCATTCGTCCATCGCCTCGATTACGGGCTCTAGTGACGTCCCTTGCTCGGTCAAGGAGTACTCGACGCGAAACGGCTTCTCGCTCACGATTGCGCGATTCACAAGCCCGTTCTCTTCTAAATCTTCCAGACTATTCGAGAGGACGGTACTGGAGACGGCGTCGATCTCGGCTTTGAGTGCGTTGAACCCGAGCGGGCCGTGCTCGAGCAATCGGTGCACGATGACCGGATGCCATTTCTTCCCGATGATGTGGGCTGCACACGTTACTGAACACCAGTCATCGTCAGCACACCATGACGCGACGCATTCTTCCTCGGTTGCGTTGCTCATTTGTGTCTGCCAGTATTGGGTGCGGAGATGTTATTATCGGGCTGCTAAGTTGCCTATCCACAGTTGATGCTATACACTGAGTTGGTTAGTGAACAGTACTACCTCAGCACAGCCTTCGCTTACGCTTATTCGATTCCTCGGCCACCGATTACTATGGAAAACGCATCTGCGGATCGTGTTCGGTCGATTCGTCAGTCGATTCCGGATTGGGTCATGGTAGGTCTTCGTCTCGTAATCGCCGCCCTCGTCGCGAAGCCAGCGCTGAGCAAATTCCTCACCTACGGGGATTCCGTTGCCTTCTTCGACGCAATCGGGATGCCGGCTCCGACTTTCATGGTCGTCGTTGCTGGAGTCATCGAAGTGGGGGCGGTCGTGCTGCTACTCGTCGGGGTCGGCGAGCGACTCGCAGCACTTTCGCTCATCTCTGTGATGCTCGTTGCAATGCTGTACGTTGGACCGGACTGGAAGAATTTGACCGTTCTAGTCGGCGCTCTCGCGATAACGGTGTTAGGGACCGATTCGGATTCGTTCACGTGGTCGCCCAGGAAGTACCTGGGTTAGGTCGCCCTCACCCGGTCTGGTTCGCTGAGTCCGTCAGTCCCGCCTTGTCGTAGCCTTATTGGGTCGCTCGTGGTCGCTTCGGATGTGACACAACACAGACTGAGAAAGGGATTCGTCTACGGTGTCGCCGCAACGATCGCGATGTCCATCCTCATGCTGCTGGCACTGGTATCGGAGGTGTCGCCGGTGCCCCAACCGATTCCGAAAGCGGTCGTTACGCAGTTCTTCGGAAGTGGCATCCCGAAACCGCTGCTGATGGCGCTCGCGGTGGGCCTGCACCTCGGCTACGGTGGGCTGTTTGGCGCTGTCCTCGCACGAGTCGCTCGCCCCGTGACGATTCAGCAGGGCCTCGCTCTCAGCATCGGCCTCTGGGCAGTAATGCAAGTCACGTTCCTCCCGTTTCTCGGGTGGGGGGTGTTCGGGACGGCAATCACACCGAAGATTGCGGGTGCCACGCTCGTTCTGCACCTCGTCTACGGTGGTGTACTCGGGTGTGCGATGGACCGCGACACATCCTCCGCGGCTGGTGCGTCACCGACGACCACGGATTGATAGAGAGAGGATTAGGGCAGGCTAACCTGGTCAGGAATCTCTTGTCTTAGCTTTACACCGATATCACCCCAAGAGTGTGGTATGACGTCAGTCGAAATCGAATACTGTGTGCCGTGTGGTCTACTCGAACCAGCAGTCGAAGCCCAGACCCGCCTCCTCAACGAATTCGGCCAGGAGTTGGATGGTGTGACGCTTACTCCGGGCCACGGCGGGGTGTTCATCGTACGAGCCGATGGCGAGACGGTCTGGGACAAGGGCGTCCACGGTGCCGATCTCGACCTGGAACTACTCGTTGAGGCCGTTGGTGACCGTCTCCCCGCGGAAGTATAACCCCTCCTCACACTCGTACCCGAACTCTACCAGGCAGAGGGCTGTGGATACTCGCAGACGGTACGCGAAACGTTGACCGAACTGGGTGTGTCGTACGTCCTTCACAACCCACGTCCAGCAGAGGTGCTCTGGACGCTGGTCAGGGGGTCGATGGTACGGCGTACAACGGTGCAGGAACTCGATACGGACCTGTTCCGAGCCGAAGTCGACCGCGTCCTCCGTGCGCACCTCTTCACAGACGACTCGAAAGTCGAATCACCCGACGCGTTCTCAGGATCGGCAAGGCTCGATGTGCTGACTCTGCCCTACTGCCAGCAGGACGAACAACTACCGGAAGCGGATTCGACCGTCAGGACGGAGACAGAAGCCTTGAAACACCAGAATTCGGCTACCGACTCTCTCGCTGCTCGACCTTGTTCAACTCGATGAGGAGCCGGAACATCGCCTTCACGAGGTTGGCGTCGACGTCGAACTGCTCGGCGTTCTGGCCGGCGCGGTCCATCACGGCCTGTTCTTGCTCCTCGTCGGTGGTCGGCAGGCCCTTCTCGGCTTTGACCTCCGCGATGGTGTCGGCCACGTAGGTCCGCTGGGCTATCTTCTCGACTATCTCGCGGTCGATAGTGCGAATCTCGTCGCGCAGTTCATCTAGCGACATATCCTCCGGGCTCGTATTCGAGTTCGAACTCATACTGTGTGGGTTCCCTCCGTCTGTGTGGTGGTCAACAGCGTCGTGCCGGGTCGTTCCGCCCAGTACTCGCGTACCTGTTCGAGCGCGTCGCGGTCGCCGACGGCGGTGAACGAGGGGGCAGTCCCAGACAGCGAGACGCCCTCGACGTGTCGCAGCCCCTCGACGAGCGGTTCGGTGTCGAACTGCAGAGCCGCACAGAACGCGAGGCCGTTGACCGTCATCGCTCGCTCGTATGCCCCGTCCAGCGCGAGGTCCTCGACGAGGCGGGCCATGGGCGCTATCTGGCGACAGCGCTCCACGTCGGCGTCCGCCGAGAACGACTGTTCCGGCGGCGTCCAGACCAGCACGTCCCAGTCCACCTCGTCGCGGGCCAACAGGTCGTCGGCGTCGTTGTCGGTGACGGTGACGCCGCCGAGCATCGACGCCGAGGCGTCGTCGAACGCGCCGGTGATAGTCACGCCCGCGTCCCGGGCGGCCATCACGCCGAGTCGCGCCATGTCTTCCCGTGTCATCCGCTCGGTGGCGCCGAGGGCGTCGAGCGTCGCCATCACGGTGGCGTTGGCCGCCGCGCTCGAACTCTTGAGCCCGGAGGCCATCGGCACCTCGCTCTCCGTGCGGACGTGGCCGCCGACGGCCGGCGGGGTCCCGACTGCGCCGCCGTGGGCGTCGAGGACGTACTCGACGCAGCGCTCCACGAGGCGCGTATCGGCGTCCGGGGCACCGGCTACCTCGCCGGTCACGCTCTCGTCGTCCGTCGACACTTCGACGGTCGCCGTCGTGTACTCGTCGATGGCGAACGCCGACCCGCGGCCGGTCGCCAGCGCGTTGAGCACCGTCCCAGCGGCCGGTGCTGCTGCCGTGCCTTCCATCGCTCAGTTCTCCTGTCCGGGGCTATTTACCATCTGCGGAACCGGCCACGACAACGAGCCGTTTTTCCACCGGCGAGGGCAAGGGAGCGTATGAGCAACCGTTCCGACGTGCCGCCGGACACCCTCTCTGTCGAACTGAGCGAAGACGGCATCGCTGTCGAGTACCTCGACGGACGGACCGCCTTCTACCACGGCGTTCCCGCGAAAGCCGAGGAGCGCGTCCGGACGGCCCCGGGCAAAGACACGCACGTCCTCATCACCGACTCGACGGAGACGTCGGGCATCCTCGTCTACGTCAACGACCTGCGGACCCACGACGACATCATTGAGGAGAGCGGCGTCGGTCGAGTCATCTTGACGGACGGCGAAGAAGACGAACTGTTCCCCGGCGTGACGGTGCGAGACCACCAGATGCGCGTCGAGGTCGACGTCGACTTCTCGGTGGCCGACGGCCGCGTGTTCGTCTTCGAAGAGGACGAGATGGGCGAGCGGAGTTACGAAATCGTTCCGGAGGGTGCGTAACGCGAACGAACGCAACGTCTCCGGACACCGCTACTCGAACCGAAACAGCCCGTCAGGGCCTGCCCGCTGCAAAACCGACTCGGTCGCTATTGGATGTACGACGGGTCCTCGTCGTCGCAGTTGGCTTCGTGTTGTCGCGCGTCGTCTTGGTCGTCGAACATTAGCCCGCACGTCTCGCATTTGTACCATGTCATCTCGTCGCGCTCGGTAGTGACAACCATGTGAGTCTGTCCGACGGCCGAGCGTAAATTGTTTTCCCGCGACACAACGGGAACCCTCAAGAGGACCGGACGGCTAGCCGACGGCATGAGCGGGTCCAGCGACGGCGGTATCGAACTCACTGTCGAGGGAGCGCACAAACGCGACGCCGGCCGCGGCATCGCGCGCCTCCCCGAGTCCGTGCGGAGCGAACTCGGCGTGCTGAGCGGGTCGCCGGTCATCATCGAGGGCGAGCGGATGACCGTCGTCAAGGTGTGGCCCGGCGACGACGACGGATCGACGGTCCGCATCGACTCCGATACGCGGGCCAACGCCGGGGTCAACATCGGCGACACGGTGACAGTCCGCGTCGGATCCGTCACCGAAGCGAACACCATCAGCATCCAGCCCATGGAGCCGCTGCCGGGCACCGACGAGTACGAACACATGGTGCGGACGCGACTGGTCGACCAGATGGTGCAGGCCGACGAGCGGACCCACATCGACGGCCTCGGGACGTTCCGCGTCCTCTCGACCGACCCGGGCGGGCCGGTCCGCGTCACCGACCGGACCGACGTCTCTCTTCTCCCGCGCACCGAGGACTCCGGCGGTGACACGAGCGACCCCCAGACTGGCGCTACGGAGCCACAGAACGCCGGACCGGCGGCGACGGAGACCGGCGTGAGCTACGAGGACATCGGTGGCTTAGACGAGGAACTCGACCGCATCCGGGAGATGATAGAGATGCCCCTCTCGGAACCCGACGAGTTCCGACGGCTGGGTATCGACCCGCCCAGCGGCGTCCTCCTGCACGGCCCGCCGGGCACCGGGAAGACGCTCATCGCCCGCGCCGTCGCCAACGAGGTGGACGCGTACTTCGATACTATCTCCGGCCCGGAAATCGTCTCGAAGTACAAGGGCGAGAGCGAGGAGCGACTACGCGAGGCGTTCGACCGCGCCGAGGAGAACTCTCCCGCGATTCTGTTCGTCGACGAAATCGACTCCATCGCTGGCTCCCGGGACGACGACGCCGACATGGAGAACCGCGTCGTCGCCCAACTCCTGACGTTGATGGACGGCCTCGAAGACCGGGGCCGGGTAGTCGTCATCGGCGCGACCAACCGCGTCGACGCCGTCGACCCCGCCCTGCGCCGCGGCGGCCGCTTCGACCGCGAGATCGAAATCGGCGTCCCCGACGAGGGCGGCCGGCGGGAGATTCTCGACGTCCACACGCGGGATATGCCTATCGCCGACGGCGTTGATCTAGACCGCATCGCCGCCCAGACCCATGGCTTCGTCGGGGCCGACCTCGCGTCGTTGACGACGGAGGCCGCGATGTCGGCGCTGCGGGCCAAACGCGAGCGCGAACCGCGTGAGCGCTCGGACCGGGAGGGCGGTGACACCGAGCGCAGCGAGGACGCCAAGGTGACACAGAGCGACTTCGACGCGGCGTTGGCGACGGTCGAACCCAGCGCGATGCGGGAGTACGTCGCCGAGTCGCCGGCGGTGTCGTTCGACGACGTGGGCGGACTCGGCGAGGTCAAACAGACGCTCACCGAGGCCATCGAGTGGCCCCTCGAGTACGGCGACCTGTTCTCCGTGACGAAGACGGACCCGCCGAGCGGCATCCTGCTCTATGGCCCGCCGGGAACCGGGAAGACCCTGCTCGCGCGCGCCGTCGCGGGCGAAAGCGACGTGAACTTCATCCACGTCGCCGGGCCGGAGATAATGGACCGCTACGTCGGCGAGAGCGAGGAAGCGGTGCGAGAACTGTTCGAGCGCGCCCGTCAGACCGCACCGAGCATCATCTTCTTAGACGAAATCGACGCCATCGCCAGCCACCGCGGACAGGGCAACGAGGTGACCGAACGGGTCGTCTCCCAGTTGCTCGCAGAACTGGACGGCATCACCGAGAACCCGAACCTCGTCGTCCTCGCGGCGACGAACCGGCGGGACATGATAGACGACGCCCTCCTCCGGCCGGGCCGACTCGAACAGCACGTCGAAGTGCCGAATCCCGATCACGACGCCCGCGAGGCGATTCTCGCCGTGCACACGGACGGCAAACCGCTCGCCGACGGCATCTCCCTGTCTGCCCTCGCGGCCGAGACGGAGGGGTTCTCCGGGGCGGAACTGGAAGCGGTGGTCCGCGAAGCGTCGATGCTCGCCATCCGCGAGGCCGCCGAAGAGATGGGGCCAGCGGAAGCCAGCGAACGTGCCGACGACGTGACCATCACTGCCGAGCACTTCCAGCGAGCGCTAGCGCACAAAGCGGAGCGTTGAAAGACGGGACGTCTGTTGGACTCGTCGCTACTGTATCGAACACCCAGAGAGCGGAACGGTGGATTGGGCGCCGCCGGCGAGGAGTGACGTGAAAGGCTGTCCGGACAGCCTTTGGCGGACGAGCGACGCCATGTGGCCGAGCAGCGAGACGGACTGTTGTACCGGCATCGACGTGAAAAGCGCCTTGCCGGCGAACATACGTAGCGGAGCCACCGATAAAAAAGGCCCGGTGTCCGGCCCTTATCGCTCGTCGTCGGCCGCCGACTCCGTCTCGTCGTCCGACGCAGTGGCCGCTGTGCGTACGTCCTTCTCGTCACTCCCGCTATCGCCGTCGCCGCTGCTCTCGTGTTCGCTACTGTTCTCGCTCCCGCCGACGAACGGGAGTCGACGCCCACGGAGGACTCGACGCAGGCCGAACGCCGGAACGGCCAGCACGCCCAGCCACGGTGCCGCCGCGGCTAGCGTCACCAGGGTCGCCCGCCCGAAGACGTAGACGTCGTTCACTGACTGGAGGAAGACGGCCGCCAGCGACTGCTCGTGGTACTGGGTCCGAATCTGGCTGATGCCCGGTTCCGGTTCCTGCAGTTCCACCCGGATGGTGGAGTACGCCACGCGCTGTTCGAGCGAGCGCTGTTTGGCTTCGAGTTGTTCTATCTGGCCCTGCACCTCGGAGAGTTGTTCTTCGATGCGGAGCAGTTCCTCCGTGTCGTTGGCCTCGTCGTAGAACGTCCGGAGGCGGTCCCGGCGCTGTCGCAGGTTCTCCAGTCGCGCCTCCAAGTCGACCAACTGGTCGGTCACGTCGTCCGTCTGGGTCTCCTCGCTCAGGACCGTCCCTTCCGCGGCGATGTCGTCTTGCATCGCCCGATACTGCTCGTTGGGCACTCTGACGACGACGTAGCCGGAGATCCACGTCTCGTTGCCCGAGCGGTGAAGTCGCTGGTTCGACCCGCTCACGTACCCGCCGTACTGTCGGGCCTGTGACGCGATGGCTGTACGACTCTGCGAGAAGTTCTCCACCTCGACGACCATCCGGCCGGTCTTGATTATCGCCCGCTGCTGGACTGCCGCGTCGACCTGTGCGCTCCCCCCGCCGCTCGTATCGGCGCTCTGTTGGTTTGCACCCTCTGCGGCAGGCGCGGACCCGTCACCGCCGTCGGCAGACAGTTCGGCACCGTCGCCGCCGGCCGGGTTCCCGCCCATGCCCGCACACCCGGCGAGCAGGAGGGTCAGGGCCAGCGCGACGACGAGTGAGTTCCTCGACATGACGACTACGTATCGTCGTCGCCAGCGTATAGTGTCGCCGGACGCTCAAAGCGCGCTTTGTGTGAAAGAGCGACTGAACCTATCGGAACTCTGTCCGTCGGTCGTCGAGCGCCGGGAACTCCTCGCGGATGGCCGTGACTCGCTCCGGGTCGACGGTCGCACTCACGAGCGCCGGGTCGTCGGCGGAACTGGCCAGTGCCGTCCCCCACGGGTCGTACACCGTGGACCGGCCCAGCAGTTCCGCGTCCTCGAACGACCCGACGCCGTTGGCCGCCGCGACGTACAGCTGATTCTCGACGGCGCGGGCCTTCGGAAACAGCTTCCAGTGCTCGACGCGGGGGTAGGGCCACGCGCTCGGGACGAGCGTCAGCGTCACGCCGTCGTCGACGAGTCTACGGTACAGTTCCGGGAACCGGAGGTCGTAACACGTCGTCACGCCGACGGTGAACCCGGCGAAGTCGACGGTCGGGAGGTGTTGGCCCGGTTCGAGGAGGTCCGTCTCGGCGGACCCGTAGCCGAAGAGGTGGTGTTTCCGGTAGATGGCGCGACGCGTCCCGTCCCTGTCGAAGAACACCGCGGTGTTGGCGAGACCGTCCTCGACGGGCACGTCGATTCCGGCGGTGGCGCTCGCGGCGAGGTCCTCGACGACGCTCCCGGCGAGAACCGCCACGCCGTGTTCGGCGGCCGCCTCGCGCACGGCGGTCAGCGTCTCACCCTCGACCCCTTCCGCGTGCCGTGCGTAGCTATCGAACGCGAAGTACCCGACGTTGAACAACTCCGGCAGGACCACGAGGTCGGCTCCGTTCGCGGCCGCGCGGTCGATGGCGTCGATGGCCCGTCCGACGTTCGTGCTCACGGCCGCGGGTTCGACCGCAATCTGGGCGAGTGTGAGCCTCATGCTTCGACTTCGAGATAGTCACGCAGTGCCTGTTCGAGGTTCTCCATCTCACCGTCGAGATTCCGCTTGAAGAACCGTTCGACGCCGGGAAGTTTGCCGTCGACGACGAACCGGTTGGTCAGTTTCGTCCCGCCGCTCTCGGTCTGTTCGAGTTCGTGTTCGCCCTGTACCTGCATCACTTTCGACCGACCGACGAAACGGACGTACTCGGGCTCACGCCGCTCTACGTCCCGCGTCTCGATGCGGATCGTCCGATCGATGATCGGAATCGGCAACGAAATGTGCCATGTCGCTTCCTCGTCGTTCGTGACCTCCCAGTCCTTGACGACGCTAATCGGGCGTGCCCGCTGGTCCGGGTCGGCGATGAACGCCCAGACTCGCTCGGGAGGTGCCGACACAGTCATCGACCGCTCGACCCGGACAGTCATGCACGTAGCTCAGGTTTCCGCCGGAATGAATCCACCGACTAGCTCGTCGTCACGCGCCACGTCGTCGAGCGGGCGCGGCCCCATTTCTCGATGTCTACCTCGTCTGCCTCCTCTGCCAGACGGGGTAACCGAGCGCCGACCTGTTTCGAGGACAGGCCGAGCTGTGAGGCGATGTTCTTGGCGCGGAAGTAACTCTCACCCCGCGAGACGCTCTCCCGGAGGTACTCCAGAATGCGTCTGTCCTCCTCGCTGAAATCGACCATAGAAGAGGTACGTTCTGAACGGTTTTAATCGTTCCTTTCGGCACCCACCCGCGATCTTCAGGCGTCGTAGACGTGTATCGCTACGAGCGCCAGGCTCGCTGCGAGCATGGCCACGCCGAAGCCGACGCCGCTGTTCAACAACAGTCCGCTCGTATCGAGTTCCTGTGCGTGCCTGATGGCGTAGTTGTAGCTGTTGACGGCCGTCAACACTGCGGCGCCGACGGCGACCACCCCGAACAGGACGCCGAGCCCGATACCCATATCAGTCTGCGATTCCGTCGCCATGCGAGTGGGTTTCCGTGTTGCCCACTTAGTTCATTCGGGCCAGTCACCAGCCACAGGACATATAGCGACAGACGAGAGAGCGCCGTGTAATGTTTAGACTCGGACACCTGAAACTGCTCGTCGTCGTCGTGCTCGCCCTCGGCATCGCTGGCGGTGCCGCGTTCGCCCTCGGCGCCGTCGGCGCACCGACCGTCGAATCCGTAGACAACCACTTTGCGGGCGTCTCGAACGAGACGACGGCGGTCCACACGAACCTCACGGTGAACAACCCCAACCCCGTCGGGGTGCAACTCGGCGGGACGGCTGTCGACTACACTGTCGCGATGAACGGCGTCCCGATCGCCAGCGGTGACAAGAGCGGGCTGGCGCTGGCGAAGGGGAACTCGACGCTCGCGTTCGCCACCCAGATGCAGAACGGACAGATTCCGCCGTGGTGGCACACCCACATCGAGAACGGCGAGACCACCGAAGTGACCATCGACGCCGACGTCTCCTCGTCGATGCTCGGCGGTCGCTCTCTCTCGGTGACGCAGGACAAGACCATCGAGACGGACATCATCGGCCAGTTCAACTCCACCGAGACGCGGCCAGTGAACGCGAACCAGCCATTCGTTTCGGACCCGGTGCTGTACATCAACGAGACTCGCGGGTCGTGGGACCGGGCGAACCTCACGGAGTCCGAGACGCCGATGGACCTCGCCTTTACCGTCTACAATCCGAAACCCTACCCCTACACGGTCTCGAAAATCGGCTACGAGATATCGATGAACGACGTTACCGTCGGGGAGGGTGAGACAGAGCGCGGCTACACCATCGGGCCGGGCCAGACGGAGACTATCGAAGCGGACACTGCCATCCAGAACGGGAACCTCGACCGGTGGTGGGTCACCCACCTCGAACGCAATCAGGTGACGGACCTCTCCATCGACTTCTACGTCGTCCTCGAAGGGGGCGGCGAGCAGTTCCGCATCGACCTAGACGCCATCGACTACGAGACGACCATCGAGACGGACATCTTCGGCAACAAGGCACAGTACCCGACCGGCGAGAACGCGACGACGGCGTCCGACTCGGCGAACGAGTCCGAGTCTGCGACCGAGACGCCGACGCCTACCCCAACGGAAACTGACGACGGGATACTGGGCGGTGACGGCACCGAAACGACGACGGCTACCGAGACGGCGACGGACGACGGCGTCCTCGGTGGGAGCGACAGCACCGACACTGCGACGGCCACCGAGACGGAGACGACGACCGCCACTCCGACGGCGACCAGTACCGAGACGGCGACGGACGACGGCGGCATCCTCGCGCTCGGTCGCTGAGCGCCGCGGTCCCACTATTCGACCCAGACGGTCTTCCTGTCGACGAACTCCCGGATACCGGGACCCGAGAGTTCGCGGCCGTAGCCGGATTGTTTGATGCCGCCGAAGGGAGCCCGCGGGTCCGACTTGACGAGTTGGTTGACGTAGACACAGCCAGCGCCGACGCGGCGCGCCAGTCGCTCGCCACGTACTCTGTCCTCGGTCCAGATGCTGGCACCGAGGCCGAACGCCGTGTCGTTGGCTTTCCGAATCGCCGCGTCCTCGTCGTCGATTTCGTACACCGCGGCGACGGGGCCAAACACCTTCTCGGTGTCCACGGGACACCCCGCTGGAACGTCGGTCAAGACCGTCGGCGGGTAGAACGAGCCGTCGCCGTCCAGCGGTTCGCCGCCGGTCTGGACCGTTCGTTCTCCGGCGGCATAAGCGCCCGCGCCGTCGCGGCGAAAATCGGTCGATTCCGACGACCGTTACTGGATGGTCGTGTGTTCGGACTCCTCGTCCAGCGCGAGGTTGGTCGCTATCTCCGCGTTCCTGACGGCGTACTCGGCGGTCTGCTGGAGGCTGACGAGCACTTCGCGGACCTGCAGCAGTTTCTGGTTGTCCATCTCCGGCAGGTCGTTGAGGATATCGTGTTCCTTATCGCCGATATCGGAGTACGCCTCACTGACCTCGATGGCGGTGTCGTAGTTCCGGTTGACGGCGGCCTGTACGGCCATCGCGGTTATCTCGTTGACCTCGTCGGTGAAGTCACGGATGCGCCGCATCGTCGAACTGTCGACGTCGAGGGCGTGGTCGGGCGCTTCCAGCGCGATCTCCGCGATGTCCTCGGCGTTGTCGGCGGTCAGTTCGAGGTTCTTCGCGATAGAGCGGTACCCGATGAGCGGGAAGCCGTCTTCGAGCCCCACCGCCCGCGCGAGATTGGGGTTCTGATAGGAGGTGAAGATGAGGCGAAGCAACAGGACGAAAATCTTGTTGGCCTGCCGTTCCCGATTCAGCGCCCGCTGGGCGAGGTCGGGGTTGCCGTGGGCGAGCGCCTTGACCGCCTCGTTACGCATGGTCGACCCGGTCGACTCCAGTCGTTCCAGTAGGTTGTCGAGCGTGAAGTCCTCGGGGTCGACCGAACAGCGGATGGTGATGCGCTGGGGGGTCTCCTCGATGACACCCAGCCCCATCAACTGCGTCTCTGCGTTGTAGACGGCGTTGATGTGGGCCGAATCGAGCGTCTGCCCCTCGGGGGCTTCGACGTGGATGATGCGCCGACCGAGGACGTACTGGGCGACGATGGCCCGTTCGACGGCGTCGGCATCGAGGTTCTGGGCGTGGATTATCGCTTCTGACTCCTCGGTCTGGACGGACTCGGGCATCACAGTCAGCGTGCCTTTCCCGCCCATCCGGAGTGACACTTCGTCGCCTTTTTCGACGTCGTGTGCGCTCGCCCACTCCGCCGGTAACGTCATAGCGAGGGTGGAGGGGCCGAGGCGCTGGACTTTCCGCGTTTCCATATGACCTTTCTTATACGTCACCGACCTTAATCTTCACTATACACCAATTAATGCCGACAGTCGAATACAATCACTTGATGTGGCCGGCTGTCGATCCACGTCTGTCAGGCGACGACTTCGACGAGGCGCCGTTCGTACCGTCCGACGCGGACTTTGAGCCACCCCTCTAGTTCGGCGTCTAACGCCGAGTCGCCGGTGTCGACACGGAGCGTCCCGATGTCGTCGAGTTTTCGACGGGACGCGACGACTTCGACGTCGCATTGACGGATGACTGCCGGCGAGAGCTGCTGGTTGCCCCGTCCGAAGACGAACCCTTGCCCGCCGATGGGCGAGACGACGATGACGTTCTCCTCGCCGAGTGCGTCCAGAATGTCCGACTCGGCGGCGTCCGCGACGAGGAGGTCCCCGTCCCGCCAGACGTCGACGCCCAGCGTCGTTCCGTCGAACCCCAGTTTCTCTTTGATTGCCCCGACGGTACTCCCGGGCCCAAGCACGTACGTGACGCCCGGGCGAACGCCCTCGGCGACCCCCTCGGACAGCGTCTCGACGGTGCCGCCGCCCAACTGCTTGGCCGATTGGCGCTGGTCGGCGACCGGGACGGTGGCGACGGCCCGCAGTTCGGTCACCACCTCGCCCCCTCTGAACGCGTCCTCGTCGATGTCGTTGACCTCGGCGGGTTCCGTCTCTGAGAAGGAACCGAGGATGCGTCCGGCCGCGCGGGGCGAGACGCCGAACACCGACGAGTACACCTTGACGCCCGCCGGAACGCCGAGAATCGGCGTCTCGTCGTCCAGTTCGTCGAGCGTCTCTGCCACGTCGACGGCGGTGCCGTCCCCGCCCACGAACCCGATGACGTCGACGCCGTGGTCGACGAAGGCCCGGACCGCTGCTCTGGTGTCCGCACTCGAAGTCACGTCCGGGTTCTCGGGGTGGCCGACGACCACCGGGTCGAACCCCGCCTCGCGGGCGAGCGAGGCACCCATCGGGTCGCCGTAGGTGAGGAGTTCGACGTCCGCACCCGTGGCTGCAAGTGCTTCGAGCGCTTCGTGTGCCCGGTCCGGTGCGCGCTGCTCGGCCCCGCGCTCGCGTGCTTCGGCGACCTTGCCGTCGGTTCCCTTCAGTCCCACGCGGCCACCCATGCCGGCGATGGGGTTGACCACGACACCGATACGTCGCATAGCAGTCGGTTGGATACCCGGCGGCAAAAGGCACCCGGGAGCGTGTCTTTCAAGCCACCCGCCACTGAAGTGCCGGTATGCTCGAACTACTGCAGGCGAACGTCCAGACCGGCGTCATCAGTGCCGCCGGGGCGGTCATCACGCTCGGCGGGCTCTTGCTTACAGCACTCTGGCTCCAGTACCTCTACCGCTGAGGCTCGGTGCTCACTCGCTCTCGGGTGCGTCGACTCGCTCGTGTAGCCACGCCGCCGCTTCTTCGACGACGGCCTCGTCAGGCCCCTCGAACCGCACTGTGACGGTCTCGCCGGGATAGCTCCCGACCTTGACGGGGAACCGCTCTTGTACCGCCGCGAGTCTGTCGAGGAGCGCGCTCTCGGGTTCGGCGGCGTCGACGGTCCGGACGTACTGTTTCTGGCCGCTGAACTCCCCGGCCACCTCCTCGAACATCCGCTTCATCTCGTCGGGAACGCCGGGAAGCACGTAACACTGCTCGACTACACATCCGGGAGCGACTCCCTCGTGATTCGGGAGGACGCGGCTCCCCTCAGGCACCTCGCCCGTGCCGTCGGTGAGGTCGTCGCGGGTGTAGCCGCCGTGTTCTTCGAGCCACGCCAGAGCCTCCTCGCTCTCGACCACGTCACGACCGAACGCGGCCGCGACACCGTCTATCGTCACGTCGTCGTGGGTCGGACCGAGGCCGCCGGTCACGATGACCGCGTCGTACTCGGCGTGATACTCGTTGACGACCCGTGCGATGTCGGCGATTCGGTCCGGGACGACGGTCGTTCGCTCGACGGTGACGCCGCGGTCGGCTAGCTGTCGGCCCAGCCACGCCGCGTTCGTGTTGACCGTCTCTCCGGCGAGCAGTTCGTCCCCGACCGTGACCACCGCGACGCGCATACACCGGGGTACGGTGTGGCGATACAAATACTGTTTGTCGTCCGTCAGCGCATTCCCGGCGGCGGACCGCGGTCCCGCGGGTCGTCGTCCTCCTGCTCTTCTTCGAGGTCGATGCCAGCCTCCTTGCGCTTTCGTTTGACCGCCTGCAACTGTCGGTAGTAGTACAGCGTGCCGCCGCCACCGATCAGGATAGCCACGAGGGCGAGGCCACCGAAGATGAGCAGGTCGCGTTCGAGGTAGTACCTGACACTCACCTGTCGGGCGTCGACCGGTTGGGACCACCGCACGGTCATTCGGTTGGTCTCCTCGTCGACGCCAGTCTCGTAGCCGCCGGGGCTGACCTGCGAGAGCATCGGGATACCGACCCGAGCCCCCGGTGGCAGTGTCACCTGATAGGTCGCACCATCGAGGTGGGTCGGTGTCGCGTAGGACTTCCCGCTGCGCGGGGCGCTGTAGGCGACCTGTCCGGTGACGTTACCCGGGAACCGGATGGTCGTTTGACTCCCGCCGCGGGTCGCGTTGAGCGACGAGTTGGCCTCCGTGATGACGGTGCCGTTCGCGTAACGGAACTTCAGCGCCCGAATCGGGACGGCCTGTTCGCGCCCGAGGCCGTCGCGGTCGTACACCTCGAAGGTGTCGTTGTTTCGGACGTCGTAGACCGCTCTGTACGACGATCGGTCGAGGACGACAGACGCGTTTGACTGTGTGTCCCAGTCGTAGGTGGCGTTCTGGTTGAGTTGGTTCGGGTCGATGTTCTGTTGCCCGAATATACCACTACAGCCAGAGAGCGCGACCAGCGCGACGATACCGAGGAGAGCGAGGTGGCGGCGTTGCATAGCTCAGGGAACGACGGCGAGGAGTTCCGATTGCATGAACCGGCCGATGTCGGACAGGATGCCCGGCGCGTCGGTGTCGGGGTTACAGACGATGCTCTGTTCGAGGAGGCCGATGCGCTCGACGGTCACGATGTCCTGTGCGTGGCCGGCCCGGTTGACCGTCGCACGGGCGTTCGACCGGGTGACGCTGTTGGCGTTGACCCGACCGTTCCCGCGCGACCAGTCGTAGAGGCGGTCGACTTCCTCGTCGGCGAGTCGCGGGTCGTCGCCGGCGACGAAGCGAAGCGGCATGTGCTGGACGATGCCGAACCGCTTGCGAATCTGGGCGGGCGACCCCTGTCCGAGGTTCAGGTTGTCCGCGGGGATGCGGACCTCCTGTCCGAACCCGACGTCTAAGACGAACCCGTCGTCGTCCCACGAGTCGAGGGTCCCGACGTACGTCTCGCCGTCCTCGTGGGAGGTGACCATCTCGCCGAACTCCTCACGCAGGAGGTTCCGGGCGACGGTGGCGTCGGGGCCGTCGACGGTGACCGTCGGGAAGTCGTCCTCCCGGTGGCCGATGTCGAACGTCACGTCCAGGTCGCCGAGTTCGTTGGCGACCAGCGACCGCAGGCCGTCGAGCGCACGGTCACGGGTATCGCCCGTGACGTACACTTTGGTTCCGAGGACGACCATCAGGCCTCAGCTTCCGTCTCGACGTTCAGTTCGTCGCGCAGTTCGTCGATGCGCTCCTCCATGGCGGTCACGAGGCGGGTGTTCTCCATGGCGTCGATTTGGTTGCCACACTCGGGGCACTCGAAGCCGAACTCCATCGCTTCCCCGAACTCGAAGCGGATGCCGCAGTGCTCACAGAGATAGAACTCGTTGTCGCGCTCGTACTGACGGCGCTCTTCGAGGCCGTCGAGCAGGCGGTACATCTCCTCCTCTAGTTGTTCGGGTATCTTGTCGTACTCGAACGTCCAGAGGTAGGTGAGCCACCCCGAGTCCTCGTCGCGGAGGCGTCGATACGACGCCAGATCGTTCTCGTAGAGGATGAACAGCGCTCGGCGAACGTCGTTGAGTTCGAGTCCGAGCTCCTCGGCCAGTTCCTCGTCGGTCACTTCGCCGTCCGGCGGCGCGGCGGCAACCGGCATCCCTTTCGGTCCGACTAGCTCGTGGAGGTACTTCTGTATAACCGGGTCCTCCAGGAGATCCTCAAAAGCCATTATCCGTGTCTCGGTGGGTCACGTGGTTAAAACCTCCGGCTCGCTCGCTGGTGATCGCACCCGGGAATTCGTAAACGCGGTGCGTTTGCGCACCATCGGTCGCTCGCTACTCGTCGGCATCGGCCTCATCGGGGTCGACCACGCGCTTGCCCGTCTCCATCGGGACGACGACCCGGTCCGGGTCGTCCCACTCCCGGTCGAGTTCCCGCCCCTCGAACAGGCGGTCTAAGAACACCGCGAGCGAGGCCACTTCCGAGTGGGGTTGGTTCGTCACGCCGACGTTGTAGTCCGCGTTCTCGTACACCTCGAAGGGGACCTTCTCGGCGCCGACGACCAGCAAGAGCGGCCCCTCAGCGTGTGCCTCGCGGACGTCGTCTTCCACGTCCTGGACCGGTTCGCCGTACATCGTGAGGTGGACGACGGTGCCCTCGAAGTCGCGGATGAGCCGTTTGGGTTCCTGCGTGACGTCTACCTCGAAGGGGCCGCCGAACCGCTCGGTGATGTCGACGATGGTGTCGGTTCGGTCGCGGGCCGACCCCGCCATCACCACGCGGTCGGCGCCCAGCGCACGGGCGGTGAGGCCGACGTGGGTCGTCATGCGCTCGTCACGGCCGGGACGGTGGCCCAGTCGCAGCACCGTGACTTCGTGGTCGTCGCTCATCCGTTCAGCGCCGACTGGATGGCGTCCCGGACGGGTGCGTAGGCTATCTCCTGCCACTCGACCGGTTGGTCGTTCACGAGGACCGTCGGGGTGCCGCGCAGCCCCTTCTCGACGGCCCTGTCGCGGTCGGCCTGTACCGTCGGGTCGTAGGTCCGACCCGTAGCGGCCTTGCGGACGGCGTCGCCGCCGACGTCGAGGCCGTCGGTGAGTTCGGCGTACACGTCCGGACCGAGACGGCTCTGGTTCTCGAACAGTCGCTTCGAGTAGGTGAAGTAGGCGGCGTCGCCCGCCGCGTCCTGCACCTTGCGGGCGGCGTTTGCCGCCTGCCACGAGGCGGTCTCGTCGACCGGAATCGGGAAGTCGTGGAACTCGTAGCGAACCGTCCCGTCGGCGAGGAAGTTCTCTTGAACCTTCGGAAAGACCGTCTGAGAGTACGTCTTGCAGTGGGGACAGGCGTAGTCCTCGTAGGCGGCGACGGTCACGTCGGCGTCGGGGTTGCCGGCGACGGGTGCCGAGAGGGGTTGTCCGCTCGCAGTGGGGACCGAACGGCCGTCGGACCCGTCGTCTCCGGACTCCCCGGACCCTCCGGAGAGACAGCCAGCAGTCGCGCCGGTGAGGGCGACGCTTCCGGCGAGGAATCCGCGGCGGCTGAGTCGCGTCATATCCCCTACTCGCCCCGGCAGCTATAAAACGGCGTTCATCGCAGTACCGGAACGCTATTTGACTGCCCGCGTCGACTCCGAGTATGCACCTCGAAGGCCAGCACATCGTCGTCACGGGCGGTGCGGGCTTCATCGGCTCTCACCTCGTCGAACGCCTCGTCACGGACAACGACGTCCTCGTCGTCGACGACGGCTCGAACGGCCGGCGCGAGTGGGTCCACGACGACGCGACGTTCGTCGAGGGGGACCTGACCGACCCCGCCGTCGTCGCGGACACAGTCACGGCTGACACCGACCTCGTGGTCCACCTCGCCGCCTCGAAACTCGTCGACACCGACACGCCGCGCCGTCAGTTCACGGACAACAGCGAGATCACGTACAACCTCCTCGAACGGATGGACGAGGTGGGCGTCGAACGCCTCGTGTTTACGTCGTCTTCGACTGTGTACGGCGAGGCGCCGCGGCCGACGCCGGAGGACTACGCGCCGCTGGAACCCATTAGCGTCTACGGCGCGACGAAACTCGCAGAGGAGTCGCTCGTCTCCACGTACGCCCACAGTCACGACCTGCAGTCGTGGGTGTTCCGCTTTGCCAACATCGTCGGCCCGCGCCTGCGCGGTGCGGTCATCCCGGACTTCGTCGAGAAGTTGCGAGAGAACCCCGAGTCGCTGACCATCCTCGGCGACGGCCGCCAGCAGAAGTCCTACATGCACGTCTCGGAGTGTATCGAGGCCATGGAGTACGCCGTCGAACACGCCGACGCCGACCACAACGTGTTCAACCTCGGCACGCGCACGACGACTTCCGTCGACCGCATCGCCGACATCGTCGCCGACGAGATGGGCGTCGACCCCGACTACGAGTACACCGGTGGTGACCGTGGCTGGACCGGTGACGTTCCCCGGATGCGCCTCTCCATCGACAAACTCGCCGCGCTGGGCTGGGAGCCGTCCCAGTCGAGCGACGACGCGGTGCGGCAGTGCGCCCGCGAACTCCTCGACGAACTCTAGTTCGCGGGATAGGTCCCGGTCAGTTCGGCTTTCCCGACCATGTGGCCGCTGGCGGCGTCGTAGACGTCGTCCTTGCTCGCGCCGCGTTTGAGGTCAAGCGTCGTATCGAGTGCGTACAGGAGAAACCGGTAGGTGTGTTCGCGGTCCGGCGGGTTCGGCCCACCCCACCCGACTTCGCCGAAGTCGTTCTGCCCCTCTAGTGCGCCGCCGGGCGTCGTGCCCTCGGGAATCTCGCCGACGTCGGGTGGAATGTTCCAAACGACCCAGTGGTCCCACACTTTCCCGGCCGGTTCCTTCGCGTCGGGGTCGTCGACGACGAGGACCAGCGACTCGGCCCCGTCGGGGACGTTGTGTATCTCCAGTGGCGGACTCGTGTTCGCCGCCGCGTAGCCGTACTCCTCGGGGATGCGCTCGCCGTCGTCGAACACCGGACTGGTGAGTTCGAGGTCTGCCATAGCGTAGATTTCTCACTCGAACGACAAAAGCGTCATCCCGGTAGCCCTTTGCCGGTCGCTCGCCAACGCCCGGCCGTGCAGGTCGTCGGGTACCACTCTCGTATCGAAGACCACGCCGCACTGCTCCTCGCCGACGAGGGGGCGGTCACCGTCGAGCGACTGGAACCGGGGACCGAACTCATGTACGCACTGGGCGAGCGCCACTGTGCCGGTGCCGTCGACGGCGAGCGACACTACGCTTGCGACGGGGCGGACGCGCCGTACTGCCCGGAACACACGAGCAGGTGGCCCTGCGCCCGGTGTACCGGCGACTGCAACAAACCTATCGAGGCCTGCGACGAGGAACATGCCGTCTATCTGGCGGTGTTCGCGCCGGACACCGTCAAAGTGGGCGTCACGCGGTCGTGGCGCCTCGAAACCCGGTTGCGAGAGCAGGGGGCCGACCGAGCGGCCCACCTTCGGACCGTCGCCGACGGCCGCATCGCCCGCCAGATAGAGGCCGACGTCGCCACCGACCTCGGTGACCGGGTCCGCGTCCCGACGAAGATCGCCGGCCTCCACGAGTCCGTCGACGAACAGTTCTGGTCGACCCTCTTAGACGAGTACGAGACGCTTGCGACCTACGACTTCGACTACGGTCTCGCCCTCACCGAGCGACCGATGGCGGAGACGCTCGCCACGGGGACGGTCCGCGGGACGAAAGGTCGCGTCGCCGTCCTCGACAACAACGGGAGCACGTACGCCGTCGACTTGCGTGCCCTCGTCGGCTACGAGGTGACTGACGGCGGCACCGACCGGGACCTCCAGTCGAGTCTCGGCGCGTTCGGGTGAGTTCAATCCGCGCCAGTCGAGTCACACACAAAACATATACCGGGCGGTGTCGCGCTTCCACTCGTGCGACGCGAAGTACTACTCGCTGGGGCCATCGCCCTCCTCACGCTGACGATGGTCGCCAGTGCGACAGCGGTCCCCGGCATCCTCTCGGAACCCACCGAGGACGTACGTCCGAGTCACCTCGACCTCCGGGAGTCCTACGTCGATGCCCCAGACGTCTCCGGCGAGACGGTGACGCTCTCGCTCACGTCCAGCCTCGAACACCGAGGTGGGATGGCCGAGAACGTCACCGTCGTGACGCGGGCTATCGACACCGACACCGGACTGGTAGCGACGACGGAACGACAGTCACTCGGTAACGTCAGCGGCGACCGAGACGTCTCCTTCACCCGGAACCTCACCGTCGAGCGCGACGGTGACTACCGCATCGAGACGACGGTGTACGAGGACGGCCGCCGCGTATCCGTCCAGCGGCGGATGGTCAGGAACGTCGACGCCCTGACGCCGGCGTACGCTCGCTCGACGGTCTCGTTCCACCGGTTCGAGAACACCAACACGCCGCTCCGGGCCATCTCGTACCGTATCGCCGACGTCGAGAACAACGAGACGACGCTGAACGTGACGGCGTATCTCACCAACAGCGGCGACGATTCGGCCGGCGGCCTCTCGCTCCGGATGCGCGCCCGGCAGGCGGAGTCGAACGTCGTCGCCGACGCGTCGGCGCTCGAAGTGGGGCAGATTCGCCCCGGCCGGACTCGGACGGTCAGTACGGAGTTGACCGTCCCGGACGGCTACAACTACTGGCTGGACGGCATCCTCCAGTCGGACGGCGTCATCGTCGCCACGGAGAGCGCACCCGCGAACCTCGACCCGCAGGAGACGCTGACCGAAAACGAGACGCGCCGCGACGTCGGGTTCGACTCCGGCGACTTCGAGGAGGCGACGGAGGCACCGGAACGGATGACTGAACGAGCGGAGGCGACGACTGTCGGCGGGAGCGGTCCCGGATTCACCGCACTCGCCGCGCTGGTTGCACTCGTCGTCGCGACGCTCGGACTCGCACGGAGACACGCATGACCGAGGAACCCACCACCGACCCGACTGCACCGACCGACCAGAAACGGGGCGGCCCCTCTGCACCCTCTGGGTCGCCCGAGAACCGAAATCCGTCGGACGACGAGGGTCGCTCAGCCGTCGAGTACCTCGAGTGGGCGGCGCTGACCGTCCTCGTCGTCGTCGCCCTCATCGCCACGTTGCGGTTCTACTTTTCGGTGTCGGCGGCCGTCGATACGTTCGTCACCCACCGGTACCGACCGCTGTTCATGGCGGGATTCAACCTCGTCGTCCTGCTGGGCTGTGGTATCGGCCTCTCGGCGCTCGTGCGCCGGCTGGCCTGACACGACAACCCTTTTCAGCGGGCCAGCCGAACCCGGAGGCATGGCAGACGACGAACCCGAGAACGCCGACGAGACGGCCGAATCGAGCGAGAACGGCGACGAAGAGAAGTCCTTCCGCGAGCGCGTCGAGGAGATTCGCCAGAAGCGCGCCGAGGAGCGCGAAGAAGGCGAAGAGGGCGAGATGAGCCGCGAAGAGCGCATGGAAGAGATGATGGGCGGTGGCGGCGGCCCCGGCGGCATGGGCGGCGGGGGCAACCCCTTCGCACAGATGATGGGCGGCATGATGGGCGGCGGCCCAGGCGGCCCCGGCGGCATGGGCGGCGGGCCGCCCGGACGCGGCCGCGAGGAAGAGAGCGGGAGCGACAACGAGGAACTCACCCGCGAAATCCGGAAGCTCCGCGACGAGGTCCACGACGTTCGGCGCTCGCTGGACCGCATCGCCGACGCGCTCGAAGAGTAGTCGCGACGGCGTTTCTCTCTTTCACCGTTCGGATAGCCGCTGCTCGGCCTGTGGTCTCGTGTACCGAGGAAAACGGGAACCGGCCGGTCAGTTCTGGTACGCGAGGTTCATGACCCACTGGGAGAAGGCGTCGTCGTGTGGGTCGACCTCCTCGTCGCCGATGAACGGCGACAACTGGTCGCCGGCCATCAGCAGCGAGAAGTTGAGGTCGCGGGCCGCGGGCGTGAGATGGTACGTGTTGTGGCCCTCGTAGACCGTCTCCTCGCGCTGGATGAGCCCCTTCTCGAAGAGGGATTCGACGATACGACTGCCCTTCCGGGAGGAGACGTCTAACTCCTTCCAGAAGTCGCTCTGATGGATACCGCCGGACTCGCGGATGAGTTCTAACCCGGCTCGTTCGTCCTCAGAGAGGTCCGCCTCCGACGCTGCCGAACTCATTATGTTACCAACACCGACGGTCGGGCGCTTAAATCTGGCCTTCGACCGGGTGGTACTCGGTAGTGCAGGGCGGCCCCGCCGCGAACTCGTAGCGGCGGTGCTCCCCTAGCGTGATGAGCGACGACGAGCGGGTACCGAAGCCGTCGCCGTGGACGCAGACGCCGTAGTCGTGGTCGGCGATGGTCTCGCTCGTGCGGTCCAGCCACGCGGCGACCCCCTCGCCGGGGTCGACCTGTATCGCCTCGCGGAGGCGGTCGGCGTTGACGGCCTGCTGTTCGCCCACGTCGGGACGGTGGCCCGGGATACGGTAGTCGCCGTCGGCGCCGACGTTGACGACCACGTGGACGCCGGGCTGGAAGTTCCGCACCGCGAGTTGCCCGTCCCACTCCAGCAAGAGGGCGGCGTTCTCGTCGGCCAGCAGGAGGTTGAAGCCGTCGTACTCCGCCTCGCGGGTCGCCCGCTCGACGGCGCGGGCGGCGTCCTCGGCCGTCTCGTGGCTCAGGCAGTCCCGGACCAGCAGGCCGCGGGAGCGCTCACCGGCGAGGTCGGCGTCGACCCAGCGGTTGGTTACCGCGGCCAGCAGGCCGTGCTCGTTGTAGCCGACCCACGTTCCCCCCGCTTCGGCGTCGGCCGGCGCGACCACGCGGGTCCCCCACTGGCGCACCGCCGGCGGTTCGGCGGGTCGGTCGACGCGTTCGTCACGGTTGGCCGCGAAGGCCACGGGCGTTCCCTCGAACACCTGCCACGCGAGGACGATGGTGCACACGACCGTCTGTAGACGGTACGAGTAGAAAACGGCTTGGCCGGACCGGTGGCTACGCCTGCAACCGCTCACGCACTGCGTCCCGGTCGACCGTTCCGGAGGCCGTTCTCGGAAGCCCTTCGACCACTTCCACCGTCTTCGGCACCTCGTAGGGTGCAAGTTCGTCTCGGCAGTAGTCGCTGACGCGCTCGGCTGTCACGTCGCCGACCACCAGCGCCGCGACGCGTTGGCCCCACTCCTCGTCGGCCAGGCCGACGACGGCGGCGTCCTCGACGCCCGGACAGTCCCTGATAGCGTCGGCGACGACGCTGGCGTCGACGTTCTCCCCGCCCGTGACGATGCGGTCGTCCACGCGGCCGAGGACCCACAGCCGTCCGTCCTCGTCGCGATAGCCGATGTCCCCCGTGTGGAAGCCGTATTCGCCGAACGCCGCCTCGGTCCGGTCCGCGTCGAGGTAGCCCGGCGTGACTGTCGGTCCGTCGACGACGAGTTCGCCCCGTTCGCCGGGGCCGACCGGGTCGCCGTCGTCGACGACGGTCACGTCGGTACAGACGAGTGGCTGGCCGACGGTGTCCCGATGCTCGAACGCCGTCTCGGGGAGCGCGGTAGCTATCTGCGAGGCGGTTTCGGTCATGCCGTAGGTCGGACAGACCGGGACGCCGCGCTCGCGGCAGCGGTCTATCAACGCTGGACTCGCCGGACCGCCACCGAGCAACACGAACCGGAGTTCGGAAGCGGGCGTCCACCCGGAGTCGACTAACCGTCGGAGCATCGTCGGCACGAGCGAGACGCCGGTCACGCCGAACTCGGACAGCACGCGGGCCGTCTCGCTCGGGTCGAACTCGCGCTGGACGACCACCGTCGACCCGTAGAGCGCGGTCCGGACGAACGGTGCCAGCCCGCCCATGTGGTAGGTCGGCAGGCAGACGAGCCACCGGTCCGACGGCGTCACGCCGAGGCGGAACGCCGAGGCCGTGGCGCTGGCGACGAGGTTGCCGACGGTCAGCCGCACGCCCTTCGGGTCGCTCGTCGTCCCCGAGGTGAAGAGGACGAGTTGCGTCGTATCGCGGTCGACTTCGACCGGGTCGACTCCGCTAGTGTCCGACTGCATGGCGTTCACGCCGGTCCGTTCCGGGTCGTCGACGGAGACCACGGGGCAGTCTGCGACCCGAGCGGCCAGCTCTTCCGTCTCGCGTTCACAGACGAGGAGGTCGGCATCGAGTGTCGTCAGTTGCGCAGAGAGGCTGCTCGGGTCGAGGTCGACGTTCAGCGGCGCGAGGGTGGCACCGACCCGCATCGCGCCGAACAACAGGCGACCGACCGCGGGACGGGTGCCGACCAGCGTCGCGACCGTGTCGCCGGGGGTATCACAGCGCGCGGCGACCGCCGCGGCGGCGTCGCCCGCCCGGGCGTCCAGTTCGCGGTAGGTCGTCGCCTCGCCCGTATCGGCGTCGATCGTCGCGGTGCGCTCCGGCGTCGTCCGGACTCTGTGGGTCAGCAAGTCGCGAATCGGCCACTCGACCGGGTCACGCATCGGGACCCACCTCCGCGGGGTCGACGCCGAGTCCGATCGATTGTGGGACCGACATCCGGCCGTCCGACACCGTCGCGGGGTCGGGCGCGAGGTCCGTCGCCAACCGGTCGCCGGTGGCGAGGCCGCACGCGCTCACGTCGGGTATCGCGGCGGCGACGTGGAGCGCTGCGAGGCGGGCGACGACGCCGTCGATGGTCGTCGTGACGACGGGGTCGACGCCCCGTTCGCGGGCCCGCATCGCCAGCGTGTGGGCGTTGCCGGGTCCACCTAGCACCATCGGTTTGAGAACCAACACGTCGGCGGCGTCCGCATCGAGTATCGCGTGGACGCGCCGGTCGACCAGCGACTCGTCCAGCGCGACGCCGACCGACCCGCCGCGAAGGCTCGCGTGCCCTTCGATGTCGTCGGCAGCGAGTGGCTGTTCGACGTACTCGACGCCGAACGACGCTAACTCCTCGAAGGCCGTCTCGGCCTCGTCCCGGGACCACGCGCCGTTCGCGTCGGCCCGGAGCGTCACGTCGTCGCCGACGCAGTCCCTGACCGCCCGGATTCGCTCGACGTCGTCAGCGACCGGTCTGGCGCCGACCTTCACCTTACAGCAATCAAAGCCGGCGTCGACGGCGTCGGCGACGGCGTCGGCCGTCTCCTGTGGTCGGCCGTCCCCGACGGTGGCGTTGACTGGGACGGACTGGCAGCGCCTGTCGGGGTCGAACCACCGATACAGCGGCACCCCGTCGGCGCGGGCGTCGGCGTCAAGCAGTGCCGTGGCGAACCCGTGACGAGCAGCGGGCACCGCCGTAGCGTCGAGGGCCAGCAGCGCGGCGGTGTGGCCGCCGTCCGCTTCGGCCGCGGTGGCGTCCGCCAACCCCGAGCGACACGCGTTGAGCGACTCCGTCCACCCCGGGAGCGGCGTCGACTCCCCGACGCCCGTCTCCCCGCGGTGGTCGTAGCGGACGACGACACCCTCGCGTTCGGCGATGGTTCCGTCGGCGGTGGCAAGCGGCCGCTTCAACCGGAGCGAGAACGGGGTCGTCCTCATAGTAGCGTCGGGAGCGCGAGGCCGGCCGCAAAGAGGAGCGAGTGGAGAAACAGCGTCTGTCCGATTCGCTCTAGGGCCGGGTTGAGTGCGGTTCCGTCGGTGTTTGTCAGGACCGTCTTCCCCGTCTTCGCGGCCAGTGGCAACGAGAGCAGCGGTGCCAGTGCCGGTAGTCCGTAGGTCGGGTCGAGGGCGAAGACCACCGGGACGACGTAGGCCATGCCGACGAGAGCGAGGAACTCGACGCGGCTCCACCGATAGCCCATGTAGACGGCCAGGGTCTTCTTGCCGGCGGCCATGTCCGTCTCCCGGTCGCGGACGTTGTTGACCACGAGAATGGCTGTCGAAAGGCCGGCGGCGGGCAGACTTGCGACGACTGCGGCCACTGTGAGACTCCCGTCGGGAAGGGCCATCGGGAACACGCCGACGTCCGGTATACGCGACACCGCTTGCACGTAATACGTCCCAGTGACGGCGACGAGGCCGAAGTAGAGGAAGACGAACAAGTCGCCCAGACCGCGGTAGCCGTAGGGGAACGGGCCGCCGGTGTAGAGGATGCCGGCGGCGATGCCCGAGAGGCCGACGACGACGATGGGGAGGCCACCGATGGCGACGAGGTAGACGCCGACGACGACGGCCAGGGCGTACGTCAGTATCATCGCCCGCTTGACCGCGTCGGGTTCGATGAGACCGCCCGCCGTCACCCGGGTGAACCCCTCTCGCTCGTCCGTGTCGGCGCCTTTGATGGCGTCGTAGTAGTCGTTCGCGAAGTTCGTCCCCACCTGTATGAGGAGGGCCCCGACGAGCGCCGCAAGCGCCGGGAACAGTGCGAAGACGTCGGCGTGGACCGCGAGTCCGGTCCCGACGACGACCGGGGCGGCCCCGGCTGGGAGCGTCTGTGGCCGGGCGGCCATCAGCCACGCCTTCCGCTTCGAGACGTCGGCCGTCGCTGTACTCATTGTCGCGAACTCGGGACGCTATCCTCAAAGCGACTGTGGTTCACACCGTTTCGTCCGACGCCTCGAACCGTGTGCTTTCCGGAGGAATCGACAACCAAATGCTACAAAATGGCTACACTTTTGCCGCCTGCCCCGATATCGTAAGTGTGACCGACGCCGATACCGACTGCGTCTCGTCCGGCGTCCCCAGCCTCAGCGAGATACTGTCCCGCGGGCGATACGGTATCACGGTCGGCGAACTATCCGGCGACTGCCGCGGTAGCCTGACCGGGGCCCCGACCAATCGGATCGAGTAACAAACAGATGCCCTACCACCCGCTCACAGCGACGTTCGACCGGGGGCCGGTGCGGGTGGCGTTGCTCGTCGAGAACGACGAGGACCGGGAGTTACTCGCGGACCGACTCGAAGACCACGAGGTGGTGACACCGGAGTCGCTGGCGGACCTCCCCAGTTCGACGTCTGTCTGGTCGATACCGCGACGTATCCCGAATCGAGGACCAACTCGCCCGTCGGAAGGCCGACGCGGACCCGAAGTTCGTCCCAGTGTTGCTTGTGGTCGGGGCCGCTGTCCCCGAACACGCGGTCCAGACGCTGCCGGAGGCCGTCGACGAGGTGCTGGTGATGCCGGCGTCGAAGGCGGTGTTCCGGGGCCGTCTCGGGTCGCTGCTGCGTATCAGGCGCCAGTCGGAAGACCTGACGCTGTTCCGTCGAGCGATGGACGACGCGCTTACGGGCATCACTATCGCTTCGGCCCGAGACGACCAGCCATTGCGGTACGCCAACGACGCGTTCGTCGAGATGACTGGCTACGACCGCTCGGAGATACTCGGCCGGAACTGCCGGTTCTTGCAGGGGCCAGACACCGACCCGGACCCGGTCCGGGAGATGCGCGAGGCCATAGAGCGAGGAGAGGGCGTTACTGTCGAACTCCAAAACTACCGGCAGGACGGCACGCCGTTCTGGAACCACGTCGAGATAGTCCCGGTGTACGGTCCCTCGGGGCTGACACACTTCGTCGGCTTCCAGCAGGACATCACCGGCCGAGTCGAGCAAGCCCGGAACCTCCGCCAGTACGAACAGATAGTCCGTGCGGCGAGCGACCCGATATACTCGCTCGACGCCGACCTCCGGTTTACGCTGTTGAACGAGGCGACCGCAGAACTCTGTGGCCGCGCTCCGAACGAACTGACCGGCGAACACGTCCGGTCGGTGCTGGGACGGACACACGCCGCTGCGCTCTCCAGTGCCATCCTCAACTTGGGCGCGGAAGACACACCACAGACGACCATCGAAACGACGATACGGAACGCCGAGGGTCGAGACAGGCGGTTCCAGACGGCCGTCGCGATACGTCCGGCGTCCGAGTTCGACGGCGTCGTCTGCGTGAGTCGTGACGTGACCAGCCACCGCGAACGGGGGTACCGCCTGTCGGTGTTGGACCGCGTCCTCCGGCACAACCTGCGCAACAAACTCCACGTGGTCCTCGCACAGGTGGAGTTTATCAGAGAGGCCAGCGACGACGGGGTGGTCCGGACGTCGGCGGCGGCGATCGAGCGAGTGACCGCTGAACTGCTAGACCTCGGTGACACTGCCAGAGAGTTCCACGACACGCTCGACCCGAATTCGACCGACCACGTCGGGCCGATAGACGTCGTTCCACACGTCGACCACGTCGTCGAAGAGGCGGGGTTGAGTCACGCCAACGGCACTATCCTCGCGAACACGCCCGAGGAAGCGTGGGCACGGGCCCACGGCTCGCTGGAACTCGCACTCAGCGAACTGGTGGAAAACGCCTTCGAGTACGGCCACCCGGGCGTCACCGTCGTGGTCGACGTGACCGTCGAATCCGACACCGTCGTCGTCACCGTCACCGATGACGGACCGGGGATGCCCGACGAGGAGCGAGAGGTTCTCGCCGCCGGGATGGAGTCAGACCTCAAGCACACGTCGGGACTGGGTCTGTGGTTCGTCCGCTGGATGGTGATAAACAGCGAGGGCTCTTTCGACATCCGCGACAACGACCCGACCGGGACCGTCGTCGAACTCACGTTCCCGCGTACAGAGCCACCGACGTGACTCGCCGCCGGAACCGGCAACTGTTACACGTTCCCTGACACCTCTCACTGGACCGGCCGACAGACCCGGTGTGTCCCCGAACCGTACCGCCTCCTCCGACCTGACGCTGGACCTCGAACTCGGATTCACGCTCGGTCTCGGCCTCGACTTCGAGCGGGCAGTCGCCTGGGCCGCAGACGAGGGGTTCGACTTCGTCGAACTGTTACTGGACGGGCCGTACGCCCGCGAGCGAATCGTCGACCGGCGAGCGCAGATGGCCGAGACGCTCGCCGATCACGGCCTCGACGTCGTCGTTCACCTCCCGTTCGCCGTCGACCTCGGCTCCCCGTTTACTCCCGTCCGCGAGGGAGCCGTCACGGAACTGACCGCCGGCATGGACCTCGCTGCGGACCTCGGTGCCGAGCGGGTCGTCTTCCACCCGTCCTCGGACGCCTGGGACCTCGGCTGGACCGAGTCCGACTGTCGCGGGTTCGTCCACGAGAGCCTGAACGACCTCGTCCCTGCCGCCCAGAAGCGTGACCTGAACCCCTGTCTGGAGAACGTCGTGAACAGCTACTACGACGCCGCTTCCTTCCCGGAACTCCTCGAACGGTACCCCGACGCGTCGATGACGTTCGACACCAGCCACGCCATCCTGACCGGAATGGACGAATCCGAGATGGGTGAGTTCACAGAGCGATACGCCGACCGAATCGACCACCTCCACCTCGTCGACACGCGCGGCGGCAGCGACGAACACCTCCCGGTCGGGATGGGCAGACTCGACTTCACGAGAGCGCTGTCCGGGCTGGCCGACGCCGGGTGGTCTGGTACCGCCACGCTCGAAATCGGGACGGAGGACTACGGGGTTATCGCGCTCGGGAAATCCAACACCGAAGCGCTGCTGTCGACGCGGTAGCCGTTTGCGGCCCACGGACGCTGTCGCAGTCGGTGCGGCGGTCGCGACCGCTCGGGAACGGTGGGCTAGTAGTGCCAGGGTACGTCGCCGAAGTCCGGCCTCCGGCCTTCGTTGAACGCGTCCCGTCCCTCTCGGGCTTCGTCGGTCATGTAGGCCAGACGCGTCGCCTCACCGGCGAAGACCTGCTGACCGACCATCCCATCGGAGTCGAGGTTGAAAGCGTACTTCAGCATCCGCATCGCCGTCGGCGACTTCTCGTTCATCCGCTCGGCCCAGTCGATGGCCACGTCTTCTAGTTCCTCGTGGCGGACCACTTCGTTGACCATGCCCATGTCGGCGGCCTCCTCGGCGTCGTACGTCTTCCCGAGGAAGAACACCTCGCGGGCCTTCTTCTGGCCGACCTGTCTGGCGAGGTACGCGGAGCCGAACCCGCCGTCGAAACTCCCCACGTCGGGGTCAGTCTGGAGGAACTTCGCGTGCTCTTCGCTGGCGAGCGTGAGGTCACAGACGACGTGTAGCGAGTGGCCACCGCCGACGGCCCACCCCGGAACGACGGCGACGACGGGTTTGGGAATGTGTCGAATCTGGCGCTGGACTTCGAGGATGTGGAGGCGGCCGACGTTCTCCGGCGCATCTTCGTTCCCGATGTCTCGCGGGTCGCGCTGCTCCCCGCTCGCCTGTTCCGAGTCGCGTGGCGACTCGCTGTCCGCATCGGCCTCGTACTCGTACCCGCTCTCGCCCCTGATGCGCTGGTCGCCGCCGGAACAGAACGCCCACCCGCCGTCTTTCGGCGACGGGCCGTTCCCGGTGAGGAGGACACAGCCGACGTCGGTGAGTCGTTTGGCGTGGTCTAACGCCTCGGAGAGTTCGTCGACCGTCTCCGGTCGGAAGGCGTTGCGGACCTCGGGGCGGTCGAAGGCGATTCGGACCGCACCCGTCTCGGTAGAGCGGTGGTAGGTGATGTCGGTGAAGTCGAACCGCTCGATGGGTTCCCAGCGGTCCGGGTCGAATAGCTCTGAGACCATACCGGGCATGACGGTGGGCGGCGCAAAAAGATTCGTAGTGACGGCGAAACGCTTTCCTCACGGCCGTCCGTCACCGAACGTATGCCCTCCAGCATGAACGACCGGACCCTGAGAGCCGGCTTGACCGTGTTCTCGGTGCTGGTCCTCGCCTACAGTCTCGTCATCGTACAGCAGATACTGCTCGGCTTGGTCGTCATTGTGGCGCTGTGGTCCGTCTACCTGTTTTATCACTTCATCCTCGTGCTGGCCCGTATCGCGTCGTCGCTGGAGCAGTTGGCCTACCAGCGCGCCGACGGCGGCCGACAGACCCAGTCGACGGACCGGAGCAGCGAGCGCGAACCCGAACGTGAATACTGAGAACTGGGCACGAGGAGTTATACGTCACAGTAGCCGACTTACCGTTCGTCCAGCACCTGCATGACTGAGACGTTCTACGACGTCCTCGGCGTCCCGACGGACGCGACGACCGACGAGATTGAGGCCGCCTATCGGGAGCGTCTGAAAGAGACGCACCCGGACGTGAGCGACGCCGACGACGCCCGTGAGGTGACACAGGCACTCGTCGAGGCACGCGACGTTCTCGTCGACGAGGCCGCTCGCGAGCGCTACGACCGACTCGGTCACGAGGCGTACGTAAGGCACGAGTCCTCGGTGGCCGAGAGCGACGTCGCCGCGGCGGCGCGTCGGGCTGGCTACGCCGAGTCCGAGGGCGGCCAGACCGAGTCGTCGGACGCTTCGTCGACAGCGTCCGACGCCGGTGACCCACGCCAGCGAGCGCGCGAACGCGCCGAACGGGAGCGACGCGCCAGCGAACGGGTGCGAGCGGACCGTGAGGAGCGAACCGGGACGAAGCGCGGCGACGACGGCCGGACGGCACGGGCCGACAGCGACCCGACTGGTGGCTGGAGCGCCGACACAGACGCGCCCGGCGGATACGCCGGTGCCGGCGAGACAAGCGCGTGGACCGCCACCAGCAGCTACGCGGTCAGAGAGAACGTCCAGCCCGGGCCGAGATACGAGCGGCTGGTGCCGACCGGCCGGGAACTCACGCTGCTCGGTCTCACCTTCGCGCTCTATCCCGTCTTGCTGTTCAGCGCGCTCGTTCCGGCGTTCCCACTGTTCGTCAACCTCGTGCTCGGCGTCTGTCTGGTCCTCGTCGTCGGGTACCTCCAGTCAGTGCCCAACGTCGCGATACTGGTCTTTGGCATCTGGAGCCTCCTCACGCCGCTAGTGCTGCTGTGGGTGAACGTCAGTTTCTTCTCGCTCCTCGGGGTCGTCGCCCTGTGTGGGACGTGGCTCCCGTTCGGGTTCTCGATACTCACGTACTCGGTCCTGCGGCTGTAGATGCAGGTTTTTGTAGGGCGGACTAGTCCCAAGCGTATGGACCGTTCTCGCCGGTCGTTTCTCGCGTCGGTCGCCGCAACTGCCGGCCTGTCTGGGTGCAGTGGGGTCATCGACTCCGCGCCACCGTCGACGGATGGCTCGGCGGGGGCAGCGACAAACCCGCAGTCGGCCACAGAGCGGGCGGACTCGTCCCGGTCCCGACTCACCAGAACCGACGGCGAGCCGGTCGAGACGGAGTTTACGCGGGCCACCCGAGAGCGCGCGTCCGAGGTCGGAACGTCGGTGCGGGAGTCGGTAGTCGTGCTTCGGGACGGGAACCGCGGCGGCACGGGGTGGTTCGTCGGCGAGGGCGAAATCGTGACGAACGCACACGTCGCCGACGGGTCCCGAACGCTGTCGGTCGAGACGTTCGACGGAGCGACTGGGACAGGCGAGCGGGTCGGCTACCACGAAGAGCTACAACCGGACCTCGCGCTGCTGGAGACAGACCTGTCTGTGCCCCCGCTCTCGCTGGGGAGTCTTGACGACCTCTCACGGGGGGACCCGCTCGTCACTGTTGGCCACCCCGGCCGACTCGGCCAGTGGATACTCAGTCTCGGTCGCTATCTGCGGGTTCTGGACGGTATCGACTGGCTCCTCTCGACCGTTCCGACGCGAAACGGGAACAGCGGTGGCCCGCTGGTCACCCTCGATGGCGACGTCGTCGGCGTCGTCTCTGGGGCGACGACCGGGACCGCGGGCAATCGACCGGACTACAGTAGAAACGAGACGGCTTACACGGAGCTCCCGGAGATAGCAGAACAAACCACGTCCGTTCCGGTCGACACGCTGGAAGCGTCACTCAGCGACTGGCGATAGCGTCTCGCACGCGAGCGGTCAGGTCGTCTCTGACGGCGTGGCTCGCTTCGGCGTCGAAACACACTTCGACGACCTGCGTTCCGTCGCTCTCGACGGACTCCGTGAAGGCATCGACGAACGAATCACGGCCGTCGACGCGGCGATACGCCAGTCCGTAGAGGTCGCCGGTCGGCCCGAAGTCCAGTCCGTGTGGCGTCTTGAACTGTTCCTCGAACGCGTCGTGGTCCTCGATGGGGAGCACGTGGAAGATGCCGCCGCCGTCGTTGTTCAGGAGGACGATTGTCGCGTCGACGCCACACCGGGAGAGTGCCAGCAGTCCGTTCATGTCGTGGTAGTACGCGAGGTCGCCGGTGACGAGGACGAGCGGGTCCGTTGTCGCGCTGCCCGCCCCCAGCGCCGTCGAGGTGATACCGTCGATACCGCTCGCCCCACGGTTGCCGAGGACGGTGAGGTCGGCCGCACGCGGTTCCCCGAACCTGTCGAGGTCACGCACCGGCATACTGTTCGAGACGAACACCGTCGTCGGGTCCGGCGCGTGCGCTGTCACGTCCGCCAGTACGCCGCCCTCCCAGTAGCGGTCGGTGACGGCGTCGCTCACGCTGTCCCAGTGGACTCGCTCGGCAGTCTCGAAGCGGTCACGCCACGTCTGCGCCCCCGACCCAGTCACTCGCTCGGCGACTGCCCGGGCGACGGCGCCCTCGTCGGCGACGAGATGGTCCGTCGCGGTGAACTCCGCTTCGGACCACCCGCCAGACCGGTCGACGAGGATCTGCCGGCAGTCGGCGTCCCTGAGGTAGTGTCGGAGCGGTTTCGAGGTCGGTGACGCGCCGAACCGGAGGACGACCTCCGGGTCGGCCCACGACTCCGTCGCCTCGCTCCCGAGATAGGCGTCGTAGCCGCCACACACCGGCGGGTCGATGCGGTCGACGTGGGGGCCGTACCGGAGGTCCGAGAGCGGGTCCGCGAGCACCGGGAAGCCAGTCGCGTTCGCGAGCGACGTCAACGCCTCGGCCCCGAGGCCGTCGTCCGCCGGACCGGCGACGACGAGGCCACGGTCGGCCGATTCGACGGCCCGAGCGATTCGCGCCACGTCGCCAGAGGGCGGTTCGCTGGTCCCCTGACTCGTCCGGACGAACGGCCCGTCACGGCCCTCCGCGGCGAGTCGGTCGCCGTCGGCCCAGTCGTCCGGGACGCCGTCCGGGCCGTCCTCGGGGGCCGGCGTCGGTTCGAGCGGTTTCTGAAACCGGCAGTTGAGGTGGACCGGTCCGGGGTCGCTGCCGGTCGCTTCTGTGAGCGCACGGGCCATCGTCGTCCGGAGCATCCGGACCGTCCGTGGTCTGGCCGCCGGTTCCGGCATGTCCCGGTACCACCGGACCGCATCGCCGTACAGTTTCTCCTGGTCGACGGTCTGGTTCGCGCCGCTGTCTATGAGTTCTGGCGGGCGGTCGGCCGTCAGGAGGAGCATCGGGACGCCCGACTGGGCGGCTTCTATGACTGCGGGGTGGAAGTTCGCCGCGGCCGTACCGGAGGTACAGACCAGCGGCGTCGGCTCACCGGTCCGCTTCGCGCGGCCGAGCGCGAAAAACGCCGACGACCGCTCGTCGAGGTGGGAGTATACGGTCACGTCGGGGTGCTCCGCGAACGCGACGGTCAGCGGCGTCGACCGACTGCCCGGCGAGACACAGACCGCGTCGACGCCGCCTGCGACCAGTTCCGCCACGAGCGTCTCGGCCCACAGCGTGTTGACGTTGGGATAGCTCACGTCGGTCACTCCAGTTCGTCGAGCATCGGTCGGTACTTCAGTTGGACCTCGTCCCACTCCCTGTCGGGGTCGCTGTCGGCGACGATGCCCGCCCCGGCAAACAGCGTGGCGAGTCGTCCCTTCGCGACGGCCGAGCGGATGCCGACGGCGAACGTGCCGTTGCCGGCGGCGTCGACCCACCCGATAGGCGCGGCGTACCACCCGCGGTCGAACGCCTCCGTCTCGCGGATGGTCCGCAGTGCCTCGTCCGGCGGGAGGCCGCCCACGGCGGGCGTCGGGTGCAGGGCCTCGACGAGCGAGAGGACGTGTTCGTCCCGTTCGAGTTCGGCCGTGATAGACGTCCGGAGGTGCTGGACCGTCGCCAGCCGTCTCACAGTCCGGTCGCCGATGCGTACCGAACTCGCGAACGGTTCTAGCTGGTCGCGGATGGCGTCGGCGACGAGTGTGTGTTCGTGCGTGTCCTTCTCGCTGTCCAGTAGTTCGGCGGCCAGCCACTCGTCCTCGGCCGGCGTGTCACCGCGACCGGTCGACCCCGCGAGCGCCTCGGTTCGTACCGTTCGCCCTCGCAGGGAGACCAGTCGCTCCGGCGTCGCGCCGAAGAAGGTCCCGCCGTCTTCCGGCGAGAGCAGGAATCGGTAACAGTCCGGATACGTCACTGCCAACCGGTCCAGTACGTCCGGGACAGAGAGGTCCGCGCGCAGACGCACGTGGAGTGCCTGCGCGAGGACCACCTTCTGTAAGTTCCCGTCTTCGACGCTCTCCAGTGCGGCCCCCACTTGGTCGCGCCACGTCGCCTGTGACGGCGTCCGCTCTCGGGATTCGACGCCCGGCGGCCCCCTCGGAGCGGACTCTGGCACGTCGGCAAGCCGGTCGGCCCACTCGTCGAGCCGCTGATCGGCGTCGGCCGCCGCCGTCGGCCCGGTGCCGGTCGTCGTGAGCCACGTCCCGCCGTCCGTCCGGGTCACCTGCACCTCGGGGAGGAAGAACGCGGCCCCCGGAAACCCGTCCCACGGCGACTCTGTGCTCTCGGTGTCGCCCTCGTGGAATGCAAAGCCACCGAACAGGCGGGGGCGCGCGACACTCGGGAGGTCTGTCGGGACGTCACAGCGGTCGAACAGCGCCGTCGCGGCCGCCTGTACGTCCGCGAATCGGGACGCACCGGACGCGGTCACGGTGGCGGCGGCGCCGCTCGCCGCGATGGACTCAGAGCCCGTCGCCCACGCGAATCGTGGTCGCGTCCCGGTGTCGAGGACGGTTCGGGGTGTACCGCTCTCGACTCGACAGCCGCGTGTGACGACCGATGTCTCACCCACCGTCGACTCGTCGCCACGCAGTGGTTCCATCACCCCCGTCTTAGGATTCCGACCCTTTGAGCCTGACTATACCCACGACCGCTGTCCCCGCGGTGGGCGTGCCCAGCGCGCCACTTCCGATTTTCAAAAATTAATATCTGGTTTCGAGAAGTAGATGCCGCGTACTATGTACTATCGGTTTGCGAAATACGCAACTACCCCCGTCAAATTTAAATGTGACTTACTCAAAGGGGCCAACGTTGCGATGCCAAAGGTAGAGATCAACATCCCGGAACACCTCGAAATGCAGATCGCCCAGCTCGTCGAGCAAGGCGAGTTCCTCAATCGCGAAGAAGCCATCGAAGACCTCCTCTCGACCGGTCTGAAGGCGTACAAGACTTCAGGTCCCCAAGACGAGGACGAAGAGCCAGGGTTCGAAGACGACGGTATGATGGGACACGACGACGAGTACGTCTTCTGAATCTCGAACAGTGAGTCTGGTACCTGTTCTCAGGCAATTCTTATAGGAGTCCCGTCACATAGCACACGACAATGCACAAAGACGAGCTGTTAGAGCTACACGAACAGATGGTGACTATCATGGAGTTCTTCCGCGACGAGATGGACAGCGTCGACCCAGGCCTGTTCGATCCATACCAGGAACTGGACGTACGCCCCTCGGACGTTCACAAGTCAAAGAGCGAACACAAACACGCCGTCTTCGTCCTCGGGAACGCACTGGCGACGGCCATGAGCGAAGACGAGTTCTCCGATGCGGGTCGGGTCGGAAAGCGCATGAAGGAACTGGCCGAGGACGCCGAGCGGAAACTGTAACCGGGCGGTACTGCCGACACTCCCCTTTCTGTCTTCTCTATCTGTCGTCTGCGTGTAGCTCTGTGAATATCTCGGGGTCCGTCTGGAACTTCAACACGTTGTGGACGACGGAGTTGCGGACGTTCTGGACGACCCTGCCGTGTTCCTTGTAGAACTCGTGAATCCACCGCGATTCGGCGGCGCGCGTCTGGAACATCATCACGGACTTCCACTGGTACTCCCCGTCCGAGAGGAAGTAAAACAGGGTGTGTTCGTCGTCCCGGATGGAGACCATCGCCTCGTACCACTCGTCGGCGAAGTGTTCGGGGTTGAACTTGAACTCGAACAGCGCGAAGTTGAACAGCGATTCGTTGGGGACGATGGCCTCACGAAACACTTCCTCCTCGCGCATCTTCCGAATCGACTCGCTGACAGTGACGTGCGAGACGTCGATGTCGTACTCGCTTTCGAGGATACCGGCCAGTTGGCGGGAGGACCGCTGTGGCTCGTCGGCGAGTTCACGGAGGATGTGTACGTCTCGCTCTTTGAACTCCCAGTCCGGCGTCTCGTCTACCATATCGGTACTCATTTGCCTGCGGATTTGACAGTTTCGCCTCTCACAGTTATTTCTCCTGTACGGGAGTCGAATTACCGTCCGAAAACGTGGCGTCGACGAGCGTCCGGTCTTCGTGACGGTGTCTACTGGTACCGCTGGTGACACGTGCGCACGGTCAGCGCCCCTCGAACTCCGGGGAGCGGTGTTCCATGAACGCCGTCGCACCTTCCTCGTGGTCGGCCGTCGTGAACGCGAGGCCCTGTGCGGTCGCCTCGTCGTCGAGGGCTTGCTCGAACGTCGACTCGGTCCCCCGGTCCAGCAACCGTTTGGCCTGTGTCAGCGCGACGGTCGGTCCCTCCGCGATCGTCGTGACGATGTTCTCGACGCCGTCTTCGAACTGATCGGCTTCGAACAGTCGGGTGAAGATGCCCAGTTCGCGGGCCGTATCGGCGTCCAGCAGTTCGCCGGTGAAGACGAGTTCCTTGGCCTTGTTCGGGCCCACGAGACGTGGCAGGAAGTACGAGACGCCCGAATCGATGGCGAGGCCGACCCGCCGGAACCCGAACCCTATCTTCGCGTCGGGACTGGCCAACTGCACGTCACAGGCCAGGGCGAGTCCGGCCCCGGCGCCGAACGTCGCCCCGTCTATCTTCGCCACGACCGGGAGGCGACAGTCGTGGACCGCCTCGATAGCGCCGTGGATGGCGGCGACGACGAGTTCGACGCGTTCGGCCGGTGGCTGGTCGCCCGCGACGCCCTCTACCATCGCCTCGACGTCGCCGCCGGCACAGAACGCCGGGCCGGCCCCTTCGAGGACGACACAGCGAGCGCCGCTGTCGGCGATAGTGTCGAAGCGCTCCGTCAGTCGCTCCGCCGTGTCCGCGGCGAGCGCGTTTCGCACGTCGGGCCGGTTCAGCGTCACCGTCGCCACGTCGTCTTCGACGGTCAGGAGAACGGCATCGTCTGACATACCCGCGACCACCGGGCCCGCCGAGATAACTCTGCCGCCAGTCGGAGCCAAACCCTGTTGGGTACGGCTTTTTGCCTGCGGCGGGCGACCACCGGATATGCGCCTTCACTGGCACCGTCGAGACCTGCGGGCGGCCGACAACGCGGGCCTCGCCCGAGCGAGCGCCGGAGACCCCGCGGTCCCGGTGTTCGTCTTCGACTCGGACGCGCTCACGCACGCCGGCCCGCCGCGGGTGGCGTTCATGCTCGACGCACTCGACAGCCTCCGGTCGTGGTACCGAGAGAACGGGTCCGACCTTGTCGTCGCGCACGGTGACCCCCGAACGGTCCTCCCCGAACTCGCCGAGGAGTACGGTGCCGAGACGGTGACGTGGGGGAAAGACTACTCCGGCCTCGCCCGCGAACGGGACGCCGCCGTCCGTCGCGCACTGGACGACGCAGGGGTCGCCCGTGAGGCCGTCCAGAACGCCGTCCTCCACGAACCCGGCGAGATAACGACCAACGACGGCGACCCCTACAGCGTGTTCACCTACTTCGGCCGGAAGTGGCACGACCGGGAGAAGGCCGACCCGTACGATACCCCCGCCGCGGACGCACTGGCCGACGTCGACGGCGACGACCTGCCGACGCTCCCGGACCTCGGGTTCGATACCCCCGAGGCCGACGTGCCGCCTGCCGGCACCGACCACGCTCGCGAGTTGCTCGACGCGTTCCTCGACGAGAACGTCTACCGCTACGAGGACCGACGGGACTACCCGGCAGAGGACTGTACGTCTCGCCTCTCAGCCCACCTCAAGTTCGGCACCGTCGGCATCCGGGAGGTGTACGCGGCCACTGCCGAGGCCCGCGACGTCGTCGAACCGGGCAGTGCCGACGCGGAGTCCGTCGAGGAGTTCCTGTCCCAACTCGCGTGGCGCGAGTTCTACACGCAGGTACTGTTCGCGAACCCGAACGTCGTCACGGAGAACTACAAGACGTACGACCACGACATCGAGTGGAACTACGACGAGGACCACTTGCAGGCGTGGAAGGACGGCGAGACGGGCTATCCAATCGTCGACGCCGGGATGCGCCAGCTCCGCGAGGAGGCGTTCATGCACAACCGCGTCCGGATGATAGTGGCCTCGTTCCTCACGAAGGACCTCCTCATCGACTGGCGACACGGCTACGAGTGGTTCCGGGAGAAACTGGTCGACCACGACACGGCCAACGACAACGGCGGGTGGCAGTGGGCCGCATCGACGGGCACGGACGCCCAACCGTACTTCCGGGTGTTCAATCCCATGACGCAGGGCGAGCGCTACGACCCCGACGCCGAGTACATCAAGCGCTACGTCCCGGAATTCGAAGACGCCGCGCCCGAGATTATCCACGAGTGGCACGAGGCGTCGCTGACCCAGCGCCGGAACGCGGCCCCGGACTACCCGGACCCCATCGTGGACCACAGCGAGCGCCGGGAGGAAGCTATCGAGATGTTCGAGGTAGCGAGAGGCGACAGCTGAAACGCGACGCTGTCCCCTCTCGGCAGAGCGGGGAACGCGGTGACCAGCGAGTACCCGGCGTGCGAGGGTCGGCTCAGTGAGACATGGTGTGAACGATGAGTGACGACGGGTGACGGGGCTCGTCCTCGAACACGGCAGCTGACATCTCGCCGCGATATCATTGGATACGTGTCACAAACACTCGCCTCACGGCATATTACGCCGCCGGTGGCTGGTCCCTGCGGTGTGGTACCGTCCTGCTCCTAAACGTTTAACAGTCGCGCGCTCGACCGTTCATGTGGAGGCGATTTCATATGTCCGAACACTCCGAACCCGAACTGCCACCGCTTCCGTACGACTACGATGCCCTGGAGCCACACATCTCCGAACAGGTGCTCACGTGGCACCACGACACCCACCATCAGGGGTACGTAAACGGGCTGGAGTCGGCGGAGGAAACGCTGGCCGAGAACCGCGAGTCGGGGGACTTCTCCTCGTCCGCCGGTGCGCTGGGTAACGTGACCCACAACGGCTGTGGCCACTATCTCCACACGCTGTTCTGGAACAACATGGACCCCAACGGCGGCGGCGAACCCGACGGCGACCTTCGTGCCCGCATCGAGGAGGACTTCGGGTCCTACGAAGGCTGGAAGGGCGAGTTCGAGGCCGCCGCGTCCGCTGCCGGTGGCTGGGCGCTACTGGTCTACGACCCCGTTGCGAAGCAACTGCGCAACGTCAAGGTCGACAAGCACGACCAGGGCGCGCTCTGGGGCGCACACCCCATCCTGGCCCTCGACGTCTGGGAGCACTCGTACTACTACGACTACGGTCCGGCCCGCGGCGACTTCATCGACGCCTTCTTCGAGGTCGTCGACTGGAGCGAGGTCGCCGAGGAGTACCAGACCGCAGTCGGTCACTTCGAGTAACGCTCCCGAACCGCACATTTCTTCGAGCGCCTCCCCGTAGCGGCGGCTCTCTCCGGTCCGAGGGATTTACCCACTCCCTCGGCGTAGCCGCGGCTATGCCAGCCGACAAGGCCGAATTCGACGACGTTCGCTCCTTCGAGTTGCACGAACCGGCAGACATCCTCGACCCGGACCTGCTGTATACGATCCCCGAACTGGCCCGTCTCCTGCAAGGACTACCCGTCGACGCCGAGTTGAGCGACTTCAACGAGTCCGTCTTCATCGACTGGGCCATCCCGTGGATGATCTACAATCAGGACAGTCTGGTGTTCGCCGAACCCGACGCCGAAGACGTGGTCGGCCTCTACGGTCTCGACGACAGATGAACCTCCTCGTGGCCGGTGCCGACCGCGTCGACGCCGGGAAGACGACGTTCTCCGTCGGGTTGCTGGCCCACACCGGCGCTCGCGGGTTCAAGCCGCGGGCCGGCAACAACTACTGGTTCGACCACGACGACTTCCGCTATGCGACCGAACAGGGCCGGTTGTTCGGCAAGGACGCCAGGCGACTGGCCGACGCCTCGCCGGGCGACGTGCGGCCCGAGGCCATCAACCCGATTCATCGGCTCTGGCACCCCTCGCCGGGCGCGGGAACTGGGATCCTCGGAAGCGACCGCCGGCAGTTCGTCGTGGACCGCGTCGGCGGCCGAGACGGGGCCGGCGAGTTCGTCGTCAACGGCACCGTCGACCTGCCGCAGTCGGTCACCGACTCGCTCCCCGTCGCCGACGCGCCGCGTGTCACCTCGCTGCCTGACTTCAACGACCTCATGAGCGTGATGCACGCCGAGGCGCTGGGAGCAATCGCCGAGGATATCGCCGGCGCCGACCGCGCCGTCGTCGAGTCCTACGGCGACGTGGCCCGACCGTTAGACGGGTTCGAACCGGACGCCGTCGCCGTCGTCGAACCCGGCCGGGCCCGCTTCTACGACGGGCGTCGCTACGCGAAGGCCTGTGAGATCGCCACCGGGAGCCCCGGTGACGGACAGTTAGAGGAACGGGTCGGCAGCGTGGTCGACCTCATCGACCGGACGGGCGCGGTCAGATTGCCAGCCCTCGACACCGAGACGCGGGCCGACCCCGAGGCCGTCGCCGACGCCTACGACCACGCCTACGACGCACTGCTGGCGACGGCGTTCGACTGAACCGCTGTCTCACTCGACGCTGTCGAGGTTGCCGAACGCCTCGTCGACGAGTTCGCCGGTGTCGGCGACGATGTCGGCCATCACGTCGTCGTCGGGGGCCATCCCGAGGAGTCGAGCGGCGCGCATGATGCTGATGTGGTACACAGTCTGGACGCCCGGTTCCTCCTGCCAGACGACGACGTTACAGGGAAAGAGCGCGCCGATGCGGTTCTCGGAGGCGTCGAGCGCCCGGTCGGCCATGTTCGGGTTACAGGCCCCGAGCACGTAGTACGGGTCCCGGTCGGCGTCGACCTTCTCGTTGAGCAGCTCCGAGGGGGAGAACTCGGTCGGGACGCCGAACCCCGCCTCGGTGAACACCTCGCGGACGTGTTCGATGGCTTCCTCGTGGTCCATCTCCAGCGTGGCTCGTTTCTCACCGATGTCCGCTGCGTCGAGCGCCGATGGGTCTATGGGGAGCGTCATGCTCGAATCGACGCGCTGTCCGGACAAAGAGGTTTGGTCGAGACTCAGAACCGCGCGGCCTGCCACGCCAGTTCGACGTCGTGATAGGGGTCGTCCGTGACGCTGGGGCCGTGGCCCGTGTGCATCTCACCGAGGTCCTCGTCGACGACGTCGAGGACGCGGTCGATGCTCTCGACGAGCAACGCTCGGTCCCCCTCTTCGAGGTCCGTCCGGCCGAAACTCCCGTTGGCGAAGACGAGGTCGCCCGCAAAGAGAACGCTCGCCGCCGCCGAGTAAAAGCAGAGGTGGTCGTTCTTGTGGCCCGGCGTGTGGAGCGCCCGGTAGTCGTGGTCGCCAAGCGTCACCGTCTCGCCGTCGGCGACGGCACGGGTGACGCCCTCCTGATCCGTGTCGAACCCCCAGACGTCGACGTCGTAGGCCGAGACGACGTCGCCGAGGTTGCCGACGTGGTCGTAGTGGGTGTGGGTCAGGACGACGGCGTCGAGATCGTCCGCGTGGTCGGTGACTTTCGAGACGACGTCGAACTCGTTGCCGACGTCTACGAGCACGGTCCGGTCTCCCGTGACGAGGAAGGTGTTGCTGGTAAACGACTGGGCGCCGCGAGCCAGGTTCCGTATCATGCTCTCTCGTTGTCGGTGGCCGGCAATGTCGGTGTCGCTCTGTGGCGAAATGGACAGTCGATTGCCGGTACGAAACGCCCGCTCGCGCCCGCACCCACAGGGCTATGTAGGTGGGTACTAAAAACGGGGATAGTAAGTAAAGTATGTCCGAATCGGACCCGCCTGTCGTACTCATCGTCGAAGACGAACCGGACGTCGCAGAGACGTACAAACTGTGGCTGGAGGGTGATTACGAGGTCCGGATGGCCCAGAACGGGGACGAGGGGCTCGAACTGTTGGACGATACAGTCGACGTCGTCCTCTTAGACCGGATGATGCCCGGGCTCTCCGGAGACGAAGTCCTCAGCCGAATCCGCGAGCGCGAGTTGGGATGTCGCGTGGCGATGGTGACGGCCGTCGAACCGGACTTCGACATCCTCGAGATGGGATTCGACGCGTACCTCTCGAAGCCGATTCGGAGCGAGCAGCTCCACGACACGGTATCGAACCTCTTAGAACGGTCCGAGTACGACTCGTTACTGCAGGACTACTACGCATTGGTCGAGAAACAGGCGACACTGGAAGCGACGAAGTCGAACGCGGAACTCGCCGACAGCGAGGAGTACGCCGAACTCAAAGAGCAGGTGGCAGAGATGCGGGAGGGACTCTCCGATACGCTCGGCGGCATCGAAGACGATGACGACTTCATCGCGACACTGCGTGGACTGAGCAATGGCGAAGAGAACTGAGGTGATGGAAGATATGTACGACCTCTCATCTGTGCTCGATTTCGACGCTCTGTCCGAGGTCCGTCCCGGGTCCAGTATCCTCATCTCTGGCCCCGCGATGACCGGGAAACAACGGCTGGCCTACGATATCTTGGCCGACGGTGCTCGCGACGGGGACGGCACCGTCGTCGTGACGACGAGCGACGACGCGACAGACGTCGTCGCAGAGTTCCGCGAGAGAGTGCCGGAACTCGAAGAGTCCCAACTCGGCGTCGTCGACTGTCGCCGCGAAGGCGGGTCAGACAGCAGCTCGGTCGACGGTGCCTACGTCCATCAGGTGTCCTCGCCGGGCGACCTGACGGGTATCGGTATCGGCATCACCAAGACGCTCGAAGGGCTGCACAACTCCGGCCGCGACCGCGGGCGTCTCGCGCTCGTCTCCCTGTCGACGATGCTCACGTACACCGACAAAAAGACCGTCTTCAAGTTCTGTCACGTCCTCTCGTCCCGTCTCGACGCGGCGGACTACATCGGCGTGTTCACCATCGACTCCGGGGCGCACGACCAGCAGACGATTCAGGTCATCAAGCAGGCGTTCGACGGACTCATCGAGGTCCGCGACGCGGACGGTGGCGGGCGCGAATCGCGCGTCCTCGGTCTCTCCGGCGAACCGACGGACTGGAAGCGAATCTGAGTACTCTCGCGAACCGACGCGGCGGGTCCCGGTTCGTGCGGTGGGGAGGAAGTATTTTCACGCTCCGGTGTTCCCACCCGGTATGGAAGTCACGCTGCTGGAAGCCACTGAGGACCCCGAGGACCTCGTTTGTAAAGCCGCTCGCAACGACTACAGCGGAGATTTCGTCGGCGGGCAGTCCCTCGAAGCGACGATGGAGACAGTCGAGGGCGACACGCTCGAAGCGAAAAAGGAGACTCTCATCGGCCACCTGCTGGACCACGGCCACTTCGGTCCGTTCGAACATCCACAGATTACGTTCGCCATCGAGGGCGTCTCCCGGTCCTGTATGGCACAGATTACGCGCCATCGCCACGTCTCTTTCGACGTCCAGTCGATGCGGTACGTCTCTTTCGACGACGTGGACCCGGCCGACGTGCGCGAGGGCGAGATGGTGGTCATCCCGCCATCGGCGACGGACCCCGAGTGGGTGGGTCGCAACCAGAAGCAAGGGGCGGTCGACGAGGCGGACGTCGAGAAGCGTGCGGAGATCTTCCGCGACACCATCGAGGACGCCGTCGAGTCGTATCAGGAACTGCTCGACCTCGGGATGCCGCCCGAAGACGCCCGGTTCGTTCTCCCGATCGGGACGAAGGTCAACATCGTGATGTCGATGAACGCCCGGATGTTGATGCACGTCGCCGATATGCGGGCCGCCGCCGACGCACAGTGGGAGATTCGCGAGATGACCGAGGAACTGCTCGACATCGCGGGCGACTGGTGTCCGATTACCTTCGACCACTACGAACGTGAGATGAAAAACCGGAAGAACCGACTCGCACCCTGATAGGTCTGGTACTCGATAGAACCGTCACACCGTTTCTCCGTGTCACGCCGTCGTACAGCGTCCCACCACGGACAACATATTTCTACTAGTAGGTTCAATGAACGATAGGTATGAGTCGTGATAACAGCCGACGAACATTCCTCAAGCGTACCGGTGCGCTCAGTACACTGAGTCTGATCGGACTAGCAGGGTGTTCGACAGAACCGAGCGACGGCGGTGGGGACGGTGGCGGCGACGGCGGCGGTGACGGTGACGGTGGCGGCGACGGCGAGACCACCGGTGATGGCGGTGGCGGTGCGGACACGCCCGACGTCCTGATGGTCGTCGGGTACCCGCAGAGTGGCGTCCAGTTGTTCAAGGACTACTACTCGGACTACGGCGACGACACCGTCGACATCCTCGTAACAGACGGCCTACAAGACGGCAGCCTCCCGGGTGACGTTGGCAACGACATGTCAAACGTCCTCGGATCGGCACCGTCCGCCGCCGGTCCGGGCGTGGACACCTTCACGAACCTGTTCACCGAGGAGTTCGACTACGACGAGGCCGGCGTGTTCACCTCGCAGGCCTACGACGCCTCGGCGGTCCAGATTCTGGCCAACCTGATGGCCGGCGAGAACGACGGGGCCGCGATTCGCGACCACATGCGCGTCGTCGCCAACCCCGGTGGGACGACGTACACCCCGTCGGAACTGCCCGCGGCGGCCGAGGCCGCCGCGGCCGGCGAGAACATTCAGTACGAGGGGGCCTCCAGCAACGTCAACTTCGACGACGCAGGGGACATCACTTCCGCGCAGTATCAGGTGTTCGGGTTTACCCAGAGCGGCGTCGAGACCCAGCAGACCATCGACTTCGGCGGGAACGCAGACCTCGCGCAACCGGAACCCGCCGGGAGCGGCAGCGGCGCCGACCGGACGGTCCGACTCGGTGTCCTCCAGCCGGAGACAGGCGACCTCGGCCCGCTCGGAAAGCCGATTCGAGACGCCGCGCTCCTCCCGGCGATTCAGCTCCGAGACCAAATCGACCAGGGCATCGAGACGCAGGTCGGTGACACACAGTCGACGGCACAGGCCGCCGTCAACGCCGCCAACTCGCTCGTCAGCGCCGGGTACCCCTCCATCACGGGGGCGGCCTCGTCCGAAGCGACGATTCAGGTGGCGAACAACGTCCTCGTGGACAATCAGGTCGTCGGGTGTTCGCCTGCGTCCACTTCCCCTGCCATCACGGGTCTCGAAGACGACGACTTCGTGTTCCGGACCCCGCCGAGCGACGCCCTGCAGGGGCAGGTGCTCGCGCAGTTGGCGACCGAGGAACTCGGCGCGTCGACGGCCTCGACGCTGTACCTGAACAACAGCTACGGGCAGGCGCTCCAGCAGAGCTTCGTCGCCGCGTTCGAAGAGCAGGGCGGCACCGTCGTCAAGCAGGTGGGTTTCGAGTCCCAGCAGTCGTCTTACACCTCCCAAATCAACAGCGCGCTGAACCAGTAGGCCACCACGTCCCGTTTTAGCCGCCGAGGAAGTCCTGTCGGACCTGCTGGTCCGCGAGCAGGGTGTCGCCGGCGTCCTGATAGCGGTTCTGACCCTGTACGAGGACGTAGCCGCGGTCACAGCGCCGGAGGGCCTCCTTCGCGTTCTGTTCGACCATCAGGACGGCGGTGCCGTCGTCGTTGATGCTGTCGATGCGGTCGAACATCTCGTCGACGAGGTCCGGTGCCAGCCCCGCCGACGGTTCATCGAGCAAGAGCAAGTCGGGGTCTAACATCAACGCCCGGCCCATCGCCAGCATCTGTTGCTGGCCGCCCGAGAGCGTCCCGGCCTTCTGGGTCGAGCGCTCTTCGAGGATGGGAAACCGGTCGTAGATATCCCGAATCCGGTCTTCTGGCACTTCGTCGAGGATGTACGCCCCCATCTCAAGGTTCTCGCGAACCGTGAGCGACCCGAACACGTTGTCGTTCTGCGGGACGTAGCCGATGCCTTCGTGGATAATCTCGTCCGGGCGGCGTTGGCTGATGTCCTCGCCGTCGAAGACGACGGTCCCACCCATGTACGTCGTCAGACCGAAGACGGACTTCATCACCGTCGACTTCCCCGCGCCGTTCGGGCCGACGATGACGACGTACTCGCCGTCGGCGACGTCCATGTCGACGCCGTCGAGCACCTGCAGGTCGCCGTAGCCGGCGTCTAGATCGCGCACCGCGAGCAGGCTCTCCGAAGGGTCCGACAGCGTCGCGTCCGTGGACCGCTGGGCCTGCTTCATACGTCGCCTCCCAGATACGCTTCGAGAACGCGCTCGTCCGACTGAATCGTGTCGGCGTCCCCCTCGGCCAGCACCCGTCCCTGATGCATGACGATGATGTGTTCGCAGTGGTTCATGATGACGTCCATGTCGTGTTCGACCAGCAGGAAGGTCAGCCCGTCCCGCCGCAGTTCGTCGATTCTGTCCAGCAGTTTCTCTTCTAGCGTCGGATTGACGCCGGCCAGCGGTTCGTCCAACAGCACCATCTCTGGGTCGGTCATCAGGACACGCGCCATCTCCAACAGTTTGCGCTGGCCGCCCGAGAGGTTGCCGGCGTTCTCGTGTGCGAGGTGGTCGATCTCGAAGAACTCCAGCGTCTCCCATGCCTCCTCGACCACGTCGGCCTCGTCTCGCTGGACCTGTTCGCGCAGGCCCGGCAGGACCGACCGAAGCGCCGATTCCCCCATCTGGGCGGGCGGGGCGAGCATCACGTTCTCTAGCACCGTCATCTCGGAGAGTTCGCGGGCTATCTGGAACGTCCGGACGAGGCCGCGCTTCGCGAGCGTGTAGGGTGCCAGCCCGGTCACGTCGTGGCCGTCGAACCTGACCGTCCCGTCGGTGGGTTCGTGGATGCCGGTGATGCAGTTGAACGTCGTCGACTTCCCCGCGCCGTTCGGACCGATGAGCCCGGTGAGCGCGCCCGTCCCGACTTTGAACGAGGTTCCGTCGACGGCCGTGACGCCGCCGAACTCCTTCCTGAGTCCCTGTACTTCCAGAAGCGGGGAGTCGATGGCGTCGCTCGTCGTCGGCACCTCGCTCTCGGGCGTCCGTTCCGTACCGACGGGTTCGGCGTCACTCATCGGCCTCACCTCCGTCGGCGGCGTGCGGGCGTGTCAGGTCCACGCTCGTCGCCGGTTCGTTGCGGTGGCCCAGCAGTCCCTCCGGCTGATTCTGGATGATGTACACGAGGACCACTCCGATGAGGACGAACCGAAGCGTGCTGACGTTGCTGACCGTGTAGGCGACGAGCGGTGTCGGGTCCAGCGACCCGAGGGCGGCGACGGCCTCGAAGACGTTGCCCGGGGCGCTCTGGCCGAACGTCGGGACGTACTCGCCTAACCGCGCCGGCAGGTAGAACAGCAGGGCCGAGAACGTCGCGGCACCGAGGATGCTCCCGGTGTTGGACCCGGAGCCACCGATGATGAGCGCCGCGAAGACGTAGAAGGTGATGACGGGGCGGAACTGCGCGGGACTGATGTACCCCGCGCTACCGCGGAACAGCGCGCCGGCCAGCCCCATCAGCGCACAGCCGATCATGAACGCCTTGATCTTGAACAGGCGGGTGTCCTTGCCGAGTGACTGCGTGACCGTCTCGTCCTCGCGGATGGCCTTCAGCACGCGGCCGAACGGGGAGTTGACGAGGCGACTGAGCACCCAGTAGCTCCCGGCGGCGATAGCCAGCAGACTCAGGCCGTACGCCATGTTGACGACGTTCGGTCCGGAGATGCCGACGCTCTCGGCGGCCGTAACGAGCGGTTGGCCGGGACCGTTGACCAGCGTCGCGACGATTTCGTCCGGCGACTCGAACGAGATACCCGTCGCGCCGCCCGTGCCGAACCGCTTCCCGAACACCTGCACCTCGGCGACGCCGCCCCAGTTGACGAACAGGCGGATTATCTCCGAGAGGGCGACGGTGACGATGGCGAGGTAGTCCGCGCGAAGTCGCAGCGCGGGGAGGGCGGCGATGGCCCCAACGATGGCGGCCATCACCATCCCGCCCAGCAGGCCGACCCACAGCGGCAGCCCGAACCCCGGGACGCCGCCCGCCCCGGGGTCGATTGGCGCCGTCAGGATGGCCGTCGTGTACGCGCCGACGGCCATGAATCCCGCGATGCCGATGTTGAACAGGCCGGTGTACCCCCACTGGAGGTTCAGCGCGAGGGTGAGGATGGCATACGCCCCGACCAGCACCGTCACGCTACCGACGAACCCGGCGGCGAGGTTGGCCGACTGCGCGCCGCCGACGCTGAACGCGAGCGCGGTCAGTAGCAGCCAGATACCGACGAGGAAGGAAACGACGAGCGCGGCGTCCGGCAGTTCCTCCAGTCGGTCCCGTACGTCTTCGAAGCCCGTCATGCCGTACTTACCCCCCCGAAGATACCGGACGGGCGCAGGAGCAAGACGACGATGAGGACGGCGAAGGCGGCGGCCCGCGTCAGTCCCGACGGGAGCCAGATGAGCGCCAGACTGTCGACGAGGCCGATGAGAACCCCCCCGGCCATCGCCCCGTAGATAGAGCCGATGCCGCCGACGATGACGGCCGCGAAGATGAGCAAGAGGAGAATCCAGCCGAAGTTAAACGAGATGGTGCCACTCTCTAAGACGAGGAGATAGCCGCTCGTCCCGGCCAGCGCACCGCCCAGCACCCACGTGAGACGGACGACGCGTTCGGTCGGGATACCGGTGACGCGAGCGAGGTCTTCGTTGTCGGCCATCGCCCGCATCGCCTTCCCGAGTTTCGTCCGCTGGAGCAGGAGGTGAACCCCGAGCATCAGGACGACGGAGACGACCAGCAGCGCGATTTCGTTGTCGGTGATAGCGACGCCCGCAAACAGTTGGAGGCGGGCGCCGCTGGTGGCGACGCCGCTGGTCTGGGTGCTGAAGACGAAGGCGATGAGATAGCGGAGTGCCAGTGCTACACCGATAGAGGCGATGAGCAAGGAGATGTTCCCCGAGTTACGCATGGGCCGATAGACGAGACGGTCGACGACGAGGACGACGGCGACGGTTCCGAGGGCGGCGACGACGAGGCCGAACAGGACGAGCGCCCACGACGCGGACGCACTCAGTTGTGTGCCGCCGTTGAACAGGAACAGGTCGGTCAGGGGTACGCTGACGGCCAGATTCGCCGTGACGTACGCGGCGACCCAGCCGAGAAAGGCGCCGACAGTGACCGTATCGCCGTGGGCGAAGTTGGCGAAGTCGAGGATGCTGTAGGTCATCGAAAGGCCGATGCCGGCCAGTCCGACGGCGAGGCCCACGAGGAGGCCGTCTACCGCCATCGATGCCAGCGACCCGACGGTCAGCGACCCGCCCATGACCCTGAATCCGAGGGCGTACACTGTCGTTCCGAGCAGTTTCGTCGTGAGGTCTGCGACGAGGTAGAGGAGGACGGCGGCGACTGCGCCGGCGTCCGGCCGCTCTATCGCCAGTCGTCGGCCATCCGAGACGGTCTCAGCGATACCCATTGGTTAGCAATGGTTGGACACTGGAACGTAAATAACGCTCCGGTGGTTTTCGCCGATGAATTGGGAAGACGCGCTCGGAATGCCTTCGTGCGTCAGGTTAACGTCGAACCGCTCGAACGTCCGACTATGGATGCTACCGAACAGGGACCGAGCGAGGACCCGGCCGCCGACGCGCGGGCGGACTACGACTATCGGACCGACACCGTGGACCGGCCCGGGCTAGTCGCCGACATCGTCGACCGGGTCGACGGTGACGTACGGTTCGACGAGTACTCGCGACAACTCTACGCGACGGACGCGAGCGCGTACGAGGTGACGCCGGTCGGCGTCGTCTACCCCGAGTCGACGGCAGACGTCGCCGCCGTGATGGACTACTGCGCACGACGGGAGATACCCGTCCTGCCGCGGGGCGGCGGAACCAGTCTGGCCGGCCAGACGGTCAACGAGGCCGTCGTCCTCGACTTCACTCGTCACATGGACGCACTACTCGACGTCGACCCGGACGCTGCCCGCGCCACCGCGCAGGTCGGGACGACACTCGGTGACCTGAACGCCGAACTCGCGCCCCACGACCTGAAGTTCGCGCCGGACCCCGCGTGGGGCGAGAAGTCGGCGCTCGGCGGCGCCATCGGTAACAACTCGACCGGGGCCCACTCGCTGCAGTACGGCAAGACGGACCACTACGTCGAGGAGTGCGAAGTGGTCCTCGCCGACGGGACGGTGACGACGTTCGGCGACGTCGAGGTCGAGACGCTTCGCGAGAACGCCGACACGGACGGCGACCTCGAAGCCCGTATTCACGCCGCCGTCGTCCGCATACTCGACGAGGAGCGAGACGACGTCGCCGCCGCCTTCCCGGACCTAAAGCGGAACGTCTCCGGATACAACTTAGACCGGTTGGTCGCCGAGGCCGAGGGTGAGTACGGCGAGGCCGGGACGGTCAACCTCGCTCGACTGCTCGCGGGGAGCGAAGGGACGCTCGGTATCGTGACCGAGGCGACCGTCTCGCTGGAACCCATCCCCGAGACCAAGTCGCTCGCGCTGCTGGCCTACGACGACCTCATCTCGGCGATGGAGGACGTCTCGCCCATCCTCGAACACGACCCGGCGGCACTCGAAGTCTTAGACGACGTGTTGCTCGACCTCGCCGCAGGGACCGAGGAGTTCGGTGACCTCGTCGACGAGATCCTCCCCGAGGGGACGGGTGCCGTCCTCCTCGTGGAGTTCTACGCCGAGAACGACCCACAGGGCAAGCAGAAGGTGGCGGACCTCCTCACCGACCGCGTCGGTGACCTCTCGACAGAGGCCGTCCCACAGGAGAACGCCGAAGAACTGACCGCCGAGCCGATTCGGGCCTTCCACGGCCGCGAGGCCCACGAGGAAGCCGAGCGGGCACGGTTCTGGAAACTCAGGAAGTCCGGCCTCCCCATCCTGCTGGGACGGACCAGCGACGCAAAACACATCAGTTTCATCGAAGACACGGCCGTGCCCCCGGAGAACCTTCCGGAGTACGTCGCGGACTTTCAGGACCTTCTCGAACGGGAGGGGACGTTCGCTTCCTTCTACGCCCACGCTGGACCGGGATGTCTCCACATCCGACCGCTCGTCGACACGAAGACGCTGGAGGGCGTCGAGCAGATGGAAGCCATCGCCGACGGTGCGACGGACCTCATAACGGCGTACGGCGGGAGCGTCTCCGGCGAGCACGGCGACGGGCGCGCACGCACGCAGTGGAACCACAAGTTGTACGGCGACGACGTCTGGGCGGTCTTTCAGGACCTCAAGCGCTCGTTCGACCCGGACTGGTTGTTGAACCCGGGACAGGTCGTCGGCGTCGACGAGGCGGCCGTCGAGGCGGGCGAAGCCCCGCCCCGGGCCCGCACCGTCGACATGACGGAGAACCTGCGGTTCTCGCCGGAGTACGAGTTCGAGTTCGACTTCGACCCGCAACTCTCGTGGGACAACGAGAACGGGATGCAGGGGATGGTCGAACTCTGTCACGGCTGTGGCGGCTGTCGCGGCCCGCAGGAGACCACCGGCGGCGTGATGTGTCCGACCTACCGGGCGGCCGACGAGGAGATAACCGCCACGCGTGGCCGTGCGAACATGCTCCGGCAGGCGATGAGCGGCGACCTGCCCGACGACCCCACGGACGACGAGTTCGTCTCCGAGGTGATGGACCTCTGTATCGGCTGTAAGGGGTGTGCCAAGGACTGTCCGAGCGAGGTGGACATGGCGAAACTCAAGACGGAGGTCGAACACGCCCACCACCAGAAACACGGCGCGAGCCTTCGCGAGAAGGTGTTCGCGAACGTCGAGACGGTGAGCAAGGTCGGGAGCGCGCTCGCACCCGTCTCGAACTGGACACAGAAGCTTCCGGGGAGCGACTACCTCGGGGAGAAACTGCTCGGCATCGCCAGCGAACGCGACCTACCGACGTTCGAACGGGAGTCCTTCGAGGACTGGTGGGCCGACCGCGGACCGCAGGTGTCCGAACGGGACGCCGAACGGACGGCACTGCTGTTTCCCGACACCTACAACAACTACAGCCACCCCGAAGTCCTGCAGGCCGCCGTCGAGGTGCTGGAAGCCGCCAACGTCCACGTACAGGTTCCAGAGGACGTTGCCGACTCTGGACGGGCGCCCTACTCGAAGGGGTTCGTCGACGCCGCCCGCGACCGGGCAGCGACAAACGTCGAGGCCCTCGAACCGAAGGTAGCGGAGGGCTGGGACGTCGTCGTCGTGGAACCGTCTGACGCCGTGATGTTCCAGTCGGACTATCTGGATCTGCTGGGCCACGACCACGACGGGGCGAGGACGGTGGCGACCAACGCCTTCGGCGTCTGTGAGTACCTCGACCGGTTCGCGCTGGACGCGAACGTCGACTGGGCAGACTCGTCGGCGTCGCTGACCTACCACGGCCACTGCCACCAGAAGGCGACGAAGAAAGACCACCACGCGGTCGGCGTCCTCCGGCGTGCCGGCTACGCCGTCGACCCGTTGGACTCTAGCTGTTGTGGCATGGCCGGCAGTTTCGGCTACGAGGCCGAACATTACTCGATGAGTAAGGCTATCGCCGGTATCCTCTACGACCAGATAGCCGACAGCGACGGGGAGGAAGTCGTCGCGCCCGGCGCGTCCTGTCGGACACAGATAGGTGAGCGGCCGGCCGGCGAGGAACCCCCACATCCAGTGGAAAAACTCGCAGACGCCGTCGGTCCGACGAAGCGATAGCACCACTATTCATAGCGCTTTTATGCTGTCCTCGGGTCATACGACGTAGATGTCTCGCGCGGTCGCCGTCGTCGTCACTCTCCTGCTGACTACCAGCCTCGCCGCTGGCCCCGCACTCGGGTCGCAGCCGTCCACACTCGTCCAGACTCCCGACGGGTTCGAAGAGACCACGTTCCGGATCACCGTCTACGAGAACGGCTCTGCGACGTGGGCCATCGAACACCAGACGCCGCTGACCAACGAGACGGAGGAACAGCGCTTCGAGGACTTCGCTCGGAACTTCGAGCGGAACGAGACGGCGTTGTACGTCAACTTCGTCGAGCAGGCCGGCCTGCTCACCCAGTACGGAGCCAACGAGACTGGACGCCAGATGGACGCCCGGAACTTCCACCGCTCGGCGGCGGCGAATCCGGTTCAGAGCACTGGCACCGTCCGCATGGCGTTCCTGTGGACGAACTTCGCCAACGTCTCGGATGGCCGTGTCGTCGTCGGCGACGTGTTCGAAGGCGGGTTCTACATCGCCCAGAGCCAGTCGCTCGTCTTCGAGCGCGGGCCGTCGCTGGCGTTCGCACAGGTCCGTCCGACGCCGGATGCACGGAGTCAACCCGACTCGCTGGCCCGCAGCGAGAGCGTCAGTTGGATGGGCGAGCAGTCTTTCGGTGACCGCCGTCCGTACGTCGAACTCGGACAGCGGTCCGCCGTCCTCGACGGCGACACGACGGCCCAGACCGACGCGACGACGACCGTCGGACCCAGTTCCGAGAACGGGATGTGGCCACTGGCCGTCGTCGCGATAGTCGTCGCGCTCGGTGCCGTGGCCGCCGCTGCGTGGCGCTCCGGGGCCGCGGCGGCCGCACTGGGCGACGACAGTGGGGAGACGGCTGCCGAATCACCCACCGACCCAGAGCCCTCCACGGAGGAACGCGAGCAACCCGCCCCCGAACCCGCAGTCTCCGACGAGGAGTTGCTGAGCGACAGCGACCGCGTCATCAACCTCCTCGAAGAGAACGGGGGTCGGATGAAGCAAGTCGACATCGTCGATACGACCGACTGGTCGAAGTCCAAGGTCAGTATGCTCCTCTCAGACATGGAGGAGGACGGCGACATCAGCAAACTCCGAGTCGGCCGCGAGAACATAATCAGCCTCTCCGGACAGGAGCCAGACGCCGCCGGTTCGCCGTTCGACGAGGAGTGAGAAACCCACACAGGGCGCTCCCGAAACGCAATCATTATACGTTCCACCACCCTCCGATTCAATGTACGCTCCGTTGGTGTAGTCCGGCCAATCATATCACCCTCTCACGGTGATGACTAGGGTTCAAATCCCTGACGGAGCATTCTTCGACTCTCGTCTCGTCCAGCAGTGCGCCGGTTCTTTGCCGTCGGGGGTGCGAGGACGCGTATGTCCACACATCTCCTCCCGACGCTCGGAATCGTCGTCGCGCTGCTCGGGTGTAGTGCCTTCTTCTCCAGTAGCGAGACCGCGCTGTTCTCGCTCTCGCGGGAGTGGGTCGCCGAAGCGGCGGCTACGGACCCGCGTGCGGCGGCCGTCGAAGACCTACTGGCCGACCCACACCGACTGCTCGTGACGATTCTCGTCGGAAACAACGTCGTCAACATCGCTCTATCGAGTCTGCTGACGGCGCTGTTCGTCGACCGATTCCAGTCGGGGACCGCCGTGGTCGTCACGACAGTCGTCGCCACCAGCGTCATCCTCGTCGCCGGCGAGATAGTCCCGAAGTCCTACGGTCTCGGCCACGCGCAGTCGTTCGCACTCCGGGTCGTGCGTCCGCTACGATACGTCGAACTCCTCCTGTACCCGGTGGTCACCGTCTTCGATGTCCTCACCCGAACGGTGGCGGCTGGCCTCGGTGGCCAGCAGGCCATCGAGCAGGCGTACGACGACGAGCCACCGACGGAGACTATCGACGACGGATAGCCGCGAAGGCACGGCGACCCACGACTGTCGCTCGTCGTGCGAGTCCCGCCAGCGAGTACTGCGACCAGTAGAACTCCGAGACGCTCCAGACGATGCCGGTCGAGACGGCGGTGGTCGCGAACGCGAGGTCGCTGAACCGGACCCACGAGGGGGCGACGTACAGCGCACCGTTCGCGAGGAGACTCGGGACGAGCGTCTTGAGGCCGAGCCAGAACCGGTCGGCGAGCGACCGACGGGGTTCCGACCCCGAACCGACGCCAGACGCGTTCGTGACGTTCGCGACGACGCTGGCGGCGTCGCCGGGCCGCTCGCCCACGACGGCACGATACGGCGCGGCGGGGCCGCCCGAACTCTCGTCGCCGGTGCCCAGTCGCTCGACGTCGTAGGGCATCCCGACGTCGGCGCTCCAGACGACGGTGTCGTTTACGCCCACTTCGGCGACCCGGTCGCCGTGGGAGTCGACGACGAGCGTGTTCCCATCGGGGAGCCGGTCGGCGTCGCGGGGCCACTGGAGGCGGACGTCACGCCACTTCCAAGTCCGGTTCCACCCCTCGGCCGTGCGTTCGTACTCGACGATGCGGCCGTTCTCCGAGTCGGCGACGAGGACCGCCGGGCCGCCGCGGTCGGCGGGAATGTAATCGGGATTGTGCTGTTCGTAGAGGACATCGTGGTTTTCGGCCGTCCCGAGCGTCCGACTCTCGTTGACCGCCCATCCGTCGGGGCCGGGTTCGAGGAAGACGACTTCGTCCATGTTCCGGGGACTGACCACGACGCTCCCGTCCGCGAGGGCCTCCACGTCGTTGATGTGCGTCCAGTCGCCCTCGGAGCCACCCTGCTCGCGGTCGTAGTGGGCGGACGCGTTCCAGCGCCACGCGACGCTTCCGTCTCGCGTATCGACGGCGTAGACGCCGTCGTCGACGATGTCGGCCACGAGGAGGTGCGTCTCGTTGATTCGGTCGACGTCGTGCCAGCGGGCGGAGTAGACGCGCTCTGTCACCTCGCTGTAGACCTGCTCTTCCTCCCCGGTCGTGAGGTTGACCCGCGTGACGACGTTGCGGGTACAGGGCTCGCCACCGACCGGGCCGCAGGCGTCGCCCGTCAGGTGCTCGGCGGCGATGTACTCGACGGTGTAGCGTTCCGCTTCGACCGGGTCGACGTCGAAGTAGACGCGGTAACGGTCGTCGTAGTACACGACGGTTCCGTTGGCGAGGAACGCGGCCAGTTCGGCCCGTTCGTCACTGACGTAAAACCCCTGTGTCGCGACGACGGTGACGTTCCGGTCGAGCGTCGCGACGGCTTCGGTGACGCGCGGCGTCGACCAGTTCTCACCGCGCGTCGGTCGGTCGCTCGCCGATTCGAAACGCGACTCGACGTCGAGCGTCTGGCCGGTCGTCAATACTGTCGACACGTGGGCGGGGCTGTTCGAGTCGGTCTGTGCGGTCTCCGTTGCGTCGGCGACACCCGTCGTAGTCACGTAGGAATGTCCGACAGCGACCGTCGCGGAGAGGAGTATCGCCAGGAAGGCGACGCGGGCGACCGCACTACCTCGTCGGCACATATGTCATCTGGTCGCCAGAGCGAGCCACCGCACAAAAGGCCTTCTGTAGACGCTAGCCGGGATCGAAGTTATCTACGCACCGTCCCACTGTTGTCGACACTCGTCGTCACAGAAGTGTGCGGTCTGGACGCTGTCGTCCTCTATCCATGTGATGACGCGATGGGTCACTTCGTTCGCAATCGCCGCGCCACATACCTCACAGTTCGGTGCATCCGCCTCGTCGATGTCCTCGTGGTGATCTGAAGTCGGGTCGACCATCTTACCTGAGGGTCGTTTTCACCCTACTTAATCCCACATAATCGGCGCGCGCTCTCGGGTGTGCGTCAGCGGTCGCGCGTGACGCTCTCGCCCGGGGCCGTCGTCGCACCGGCCGAGAGGACGACGCCGGCGTTGAGGCTGGTATTGATGCCCGTGTGGACGCCGTCGCCGGCGACGATGCCGAACTTCCGCCGCCCGGTCGAGACGCGGTCGCCCTTGACGGTTATCTTCACGTCGCCGCCGTCGTGGCGGAGGTTCGCTACCTGCGTCCCCGCACCGAGGTTCACGTCGGTGCCGAGGACGCTGTCACCGAGATAGGAGACGTGCGGGACCGCCGAACCGGCCATGACGACGCTGTTCTTGACTTCGACGCCGTGACCCACGTGCGTGTCCTCTCCCAGCACCGTCGCGCCGCGAACGTAGGCGTTCGGGCCGACCTCGGCGCCAGAGCGGACGAGAACCGGACCCTCGATGGTGACGCCGGGTTCGACGACGGCGCCCTCTTCGACGACGACGGTCCCGCGCAGGTCGGCGTCGCCGCGAACCTCGCCGTCGACGCGGCGGGTCATCTGGTCGAGTTTCCACTCGTTGGCTTCGAGCAGTTCCCACGGGCGGCCCACGTCTAACCAGCGATCTACCTCGACGGCCGTGACCGACCGCTCCTCGATGACCCGGGCTAGCACGTCGGTGATCTCGTGCTCGCCGCGGTCGCTGAGCGGGACGTCGAGCCAGTTGCGCGCTTCGGCGGGGAAGACGTACGCGCCGGCATTGGCGAGTCGCGTCGGCGGGTCCGCGGGTTTCTCGACGATGCCGGTGACGCGGTCGCCGTCCGTCGAGAGGACGCCGTAGTTCGAGGGGTCGGGCACGCGGTACGCGGCGATGGAGGGGGCCGCATCGAACAGCGCCGTGAGGCTCGCCTCGTCGTAGAGGTTGTCCCCGTTCAACACGGCGAACGGACCGTCTATGTACTCGCTCGCGGCGTCGACGGCGTGGGCCGTCCCGAGTTGCTCCTCTTGGACGGCAAACGAGACCGGGCGCCCGCGATAGGAGTCGCCGAAGTACTCTCTGACGGCGTCGGCCTCGTACCCGACGACGAATATCAGTTCGTCCGCGCCGGCCTCGATGGCGGTGTCCGCAGTGTGTGCGACGAGGGGTCGGTCGGCGACAGGGAGCATCGGCTTCGGCGTGTTCACGGTCAGCGGCCGCATCCGTGTCCCTTCGCCGGCCGCGAGTACGATTGCTTGCATGGTTTAGCGCTGGCGCCCGCCGGAAAAATAGCTACTGGCATCCTAACCCGGCCGTGTCACTGGCCCTCTCGGGATATTATCCCACGTCTAAACTGGAGTCACGTGCGGCACCTTGACGAGCAAAAATGCCGGAATCAGTCGCGTATCCCTCCGCTACGCCGAATGAGAACCGTCTCCGACGCATATCCCAGCGTCGTCACTTCCGAACTCGTTCGCGGCAGGAATGTGCTCGGTATGGGATTTGAACCCATGTCCTCGGCTCGAAAGGCCAAGATGATTGGCCGGACTACACCAACCGAGCGCATTCCTGCGTTTCGGGTGCTCCAATTTAACCCCATCGAAATACGAGCTATCTGTGGCGCGGTCACACGGTACGTCCGGACCGCATAGCTGGTCACGCAGGAACCAAGCCCTGAATCGGAAGCAGAACGATCAGCGAGGTGGTCTGGGCTTACTTCCCTTGGAACTCGGGGTCGCCGTCACCCATGAACGCCGTGATGCCCTCCATTACGTCCTCGGTGCCGATGAGGTGGCCGAAGGCCTGTGACTCGACTTCGAGGCCGGCGTCTTTGTCGTCGCGGCCGGCGTGCATCGCACGTTTCGTGAACTTCTGGGCGACCGGCGGCCCGGCCGCGAGGTCCCGGGCCAGTTCGAAGGCCCGGTCCGCCAGTTCGTCGTTCTCGACGACTTCGTTGACGAAGCCGTAGTCGGCCATCTCCGCGGCGTCGTAGCGCTCGGCGGTGAAGATGATCTCCTTCGCGCGGCCTTCGCCGACGATGTTGGCGAGGCGGACGGTACCGCCCCATCCGGGCAGCAGACCGAGGTTGTGTTCTGGTTGGCCGAGCTCCGAGCGTTCAGAGGCGACCCGGAGGTCGGCACACGTCGCCAGTTCCATCCCGCCGCCGAGCGCGTAGCCGTCGATGCCGGCGACGACGGGCATCGAGCACTGCTCCAGTTTGCCGAACGTCTCTTGGCCCTTCTTCGAGAGTTCGACGGCTTCCAGCGGCGTCGCGTTCGAGGCCATCGACTGGACGTCGGCCCCGGCGGAGAACGCCTTCTCGCCAGCCCCCGTGATGAGAATGGACCGCACCTCGTCGTCGTCCTCTAGCAGGTCGATGGCCTCGCTCAGTTCGTCCATCAGGTCGGGACTGACCGTGTTCATCCGGTGTGGACGGTCCAGTACGATGTGCCCGACCATCTCGCCCGGATACTCGAGAGCGATGTTCTCGAACTCGGCGGCCGTCTCGTCGTCGCTGCCGTAGAATCCACCGGACTCGGCGGCCTCACGCAGGCCGTAAGAGACGGCGTAGCGGGCCTCGCCGGTCGCATCGTGGACCTCCTCCAGCGTCTCGACGAGCGTGTCGAGACCGGCTTTGTCGGCCAGTTTCGCCGGGCCTTCGGGGAAGCCACCGCCGAGCATCACGGCCTCGTCGATGTCGGCGACTGGCGCGACGTCGTTCTCGACGAGTTTGCCGACCTCGTTGGCCATCACGGCCAGCAGACGGCGCTCGACGTCCTCGCGGCCGGCGTCCGTCGGGATGTCGACGCCGCCGTCCTCGTAGTCGTAGAAGCCCTCGCCGGTCTTCTTGCCCAACTGTTCGTTCTCGACTTTCTCTTCTAAGAGCGGACACGGGGCGTACGGTTCGCCCAGCACCTCGTGCATGTATTCGAGGACGTGCAGGCCGACGTCGTTGCCAACCTGATCGGAGAGTTCGAACGACCCCATCGGGAGGCCCATGTCGAACTTCGCCGTCGAGTCGACTTCGGCGATGGTGGCGACGTCGTCGTGGACCAGCCAACAGGCCTCGTTCATCAGGGGGACGAGGATGCGGTTGACGATGAATCCGGGCGAGTCCTTGCGGACGCGGACGGGCGTCTTATCGAAGTCCTCGGCGAGTTGCTCGATCGTTTCGAGGGTCGCTTCGCTCGTGTGTTCCCCGGAGATGACCTCCACGAGTTGCATCCGCACCGGCGGGTTGAAAAAGTGCATCCCGCAGAACTGCTCGGGGCGCTCGGTGACTTCGGAGAGTTCCGTAATCGAGAGGCTGGAGGTGTTCGTCGCGAAGATGGCGTCTTCTGGGGCGTACTTCTCGACGTCGGTGTAGACGTCTTTCTTTATCTCCATCTTCTCGGGGACGGCCTCGATGACCACGTCGGCGTCGCCGACGGCCGCGTCGACGTCGACCAGTGCAGTGACGCGTTCGAGCGCTTCCTCGGCCGCCTCATCGGAGAGGTGGTCTTTCTCGGCGAGTTTGTTCAGCGACCACTCGATGTTGTCGTAGCCGTTCTGGACGAACTCCTCTTTGATGTCGCGCATCCGAACCTCGTAGCCCGCGAGGGCGGCCACCTCCGCGATACCGTGGCCCATGTTGCCCGCGCCGAGCACTGCCACCGTCTCGATGTCCTCGAAATCCATGACATGTATCCCCACTGTCGGCCCACGTTTCAACGTTTCTCTCGGTGAACAACATCTCTGCAGTTTATTTCGGATTACGAACCATTAATGCGTAGTCACGTCAACACGTCGCACATGGATTTCGAACTGTCCGACGAGCAACGCCAGATCCGAGACGAGGTCCAGCGCTTCGCCGAGAACGAGATCAGACCGGTTGCATCGGAGTACGACCGCGAGGAGAAGTTCCCACACGAGGTGGTCGAAAATGCCGCCGAGATGGGGCTGACGGGGGCGAACATCCCGCTTGAGTACGGCGGCGTCGGCTACGACACGCTGACCAACGCCATCATCGCGGAGGAACTGTTCGCGGCCGACCCCGGCATCGGCCTCTCCATCCAGTCGGCGGCCTTCGGCGCCGACGCCATCGTCGGCTTTGGGACAGCGGAACAGAAAGAGGAGTATCTGGAACCGGTGGCGGCGGGCGACGCCATCATGGGGACGGCCATCTCCGAACCGGACACCGGCTCGGACGTCTCCTCCGTATCCACACGGGCCCGCAAGGACGGCGACGAGTGGGTCATCGACGGCAACAAGATGTGGATCACCAACGGGACCGTCGGCGATTACTTCGTCGTCCTCTGTCAGACCGACCCCGACGCTGAGGGGCGATACAACGGGTTCTCACAGATTCTCGTCGAGGCCGACCGGGACGGCTTCGAAGCGGAGAAAATAACTGGCAAACTGGGTATCCGTGCCTCGGACACGGCCGAACTCGTCTTGCACGACGTGCGCGTGCCCGAGGAGAACCTCGTCGGGACGCGGGGCGCCGGGTTCCTCCAGATAATGCAGTTTTTCGACGAGACGCGGACCGGCGTCGCCGCTCAGGGGGTCGGCATCGCCCGCGGCGCGGCCGAGCGAGCGCTCGAGTACGCACAGGAGCGCGAGCAGTTCGGCCAGTCCATCTCCGAGTTTCAGGCCATCCAGCACAAACTCGCGGAGATGTTCACCGAAATCGAGGCCGCCCGGCAGTTGACCTACAAATCGGCGTGGAGCGTCGACAACGCCGACGACCAACTCACCCAACTGGCGTCGATGGCCAAGGAGAAAGCCTCCCGCGTCGCCGTCGAGACGGCCGACGAGGCGGTCCAGATTCACGGCGGCGCGGGCTACGTCGACGACTTCGACGTCGAGCGGTTCTACCGCGACGCGAAGATTACCCAGATCTACGAGGGGACTACCGAGATTCAGAAGAACATCATCGCACGCGAACTGCTCGGTAAGGGGATGGTCTGAGACTGGGGTCCGACAAAGGGCGGCTTACCGCTCGGACGGACGCGCCGAAACCCGGACGCAGCGAGCTTTCTCGGCGTACTGACTGGCTAACTAAGCACCAGTCACGAGACGATGCCACCGATGACTCGAAAGCTTCCGCTCGACAACATGGAATCGTGGTTCGACCAGATGAGCCGGCAGTTCGAGGAGGCCGCCGAGCGGTGGGGGACGGGGTTCGAATCGTGGACGCCGGAGATGGGGTCCCCCCGCGTCGACGTCGTAGACGAGGACGACGCGTTCGTGGTGACCGCCGACCTCCCCGGGTTCGACAAGGACGACCTCGAGGTGTACATCAGCGACCAGACGCTCGCCATCGAGGCCGACCACAGCCGCGAGGCCGAGGAGACAGACGTCAACTACGTCCGTCGTGAACGGTCACACCGGTCGATCTCACGTCGGGTTCGGCTTCCGGGAAGTGTCGACGAGGAGGACGTCTCGGCCTCGATGGACAACGGCGTCCTCACGGTCCGCATCGGGAAGGCCGAACCCACCACGGACGGCCACCACATCGACATCGAGTAGCGGTCCCAGTACTGGACTGCCCGTCCGAGGGCCGACAGACAGGTTCTTTCTCCGCCAGTCACTACCGTGGGCCGATGACGGACTCGCCACACGAGACGCTCCGCGAGGACCCGGACCTCGGACCGTTGGTCGACGCACACGGCGAACTCACGCTGGACCCTGCGGGCGACCTCTTCGAACGTCTGGTCGTCTCTATCCTCCGGCAACAGGTGTCCATGGCCTCCGCGGCCGCGACGCGAGAGCGCCTGTTCGACGCCGTCGAAGTGACGCCCACCGGTATCCGTACGGCCGACGACGAGGTGTTGCGCGACGCCGGTCTCTCCCGACAGAAGACGCGGTACGTCAACGAGGTGGCGGCGGCGTTCGAGGAGGAGGGGTACAGCATCGACTACTTCGAGGGGCTGACCGACGAGGCCGTCCGCGAGGAACTGACGGCCATCACCGGGGTCGGCGACTGGACCGCGAATATGCAACTGCTGTTCTCGCTGGGCCGCGAGGACGTGTTCCCGGTCGGTGACCTCGGGGTCCGGAAGGGGTTTGGCAACGTCGTCGGCGAGGGGTACGACCGGTCGGAGATGGTCGAGTACGCGAAACGATGGGCACCGTACCGGAGTTACGCCACGCTGTACCTCTGGCGGGCACAGGAGGACATCGCCGAGGGCGTCGCCGAAGTCACAGAAGAGTAGTCGGCCGACGGTGTACTTACTCCAGCGTCTGCTCCTCTTCCTCGGTGTCGGATTCGTACTCGTCGTCCGCCCGACGGTTGACGTTCACCTGATAGTGCTTGAGGATGTCCCGCCCGAGCAACAGCGGGTAGTCCATGTGTGAACGGTCCTCGACGCTGGCCGTGACGGTGTGCTGGGTGCCGCCGATACCGACGACGAGGTCGACGACGGGTCGCGAACGGCCGGATTTGACGCTGCCGGACTTGATCTTCACGATGTCGAGGATGGGGCCGGTCCCGATTTCGGCGGCCAGTTCGGCGTCGATGCTCGTTCGGGTGGCGCCGGTGTCGGATTTCGCGAGTACGGTCTTGTGGCCGCGGGTTCCCGAGACGACGACTTCCTCGATGTAGCCGATGGTGACGTTCTCGGGCATCGTCGAGGTCGGTTTGCGCGGCATCGCGGTTGGTTGGGAGTCGTCCAGTCGGTCGGAGAGGCGCTCGACTTCCGCGTCGTCGACGCTGCCGCCGGCCTTCTCGATAGCACGCTGTGCGATGTACGGCGCGGGGCTGATGCCACAGGCTTTGAACAGCCCTCGGAACCCTGCCGTCGGGTTCACTTCGAGGACGTAGTAGCCGTCTTCGCCCTGTACGATGTCGACGCCCGCGTAGTCGAGGCCGACGGCTTCGACGGAGTCGAGGGCCATCTCCCGAACTTCGGCGGGAAGGTCCTCGGTCATGTCTTCGACTTCCCCACCGAGGGCGACGTTCGTGCGCCACTCGCCTTCGGGCGCATAGCGGTTCATCGCCCCGATGATCTGACCTCCGACGACGTAGACGCGCAGGTCGTGGTGGCGCGTGTCGTCGTGTTCGAGGAACTCCTGTAAGAACGCGTGGCGCTCGCCGACCTGTGCGTTGACTGGTTCGTCTAACTCGACCATCCACGTCCCGCCGCCGTGGGTCCCGATAGCCGTCTTGTAGACGGCCCGGTCGCCGAACCGGCCGCGTTCCTTGTTGAGTTGCTCGGTCGACAGTGCGAGGACGGCGTCGGGGATGCTGATTCCGGCGTCCGCGAGGGCCGCAGCGGTGGCGAACTTGTGGAGTGCAGTCATCGCCGGCGTCGGTTCGTTCAACATCGGCGCCGCCTTGTTGAGCGTTAGCGCGAGCCCCGCACCCTCCATCGGATGCTCGTCACTGGAGAGCAAGAGTCGGTTGGCGATGACGTCCACGTCGGGGTAGAGATTCAGTTCGCCGTCTTCGGTCGTCACCGTGGTGTTCTCCTCTCGGAGCCACTCGGTGTCACAGCCCATCTCTTCGGCGGCGTTCAGAATCGCCTTCGTCTCCTTGCTAGAGTGGAGACTGAGAACACCGACCGTGATGTCTTCGGTACGCATACCGCGGTAGTTCTGAGGGCGTCAGCAAAACCCTGATGGGTCGCTGGCCTGCGAGTGTGTCTCTCCCGAGCGATGGCGTGGCAATCGTTCGCCAGACACCCTTTTACCGGCCGTCGTGTTTGTACGGGCATGGACGAGGCCGAACCGTTCACCTACGACGGTGGACGGGTAGACCCCGGCGAGACACAGAACGTCCGGTACACGGTCAGCGAGACGTACATGGGCGACCCGGTCCGGATTCCGGTCACCATCGTGAACGGCGAGCGCCCGGGTCCGACGGGCTTCCTCTCGGCGGCGGCCCACGGCGACGAACTGAACGGCATCGAAGTCGTCAGAGAAGTCGCACACGAGTGGAACCACGAGCATCTGGCGGGGACGCTGGTCTGTCTGCCAGTCCTCAACGTCCCGGCGTTTCTCGCACAGGAGCGGTACCTCCCCATCTACGACCGGGACCTCAACCGCTCGTTCCCGGGGAACCCCGACTCGACGAGCGCCAAGCGGATGGCCGACCGCATCTTCCGGAACTTCCTCGAACCCTGTGACTTCGGACTGGACTTTCATACGTCGACGCGTGGCCGGACCAACATGCTCCACGTTCGGGCCGACATGGACGACCCCGCGGTAGCGCGAGTGGCGAAGGCTTTCGCGTCGAACGTCATCATCTCCTCGGAGGGTCCGTCGGGGTCGCTCCGTCGGGAAGCCAGCGCCGTCGGTGCCTCCGCAATCACCATCGAGATGGGCGAAGCACACCGGTTCCAGCGACCGCTCATCGACAGCGCGCTGGAAAGCGTCCGCTCCGTGCTGGCCGAGTTCGGGATGCTCGCCTCGGAAGTCGTCCAGTGGCCGGGGTGGCGAACCGTCATCGAGAACAGTGGCGAAAAGACGTGGATACGCGCCGACGCCGGCGGACTGGTCGACATGCACCACCAACGCGGTGCCCTCGTGTACGAAGGCGACGTCATCTGTACCATCGCGAATCCGTTCAAGACCGAAGACACGACAGTCCGGGCGCCGTTCACCGGCCTCCTCGTCGGTATTCTCGAGAACCCACTGGTCTATCCCGGGAACCCGCTCTGTCACCTCGTCCGACTCGACGAACGGACCCGCCGGGCACTGGAGCGGACACGGGAGTTCCCAGACGAGAGCCTGTGACGGGGCCCGTATCGACACCGGACCCATCGGTTCGAGCCAGCGGTGTACACGCCGACGTCAGCCCACGCCGAGGCCGCCCGAGTCGGGCCGCGAAAACCGGTCAACGAGCGAAGATATTCGGCGATTCCGGCGATACACGCACGCGGTAGTAACTACTATTTGTCCCCGGACTAACCCCCCAGTGTATGAGTCAGTCTTACAATCGCGGCACCGTCGAGGACTTCGGACGGTGGCGGGAGTTCTCGGCCGGGATGTGGGCCTGGATATTCCACAAGTTCACCGGCTGGGTGCTCGTGGGCTATCTGTTCACCCACATCGCCGTCCTCAGTACCTCGCTCGGTGGCTCCGAACTCTATACGAACACACTGCAGGGGCTCGAAGCCCTGCTCGTCGTTCGCTTCCTCGAGGTCGGCCTGCTCGCCGTCGCCGTGTTCCACATCCTCAACGGCATCCGCCTGCTGATGGTCGACCTCGGTGTCGGCCTCGAAGCACAGGACAAGAGCTTCTACGCGTCGCTCGTCCTGACCGGCGCTATCGTCGTCGCAAGCATTCCGACGTTCCTCGGGGGGCCGCTCGCATAATGGCAGAACACTACTCCTCCTTCGAGCGGGGTGGCCGCCGCTGGCTCTTCCAGCGGTTGACGGCCGTGTTCCTCATCGGCGTCCTCGCGTTCCACTTCATGCTGTTGCACTTCGTCAACCACGCCGCCGACATCACCTTCGCCGGGACGCAGGCCCGTATGGGGCAGTGGAGCTACTTCGCCACGATGTGGCTGTTCCTCGTCACGGCGACGTTCCACGGCGTCAACGGCGTCTACAACGCCCTCATCAATCAGGGTATCAGCGGCTCACAGAAGACCGCAGTCAAGTACGTCCTCGTCATCGCGGGGCTCCTCCTCGTCGCACAGGGCACGCGGGTCGCACTCGCGATGAACGGGCTGATCTAACAATGAGTACACAGATCGAACAACAGGAGACGGAGACGGAGGCCGAGGAAGAAGAGACCGAACCGGCGGTCGAATCGCCCGGCGACCAGCGTCGGGCGACCAAACGCCAGCGGCAGGCCGAGCGGGAGGCCGAGCGGGAGACAGAGGAAGCGAGCCTCGACGACGAGGAGACGGTCTCACTGAAGGTGTTCCGCTACGACCCCGAAGTCGAGGGCAAGCAGGAACCCCGCTTTGACGACTTCACCGTGCCGTACCACAAGGGGATGACCGTCCTCGACGCGCTCATCTACGCGCGGGACCGCTACGACTCCTCGCTGACCTTCCGACACTCCTGTCGACAGGCCGTCTGTGGCTCCGACGCGCTGTTCGTCAACGGCCGGCAGCGACTCGGCTGTAAGACCCAGCTCTCGGAGCTCGACAACCCGGTTCGCATCGAACCGCTCCCCCATCAGGAGGTCGTCAAGGACCTCGTCGTGGACATGGAGCACTTCTACGACCAGATGGAGGCCGTCGAACCGTACTTCGACGCCGACGAACTACCGGCAGACGACTTAGAAGAACAGCGCCAGAGCCGAGAGAACCGCGAGAAGGTCAAGATGTCGACGCGGTGTATCTGGTGTGGCGCCTGCATGTCCTCGTGTAACATCGCCGCCGGGGACAACGAGTACCTCGGTCCCGCGGCCATCAACAAGGCCTACCGCTTTGCGATGGACGAACGCGAGGGGGAGAACCGCAAACAGGAACGCCTCCGCATCATCGAACAGGAACACGGCGTCTGGCGGTGCCAGACCATGTTCTCCTGTACCGAGGTGTGTCCGAAGGACATCCCCCTGACCGAGCACATCCAGGAACTCAAGCGCGAAGCAGTGAAGAACAACCTCAAGTTCTGGTAGTCCTAAGCGAAGCCAGACATACGTTACTACTTCCCACTATGTACGAACACGACGTTATCGTGGTCGGCGCGGGTGGCGCCGGCCTCCGAGCGGCTATCGCAGCGGACGAAGAGGGTGCAGACGTCGCCCTCGTCACAAAACTCCATCCTGTCCGCAGTCACACGGGCGCGGCAGAAGGGGGCATCAACGCCTCTCTCCGGGACGGCGACTCCTGGGACCTGCACGCCTACGATACAATGAAAGGCTCCGACTACCTCGGAGACGCGCCGGCTATCGACACGTTCGCAAAGACGGCGCCCGAAGAGGTCATCCAACTGGAACACTGGGGGATGCCGTTCTCTCGCGAGGACGACGGCCGCGTCTCCCAGCGTCCGTTCGGCGGAATGTCGTTCCCCCGGACCACCTACGCCGGTGCCGAGACGGGACACCACCTGCTGCACACGATGTACGAGCAGGCGGTCAAGCGCGGCATCGAGGTGTACGACGAGTGGTACGTCACCAACCTCGCGGTGACCGACCACGACGACCCCGAAGACCGGGAGTGTCACGGCTGTGTCGCCTACGACATCAAGTCCGGGAAGATAGAAGGGTTCCGCGCCACCGGCGGGGTCGTCCTCGCGACCGGCGGTCTGGGGCAGGCGTTCGACCACACCACCAACGCCGTCGCCAACACCGGCGACGGGTGTGCAATGGCCTATCGGGCCGGCGTCCCGATGGAGGACATGGAGATGATCCAGTTCCACCCGACGACGCTCCCGTCGACGGGCGTGCTCATCTCCGAAGGTGTCCGCGGCGAGGGTGGCATCCTCTACAACGACGAGGAGGAGCGGTTCATGTTCGAGTACGGCTACGCGAACAACGACGGCGAACTCGCCTCGCGTGACGTCGTCTCCCGTGCCGAACTCACGGAGGTCAACGAGGGCCGCGGCATCGAGGACGAGTACGTCGACCTCGACATGCGCCACCTCGGTGAGGAGCGCATCCTCGACCGACTGGAGAACATCCTCCACCTCGCGGAGGACTTCGAGGGCGTCGACGGCCTCGACGAACCGATGCCCGTCAAGCCCGGCCAACACTACGCGATGGGTGGCGTCGAGTGCGACGAGAACGGCGAGACGTGTATCGAGGGGCTGTACGCCGCCGGCGAGACGGCCTGTGTCTCGCTGCACGGCGCCAACCGACTCGGCGGGAACGCCCTGCCCGAACTGCTCGTCTTCGGTGCCCGCGCCGGCTACCACGCCGCAGGCAGGGACATGAAGACCGCGGAGATTCAGACCGGCCCCTCCGCGAAGAGCGAAGACGGGGACGTCGAACCGCCCGTCACTCCCGGGGCAATCGACAGCGGTAGCGAAGACGTCGCCGCCGACGGCGCCGCCGTCGAACCGACCGGCGTCATCGAGAACGCCGTCGAACGAGAGCGCGAACGCGTCGAGACGCTGCTCGAGGAAGACGGCATCAACCACGCCGAGGTCCGGGCAGACGTGCAAGTGACGATGACCGAGAACGTCAACGTCTTCCGCAAGGAGGAGGGCCTGAAGACGGCACTCCGAGACCTCCGAGAGGCACGCGAGGCCTACGAGGACGTCGCCGTCTCGGACCCCTCTCGCACGTACAACACGGACCTCATCCACACCATCGAGACGCGCAACATCCTCGACGTGGCCGAAGCCATCACGCTCGGTGCGCTGGCCCGCGAGGAGTTCCGCGGCGCTCACTGGCGTGCGGAGCATCAAGAGCGGAAAGACAACGAGTGGATCAAACACACCATGCTCGCGTGGAACGACGGCACGCCGGAACTGTACTACAAGCCGGTCATCCTCGAGGGCGACGAAGAGACCTACGAACCGAAAGAGCGCAGCTACTAGGGCGCTCCGACGAGGACGAACTGACTCTCTCCGTCTCCGTTCTGTATCTGTCGTTCCGATTCGGGGTCGATTCTGAGCGCGTCGCCGGCCGTCATCGCTACGTCCTCGCCGTCGACGGTCACGGTGGCCTCGCCCTCGACTAGCACGTACACTTCTTCGTGGTTCTGGTCGGCGTGGTTGTGAGGTTTGCCCGTCCAGCCCGGACCACAGTCGACGACGGTGACGCCCAGTTGCTCACACTCCAGCGGGTCTCGCAGGAAGTGCATCGCGTCGGCGACCGGGTCGGTGTCGGTGTAGTCGACTTTGGTGTAGCTCACGGTGTCACATTCGCGCTGCTCGCTTGAGTAAGTACGGCCGGCACGACCAGAGCGGCGTCGGGACGAACGCGGTCGGTAGGTCAGTCGGCGGCGGTGGGATCTGGGCCGATAAAGCCGACTTCGCGAGGCAATTTTCGCCGAGTCAGTGCCACTGCCGTCACATATTTGGGGAGCGGGGCCGTACCAAAGTCCGTCTGGAAGGGTGGCTCAGTGGTAGAGCGCTGCCAGCCAACGTGCCAGAACTCGGCCTGGCAGTTTCCCATGCAGGGCTCCGCGTGGTTCGAATCCCGCCCCTTCCATCTTGCGAGGAGTGGACACGACGAGCAGATGGCCGACTAGGGATTCGAGCACGCAAGACACAGTGACCGAGCGACGCGAGGTCGCCCGTCTTGCCTCGGTTCGAATCCCGCCCCTCCACTCTGTCGCGGACACTCCGTGAGCGACGCGTGGCGAAAGCGGGAATACGAACGCGGCAGGCGCATACGACGGACGTGCGTCTGACCTCGGCTCGAACTCTGGACGGCTAGTGTGCCGCGAACGAGGCGTCGAAAACGGTAGGAAAGTAGGGGGTGGGGGTGTGGATGGCACCGGAGCGGTGCCTATTTGTACTTTGGTTTGAGCACATATAAATTCTTGCGTCCGAGTTATCAGTGGTGATACCTGGCGGCCGAAACAGCGTCCAGTGTCCGTGTTCGGCGTTACGGATTGTGCGACTGCGGTCCGTGGTATATCGCTCGACGACGAAGCAGTGGCTCGTGAAGATTGCGTCGAAAGGATGTGCGTGGGTGCAGTCCCAAGGGAGTGCACCTGCATCGTCTTCGGCGGCATCGCCGCCTCGGTATCGGTGGACATCGTCCACCCGTGCGATGCGTGGGACCGGATTTGAACCGGCGGACCCCTACGGGACAGCGCCCTCAACGCTGCGCCGTTGGCCTGGCTTGGCTACCCACGCTCGCGCTGTCTTACTGCAATCAATCGTATCCCGCGGTCCAATAAAAGGGCTTTCGTTTGCGATGGCCCGCGGGACAGTGTGCCATTCGAGCGAACCGGACGTTTGAAATACGACGAAACCGCTACCGGGGGCATGGCCAAATACTCGACCGGCGGCGGGGGCGCCAGCGCCGGCGGGAGCTGCGAACTCTGCGGTGCCGACGGTGGCGACTTGCAGACCGCCGACGTCGCGGGCGCGACCCTTCAGGTCTGTGCTGACTGTGCGAAGAACCACGGCGAGAACGACCGGACGACGTCGTCGAACGACAGCTCGCGCGACGAGACGGACAGACGCCGTCGGGCCGCACAGAACACGGCGAGGCTACAGGACTCACAGACGCCCGACGCCTCCCACTGGGAGGAGGGAGCCGACTACGACACCGACCAACTGCCCTACCTCATCAGCGACTACGGGAGCACCGTGACGGAAGCCCGACAGGAGAAGGGACTCCAAACGAGCGAACTCGCCGACGAACTCGACCTCGACGAGAGCGACGTGCTGGCCGTAGAGCAGGGGCGCGCGACGCAGGCGGGCGTCGGCGGGTCCACTATCGCTGTCCTCGAAGAATTCCTCGACGTCGACCTGGTCGACGAACGCTGATATCGTCGCCCGCTGTTGCCGTCAGCAGGACTTTGGTAGTGCCATCCATACTGTCGGTATGGAGCGCTCGCCGGAACAGGAGGCCATCAGAGCGACCGTCAGGGAGTTCGCGACCGAACAGGTACGCCCGACCGCGCGCGAGGCCGACGAGACGGAGTCGTTCCCCGAGGACGTCTGGGACCGCCTCGCCGACATCGACCTCACTGGCCTGACGACGCCAGCCGAGTACGGCGGTTTCGACGCCGACCGTCGGACCTACGCCATCGTCAACGAGGAACTGGCCTACGGGTCGCTGGCCGTCGCGACGGCGCTTTCCGTCCACTGTCTCGCCACCGCCTGTATCGCGGCGTTCGGCGACGAACCCGTTCGTGACGAGTGGCTTCCCGAGATGGTCGACGGTCGGCCGGTCGGCGCGTTCGCCCTCTCTGAACCGCAGGCCGGGTCGAACCCGCGTGAGATGACGACCGTCGCGCGGAAAGACGGCGACGAGTACGTCGTCGACGGGGAGAAACAGTGGATAACGAACGGCGAGCGCTCGGGCGTCGTGGTCCTGTTTGCGAAGACGGCGCGTAACGACCCGGACTCCATCACACAGTTTCTCGTCCCGAAAGACAGCGATGGCCTCTCTGTCGGCGAGAAAGAGGACAAACTCGGCCTGCGCGCAAGCGACACCACGTCGCTGACCTTCGACGGGGTCAGGATTCCCGAACGGTACCGACTGACCGAGGAGGGGGCGGGACTGGCCGCCGCGCTGTCGATTCTGAACGGGGGGCGAGTCGCCATCGCCGCACAGGCCGTCGGACTCGCGCAGGCGGCGCTGGACGAGGCCATCGAGTACGCACAGGACCGCGACCAGTTCGACCAGCCGATATCGGCGTTCCAGACGATACGCCACAAACTCGCGGACATGGCGACGACCGTGCAGGCGGGTCGTCTCCTCACGTGGGACGCGGCGAGTCGGATGGACCGCGGCGAGGACGCCCGACAGGCCGCGAGCATGGCGAAGTACTTCGCGAGCGAGGGTGCCGTCGACGTGACCAACGAGGCGGTCCAGATTCACGGCGGCTACGGCTACACCACGGACTTCCCGGTCGAGCGCCTCTATCGCGACGCGAAGGTGACGACCATCTACGAGGGGACCAGCGAGATTCAGAAGAACGTCGTCGCCCGGTCGCTGTTGGACGGCCGCTGAGTGCCGACACACATTTTTGGCCCGCTGGCGTACGCTCTCGCGTGACGTACGACGCTGTGGTCTACGACCTCGACGGGACGCTCGTGCGGTTGGCTGTCGACTGGGACGCGGTCGCTAGCGACGTCGCAGACGTCCTCAGAGCGCGTGGCGTGGACCCCCAGAGCGCAGGCCTCTGGGGGATGTTGGAACTATCAGACGAGACCGGCCACCGCGACGCCGTCGAGGCGACGATAACCGACTACGAGCGCGAGGGCGCGCGGAACTCCGACCGCCTCACGCTCGCCGACGGGTTGCCCCACGACGTGCCCGTCGGCGTCTGCTCGCTGAACGCGGAGGTGGCCTGTCGCCTCGCGCTGGAGACGCACGACCTCACGCGGTCGGTGGGGCCGGTCGTCGGCCGGGACTCGGTCGGGTCCGCCAAGCCCGACCCCGAAGGGTTGTTGGCGGTCGTCGACGAGATGGACGCGACTCCCTCCGAGACGGTGTTCGTCGGCGATTCGGAGCGAGACGCAGAGACCGCCCGCCGTGCCGGCACCGACTTCGCGTGGGCGAGCGAGTTCGATCAGCGCCGATATCGGGCATAGAGGTAGACGCCGATAGCGGTGAGAAACCAGACGACGGCGCCCACCCGGACCGCGAAGAGGGCGCGACTCGTCCACGTCGGCAGCACCGTCCCGAACGACGCGAGGACGACGATGGGCGATCCGACGAGGATGGTCGTCACGAACGTAACCTGCATGACCCACCCGAAGTCGACGCCGTCGGGGTCGGTCTGTTCGACTGCTGGCACGGTCGGTGTTTCCCGGAGGACCGGCAAGCCGTTTCCGGTTTCGTCGGCGACCAGACGATATTTCCACCCCCGGTGCAAACCGGCTGTCGATGACAGAGGACGACGAACTGCCGGAGATTCCGGTCGTCTGTACGGCCTGTGACACCCGGACGCGCGTGCCGTTCGAAGACGTCGAGTCGGCCGTCGACCGCCACAACGAGCAACTCCACGACGGCGACCCCGTCGCGGAGGTCGACCCCGACGTCCTCGACCAACTCGTTGACCGGCTGGGCCGTGACCTCGGTCTGTTGGACGGGGAATGATACGGCCCTACGAGCCGAGTGACGCCGCGGGCCGGTAGGAGTCTAAGCAGGCCGTCGGCCCCGAACCGAGCGAGCGACGGTCTTCGACGACCGCTGGGGGGTCGAGTCGTGGAGCGAGATGGTGGCTCGTCCGCTGTAACCGGGACCCGAACACGTAATAGCACGGCGCACCCGGCCACGGATATGACTACCGTCCGGGACCTGCAGGCGATGGCAGGGGACGAACAGATAACGATGCTGACGGCCTACGACGCCGTGACGGCCGGTATTGCCGAGGGCGCGGGCGTCGACGTCATCCTCGTCGGTGACAGCATGGGCAACGCCGTCCTCGGCTACGACGATACGCTCCCGGTCACCGTAGACGAGATGGCCTCTCGCGTCGCCGCCGTCGCCCGCGGGACGGACGAGACGCTGGTCGTCGCGGACATGCCGTTCCTCTCTTTCGGCGCGGACGAGGGCGAGAGCGTGCGGAACTGCGGCCGGATGCTCAAGGAAGCCGGCGCGAACGCCGTCAAACTCGAATCCGGCCCGCACACCCTCTCGTTGACGGAGCGGCTCTCGGACCTCGGCATCCCGGTCATGGCCCACCTCGGCCTGACGCCACAGAGCGTCAACCAGACGGGATACACCCAGCAAGCCAACGACCGCGAGGAGGCCGAAGTGATTCTCGAACTCGCGCGGGCCCACGAGGACGCCGGTGCCTTCGCCCTCGTCGTAGAACACGTGCCGGCGAACCTCGCCGCGCAGGTCACCGAGGCCATCGACATCCCCACCATCGGTATCGGCGCCGGCGGCGATTGTGACGGGCAGGTGCTCGTCTTCACCGACGTCGTGGGACTGGCAGAGTCGAGTCCGCCCTTCGCCGAGCAGTTCGGCGACGTCCGAAGCGAGATGCACGGGGCTATCAGCGACTACGTCGACGCCGTGGAGTCCGGTGAGTTCCCCGGGGACGAACACGCGAGTACGAGCGAGGAACTGGACGACCTGTACTGACGGACGGACGGACGCGTCCACACACCGACCGCTGACACCGTCCGCGGCATGATTCGCGCTCTTTGACAGGAACCTGTGGCACGGAGTATCCGAAGCTACCGCCGGATAATTCCTGATTATGTGCGGTTAGCGGGTGAACAATCATACGGCGTTCTCGTGAACGATAGGTTATATGTCCGGGACGGGTACCGACACTGCTGACGAAGAGCAGATACCGAGCGAGGACATCCTCGACATCCAGATAGAGCGGGGGCTGAGTGAGCTTCGGCGCCCGGTCACGGGACTCTCGCTGTCGGCGCTGTCGGCCGGTCTCGACATCGGATTCGGACCGCTGTTGATGGCCGTCGTCTTGACCTCGGCCGGAGTCTCGGGGACCGGGGACCTCCCGAAAGAACTCCTGTTGGGGCTGGCGTACGGCGTCGGATTCATTCTGGTCGTCCTCGGCCGGTCGGAACTGTTCACCGAACACACGACGCTCGCGGTACTCCCGGTGCTTGACGACCAGGCCGGCGTCGCTCGACTCGGACGTCTGTGGGGGACCGTCTACGCTAGCAACATCGTCGGGGCCGTCCTCTTCGCGTGGTTCGCCGTGGCTATCGGGCCGGCGGTGGGCGTCGTCGAACCGGCAACGTTCGTCGAACTGGCGAAGACGTACACCGAGCAGTCACCGGCAGTGCTGGTCGGCGCGGGCGTCATGGCCGGATGGCTGATGGGGCTGCTCTCGTGGCTCGTCGCCGCGGCGGACAGTACCGTCTCGCGGATGCTGATCGTCTGGCTCATCGCGGCGTCTATTGGCTTTGCGCACCTGCCACACTGTATCGCCGGGTCTGTCGAAGTCGTCGCCGGCGTCATCGTGGCCCCGGAGATGACCGTCCTCGACTACGGTAGGTTCCTCGTGTTCTCGACGGTCGGAAACACCATCGGCGGCGTCGTCTTCGTCGCGCTTCTGAAGTACGGACACGTGGTCCGTAGTGGCCCTTCCCACACCGAGGTTCATCGAGAGTAGTCGAGGACCGGACGACGTGACCTACCACTCACCCGAAGTTTTATTCACTCGTCAACTGTCGTTGGTCGTGTGGTTTACGAGACGGGCAACCGCACGGTAGACGACGCCGTCACACGCGTGCTGGACGGCGAGCGCTTAGACCGCCGGGACGGTCTGGCGCTCATCGCACAGCCAGTCGACGCCCTCGCGGCGGGGGCCGACTACGTCCGCACGCAACTCGGGGACGGTACCGTCGACGCGTGTTCCATCGTGAACGCCAAGGCCGGTAACTGCGCGGAGGACTGTGGGTTCTGTGCCCAGTCAGTGCACTTCGACACCGGCATCGACAACTACGGCTTCCTCGGTCCGGAGAAGATTCTGGAGGCCGCGAAACGCGCCGAGCGCGACGGCGCCCAGCGCTTTGGCATCGTCGTCGCGGAGAAGGGCGTCTCGAAGGAACAGCGGCCCGACGAGTGGGAGGAAGTACTGGAGGCCATCCGTCTGGTCCGCGACGAGACGGACGTGGAAGTGGACGCCAGCCTCGGCATCCTCACGGACGAGGAGGCCGCTATCCTCGCCGAGGAGGGGCTGAACCACTACAACCACAACATCGAGACGTCGCCCCGGTACTTCCCGGAAATCGTCCAGACGCACTCCTTCGAGGACCGCGTCAAGACGCTGGAAGTAGCGAAGGAGGCCGGCATGGACCTCTGTGCCGGCGTCATCCTCGGTATGGGCGAGACGCCCACCGACCGCGTCGACGCGGCGATAGCCCTGCAAGACATCGGCATCTCCTCGCTCCCGGTCAACATCTTGAATCCGGTCGAAGGGACGCCGATGGCCGAGCGCGGCCTCCCCGACATCACGACCGAAGCGGTCGTCAAGACCATCGCGGTGTACCGCCTGCTCCACCCAGAGGCCCGCGTGCGCCTGACCGGCGGACGCGAGGTGAACCTCGACACGGACGGGCAGGTGGCCGCGTTGGAGGCCGGCGCGGACGGCATCCTCACTGGCGACTACCTCACCACGGAGGGCCAGTCGGCGGCCGACGACCTCGAAATCATGGAAGCGGCGGGCCTCGAACCCAACACCGAGGCCAACGCCTTCGACCCCGACGAGGTCAAGACGCGCGCCGACGACGGCACCGACCCCGAGACGGCGGCAGGCACCGCACAGAGCAAATCAGAACTTCAATCCGACGACTGACTATGGACGACGTACGATTCGCAGTACTAGGTACGGGCGGTATCGGCCGACGAACACTCGAAGTCTCCCAGCACAAGGACGGCCTGACCGCCGTCGCGGCGTGTGACCGCAACGGCGTCGCCGTCGACCACGGCGGCTTGGACGTCGAGGAACTGCTGGAGGCGACGGAGGGCAATATCGCAAGCGGGCCGCAAGACGACATGGCGACTGACGGTGGCGCGGCAGCCGCGACAGAGGGCGTCAAGCAACACGGCGACCAAGCCGGCGTCGTCGCCAGCGAACAGGGCCGACCGACGGAGACGCCCATCGACGACGTCATCGCCGAGAGCGACGCCATCGACGCCGTCCTCATCGCGCTCCCGAACCTCGAACACGACTTCATCCCGCGGGTCGCAGAGCGCTTCGCCGAGGCCGACTACGAGGGCGTCCTCGTCGACGTGCTCAAGCGCTCGCGGGTCATCGGGATGCTCGACGACCGCGAGGAGCAACTGACGGAGTCGGGCATCACCTTCGTCTGTGGCGCCGGCGCGACGCCCGGGTTCCTGACCGGCGCGGCGGCGCTCGCCGCCCAATCGTTCGTCGAGGTCGAGGAAGTCGAAATCTGGTGGGGCGTCGGCTTGAAAAGCGGCTACGAGGACAACCGCGGCACCGTCCGCGAGGACATCGCACACCTCGACGGCTACGACATCGAGACGGCCCGCGAGATGAGCGAAGCGGAGATAGAGGAACTCATCGACGAACACGACGGCGTGCTGGAGTTCCACGACATGGAGCACGCCGACGACGTCCTCCTCGAACGAGCGGGCATCTGTGACGCCGAGGACGTCCACGTCGGCGGCGTTCTGGACGTCCGCTCGGACGAGAAGCCGACCACGACGACAGTCTCGGTGACGGGGACGACCTTCGACGGCGAGACGGGCACCAACACCTTCCAGCTAGACGATGTGACGAGCATGGAAGCGAACGTCAACGGCCCGGCGCTGGGCTACCTGAAAGCCGGCGTCCGGAACAACCGCGCGGGCCACTACGGCGTCTTCGGTCCCGCGGACCTGATGCCTAGGTTCTGAGCCGCGAGGCGCCGATTCAGACGCGCTCAGCGACTCGCGGCCCGGCGGAACGCGTCGACGGCCTGCGTAATCTCGCGTTCCCGAACGTCCAGCGGCGGCAGTAGTCTGAGCGTCCGGTGTCCGCAGGCGAGCGTCAGCAATCCTTCCTGCAGACACGCCTCGACCATCTCGTCCCGCCGCTCTCGGGTCTCGAACTCGACGGCGACCAACAGCCCGAGGTTTCTGACGTCTATCGCGCCCTCGACGGGGGCCTCGGAGAGCCGTCGGTTCAACTGGTCGCCCCGTTTGGCGGCGTGGTCGAGCAGTCCTCGCTCCTCGATGACGTCGAGCGTGAGCGCCCCGACCAGCGAGGAGAGCAAGTCGCCCGACCCCCACGTCGATGAGAGGCGACCCTCCTCGTCGGGGAACACCTCGTCTCGGCCCACCGTGGCACCCACTCGGAGTCCCTTCCCGACGGCGAGGACGTCCGGGTCGATGGCGTAGTGGTCGGCACCCCACCACTCCCCGGTTCGGCCGACGCCGGACTGAATCTCGTCGGCGACGAGTGGGATGTCGTACTCCGCACAGACCGCCGCCACGTCGTCCATGAACGCCTCGCTCGGAATCCGATAGCCGCCCTCGCCCTGCACCGGTTCGAGGATGACGTAGGCCACCTCGTCGGGGTCGACGTTCCCGCCGTCCCCGAGTTTGCGCCGCAGTTGCGAGGTGTCGCCCGCTGGAAAGTAGCCACAGCGACACGTCCTCGGGTCGCAGGTCCGGTCGTCGCAGTACGGGAGCGAGGTGACCCCGGTCACCTCGGGAAAGTTCCGTCGGTGGACGGCCTTCGAGCGGTTGAGCGAGAGCGCTCCCAGCGTCCGGCCGTGGAACGCGCCCTCGAAGGTGAGGCCGTACTTCGCGCCGTCGCGGTAGTCGTAACAGATTTTGATGGCGTTCTCGACGGCCTCGGCCCCGGAGTTCGAGAGGAAGACGGTGTCCAGACCGTCGGGAGCGACATCGACGAGGCGGTGCATCAGTTCGGTCGGGCCGGGGAGGTCCCCCGTACTCGCGTAGAAGTCCTGACCGGCGAACTTCAGCGGGTCGACGAGGTCGAACTCGTCGAGACGGTCGAGCAGGGAGGGGTTGTTGTAGCCCAGCGGTGCGCTGGCGACGTGGGACGTAAAGTCCAACAGGAGGTTCCCGTCGACATCCCGGCAGTACGGCCCCCGGGCGTCGGCGGTCGCGTCCCAGACGAAGTCGTAGACGTGCGTGGCCGGCGCGGCCACTTCGTGATGGTGGTCGACGCGCTCTCGGGCGCGCGTGCCGGGGAACTGGTCGACGCTCGGTTCGGCGCTGTCCCGGTCCATGCTGTCATTTCACACGGGACCGTAGTAAAAGTAAGTGAGGTGACTGATCTGGGGGCTGTCAGGGTCCCGCGTCCGTCACTATCGACCACTCCGTCCATCACCAATCGCTAAGGGGCGCTGGCTCGACACCACGAACGATGACGTATGGGTTCGACCTCGGCGACCGCCTCCACGAGCGTGAACGGCAGGACTTACGCCGCCACCTCGACGTGACCGAGCGAGTCGCGCGACGCACGCGCTTTGCCGACGACCCGAAAAGTGGTGCGGCCGACTTCGGCGAGGAGATGGTCGTCTTCGCGGCGAACAACTACCTCGGACTGGCCGACGACGGGCGCGTCCAGCGCGCGGCCGAACAGGGGGCGCGAACCGTCGGGACAGGTGCGGGGGCGTCTCGCCTCGTCACGGGCGATACGCATCTCCACCGCGCGCTCGAACGCGACCTCGCAGACTGCAAAGGGACCGAACGTGCGCTCGTCTTCTCCTCCGGGTACGCCGCCAACGTCGGTACCATCGACGCCCTCGCGCCGGACGTCGTCTTCTCGGACGAACTGAACCACGCCTCCATCATCGACGGTTGTCGGGTCGGCGCGACCGAGACGGTCGTGTACGACCACTGTGACGCCGCCGACCTGCGCGAGCAGATGGCCGAGCGGGCGTCGAAGGCCGGCGACGGCGAGCAGTGGTTGGTCGTCACCGACTCCGTCTTCTCGATGGACGGGGACGTCGCGCCACTCGCGGCGCTCTGTGACGCCGTCGACGAATACGGCGCGTGGCTGATGGTCGACGAGGCCCACGCCACCGGCCTCTTCGGGAACGGCGGTGGCGTCGTCCAACGCGAGGGACTCAGCGACCGCGTCGACGTCCAACTCGGGACGCTCTCGAAGGCGCTGGCGAGTCAGGGCGGGTACGTCGCCGGCGACGAGGAACTTGTCGAGTACCTCCTGAACGCAGCGCGGTCGTTCGTCTTCTCGACGGGGCTGGCACCGCCCGCGGCCGGTGCGGCCCGCGAGGCGCTTCGAATCGCTCGGGAGACAGACCAGACAGACCGTCTCTGGGAGAACGTCGAGACCCTCAGAGAGGGGCTGGAAGGGATGGGTTACGAGGTGCTGGGCGAGACGCACATCCTCCCGGTGCTGGTCGGCGACCGGGTAGACGCCCTCCGACTCGACGAGCGACTCCGCGACCACGGCGTCGTCGCCCCGGCCATCCGCCCGCCGACGGTTCCCGAGGGAACGTCCCGAATCCGCGTCGCCCCGATGGCAACTCACACCGACGCCGATCTGATGCAGTGTCTCGACGCCTTCGAGACGGCCGGGAAGGAGGTCGGTGTGCTGTGACCGACGCGGACCCCGGTGGGTTGTTCGTCGTCGGGACGGGTACCGGCGTCGGCAAGACCGTCGTCACCGCCGGCCTGACCGGGTGGCTCCGTGACCGCGGCGTGGACGCCGTCGCGGTCAAACCCTGCCAGACCGGCTATCCGCCGGACGACGACGCGGCGTTCGTCGCCGAGGCCTGTGGGAACGAGACGGCGTCGACCTGCCTCCGCCGACTCGCACCTGCGCTGGCCCCCGAGGTGGCCGCCGACGTGGCCGAGGCCGATCTCTCCTACGACGAGATTCTGTCCGGCGTTCGAACGGCGGTCAACGCCCACGAGGTCGGCGTCGTCGAGGGTATCGGCGGTCTCCGGGTCCCGCTGGCAGACGGCGCGGAGGTTCTGGACCTCGTCGCCGCCCTCGGCCTGCCGGCGGTCGTCGTCGCTCGGTCGGGCCTCGGCACGCTGAACCACACCGGGTTGACCGTCGATGCCCTGCGCGCCCACGGCGTCTCGGTCCACGGTATCGTCCTCAACGAGTACGAGGGCGCGACCGTCGCCGAGCGGACGAACCCCGACGTGTTGGAGGGGATGACGGACGCCCCGGTGTGGACGCTACCGCCGCTGGATCTCGCGGCGCCGTCCGAGGCAGTGAGCGGCGTCCGCGAGCACCTCCCGGCGGCGGCTCTCTCGGCAGTAACAGAGTTCTGACGCCGACTCTCGCACAAAGGGGGGTCGAATCGGGGAAGGGGGTCCCCGAGCGTGTGACACTACGGAGCCTCTCGGCTCCACTTTCACTATGGCGTCAGACATCCAAAAACCCTGAGGTGCATTTCCACTGGAGATTTGCAAATAATACGGCCAGATGTTCGAGTATCTACGTTTAAAATCGCAGGCGAAAGGGACCTTACTCCTCTAGCTGGAGCAGCGAGTGCACGTCGACACCGTCGTCCAGCAGCGTCTGCATCCGTTCGACGGTACTCTGGTCCCGCGTTCGGCCCGACCGAAGCACGTCTTCGACCCGGTCGATAGTCGTCCGCGTGTCGGACTGGACGAGCAGGATGGGGACGTTCTCGTCTTCGGCCCGGCCGAGCACGGCGCTCGCCGGGCGCAACCCGCCGGTCAGCAGGAGCGCTTTGATGCCCGAGGCTTCGAGCGCCGCCGTCTGGACCTCCGAGCGGTCGCCGCCGGTGACCATCACCGCGTCGCGGGTGCGCCGGAACTGGTCGAGGGCGCTGTTGCCGCCCATCGCACCGACGGTGAATCGCTCGACGTGGACGTCCGTCGACGCCTCGTTGGTGAGTACGTCCGCCCCGAGACTGCGAGCGAGGTCTTCGACCGTGATGCCGGCGAGTTCCTGCACGCGCGGGAGCGACCCGAACACCGGGACGCCACGCCCTTCGAGGAAGGGCAGGACGTCGTCGGTCAGTTCGTCCATCGCGGCGTCGGTGACGCCGTTGAACAGGACGCCGGCGAGGCGGTCACCGAGCGACCGGGCCGCAGCGAGCACTTCGTCGGCGTCGCCGACGGTCGCGTACCCGCAGACGAGGAGGACGCGCGCGTCGAGCGCTTCGGCGATGTCGGCGTCGGTCAGGTCGACGATACTGCCCGTCTCGAGACGGTCGCTCCCTTCGACGACCATCAGGTCTTTGCCCTCGGAGATGGCCTGGAAGTTGTCGACGACGCGCCCACGGAGTTCGTCTGAGTCCTCACGGCCGCGGATGGCCTCCTGCACGAACGTCGGCGAGTAGACGATTGGCTCCATCTCGTGGACCTCCGCGTCTAACCCGAGCAGTTCTCGGGCCAGCATCGGGTCCTCGTCCCGGGTTTTGCCGACCGCACTCTGGAGTCGGGTGCCTTTCGGCTTCATGTAGCCGACCTCCTTGCCGGCCTCCTGGGCCTCCTTTGCGAGTGCGAGGGTGATTGCCGTCTTGCCGATACCTTCCTCCGTAGACGTGACGAGTAGCGTGTTCGAGTCGGTCATAGTTCCTCCTGGTCGATGGTGAGTCGCAGGTCGACCGCCTGCACCCCGTCGGGGGTCGCGACGAGCGGGTTGATGTCCAGTTCGACGATGGCCGGGAAGTCCGTGACGAGCTGTGAGAGCCGCTGGACGGTCTCGACGAGGGCGTCCTCGTCCACGGGGTCACGGCCGCGGGCTCCGCGCAAGAGCGGCGCGGAGTCGATGTCGTCCAGCATTGCTCTGGCCTCGGGTTCGCTCACGGGAGCGACTCTGACAGTGTTGTCTTCGAGGACCTCCACGAAAATACCTCCGAGGCCGAACAGCAGGAGCGGGCCGAACTGCGGGTCCCGGTTCATCCCGAGGATGGTCTCGGTGCCCGAGTCGAGGTCGACCATCTCCTGGACCTGCACGCCGAGGACGGTCGCGTCCTGCTGGTAGTTGCGCGCGCGGACGACGAGGTCCTCGTAGGTGTCCCGAACCTCTTCTGGCGGGACGCCAACCTCCACGCCGCCGATGTCTGACTTGTGGAGGATGTCCGGGCTGACGATCTTCATGACCACCTCGTCGCCGATCTCCTCCGCGAGGTCCTGTGCCTCGCTGGGCGAGGAGACGACGCCGCCTCGTGGCGTCGGGATGCCGTAGGCGTCGAGCAGTTCCATCGCTTCGACCCCGAGGCGGTTCGTGTTCCGCCGGGCGGCGGACTCCAGAATCTCGCGGGCGCGCTCGCGGTCGACGTCGAAGGCCGTCGGCGCTTCGTACTCGCGGGCCTGTATCTCCCCGTAGTCGCGGAGGGCGTCCAAGCTATCGACCGCACGCGCGGGGTCGAAGTAGTTCGGGATGCCGGCCTCGCTCAGGATGTCCTGCCCTTCGCCGACGGACTTGCCGCCCATCAGCGTCGTCGCGATGGGCATCTCGGCCTCCTGTTGCTTCTCGGTGACGACTTCGGCGAGTTCCTCGAAGGAGAGGACCGCCGTCGGACAGGCGACCACGACGGCCATCGAGACGTTGTCGTCTTCGAGAACCGTCTCTAGGGCAATCTCGAATCGCTTCGCCGGGGCGTCTCCGATGATGTCGACCGGGTTGTAGATGTTCGCCTCGTCGGGCATCGTCTCGCCGAGTCGGTCGAGCGTCTCGTCCTCGAACTCCGCGAGCGAGAGGTCCGAGTCGCCGACGGCGTCGGTCGTCATCACGCCGGGGCCGCCGGCGTTCGTGACGATGGCTATCTCCTCGCCGTCGGGGAGTGGCTGGCCCGAGAGAATCTGTGCGAAGTCGAACAGTTCCTGTACGGACTCGACCCGCAGCGTACCGGCCTGTTCGAGGCCGGCCTCGTAGGCCCGTTCGGACCCGGCCATGGCTCCGGTGTGTGAGGCGGCGGCCGACGCCCCGGCGTCCGTCCGCCCGGACTTTACGAGGACGATAGGTGTGTCTTGTGTCACCTCGCGGGCGGTCTGGATGAACTTCTCGCCGTCTTCGATATCTTCCAGATAGCCGAGGATGACGTCCGTCTCGGGGTCGTCTCCCCACTCCGCGACGAAGTCACCCTCGTCTAAGATGGCCTTGTTCCCCAGCGAGACGATGTCCTTGAACCCGACGTCGCGTTCGGCGGCCCAGTCCAGAACGGCGGTGACGAACGCCCCCGACTGACTCATGAACGAGATGTCCCCTTCGGTGGCCATCTCGTTGCCGAACGTGGCGTTCAGCCCCTTCGGCGTCGACATGACGCCGAGGCTGTTGGGGCCGACGAGGTTGAGGTCGTACTCCTCGGCGGCCGCACGGAGGTCACGCTCCCGGGCCGCACCCTCGCTTCCGGTCTCGCCGAACCCGGCAGTGATGACGACGACGTTCTCGATGCCGGCCGCACCGGCCTCCCGTATCGCCTCTACGGCGACGTTCGGCGGTACGACGACCACGGCGACGTCGATGGTCTCCGGCGCGTCGACGTCGTCTACCGCGTCGTAACACCGGAGACCCAACACCACCTCCTTGTACGGGTTGACTGCTACGACCTCCCCGTCGAACGATTCGAGCAGGTTCGACGTGATGGCGCGACCGACCGAACCCTCCGAGTCGGTCGCACCGATCACGGCGACCCGTTCCGGCGCAAACAGCGTCGATAGTCGTCCCATTCCTCTAGTCGCCGGTAACGGATACTCGGGGAAATAACTGCCGAGGTAATCCCACAAAACGGGAATATGGGTGTTTAATCGGGTGATTATGGGGTTTTTGAGATGACAGGAGCGGCGAGACGGGCGCGCCACAGCGGGGTATTTTTCCCCGTCGACTGCCAACTCCGAGCGATGACCGATTCGGTGTCGCTGACCGTGTTCGACGACGCGGTGATTCGGGCTATCGCAGACGAGAACGACGTGCCTGAAACGGAACTGCGGGAGGCACTCGCGGACCACCAGCAGACGATGGCAACGAATCCCGGCGTCGAGGACCTCGTCTACGAGTGGCGAAAACGCTTCGACGACCCGGTACTCCACCGAACGCCCGAGGTGTTCGTCCTCGGCGTCCCACCGACCGTCTGGGAGGAGTTCCGCGACCACTTGGGCTTCGAAGAACACGTCTTCACGGCCGTCACGGCCGTCCATCAGGAACAGACGCTCCGGACAGACGAAGTCGCCGTCGAGGAGATAGCGCCGGACCACGTCGCCATCGTCGTGGCTCGGTAGCCCGCCGGCGCTAAGCCGCCGTTATCGACCGACAGGGTGAGCGCGTGTCTCGAACTTTTGAGGACGATAAGGCGACCGTAGCACACGGCAGGCCCGCGGTATCAGTTCTCGACGTCTGGGGGCCGCCGATACCGACGTAATTACAAACAGGCTCTGCTCCCTCGGCGTAGGCGGAGGTCAGCAATGGTACCAGCAGACACACGGCCCTATCGAGGGACCGCGCTATGACCGACGGACCGACCCTGACCAGACGACGAGCGCTCGCCCTCGGTGGCGGGACGCTCGGAGCGCTCGCCCTCGGCAGTTCGACGGTGCTCGGACAGCGCGACGACGGACGTGACGGCAACCGTACGTACCGCGTCACGGTCGCTAACTTGACGCGCGGCCAACCGTTCACGCCGCCCGCCGTCGCCGCACACCGGTCGAGCGTCGAAGTGTTCGCGGTGGGTAACGAGGCCAACAGACCGACCAGACAACTCGCGGAGAACGGGAACCTCGACCCGCTCGTGGACCTCATCGACGACACGAACGCCATCCGTGGCGCCGCGGTCGGTGAGTCACCTCTCGTGCCGGAATCGGACCCCGGCGATACGGGCCTCCCGTACTACGCGGAACTCGAACTGTCGGCGGACGCGAGCGCCGAGTACCTCACGTTCGTCAGCATGCTCGTGGCGACGAACGACGGAATCGTCGGACTGGACACCGTTCCGTTGCCCGCCCGGGTCAACGAGTCCCGGACGTACTACGCCAACGGGTACGACGTCGGAACCGAGGAGAACACCGAACTGTTCGAGGACCTCGTCCCGCCTGCAAAGACGCTCATCATCGGAGGCGAACCGGAGGGGACCACGCGGAGCGACTCCGACATCTCCGAGGACGGCGTCATCCGGCCACATCCCGGTATCGACGGCGTCGGGAACCTCCCGCCGTCGGTGTACGACTGGCGCGAACCGGCCGGCTATCTGCAGGTCGAACGAGTAGAGTCCTGACCGGTCGGACGGGGCACGACTCCGACTCGGGTATCGGGTGTTCCTCGGAGCACGAAAACGAATTCGAGTGTCTTATCAAAGAAATAGTTTTTCGGCAAACCAAAATTCTCTTTTCAGTGAGGGAAGTTTTAAGTATCATCCGTGAGTATGTAGAGATGCCTATGGCCACTCAGGAACACGTCCGGAAGCAGTTCGGTGAAGTCGAAGAGAACGAACTCCGACTCGAGAAAGAGAAGTCCGAACAGATTATCGACGCGCTGAACCAAGACCTCGCAGACGCGTACACGCTGTACCATCAGTTGAAGAAGCACCACTGGAACGTCGAAGGTGCGGAGTTCCGTGACCTGCACCTCTTCCTCGGCGAGGCCGCGGGCAACGTCGAGGCCGCCGCCGACGAAATCGCAGAACGGGCGCAGGCACTCGGTGGCGCACCTATCGCCGGTGGGGCCGAACAGGCGGAACACGCGAGCGTCGAGTACGAGGGGCAGGACGTCTACGATATCCGCACGTCACTGCACAACGACCTCCAGATGTACGGCGACGTCATCGAGTCGCTCCGCGACCACATCGAACTCGCCGAGAACCTCGGGGACCACGCGACGGCCCAGATTCTCCGCGAGATTCTGGTCGAGACGGAAGAAGACGCCCACCACATCGAACACTACCTCGAAGACGACACGCTCGTGTTCGAGGGCGCGATGGACTGAGACGGACGGTTCTGTTGCGTAGCAGTCGTCCCCAGCATCGAAACGACACAAAACGCGTCGAGAACTGGTTTTTGCGGGAGAACTACCGGCGTAGGTCGACGGTGAGGTCGGTGGCTATCCACCCCTCTTGATTGCCGTCTTCGGTGAACACTGTCCTGTCTTTGACGCTCTCGTGGGTAGTGACGGTCGGGCGGTCCTCGTCGGCGTCCGCGACCTCGCCGTCGTCCGTCTGCGATGGCATTAGCAGAGATTAGGTCCCCCTAAAGCAAAAAGGGTTTTGGTTGGCCTAATCGTCGCGGCGAACTTTTGTACCTCTCCCCGCAAGGTGGGAGTATGAGTGCCAGTTCCGGCGACGACATCACTGCCCTCCTCACAGACCTCGTCCGGACGCTTCGAGACCTAGAGACGGAAATGGAACCGACCACGGAGAGCGGTCGGCCCCGACCACCGACGCCGAAGGAGTTGCTCCGGTTTACGAGCGACGTGACCATACCGGCCGCTATCCTCGTCCTGAAGACGAACGTCGAGGCGCTGAAACTCCTCCGGCGCGCCCTCCGGATGGCCGAAGGGCGCCCGACGTCGACCGGGTCTGGTGCGAGCGAGGTCCGTCGGCGCGCGACGACGTTGAGCAAAGCGACGCTCACGCGCCTGGACGACGCCCTCACCGACTTGCAGGACGCCGTGGAGGGGCGACCACAGGACGAGGACGCTCGGGAACTCCTCGAAGAGGCCCGTGAGTTACGCTCGGACCTCGCCGAGCAGTTGGCCGAGACGCAGGACGATGATACCCTCGAAGGTGGTATCGACGAAGTCCCCGTCGACGTCGACGCGGAACTCGAGTCTATCAAGGACGACCTCGAAGACGCCGAAAACGGACGCGACGACGACGGAGACGACGGAAACGGCGACGTGTGAAGAGCGACACTAATAGTTGCATAATAAACATAATGTTTTATTATTGTACAGCTGTACCTACAGGTACCGATGCAGAACACAGAGTGTCCAAGGACGCGTCGGGCGGAACTGTTCGTCAGGACTGAGCTACCGGGGCCGTCCCGGAAGCGGCGGACGGCCGTCGAGACACGGTTACAGGAGCTACAGTGCAACGGCGTCATCGACGGGTTCGAGACGACGACGTGGGCAAAGCGCATCCCCATCAGCGGCGCCGGCGACTGTCTGGAGCGGACCCGATACAACGAGTTCGCCGACTGGGCCAGAGCGACGGGCGCCTGTCTCAGCCCGTTTTTCGGCGTCCGGACCTGTTACAGCACCGAGACGGGCGAGCGACGGAAGGAACTCGTCCTCCCGGCCATGTGTCTCGTTATCTACGAGGACGGCGAACTGATACAGGTCGCACCGTTCAGCGAGGACGGCACGCCGAGGTCTATCGACGACTGTCTCGGCGAACTCGGTAACGCCGAGAATCCGGCTCCTACCGGCCCGACGACTGCGTCCACGGCTGACTGACGATGAGGGATACGTACACCGATACGGCTATCTCTGCAACCGACCTAGGACACTCATCCGGTGTACGATACCATGACTCATACCCGTCGGATGACCGTCTACCTTCGGTCACCCGTTCCTGACGAAACCGAACGGCGACAGGCGAGCGTACTCGGGCGAACCGACTCGCTTCGCCAGCAGGGCCTTCTCGACGACGTCTCCGTCAAGTACTGGCACCGGCTATCGACGGGAACCGACCCGCGTGAGACCGAGGACATCGCCGCGATGGCGGCGTGGGCCGAGGCCAACGACTGCTCGCTCACGCCGACGTTCGACCGCCACGACCGACACAGCGCGTTCACTGGTGACGATTCGGTGGTGACGCTCCCGGTCGTTTGTCTGTCCTACTGGGAAGACGGCGAACTCGTCGGCGTCTACCCCCACCGGGGGTCGTGTGGCCACTGTACCGTAGCCGACGGACTCGATAGAATCGAAGCGGCGTTACAGTCCGGTGAGGCGTTAGCTCACACTGGGTCCCAGCGGTAGCCGCCCCACTCCTGGCTCTCCGGGTTCTCGCTCTTGAGGCCGACGTCGGGGTCCCGCAACTCCTCGACGTAGACTGGCTCCACCTCCTCACCCGTCTCGATTTCCTCCGTCGTCACCTGTCCGAGCGCACGGACCACGTCGCCGTCCACCTCGAACTCGACGATGGCGAGCGTGTTCGGTTGGCGGACGCCCGGCGGCGTCGCCGTGGACTTCGTCCACGTGATGACTTCGCCGCGCTGGTTGGAGAAGTCGAACGTTTCTTCCTGCGGTTCGCCACACTCCGGACAGCGCGGGTGCGTGGGGTACGAGACGTGACCGTTCGGGCATTTGCCTGCAACGAGAGTCATTCTGCGGCCTCCATGATGGTCGTGATGACACAGTTCCCGAACCCGCCGACGTTACACGCAAGCGCCGTCTCCGCGTCGACCTGTCGCGGGCCGGCCTCGCCGACGAGTTGCTCGTAAATTTCGACGCCCTGTGCGACGCCGCTGGCACCCAGCGGGTGGCCCTTCGACTTCAGGCCGCCCGAGGTGTTGATCGGCAGGTCGCCGTCTTTCGCCGTGGTGCCGTCCATCGCCAGCTCCCACGCAGTCCCTTGGTCGGCGACGCCGATCCCCTCCAACTGGAGGAACTCGAGGATGGTGAACATATCGTGAAGTTCGGCCACGTCGAGGTCGGCTGGACCGAGACCGGCCATCTCGTAGGCCTGCTTACTCGACTCCACGACGCCGCCCATGACAGTGGGGTCGTCGCGTTCGTGGACCACGTGGGTGTCCGTCGCCCCGCCGATACCGGAGACGACGGCGTACTCGTCGGCGATCTCCTTCGCTCGCTCTTCCGTGGTGAACATCATCGCGGCGCTCCCGTCCGTGATGGGACAGAAGTCATAGAGCCGAAGCGGATCCGCGATGATTGGCGAGTCGAGTGCCTGCTCGACGGTGATCTCCTTCTGGAACTGCGCGTTCGGGTTGTCGACGCCGTTCTTGTGGTTCTTCACCGCCACGCGCGCGAGCGACTCCCTCGGGGCCTCGAACCGTTCGAGGTAGTGGCGGGCAGTCATCCCGGCGAACGACGGCAGAGTCACGCCGTGTTTGTACTCCGCTGGATGTGTGATGGAGGCGATGATGTCCGTCGCCTCACCCGTCGTCTTGTGGGTCATCTTCTCCCCACCGACGAGCAGCGTCATCTCGCTTGCGCCGGAGGCGACCGATTGCCACGCCTCGTAGATGCCCGCGCCGCCCGATGAGGACGTCTGGTCGACCCGTTCGCTGTACGCCGGCAAGACGCCGAGGTCGTGGGCCAGCGCGTTCATCACGCCCGTCTGGCCCTCGAACTCGCCACTCGCCATGTTCGAGACGTACAGATGCTCTACGTCGGTCGGTGTGACACCGGCATCGTCGAGGCACTCTTCGCCCGCTTGGGCGAGGAGTTCCTGTATCCAGGCGTCACGCTGCCCGAACTTCGTCATCGACGCACCGATTACTGCGACTCCCATGTGTGGCCACACTCAGGGGGGTAGTGTATTCGTTACGGTCCCACCAATTGAATGAGACGACGCTACGCCGAGGGCGCGACCGCGAGGCCGCTCCCAGACACCGTCGATACAGTCGACACGCGGAGTCGCCACCCGTCGCCGAAACGGCTGGCGGACACGATAGCTGGCGGAACGCCGGTCCGCCGGAGTAGTTCCACGGCCACGGGGAGGACTGGACACCGGTCACCGTCCAGCGACGGCCGATACCCGGCGAGCGTGATGCGGTACTGGCTTTCCCCGTGGTCTGGCGTCGGTTCGATGCTGAACGAGCGCACGAGGTCACAGGACCGGAGCGTGGTGAGCGCGCTCCGAAGCGGCCGGTCGGCGGTCGACCGCCGCGGCAACCGACCGGCGGCCGCCGAGAGGACCGTCGCCTGCTCGTCCGGCGGTAACGCCTCGTCGATGGCCGTCGCGGTGCTCTCTAGCATCGATAGACAGAGTCGGGTCCTGTTCTCGGTCGTCTCCGCGGCGTCGAGGTAGGTGTCCATGACCCGGCGCTCGATGCGTCCGTACCGGTTCGAGAGCGTCTCGAACAGCGCGCCGGCCACCCGGTGACAGTACGCCGGAAGGGACTGTGTCACCGTGGCCGTGGTCGACTCCGCAGTGGTCTGGGAGACGACAAGGCCGTGGACGGCGACGTACGGGTCGTACCGCCGGAGTGCGGTTCGGTAGGCGGTCGCGACGCTCGCGGCCTCCGCCGCCGTCTCTCTGTCCGGGAACTGCTTTCCGGTCACCGGCACCGGCGAGTCGCCGGTCCGAGCGCTGCGGACGCGGTAGGGACCGACGGCGACGCTCAGTTCGCCGATTCGCGCTCGGATGTCCGCGAGTGTCCGTCCGACCATGTCACAGTGAGTGTTTCGGCACTATCTCGGGGTCAGGCGTGTACCTGACGGCAGCCTCGACGTCGAACACGTCCCGGAGAAGTGCCTCGGTCACCACGTCGGTCGGCGGCCCCCAGTCGTACACGTCGCCGTCGTCGAGCGCGATGAGGTAGTCGGCGAACCGCGCGGCCTGCGCGATGTCGTGGAGGACGACGACGACGGTCACGTCTCGTTCCTCGTTCAGCCGCGTCACCGTCTCCATCACCCGTAGCTGGTGGTGTAGGTCGAGGAACGTCGTCGGTTCGTCGAGCAAGAGGACGTCGGTGTCTTGGGCCAGCACCATCGCGATGAAGACCAACTGCTTCTGGCCGCCCGAGAGGTTCCCGACGGGCTCTCCCCGGAGGTCCTCGACGCCAGCGAGGTCGATGGCGCGGGTGATGGCTTCGGCGTCGGATTCACCGAGCGATTCGAAGAAACCGCGATACGGGTAGCGACCGTGGGCGACGAGGTTCTCCACGGTGACCGTCTCGGGCGCGTCGTTCTCCTGTGAGAGATGCCCAAGCTCACGGGCGAGGGCCTTCTGGTCGTAGGTCTGGACGTCTTTGCCCTCCAACAAGACCTCGCCCTCGTCGGGACCGAGTTGCCGAGCGAGCGTCTTCAGGAGGGTGCTCTTGCCACTGCCGTTCGGGCCGACCAGCGCCGTTATCTCGCCACGTGGTACGTCGATGCGGTCGACGGTGACGACCGGTTCGTCGGTACTCGCGTAGCCGATTTCGAGGTCGGACCCGACCACGGCACTGTCGGCGGGCTGTTCCTCCGAAGCCGAGTTCGCCAACGGGTCGTTCGTATCGGGTGTCTGCATCAGAGTTCACCGAGTTGTCGTTGCTTTTGCATCAGGTAGAGGAAGTACGGGCCACCGAGCAACCCGGTGACGATACCGACCGGGAGCTGGATGGGCGAGAGCGCGAGGCGCGCGCCGACGTCGGCGGCGGTCACGAGCGCGGGGCCGGCGAAGACACAGCCGATGACGAGCCGTCGGTAGTCGGTCCCGACGATGTTGCGTACGAGGTGTGGCACGACGAGGCCGACGAAACCGACCAGCCCAGCCACGGCGACGGAGATGGCCGTCGCGGCGATAGCGAGCGCCGAGAGCCCAAACCGAACGCGCTCGACCCGCATCCCGAGCGAACTCGCGGCCTGTTCGCCGAGCAGGAGGACGTTCAGTTGGCGTGACCCCGCGACAGCCAGCGTGAGCGCGAGGACCGTCCACGGCAGTGCCAGCCGGACCTCGCTCCAACTCGTCCCCGTCAGCGACCCCGTTAGCCACGACAGCGCCGTCTGGACGACGCCGGTGTTGCCGGCAAAGAAGAACAGCCCGGTCTGTAACGACTGGCCGATGGTCGCGACGACGATGCCGGCGAGGATGAGGCGCACCGGGCTGGTCCCGTTCTGCCAGGCGATGGCGTACACGAGCAGAAACGCCGCCGTACCGCCCGCCGCGGCGACGAACGGGAGGTACGACGTGAGGACGGGCACGAGAATGAGGACGACGAGCACCGCGAGGCCCGCGCCTGCCGAGACGCCGAGGACGTAGGGGCTGGCGAGTTCGTTGCGCGTGACCGCCTGAAAGATGGCGCCGGCCACGGCGAGGTTCGCACCCACCATGACGCCCACGAGGACGCGCGGGAGCCGTATCTTCCAGAGGATGAGCGTCGTGTTCGCTACGTCCGGGAACTCGCCGCCGAGGAGGAGTCCTGCCAGAACCCGCGGGTCCGCCACGATAGCGGGGTCCGTCAGCCCGGCGATCACCTCTGCCGGGGTCATCGGGTACGAGCCGTACCGTAGTTGAACGAACGACGCGACGACGAACACGACGGTGCTCCCGAGAGCGAGGAGCCCGAGTTGGCGGTCGAGCAGGGCGTGCCAGCCGTCGGAGACGCCACTCAAGTTGTCGCGTCCGGGCCCGCTGTCGCCGTGGGACTCGTGGGTCATCTGGTGGTGCGTCTCGGTATCAGAAGTTCCCGTTTACGATTTCGGAGACGCGACCCCGGTCGAACAGCGTCTCGTCGCTCGTCACCTCGCCGAACGTCTCGGGGAACAGCTGTTGTGCCGCCCGTTCGGTGAGGAAGAGGTTCTGAATCGGCCCCTGATGGAGGAACCCGCCGCGGTAGACGCGCCCGTTCTGGACGCACGAGAGTTTGCTCGCGACGTCGTGGTCTCGCATGTGGGCGAGGACCGTGCTGCGGAACTCCTCGGGGGACTTCCGCTCGTGTCCTCTGACCAGTAGTACGTCGGGGTCGACGTCGAGCATCGATTCGTAGTCGATTTTGCCCCTGTCGGACGTGCTCAGGCCGTCGATACCCGTGCCGGCGAGCGCGTCCCCGACGCCGAGGTCGTGCCACTGCTTCTTGCTGGTTCCCTTGTCCGTGATGCGGTACGGCGAGAACTGCTCGGGTTGGTCCGCGCCGGCGTACGTCAACAGGACGTTCGGGCGCTCGCCGGCCGACGGGAGTTGCGTCTGTACCTTCGTGATGAACTCGTCGTGGAACGAGGCGAACTGCTCGTAGCGCTCGTTCTCCTTGAACAGGTTCGCCAGTTTCCCGAACGCCTCGTACATCGTGTAGTAGCGGTAGTCGTGCCACTTGTCCTCGCGTCGGAAGTTGAGGTTCCCGAAGAACGGCGCGACGTTCTCGCGAATCTCCTCGACGTCGCTCTCGGACCACCCGAACCAGTTGATGAGCATCTTCGGGTCCATCAGGTGGACGTCGTTCTCCAGCGCGTAGAACGGCTCTTTGGGGATGGTGTCGCCCAGTAGTTCGTTCTCGGTGAGCGTCGAGCGGTCGACGTTCACACCGTCCAGTTCGTCGTAGACGTAGGTGTAGTACCGGTCTGCGTACCCGATGCCGGTGATGCCGTCGGCCTGTCCGAGCGCGACGGCCATGTCGGCGTACGCGCCGTCGTAGGCGATCCACTTCTCGGGGACGGACTCGAACGTCACCTCGCCCATCGGTGCCATCGAAACCGAGTAGGAACTGCTTTCGGTGGTGGTCGTCGACCCTGCCGTTCCGTTCTCCGAGTTCGTTCCCTCCGTCTCGCTGCTACCCTGCGAACAGCCAGCGAGAAGTCCTGTGAGTGCGATGCCGCCAGTCTTCACGAAGTCGCGACGATCCATGCTTAGGTTTAGGCCGCCCTAATCGTGATAAAGGTTCCTATCTTTAGGCACCCCTAAACAGCCCCGGAGTACGTTGTCAGCTGGTGCCAACCCGCACAAAGTATATCACTGCGCCCTGTCCAGATTACCCTATGCAGGAGGCATGGGTCCAACTGCAGTGTCCCGACTGCGAGGAGAACTGGGAAGCGAACGTCACCGACCTCTCCAGCCCCGATACGACGTTCGCGTGCAAAGACTGCGGCCACGAACGGCGCCTCGCGGAGTTCATGAAGACGGCCCGTGACCTCGAAGTGTTAGAACAGTTCGAGTAATCAGTACCGCGCTCGCGCCGCTGCTTTCCACTCGTCGCCCCGTTCGACGTTCTCGGGGCGACGCCGTTTTCCGAAGCGCTCCAGTCGGCCGGCCAGTTTCCAGTCGTCGACGTACTCGACGGTCTGGCTACTGGCGGCCGCCGCGGCGGCCGCGCGCTGCCGGTCGGTGACGTGGGCGCCGACGGCGGCGGTGATGGCCGCAGCCTCCGATGCCGTCGCGTCGTCGGGTATCGAGACAGCCACTTCGCCGCCCTCGACGCCGACTGTCACCTCCTCGGGGGCCTCGTCGACGGATTGCTCGGCCGCTTCGGGTTGTTCGAGCGACGACATCAGAGTGGGATGTTACCGTGGTCTTTCGGCGGGGTGTCTTCACGCTTGCGCTGGAGGAGGTCGAGGTCGTCGATGAGGCGCTTGCGCGTGTCCTTCGGTTCGATGACGTCGTCGAGGTAGCCGCGCTTGGCCGGGCCGTAGGGGTGGGCGAACTCCTCGCGGAAGTCGTCCATCAGCGCCTGCCGTTTGGCGTCGGGGTCGTCGGCGTTGGCTATCTCCTTGCGGTAGAGAATGTTGACAGCCCCGCGCGGGCCGAGAACGGCCATCTCCGACCCCGGCCACGCGTAGTTGACGTCGCTGCCGAGGAACTTCGAGGACATCACGATGTAGGCGCCACCGTAGGCTTTGCGGACGACCACCGAGAGGAGTGGGACCGTCGCTTCGGCGTAGGCGTAGATGAGTTTCGCCCCCCGTCGAATGATGCCGTTGTGCTCTTGGTCGGTGCCGGGCATGAACCCGGGGACGTCGACGAAGGTGAGGATAGGGATGTTGAACGAGTCACAGAACCGGACGAAGCGAGCGGCCTTCTCGGCGGCGTCGATGTCCAGCGTTCCGGCGCTCACTCGTGGCTGGTTCGCGACGACGCCGACCGACTGGCCGTCCATCCGAGCGAACCCGGTGATGACGTTGCGCGCCCAGTTACCGTGGACCTCGAACAGCGACTCCTCGTCGACGATGCGCCCGAGGACCTGACTCATGTCGTAGGGCTTGCGCGGCGCCGAGGGGACGATGTCGGTTATTTCCGGCACTTCGCGGTCCGGTTCGTCCCACGGCTTGACCCGCGGCGGGTCCTCCATGTTGTTCTGTGGGAGATAGGAGAGGAGTCGGCGGATGTTCTCTAGTACCTCCTCCTCGGACGGATAGGAGAAGTGGGCGACGCCGGACTTCGTCGAGTGGGAACTGGCCCCGCCCAGTTCCTCTTTGGACACCTGCTCTCCGGTAACCGTCTCGATGACGTCCGGCCCGGTGATGAACATGTGGCTGGTGTCCTGCACCATGAAGGTAAAGTCCGTCAGCGCCGGGGAGTACGTCGCACCGCCGGCACACGGCCCCATGATGGCCGAAATCTGTGGAATGAGGCCGCTCGCCTTCGTGTTGCGCTCGAAAATCTTCGCGAACCCGACCAGCGAGTCGACGCCCTCCTGAATGCGTGCGCCACCGGAGTCGTTCAGGCCGATGACGGGGACGCCGTTCTCGATGGCCTTGTCCATCACCTTGCATATCTTATCGGCGACGACTTCGCCGACTGAGCCACCGAGGACGGTGAAGTCGTGCGCGAAGAGGAACACCTTCCGTCCGTCGACTTCGCCGTAGCCGGTGACGACGGCGTCGCCGGCGTAGCGCTTCTCCTCCATCCCGAAGTTCGTCGAGCGGTGTTCGACGAACGGGTCGACCTCGTTGAACGTCCCCTCGTCGACGAGGAAGTCGATACGCTCGCGGGCGGTCATCTTCCCCTTCTCGTGTTGGGCCTCGATGCGCGCCTCGCCGCCGCCGAGTTCGGCCTGCCGGCGCTTCTCGCGCAGTTCCTCGACTGGGTCGCTGGCCGATTCGCTCTCGTCTGCGTCCGGGTCTTCCTGTTTGCTCATGTTACCACTCCATCCCGCCGTTGACGCCGAGTACCTGTCCGGTCATGTAACTGGACTCCTCGCTGGCGACGAACCGCACGATGCCCGCGATGTCTTCGACAGTGGCAAAGCGGTCGAGCGGAATCTCGCGGAGGATCTTCTCCTGTACACGCTCTGGCACTTCCTCTAGCATGTCCGTCTCGACGAATCCCGGTGCGACGCAGTTGGCCGTCGCCCCGGTGTGTGCGAGTTCGAGAGCGAGCGTCCGCGTGAAACCGAACAGGCCTGATTTCGTCGTCGCGTAGTTGGCTTGCCCGATGTTACCCTGCTGACCGACGACGCTAGAGATGTTGATGAGACGGCCGTGTTCGGCCTGTTTGATGTCGTCGTAGAACGCGTCGGTACAGTTGAACACCCCGCCGAGGTTGACGTCGATGACCGTATCCCAGTCCTCGCGGGTCATGTTCTCGAACTTCTTATCGATGGTGATGCCCGCGTTGTTGACGAGGACGTCGGCCGGTCCGTACTCGTCGACCACCTTCTCTCGCATGGCCTGCACTTCGGTAGATTTGGCGACGTCTGCCTGTGCGGCGATGGCTTCGCCGCCCTCCTCTCGGATGCTCTCGACGACGGCCCGCGCTTCCGCCTCGGAAGACCGGTAGTTGACGACGACGTTGGCCCCGTTTCTGCCGAGGTCCTTCGCGATGCCACGTCCGATGCCTCGTGATGACCCTGTAACCACGCAGGTCTGGTTATCGAGGTTCATGGTTCTTCGATGTGACCCCCGTTGCTTGATGCACTCATCTCTCGACTAGGAGGGCAAAGCACAGCCAAATAATAGTTCGCCTTAGACGCCTTTAATCGTCGTCGCGTGAATATAATCACCTTGGGTGACAGTACCATCGTGATGCTGGAGTTACAGACTCACGAAGGAACCAAATCGTGAAGCCGGTGGCTCCTCCGTCTAAACGATAACGACACGCTCTTTAGGGCGGCCTAAAGATGTTCGGGCACGATGAGCGAGGACATCTGTGTCGTGGTGCCGACGATACGCAACCACGAGTGTATGCGCCAGTACTTCGAAAACGCCCGAGAACACGGCTTCGATCTGAACAGGCTGTTCGTCGTTCTGGTCACCGAGGACTTCTGTGACACCGACGCGATGGCGGAGATGCTCTCCGATGCGGGCGTCTCCGGTGCCGTCTTCGACGGCGAGGCCCGTGCCGAGTGGTTCGACCAACAGGGCATAGCCGAGTACGACCACCTCATTCCCGAGGCCAGTCACGCACAGACATCGTTCGGCCTCCTGTACCTCTGGGCCAACGACTTCGAGTACGGCGTGTTCATCGACGACGACACGCTCCCCCACGAGGACGTCGACTTCTTCGGGAGGCACATGGCGAACCTCGCTTTCGAGGGCGAGATCGAGACCGTCAGTTCCGACGAGGACTGGGTGAACGTCCTCTACCAGAACGAGGACGACCACGGCCTGTACCCCCGCGGGTACCCCTACGCGGCGATGGACGAGACGGTCGAGACGGCGACCACGTACGTCGACGACGTGGTCGCCTCGCAGGGCCTCTGGACGAACGTCCCCGACCTCGACGCCGTCCGCATCCTGATGGACGGCGACCTGCAGGGGCAGGCCCAGACCCGAACCGACGAGACGGACTTCGGCGAGGACTTCGTCGCCGCCGAAGGGAACTACCTCACGGTCTGTTCGATGAACCTCGCCTTCCGCCGGGAGGTCGTCCCGGCGTTCTACCAGTTGCCGATGGACGACAACGAGTGGGACGTCGGCCGCTTCGACGACATCTGGTCGGGCCTGTTCCTCAAGCGGGCCTGTGACGTCCTCGGCAAGCAGATTTACAACGGCGACCCGCTCTGTGAGCACAACAAGGCCCCGCGCTCGACGTTCTCGGACCTTACCAACGAGGTCCACGGCCTCGAACTCAACGAACACGTCTACGAGGAGATAGACGCCGTCGGCGACGACGCCGACTCCTACGCCGACGTGTTCGAGGCGATGGGCGAACGACTCACAGAGGGAGATTTCAGTGACTGGGAAAACGGTGCCTTCCTTAACTACTGTGGGGAGTTCATGCTCGACTGGCTGGACTGCCTCGACGAACTGGCGGCCAACGAGGCGGGCCGTGTCCCGGCGACGGCGGACGACTAGAAACGCAACTATTTAGGCAAACCTAAAACAATATTGACAACGATGACTGACTCTCACGACGACGCGTCCGGCCGGGCTGTCGCCCCCGCGTCTCGGCGGCGATTCCTCGCGCTCGGTGGCGCGTCGCTTGCCACTGCGCTCACTGGCTGTTCCGGTGTTCTCAACAACGACGGCGGAAGTTCGAGTGGTGCCGTCTCACTGGCCGACTTCCGCGGCTCCGGCCCGTTGGTCGAACAGCGGGAGTCGCCAAGTGGGACTTCTATCGAGGACCTTCCGGACCTGGAGGGCGAACTGACCCTGTACCTCGGCGGCGGCGAAGGCGGCCTCTATCTCGACCTCATCGAACTGCTGGAACGAAAGTACGAGAACTTCTCGGCGAGCCACCGCCTCGAACCCTCCAGCGACCTCGCGAACACTATCATCGAGGAGTACGAGGCAGACGCGACGCAGGCCGACGTGTTCATGGCCGTCGACGCCGGGTCGCTCGGCGCGGTTGCGAACGCCGGTGCGACCGCGCCCCTACCGGAGGAGGCGCTCTCTGCCGTCCCGGACGACTTCCAGGACGGGCAGGGCCGCTGGGTCGGTATCGCCGGCCGCGCCCGCTCGATTCCGTACAACACGGACCAGTTCTCGGCGTCGGAGATTCCGTCGACGGTCCAGCAGTTCCCCGAGACGGCGGCGTTACAGGGGACGGTGGGCTGGGCACCGACCTACAGCGCGTTCCAGTCGTTCGTCACCGCGATGCGTCTCCTCCGTGGCGACGACGAGACGAGGACGTGGCTGCAGGCGATGCTCGACCACGGCATCACGGAGTACAACAACGAGTTCGTCGTCTCGAACACCGTGGCCGACGGCACCATCGGGGCCGGCTTTGCCAACCACTACTACGCGCTTCGCGTACAGTCGGGCCGTCCCGACGCCCCCATCGCGCTGGCGTTCACCGAGGGCGACGCGGGCGCACTCGTCAACGTCTCCGGCCTCGAGATCGTACAAGGGACGGACAACAGCGAACTGGCCGCGAACTTCGTCAGGCACGTCCTCTCCGCGGAGGCACAGGAGTTCTTCGCCACCCGGACGTTCGCCTATCCGATGATACCCGGCGTCGCCCCGGTCGGCGATCTCCCGCGAATCGACGAGCTGAATCCGCCGGACATCGACCTCACGGAACTGGCCGACGTCTCGGGCACCGTCGACCTGATGCGGGACGCCGGCGTCCTCTAACATGGGCGCGAGTGACCGCTTCGAGCAACTACGGGAGCAGGCAAACGGGACGGCGAGCGACGCGTCGTCACAGACCCCGCCGGTGCTCACGGTGGTCACTATCGCACTCTCGTTGCTGTTGGTGTCGCCGCTGGTCTGGCTCGCTATCCACGCAAGCGAGATGCCGACGGCACGCATCGTCGGCCTCCTCACTGGTGAGACGGCCAGTAGCGTCACGATAAACACGCTCGTACTCGTCACGGCGGTCACTGGCGTCTCGATACTCGTCGGCGTCCCGCTGGCGATTCTCACGGTACAGACCGACCTCCCGTTCCGGCGGTTCTGGACAGTCACGTCGGCGCTCCCGCTGGTCGTCCCGAGTTACATCGGCGCGTTCGCCTTCGTCTCGGCGTTCGGCCCGCGCGGGGAACTCGCCGACCTGCTCGCACCGTTCGGCGTCGAGCAGATTCCGCCGATATTCGGGCTCCACGGGACGGTGCTGGTGCTGACGCTGTTTACGTACCCGTACGTGTTTCTCACGACGCGCGCGTCGTTGCTCTCGTTCGACGGCACCGTCGTCGAGGCGGCCCGGACGCTGAACCACACGCGCTGGGAGGCGTTCAAGCGTGTCACGTTCCCCCAGATTGCGCCGGGTATCGCGGCGGGGGCCCTGTTGGTGGCGCTGTACACGCTGTCTGACTTCGGGACGCCGGCCATCATGCAGTACGACGTGTTCACGCGGATGATATTCACGGAACAACAGGCGCGGAACCTAGACTCCGCCGCCGTGCTCTCGATACTGCTGCTCGTGATGGCGATGGGCATCCTCGGCGTCGAGTCGCGCATCAGCGCCGGCCGCGACGGCGCCTACGTCAGCAGCGGCGACCGCAGGCCCGGCACCATCCGGTTGGGCTACTGGAAACTGCCGGCGACGCTGTTCTGTGCGGCCATCGCCACGCTCTGTCTGGCGCTCCCGATCGGGATTCTCACGCAGTGGCTCCTCCGGTCCGAGTCGACGGCGCCGGGGCAGTTCACGTTCGGCCTGACTCCGATACTCAACTCCGTCGGACTGGCGGCCGCGGCGGCGGCCATCTGTGTCGTGGTCGCGCTCCCTATCGCGTACCTCGCTGCTCGCGGTGACAGCGGCCTGTCCTCGCTCCCCGAACGCATATCCTACGTCGGCTATGCCGTTCCGGGCGTGGTCATCGGTCTCTCGCTCATCTACCTCGCGCTCCGGTTCGTCCCGTTTCTCTATCAGAGCGTCATCGTGCTGGTGTTCGCGTACGTCGTCCGGTTCCTCCCGCAGGCCGTCGGGACGACGGAATCGTCGATCCTACAGGTCGACCCGAGCTACATCGAGGCCGCCCGGTCGCTGGGCTACGCGCCGCTCTCGGCGTTTCGCGAAGTAGTGTTGCCACTGGTCGCACCGGGTATCGCGGCCGGCGCGGCGCTGGTGTTCCTGACGACGATGAAGGAATTGCCGGCAACGCTGATGTTACGCCCCACGGGCTTCGAGACTATCGTCACGTACATCTGGCTCGTTCGGGGCGCGGCGTATCAGGGACAGGCGGCGGTCCCCGCCCTGATTCTGGTCGGCGTGTCGGGACTCTCGATGCTCATTATCCTCAGACAGGAGCGAAGGTAACATGGCAAAACAACAGACATCACAGCAACTCTCGGAGTTCGAAACGGTCGAAACGTCGGTATCTGACCCCGATCACACGGTCTTAGAGATGAGCGGCGTCAGTAAAGACTACGCACAGGAGGAGGCCGTCTCGGACCTCTCGCTCGAAGTCAAGGAGGGCGAACTCCTGACACTGCTTGGCCCCTCCGGCTGTGGGAAGACGACCACGCTCAGGATGATCGCGGGTCTTGAGGAACCGACGAGTGGCACCATCGCTATCGCCGACGAGAGGGTGGCCGGTGACCCCGACGGGACGTTCCGCAAGCCGGAGGAACGCGACGTCGGCATCGTCTTTCAGGACTACGCCCTCTTTCCGCACCTCTCGGTCGCCGAGAACATCGCCTTTGGCCTGACCGACATGGACGACGCCGACACCGACCAGCGGGTCGATGACCTCCTCGAACTCGTGGACCTCGAAGCCCACCACGACAAGATGCCGAGTCAGCTCTCGGGCGGCCAGCAACAGCGCGTCGCACTCGCGCGCTCGCTGGCCCCCGAACCGGACGTCCTCCTGCTGGACGAACCCTTCTCGAACCTCGACGTCCGCCTCCGGGTCGAGATGCGCGAAGAGGTTCGCAAGATTCTGAAGCGGGCGGGCGTCACCGCCATCTCGGTGACCCACGATCAGGAGGAGGCGCTGTCCATCAGCGACCGGGTGGCCATCATGAACGACGGCAACATCGCGCAGGTCGGCGACCCGGCGAAGGTGTTCGAGAACCCCGAGAGCCGCTTCGTCGCCAGTTTCCTCGGACAGGCGAGTTTCCTCTCCGCCCGCGTCACCGACGAGCAGTTGGAGACCGGACTGGGCTCGTTCGACCTCGAACTGCTGAACGGCCCCATCGAGGCCTACGACGGCGCGATGATAGACGTCCTCGTCCGCCCGGACGACTTACAGGCGGTCCCGACCAGTGAACCGAAAGCCGACGGCTACGTCGTCCACCGACAGTACAACGGCCCCTCGTTCATCTACCGGGTCGAACTCCACAGTGGCGACGTCGTCCACTGTATGCACAACCACGTCGAGACGTTCGAGGCCGGCCAGCCAGTCGAAGTCGACCTCGCCGCCGACCACGAACTGGCCTGGTACCCCGCGGAATGAACCGTCTGCGGCGGCCACGGGTCCAGGCTGCCGTCGTCGCCCTGCTGGGTGGCGCCCTCGTCTTCGCCGTCTCGCACCTCGTCTTTCCGTACCACACGAGCAACCACGACGAAGCGGTGTACCTCCAGCAAGCCGCGATGCTGCTGGAGGGGCGGTTGTTCCTCCAGCCACCCGTCGACGGCGTCTTCCGCCCGTGGTTCTTCGTCGAGAGCGAGCGCGGCCTCTACTCGAAGTACACGCCGGTTCCGGCCGCGATGTTCGCCGCTGGCAAACTGCTCGGGGGATACCGAGTCACGCTCGGACTCGTCGCCACGGGCGTCCTCGCGGGCACCTACCACACCGTCCGCGAGGCCTTCGACCAGCGGACGGGCGTCGTCGCCAGCGTCCTCATGCTCGCGTCGCCGCTGTTCCTCGTCGACGCCTCGGTGTTTCTCTCCTACGTCCCGACGACGTTCTGGAACCTCGGGTTCGCCGCGAGTTACCTCTACGCCGACCGGACCGGGAGTCGCCGGACCGGCGCGCTCGCCGGCGTCTGCGTCGGCATCGCGTTCTTCGCCCGACCGTTCACGGCAGTCCTGTTCGCGACGCCGTTCATCCTGCACGCGCTCTGGTCGCTCCGGTCGCTGGACCGCACGGTCGTCGAACGCGTCGGTCTCACTGCGGTGTTCGGCCTCGGGGGCGTCCTGTTAGCGCTGAGCTATAACACCCTCACCACCGGAGACCCGCTCGTCTTCCCGTATCAGGCGTTCGCCCCGAACGACGGCCTCGGGTTCGGTGAGCGGTCCATTCTGGGTTACTCCCGGGAGTTCACGCCCGCGCTCTCGATTACGGCCAACGTCGAACTGCTCTGGAAGTTCGCGACGCAGTGGGCCGTCGCTGGACCGCTCGGAACCCTCGCGGCCGCAATCGGCGTCGCTGTCGCACGTCGACGGGGGTTCGACGCCCGGCAGCTGGCGCTCGCCGGCGTGTTTCTGACAGTGCCGCTCGGGAACCTCTACTTCTGGGGGACGGTCAACATGCTCGGCGCCCTCTCGGACCCGACGGACGGTCTCGTTCGCTTCCTCGGCCCGTACTACCACGTCGACCTGCTCGTCCCGACGGTCGCGTTCGGTGCCGTCGGCGTCCTGTGGACCGCTGACCGCATTCGAACGGCAGTCGAAGGAGGCGTATCCGAAGACCGCGTCCGTCCGGCACTCGCGGCGCTCACGCTCGTCTGTGCGGCGGTCGGTGGCGGGGCGGCCGCCTTCGCACTCGGGGAACCCATACAGGACAACTACACCGTCACCCAGCAGTACGAGCAGGCCTACGACCCCTTCGAGGAGCGACCTCTCTCGAACAGCGTCGTGTTCCTCCCGACGCCGTACGGCGACTGGCTGAACCACCCGTTTCAGCCCCTTCGTAACGACCCGGGATTCGACGGCGACACCGTCTACGCCATGCAGGACCGACAGTTCGACGTCGTCGAGAGCTATCCGGACCGGCAGTACTACCGCTACGGCTATCGGGGCGAGTGGATACCGTACCTCGGCCAACCGGTCGAACCGACGCTCCAACGCGTCCGCCACGCCGAGGGCGAGTCGGTGACGACGAGGGTCGACGCCACGGTCCCGGACCAGGCACTTCTCACGTCGATTCGACTCACGAACGGCGAGCAGAACGCTTACACCACGATTAGCGGGACCGAACCGCTGGACCTCAGACTGGTGACCGACGGCAACAGCACGCGCCTTCGCGGCACGGGCGTAAACGGCACCGTCGCGGTCCCGACGCCCGAGCGCGGCACCGTGACGCTGGTCGCGTTCGTAGATTACGGCACCGGATCGGGGTTCAAGTATCGGGTGGTCCTCCCCGTCGACCAGCACAACGGTACGGTGCAGGCGCTCACGCCCCGACTCGAAGTGTGCTGGTCCGAACGACGGTGTGGTGGGCAGGCGGCCTACGTGCCCGGCAGTCACCGGTACGGCATCGAGATGAACGTGACGCTGGAGGCAACAGCATGACCGAGTACGAACTGACGAGGCGAGACGCATTGAAAGCCCTCGGTGCGGCGGGTATCACCGTCGCGGGCGGTGTTACCGCACTGTCGTGGAGCGACCGGAGTACCGACGCGGAGAGCGAGTTCGGGGACCACGAACGGCGGACGGTCTACGCCGTCGCCGCGACCGTCTATCCCAGCGAGTTAGCGGGCATCGAAGACTTCGTCGACGCCTACGTCGCGGGTCGGCTGAACGCCGATTCGACGCGCGCCGCGGCGATGGCCGACGCCGTCGCCGCCCTCGACGAGTACGCCAGCGAGTGGGAAGGCGACGAGTTCGTCGCGCTCGACCCGGCCACGCAGGACGAGACGCTCGGTGCGATGGGCGTCCGGATAGCGACGCCGGACCCCGACGGCGACCCGCGCCAGCGAGTTCGGTACTACCTCGTCAACGACCTCCTGTTCGCGCTGTACAGTTCGCCGACGGGCGGGCGACTCGTCGGCATCGAGAACCCGCAGGGCCACCCCGGCGGGACGCGAAGTTACCGCCGGCCGCCCGAGTAACGTTACCGGAACCGCTCTTCGAGCGCGACACGGACGATGGACCCGGCGATTTCGAGGCCGCCTGAGAACGGGTCGAGTTTCGTCTCCCCCTTTCGCTCATCGTACTCGATGGGTCGTTCCCGAACGTCGTAGCCGCGCATCAGCGGCCGCATCAGCAGTTCTGCCGAGAGGCCCGTGTTCTCCGTCCAGCGAATCTTCTGGACGACCTCGCGCCGGTAGGCACGCATCCCCGTCGTCGTGTCGTGGACGCGCTTGTTCATGAGGACGCTCGCGAGCAGTGCGAACAGTTCGTTGCCGAGTTTGTTGACGCCGGGCATCTCCTCGGCGCCGTAGTAGAGGCGGTCACCGCTGACCACGTCGGCACCGTCGTTTATCTCCGCGAGGAAGTCCGGCAGGCGCTCCATCGGGTACGTGTCGTCACAGTCCGTCGTGACCACGACCGACCGGTCGGGTGCCAAGATGGCCTCTCGGACGGCGACGCCGTAGCCTTGCGGTTCCTGTTCGATGACGGTCGCCCCGTGGTCGCGCGCTATCTCTGGCGTCCGGTCGCTCGACCCGTCGACGCAGACGACTTCCGCCCGACCGTCGGTCACGTCGTCGATATCCGAGAGCACCGTCCCGATAGCTTCCGCCTCGTTGTACGTGCCCATCACGACCGCCAGATCGTCGAACGTGTACTCGGACGCACTCGCCGTGACGCCCTGCTGTGTACTCATTACCGAGCACTCTCTGCTGGTCCCTCTTGAGCTTTTAGGTTCGCCAAAATCTACTCGTCCGACAGGTACGCGGGTAACGGCGTCCCGTCCTTCCAGACAGCGTCGAACAGCGCCCGTCCCCACTGGACGGCCGAGTCGGCCGTCGAGAACACCTTCGCGTCCGGCCAGTGTCCGTCGTGGTCCGGGAGCGTGAGGATGACCCACTCCTCTGAGACGCCCAGCGCGAACGGCACCGACGACACGCGGACGGGCGTCTCGTCGTACGTTCGCGGGAACGGACCCTCGTCCATCTCTAGCAGTACGTCGTCGACGACGTGTTGCCCGACGAGGAGTCGCGAGTCGGCGTTGTCGGGCATCACCTCCTGATACTCTCGGTGGTACATCGGCGAGATTATCTCACAGCTCTCGACAGCGTCGACTTTCGATACCACCCACGGGACGAGGCCTCTGAGGTCGTGCTCCGCCCGCTCTATGACCTCGTAGGCACCGAGCTGGGGGAGGCGACACCGAAACGCCTGTGGCAGGACGCTGGTGTCGTGACGCTCCCAGTAGCACGGGTTCGTGGCGAGCAGTCTGTCTGTCGCTCGCTGTCGTTCCAACGTATCTCCGACGAGACGCCCGGACCCGGTCAACCGCCACCCGTCGGGCGTCTCGGTCACCAGCCCCCGGGATTCGAGGTTCGACAGTGCATCGTACACTGCTGACTCACTCGCGTTCAGCGTCGATAACAGCGCGTCCGTCGGCCGGGGCTGTTCGTGGAGCGAGTCGACGACGTCGGACCGAACCGAGGACGAACCGACGTAGCTAACGAGAGAGTCAGTGCCCATACTTCCTACGGGCCGTTAGTGAAATCGAACACACATATCAGTTTCCATCACGCTCGGAAACTTCCGCGAGACGTGAGTCACTGACCACGCGGCGGAAATTTCCGCTCGGAGATACTCGCATCTTTTTGTTTCGGTGGCGAGGATACCACATGCTGTCTGTCCGGGTTGTGTCCCTGCTGACAGTGCCGTCGCGTACGGCATCACCACCGACAATGCCGGTCAGTGTTGCCGGAAAGCGACTTTCGACGCCGTCTGCCCGACGCCGTCCCGTCGTGGGCGACCGCCCACGACACTCATTGTCCTTCGACCCAGTCAGGCAGTCGGTGGTTCGTCCCGGCCGATCTGTATCTCGTAGGCCTCGATGTCCTCGTAGGTGGCCACCTGCCCACCGACGTCGACTAGCCCGTCGGCGGTTTCGACGACCAGCGTCGCTATCTCGCGGTTGGGACCGAACGAGGCTTCCTTGACCTTGCCCTGGGCGACCCAGTGGTCACCGGTCTCCACGTCACGACCCTCGATAGTGGCGTAGAACTCGCCGTCGAGCGCCGTCAAGTCCGATATACACCGCCGAATCGTCCCGTACCGGCGGGGGAACGGCAGTTCCATGCCGTCGGAGGCGATAACTTCCGCGGTGGTCCAGAGGACCGTGTTGAGGAACCCGGAGACGAGAAAGCCGAGTTCCGAGCGGTTGAAGATGACACCGTAGCGGTCGGTGTCACCGCGGATGGATTCGCGCGTGGCGTACATCGAGTAGTTCCCGTCGGCGACGGCGACCACCGGCGTCGTGATACCACGGCGCCCCTTCACCGTCGTCGCGACGGAGTTGTAGTCGAACTCGTCCGGGTTCGGTGCCGCCGAGGCAGGAGACAGGAGGATTTCGATGGCGATACCGGCGTCGCGTCGCTCGGCCAGTTGCGACTCGAACCGGTCTAACAGCGACGGTGTCAGCGAGAGAGTCAGTTCGTACTCCGCCGTCTCGATGATGTCGTCTAGGTACCGGAGGATAGTGGGACGGGACTTCACGAGAGAGACGGCTTCCGGTTCGCGGGCCGGTGCAGTGTACCGCGTCGAGAGGTCGTCGACCAAGTCGTCGAGAGAGTCCTGTATGTCGCCGAACGCTTCCCGGGGGTCGATGGCGAGGACCTTCATCGGCCGGGACTCCTTGAGTTCGACGAGGCCGACGTCGCTCAGACTCCTGACGGTGTCGTACACTCGTGGTTGCGGGATATCGGTATTCTCCGATATCTCAGAGGCTGTCAGTTCGCCGTGTTGGAGGACGGCCAGATACGCGGCAATCTCGTATTCGCCGAGATTGAAGCGTGTAATGACCTGCTCGAGTGACGCCTCCAGGTCGTCACTGGACATATCACGGCGTTCTCTAGACGACTACAAAGAAGTTCGGCTATCGCCGCGCTACCGTACAGGCGGCGACTCAGCCGCTTCCAGTTCGCGGTTGCGAAGCGCCTCGCCGGACTTCCGGTCGAAGAGGTGAATCGCCTCCTCGGGGAACTCTGCGACGAGGTTCTGCTTGGCGTCGACGCTTTTCATCCCGTCCAGCACTGCGGTAAAGAGGTCGTCCTCGCTGACCTCGTTCCCTTCGAAGACGAGGTGGACGACGTTCTCATCACCCATCGGTTCGACGACGTCGACCACGGTCCGATAGTCGTGGTTCGACTCGACAGCGGACTTGAGCGTGACGTCCTCCGGCCGGATACCGAACACGAGATCCGTCTCCCCACCGAGAGACGAGATGGTCTCCTCCGAGAGTTCGTACTCGAAATCGTCGGTGACCAGCATCGAACCCTGTCGTTCGGCGTCGAAGAAGTTCATCGACGGTTCGCCGATGAACCCGGCGACGAACAGGTTGTTCGGCTGATGGTAGCACTCCAGCGGCGTCGCACACTGCTGGAGGATGCCGTCGTTGAGGATCGCGACCCGGTCGGACATCGTCATCGCCTCCACCTGATTGTGCGTGACGTACACCGTGGTCACGCCGAGGTCCTCCTGTAGTTGCTGGAGTTCGGTGCGCATCTCCGCCCGGAGCTTGGCGTCTAAGTTCGCCAGTGGCTCGTCCATCAGGAACACTTCGGGGTCTCGGACGATAGCACGCCCGAGCGCGACGCGCTGTTGTTGCCCACCAGAGAGGTCACTCGGCGGCCGCTCCAGAAGCTCGGGAATGCCGAGGAGTTCTGCGGCCTCCTCGACTCGCATGTCGATTTCGTCGTCGGGCATATCCGTCGACTCCTCGAGCCCGAAGGCCATGTTCTCCCGCACGGTCATGTGCGGATAGAGGGCGTAGGACTGGAATACCATCGCCACGTCCCGTTTGGTCGGTGGGATGTCGTTCATCACCGTCTCACCGAGACGGATTTCGCCCTCTGAAATCTCTTCGAGACCCGCGATCATCCGGAGCGTCGTGGACTTCCCACAGCCGGACGGGCCGACCAATACGAGAAACTCGCCGTCGTCGATGTCGATGGAGACATCGTCGACGGCGACTATCTCCTCACCGTCGTCGTCGAATATTTTCGTTACGTTGTCGAGTGTCAGACCTGCCATCGCTTACTTCCCCATTGAGTTACTGCCGTATGTAATCTTTCGATGCTATCTGGGTACTTCCAGACCTGTACCGTCTGAAGCCCCCACAGGATAGCGTATGCCCATGCTATCCAACCGCGCCGAAAGAATCGTAGTTCGAGACGGCCTTACAGGTTGCTGTAGGCGTCCTTGAGCTGGCTGATGACTTTGTCGTTTGCGGAGCCAGTGATGAACGAGCTGAACGCCGACGAGACACCGGTCTTGACCGAGGGCTTGACAGCCAGGCCGTGCTGCAGGGACGGCGGCTGCGCGTCGGAGTCGCTGAAGTCCTCGATCTGGTCCTGTGAGAACGCCGAGAACGGCTCGGTGCTCGCGTCGGTGCGCGGCGGGATGGACCCTTTCTTGGGGTTGAACAGCTCCTGTCCCTCGGTGGTACCACAGTACCGACACCACTTCGTCGTCGCTTCGGGCGACGGGTTGGCGGTCGGGTACGGGAACGAGTCCATGTTCAGCATGTAGTTACCGGACGTACCCGGGAACGGGACGTAGTCCCAGTCTTCCTTGTACTTGAAGCCGTCCGTGCCGACGTAGGTCCCTGCCGCCCAGTCACCCTGGTGGAGGAAGCCGGTCTCCCCGTTGATGACGCCGGAGTTCGCCTCGGTCCACGAGATGGAACCGGAGTCGCTCGGGTAGAACTCGCTGTATTCTCGGACGACATCGAGCGCGGACGCGATAGCGTCGCGGTTGGCCTCGATGTTGCCCTCGACCCAGGTCGCGTTGTACGTCTCGGCGTCGGTCTGGCCGAGGAAGATGGTCGCGAACATCTGGACCGTCGACCACGCGGAGCCGGTCTGGTGCGCCATGCCCGTGTAGCCGGCGTCGGAGACGGCCTTGAGGGCGTCAGTCACGTCCGACGGCGTCTCGAGCGAGGTCGGGTCGACGCCCGCGTCCTCGACGACGCTGACGTTGTAGAACAGGTTGTTGATGCGGTGGATGTTTAGCGGGACGGTAACGTAGTTACCGGCCGGCTGTGCCGCGTCCTTGACGCCCTGCAGGTAGGCGTCTTTCATGCCGTTCTCGTTCCAGACGGAGTCCTCGATGTCTTCGAGGAGGTTCGCGTCCGTAAACGGAATGAGGTTCTTGCCCGGCCACGCCTGCCACGTGCTGGGGTGGCTGCCGTTCTGGATACGCGTCCGGATGTTCGTCCGGAGGTTGCTTCCCGCACCACCGGCGACGAGGTTGTCGTCGGTCGAGACGTTCGGGTACTTCTCCTTGAAGCCCTCGAAGAGGGCGTTGATGGCCGCGTTCCCGTCACCCTCGCCCCACCAGTGAGCGACTTCGAGAGTGCTGGTCGCGGTGGTCGTGTTGCTCCCACCGTCGCCGCTGCCGCTGCCGTCGCTGCCGTCGCTGCTGCCGTCGCCGCCATCGCCACCGTCACCACCACAGCCAGCGAGCGATGCGGCACCTGCCGCACCAGCGATCCGAAGAGCGTTACGCCTTGTCAGCCGTTTGTCAGAGTTGTCGTCAGTCATGGTTGCACCAATACCTCACCATTTCTTATTGAGGATTCGCACTTAATACTTCTGTATGACAACAGCGCTCGTTTCACCATCCGAAAGTGGCGGAAAATCCGCTCGCAGTCTGGCGATTATGACTTAATTCGGATGTGGATGAATTATTCAATCGGCCGGATATGTAAAATTATTGTCGGCTAATTACTCCGGTCAGAGTCCGGAATTTGTCGATTTCTGCCCTGATATTCCAAGTCGAAAATCGGCCGCGTCGGATTTCGAGAGCCAGTCCCGAACTACAGCGTGTCGAACTCGACGACCGCCTTTATCTGGTCGTCGTCGTCGACGAACGCCGGTGTGACGTTCTCCGGTTCGGCAACCGTCGTGATGAGGTCCTCCAGCAACCACTCGGGCATATCCTCCAGCGTATCGATGGCGTACTCGAAGTGCTTGACGTGGGAGTTGACCGTCCCGACGAGGCACTTGTTGTGGAGGACGAGTTCGTTGTGCAGCGATCCGCCGTCGACTTCGAAGTCCCACGGTTCCGGGATGCCAAGCAGGGCGCCGACGCCGTTGGGGGCGAGTGCGTGAACCGTCTCGATGGCGTGGGGGGCAAAGCCCGTGGCCTCGTACATGTAGTCGATGGCCTCGTGGGCCTCGGGTATCTCGTCGACGGACGTCTGTCGGGAGTCGACGTAGGTCGCACCGAGTTCCTCGATGACGTCTATCGTCGGGTCCGGTCGGTCGCGACGGCCGACGCAGTAGGTCCGGTCGAACTGCTGTCCGAGCATCCACAGCGTCAGCAGACCGAGCGACCCGTTGCCCAGCACGCAGGCCGTCTCGGGACGCCACTCGAAGGGTTCCCGCGTCGCGAAGGCGTGTTCGTTCGCCTTCTCCGTAATGGAGATGGGTTCGACGAACAGGCCGTACTCCGCGAGGTCCTCGGAGATGGGGACGAGATAGTCAGCCGGCGAGGTGAAGTACTCGGCCATGTAGCCGTGAGCGCCCACGATACCCCGCTCGAAGTACTCGCCGTCAGGTGCCATGTCCGGTTCGCCGCGCCGGAAGTACTCGTTCGTCTCGCCGTCAGGTTTCCGTCGGACAGTCGGGACGACGACCTGACCTTCCTCTAGCCCCGTGCCGTTCGGGTCCGCGACGACACCCACCGCCTCGTGACCCAGAATCATGTAGTCCTCGCCTTCGGGGTACCCACCATGTGCCCCGGCGATAACTTCGTGATCGGTCCCGTCGACGCCCACGCGGAGCGTTCTGACGAGCGCCTCTCCGTCGGCCGGTTCGGGTCGCTCTATCTCAAGTAACTCAGGTTCGTCACCGTCCCGTGTCACACCAATCGCTTTCATAACCTACCGGACTGTGAGAGTACTCGGGATTAAGTCTTTCTTCACCGTAATTCGACCACTAGTCTAGGGATACAGCGCGCTCCTGCTCGCTCGACCGATAGATGGCGTCCATCACTCGCTGGACGGTCAGGGCCTGTTCGACTGTGTTGGTCGCCGGGGGGTCTCCGGACGCGACTGCCTCGACGAACCGTTGCTGTTCGATGGCGTGTGGTGCCTCGTCGCGGGTCTCTATCTCGCTCGTTCGGTGGTGCATCACGCCCGTCGACGCCGTTTCGTACAGTTCGAGCGTTCCGTCGGCGAGATTCAGCCCCGCGCCGGCCTCGTTGCCGCGGACGTAGTACTGCTGGCTGTCCGGCCGGTTGGTCGCCCACGCCACTTCCAGATTGACCGTCGACCCGTCTGCACAGCGGATGAACGCGCTCGCGGAGTCGTCGACGCTGAACTCGTCGGCACCCCGATCTTCGCCCCACATCGTGACGTAGGCGTAGTCGTCTTCGGTCCCGAACTGGGCCCGCGTCTCGCCACACACCTCGACCACGTCTGGGTAGCCGAGGAGATACAGCGAGAGGTCGATGGCGTGTGCGCCGATGTCGATGAGCGATCCGCCGCCAGCGATTGGCTGACGGGTGAACCACGACCCTCTCCCCGGGACGCCGCGTCGGCGGATGTAGTCGGCCTCGACGTGCGATACGTCGCCGAGAGTCCCAGCCTCGCAGTAGCCGACGAGGGCCTGCACCGGATTCGCAAACCGGTTGTGGAACCCGACCATACAGAACCCCGGCGCGTCGGCGGCGGCCGCGGCGATACGTTCGGCACTTTCCAGTGAGTGTGCGAGCGGTTTCTCGACGAACACGTCCAGCCCCGCTTCGAGCGCTCCGACGACGTACTCCTCGTGGAACTTGTTCGGCGTGGTCACGAGGACGGCGTCGACGCTCGCGTACAGTTCTTCTGTGTCCTCGTACACTGTCGCGTCGTATTCTTCGGCGAACGACTGTCGAGCGTCGGGGTCTACGTCCATGCCCGCGGCCACGACGTCGCCGAGACCCGCGTCTTGGAGTCGGTCACAGTGGAGTTGTGCGATGTTGCCGAGGCCAACGAATCCGAGTTGGACTGTCGAGAAGTCGGTCATATGTCTGCTGTCACTGTTGTAGGACAGCGGGTGCGACGAGAAAAGGGTCCCGGGTTAGTACAGCTGCTTCTCGCGTTCTTCCCGCTCTTCTTCGCGCTCCTGCTTGGCCTTCTCGGCGCGGCGGCCGCGCCGGTACTCGATGATACCGGGGAGTATCTTGTTCTTCAGGTCCAGAACGAACGACCCGATGCCGTACGCCCAGAAGAAGAACAGGACCAGCATGAGGCTGAACCAGACGAGGCCGGGTAGCTGGTCTAGCATCGCTGTTCAGTCGTCTGATTCGGCTTCCTTGCCGGTCACGCCGGCATCACTGCCGATCGGTTCGAGTTTGTGGACGAGCGCGTCACCCGTCGCCGAATCGAATATGTGGACGTTGCGTCGGTCGATGGCGACCTCGATGTCCTCTTCCTCCTGAATCTCCGAGTCCGGCTCGATGCTCATCAGGAGTTGGTTGTTCGTCGTCTGCTTCTGGTCCATCGATGTCTCGCCCTCGGCCAACAACATGTAGGCAAATATCTCATCGCCCATCGGTTCGAGGATGTCCACGCGGGCGGAGATGAGCGAGGACGGGTCTCTGATCTCGTTTCGGAACTCGCCGGGATAGATGTCCTCCGGGCGGATACCGATGGTGACCTCGTCGCCGACGCCGAGGCCCTCGACCGTCGTAGGGTCGAACGCCAGCGAGAAGTTCGGCGTCTCGATGGCGCTCTCGCCGACGGTCCCCGAGACGAAGTTCATCGACGGCGATCCGATGAAGCCGGCGACGAACAGGTTGTCGGGCTCGTTGTAGCAGGTAAGCGGCGGGTCTATCTGCTGGAGGCTCCCGCTGTTGAGGACGGCGATGCGGTCCGAGAGGGTCATCGCCTCCTCTTGGTCGTGCGTGACGTAGATGATGGTGGTGTCCAGTTCCTTGTGCAGGCGCTGGAGTTCGGTCCGCATGTGGACTTTCAGCTTCGCGTCTAAGTTCGCCAGCGGTTCGTCCATCAGGAACACGTCCGGTTCACGGACGATTGCGCGTGCGATGGCGACGCGCTGGCGCTGGCCGCCGGACATCTCGTCGGGCATCCGGTCGAGCATCCCCTCTAGCTGGACGATTTCGGAGGCTCGCTCGACCCGACGGTCGATCTCGTCTTGCGGGTAGTCCCGCAGACGGAGGCCGAACGAGATGTTGTCGTAGACGTCCATGTGCGGGAACAGCGCGATGTTCTGGAACACCATCGCGATGCCGCGGTCCTTCGGCGGGAGGTTCGTCACCTCGCGGTCACCGATGTGGACTTCGCCCTCCGTCGGGATGGTGAGTCCGGCGATGGTCTCCATCGTCGTCGACTTCCCACAGCCGGAGGGGCCGACAAAGCAGATGAATTCGCCGTGGTCGATGTCTAAGTTCATGTCGTCGACCGCGGTGACAATCTCACCCTGGTCGTCGTAGCGTTTCGTGACGTGTTCGAGTCTTACTCGTGCCATTGTATTACTCCTTGAGTGCGCCTGAGGTCAGTCCGCTGACGATGCGTTCCTGTGCGACGATGACGAGGATGACGACGGGGAGGACCCCGACGATGCTCGCGGCCGCCATGAGGTTGTACTGCGTAGTGTACTGGGTCTGGTAGCTCAGAATCCCACCGACGATGGGCGACCACTTCGCCGCCTCGGGCGACGTCGCCATGATGGAACTGAAGAAGTACTCGTTGTACACTGCGATAAAGGTGAGCACCGACGCAGTCGCGACGCCGGGCGCCGATAGGGGCATGATGACCCGGAACAGCGCGCCCAGTCGCGTGGTCCCTTCGACGCGTGCGGCGTCCTCCAACCCGTCGGGAATCTGGCCGTAGAACGTCGTCAGGATGAAGATGGACAGCGGCATGAACAGCGCGCTGAACGGTAGCACCATCGATCCCGGCGTGTTCAGCAGGCGCGGCGGCGTGAACAGCGGGATGTCCGTGAACGGCACGGTGATCGGCGCGTTCCCGGCGAACGCCTGAAACAGCGGGATGACGAACGCGGCCGGCGGGAAGTAACTAATCGCGAGGATACCCAGCATCAGCAGGGCGCGGCCGGGGAAGCGGAGTCGGCCGAACACGTAGCCGGCCAGACTCGCGACGAACAGCACGATGACGGTCGTCGTGACCGCCAGTGCGAAGCTGTTCAGCATGTAGAGGTGGAACGGCACCTGTTCGAACACCGTGACGAACGCAACGGGATTGAATCCCTTCGGCACCGGGAGCGGGAACGTCCCGCTGACTCCGAACAGGTTGATGGTCGGGAGGAAGCTCCCGGCAAGCAGGTTCCCCTCCGGCGTCACCGCGAGGACGGCGAGCCAGTAGAACGGGAACAGCGTCGTCACGAGGAAGAACGCCATCGCTGCGTAGAACAGCGCACGGTACACTCTCTCTGGGTTCTGGATAGCTCGCTGGGTCCAGCGTGCGAGTGGACCACCGCTATCGTCTGTGTCTGTCGTTGTCGTAGCCATGTTAGATCGCGTCCTCCCCCTGCCACAGGATGATGCCCATCACGACGATGCCGATGATGGCGGCGGTCACGAACGCGATGGCCGCCGACGTCCCCTCACGAGTGTTGAACGTCGCGACGACCATGCAAGACAGCGACGGCACGACGGCACAACTCGAGACGGTGTCGATGATACCGTACACGCGCATCGCCTGCACGGAGCGGAAAAGCACCGCGACGCCGATAGTCGGCAGGATGAGCGGGAGCGTGATGAGTTTGAACTGCTGCCACTTCGTGGCGCCGGCGACCTTCGCGACGTCGTAGAGGCCCCGGTCGATGCTCTGGAGGCCCGCGAGGATGAGCAGGGCCATGAACGCCGACGTCTTCCAGATGTCCGCGACGATGATGATGAACGTCGCACTGGCCGTGTCGTTCAGCGTGTTGGTGGGTGCCAGCAGGCCGAGGTCGGCAAGCGGCGGCGTCGCGAATCCGACGTTCGAGTTAAACATCAGGAAGAAGATCATCCCCTGGATGACGATCGGCACCGCCCACGGGATGATGATGGCCGCACGAACCCACCGTCGACCGTAGAAGTCCTGGTCGAGGATGAGCGCCTGTCCGAGGCCGATGAGAGTCTCGAACAGGACGCTCACGACGGCGAAGATTATCGTGATGACCAGCGCGCTGTTGAGCAGGCTGCTGAACGCAAAGCTGTTCGGGAGGAACGTGGTCCCACCCGGGAGGTACCGGTTTTTCTCCCCCGTAAACAGCCCGATGTAGTTGTCGATACCGACGAACTTGATGCTGGTCAGGTCCGTCGAGACGGCGTATAGCGACAGTTCGAACGTCCGTAACAGCGGATAGAGGGCGACGACACCCAGCAACACGAACACAGGTACCAACAACAGGTACGCGTACTGCGTATCGCTCAGGTTCTCCATCCACCGCATCAGGTTGACGAGTGCCCCCGAGCGTTGTGACTCCCTCCCTGTTTCTGTGCTCATTCGTGTACCTCCCTCCTGGTTGGGGTCCACTCCATAATCAATAATAGCTTAGGTTTATTGTAAAACTAGGCTGCAGACGTTACGAGGACTCGGTGGCCTGCAGGTCCTTCTCGAGAGTCTGCATCGCGCTCTTCGAGGACGCCTCCTGCCCGACGGCACGGTTCGCCTGTTGGGCGATCTTACTCGACTGGTCGCTCCAGACGGCGGTCACCGGACGCGGCATCGTGTTGTTCCCTGCGACCTGCAGGGTGTCCATGTAACGGCCGACGACGGGCACGTTCTGGGCCTCGTCGGAGTTGAACAGTTCGGGGCGCGGCGGCAGCCAGCCCTGGATGGACAGCAGCTTGAGCTGGAAGTCCGGCTGCATGGCGGCGCGGATGACCTCCGTAACGGCGTCATCCTTCTGGCTGTTGGGGTTGACCGTCATGTGCCAGCCACCGAGGGCGGCCGTCGTGCCGCCGGTCCCGGGCTGTGCGGCATCGCTCTCGGACACGGCATACGGGATGGGCATCGCGCCGAGGTTCTCACCGAGCGCGGGGTCTTCGGTCTCCTCCGGGTTCCGGCCGGTGAGCGCGAGCGAGTAGGGCCAGTTGCGGTGGAAGATAGCGTTGCCGTTCGCGAACGGTGCGCGTGCGTCTTCCTCCTTCCAGCCGAGGATGTTGGTCGGCGTGAAGCCGCCGCCGTAGCTGCTGAACTGCCCGCCGAAGTCCTCGTCGTGGACGAACTTCCGCATCATGTTCAGCGAGTCGACGACTTCGGGGCGGTTGACCGTGATAGGTCGATCACCGACCGGTCCGAAGAGGTTGTCGCGGCCGCCGAAGTAGGCGCCGCCCCACGAGGACATGACCTCGTTGAACGTACAGCAGGAGGTCCCCTCGTAGATGTCCCACTGGGTCGTAAAGCCAAAGTCCGTATCGGAGTTGTCGTAGACGTCGGCGGCGATGTTCGACCACTTCTCCCACGTCATCGGTTCGGTGGCCCAGTTATCGGACTCGGGGTTGTAGCCGGCTTCCTCGACGAGGTCCTTGCGGTACTGCATCGTCGGGAAGTCCGGGAACACCGGGACACCGTAGAGGTCCCCGCTGCTGGGGTCACGTGCGGTGTCGGTGAACGCGGTGAAGTAGTTCTCCGAGACGTCCGTGAGTAGCTCCTCGGGGAGCGTCTCCGAGAGGCTCTGGAGCTGACCGCGCTGGATGAAGATGTTCGTCCACCCGTTGTCCATCAGGAACATGTCCGGTTCCGTCTCGCCGGCGTTCAGAAGCCGGTTGTAGTTCGCCCGGGCCTGTCCAGTGTCCTGGTTGCGCGGGACGAACTCGATCTCGATGTTCTCGGGGAGCCCGTTCTCGCGGAGGGCGTCCTTGATAGCCGGGCCGTTGTTCTGGACTGCGACCGGATCGAAGCCCCACTTGACCGTGGTGGTATCGCCACCGCCACCGCCACCGCCGTCGCTCCCGTCGCCGGTCGAGCCACCGTCGCCACCATCGCCACCGACGAAGTCTGCACACCCCGCGATACCTGCTGCGACACCCGTCGCACCCGCTGCCCGAACGAATCGTCGCCGGGAAACGCTTGATGAGCTGTCGCCATCTCTCGTGCCATTGTCCGACATGTCTACTCTGTGGTTGCCGGCGCACCACTTAAAGGTTATCCATAATTAACCACAGGTGTAGTTAATCGCCTGTGAGATGGCCGTCAAACACAAAAGTTCCTGACAGTTTTGATGCGTAGCGAACGCCACCAATGTAAACGTTCGGTAATGCCAAACAGTGGTTTGTGACTCCAGAGCGCTCAAACGCGTAAACTGAGGTACTATTTATTCGGCGCCGGTTCGACCGATAGGGAGCCACTACTCGAACTCGACGCTCTCGACGGTAATCTCGTCGATCTCGATTTGCTCGAGGACGGCACCCCATCCACCGATATCGTACGTCTCGCCGTCGACGTCCAGAGTGGCACTGATTCGTCCAGCGAGTTGGGCCAGCGGGACTGGCTCCGTCTGTCCGAGGGAACTCCCGGTGTAGTCGACGTCGGTGATATAGCCGGTCAACTCCACCTCGGCTTTCGTGTCCGTTTCGTGTCCGCGTACTGTCGCTTTGATAGACGCCCCTTCCTGCAAGAGTGGGTCGATGTCTCGGACGGCGTGCCGGAGGTCTACGTACGTCGTCGGCGTCTCGGGAGTCCGCTCGGTGTGGAGGGTGTCCCAGATCTCCCAGAGACAGGTGAGGAAAAACCAGTGGAAGAGGTAGGTGTGGGACCGGTCGTTCACGAGGACGCCGTACTCGTTGACCGAGTGTCTGTGGGGTGCGAAACAGGTCCACGTGCGGTCGACGAGAACGAGGAACGGTGACGGGATGTCACGGTGTCGCGCCTCCGTACACGCGCCCTCTATGTCGGCCACGTCTGGGACCTCGTCGTCGGGTTCGGTACAGATACTCAGTTTGATGTTGACGCCGCGCTCGTAGGCGTCTCGCAGTTCGGGCCGGAGTTCGTAGAACTGCGCCGGCGCCACGCCCAGTTGTATCTGGTTCTCCGCCGCCCCGATGAGTTCGCGGGCGCGGTTGAGGACCGTATCGAACCGCTTGACGATACTGACCTCGTGGTCGGATATCTCGGGTTGGTTCCAGCGGTCCTCTATCGTCTCCGCGGCGTTGAGGTACTTGTTCGACCGAGAGCGGAGGTCTTCGAGTACGCCGTCGGGGTTGCGCGCGCGAGCGGAGAGGCTGTCCTGCTGGAACGTCTCGATGTAGTCTTTCGACTCGAGGTCACGGAGGACGTCGTAGATTCGGGGGTCCGGCACGTCACACGACTCCGCGACGTCCGTCGCCGAGGCCGTCCCGAGTTCGAGTAAGGTCACGTACGCCTCGGCCTGATAGGGGGAGAGCCCGGCGTCCTCCAGTATCGATGTCAGTTCTTCGTCGTCCATGGGTCTATAGCGCGTCTGTGTTCGGGTTGGGTGTCCATCGGAATGCTCTCAGTCCTTGCCTTCCACAGGCCATTGAGGGTACTTCGGCCCTTCGATACGAGCGAGTTCGTCCGCAGCGAGGTCGATATCGACCGCGGAGACGTTCTCCTCGAGGTGGTCCATTTTCCGAGGACCGATTATCGGGGCGTCGACGACGTCCTTCTGGAGTAGCCACGCGAGACTGATCTGTGCAGGTGTGGCGTCCTTCTCGTCAGCGATAGCCCGTATCTCGTCTAACACCGCCCAGTTTTCCTCGGTGAACCGGTTGGCGGTGTACTCGTCCTCGCTCGCGCGCCCGGACGTCGGCGCGCTGTCGCGGTCGTACTTGCCCGCGAGGAACCCACCGGCAAGCGGCGACCACGGGACGACGCCGACGCCTTCCTCGGCACACACCGGCAGGAGGTTCGCCTCCTCGTGTCTGTCGACGGCGTTGTACTCCGGTTGCATACAGACGAACCGCTCGTAGTCCTCGATGTCTGCCGTGTACAGCGCCTTCTGGAACTGCCAGTTGGCCATCGTACTCGCGCCGATGTACCGGACGTACCCCTCGTCGACGAGGTAACTGAGTGCGTCGAGTGTCTCTTCTATCGGGGTGTCGTCGTCCCAGCGGTGTATCTGATAGAGGTCGATGTAGTCGACGCCCAGTCGGTCCATGCTCTCGTGACACTGGTCGATGACGTGCTTCTTCGAGAGGCCGCCGCCGTTCGGGCCGTCGAACATATCGAAGTACACCTTCGTCGCGAGGACGAGTTCCGACCGTCGGCGGGAGTCGACGACGCTCCCGACGATCTCCTCGCTCTCGCCCGCGGAGTAAGCGTTGGCCGTGTCGACGAAGTTGATACCGAGGTCGAGTGCCCGTTCGAGTATCGCTCGACTCCGTTCGACGTCGTCGAGCATCCACGGTTCACTGCTGCCGAAGTTCATCGTCCCGAGACAGAGTTCCGAGACCTCCAGTCCCGTCGAACCCAGCGTCGTGTACGACATCTCCGCGTCGTTCATGCGAGTATCCAACAACACCTGTTGTTAAAAAGTTTAGTGGGTAGTAACAAGCCTATCCGCCTGAAGAGAAGGCTAATACAGTGGGGGCGATAGGATTCTCGTGATGGCCGAACTGGACTCGCTCCGTGAACCTGACTACACCGGGTCGAACAGATGCTGGCCGTGTACGCTCGTAAACGTGCTCCTCCTCGCGCTCTTCGTCCTCTGGTTGGACGTCCGGAACCGGCGGCTGATGGGTCTCACCGTCGCGACGCTGGGTGTCGCGGGGATATACCTCCGTGGGTACGTCGTCCCGTACACGCCACAGTTCGCCCCCCGACTCGTCGCCGCCTCGCCCCTCCCGAACGACCTGTTCTACGACGCCGGCGTCGACACACCCGAGGCGGAGCGACCGTCGCTGACCGAGACTGACCTCGACGGGGAGACGGTGCTGTCGGAACTCGCGACGGCCGGCGTCGTCGAGTCCGACGGCGAGATGCTTCTGTTGACCGACGCCGTCGACGCGGCGTGGCACGAGGAGATGGATCGCCTGTCGGCCCTGTCGCTGTCGACCCTTGCGGCGGAGACGCGCCGGACCCTTGCTACCGTCTCCGAGGCGGACACCTTCACCGACGGGGCCGAGTGGGTCGTCCTCGGCGGCGAACTGGTCGGTCGGCCCGTCGTCGTCGCCGAACTGGCCGCGTACCGCGTCCTCGACGAGTACGTCGACGACGAGTCCGTTCGGCTGGCCGGGGCACAGTCGTTCCGGATGTTCCTCGACGAGTGTCCGATGTGTGAGACGGCGCTGGTAGAGTCCTCGGAAGTCTCCTGCTGTGGCGGCTACACGAAACCGAACCAGTCGCCCGACGAGACGCTCGTCTGTCCGGAGTGCGAGCAACGGCTCTTTACGTTCCCGAGTGAGTGAGCGGTCGAAAATCGGCGGGAGCGTCCCGCCTGTGCGTCGACTGGTGACAACCATGCTCGCCGGTCTGACAACCGGGATTGGTGGGTGGTGGTTGGCCGGGCGTGCGACGGTGGTGGGAAGTGAGCGCGTCGTGGTGCGATGGCGACCACGGTCGCCCTCTGTGGTGCCGTCTGCGCCGTTCGGCCACGAACGACGGGTACGACCCAGCCACTACACTCTAACAACGACTGTTGTAAAAACATTTCGGCGGGCAAATCGGCCGAGAGCATTGCCTATTAAGTCGTGCCACTCGGAGTGGCCTGTATGAAGAACATCGACGACCTCGTCGACAGCGCCGCCGACCTTGCCGAGCGCGGCCTGTCGAAGGGCGAAATCGCCGACGAACTGAACGTCTCCCGGGAGACCGCCAGTTGGTTGGTCGAGCGTAGCGGGACCGGGACGACGCCAAAGAGCACGACGGCGAGCGGTCCCCACGACATCCACGTCGACTGGTCGGCCGTCGGCCGCGACAGCAACCGACTCCACCACGTCGGGTGTGCGATGGCCGACCTGCTCTCGAAGCAGGGCGACGACGTGGATCTGACCATCGGTATCGAGAAGGCGGGCGCGCCGCTGGCGACGACGGTGGCCCGAGAACTCGACACCGACCTCGGCACGTACGCCCCGACCAAACATCAGTGGGACGACGACGACAGCGGCACCAGCGACGGGACGTTCTCCCGGAACTTCGCGCAGATTCGCGGTCGGGACTGCTACGTCGTCGACGACACGATAACGAGCGGCAACACGATGACCGAGACGGTCGACGCGATTCGCGAACAGGGCGGCAACCCCGTCGCCTGCGTCGTCCTCGCGGATAAGCGCGGTATCGAAGACATCCGCGGCGTTCCGGTCTACTCGCTCCTGCAGGTCATCCGCGTAGGCAGCGACGACGAGGCATCAGAAGAGTAGCCGGTCAGCCGAGGTCGTAGACTCGCGCCTCGTAGGGCCGGAGCGTCGTCTCGTCTGTCGTCTGTCCGTCGTAGTTGCCAAACAGTACCGGGCTGTCGACGCCGTCGATACCCGCGACGTCCCGCTTTTCGGCCTGCCAGTTCAGTACCACCAGTACCGAGTCTTCGCCAAGCGTCCGCCGGTGGGCCCAGACGTTCGGGTACTCGTCGTCGGGCAGGACGTACGCCGTGTCGCCGTAGACGAGGACGTCCGACTCGGATCTGTGGTCGAGGAGTCGCCGGTAGTAGTGAAAGATGGAGTCCGGGTCGGCCATCGCTCGCTCGACGTTGATGCGGTCGTAGTCGTCGTTGACCTGAATCCACGGGTCGCCGTCGGTGAACCCGGCGTTCTCGGAGTCGTCCCACTGCATCGGGGTACGGGCGTTGTCACGCGAGCGGTTCCGGACGAACGGCGCGATTGTCTCGTAGGGGACGTCGTGTTCGTCGGTCAGGATGTCGACCTGCCCGCGGGCCTCGACGTCCCGGATGTCGTCTCTGTCCCAGTCGGTGTTGGTCATCCCGATCTCGTCACCCTGATAGAGAAACGGGGTCGCTCGCTGGGTCAGCAGGAAGGTGGCGACGAGCGTCGCCGACTCGCGGTGGTACTCGTGGTCGTCGCCGAACCGAGAGACGGCCCGGGTCTGGTCGTGACTACCCATGTAGAGGCAGTTCCACTCGTCGCCGACGCCCTCGTCCCAGTGGCGGATGGCCTCCTGCAGGTCCGCGAGGTCCATCGTGTTCAGCATCTCGTCGAGTTCCTCGTCGCCGGCGCTGGCGAGCGTCTCCATGCCCACGTAGTCGGGGCTCCACTTCCCGCCCGGGCCGTAGGTGACGTCCATGTGGTCGAAGTAGACCACCACGTCGACGCCGTCCTCGTAGTACTGCTTTGCCTCCTCTGGGTCGGTACCGGGCGTCTCGCCGATGAGCATGACGTCGTAGTTCTCGTACGTCTCGGCGGCCATCTCCTGCATGAACTCGTGGATTCGCGGCCCGTTGAAGTACAGGTCCATGTCGAACCAGTCCTCGCCGGTGTCGGCGTCCGGCAGGCCGTGTGGTTTCGAGATACAGGAGATGGCGTCCATCCGGAAGCCGTCGATGCCCTTCTCCAACCAGAAGGTCATCATGTCGTAGATAGCCTCGCGGATGTCGGGGTTCTCCCAGTTGAGGTCCGGTTGCTTCTCGTCGAAGAGGTGGAGATACCACGCCTCGCGTCGCTCGTCGTACGTCCACGCCGGGCCGCCGAACAGCGAAATCCAGTTGTTCGGCGGTTCGTCCGGGCCGCCGTCGCGCCAGATGTACCAGTCGTCCTTCCCGCCATCGGGGTCACGTGACTCGACGAACCACGCGTGCTCGTCGGAGGTGTGGTTGACGACGAGGTCCATCACGAGTTTCATGTCCCGGTCGTGGACGTCGTCGAGGAGGCCTTCCCAGTCGGCCATCGTCCCCATCTCGTCCATGATCGAGCGATAGTCACGGATGTCATAGCCCATGTCGGCGTTCGGAGAGTCATAGACCGGACAGAGCCACACCACGTCGACGCCCAGTTCGTCGAAGTAGTCGGCGCGGTTCCGGATGCCCTGTAGGTCACCGAGACCGTCGCCGTCGCTGTCGTTGAAGCTCCGGGGGTACACCTGATAGACGGACGCCTCTTTCCACCACGCGCGGTCGACGTCAGTACTCATCGCCGGCGTGGGTGTGAATGTGTATCATATGCCGTATCTGTACTGCTAGTGGAGCGGCTCCCCGAAAAAACTGCGCTCAGTCGAGTTGATAGATCCGCGCCTCGTACGGCGCGAGCGAGACGGTGTCGGGGGCGTCGTCCGCACGGTCGTAGTTCGACAGGAGGAGCGTCGCCTCGTCGTACTCGACGGGCAGTTCGACGGTCGGCCGCTCGTCGAAGAAGTTGAGCACTACGAGGACCTGTTCGGTGTCGCCGTTCTCGGTCATCGTGCGCGTGTACGCGTAAACGGACTTATGATCGGGCAGCAGGTCGTCGTACGCCCCGTAGACGAGGACGTCCTTGCGCTCGCGCAGGTCGACGAGGTCACGGTAGTAGTTCAACACGGAGTCGTCGTCGTCCTCGGCGGCGGCGACGTTGATAGCCTCGTAGTTGGGGTTGACCTGAATCCACGGGTCACCGTCGGTGAACCCGGCGTTCTCGGAGTCGTCCCACTGCATCGGAGTGCGGGCGTTGTCACGCGAGCGGTAGGAGACGACGTCTTTTACGTCCTCGTAGCTCTCGTGGCCCGCTGATTCGATGAGTTCCCGTGCGTGGTTGATCGCATCGACGTCGCGCATCTCGTCCATCGACTCCCACGGGGCGTTGGTCATGCCGAGTTCCTGCCCCTGATAGATGTAGGGCGTTCCACAGAGCGTGAGCATGAAGGTACCGAGCAGTTTCGCGGATTCACGGCGGTAGTTGACTGGGTCGCCGTAGCGGGAGACGACGCGTGGCTGGTCGTGGTTCTCCCAGTACAGGGCGTTCCACCCCTCGTCTTGCAGGCCGTTCTGCCAGCGGCCGATTATCTCCTTGAGTTCGGTCAGGTCCCACTCGCCGACGGCCCAGCGCTCGTCGCCGTCGTAGTCGAGTTTCGTGTGCTGGAAGTGAAATGCCATGTCGAGTGGCCCGTCGGCGTCGGCGTACTCTCTGGCCTCCTCGACGGTCAACTGGGGCATCTCGCCGACGGTCATGATGTCGTAGTTCGAGAGGACTTGCTCGTCCATCGCCTCCAGATACTCGGTCATCTCCGGGCCGTCGATGAAGTGCTCGGAGCCGACCCACTCGCTGTCGGGGTCGCCGTCCGGTAGTCCGTCGACCTTCGAGAGGAGGTTGATGACGTCCATCCGGAAGCCGTCGATGCCCTTCTCCAGCCACCACTCGATGGTGTCGAAGACGTCCTGTCGGACGTCCTCGTTCGACCAGTCGAGGTCTGGCTGGGAGGTGTCATAGAGGTGGAGGTAGTACGCCTCGCGTTCCTCGTCGTACTCCCACGCAGACCCGCCGAAAAAGGACTCCCAGTTGTTCGGCAGGTCGTCTCCGTCACCCTCGCGCCAGATGTAGTACTCCTCGTACTCCGGGTTGCCCTGCCGGGACTCGACGAACCACTCGTGGTCTCTGGAAGTGTGGTTGACGACGAGGTCCATGATGAGCTTCATGTCCCGGTCGTGGACCTCCTCCAGCAACGTCTCCCAGTCGTCCATCGTCCCGAACTCCTCGTAGATGGCCTGATAGTCGCTGATGTCGTAGCCGTTGTCCTCCTGCGGAGAGTCGTAGACCGGGTTGAGCCAGATGACGTCGACGCCGAGCGACGCGACGTAGTCGAGTCGGTCGACCAAGCCCTGCAGGTCGCCGACGCCGTCGCCGTCGCTGTCGTTGAAGCTTCGTGGGTACACCTGGTAGACGACCGCTTCTTTCCACCAGGCTCGTTCGTCGTCCGATACGGTGTCGTCGGGTTGTGTCCGTTTGATAGCCATGATTCAGGTAAGGGAGTGAACGCGTGCCTCGTAGGGCCGCAGCGTCAGGTTTGCGTCGGTCACGGTCGGGGCGTCGTCGTAGTTCGCGACGAGGAGATCGCTGGTCCGGGCCGCATCGTCGATGGTTACGCTCGTCTCGGTGGCAGAGAAGTTCAGCGTGACGAGGACGGCCTCGCCGTCGAGTTCCATCCGGTAGGCCCAGACGGACTCGTGGTCGGGGAGGAGGAGGGTGTACTCACCGTAGACGAACACCTCGTTGTCCTCGCGAAGGTCGACGAGGTCGCGGTAGTAGTTGAGGATAGAGTCGTCGTCGGCCTCGGCGGCGGCGACGTTGATGGCCTCGTAGTTGGGGTTGACCGAGAGCCACGGGTCGCCGTCGGTGAACCCGGCGTTCTCGGAGTCGTCCCACTGCATCGGGGTGCGGGCGTTGTCCCGCGAACGGTCCCGGACGATGTCTGCGACCTCCTCGAACTCGTCTATCTCGCCCGCCTCGATGGCCTCCTCGACCTTTCCGATGGACTGGAGGTCGTCGAGTTCGTCGAGACTGCGCCACGGGTAGTTGGTCATCCCTATCTCCTGACCCTGATAGACGTAAGGCGTCCCGGAGAGGGTAAACAGCAACGTCCCGAGGAGTTTGCCGGACTCGCGGCGGTACTCGCCGTCGTCGGCGAACCGCGAGACGATGCGCGGTTGGTCGTGGTTGGTGAGATACAGCGAGTTCCAGCCGTCCAGTTCGGTCTGCCAGTGGGACATGACGGCTTTCAGGTCGGTGAGGTCCCACTCCGCCGGCGAGAGCCACTTCTCGCCCATGTCGACGTGCATGTGTTCGAAGTGAAACACCATGTCCATCGGCCCCTCCTCGGAGACGTAGTCGCTGGCCGTCTCGACGTCGATGTCGACACACTCGCCGACGGTCATCGTGTCGTAGTCGTCGTAGGTCGCCTCGGCCATCTCTTCGAGGTACTCTTGGGCGCGGGGCCCGTCGGCGAAGTGTTCGATGCCGACCCAGTCCTGCGAGGGGTCGCCGTCCGGTAGCCCCTCCGGCTTCGAGACGAGGTTGATGACGTCCATCCGGAAGCCGTCGATGCCCTTCTCCAGCCACCAGTTCATCATCTCGTAGACGTCCGCCCGGACGGCCTCGACGTCCCAGTCGAGGTCGGCCTGCGTCTCGTCGAACAGGTGGAGGTACTGCATCCCGACCTCCTCGTCGAACTCCCAGGCGGACCCGCCGAACCCGCTCTTCCAGTTGTTCGGCGGCGTCTCGCCCTCGCGCCAGAAGTAGTACTCGCGGTACCCGTCCTCGTCTCGCCGGGACTGCTCGAACCACTCGTGCTCCGTCGAGGTGTGGTTGACCACGAGGTCCATGATGAGCTTCATGTCCCGGTCGTGGACCTCCTCCAGCAACGTCTCCCAGTCGGCCATGGTGCCGTACTCTTCGTGGATGGCCCGGTAGTCACTGATGTCGTAGCCGTTGTCTGCCTGTGGGGATTCGTAGACGGGGTTGAGCCAGATGACGTCGACGCCGAGCGATGCGACGTGGTCTAACTTATCGATGATCCCTTGCAGGTCACCGACGCCGTCGCCGTCGCTATCGTTGAAACTCCGCGGATAGATCTGGTAGACGACCGCCTCTTTCCACCACGTGCGCCGCTCGTCCATAGTACCACAGGCTAGTCTAATCCGACACTTAAATCTATGCTTTGTACAACAACGGGTGTTGTAAACAGTTTCTCCGTCCGTGGCTTCTGGCCCGAATAGCCCCGCTACCGCGGACAGAGGGCCGCTCGTACGGTTACCGTTCGAGGACGCCGTGTCGCTCCAGTTCGAGGTCGTAGTCGACCGCCTCGACCGTGACCGACGGCCAGTCGCCGGTCGTCGAGAGCGTCTCCACGCCGGCACCGGTGACGAGGTGGGTGTCTTCGCTCTTTGCCCCCTGTACCGTCGGATTCCACGCGTAGGCCTGCGGCAGGACGACGGGCGCTTCGCTTTCCGGCGTCGCTATCCACTCCCGTCCGGCGAACCCCGCGGCACCGCCCTGATGGTGGTTCCGCCACTCGCCGTCCCACCCGACGGCGTCGTACGCCGTCTGGAGCGCCGCGAAGACGTCACCCGCTGTGCCGCCGACGGACCCGACGGCCCGTGTCGCGGCCAGTGCCGTCGCCTCGACGCGCATCGCCGCTCGCGTCCGGTCTTCGAGCCACTCCGGCGGGTCGAACGCGACTGTCCGGGTACAACTCGTGTACAGGCCGTCGCGTTCTGCCGTCACCGAGAGCAGGGCGTAGGGCCCCAGTTCCTCGTCTTTCGGCGTGTAGTGTCGGTACCGCGGGGCGCGTTCACCACCGCCGACGAGGGCGACCGGCGAGTCGATGTTTCGAGCAGAGAGTTCGCCGCGCAACTCTGCGGCGACCGCTTGTTCCGTGTCCGTCGCGGTAATCTCGCGCGCGACAGATTCGACCGCTTCGGCGGTCTCTTCGCTCAGGTCACGATACAGGTCGGTCTGCGCGTCGGTCAGCGGTTGCCGCAGCGCCGTCGCGGCCACGCGTTCGAACCCCGGAACGTCGAAGTCGGCGGCTGCCGGCGTCGGACTCACGGACGCGACGGCGTCGGCGAGGCCACCGTCGTACCACTGGAACGTCTCGACGTCGACGTCGTCGTCGAGTTCCTCGTCGCTAAGCCGCGGCGCTTCGATGTTGTCTGTCACCACGGTCACGCCGTCGCCGTCGTACCCCGCGGCAGCGACGCCGACGTCGCCCGCTCTATCGACGACGTTGTCGCCGCCGGTGAGCCAGGCGAAACTGTTCGGTCGTGCGAACCACACGGCTTCGAGTCCTTCGTCGGCCAGGTACGCGTCGAGACGTGAATGCTCGGACATACCGCTCCAACCGAAGGCGGAGATTAAAAATGGATGGGGCTACCTGCGAGCGAAGCGTCAGGCCGCCCTCGGTGCCTCGTCGTGGTCGGGTCAGGCCACGTCGACCCACTCGCCGCTGGCGTCGCTTCGCTCGACGGCGTCGAGTACTCGCTGGACGGCCAGTCCGTCGGCGAAGCTGGGCTCGTAGGCGACGTCTTCGGCGACCGCCGAGAGGAACTCGTAGTTCTCGTGGACGAACGTGTGCTCCCACCCGATGACGTGGCCCGGCGGCCACCAGTGTTCGACGTATGGGTCCTCGGCCTCGGTCATCAGGATGGTCTCGAAGCCGCGCCCGTCCTCGCGCAACAGTTCCAGTTCGTTCAGCCGTTCGAGCGAGAAGCGGAGGCTGCCCTTCGTCCCCTCTATCTCTATGGTGTGGTCGTTCTTGTGGCCGTTGGCGAACCGCGAGGCTTCCAGCGTCCCCATCACGCCGTTCTCGAAGGCCACCTGTGCCGAGTACGCGTCGTCGACCGTGACCGGGCGCGTCTCGCTCCCGTCTTCGACGGGACGCTCCTCTACGAACGTCCGCAGGTGCCCACTTAGTTCGGCGATGTCGCCGACGAGGAACCGCGCTAAGTCCACCGTGTGCGCGCCCAAATCACCGAGCGCACCGCTGCCGGCCATCTCTTCGTCGTTGCGCCACGACCACGGCGCTTCCGGGTCGGTCAGCCAGTCCTGTAGGTACCGCCCGCGGAAGTGCCGAATCTCGCCTAACTCCCCTGCGTCGATGAGGTTCTTCGCGTACTGGATGGCCGGGATGAACCGGTAGTTGAACGCGACACCCGCCGGTACGTCCGCGCCCGCGGCGGCCGCTGCCATCGACTCCGCACCGTCGAGCGTCGGCGCGAGCGGCTTCTCGCAGAAGACCGGCGTGCCGGCTTCCAACGCCGCGATAGACGGCTCGGCGTGGACGTGATTCGGCCCGAGGTTGTAGAACACGTCCACGTCGTCTATCACCTCGCGCCAATCGGTCGCCGTCCGCGCGAACCCGAGGCTGTCTGCGGCGTCTTCGAGCGCTTCCTCGTCGCGCCCGACCAGTACGTCGCGGTTGAGTTCGGGCGCGTCCTCGAAGAACATGGGTAAGCGCGCGAACGCGTTCGCGTGCGCCTTGCCCATGAAGCGATACCCCAGTACGCCGATGTCGAGTGGTTCAGTTGTCATTGGTCGTAGTTATTCGGCCCAGTAGGCGTCGCCGGGTTGCGTTTCGAAGACCGCACGGTCGAGTACGTCGACGGCTTTCTCTAGCCCTTCGCGGGCGCTGGTGAGCGAGTCCTCGTGTTCGATGGAGAGCGCGCCATCGTAGCCGACCATCCGCAGGGTCGAGACGACGTCTTTCCAGTGTTGTTCGCCGTGGCCGTAGCCGATGGAGCGGAACAGCCACGAGCGGTCCGCTTCTTCGGTGTAGCCGGTCGTATCGAGGACGCCCTTCTCGCGGGCCTTGTCCTCGTAGACTTTGGTGTCTTTGGCGTGGAAGTGATGGATGGCGTCGTGGTCGCCGAGCAGTCGGATGGCGGCGGTGACGTCGATGCCCTGCCAGTAGAGGTGCGAGGGTCGAAGTTCGCGCCGATGTACTCGTTCGTCGCCTCCCTGAGTTCGAGCATTCCGTGTGGCTCGTAGACGAGCATGTTGGGGTGCATCTCGATGGCGACGTCGACGTCGTGGGCGGCGGCGTGTTCGGCGAGGTCAGACCAGTACTCGACGGCGACCTCCCACTGGTACTCGTGGGCGTCGGCGTGTTCGCTGGGCCACGGCGCGGTCACCCAGTTGGGCACTTCGTCGTTTGGTCCGCCAGCGGGGAGTCCGGAGAAGCAGGTGACCGTGTCGACGCCGAGTTGGTCGGCCAGTTCGATGGCCTCCCGCAGTTCCGTGTCCGCTTCGGCCGCCCGCTCCTCGTCGGGGTGGAGCGGGTTGTTGTGCGTCGCCAACGCGCTCACGTCCATCCCGTGTTCGTCGAGCAGTTCGTGGAGGTCGACCTGTGCGTCCTCGTCGCCGAGGTACTCCTCGCGCGGGAGGTGGTCGTCACCGGGGAACCCGCCACAGCCGAGTTCCACCGCTCCGACGCCGATGTCGTCGAGATAGGACAGTGCATCCGAGAGCGGTTGACCACCGAGTGGGACAGTCAAGACACCGATTTGCATACGGCGATTTACAACAGGTGTTGCGATAAAAATTCGGGGACTCAGTCGGCCGTCTCGTACCGATCGAACAGCGTGCTGAGTTGCTGTGCGCGCATGGTGAGCATCCGGACGTTGACGTACATCTCGCCGAGTGCGAGGTTCTGCTCCTCGGCGATGGCGGCGACGTGTTCGGCCTCCTCGACGTTCTTGCGGGAGGTCTTTGCCACGTCGTCGGCGATGGAGGCGACCTCCTCGGAGGTGGCCGCCTGATCGTCGGTGGCGTTGCTGATCTCCTTGACGCCGGAACTGGTCTCCTGGACGTGCTCCATGATCGATTCGAGGGCTTCCAGTCCCTCGTCGACGGCTTCCTGTCCGTCCTCGACGGAGTCCTGCATCTCGGTTATCTCGTCGACGGCGTCCTCGGTCTGCTCTTGGATGTCCTCGATACGGTTCTCTATCTGGTTCGTGGCGTCTTTGGTCTCCTCGGCGAGCGATTTCACCTCGTCGGCGACGACGCCGAAGCCGTTGTTCTCGGCCCCGGAGGAGGCGTGTGCGGCCTCGATCGAGGCGTTGAGCGCGAGGATGTTCGTCTGCTCGGCGATGTTGTCGATGAGGTCGACGATATTCCCGACCTCCTCCATCTGGTCGTCGAGCGTCTGGACCGTCTCGACGACGTCGTCGGTCTGGTCGACGGTCGTCTCCATGGTCTCGTGGGCCTCTCGGCCCGCCTCGATACCTTCGACGGTCCGCTTTTCGGTCTTCTTGGCCATCTCCGTGACCTCGTTCGAGGAGGCGGCTATCTCCTCGATGGTCGCGGACATGTCGGACATCTCTTGGCTGATCGTCGATATCTGCTGGTGCTGTTCGTGGAACACGTCCGCGATCTCCTGGACGGTCCCGGCGACGCTCTCGGAGGCCTCTTTGACCGCGTCGGTCGCGGCAGACACCTGCTCTGACGAGCCGGCGACGTCCTCGGAGAACTCACTCGCCGTGTCGATAGTCTGTTCGAAGGCGTCCGCAAGCTCGTTGAACTCCCGTGCGAGGTCGTTGAGCGAGGCCGACGGCGTCTCGGCGTCCATCCGCTGCCGGAGGTCGCCTTCGCTTGCCGCATCGAGCGTCTGACAGCAGGAGTCGAGATAGCCGTTCAGGTCGTCGACCGTCACGCTACCCGCGACGCCACCGTCAGCCAGCGGTGCTAGCTGCGTGCCCGCCGTCGACGGGCCCTGCTCGCGACGTTCGGCCCGCGCCGAGGCGAAGTCTGCAACGAGTTCGTCCCGCGTCAGCCGGGTCCGTTCCAGTTCGTCTTCGAGACGGGCGCGGTCGCGTTCCAGCGCGTCCCGCTCGGTCGCGAGACGGATGTATCCGGCGCGCACGCGCCGGACGGAGACGACCGCCGCCGTCGCAGCGACGGCGAACCCCGTGATGGAGAGAACCGGTACCAGCCCCCCGGGTGCGAACCAGAACACGAGCCCCTGAAATATCGCGTGGCCGAACTGTCCCACCACGGCCAGTCCCACGCCTCGTTGTTGCCAGTCAACCATACGCCTCCATTTGACATGGGGCATATAAATCATCATGCCCAGAAAATCATGACTGAGAACGGGCGGGGAAATTTCATAACGACTCGATAGCGACTGCACGACATGTCACAGTCTACGTCCATGGGTGGGGGCGAGAGTGGGGAGTTGCTACACCGGTTGGTCGGTGGCGACGGCGGCGCGGCACTCGACGCGTTGCTCGACGGCTTCAGCCAGCGACATCCGGGGGTTTCGATACAGGACGTTGCGGACGAGAACCTGAGTCTGGAGGTCAAAAGCCGCATCCTCAAGGAGAGTCCGCCGGACGTCTGGATAGAGTGGCCGGGCAAGAACCTCAAACCGTACGACGACGCTTCCGTTCTGGGGGACGTCACGGCCGTCTGGGAGGACAGCGACATGGAGCAGTACTACCTCGACGGCCCACGAGAAGCCGCGAGGTTCGACGGCACGTACCGTGCGGTGCCGCTGAACATCCACCGCATCAACAACCTCTTTTACGACGTGCGGCAAGCGGAGGAACTGGGACTTGACCCCGCCACTATCGATAGTCCGCGCGCGTTCGCGGAGGAACTCCAGCGCATCGACGCCGAAACCGACCACACCGGGATGCTGTTCCCGATGAAGAACCCGTGGACAGTCTTACAGATGTGGGAGACGGTGTTGCTGGGCGAACACGGCCACGAGACGTTCCGCGGTGTCACGGACGACGCTGCGGCGGCCCACCGTCGAGCGATCGTCGACGCCCTCGACATCGTCAGACAGTACGCCGAAGTGGCGACCGAGGACAAACTCTACCTGTCGCTTACGGGCGCCAACGAGCGGTTCATCGACGGCGAGTCTGTCTTCTTCCACCAGGGCGACTGGGCGGCCGGGGCGTACACCGAGTCCGCGCAGTTCGACTACGGAACCCACTGGGACCACGTGCCGTTCCCCGGGACCGACGGGCTCTACACGATGAACATGGACGCGGTCATCGCCGCTAACGCGACCGACAACCCGGAGACTGTCTCGACGTTCCTCTCCTACGTTGGCTCTGCCGACGGTCAGAAGCGGTTCAATCAGAAGAAGGGGTCCATCCCACCCCGTACCGACGTGGACACGTCCGCGTTCACGCCGTTCCTGCAGGAACAGCAGACCGCGTTCCAGCAGTCGACGGCGCAACCGTTGTCGATAACCCACGGACTGGGCGTCCGGCCGGACCAACTCATCGAACTCAAGACGGCCATGTCGTCGTTCGTCTCGTCGTGGGACCCCGAAGCCGTCGCCGACGAAGTCGTCGCCGCGCTGGACACGTCCGCGTAGTCGGAACCGATTCCTCTACACTTTTGTAACGGGCCTAGCAAGCCACCATCATGGGATTGGCGAACGACGTAGACTACGCTGACCTGCACGACCCCAACGCTGAGTATACGATGCGCGAACTCTCCTCGGAGACGATGGGCGTCACGGCGAAACGCGGCGGTGGCCGCGACGTCGAGATTACGGACGTCCAGACGACGATGGTCGACGGGAACTTCCCGTGGACGCTCGTGCGCATCTACACCGACGCCGGTATCGTGGGTACCGGCGAGGCCTACTGGGGGGCCGGTGTCCCGGAACTCATCGAGCGCATGAAGCCGTTCGTGGTGGGCGAGAACCCACTCGACATCGACCGACTCTACGAACACCTCATCCAGAAGATGTCCGGCGAGGGCTCCGTCGAGGGCGTCACCGTCACCGCCATCGCGGGTATCGAGGTCGCTCTCCACGACCTCGCTGGGAAGATTCTGGAGATTCCGGCCTACCAGTTGCTCGGCGGCAAGTACCGCGACGAGATGCGCGTCTACTGTGACTGTCACACCGAGGAGGAGGCCGACGCCGAGGCCTGCGCCGACGAGGCAGAGCGCGTCGTCGAGGAACTGGGCTACGACGCCCTCAAGTTCGACCTCGACGTGCCCAGCGGACTGGAGAAGGACCGAGCGAACCGTCACCTCCGCCCGGGCGAGATCCGCCACAAAGCCGAAATCGTCGAGAAGGTCACCGAACGCGTCAAGGACCGCGCCGACGTGGCCTTCGACTGTCACTGGACGTTCTCCGGTGGCTCCGGGAAGCGTCTGGCCGACGCCATCGAGGAGTACGACGTCTGGTGGCTCGAAGACCCCGTCCCGCCGGAGAACCTCGAAGTGCAGGAGGAGGTCACGAAGTCGACGACGACGCCCATCACCGTCGGTGAGAACCGCTACCGCGTGACCGAGGAGCGCCGCCTCATCGAGAATCAGGCGGTCGACATGATCGCGCCCGACATGCCGAAGGTCGGCGGGATGCGTGAGACCCGGAAGGTCGCCGACGTCGCCAACCAGTACTACATCCCGGTGGCGATGCACAACGTCTCCTCGCCCATCGCGACGATGGCGAGCGCCCACGTCGGCGCCGCCGTGCCGAACTCGCTGGCCGTCGAGTACCACTCCTACGAACTCGGCTGGTGGGAGGACCTCGTCGAGGAGGACGTCATCGAAGGTGGCTACATCGAGATTCCCGAAGAGCCGGGTCTCGGCCTCACCCTCGACATGGACGCCGTCGAGGAACACATGGTCGACGGCGACACCCTCTTCGACGAGGCGTAACGGCCGCTTCGACCCGTTTCTGCGTCGCTCTCTCGACCGCTGTGTACCCGGACGACTGCTGTGTCCCGGACCTGTTCGTCGTCACCTCCGAATATCATATGATAAAATGTGACGATAGCTACTTGTCCACACAAATGAACTATGTGGCATGGATGACGGGGTTACCGTCCTCTACGTGAATGACGACGCGCAACTCGCGGAGTCGACGGCTAATCGGCTCGAGCGGACCGATGGGCGGCTTTCCGTCCGAACGGCGACGACCGTATCGGGGGGGATGGAAGTACTCGATGCGGCCACTATCGACTGTGTCGTCTCGGCGTTCGAGATGACAAATCGCGACGGATTGGAATTCCTCGATGCGGTTCGTACAGCGTATCCAGACCTTCCGTTCGTCCTGTTCGCCGCCGACGGGTCCGAGGCGGTGGCGAGCGAGGCGATGACAATGGGTGCAACGGCCTATCTGCGGAACCAGGGCGGCAGCGAACGCTACGAGGTGCTGTCAGATCGCATACGGACCGCCGTCGAGAAGCACCGGGCTGCTCGGCGGGCGGCGGAGCAAAAGCGTGTGAGCCGTGTGATGAGGGGGGTCAATCAGGCGCTGGTCCGCGCCGACTCGCGAAAGGAGATAGAGCGCCGCGTCTGTGAGTTACTCAGCGACGCGGAGCCGTACCGGTTCGCGTGGGTGGGTCGGCACGACCCCGAGACTGAGACCATCGAACCGACGAACTGGGCGGGCGTCGATGCCTCGTATCTCGACGACGTGACGATCACTGTCGACGAGACGCCGACCGGACAGGGTCCGGCAGGCAGAGCGTTCAGAACGGGGCAGATAGCCGTCTCGCAGGACACCCGTCGCGACCCGGCGTTCGAACCGTGGCGAGAGGATGCATTGACCCACGGGTTCCGCGCCGTCGCCGCGATTCCGTTGTCGTACGAGGGAACCTGCTACGGCCTCCTCGCCGTCTACGCCGACCGGCCGAGTGCCTTCGACGATTCGGAACGGACGCTCCTGTCCGAACTCGGGGACGACATCGCACACGCGATACAGGCACAGCAGACACGGACGGAACTCGAACGGACGACCACGCGTCTGGAAAGCCTCTTCGACAACTCGCCGGACATGATAAACGTCCACGACGAGGGCGGTCGGATAGTCGACGCGAACCCAACGCTCTGTGCGGAGTTGGGGTACGAGGAGTCCGAACTGGTCGGAATGCACGTCTGGGACATCGACGTGAACGCCGACCCGGACACCGCCAAACGTGTCTGGGACTCACTCGGCAACGGTGACCGGCACCAGCTGGAGACGGAGTTCCGGCGCAGCGACGGGTCGACGTTCCCCGTCGAAGTCCACCTTCGGCGCATCAGCACCGAAAGCGAGGAGCGGTTCGTCGTGAGTAGCCGCGACATCTCAGACCACAAGGCGCGCCAGCAACAACTCGAGGCCCGATCGAAGGCCCTGGCGTCGGCCACCGACGGCATGGCGATTCTCGACGAGAACGGCGAGTACGCGTTCGCCAATCAGGCCCACGCCGACGTCTACGGGTACGACGACCCGTCGGCGTTCCTCGGCGAGAGCTGGCGCATGTGCTACTCCGAGGCGGAGGCCGAGCGGTTCGAACGCGAGGTGTTCCCCGAATTCCGAGCGTCGGGCGAGTGGTTGGGCGAGGCCACTGGACGACGAGCGGACGGCGAGACGTTCCCGCAGGAGGTGTCGCTGACGCGCCTCGACGACGGGGGCCTCATCTGCGTGGTTCGCGACGTCACCGAACGGAAGGAGTACCGCAAGAACCTCGAACTGGTCCAGCGGCGGACGCGGATGCTGATGACGACACAGACGGTCGAAGACAGCGCGCAGGTCGCCGTCGACACGGCGCACGACGTCATCGGAGCCGAGATAAGCGGCTATCACGCGCTGGGCGAGGACGGACAGCGACTGCGACTGCTGACCGAGACGGAGCCGATGAACGCCGCGTTCGAGACGTTACCCGAGTACCACCGTGACAGCGACGACCCCGTCGCCTCGGTGGTCTGGGAGGTCTTCGAGGGATCGGACCCGCTCTACATCGAGGACACGACCGACCACGACCGGTTGGCGGGGAACACCCCGGCCGGGAGCGCCATCGTGTATCCGGTCGCAGACCACGGCGTGTTCATCGTCTCCGCCACGGCAGCCAACGCTTTCGACGAGACGGACCGGGCGCTGGTCGACATCCTCACCTCGACGCTCACCGTGGCGCTCCAGCGAGTCGAGCGCGAGTCCCTCCTCCGCGAGCGAGAGGCAGAACTCACCCGACAGAACGAGCGGTTGGAGGAGTTCGCCAGCGTCGTGAGCCACGACCTGCGGAACCCACTCGGCGTCCTCGAAGGCTCGCTCGAACTCGCCGAGTCGACCGGCGCCACGGAGCACTTCGAGCGCGCGAGACGTGCGCTCGACCGCATGGACCAACTCATCGAGGAACTGCTCTCGCTGGCCCGGAGCTGCGAGAGCGTCGAGGAGATGGACCCGGTCGACGTCGAGAGTCTCGTCGCGGGATGCTGGCAGAACGTCGAGACGGGCGAGGCCTCCCTCCACGCCGAACCGACCGGCCGCATCTACGCCTCCGAGAGTCGGTTCAAACAACTGCTCGAGAACCTCTTCCGGAACGCCGTCGAACACGGGTCGACCGTGCCACGCCCGCAGGACCACGAGGGCGGCGTGGAACACGACGAGTCGACGGAGGGCGACGACGGAACCACCGGCGGGTCGGTGGCCGTCCGGGTCGGGCCGCTGGACGACAGGACGGGGTTCTACGTCGAGGACGACGGTCCGGGGGTGCCCCCGTCCGAGCGAGCGGCCGTCTTCGACAGCGGCTACTCGACGGACCCCGACGGGACAGGGTTCGGACTCGCCATCGTCGACCGCATCGCCGACGCCCACGGGTGGGACGTGACCCTCTCCGAGAGCGCCGAGGGCGGGGCGAGGTTCGAAATAGCCGGCGTCGAGCGCGTCGAGTGAGGTCGACGTCGAGACGGGGCCCGAGGGTACCTACGACGCCTTGACCCACCCGGGCACTTGGTCCATCTCGGACTTGTCCTCCCACCCGTGGGCACGGAGGTAGGTTTCGAGGTCGGTGAACTCGAAGCCGAACGTCGCTTCGAGCGCCGCCACGTCGGCGTCGTAGCCGACCTCGTTGAACCACTCGCACATGACGGCGAACTCCTCGCCGAACTGGGCGGCGGCCTCGTCGATGGGGACGTGATACGCCTCGACGTCGAGGCCAGACACCTCGGAGACGAGTGCGGCGGTCTCGTCGAGCGTCTTCTCGTCGCCAGCCAGTTCGTAGCGCTCGCCGACGAACTCGTCCGGCCGTTCGAAGGCGACGGCCGCGGCGTGGCCGATGTCGGCCACGTCGACCATCTGCAACCCCACGCCCGCTTCGAGGGGGAACGCGAGCGTCCGGTCCTCGACGATGCTCTCGACGAACCCCTCCAGGTTCTGGTAGAAGAACGTCGGTTGGAGGACCGTCATCGGGAGTCCGCGGTCCCGCGCGTACTGCTCTATCTCCCACGCGGATTCGAAGTGCGGGATGCCGGTGTCACGCTCGTGGCCGCCCACGCCGCTGAAGACGAACTGCTCGACGCCCTCTTCGGCGGCCACGTCGGCGAGGTTCTGGCCCTGCTGGACCTGTCCGTCGTACCCCTCGGTCCAGAAGTTGGTGACGGCGAAGACGCCGTCGACGGCCGCGACGTGGTCGCGGAAGCTCTCGGGGTCGTAGAGGTCACCCTCGACCATCGTCACGCCCCGGGCCGCGAGTGCGCGCGCGGCGTCGCTGTCTGTGTCTCTGGTCAATCCGTACACCTCGAAGTCGGTGTCGGCGGCGAGGAGGTGGTCAACGACCGCGCCACCCTGATTCCCGGTCGCACCGACGACGAGAACGCTCGACACTGAAACCATAGCCAGCTAACACTTCGGCGCCGGTCGGTATGAGTGTACCCGGTACTCGACGTAACTAGGTGGTGTCGCCGCCACCGGGTAACGAGACCTCACTCGCCGAACCGCTCGGTGACGGCTTGTCGGTCTATCTTGTCGGGGCCGCTCGTCGGCATCTCGTCGACGAACGCGAGGTGATGGGGGTGTTTGAACCGGGCGAGGCGGCCGTCGAGGAACGAGCGCAGGGCGTCTAGCGAGAACGCTTCGGCACCCCCGGCCAGTTCGATGACGGCCTTCCCGACCTGCCCCCACTGGTCGTCGGAGACGGGGACGACCACGCACTCGGCGACGGCGTCGTAGTCGGCGATGGCGTCTTCGACTTCCGCCGGATAGACGTTCTCGCCGCCGCTGACGAACAGATCTTTCTTTCGCCCCTCGATGTGGTAGTAGCCGTCCTCGTCGACGCGAGCGAGGTCACCCGTCGCGACCCACCCGCTTCCGAACGTCGCCTCGGTCTCGTCGGGATTGTCGAGGTAGCCGTCGGCGGCGTGGGGCGAGCGCAGTTGGAGTTCCCCGATGGCGCCGGTCTCGACTGCCTCGCCGTCCTCGACGACTCGCGCGTCGACGTGCATCGCCGGTGTCCCGACGGCGTCGGCCTTCTCGCGGGGCCACCCCTCGGGCATCGCGAAGTTGTTCGGGCCGCACTCGGTGAGGCCATAGCCCTGCGAGAGGTCGATACCGCGGTCCCACCACGTCTCCATCACCGACTGACGACAGGGGCCGCCGCCGGACTTAGCAAAGCGGAGCGAAGAGAGATCGGTGTCCGCCCACCGCTCGTGGTCGGTCATCATCCGCAGGACGGCCGGCACCGCCACCAGCACCGACCCGCCTTCCTCGTCTATCACGCGGAGCAACTCGCCGGGGTCGAACTCCCGCGCGATGACGACGGTGCCACCCATGTGCCAGAGCGGGACCGTGATGACGTTCCATCCGCCCGTGTGGAACATCGGGAACACCATCGGCGTCACGTCGCCGTCGCGCAGACCCCACGCGGTGATGGTGTTCAGCGAGTTCCAGACGACGCCGCGGTGAGTGATGACCGTCTCCTTCGGGGTCCCGGTCGACCCCCCGGTGTGGAGCAGCAGATGAGGGTCTTCGGGCGAGAGCGTGGCCGTCTCGATGGGTGAGTCGGGTGCCGGCAGGGACTCGGCGTAGGTCGGCGCGTCGACGTCGTCCCCGTCGCCTGCTCCGTCGCTCGCCTCGACAGCGAGCACGTCCGTATCGAGGCTGTCTGTCCCGGCCATCGCCCCGCGCACGTCGGCGAGGAACGGCGTCTCGACGACGAGCAACGCGGGGTCGACGCGTTCGAGGAGTTCACCCAGTTCCGGCGGCGCGAGGCGATGTGAGAGCGGTGCGAGGACGCCGCCGGTCTTGCCCGTCGCAAAGAACAGGTCGACGACTTCGGGACAGTTGCGCGAGACGACGGCGACCCGACCGCTGTCTTCGACGCCGTGTTCCCGGAGGAGTCGCGCGGTCCGGTTCGCCCGGCGGTCGAGGTCGGCGTAGGTGAACCGAGCGCCCGTCGTCGCGTCGACGAGGCCGTCGCGGTCCGGCGTCAGGGCGGCCCGTTTCTCGCTCCACGCGCCCACCCACTCCTGCGGACCGCTGGCGAACTCAGACATCCTCTAAGAACTCCGTGAGGTAGTCGTTCACGTCCTCGGCGCGTTCGACGAACAGGAGGTGGGGTGCGCCCTCTAGCCGATGGAACTCGGCGTCGGGTAGCCCCTCGGCCAGCAGTTCGCCGTTCTCGACGGGCACGACGCGGTCGGCGGTGCCGTGGAGAACCAGCGCCGGAAGCCGAATCTCGTCGAGTCGGTCCGAGACGTCGAACTCGGCGACGGCCGCGCCCTGCAACTCTCTGGCCCGGTCGCTGGCGTCGCTGTCGAGTCGCCAGTCGACGATTCGCTCTATCAGGTCGGGGTTCTCGTCGGCGAACGCGTCCGTCAGGGCGGGGGCCATCTTGTGCCGGATAGCTTCCCGTTCGTCGTAGCCCTCGGGGACCTCGTACATCCGCGCCTGTGTCTCCTCGGGCACCGGAACGGCGTCGGGACCGCCCGGTGACGTACACATGAGCGTCAGCGACTCGGCGCGGTCGTCGTCTAACGCGAACTGCTGGGCTATCATTCCGCCCATGCTCGCGCCGACGACGTGTGCCGCGTCGACGCCGGCGTCGTCCAGCACTGCCGAGAGGTCGCCCGCCATCTGCTCGACGGTGTACGGTCCTTCCGGTTCGCTGGACGCACCCGTACCGCGGTTGTCCCACAGAATCGTCTCGTAGTCGTCGACGGCCCGCCGGGTCCAGCGCCACATCCACCGGCCGTAGCCCAGTCCCTCGACGAACACCACTGTCTCGGCGTCGACGGGTCCCTCGCGTTCGTAGGCGAGGCGGACGCCGTCGTTGTACGCGTCTGGCATATCGTAGAATAGTCACGGAACCCCTTTCAAGGGAAACGTTACCATGTGAACGTCGTCAGGCACACCACACCAGCACCGAGGCCGCCCACGTGTATCCGGTTCCGGCGGCGAGACAGAGGACGACGTCGCCGGCGGTGAGGTCGTCACGCGCCTCGTCGAGCGCCAGCCCTTGGTCACAGCTCTGGACGTGGCCGTACTGGTCGAGATACAGGTGGTCGTCCGGGCCGAGCCCGAAGTTCTCACACAGCGTCTCGTGGAAGGACCGCTTCATGTGTGTGATGGCGGCGAAGTCGACGTCGGCGCGGTCGTAGCCCGAGCGGTCGAGCGCCTCGTCGGCCACCTGCCTGAAGTTCGGCAGACTCACCTCACTGAGGCGGCGTTTCATCCGCTCGTGGTCCGGGACGCGGAGCGCGTGGTCGCCGTTCTCGACGGTGGACTCGGTCGGCGGTCGCCGCGTCCCGCCGGCCGGCATCACCACGTCCTCGCTGAAGCTGCCGTCCGTCAGCGAGGCGCTTTCGCGGACGCGAGCGAGCGCGCGGTCCGGCACGTCCGCCTCCAGTACCAGCGCCGTCGCGCCGCTGCCGAAGTTGAACATGAACGAGGTGTCGGGGTCGTCGTAGTCGACGAGGTCCTCCTCGCGGCTGGCGGCGACGAGCAGGATTCGGTCCATCCCGGCGTCCGCGTCGAGCAGTGCGCGGGCCTCCCGCAGAGCGACGGGCAGGCCGGCACACAGGGCGTAGCTCTCGGTGGCCGACGCGCCGTCCGCACCGAGGGTGTGGGCGACGGCCGCGGCGGCGTTCCAGACGACGTAGTCCTTGAACTCGCTGCCGTGATAGCGCACCGCATCGAGTTCGTCGGGCCGGAGGGCCGCGTCAGCGAGGGCGTCCTCGGCGGCGGCGACGCACATCTCCGCGGGGTGGTCCTCGTCGGGCGGACAGACGTGCTTCTGCCTGACACCCATCTTCTCGACGACCACCGCCTCGGGGATGTCGGTCCGAGCGGCGACGTCCGCGCCGGTGAGGACCACGTCCGGGAGGTACGTTCCGAGACCGGTGACGTGAACCGTCATTCCTCCTCCCCGGTCGCGTCGTCGGTGGTCGCGTTCGCGGTCGACCCGTCACCGAACCGCACAGCCGAGACGTGCGCGAGCCTTCCGCCGACGCGCTGTCGGACGGTCCCGAGCAGTCCGTCTGGGACGTAGAGGACGAACAGGACGAACACGATACCGATGTAGAGGCTCGCGTGGCCGTTGAGCAGGGTGTCGATGAGCGTCCCGAGGCTCGTGTTCCCCACGACGGGGGTCGACAGCGTCTCCTCGCCGAGACCGGCCCGGAGGTACGGGAGGAGGCCGCCGCCCTGTCCGGACTTCGAGAGGAACTCGCGAACCGTCTCGTCGAACAGGCGGCCAAACAGCGGGCCGGCGAGGGTGCCGAATCCGCCGATGATGCTCGCCAGCAGGGCGTCACCGGTCGTCAGGAAGTAAAAGGAGTTCTCGGGGCTGGCAGAGCGGCGGAAGCCGGCGAACAGGCCGCCGGCGATGGCGGCGAAGAAGCCGCTGACCGCGAAGGCCGCCAGTTTGTAGCGATAGGTGTCGTAGCCGATGGCGACGGCGCGCTCCTCGTTCTCCCGGATGGCGATCATCACGCGACCGAACGGGGAGTGGATGATGCGCTGCATGGCGAAGTAACACAACAGGACCACCGCGCCGATGGCGTAGTAGGAGACGGCGGTGCCACCGAGCGTGTGGCCCAGCATCGTCACTTCGTCGCCGGTGAGGACGCCGATGGCGACGTTCAACTGGTCGACGCCGGGGACGCCTAGCTGGAACCCCTCGGGGTGGGTGGAGGACACCGACGGACCGTCCCGCGGGTTCGACGCTACGTAGTCCCACCCGCGGATGAACACGTACAGCACCTGCGCGAAGCCGAGCGTAATCATGGCGAAGTAGACTCCCGAGAGGCGAAAGGAGACGAGGCCGACGACCAGCGCCAGCAGGACCGCCAGAAGACCGGCGACGAGCAGCGACACGACGAACGGCGTCCCCGGCCCGAGCAGCGGCACGGCCCCGTTCGCGACGAGGATGACCGTGTACGCGCCGGTGCCGTAGAACGCCGCGTGGCCGAAAGAGAGGTAGCCGGTGTAGCCGCTGACGAAGTCGAACGACATCGCGAACAGGCCGAAGTACAGGACGGCTGTCATCGTCTCCACGCCCGGCAGGAGAATCTCCGCCTCGTAGAGGCCCAGCGAGTTCGCAAGCAGGTGGTATATGGTGGGGTACAGCGCCAGCAGAGACACTATCGCCAGATGTGGAACGTGCGCACGGAGGTAGTCGGTCGGCCAGTCGAGCCCAGTCACGGCGGCGGACTGGGTGTCGGTGTCGGTGCTAATGGCCGCCCACCTCCTCGACGCCGAACAGTCCCTGTGGCCGCACGATGAGCGTGACGACCAGCACGAGGAACAACATCAGTTCGGGGAGGCCGGTGAACGTGACGTAGTTCTGGAACCACCACGTCATCGTCGAATCGGTCATCCCGACGACGAGCGAGGCGACGACGGTGCCACGGAACGTGCCGAGGCCACCGACGATGACGACGATGAACGCCGGCAGCAGCGTCTCGGCGGCGAGGGGAACGCTTGCGCCCCACGCCACGTCCCACATCAGGAGCGTGCCGGCCGCGCCAGCGAGGCCGATACCCAGCGCGAAGACGACGGTGAACACCTGTCGCACGTCGATTCCGAGCGCCGACGCCATCTCCGTGTCCTCACTGCCGGCGCGGATGTACAGTCCGTATCGTGTGCGCGTGAGGAACGCCCAGATGGCGGCGACGGTGAGCACGCCGAGCAGAATCTCGAAGACGGAGAGCCACCGCACCTCGATGGGGCCGAGCGCCGCCGGCTCCCGGAGCAACTGTGGCTTGGTCGCAAGCGCCGCCTGCCAGTCCGAGAGCGGTTGCATCCCGTACAGACCGAGAACGATGCGGACCACTTCGTCGACGACGAGCGTCAGGCCGAAGGTGAGCAGAATCTGGTAGATCGGCGGGCGGTCGTACAGCGGTCTGATGATAGTCGTCTCGATGGCGCCGCCCAGCAGCGTCAGCGCACCGAAGACGAGGACGATGGCGACGAAAAAGAGGCCGAGGCGGCCGACCAGTCCCGTCGACTGGCTGACCGTGAGGACCATGACCAGCCCGCCGAGGTACGCGCCGACCATCGTCAGCGACCCGTGTGCGAAGTTCAACACGCCCATCAGGCCGAAGATGAGGGTCAGCCCGCTCGCGATCATCACGTACAGTGCGGACTTCGCGAGGCCCTCGACGAGCACGCTCCCGAGTTCGGAGACGGTGAGGAAGTCCGCGAGCGTTTCCAAAATCATGCCGAGAGGTACCTCCTGAACCGTTCGTCGTCGGCACTCACCGCGTCGGCGTCGCCAGTGTCTACGACGCGGCCGTTGTCGACGATGTAGAACCGGTCGGCGAGGTCCAGCGCCAGCGGGAGGTTCTGCTCGACGAGGAGCATCGTCGCGTCCTCGCTTGCGTCCGACAGCGCCTCAGCGACGTCGGCGACGATCTGCGGGGCGAGTCCCTCGCTCGGTTCGTCCACCAAGAGCAGGTCGTTCTCGCCGACGAGGCCGCGGGCGATGGCGAGCATCTGCTGTTGGCCGCCCGAGAGCGTCCCGGCCTCCTGTCGACGGCGTTCTTCGAGGATCGGGAACGAGTCGAAGGCGAGTGCCAGTCCGTCAGAGACACCGTCGGATTCGGGAATCGCCGCGCGGAGGTTCTCCTCGACGGTCAACTGCGAGAAGACCCGACGGTCCTCGGGAATCCACCCGACGCCCTGCTGGGCTACCTCGTGGGTCTCCAGTCCGACCAGCGACGCCTCCCGGAAACGAATATCGCCCTCGCGAGGCGGCGTCAACTGGAGAATCGAACGGAGCGTCGTCGTCTTGCCGACGCCGTTGCGGCCGACGAGGGCGACGACTTCGCCGTCCTCGACCGAGAGGTCGACCCCTTCGAGGATGTGGCTGTCGCCGTAGTAGGCGTGGACGCCGTCGAGTTCGAGGAGACTCACGAGAATCCCCCCTCCGGGTCCCCGGACGCCGCGCCGTCGTCGAGGCTCCCCGGTTCGTAGCCGCCGAGATACGCAGACTGCACGTCCGGGTTCGACCGAACGTCCTCCGGCGGGCCGTCGGCGATGACGGCCCCCTGATGGAGGACGACGACGCGTTCGGAGACGTCCATCACGATGTCCATGTTGTGTTCGACCAGCAGGACGGCGTGGTCCTCGGCGACGTCCTCGATGAGGTCACGTACCTCGTCGACGCTCTCCGAGGAGACGCCGGCGTTCGGTTCGTCCAACAGGAGGACCGCCGGGTCGCCTGCCAGTGCGACCGCGACCTCCAGTTTCCGCTTGGCGCCGTGGCTCAGCGTACTCGCGGCCTCTTCGGCCCGGTGGGACAGCCCCACCCGGTCGAGTTTCGCGTAGGCGCGTTCGGCGTACGCCTCGAAGTGGTCGACGTTCCGCCAGAGCGCCGTCGAGTCGTTGCCGGCGGCTTGCTCGGCGATGCGGACGTTCTCTAACACCGTAGAGTTCGGGAAGACGTTCGTCACCTGATACGAGCGGTGGATGCCTCGCTGGGCCGTCTCGTGTGGTGGCGCGTCGGTGATGTCGTCCCACGCGTCGTCACGACGGAGTTCGACGGTCCCCGCCGTCGGTTCGAGTACCCCCGTGAGGAGGTTGAAGAACGTGGTCTTGCCGGCGCCGTTGGGACCGATGAGCGAGCACAGTTCGGTCCCCAGTTCGAAGTCCACGTCGTCGACGGCGACGAGGCCGCCGAACGATTTCGTCAGTCCCCGCGTACGGAGCATGTTACAGCGAGCAACCCATCTGGTCGCTGTCTCTCGGAATCGTCGCCTCGCTCCCGTCGATGCGTGCGAGTGGCTGGCCGGGCATGATGGCCGCACCCCAGCTATCGGCCCACTCGTCGGTGGTCGGGATGGGGTTCGCGACGGTCATCGCCGAGCGAGCCTGGTTGTTGTACTCCTGGAAGGTGTAGCCGTTCTCGCCTTTCGGCGTGTCCGTGACGGTCATGCCTTTCAGGGCGCCCGCGATGTCGGCGCCGGCCGTCGACCCGCTCTCGGTGATAGCCTGATGGATAGCCGACGCGCCGGTGAACGTCCCCGAGGTGAAGAGGTCCGGGACGACGCCGTAGGTGCTGGTGTAACTGTCGACGAAGGCGTCGTTGACGTCGTTGTCGTACTGGTTCCAGTGGTATCGGGTCGTGAACGGCCCGAGTTGGGAGTTCCGTATCTTCTGCTTCGTGAGCGGTTCGCCCAGCACGCTCTGCATCGTCCCGCCGACGACGCTGTTGGTGATGCGCGTCGCGAACCCCCCGAAGACGCGGTAGGAGTACTCCCCCGAGAGGAAGGCGTTGAACATGCTCGGGAGCGTCGCGACGGTGAACCCGCCGACGACGCCCTCGGCGCCCGATTCCTCGGCGTTGTCGAGCAACCCTTCCCACTCGGCGTAGCCGCTCTCTACGAACCGCTTGCCGACGATGTCGACGCCCTCGTCCTGCAGGACGGCCTCGTAGTTGTTGACGACGGCCCGGCCAAAGGAGTAGTCCGCGCCGAACAGGTACACCGTCGAGACGTCCGTCTCGTTGGCGACGTACTTCCCGCCAGAGCGAGCGTCCATGGCCGTGTTCTCGCTGGCGCGGTAGACGAGGTCGCTACAGGTCTCGCTGTTCGACGTGATGCCGGCCGAGGCCGCCGGGCCGACCATCATCGGGACGCTGGCCTGATTGGCCACGTTGGTGACGACGCGACTGGCCGCCCCAGAGGAGGAACACCCGGCCAGCATGTCGACCTGCTGGTTCTCGACGAGGTTCGTCGCGGCCGTCTGTGCCACGTCGGCTTTGAACTCCGAGTCGCGGACGTAGACGGTGTACTCGACGTCGCCGACGGTCATCGACAGTTGGCCGGTGCTAGTGTCGGTGGGTGGGTCCTCGCCAGCCTTGTACGCGAGGCCGGAGAGAAAGCCCCAGAGGGCCTGCTTGCCGTAGTACGATAGGTCCCCGGAGAGCGGCTGGAGCATTCCGATACTGACCGATTGCGTGCTGTCCGACCCGTCGCCCGTGGCAGTGCCGTCGCCTGTCATGCTGGAGTTGCCGTCGCCGCCGTCGGCTCCACCGTCGCCGCCGTCGCTTCCGCTCTCGTTTACGCACCCGCTGAGACCGGCGATACCGACCCCGAGCGAGCCGATAACACGACGCCGTGTTACTTTGTCTCGCATACGGAGTTATCTACACGAACGATAACCATAGTGTCCGACGTTAACATGTTAACGCCGGCGGGCGTCGTTCAGGAGTCGATATCTTCGAGCGCTTCGACGGCCCGCTCTATCATCTTGCGCTCGCCGCGCCGGAGGTTCTTCGAGACGGCCGGCTTCGAGACGCCGAACTCGTCGGCCAGCGACCCCAACGTCGTGTCGCGAGGGCTCTCGAAGTAGCCCGACGAGACGGCTTCCTCCAGTGTCTCGCGTTCCGTCGCCGAGAGGTCACGACACCCTTCGACGAGCGTCATCGCCGCCCCGGCGTTCTGGACGACGTCCTGTAATCGGGGGAGGCTTTCGGCCGACCGTTCGATGACGTCGAACTCGTTGTCCCGGTCCAGCTCCGAGAGGGTGTCGTCGGCGTCCCGTCCCCTATCGAACCCGACGTGCCACACCTCGCTCCCGGCTTCGATGTGGAACGGGCCGGTGATGTACCCGCCGTTGTTCCGGATCGTCTCCATCGCTGCCGTCTCCTCGATGACTGTGCGGACGTGGGCCACCTCGCCCTGCCGACGGAGCAGTGCGACGTCGTTCATGTTGGTGTGGGCCCGCAGCGCATCGAGGCCAGTATCCAGCACGTCCCCGTCGTCCGCTTCGACGACCATCCGCGTCTCCAGTTCGCGGTTTGCACTGTCGAACTCCCAGTGAACGGCAGCGAATGCCACCCCATGGTCTGCCGTCGTGTCGATGAACGGGCAGTCGTACTGTTCCATGTCCATGGCGATGTCAATCATTGACCAGGTACGTTATCTTATAACCCACTCGCCACACGTATAAATAATTCTTCCTTTGTGTGCGATAGGTTGGGTGGCGACACGGCACCCGCCGCTACTCGACCCCATACCACAACTAATTGTCAAATTCGGTTCGTAGACGGCCGGAGAGTCGGATTCTGTCACGAACGAACACGGACGACGAGGGTGCTGTGCCACCCCGTTTCAATAGTGTTTTAGGCCTCCACTCGGGAGGGACTGGTATGACTTTGCACGCCAGAGAGATAAACCAGGACGTGCGGGAGTTGGGCGAACTCCTAGGTGACGTTCTCGAGGCACAATCGTCGACCGAGGCGTTCGAGATTGTCGAACGAATCCGGACCGCTTCTATCGAGTACCGACGCGGGGATTCCGAGACACGAGCGGACGTCGGACAGACCCTCGACCGTCTCAACCCGGAGATGCAGGACATCGTCGCTCGGGCGTTTACGACCTACTTCGAACTCATCAACCTCGCAGAAGAGCGCCAGCGCGTCCGCGAGATTCGGGAGGGGAGTCAGGAGGGCGTCCTCGAAGACAGCGTCCTCGACGCGGTGAAGAAACTCTCCGACCGAGGGGCAGACGCCGAGGAGGTCGCCGACGTGCTCGACGACGTGCTCATCCAGCCGACCTTTACCGCTCACCCGACCGAGGCCCGTCGGAAGACGGTCAAGGCCAAACTCCGCTCGGTCGCGAACGACCTCGAAGCGCTCGACGAGATCCGACTGACCGACCGCGAGGAGGCGCGTATCGAGCGCGACCTCGACGCCGAAGTCACCAGCCTCTGGCAGACGCCGCAGGTCCGTGACCGCCGCCCGGAGGTCACCGACGAGGCGCTCAACGTCCAGTGGTACCTCGAAAACGTCCTCTTCGACGTCATCGACGAGGTGTACGACGAACTCGAACGCGCCCTCGACGAGGAGTACGAGGGTGACATCGAGGTTCCGCGGCTGTACGAGTTCCGCTCGTGGGCCGGGTCGGACCGCGACGGCAACCCCTTCGTCACGCCGGAAGTCACCGAGGAGACGCTGGAACGACAGCGTGATACGATTCTCCCGCTCTACCGCGACCGTCTGAAGTCGCTCTCCGGCGTGCTGAGTCAGGACGCCTCGAACATCACGACCGACGCCACCTTCGACGAGCGACTGCGCGACCACAAGGAGCGCCTGCCCGGCGTCGCGAGCGAGGCCGAAGAACGGTACCCCGACGAGCCGTACCGCCAGAAGCTCAAACTGATGCGCGAGTCGGTACTGCGCGTCAGCGACGTACGACAGGGCGGCTACGACGGGCCCGAGGAACTGCTGAAGGACCTCCGGGCTATCGCCGAGAGCCTCCGCGACAACGACGCCGAGGTCATCGCCGAGTCCCACGTCGACCCGCTCGTCCGGAAGGTGGACACGTTCGGCTTCTCGCTTGCCAGTCTGGACCTGCGGGACCACCGCAAGATGCACACCGACGCCATCGCGGAGGCCGTCGAACGACAGGGCATCGACTACGCCGGGATGGACGAGGACGAACGCGTCGAGTTCCTCACCGAGGCCATCCTGCAGGACGGCACCGTCATCGACACGGAAGACACCGACGGACTCTCGGACGACTCGGCCCGCGTCCTCCGTCGCTTCCGCGAGACGGCCGACTGGCAAAACGAGTTCGGTGTCGACGCCATCGACACCTACGCGATTAGCTGGTGTGAGGAGTCCAGTCACGTGCTGGAAGTCCTCTTCCTCGCCGACCAGGTCGGCATCGTCGACCTGCCCGGCTACTGCGGCCTCGATATCGTCCCGCTGCTCGAATCGGAGTACGCGCTCTCCGGTGCCCGCCGCATCATGGGGACGCTGTTCGAGAACGAGGCCTACTCGCAGGCGCTTGAGGCCCGCAACGGCGTCCAGGAGATCATGCTCGGCTACTCCGACTCCAACAAGGAGAACGGGTTCCTCGCCGCCAACTGGTCGCTGTACAACAACCAGAAGCGACTGGCGAACATCACCGACGACTACGACGTCGAGATGCGCCTGTTCCACGGTCGCGGTGGCTCCATCTCCCGCGGCGGCGGCCCGATGAACGACGCGATGCTGGCCCTGCCCAACGAGACGGTGACCGGACAGATCAAGTTCACCGAGCAAGGCGAGGCCATCGCCGAGAAGTACGCCAACCACGACATCGCCGAGCGCAACCTCGAACAGATGCTCAACGCGCAGGTTCGGGCCCGGCACAACTCCATGCACGAACCCGTCGAGGAGATTCCCGACGAGTGGATGGAGGCCATGGAGACGGCCTCCGACGCCGCCCGCGACGAGTATCAGGATCTGCTGGAGACCGACGGCTTCGTCGATTACTTCGAGCAGGCGACGCCTATCACGGTCATCGAGAACCTCAACATGGGGTCGCGTCCGGCCTCCCGGAGCGAGGATCGTAGCGTCGACGACCTGCGGGCCATCCCGTGGGTGTTCTCGTGGACGCAGGCCCGCTGTATCATCCCCGGCTGGTACTCCATCGCGACGGGGCTGAACGCCTATCTGGAGGACGGCGGCGACATCGAGACGCTCGAACAGATGTACGAGGAGTGGCCGTTCTTCCGGACGAAGCTCGACAACGCGTCGCTGGCGCTTGCCCGCACCGAGATGGGCATCGCCGAGGAGTACGCCGACCTCGCCGACGACGACCTGCGCGAGCGAATCTTCCCGCGCATCCGCGAGGAGTACGAGGAGACGGTCGACCTCGTGCTGGAGATCACCGGCCGTGATAGCCTCCTCGCACGCGATTGGCTCGAACAGAACCTCGAACGACGGAACCCCTACGTGGACCCGCTGAACCTCCTGCAGGTCCGCTTACTCGCCCAGTCGCACCTGACGGAGACCGAAAAGCGCACGCTCCGCCTGACGGTGCAAGGTATCGCGGCAGGGATGAAAAACACCGGATAACCCGCCCGCGACCACCGGTTTCCGATTGTCAATCGGTAACAACACCAGTTGTATCCACCGAAGCATTTACTGTGGTCCCCTGTGGAATCCCGCTATGGCACTTCAGAAGATTCTCCTCGCCGTCGGCCCGAACGACAAGGACCGTATCGACGAACTCGCAGAGACAGTCACCGACATCGCCGGCCCGACCGGGGCCGAGGTCGTCATTGCCCACGTCTTCACCGACGACGAGTACGAGAACGTCGTCGACCGACTGGAGTTCGAGTCCGCCGCCGAGGCCGACCCCGACGAGGTCGCCGACCGACACACCACCGTCCGGGAACTGGAAAAGCGACTCAACGACGCCGGTATCGAACTCAGCGTCCGCGGGGCCGTCGGTAACCACGGCCAACAGATCGTCGACCTCGCCGAGGAGGTCAGTGCGGACCTCGTCGTCGTCGGCGGTCGCAAGCGCTCCCCGACCGGAAAGGCCGTCTTCGGTTCGACCGCACAGGAGGTCATGCTCAACGCGCCGTGCCCGGTCACCTTCGTTCGCGGCGAGTAACCGCTCTCGAATCGTTCTACCACTGTTTCTGGACGTGACGACAGCGTAGCTACGGCACTGTCGAGACGGCACGGCCGTCGGCGGTGTGAAAACGAGGCCGGGACAGACGCCGATCCGACGGCCGGTTCCGTTACTCGACTACCGCTGCTTCGACGAGTTCGAGGGGGTGTCGAATCTCGTAGCCGGTGCCGTGTTCCATCTGCATCGCACAGGTTGGACACTCGGTCATGCCCGTCTCGCCCTCGGCGTGTTCCATGTGCTCGAACATCTCGTCGCCGATCTCCATGGACTTCTCGTACTTCTCCTCCTTCCAGCCGTAGGTGCCGGAGATGCCCGAGCAGGAGTCGCCGACGTCCTCGACGCCGACGCCGTCTAAGTCGCGGAACAGTTCGACGGCCTGCCGTTCGAGGCCCTGATTGCGGGCGTGACACGGCGCGTGGTAGGCGAACTCCTCGGCCAACTCGCCGGACACCTCGGCCGACTCTATCTCGTCTTTCACGTCCTCGTGGATGCGAAGGTACTCGATGGCCTCGTAGGTGTTCGACGCGACGTCCTCGATGCCGTCGATGTCGAACAGTTCGGGGTACTCCTGTCGGAGCGCCATCGAACAGGAGGTGCAGGACGCGATGGCGTCGTACCCTTCGTCGACGAGGTCCGACATCGACGAGACGTTGACCTCGGCGTGGCGGCGGGCGTCGTCCAACATCCCGTTTGCGAACATCGGCGTCCCCGAGCACTTCTGCTCGGGTGCGACGACTTCGTAGCCGAAGTGCTCGAAGACGTGGACCATGGCCTTGCCGACTTCCGGCGTGTTGTAGTTGGAGTAACAGCCGTGGAAGTACGCCACCTTCTTGTCGGCGTCGGCCGGTTCGCCGCGGCGTTCGCGGCTCTCTATCGCGTTCTCTCGGGAGGCGTCGGCACCCCCGCGGGCGGCCCACCACTGGCGGAACGTCTGCTGGGCGAACTCGGGGAAGTCACGCTCGCTGGTGACGCCCATCGTCTTCTCCATCACCCACCGGGCCGGCCCGAAGTTCATGGCGAAGTTCGCCAGTCGGGGTACATTGCTGGCGATGCTGGCCGACAGGCGGTAGTTCGAGAGGATGCGGTTGCGGACGTACTCCACGGAGAGTTTGTCCATCTGCTCTTCGACGTACTCCCCGCGGGCGGTGTTGTGCATCTGGCTGAGGGGGACACCGGAGGGACAGGCCGAGTCACAGCGCATGCAGTTCGAACACGACATGACCGAGTCGTCTATCTCGTAGCCGTCGTCGGTCTGTTTCAGGCGCCACTGCTCGGGGCCCTGGAACTTCGGTCCGGGGAAGTCGTCGTCGACTTCCGCCACCGGACAGTTCGTATCACAGACCGAGCACTTGTAGCAGGAGTCAGCACCCGGCCGCAGGTCGAAATCGTCGCTGTCGGGGAACACTTCGACCGGTTCGAAGTCCTCGCCCGTGTTCGGTTCAACTGGGTCGAAGTCTGTAGGTTGTGCGTCGCTCATCGTACCTCCGCTGCGGCGCTCGTGCCCGCCGCGTAGCCTGTCGCAATCGAGACGCCGCTACCGGACTTCTCGGCCGCAAAGTCGTAGCCGCCGAGCACACTACCCGCGGCCCGTAAGTTGTCGAACTCCACGTCGCCGTCCGCAGACAGCGGACGCAGGTCGTCGTCGGTCTCGACGCCGAACCCGGCGAACGGATGGTCGCCGAAGACGTCCGTGTCGAACCAGTCGTACCGGTCGTCGCTGTGGGGGACGTGACAGTCGAAGACGGGTTCTCTGACCCCGTCGCGGTCGGATTCGACGCCCTTCCCGACGAGGCCGCCGGTGGCGAGGACGTACTGGTCGGCCGACAGTGGGATTCGGGCGCCGTTTTTCTCCATGAAGACGCGCTCTACGTGGCCCTCGCCGTCGAAGTCCACGATGGGATTGCCGGTCTCGAAACTCGCGCCGCTCTCGTCTAACGCCTCGAACAGTTTGTCTTCGAGTCGCAGGCCCGGAAGCGATGGCGGGCCCATCGGTACCTCGAACACGTCGACGCCCATCTGCTCGCCGAGGGCGTCTCGGATGGCGCCGGGGTTGTCGTCGCCCAGAATCGCGGGGAAGCCCACGCGCTCCTCGTCGTCGACGAGTGGGTTCACTCGCTGGGCCAGCGCCTCGCGTGCCGGCACCTTTCGACCGCGCACCGCTACCTCGCCGTTCGTGTCCAGCAGTTTCGCGTAGCGGGTGACCTTCGCGTCCGCGCGCAGGTCGCCCGGGAACCGGATGGTCTCGCCGCGCACGTCGAACGGGACGCCGACGGCGTCGAGGTGGTCGGCGACGTGTGGCGCGTCGAAGTCCGTCATCGCCTCGATGCCGACAAGCAGGGTGTCCCGGTCGTCGCTCGCCAGCCCTGCCGCCGCGCCGCGTGGGTAGCGGGCGGTGGGTTTGATACTCCCGCCGTGGGTGGGCAGGAGGGCGTTGGTGTCGGTGTGGCCGCCCTCGTAGCCGCTGACCTCGTCGAACATCGCCATCGCCTCCCTGACTGTCTCGACGCCGACGGTCTGGTACGGGTGGGAGGCGGGCAGGTCGGACATCGCGGCGTAGGGGTCTGTCAACGGCCCCTCGCCGTCGGGCGTGTATCCGAGGAGGTCGACCAGCCCGGACGCTTGCCGGAGCGTGCTCTGCTTGTAGGAGACGAGGCGGACGTCGGCACCGTCGCGTGCGGCCGCGAGGGCGCTTGAGAGACCGGCTAGCCCACCGCCGACGACGAGAACCTCTGACTCAATCGCCATCGGGCGTCCCTCCGTCGGCGGCGACGTCGGCCGGGCCGGAATCGCCGGTGTGGTCGACGCCGGTGTCAAACGCGGCGAAGTCGACCGGGTCCCCTCCGGCGGGGTCGTTGTCGCGGTTCTGGGTCGTCGCGTGCAGCGCGTAGTTCAGCGCCGCCTGCGAGAGTTGCTCGCCCCAGAGGGCGTGCCGTTGGCCCTTCCAGCGTTCCTGTAGTAGTTCGTCCCACGCGTCGCGGACGACGCTCTCGTCGTACTCGCCGTGGAGTTCGCTGGCCATCCGGTGGGTACAGATGCCGCCCTGACAGTTCCCCATCGAGGCGCGAGTGCGAATACGGACGGCGTTGAGGTCCGAGCCAGACTGACTGATGGCGTCCTGAATCTCGGCGCGAGTGACGCCCTCACACTCACAGACAGTCGGGTTCGGGCCGTCGGTCTTGAGCACCTCGTCGGCCCGGGAGCCGAGGCGTTCGACGCTTCGGCGGCCGATGGGCGACCGGAGGCCGAACTCGTCCATGTAGTCCCGGAGGACGGAGAAGTCCTCGCTGCCGGGCAGCGGAACGTCTGCGGTTCGACACTCGGCGTCGATACCGAACTTCCCGCAGACGTGGTCGGATATCTGCTCGCCCATCATCCGGTAGGTGGTGAACTTCCCGCCGACGATGCTGGTCATGCCCGGCAGGTCGTCGCGTTCCTCGTGGTCCAGCAGGAAGAAATCCCGCGTGATGTCGGTCGGGTCCTCGCTGCCGACGTCCGGCGGTTCGTACAGCGGTCGGACGCCCCAGAACGAGCGAATCGTCCGGGCCTGTTCGAGCATCGGAATCAGTTCCGAGAGCGTCTCTATCATCAGGTCCACTTCCCACTGCTCCTCGGGGTAGTCTTCGGGGTCCTCGACTTCCTCGTCCGTCGTCCCGAGGATGGCCGTCGTCTCGTGGGGGACCACGATGTCGGCGTCGCCCTTCGGCCGGCAACGGTTGATGACCGTGTCGACCTGCCGGACGTTCATGATGGTCATCACACCCTTCGATGGGCGGACGGCGATGTCGAGGCCGGCCATGTCACCGATTCGACCGGCCCACGCGCCCGTCGCGTTGACGACGTAGTCCGCACGGATCTCCTCGGTGCCGCCCTCGGTGCCGTGGACGCGCTTGCCCGGTCCGGAAGCGTGTTCGACTTCGAGGCCGACCACTTCGTCGTCCTCGACGAGGAGGTCCGTCACCTTCGAGTGCGTCTCGATGCGCGCGCCGTGTTCCTGTGCGCTGGCGGCGTTGGCGACGACGAGGCGGAACGGGTCGATAGCCCCGTCGGGGACGGTGATCGCCTTCTCGACGTCTTTCGCGAGGTGTGGCTCCATCTGCCGGGCTTCCGCACCGGAGACGACTTCCGCGGGGATACCGCACTCCTTGCACCCCTGTAACTTCTCCTGAAAGTACTCCTCGGAGTCTTCGGGGCGCTTGACGAACATCCCGCCGGTCATCTCGACGCAGTGGCTCGCGATGTCCCGGAGGACCCGGTTCTCTTCGATACACTCCGTAGCGCTGGCCTGGTCGGAGACGGCGTATCGCCCGCCGCTGTGAAGCAGGCCGTGCATCCGACCGGTCGTCCCGTGTGTGAGGTTCCCCTGCTCGACGAGCGTCACGTCGAGCCCTCGCATCGCGAGGTCACGGGCGATGCCCACGCCGGTCGAACCGCCGCCGATGACGGCGATGTGTGGTGTCGATACCATCTGTTATACCTGCGTTTTGGAGCGCACCCACTTTATTTTACCGTTGAACCGGGGTTCGCCAGTAAATTTTATTGGTAATCATGATTGTCTCGGCTGTAGTGTGTGTTGTAGACACGCATAACCCGTCTCACCCCAACGTCGACTCCCAACGGACTATATCGGCGTCCAATCGTCTACACAGACCGAATACGTCCAAATGAGGCCATGAGTACGACAATCACACAATAATTACTAACACCGCGGCCCCACCAGTAACTATTATATACGATTGTGTCTGATTACTGAGGCACGGATTGACATGGTATGGTACGATACACAGGAGGACAAACTGGTATGACTGGCGGGAACTCGTTCCGGAGCGAACCCGCCGTCGAAACCGACGGCGGGACGGCAGACCACCGCTCGGACCGCCGAGCCAACGACTCGGCGACAGACGCCGACGAGTCGGGGACCGCGGCCGACAAATCGGTCGGCGAGACTGCAACCGAACCAGAGTCGGCTGCGACACGAGAGATAGCGCGTCTCGAAGACGAACTCGCAGCCGAGCGTGCCAGACGGAACGACCTCGAAGCGGCCGTCGAGCAACTGGCGACCGTCGCCGAGGCGAACGCAGACGGTGACCTCACTGCGACGCCCGGGACGCCACCGACCGACCGCGCAGCGGGCCTCTACGACGCGTACGACGACCTCGTCTCGGAGTGGCGCGAGACGGTCGACCGGATGGCGTCGTTCAGCGAACAGGTCTCTTCGGCCACCGAACGGGTCGACGACCGACTCGATAGCGTGAAAGGCTCCAGCAGGGACGTCAGCGGTGCCGTCGACGAGATTTCGGCGGGGTCCCGAACCCAGAGCGAGCGCATTCGGGACATCTCCGACGAGATGCGGAGTCTCTCGGCCACTATCGAGGAAATCGCCGCGTCCGCCAACGAGGTGGCCGACACCTCGAAGGAGGCGAGCAGTCGGGGTTCGACGGCACAGGAGGCCGCCGGCGACGCGATGGCGGAACTCGACCAACTGACGAGCCACGCCGAGGAGACGGCCCAGAAGGTCGAACGGCTGAACGAACTCATGACCGACATCGAGGACATCGTCGAGTTCATCACCGACGTCGCGGACCAGACCAACATACTGGCGCTCAACGCCAACATCGAGGCCGCCCGTGCCGGGGCCGAGGGAGACGGGTTCACCGTCGTCGCCAACGAGGTGAAGAACCTCGCCAGCGAGACGAAGCGGGCGACCGACGAGATAGCGGCCTCCATCGACAGGGTACACGACCACGCCGAGGCGACGGTCGAGGAGATGCACCACACCCGGACCACGGTCGAGAGCACGCACGAGGCCGTCGACCGGGCGCTCGACGAACTCGACGCCGTCGTCCAGCGTGTAGACGACGTGGACGCGAGCGTCCAGGAGATAGACGACGCGACCGACACGCAGGCCCAGTCGACCCAGGAAGTCGTCTCGATGGTCGACGAAGTCGGCGAGATCAGCGACCGGACCGCCGAGGAGGCAGACACGGCGGCCGACGCCGCACAGGAACAGACGACGGAACTAGCGGAGGTCTCGACTCGGGTCTCGACGCTCACCGACCGGGCCGAGTCACTGGAGCGCACCCTCGACCGGTTCGAACTCGCCGGAGCGGAGTCGACGGCGGGCACGGACGAGACCGTCGTCGAGTTCTGGCACGCGATGGGCGGCGAGAAGGCTTTGGTACTCGAATCGCTCGCGAGCGAGTTCGAATCGGAGACCGAGAGCATCAGCATCTCGCTGACCTCGAAGGGGAGCTATCGCGGGACGCTCGAAGCGACGCTGGACGCCGCCGCTGCCGGGGCCGGCCCCACCATCGCGCAGATTTTCGAGATCGGCAGTACGCGCGCACGCGAGAGTGGATACTTCGTGCCCGTCGAACAGTTGCTCCCGTCGGACCACCTCGACTCGCTCCTCGACCCCGTCTCGAACTACTACCGCATGGACGGCCAGTTGCAGTCGCTCCCGTTCAACGCATCGAACCCCGTCCTCGCGTACAACCGGGACGTATTCCGCAAAGCGGGGCTCGATCCAGACTCGCCGCCCCAGACGTTCGATGCGGTCCGCAGCGCCGCCGAGCAACTCGTCTCACAGACCGACGCGGACTACGGCATCACGTTCGCGAACTACTCGTGGTTCGTCGAGCAGTGGTTCGCGGAGGCAGACGAACTGCTGGTGGACAACGAGAACGGCCGTACCGGCGTGCCACGGTCGACGAACCTCGACGGCGAGTTCGGCCAGTCGCTCGTCGAGTGGTGGGTCGGCATGGCGGACGACGGCCTCTATCTGGACCCCGGCATCGAGGCCCGGGGCAAGGCGAGGAACGCGTTCCACGACGGAAAAGCCGCGATGCTCGTCGGGTCCTCGTCGTCGTTACAGGCCATCGAGTCTGGGGCGGATTTCGACGTGGGGACCGGGAGGCTCCCGGTCGAGGACGAGCGGACCGGTGTCCTCGTCGGCGGGGCGTCGCTGTGGGTCAGCGACGACTTGCCCCGAGAGACGCAGAACGCGGTCAGTCGGTTCCTGACGTGGCTCACCCGACCGGAACAGCAGATGCGCTGGCACCGCGAGACGGGGTACTTCCCGGTCAGCGAGGCGGCGATTCCGAAGCTACGTTCCGACGGGTGGTTCGAACGGAACCCGCACTACGCCACCGCGTTCGACCAGTTGGTCGCCACGACGGACACGACGGCGACCCGTGGCGCCCAGATAGGCCCCTTCGACAGCGTGCGGACGATTATCGAAGAGGGTATCGACCACATTACGACTGTCGAAGAAGTGAGTGCAGCGTTGGCACGTATCGACGCACAGGTAGAGAAACAACTCCGAACGTACGCATCGAAGTGAAAGAAGAATCATTTCGTATTTTTTATCTCCGGCCCGGCATTGTGAGTAATCTTTATAATGATTCACCATATTGTTTACTCACAAGGCGGAGTCTTGGATAAACAAGACTCGCCCGAACGGAGAACACACCAATGGCAGACACATACGTCGGCTCGATCGACCAAGGTACGACCGGTACGCGCTTCATGGTATTCGACCACAGCGGTCAGGTGGTCGCCAACGCGTACGAGAAGCACGAACAGATCTATCCGGAGCCGGGCTGGGTAGAACACGACCCGCTCGAAATCTGGGAGAACACGCAGGAAGTCGTCAGGCGGGGCCTCGACGAGGGCGGCCTCGAAGCCAGCCAGCTAGAGGCGCTGGGTATCACGAACCAGCGAGAGACGACGGTCGTGTGGGACAAAGAGACCGGAAAGCCGGTCCACAACGCCCTCGTCTGGCAGGACCGCCGGACGACCGACCGCGTCGAGGAGATTCAGGAGGCCGGCAAGGTCGAGGAGATTCGCGAAAAGACCGGCCTCGAGTGTGACGCGTACTTCTCTGCGACGAAGACCGAGTGGATTCTCCAGAACGCAGAGCCGCTCAAGATGCAGGCCTCCCGCGGCGAGGACCTCAAAGACCGCGCCGAAGCGGGCGAACTCCTCATGGGAACCATCGACGCGTGGCTCATCTACAACCTGACTGGCAACCACATCACGGACGTCACGAACGCGTCCCGGACGATGCTGTACAACATCCGGGACCTCGAGTGGGACGACGAACTCTTAGACGAGTTCGGCGTGCCCGAGTCCATGGTGCCGGAAGTCCGTCCGTCCTCCGACGAGGAGTACTACGGGACCACGGACCCCGACGGCTTCCTCGGTGAGGAGATTCCCGTCGCGGGCGCGCTGGGCGACCAGCAGGCCGCGTTGTTCGGCCAGACCTGTTTCGACGAGGGTGACGCGAAGAACACCTACGGAACTGGGTCGTTCTACCTGATGAACACCGGCACCGAGGCCGTCAAGTCCGACCACGGCCTCCTGACGACCATCGGGTTCCAGATGTCCGGCGAACCCGTCCAGTACGCGCTGGAGGGCGCTATCTTCATCACCGGTGCCGCCATCGAGTGGCTCGAAGACGTCGACCTCATCAACAACGCCGCCCAGACGGCGGAACTGGCCCGCTCGGTCGACTCGACCGACGGCGTCTACATGGTGCCGGCCTTTACGGGCCTCGGCGCCCCGCACTGGGACGGCCGCGCCCGCGGGACCATCGTCGGCATGACGCGTGGGACCCGGAAGGAACACATCGTACGTGCCACCCTCGAATCCATCGCGTACCAGACGCGCGACGTGGCCGAGGCCATGGAGGCCGACTCCGGCGTCGAGACGACGACGCTCCGCGTCGACGGTGGTGCGGTCAAGAACAACTTCCTCTGTCAACTGCAGTCCGACATCATCCAGACGGACATCGCCCGGCCGGAGGTCGACGAAACCACCGCGCTCGGCTCTGCCTACGCCGCGGGTCTGGCCGTCGGCTACTGGGACACGGTGGACGAACTCCGAGACAACTGGCAGGTCGACCGCGAGTTCAGTCCCGAGAAGGATGCCGACGAAGTCGACAAACTGTACAGCCGGTGGGACGACGCCGTCGACCGCTCGCTGGACTGGGCCAAGGAGGACTAACGGATGGCGGCCGACCTGCTCCTTCAGATTCCGCTGTTCGGCGTCGAAGTGCCGCGCTTCATCGCGCTCCTGCTTGCCGCCTTCGCGGGCGGCGCGTTCGGGGCCGCTATCGGGGCGCTGCCGGCGTTCTGTTTCACCGGCTTCATGGTCATCGCTGGCGAGGCGGTGAACATCCTCGTCGCCGAACTCGGGACGGTCTCCGATATCCCTGCCGGGGAAATCGGCGTCGGCGTCACTGGCTCTATCGCCTTCGGTCCGGTCTTTGGCCCACACATCTCCTTTGCGGCCGGTGCGGCGGCGGCCGCCTACGCCGCGAAGAACGATGGACTCCCGGAACCGGCCGACGGTGACTACCACCCCGCGAAGGACATCGCGTACGCGCTGGGCACCCGCCCGGACATCCTCGCAGTCGGTGGTCTCTTTGGCATCCTCGGTCTCGTCATCACTCGCGTCTCGGGTGCCATCGGTGCGCCGTGGGACCCCATCGCAATCGCGGTGGTCCTCTCGGCCGTTGCCCACCGACTCGTCTTTGGCTACCCTATCGTGGGTGCCGGCAACCGCAACGTCCTCGACATGTCGCCCTTCGAGAAGGGTGAAGAGCGCGTCGCCACCGACGGCGGCACGGTCAACGCCACGCGTCTGGCCGTCGAACCGTGGCTCCCCCACCAGTACAAGTGGGCCAACGTCGCCACGATAGGCATCGTCGCTGGCCTGCTCGGCGGCTGGATCGCCATCGTCACCGGGAGCGCGTTCCTCGGATTCGGCATCTCCGCGGCGTCGCTGACGTTCCTGAACCTCGGCGTCGAGAAGATTCCGGTCACTCACCACATGACCTTGCCCGCCAGCACGGCGGCGCTCGCCGTCGCACCCCTCGGTGGCGAACCAGTCCAGATAATCGCCGCAGCGGTGTTCGGACTCATCGGCGCGCTCGCCGGTGAGACCATCCAGCGTATCTTCTACGCGCACTCGGACACCCACTTTGACCCACCCGCGGCAGCTATCGTCATCGCGACGTTCATCATCGGCGTGCTGGCCATCGTCGGCGTCTTCCCGACGTCCGTCTGGATCCCGCTGCCGTAAGTCACACGCCTTTTTGTTTCCCAGAACGAGCGGTACATACCGAACACCCGAACTAAAGCATGGATATCGAAGCGCGAATCAAGCGTCGGCAGCGCCGTGGCGACGAGCCACGGCTGGTTCAAGACTACGAGTCGCTGTCTCCGGTGACCCACATCGAGGAACCGGCCGACCGTGGCCCCGTCCTCGAGCGACTGCTCGACCACCTCGACCCCGTTTTCGACGGCAAACTACCGCCGAACGCATACGTCTACGGTCCGAAGGGGTCGGGGAAGTCCGCGGTCGTGACGGCGCTCTTTACACACCTCGAACGTCTCCCCACCGAGAACCGGGCGGTCATCCACACCAGTACCCGTGCCCAGTCCCCGACCTCCCCGGCGTTCGTCTACGTTGACGCACGCCAGACCACCAGCGAGTTCGCGTTCTACCACGCGGTACTCGATGCGCTCGTCGACGAGTCGGTGCCCGAACACGGCATCGGGACGGAGACGCTCCGGTCGCGCCTGCACGAGGTACTGGGCGGCACCCGGACCGGCGTCGTGGTCACGGTCGACCACGTCGGGGAGCCACGAAGCACCAACGAAAGCGACCTCGTCACCCTCTTTGCCGGCCTGCCGAGCAACGTCAGTTGGATGGCAATCGGTCGGTTGAACCCGACCGAGACGGTGCTCACGGAGTACACCGCCGAATCGATTCACGTCGACCACTACCAGCGCCAGATGCTGGTGGACGTGTTGATGACGCGGTCGTCTGTCGGGCTGGCACAGCAAGCGCTGGACCACGGGCTGGCCCGCGACATCGCCGAGTGGGCCGACGGCGATGCGCACGACGCACTCGCGGCGCTGTTTATCGCCACCGACCGGGCGACCGAAGCCGGACGGACGCAGTTGACGCCGGCCGACGTCGAAGCGGCGTTCGAAGAGATACCGAACCCCTGTGTCTCGCTGGGCGTCGTGCTCTCACTGCCGCCGAACCGACAGGCTGTCCTGCGCGAACTGGTCGACCTCGGTCCGGAGGAACGCTCCTCGGTCACCGCGACGACGGAGGCCATCGGTGGGTCGCCCGCCGTGGACCTCTCGGCCGGGACGGTCAAGCGATTCCTCTACGAGATGGCCGAGGCCGGCGTCGTCGAACGCGTCCAGTCCGAGGCACAGAGCGGGCAGGGACGACCGCCGAGCAGAGTCGACCCGCGGTTCCCGCCGACGGTGTTCCGTCGGCTCTACGACCTGCAGCAGTAGCGAGGCGCGCTACGCGCGCCCTTCGAAGTGACGCGGTGAGCGAAGCGAACCGCAGAGCAGTAGCGAGAGGCGCTCAGTTTTCTCAGTACGGAGCGGCTACAGCGGTATCGACCCGAAAAACGCGACCTCAGACGCCTCTGGACGGGTCGCCGGTCCCCTCGGTCAGCGCCGACGCGAGGGCACCGCGGACGACCACGTCGTCGCCGAGCGTCGTCAACTGGATGTCGGGGATGTTCGACATGACCATCTGGTCGAGTCGGTCCCGAATCGGGTCGAGAATCCGTTCGGGGTTGTTGATAGCGACGGCCCCGCCGACGTAGATGACCAGCGGTGCGTAGGAGTGGACGATGTTTGCGACGCCGATAGCGTTCCAGTGACAGATTTGGTCTAACACGTGTGAGGCAAAGTCGTCCTCGCCGGCGTACTCGAAGACGTCGGCCGCGTCGAATCCCTCGGTGTCGATGGGAAGTGCCGTCTCGACGGGGTCCTCGCGGTGGAGTTGGGTGGCATAGCGCGGGATGTTCTCGCCCGAGCAGTACGCTTCCCAGTGGCCGTCGTGGCCACAGCCACAGGTCATGAACCCGTGGGGGTCGATGGTCAGGTGGCCGACCTCGCCCGCGTTGCCGTCCCACCCGCTGAGGATGTTGCCGTCGACGGCGACGCCCGCACCGATACCCGAGGAGATGGTCAGATACACCATGTCGTCCGGGTTCCGGTCCGAGTTGTAGCGCTCGCCGATGACGCCCGCGTTGGCGTCGTTGTGGAGGTACACCTGTGACGTGCCGAGCAGGTTCTCGACGGGACCAGTCAGCGGGATGCGGTCGATGGTGTCGGGGAGGTTCGCGGGGTTTTCGACGACGCCCTCGGCGAGGTCGAGTGGGCCGAACGAACCGATGCCGGCCGCTTTCACGTCGGTCGGTTCCACGTCGGCGGCGGCACACGCCTCGCGTAGCGCATCGAGTACTGCTTCGGTGACCGCGATGCCGTTCGGACCGCGCGGGGTTTCGCGCTTGAACGACGCTATCGACGTTCCGGACGCGTCACCGATGACCGCACGGATGTGTGTCGCACCGAGGTCGACCCCTGCGTATACGCCCATGTTGGTGGGAAGGTCGCCCTTCCGCTACTTAATAACACAGATTCGAGTACGTCCGTGTTACCGTGCGTCGTCGTCGAGTCGTTCGCGGCCGACAGCCTCCTCGTAGACGACGCCGCGTTCGGCGTCGAGCGTCACGACAGCCCCGTCCTCCATGTCGCCGGGTAACTTCGCGTCCGAGACCATCGGGATAGAGAGTTCACGAGCGATGATAGCGGCGTAACTCGTGATGCCCTCGTGGGCGTCGATGATGCCGCCGAGGCGGGTGGTATCGCCGGTGAACTCGCCGTCGAACCCCTCGGAGACGGCGATGATGGCACCGTCGGGCACGTCGGTGATGTCGCCGTCCTCGACGTGGTACACCGGCCCAGTCACCAGTCCGTCCACGACGGACCTGCCGTTCGCAACCGTTTCGGCGGCGACGTGAACTTTCAGCATGTTGGCCGTGTTCATGCCTTCGAGTTCCGTCATCATCCCAGAGAGGACGACGACGGTGTCACCGCCGTCGGCGGCCCCCGTATCGAGGGCGGACTGGACCGCGTTCTGGATGATGGCGTCGGCCCCGTCGGTGGTGTACTGAGTCGTGATGGGGATGATGCCCCACGAGAGTGCGAGTCGGCGGCGGACCCGTTCGCTGGGCGTCGACGCCACGATCGGTATCGAGGGGCGGTACTTCGCGGCCTTCAGTGCGGTGTACCCGGACTCGGAGGCGGCGACGACGGCCGACGCGCCGATGTCTCGGGCGAGGTACCGGGCCGACCGCGCGAGCGCGTCCGTCCGGGTGCTGCCCGCGGCGGGGACACGCTGTTCGCGGGACTCGGCGTACTCCTCGCTGGACTCGACGTCTCGCACGATGCGGTCCATCGTCTCGACGACCCGAATGGGGTGATCGCCGATGGCCGTCTCGCCCGACAGCATCACGGCGTCGGTGCCGTCGAGGACGGCGTTTGCCACGTCCGAGGCTTCTGCGCGGGTCGGCCGGCGGGAGTGGACCATCGAGTCGAGCATCTCCGTCGCGGTGATGACCGGGACGCCCTCCTGGTGGCACTTCCGAATGATGCGCTTTTGGATGATCGGGACATCTTCGAGCGGACACTCGACGCCGAGGTCACCGCGGGCCACCATGATCCCGTAGGCGGCGTCGATGATGGACTCTAAGTTCTCGACGGCCCCCGCACGCTCGATCTTCGCGATGATGGGGATGTCGACGCCGCGGTCTTCGAGCGCCTGGTTGATCTCGTAGATGGCCTCGCCGTCGCGGACGAACGAGGCGGCGACGAAGTCCGGTTCCATCTCTGCGGCGACGTCGAGTTCCTGCTTGTCGTTCTCGGTGATGGTGGGCAGGCCCAGCTCGACGCCGGGGACGTTGACGCCCTTGCGAGCGCCGAGTTCGCCGCCGTTCTCGACGTCCGCGTACACCACGTCGTCCTCGACGCGGTCCACCGTGGTCTCGATGCGGCCGTCGTCTAAGAGCACGCGGTCGCCCGGTTCGACGCTGGTGATAGACTGAGAGAGGCCGACCTCCTCGGGGGTCGCTTCTTCGCCCACCACGAAGCGGATGGTCGACCCCTCGACGAGGTCGATAGGCTCACGGATTGGCGCGGTCCGGACTTCCGGGCCGGGCATGTCGAGCATGGAGGCGACCGGCGAGTCGACTATGTCGTCGACCTCCCGGATGCGTTCTATCATCGTACGCCGGTGTTCCGGCGACCCGTGACTGGCGTTGAGTCGGGCGACGGACATCCCCGCCTCCGCGAGCGACGCTATCTGGTCGACGGACTCGCTGGCCGGGCCGAGCGTACAGACGATTTTCGCGCTACGCATCGGTCGATACTCCCGACAGCTCTCGTGAACGCACCGTTCGATGAATCATACTCGCCCGTACCGAGCCAGGGGATAAGAAGCTTGTCGGACGCCGCCAGTATCGCCGCCCTCACGCGACTTCAGCGCGTGATTTCCTCGGTGTCGCCGGCGATGACTTCGCGGACTTCGTGCGGGGAGACGACGGCGATGTCGCCGGGGACAGACCGCTTGAGAGCGGCGGTAGCCGCACCCCACGCCAGCCCCTCGGCGACGGACTCGCCGGCGAGGTACTGCGAGAGGAAGCCACCGACGAAGGAGTCGCCGGTCCCGACCGGGTGTGCACTGGAGGCCTCGTAGGTCGGTTGTTCGTACACCTCGCCGCCGGAGAGCGCGAGCGCACCCTCGGCCCCACGGGTGACGATAGTCACGTCGAACCCGTAGTCGTCTGTCAGGCCGCGAGCGACCGACTCGGCGTCACCGGTCCGGTCAAGCACCGTCTCCGCGTCTCGACGGGCGACGACGAGGACGTCGACGTCGGGGAACAGGTCCGTCAGAACCGCCTTCGCTTTGGCTGGCTCCCAGAGCTTCGAGCGGTAGTTGAGGTCGAAACTCGTCACGGTGTTGGCCTCCTGTGCCCGGGCGAGCAGATCAGCCGTCGTCGTTTCGAGCGTCTCGGAGAGGGCCGGCGTGATACCGGTCGTGTGGAACCCGGTCGCGCTCTCGACGGTCTCGGTCGGGAGTTCGGCCGTCGACGCCGAGGTCACGCTCGCACCCGCGCGGTCGTAGATGACCTCGTTCCCGCGCGGTGGCTGGCCCTGTTCGAGGTAGTAGGTACCCTGTCTGGCGTCGTCGGCGTCGTCCCACACCACGTCGACGGTGACGTCGTGGGTCCGGAGTTCGCCGGCCACTCGTCGGCCCACGGAAGAGTCGGGGAGTTTCGAGGTCCAGACGGCGTCGAGTCCCAGACGCTGTGCGGCGACGGCGACGTTCGATTCGGCGCCGGCGGCCCGGACGTTGTACTGGTCTGCCGTCTCTAGGCGTTCCTCGTCCGGCGGTGACAACCGGAGCATCGTTTCTCCGAACGTGACCAGGTCAGTCATATGGCCCTCTCGTCGCCCGGTAGGTATAAATCCACGAGAGTTGTCCGCAGCCCATACGGCCCGGTCGACGGACTGTGCCGTTCGTGTACAACTGCTTCCCAGTTGATATATATACATTGATAATCTCCAAAGATTTTTGTACCCATATTTTACACATCATGCTATGAATCGGAGGCAAGTGAGAAACGAGTCGTCGGTTTCTCGGCGCTCCTTCCTCGGGACAGTGGGAGTGTCGGGAATCGCCGGTCTCGCCGGGTGTGGTGGGGGTTCCGGGGGTGGTACACCGACTGGAGAACGTGTCGGAAATTTTCCAATTTCTGGGGATACGGTCACGTTCGGGTTCAACGTCGCACGGTCGGGTCCGTTCTCTACGACTGGTGAGGAGGAACTCCGTGGCCACCGTCTCGCCGTCAAACACATCAACGAAGGAGGCGGGTGGGTTTCGAACCGGTACTTTCCACGGCTCTCCGGGGACGGGTTACTGAACAAGACCGTCGAAGCGGCGGTAAGCGACACCGAAAGCGACCCCGAAGTGGCGCGTCGTTCGGCCAAAGCGATGATAGAAAACGATGGCGCCATCATGCTCTCCGGGGGGGCGACGAGCGATACTGGACTCGCACATCAGGCGGTGGCCGCCGAGACGGAGACCATCTATATGGCGACGATGACCCACGTCGACAGACTGACCGGCGCGGGCTGTAACCGCTGGACTTTTCGAGAGCTGTTCAACTCCTATATGACCGCGAAGGCGCTCCGACCAGTCCTCGTCGAAGAGTACGGCAAAGACGTCGAGTTCTTTCAGGTGTACTCCGACGACGACTGGGGGAAAGCCCAGACCCAACTAATGGAGCGGTTCCTCAGCGACGTCGGGTGGCAACCGGTCGGCAGTCTGAGTGCGCAACTCGGGACGCGTGATTTCGGTCAGTACATCGACGACATCGACAATGCCAGCGAGGACGTCCTGATACTCAACCTCCGAGGGCTGGACGCGGCCAACGCCGTGCGGACGGTTCGGGAGTCGTTCCCCGACGAGAACGTCGTCATCCCGCTGTATACCCGCGCAGTGGCACAGACGGCCGGGGGCGCTATAGAGGACGTCATCGGGACTATCGCCTGGGACCCGTCAATCGAGACGCCGCTGTCGAAGCAGTTCCGGTCGGCGTTCAGCAACGAGTACGAAGGGGGAACCGGGTCGGCGTCGTCGTCGATACCGTCGGGTCCGGCCCACGTCGCGTACACGCAAACGCTCCAGTACGCTCACGCGGTGGCCCGAGCGGGAACGTTCGATCCCGAGGCGGTCATCCCGGCTCTCGAAGGGTGGGAGTACGGGGCCGGAATCGGCGCACAGACGATGCGGGCGTGTGACCACCAGTCGATGCGTCCGGTCCCCATCGTCAGAGGACGACCGGGGGACCAACAGGACTTCGGGCGGTACTACGATCTGATAAACATCACGCGGGAGACGGCCTACCCGTGCTCTACAGGACCAGCGGCGAACTGCTCGCTGGGCGGTAACTGACAATGAGCAGACAAGACACATCTTCGGCAGGGGTATCGGATACAGACGACACGAGCGGCGGTCTCCTCGCGACGATCGTACCGGACGCGATTCGGCGCAACTTCGCGCTGAAGTTCGGTATCGTGCTGGTCGTGATGGCGCTGTCCGTCGGTGCGATTGGACTGTTAGCTACCGACCAAGTCCGGACCTACACCGAAAATCAGGTGACCGACGAGTACCGCGGTGTCGCCGCACAGGAGGGCGACATCATCGAGCAGTGGTTCGAACGGAACCGACTCTCCGTCCAGTTCGTCTCCTCCAGCAGCGTCTGGACGTCCGACGACGCGGCGGACCTACGGGCGGAACTCCGGAACCGAAAGGCTGGCCTGTCCGCCGACGTGGCGAACGTCCATCTAGTCGAACGGCAGGTAGTCGAGTCCAACATCGTCGCGAGTACTTCGCTGTCCGCTGGAACGAACGTCTCGACGGTCGACCGTGGTTGGACGACTGATACGGAGTTCAACCGGGCGGGTGAGGTCGTCCACTCCAGCGTCTACCAGACACAGGCCGGCCCCGTCGTCGGCTTCATGAGTCCCGTCGACGCGAGCCAGAACCGATACATCGTCATCGAGTACTCGATTGCAGGTATCACCGAGTCCCTGCAGGGCACCGAGCGGTCCGCAGGCGGGTTCACGCAGGTGGTCAACGCCTCGAACGTCGTGATGTTCGACGAGGGGCCGGACGGCGGCGTTGGCGACGCGCTCCTCGAACCGTACGCGTCCGGTAGCGGGGCGACGAAACCCATCAGTGACGCAAACGACCTCCGGAGTCGGGACCGGGAAGCGGGCGTCGTCGCGACCATGCCCGCAAACAGCGTCTTAGACGAGAAGTACACCGTCGGCTACTCGCCCATCGAGGGGACCGACTGGGTCGTGCTGGTCCACGCACCCTACTCGGCCGTGTTCGGGTTCGTCGAGAACGTCCAACTGTACGGACTCGCCGGGACCGCGCTGATGGTCCTGCTCATCGGTGGCGTCGGCGCGGCACTGGGGTACAACACGGCGACGTCCATCGACCGACTCACCCGCAAGACCGACCAGATGCGACAGGGGAACTTAGACGTCGACATATCGACGAGTCGCATCGACAACATCGGCCGACTCTACGACGGGTTCGGCGACATGCGCGACGCGCTCAAACAGCAGATCGACGAGGCCGAACGCGCCCAGAAAGAGGCGGAGGTCTCTCGCGCCGAGGCGATGGAGGTCAACAACTACCTCCAGGAGAAAGCAGCGGAGTTCTCCGACGTGATGGAGGCGGCCGCCGCCGGCAACCTGACCCAGCGCATGGAGACGGACGGCGAGAACGAGTCGATGGACCGCATCGCCAGCGAGTTCAACGGCATGATAAACGAACTCGAGAAGACCGTCGGCCAGTTGAAGAGTTTCGCCGACGACGTGGCCGACTCCGGTGACGTCGTGCTCACGAGCGCCGAGTCTGTGCGCGATGCGTCCGAGCAGGTCGCCGAGTCCGTCCAGAAGATATCCGACGACGCCTACGACCAGAAGGATCGGCTACAGACGCTCTCCGAGGACCTCGACCACCTCGTCGAGACGCTCGAACAGTTAGAAGCCGAGAACCCCGAGGTCGACATGGGCGACTCGCTGTCGGAGTTCCGGACCACGGCGACGACGTTGCAGGAAGCCGCCGACACCAGCGAGGACATGATGTCCGAGTCAGAGACTGTCGCGGGCGCCGCCGAAGAGCAGGCGGCGGAACTCAACGAGGTTTCTTCCCGCGCGGAACGGCTCAAGCGGTACGCCCAGCCACTGGGTGACATCCTGAATCGATTCGAGACGGAGGCCGAACACGAGTTCGTCTTCTCCGGCGGTCCCTCGCAGGGGCTGGCCGAGCACGACGACGAGTAGTCGCCGTCCGTTGGCGGCACTCGACGGTCGTTGTTGTGCGCTTCTGAACGTAGAGCCACGGGGACGGCGATTCAGCCGTCGGAGGTGCCGATGATGTCACGGACCCGCGTGGCCGCAGTCAGGACGGGGAACGTCCACGGTTCGTCGTCGTAGAGTATCGAACAGAGGCTAGTCCGGTTCTCACCGGGGAGCGACTCCTGTCTGTCGAGGTGCGCCTGTCGGGTGGCGACGACGCCGTCGAGCGTCTCGGTGAACGTCGATTCGTACCACTGCGGAACCGACATCCCGTCGAGTTCGACGACGAGGTCCGACAGCGACTGCTTTGCGTCCGAGAGCGAGTCGGCTTCGTCCGCCAACGTATCGGAGAACTGCCGCCGCTCCGATGCGGTGTCGCGAGCGGTCCTGACGAGCGCCTGTTTGTACGGCGCCGTGAACCCCCCCTGTTTGGTCCGGAGACCCTCGGCCATCTCTTCGCCGAGTTCCAGCATCACGTTCTCTACGAGCGACTCGCCGTACACCTCGTCGTAGTGAGGCACGCTCATGACCGTCTCGCGGTACGCGTCACAGACGCGTTCGAGTTGCTTACACTCCTGTCGTGGCGTGTGAAACGACACTGGTTGCCACGCCTGCGGGCCCGCGGTGGGGATGTCCTCGACGGCGTCCGCGAAGGCGTCGAAGGCCTCGGCCTCGGCCTCGACCTCGGCCTCTTCGCGTTCGACCACCTCCAGGGCCGTCGTCACCGGAGAAAGGACGTATTGGCGGAAGGACCGGAGGTAATGGGTCGCGGGGACGTTTGTGTCAATCATTACCACGGCGTTCGTGTCCCGATAACTAAAATGTTTGTTTCACATACAAGGGTTGCACCGTGTCGGCACAGGTTTCGGAGTATCCCGATGGTTGATAGTTGATTACCGTAATACTGTCGCAATCGTGCTATCCAATATATTAGCAGAATTGCGTATCGCAATCGTATTCGGTTGATTTCGGTGCTTATCGGAACTCATCGAGAGATAGCAAGGCCGAAGCCGCTGGCGTCCGTCGTAAAACCATGATTCGTGTTGACACGCCCGCGTTCCTCGTCGCCTGTGTCGCGCTCGTCGCACTGGCCGGGTGTGGCACGTTCTTCGGTGCCGGCGGCAGCGACTCCGGTGGCGGAGAACCCGTCACACCGGCCCCGGTTCCCGACGGGGCTATGCCGTCGCCGACGCCCGACCCGAACGGTCGGTCACTGGCCGACAGCACTGGCCGACGCGACTACTGGGGTGGCATCACCGCGCCGGACAACCGCACCGGCTCAGCCCAGCCACGCTACCTCTCGCTTCGGCCGACCTGCGAGCGGCCGCCCGGACTCGTCGTCCACATACAGGTCAACGCCCTCCGCAACAACGACCCGGTGACCAACGAGGGTATCAACACGACGTGGCGGTTCGCCGCCCCGTCAAATCGGCGGGCTGTCGGGTCCTACGAGGCGTTCGTCGACGTACTCACGACCCAGTACCGGCCCCTGTTGAACGCGTCGACGGTGACGTACGGACCGCTCGAACGAGACGGCGGCTGGGCCCACCAGCGAGTGACGGTGTCCACCGGCGAGACGTCGGCGACGTACCTGTGGCACCTCAAACTCCAGACGGTGCAGACTACGGAGCCCTACGGCGGGTGCTGGATGACGACCGGCGTCACGTCCGAATAAGACTGCGTGACTGATCGCCGGTCGGCCAGACGGCTGACTCACTCGCGGTCCGCGCCGCTGTGCCCGGACCGATCGGTCTTGTCGGTCCGCGTCGTCGGTAGCGACGAAACGAAGTCGATGTCGCGCGGGCGCTTGTGCGGGCCGAGGGACTCGGCGACAGATACCCTGAGGGCCGACGCGAGGTCGTCGTCCGGCGTCACGTCCGGCGACGGGACGACGGTGGCGACGACCCGCTGTCCTCGTCCGGGGTCCGGTTCGCCGCGTACCAACGCCGCCGAGACAGCGGGGTGGGCCTCCAGCGCGGACTCCACTTCGAGGGGGCTGACGCGGTAGCCGGCGGTGAGGATGAGGTCGTCCGCCCGCCCGAGGTGGGTGAGCACGCCGTCGTCGAACCGACCGATGTCGCCCGTCCTGAGCAGGTCGTCGTCGAGGACGGCCGCCGTCGCCGCCGGGTCGTCGACGTACTCCTGCATGACCACGGGGTCCGGGCGGACGACGGCTATCTCTCCTCCCTCGCCGGTCGGCACCGGGGCGCCGTCCTCGTCGACGACGACTATCTCGTGGCCGGGGTACGGGCGGCCGAGTCCGTCCGGTGCCGCGGGGTAGACGCCGTTCGATTCGCCCGCGAGCGCGTTCGCTTCGGTCTGTCCGTACGCCTCGTTGACAGTCACGGCGAGCCGGTCGGTCGCCCACTCCGCCAAGTCATTGGGGAGGTGTTCGCCGCCGCACAGCATCGTCTCCAGCGTGGGCACGTCGTCAGGGTCCGGGTCGGTCTCGCGGCGTATCGCCCGGAGCGCGGTCGGCGGGAGAAACGCGTGTGTGACTCCCTGTCCGGCGACGACGTCGAGTGCTCGCTCCGGGTCAAACCCCGCCCGCCGGACCGAGGAGACGACGGTCCCGCCCAGCGCGAGCGTCGGGAACACCACGTCGAACAGCGCCCCCGCCCACGCCCACTCGGAGGGCGTCCAGACCCGCGCCCGTCGGGCCGACGACGGGTCAAAGAGGTCGAACCAGCAGTGATAGCCCGGCAACGACCCCAGTAGGTACTGGTGGCCCTGCACCACGCCCTTCGGGTCGCTCGTCGTCCCGGAGGTGTACAGCACCAGCGCGGGGTCGTCCGGACGTGTCTCGACAGCCGTCGGGCCCGTCGAGGAAGGGGCGTCCCCGGCGAATTCGGTGAGACCGCCCAGTGGTGCCGTCCCGGACCCGACGTCGACGGGCACCGTCTCGGTCGGCGCGGCAGTCCGCACGTCGCCCGCCGCGTTCCAACGCTCCGAATCCACGACGAGCGCCGACGCGTCGCTGTGGTCGAGGACGTACCCGAACGAGTTCTCGCCGAGGAGCATCGACACCGGAACGACGACACCGCCGAGGCGGTAGACTGCGAGGTGCGCGACGACGAGTTCGGGACACTGTGGGAGGCAGACGGCGACCCTGTCACCCGCGGCGATGCCTACGTCCGCGAGGCGGGCCGCGAGGGCTCGCGTCGCGGCCGCCAGTTCGCCGTACGTCACCGTCGTCCCGGCGTAGGGTTCGTCCTCGGCGGCAACGTGCCTGAGCGCCACAGCGTCTCCGTCACCCGACAGCGCGTGGTCGGCGATGTTGTAGCGGCCGGGAATCTGCCACTCGAACCCGTCGCGGAGGTCGCCGTAACTCGTCGGCGACGCCGGCAACTCGTAGCCGGTCCACGGCCCGGTCATCCGTCGCCCGCCACCTGTGCGAGCGTGGACGCCAGATAATACTGCGTCCAGACGAGTTCCGTGTCGACGGCGTAGTCGCCGGGTCGGTTGAAACAGCCGTGCTGGACCTGTCCGTAGCGTGGGTCCGACGGGTCCGTCACGAGGTACGAGTCGACGAGCGACGAGAGGACGTCGTGCCCCAACGCACGCAGGTCGGCGACCGGAGGGGCGTCCGGCAACAGGGCGACCAACCCGTAGGCCACGAGGGCGGCGGCACTGGTGTCGCGTGGCTCACCGTCGGGGTCCGGTATCTCGAAGTCCCAGTGTGGGACGTGGTCGGGCGGCGTGTGGGTCCGGTAGTACTCGACGGCGTCGGCGAGCGCTCGACGGTAGCGCTCGGCACCGGTGGCCGCGTAAGCGTTCGCGAGACCGGCGACGTGCCAGCCCTGTCCGCGCGCCCAGCACGTCTCGTCGCTGTGAGCCAGTTCGTTGTACTGACGTTCGAGCGTGCCCGTCTCGTCGAAGACGGCGTGGTGCCACGTCCGGCCGTCCTCGCGGACGTACCAGTCCAGATGGCGGTCGGCGTGTGAGACGGCCACGTCGCGGAACTGCGGGTCCTTGGTCGCCTCGTAGGCCCGCCAGAGCACCGAGACGGCCGTGTAGAGGTTGTCGACGGCGCCGATGCGGTCGCCGGGCGGTCCGTGGTTGGACTCCGGACCGCGGAACTGCTCCGGCCCACGGATAGCCAGTTTTCCGAGGGGTATCTGGCGGGCACCCTCGTGGAACGCCGCGGCCATCGCGTCGGCCCCTTCGAGTCCGAGACCGAACAGCGACCGGTCGCCGCTGTGGTCGTACCCGCGGAACCCGGCGTACAGGAAGTTCATCCCGCAGAACATCGAGTCCCGGGGAATGTACGCCCGCATCGTCTCGGTGTGGTCGCGGGCCGCCCGTTCGAACCGCTCGGCGGGGGTCGGGTCGTCGGCGTGTGCGGCCGCAAGCCAGAGCAGACCGATCCAGTGTCCGCCACACCAGTTCCCGTCGTCCGTCGTCTCCCATCCGTCCGTCTCCCGGTCGTAGACGTAGGGGAACCGGTCACCCGTCGCGTCGAGGGTCGTCTCCACCCGTGCGAGCACGGCTTCCAATCCTCGGCGGTACTGGTCGCTCTCGCCGGTCATACTGGCTGTTGCCGGCCGTAGGTATTCAAGCTAGTGTCGGCGGTCGCCGTCACGGGAATCGGGACGGCCTCACTGGACGGTTCCGCCGACGACGCCCTCCTCCGCGAGTCGTTCACGTTCGGCGGTGTCGTACCCGATTTCGGCGAGAATCTCGCCCGTGTGCTGGCCGGGGAGCGGCGGTGGCGAGCGGATGTCACCCGGTGTCTCGGACATCTCCACCGGCACACCGACGGTGGTGAACGTCCCGTCCTCCGGGTGGGCCAGTTCGACGAGCGTCTCGTTGTGCTGGACCTGTGGGTCGGCGGCGACCTCCTGAAAGTCGTTGACCTCGGCCGCCCAGACGTCGGCGTCGAGCAGCGTCTCCAGCAGTTCGTCGGTGGGCCGTTCGCGGGTGGAGGCCTCCAGCGTCCGCTTTATCTCGTCGCGGTGGTCGAAGGTCGCCTGCGGCGTGTCGTAGTCGGCGAGTTCGGGCAGCGAGAGCGTCTCCGCGAGCGCCGCCATCGGTGCCATCGCGATGGCGACGTGCCCGTCGGCCGTCTCGTAGATGCCGTAGGGCCCGCCGAGCCACGCCTGTGCGATGCCCGCCTCGCTTCGCTCGAACTCGACGTCCATGTTCAGCGCGGCGGTTAGCTCCTGACACTGGAAGTCGATGGCGGCGTCGAAGAGGTTCACGTCGACGCGCTGGCCGGCCCCGGTCCGCTCCCGGTGGAACAGCGCGACCATCGTGTGGAAGGCGATGAGCATGGCGGCGTGTTCGTCGACGACGGCGGTCCCGGCCGGCGTCGGTGGGTCGCCCTTCCGACCGGTGTAGTTCGCCAGCCCGCTCATCGACTGGAGGAGCAGGTCCTGTCCGGGCCGGTCGACGTAGGGGCCGTCGCGACCGAACCCGGTGGCCGAGACGTAGATTATCTCCGGGTTGACCGCCTGCACGTCGTCGTAGCCGAGGCCGAACGAGTCCATCACGCCGGGTCGGAAGTTCTCGACGAGGACGTCCGCCTCGCGGGCGACGTCGAGGGCCACGTCCCGGCCCGCCTCGGCCTTCAAGTCGACCGTGATGCTCCGCTTGTTGCGGTTCATCGCGAGGAAGAAGGGGCTGGTCCCGTCGAGTAACTCGCCGCCGGCACGCAGGTCACGCTCCCACTCGCCGCCGAGTCGCTCTACCTTGCGGACGTCGGCCCCCATGTCGCCGAGTTTCTGCGTCGCCCACGGTCCCTGCATCATCTGTGTGAAGTCCGCGATTGTCACACCGTCGAGTGCCCGCTGCATACCAACAGACGTCCCCGAGACCCGATAAACGTTCGTGCGACCGTACACTTAATGTCCAGAGCGTGGTCAGTTCTCCCATGCCGACGCTACGACTCGTCGGGCGACCGTTCGAGGGGTTCGAGAACGCCCTGAAGCGTCAGATGGACGCCTTCGCCGAGACGACAGACGCAGACGTGACCTTCGAGCGTGATCACCGCCCGCTCCCCGAGATTCACGAGGACCTGCTCGTGACGGGTGACATCGCCGACGGGACCTACGACCTCTTTCTCTGTCTGAGCGACTGGCTCCCGATGGTCGCCGAGGCGGGGTACGTCCACCCGCTGGACGGCTACCTGTCACGGGACCCGCCGGACGACTGGCCGGACGGGTGGGCCGAGAGCCTACGCGACCTGATGGCCTACGACGGAACCATCTACGGGATACCGTACCACGACGGCCCCGAAATCTTCCACTACCGCGAGGACTGCTTCGAGGACGTCGCGGAGCAACGGGCGTTCCGCGAGGCGTACGGACGGCCGCTCTCGGTCCCGCGGACGTGGGACGAGTTTCTGGAGGTCGCCGACTTCTTTACGCGGCCAGAGGAGGACCTGTGGGGGACCGTCGTCGCGGCGAAACCCGACGGCCACAACGACGTCTACGACTTCGCCATCCAACTGTGGAGCCGCGGCGGGCAGTTGCTCGACGGCGACGGCACCCCCGCCTTCGACAGCCCCGAGGGACGCGACGCGCTCCAGTACTACCACGACCTGATTCACGAACACGAGGTGGTCCCGCCCGAGGCCGTCGAGATGGAGAGCGTCGAGGCCGGGCAGTTCTACGCCGACGGGAAGGCCGCGATGATGTGGAACTGGTCTGGCTTCGGGGCGATGGCCGAGCGTCCCGACTCGGCGGTGTTCGGACACACGAACTACGGCCTCATCCCTCGGGGTGACGCGCCCGACGGCGAACACACTTCACTCACCGTCTGCTACGGCCTGACCGTTCCGGCGGGGAGCGACCACCCCGACCTCGCGTACGACTTCGTCCGCCACGCCGCCTCGCCCGAGAGCGACAGAATCACCACGCTGGAAGGGGCCTCTGGCACGCGGTTCTCGACGTGGCGCGACCCGGAGATACGCCGGTCGAACCAGTTCTACTCGATGCTCGAAGCCGTCAACACCGGCCCGGTCAACACGCTCCCACAGATTCCGGCGTACACCGAGTTGAACGAGATACTGAACGAGATGGTCGAGGCCGCCGTCGTCGAGCGGTCGACGTCCGTTGAGGACGCCCTGACGGACGCCTCCGAGCAAGCGGCCGACCTCCTCGACTGAACGGTCGCGAGTGTCCTGCGAGTAACACTTATGCTCGTCTTCGGGCTGGTCTATGTATGAACCAGACAGTCGACAGCGAGCGCGCTGGCGAGTCCGCCGACTTCGACGCGCTGCCGATGCGGGTCGGCCTCGGGCAGTTCATGGACCCCACCGAGGAGAAACTCCGCTTCTGCAAGCAGTTGGGCGTCGACGACGTTCTGCTGAACATGTACCGCTACTCGCCGGACTACCCGCACATGCCGGACGACGAGCGGATTCCCCTCGAAGGCGACGCAGAGTGGACCTACGAGAACCTCGTGGAACTCCGCGAACGCGTCGAGTCGGCGGGCCTGCGACTGAACGCCATCGAGAACATCCCCATCTCGTTCTACGACAAAATCATGCTCGGGAAAGAGGGCAAGGAGGACCAGATGGAACACGTCAAGACGACCATCCGCAACATCGGTCGGGCGGGCATCCCGATGTTCGGCTACCACTGGATGCCCAGCGGCGTCTGGCGCAACACCGACGTCACCGTCCGCGGCGGCGCCGGTGCGTCGGGGTTCGACATGGACGCTGTCACCGACGAACTCACCCACGACAGGGAGTACACCGAGGCCGAACTGTGGGACAACTACGAGTATTTCCTCAGAGAACTCCTCCCAGTCGCCGAGGAGGCGGGCGTCAAGATGTGTCTCCACCCCAACGACCCGCCGGTCCCCTCGCTCGGCGGCATCCCCCAACTGTTCCGTAACTTCGAGAACTTCAAGCGGGCGATGGAACTGGTCCCGAGCGAGAACCACGGACTGGAGTTCTGTTTCGGGTGCTGGTCAGAGATGGGAGAGAATCTGGAAGAGGTCGTCCGGTACTTCGGCGAGCGAGGGAAGATATTCTACGTCCACTTCCGGGACGTGGAGGGGACCGTCCCGACGTTCACCGAGACGTTCGTCGACCAAGGGAACTACGACGCCTACGAGATGCTCTCGCTGCTCGACGAGGTCGGCTTCCGCGGCCTCCTCATCCCTGACCACGTCCCGCACGTCGAGGGCGACACCGACTGGGAACACCGCGGGCGCGCACACGCCGTCGGCTACTTGAACGGGCTTCTCACCGCGATTCGCCGCGAGACGGGACGCTGACCCATCAGAACCGGCGGGACCTACTGTTAAGTCGCTGGCCGGTGAGTGACACCTATGGCGGCTGAGAGACACGTCGACCGAACGGTCGTAGTGACAGGTGCGGCAAGCGGCATCGGCCGCGGCATCGCAAAGCGCTTCGGTGAGGAGGGCGCCAACGTCGTCGTCGCCGACGTGCGTCGCGACCCGAAACAGGGCGAGAAGTACGACACCGACGTGACGACACCGACGGACGAACTCGTCAGCGAGGAGACCAGCGGCGACGCGACGTACGTCGAGACGGACGTCGGCGACCCCGAAAACGTCGAGGCGATGGTCGAGACGGCGGTCGATACCTACGACGGTATCGACGTCCTCGTGAACAACGCCGGCATCCAGATCGTCGGTGACTCACAGACCACGAGCGTCGAGGAGTGGCAGCGCTCCATCGACATCGACCTGAGCGGCGCGTTCTACTGCGCGAAGTACGCGATACCCCACCTCGTCGAACGCGAGGGCCAGATTATCAACGTCGGGTCCGTCCGCGGGTTCGAGGGCGGCGGCGGCCCGCCCTACGCCGCCGCGAAGGGCGGCGTCGTCAACATGACCCGCGATTTGGCGATGGAACTGGGCGAGGAGAACGTCCGGGTGAACTGCATCAACCCGGGCTACGTCGAGACGCCGCTACAGGACATCGTCACCGAGGAGGACATGGCCAAATCCCGCGAACAGACGCTCCTTCCCCGGTTTGGCAAACCCGAGGACGTCGGCGACGCCGCGGTCTTCCTCGCGAGCGACGAGGCGGGGTTCATCACCGGCGCGAACCTCCCCGTCGACGGCGGTTGGTTGGCACACAGCGGCCTCTGAGGCGACTCAGAACACGCCGTACTCGTCGTAGGCGTCCAGCGGTGCCGTCCCCGACCGGACGGCCTCCCGGACCTCGTTCTCCGTGTCGGCCAGTTCCTCGGCTTCTTCGAGGACGGACGCCCGGATGGCTTCGGGGACGACTACGACGCCGTCGTGGTCCCCGAGGACGACGTCGCCGGCCGACACCTCGACGCCGCCGACGACGGCATCGGTCCCCCACTCCAGAATCTCCCAGCGAGGGACTGCGTCCGCGGGGGTCCGGTACCGCGAGAAGACCGGGAACGCCTCGTCGAGGATGTAGGCCACGTCGCGGACGCCGCCGTCGATGACCGCGCCACGGGCGCCCTGTGCTTTCAGCGAGACGACCGAGAGTTCGCCGAGGTGGGCCGCCCTGTCGTCGTTCGTCTGGTAGGTCAAGACGGCGTGTTCCGGCGCGTCGCCGAGCATTCGCAGAATCGCCCGCATGTTCTCGTCCGGGTCCACGCTCCGGTTCGGTCGACCGACCACTGGGTAGGCGATGCCCGCCGTGGTCATTCCGTCTCGGAGCGGCGCGATGTCGGGTGAGAGCGTCTGGTCTTCGTACCCCCTGTCGTCTAGCACGTCGACGACGGCGCCGGGATATAGCTGTTCGTAGCGGTCACAGAGATCACCGAGTGCCGGGTCGCTCATACCGATTCGGTCGGTGCCCAGCGACATAAGCTATCCCCGCGAAGCGACACCGCCCAAACAATTATTCGACTCGCCGCCGCAGTGAGGCTATGCAATTCGACTGGATGGTGCAGTGTTACGCAGGTGCTGGCGTCCACCGGGACACGCCGATGCTCGAAACGGTCGAACGCGAGACGGTACTTCGGGGCGTCGACGCCGCAGTCGAGACGGGGCTGGAAGGACTCTGGGCCCCGGACCACTTCATGCTCGGGCCGAAAGCCGAAGAGTACGAGGTGTGGACGCTCCTCTCGGCGCTGGCCGAACGGACCGACGACGTCGACCTCGGCCCACTCGTCGGGTCCATCACCTACCGCAACCCCGCCCTGTTGGCGAAGATGGCGACGACGGTGGACATCCTCTCGGAAGGCCGCCTCCGCCTCGGCCTCGGCGCCGGGTGGCACGAGGAGGAACACCGCGCCTACGGCTTCGATTTCCCTGACATCGGGACGCGCATCGAGATGCTGGAGGAGGGGGTGCAGGTCGTCAAGTCGATGTTCACCGAGGAGCATCCTACCTTCGAGGGTGAGCACTTCACCATCGACGACGCGCTGAACAACCCCAAGCCCGTCAGCGACCCGCACCCGCCCATCGTCGTCGGCGGCGCCGGCCCGAAGATGCTCAGACTCATCGCCCGCCACGCCGACGAGTGGAACGTCGAAATCAGCGCCCGGGCGCGTGGCAAGCCAATCGAGTTCAAAGTCAGGAAGTTCGAGGAGTACCTCGAAAACGAGGGGCGAGACCCGGACGACGTCGAACGCTCGTGGCTCGCTCACGTCCTCGTTCGGGAGGACGAGGCCGCCGTCGAGGAGGCCGTCGACGACATCTTCCCCCTCCCGTGGGGCGAGGAGTCCGATATGGACGAGACGCTGGACGACGCCGAGGACGCCCGCGAGAAGGGGAGCATGCTCATCGGGACGCCCTCGCAGGTGGCGACCCAAATCGAGGGCATCCGCGACCTCGGCTTCGAGAAACTCCAGTTGATGTTTCTTGACTTCCCAGACACCCGGGGGATGGAACTGTTCGGCGACGAAGTGGCACCACAGTTCCGGTAATCGCGGACCGGCACCGACGCTTATGTGGCGGTGCGCCGAACCGTCGCCATGACCTGCACGGTCACCGACGAGTACCAACGTCGCGGCATCGACGCGCTCTTTCTGGAGAACGACCTCCTCCGAGTGGAGTTGCTCCCCGGCAAGGGCGGCGACCTCACCCGGATAGTCGACAAGCGGACGGACACGAACGTGCTGTTCGAAGCGCCACACGAGTGGCGCGCGCCGGCCGCCGGTCCCGTCGGCGCGCCGGACGGGGCGTTCTCCTTCCTCGACCACTACCCCGGCGGGTGGCAGAGCGTCCTCCCGGGCGCGGGTGGCCCCTCCGAGGCCCACGGCGCGCCGCTGGGGCTGCACGGCGAGTCCACCCTCGTCCCCTTCGAGACGGAGATACTCGCGGACTCTGCCGAGCGGGTGTCTGTGCGACTGACCGCATCGCTCACCAGATACCCGTTCGACGTCGAACGGGACGTGACCCTCTCGGCGGGCGAGTCCGCCGTCGAGGTGTCCGAACGGGTCACCAACACGGGCGAGGTACCGGTGGACTACTCGTGGTTACAGCACGTCGCCCTCGGTGAACCGCTCGTCGCGCCGGAGGCGACCCTGACGGTCCCCTGTGAGACGGTCCACGTCGACCCCGACCAGACCGCGGACACCGCGCGACTGCCGCCCGGCGAGACGTTCGAGTGGCCGGTCTGTGAGACCGACGGCGGGCCGGTAGACCTCCGGGAGTTCCCGCCAGCGGACGACCGGGTTCACGACCTCGTCGCCCTCGCCGACCTCGACGAGGGCCGGTACACCGTCTCCAACCCCGAACTGGACCTCGGCGTCACCGTCGAGTTTCCAGCGTCGCTGTACGAGTACCTCTGGTACTGGCAACCGTTCGGCGGGTTCGAAGACGCGCCGTTCTTCGGCCGGAACTACAACGTCGGCCTCGAACCCTGCACCTCGATACCGAACGCGGGACTCGCCGAGGCCGTCGAGAACGGGACGGCCGAGGAACTCGCCCCGGGCGAGACCCAGTCGTCGACCGTCCGGCTACGGACGCACGGCACCGACTGAACGGCCGGCGCGTAGTTTTATGCACGCTGTGTCCGTACAACGACCGATGCAAGCACCGTCGAAGGACACCGACCGTTACTTCGAGGACATCGAGGAGGGAGAGACGTTCACCGTCGAGTCGGCCCGCACGATAACCGAGGCGGACGTCGTCAACTTCGCCGGCCTCTCCGGGGACTTCCACCCGCTACACGTGAGCACGACGCGGGCCGCGGAGTCGGACTTCGGGGAACGAATCGCCCACGGCAACCTCGTGTTCTCGGTGGCCGAAGCGCTCGTCGCCGACATGAACCCGCGCTCGTTCTCGTACGGATACGACTCCTTACGGTTCGTCAACCCGGTCGGCATCGGAACGACGCTGACCGTCCACCGAGAGGTGGTCGAGACCGAGGAGTACAACGACACGCTCGGCCGCGTCGTCTACGAGTACGAGGTGACGGACGACGACGGGACGACCCTGCTCGTCTGTCAGCACATCACGCTGGTCGAGCGACGCGACGCCGAGTCGTAGTCCGGAGTCGACCCGTCCTCAGTCGGACTGGGGCCTGACGTAGGTCACCGGACACGGCGAGTTGATGAGGACGTTCTGGGCGGTGCTCCCGAAGACGGCTTTGCCGACCGGCGACCGAGACCCGCCGGAGATAACGACGCGGTCCGCGTCCGCCTTCTCGGCGGTTTTGACGATGCCGTCGCTGACGTTCCCGACCACGCCGTCCACCTCGTAGTCGACGCCGTGGTCGTCGAAGAGGCCTTCGAGGTACTGGACCGACTGGTGGCGTTCGAGTATCACGTCGACGTCTTCGGCCGTCGCGCTCGGATAGTCCAGTTCAGCGGCCACCTCGTCGAACTCGTCTCTGGTGAAGACGTGCGTGAGGGCGACCGTCGCACCGGTCGGTTTCGCGACCTGCATCGAGACGCGTGCGAGTTGGTCGAGTCGGTCGTCGTCTGCCGGGCCGATAGCGAGTACGATGGTGTCGAACGAGAGGTCCATCGCCGTCACCTTCGACGGCGTGTGAAAAAACACCATCGGTCGGCGAAACCCGGCTCTCAGGACTCCTCGGGTTCGAACCGCCAGATGCACTCCATAAACGGGATACCGGACTCGGGATCCGCGTCGGCGTCGACGCCCGACTGTTTGAACTGGCCCGTGTACCGTTCCCACTCTGCGACCGCCTCGTCGCCGTCGACGGCGTCGAGGTAGGCGTCCAAGTCGTCGCACTCCAGAATGCAGACTGCCACGTCGTCCCGGACGTACAGTTCGAACTCCTCGACGCCGCCCCGCTCCATCGCGTCGGTGACCGCTTCGGGCACGTCGTCGTGGGCATCGACGTACGCCTCGCGCTGGTCGGGGTCGAGTCGCTGGACGTACACCGCTCGCTCGGTATCCTCGGGCATAGCTGATAGCTCTCGTGACGACGCAATGAGTGTTGCGCCCGCCGCTACCCGCGCGACCCCGAGAGTATTAGTACCGGGCCGACGGCAGATGGGCTATGGTCTCGCCTGCACTCATCCTGCCGCCGGAGCCGGACGAACGCTGGCAGTTAGCCAAACAGATGGGCGTCGAGAAAGCGGTCGTCCACCCGCTCGAAATCGGGGACGGTCGGACCCACTGGACCTACGACGACCTGCAGGGACTCGACAACTGGCTCACCGACGCCGGCCTCGAATTCTCGGTTCTGGAGGGGTCGGTCCCAATCTCCGACCGGGTCCGACTCGGGCGCGAGGGCCGCGACGAGGACATCGCGGTGTTCAAACAGTTCCTCCGGAACTGCGGGGAAGTCGGCATTCCGGTCGTCTGCTACGACTGGATGGCCGGGGTCAGGTGGGCACGGACCGCCGCCCACGTCGAGTCGCGCGGTGGCTCCTACGTCACCGAGTTCGACGTCGAGAAGGTGCAGGGCGGCCCCGAGCAGTTCGCCGACGTGACTCACGAGGACGTCTGGGAGGCTATCGAGTACTTCCTGCGAGAGGTGACCCCGGTCGCCGAGGAGGCGGGCGTGAAACTCGGTCTGCATCCCGACGACCCGCCACGGGAGTCCCTGCGCGGGACCCCCCGAATCGTCGACAGCGTCGAGGCCTACGACCGCGTCCTCTCGGCCTACGACAGCGAGTACAACGGCGTCACCTTCTGTCAGGGGAACTTCGCCGCCATGGGTGCGGACATCCCAGCGGCCATCGAACACTTCGGCGACCGCATCAACTTCGTTCACTTCCGCGACGTCGAGGGCGACGCAGACAACTTCGTCGAGACGTGGCACGACGACGGCCCGACGGACATGCTGGCCGCGATGCGGGCCTACGAAGAGCACGTCGGCGAGGACGTGCCGATGCGGCCCGACCACGTCCCGACGATGGCCGGCGAGGACAACTCGAATCCGGGCTACCACACGAAGGGTCGGCTGTTCGCCATCGGTTACATGCGCGGGCTACGCGAGCAAGCGCAGGCGGAGTAGCTCAGACGTCGACGCTCGACCGGAACTCTTCGCGGCCGGTCACGCCGAGGTCGACGCGGTAGAGGCTCCCCGCCCCCTCACCCTCCACGTCTCGCGTCTCGACGCAGGCCGTCGTGACGTACGCCGTGTCGTAGTCCTCGCCGGCGAACGTGAGCGAGGACACCTTCCGCGGGTCGAATGCGACTGTCTCCTCGCGAGTGCCGTCCGGCGCGAACCGAATCAGTTTGTGGCCGTCCCAGAACGCCGACCAGAGGTGGCCCTCGCTGTCGACGGTCATCCCGTCGGGCAGACCCTCGATGCCGCTCGCGTCGACCACCGTCTTCGGGTTCGAGATGTCACCCGTGGCGCGGTCGTAGTCGTACCGGTAGATGTACCCCGGACAGTCCGGGTCGACTTCGCCGGTGTCGGTGAAGTAGAACCCCGACTGGTCGAGGGTGAACCCCATGCCGTTGGGGAGCACACACTCCTCGCGGACGAGGTCGAACGACCCGTCAGTGTCCAGTCTGTACAGTTGGCCCGGCAGGTCACGGTCGGTATCCGGCATCACGCCGGCGAAGACGCGACCCTCCGGGTCGGCGATGACGTCGTTGAATCGCTCGTGGAACCGGTCGGGGTCCGGGTCGGCGACGGTGTCGACGTCACCTGTCTGCTGGTCGAGTCGGCGGACCGCGCCGGCCTCCTGAAACAGGAGCAGCGTGCCGTCGGTCTGGATGGTGAACCCGCCGATGCGCTCCTCGGTGTCCTCGTAGACGAGTTCGTGGTCGTCCGTGGACGGGTCGTATCGGTAGAGTCGACCCCGCGGGATGTCGACCCAGTAGAGCAGTTCCTCGTCGGGGTGCCAGAGCGGTCCCTCTCCGGTCTCACAGGCGATATCGACGACGAGTTCGGGTGTCGGCATACTGTACCCTCCGACCCCGTGTCCCGTAAAATTATGCGCCGAAACGTCCCGCCTCTCAGTCGTCGTCCAGCAGTCCCGCGTCCAGCGTCCCCGTCGTCATCAGTTCGTTCAGTTCTTCGAGGTCGGTCTCCTCGGGTTGCTTGATGTCTACCAGCCCCCCCTGATAGAGGACGCCGATGCGGTCTGCGTGGGCGAGGACGGACTCGATGTTGTGGCTGACGATGACGATGGTGATTCCCTCCTCGGCAAGTCGGTCGAGCGTGTCCTGCACGAGGCGGGTCGCATCGACCGAAAGCGCGCTCGTCGGTTCGTCGAGGATGATGACGTCCGGGTCGAACGCGAGGGCCCGACCGACGGCGACGAGTTGGCGCTGGCCGCCGGAGAGGAACTCGACCTCGGTCTTGATGTCGACGTCCCGTCCGAGCTGGTCCATCATTATCGCCCGAGACCGTTCGTACGTGGTCTCCCAGTCGATGAACGAGAAGGGTCCGAGACCGCGCTTTGGGAACTGGCCCATGAAGATGTTCGTCGCGATGTCTAAGTCGTCCATCAGCGCGAGGTCCTGATACACCGTCTCGATGCCGTTGTCGCGAGCGTCCGAGGGGTTCGAGAAGTGGACCTCACGACCGTCCTTGTAGATGGTTCCCTTCGTCGCTGAGTGGACGCCACTGAGGATGTTCATCAGCGTCGACTTGCCTGCGCCGTTGTCGCCGACGAGGGCGAATATCTCGGCCTCCTGAATGTCCAGCGTCACGTCGTCGAGGGCGACGATGCGACCGAACTGCTTGGTGATGTTCTCGACGCGAAGCTTCGGTTCCCCGGCCTCGTCGGTGGCTGGGCTGCTCGCGGCCTCCTGCTCGGCCGTCCCGCTGTCCTCGACGCTCATACCGCACCACTCGCGAGGATGCGAGCCCGGAGTTTGGCCTGCGTGCTGTACAGCAGTATCGCCGCCAGTAACACGAATCCGTTGACCATCTGTATCTGGGTTGCCCCGACAACGGGGCTGTTGTTCAGTGCCGACTGCACTAACTGGATGAGGACGACGCCGCCGAGCGCGCCGGTTATCTTCCCGCGGCCGCCAAAGAGGCTGATGCCGCCGATGACTGCCCCGGCGAACGCCTGAAACACCAGCCCCTCGCCGATGAGCGGCGGGACGACGCCGACGAACCCGGTCAGCATCAGGCCGGCGATTGCCGCCAGCAGACCGCTGATAGTGTAGACGACGATGATGAGGCGCTCGGTGTCGATGCCGACCTCTCTTGCGGACTTCTCGGAACTCCCCAGCGCGTACACCGCCTGCCCGAACGTCGTAAAGCGCATGATCAGGCCGAAGACGAGGAACGCGAACAGGAGCACCCCGATGGCGAACTCCGGCGTCCCGCCGACGTCTACGTAGAGTCGCGGGAGGCCCGTCACCGGTTGGGTCTGCATCGCCGTCTTGGCGCCCTCGAAGATGATGAGGAAGGCCAGCGTCTGCAGGAACGGGTTCAGTCCCATCTTCGCGATCATGATGCCGTTGACGAGGCCGATGAGCGACCCGGTCACGAGGATGATGCCGAACCCGGCCCACGGGTTCGTGGTGACGCCCCAGCAACTCGGACAGGTCCCGAGAAGCATCCCGGTGAACATCGCCGAGAACCCGGCTATCGACCCGATTGAGAGGTCGAAGTGTCCCGACAGAAGACACAGGCTCTCCGCGAGGACGAGCAGGCCGATCGGAACCGCGGCCCAGAGAACGAGTCTGATGGCGTTGGTGTTCCGCAGCGTCTGTGGGACGAACACGAGGACGCCGAGGATGACGATAGCCAGTATCGGCCAGATCATGTTGTCCAACAGGGTCAGTATTACGTCGTCTCTATCGCCGAACGTTCGCCCGAGGAATCCTTGTTCCGTAGACATAGTGTAGGGGAGTGGTGTGTCGTTAGATACCGCGCTCAGCCCCAGACGTTACCCCAGAGGAACGGCTGGTCGTAGTTCTCTTGGGTGATGACGATGCTGTTGGTCCGGAACCACGGGTGGCCGTTCTGCTCGCGCATGATGCCGGGTTCCCAGATGGGTTCGGACCACATCTCGACGCCTTTGTGCTGGCCAGGTTCGATGGTCAACTGGTCCGAAGTGACTTCCGACCCCACTTCGGGAATGACGCTGTCGTCCATCCCCGACTCCACGTACTGCTTCATGTACTGCATCGCGATGGGGTTGTAGAAGTAGTTGGGCTGGTCGACGGCGGCGTCGATAGTCCCGTCCCCGACGAGGGGGTTGACCTCCGGACTGCCGTCCATCTGCGTCAGGACGATGTGTCCCTCGTCGCCTTTCGACACCAGCATGTTGAGGTTGCGAAGCGCCTGCACGACGCCGAGGCCCATCGAGAGGTTGCCCGAGTAGATGCCGTCGACGCGCCCGTTCGCGTTGATCCACTCCTGTACGGTGGACTGGGCCACGTCACGGGCGTACTCGCCGTTGAGCGTCTGGACGACCTCGATGTTGTCCTGTTCGGCCATCACGTCGAGGAATCCCTGTGAGCGCTGGTTGGCCGACTGGTTGCCCTGAATCCCGCGGACGTTGAGGACGCGGTAGTTGTCCTTGTTCGGGTACTGCTCGCCGAGTGCTTTGACCATCTCCTCGGCCGAACTCGCGCCGCCGTCGTAGTTGCTGAATCCGACGTACAGCGGAATCTCCGAACTGGACGTGTCGGCGTTGGTCGCGAACACCGGTTTCCCGGCGTTCATCGCCTCGTTGATAGCGCCCTCCGCGGCACCGGTCGACCACACGCCGACGAGGATGGCGTCGTGGTCACTGTTCGTGAAGTCGCGGATGTCCTGCACCTGTTTCTGGGCGCTCTGCTGGTTCGGTCGGACGTCGAGTTCGATGCCGAGGTCCTCCGCGTAGAACTCGGCGGCCTCGATGTATGCCGTAATCCACGACCCCCCGCGGACGTACGCAGACATCCCGACTTTCTCGAGCGTGTTACCGCCGCCGCCGTTGCCGCCGGTGGTGGTGCCGGTGCCGTCACCCCCGCCGTCGCCGCCGTCGCCGCCGTCTCCACCGCCGCCGTCGCCGCCGTCGCCGCCGTCGCCGTTCCCGCCACAGCCTGCAAGTGACACTGTGGTAATCGCAGCACCGGTCGTCTTGATAAATCTGCGCCTGGTATTCTCTGCCATACAGAGGTGAGATTGAGAGTGTATATACATAAAGGTTGTCGAAAATATGCGTTTGACTCACACACTATTCCGACAGACGAACTCTCAGTGGAGATATCGACAGGAATCGAAAACTGGCCGGAGCACTAGTCGAGTCCGCCGAGGCGAGGAGTGAATCACTCGGTTGCACGGAAGGCGTTCTGTCGTGAACGAGACGATGTGAAACAAAAGCGACAAACGATGAGCTCCGATAGAGAACAAATACCCGATCGCACTACATTTCTGTGAGAGTAATCCTATTCTGGCACGGGCAGGAGGAATATAACTATTATTCGTGCTTATTTGGGGCGGATCTGTGCACACATTTACACGAGAGTCCGGATGGTCATCACTCGGTGTGGTGGTCGGGTGTCGGTAGCTTCTTTTTACCACATCGAGGATATGCGTGGTATGAAGCTCTACCTCGACACGGCTGACCGTGACCGCATTACCGAAGCCGCGAGACTTGGTGTCGTAGACGGTGTCACCACCAACCCGTCTATCGTGGCAGCGGCCGAACTCGGGTACAGAGAGGCGGTCACCGCCATCGCCGACGTCGTCGACGGACCGGTGTTTGCACAGGTTCTCGCCGACGACGTCGAGGGGATTGTCCGCGAAGCGCGCGGCTATCAGGAGTGGGCCGACGACGTCGTGGCGAAGATTCCGGCGACCCGTCCGGGGTTCGAAGCGCTCGCACGCCTGCGTGACGAGGATGTGCCCGCCGGCACGACAGTGGTCTTCTCCATCGAGCAGGCCGTGCTCGCGGCGAAAAACGACGCCTCGTTCGTCGCGCCGTACGTGGGCCGACTCGACGACGCCGGCGAGGACGGCGTCGACACCGTGCGGCGAATCCAGCACATCTACGACACCTACGGCTTCGAGACAGAGGTGCTGGCCGCGAGCGTCCGGAACACCACACAGGCCGTTTCACTCTACGAGGCCGGCGTCGACGCGGTGACGCTGTCGCCCGACGTCCTCGACGACCACGTCCCGCACCCGAAGACCGATGAGGGCGTCGCCGGGTTCGAGGCGGCGTGGGGCGACCGGGGCAGTCCCATCGACGAGTGACGTCGGAGCAGTAACGAAACGGTCAGACGGCGACCGTGATAGGGCCGGTCGCCCCCGTCGACACTATCACCGGTTCCGTCGGACGGTATAAGTACGGGGCCGCTGAATCCTGTGCCATGACGTCCGACCCGACAGTCCTCGTGGCAGGCGACACGCTCGTCGACTTCGTTCCCGAACGGCCGGGACCCCCGGGTGACGCCGGGGGGTATCAGCCGAAGTTCGGCGGGTCAGGGGCGAACGTCGCCCTCGCACTCGACCGCATCGGCGCGTCACCGCTGTTCTGGACGCGACTGGCGACGGACGACTTCGGTGACTTCCTGCGCTCACACCTCGACGACTCGACGATTCCGGACGAGTTCGTCGTACCGGACCCGGACGCCCGGACGACGCTCGCCGTCGTCACGCACGACGAATTCGGTGACCGCTCGTTCACCTTCTACCGCGAGGACGGGGCGGATACGCGTCTCCAGACCGGCACTGTCCCCGACGAGACGCTGGACGCGGTGTCGTGGGTCCACACGACGGGCGTCACCGAGAGCGCAGAGCCCAGTCGGTCGGCGACGCTCGAACTCCAGGCCCGCGCGAGCGAGCGCTGTACGGTGTCACTCGACCCCAACTGGCGGCCGGAGCTGTGGGAGAGCCACCACGAGTTCCGTGCGGTCATCCGCGGATCGTTGGAGGCCGTCGACGTGGTGAAAGCCACGCCCGAGGACCTCGCCGCGGCCGGGTTCGAGCACGACGACCCCGAGCAACTCGCTCGGGATGTCGTCGACCACGGGCCACACACCGTCGTGCTGACGATGGGCGACGAAGGGGCGCTGTGCTACGGGACCGACGTGAGCCCGGTAGCCGGATTGGGTCGGCATCCCGGCTACGACGTCGACGTCGTCGACACGACCGGGGCCGGAGACGCGTTCCTCGCGGCGTTCATCGCCGCCCTGACCAACGGTGTCCGAGACGTCGAAGATGCGCTCTCGCTCGCGAACGCGGCGGGTGCCGTCGCCACGACGCAGGCGGGTGCCGTATCGGCGCTGACCGGGTTCGAACAGATACGCCAGTTCCACGACGAGATTCCGTGGGCCGTCTAACCGTCCCGGACAGGCGGACACTTGTTCCGTCGTGGTGAACAAGTCTATATGCGAGGGTTCCGTAGCGTTTCTATGGCCACACAGAACAACACCATCGACGCCACCAAGACGTCGCTGCGAATCATCGAGGAACTGAAACGTCTCGATGGGGCGGGGGTCACCACCGTCGCGAACGAACTCGGCATCGCAAAGAGCACCGTCCACAACCACTTGCAGACGCTCACCGAAGAAGAGTACATTAACTGCGAGGACGGCATCTACCGTGTCGGCCTGCGCTTTCTCGAACTCGGAGAGTACACGCGAAACCGAATGGACATCTACGAGAAAGCCCGTCCTGAAGTGCTCTCACTGGCCGAAGAGACTGGTGAGATGGCCAACGCCGCCGTCGAGGAACACGGGACGGGCGTCTACATCACACGTGCCGAGGGGACCGAAGCGGTCAGCGTCGACACCTACGCCGGAAAGCGCGTGAAACTTCACTGTACCGCCCTCGGGAAGACGATTCTCGCCGAACTCCCGGAGCAACGCGTCGACGAAATCATCGAGACGCACGGACTCCCCGAACGGACGGAGAACACCATCACCGACACGGACGAACTGAAAGCGGAACTCGACGCGATTCGTGACCGGGGCTACGCGTACGACCGTGAGGAACGACTTCCGGGCCTCCGGTGTGTGGCGGCGCCGGTCGTCGCGGAGGACGGACGCGTCGTCGCAGCGCTCAGCGTCTCCGGACCGACGACCCGTATCAAAGGCGACCTGTTCCACGAGAAGATTCCGGAACTGCTTCGCTCGTCTGCCAACGTCATCGAGATAAACATGGCGTACTCGTAGGCGTCCTCACCGGACAGAACGAGACACCGGCCGTTCGTTTCTGCCGAAGTAGATGAAGCATATAAAGTAGCGGCTCGGCACATATATGTCTAACAGAGGTACCTTCGTTAGAATATCCGGCGCACGGCGTTCGGTAGAGAGAAACTATCGTTCGTCTGAGCGGAACGACACTGTCGCCGCTCTGCCGCCGTCGCGACCGTCCTCCCCCGTGAGAAAAGCTAGTTTCAAGTGACACGAAGCCCGTTGTACGGTATGGCTCCCCCGTCTCTCAGAGCGCGGTTACTGGACGGCGAGACGCTGCTCGGGACGTTCCAACTCATCGACTCCCCGATGGCCGCGGAGATGGCAGGCGTCGCCGGGTTGGACTTCACCATCCTCGATCAGGAGCACGGTCCACTGAGCGCCGAGTCCTGCGTCGCCATGTGTGCGGCCGCCGAGCGCGGGGGTGCTGCCCCCGTGATTCGGGTCCGGAACAACTCCGAGTCGGAGATACAGCGAGCGCTGGACATCGGCGCGGCCGGCGTCGAGATCCCGCAGGTCGAGACGGGCGCGGACGCTCGGGCGGCCGTCGACCACGCACGCTTCGATCCACTCGGGTCCCGCGGATTCTCGCCGTACGTCCGTGCCGGGCGGTACACGGGGTACGACGACTACACCGACCGGCAGAACGAGACGACGGCGGTCATCATCCACATCGAGGGCGAACGCGGTGTGGAGAACCTCGACGACATCGTCGCCGTCGAAGGTATCGACGTGTTGTTCCTCGGACCGTACGATATGTCACAGTCCATCGGCATCCCCGGTCAGGTGCGAGACGACCGTGTCGAAGCTCTGATGCAGGACGTGTGCGACCGGGCCGTGGACGCGGGGAAAGTCGTCGGGACGTACGCAGACGACCCCGAGATGGCTCGGCAGTGGATAGATGCCGGGGCGCAGTACGTCGCCGTCGGCGTCGACGGTGCTATCCTCACGCGGGCGTTCGAGGACATCGCCGAGGCCGTCACCGAGTAGTCCCGCCCCCGGACCGCCGGTAGCTCTTTTGTCACTGCGATTGAACGTCCTCTATGGAACTGACCGCGCTGACCGAGGCGTTCGACCGACGCGACTGGCAAGACGTGACCGAGACGGCCGACCCCATCCGGTTCGCGATGGTGGGGCTCGGGTGGTGGACCCGGGAGCAGGCGATGCCGGCCGTCGCCGCCGGGGACCTCTGTGAGACGACGGTGCTGGTCAGCGGCGACCGCGAGAAAGCCATGTCGGTCGCGGACACCTCGGAAACGGTCGCGCGCTCCATCACCTACGAGGAGTTCCACGACGGCGCCGCCAGCGAGGCCTACGACGCCGTCTACGTCGTCACGCCGAACGCGCGCCACCTCCCGTTCGTGGAGAGCGCCGCCGAACTCGGCAAGGACGTCCTCTGTGAGAAACCGATGGAGGCGACGATCAACCGGGCCGAACAGATGGTCGCTGCCTGCAACGAACACGACGTGACGCTGATGATCGCCTACCGGATGCACACCGAGCCCGCGATTCGGCGGGCGAGAGACATCATCGAGGCGGGCTACGTCGGCGACCCGGTGTTCGTCCACGGCAACATGAGCGAACCCATCCTCGAACTCGTCCCGGACCCGGACCAGTGGCGTCTCGACTGGGAGCTATCCGGCGGGTGTGCGACGATGGACATCGGCATCTACTCGCTGAACACCGCTCGGTTCCTGCTCGACGCCGACCCGGTGCGCGTGCAGGGGTCGGTCGCGTCGGTACAGGAGGAGTTCGCGGACGTCCCCGACGAACACGCCGCGTTTCAGGTCGACTTCCCCGACCACACCTTCGCCGTCTGCACCGCCAGTCAGAACGCCACGATGGCGAGTCACATCCGAGTGACCGGCACCAAGGGCGAAGTCCGCGTCGAACCCGCCTTCTACCCGTGGGACGAGCGCCGACTTCACGTCTCACACGGCGGGTCCGACATCGACGTCTCCTTCGAGCAGAGCGACCAGATGGAAGAGGAGTTCGAGTACTTCTCGCACTGCCTGTTGACGGGCGAGGACCCGTACGCCGACGGCGAACACGGACTCGTCGACATCCGGGCGCTGAAAGGCGTCTACGAGGCGGCGGAGGACGGGCGGGCGGTCGAACTCGGATGAGCGACTCAGCGGTGCGTCGACGGCGGGACGACGCCCGATGACCCGAGATCGACCCGGTCGCCGATTCTGACGACTTCGAGTTCACGGGGATAACGGTACGACGAGACGTGTTCGTGCAGGGCTTTCGGGTCGCCGGTGACGCCCTTCCACATGTCGAAGTGCGACGGGAGTAGTCGGTCCAGTTGGAGGGCGTTTGCGGCCTCGACGACTTCGTTCTCGGTCATGTACCACTTCGTCGGTCTGGTCTCTCCGTCCTCGGTGTGGTGGATTCGGCCGACGGACCCGAACGCGAGGACGCCGAGTTCGACGTCGAATTCGTCACCGATGCGCTCGAATGCCGCTGCTGGCTTGCTGTCGCCCGGGTGGAAGAACGTCCCCGCGTCGTGTTCGACGACGTAGGAGACCGGTTCGATGGCGTCGCCGTCGTCGGCGTCCCGGACGTGGACCGTGAAGTCGCCGACGGCGAACGAGTCCCCTTCGCTGACGACCGACCGCTTGCCAGACCCGACTCGCAGGTCGCCCACGTAGTCGGGCGAATCGTAGGACGCCCGTGGGGCGTAGAGTGTCCCGCCGTCGTCGAGGAGCGGTCCGTAGGATGGCGGGTGCATGTGGTCGATGTGTTCGTGCGTGACGAGGACGGCGTCGGCCGCTCCGTCGGCGGGGTCCATCGGCACCGGAATCATCCGAATCAGTTTCGGCGGGTCGCCGTCGCCGAAGTACGGGTCGACGTACAGCGTCGTCGTCGGAGATTTGAGGACGAACCCGTTACAGCCGAGGTACCAGACGGCGACGCCGTCGGGTTCGGCCTGCGCTATCTCCGCTGTGAGCCAGTCACCCCACGTCGCGTGAATCGTATCCTGTGTCATGTGTGGTGTCGGTATCTGGTGGTGAGTACACCCCGGTTAGTAAGCGACTACCGCGGCCAGCGACCCCGGAGTGACGGGGAACCGGACGCGTCAGCCGAAGTACTGGCCGAGGTAGTCGGCGGCGTTGTCCTGCGTGACTTCCAGCCCGTCGATGACGACAGTCTCCTGTACGTCCTCGCCGGCGAGGTGGGCCTTCCCCGTCTCGATGGCAGTGTTGACCATCTCCTCGGGTAACTGCGCGATGGTCCCGTAGTACTGGTTGTCCGAGAACAACTGGACCCACGCCTCGGTGCCGTCGATACCGGTGACGGGGACCGACATGTTCGCGTTCTGAAGTGCCCGATGCGCACCGAGCGCCATCAGGTCGTTCTGACAGAACACGCCGTCTATCTCGTCGCCGTACTGCGTGATGAAGTCCTCCATGACGCTCAGGGCGTTCTGCGTGGAGAACTCGCCCGTCTGACTGGCGAGACGACTCAGGCTGTCGTTGTTGCTCACGGCGTTGCTGAACCCTTCTCCCCGATCGTTCGTCACGCTCGCCCCGGGCGTCCCCTCCAACTGGAGGACGTTGTAGGTGTCTTTTTGCTCCATCTCCTGCATGAAACTCAGACACAGTTCCGTCGACCGGCGGCCGAGCTGGACGTTGTCGGAGGCGACGTAGCTCACAGTGTCGCCCTCGGCGACGTTGCGGTCGATAGCGACGACGGGGATGCCCGCGTCGTTGGCCTGCTGGATGGCGCTGATGACGCCCTCGGCCGTGATTGCCGAGATGAGCAGGAGGTCGACCTCGTTCGAGATGGCCGTCTCGACGTCCGAGACCTGCGTGCTCTGTGAGTTGCCGGCGTCGTAGAACGTCGAATCCGAGGCGATGGTCCCCTCGCTCTTGGCCGCGTCGAACGCGTTCTGCATCCGGGCGAAGAAAGTGAACTCAAGCGACGGGACGGAGAGTGCGACAGACGGCGCGTCTGTCGACTGCGTCGTCTCTTCGGTTTCGGTCCCGCCGTCGCCGTCACCGTCGCCTCCGTCGCCAGTCGTCTCGGTGGTTCCGGTGGCGCCGTCACCGCCACCGTCGCCACCGTCGCCACCGTCACCGCCACAACCGGCGATGAGGGCCGTTCCGGCTATCGCACTGGTACGGATAAACCGCCGTCTGGGAATGTCTCTTGGCATACACCCACACGGTTCGAACCCCCGCATCAAAGAAGTATCGATGAGAAGGAATTATATTTCAGTTATCAATATCTACTCCTGCCCGACGACGTTCGCGAGGACGGCCAACATCAGGACGATGCCCTGCGCGACCAGTTGTCCCGACGGGCCGACGCCCATGAGGTTCAGGCCGTTCTGGAGGATGCCGAGGATGAGGACGCCGATGAGCGTCCCGACCATGTTGCCGGACCCGCCAAAGAGGTTGGCGCCACCGAGGATGACCGCTGCGATCGGCGGGAGCAAGAGCCCGGACCCCATCGTCGGGATGGCGCTCCCGAGGCGGCCAAGCGTCACGAGTCCGGCGATAGCCGCGAACGCGCCGGAGATGACGAGCGTTCCGAGGCGCACGAGTCGGACGTTGATGCCCATGCGCTCGGCAGACTGGCGGTCGCCCCCGATGGCGTAGATGTAGAGGCCGAACTTCGTATACGAGAGGAGCAGTTGCGAGAAGACGAGCAGTGAGAGAAAGACGATGACGATACTCGGGAAACCGAACACTCTCGACCCGCCGAGTCCGGTCAACGATGGAGGTAACCCGATGATAGGCCGGTTCCCCGAGACGATGAGGCCGAGGCCGTCGGCGAGAAACAGCATCGCCAGCGTCGTCATGAACGAGGGGACGCCGAAGCGGGCGGTGACGAACCCCGACACCGCGCCGAACGTCGCACCCAGCAACACGCCGACGAGGATAGCCGCAGGGACGGGGACGGCGACCCCTTCGAAAAGCCGGGCGCCCACGGCGAGCGTCGCTATGGTCAACCCGCACACCTCCATCACCTGCGCGATGCTCAGGTCTATCTCCGCACAGAGAATCGGGAAGGTGACGCCGATAGCCATGATACCGATTATCGACACCTGTTGGAGGACGTTCACCTGATTGCCGACGGTGAGAAACCGGTCGTTCAGCAGGGTGAACGCAGCGTACAGACCGACGAGGCCGATGATCGGTCCGTACTGGCTCACCCGTTCGAGCGTCACCTGCTCCCGAGCAGCGCCGAAGTCGACGGCCGTGCGCGCCATGCCGTATCGGTTCTGTCGACGCGATATTATGTCTTTGGGACAGTTGACAGTTTCGGGTAGTGAGGCGGCCGTTGTCACCCCGGTCCGTGACGGGGCGAACTATTTTATTGCCCCACCGATATTTCACACGCATGGCCGAGGCCACACAGAGCGACGACGACCACATCGTCGAGATGGAGGGTATCACGAAGACGTTCGGCGAGGTGGTCGCGCTGGAGGACGTCACGTTCCGACTCCGGCGCAACGAGATTCTCGCGCTGGCGGGCGACAACGGTGCCGGGAAGTCGACGCTCATCAAGTGTCTCGCCGGGGCGCTCCAGCCGGATTCGGGGACAATCCGCGTCGACGGCGAGGTCGTCGAGATTCCCAACCCGCGCGTCTCGAAGGACCTGGGTATCGAGACGACGTTTCAGGACCTCGCCGTCGCGGGGAACCTCACCGTCACGCAGAACATCTTCCTCGGCCGCGAGACGGTCTCCGGTCCGGACACCCTCTTTGGCGTCCTCGACAAGCCGGCGATGCGCAAGCGCGCACAGGAACTGCTCGACGACCTCGAAATCCACGTCGATGTCGCCGAGAAAGTGTCGAACCTCTCGGGCGGCGAACGCCAACTCGTCAGTATCTCGCGGACGCTCCTCTCTGACCCGAAAATCGTCATCATGGACGAACCGACCAGCGCCCTCTCCGTGGAGGGGGCCGACCGCGTCCTCGAACTCATCGACCGGATGCAAAAGCAGGGTATTTCCATCGTCCTCATCTCGCACAACCTCGACTACATCAGGCGGGCCGCCGACCGCATCCACGTCCTCCATCAGGGCCGGAGCGCCGGTATCATCGACGCCGCCGACTTCGATCAGGACGAGATAGTCAAGCGGATGGTCGGCGGGCTGCCCGAGACAGAGCGCGGCGAACAGACCGCCGACGTCTGAGTGCCGCGGTTCCCGTCACTCGTACGTCCGCCGGCCTGTCTGGTTGGCCTCGATGTAGTCCCAGTCGTAGTCGACGCCCAGTCCCGGGCCGTCTGGGACGGGCACGGTCCCCGCGTCGTCGACGGCGTCGATGTCGTCGCGATAGCCGCCGTCGTACACCGGCGGCGTCGTGTTCGGCGCGTCGGGGTGGACCAGCGCCATCTCGTAGTAGTTCGCGTTCCGCGTCGCGGCGATGCAGTGGCGTTGGGCGGGACCGGGCGCGTGGAACTCCACGTCCAACCCGAATCCTTCGGCGACGTTCGCAATCTTCGTCGCCCCGGTGATGCCGGCGTCGTACTCCGGGTCAGCCCGGACGAAATCCGTCGCTTCCGTCGCCACGAAGTCGGTGTGGGGTTCCAGCCCGCGGATATGCTCGGTCTGGAGGATGGGCGTGTCGAGGGCTTGCCGCAACTTCCGGTGGCCGTGCTGGGAGATGCCGCCGTCCCGGTACGGGTCCTCGTACCAGAGGTAGCCGTGGTCGTCACACGCCCGTCCGACCTGCAGGGCCTCGGCGAAGGTGTCGAGGTCACAGGCCGGATCGACCATCAGGTCCATCTCGTCGCCGACTCGCTCGCCCACCGCGCGGACCGTCGCTTCGAGCAGGTCCGGGTCGCGCCAGTTGCCGTCCCAGCCGTGGACCTTGTAGCCGGGATACCCCATCTCCAGACACGTCTCGGCGAAGTCAGCGTAGGCCGCCGCCGAGTCCAGCCCCCCGCTCCGGTCGCCCTGATACGTCGAGGCGTACGCTGGGAGTCGGTCGCGATAGCTCCCGAGCAGTTCGTGGATGGGCGCGCCGTACTGCTTGCCCGCGTAGTCCCACAGCGCAATGTCCAGCGGCCCGATACCCATTCGGTCGTACTTCCGGAGCGCTCGCTTGAGTTCGGACCAGTGGTGTTCGCGCCGCGTCGGGTCACGGCCGATGAGGTAGTCCGCGACGGTGTTTATCTGGGCGGCGCCGGGCGAATTGCTCCCGACGTACTCACCAGTTAGTCCATCACTAACGTCGACTCTGACCCCGAACAGGCGCCGCTCCATCGTGTTGCCGGGGTCGTAGACGACGTCGAACCCACCCGGCGGCGTTCCCACGTCCGGCAAGGTGTAGCTGAATTCGATGACCTCGATGGACTCTATCGTCGGGGACATACCCGTGTGACTCGCCGCCGCGGGATAAACATCTAGGGGGAGTAACTGGTCTACGTCTCGTGGACCGACTCGAAGGTCCGGTGGGCCATGTACGAGTAGTCCCGCGCGGAGAGGAACGGGACTTCCTCGACCCACGAGAGACACGCCTCGTAGCCGGCCCAGTCGTCCATCCACGGGTAGTCCGACCCGAGCATCAGTCGCTCGGTACCGAACCAGTCGGCGAGGTGTCGGACGTACTCCCAGAGGTCCTCGTAGGGCCAGGACTCGTCGCTGGACCGGGGAAGCGAACTCACTTTGACGGCGACGTTGTCGTGGTCGGCCAGCGACTCGAAGTCGGTCCACGGTGCCTCACTCGGGTCCGTCGTCTCGTCGGGGTAGGCCATGTGGTCGACGACGAGTTGCACGTTCGGATACCGCTCCGCGAGCGTCTCCAGCATCGAAATCTGTTCGGCCTTGGGGAAGACGAATATCGAGGTGTCCTGCGTGGCCGCCTCGTCCCAGACGGGTTCGAGCGCGTCGTCGAGTATCCAGTCGGCCGTCCGGTCCAGTTCGGAGGCGTGTTCCTCGTAGGCCAGACAGGCGTGCATCCTGACGCCGAGCATCCGGTCGTGGCCGACGACGCGGCGGAGGGCCGAACGGACCTGTTCGGGGTCGTCGCCGAAGAAGTCCATCAGGCCGACGCCCCACAGGCGGTCTGGATAGGCCTCGATAGAGCGCATCGTGTACTCGTTGGCACGCACGCCGCGGCCGTACAGCGGCGTCGTGACCATGACGCTCTCCTCGACTCCGGCGGCGTCCATGTCGGCGATCAGGTCGTGAGCGGTGTAGGCCCCCTCCCATCCCGGTGGCAGGAGTTCGGCGGACCACGGCAGTTCCTCGGTGTCGGGGCCCCACGTGTGCGTGTGTGTGTCTACAAATCGCATCGAATCACTCCAGATTTCCCCCGCCGCTCACTCTGACGATGTCGCCGACGACGTAGTCGGCCCGGTCGCTGGCCAGCCACAACACCGCGTCCGCGAGGTCTTCGGGTTGACCGAGTCGACCGAGTGGCCGCGTCTCGCCGCGTTCGTGGAGAATCTCCTCGGCGGTCCGGTCGGGGTCGTCCCTCGCTTCCATCTCGGCCTCGTAGCGGGTCTGGGCCGTCTCTGTGACGTCCGTCGAGATGGCGTTCATCCGGATGCCGTGTTCGGCCAGTTCCTGTGCCATCCGCCACGTCAGACCGTTTATCGACGTCTTCGAGATGCCGTACAGGCCGAACGAGCCGGTACGCCGGTCGCCCGCCTGACTGGTGTGGTTGACGATACAGCCCTCGATGCCCTCCGCTATCATGTGCTCGGCGACGAGTTTCGCGGCGTAGTACTGCGACCGGACGTTGACGTTCATCGTCGTGTCCCACGTTTCGACGTCGGACTCGACCAGCGATTCCTCACGGGGCCACATGGCGGCGTTGTTGACGAGCAAATCTATTTGCTCGAAGGCGTCGATGGACTCCTCTACGAGCCGTTCGAGAGCCCCCGGGTCGCCTACGTCCGCCGCGACGCCGATGGCGTCACCCGGCCCTCGCTCGTCGAGTTCGTCGGCGGCGTCAGTCACGTCGGCCTCGTTCCGCGCGTTGACGACGACGTTCGCCCCGGCGTCGGCGAGCCCCTCCGCGATGCCCCGGCCGATGCCCTTCGTCGACCCGGTGACGATTGCGGACTCGCCGGTGTAGTCGTACTCGGTATGCCCTACCATGACACAGTAATCGTCTCGCTATACCGTCAAGAATCCACCGGTAGGCCCCATCGCGACGAGACGTCGACCCCGCGGTCGGACGCTCCCGACCCGGCAATCGCCCGTGGAAGCACGCAGGTTTATTGGGATGGTCTCTCATGATACTGCTATGGCTCCGGAAATTACCAGCATCGAGTCAGTGGAGTTCTCCTATCCTATCGAGGACGTGGGTACCGACCAGCACGGGTTCAACCTCGTCTACGAACCCGGGTCGGTGACCGAGCGAAAGCTGTTCGGCCTCAAGATTCACACGGACGAGGACATCACGGGCGAGTACGTCGGCGGCAACTCGCCGGGTGCGGCCCAGATCAACATGTTCGCGAACTACCTCGTCGGCAAGAACCCGCTGGAACGGGAGAAACACTGGAGCGAAGTGAAGCGGGCGCTCCGGAAGTACGACCGGATGGGGATGGGACCCATCGACATCGCCCTCTGGGACTTCGCCGGGAAGTACCACGACGCCCCCATCCACGAACTGCTGGGTACTTACCGCACGAAGTTCCCCGCCTACGCGTCGACGTACCACGGCGACGAGAACGGCGGCCTCGACACGCCCGAGGCCTTCGCGGACTTCGCAGAGGAGTGTCTGGAGATGGGTTACGGCGCGTTCAAGATTCACGGCTGGGGCGGAAGCGAGGGGTCACGTGACCTCGACAGAGAGATAGCCGCGGTCCACGCCGTCGGCGACCGCGTGGGCGACGAGATGGACCTGATGCACGACCCGGCCTGCGAACTGGAGACGTTCGCCGACGCGCTGAAACTCGGCCGCGCGCTGGACGAGGTTGGCTTCTTCTGGTACGAGGACCCGTACCGGGACGGCGGCATCTCACAGCACGGCCACCGGAAGTTGCGGCAAGCGCTGGACACGCCCATCCTCCAGACCGAACACGTCCGCGGCCTGGAACCGGCGACAGATTTCGTCGCCAACGAAGCGACGGATTTCCTCCGGGCGGACCCGGAGTACGACGCCGGCATCACGGGCGCGATGAAACGCGCCAGCGTGGCGGAGGGATTCGGCCTCGACGTGGAGTTCCACGCGCCCGGCCCCGCCCAACGCCACTGCATCGCTGCCATCCGCAACACCAACTACTACGAGATGGCGCTGGTCCACCCCGACGCGCCGAACACCACGGCGCCCATCTACGCCGGGAAGTACGAAGACCAACTCGACACCGTCGACGAGAACGGGATGGTCGAAGTCCCGGACGGCCCGGGACTGGGCGTCGACTACGACTGGGACTACATCGAGGCCAACCAGACGGGAAGCCTCCACACCTACGAGTGAGATGACCTACACAGCCGGTATCATCGGAACGGGCGGTATCGCCGGGATGGGCATCCTCGGGATGCACGACGCGGAGGACATCGGGCAGAAGAAGGTCCGAGCGAGTCACGCGGGCGGGTACGACGCGACGGAAGGCATCGAACTCGTGGCGGTGGCCGACGTCGACGAGGAGAAACTCGACCGCTTCGGCGAGGCGTGGGACATTCCCTCGGACCGGCGCTACGTCGGCCACGAGGCGATGCTCGACGCCGAGGACTTAGACGTCGTCTCTGTGTGTACCCCGTCGTATCTGCACGCGGACCACGTCGTCGACGCGGCGCGGTCGGCGGCCGACCCGTCGCTCGTCTGGTGCGAGAAACCAATCGCCTCCTCGGTGACCGACGCCGAGGAGATGGTCGACGTCTGCGCGGAGACGAACACGGAGTTGCTGGTGAACCACTCGTTCCGGTTCACGACCAAACTGCAGCGACTCCGCGACCTCGTGCAGGACGAGGACATCATCGGCGAGGTGCACTCCGTCGCGACCCAATTCCGGATGGAACTGCTGCGTAACTCCACGCACCTCCTCGATACCCTCGTCTATCTGCTCGACGACCGAGCAGACACCGTCTCGGGGTACATCACCGGCGAGAACGAGGCCGTCGACTCGCTTGAGGCCGCCGAACGGGTCGACGACGCGGGCGGCGGCGGGTTCGTCGTGATGGACGACGGCACGTTCGTCACCATCGACTGCACCATCCCGCGGGCGGAGTCCTCGATGACGCTGCAGTTCATCGGGAGCGAGGGGAAACTCTACCTCAACAATGACGATGGCGAGTGGCGCTATTGGCGGTTAGAGGACGGAGACCACGTCGAGGAGTCTCTCCCGGGCATCGACGGCGCGTGGACGTGGGACGAGGACTACCGCGACGCCTTTGCCAACGCTGCCGGCGACATCGTCTCCGTCCTCGACGGGGACGTACCGAACCCGTCGACGGGCGAGGAAGCGACCCGGTCGCTGGAGATCATCGCCGGGTTCTACATCTCGCACTACACCGGCGGCCAAGTGTCCATCCCGCTGGACCGCCCGCTGAAAGACGTGACAATCACGTCGTGGTGAGTCGGGTCGAGCGAAGTAGTGTTCCGCGTACCTGAACGACGGTTCCCCGGAACCGGCCGTCCCGTTTTTCTGCTCGGAATGCCAAGGAATGGTATGGACGACGACGACGCCGACGTGGTCACGCTGACGTACAGATCGACCGGTTCGGCCGACGTAGCGTCGTCGCTACGCGACGAGACGTTCGAGCGATACCTCCGCCGGTCGAAGGAAGGCCCCGTCTCCGCCGGCGAGAAGTGGGACGAGGTAGTCAACGACGGATGCGGGACGACGACCGACGTCACACTCACTGTGGCCCGAGTAAGCGGCGGTGAGGCCATCGGAGGGGCGACACAGTTCGAGTTCACCCCGGCGACGGAGTCATAACGGGTTTTCGTCGTCGGGCTGTTCAGTTGAAGTGAACGCGGCGTAGCGTCCCTGTCCCGGCCCGTCGTCCGAATGTATAACATAAGTACGTCCGTTATAATACCGAGAGTAATCCGTTTTCCTTGGCCGTCACCGTGTTCCCCAGAGTGGAACAACTGTCTCACCCGTCCGGATAGCGACCGCGAAAGTCGGTCGACGTGTCGGGAGTGTCTGCCGGATAGGCGACGAGGGATGCGACTCCGGAGTCAGACGGTCGTCACCGTGTTCGAGAGGCGGCCGATAGCCTCGATGTCGACGTCGATGCGGTCGCCCGGCCGGAGCGTGAACCCCTCTTCGGGGACAAGTGACGTGCCGGTCAACAACACCGTCGCCTCCGGAATCGTGTTGTGACGCGTGAGAAACGAGACGAGTTCCTCGCAGGTGCGGACCATCTCACTGGTAGACGTGGCGCCCTCGTACTGTCGCTCGCCGTCGCGTTCGACGGTCATGGTCATCTCCAGATCGTGTGGGTCGCCGACGGACTCGGGGGTCACGACACAGGGGCCGAGCGAACAGGACCGATGGTAAATCTTCGCCTGCGGGAGGTAGAGCGGGTTCGCGCCCTCGATGGACCGACTGCTCACGTCGTTGCCGACCGTGTAGCCCACGACGTCGCCATCGTGAAGTACGATGCCGAGTTCGGGTTCGGGGACGTTCCACTCGGAGTCGCCGCGGACGCCGACCGCTTCGCCCGGACCGACCACGCGCGAGGGCGTCGCTTTGAAGAATATCTCCGGTCGCTCGGCCTCGTAGACGTCGAGGTACATCTCGGGCATCCCGCTCTCGGCCTCGCGGGCCTGTTCGCTTATCTCGTAGGTGACGCCGGCGGCCCACACCTCGTCGACGACCGGTGCGGTACAGTCGGCGGCGTCGGGTGGTTCGACCGCCGCCGCGTCGTCGAACAGCCCCGTAGCCACGTCGTCGACAACCATCCCAGCGACGTCGGCGACGTGTGCGAGGTCGGTGAACGACGTCACGCTCGACCGGGCGGCAGTGAGGTCGTAGGCGGTGTCGTCCGCACGGGCGAGTAGCCGTGGCTGTCCGTCCGTGACTGTGCGATAGTATCGCATACGTAGTTACTGCACGCCCGAGGTTCTTGTCGGTTCCGGTGGCCCCACCAAAACTTTCTCGTAGCCCCGGTGTGTCGGTTGATTCGATGGCCGAAACATACCACAACTACGTCGACGGCGAGTGGGTGGCTGCCGAGACGGGCGAGACGTTCGAGAACCGAAACCCCGCGGACCGGAGCGACGTGGTCGGCGAGTTCCAGCAGTCCGGCGTCGAAGACGCCGAACGTGCCGTCGAGGCCGCGGCGGCCGCAAGCGACGAGTGGGCCGACACGCCGGGGCCCGAGCGCGGGGCGATTCTTCGGGCCACGTCACAGGCGCTCGAAGCGCGCAAGGACGAACTGACCGAGACGCTCGTCCGCGAGGAAGGGAAGGCCCGGCCCGAAGCGGCCGGTGAGGTCCAGCGCGCCATCGACATCTTCTCGTACTACGGGGCGAAGGCCAGCGACATCGGCGGGACGGTCAAGTCCTCCAGCAGTCGGGATACGACGCTGTACACGGTGAACGAACCCGTCGGCGTCGCCGGCCTCATCACGCCGTGGAACTACCCCATCGCGATTCCGGCCTGGAAGATCGCGCCGGCACTGGCCACCGGAACGACCGTCGTCTTCAAGCCCGCCTCCGCCGCGCCGAACGTCGCCCGGAAACTCGTCGAGTGTCTAGACGAGGCCGGCCTCCCAGACGGCGCCCTCAACTTCGTTACCGGACCGGGCCGCTCCGTCGGCAAGACGTTCACTACGCACGAAGCCGTCGACGCCGTCTCCTTCACCGGCAGTTCCGCCGTCGGAAACACCGTCGGTGAACAGGCCAACGAGACGGGCAAACGCGTCCAGCTAGAGATGGGCGGGAAGAACCCCGTGGTCGTGATGGACAGCGCGGACGTCGACGAGGCGGTCGACATCGCCGCGAGCGGCGCGTTCGGCGTCACCGGGCAGGCCTGTACGGCCACCTCCCGGGCCATCGTCCACGAAGACGTCTACGACGAGTTCGTCGCGGGCGTCGTCGAAGCCGCCGAGGCTATCGAGGTCGGTCCAGGCCTCGACGGTGCGGACATGGGCCCGCAGGTTAACCAGAGCGAACTCGACAGCACGCTGGAGTACGTCGACGTCGGTCAATCGGAGGGCGCGACGCTCGAAACCGGCGGCAACGCGGTCGACGTCGGCGACGGCTTCTTCGTCGAACCGGCGGTGTTCTCGGACGTGGAACCGGACATGCGAATCGCACAGGAGGAGATATTCGGCCCCGTCCTCGCAGTGCTCCCCGTCAGCAGCTACGAGGAGGCCCTCGACGTCGCCAACGGCGTCCCGTACGGCCTCTCGGCGAGCATCGTCACGCAGGACCTCACGGAGGCCCACGACTTCGTGGACGAGTCCGAATCCGGCGTCGTGAAGGTAAACGAGAAGACGACCGGACTGGAACTCCACGTACCCTTCGGCGGTATGAAAGACTCTTCCAGCGAGACGTACCGCGAACAGGGTGACGCCGGCCTCGACTTCTACACCCTCTCGAAGACGGTGTATCTGAACTACTGAGGCCGCGATCCGGTTGCACCACCACTTTTTGGCGCCAGCAGTTCGACAGGATGCCGGGGCTTGCGCTCTAGCAGGGCGTCAATCTGTTCGAGACAGGAGGTGCCGCTGGCGACGACCGGTCGCTCACTGACGCCCTCGGCGTCGAGTTGCGCGGCCAATCGGCCACCGACGTCCATGCTGAGTTCGTAGTAATCGCTCTTGTAGCCGAAACTCCCGGCCATGCCACAACACTCCACGTCGGAGGTGACTACGTCGTATCCCAGTCGTTCGAGGACGGCGACGGTGTGGGCTTCGAGGCCGAGCGTCCGCTGCTGGCAGTGGGCGTGGTAGGCGATGTCCGCGTCGTCACCGGACGCCAGCGGGTCCTCGTCCGCACCGTTTTGGAGAAGTCCGAAGACGTACTCCAGCACCTCGTAGCTGTTCTCCGTGAGGGTGTCGGAGGGCGATTCCGGGAGCAGCCTCTCGTACTCGGAGACGAACATCGCGTGGTCGCTCGGTTCGATGACGACCACGTCCCGTCCGTCCGCTATGTGTGGCGAGAGCGTCTCGTAGACTCGTTCGGCGTGGTCCGTCGCCGTCGCGACCATCCCCTGTGAGAACGGGGCCCGGCCGCTTGACGACACCTCGGGTACCACGACGTCGACGCCGAGCGCTTCGAGGACTTCGACGGCCGCTTTCCCCCGCTCGACCTGCACGTGGTTGGTGTAGAGGTCCGGGTAGACGACGGCCCGCCTCACGGGGTCCGTGACAGTCGACGCCCGGTTCGCGAACCACTCGACGAGCGTCTCACGCTGGAACTGCGGGAGGTCGCGGCGCGGGTCCACGCCCAGCACCCGGTCCATGAACCACCGCGCAGTCTGCGTGTCGGCCAGCCAGTTCGAGACGGGCGCGGTTGCGCTCCCGAGTCTCGCGACCGTCTCGAAGTTGCCGAAAAAGCGCTTCTGGAGTGGGGCGCCGTCGGCTTCCGCGTCGGGCGTCAACCCGTCGACCAGCCACTCCGCGGGTCGCTCTCCCTCGCGGTTGATGCGGTCCCGAACGACCGTGTTTATCCACGGGATGTCGATTTTGACCGGGCAGGCGTTGACACACCGGGTACACCCCGTACAGAGGTCGTTGAACTCGGCGGCGGTGTCCAAGCCTTCGATGCCGGCCTCCCACCCGGTCGCGATGCCGCCCGAGTACGTCTCACCGCCGAACGCGTGGCCGCCGACGCTCTGGAAGTTCGCACACGAGTTCGAACAGGCCGAACAGCGGATGCAGTACAGCGTCTCCCGCAGGTCGTCGTCCTCGCGCATCGCCAGCCGGCCGTTGTCGACGAGGACCAGATGGAAGTCCCGGTCGTTTGCGAACGCAGAGAGGGGCGTCTCGTCGTCCGCGAAGTCGACGACGGGCGTCTCGACCGGCGGCGTCAGCAAGGAAACGTAGGAGGTGATGTCCTGCCCGGTGCCCGACCGACCGATGAGTTCGACGAACGGCTGGAAGTCGCCGACGCTCGGGACGATCTTCTCGACGCCGGCGACGGCGACGTGGGTGTCCGTCGCCGCCACCGTCTTCCGGGCGTTGCCCTCGCTCGTCACGAGCGCCATCGTCCCCGACTCGGCGGCGAGGAAGTTCGCGCCCGTGATGCCCACCTCGCTGTCGACGATGCGCTCGCCCAGTTTCTCGCGGGCGAACATCGTCAGTTCCTCGGCCGTCTCCAGCGGTTCCTCGGGGTCGAACAGTTCGTTGAACAGGTCGGCGATAGACTCCCGGGACTTGTGGATAGCCGGCGCGACGATGTGGGAGGGCGCTTCCTCGGCCAACTGCAGGACCCATTCGCCGAGGTCCGTCTCCAGGACGTCCACCCCGTCGGCTTCCAGCGCTTCGTTGACCTCCAGTTCCTCGCTGGTCATCGACTTGCTCTTGACCACGCGGGAGGCGTCTCGCTCGGCCACGACCGACCGGATGTACTCGTTGGCGTCCGCGGCGTCCTCGGCGACGTACACCGTGCCGCCGTTCTCGACGACGGACGTCTCCAGTCGGTCGACGAGTTCTGGCAACCGCTCGATAGCGTCTTCCTTGATAGCTCTCGCCTCGCTCTTGAGCGCCTCGTAGTCTTTGAGGTCGGCCACCGACGCGTACCGGCCCTCGTTGAACCCCTGCGTGTTCGCTGCGATGGCCGCCCCCTCGGTCCGCATCAGGTCGCGGATGTCGTCGGCTCTCGACATTCAGGCGTCCTCCGTGACGACGATGGCTCTGACGTCTTTCGGCCCGTGGGCCCCTCGGACGAGTGCGCCCATGTCAGCCGTCGCGCTCGGTCCGGTCGCCAGTATCGCGCTTCCTCGCGACTCGCCGAACTCGCTATCCAGCGTCTCGATAGCCGACTCCATCTCGGTGACGAGGTCTGTCTCACGGACGACGACGACGTGGGTGTCGACGAAGAGACTCACCAGTTCGCTCCCGCGGTCGGTCTGTTCGAGCGCGACCGTCCCGTAGTCAGCCACGCCGAGACGCGCACCAGTCACCCCCGTTCTTGCCTCCCTGAGTTCGACCGGGGTGGGGTCTACGACCACGTCGGTATCGGCGAGCGAGAACGCGTCGTCGGCGAACGTCTCGTCCAGTGCGACGCCGACCGCTGGCGGTTCCACGACGTCGTTCACCCGTGATGCGACAGCCGCTCGGCCGACGCGGGTCACCGGCACGTCGTACTCGGCGAGCGACGACTCGAACGTAGCGAGTGTATCTGAGGTCATTGGTATTCGAACACATGGTGCACACGAGTATAAAATTTCGAACCGAAAGCGCCGCACCGTCGACGACGGCGTCCGGCCGTTATTCCCCGACGACGGGGTTTTCGAGGACCCCGATGCCCTCTATCTCTACCTCGACGGTGTCGCCCGGTTCCATCAGTTCCGGTGGATCGCGGAAGATGCCGACGCCGCCCGGGGTCCCCGTGGAGATGACGTCGCCGGGACGCAGCGTCATCGCGTCGCTGATGTACGCGACGAGTTCGTCGACGTCGAAGATGAACTGCTCCGTGTTCGAGGACTGTTTGGTCTCGCCGTTGAGGCGACAGGCCACGTCGACGCCGTTGGGGTCGAACCCGTCGCCAGCGACGAGCGTCGGCCCCATCGGCGAGAACGTGTCGTAGCTCTTCCCGCGGAAGAACTGTCCGTCGTCGAACTGCGCGTCGCGTCCGCTCACGTCGTTGATGACTGTATAGCCGGCCACGTGGTCTCTGACTTCGTCGGGGTCGAGGCTACTGGCCGTCTGGCCGATGACGACGCCCAGTTCGACCTCGTAGTCGACGTCGTCGAGGTCGGCGGGGTGGACGATCGGGTCACCGGGGTTCGTGACGGACGTCGCCGCCTTCGAGAACAGCAGTGGTTTCTCGGGGATCTCCTCGTCCTGTTCCTCGGCGTGGTCGCGGTAGTTCAGACCGGCACAGACGATTTTTCCCGGGGCTTCGACCGGCGCGAGCAGTGAAACGTCGCCGTCGACGGCCGTCAGCGACCCCGCCCCGAGCGCTTCGCGGACTCTACGTCGGTAGCCCGCCGACCCGATATCGGCGAGCGTCGGATCGCTGCCGGGCCAGTCGGCGAGCGAGTAGACCCGCTCGTCTGCTCGGATGCCCCACTCCGGACCTGTACCTGCGACTGTGTAGCGGACGAACTGCATACCAGTTAACGCTTGCCGCGCCAGTATTTAAACGTTCCACGTTCAGCGCTGGTCGGGTCTGTTGGCGACCGCGGTGCCGTCGACGGGTCGCTTCGGTCGAGCGTCGAAATCGAGGTGGCAAAACCGGAAGCGCTCTTCCCGATTCCACTACGGGAGGCCAGCCGCCTCACCCCATATTCAATATAGCGACATACGGTTCATCAGACTGAGGTCGCCCACCGAAACACACGCCTCTTTGACACTACTGGGCGACGGGCGCTTCGCCGACCCTCGAATCAGGACTCGAAGGTTCGCTCGATGAGGTACTTCACGAGATACATCGACGCGACGATGCTCACGAGCATCACCACGATGACGATGAGAATCATGAACAGACGGACGAGTCCGGGGTCTGCCATGCTATGTTGCCCTCCCTTCGACCCGTTCGTAGCGGTTGGGGGCCATGTCCATATCCACGCCAAGCCAATCCAGCGTCAAGCCGTTTTGGATTCGCCAACCGCCGTCGGCTTTCGTGGGGGATCGATAGCGAATCAGACGTCGGTGGCGGTGGGTTATCGACACTGGCCGGGTCGACTGAAGGCACGTTCCCACCGCATCCCGCCCGTCCAGTAGCGGCCGAGAGTCACTTCTGGTGGCATTTCGGGACGCGTTCGTCGCCATATCGGACTCGTCCTCGGGTAGCCGTCGCGTAGGAGACGGCTAACCTTACGGTCCGTTATCGACCCTCGCATATGGGGATTGACTCGGGCGCAGAAGGCGGCGAACACCCGGACCGGGAGAACAATCCGTATCAGCGAGACGGGCTTCAAGGTGTGGTGCAGGCCCTCTACAACAGAGTGCGGCCGCACTTACCGCGAAAGATGGGCGTGTACAACGGTGTGCACGCACGGGGACCGAGGCTCTTCGACGTCTCCGACGTGCTCCCGGACTACGAAGACGACTTGCTCGGACTGGTGCGAGAAGCCGTCGACGACGGTGACCACGTGACACTCGTCGGCGGAGGACTAGGGATATCGACTATCGTCGCAGCGAGGCAGGGGGCGGCGTCGCTCACCGTCTACGAGCCAGCAGCAGACCGTGCGCGCCTCGTCGCGGAGAACGCAGCCCTCCACGACATCCAACGCATCGAAGTCCATCACGCGGCCGTCGGGGACGCCGCAAACGCGGCCGGCCCCGTTGCCGGAGCAGACAGAATCGCACCCGCGGACCTGCCGGACGGTGACGTACTCGTCCTCGACTGTGAGGGTACGGAGGTAGACGTCATCACCGAGATGCCGAACGGGTACCGGGCCATCGTCGTCGAGACGCACGGCGCGTTAGGTACGTCGAAAGACGACGTCCACAGCGCGCTGGAGGCTCACGACGCCGAGGTTCTGGCAGTCAGCGAAGACAACCCCGCGGCTGGGATATACACGATACTCGCACGGCTGTAGGCTGTCTGCCGAGACGGCTCGTAGTAGCTCCGTCGAGTCCTGCTCAAAGCGCTCTGGCGAACGTCGATACAGTGACCGAGCGGGGTTGGCCGAGTTTAACACACCAGCTAGTGAGGATTGGCGAATCATCACCGACGACCCCGCACCGAACGCTACCCATCCTGACCGGGCGAGTCTATCGAGATACGTTCGAACGGACCCACAATTGGTGGCCCGACGGTACCAACCGCGAGGTACTGGGAGTCATTCAGGGACAGGCCACTGCCGATCCGGCCCGCACGGAATTCCGCACCGAGCGAGCCGCAAATTTATATCCGTGAATGTAGTCCTTCGGTGGCGACGACGCTTCGCCAGCTCGTGGATAGATGCGTATAGGTGTACTCATATTGGGGCAGATTGCGGGCCCATTGGCACAAATAAGTGTCTTTATCCGGTAAGGTAGGACTACTTTGAAGTGCGCGGGGTGAGAGGGGAGTGGTATGGCAGCGGACAACGATGGGACCGAGCGAACGTCCGTTCGGACGTACGTCCCAGCCTATCAGAAAGAGCGGTGGCGCGAACACGCCGACGAACTCGACATGAGTCAGAGTGAGTTCGTCCGGACGATGGTGCAGGCGGGTCGGAGCGATTTCGAGCCACCGGAATCGGCATCGACGGGTGACGTCCCGGCTAGCGGCGGCCGAGAGGAACCCACTTCTCCGGACACAACCCCTGGGGTCGACGGCCTGAAGACGCGGGTGCAGGACGTTCTCGCTGACGGGGGCCACTACGACTGGGACGAGTTGCTCGCGGAACTCACTGACGACATCGAACAGCGACTCGACGAGACGTTACAGGAACTCCAGTCGTCGGGTCGGGTCCGATACAGCGGCCGGCACGGAGGGTACGTGCTGGACGAATGAGTTCAGACGCCACCACGCCGGACGCGAGCGAGGACCCGGTCGGGTACTTCCTCGACGACATCACCTATCACGGCAAGAGCGACCGGACGCGGTCGTTCTACGAACGCGTCCTCCGTGACTTCGAATCGTTTCTCTCTGAGGGCGGGCGTCCGATCCCAGTCGCCGAGGCGTCCCACCGCGACTGCATGGCGTACGTCCACGGCCTCCGAGGGGAGAAAAGCGAGAGCACGGTCGCTACCTACGCCTCCTACCTCCACCGATTCTACGCGTACATGACGCAGGTCGGGACCTTCGACTCGAACCCGATGACGCTGGTGATGGAGGAGATGGACGAATCCATCAATACCGATCCGACTCGCCGGGAAATCGGAATACCGGCGATGCGTGCGTTCGTCGCCGGCGTGACCCATCCGCTCGAACGGGCCGTCGTCGTCACGTTGCTCAAGACCGGGATGCGTGTCGGCGAGCTCTGCAACCTCGACGTGCGTGACCTGAACCTCGCTGATGCAGGTCCGCGGCCCGACATCCCTGTCCGTGCGAGCCTCGACGGCCGGGCGGATTCACTGTACGTCTCGGCGGCCCCGGCCCGTGCCAGCGTCGTCAATGGTGAGGAACGCACGGCCTCGAACAAGCGAAAGCGGGATACGACCGTCCCCGTCGACGACGAATTAGCCGCTGTCCTCCGTCGTTGGCTCGCGATACGCCCGGATACGCAATCGCCGGCCGCGCCGCTTTTCGTCTCGACGAGCGGCGACTGGGGACAGCGATTGACGCCGGACATGGTCCACCACGTCGTCGAGACGCACGCTCGAAGGCACGGTTGGTACCGCGACGGCGGCGGCGCCGAAGAGAACGTCACGCCCCACTACTTCCGGCACTTTTTCACCACACATCTCCGGGACCGCACCGGGGACCGGGGGGTCGTGAAGTATCTCAGAGGTGACGTCGCCCAAGACGTCATCGACACCTACACCCACGAGTGGGGCGACCGGGTCAGGGACGTCTACACGGCGAATATCTACTCACTGCTGTAGCCAACTCGAATTTTGTTGTCATCGAAACGACAGTACTGTGGCTGCTGTCAGTCTCATAAACTCCATAGTGCTATATCGAAGCTCGGAGGTAATTCACCACGAATGGCCCAACGAACTCAGGTAATCTGGCTGAACACACCAGTCCCTGATCAACCGATTTGACAGAACGTCATAACATCGGTACCTCTGTTAGAAACGTTCGCCTACATCGGCGTTCGTACCCAAGTCAGTTCGCATCTACCGAACGCCCCACGATGGTGATTCGGACAGACGGGTCCGCGGCATCCCGCAGTTTCTGGCGAGGTGGACACGCGAAGGCGTACCGCTCTACCGCAATAGACGCGAGATTGTTTGTAGGTGACGAACGCGAGGTGGGGGAGCCAGCACACCGCCGTCCCGCGACAGCCGTATCGGCGGCTCGTGAGACAGCGACCCATCCGTTCGGCGTCCGCAAACGACCCCGGAAGCAGTCAAACGGTGGCGTCAGAACGCGATCCAACGACCGTCTACGCATACCGTTCTCAATCGTGTAGCTCACGTTCTCGCTGGCGAGGACGGGAACGGTCGGAGCAACTTTCCGGATAGCCGCGCCAGTCAACAGGATGGGCTCGACGGGGTCACCCGACGCGACGGCGGTCTCCTTCGCCGCGCCACCGTGAGTCCAGTGTACTCGGACCGGTCCGCGGTATCGGTCGGCCGTCAGAAGTGAGTGTGTCTCGCCCGCGACAACCGGAGAGCGAAACCGAGGACAACGGGGCTGTCGGCCGGAGGCCGGTGGCTAGGTGCCTCGTCCGTGGACGCTGGGGAAAGATATATGTATAGTGTGAATGAATTAACATGTGCATTAGGCCCATGGTAAGCGATAGCCATTCAGACGAGCGTTTCTCACGACGGAAGTATATCACAGCAGTCGGCCTCGGCGTGAGTGTGGGACTTGCCGGGTGTGGCGGCGACGGCGGTGACGGCGGTGGGGACGGAGGCGGAGACGGTGAGACGCCGGCGGGCGACGGCGGTGGTGGTGACGGCGAGACGACGGCCGGTGATGGGACGACGACGGGCGGCGACCAGCAACAGACCTACCAGTTCGGGTTCTCCATCAAGAACATGAACAACCCGTGGCTACAGGTGTTCCGCAAAATCGGGGAGATCTACGCGGAGGAGCTGGGTCACGAGATACAGGTCACGCAGGCGGGCGGGGACGCACAGACGCAGATTCAGAACGTTCGGAGTATGCTAAACAGCGGCATCGACGGCCTGCTCATCAGCCCCTACTCCTCGGACGCCGCCGTCGGCGTCATCGAACGGGCGACCGAACAGGGCGTCCCGGTGTACACGGCCAACTCCTCGGCCCCGACGGACGCCATCCCGATGTTCACCGGATTCGGGAGCTTCAATGCCGGCTATCGGGCCGGCCAGCTGATGGTCGAGGCACTGAACGACACCTACGGCGGGAGTCGCGTCGTCGACCTCGTGGGCGACCAGGCGGACCAGTCGGCGGTTCGCCGGAGCGAAGGGTTCCGACAGGCTATCAGCGAGGCCGACGGCATCGAGATAGCACGGGTCATCTACAACAAGGGGTGGAGTCAGCAACGGGCCACCCAGAACCTCAGTGCGTTCCTCCAGAGCGACAAGGACATCCACGGTATCTACGCTGTCTGGGGCGGGGGCGCGTTGGCGGCGGTCAACGTGCTGGACCAGATGGGGATGCTCGCGACGCGGGACGACACGGAGAACTACATCCCCATCATGAACATCGACGGGTTCCCGGGCGTCATCGACGCCATCAGGCAGGGGTACGTCCACACCACCCTCCAGCAACCGATGCCGTTCTACGCCCCGATTTCGCTGGAGTACATGATCCACCACCTCGACACCGGGAGCCCTGCGGTGCCACAACCCGGAGACGAGGTCAAGGCGGGAAGCTCCGCGAGCCTTCCCGGAACGGTCGCCGTCGAGAACATCGAGTACAACGGTGTTCGGCCCCTCTCGGAGCCGTACTGGTCGCCCGGGACGGTGACGGAGTGGACGTCGAACGACACCGCCTACTACCCGTGGCTGAAGCCCAAGACGGTCGCCATCACGCAGGAGAACGCCGACGCTGGCTACCTCTGGGGGAACTACGCGAGCGAGATACTGAACTGATGCAGGCACCCATCGAGAGACCGCATTTATGAGTATCCGAGACAGAGATTGGGCGGACGTACTGGACCGGACGAGCGGCGAGAGTACCAAGTGGTTGCTCTGGGGCCTCGACAACATGATCTGGCCCATCGTCATCGTGACCTTCGCCGTCTTCGCGGTGTTGATGCCAGAGGTGTTCACCTCGGCCAGCAACATCCAGTTCATGCTGTACTCCAGTGCGGGACTGGGTGCGCTGGTACTGGCCGAGTCGCTCTGTCTCCTGAGCGGGAACTTCGACCTGTCGATCGGTTCTATCGCCGGCTTCTCGGCGATGGTCACTGCGCTCTTCCTGAACACGTGGTTCCCGTCGACCCCCGGTCTCGTCGGCGTCGTGTTGGTGCTCGCAATCGGTGGCGCTATCGGATTCGTCAACGGCGTCTCCATCGGCTACTTCGGCATCAACCCCTTCCTGCAGACGCTGGCCTTCTTCATCATCTTCCGGGGCGCGGTGTTCCTGCTGTCGACCATTACCGTTGCACCGCTGCCCGAGTCGTACCTGTTCATCGGCGGCGCGCTCGTCGGTGACCTGCCACTCATCGGTGAAGCGGGGTCTATCTGGTTGGTCGATTCGATACCTATCGCGGTGCTGTTGATAGTGGGGCTGTACGCCGCGACGTGGTTCGTCATGAACTACCGGCGCATCGGGCTGGCCATCATGGCCGTCGGCGGCGACGAGAACGCCGCCGAGGAAGCCGGGATTCCGCGCGAGCGAGTCCTGCTCATCGTCTTCACCACCTCGGGCGTCCTGAGTGGCCTCGCGGGCCTGCTGTACACCGGCTATCTCAGCGCCGCGCCGCCGGGTCTCGCGGAGGGTGACCTCTTCCCGGCGTTCGCGGGGGCCGTCATCGGCGGCATCAGCCTCACCGGGGGTCGCGGCGACATCGAGAACGCCTTCGGCGGGATGTTCCTGCTGACGATGATTCAGGTCGGCCTCGTGCAGGTCGGCGTCGGCGGCGACGCCATCCAGTTCATCAACGGACTGGTGTTGTTGCTGGCTATCTACCTCTACACCACCGAAGCGAAGATTCGGCGTCGCCTCCTGTCGACCTGAGCGGTCGGCTTTCTCTCCGGTCGTTGCTGTCACGCGAACCGCTATCGGACAGTGAGTGACCAGCAGAACGCCCGACGCTCCTCGTGTGTGAACCGACACCAACCTATAAGCTATCTGTCTGCGAAGTGAACTGTATGCCACGGCTGAACGGCAGTGAAATCATCGCCGAGTACCTCGAACGGGAGGGTGTCGAGTACATCGTCGGCATCCCGGGTCACGGGAGCACTCTGCTGATAGACGCGTTCAACGACGCCTCGGTCGACGTCGTCCAACCTCGCCACGAACAGGGGGCGACACACTTAGCGGACGGCTACGCCCGCGCGAGCGGCGATCCGCTCGTCGTGTTCACCTCCATCGGCCCCGGTGCGACTAACACCGTCACTGGGGTGGCGACGGCGTTCGTCGACTCCATCCCGATGGTCGTGTTGACCGGCGGGCCACAGACCCACGAGTACGGACAGGGTATCTTACAGGAAATAGAACGAAAGCACCCCGGTGATTTCCCGAGCGTGATGGAACCGATAACGAAGGAGACGTTTCAGGTCCACGCCGTCGAACACCTCCCACGCACGCTCCGACGGGCGTTTCAGGAGGCCGTGACCGGCCGTCCGGCCCCGGTACACATCGAGATTCCGATGGACGTGCAGGCCGCCGAGGCGGACGTCGAAATCCCGGACCCGGCACAGTCGAGAGCGCAGTACCGCCCCGCCGGCGACCCGCGGGCCGTCTCCGAGGCCGCCGAACTGCTCGTAAACGCCGAGCGCCCGGTCATCGTCCCCGGCGGCGGCGCGATGCTCGCGGAGGCGTGGGACGAAGTGCAGGCCCTCGCCGAGTACGTACAGGCCCCGGTCAGTCCGACGTTTCAGGGTAAAGGCATCGTCCCGGAGGACCACGATCTGTTCGTCGGGTACGCGGGCGCGTGGGGGACGACGGCCGGCAACGAACTCTGTAGCAGCGCCGACGTGATTCTCGCGCTCGGGGTCAGGTTCTCGGACCTGCACACGTCGTCGTTCGACCCCGGCGTGAGCTTCGAGATTCCGCCCACGAAGCTGATTCACGTCGACATCGACACCCACGAAATCGGGAAGAACTACCCCGTCGAGATCGGCGTACAGGGTGACGCGAAGGTGGTCGCTCGACAGATTCGCGACGAAATCGAGGAGCGAATGGACCCCGTCGGCACGGAGGAAAACGAGTACTACGAGGAGGTAAAGCGTCGCTGGGCCGAGTGGGCGGACCGCATCGAGGACCGCCACACCGAGGACTCGGTGCCCCTGTCGATGGCCCGCGTTCTCGGTGCGCTACGGAACGTCCTCGAGAGGGACGCCATCGTCACGTCGGGTGCCGGCCACCCACAGGACATCACGAACCCCGAGTTCCCGGTGTACGAACCGCGGTCGAACATCTCCGCGGGCGGGTTCTCCACCATGGGGTTCTCGCTCCCGGCCTCGATGGGCGCGAAACTCGCCGCACCGGACAGACAGGTGGTCTCCATACAGGGCGACGGCAGTTTCCTCCACTGCAACCAGGAGCTAATCGCGGCGGTTCAGGAAGACATCGACGTGAACGTCCTCGTCCTCAACAACCACGCGTGGCTCTCGATACGGAACCTGCAGGTCACACAGTCCGGATGGGACCGCGTCCTCGCGACGGAGTTCGACGAGGCACACGACTACGACGCCGTCGGCATGGCCGAGTCGATGGGCGTCGAGTACGCAGACCGGGTGTTCGAACCTGACGACCTCGAACCGTCGCTGTCCGGGATGGTCGAACACGACGGGCCGGCGCTCGTCGAGGCCGTCGTCCAGCGAGAGACGACCGAGACGGGCGGCATCATGACCGGCGCGTGGCACCTGCCCGGCCTCGGCGAAGGCTACGAATCCGACGAGCGGCCCGGCGACGAGTCGGCAGAGGTAACAGAGGACGCGGCCGGCGACGACTGAGCGCACCCCGGCGTCGACGTCGGGGAAATACTTTTGTAACCTAGCTGATTATTATTGTCTATGTCAGAGAGTGGCACGACGAACCTCATCGAAATGCGCGGCATCGAGAAACACTTCGGCCGCGTCGTGGCGCTGAACGGCGTCGACCTCGAAGTGCGGGAGGGCGAGATAATGGGGCTGCTCGGTGACAACGGGTCGGGCAAGTCCACGCTCATCAAGACGCTCGTCGGCGTCCACCAACCCGACGCCGGCGAGGTCTTCATCCGCGGCGAGCAGGTCCACATCTCGAATCCCAAAGAGGCCCGGAAGTACGGTATCTCGACGGTGTATCAGGACCTCGCGCTCGTCGACACCCTCTCGGTGTCGGCCAACATGTTCCTCGCGCGCAACCCGATGAAGCGGTACGCCGGCATCTCGGTGGTCGACTGGGAGACGATGAACGAACAGGCTGAAGAGATAATCCGGAGCCGTCTGAACCTCGAAATCGACCCGACGGCGCGCGTCGAGTTTCTCTCCGGCGGTGAGCGGCAGGCCGTCGCCATCGCACGGTCGCTCGTCACCGAACCGGACCTCGTCATCATGGACGAACCGACCTCCGCCCTCTCTGCTGACTCCGCTCGACGGGTCCGTGACCTCATCCAGACGCTCAACGACGAGGGCATCACGGTGCTGCTCATCACGCACAACATGGACGAGGTGTTCGCGCTCACCGACCGCGTGACCATCCTCGACAGCGGCGACCTCGTCGGCACCGTCGACACCGACCGCGTGACCAAAGAGGACATCGTCCAGATGATGGTCTCCGGCGAGATGCCCGCCAGCATTCAGGACACGACGGGCGACACCGAAGCCCACGCCTGAGCGGGCCGATAGGTCCGTCGCTGAATCGTACGGCCACCGCTCTCGACGGCAGGCCCCTACTCAACCCATCACGAGCGTCACCGGTACGTCGACGCTTAGAATCACGTCCTGTGTCGTGTCGCCGAAGACGGCCTTGCCGGTCGGCGTCCGTTGCCGACCGGTGAGGAACACGTGGTCACAGTCGAACTCCTCGGTGGCGGCGACGATTCGGTCCGCCGAGTTCCCGAACGCCCCCTCGACGCTGAAGCGAACGTCCTCGGGGAGAAGCGCCTCACCGAGGTCCGTCGCGAACGACTCCGCACCCTCGATGCCGGCCCGATAGTTGTGGTCGGCGCCGGTCAACTCGCGCATCTTGTCACGGACGGCGCCGCTGTCGAAGGTGTCCGTGACGTGGAACAGTAGCAGTTCGCTGCCCGACCCGCGGGCGAAGTCGGTGGCGACGTCAAGCAGTTCGAGTACCTGTTGCTCCGGTTCGACGACGACGAGCGCACGCGTCATATCCGACTAGACGGGCCAGCAACGCAAAAACCCACGTGCCGGTCAGGGCTCGACGAGGACCTTCACGAGGTCCGTCGACTCGTCCGTGATGGCGTCGAACCCCGCCGAAACGATGTCGTCGAGGTCGATAGTCGCCGAGATGAACGCGTCCGTATCGACGTCGCCGGCGGCCAGCGACTGGATGACGGCGTCGAACTCGCCGCGGTGTGACAGCGGGGGATAGGCGTAGGTCTGACTCCCCTGTACCGTTCGCTCGGTGGTGACGACCTCCTTTAGGTCCGTCTCCGTCGTCTCCTCGAAGACGGCCCCGACGGTGACGACGCCGCCGCGGCGGGTGCTCCGGAGCGCCGCGTTGAAGGAGGGGTCGACGCCCGCGTACTCGAAGGCGTGGTCGACGCCGCCCGCCGTCTCGGCCCGAATGCGCTCGACGGGGTCCGCGGCGGTCGGGTCTATCGTCACGTCGGCCCCCAGTCGGTCCGCGATAGCCCGTCGGCCGTCCTGCGGTTCGGAGACGAACAGCCGTTTCACGCCGGCGTCGACGGCGGCGTGGACCGCCGTGAGGCCGATGGGGCCGGCCCCGAACACGGCGGCGGTGTCGCCGGGGCGCAGGTTCGCCCGGCGGACGGCGTGGAGGCCGACCGCCAGCGGTTCGACCAGTGCGCCGTCTTTCAGCGATACGTCGTCGGGCAGTTCGTGGACCTGTGGTTCGGGGACGACGACGTTCTCCGCGAACCCGCCCGTGTCTGTCTGGAGGCCGATGGCGGCGGCGTTCTCACAGCGGTTGTGGTGCCCTTCCTCGCAGTAGTAGCAGTCGTGACACGGGATGTTCGGCTCGACGACGACACGGGCGCCCTCGGAGAGTCGCGTCACGTCCTCGCCGACCTCGGAGACGACGCCGGAGAGCTCGTGGCCGATGGTCACTGGCAGTGACTCGCCGGTCCGTGGATGGGGCTCTGCGGGCGTGAAAATCGGCCCCCCGAGGTACTCGTGTAAGTCGGTGCCACAGATGCCACACCACGCGACGTCGATGCGAACGTCGTCCGGGCCGACGTCGTCGGTCGGTACGTCTTCGACGCGAACGTCTCCCGGACCGTAGTACACTGCTGCTTTCATGGCTGGATTCGTGTTGTATGCCCTCGCAAGGCACTACCAGAACGTTCGCCAGCGGTCGACAAAAGCGTTCTCCCGCCCCGTTACCTACGAACGAACGTGTCCGAACACTATTGTCGACCGCCGCCGAACGTGTAGGTGTCACGATGGTTCCACGACTTCCGACCGGTGAGAGCGACGATTCGAGCGGGCAGTCGCGGCCGACGCGGACCCCGAGGAGGGCGCGTTGATGCTCCCGTTCTCCGTCTGCCTCGAGATGCTGTACACCGACCGCCAGTTTATCGACCGGTTTCAGCCGGTCGCGTCCCTCGGTGCCGAAGCCGTGGAGTTCTGGACGTGGGCGGACAAGAACCTCGACGCAGTCGAGCGGACGCTGGCGTCGACCGACCTCGACCTCGTCGGGATGGTCGGCACCGAGGGCCCGCTAACCGACCCAGACAGACTCGACGAGACGGTCGCGGAGATAGAGCGGTCGGTCGCGGTCGCCGAGCGTCTCGACTGTCCGACCCTCTTCGTCCTCACCGGCGACGACCAACCGGGCGTGACCGAGGAGCGACAGCGCGAACTGGTCGCCGAGGGGTTGCGTGCCGCCGCACCGACCGCCGAGGACGCGGGCGTCACGCTGGTCCTCGAACCGCTGAACACCGCCGTCGACCATCCCGGCTACTTCCTCGAAGCGGCCGACGTCGGGTTCGACGTCGTGCGGTCCGTCGACAGCCCCGCCGTCGCCCTCCTGTACGACGTCTACCACCAGCAGGTGACCGAAGGCAACATCATCGAAACGATGACCGAGAACGTCGAGGACATCGGCCACGTCCACATCGCAGACGTGCCCGGTCGGTACGAACCGGGGACGGGAGAACTCAACTACCCGAACATCCTCGACGCTGTCGACGAGGCGGGATTCGACGGCTACGTCGGGTTCGAGTACCGGGCCCGAACGGACCCCGGAAGCGCGATTCGCGCCGGCCTCTCGCTGGAAGAGCTACGACCGGGCCGAGACGTGTCGTAAGCAGTTCATTACTAAGACGATGAGCGCCCCGTAACGTTGGAAGAGCCGGTCGGACGGCCCCGGCCGTCCCGTTCCCCCCGGTTGTGCGTCGACGCCTCGGGTTGCCGATTGTCCGCCCGCGTTTAGCGGTGAGATAAGCGCGGTCACCGACGATAAAGAATCACAATAGTACGTGTGTTATCCAAATCGTCCGTCGGCTATCGGCGGAGCCGTCTGAGCGCTCGGAAGTGGACTAACAAAGAAGATTTATTACACTACAACGTTAGAGTTGGTGTATGTCGACCCCAGAAGAAGTTACTAACTCGGCACGGTTCTCCGTCGAGAACATCGGCGGAATAGACGAAGCCGAACTCGACATCTCGCCCGGCGTAACCATCCTCTCGGGCGAGAACGCGACGAACAGAACGTCGTTCCTCCAGTCGATCATGGCTGCGATGGGAAGCCGTCAGGCGACGCTCAAGGGCGACGCCGACGAGGGGCGCGTCACGTTCGAGTACGAGGACGAAGTGTACGAGCGCACGCTGAAGCGTGCTGGCGACAGCGTGCAGTTCTCGGGAGAGAGCTACCTCGACGACTCCGAGGTCGCGGACCTCTTTGCCTTCCTCCTCGAAACCAACGAGGCCAGGCAGTCCGTCGCCCGCGGCGACGACCTCCGCGACGTCATCATGCGTCCGGTCGACACCGAGGCCATCAAAGAGGAGATACAGCGCCTCGAAGCGGAGAAAGACGACATCAACGACGAACTCGCGACGATCGAGTCCAGAAAACGGGACCTTCCGGACCTCGAACAGCGGCGGAACTCCCTGCGCGAACAGATAGAGGACAAGCGCGAGGAACTCGCCGAGAAAGAAAAAGAGATAGACGAGAGCAGTCACGACATCCAGGAGAGCCGTCGGGAACAGGAGAAACTCGAAGAGCGACTCGACGACCTGCGCAGTACCCGGTCGGACCTCGAATCCCTCCGCCAGAAGATAGAGTCCCGTGAAACGAGCATCCGTTCGCTCAAGCAGGAACGGAGCGACCTCTCCGACGAACTGGCGGACCTGCCCGAGACCCCGATGGGGGACATGGAACACTTAGAGAGCGAAATCGAACGGCTCCGAGGAAAGCGACAGACCCTCAACAACGACATCTCGGACCTCCAGAGCCTGATCCAGTACAACGAGGAACGCCTCGAATCCGAGGACTACGAGGTCCTCGGAACGCTCGAAGACAGCGGCGACGAGGCCGCAAACGGGTCCGTTACGGAACAGCTCCTCGAAGGCGACGACGAGACGGTCGTCTGCTGGACCTGTGGCTCCTCGGTCGAACGCGAACAGATCGAGGACACCGTCGACCGCCTCCAGAGCCTCCGGGAGGAGAAACTGAGCGACCTCTCGGAGATAAAGAGCGACCTCGAGGATCTCAAAAGCGACAAGCGCGAGGCCGAGCAGAAACAGCACCGGCGTGAGGAGGTCGAACGGAAACTAAACGACGTCGAAGACGAACTCGAACAGCGGACCGAGCAGGTCGACTCGCTGAAGGACCAGCGCGAAGAACTCACCGACGAGGTCGAAACGCTGGAGTCGGCCGTCGAAGAACTCGAATCGGAGGACTTCGAGGACATCCTCGACCTCCACCGCGAGGCCAACCAGCTAGAGTTCGACATCGACCGTCTCGAATCCGACCTCGACGACGTCAGCGAGGAGATAGCGGAGATAGAGGCGATGGTCGAACGCGCCGAGGACCTCCGCGAGGAACGCGACGAACTCGTCGACGAACTCACCGACAAGCGCACGAAGGTCGGCCAGATAGAGACCGAAGCCGTCGAGGCGTTCAACGAGCACATGGACGCCGTGCTCGACATCCTCGGATACGAGAACTTAGACCGCGTCTGGATAGAACGCATCGAACGCACGGTCCGAGAGGGGCGGCGAAAGGTCGATAAGAGCGCCTTCGAACTCCACATCGTCCGAACCACGGAGAACGGGGCGGCCTACGAGGACACCATCGACCACCTAAGCGAGAGCGAACGAGAAGTCGTGGGCCTCATCTTCGCGCTGGCCGGCTACCTCGTCCACGACCTCCACGAGACGGTGCCGTTCATGCTGCTGGACTCGCTCGAGGCCATCGACGCCGACCGAATCGCCGCGCTCGTCGACTACTTCGCCGACGCCGCGGACTTCCTCGTCATCGCGCTGCTCGAAGAGGACGCACAGGCCCTCGACGACGACTACGCTCGCGTCACCACCATCTGAGCCCAGTAGCCTTTTTACGCCCAGTTGCGAAAGGGGAGATAGAGAATGAGTTCAAGCACCGACGACCGCCCGTCGAGTAAGGTGGCACGGCTCCTCGACGAGTACGGCCTCGACGAGATGGGGGCGGAATTAGAGCTACGGTGGACCGGCGACGGCTACGAGCGGATGAGTCTCAGGGACCTCGCCGACTACTTCAACAAGCAACTCCTCGAACAGGCGCTCAGAGACGCGGGACAGGCCGCCCTCGACAGTGACGTGGAGACGACCTACCGGAACCTCACGGCCGACGACGTCAGCACGGGGGTCCGGACGGACACCCGGACCCGACTGGAACGAGAGGGACTCGACGTCGAGTCGCTCGAACGGGACTTCGTCACCTATCAGGCGATCCGCTCGTACCTCAAGGAGTGGCGGGGCGCCGAGTATCAAAAACCCTCCGACGAGGAAAAGCGGGCGAACGACCGCGAGAGCATCCAGCGGTTACTGACCCGGACGCTCTCGGTGACCGAAGACCGCATCGAGAAGCTACGGGACACCGACCGCATCGCCGTCGAGGAGTTCGAGGTGTTCGTCGACGCGCAGGTTCTCTGTCAGCGGTGTGGTACACAGTACGCCGTCACAGAGTTCATCGACAACGGTGGCTGTGACTGTCTCATGGACACTGCATAACAGGCTGTCGTCGGCCGGTATGTTATGCTTATACAACTTGACTGACAGATTACTCGTCGGACGGCGATAGTGCCGTCTGAGACGAGTGACCGCCGTGGTGACTCAGCCGTCGCCGTAGTCGCCACCGTACTTGAGCAAGAAGAACGCAAACCCGACGACCAGTAGTGCGAGTGCCGTCGCACCGATGGAGAGAGTCCGTACTGATTCGGGAACCTGTGGGACGCCGTCAGGTCCACTACCACCACTGCCGTCGCCCGCCGTACCGACGGTAAGGGTAGCGACCATGCCAGCGCCTTCGTGGGGGATACAAAAGTATCCGTACTCGCCGGGGACGTCGAACGTGTGCTCGAACGTCGCACCGCCGGGGACGTTCCCCTGATCGGGGTAGGCTGACCGGGCCGCCTCCTCGTTCGATACGCCACCCGACGCGAAGAAATCGGCTTCGTCCGGAATGTCGTCCCCGTAGGCCGTCACCGTGTGGCCGACGTCACCGACGTTCTCCCAGACGACAGTGGTTCCGGGTTCGACGGTCGTTTCGTCGGGGTCGAACACGAGGTCGTCCGTCATCGCGATGGTGACCGTGCCACCCCCGCTATCCGTCGTTTCGCCACCCGTCTGTGGTCCCTCGGTCGCTGTAGCGTTCCCCGTCGGCGTCTCGGTACCCCTCCGAGTGCCAGTCTCGTCTGTCCGTGCCGACCCGGCCGTAGATGCGGGCCCGACACCGCCGGCTACAGTGATACCGCGAAGGAGGCCTCGTCGAGTCACCTGTAGAGAATCGTGGACACGTCCCATACGATATCTTTCGGTTCCAGCGATAAAGCCACCTGTGACCGTTACCGAGACAGGCAGAAAAGGGGCTTAGATTGCGTTTATCGGCCGATTACGTGTTCGCTACGGTGATGGCTGCCGAGAGCGCGAGGGATAGGTCGTTCCTAGCAGGGTGTGGGCGGTACATACTAAATACGCGGTCCCGTGTGCCGCGAAATATGTTGTATGATAATATGGATCGACAGTGGTGGAGAGTGTCGGGTGGTGACCGATGAGTAACAGGCAGTCGACCTCGAAACGAGATAGTGGAGAAACGACCCAGCACGACCATCTAGAAGCCATCTTCGTGAAGGTGACCGGCACCGACGAACTGGTCGAAGAACAGGCACGGAGCGCCTCGGTGTCCCGAGAGATCACGTTCGAGGCCGACGGTCGGTCACAGACGCTCTCGGAGTCCGTCTCGGCCATGATCAGAGACGACGGCCTCGGCGAGACGTTCGCTGACCCGGAGACCGATATGTCCTCAGACTGACCGCTCTCTCGGGGGGAGACGTACGCTTATTACGTATGCGGAGCAACGTGTTATCGGAACGTCATGACGGTCCAAGACATCGCACGAACGGCGGTAATGACCGCACAGCGCGACCAGACCACCGGAAACCTCGCCACGGTGATGAAAGAAGAGGACGTCGGGAGCGTCGTCGTCGTCGAGGGCCGGCACCCAGTCGGTATCGTCACCGACCGGGACCTGACACTCCACGTCGTCGAACCGCGCGCCGACCCGGCCGACGTCACCGCCGAAGAGGTCATGACCGAAACGCCGGCGACGATTCACACCGACGCGGGCGTCTTCGAGGCGACGGCGGCGATGTTCGAACACGCCGTCCGCAGGATGCCGATAGTCGACGGGGAGGGGAACCTCACGGGAATCGTGACGCTCGACGACCTCGTCGTGTTGCTCACCGACGAACTGGACAACCTCGCCGGCGTTATCGAGGCGGAGTCGCCGCCGTACTGAGTGTGAGATGGAGGGTGGAGAGACCGACGGTGGTCTCTCACTCGTCGTGGAGTAACTGGCCGTGGACGTCTATCTCACCGTTTCGAATCCGGGTGCTACTAATTCGCTTGCCGTCCTCGGCGACGACGAACGGGGAGGTGTGAATCTCGAGCGGTCGATATCCGCGCTCGATTCGCACGTCGTTGAGTTCGTGGGCCCGTCGCTGGGCCTTGCCCTCCGGTGCGACGACGAGTGCGTCGGCGTCTTCTCGCGTCGCGGCCGGGCCGAAGGTGTCGGTTATCTTCACTACCTCGTGGCTCGCCGTGTACGCGTCCCCGACCCGGTCTAGCGTCGCCGTGAGGGCGTCTTGCCGGTCGTCGAACGACCCGAGGAGTTCGGCGTGTGCGGGGTCGCTCCGCGTCTCGCTGGCGAGGTCGGTGGAGGTGAGGCCGACGATGACGTGGCCGTCGCCCTCGCCGTCGTGACTCGCTGTTTGAAAAGCGCTGTGGAGGAGCGCACGGTGGCCGTTGTGTAGCGGGGTGAACGTCCCACCGAGGATGGCGATGCGGTCTGTGTCGGACATGGACAGGCGTTCGACCGCCACCGTGGTATAAGTGCGGGGCTCCCAGCGGCGCCAGCAGGGCCGGACTCGAGCACTGCACAGAAGTGACATAATTATAACTATCGTCGGCGCGAAGTTCGACTATGGAGAGTATCCTGTTAGCTACGGATGGGAGCGAGTACGCTCGTGCGGCCGCCGAACGCGCAATCGACATCGCGGCCGAGGAGGGAGCGCGGTTGCACGTCATCTGCGTCGTCGACGAACGACGGTTCAACGAACCGGCGCTCAGTTCGGCCGAACTGGCGACCATCTTCGCCGAGGACCACGCCCACATGTGCGTCGCCGACGTGCGCGAGATGGCCGAAGACACCGGCGTGGAGGTGGAGGGGACGACTCGCCACGGCCTGCCGCAGGACGTTATCCTCGACTACGCCGACGAGGTGGACGCCGGCATTATCGTCATCGGCGAACACGGCTCGCACGAAGAACACTTCTCCGGCGTCGGCCGGAAAGTCACCGAGCAAGCCGACCGCGAGGTGCTCATCGTCGAAGCGGCACCGCAACCCTGAGTCTGGGGACCCACTCCATTGATTACCTGTCGTGTCGTTGACCCGACTGTATGGAGTTCGACGAGTTCACCGGAACGATACAGCACCGACTGGAACTACCCGATACGGGCAGGACCCTTCGAGCGATTCGGGCGACGCTGCTGACACTCGGGGAGCGCATCCCGGCGGACGCGGCCGAGGATTTGGCCGCATCACTCCCGATGGAGATACGCTGGTACATGACCGGCGCCGTCCACGAACACGGCCAGCGGTTCGATTGGGCCGAGTTCGTCACGCGGGTCAGCGACATCGAGAACGCAGACCGGGCGGACGCCGCGTACCACGCGCGGGTCGTCGTCGACCTCGTCGAGTCGGTCGTGCCGCCGTCGGACTTCCGGCAACTCCGCGACCAACTCCCCGAGAGCGACGACGACGAAGGCTGGGGCAACCTGTTCGAAGTCGTCGACGCCGGCGGGTGGGGTGACGCACAGGAGGGCCAGACCGGGGGCGGGTCACAGGAGTGAATGGCGCGACAGGACCGACTCATGACGCTTCGACTCGGTCTGACCGGCGACGTAATGCTCGGCCGTCTCGTCGACGAACAGCAACTGGCCCGGGCGCCGGGGGCGGTGTGGGGCGATATGCTGGACCGGATACAGACCCTCGACGGCCTCTGTATCAATCTCGAATGTTGTCTCTCGGCGCGCGGGCAACAGTGGCGTCGCACTCGGCGGACGTTCCACTTCCGAGCGACGCCGGACTGGGCGGTTCCCGCGCTGGAGGCCGCGGGCGTGGACTGCTGTGCGCTGGCGAACAATCACGTCCTCGACTACGAGGAACCGGCGCTCCTCGACACACTCGACGAGTTGGACGACGCAGACATCGCCCACGCCGGCGCCGGTCGGACCGAATCGGCTGCACTCGAACCCGCGTTCTTCCCCGTCGGTGACCGCACCGTCGCCGTCGTCTCCCTGACCGACAACACGCCCGAGTACGCAGCGACGGCGACCACGCCCGGGACGGCCTACGTCGAGATAGACGTCGACGACGCCGAGACGCGCCGGACCGTCGAGACGGCGCTCGGACAGGCGCGCTCCCGGGACCCGGACCTGCTGATCGTCTCCCTGCACTGGGGGCCGAACATGGAGACGGAACCCCCCGAAGCGTTCCAGCAGTTCGCCCACTGGCTCGTCGACGACGGCGTCGACGTAATCCACGGCCACAGCGCCCACGTCTTCCAGGGGATCGAGGTGTACGACGGCCGTCCGATTCTCTACGACACGGGCGACTTCGTCGACGACTACGCCGTCGACCCGTCACTGCGAAACGACCGAAGTTTCCTGTTCGAGCTATCGCTGACGCCGTCGGGGAGTCCCGCCGAACTCCGTCTGTACCCGACCGAGATAGCCGACTTCGCGGTCCACGAGGCCAGCGACGAGGCGGCGTCGTGGAGTCGCGAGCGAATGCGTACCCTGTCCGAACCGTTCGGCACCGCCTTCGACCGGGCCGGCGAGGCGCTCGTCTGTGCGCTCGGCGGTTAGCTTCATCATCGGGGGTCGTCTATCGGTGACCATGCGTCTCCAGATAGACACTGACGAACGCGTCACGGTGGTCGACGTCACCGACGACGTGGCCGCGGCCGTCCCGGACGACGTTGAAGAAGGCGTCTGTACGGTGTTCGTCCGCCACACGACCGCCGGCGTCTGTGTCAACGAACGCGAGCAACGACTGCTTACCGACCTCGAAGACGCGCTCGAATGCCTCGTGCCGGCAGACGAGCAGTACAGCCACGACAGACTCGACGGCAACGCCGACGCCCACCTGCGAGCGATGCTCCTCGGGTGCAGCGTCGCCGTCCCGGTGCGTGACGGTGACCTCGCACTTGGCACGTGGCAGTCCGTCCTGTTCGTGGAGTGTGACGGTCCACGTACGCGCACAGTGGACGTGACGACGACGCCGTCGTAGTGAGCGTCGGTTGGCCTTATCCATCGCCATACGGGTGACCGCGTGCGCGTCGACGGCACACGCGGCGTCGTCGAACTACTGGACGAGAGCGACCCGGAGGCGACCGAGGTATAGACTTAGGGACGGCCCGGCCCAACTACGAACCATGCCGACAGGTACCGTCAGGTTCGTGCACGACGAGGAGGGGTACGGATTCATCGAAACCGAGGCACGCGAGGAGGACGTTTTCTTCCATCAGTCGGCCATCGACCCGGACCTCACTGAAGGGGAGGAGGTCAAGTTCGACGTCGAACAGAGCGACCGGGGCCCGCGTGCCGCCAACCTCCGGCGCGTCTAGTCACGAAACGTCGACGCGCCGTCGTCGCGCTCGTTTCCGTAGCGTCAGTCGAAGGACGCCGTCCTCGTCGTAGGAGGCCTCGACGGCGTCGTGTTCCACCTCTTCGGGGAGGTGAACGACTCTGCTTCGGCCGGGAAGTCCCCGCTCGCGGCGGAGATACGTCCCCTCTGTCACGTCACCGTCGGTGTCGGCGACGATGCGGACCCGGTTCCGCCAGACGGTGACGTCGATGTCCTGTTTCCTGATACCGGGCAGTTCGGCGGCGACGAAGTACTCGTCGCCGTGGTCGACGACGTCTACCGGGAAGGGGACGCCGGTCGTCGGTGGTCTCGTGGTCGCCCGTCGCCGGGACGGACTGGTCTCTCGTCGTGGCGTCATGCTGGCACGTAGGCTGAGGAGTCGGAGCGTCTTAACGATAAGCGTGGCGACGAAGCGGACGCTCAGTGGCCATCCACCCGCCGTCGACGGGACGGCGCGCCGGTTCTGTAGCGTCCACGCCCCGACGCCGACACTCCCGACGAGTCCTCACACGGCCCGAAGTGATACCGTGCGGCCACGTGGCGCAGACGCCGTTTACCGACGTTGTTCGGCCGTTACTCGGCCGCCGGCACGCCGGAGTCGGCCCACACTGGTCCCGTGCCACTCCACGCCCGGCAAACGCCGACTTACCTCGTCAAGCAGCCTCGAACGCCGCCGATTACATTCCCTTACCGGACCTTCGAGGGAAGTAATTCGCGTATGCTCATATGAGTGACTGTACAAAGTGAATCCGTCGCAGTCCTGGTCGAGGCCTCCACTGGTCCTGACCTCGGCCACGACGCGACGATACCGACACTCGCGACCCAGGTCGGAAGCGAGTCTCGACGGCCAAAGCGGAGCGCAGTGGTGCACGTCCGAACCCAAGACCGGGCCGCGTGTCTGGGAGTCACCGGTCCGTGTGTGCCACCGCCTTCCGGGCGGCGCAGTCAGCGTGTGTACTGCACCGCCGACCCACACTCGTCCGAGCGGACGCGCCGGAACTGGCACCGGTCGGCTGTCGGTTCACTCGTCGGCCGCGCGTTCTGCCGACGCTTTTTCCTCGTGTCGTTCCGGTGCCGCTCGTTCTTCCAGTTCCTCGTCCGGTTCCCGCTCCCGCTGTCGTTCGTTCTCGTCACGACTCTCTTTGGTATCGGCCATACACGCGGATAGAGACGCCCCAGCACCACGATGGTGGTGCGCTGTCACGGCTGTGGCCGACGACTGTCGTTCTCCAGTCCTGTCGTGGGTACTCCACCGAGAACCGTCGCTACGACCCCGTTCGCCGCCTGAAAGTCCAACTTGTCGCCGGCGACGACACTGTGGGACGCGGTAGCACCGCTATACTATTACCACGTCACGCCGACGAACACAGCACCAGAGGTACCTCTGGTGATACCCAATGGCACACCAATATAGCTGTAGCACCTGTGACTTCATGGTCCGGTCGGAGAGTGAGGACGAAGTCGTGGAGCTAGTACAGAACCACGCCGGCGAGAAACACGACATGACCGTCGGCGAAAACGACGTGCGGGACGGGATAGAGAGCGTCGACGTCACCGCTGACGCCGGGTGACACCGAAGCTACCCGTGGTGGTCGTGACCGCCGTGCGTAAACGGCCCGGCGAACGCACGCTGGACCACCTCGGGCAAGGCCGGGTGGACGTGGACGGACTCGCGGATGTCGCTCACTGTCCCGGACCCGGACTTCATCGCGACGACGACTTCCTGAATCAGCGCTGAGGCGTCCGGGCCGACGATGTGTGTCCCCAGTATCTCACCGTCCGGCGCGACGAGTGCCTTCACGAGTCCCTCGGTTTTCATCGCGTTGCCGCGGGCGGTGTCCTCGTATCGGTACGTCGAGGTGGCGTACTCCCGGTTCGCGGCCCGGAGGTCCGACTCGCGGTCGCCGACGCCGGCCACCTCCGGCGAGGCGAACACGGCGAACGGCATCGCGGTGTAGTCGACGGGCGAGCGGTCCTCGCCGAACAGGTTGCGGATGACCGCTCGCGCCTCGTGGTTGGCGCTGTGTTTCAGGAGGTACTCGCCGACGACGTCGCCCAGCCCCCAGACGCCGTCGGCGGTGGTCCGGAGGTACTCGTCCGTCTCGACGAAGCCGTCGTCGTCCACCTCGACGCCGGCGGCGTCGACGTTCAAGATGTCCGTGTTGGGCCGCCGGCCGGCCGCGAGGAGCAACGCGTCGCCGGTCGTCGTCACGGCGTCGGCGCTCTCGTCGACGCTCCCTGATCCGCCGTCGGGGCCGTACTCGAAGGGCCGGGCCGTCAGCGTCACCTCGCCGTCGGACTGTGAGACGGCCGTCGCCGCGTGACCCGTGTGGACGGTGAAGCGGTCGGCGTAGCGGTCGGTGAACCACGCCGCCACCTGTTCGTCGGCCTCCGGAAGCAGGTGCGGGCGGCGGCCGACGATAGTCACGTCGCTCCCGAACGTTCCGAAGAAGTGGCCGAGTTCGGCGGCGATGTAGCCGCCGCCGACGACGAGCAGATGGTCCGGCGGCGTCTCTAGCCGGAGCGCGTCGGTACTCGTCAGGTAGTCCACGTCCTCGATACCGTCGATGGGCGGTATCGACGGTCTGGTGCCCGCGGCTAGCAGGACCGTCTCGCCCCGGAGACGGGTCCCGGTGTCGGTCCCGTCGACTATCTCTATCGTTCGCTCGTCGACGAACCGGCCCTCGCCTTCGAACAGCGTGTGCTGGTCCGAGTGGCGCAGGCCCCGTCGGATGGCCGCCGCGTCCTCGCTGACCGTCTCGTTCACCTCCCTGACGATGGTCTCGAAGTCGATGCCGTCGACCGTCGCGTCGACGTGGAACTCGTCGGCGCGGCGGACCGTCTCCACGACGTCGGCGTGGTACAGCAGCATCTTCGAGGGGATACAGCCACGGTTGAGACAGGTCCCACCCAGCGGTCCCTTCTCGACGACGGCGACGGACTGGCCCCGGTCGGCCGCCACGCTCGCCACGCTGAGACCGGACCCGGACCCGACGACCACGAAATCGAACGTTTCCATACCGTTGATTGTTTGCCACACACTATCAATGTCCGTCCCGTCGGCACCGGTCGGCGCTGTCGACCATCGAACCGGTACCTCGGAGGCACTGTCGCCGACGTGCCAGAGGACGCGACCGTCACGTGGGCGCGCGAGGGACTCGCCAAAGCGGCCGAACTAGACGTCGCCTCGGGCCGCTACGGGAACGTCCCCGGGTTCGGCGAGGACCCGGCCACGATGCTGTACGGCCGGAACTACGACCGACTCGTCGGCGCTCGTCCTGTTCGTCGTGACCGGCGGGGCGAGCGCGCTGTTGACAGCGCCGGCGGGCGACCTCTCGCTTGCGGACCGTCGGGCCACGACGACCGGACTGCTCGAAAGCGGTGCGCCAATCGAGGCCGTCAACGCCGTCCGCAAGCACCTCTCGGCCACCAAGGGCGGCCAACTCGCTCGCCTCGCCGCGCCCGCGACCGTCGTCACGTTCGCGCTCAGCGACGTGGTGGGCAACGACCTGTCCGTCGTCGGGAGCGAGCCGACCGTCCCCGACGGGACGACGCACGCGGACACGCTCGACGTGCTCGACCGCTACGACGTAGCCGTACCCGCCGCCGTCAGGACCCCTCTGGAGGCCGGCGCGGCGGGCGACGTTCGGGAGATGCCCGGCGCCGGCGACGCGGCGTTCGATAGGGCCGAGACACACCTCGTCGGGACGAACTCGGAGGCGCTTGAAGCGGCGGCAGCGGCGGCCGCGGACGCCGGTTACAATCCGCTCTTGTAGGCGTTGCGTGGACACGACGCTGGCGGCTATCTCGACGGCGTCGCGGCGACGCTCTACACCGGGCCGACTGGAACAAACGTCAACGACGTTGTGGTTGATGTAATTCCTGAGACAGGATTGGTCACACCGGCGGCGAATCGTTCACAACCGTTCGTAAGCACCACCTACCACGAGACGGGTCGTCGCTCGACCACTCCCCGCTCAGACTTCGATATCGAGCCACAGCCATCGATTCGACCGGTTGTAAGGTGATTTTAACAATGCCGATGGCTCCCATCGCCTCTGGTGCCGGCACGATGTCGCGCCGTTGTGACGGTGCGCTATCAGTCGGCGTACTGCAAACACCATCCGAAGGTACACCACCCACTTGTGTCCGACGCAGACCACCGAGGGGTCAGCTAGCCTACCCGTGTACCCCATCCGACTCGTACAACCCGGCTGGCCGACCCCGTCTTCACTCTGACTCGACTGCCCGCCGAGACGCGTCTTTCTGTGTCGCCGGTTACGCTGTCCAGTGACCGACGAACCGGTCGTCGACCGCCCTCTCGCGTCGCCGTGGTACGACCTCTCCGATCGGAGACCGACGAGAAGTGGTGTCCCGGTGCAGTAACGAACGGCGGCGTCAGTCGTCGGTTCGGGCGTCGACTAACCAGTGAACGCCGGAACAGAACGCGAACGTCGCCACCACCAGACCCAGCAGCGTCAGCAACACACCGTCGGTGAATCCCACGATGGCCGATAGTCCGAGGATGGCGATGCCGATACCGGAGACGACGGCGTAGTAGTGGTGCCAGTCGACGACGGCCTCGTCGCTCGGCCGATCCAGGTACTCCATCAGGTGTTCTGCGGCCGGTGCCAGCGCCACGTGGCCGCGGTCCTGATTGAAGTCGACGACGCCCATGTCGTCCATCTTCGGGAGATGGCACTGGTAGAGACCGACGTAGACACGTTTGCGCTGGCTCGACGTCAGCGCGTCCATCGTCGTGTCGTTCTCTATCGCAGCGACGTGTTCGGCCAGTTTCCCGAGCGCGACGCGCTCGTCGGAATCGAGATCGCGGAGGTAGTGAAGTACTTCGCGTCGCCGACTGTTCTTCAGAATCTCGAATATCAGATCCAGCGATAAGTCGTCTGGTTCGCTCTGTTCGGTCTCGGTGCCGCTCGCCTCTGTCTCCACTGATTCGGTGTCGTCGGGAGTCGGGTCCTCTATGCCAGCGCCGGTGGTGGGTTGGTCCTGCGTGCTCATGTTGAAGCCCTCCTCGGTCCGGCAAACGGGCGGCGGTGTCAGCCACGCCGACGGCAGTGCGCTGGCCACACCCCCAGATGTAGCCGCGACAGTTGCGCCCGTCCGAACCCAAGAGCGTGTCAAATGACACACGCTTTTGGCACTTAATACTTTGTTACTTATTATATCTGATACATTGTGGGGATCGTTACGCGTCGAGAACACACCCACTATACTGTGGTAGTGACCGATTGCCAGTTCGCTGGCGAATCGCGCTACGAACGCCCACGTCCGATAGTGTAAACGGGTATCGACGCGTTTTCGACGACGTCGCGCGTGTCGACCACGATACCGTTCTCGAACGCGTCGTACGCTATCGTGTCGTACGCCTCGTGGGCCGTGACGAGGACAACCGCGTCGAACTGCGAAGCGGTCGATTCGATGGCGTCGTGGTCGAGGGGCGTCGCTTCGAGGTCCGGAACGTCGCCGACGTCGACCACGGGGTCTGTCGCGTAGACGGACGCACCGAGTTTCGAGAGGTAGCGCGCGATTTGACTGGCCGGTGCCTTTCGCGTCTCGTCGACGCCCGCGCGGTAGGCGACCCCGAGCAACAACACGTCGGCGTCCGCGACATCGAGGCCGCGGTCACCGAGCAACTGCACGACTGAACTCGTGACGAAGGCCGGCATCGCGTCGTTGACGGAGCGACTGGTCTCTATCAGCGGGAGGTCCGTCTCGACCTGTGACGTGAGAAAGTGGGGGTACAGCGGGATGCAGTGCCCGCCGACGCCGGGCCCCGGTTCGTGGATGTCACAGAACGGTTGCGTGTTGGCCACCTCGATGGCCCGACTCACGTCGACGTCGAGTGGGTCGACCACGCGTGCGAGTTCGTTCGCCAGCGCGATGTTGACGTCGCGGTAGATGCCCTCGAACACTTTCACGCACTCGGCGGTCGTCGCGTCGCCCGCCCGGACGACCTCGTTGCTCGTCACCTCGTCGTAGAGCAGACTCGCGACGCGTTCGCTCTCGGCGTCGACGCCGCCGACGACTTTCGGATACGCGCCGCGGATGTCTTCGAGCGCGCGACCGCTGGCCGTCCGTTCCGGACAGAACGCGACGCCGAACTCGCCGGGGTCCAGTCCGCTCCGCTCGGCGAGTCGCGGCGCGACCACGTCGCGAGTGGTCCCCGGGGGAACCGTCGATTCGACGACCACGAGGTCACCGTGTGAGAGCCCCTCTGCGATGGCGTCGACGGCCGCAAGCAGCGCCGAGAGGTCCGGGTCCTTCGTCTCGTCCAACAGCGTCGGAACGATGACGACGTGTAACCGTGCGTCGGCGGCCGCGCCGGCAGGGTCGCTCGTCGCCCGGAGCGACCCGTCCGCGGTCGTCTCGGCGACCAACTCCGCGAGCCCCGGTTCGCCCTCGACCGGCGACTCGCCACGCTGGACGGCGGAAACGACGTCGGGGTCGATGTCGACGCCGGTGACGTTCCCGGTGAGATCGGCGAAGACGGCTGCAAGCGGGAGCCCCATCTTCCCGAGGCCGTAGACCGCGACCGGAAACGCGCCCTCGACGAACGCCTCCTGGAGCGCCCGGTCACCGCTGTCGGCGGCGTACAGCGAGCGCTCAGGTCGTACTGCAGTCACTGATACTCACCTCCTCCAGACCCAGGTTCCGAGAGGACGCGACGTTGCTGATATCGCGGGCTATCGACAGCGCTCGGAGACCGTCTTCGCCGGTGATGCGCGGCGTGGTGCCGTCGCTGACGCACTCGACGAACGACCGGAGTTCCCGCTTGAGCGGTTCGTCGCTCTCGACGGCCGGCCGTTCGATGATGCTCTCCTGCGTGTACCGAACGTCGCCGTTCTCGGTGTGGTAGGACGGGTCCGAGTGGCGGTAGATGCGCATCGACTGGTCCATGAAGTCGACGGCGACGTGACACTCGCGGGTCGTCACGGAGAGGTCGCGGATGCGCTCTTGGGTGATTCGACTCGCAGTCAGCGAGCAGACGGTCCCACCCGCGAACTCCATCTGCGCGTCGGCGTAGTCCCCGTCGCAGGCCCCGACGGCCGTCACGCCCACTACCTCGTCGTCGAACAGCGAACAGACCACGTCGATGTCGTGTATCATCAGGTCCATCACCACATCGTCGTTCACGTCCCGGGAGACGGGGGGTCCGAGTCTGCGCGCGGAAGCGGCTATCGGTTCGACGTCCGCGAGGACGTCCTGCAACACGTCGACGACGGGATTGAAGCGCTCGATGTGGCCGACCTGTAACTTGACGCCCACCTCCGCGGCGCGGTCGATGAGTTCCTGCCCGTTCTGTAGGTCACGGACGAACGGTTTCTCGATGAGGACCGAGACGCCGGCCTCGATTGCCTCCATCGCGACGTCGTAGTGGAACCGCGTGGGGACGGCGACGGAGACGAGGTCGACGGCCTGCAGCAGATCGGAGGGGTCGGCGACGGACGTACCGTACTCCGCGGCCGTCTCGGCGGCGGACACGGGGTCGGCGTCCGCGACGCCGACGAGGTCGACGCCCGGTATCTCGTTGTACACGCGGGCGTGATGTGTCCCCATGCTTCCGACGCCGACGACGCCAGCGGCGAGTGGTTCTGTGCTGTTCATCGTGGGACCTCTCTGAGGGCGATAATCATTGTCTGAGTTCGGTGAGAGCGAGGGTGATAGCACGAACGTCCCGTGACGACAGGCCGGGGTGTACAGGGAGCGACAGCACCTCCTCTGCGGCCCGTTCCGCCTCCGGGAGCGACGCGTCCACGTCGTCGTAGGCCGGTTCCTCGTGAATCGGCGTCGGGTAGTACACGGTAGAGGGCACGCCGTAGTCGTCGAGGTGGGCCCGCAAGGCGTCCCGGTCGGCACAGCGGACCGTGTACTGGTGATAGGAGTGTCGACAGTCGTCCGGTTCGACGGGCGCGACGAGGTCGGTGTCCTCGACAGCGTCGTCGAACGCCGCGGCGTGGTCGCGTCTCGCCGCGACGTACTCGTCGAGTTTCTCCAGTTGCACTCGCCCGATAGCCGCACACACGTCCGTCATCCGGAAGTTGTGGCCGACGGTGGTGTGGTTCCCGTCGCCGTCGCGGCCGTGGTCGATGAACTGCCAGAGGCGGTCCGCGACGGCGCCGTCGTCGGTGACCACCATGCCGCCCTCCCCGGTGGTCATGTTCTTCGTCGGGTAGAAGCTGAAGCAGGCGGCGTCGCCGAGACTCCCGACGGGGTCGCCGCGGTAAGTCGCCCCGTGGGCCTGCGCAGCGTCTTCGATGAGTACGGCGTCGTGTCGGTCGGCGATGGCCCGCAACTCCGCCATCGGGGCGGGACAGCCATAGAGGTGGACGGCGAGGATGGCGTCGACGCCGTCGACCGCTTCGGCCGTCGTCTCGACGCTCGCGGGGTCCAAGTTGTACGTCTGCGGATCGACGTCGGCGAACACCGGCGTCGCTCCGACGTGTCTGATTGCGTTCGCCGTCGCGACGAACGAAAACGGCGTGGTCACGACGGTGTCGCCGTCACCGACCCCGAGCGCTTCGAGGGCCGCGTGGAGCGCCGTCGTACCGTTACTCGTCGGCACGCCGTATGCAACTGTACAGTACGTCGCGAACTCGTCACCGAAGGCGTCTACCTCGTCGCCGCCGCTCAACTGGCCGGACTGCAACACGGACCGAATACGGCGCAACTCGGCCTCACCGACGTCCGGTGCAGCTATCGACATCCCGGTGTCGATCGAGCGGGCGTCGGTCACGTCCGCTCACCGCCAACAGGCGACCAGTGCCGACGCCGCTCGGTCAGCTTCGATTGTACAGCTATCACGGTTTGCGGCAGGCAAAGTGAAGTCATTGTTATGCGCGCCCTGTGTCACGAAGGTGCAGACTTCACTCGGGCCCGGGGGTGACCGTATCCGCCGCCGAGGAGGGCTGGATACTACGTGGCTACCCACTCGTTTCGCCCGGGATACCGAGCGAACTCCGTATGATATGTGATACGTAACAAAGGTCGGTGCCTGTGATGGTCTCTCAACAGTGGCCTCACGACCCAGACGCCCGAACCCTCGACGTCGTCAAGTCCGGAGGGAGTGATGACAGGACAGCACCAGCGGATATCACGCGATACCGTCTTCGAGGTGCTGAGCAACAGCCGTCGCCGCTTCATCCTCGCGACGCTCAGGCAGTCCGAGTCTCCGATGAAGGTAACGCGCCTCGCCCGACTTATCGGTGCGTACGAGGACGACGTCCCGCCGTCGGAGATAAGCGCGACCGAGGAGAAACGCGTCTACGTCTCCCTGTATCAGTCACACATCCCGAAACTGGAAGCCACCGGGTTCGTCGAGTACGACGAGGAGGCGCGGTCGGTCGCCGAGACGGACGCGACAGGCGAGATCGACCGCTATCTCGGTTCGGTCCCGCCCGCGGTACACTGGCCGCGACTCAACGGCATCGTCTCGCTCGTCGCCGGGACCGCCTTCCTCGCCTCGGCCGTCGACGTCGGCGTGCTGACGGGGCTGTCGCCGCACACGCTCGGCAGCGTCGTGGTCCTCGTTTTCCTCTCGGTCACAGTCGCACAGTACGCCGACCACAGACGGCGCAGTACCGCCCGTCCCCCCGAGCTCAGAGAACAGTAATGGCACGATACACCACACACCAGACCGGGTCACACGCGGCAATCGACGCGATTGGACGACCGTACGGACCCGACCGAACCAGACGAATAGCGTCCCGAGAGCACGTCCCGCCGGTTCTGCCGTCGCCGACCGGGGACCCGGTGGCGACCAACGGGGTGCGTCCCGATGACTGAGTCGGACCCGTGGGACGAGGTCAGCTACGTGATAAGCTCCCGGTACCGCGTCGAGACGCTCCGTCGATTGGCAGAGGGGCCGGCGACGCCATCGCTCATCGCAGACGAGACTGAACTCAGCATCGCACACGTCTCCCGGGCGCTGCAAGAGCTACGGGACGCCGACCTCGTGACGCTGCTCGTCTCCGAAGACCGCCGGAAGGGGCGGGTCTACGGTATCACGGACCCGGGTCTCGACGTCTGGAACACTATCGAGACTGAGAACATGCTGTGAGCGGGTCAGGTGGTCGGCGAATCCGACTCCTCCTCAGCGTCGGCTATCGCCTCTTTTGGGAGTAGCTGTTCCGGACGCCGCCGGTGTTTCGGGGTGTGTGCGAACTCCGTGATGCGTTGCCACTCGTCCGACGTCAGATGACCACTCATGCAGTATGCTACTGACTCGCACACGCACTTCGTAATTTATCGGTTAGCCCTAGAAAGGGGAACTTTCCCCGGAGGATTCGGGTCAGTTCTGCTGGACGGTGATGCCCGCCTTGGAGACGCGGACGGTGGCCCCCTCGTGTTCGAAACGGAACTCTATATCCGTATCACCGTTCTGGAACAACTTATCGAGTGCATCCGGATCGATAGATTCCGCGATCGGTGTCATCTCTATTGGGTTTTTGCCGATGGTCGATGCGAGCCGTCGCGCGACTGCGGTACTGACGTCCTCTTCAGGCCGAATTTCGATGGTGTCGTCGACACCCCCAGTGTCACATATCTCCATACGAAACGACACACAGTATCGCTATTTATAATTTTTGTCGTGTTTGTAAATCATACAACTATTCATTCGCGCTCACGGCTCGGGAGAAACGACCGCCCCGTGTTCCACAGGTCGCGGACGAAAGGGCCCGGGTCGTCCCTGTCGAGGACGTCGAAGTGGGGCTGGGTGACCAGCGACGAGAGCATCGCCGCCGCCGTCCGGCCCAGCGACGGTCTGGGGACGAACGGGTACGTCTCGGTGACGACGCTGAGGAGGTGGACCGCTTCGCCACGCAGGAGGTGTGACGCCGTTCCCGGGGTGTACGGCGGGTGGAACGGCCCGCTCACGCCGTTTGCGAGGTGCCAGTAGTACAGCGGGTAGTCGACGCCCGCGTGATGGTCACAGGGCATCGACGACCAGAACCGAGGGTTTATTTCGAGCATCTTGAACGCACCAGTCTCCTCGTGGCGGATGAATCCGACGGAGGCCGGTCCGTGCCACTCCAGTTCGTCGAGCAGCGCCAGCGCCGCCTCCCGGAGGTCCGGGATGTCGACGGCCTCGTGGTAGATGCTCGGCCCGCGCGGGTACTTGTAGCCACGACGGAGCGCCTTCTGTGTCGTGAGAACACAGTCTCCCTCGTCGTAGAGCGCCCGGACAGTGTACTCCGTGCCCGGGACGAACTCCTGTACGATGGGGACGTGACCCATCCGTTCGATGAGATCCTCGACGTCGGGGGGTTCGCCCGGTTCGATGTATTGCGTGTTCGGTGTCGGATGAACCGCATCCGGTTGCATCCCATCGACGTAGTGGTCTGTGACCAGTCCGTACCGGGATTTCGAGATGAGCCGGCGGTCCCAGTCGCGTACCTCGTCGAGGAGCCACGTCTCTGGGGCGTCGACGCCAGCGCGCCGGGCCGCTTCGACGAGTGCCACCCTGTCGTGGGCGACTGTCAGCGTCTCAAGGTCCGGCCACACCGGACGAACGTGCTCTGCGAACGCCTCCCGGTGCTTCGAGAGGACGAACACGTCTTCTTCCCGCACGGGTGCGATGGTCTTGACCGACGGGCGAGCGGCTATATCCAGCAACACGTCACGGTAGTCGTGCAGGGAAGTGTGGGGGTCAGGAAGCGAGACGCGTTCGTCGACGTACTTCGAGGCGAACGTCGGCGGGGACGGACGCTCCGATGCAGCTATGGTTCTGATCCCTCGCTGACCGAGTGCTCTGACGAGACTCAGTGACGCGGCGGACGTGTTCGATACGACGACGGCCGAACCGCTTTGTCTCTCTGTCTCTTCCATAGCGATTCGACGGAACGACCAACAAAAGTAAGCAGCACAATATCCGGAATAAGCTCGACTTTCACAGCGGTGGCCTCACTCGTCGGCAGCGAGTGTCAGCGAGAGTCCCTCGCGGAGGTTCACCGACGCCTCGAAGCCGAGGTGGTCGCGGGCGTCTGCCACGGCGGCCTCGCTCCGGTCGATGTCTCCCTCCCGCGGCGGGACGTGCTCTATCGGTACGTTAGCACCCACCACGTCCCGCACCGTCTCGGCGAGGTGGGTGATGGTGACGCTCTCGCCCGTCCCGACGTTGAACGGGCGGCCGACGGTGTCGGTGGTCGCCGCCCGCAGGTTCGCACGTACCACGTCCCCGACGTAGACGAAGTCCCGGGTCTGCTCGCCGTCGCCTTCGACCGTGAGGGGGTCGCCGGCCTGTGCCTGTCGGACGAAGGTGCCGATGACGCCGGCGTACTCCCCGTCGAGGCCCCGCGGCCCGTAGACGTTGAAGTACCGGAGCGGCACCGTCGGCAGGCCGTACGTCTCTGCGTAGAAGGCGGCGTACTGTTCGTTGAGTCGTTTCTCGAAGCCGTACGGCGAGGCGGGATCGACCGAGGCGTCCTCCGAGACGGGGACAGAGGCCGGGTCCCCGTAGACGGCGGCACTGGAGGCCAGTACGACACGGGCGTCGTGGCGGCGCGCGCACTCGAGGACGCCGACGGTCGCCGATCCGTTCAGGTCGTGACAGGCGACCGGCCGCTCGACGGACTCGGGGACGCTGACCATCGCGGCTTCGTGGAACACCACGTCGGCCCCGGCCATCGCCTCGTCGACGGTCGATTCGTCCCGGACGTCTCCCTCGACGACGGTGACGCCGTCGGGGAGGTAGTCGCGTGACCCCGTCGAGAAGTCGTCTAAGACGGTCACGTCGTTCGTCGGCGCGAGGGCGGCGACGAGGTGGCTCCCGACGAACCCCGCACCGCCCGTGACGAGCACCTCTCGTTCGCTGAGCGAGTCCAGTGCCATCTCGACCGATGGGTGCGTGGACGCAGCGTAAGTTATGCGGTGGCGAACTCCGCATTGGGTGTGCCTACGGGTCCAGCGCGGCGGGACGCGGGCGTCGGTCACGTCGGCGTCCGACCGCCGCCCGCCGAACGGTGAGTATAACAATGACTGTCACTCTGAAAGTCGTCGCTGATGACGGAACAGGTCCCGTTCACGGACGTCTACGTCGACCGCGACATCGTCGACAGCGTCGTCGAGACGCTCGAATCGCGACGCTACGTCAAAGGCCCGCGAGTCGAGGAACTCGAAGCACAGTTTGCAGAGACGTGTGGCGTCGACCACGCCGTCGGCGTCAGTAGCGGGACGGCCGCACTGTATCTGGCGATGAAGAGCGCCGGCATCGGCGAGGGCGACGAGGTACTGGTCCCCGGCCACACCTTCTTCGCGACGGTCAGTCCGGTCGTCGAACTCGGCGCCGACCCGGTGTTCGTCGACGTAGACCCCGAGACGTACACGATGAGCGGGACAGACCTCGCGCGTACGGCCGCAGACGCCGAGAACCCGGTGGCCGTGGTCCCCGTCCACCTCTACGGGCACCCCGCCGAGATGCAGACCGTCCGGAGCGTCGCCGACGCCCACGACCTGACGGTCATCGAGGACGCCTGTCAGGCCCACGGGGCGACCTACCGCGGCGACCCCGTCGGGAGTCTCGGCGACGCCGCCTGCTTCAGCTTCTACCCGTCGAAGAACATGACCGTGGCCGGCGACGGCGGCATCCTCGTGACGGACGACGAAGACCTGGCCCGGACCGCCCGGGAGCTACGCAACCACGGCCGCGACACAGACGGCAACCACGTCCGACTCGGACTGAACCATCGACTGGACGAGGTCAGCGCCGCCGCCGGCCTCGAACAGCTATCGCATCTGGCCGACTGGAACGCCGACCGAGCGGCCGCCGCGGACCGCTACCGCGACCGACTGGCCGACGTCGAGACTGTCCAGCTTCCGGTCGAACGCGACGAGGCCACCCACGTCTATCACCTGTTCGTCGTGCAGGTGCCCGACAGAGACGGTCTTCGGGCCCATCTGGACGACGAAGGCATCCAGACCGGCATCCACTACGACCCGCCGGTCCACCTGACGCCGGCGATGCAAGACGTGTTATCGACGCACCCCTCCCTGCCGGAGACGGAACGGCTCTGTACACGCATCGTCTCGCTTCCGATGCACCCCCGCATCACGGACGAGGAGATAGACCGCGTCTGCGAGGCTATCCGGGGGTACTACGCATGAGGTACGGCGTCGTCGGCACGGGCTACTGGGGGAAAAACCACGTCCGGGTCGCCCGCGAACTGCTGGACGAGGGGCGACTTGACGAAGTGGTCATCTGCGATCAGGACGAGCGCCGCGTCGAGTCGCTCGCGGACTCCTACGACCTGCCCTACGTCACCGATATCGCGGAGATGGACGTCGACGCCGCGACGGTGGCGACGCCCTCGACGACCCACCGGGCCATCGGGACGGACATGCTGGAGCGTGGCATCGACCTCCTCGTCGAGAAACCACTCGCACTCAACGCCGAGGACGCGTGGGACATCGTCGAGACGGCCGAGGACAACGACTGTTCGCTCGGTGTGGGCCACATCTTCCGCTACCATCCCGCGCTCCGCGCCCTGAAACGACGCGTCGACCGGGGGGAACTCGGCCGCATCAAGTACCTCCAGACGCGACGCTTTTCGTTCCGGGTGCCGCGACGGACGACCGGCGTGCTGTACTCGCTCGCCGTCCACGACGTGGACGTCTACGACTACCTGCTGGACGCGCGCCCGGACACGGTCCACGGCCGGTTCGACTCGTTCGTCCGAGAGGGCATCGTCGAGACGTCGACGCTGACGCTGGGGTACGGTAACGTCACCGGCGTCATCAACTCGTCGTGGCAGATTCCCGTCTTCGATAAGACGCGTGACCTCGTCGTCGTCGGGTCGAACCGCTCGGCGTACATCGACTACCTGGAGAACACGAAACTGGAACTGTTCGACGCCGAGGTGTTCTCGGACCCCGAGGACGGCCTGAAGTCGAGAAACGACGGCGCTATCGTCCACACGACGGACGACGAGGAACCGTTAAAGACCGAGGTAGAGGCGTTCGTCGACGCCAGCGAGAGCGGCCAGCACCCACCTGCCAGCGGCGAGGTCGGGGCCCGCGCCGTCGAGACGCTGGAACACGCCGAGCGCTCGGCCGCGAAGAACGAAGTCGTCACGGTCGACCGGCCCGGACTCGCGAAGCAGTTCTGAGTGGCGCTGTGGAGGCCCGGACTCTCTGACGGGTCCGTGCCAGTCTGTCCGGTCCCTCGGCATTCACTGCTGTCGGCTTCTCCGAAGTCGGATGGGTCGTAGGGAACACCCGACGGAAACGAGATGGCCGCGAAGCCACTCCTACGATTCTAGCGGAAGGATTTCGATGGCGTTGATCTGCGGATTCTCGAAGACGTGTGCGAAGTCGACGTCGATGGTTCCGTCACTGGTGACCGTGAAGGACTTCATCGCGCCGGTTTGGTCACCGTACGCTTCGATAATGTCGAAGTTTTCGACGGTCTGGTCCTCGACGCTGATGTCGAACACCCGGTCGCCGACGGAACTCGTTCCGCCATAGCCGTCGTAAAAGTACAGGCGAACTTCGGCCTGTTCTCCCTCTGGCACCGGGAACTCGTATTGCATCTCGTTCCCATCGTCCGGGTCCCAGCGTTCTGTCTCCCATATCTGACTGGGCGTCCCGCTGGGGACCGAGCTATCTATGCCCGAAAGCGATTGGCCGAAGGAAGCCGTCTGGTCGCCTCCTGCGACCAGATAGTCCGTCAGCGGGTCCCACTGGTCTCCGTTCGAGGCAGTGAAGCCGCCGCCCGCGTTCGCCTGATACAGCGGGCGAATTACTGGCGCGGTCGCACAGAACCGGATATTACCGATAGCCTTTCCATTCGACGGAGTGACCGAACCGTGCATCTTCTGGTCGACCGACATGTGCTCGCAGTCCGGACCGGCTTTCACCACGATATCCGTTATCGTGTACGGATAGGAGTCCCACGCGAGCGATTTTATCTCGTCGTCCTCGTCGGGCGTAATAGCGAACGAGAAATTCGACGCCGGGTCCAACCCGGTATCGGTTTTCTCGAAGACGAGTTCGTTCTTTCCGTCGTCGTCGGTATCCGTTGCTTCGTATTTCGCTATGAGTTGGGTCCCATCGGGATTCGAACAGGTCCCCTTTCCATCATTTCGCGTTGCCGCAGCAGTCCCAGTAAGACCAGTAACACCAATTGCCCCGGCGACGGTCCCCTTGAGGACTGCACGGCGAGATGTCTTTCGGTTTTCTGTCATGAGTTGCACGCTACACGTCCTGTGTAACAACAACCAATCCAGTCCATCACCCGTTTGTTATACTGCTGTTTCGATAAGTATCTCGATACTAACGGCTATGTCGCTGAATTGGAACTCGAAACCACACACGCTATCTAACGGCCCAGATTGGCCGTAGACCCGGGGACGAGGGATGGGCAGCTCCCTTGTATCAGTCTTGCGTCAACGGTTGGTCCGCGGTTCGCTCGACGTCGAACTCCGGGACGGCTGCGTCGTCAAAGATGTCCGTGTACGAGGCGGCCGTCAACTGGACGCGGTGCCCGCCCAGTTCGGTATAAGCCGGTTGGAACGGCGGGAAGTCGAGGGCGCGAATCTTGTCGTACACCGCTAACTGAGTCGCCTCGTCGGCGGCGGCCAGCCGTTCGGGCGGGATCAGTTTCTCACCGTCCAGACTCTCCTTGGTGTAGAAGTACCGCTCGCCGTCGTAGGCTGCCTGCGGCGTCGCTAGCCGGCGAACGTCGCCGTCTTTGAGCGTCGGCAGGTGTTCGCGGAACATCGCGACGGAGGCCTCGGTGACGCGGTCGTACAGCGTGCGGGCGGTGTCCGTCTCGCGGATGGGGACGAAGTCCCGAGCGAGGACGTCGCCGGCGTCGACCGCCGGCGCCATGACGTGGAACGTCGTCCCGTACTTCCAATGGTCGTCCTCGCGGGCGTTCATGATGGCGTGGCTGAAGACGTTGCTCCCGCGATAGCGGGGCAGTTCCGCCTGATGGAGGTTCAGCGGCGCGACGTTCGGGTGGTCGAGCAGGTCCTCGCCGAGGATGTTCGGGTAGTAGACGCTCACGAGGTAGTCGACGTCGTAGTCGAGGACGTCACGCTCGTCCGCGCGCGTGACCACTGTGTGTCCGAGGCGCTCGGCCCGGTCGTACAGGCACCCGTCCCACCACGTGTCCTCGTCGGGGCCGTAGGTGACGACGAGTTTCACGTCGAAGTCGTCGTCGCCGGTGAGTCGTTCGAGACATCGTTCGCCGAGTGGGTGGCTCCCCATGAACGCGACCGAAGGCATGGCCCGTGCTAGCCCAACAGCAGTCGTAGTTATAGAGTGCCTGTTAGCTCATGAACGACAGGACGGCGCGCGGTTCGAGCAGACCGCTGGCGACCGAGAGCGCGGTCCAGATGGCCCCGCCGAGGACGATAGCGCCGGCGAGCGTGAACAGTCCCGTGACATACGGCATTACGGTGTAGACGACGCCGCCCATCACGACGGCGATGGCGGTGACGCGGGCGAGGTGGTTCACGACGGCCACCGCGTCGAACGGGAGTTCCTGATGGAGGTAGTAGATGTTGACCATCCCGTAGCCCGAGTACGTGATAACCGTCGCGATGCCTGCCCCCAGCGCCCCCAGCGACGGGATGAGCGCGAGGTTCAGGACGACGTTACCGACGGCGCTGGTCCCGCGAGCCACGGCCCGCACGCGGGCGAGGCCGAGGTAGTCGAGCGTGTTCGCGGTAATCTTCTCTATCGCGCGCATGATGACGAAGACGCCGTACAGTTGAATCAGCGGGACCGCACCGAGGTAGTCCGGCCCGACGACGAAGCGGACCATCGGTTCGGCGACGACGAAGAGACCGGCGGCGCCCGGGACGTACAGCAGGAGGATGTTCCGTAGCGACTGCTCGTAGATGTTCGCCGCCCGGTCGCTGTTCTCCGCGGCAGACTGCTCGCCGAGGGTGGGCGTGACGGCGTACCCCAGCGACTGGGCGGGGACGATGCAGAGGTCGGCGACCTGTCGGGCGAGCGTGTAGAACGCCACGGCCACCGGCGTCGCCAGCATCCCGACGAGGACGGTGTCTATCTTGCTGTCGAGGACGACGCTCGCTCGGGTGGCCGCCGTCGGGACGCTGTACCGGAGCAGTCGGCGTCGGAGACCGATCTCCGGATCGTCGGTCTTCGGGAGCCCCCGATAGAATCGAGTGTACAGAAGCACGAGGCCCAGCATCGCGGTCAGACCGAACCCGAGGACGTAGCCCGCCATCGCGCCGACGACGCCGTAGCCGAGAACGACCAGCGCCACGGCCGCACAGAGTCTGACGACGCTGTTCATCGCGGTGAGGACGGCACTGTACCTGACGGCGTTGAACGCCTGAAACACGGACCGCTCGTAGCTGATGAACGAGCGGCCGGCGACGTAGAGGCCGCCGACGGTCAGGACGGGTGCCACCTCGGGCCGGTTGAGCAGGGCCGCGAGCGGCGCGCTGGCGAGGGAGATGGCCGCGGAGACGCCGAAGGCCATCGCGAGGACGCCGTAGAACGACCACCGCATGATGTGGCGGACCTGCGTGTCGTCTTTCTCTAGGTATTCGTTGACGTAGCGGGCCGTCGCCTTCGTGAGGCCCAGCGTGCCGAACAGTTCGGCCACGCCGACCACCGAGACGGCGAAGTAGAGCAGTCCGTACTGCTCGGGGTCGAGCAGGTACCGCGTCAGGACGAGGAGGAGCGCCCCGTTAGCCGCGGCGTGGACGATCCGAGAGAGCAGCGTCGCTTTGAACCCCTTGGCGATGCGCTCCCGGAGCGTCATCGGAGACAGTCCTCACCCCTGACGAAGTAGAGTCGGTAGTCGCCGTTCGACTGGACTCGGTAGACGTCGGGGTTCTGCCGGAACGACCGGAACGCCTCGGCGGAGTATCGGAAGCCCTCGTACAGCCCTATCTCCTTCTTGTAGTCGCGGCTGGTCAGGGGGACGTACCGGCAGTGGGAGTAGTGCGTCGACTCGTTGTTGCCGAACACCGCGAAGGGTATCTTCTCCTCTTTCCCGGGGAAGTGCTCGCCGGTCGGCGTGTAGTCGGAGTAGGTCGTCCCGTAGTAGGCGTCGACGAACCGGCGCGGGCCGCCGCGCGGCCCCGCGAACCACACCGACGGGTCGCGGTTCTCGAACGTGGTGACGTGCCCCTCGTAGTACGTCTCCGGGACGTGGTCCGAGTCCTTGTACATGTGCGGGGACTGGTGGAGAGTCATCGCCTGTGGCACCACCATGAGGACGACGACGACGGCGACGGCAGCCCGCCAGTTCTCCGTCGAGAAGTCCAGTCCGAACGGGATACCGTCGGCGACGGCTACCGCGGCGAGGATGGTGACGAACACCATCATGAACCCGAGATAGCGGAACGGTTGTCGGGTGACGCTCGTGATGAAGAAGATGCCAAAGAGCACGAACACCGGCACGAACGCGAAGGTGAGATAGCGCAACAGCACGTTGCGGTCGGGGTACCGGTCGTCCAGTCGGTCGGTCGTCGCCGCGAGCATCACGAGGCCGGCGACTATCGAGAGGACAGTGCTGACGAGGAACACTTTGGCGAACAGGACGCCGATGCTGCTTCCGATGGCCGAGAGGGAACTACTTGATTGGGATATCTCGTCGGCCGGGTTCGCACCGTACAGCAGGCCACTGACGACGGTTCCCATCGTCCCCGTCGCACGCTCGAACCGGGGCGTCCACAGTGCGAAGAACAGCCCGACGACGACGGCTTGCGGCGCCAGCGAGCGATGGCCGGTGATGCGCTCCTCGAATCGGAAGTGGCCGTATAGCTGTGCGAGTACCTGGAGGCCTAACCCGGCGACGATGGCGAACAGGACGTTCGACCCGGCTTGCGGGTGGACGAGGATGGCTGCGATGCCGACGAGCGTCAGAATCACTCCCAGCGGCGTAACGACGCGCACCCCGCGAACGGTCAACAGCGACTCTCTGTCGCCGAGGTAGCGGAGAAGGACGTACAGGGCGAAGGGCGTGAAGAAGATGGCCTCGCTCGTCGGGTACGGGAAGATGTAGGTGTGGATGTTGTTGATGGGGAGAAAGAGCAGTGCGAAGAACGTCCCGACGGCGACGGCGTTCGAGCGGGCCGCGACGCGGGCGACGCACAGCGCGGTGAAGAGGACGTACAGGCCGACGAAGAAGAGGACCACCAACTGGAGCGAGCGGCGCGGCGGCAGTCCGGAGACGCTCGTCAGCGTGACGGCCGTGCTGTGGATGCCCGGATAGAGGAAGTTCACGGGGTTCAGCGACCCCTCGGCGATCATCCGGGTCCAGCCGAGGTAGCTGAGGGCGTCCCCGACGCCGTAGTAGTAGTAGTCGCGAATCATCGGTAGCATCGCCACGGAGAGACCGACGAGCGTCCCGAGGAGGAGCGCAAGCCGGTGGCGCGCCGTCGCGACTGGTGCGTTCAGACTGACGAGGATGGCGGTGACGAAGGCAACGACGACACCGACCCAGAACGGTGTCGGCGTCGCGTTGTAGATGGATATCTCGTAGCCGGTCGGTACGGCGCCCGCGGCCACGGAGACGCCGACGGTGAAGGCGATATACCCGACGAGGAGAGCGGCGACGTGACGTCGTCGTTTCGAGGACATGACGGCTATCTGGAACCTGCTCCGGAGTGTTTTGCCATTGTTATGGTCTCTCTGTGGGCGGTATGGTCGTACTTCTATTCATTATTCTGTCACGTCTTCGTAGACGGCGACGATGCGCTCGCCCATCCGTTCCAACGCGATAGCGTCGGCGTACTCGCGGCCGTTGGAGCGCTCGCGCCGGTCGAGGATCTCCGCGAGCGCGGCGGTCAACGCTGCGTCGTCGTCGCTGACCGCACTCGGCTCGACCGGTTCGAGGCGGGTGCGGACGTCGCCGACGTCCGTCGAGACGACGGGAAGGTTGCAGGCCATCGCCTCCTTGACCGTGTTCGGCGACCCCTCGCGGCGCGAGGTCATGATCATCGCGTCGGCAGCGTTGAGGTAGTAGGGCATCCGGTGGTGCGGGACGCCGGTCGCCGTCCGGATCGACACGTCGACGCCGATGCGGTCCCGGACGCTGTCGACGATGCGCTCCGCACGCGGGTAGTTCTTCACGTCCCGCTTTGGTGGGTACGGAAAGAGGACGATGCGTTCGTCCTGCGGCCAGCCGAGTTCCTCCCGTGCAGTCGACTGGTCCATGGGTCGGAAGACGGAGAGGTCGACGCCGTGTGGGATGACCAAACACTCCCCCTCGTATATCTCTGCCATCCCCTCGGACATGACGATGACCTCGTCACAGAAGCGAGCGAACCGCTGGGTGACCGGGCCGTACTTGCCCATGAGGTCAGACCCCCACAGCGAGAGGACGACCGGGAGCTTCGGTTGGGCGACGGCCATCGGCGCGGTGAGGCCGTAGTTGGCGTGGATGAGGTCGTAGTCGTCCAGCGAGTGTGCGAGTACCGAGGGATAGAACTTCGCGTAGTCGAAGACGGAGCGTTTCCCGTCCTCGTTGGCGTCGATAGACTCCGAGCGATTCCGGCCGGGGACCGAGAGCGTCGTCAGGTCGATCCCCCGTCGCTCTAGCTCCTGGACCTGTGCCCGGAAGAACTGGGCGTCCTCGTTCGTGACGAGGTTGAGAACCCGAATCTCGGTCACCGTGTCACCGCCGTGAAGGCCGACTTCGCGATGTTCATTGCCGCACTGTCCGTCTCGATAGCGTAGTACGGGACCAGTTCGCCGGCGAACTTGCCCTTGTAGTCACAGAGCCGTCTCGTGTTCGCCCCCATCAGGTCATACGCCGTGACGTCCTCGAAGGCCGGGTCGGTGAGGACGTCCTCGATGACTTGCCAGTGGACGAGGCTGTTGACGCTGATGCCGTCGTGGTCGGCCCGCGCACCCCCCTGCCAGAAGTACGCCGCGTCGGGCCCGTACAGGACCGTCACGCCGGAGATGAAGGTACCCTCGTCGTCCCGGGCGACGTAGGCCCGCGCCCGGTCGTCGAGGCCGGTGACGAGGTCACGGACGTAGGCCCACGTGAGGGGGAAGCCGCGGTTCTGGTCGACGTACCGCTTCCGGGTCGTCTCGAACACCTCCCTTATGGCGCCGAGGCCCTCGACCGAGACGGTGACGTCGCTCTCCCGCCCTCGCCGGATGTCCCGACGGAGGCTCTTGCTGAACGATTCGAGAACGCTGTCGGGGTCCGTATCGGCGAGGTCGACGACGTACGTGAACTGCGTCGACAGGTCGAAGTCGGCCCACTGGAAGGGGCGAGGGTCGCCGTACTGCCGGGGTGTCAGCAGGCGAACGAGCGACAGTGCGCTCGTCGCGCCGAGGTCGTCGAGAACCGCCTCGACGAACTGTTTGTTGACCCGCTCGCGCTTGCGCTGTTTCGGGCTGGTCGGCATCACGATGGGGCCCAGTCGCGGGATGTTCATACCGGGCGGCGGGGACATGAGCGTCCGGCCGACGGTCCGACGCGTCTCGACGATAGGAAGCAGGCCAACGGGTTCCTGCCCTTTGAAGCCGCCGAAGAGGATGAGGTTTCCGTCGACGTGTGTCTCGATAGCCGACAGCGCCGCTGGGAGATGAAAGACCTCGTACCCGCTCGACGGAAGTGCGTCCCCCCACTCTGGGAGTGACAGTCGTTCGACTCGCATCTTGCGCTCCTGAGTCACCTGTCGACGGTATTGGTTATCTAGTTCCTACGCACGCGGTGTACAGTTCGCCGGGTGCGCCGACCCACGCACCGCGGTCGAGTGCAGCCCGCACTAACCGACGGTAGAGGCGCCCATACCCCGGGTGATCGTGGCTGAAGTATCGCGGGTGCCACAGCACCGTCATCACCGCGCCGTTCGCTTCAGCCTCGTCGAGTAAGGACGCACAAGCGGCCCAGGCCTGGTCGAACGACGCCGCCGGGTCGGGGAGTGCGGCCTCCATCACCGTCAGCGGGAACACCACGAAATCGTCGTCGAACGGCCGGAACGGCCGGTAACCGTCGGTGAATCCGTACTCGGTGGGGCTCCCGAGCGTCGCATCGTACTTCAGACCGATGGCCCGGTAGTGCTCCCACGTCTCGGGGCGCTCCAGACGGAGGTAGTGCTGCCGGCCGCCGAGGACCGGTTCGCCCAGCACCGATTCGAGGTGTGCCTTCTCCGAGCGGAGGCGCTCTCGGTCGTCGACGGATTCGTAGGAGCCGTGGAGGCCGACCTCCCACCCGCCCGACTGCAGGGTTTCGAGGAGGTCCCGTATTCGCTCGTCCTCGATGTCGTACCGGCCGGCGTACAGTTGCCAGCCCGTCATCGTCAGCCACTCGCGCGGCGACCGGTCGGTAAAGAGCGACTGCTCGTCCAAGACGTAGAACGCCGACCTGACTCCCTGTTCTCGCTCGAAGTCGAGGAGGTCGTCGAACGTCCAGTACGGGGTCCTACTGGGGGCGATATCGAGCAGGTGACTCGGGTCACGCCGCGTGAGTGCGTAAAACAGCGACTGGTAGGTCTTGTACGGGCGGTCGATATCGTGGGTGAGACAGAGCGCGAACTCGTGACCGTCGGGCACCCACTCGGTTCGTTCGCGTTGGACGCTCATCGGCCCGCTTCCAGCGTCTCCTCGACGACGACGTCGGTGACGTCGACGCGGTCTGCGAGCAGTCGTTCCCGGCGCAGGTCCCACTGTGCCGCTGACTCCGGGTTCTCGGCGATGGCTTTCACGCGAGCCACCGCCTCTCGTTCGTCGGCCACGTTGACGATGAGGCCGCGCTCGTCCAGTTCCTTGAACATCGAGATGTCGTCGTCGCCGACAAACGAGTTAGACCGGACCGCGGGCGTTCCCAGCAACCCGGCTTCGAGCGCCATCGTCTGGGAGTCCCCGACGTAGCCGTCGGCGTAGTACAGCAGGTCGTGGATATCCTCCGGCGGGACCGGGAGTCGGTACGCCTCGAAGTAGGACGGGAGTTCGGACTCGCTGGTGATGTACACCCTCCCGCGCTCAGAGAGATAGTCCACGAGGTCGCGTTTGGCCTCGCGGCTGAAGCCCGAGCGACCCACGTCGTGATGGGCCGCCCACGAGACGAACCGGAGGACGTAGTACGGTTCGTCGACGGCGACGCCGTGGTCACGCAGGCTCGACGGGTCCGGATCGAAGCGGTCCGGGTGGAGGTAGGCGAGTTCGTGGTAGCCGTCGTAGCGGCGGTGTTTCTCCCCGAGGTCCATCTCGAAACACGCTGGCGTGCAGATACGCGACGTGAACGGGACCGTGAACCGTCGGAGCGAACGCGTCTCCACCTCGTCGTCGGTGAACGTGACACTCGGGGTTCCGGTCAGTCGGGCCGCCTGTGCGGCAACGGGGCTGAGGTGGCTGACGACGACGTCAGAGCCGAACGAGCGGATGGCCCGAATCAGTTTCAGTTCGCGCAGCGCCCACTCCAGAATGAGCCGCGGCGTCGAGTCCGCCTGCGTCGAGAGCACCCGATAGTCGATGTCGTATGCGTCCAGCAGGTCCGTCGTCACCTCCTTCTCGCGGGCGGTGACGTACGTCTCGTGGCCTCTCCCTTCCAGTTCCCAGATGGCGTGCTTGAACAGGTGGACGTGGGCCGGGTGACCAACCTCGAAGTGGACGTTCATCGCAGCAGCGTCAGCCCCCGTTTTCCGACGTTGGTGACGGCGTCCTTTGCTGCCTCTGCGACCAGTTCCGGCGTCGAGTCGGCCCATCGGTTGGGGTGTGTCAACAGACACGCCCGGTCGACCCGACGATTCCGAAGGAGCGTCTGGAGGTCCGCCGTCGAGTCGGCGCTGACGCGTTTCTCGCCTTCGCCCATCGTGTGGTCCTTTATCTTGAGCGCGCCGTCGCGCCACGTCCGCCCGGTGTCCGAGAAGTAGGTCACGTCGGTGAAGTCCATCGAGAGGTACGCCTCCCCGACGATGCCGTACGGTTCGAGGTCCGCCGGGTCGTCCCACATGTCTCGGTTGTCGTGGGCCGTCAGCGGGTTGCCGTGCATACAGACGGTGTCGACGGTGACGTGTTCGCGCAGGCGAGCGAGGTGGTCGGCGAAGGACGCTCTGGCGGCCTCGACGTCGCCGTCGGCGCGGTCTAAGTCCTCGTAGTGGTAGCCAACTTCGTGGCCGAGCGCTTCCAGACGGTCGAGTATCTCGGGGTCGAACACCTTCTCGATGGTGCGGACGTAGTACGTGCTCGAAACGTCCCGTTCGGCCTCGATGCGTGCGAACCGGACCGAGTTCTCGGGCTTGCGGTCCACGTCGTGGCGGAGAAGCAGGAACCGCTCTGGCAAGTCCTCGCGCAGAATGTACTCCCTGACCGTCAGGAAGTCGTATCCGGCCTCGATACCGGTGTCTAGCAACTCCGCGTAGGCATCGTCGGTGAAGTCACGCGTCATCGGTAGGCGTTCGCGGCGTCGAGGTGCTCGGGTAGCGGGCGATGTTTCGCCGGCGAACCGACCGCCAGCGTCCGGGGCGGCACGTCGTCGGTGACGACGGCACCAGCCGCGACGAACGAGCGCTCGCCGACGGTGACGCCGGGCAGGAGCGTCGCGTTCGCGCCGATAGAGACGTCGTCTTCGAGGGTCGGGCCGACGAGGTCGACGCCCATTCGGAGGGGATACGGGTCGTTCGTCAGCGTCGCTCGCGGGCCGAGGAACACCCGGTCGCCGACGACCGTCTTCGGCGGGACGTAGACGCCGGTCTGCATACTCACTTCGTCACCGACGTCTGTCTGCCCGTCGATGACCGTCTGCGTGCCGACGACCACGCCGTGGCCGAGCGTCGTCTCCTCGCGGATGACGGCGTTGTGTCCCGTCTGTAACCCGTCACCGATGACGACGTCGGGGTATATCACCGACCCGGAGCGGACGACGCCGTCGTCGCCGATGCTGACAGGGGTCTGCTCGCCCTCCGGCGGCAGGATGTGTGCCGATTCGGCGATGCGGCACCCGTTCCCGAGCTGACACTTACTCATGGGCTCGGCCTCCGTGAGGGCTGTCGGTACGTCTCGAATCGGTCGACGCTGTGGGACCCGGTCATCTACGCTCTGTCGGAGATTTCCGCCAGTTCCGGGCTTTGTTATGGGCGTCCTGTGAATCCGACAGTCGCTATCGGCCGCCGTCGGCGTGTCGTAACCTGACGCTACAGACGGCTTACCGGCCCGTCACCGTCGCATAACCAAGGTGGGTGACCGCCACTCGGGAACAAATGGGAACTGTCGTCGTCTCCGTCGATGCGGAACTCGGCTGGGGCTTCCACGACTATCCGGCCGAGGACCGTCCGATAGAACGTATCGAGCGGGCACGCTGGGGCTGGCAGCGCCTCGTCGACCTGTTCGAGGAGTTCGACGTCCCGGCGACGTGGGCCGTCGTCGGCCACCTGTTCGAGGAGTCGTGTAACGGAGCCCACGTCGGTCACCCGTCGCCGCCGGGGTGGTTCGAACACGAGCGGGACCCGGATCCGATGCCCGAAGAACTCCGTTTCGCGCCGGACCTGATTCGCCTGCTCGTCGAGGGACCGGTCGACCACGAGGTGGGCTGTCACACCTACTCGCACGTGCTGTTCGGCGCCGACTACGCGACGCCGGAACTCGCCGACGCGGAGTGTCGGCGGGCCGTCGAGGCCGCCGAGGCCGCCGGCGTCTCGTTACACTCCTTCGTGTTCCCGCGCAACCGAGTCGGCCATCGGGACGCCCTCGCGAACGCCGGATTCACCGCCTATCGTGGGACGGCACCCTCGCCCGGCGTCGACGGACCCGTCGTCGGCGCCGCTCGAAAGCTGGCGCGGGCGACGGTGGTCGAGGACCCGCCGCCGCTCGTGACCCCGACCGTCGACGAGTACGGCCTCGTGAACGTCCCGGCGTCGATGTACCTCTTCGAGTTCGAGGGAGTCGCCCGACAGGTGTTCTCCGCGACGGTCGGCGACCCAGTCGTCAAGCAGGCTCGCCTCGGTATCGACGCCGCGGCGAGAAAAGATGGCGTCTGTCACCTCTGGTTACACCCGAACAACGTCACCGAGGAGAGCGACGTCGTCCGCCTCCGTGCGATACTCGATTACCTCGACCGGACACGTGAGTCCGCCGACCTCACTGTCGAGACGATGTCCGACGTCGCGCGGCGGACGTTACGGGCCGAATCGCCGCCCGTCGCCGACGGTAACACGTCGTAGTACATCGAATACGCGACGTTGCGACGGCTCGCTCACTCGCTCCCGGACTGCGCTACCGACGCCGAGTCCTCGTCTACCGACCCCCCTTCTGCGGGGACCGCGTCCTCCTGTAACCGCTGTTCGGCCTCGTCGCGGTCCTCGGGATACCCCACGTCGACGCGCCAGCCGTCCATGCGGATGGCGTCGATGGTCCGGCCGGAGTGAAGCAGGAGGTCGATGGCGTCGCTGATCTCGTACTCGCCGCGGTTCGAAGGCTGGACGAGGTGGCAAGCGTGGAAGATAGCCGGCGTAAGGGTGTAGAAGCCGGTCATCACGAGATTGGAGGGAGGGTCCTCGGGTTTCTCGACGACTTCGGTTATCTCGCCGTACTTGTTGGTGTCACAGACGCCGTACCTGCTGGCTTCCTCCCACGGCACTTCCTCGACGAGGAAGGCGGCGTCGGCCCGGTCCTCGCGCTGGCGCGTTATCACGTCACAGAGGTTAGCCTCGAAGATGTTGTCCCCCAGCAGCAGCATGAAGTCGTCGTCGACGTGTTCCTCGACCGTGAGGAGGGCCTTCGCGAGGCCGTTCTGTTCGCGCTGGTGGGTGTACGTGATTGGCACGCCCTCGAACTCGTCTTCGTAGTAATCGATGATGGCTTGCTTCTTGTAGCCGACCACGACGTACAGTTCCTCGGCACCGAGGGCCAGTAACTGTTCGAAGCAGTGCGTGAGGATGGGCTTGCCCGCGACTTCGACCATCCCCTTCGGTTTGTCCTCGGTGAGCGGGCGGAGCCGCGTTCCCTGACCGGCAGCCAGTATCACAGCGTCCATCGTACCGGGGAGGCGGGGTCCCGAGAGAAAGGTATGGTGTGCCTTCACCCGGTAAGCGGCGTTTTCAGGCCTCGATGTCGTTGTCTCCCGTCTCGAGGCTGGGGAGTCCGAGCAGTTGGCGGGCCGCCGACGGGGTGGCGACGTCGCGGAGCGAGTAACGTGTCCGTTCGGCGGCCTGCCTGACGAGTTGGGCGTTGCGTTCGACCGGCGTCTCCGGGGCGACAAAGAGGTTGTCCTCCATCCCGACGACGGGGTGGGCCCCGAGGAAGAACGCCATGGCCGTCAGCGGATACTGGTTCGGGCCGGTCGCCCGCACGAGGCACGTCGCCCGCTCGGGGGCCGCATCCAGCAGCGAGATGACGGTCATCGGCGTCGCGACGGTCCCGCCCCCCGCCCCGAACAACAGCGTCAGGACCGGTGGGTCGTCGAGGGCGGACTGCTCAAGCAGTCGGAAGACCTCCTGCAGGTCGCGGCCGTTGGTCACCAGCAGGTTCGGTCGGATGTCGCGTTTCACCAGTTCCTCGACGAGTCTGTCGACGTCACGACGGGACGTCTCGGAGCCGTCGCGGTAGCCGTACTGCGCCGGACCGACCCGGACGGACGCCAAATCCGGTGCCGGCCCCTCGTCTATGATTGTGAGGAAGTCGCCCGCCGAACACGCCGGTTCGACGGCGTACTCGACGAGCACGTCGTCCTGACAGAGGTCTCTGACCGCCGAGCCAAACGCCGGTAGCCGTGACGGGGACGGGTTGCCGTCTGCGCCACGCCCGTGGAGGTGGGCCAGCGTCGCGCCGAACGAGGCGGATTCGTACACCTGTTCTGCGACGTCCTCGGGTGTGACTGGAAGCGAGTCGTTCACGTCTGTCGAATACCGGTAGCCCGTCGGCGCGACACCGAGTATCGTCTCGTGGCCGCGAATGTAGTCGTCGTATGTCATCGTCACCCACACCTATAGTGGTGTGTGTGAGCACACCACCTTCCGGTGGATAGTTATGGAGTTCTTTAATTCGGCCTCATTCGCGCAATTCCACGAGGGCGTCGGCGCTTGCGACGATGAACGCATCCTCCAGCAGATGGGACTCCTCTGCGGGCAGGAAGACGTACTTCTCGTCAGTCTCCGACTGGATGACGGTGAGTTCCTCCATCTCGTAGTCTAAGTTCTCGTGGGGTCGGGTCGTCGGGACGTCGTCCCACTCGTTGTTCGAGAACATGATCAGCCGTGGTAGATGTACAGTTCACCGTCGCCCTGCACGTCGACGTCGCGGAGGCGTCCGCTGTAGTAGTAGGCATCGACGCCGTTACCGACGTGTCCGGCGACGACTCTGCAACCGATGCTGTCTTCTCTCTCGTCGGCCGCCGTTCCGCTGTTGACGACTTTCGTCCGCTCCTCGTCGACGACGACGTCGCCGGTGACGGAGAACGTGTAGGTGGCCGCTTCCTCGGCGTCGCCGGTCCCGTCTATCTCGATGCGGTTGGGGTATCCCTCCGGAGCCGAGGACTTCTCGGTGCCGGTGTCGCTTCGCGAGTCGCTCGCGTTGGACGACGACTGGCTTCGCTGCTGACTGGCTGCCTCGGTGCTGTCCGTGGTACTCGTCTCGGTGGATTCGGACGTAGCGGTCTCAGTTGGTTCGGGAGTGGCGGTCTCTGTAGGTTTGGGAGTGGCCGTTTCGGTCTCCGTGGGTTCGGGCGTCGCCGTCTCCGTGGGTTCGGGCGTCGCCGTTTCGGTCTCCGTGGGTTCGGGCGTCGCCGTTTCGGTCTCCGTGGGTTCGGGCGTCGCCGTTTCGGTCTCCGTGGGTTCGGGCGTCGCCGTCTCCGTGGGTTCGGGAGTAGCCGTTTCGGTCTCCGTGCTCTCCTCGGTCGAGTTCTCGGTACTCGTCTCCGTAGTGGTCGCCGTCTCGGTCTCCGTACTCGTCGTCGATTCGCTATCGACCGTCGTGCTCGCGGATTCGCCGCCGACGGGCGTCCAGATGGCGTAGTCCGTATTCGCGGGCGTGGCCTCACTCCCGGTGACGGCCTCGAACCCGTCGGGCACGTCCGTCGGACCGCTGCCTGTGAGTTGGATGTTCTCGCCGGTCCAGTTGCCCGAGACGCCCCACTCCGTGTCGAACGGTTCGTTGTCGCCCTCGTTCGTGATGCGGCAGTTCCGGACGACGCCGGAGCCACCCTCCCCGCGCTCGTGGAAGTCGATGCAGGGACCGCCGATGTCGCTCCAGTTGAAGTCACAGTCCTCGATGACGACGCTCTGGCCCGCGTCGTCGATTTTGATGCCTCGCTGTGCGACGCCGCCGCCGGTCTCGGAGGGCGCCTCCTCGGTCGCTTCGAAGTAACAGCCGCGGACGACGCTGTCGCCCGGCGCGAAGCGCACGCCGGCCGAGTTGGTGTTCCGGAAGACGCAGTCTTCGACGATTACCGTCCCGTTGCCACCCGTGTAGGGGTCAGAGACGTAGCAGGCGACGTTACCGAGTTGCGCGAAGTAGCAGGCCTTTATGAGGAGGGTCCCGGCGTGGTCGGACCCGGCGTAGACGCCGGTCGAGTCCGAGTTCTCGACGGTGCCGTCGGGGACGTTGACGTTGACGACTTCCATCGTCGCACCCTCGTCGGCGCCGACGCGCCAGCGGGACTGCTCCTCGCCGCGCTTGCCGCGGATGGTGATGTTCTCGACGCGGACGGTCCCGCTCGTCGCCCGTATGGTGGGCCTAACTGTCGTCTCGGGGTCGTCCGGGCGGTTGAAGGTGACGCCGTCGGTGGACCCGACGAGCGCGGCGTTGGCGACGTCGCCGCCGAGGCCGTCACCCGTGTATTCGTACTCGCCGGCCGGAATCAGCACTTCGTTCCCGTCGACGAAGAACTCCTCCAGATAGGGGTCGATAAGCTCCCCGTTCTGCAGGCCTTCGTCGGCGAGGTCGACGGTCGTATCGGCCGCGAACGCACCGGTGACCGCCGTACTCCCGACGGCAGCCGTCGCGGCGACGCCGACGGTCTTCATGAATGTGCGGCGATTCGTACGATGTCCTTTCTCGGCTGTGTCGTCGTCGTGGCTTCCTGCCATATCTCGGCAGGCACAACCTACCTGAAAAGGTGTTCTGACCACCTGCTGCGTAGGGTACTCCTACTTACCCGAGAATACTCACCAATTACGTTCGGCCTCCTTACCACCCGTAGTTGGTTCCTCGTAGAGAACCGTTAATTCAGGTCGTTGCGGAACACGCGAAGAAATAGTTCGATAAGATGAATCTACTCTTGAGTAACGTGTGTCTAGGAATCACATACCGTGGCTCGGTGGCGGTAAGGCTCAGATAACAAAGCCCGCAGCCGCGAGAGTCGGCCACGATGCGGACACTGCTGTTGGGGTTGGATGGGACTTGTCGCTCCGTACTCGACCCGCTGTTCGAGGCGGACGTAACGCCGACGCTTTCGGGACTCTTCGAGGAGAGCGCCAGCGGTCCCCTGACCTCGCAACTCCCGCCGTGGACGCCGAGCGCGTGGCCGTCGCTGTACACCGGCGTCAACCCCGGGAAACACGGCGTCTACGGCTTCCTCCGCTTCGACGGCTACGACCACGACGTCGTGGACGCGACGGACGTTCGCGCCCACGCGCTCTGGGAGCTGCTCGACCACCACGGGCACAGCAGCGTCGTCGTGAACGTCCCGGTGACAGCCCCCGCGAGCGCAGTCGAGGGGGCGGTAATCCCGGGTTACGTCTCCCCGGAGGACCCGCCGGGCCACCCCGAGGGAGTCCTCGACGACGTGCGTGAAGCCATCGGATCGTACACCGTCTACGGACCGATGGACACGCCGGGCGAGGCCGAACTGGCGGACGTGGCCGCCCACGCGAAGACCAGAGGCGACGCCTTCGCCTACCTCATCGACCGATTCGACCCCGACTTCGGCTTTCTGGAATTCCAGCAGACCGACACGGTGTTCCACCGCCGACCGGAGGACACCGAGGCCGTCGAGTGCGTGTTCGGGGCCGTCGACGACGCCGTGGCGACGGCCCTCGACGCGGCGGCCCCGGACAACGTACTCGTGGTCAGCGACCACGGCATCGGCCCCTACGACGGGCACGAAATCCGCGTTAACGAGTGCTTACGGGACTGGAACCTGCTGGAGACGACGACTGGCGGAGAGGGGATGCCATCGTGGGACGCCATCGCCCGCCGCCGCCTCCAGCAGGGTGAGAGCGGCGGGACGCCCGACCCCGGCCTGTTGGAACGAGGCGTGGGCCTCCTCGCTCGCGCCGGCGTGACGAGTCAGCGCGTCGAGGCCGTCCTCGAACCGCTGGGCCTCGCCGAGGTCGTCGCTCGAATCGCACCGACCGACGCCGTCAGAGCGGGGACGGAGCAAGTCGACTTCCGGGCCTCGCAGGCGTACATGCGCGACCGCATCGAACTGGGCGTGCGTCTCAATCTCGCCGGCCGCGAACCCGATGGCGTCGTCCAGCCAGACGCGTACGAGTCGACGCGCCGCGACGTCATCGATCGACTCGCGACCCTCGAAGACCCCGACGGGAACCCGGTCTTCGAGGAGGTGCTCCCCAGAGAGGCCGTCTTCGACGGGCCCTACGTCGAGGACGCGCCGGACGTGCTGGTCGTCCCCCGGGCGTTCGAGAACTTCCTCAACGGCTCCCTGCTCGGCGAGTGGTTCGGGACGCCGCGAGAGCCGTGGAACCACAAACGCGACGGCGTCCTCGCCGCGACGGGCCCGGCCGTCGATACGTCGGCGTCGCTCGCTGACGCACACCTGTTCGACGTGGCACCGACAGTCCTGAGTACGTTCGGGGTCCCGCGGGACGAGCGGATGGACGGGACCCCCCTCCCGATAGTCGACCCGACACCGGTCGAGCAGTACCCCGACTACGAGACGACGGAGCGACGGGTTCGGGACGACCACGACGTGGCCGACCGACTCGCCAACCTCGGCTATCTCTCGGACGGAGAGTGACCACCGCCGCGGTCACGAACAGTCACACGCGCCGGTACTCACGCGGCTGGGATTCTCGAGCGACTGGAGGCGGAGGTCACGCCGGTCGAGTTGTGCCCGTTCGGTCACCAGTGGCGTCCCCGTGACGGTGATGGACGACCGACGGAGGGCGGAGCCGGCCGACTGGACGACGGTGACACCGTTCCGCCCCCGTCCGGTCTGGCAGACACAGAGACCGTCGAGGAGCGTCCCGTCCCGTTCGTGTATCATGACCGCCGTGTTCCCGGCGGCGGACCCGTCGACGGTGAGGTTCCGAATCTGCAACGGGAATCGACGCTGTGCGCTGCTGCCGTTCTTCGGTGCTTTCGCCCAGAGCGCCCGGACGCCGTCGGCCCGGACGGTGACGTGGGTGTTCCGAATCGTGGCCGATTCGAGCCAGTTGGCGCAGGTGATGGCACCGTCGCTGCCCGTCACTCGGTCCATCACGACGCGACAGCCATCAACGAGGACGTCCGCTCCCTCGCGGAGGCGGATGCCGCGCATGTTCTGGACGCCGCGACGGGCCTCGGTACAGCGGACGGTCACGCCCCTGACGGTCGCCGGGCCGCTCACCCGGACGTTCGAGATACCACTGTTCTCGTAGTGACCGCCGACGACGTCGACGCGCCCCCTCGCGGGGGAGGCGTAGAGGCCGTTGTCCGGGAACCTGCTAACGACGCAGTCTTCGAACCGGAGGTGGCCGCGATGGTCCTCGCCGACGTAACAGCCGGTGTTCCGGTACTGCGGGGCACCGCCGTCCGGCATACTGAGCCGTCGGATGACGCCTGTCCCGTCGGGGTCCGTGACGCCGAACCGCATCCCGTCCTGGTTCATATCGAACTCGCCACGCACGGAGACGTCCGAGACGTACAGGCCGTCGGCGACGGTCAGATGGAGCGGTCGTGGCCCGGTGTTCCCCTGTCGGAAGTCGAACGTCAACCCCTCGACGGCGAGATCGGTGGCGTCTCCGCTGCGACCCAGTCCGAACAGCGGCCCGCCGAAGTTCGGGACGGTGGTGATGGTCGCCTCCGGGCCGACGATGCCCAACTGGTGGAACTCATCGACGTACCAGTGTTCGTCCAGCAGGTACTCGCCGGGCGGGAACCGGACCAGCGTGTGGTCGGCGTCTATCGACTGGAGCGTCGAGTGGATAGAGACGGACCCCGTCGGGTCGGCACCTTCCTCGACGACGTCGACGACCTGCTCGTAGTCCGCTGGTTCGGGCGTCGACGTTACCGGGTCGGCCGACGTCGGCGTCTCGTACGAAACTGCCGTATCGGCGGTGGTCGGCCGCGGCGTCTCTGCTGTCGGCGTCTCTGTCCTCGGCTCGCCGTCCTCGCGCGGACAGCCGGCGAGGGCGCCGAGCAGCCCCGCGGTTCCCAGCCGAGCGAGTAGCCGACGGCGCGTCCACTCCCTTGACATACCGTCCCTGACGGCGAGTATCGAATTGTTATGGTGACTGTATCCCGGGTAAGCCCTCGTTTCTCTCAGTCGTCGCCGACAGCGGTCGAGACAGGGGCCGAAGACGCCTCGCCGTCGGTCGGCGGGCTCTCGGTGACGGACGGGTCGAGGCGGTCATCGAGATGCTGTTCGTAGTCGCGGTCCACTAACAGCGCCCCGACGAGGAAGACGGTGCCGACGAGTAGCGACCCGAGCAGCCGCGGCAGCGCTTCGAGGAGAGACCGGTCGCTCCGTATCGTATCGACGACGCCGCCGAGGACGGTCGTCGCCGCGGCGGCAAACAGCGCGAGCATCGAGTACGGCCCCTCGTAGAGGTGTTTGGTCCGCAGGCGCCAGAGGTAGTTCCGCAGGAGCATCCCCGACACCTTCGGGATGTACGAGCGATAGGCGATGTGGCTCTCCTCGTCCCCGTAGTTCGCCGGCCGCGGAACGTCGACGACCCGGAGGCCCGCGACGTTCAACCTGACGAGGAGGTCGTTGCAGTAGCCGTAGTACTCGTACATGTCCTCGATACCGGCCTCCTCGAGGGCGTGCAGCGAGATGGCGGTGTAGCCGTTCTGCGGGTCGCCAATAGTCCAGTAGCCGCTCGCGATGCGAGTCAGCCACGTGAGGATGCGGTTGCCGACGTAGCGAAAGCGGGGCATCCCGCTCTGATGGGCCTCGTTCAGGAGTCGGTTCCCCTTGACGTAGTCGGCCTCGCCCTCGACGACCGGACGGATGACGCCTTCGAGCAGTTCCGGTTGCATCTGTGCGTCCCCGCCCATGACCGCAGTCACGTCGATGCCGTCCTCGCGGGCGGCGAGGTACCCGGTCTTTATCGCGCCACCGACGCCACGGTTGGCGTCGTGCCTGATGGGAACGACCCGACGAGAGAAGCCGTTTCTGGAGGCGCTCGCAGCGTTGATTCGCTCTGCTGTCCGGCATATCTCCTCCCAGGTACCGTCGGTCGACCCGTCCTCGACGGCGTATATCCGGTCGACGTAGCCGGGGATGGTCGCTATCGTCTCGCCGACGAAGCCTTCTTCGTTGTACGCCGGCACTACGACGGCGACGGTTGCGTCACGGTACATCGTCACCACGCTCCGACTCGCCGCGGACTTTCGGGACCCATTCTCGCCGGAAACTGGTGCTGTCTCGTCCATTGTTATGCTCGGCTTGTGTCACGCGTTCGGCCGGCGCGACGGGCGTCGACAGGAGACCGCCGTCGGTGTCCGGTAGCGTGGTCGTGTCGACGGCAGTAGCAGGCGCGTACCGCGGCACACAGCGCCTATAACAATACCGACAGCAGCGAGGGGATGTGACGATGACGCTGAACAGTGCGGTCGTCGGCGGCGGCATGGTGTCCGACGTACACCTCTCTGGCCTCCAGAAGTGTCCACTGACGAATCTGGTCGCGATCTGTGATGTAGACGAGTCCCGCGCCCGAGCGAAAGCGACCGAGTACGACATCGGCGCCTTCGCCGACTTCGAGGGGATGCTCGCCCGCGAGGATCTCGACTGGATTCACCTCTGTACGCCCGTCCAGACGCATCTCGATCTGGCACGAATGGCCATCGAGGACGGCATCGCAGTCCAGATAGAGAAACCCGTGACGACGTCTGCCGTCGAGGCGGAAGAACTGGAGGCGCTCGCCGACGAGCAAGACGTCCCGGTATCGGTCGTCCACAACCACAACTTCGCCCCCGCGGTCCGGAAGGCGTCTCGCCTCATCGACGGCGGGGCTATCGGCGACGTTCGGTCGGTGAACATCCTCTATACGGGCGAGACGTATCCCGACGACGTGCGCCGGGGTGCGTGGGCGTTCGACCTCCCCGGCGGCGAGTTCGAGGAGGGGCTGCCACACCCGATCTACATCGTACTGAAACTCGGCGGCTACCCGGTCGCCGAAGACGCGATTCAGGCCCAGACCGCACTCACACGGGAGTACGAGCAGGGGTTCGACTACGACAGCGTCCAGTTCCAGTACACCAGCGAGACTGACGTCCTCTGTAACGCCACCATACTGGCGAGCGATGTCCCACACAAGTCCGTCCGCATCCACGGCGAACGCGGCAGTCTCCTCGTCGACATCGTCTCCCAGACGGTGACGGTCCTCGACCGGGACTACGAAGCCTCCACGAAGGCCCGTGCGCTCACCAACGTCGACCACGTCCTCGGGCGCATCGAGGGGACGCTGGAGAACGTCGTCGCGGTCGCCCGCCGGACCCTCACCGACGACTGGGCGGCAGAACGCGACCTCGACTCGCACTACTACCAGTTCGACGTCGAGGCCAGGGCGATTCACAATGGCGACCCGATGCCGGTCCCCGTGTCCGAAGGGACGTGGACGCTCCGCATCATGGAGGAGATACGACGGGCCGCGGCGCGACCGGACGCCGGCGAGCAGATTCAACTGAACACTGATTCGCTGTAAGTGACCGTTACTGAAAGACGGTACTCCATAACAAAGCCGTACTCTTCTGAAACCCGGCCATACTCAGTCGGGCACCAGCCCGTCGGACCATCATGGAACGGGAGACACTCGCAGTCAGGAGTATCGCTCTGGTACTGCTCGTCGTCGGCGCCAGTATCGGTCCCTTAGGACCGGTCGGCTCGGCCGCGGGAAACGTCGAGAACGTCGACGACAGGCCGACCGCCTACAGCGTCGTGCAGGGTGAGCAATGTATCCCGCTTACCATCGTCGGGGACGCCTCGGAGAACGTGTCGTCGTACTACGACTACCGCGGTGGCAACGGGACGGACTACAGTTCCCACGGGACCGACGACCGGCAGGTGTCACAGGTAAGCCAGTTCTACGTCTACCGTGGGACCAACGGCGACAGCCTGCTCTTCCTCCACGACGCACGCAACGACGGTACCGGCAACGGGTCGGTGTCGATGAACATAACGAACGTCCCGGAACAGGCGTCCTGGCCCGTCGAGGACGACACCTACGACGGGCGCGACGACAACTTCGTTCACGGGGACACGAGCAGTCAGATAGACTGGATGTGGGCGGAAAACCGGACCGACGGGGCGGCGATGGTCGGCCTCGGGCACCTGAACGAGACGGCCATCCGTATCGACCCGGCCTTCGGCGAGGAGAGCTACGCCGCACAGGAGCGGGACTGGCCGTACGACCCCCTCGACTGGCGCGTCAGGAGCGGGCCGGACGAGGAACTCGTGGCGCTCGACAAAGACAGTCCAGTCGAGGTGCAGGCGGGGACCTGTCTCGACGCGGCCGTGGAGGCGAACGCGACGACGGTGAGTAGCGGCGAGACGGTGCAGTTCGACGGCGGGAACTCCACGGTCGGCCCGTCCGCGGAGTACAACTGGACGTTCGGCGACAACACGAGTGCGACGGGCGTCACGACGACGCACACGTACAACCAGACGGGGACGTTCACCGTCACGCTGACTGTCAGCAACCGGTTCGGTCGCTCCGGCACGGCGAACGTGACCATCGAAATCGTCGACGACAGCCCACCGGACGCCAGACTCGACGCACCGGCGACGGCCACGCCGAACGAGACGGTCGTCCTCGACGCCAGCAACTCCACCGACGACACGGGCATCAGCGAGTATCGGTGGGACGTGGACGGCGACGGCACGGTCGACCGGACGACGACGGCGGCCAGAACGGAGACGACGTTCGACACGGTCGGGAACCAGACGGTCGCTGTCACAGCCGTCGATACGCTGGGCCAGACTGACAGCGCGAACGCGACGATCGAAGTCGAGGCGAACGAGAGCAACGACCCGACGGCGGCCATCGACGGGCCGGCGACGGCGACGGTGAACCAGGAAGTCACCTTCGACGCTTCGAACTCGACGGTGCCCCGCGGCGGGGCAACCTACGAGTGGGACCTGAACGGCGACGGCACCGCCGAGAACGTGACCACGACCCCCTCGCTGACCACCTCGTTTGCCACTATCGGCAACCGGACCGTCCGCGTGACGATGGTCGACGCCATCGGCCGGAACGATAGCGCGAACGCGACTCTCACGGTCCAGCGCAACGCGAGCAACGACCCGGTCGCCAGACTCGACGCGCCCGCGACCGCACGCGTCGATACTGCGGTCACCTTCGACGCCTCGAACTCGACGGTGCCTCGCGGCGGGGCAACCTACGAGTGGGACCTGAACGGCGACGGCACCGCCGAGAACGTGACCACGACCCCCTCGCTGACGGCGACGTTCGATACCGCCGGCGACCGGACCATCCGCCTGACGGTCACCGACAGCACGAACGTGACGGCGACGGACAGCGCGCAAGTGACCGTCGAGCGCGCTTCACAGAGCGGTGGCGGGGGCAGTGGTGGCGGCGGCGGCAGCGACAGCGGCGGAGGCGGAGCGGGGGCCGCTCCGCCGCCTGAGCCCGACGAGGACGAACCGGCCGCGACGGCGAGCAGCGACGGGAACACCGTCACCGTCGAGAGCAACGTCGACGCCGACGTCGTCGGTGTTGGCCTCGACGACGGGACGCTCGGAAGCGGTTCGGTGAGGGTCCAGCGCATCGCGCTGGCCGACGTGGAATCGGGGAGTGCGGTGGCGGTGACCGACGAGTGGAACGGCAGCGACGGGCCGCCCCCCGGGAGCGACGAGACGATGCTGGCGCTCGGACCGAGCGTCGCGTCGGGGCCCGCCCCGTCCTCGGTCACCTACCAGTTAGCTATCGACCGGGAGGCGGTCAGAAACCGCGGTGGGTCGGTCGACTCGCTCGCCGTCGCGACGTGGAACGGGTCCGGGTGGGAGACGGCCGAGACGACGCTGGTCCGGAACGACTCGACCGTCGTCATCAACGCGACTGCCGGCCCGGAGGAACCGCTGGCCGTCGGTCTCCCGACAGCGCAGGTCGTCGGCACCGACCTCGCCATCGCCGAGTCTCCGGTCGTGAACCAGTCGGTAAACGTCTCGGTGACGCTGTCCAACAACGGGCACCGGGACGGGTCCGAGACGGTGACCACCGTCCTCGGCGGCCGCGTCGTCGCCTCCGAGCGCGTGACGATTCGAGCGGGCGAGACCGGACGCCTCACGTTCACCGTCGTCCCGACGAGGGCCGGACAGCAGCGACTCACCGTCGCCGGCCTCCAGACGACAGTCGACGTCGCGCCGGCGAGAGCCGACATCGGCCCCCCATCGGTCGACGTCGAACGCGAGACGGTCGGCACCGGGGAGTCCGTGCAAGTGCGTGCGACGTTCCGTAACGACGGGACTGTCACCGGCACCGAGAACGCCTCCTTCGTCGTCTTCGGAGAGGTGGTCGACCGGCAGTCCGTGACCGTCGCGCCCGGCGAGACGAAGACGGTCACCTTCGAGCAGCGAATCGAACATCCCGGTCAGTACACCGTCGGTGTCAACGGACAGAACGCGTCGGTGACCGTCGACGGCGAAGCGAAGACCGCCCAGACCGAGTCGTGGGTCGACACCGGCGCGGGCGGCGGCGGGTCGACGTCCCCGCTCCTGTTGGGTCTCCTCGCACTCGGTAGTATCGGGCTCGTCGCGGGCAGTATCGCCGTCCTCAGTCGACAGCTCTGAGACGAGGTCGGTCGGCGGTTCGCTCACTCGGCGCTGTCGAAGTGTGGGTGGGCAATCGAACGACCACGCTCACTGAGACACAGCGATAGTCCGTCGCCGGGTCGACCCGACACACGAGAGTTGCGACCGTTTTCGACGGCGTACGCGCCGATAGTTAGTGACGCCGTGGTCCGCATGCGGTTGCTCTCGACGCTCAGTTCGGACGTCCCCGTCGCCTGACGCCTGCTGCGACGACTGCCGATTCGCCAGACGAGAGTGTCATCGTTTCCTCGACGACTACTGACGAGTCAGCCGACACGGTGGCGCTGACCGACTGGTCCGTCGAGGTGGTGTCGGTGACCGTCACGTCCACCGCTGTTCCGTCGGTGGATGGCTCACGGGTCGCGTTCGACTCGGGTGGCACACATCCCGTGAAAGCTACCGACTAGACCGTAGACCGCTCGCGACGAGCGCACTCGCCCATCCCAAAACCTGTAGAAAGGGCGATGCGTGTGTGCTGTCCGGTGCAGACGGGTCCCACAGTGCCGGACAGCCACACTATCTGAGGGTTATCGAATGGAATCGGCTCCGACGGTGCCGGTCACTGCGGCGCGACGTCGAGTCGCAGATAGAGGACCTTGTCGGCAGACCCGTCGTCGACGGTCTCCGGCATCGGTCCGCGGACGACGTAGTACACCAATCGGAGGTCCTGACCGGCCATCGTCGGCGTGACGGTGTGGTCGTACGTCCACGTCTCGTTCACGGCGACGCGCTGTGATTGCTGGCGTAACGTCTCGCTCGCCAGTACCGTCCCGCCGTCGACGCGCTGTAGCTTCGCGACGATAGTGTAGGTGGCCGCGCTGTCGTGGTGGTTGGTCACCTCGACGACGAGCGGTTGTGACTCGCCGACGGTGCCGTTCGTCGGGTAGCCGCCGGCGACGTACTCGCCGGACTGTGACTCGGTCAGTAGCGACGCGCTGGTGTAGGACATCGACTGCGTCGGGCCGGCCAGCGCGACGGTGAGCGACCCGAGTGCGGCAACCACGGCGACACAGAGACAGACGGTCAGCGCCCGGGTCACAGCGTCGCCGCCGAGAAACCGTTCGGTCCCGGTCTGTCGGGCGATCGCGAGCGGATCGAACCGCTCGTGGGACGGGACGGCGAGGCGGCGAGCAGTCCCGACGACCACACCGACTCCGACGACGACCCACACCGTCGCGAGCACCGACTCCGTCGTCAGTCTGACACCTAGCGCCCCGAGCGTGACGGCCATCAGCGGAATCAGCGCCACGCTGACGCCGAACGCAAGCGCCAGTCGCTCACGCGCGAGGACGCCGTCGTGTGCCGCGGTCAGCGAGAGGCCGATAGCGCCCTCGCCAGCGTCCCGGTTCTGTGGCCTGCGGGGAAACAGGGCAGCGACCACGGCGTACCCCGGCGCGAAGAACACGAGGACGGACCCGATCAGAAAGCCGACCACCGTCCCGCCGACGCCGATAGTCACCGTCGCGCTGGCGAAGACGACGTACGTAAGTACGGCTATGAGGTCGACCGGGACCACGTCGAGTGTGGACGCCGCCAGACGGCGAGCGGTCTCGGTGACGCTCACGCCGCGGACCTCCGCCGGTCTGTCGTCCACTCACGGATTGCCAGAACGCTCGCCCCAGACATTGTTCGATACGGGCTATCCGGTTACATCGCTTTGTTATGGCGTTCGTACCGCCGACGTGGCGGTCTCGGACACCCGCGGGCGACGTGATTCCGTGAACAGGTAGGACGGGTATAACTTACCCCCCGGGGTCGTCAGTACGAAGCGAGCGATGTTGGCGTCTACCGGTCTCCAGAACGGGGGTTCACGAAGAGGGATGGACGTATGAGCATGGACATAATCACGCTCGCTGCGAGCGACAGCGACGTCTGGAACGACACACTCGAACAGGCGGACGAACGCACGCCGTTTCACCGCTTCGAGGCGCTCGAAGTGTTCGCCGACCACGCCGACGCGGAGTTACACCCCCTGATAGGGTACAAAGGCGAGGAACCCGTCGGTCTATTCCCCCTGTTCACCATCCAGAAGGGCCCGATAACGACGGCGTTCTCGCCACCGCCCGACCTCAAGGTGAGCTACCTCGGCCCGGTCATCCTGACCAGTCCCGCGATGAAGTCCAACACGGTCGAGCGCCGCCGCCGCCGGTTCGTCGAGCGGTGTCTCGACTGGCTATACCGAACACACGCACCGCGATACGTCCACGTCCGGACGTCGATCACGACGCCCGATACGCGACCGTTCGACTGGGAGATGTTCGAGGAGACGCCGCGCTTTACCTACGTGGTCGACCTCGAAACCGGTCCGGAGGCGCTGTTCGACCGATTCAGTCGCGACGCCCGCTCGAACGTCAGGGAGGCCGAAGACGCCTGTTCGGTCTCGGAGTCCGGACAGGCGGCCGCCCGGAGTATCATCGCGCAGGTTCGTAACCGCCACGCGGAGCAGGACCTCCGATTCCCTGTGACCGTCGAACTCGTCGAGGACCTCTACGAGGCGCTTCCGGAGGGCTACCTCCGGCCGTACGTCTGTACCATCGATGGCGTGTTCGTCGGCGGGAGCCTCGTCCTCGACGACGGTCAGCGAGCCTACGGCTGGCAGGGGACCGTCAAGACAGATCTCGAGTACGACGTCAACGATCTGCTGCACTGGTACATCATCCGCGATGCGGCCGAGCGGGACGTCGTGGCGTACGACCTCGTCGGGGCGAACAACCCGCGGCTCTCCCGGTACAAGTCGAAGTTCGCCCCGACGCTGACCCGGTATCACTCCCTGGAGCGGAGTGCCCCCGGGTTCGGGACGGTGGCGCGGCTCTACCGACGGCTCAAGTGAGACAGTCGCTCTAGTCGTCGCGCATGGTCGCTAACCACGTCTCGATACGGTCGCTGCCGTAGAACCGGACGGTGTTTGTCTCTCGATCGTAGTCGAGGACGTCGGTGTCGTCGAGTCTCGGGAGGTGGACGTGGTGGAGTGAGACGCAGATGCGGTGGGTCGCGACGTCTCCGAGGTCCGTCCCCTGCTCCGTCTGTGCGACGGTCGCCGCCAGCGCCTCCAGCGAGTGCTCCCGCTCCTCGGCGTCACAGAGCGCCCGGAGCAGTATCCGCCGTCGGTTCGACGAGAGCAGGTCGATACACTCGGCGTCCGGTAGCAGGCCGGTATCGCTGTCGGCGTCGGCCATGGGGGACGTATCGTCCTCACTCGTCATGGATGCGTGACGGACGCGTGGTCGAGGGCCGCCGCACGCCGCCGCTCATTGCTCGTCGTGGCCGGACCGCAGGGTCCGGTAAGCCAGACCAACCGTGAGGATGACGATGCTGATAACCAGGAACCGTTTCAATGCGAACATCACACCAGTCAACTAGTTGTCACGCAGGTAGTTATGAACTTCCTTCACTGTACCGCTCGGTCGATACACGGGGGAATCCGACGAACGGAACGCCCGGACGCGAACCGTCGAGCGCACTGCCTACCGCCGATAACCACGGAATAACAATACACGGCCACGCCGTCCCGCTTGACGCGGGGAGAGCGAACACCTGCGCGTACTGGCCCACACCGGTCCATCCCTTGCCAACTCACCCACCCCACCCCCACTCAGGCCACACGAGACGGCGGCCGCGTCGTCCCGGCTGCGCTGTCCGCTCTCCCCCAACGCGACCCTTATTCGACGTTATTCCGTGATACAAGCGCTGTAGGGCGGTCTTATGAGTAAAAAACGTCCTGTGTATTTAATACGTCACTCCGGGCATCGCTACGTGATATACATGAGTTCAGGTGAGTCCGCGCTCCCCCTCGAGGAACTACTGCCTTCCAGAGAGGTGACACTGAGCGCCGAAGTGTTCGTCCATTCGCTGGCGCCTGTTGGCAGCAAGCAACAGCAAGACGCGCTCGTCGAGCGGCTCTCGGGACTCGTAGAGGAGGGGACGTTAGAGGAGCTGGATCTACTGGTCTGGGGTGACAGCATCTGTACGGGGAGTTTACTCGCGAGCATCGGCAGCGGGAAACGTATCGTCTCGACTATCGGTGAGTTCTACGCGCTCGCGGCCAAGCGCGGTATCTCCATCTCGCCGTTCTTTCGAATCACCAAAGTCACGTCCAGTTTCGCCGACGAGTCGTTCCGGCGTATCGTGCCGCCGTGTCGGTGCCTGGCGCTCTATGCGGAACGAGAACTCGTCGCCGTCTTCCCGTGTCTGATCGACGGCGTCGCGTACACGCCCGAAGACGCCGTCGCGGCCCTCGAACGGACCCGCGAGTCGTCAGTGTCATCGCGCGCGCTCGCAGACGAGTCGACCTGACTCAGAGACAGGCCGGGCCGTACTGGACGAGCAACAGGCTGTTGTGCCCGACTGCGAACAGTTGTGGGAGCGAGAACGCCGTCAGCGCCGCCCGTCGATAGGCCGGTCGGACCAGTCGGTAGACGACGAACAGAGCCCCGAGCGCGGCGAGTTTCAACCCCAGTAACCCGACGCCGCCCGCTGCGTCCATCGCCGCGCGTGCCACCGGGTTGGCTTCGCTGAAACACATCGATACGCCGACGAGCGTCAGGAGGACGTCGGCCGCGGCGGCGACGACGACCACGCCCCAGAGTAAGTGATCGTAGCTGGGGCCGCTCTCCCCGACGAACGCCACCTCTGCAGTGAAATCGGACGCCACTCGTGAGACCAGCGGTCCACAGACCATGGTAACGAACTGGATAACCGACAGGATGCCGGAGGTAAGGACGGAATTACCGCCAGAAATCCACGCCTATGTCACGAATCGGCGGTACGAGCAGTGCTGACCGGTGCTCGGGCCGCAGCCCCCTCGTACAGAGCGGGTAACTATACCATAGTCTAGTCACCTCTCGCAGTGATGCCCGAACAGACACAGCAGAACACGGTCCGTCGACGGCGGGGTGTCCGTCTGGTCGCCGTAGTGGTGGCCGTCCTCGTCGCCGTCGCCGGTCCGATCGGAGGGGTGGGTGTCATCGCCTCAGCACCGGCGACGGACGACACCCGAGAAATCGCGTACGGCGAGACGGTGTCCGGTGCAGTCGACAGCGTCGACCCGATACGGTCGAACCCCACGGAGAACAGCCACACCGGAGACTTCTACTACGAGCCAGTCTCCTTCGAGGGCGAGGCCGGCGACCTCGTCGACGTACAGGTCTTTGCGCCCACGGACACCGCGCTCGTCCTCGTGGGTCCGGACGGCCAACAACTGGCCCACAACGAGGACGGCGGAGAGGGCAACAACTCACAGATAACGCACCGTCTCCCGTCGGACGGCACCTACACGATACAGGTGACCAGTCACTTCTCCGAGGACCACTTCGAGTACCTCCTCTCGCTGGACCAACTCGAAGAGAGCGAGGACCTAGAGATGACCGTCGGTGACACCGTCGCCGGTACCGTCGACGAGACGAACGACGAGAGCTACCAGTACAACGGCCGGTACGAAACGGTCCAAATCGACGGAACCGTCGGACAGGAAGTCGAATTGTCGCTGTCCTCCTCCGAGGACTCTGCCCTGTATATCATCGCGCCAAACGGGAAGATCGCCGCCGAGGAGGTCGCACCATACTCCGGGCGTGACGCCACCATCCAGTACACGTTCGGTAACGACTTACCGCACACCGTCGTCGTCGCCACCGGCGATTCCAACGACCAGTTCTCGTACGTACTGACCGCCGAAGACGTCACGAACGTCACCGAAAACGAGACCGACACCGAGAGCGAGGAGAACGCCAGCAACAACTCGACGGCGTCGAGCACCGACGACGGGGACGACCAGCACGCCGGGACCAGCCACGGACAGACCGAGCCGGCCGAGTCCACCATCGAAATCCTCGATTCGGGTCTCAACCGAACGTCGGCGACGCTGGGGTCGTCGGTCGAGTACACCGTCTCCGTCGCGAACTACGGCGACAAGACGGGGACCTTCGACCGACCGGTGGTCGTTGACGGACAGACCGTGGCGCGACTCAACGGAACGGTCGAACCCTATCAGATGCGAACGATAACGACCGAGGTGACACTCGACCGAACCGGACAGTTCCAAGTGTCGCTGGACAACGAGTCCGCAGAGACGCTGACGGCCGTTCCGCCGACCGCCCCCGAGGGCAACACCGTCGCCATCAGCAACGACACGCAGGTCGGATTCGAGCCGAACGCGACCACCGGCGAGGCGGTTCAGTTCACCTTCGATACGACGAGCACTGACGCGACGCTCCGGTCGGTCTCAATCGATTCGGCCGGGTCCGGGACGCTGTGGCTCGAAGCCGTTCGGACGCAGAACCTCTCTGCCGGCGGCCCGCCGGCCAACGGCGTGACGGTAGCACATGGCTTCGTCCTCAGTCCCTCGCTCCAGACCGCCGGGAACACCACCCAGTCGCCCGTCCAGAACGGGACCGTGACTCTCGCCGTCGACCGGACCGCCCTCGGTGACACGCCCGAGGCGAGCGTCGTCCTCTACCGATACGACGAGGCGTCGAGTTCCTGGATACCGCTGCACACGACGCGCGTGGCCTCGGCGGCCGATACCGTCACCTACCGCGCCCAGACGACGACGTTCTCGACGATAGCCGTGGGAACGGTCGACCCGGTCAGTACGACTGGGTCCCTCTCGAAGACGGCCATCAGCGCCGACGAGACGGTGACCGTCAGCGCGACGCTACGGAACGACGGCTCTGCCGCGGTCGAACGAACCGTCCCGATAACCGTCGACGGGAACACGGTGACCGAGCGGACGGTTTCGGTGCCGGCAGGTGGTGAACGAACCGTCTCCGCATCGCTGTCCCCGGCGGCCGGGACGCACGACGTCGGCGTGGGCGGCACGTCCGTGGGCACGCTCACGGTCGAGGCCGTGACGACGGAAGCCGAGGTGACGACCAGCGAAGCGGCGACCGAAGCGACGACGACCGGCGGGAGCGGCGCAGGGTTCGGCGTCCTCGCCGCGCTACTGGCCGTGACCATCGCGCTCCTGACGGCCGCCAGACGACGAGCCTAAGCGGGCAGAGCAGGGTCGCCCCCTCTTTTGAGATGTGTTTCGAGCGGTCTTGCGCTCACTCGGGCGGTGTCACTTCGATGCGACCCGTACTGGAGACGAGGACGCCGAACCCGTCCAGCGAGAAGCGGACCTGCACGGACGACTCCGCGGACTCGACGAGCGCGTCGAGCGCGTCGGTGTCCAACGTGTCATAGAGCGGTTCGAGGTCAGCCGTCGAACAGTGCCGGACGTCGGTCAGAGCGTCCACGATCGCGATACTCGTCGACGTCTCCGCTGGCGAAAACGTCGTTCTGTACGAGTCCGTCTTCGGGTCGTACGAAAGGCGCTGCTCGGTCGCGTTCGAGCCGTCGGCTGGCTGGTCGTCTACCTGTGCTTCGGTCGAGTGGGGGCCACCCTGATGAGCCATCTGCTAAGAATGTTAACGAGATAGCAGTATTAAAGTCTTCGTCAGACAACTGTCTAGCAGCAGCGCGAACGGACGCCCTCAGCCGTCTCCGAGGGAGTCACCGGTCAGTGGGTGACGGGCGGAGCAGTTCCAGTCCCGGGAGGCCGTCCGCGTGCCAGAGCAAGAGCGTCGCACCGAGCAGGAACGCTTCGAGAAAGAGGAATCTGAGCCCCGCCTGCGTCGAGACGACGCCGAGGAAGTCGGTGAACAGTTCGCTCACGCGGGCGACGATATTCGTCGGTGGCATCGGGTCGACCGGGACGAGCGGCCAGAGCAGGAACCCGATCCGCAGTTCCTCTCCCAGCACGACCGGGTAAAGCACGTCGCTAGGGATGTGTGCGAGATAGGCGACCGCGAAGGCGGTGCCCGTCGACGACCGGCGGTACCGAGCGACGAGGACGACGAGCGTCGCGATGGGAATCGCGAACAACAACGAGTGTGCGAGCGACGTTCCCGATGGCAACAGCGTCGTTCCCCAGCCGAGTGGCTTATCGACGAGGTCGGGAAACTGAGAGCCGAGGCCGACCGCGAGGACGTCACGCCCCCGTGGCCGCGACCGACCGGTAGCCCGCACTAACAGCGAGTAGAGGAGGTAACCGACGGCGAGATGTTCCCAGGGCCACATCGGGCTAGACACTCCCCACGACGACTGCGCTGGTCTGTCTCACGGCCGTGGCTCGGGCCCTGCTCCGTATTGTTATGCTGTCCGTATCCGTTCGTGGTCGCTCGTCGTCCGGCGGTTCTGATTCGAGGCTCGCGTCGCTATCGACCCCAGCGTTGCCGGTAGTATAAACGTCATTCTCGGAGCTATGGGCTCAATTACTAACCCCGAATAGGGGAAGGTCGTGTATGTGATGTCCCGACATATCACGGACCAGGAGTTGGAACGGATGGTCGAGTTCGCGAACACACCGACGTACCTGCGAAAACCGGAGCAACTGCTCCCCGAAGGGGAAGAGTAGTCGCGGGGGAGGGTCACTCGCTGAACTCCGACGGTGGGGGTCGCTGACGCCATCGGTATACTGCGTGTATCGCAGTCAGTGCGACGAAGGCGCCGACGACGACCACCGCGACTACCCCTTGTCCGATTCCCAAACCGAGCGCGGAGGCGACGATGAGGAGCGTACTCAGTACGGCGAGTCCGAGATAGTACAGATACCACGTCGGTTCCTCGTGGTGGTCGCCGAGGTACGGATCTATCTCGCTCGCCTTGCGAGCTATCGACACGTCGCCGGACTCGTCGTCGTAGTTGACGAGGCCGGCGTCGGCCAGTTTGGGAAGATGCGTCTGGTACAAAGACACGTACACGCGCTTGCGCTGCTGTGTCGAGAGTTCCTCGACCGTCGTGTCGTTCTCCCAGGCGGCGACGTGTTCGGCGAGGTCGGTCAACTGGATCGGATTCGGTTCGGTCCTGAGAAAGTACAGGACGTATCGACGGCGAGGGCTACTGAGGATGTCGAAGACACGGTCGCGTGAGAGTTCGGTATTGTTTTGTTCCATCGCATCCGTCGCCGCGGTTGGTGAGTAGACGGTTCATCTAGCTGCCGTCGAAGACGACACGGCCGTACCGAAAGTCGGATACACATTTGTTACAGCGTCGTTACCCCCGAGACAGGAGAGATTACTGCCTTCGGCGGGGCATTGAACGATAGTTCATCGCTTTGGAGCTAGCCGTCACAGATCGGTGCGATTTCAGCGACTGAAACGGTAAGCAAACGGGAAAGAACTATATACGTCGGCTGTCAGGTTACGAATGCGACAGCATCTATACCGACCACCTCGACCACTCCCCCGGTACTGAGAGAACTCGTGAGAAACCAGCAAAACGGCCGCCGAGACGATGACACGGACGAGCCACGGACAGACGACAGTGGGTTTCTCCGAACGTTCTGTAACGGCGACAGAACAGCTACAGACCCGCAGTCCTCGTTGGGAGACGGGGTGATATTCGACGTCCTCCGTAACGACCGGCGCCGCGCAGCGCTGCGAGTTCTCCAGCCTGACACGGAGGTGACCGTTAGTTTACTAGCCGAACAGGTCGCTGCCTGGGAGAACGACACGACGCCAGATGCGCTCAGAGAGCGACAGCGCAAGCGGGTGTACGTCTCACTGCATCAGAGTCACCTCCCGAAGATGGACGACCTCGGTATCGTCGAGTTCGACCGCGAGGCGGCGACTGTCTCGCTGGGCTCGGCCGGCGACGACGTCCTCCGATACGTGGACGGTGAAGCGGACGGGACGAGAGCGTGGTATCGGTACTACGCTGCTATCGCACTCACGGGGGCTGCCCTGCTCGCCGCACAGGTGACGCTCCTACCGTCGGCGTCGTCGGCACCGATTACCGTGGCCGTGCTCATCGCCGTCGGTGCCTGTACGGCCCTCTACTGGGCCTGTGACAGCAGCTAGAAAAGGCGATGGGATACTCAGACCGACTGGAGCGCCGTCTCTTCGGGTTCGGCGAACAAGTCGCCGACGGCATCGGTCATCGCGTCGCGTTCGCGCGCGTTCTCTAGGAGTACGGTCTCGCTGGGGAACAACCGCTCACCCAGTTCGAGGTCGTGGTCTCGCGCCGTCGACCCCGTGACGGTCAGGTAGACACCGATGCCGGTGGCCGCGATGTCGGCTTCCTCCTCGTTGCCGTTTTCGGGGTACGTGAACGTGATGCCGTCTAACGCCGCCGTCCCGAGGACGGCCTCGACGAGTCGCTCGTACCGGGGCGAGATACAGAACTCGCCGTCGTAGTTGCGGACGAACTCCCGTCCGAGCGGGCGGTCCTGTGCGTCGACGACGTCCGGCGTCGCGAGCAGGGTGTGGTACACCGTGTCTCCGAGGCCCGTGACCACGCGAACGTCGGTGTCCAGCGGATCGATACGGTCGTTGATCTCCTCGATACTCGTCAGCGCGTCGCCACGGAGTTGCACGACCTCCTCTAGGACGAGGTCTGCGCTGTCGAACCCGAGGGCGAACTCGTGGGTACGGAGCGCGCGGAACGGCTCTTCCCGCCCTATCAACTGGACGTCGCCGTGGTCGGTCGGCACGGTGACGCTGTCGAAGACGACGCGACGGGGCATTCCATCCCTGTCGTCGCGAAGGAGGGTGTACTCCGGCCGGTGTGGGTCGTCGAGACTGGAGTACTCGGCGAGACGATGGTAGACGTCGGCATCGGCGGTCTGATTGCCTTTGGTAATCGCTTTCTCGTAGCGTAGGGTCGAGATGATGTCGTCCGCCAGTTCGGTCGTCCCGGTTCGGGCGGCGAGGCGTTCCAACACCGCCTCGAGGGGCCGCCCCTTCCGGGGAACGGCCACTCTGGTCGTCGTCATTAGGGATGTCCACTGGCGGGACGGATAAAACCAGTTCGATTAGTTGCCGCCGCCGATGACCGACGAAAGCTGTTCGCGCCACTCCTTGAGGTCCTCGATTTCGCCCTCCAGATCGGAGAGGCGCTCGTCGATTTCGCCGTCGCCGAGTTCCTCGCGAACGTCGTCGATTTCGGCTTCGAGGTCGCCGAGGTGAGACTCCATCTCGTCTAGCTCTTCGTCCATCGAGTCGACGGTCTCTTCGACCACCTGCACCTCCTCCGTTGCCGTCTCCGCCGCGGACTTCGCGCTCCGGATGTCGTCCTCGAAGGTCGCCAGTTCGGTCTCGAAGGCGTCCAGACGCTCGCTGAAGTCCTCGATCATCTCGTCGCCGGTGCCGTTTTCTTCGAGGAACTCCTCCAGCGCGTCGGTGTAGGCTCGCAGGTCGGAGATGTCGGACTGGATGCGCTTGATACGGGCCTCGTTGACCCCACCGGCAGCGTCGTCGTCATCGTCCTCGGAGACGGCGTCGAGCGCTCGCTTCAACAGTTTCACGTCCTCGGCCGAGACGTTGTTCTGGCGAATCTCGTTTGCCATCGCCGCGATGACGTTGCCGGTCTCTACGTCGACGTCCACCTGTTCGACGCCGTCCGTGTCCCTGCCCTCGCCGCCGGGGCCGTTGGGGTCTTTGAGGTCTAGCGTCTCGATGTCGTCGTCGGCGTCGTCCTCCAGACCCGGCACGCTGTCGCTGTCGCCGGCGATGACGTCCTTTACGGCGTCGTCACCGCTGCCGACGATGTCAGCGTCGTCGTCGAGGGGTGGGTCGACCGTCTCGATTTCCGGTTCCGTGAGGAACTTCTCGACGTCTTCGGTCCCGGTGGCTCGGATGCCGTAGACTGTCGTGTAGTCGGCGTCGGGTTCTATCTCCTTCTCGAACGCGATGCGGTCGTCGTTGATGTCCCAGTATTCGGACCCGTACTCGGGGTGGAACCCGAGATCTTCGACGGCGACGTCCTCCGGGACGGCGTCGACCAGACGGAGCGTGACTGGCTCCGAGCGCTGTGACCGGACGTTGAACGCTATCGCGGGTACCGGGAACTCGTCAGCCTCGAACCGTTTGGTAACGGTCACTCCATCCGAGGCGACGGTAACCTCTTTGTAAGCTTGCGAATCGCTCATGTATGTCACTCCATACCCCGCCAGTATTAAAGGTACTTCGTCTGTCCTACTTGACTGAAACGTAACACTACTGCGGTTCTGCTCAGAGGTCCACGCGGTCGCCGATTTCGACGATCTCCAGCGAACGCGGGTACTCGAAGCTGGCGGCGTGGTTGTGGAGGACGGTCGGTTCGGTCGTCATCCCTTTCCACATGTCCCAGTGACTCGGCAGTAGTGTGTCTAACTGGAGTTCGTTGGCGGCCTCGATTATCATGTTCTCGTCGTTGTACCACTTGGTTCGCTTTGGCTCGCCGGTGTCGCTGTCGGGAATCATCCCGACGGTTCCGAACGCGAGGACGCCGAGGTCGATGTCGTAGGCCTCACCGACCGCCTCGAAGTCGCCGGGTCGCGCGTCGCCACCGTGGAAGAACGTTCCCGACTCGTGCTCGAAGACGTACGAGACGGGGTGCTCGGCGTCGGGGTCGTTGGCCGGTTCGACGTGGATCGTGAGGTCGCCTATCTCGACAGTGTCGCCCTCCGTGACCTCGTTGAGTTGGTCGTCGGTGACCGACCAGTTCTCCAGCCACGCCTCGTCGCTGACGACGTCGTGGCCGCTGTCTGTAGTGTAGTAGTCCGCGCCGGTGCTGGCGAGGATAGGGGCCTGTGACGGCCCGTGGACGTGGTCGGTGTGTTCGTGCGTGCCGAGGACGGCGTCGGCTTCCTGCACTTCGCTCGGTTCGAACGGGACCGGCACCATCCGCACGGTCCGCGGCGGGTCGCCGATACCGAGGTACGGGTCGATGAACACCGTCGTGTCGCCGCTCGTCTTGAGAACGAAACCGTTACAGCCCAGATACCAGATAGCCAGTCCGTCCGGGTCGGCGTCTTCGACAGCGCGCAAGAGCCAATCGTCCCAGTCTGAATCGACCGTCATAGTTCGGACTGTGAGTGGACGTGGCTAAGTCGTTACGGACCGTCGCGGAACCGCTCGATACGGTCGTCACAGACGGTGGTGACGAGACGCGCGACGAGCGTCGCGGCGGAACGGCCGATTGGAGCGCAGTTCACACACAGACCGACTCGACCAGTCGGGTAGAGCTGTGTTAGGTGCGACAGACGTCCGCGTGTGCGCTTCCGACGGAGAGACGATAGTCGATAGCGAGTCGGCCACTGTCGATACGCCTGATTCGAAAGTAAAACGGGGATTCGAAGACCGAATCGGCGTCGATACGTCAGTCTTCGCAGCAACCGCCGGCCTTCTGGCCGAAGTCGACGGCGAGCTCCTCGGAGACGATCTCGTTGAGCTCCTGCAGACGGAGTTCGAGTTCGTTCTGGACCGCCAGATAGTCGCTCATGACTGGAATCTCGTGAAGCTCCTCCTGTGCGTTCTGGAGTTGGCGCAGGTCCTCTTGACTCGCGCGACCGGTCTGACGGGCGAGCTGGAACTCCTCGCGAATCTGTTCGAACTCCTGGATGGCCTCCTGTGCCTCGTCGTCGTTCTCGACGGCCTCCTTTGCCTCGACGAAACGCTTGTAGACCGGGAGTTCGGCGATGGCCTCGCCGAACGCCGTCGCGAGTTCGTCGACTCGGTCGCCGGTCGGGTCGGCGGCGGTGTCGCTGTCGATGCTCATCGCCGTTCGGTTAGGACTCGCGCGGTATAGGCTTGCCGAAACCCCGGGTCGAAGCGCGGAGGTTTTACCCCGCGAGCAAGTACGCAGGTCCAATGAGCCAAGAGCGTACCGAGGGTGACCTCCGAAACACGGGCCTCTCGCTGAAACACGACCGCGAGTGGGATTACGAACTCGACCGCATCGTCGACGCCGTCGACGAACGGGACGCAGAGACGGTCGGACTACAGTTCCCCGAGGGGCTGAAACGACGCGGCCCCGCCGTCGCCGACGACCTGCGCGAGGAACTCCCCGACGACGTCTCCGTGATGATCTCCGGGCAGCCGTGTTACGGTGCCTGCGACCTCGACACCTATCTGATGCGCCGCACCGACGTGTTCGTCCACTTCGGCCACTCCCCGATGAAGGAATCGGACAAGATCATCTACGTCCCCCTCTTCTCTAACGTCGACGTCTTCCCGATGATGGAACAGGCCGCCGAGGAGGAACTGGCAGACCCCGACGAGGACCCCGACGTCGGCCTCGTGACGACGGCCCAGCACATGAACAAGTTCGACGAGATGCGCTCGTGGCTGGAACAGCGGGGCTACGAGGTGCACGTCCGGAAGGGCGACGACCGACTGACACACGAGGGGCAGGTCCTCGGGTGTAACTACGCATCTGCGGACGTCGACGCCGACACGATTCTCTACGTCGGCGGCGGCAAGTTCCACCCGCTCGGACTGGCGATGGAACACCCGGACAAGAAGGTCATCATCGCCGACCCGGTCAACAACGCACTGACCGTTGCGGATACGGAACAGTTCATGAAACAGCGCTACGCCTCGGTCCACAAGGCGATGGACGCCGAGACGTGGGGCGTCATCTTCTGTACCAAAATCGGACAGGGCCGCTGGGACCAGGCCCAGGAGATCGTCGAGAACAACGACGACGCCTATCTCATCACGATGGACGAGGTGACACCGGACCGCCTGACGAACTTCGGGATGGACGCCTACGTCAACACCGGGTGTCCGCGTATCACCACCGACGACGGCCCGCAGTTCAAGAAGCCGATGCTCACCCCCGGCGAGTACGAGATCGCTATCGGCGAGGAACCGCTGGAGTCGCTGGAGTTCGATACTTTCCACGGCACCTGGTGACCAGCCGACCCGGTCCGTGTCCGACGGCGACAGATTACCGCCAGACATGTGCAAACCTTTTTGCATGATTCTGGCGTATTGCCACTGATGCCGACAAAGAGTGCGCTCGCCCAGCAACTCGGTGTCGTGGCGGGGTTCGACAACCCACTGGCCAGTCTCGAACAGTACCGGACACCGCCAGACCTGGCGGCCCATCTCGTCCACACGGCCGACCTGCAAGGTGACATCCAAGACCGGACCGTGGTGGACCTCGGGTGTGGGACCGGGATGCTCGCACTGGGCGCGGCACTCAGGGGTCCGGACACCGTCGTCGGTCTCGACATCGACCCCGCACCGCTGTCGACGGCACGGGACAACGAGCGGAAAGTCGGGTCGACGACGTCCGTCTCGTGGGTGCGCGCGGACGCGACGCAGGTACCCCTCTGCCCACCCGAGGACACCACTGTCGTGATGAACCCGCCGTTCGGGGCGCAGTCGGGCAACGAACACGCCGACCGGGAGTTCCTCGCGACCGCCGCCGAGGTCGCCGCCGTCTCTTACTCCGTCCACAACGAGGGGAGTCAGGCGTTCGTCGAGTCCTTCGCCGCCGACAACGGCGGCGAGGTGACCCACGCCTTCGAGACGGCGTTCGACCTCCCCAAGCAGTTTGACTTCCACGACGAGGACTCCCGAACCATCACGGCGGAAGTGTACCGTATCCGCTGGGACTGAGCCCACAGCGCCGACTCACTTCGGTGGCTGTCGCTGCTCTGCGATTTTCACGCGGGTGTCGTTGACACCGGCGTACAGTCGCGTCCTGTTTCTCTCGAACCGCAGTCCGCCGATGGTCCGTGCGGTCGCGTTCGGCGGCATCCGGTCGACGTCTACCGTCGCGTTGCCGCGACGAACCGCGATCATGAACCCATCGTCGTCGGGCCTGAAGGTGACGTTCCGCCCGCCGATGGTGGTGTCGGCCGTCGACGGCGGCGAGGTGAAGACGGTCCGGCGCTCACCGCCCTCGCGACGGAGTTGGACGCGATAGATGGTCTTGTTGCCGAGGACGTTCCACCCCGTTCGGTTGGCGTACACCGTCTCGCGCCACCCGGGGCCGCCGACGACGACCGAGGCACGCTGGTTCAGCGCGAGTTGGCCCTTCTGGACCTGTACAATCCATATCTCCCGGTCGTCGCTGGCGACGATGACGCCGCTCTCGGTGACGTTCGTCCGGTCGCCCGCGAGGTCAAACGGCAGCGAGATGCCGGCGACGTACTCGTTGCGGACGTTCTCGTCGTAGGTGACGACGTAGTCGCGGACTTCGACGCCGTCCGCGGGCACGTCGTCCGGGCCGATGGCCGCGGTGTTCGCGGGGACGGAGGCGAGACAGAGGGCCCCGAAGGCGACGACGAGGGCGAGGCCCGCGATAGACTGCCAGTCGCGTTCGAACGTCGGAAGGAGTCCCCGGTCCATCCGCGCGGTGGCGGCCGCCACGAGGAGGGCGAGGACGAACACCAGCGCCGTCCCGAGCCATCGGAACAGCGTGAACCGACCGCCACCGACCGGGACGTAAACCGCCCACAAGCCGTTCGAGACCCCGAAGACCAGCGTCGCGAAGAACACCCGCGTCGTCGCGGGGCGTTCGCGCCGTGCCCACAGGAAGACGGCACCGGAGACGACGCCCGCGAGGAGGCCGACCGCGTGGCCCTGAATCGCGATGTTCGCCCACCACGGCGTGACGAATCGGGCGCTTCCGCCGACGGTCGGTTGGGGGAACAGCAGCGCCCTGTACACCTGTTCGACGACGCGACTCCCCAGCAATGCGCCGAGAAACAGGAACGGGCGGGTGACCAGCGCGAACCCCGCCAGTGCGAACACGACGCCGGAGAACCCGACGACGGGGCCGACAGCGAACAGGCCGGAGAACACGCCGACGACGGTCATCGCCGCTGGGACGGCGAGGATACGAGCGAACGGGTTCGTCGACGGGGACGAGAACGTCTGGGAACCACGGCTCCGGGGATAGTGGCCCCAGGCGTATTCGACCACGGTACCGTACGCGACGGTGCCGAGGAGGTTCCCGGTGATGTGTGCGTCGCCGCCGTGGGTGAACGCCCCGGTCAGCATCCCGAGGGGATAAAAGTACGACCACGTCCGGAACGGCGTGACGAGGGGGCGTGAATGCCACCACGCCCCCTGTACGAACAGATAGATAGCGAGGACGCCGACCGTCGTCAGGAGCGTCCCCCACGGCACACCGAGGAGGAGTCGACGGCGGAGGGCGGTCGTGAGTCGCTCGCCGGCGAGGCGGCGCACGCCGACGAGTACCACGGCGACTGTGACGACGACGGTGAGCGACCGGACCGGCACCGCGTCCAACACGCCCGGCAACGACGACTGCATCATGCACTCCTACCTCTGGACGGTGGCGGCTTATGAGTGGCGCCGAAACGTGTGCTTCTGCCGACATCGCCGCGTCTGGAGGCGGTGGCACTGCTCGCCAGTACGGTTCGGAAAAACGGGCTTCGAACGACCGAGGGAAAGAACGGTCCGTCTTCAGACGAGACCGATGCCGACGCTGTAGGGCCACGTGGTACCTGCGACGGTCAGCAGAGTGAACGCGCCGCCGGCCAGCGCGACGTTCTTCAGGAACTGCGTCAGCTCGTCCTGTCGCTGGTCCGCCGGGACGGCCCAGAAGTCGTGCATGATGACGGCCGACGCCAGCAGGAACGTGGCGAGTGCGCCCGCCGCGACGACGGGGTACGCGCCGACGACGAGCAAGAGGCCGCTGAACACGAGGAGGCCACCACTGGCGTAGACGGACGCCGCTGGGGCCGGCAGCCCCTTCATTTCGGCGTAGGGGACCATCTGGTCGGCGTTCGTGAAGTGATTCAGGCCCGTGAAAGCGAGGACCCCACCGAAGAGAATCCGCCCGAGCAGGAACAGTTCGGCCGCACCGGCAGTGTCGAACACCATCAGGCGACCACCTCCGTCACGACGGCGGTCGTCTTGCGGGCGGGCCGGACAGCGAGTAGTAGTTTCATTACGTTACTTGGTTCGAATGCGAACCTATATATCGCTTCCCGGACATAGGAGATACCAGATATCACCGATGTCATCAGAAGTCTTCTCAGAGGCAGGCGAAACCGAGGACGAGGGCCCCTGTGCGGTCATCGAGTCGCTCGAACAGATCGGATCGAAGTGGCGACTGGTCGTCCTCCACGAACTGCAGAACGGCGAGCGCCGATTCAACGAACTCAAGCGGGCCACTGACGCCAGTTCTCGGACGCTCTCGCGCGTCCTCGATGACCTACAGGAGATGGACTTCGTCGAGCGGCGACTGGAGGAAGACGCACCCGTCGCCACGTACTATCGCCTCACCGACAAGGGTGAATCGCTCTGTCCGGTGTTCGACGAGATAGCGTGCTGGGCCGAGGAGTGGCTCGCTTCCTGCAACGACTGAGCCGAGCAGAACACAGGATTTTCCATCCCCTAGGCCGTGACACCAACCAATGGGAGTACGGCCACCAGCCGACGACAGCGACGAGCCGGACGTCATCGAGTTCGGCATCGCGGCACTCGACGCCAGACTGAGCGAGATAGCCATCGAGTACCCCGCGGACGCTCGTACGGTCCGTGAGCGCGCCGGCCACGTCGAGGTGCCGTACGACGTAACGGGACATAGCGTGACGGTCGCCGACGCGCTCGAAGAGGCGGACGTCCGCGAGTTCGAGAACGAACAGGAACTGCTCAACGCGCTCCACCCCGTGTTCGAGCGCAAGCGGGAGGCGACGGGTACGAGCCTCCTCTCACAACTCCGCTCGCTGGTCCCCTTCTAGCCCTGCCGGTCCCGAGCCGAGACGGCCGTCTCGGCGTCGTCCTCCGCAGACGCGTTTTCGACGCTGTCGTCAGTCTCGACGCCCGCCGACGGCGGTTGCTGGCCGCCGAGTCGGTGGGCGATGTCCTCCAGCCGTCGCGTCTGCTCCCGGTTGACGGTCACTATCATGTCCGAGAGGACGCCGAACATCAGCAACTGGATACCCAGTATGATGGCGACGCCGCCGACCATCGCGATGACTTCGTGTGAGATGCTGTTGACGACCCAGTCGTAGACGACGAAGGCGCCGAGCGCGACGCCGACGCCGATGGTGCCGAACCCGACGCTCCCGAAGTAAAACAGCGGGTTGTTGGTCTTCGCCATTCGGTAGAGCGTGACGATGATCGTCCCGCCGTCCCGGAACGGCCGGAGGTTCGTCTCCGACTCGTCGGGCCGTGGCTCGTAGGTGATGGGGACGACTTCCGTCCGGACGCCGTGTTTGACGCATTCGACGGCCATCTCCGTTTCGATGCCGAACCCTTCCGAGGAGAGCGCGAGGCGCTCGAAGGACTCGCGGGTGAACGCCCGGTAGCCCGAGAGGATGTCGGTGAGATAGTGGCCGTGGATGACCGAGAACGACCAGTTGATTATCTTGTTCCCGACCTGATTCAGCCGAGTCATTGCGCCGGGTTGCATGTCGGCAAAGCGGTTGCCGATGACGTGTTCGGCCCGGCCCTCGAACAGCGGTTCGAGCATCCGGTCGGCCTCGTCAGGGCGATACGTCTCGTCGGCGTCGGCCATCAGCACGAACTCGGCGTCGACGTGGCGGGAGACGGCCTCGCGGACGGCCTGTCCCTTGCCGCTGCCTCGCTGTTTGGCGATGCGAGCGCCGGCCTCGGCGGCGAGGTCCCGAGTCCCGTCGGTCGACCCGCCGTCTATCACGAGTACGTTGTCGAACCCTTGGTCGCGAAACCCCCTGACGACGCTCTCGATAGTCTCGGCCTCGTTGTAAGCGGGAAGCAACACGCAGACGTCGTCGCGGTCGGCCATTACCCGAAGTCTACCCCGCTCGCCCAAATAAATACGGGTCCGCGGTCGGCGGAGAGAGCACAGCGGTCTCCGACCGGAAGGACGAACGGAGACGAGTGCAGTCGGGCCGTCGCAAGCGAGGCGGTTACTCGTCTCGCTGCTCGCTCACGTGTTCCCACACCTCGACACAGCCACACCCGTCCGCTACGTCCGCCAGATGCGCGTCGTCACGGTCGACCGCTGTTGTCTCTTGGTTACTCACGTTACGAGTAACTATGTGGCACATTCGGTAAATACTTTCCGGCGCTGCTCCCGCGTGTTTTAGGTGCCCGGAAGCGAACGAGGGCCTATGACCGATGCGTCCGACGTGTTCGAAAGCGTTGGGCTGACCGAGTACGAGACGACGGCCCTTGAGGAGTTGCTGTCGCTCGGCCGGACCACGGCCCCGAACCTCGCCGAAGCGACCGGCATCCCGAAGGCACGCATCTACGGCGTCCTCGATGCCCTCGCCGACCGCGGGTTCATCAAAGTGATTCCCGGCCGGCCGAAAGAGTACCAGCCGAAAGCGCCCGAGGAGATTCTGGACCGAACGGTCGAGAACCGCCGGCAGGAGTTCGAGGGCTTTGCCAGCGACATCGAGGCCCACCGCGACGCGTTCCTCGCGGAGTATCGACCTCGATACGAGCGTGCGAGCGAGGACATCTCGCCGACGGCCGAACTGTTCTACGTGGTCGACGTGGGCGCGCCGAGCGAACGCGAGACGCGTCGCCTCTACGACGACGCCGCGGAGACGCTCCGGGTCATCACCAACAGTTTCGCGTACCTCGACAGCGTCGAGCGAGCGCTCGAAGACGCCGTCGACAGGGGTATCGACGTCGCCGTCCTCTTTCTCCATCCCGAGATGTTGCCGGCCGAGAAGGCCGCGGTGCAGGCGGACGTGGTGGAGCGCCTCGCCGCGGAGTATCCCTCTGTCGGCGTCCGGTTCAGCACGGAGAAACTGCCGTGGCGCGGCACGCTGGTCGACCCGAGCATGGACTACGAGGGCGGCGAGGCCATCCTCCTCGTCGAGGAACCCGACGTGCCCGACCACATGCGACAGGCGGCGCTCACCGAGAACGGGTCGTTCGTCGCCGGCATGAAGCGGTACTTCGATCTGGTGTGGGAGTACGAGAGCGTCGCCGACCCTCAGCGGTAGCCCAGTTCCTCTAACCGCTGTTCGACGGACTCCTTCTCGACGTCGGTCACGTCCGTATCCGGTTCCTCCGGGACGATACGTCGACGCGACCCGTTGGTCGACTCGTACCACGGGACCTCGACCAGTTGGTCGACGTAGAGACCGACGTGATGGCCGTAGTCTCTCACGGGGACCGGAGCAGTGCGGTCGCCGAGCAATTCGCCGTGGTCTGCGGTGACGACCGTCTTCCCGTCGAGTTCCGAGAGGAGGCGCTCGACTTCCGGGAGGACCCACTCGAGGTTCTCGACGTAGGCCTGTCGGAGCGTCTCGTCGTCGATGTCGAGGTCCCCCCGCTGGATACGCTCGAAGAGGGCGTCCGATTGGTCTTCGTAGGAGGGGAAGTGCTCGTCGGCGGTCGGTCCCTTGAACGGGTGGTGTGGCGGGATGTAGTGGACAGCGAGGCGCTTGTTCGGATACTCTTCGGCGGCGTCGAGAGCTTTCTCGGTCAGCACCTCGGGTCGCGGTCGGGGCATACAGCGCCGCGTGGACCTCGGCGTCTATCTCGTCTTCGAGTTCGAAGTACCACGTGTTCGCCGTGGCGTACACCACGTCGTGGCGCTGTGTACCGGTGAAGTTCCCTCTGACGAACTCGGGGGTCGCCCCGCCACGGGAGGTGCGCGTCTCGACGCCCTCGAAGTCGGTGTGTTCACAGAAGACGTCGTAGCGACACGCGTCGAGGATAACGAGGTTGTCCCAGTCGGCCTCGAAGACGTCGATACCGGCGGTGTTGTACGGTCTGGTGTAGAGCCGTCGGTGGTAGGCCCGGTTCAGTTCTCGCAGTACCAGATGGGGGTTAGAGAGCGCCTCACGGAGTTCTTCGAGGCCGTACATTCGACGTGGTGTGGTCCTCGGCAAACCGTGTTAAGTCCGTCGAACCCCGCCAGCGGTGCCGCGCGGCGATTCGACCGGCGGCATTGGCGTGTATACCAACGCTTTATTACCGCGGTGGGGAAGGGACACCCAATGTGTGGAATCGGCGGGAAGGTGTCGTTCGGCGACCGACCGTCGGCGGACCTCGGCGACCGGATGGCCGAGCAGATGACCCACCGCGGTCCGGACGCCGACGGCGTGTACGCGAACGGCCCCGCGATGCTGGCACACCGGCGACTCTCGATTCTCGATCTCTCGGCGGCCGGCAGGCAACCGATGGCCAACGCCGACGGGACGGTCCACATCGTCTTCAACGGTGAGATATACAACTACCGCGAACTCCGTGACGGCCTCGGCGACTACTCGTTCCGGTCGGAGACGGACACGGAAGTTCTGCTCCACCTCTACGAGGAACACGGCCTCGACTGCCTCTCGATGCTCCGCGGGATGTTCGCGTTCGGCATCTGGGACGAACGCGAAGAGCGCCTCGTCCTCGCACGCGACAGACTCGGACAGAAGCCCCTGTTCTATCACGACGGCGACGACGGCTTCACGTTCTCCTCGACCATCTCGGCGCTGCTTGCCGACGACGACGTCCCCCGCCGACCCGACCTGCCTGCCATCCGGGCGTACCTCACCTACCAGTACGTCCCCAGTCCGGCGACCGGGTTCGACGAGATTCGGCAACTCGAACCGGGCGAGTACGCCGTCGTCGACGACGACGGGATGCGGATAGACACCTACTGGTCGCTGTCCTACCGCGACCAGTTCACCGCCGGACCGGGCGAACTGGCCGACAAACTCCGGAAGAAACTGACGGAGGCGACGCGCCTGCGAATGCGAAGCGACGTGCCACTCGGCGTGTTCCTCTCCGGCGGCGTCGACTCGACAATCGTCACCGGCCTGATGGACGAGGTGGCCGAGACGGACATCGAGACGTACTCTATCGGGTTCGGCGAGTACGACGAACTCGACTACGCACGTGCGGTGGCCCGAGAGTACGACACCGACCACACGGAGTACACAGTCACGCCGGACGCGATGGCGGTGCTACCGGAACTTGTCCGCCAGTACGAGATGCCCTTCGGCGACCCGTCCGCGATTCCGACCTACTACGTCTCGCAGGTGGCGAGCGACGACATCACCGTCGCCGTCACCGGCGACGCGGGCGACGAGAACTTCGCCGGCTACGACCGCTACACGTACGACTGGCTGACCCAGCGTGCGGGGGCCGTGCCGGAACCGGTCCGCGAGGCCGGCCGAACCGTCCTCGACGCCGTCCCCCACGAGAGCGCGGACCGCGCTATCGGGTTGCTCACGAACGCCGACGGCGACGCAGTCGAGCGATACGCACCATACATCTGTCACATGCAGGGCGAGGACGCCGACGAGGTGTGGACCGGTCCCGAACCGGCCGACGAACTGGCGGCGCTCCGGCGGGCCTACGAGAACGCCGACGGGCCGACCCACCTGGACAGGATTCTCCACACGGACGTACAGACGTACCTCCCCGACGACCTGTTGGTGAAAGCCGACCGGGCGAGCATGGCCCACTCGCTGGAACTTCGCTCGCCGTTTCTGGACCACGAACTCGTCGAGTTCGCCGCGCGGATTCCGGCGAAGTACAAGTGGCGGCGGGGCGAGAAGAAGTGGCTCCTCAAGCGGGCCTTCGAGGACTACATCCCCGAGGCCGTACAGGGGCGGAGCAAGCAGGGCTTTGCGGTGCCCGTCAACGCGTGGTTCCGCGGGGCGTTGCGGGAGTACGCCCGCGAGAAGTTCGACGCCCTCGGGTCGCGGGACCCGTTCGACCGGCGGGGACTCGACGCGAAGTTGGACAGACACACGCGCGGCGAGGCAGATCTGGGCTACCACATCTGGGACCTCGTCCTGCTGGAACAGTGGTACGAGACCTTTATCGACCGATGAACGTCGCACTACTCGTCAAGGAGTTCCCGCCGAACGTCGTCGGCGGCACGGAGACACAGACGATGCGGATGGCCGACGCTCTGCAATCGCGGGGCCACGAGGTGACCGTCTACACGAAAGACTACGGCGAGGAGACGCCGACCGACGACCACCCGTACGACGTGGTTCGAGTCCCGAACGTCCGGTCGTCGCCGTTCGTCAGCACCCTCACGTTCGTCCTCGGCGCGACGCTGTTGCTCCTGCGGGACGCAAAGCAGTACGACGTCCTCCAGTGTATGATGGTGTACCCCAACGGCTTCGTCGGCTACCTCGTCTCCAGACTGCGCGGCCTGCCCTACTTCGCGTGGATTCGCGGCGGCGACTACTACTTCATGAAGGACACGCCCGGGAAACGGTGGAGCATCGACGCCGTCCTCCGCGATACGACGGTCCTCGTACAGGGTTCGGACATCGCCGCCGACGTCGAGTCGGAGTTCGACCCGACCGACGTTCGGGTCCTCGGCAACGGCGTCGAACTGCCAGTGGCGCGAGCGGACGGCGACGACGTGGTGTTCGTCGCCCGCCTCGAACGCTGGAAGGGACTCGACGTCCTGCTCGAAGCACTCGCTGGCACTGACTACTCGCTGACCGTCGTCGGCGACGGGCCGGAACGCGAGGCACTGGGGGCACAGGCCGACTCGCTGGGCGTCGACGCCGAGTTCGTCGGCCTCGTCGACCCCGAAGCGGTCGTCGAGTACCTCGTCGACGGACGGGTGTTCGTCCAGCCGTCCCGCGAGGGCGAGGGGCTTCCGAACACCGTCCTAGAAGCGATGGCGGTGGGCCTGCCGCCAGTCGTCACCGACTCGGGTGGCCTGCCCGACCTCGTCACCGACGGTGAGACTGGCTACGTCGTCCCGATGGACGACCCAGCGGCGCTTCGTGACCGCATCGAGACGCTGTTCGCCGAGGACGACACCCGCGACAGACTCGGTGAGAACGCCAGAACGTACGTCGAGGAGCACCATAGCTGGGACGCCATCGTCGACTCGCTGGAGACGGTGTACGACGACGTCCGCGCCGGAGGTGCCCGCTGATGTGTGGCATCGCCGGGGTCTACGGGTGGGTCGACGAGAACCGCTTAGACGAGATGCTCGCCTGCATCCGCCACCGGGGCCCGGACGAGGGTGGCCGGCACGTAGACGAGCGCGCGGGCGTGATGCTCGGAATGCGCCGACTCTCAATCGTGGACCTCGCAGGCGGCAGTCAGCCGATCTACAACGAGGACGACACCGTCGCCGTCGTCTTCAACGGCGAGATATACAACCGCGACTCGCTGCGGGCGGAACTGGAGTCGTCGGGCCATACGTTCACCACCGACAGCGACACCGAGGTACTGGTCCACGGGTGGGAGGAGTGGGGCCAGTCCCTCCCCGAACGCCTCAACGGCATGTTCGCCTTCGCCGTCTACGACGAGGCCGACGAGTCGGTGTTCCTCGCACGCGACCGCGTGGGAATCAAACCCCTGTACGTCGCCACCGTCGACGACGGCCTCGCCTTCGCCAGCGAACTCCGGCAGTTGCTCCGTGCCGGAGTCAGTCGGGACGTGGACCCGCGGGCGGTCCACAACTTCTTCTCTGTCCGGTACACGCCGGGGTCCGAGACGCTGCTCTCGGCCGTCGAGAAGGTCGAACCCGGTACCTCGCTGCTCGTCACCGACGACGGGGTAGAGCGTCGTCGGTACTGGGAACTCTCGCCGTCGCCGGTGACGGGGACCCGAGACGCTATCGCCGACCGTATCCGCGATTTGCTCGATACGTCCGTCCAGCGACGTCTGATGGCCGACGTGCCGGTCGGCGCGTTCCTCTCCGGTGGGCTGGACTCCTCGGCCATCGTCGGCCTCGCCAACGAACACTACGACGGCGACTTGCAGACGTTCTCCGTGGGGTTCCAGCAGGCCGAGGCCGACGAGAGCGAGGAGGCCCGCTTCGTCGCCGACCACTTCGGTACGGACCACCACGAACTGACCGTCGACATCGACGACATGGACGTGTTCTCGGATCTCGTCGCCCACTACGGCGAACCGCTGGCAGACGCCGCGGCCCTGCCGACGATGCTCGTCTCGGCGTACGCCGCCGACGAGGTCAAGTGCGTCCTCACCGGCGAGGGTGCCGACGAACTGTTCGCAGGCTACCACCGACACCGACTCCTCCCGAAACACCGGCAGTACGCGCGCTATCTCCCTCGGTTCGCGTTCGACGCCGCCGACGCCGTGAGCGAGTACACCGGCCCGCTCCGCCGGCCGGTCCGCTACGCCGCGAGTCTGGAGAGCGACCGCCGGGCCATCCTCGAATCGGCCCGGCGGTACGACGACGAACGCCCCGAGACCTACCTCGAAACCGATCACGACACCGAGTCGAGCGGTCTGACCGAGAAAGTCGAGACGGCGACGGCGCGGGCGAACGACGACACGCTCCAGCGACTGACGGCCTACGACATCAGCTACTGGCTCCCCGACGACCTGCTGTACAAGGTCGACCGGGCGAGCATGGCCGCGTCGCTGGAGGCGCGGGTCCCGTTTTTGGACCACGAACTCGTCGAGTACGCCTACAACGTCCCCAGCGACTACAAACTGGCCGGCTACAAGCGCGCGCTCACCGACGCCGTCGACGACGTGGTCCCGGCACGTATCTTAGAGCGGGACAAACACGGCTTCAACGTCCCCGTCAGCGAGTGGTTCCGCCGGGACCACGACGCCATCGCGGGATGGTTGACCGAAGCGTACGTCGGTGCGACCCCGTACCTCGACACCGACGCCGTCTTCGCCCTCCGACGGGCCCACCGCCGCGGGAACGCCGACCACGGGATGACTCTCTGGAAGGTGCTGACCTACGTCGCGTGGTACGACGAGTTCGTCCGAGCGGATTGAACGGCAAGTGTTTAACTGTCCGGTAGTGAACGGTACGCTGATTGGATGTCTCGCCGCCCGAACGTCATCTGGATAACGCTCGACTCGGTCCGAGCGGACCACACGACACTCGCGGGATACGACCGCGATACGACGCCGGAACTGGAACGCATCGCCCGGTCCGGAACAGCCTTCTCTAACTGTTTCGCCCACGGCAACTACACCCTCTCGTCGAGTGGCGCGATACTGACCGGAACCTACCCGCAGCACAACACCGTCGGTATAACCGGCGAGCGGTTGCCCGACGAACTCCCGACGGTGGCCGAACGCTTCGCCGACGCCGGGTATCGGACGGCCTGTCTCTCGCGTAACAGCTACCTCTCCGAGGCGACGGGGTTGGACCGAGGGTTCGACCGCTTTAGCTGGATCGCCGGGCACAACATCCACCGAGCGGCCGGCCTCCGAACCCTGCTCAAGTTCGCGCCCAACCTGTGGACTCACTCCGCAGGACTGACCACAGACACCGGGAAGCACGCGACGCCGTTCGTGATGAACGACGTCGCGAAGCGGTGGCTCGGCGACCTGCAGGGCGATGACCCCTTTTTCTTCTATCTCCACTACAACGAACCGCACCGGCCCTACTACCCGCCGGGGATGACCCGCGACCAGTTCGCAGACGAGTTAGCCGTCGATGGCGAGACGGCCGCCGAGATAGCGATGGACTCGCACACCGACGTCACCGACTACGTCGCCGGGTCGAAGTCGGTCGACCCGGACGTGCTCGACGTCCTCGTCGCGATGTACGACGCGGAGGTGTCCTACACCGACTACATGGTCGGGCAGTTGTACGACCACATCCGCTCGCTCCCGCTCTCGGACACTATCGTCGTCGTCACCGCCGACCACGGCGAACTGTTCGGCGAGCGAGGGCTGTTCGCACACAAGATCGGCCTCGACGACCCGTTGTTGCACGTCCCGCTGATAGTCGACGGCATCGACGACTTCGCGGCCGACGCCGACGACATCGTCCAGCACATGGACGTCATGGAGACGCTCTTGGGACTCGCTGGGGCCGACCGACAGGGGACACACGGCGTCGACGTCCGTGAGGAAACCCGAGAGTACGCGTTCGCTGGCAGGGGCCCGGCCGACTTCGAGCAGTACATCGAGCGAAACCCCGACTTCGATACGGATCGGTACTTCGGCGGCCTCCTGACCGCGGTCAGGACCCACGACTACAAGTACCTCTCCGAGGAGGGCGGCAGCGACGCGCTCTACGCGATGGCGCCCGACGCCCACGACGGGCCGGTCGTCTACCCGGACGAGGAGACCGACGTGAGCGCTGCTTTCGAGGACGACTACGCCGAACTCGCGGCCGTCGTCGAGGAGTTCCGGGAGACCGAGGGGCTCCCGGTAGGGGAAGGTGGCTCTGCCGCCTTCGACGACGCCATGCAACGCCAGCTATCCGACCTGGGCTATCTCGACTGATGCGACTCGGTAAGACGACGATACTGCACTTCGGGACGCAGGTCCTCACCTCGGTCTCCGGGTTCGCCGCGACGTTCGTCATCGCGTATCTGCTCGGGGCCGAAGGGCTCGGGAGCTATTCTATCATCGTCGCCATCGGGTTCTTCTGGCTGGGGATTCCGGCCAACGCCGTCTCGACGGCGGTCCGCAAGCGGATGAGCGAGGGCGAGCGAGTTCGGGAGTACTTCTCTGCGGGGTTCGCCATCAACGTCGCGGGCGGGGTGCTCCTCGGAGCGCTCGTGTTGCTCGCGAGTCGCGTGCTACAGGCGACGCTGCCCCAGTCGGAACGGGAGTTCGTCGCCATCCTCTCGACGCACCCGCTGGCAATCGCGGGCCTCGTCGTCGGCGGCGTCGTCCTCCGGAGTTCGATGGCGGGGCTGGACGGACAGAAGCGAGTCGCCGCCTCGGGCGGATTGCAGGCCATCGAGCGGACGGGCAGGACGATGCTACAGGTGGTCGTGCTACTGCTCGGACTCGGTGTGGCCGGACTGGCGTTCGGCCACGCCGTCTCGCTCCTCGTCGTCGGCCTCGCCGGCCTCGCGCTCGTCCGCGTCCGGCCGACGATACCCCCGCTCAGTCTGGTTCGCGACCTGCTCGGGTTCGCTCGCTACGCGTGGATGGGGGCGCTCAGGTCCCGCGTCTTCGGGTGGATGGACACCATCGTCCTCTCGTTTTTCGTCACTGCGTCGCTCATCGGCATCTACGAGGCGGCGTGGGGGCTGGCGTCACTGCTGGGCATGGTGTCCGGGTCCATCAGCAGGACGCTGTTCCCGGAGGTGAGCGACCTGAGCACCGACCGGAACTACGAACGTATCAAGCACTATCTCGACGAAGGGCTGGTGTTTGCTGGGGTGTTCGTCATCCCCGGGTTGCTCGGCGTGGCGGTCATCGGTGGCCGTGTGTTGGCCTTTTATCGGCCGGAGTTCGCGAAGGGGGCCGAAATCCTCATGATACTCATCGCGGCCTACGGCGCTGACGTGTACGCGAGCCAGTTCGTCAGCGTCATCAACGCCGTCGACGAGCCGAAGGTCGCCTACCGAATCAACCTCGCGTTCGTGACGATTAACGTCGTGCTGAACGTCGTGTTGGTCTGGCAGTTCGGGTGGTACGGGGCGGCGGTCGCGACGGCCGTCGCGTCGTGGTTCCGCGCCGTCGGCGGCTACTGGTCGCTCCGTCGGATTATCGGCGATCTGTCGGTCCCGACGCGCGAAATCGCGTTCGAGGGGCTTGCCGCACTGCTCATGGTCGCCGTACTGGTCCCGCTTCACGGGCGGGCACCGTCCGGGCGACTCTGGACGCTCCTCCTCGTGTTGGCCGGTGCCGGCGTCTACGTCACGGCGTTGCTCGCGGTATCCACGCGCGTGCGGACCAAAGCGACTGGTCTCGTCCCGGTTCTGTGACCGCAGACGGGTCGAATAGCAAACCTTACGAACGAAAGGGGGGCACATGGGCACATGCAGAACGTCCTCCTCATCACTATCGACTCTCTCAGGGCAGACCACGTCGGGTACCACGGCTACGACCGCGACGTGACGCCGAACATCGACCGCATCGCCGGGGACGGCGCCCGCTTTACGAACGCCTTCGCACACGTCGGCGGCACCGTCTTCTCGTTTCCCTCGATTCTGACCGGGGTCACGCCGCTCATGTACGGCGGCCACGACCGCGTCTCGAACCGTCAGACCATCGTCTCGGAGGTCTTCGACGACGCCGGCTACCGGACCGGCGGCTTCCACTCGAACCTCTATCTCTCCGCCCAGTTCGGCTACGATCGGGGCTGGGACGAGTTCTTCGACTCGGCACCGGACGAGTCGGCGATGACGAAAGCCCGGAAGTTCGCGAAGTCCAATCTGGAAGGGACCCCCATCTTCCCGCTCCTCCAGCGCGGGTACGACCTCCTCGAATCCAGCGGGGGCATCAACGTCGGGAACTACCACGTGCCAGCAGACGAGATAACCGACAAGGCTATCCAGTTCCTCAGGTCCGGCGGCGACGCCGACGACCCCGAGTTCCTGTGGGTCCACTACATGGACGTCCACCACCCGTTCCTGCCGCCGGAGGAGTACCAACTGGAGTTCCGTGACGAACCCATCGGCGACCGCGAGTCCATCAAACTGCGCCGGAAGTTCATCGAGGAACCCGAGAACGTCACCGAGGAGGAGTACCAGACGTTCATCGACCTCTACGACGCGGAGATACTGTTCAACGACGAGGAGATCGGCCGACTGTTCGACGTCGTCGAGGAGGAGTGGGGCGACGAGTACGTCGCAGCCCTCACCGCGGACCACGGGGAACACTTCCTCGAACACGACTACTTCAGCGGCGCAAAGCCCTACGACGTGAAGACCCACGTCCCGCTGTTCTTCACCGGCGTCGGCGAGACCGGCGAGTACGACGACATCGTCGGCCTCACGGACCTCCCGCCGACGCTCGTCGACGTCGCCGGTCTCGACCGACCCGACAGTTGGCAGGGCCACAGCCTCCTCGGCTTGCTCGAAGGCGGCGAGTACCCCCGGACAGACGTCGTCGGTGGCTGGGACGACGGCGAGAACGAGGAAGACTACGTCGTCCGCGAGGACGAATGGAAACTCATCCGGCGGCACGAGGGCGGCGACGAGTTGTACGACCTCGTGGCCGACCCCGAGGAGCAGACGAACGTCATCGACGACGAACCCGCGGAGGCGCGCCGCCTCCAGAAGCGCGTCGACCAGCACGTCGAACTCGTCCGTGCGACGGCCGACGACGACGTCGAACGGCCGGACATGGACGAAGACGTAAAAGAGCGACTGCGCCGCCTCGGCTACTCCGAGTAGTCAGGCCGACGCCGCGAACAGGATCTGTCGGTAGCGCTCGCAGGCCGCTTCGAAACTGTACTCCGACTCTATCAGGTCCCGTCCGGTCTCGCTGACAGTGGCTAAGTCGTCCCGGCCGAGGATGGCCTCGATGCCGTCGGCGAGCGCCGCCGGGTCACGAGAGTCGATGAGGAACCCCGTCTCACCCTCGCGAACCACGTCGGGGACGCCCGACACCGGCGAGGCGTACACGGGCGTCCCGCAGGCAAGCGCCTCCAGAATCGTCGTCGGCAGACCCTCAGTCGGTTGCGAGGGGAGGACCAGCAGGGACAGGTCGTTCAACTGCGCGGGCACGTCGTCGTGGTCGACCCACCCGGTGAGTTCGACGCGGCCGGCGTCGATGTCGTCCGCGAGTTCGGCTTCGAGCCACCCCCGAAGGTCGCCGTCGCCGATGAACCGGAACGTCACGTCCTCGGGGAGTCGCTTCGCCACCTCGGCCAGTTCGCGGATACCCTTCTCCTCGTCGAGGCGGCCGAGAAAGCCGACGACTCTCTCCCGGTCCTCGTAGGGTCGGGAGACGGCGAACTCGTCGGTACGGACGTATCGGGCACCGGTCGGGTAGACGGTCGGGGCCTCCGGGTGCAGGTCCAGTTGCCGAGCCATCTCGGGGGTGTAGGTGACGACGCCGTCGGCGACGGAAAAGCCCGCGCGTTCGAGCGTGCGGACGAGACCCGCGAGGCCGCTGGCGAGCGGGGCTGGCATCCGCTGTTCCCAGTTGAGACGGAGCGTCAGCGGCACGTCGCCGCGCGGTTCGACGAGGACCGTCTTGCCGAGCAGTCGAGCGGCGACAATCGGCAGGACGTACGACGTCGCCCCGTAGAACAGGACGACGTCCTCGTCACGCTCTGCCAGCACGCGACACATCCGCAGTTGGTTCAGCAGGAATCTGACGGCGGCGACGGCGACCGAGTCACCGGCCCCTTTCCGCGTGAGTTCGACGAGTTCCCGGCGCTCGCGTATCTCCGAGTCCGTCGGGAGGTCGGCCGTCACCAGCGCCACGTTGGTGACCGCCGCGAGGATGTCGAGCAGACTCCGTGTGGCGTTCTCCCCCGCCGCGGCGAGGGGGTGCGTGACGACACAGACGTCGGGAAGTTCTGTCTCCGTCATCTGCTCACCCCCAGACGTACATCCCGTAGAGGTACCCGACACCGACGGCCCCGGTCAGGACGAACAGGAAGACCAGTTGGAGGACGCCAGCGACCGAGGGCGACCGGACGAGGCCGCCGAGTCGGTCGGGCGCGAACGAGAACAGGAGGTCGCGGAGGAAGTCGGACTCCGCGCCGGTCGACTCGGGGACGAACACCTCCATCCCGCGTTTCGAGTAGCCCTGCCAGAACGCGCGGTCGACGAGCCATCCCGGGTCCGTCCGGTAGTCGAATATCTTGTGTGCGACGAGCGCGTCGGGGACGTAGTAGACGCCGGTGTCGTACTCGCTCTGTAACCGGGCACATAGCTCCGTTTCGCCGCCCTGTAGGTTCTTTTCTCCCTGCCGGCCGCCGATGTCGTCCTCGAACCCGCCCAGTTCGAGGAACACGTCGCGCCGGAACGAGATGTTCGACCCGAACGTGTTGCGGACCTCGCCGGCCTCGTCGGGGTCGCCGTCGGGGCCGAACCCGCGGTTGGTGACGCCGACGAGCCAGTAGAACTCCTCTGGGAGGAACGAGGGCTTGCCGGCCACCCACGCGGGGACCATCCGACCACCGACCGCGAGGCGGTCGTCGTCGGCCTCGTAGGCCGCGACGAGTTTCTCGACCCACTCCTCGTCGGCGACGGCGTCGTCGTCGAGGAACGCGACCACGTCGCCGGTCGCGATTTCGGCGCCGTTGTTCCGGCTTTCGAGCAGGCCGACGTTCTCGTCGTTACAGTAGGTCAGAACGTCGTCACGATCACCGAACGCCGCCTCGTACTGTTCGTATACGTCCTCGTCACCGTCGGAGACGAGGACGAGTTCGACGCTATCGTACGACTGGTCGAGGACGCTCTCGGCCGCCGCCCGACAGTCGTCGTAGCGTTCCATCGTATGCGTACACAGGACGACCGAGACGCGCATGCACGCAGGTCCAGCACGGGTGCTGTTAGGCGTTTCCATCCTGCGGTCGAGGAGAGGTCAAAAGGCTTATGCGCGCGTTGGCAGTGGTTCGGACCAATGAGTCAATCGCGGGGCTATCTCGACGACAACCCCGAACTCGAGTCCGCCCTGGACTGGGTACAGGAGTGGTACCATATCCCGACACTCCTGGTACTACTCGGGTTCATGCTGTGGAACAGAGTCAGAAACTTCTCGAACTTCGTCGTCGACGGCGAGGTGCTGTTCAGCGGGCAGGACCCGTGGTACCACTTCCGTTCGACCATGTACGTGGTCGAGAACTGGCCGGCGACGATGCCGTTCGACCCGTGGACGTACTTCCCGAACGGGACCGCCTCGGGGCAGTTCGGGACGCTGTTCGACCAAGTGTTTGCGACGGTCGCGCTCATCGTCGGTCTGGGGTCGCCCTCCGAACAGACCGTCGGGATGGTCGCACTCGTCGCCCCCGCCGTCCTCGGGACGGTCGCGGCGATTCCGACGTACTTCGTGGGTCGTCGCCTCAGCGGCCGACTCGGGGGTGTCACGGCCGTCGTCGTCCTCGCGCTCTCGGCCGGGACGTTCCTCCAGCGAAGCCTCGTCGGCACGTACGACCACCAGGTCGCAGAGGGGCTCCTGCAGGTGACGGCCGTCTTCGCCGTGATGGTGGCCATCAGCGTCGCCGAGCGCGACAAACCAGTCTACGAGCAGTTCGGCGAACGAGACGTCGCCGCGCTCCGAGACACGGTCGGATACTCCGTGCTCGCCGGCGTGGCCATTGCGCTGTACCTCTGGACGTGGCCGCCCGCCGTGCTCTTGCTCGGCATCCTCGGCGTCTTCTTCCTCCTCTGGCTCACTATCGAGTTCGTCCGGGGGAAGAGCCCCGAACACGTCGCCATCGCTGGCGCCGTGATGATGGGGTCGGTCACCGTCTTCGAACTCGCCGTCATCAGCACGCTCTCGATTACGGCGACCGACCACTCGCTGCTCCAGCCGTTGCTCGCGCTCTCTATCGGTGCGGGCACCGTTTTCATGGCGTGGCTCGCCCGCTACATGGAGTCGGAAGGGTACGACCGCAACCTCTATCCGGTCACCGTCGGCGGTATCATCGCCGTCGTCGCGGTCCTGATGGCGATTCTCACGCCGGACCTCCTGAACTACTTCGTCGATCAGGTGCTCCGCGTCGTCGGATTCACGTCCAGTCCCTCTGCGACCCAGACCTCGGTCGGTGAGGCGACGCCGCTCCGAAATCCCGGCGTACTCTACCGATACTACGGGCTCGCGCTGTTCGTCGCTATCGCCGGGGCGCTGTACATCGCCGGTAAGCAACTGTTCGACCGAGACGCCCCCGCAGAGCAGTTCCTCATGCTCGTCTGGGGCGCGTTCATCCTCGCGGCGTCGTTCACCCAGATTCGGTTCGGCGTCTATCTGGTGTTCCCGGTGGCCGCACTGACGGCCTTCGTCGTCGGCCGCGTCGTCAAGTGGGTCGACTTCTCTGCGGACGACGGCGTGGAAGTCTATCAGATTCTCACCGTCATCGCACTCGTGTTCACCATCGTCGGCCCGCTCGTCTTCGTCGCGCCGTCCGCGGCTGCCGTCGGCGCGAGCGCAGCGCCCGGTGACGAAGCACAAGGGTGGAACGACGGCCTGGACTGGATGCAGGAGAACACGCCCGCCGAAGGTGCGTACGGAACCGGCGGCGACGGCAGCCTAGAGTACTACGGAACCTACGAGAACCGCGACAACTACGACTATCAGCCCGGTGAGTACGGCGTGATGTCGTGGTGGGACTACGGGCACCTCATCACCGTCGAAGGGGAGCGCATCCCGAACGCCAACCCGTTCCAGCAGGGAGCGACGAGCGCCGCGAACTTCCTGTTGGCGCCCAACGAGAGTCAGGCGAACGACGTGCTCCAGAACATCGACGAGGACGACGCACACACCCGGTACGTAGCCGTCGACTGGAAGATGACGAGCGTCTACGGCGGGTACAACGGGAAGTTCTTCGCCCCGCCCCGGTTCTACGACGTCTCGAACGTCTCGGCTACCGACTACTACCGCACTATCTACACCAACCCACAGACGGGTCAGCGATTCAAGTACCGCACGCAGGAGTACTACAACACCACGGTCGTCAGACTCTACGAGTTCCACGGGAGCGCCGTCGAACCGAAACCGGTCGTACTCGACTGGCGAATCGCCCAGCAGAACGGCCAGCAGTACCGCGCCCCGCCGTCCGACGGACAAACTATCAAGTCGTTCAACACGATGGAGCAGGCACGCGCCTACGTCGAGAACGACAGCACCGCGCAGGTCGGCGGCTTCGGAACCGTTCCGAGCCAACGGGTGCCCGCGATGGAGCAGTACCGCTATGTCGGCTCTAGCGAGCGCTCCGCCTACGAATCGAGTTCCCACAACCGGGGGATGCTCGTAGAGTCACAGAGCATCGGTGCTCGGTTCCGACCGGCGACGAACGGAACCTGTTCGGCCAACGCGACTACCCTGCCGCTCAACGGGCAGACGTTCTGTATGCCCGAGGCATCGGCCGACCTGATGAGCCAGAACAACCCCGCGTGGACGAAGATATTCGAACGGGTCCCCGGCGCGACTATCGAAGGCACCGGACCCGCGAACACGACGGTCACCGCGTCCGTCCGGATGCGCAACCACCAGACCAACGAGACGTTCGTCTACCGCCAGCAGGTCCAGACGGACGCGAACGGGGACTTCGAGATGACGGTCCCGTACTCCACTACCGGCTACGATAAGTGGGGGACCGAGGAAGGGTACACGAACGTCAGTGTTCGCGCTGACTCGCAGTATCAACTGACTGCGAGGGGAACACAGAACGGCAGTCCGATGGTGTTTACGGGGACGACGGCCGTCTCCGAAGGACAGGTCATCGGCGAGAACGAGACGGCGTCGACTGTGGACCTAACGCCGCTCTTCGAGCGCCAGCCGAACAACCAGACGACCACCAACGAGTCCTCGACAGACGACGCCCTGACCAACGAGACGGCGACGAACGAAACGTCGAACGGGGAGTCGACCAACGAGACAGCGACGGCGACCAGTACGGAGACGGCCACGAGTACGCCCGGCGCACTCACAGAGCCGACACAGGTTCAGGCACGTCCCTGACCGCTCCGCGTTCTCACTCCGCCCCGTCCGAACCGACGGCGTCAGCGCGCCAGTCACCGAAGTTTTCGGTCACCGCCGTCTCGTCGAATCGTTCGATACACGGCACCTCGTACGGGTGGAGTTCGTCGACGCGGTCGGCGAGCGCGGCATATCGCGCGTCGGTCGTCTTCGCAAGCAGTATCACCTCGTCGTCTTCGTGTACGTCACCGTCCCATCGGTAGACAGACGTACAGTCGACTCGGTTGACACAGGCCGCGAGGCCGTCGTCGACCAGTGTTCTGGCGAGGTCACTCGCGGCGTCTGGCGGTGCAGTGATGAACGCAGTCGGCATACACTCACGGATTGTCGCCGCCGGGAAGAACGTTCGGTCGGTTACTCCGCGAGCGGATTGAACGTGCCGTTGATGTCCCACTCGTGGAGGCAGTGGGGATTGCCCGAGCGCTTTTCGCCGTCTTCGACGCTGATGCGCCAGGTGTTCATGTCCTCGTCCCATACGTCACGTCGGCCACAGCGTTCACACTCCCGTTCGCTGGGCGAGACGATAGCTACCATACCCGAGGGATGTACGTGAGCGGTTATCAGCGTGCCGGTCCCGTACGGGGGTGAGTGTTTTGACGCTCGGTCTACTACTACGACCAGATGGGATTCCACACCTTCGACGTCGACCGTGCCGAGGAACTCGAAGACCCGAGTCGCTACGAGTACGTCTCCGTCGACGAGTTACTCGCGCTGTTCGACCCCGGTCCCGACGACGTGGTCGTGGACCTCGGGAGCGGGACCGGGTTCTACACGGACGACGTGGCCGCCGCCGCGGGGACAGTGTACGCGCTGGACGTTCAAGAGGAGATGCACGACCTGTACCGCGAGAAAGGGATGCCCGACAACGTGGTCCCGGTCACCGGTGACGTCGAGTCGATGCCGGTCGAAGGACCGGTCGACGCCGTCGTCTCGACGATGACGTTCCACGAGTTCGCGACGCCGGCCGCGATGGAGGCCGTGGCAGACGTGCTTGCACCCGGCGGCCGGGTCGGGTTCGCAGACTGGACGCGGGCCGGGGCCGGTGCGGACGGCCCCCCGGTCGACGAACGGTACGCCGCGGCCGACGCCGCCGAGATGTGCGAGGCCGTCGGTATCGAGATCCACCGTTCCGAGGACCGTCGCGAGACGTTCGTCCTCGAAGGGTCGATCTAGAAGTCCGGGAGGTCGCCGGCGTCGACCTCGTCGGGTTCCCAGTCGACGTACTCGTCTTTGATGACGTCACAGACGACCTGTCCGAGTTCCGTGAGTCCCGCATTGATAGACGACACCGTCTCCCACGATTCGATGTCCGGATGAACCTCTCGCTCGCGCCAGTTCTCGGGTAGGCCCGGGGCGTGATAGCCGACACGGCCCGCAAAGGAGTCCCAGAAGAAGTCGAACTCCGCTATCAGGTCGAGGTCCGTGACGATGTCCCAGGCCGATTCGTCCAGCGAGGTGTCGACCGCCCAGCGTTCGAACGCGTCGGCCCACGCTCCCTCGTCCAGTACCTCTGCCAGTTCGTCACGCCGGTACTCGTCTCCCTGTACCTCCACGTCCTCGTAGTCCGCCGTGTCCATCGAACCGGAGAGCGCCGGGCGGTCGGGGACTGGTACGTCCAGTGCCATAGGCCGTCTTCGACACGGAGGGGGATAAACGTCAACGCTCGCCGTCGAGGGCGGCCGACCGTAGCTCCCGACCGCGCTCTGAGTCCACCGTCAAGTCGGGAACGGGACGTGGGTCGCCGTCGTCGTCGACGGCGACGTAGACCGAGTACGACTCCGTCGTCGGTTCGCGTTCGCCGGTCCGAGGGTTCTCACGGGCCGCTTTCAGACGAGCCTTGATACTCGTCGTTCCGGCGTCGTAGACGTACGCTTCGACGACGGCCGTGTCACCGACTGGAATCGGCCGCTTGAAGTTGACTTGGTCCATACGGGCGGTGACACAGCTCTCGCCGGCGAAGCGCATCGCGGCCATCGCCCCCAGTTCGTCCATCCACTTCAGCACGTTCCCGCCGTGCGTGGTGCCGAGGTGGTTGGCGTGGTTCGGCTGGACCATCCAGCGGTTCTCCAGACGCGTCTCTAGAAGGTCGACCATACGAACTGTCCCCTGCCCAGTCAGTTCAGTGTACCGGCGTTCACCAGTTCTCAGGCCGTGACGTACTGCGACTCCCAGTCCTGTCGGGCGTCGAGTTCGCGCTGGCCACGGCGTGTCAGTGTATAGAAGTTCGTCCGTCGGTCGCGTTCGCCCTTCTCTACGAGCCCCTTCTCTACGAGCGTATCGAGGTTGGGGTAGAGTCGGCCGTGGTTGACCTCGCTCTCGTAGTAGTCTTCGAGTTCGTCTTTGATCGCGAGGCCGTGCGGTTCGTCCAGTCCTGCAATCACGTACAGCAAGTCGCGCTGAAACCCAGTCAAGTCGTGCATGTTTCCCGATAGTTTAGTCGGACCCGAGACGTATCATTATTGCTGATTAAAGAGTGAGTAGATTACTATCAAGTAAGTTCTTTGTGTCGGGTATTTACACCCAAGATGCCGTCGTAAGTTAACAAAGACCCCATAGATAGCTGAGATGTATCGTTTGCGTATCTGTTTCTACAGCTACATTCGATGGCCCCGGTCGTGCGGTACCCTCGGTGACCCGACAAGGGTAAAGGAAGCGACTGTGTAACGCGGGTGATGACCGAACACGCGGCGTCGGCGGGGGACGACCCGCCGGACCAGTCCGGTGACGGATCCGTCACCGTCGTCGGGACGGCGCACGTCTCCGAACACAGCGTCGAAGAGGTCCAGTCGACGATAGCGGAACGACGGCCGGACATGGTGGCCGTCGAACTGGACGAAGGCCGCTACCAGCAGATGAAGGGCGAGACGCCCGACGACCTCGACGCGAGCGACCTCCTCCGTGGGAACACCGTCTTCCAGTTTCTCGCCTACTGGATGCTGTCGTACGTGCAGACGCGTCTCGGCGAGCGATTCGACATCGAACCCGGGGCGGACATGAAAGCGGCTATCGACACCGCCGAGGAACTGGGTTTGGGGGTCGCACTGGTCGACCGAGACATCCAGACCACCGTCCAGCGGTTCTGGGCCCGGCTGACGCTCCGCGAGAAACTCACGCTCGTCGGGAGCCTGTTGGCCGAACTCGGGCCGCCACTCACCGTCGGCTTCACCGTCGGGTCCGTCTTCGGCTTGCTCGGTGCCGTCCTCGCGACGACGCTCGGCGGCCCGTTCATCGTCCCCGCCGGCATCCTCGCCGGGGCCATCGGTGGCACCGTCGTGGGCGTACTGGACGCAGTCCTCGTCGGCGTCGTCGTCACGTCACTCGTCGGGTTGCCGATTGCGGCGTTGCTGACCCGAATCAGGGCCGGCGGCGAGGACGTCGAGGCGTTCGATCTGGAAGAACTGACCGACACCGACGTCGTCGGCGCGATGATGGAGGAGTTTCGTCGGTTCTCCCCCGGCGGCGCGGAGGCGCTCATCGACGAGCGAGACGCCTACATCGCCCACCGTCTGGTCGGCCTCCGTGAGGCGGGCTACGACGTGGTGGCCGTCGTCGGCGCGGGCCATCGGGCCGGCATCGAGCGCTACCTCGAACACCCCGAGGAACTCCCGCCGCTCGACTCCCTCACCGGGAAAGAGACCGGCAGTCGGTTCTCGCTGTACAAACTCGTCGGCTACCTCATCACGCTGGGCTTTCTGGCCTTCTTCGTGTTGCTGGCGATGGCGGGCGTGCGCGATACCTTCCTCCTGCAGGTCTTCGCCGCGTGGTTCCTCATGAACGGCATCGCCGCCGCGGGCCTCGCTCGACTCGCGGGCGCCCACTGGAGCAGTTCGCTCGTCGGCGGCGGCATCGCGTGGATGACCAGCGTCAACCCGCTCTTAGCGCCCGGGTGGTTCGCCGGGTACGTCGAGTTACGCTACATCACGGTCAACGTCGGCGACATCGGTAAACTCAACGAGATACTCGCCGACGAGGAGGCACCGATTCTGGACCTCGTCAAGCGCCTGCGGGCCGTCCCGCTGTTCCGACTCATCCTCATCGTCGCCATGACCAACGTCGGGAGTATGATAGCGAGTTTCGCGTTCCCCGTCGTGGCGTTGCCGTATCTGGCTACGCAGGACCGCGACGTGGCCTGGGTCGTCTCGAAGATGGTCGAGGGCGCACAGAACAGCGCCGACCTCGTCTGGGGGCTCGTGGTATGAACCTCACGTTCAGTCGGGACGAGGTGCAGGACCTCCTGATAGCGTGGCTCGCGCTCGGGGTGGCCTTCACGCTCCTCTTAGAACGCGAGTTACGGTCCGCACTGCTCGGGCAGGTGGGCGGACTGACCCTCTCGGCCGTCGCCCAGACGCTCGTCGTCTCCCTGTTGACCGTCGGCGTCGGCTTCCTCCTGCACGAACTCGCCCACAAGGTCGTCGCAGTCAGGTTCGGACAGGTCGCGGCGTTCAAAGCCGACTACCGGATGCTCGGGTTCGCTATCGTCGGTGCCCTCGTCGGATTCCTCTTTGCGGCACCCGGTGCCGTCGTCCACCGTGGTCGCATCTCGAAGCGAGAGAACGGCCTCATCGCCTTGGCTGGACCGGTGACGAACATCCTTCTCGCCGTCGTGTTTGTGGTGCCGTTTGCCGTCGCCCTCCTCGGGTACACCGGGGGTATCGTCTGGGAAATCGCCCGCCGCGGCCTCCAGATCAATCTCCTGCTCGCAGGGTTCAACATGCTCCCGTTCGGACCGCTCGACGGACGGAAAGTCCGCGCGTGGAGCAACGTCGTCTTCTTTGCGGTTGCCATCCCGTCGGTGCTACTCGGCGTCGGTGCACTCGTCCTCCTCTGAAAGCGGGGAACGATGGTCTTTTGCCCGACCCACGCACCCTCTCGGATATGACCGACGACGCGAGCGAGGGCGACGATTCGGAGAGCGAGGGACTGACCTACGCCGAGACGGGCGTCGACATCGACGCGAGCGAGGCCGCGACGAAGGCGCTCATCGGTGCCGCCGGCGAGTTCGAGGGCGACTACGCCGGCCTCGTCGACATCGGCGACCAGTACCTCGCACTGGCGACTGATGGGGTCGGGACGAAACTGCTCGTCGCCGAGGCCATCGGCGACTACTCCACTATCGGCATCGACTGCATGGCGATGAACGCGAACGACCTGCTTGCGGCCGGCGTCGAACCGGTGGCGTTCGTCGACTACCTCGCCGTCGAGAACCCCGACGAGGAGACCAGCGAGGAGATCGGCGCGGGCCTCCGAGAGGGAGCGAAACGGGCAGGCGTCGCCCTCGTCGGCGGCGAGACGGCGGTGATGCCAGACGTCATCAAAGGGCTGGACATCGCCGGCACCTGTGCCGGTCTCGCACCGAAAGACGCCGTCTTCCCCGGCGAAGCCGAGGTCGGCGACGTCATCGTCGGGTGGCCATCCTCTGGTATCCACTCCAACGGCCTCACGCTGGCACGCGAGGCCGTGACGCGAAACCACGAGTACACCGACGCGTTCCCGCCGAACCCGGAGGTGACCATCGCAGAGGAACTGCTGACGCCGACGCGCATCTACAGCGAGGTACTGGGTCCGCTTCGGGACGCAGAGACGCACGCGGCGGCCCACGTCACCGGCGGTGGCTGGACCAACCTCACGCGGATGGGCGACCTGCACTTCGAGATTACGGACCCGTTCGACCCGCAAGCGGTCTTCGAGTTCGTACAGGAGGAGGGGAACGTCGGCGACGAGGAGATGCACCGGACGTTCAACATGGGTACCGGGTTCGTCGCGGCACTGCCGGAGAGCGACGCCGAAGCGGTCGTCGACGCCTCCGAGGACGCGCGGGTCATCGGCCACGTCGAGGACGGCGACGGCGACGGCGTCGTCGCGGTACGCGGACTGGAACTGAGCGAGTGACTACTTAGACCGAGATACGGTCGGAATCCGTCTCTTTCTCTGCGATGCGTAACTGGAGCGCTTGTCGGAGGTGGTACCGAGTAGTGTCGTCGTCGGCCGCTTCGAGCGCCGCTTCGAGATGCGAATCGAGGGCGTCCTGCGTTGGTTCCATGGGTGTGTTGCTCGTGAGTGCAGCCAGCATAGACATATAATGGTACGACCGTTTTACCGACGTACACCGTTCTTAGGCTCCGTATAATGTTTCCAGACGGGGTTTCAGGGCCGCGATGGAGAGCAAAACGCGGCCGACTCGTCAGTCATCAGCTAACCGTACGGGCGATATCGGCTTCCGTGATGACACCGACCGTCTCGCCGTCTTCGACGACCATCACGGCGGCGTTGTGATTGAGGTAGGCGTCTACCTCGTCGATAGTGGCGTCGGGTTCGACGGTGGCGATAGACTCGTGCATCACCTCGGCGACGGGGAGGTCGCCGACGTTCTCCTCGGGTCGCTGGCGGATGTCGGAGTTGCCGATGAGGCCTTGCGGAGACCCGTCGCGGATCACCGGCACCTGCGAGTACCCCTTCTCGTCCATCAATTGCTTGCTCTCGTGGACGGAGTCGTCGGGTTCGACGCTGACGACCGGCGAGTTCATCACGTCACGCGCTCTGACGATGCCGCCTTCGGCCTCGTCGAGTGCGTTGACGATGCGCCGCAGGGTCGACAGTCGCGGGTCGACGTCTTCGCCTTCGATGCGTGCGATGAGCGGTTGCGAGACGTCCGCTCGTTCGGCGAGTTCGCTCTGGGTCAACTCCAGTTCGTTGCGCCGTTCCCGCAAGTCCTCGGGCGTCGGTAACTCCATGCACTGCTATAACTAGAGGTTATACAAAAAGCCACCGCCTCTCCGACCCGATCAGGCCTCGGCCTCGCTCTCGTCGCCTTCCTCGGTCTCGAACACTTCGATGACCTTCAGCGGGACGTCACGGAGCGCGCCACCGATTTCGCTCTTCGCGATGCGCTGGGCGTGCTCCATGGACTCGGCGTTGAACACGTCCATCTCAAGCACCAGACCCACGAGCGCGGTGTCTGCGGCGATGAACGCCGAGTCGAACGGTTCGCCGCAGGCGGGACAGCCAGTCGCACCCACCTCCACCTCGACGTAGTCCATCTCTGCCTCGTTGAGGCGCTTTCCTGCTTCGCTCACCGCGACGCCGATGGCGTCGTCGATGTCGTCTACGTCACGGACCAGCCAGGCTGCTTCCATCGCAACGAGGTAGTTCATACACGTACTCAGGCGACCCGACTATTCGGTAGTTTTGGTTCGCACTCGGCGCGCACCTCACCGTTACTATCGCGATAAGTTATGCGAACGTCGAGTCGTTCCAACGCACCTGTTACGGTCGACCGGTCGATTCGCTCACATATAGTTGCTTCTCGTACAAGTTGGCTTTAATCGCCATACTGCGGCCCATCGGTCTGTCACGAACGATACGACACTCTGGTGAGCTGGTCCGAAGAGTTATATATCGGCTGCTACCTGCCATTTGGCGAGGGACGATGGAATCCCGACTGTACACCGCAACGCTGCTCGCACTGTATCAACTCGCGCTGATAGCCGGCATCCTGCTGCTACCGGTCGCGATGGTTACCGAACGGGTCGGACTCAGCCTCCCGATTGACCGGGCCGTGGAGGGGCTCAACGACGCGTACGAACGGGCGAGCGCGTAAGCGTACTCGGTGACGGTGGCCCTCGGAGGCGGTCAGCCTCACCACAAAAAGAGGTTTTATCAGCGCCGGAGTGGTATCGGGCGGTAATGAGAGACACGACTCCCGACTTCTCACGCCCCCCGACGGCAGACGAGTTCCAGACCGACCCCTACGAACCGGAGGTCGGGTCCTTGCCCCAGCAGTCCGGGCAGGACGAGGAGAAGGTCAACAAGACGGGGACGACTACCATCGGCATCTCGACGAGCGAAGGCGTCGTCATCGCGACGGACATGCGCGCGTCCCTCGGCGGCCGCTTCGTCTCCAACAAGAACGTCCAGAAGGTAGAACAGATTCACCCCAACGCCGCGCTCACTCTCGTCGGCAGCGTCGGCGGCGCTCAGTCGTTCATCCGGTCGCTCCGTGCCGAAGTCAACCTCTACGAGGCCCGCCGTGGCGAGGACATGAGCATGCAGGCGCTCTCGACGCTCGCGGGTAACTTCGCCCGCGGCGGTCCGTTCTTCGCTATCAACCCCATCCTCGGCGGCGTCGACGACGACGGCCACCACGTCTACTCTATCGACCCCGCCGGTGGCGTCATGAAAGACGACTACACCGTCACCGGATCGGGCCTCACCGTCGCCTACGGGACGCTCGAAGACCGTTACGAGGACGACATGACCAACGAGGAAGCCCGCGAAGTGGCCGCCGCGTCCATTAAGGCCGCCGCAGAGCGCGACACTGGCTCCGGCAACGGCATCTTCCTCGCCGACGTGACCAGCGAGGGCGTCGACATTCAGGGCTACGACTTCGGCGACCTGCTATAGTACCGGTTTGTGACGCGGGCGTCTTCGGTCGCGGAGCGACCTGCGGGTGCCCATCGCTCGCGCCGTTCGCTCGGATACTTGTTCACCGCCACACGCCTTCTCTCCGCGTCGCCACTCGCAGTGGGTGTGCGCCACCGCTCTACTCGCCGTGAGAGCGGGAGAACTATACACGGACCGGACCAGTGACCGATATGGAGCTGTTCGGGACCGCCGGAATCCGAGGTGACGTCGTCGAGCGAGTGACGCCCGAACTCGCCCTCGCGGTGGGCCGGGCCGCGGGGCGAGACGCCGACGAGTTCGCCCTCGGACACGATGGACGGGTGAGTTCACCGGCGCTCGCCGACGCACTCGCGTCGGGACTGGCGAGTGCTGGTGCAGACGTGGTCCGTATCGGGGCGGTCCCGACGCCGGCGCTGGCCTACGCGTCGCGAGGCCGCCGGGGAGTGATGGTGACCGCGAGCCACAACCCGCCGAGCGACAACGGTATCAAACTGTTCGACGACGGCGAGGAGTACGACGGCGACGCGGAGGGCGCTATCGAACGCCGGGTCGACGCGGCGGAGAGCGCTGCTCAGTGGGGCGAGTGGGGGCAGTCGACAGCGGCCGACGTCCTGCCGGAGTACCGAACCGCCGTAGCCGAGTACGCTCGCGGCCACGGAGCGGCGCCCGACGGACTGACCGTCGCCGTGGACTGTGGCAACGGGATGGCGGGCGTCGCGACGCCACAGGTGCTCCGGGAACTCGGTGCGAACGTGGTCGCGACGGAGGCCAACGTCGACGGCTACTTCCCCGGCCGCGAGAGCAAACCGACGCCGGAGTCACTCGCGAACTTCCGGTCGTTCGTCGGCGCGACGGACGCCGCGTTCGGCATCGGTCACGACGGGGACGCCGACCGCATCGTCGTCGTCGACGGCGACGGCGACGTGGTCCACGAGGACACAATCCTGGCGATACTGGCCGAACACTACACGCGGGCCTCGGCGGCTGCCGACCCCGTCGTGGTCACCACGCCGAACGCGTCGGGCCGCATCGACGAACGCGTCGCGGACGCTGGCGGCCGCGTCGAGCGAGTCCACCTCGGTGCACTCCACGAAGGCGTCGCACGAGAGCGGGCGGCCGGCGACGAGGAGACGGCCGTCGTCTTCGCGGCGGAGCCCTGGAAGCACATCCACACCGCGTTCAGCGGGTGGATAGACGGCGTCGCCAGCGCGGCCGTGCTCACTCGATTGTTCGCCGCCGAGAGCCTCACGGAGCGCAGAGCAACAGTCACCGAGCGCCCGTACCGAAAGGTCAGCGTGGAGTACCCCGACGAACGAAAGGCCGAAGCGATGGCGACGCTGGGCCAGACGCTGCCCGACGCCTTCCCGGACGCCGAGGTGTCGACGGAGTACGGCGTCCGCCTCACTTTCCCCGACGACTCGTGGACGCTCGTTCGCCCGAGCGGTACCGAACCGTACGTCCGCATCTACGCCGAGAGCGACGACGTCGACACGCTCGTCGACGAGGTTCGGGACGTCGTCACGTCGGCCGTCGATGCCGTGTCGGCGGAGTGACCACGCCGCCGGTGCCTATTTGCCGTGGCCACTCGACCCGTCGGTATGGACGACCTGATGGACGCAGCGCGAGAGGCGGTCGAGGCCTCCTACGCCCCGTACTCGGAGTACCGCGTCGGCGCCGCCATCGAGACGGTAGACGGCACCGTCTACACCGGGTGTAACATCGAGAACGCGAACTACAGCAACAGCCTCCACGCCGAGGAGGTGGCTATCGGGTCGGCGGTCAGGGACGGCCACCGCGAGTTCGTCCGTCTCGCCGTCTCCTCGGACAAGCGCGACGGCGTGACCCCCTGCGGGATGTGCCGACAGACGCTCGCGGAGTTCTGTGACGACGACCTTCCTATCTACACCGACGGCGAGGCGGGGGCGGAGTACACGTTGGGTGAACTGCTCCCGACGACGATTACCCCGGGCCACCTCGACAGATGACGGGCGACAGCGAGGACCCGAACGACGACGAGCAGTACCACCTCGCCGTCGGTCCCGACGACGTGGCAGACAGCGTGCTCTTACCGGGCAACCCGGAACGCGTCGAGAAGGTCGTCGCCGACTGGGACGACTACGAGGTGACCGGCGAGCACCGGGAGTACCGGACCGCGACCGGAACGCACGACGGGACACCCATCTCCGTGACCTCGACCGGCATCGGGTCGCCGTCGGCGGCCATCGCCGTCGAGGAGTTGGCCCGCGTCGGCGTCGACACCCTGCTTCGGGTCGGGTCCTGCGGGAGCATCCAACCGGAGGCCAGCGTCGGGGATTTGGTCATCACCACGGGCGCCGTCAGACAGGAGGGAACGAGCAAGGAGTACGTCCGCGAGGACTACCCCGCGAGCGCCGACCACCGCGTCGTCTCGGCGCTGGTCGCCGCCGCCGAGGAACTGGGCTACGACTACCACCTCGGCGTCACCTGCTCGACCGACAGCTTCTACGCCGGCCAGTCACGCCCCGGGTTCGACGGCTTCGAGGCCCGCGACAGCGACGCCAAACTCGACGAACTCCGGCAGGCCGGCGTCGTCAACTTCGAGATGGAGGCGGCGAGCATCCTCACACTCGCCAGCATCTACGGCCTCCGGGCCGGCGCGGTCTGTACGGTCTACGCCAACCGCGAGACGGGGGAGTTCCGAACCGAAGGCGAGCGCAAAGCGACAAAGTGTGCGAGTCGTGCCGTCACCTACCTCGAACGGATGGACGAGGCCGTCGAAGAAGCGGGTGTCGACCAGTGGCACGCCGGTCTCTCTATCGAGCGGTAGCCCCGCTGGTACGCGTTCGCACGCTACCCGAACGCTCATTTTCGAGCCCGCTGGTACGACCCGTATGGGGAATTCGGACCGGGAGAACCGGAAACTGTGGGACGCGTGGAGCGACGATCATCAGGCGCTGTGGAACGCGGCTACTGCCGAGGGTGGGCTTCCACCGGTGTACTCGCCGTTGCCCGATCCAGCGTCGATGGCGGACTGGCAGGCCGACCGGTTGCCTGCTCGCGAAGACACGGCGTTCGTCGAACTGGGCTGTGGGGGTGGACAGGGAACGGTCGGCGTCGCCCGCGAAGGCGTCGAGACGGCCGTCGGTGTCGACTTCTCCATCGAGCAACTCCGCCACGCGGTTCGCCTCCGAAACCTGTACGGCGTCGACGCTCGGTTCGTCACGGGCGACGTGACGGACGTACCGCTCGCCGACGGCGCGTTCGACGTGGCGTACTCGGGGTTCGTCTACTTCATGGTCGAAGACCTCGACGCGGCGCTCACAGAGGCACACCGTCTGCTCCGGGACGGAGGCGTTCTCACCTTCGACGTGCCCCACCCGTTTCACGAACTGTTCGACCCCGAGACGCTGACCCTCGAACGGAGCTACCACGTCACCGGTCCTCGACGCGACAAGCACGACGACGTACTCCACGACGACATCGTCGTGTTCGACCGAACGGTCGGTGACCTCCACGGTGCGCTCGTCGACGCCGGGTTCACGGTGAAAGAGGTGTACGAAGCCTCGCGAAGCGACGACCCCGACGACTACGACGAGGACCCCGGCGGCAGTACGTCGCCGGAACTGCAAGCGAAAGTCCCGCGGACGCTCGGGTTCTGGGCCGTCGCGGGCTGAGTCACCGGCGGTGGGCCGGGAGCGGCCTCCGTGCCGCGACGACGGGGAAGGGCAGGCCCGGTAGAGAGCATCCGACGGCGACGCCGCCGGTTCACGGCCACGAACGGAGTGAGTGGCCGCCTTTTTCGCCCACGTTTTTCAAGGAGCGGTTCGTGCGAAGCGCGAACCTGACGCCGAAAAAGGTGGTCTCACATGTCCGGCCACGCCTTCGCGGCGCGACCGATGCCAGTGACGTCGGCGATCCAGCGGGCGGCGATGCCCTTCTTCAGCATCTTCGCCGGGAAGCCACCGAAGGTGTCGATGGGCATGCCCATCACGTCGTGGGCGACGGCTTCCTCGCCGACGGAGATGACGGTCCCCTTGTCCTTGTGGGTCCACGTCTTGAGGGGCTGGCCGCGGACCGCACGGGCCAGGTTCTGCCCGGCGACCTCGGCGGCCTGCCACGCGGCCTGTGCCGTCGGCGGGGCGGGCTGTTCGCCCGGCTGGTCGATGAGGGCGCAGTCGCCGATGGCGAAGACGCGCTCGTCCTCGGTCTGGAAGTCGCCCTCGGAGTGGATGCGGTGGTTGCGCTCGTCTTTCTCTAAGTCGACGTCGCGCACGCAGTCGCGACCGGTGATACCGCCGGTCCAGATGAGAGTGTCGTAGTCGAGTTCCTCGTCGTCGCCGATGTACACCGTCTCCTCGTCGACTTCGCCGATGAAGTCGCCGGTCAGGATGTTCACGTCGGCGTCTTCCAGACGCTTACGCAGGGCACCCTGTAGTTCGGGGTCGTTGCCGGGGAAAATCTCGTCGAGGCCTTCGACGAGGTGGATGTCGATGGGGGCGCGGTGGTTGTCGCGGAACTCGGCGATTTCGCCGGCCGTCTGGATGCCAGAGAGGCCGGCACCGCCGACGATGACCTGTGCCGGGTCGCTCTGGGAGGCGTCACGGGCGGCCTGCTGAATCGCGTCGTGGATGCCCAGCGCGTCGTCTAAGCTCTTTAGGGTGTGGGCGTACTCTTCGAGGCCGTCGATACCGAAGAAAGCCGTCTGAGAGCCCAAGCCGACGAGGAGGTAGTCGTACTCGACGTCGTCGCCGGATTCGAGTTCGACGAGTCGGTCCTCGGTGTCGATGTCGACGACGGTATCCTGAAGGAAGTTGGTCGTCGGCTGCTTGATCTCGTGGATCGGGATGGCGATCTTCTCCTGAACGGACGGGTCCCGGATGCACCGGTGGGACTCGTGCAAGACGAGGTGGTAGTCCGTGTCGGAGATCCAGGTGACGTCGGCTTCACCGTTCAGTTCGTCTTCGAGGCTCTTGATGGCGCCTGCACCGGCATATCCCGCACCGAGTACGACGACCTTGTCGCTCATACTGGCGAGTCGGGGACCGGGTGATACAAAGGCTACGAAATCGCCGTCAGAGAACTGGTCGGTTCAGTAATCAATCTCTGATGACCCATCGGGAGGGCCGCTGCTTACGGGGTAGTCGGGAAACGCCGACAGACAGAGAGGACCGTAAAAAGAACCGGCTGCCGAGTCAGTGCTCGGGTTCGCCGGCCGGGGCTCGCATGTCGTCGATAGCGAGGATGAGTTTGTTGTTCGTGTCGTCTTTGCCCTCGAGTGTCCCGATAATCTGGAGTTTCGAGAGCGGCGTCGGGCCGACGGTGACCGAGTCGCCCTCGTGGAACTCCGAGAGCGACCCCTGAAGCTGAATCTCGGCGCGACACTCCTCGGGGTGGTGGACACTGGTTAGGTCGATCTCCTCGACGTTCGCGTGCTCGACGAGGTCGCCGTTGTGCCGAAGGGGCACCTCGGCGGCCTGGTCCATGTCCTGAATCTGGAGCGCGTCGTAGGCCGTCGCGGTCGGCTTGTAGCCGCCCTTCGGTCCGGGGACGCCCTCGACCAGTTGCAGGGCCTTCAGGCTCTGCATCTGGTTCCGGATGGTACCGGGGTTGCGGTCGACCTTCTCTGCGATATCTTCACCTTTGACTGCGCTCTCGCTCTCCCTGTACAGGTTTACGAGTTCCTGCAGAATATTTTTCTGACTGGGTGTCAGCTCGATTGAAGACATAATAGGTCGTTCGGTACAGCCGTTCTTAAAAGCGACGGTGCTGCGTACCGTTCCCGGCCCTCGTCCCCGAATTTTTGTTCACTACTGAGAAGAATAAAACGACACCCATTTACTGGTTGGTGGGCCTGCCAAAGGTATGGACGGACAACGTGTTCTCGTGACCGGCGGCGGCGGGTTCATCGGGTCGAATCTCGCGAACGCGCTCGCGGCCGACAACGACGTCGTCGCGCTCGACGACGGCTATCTCGGCACCGAGGAAAACGTCGACGACGCGGTCGAGTACGTCGACCGGAGCGTCCTCGAAGACGACCTGCCGACAGACGTCGACGTGGTGTTCCACCTCGCAGCGTTGTCCTCGTACGCGATGCACGAAGACGACCCGACCCACGGCGCCCGCATCAACGTCGAAGGGTTCGTCAACGTCGTCGAACAAGCCCGTGACGACGGGTGTGATACCGTCGTCTATGCCTCGACCTCTTCTATCTACGGCGACCGAACGGAACCGTCGCCCGAGGACATGGACGTGACCGCGAACAGCGGGTACGAGGCGTCGAAACTCGCCCGGGAGGCGTACGCCGAGTACTTCCACAACCACTACGACATGTCGATGGCCGGTATGCGCTTTTTCTCGGTGTATCAGGGCATGGAAGAGGGCGCCGAGGAGCACAAAGGCGAGTACGCGAACCTCATCGCCCAGTTCGCCGACGACATCGCCAACGGGCGACGACCGGTCATCTGGGGCGATGGCAGCCACACGCGTGATTTCACCCACGTCGACGACGTCGTGCGCGGCCTCGAACTGGCCGCCGACCACGAACTCACCGGCGTCTACAACCTCGGGACCGGCGAGCAGTACAGTATCACCCATCTCGTCGAGCAACTCAACGAGGCGTTGGGGACCGACGTCGAGCCGGTGTACGAGGAGAACCCGATTCCCGAGGACGTCTTCGTCCACGACACCTGTGCCGACGCCTCGAAGATGCGAGCGGCGACGGGGTGGGAACCGGAGATCTCCTTCGACGAGGGCGTCGAACTCGTCTGTGCACAGTACGAGTAGGCACCGACACTCCGACCGCTACGAGTCCGGGCGCTCGACGCCGGTGAATTCGATGCGGGCGCCGCCGTCCGTCCCGTTCGTGGCCGACACCATCCAGTCGTGGGCCGCTGCGATCTCGCGGACGATAGAGAGTCCGAACCCCGTCCCGTCCGAAGACGTGGTGTACCCGGCATCGAACAGGTCGTCGCCGCCGGCATCCGGAAACCCGGGCCCGTCGTCCTCGACGTAGAACCCGGTGGCGCTGGTCAGGGGGCCGACCCGAACGGTGACCGACGCGCCGCCGTGTTCGATGGCGTTTCTAAAGACGTTGGCCATCAACTGTCTGAGGCGGCTCTCGTCACCGAGTATCGTCCCGAGTGCGCCGTCGCGTTCGACGGTCGCATCGGGTGCGTCGACCGACGACCACGTCACGTTCACGACGTCGTCTAAATCGACGGGCGACATCGTCACGACCTGCGCCCCCTGTCTGGCGAGAGTCAGCACGTCGTCGATGAGTTCGTCGATTCGTTCGAGGGCACGCTCGATGCTGTCGAGGTTCTCGGCGACCGCCTCGAAGTCGTCGGCGTCTCGGGCGAGTTCGAGGCGCAACAGCGCCAACTGGAGCGGGTTTCGCAGGTCGTGGCTCACCATGTTAGCAAAGCGACGCAACCGTTCGTTCTGCCGTCTGACCTGTTCTTGGCGCGCCTTCCGTTCGGATATGTCGCGCGTGACACCGATGAGGCCGACCACGTCGCCGTCCGGACCTCGCCACGGCACCTTCGACGTGAGGTTCCACTGGTCGAGCATCGGGAGGTACTCGACCTTGTCGATGACCGACTCGTCCTCCTCGATGACGTGCATATCCTCGACGTAGGCCCGCCGTGCGTGACGATTGGCTACCATGCCGATTTCGGGGTCCGTCTTGCCGAGGAACTCGTCCAGTGTGTCTTCGAAGTAGCCGGCACTGACGTACCGGTGGCGGGCCTGTTCGTCTTTGACGTAGAGGTGGACGGGGATGGAGTCGAAAATCGAGTCGAACAGCCTGCTCTTGTGGAGAAGTTCCTCTAGCCGGCCACGGTCGATACCGTCTCGGCGCAACCGGTCGACTGTCGCCGCGTCGACGTTCGCGACGAACGGTCCCTCGGGGTCCGCCGTGTGTACGTCGCCGATGTCGTCGTCGAAGCTCAGGTCCGATATCACAGTCGCCAGGGTGTCGAAGGCCCCGGGACCCTCGTGGACGACGAACTCGTCGACGGCGGTTCCGACCGCACGTGTGGCCGCCGACTCGCTGTCGGGACTCGCAAACAAAATCACGGGGAGACAGGGATGGGTCTCACAGACCCGTTCAGCGGCCTCGATACCGTCGAACTGGTCGGTTCGGTGAGCGACGACCAGACAGTCGATGTCGGGCCACGCCAGCCGTTCGAGTGCGTCCTCGGTCGACGTGGTGGCGTAGACGGTCACGTCCGCTCGCGATTCGAGTTCCCGTTCCACGGTGTTGGTGCGGGACTCGACGGCACCCAGATAGAGAACGTGGGAAGTCGCAGCGCTTTCGTCGTGCCCCATTGACGGGTACGATTTGTCGTGATGGTAACTTAACCGTGCCCCTGTCCTTTATTCGCTGGACCGACAACGGCCTGTATGGACAGAACAGTTCGTGTGCTCGGGGTCCCGATGGACCTCGGGGCGGACCGGCGGGGCGTCGATATGGGCCCGTCGGCGATCAGATACGGCGGTCTGGCGGACCAATTCGAGAAGCTGGGAATGTCCTGCATCGACAGCGGCGACCTCGCAGTCCCACGGCCCGAGGAGCGCGACCCCGACGCCGACGAGCCAAGCGGCGGGCGGGCGAAGTTCCGCCGGGAGACCAGAGAGGTCTGTGAGGACGTCCGGACCGCCGTCCGAGGGACTATCGACGACGGCGAATTTCCGCTCGTCCTCGGTGGCGACCACTCCATCGCCATCGGGACCGTCGCCGGCGCCGCCGACCCCGACGAGTCGCTGGGAATCGTCTGGTTCGACGCCCACGGTGATTTCAATACGCCGCAGACGACGCCGAGTGGCAACATCCACGGGATGTCCCTCGCCGGCATCCTCGGGAAGGGATCGTTCGGGGACGAACCGTGGGCGCACACGCCCGCGGTCAGTGAGGAGAACGTCGTGTTGGTCGGGCTGCGCGACGTCGACGACGAGGAGCGCGAACTCATCAACGAGAGCGACGTGACCGCCTACACGATGTCGGACATCGACGCAAGAAGCGTCCCGACAGTAGTCGACGAAGCGATCGACATCGCCACGGACGGGACCGACGCCATCCACGTCTCGCTGGACCTCGACTGGCTAGACCCGACGGAAGCGCCGGGCGTCGGAACGCCGGTTCGGGGCGGGGTCTCCTACCGCGAGGCCCACATCGCGATGGAGTACGTCGCGGAACGACGCGACCAGTTGCGCTCGATGGAGATGGTCGAGGTCAATCCGATCCTCGATGACCACAATCGAACGGCGGAACTCGCCTGCGAACTGGCCGGGAGCGCCTTCGGGAAAGTCGTCCTCTAGGTGCGCACGAAGGTATCGAGGTTGGCGTAGTCGGCGATGATACCGTCCGCGCCGCAATCGAGCGCTCGACGGGCGTCCTGCCAGTCGCAGACGGTCCAGCAGTAAAGCGGTGCGTCGACGTCGGCAGCGGTGGCGACCAACCGCTCGCTACCGTCCTCGCTGAGCGTCGATACCGGGACGTTGACCCCGTCGACGTCGTAGCGCCGGGCGACCGTCACGCCGGCGTCGACACACTCCGGTGCGACGAGGACGGCCACGGAAGCATCGGGTGCCTGCTCTGCCGCGGTCGCGAGGGCCCCCTCGTAAAACGACGAGTAGACGACGTCGTTCTGGAACTGGTCGACGACTCGACACACCGACTCGACGAACGGGAGCCAGCGCTGCTTGGCCCGTTCTCGCTCCTCGCTGTTGAGCGCCTGTCCCGGCCGAACCGCGTCGCTGCCGGGGTTCTTCAGTTCGACGTTGACGGTGACGTGGTCCGGGACTGCGGCCAGCGCTGTCTCCAGTAACGGCACTCGCTCCTCGGTTCCGAGAACCCGCGCGGTGGTGACGACGTCCGTCGACTGCTTCCAGACGACACCCTCGCCGTCCGTGATGCCGCGACTCTCGCCTCGGCCGTCGAGTCGCCGGTCGTGGAAGACGACCACCTCGCCGTCGGCCGTCGGTTGGACGTCTATCTCGACGGCGTCGACGCCACTCTCGGCGGCCGCCCGCACCGCTGCGACGGTGTTCTCCGGATTCTGCCCGGCGAAGCCGCGATGAGCGACGACGGTCGGAGTCGTCACGGTGTCGCTCCGTCAGGATACTGGTCTCCGTGCTGTCGCATGGTCGTCGTTCTCGTCCACCGACCGTGAAAGTGTGGGGGTCGAAAAAGTCGCTCGGGACGCCCGCGGGCCGACTACTCGTCTGTCACCGCTGGGACGACGGTGACACTCGCCACGCTGTCGGCACCCTCGACGTCCATGATGGTGACACCTTTCGTGTTCCGGCCGACCTGCGAGACGTCGCCGGCGCGGATACGCATTATCTGACCGTTCTCGGACATGATGACGAGGTGGTCGTCGTCGCGGACCGCCTTGGCCGTCGACACCGGGCCGTTACGGTCGTCGGTCTTGATGTCGATGAGGCCCTGTCCGTAGCGGGACTGCGGCCGGTACTCCGTCAGTGGCGTCCGTTTGCCGTAGCCGTTCTTGGTGACTGTCAGCAACGACCGGTCGTCGTCGTCCGTCGTCGCGACCATCGCGGCGACGCGGTCGTCGTCCTGTAGTTTGATGCCGTGGACGCCGCGGGCCGAGCGCCCCATCTCGCTGACCTCGTTCTCGTCGAAGCGGATGGTCATCCCCTGCTCGGTGGCGATGACGAGGTCACCGGTGCCGTCGGTGACGTCCACGTCGACGAGTTCGTCGCCCGCTTCGAGTTTCGCGGCCCGGATACCCGTCGAGAGGATGTTCTCGAACTGGTCACAGCAGGTCCGCTTCACGTAGCCGTTCCGGGTGACCATCGTGATGCACTCGTCGGCCTCGAACTCGTCGGTCGAGACGACGGCAGTAATCTCCTCGCCGTCGTCCAGCGAGAGGAGGTTGATGGCCGATTTCCCGCGGGCGGTGCGGGACATCTCGGGCACCTCGTAGGTCTTCAGGCGGTAGACCTGTCCCTGATTGGTGAAACAGAGCAGGTAGTCGTGGCTGTTGGCTCTGAACACCTTCGAGACGCGGTCGCCCTCCTTGGGGTCGGCCCCGATGATGCCCTTCCCGCCGCGGTTTTGCGGGTCGAACTGCTCGACGGGCATCCGCTTGATGTAGTCGTCCTCCGTGACGACGACGACGCAGTCTTCCTCGGGGATGAGGTCCTCGTGGGTGACCTGCCCTTCGTCCTCGATGATGCTGGTCCGTCGGTCGTCGTCGTACTCGTCTTTGATCTCGCGGAGTTCGTCTTTGATGACGCCGTCGAGTTTCTCCGAACTCGCGAGGACGGCTTCGAGGTACTCGATGGTCTCTTGGACCTCCTCGTACTCGGCCTCTATCTCGGCCGACTCCATCGAGGTGAGCGAGCCCAGTTGCATCCGGACGATGTGGGCCGCCTGCGCCTCCGAGAAGTCGAACGACTCCTGCAGGCCAGCGCGGGCGGCGTCCCGGTCCTCGCTGTTGCGGATGAGTTCGACCACGTTCTCGACGTTCTCCAGCGCTTTCAGACGCCCTTCGAGGATGTGGGCGCGGTCCTCGGCCTCTTCGAGGTCGTGTTCGGAGCGTCGGCGAACGACCTCGCGGCGGTGTTCGACGTAGTATTCGAGCGTCTCCTTCAGGGAGAGGACCTTCGGTTGGCCGTCGACCAGCGAGAGGTTGATGACGCCGAAGGTGGATTCGAGGTGGTGGTCCAGCAGTCGGTTCTCGACGACGTCGACGTTCGCGCCGCGTTTGAGTTCGACCACGATGCGGACGCCGTTGCGGTCCGATTCGTCGCGCAGGTCAGAGATGCCCTCTATCTTCCCCTCGTTGACGTCGTCGGCGATACGCTCGACGACGCGGGCCTTGTTCTCCTGGTAGGGGAGTTCGCTGATGACGATTCGGCCCGCCTCGCGGTCGACTTCGTACTCGGCGCGGACTCGCAGTCGGCCTCGGCCGGTCGTGTACGCCGAGTAGATGGCGTCGCGGCCGACGATGTTCCCGCCGGTCGGGAAGTCCGGCCCCTTGACGTGTTCCATCAGGTCCTCGACGGTGCAGTCGGGGTTGTCGATGAGGTGGACCGTCGCGTCGACGAGTTCGCCGAGGTTGTGCGGCGGGATGTTGGTCGACATCCCGACGGCGATACCCGAAGAGCCGTTGAGCAGCAGACTCGGCACTTTCGCCGGGAGGACGTCCGGTTCCTGTAGTCGGTCGTCGTAGTTGCTGGAGAAGTCGACGGTGTCTTTCTCGATGTCTGCGAGCAGTTCCTCGGCGATGGGGGCCATGCGGGCCTCCGTGTATCGCATCGCCGCGGCCGGGTCGCCGTCCATCGACCCGAAGTTGCCCTGCCCGTCGACGAGGGGATAGCGCATCGAGAAGTCCTGTGCCATCCGGACGAGCGTGTCGTAGATGGCGCTGTCACCGTGGGGGTGGTAGTCACCCATCGTCTCGCCGACGATGGACGAGGACTTCCGGTGGCTAGAGCCGGAGGAGACGCCCATCTCGTGCATCGCATAGAGGATGCGTCGGTGGACGGGTTTCAGACCGTCGCGGACGTCCGGGAGCGCCCGACCCGCGATGACCGACATCGCGTAGTCGATGTAGGACTGCTCCATCTCGTCTTCGATACGGACGTGTTTGATCTGCTCTGCCGGCGCGTTGGCGTCGTCGGATACGTCTGAACTCATATGTCGACCCACTCCGCTTCAGGCGAGTGTTCCTTGATGAACTCCTTCCGTGGCTCGACGGCGTCGCCCATCAGGATGTTGAACATCCGGTCGGCGGCCGCCGCGTCTTCGATAGTTATCTGCTTCAGGATTCGGTGCTCCGGGTCCATCGTCGTCTCCCATAGCTGTTCGGGGTTCATCTCCCCGAGACCTTTGAACCGCTGGACTTGCGTCGGGTTGCCGTCGCATTTCTCCTCGACGATGCGGTCCCGTTCCTCCTCGGTCATCGCGTCGTACGTCTCACCCCGGTAGCGGATGCGATACAGCGGCGGTTGAGAGGCATAGACGTAGCCCGCTTCGATGAGCGGCTTCATGTGCCGATAGAGGAGCGTCAGCAAGAGGGTGCGGATGTGGGCGCCGTCGACGTCGGCGTCCGTCATCATGATTATCTTCTCGTAACGGAGGTCCTCGATGTCGAACTCGTCGCCGATGCCGGTACCCAGCGCCGTGATGAGGTTCCGAATCTCGTCGTTCTCCAGAATGCGGTCGAGACGGTGTTTCTCGACGTTCAGAATCTTCCCTTTGATGGGGAGGATGGCCTGGAACTCGGGATTCCGTCCCTGTTTGGCACTGCCGCCGGCGGAGTCGCCCTCCACGACGAACAGTTCGGCCTCCTCAGGGTCCCGCGTCTGGCAGTCGGCCAGCTTTCCGGGTAAGGCCGTCGAGTCCAGCGCGGACTTCCGACGCGTGAGTTCCTCGGCCTTCTTCGCGGCTTTGCGGGCCTTTGCCGCCTCGACGGCCTTTCCGATGATGGCCTCGGCGGTGTCGGGGTTCTCCTCGAAAAAGGTCGAGAGGCCGTCGTGCATGGCCGACTCGACGATGCCGCGGACCTCGCTGTTGCCGAGTTTCGTCTTCGTCTGGCCCTCGAACTGCGGGTCCGGGTGTTTCACGGAGATGACCGCCGTGAGGCCCTCGCGGATGTCGTCGCCTTTCAGCGTGTCGTCTAGATCTTTCAGCAGATTGTTGTCCGTGGCGTAGTCGTTGACCACGCGCGTCAGCGACGTTTTGAACCCGGTAAGGTGGCTCCCGCCCTCGCGAGTATTGATGTTGTTCGCGAAAGCGTGAATCGAGCCTTGCAGGTCCGCGGTCCCTTGCATCGCGATCTCGACCTGCACGACGCCGTCGGCTATCTCCTCCTCGTCCTCGAAGTAGACGACGTCCCGATGAAGCGGGTCTTTCGTCTCGTTGAGGAACTCGACGAACTCCTTGATTCCGCCCTGGTACTCGAAGGTCTCCTCGTTCCCGTCGCGTTCGTCGACGATAGTGATGGCGACACCGGAGTTGAGGAAGGCGAGTTCGCGGAGACGGGATTCGAGCGTGGAGAAGGTGAATTCGCCCGTCTCGAAGATGTCGTCGTCGGGCCAGAACCGGACCGTCGTTCCGGTCTCCTCGTCGGGTTCGAGGTCACGGACGCGTTTCAGTTCGTACTCGGGTTCGCCGTGGTCGAAGCGCTGTCGCCACAGCGCGCCGTCGCGCTTGACGTCGACTTCCAGCCACTTCGAGAGGGCGTTGACGACGCTCACACCGACGCCGTGGAGGCCGCCGGAGACTTGATAGGACTTGTTGTCGAACTTCCCGCCCGCGTGGAGGATGGTCATCACGACTTCGACGGCCGGGCGGCCGTGCTCTTCGTGTTCGTCGACGGGGATACCGCGTCCGTCGTCGCTGACAGAGACGGACCCGTCGTCGTGTATCGTTACCTCGATGGTGTCACAGTAGCCCGCGAGGGCCTCGTCGATAGCGTTGTCGACGACCTCGTAGACGAGATGGTGGAGACCTCGGGCATCGGTCGACCCGATGTACATCGCAGGCCGTTTGCGTACGGCCTCCAGCCCTTCTAAGGTCTGGATAGACTTTGCGCCGTACTCATCAGACTCTCCTGACATAGGAATTGATTCACCCTAGCAGGCCACCCTTCATAAAACTCCCGCACGCGCGTGTGCGCGCCGGCCGTAACACGTTTAATCCATCCCTACCACCGGGGTCGAAACGCGCTCTCGCGCTGCTCCACTTTCACCGTGGTGGCGATTACCTTTTAACCCCGACGGCGGTACCTACCGCACGACATGACCTCGTATCAGTCGCGACTCGGTGAAGGCGAGGGCATCGCCGAGGAGTTGGCCGAATCACAGCGGGCCATCTCCATCGCCGAGTTCTTCGAGAAGAACAAGCACATGCTGGGCTTCGACTCGGAGGCCCGAGCGCTCGTCACCGCCGTCAAGGAAGCGGTCGACAACGCGCTCGACGCCTGCGAGGAGGCCGGTATCAAGCCTGACATTTACGTCGAGATACAGGAGGCCGGTGACTACTACCGCCTCGTCGTAGAGGACAACGGACCCGGTATCACGAAAGAGCAGTTGCCGAAGATTTTCGGGAAGCTACTGTACGGCTCTCGGTTCCACGCACGCGAGCAGAACCGCGGGCAGCAGGGTATCGGTATCTCCGCCGCCGTTCTCTACTCTCAGCTCACCTCCGGGAAGCCCGCGAAGATCACGTCTCGACCGAAAGGGCAGGCAGACGCCCAGTACTTCGAACTCATCGTCGACACCGACACCAACGAACCCGAAATCAGCGTCGACGAGACCACCTCGTGGGAGCGTCCACACGGGACACGCATCGAACTGGAGATGGAGGCCAACATGCGCGCACGCAACAGCCTCCACGACTACATCCAGGACACGGCCGTCGTCAATCCGCACGCCCGCATCGAGTTCGACGAACCCGGTCTCGACGAACCGCTGAAGTTCGAACGCGTCGAGGGCGCGGAACTCCCCGACGAGACGGAGGAGATTCGCCCGCACCCCCACGGCGTCGAACTCGGGACGCTCCTGAAGATGCTCGAAGCCACCGATTCGTACTCTATCTCCGGCTTCGTGCAGGAAGAGTTCACCCGCGTCGGCGGGAAGACCGCAGACAGCATCATCGCCAACTTCAACGACCGGCACTTCGGCCGTGGGATGGCGTGGAAGCCCCCACAACTGCAGGAGGACGCGGACGTCGAGACGGCCGTCGAGGACGCCGTCGCCAACAAGGACGCCACCGCGACGGCCGAGTTCGCCGCCGCCGTCAACGAGGCCATCCACGACCGTGACCGCGTCGCCCATCACGAGATAGCGGCTATCGTCGACGAGGCTGCCGAGACGGTCGAGGCGAACCACGACACGACGTTCGGGTCGACGGTCCGGGAGAACGCCGTCGAGGCCGCGTGGCACTGCGTCACCGCCGAGCGGTCCAGTGACCTCTACGAACTGGTCGACGCCGCGACCACCGTCAGAAAAGACGACGCGGCCGTCGAGGGACTGGCGAGCAGACTCGCAGATAAATTCGACGACGGTCACCACCGACTCACCCGGGACGAGTTCCGTGCGTACGTCGACCGCGCCGCTGATATGACCGAAGACCACGACGACGCCACCTTCGGCGAGACGGCCCGCGAGAACGTCGTCGACGAACTGTGGAACGCGGCAGTCCCGATTCCGGACGACCCACCGAACGTCTCCGAAGTCGCCGACGACCGGGACACCGCCAGCCGACTGCTGGAGGCGATGCGCGAGACGGACATCATCGCGCCGCCGACGGACTGTCTGGCTCCTATCGGTGCGGAACTGGTCGAGGAGGGCCTGCGCAAGGAGTTCGACGCGGACTTCTATGCGGCCTCCACGCGCGATGCGTCGGTCCACGGCGGCGACCCGTTCATCGTCGAGGCCGGCATCGCCTACGGCGGCGACCTCCCGGCCGAGGGGAGCGTCGACGTGATGCGCTTTGCCAACCGGGTGCCGCTGGTCTATCAGCGCGGGGCCTGTGCGACCACGGACGTGGTCAAGACCATCAACTGGCGCAACTACAACCTGGACCAGCCCGGCGGCTCTGGCATCCCGAACGGGCCGGCGGTCATCATGGTCCACGTCGCCTCGACGAACGTCCCCTTCACGAGCGAGTCCAAAGACGCCATCGCGAACGTCCCCGAGATGGAAGACGAGATAGAACTCGCTATCCGGGAAGCCGCCCGCGAACTCAAGAGCTACCTCAACAAGCGCCGTTCGCTGCAACAGCGCCGGGAGAAGCAGGACAAACTCGCGACCATCCTCCCGGAGATGGCCGAGAAGTTGACCGAAGTGACCGCAAACGAGGAACTGGACATCGACGACTCGCTGGCCCGTATCATGAACAACGTCCTCGTCGAGCGAGAGGTCGAGGACGGCACCGTTCGACTCGCCGTCGAGAACAACGACGATACGAACGCAGACGTCGACCTGACCGACATCGTCACCGCCGAACCGCAGGTCACCAACGGCGCGACGGTGGTCGAGATGGACGGCGAGTGGTTCGTGAAGTGGTCGCCGACGGTGGCGGCCGGCGAGCGATCGGTCCTAGAGTACAGCGTGGCAGACGACGCCGAATTCACCGTCTCCGTCGACGGTGTCGAGGACGAGAAACTGACGGTGGACGCCTGATATGAGCACTGATAGCGACGATACACCCGACACTGAGGTAGCCCGCGAGAAACTCATCGACCTCGCAGCCGAGTTCTACGACCAGTTCGCCGAGGGCGACGTCCCGACGATGACGATTCCCACCCGGACGAAGTCCAACATCGAGTACGACGAGGACAAGGACGTCTGGGTGTACGGCGACCGTACCTCGACCCGGTCGGCCAAGACCGTCTCCGGAGCCGAGAAACTCCTGAAGGCGACCTATACCATCGACTTCCTCGCAAGGCAACTCGACGAGGACCGTTCGTCTACCCTGCGTGAACTGTACTACCTCTCGGAGTCGTGGGACGTCGAGGAAGCGCAGTTCAACAGTCAAGACGAGTCCAACGACCTCGTCGAGGACTTAGAAATCGTCTCGGACGTCACCCGCGAGGACTTCCACATGCGCCCCGAGGAGTCCGGGGCGACCATCATGGGGCCGCTGAAACTGCGCGAACAGACCCGGCGGGGCGAACGAGAGATTCACTGCCAGAAAGACGTCGGCGAAGGCGGCTACCAGATTCCGAACAACCCCGACACCATCGAGTTCCTGGAGAACGACGCCGACTTCGTCCTCTGTGTGGAGACCGGTGGGATGCGGGACCGCCTCGTCGAGAACGGGTTCGACGAGGAGTACAACGTCATCGTCGTCCACCTCAAGGGCCAACCGGCACGCGCGACCCGCCGCATCACCAAGCGACTCCACGACGAACTCGACCTGCCCGTCGTGGTGTTCACTGACGGTGACCCGTGGTCGTACCGCATCTACGGGTCCGTCGCGTACGGGTCCATCAAATCGGCCCACCTCTCGGAGTATCTGGCGACGCCGGCGGCGCAGTTCGTCGGCATCCGCCCGGAAGACATCGTGGAGTACGACCTGCCGACGGACCCACTCTCGGACTCGGACATCAACGCGTTAGAGTCCGAACTGGAGGACCCGCGCTTCCAGACCGAGTTCTGGAAAGAACAGATAGAACTCCAGCTAGACATCGGGAAGAAGGCCGAACAGCAGGCGCTCGCCTCGCGCGGCCTCGACTTCGTCACCGACACCTACCTGCCCGAGCGACTGAACGAGATGGACGTCATCTGAGGACCGCTGACACCGTGTGAAACGGAACTGTCAGTCGGTTTTGGAGCGGTCGCTCTCGTCGTCGAACACCGACCGTCCCGACGCGCGGGGCGGCAGGTCGACGCTCGTGCCGAGCAAGTCGGCGAGCGACGGTGCGACGGCGCGGGCGTCGACCGGGCCCCCGACCGACGCCGTCTGTGCAGCGGGCCCACCGAGGGCGAAGAGTCCCATCGTCTCCGGGTCGACGCGCCCGTGGGACCCGCCGACGACAGTGGGGTCGAGCGAGACCATCCCGTCGTCGCCGAGGAACAACTCGCACGGGTCGAACCCCGGTTTGTCGTGGATGTCGACGTCGGTCGCGTACGACGGGAGTCGGCCGTCAGGCTCCCACCAGTAGTACTGGAACCACGCCGACTCGTCGGCGACGAGGACGAAGTCACCGGCGTCGGGATGGTCGATACACCGGGCACTTTTCCCCGCGTCACCGAGGACGACGTCGACGCCGTCGAGCGCTTCGAGTTCCTCCCGAACCTCGGTTCGGATTCGCTGGTCGGCGTACACGTGGGCAACCTGATGGTCCACGACGGCGAACGCGTCGGAGTTCGGGAGGTCGACGTCGCCGTCCTCGCCGACAGTCAGATGTCCCTCCCGGGCCAGTAGTCTGTTCGGGAACACGGGGCTGTCGACGTCGTGAAAGCCGTACTCGCTCAGGACGGCGACCGCCGTCTCCGCCCATCGGTCGGTCGCTCGGAGGTCGGCGAGGAACGACCCGACCATCTCGTCTACCGTTTCGACGGCCGCAGTCATCTCGGTGGAGGACGGTCCGTGTCGCTGTGCATCGTAGTCCAGATGGGGGAGATACACCCAGAGCAAGTCCGGGTCGTACCGGTCGACGGCCTCGGTGGCGGCCGTCAGTATCCACTCGCTACTCTCAGCGTTCGCTCCGGGTCCCCAGTAGCGATGGAGGGGGAAGTGACCGTGTTCTGCTTCGAGCGCGTCGTAGAACCCGTCGGGATTCGTCCAGCAGTTCATCTCCAGCATGTCGTTGTTCTCGTCCTCGATGGGCGAGGGCGTCACGGCGACGTCCGCGTTCGTCCCGACGAGGTGCTGGAAGAACAGGACGCCAGTCGTCGCGCCGGCGTCGCTGGCCGACTCCCAGAGCCGTGTCCGGTCACCCCGCTCTCGACCCCAGAACGTCACCGTGTCGCGCTCGCGGTCGTAGCGGCCGTTCGCCACGTCGCCGTGGTCGGCGGGAGACAGTCCCGTTCCGAGCGTCGTCTGGCTCGTGACGGTGACGGCCGGGAACGGCGGACGGAGACGAGCGGTGGAGGGGGCGTCCGGGCCGCCGACGAGTCGGCTGATGTTCGGTGCAGCATCGAGATGAGACGGCTGGAGACCGACCACGTCCAGTACGATGACTCGACCGGCCGTCGTGGAGGGAGTCACGATAGAACCCCTCCGTCGACGACCGATAGTGCCGCGATAGTCGCTCCGGTCGGGTCGACGGGTTGTCGGCCACAGCGGGCCCTGACGACGGTCTCGTGCATACTGTATACCCCCTGAACGTCGGTACCGTCGGGTGAGCGTTGCTTAGTTAGTGCGTCTATTCTGTAAGTAGATGGGTCGTAGACGGGGAATAACTTCGTGTGGGTGTGCCGTCTCGCCCAGCGATGCGAATCATCGACCCACACATGCACATGGTCTCGCGCTCGACCGACGACTACGAGCGCGCCAGACGAGCAGGCGTCGAGTGCTGTATCGAACCGGCGTTCTGGAGCGGACAGGACAAGCACAACGCCGGTGCCTTCTTCGACTACTTCGAACAGATAATCGGACACGAGACCCGGCGGGCGGACCGCGTGGCCGGCATCGACCACTACGTCACTATCGGCCTCGAACCGAAGGAAGCCAACTACCGAGAGATGGCCGAAGCGGTCCTCGAACGCCTCCCCGAGTATCTCGACCGTGACCCGGTCGTCGGCGTCGGCGAAATCGGCCTCGATCAGGACACCGAGGACGAGGAGTGGGCGTTCCGGAAGCAACTCCGAATCGCCGACGAGCGCGAACTGCCCGTCATCGTCCACACGCCACACGAGAACAAGCCCGAAGGGACGCGCCGAATCGTCGATATGATAGAAGACGAGGACGTCACGCAGGAGCGAATCATCATCGACCACAACACGGAGCGGACGATCGACACCGCCCTCGAAACCGACTGTTGGCTCGGCTTCACGCTCTACCCCGGGAAGATAGCAATCGACGACGCTATCGACCTGCTCGAAGCGTACGGGACCGAGAAGATGATACTCAACAGCGCGGCCGACTGGGACCCGTCCGACCCGCTCGCGGTCCCGAAGGCCCGCGACGCGATGCTCGACCGGGGGTGGGACCGCGAGACGGTCCGACGGGTCGTCTTCGAGAACCCCTACGAGTTCTTCGACCAATCGCCGAACTTCGAGTACGCCCGCTAACATGCAGTTCGGATTCTCCACCAACGCGTTCCGCGACTACAGTTTGCCCGACGCCATCGACCACATCGGGGCCGCCGGCTACGACGGCGTCGAGGTACTGTTCGACGAACCACACCTCTATCCGGAGACCACGACCGAGGCCGACCTCGCCGCGGTTCGGACCGCACTCGCCGACGCAGACGTCGCCGTCAGCAACGCGAACGCGTTCATGCTGACGGCTATCGAGGGGTTCCACCACCCGTCGTTCGTCGAACCCGACGAGGCGTACCGACGGCGGCGCGTCGACTACACGCACGACGCACTGGCGCTCGCGGCGGCACTCGGCGTGGACACGGCGTCCATCGAGCCCGGCGGCCCGATACCGGACGGCAAGTCACGCGAGTGGGCCGAAGACCGATTCGTGGAAGGACTCAGAGAACTGGCCGAGACGGCGGAAGACGTCGGCGTCGACGTGCTGGTCGAACCGGAACCCGACCTGCTCGTCGAGACGAGTGTGCAGTTCCTCGACCTGTTGGACCGAGTCGACTCCGACAGGGTCGGCTGTAACTTCGACGCCGGACACCTCTTCTGCGTGGGTGAGGACCCGGCGACGGCGCTGGAAGAACTGCTTCCCTACGTCGAACACGTCCATCTCGAGGACATACCGGTCGACCGCAGTCACGAACACACGCAACTGGGCGACGGAGCGATGGACATCGATGGGTTCCTCGAAGCCCTCGAAGCGAGCGGGTACGACGGGTTCGTGACCGTGGAACTGTACCCCTACGGCGAGACGCCGGTCGCCACGGCCGAGGACGCGATGGCGTATCTGGAAGCCCACGGATGGGCCTGACGGTCGGTCCGACTACAGACTCGATGCGGGAGCGAGTGCTGGCGTACGCCGCGCTCGTCCGGCTACCGAACGTATTCACCGCTCCGCCGGACGTGCTGGCGGGCGCGGCGCTCGTCGCGGTGGTGGGGGCGAGGGCCGGTCCCGTGGAAGTGAGCGGACTAGCGCTGGCGTCCTGTTTCGTGTACGCTGGCGGAACCACGCTGAACGATTACGTCGACGCGGACGTCGACGCCGTAGAGCGCCCAGAACGCCCGATTCCCGCCGGACTCGTGTCTCGACCGCGAGCGTTCGCGCTCGGTGTGGTCCTCCTCGGGTGTGGCGTAGCCGTCGCACTGGTGGCTGGTGGCCCCCGGTCGAGCGTCGCGGCGGGAACGCCCGCGGCCCTCGTCGTGGTCTACGACGGGGTGGCGAAGGGGACGCCACTCGGGTGGGGCGTCATGGGGCTGACCCGGGGTGCGAACGTGATTCTCGGGACGACGGTCGGGAGCGGCGTTCTCTCGGACGGATGGTGGGTGGTCACGGTTCCCCTCGGCGTCACGGGGTACGTCGCCGCAGTGACGTGGATGGCTGACGACGAGGCCCACGGCACGGACCGGACCGCGGTCGCCGCCGTCGCGGGCCTCGCCGCGGTGTTGGCCGTGGTCCCACCGGCCATCACGGTCGTCGCGGGGCGCGACGTAGTCCTGACGACGATTGCCGCGGGCCTCGGCGTCGGCTTCCTCGCCTTCGTCGGCCCGCCACTCTTGGCGGCGTACCGCAGGCCGACGGCGTCTCGCGTCGGGCCCGCGGTCGGACGGTCGGTCCTCGGACTCGCGGTCGTGCAAGCCGCGGCGGCGACGATCGCCGGTCTCGCGTGGACGGCGACCGCACTCGGGTGCTTCGTCCTCGCTCGGTGGCTGTCCGGAGCGTTCGATGTCTCGTAGGCTCCTGTAGAACGTCACTAACGCGTGGTACGCGATTGGTAACTATGCGGAACTGTCCGTGACGGGAGGCATGGTCACCCTCGCGTTCTCGACGAACGCCTACACCGAACACTCGCTGTTGGAGGCCGCGGAACGCATCGCAGGACACGGATACGCTGGCGTCGAGATACTGGGCGACGAGCCCCACGCGTACTTTCCGTCGCTCGACACGCGGGAGGCGGACCGAATCGCGACGGCGCTCGCCGACATCGGCATCGCGGTGGCGAACGTCAACGCGAACACGGCGATGGGGTACTACGACGACGCGCCACCGACGCCGTTCTTCGAACCGAGCGTGATTCGCGCGGACGATTTCGCTCGTCGGTGGCGCATCGAGTACACCAAGTGCGCAATCGACCTCGCGGCAGCGACGGCAGCACCAGCTATCAGTCTCACGAGCGGCCAACCGGTGCCCGGGACACAGCCAGCGGAGGCCAAGCGGCACCTCCACGAATCGCTGCGGGAGATACTCGAATACGCCGACGGGAGGGACGTCGACGTCGGCATCGAGTACGAACCGGACCTCCTCGTGGGTGACACCGACGACGTACTCGAACTCGTGGAGACGGTCGGGCACGACCGACTAGGCGTCAACCTCGACGTTGGTCACGCCGCCGTCAGTGGCGAAGACGTGCCCACGGCGATTCGCCGGGCGGCGGGTCACATCACGGGTGTTCACCTCGAAGACATCGTCGGCGGCCGTGGCGGGACGCACTACCACCGAATCCCGGGGGATGGCGACCTCGATTTCAGAGCGATATTCGACGCGTTCGACGACGTCGGGTACGACGGCTACGCCACACTGGAGCTGTACACGTACCCCGACGAACCAGACCGGGCCGCGTCGGAGTCCTACGAGGCCCTCGTCCGGTACCTGTAACCGACTCCGAGGCCACTATCGGTCCAGCACGACCGGCACCCGACGGCTGGCGACATCGGCGGCGAACGCTTCGTCGTCGGCCTCCAGCGCCTCGAAGGTGTTGTAGTGCATCGGGAGGACGAGGTCGGGGTCCATCGCCTCGGCCAGTTCGGCCGCCTCGTGCCGGTTCATCGTGAAGCTCTGGGAGATAGAGGGAACGAACAGGGAGACGTCCAGTTCGGCGTGACCCGCCAGCACGTCCGTGTCGCCGGTCCAGAACACCCGCGTGTCGTCGATGGCGAGCAGGAAGCCACAGCCGATGCCCTTCGGGTGAATCGGTTCGCCGTCCGCGCCGACGTTCGGGCCGTCCGCGTGGTTGTACGCCGGCACTGTCCAGATAGGGACGCCGTCGACGAAGAGTTCGTCCTCCATGCTCACCTTGCGGACCTCGTAGTCGAGGTCAGAGAGGCGGTCGAGGTCGCGGTCGGTAGCGTGGACGTTGATGCCCTCGAACGCCACGACGGTGGCGTCGTCGGCCGCGACCCGACGGATGCCGTCCGGGTCGTAGTGGTGGACGTGCGTGACACAGACCACGTCGCCGTCTTTCGGCGCGTAGTCTCTCGTCTCGGGGTGGCCGACGCCCGGAGTGTCGGGTTCCCACTCGCCGGTCAGCACGCCGTACCGGCCGGGGTCGAGGTAGACGACGGTGTCGTCGCCTTCGAGTCTGAGCGTGGCGTAGCCGAGCCATTCGGCCGTGATGCCGTCGTGTCGGATGGTCATGTGCCGGGATAGCGCCACCGACGTGATACGGCTGTCGGTCAGCGCTGGTCTCACGCTGTCACGCGTTCTCGGCGAGGCGTTCGACCCGTGAGAGCGAGTCGGCGTCGGCTGGCGTCTTGTCCTCACGAACCGCCAGAAATCGCGGGAAGCGAAGCGCGTAACCCGAGTCGTACGTCGTCGAGGTCTGTATCTCCTCGTAGCCCACCTCGAAGACGATTTCGGGAGCGATTGCGACGCTCCGACCGTCCTCGGCGGTGACGTGGGGTTCGAGGCGGTCGGTCAGGTCGTCGAGTTCCGCGTCCGTGATGCCGGTGGCGACGTTGCCGACCTGTGCGTAGCCGTCGTCGGTGTGCACCGACAGTTCGAACGTCCCGAGGACGTTCGCTCGGCGGCCCTCTCCCCACTCGGCCCCGGTCACCACACAGTCGAGCGTCTCGACGTCGGGTTTGCGTTTCCGCCAGTTCTTCCCGCGCTTGCCCGGGGTGTAGGCCGCGTCGGGGTCTTTCAGCATGATGCCCTCGTGGCCGGCTTCGAGTGCGTCGGCCTCCACCTCGCCGATTTCGTCGGCGTCGGCCGAGAGCCACAGGTCCGAGACGACGTCGTCGTCGAACAGGGCAGCGAGGCGGTCGTGTCGCTCGCGGAGCGACGCGTCGAGCAAGTCCTCGCCGTCGACGTGCAGACAGTCGAACAGGTGGAGGCGGACGGTGACGTCTTCGCGGGTCGCCGCCACGTCGTGTTTCCGCCGGAACCGCCGCAACACCTCCTGAAACGGGAGCGGAGAGCCGTCGTCGGCCACCGCGACCACCTCGCCGTCGAGGATGGCGGGCACGTCGAGTGCATCCTCGACGGTGGCCACGACTTCGGGAAGCGGGTCGGTCACGTCCTCCATGTTCCGCGAGAACAGGCGGACGGCTTCGCCGTCGTAGTGGACCTGCACGCGAGCGCCGTCGTACTTCCACTCGACGGCGACTTGCTCCCAGTCCTCCAACGCACCGGTGACGGTGCCGGCCTGTGCGAGCATCGCCTGCACCGGACGGCCGACTTCGAGGTCGATTGCGTCGAGGCCCGTCTCGCCCTCGTCGCGGGCCACCTCGGCGACGTAGCCGTAGTCGTTCGACACCTGCAACGCGCGTTCGACGGCGTCGACCGGCACGTCGAACGCCGCGGCGACGGCGTCCCGAACTGTCCCGTCGCCCACGCCGATGCGCATCTCCGAGAGGACGAGTCGAGCGAGATAGCGCGCTTCGTCGGGGTCACAGCGGTTGAACAGGCCGAAGAGGACGTCGACCTTCGTCTCCTGACTGCCGTCGCCGGCGACGGCGGCGAGGTCGGTCAGTTCGCGTGCCACCTCGGCTACGGTGAGCGCGTCTGCCCCGCCACCGCCGAACGCCGCCAGTCCTCGCTGGCCGCCGAAGTCGTAGCTCGCGGCCACTTCGCCGATTTCCCCCCGCTCTGCGAGTCGCGCCTCCACGTCGTCGGCGCTCACGTTCCGGCCGGCGGCGCGGGCGATTGCCTCGTAGCAGAGACGTGGCCCGATGTCGAGGGTCGTCGACTCGTGGGCCGGGAACACGCGGCCCTGCACGAACCGGGCCAGCGTCGCGAGGTCGTCCCCGGCGTCGGCCAGCAGGTCGGTGACGCACTCGGTGATGGCGGTGTCGGCACTCTCGGCTTCGATAGTCGCGGCGCGGTCGGCGAAGGCGGCGAACTCCATCGGCCACCTCTACCCGATAGGTGACCGTAAAGCCAGCGTCACCGGAGTCGGACGCCGACGGCGACGACGTCGTCTTGTCCGGCGGCGGGGTAGGGGACGTCGCGCTCGCCGGGCGTGTCGAGGTCCAGTTGCTCGTTCCCGTTCGTGTCCTGATGTGCGACGAAGACGATAGACCGGCCGCTGGACGGTGGATCGGCTAACTGAATCGTCACGTCCCTGTGCGTTCCGGGTTCGAGATACCGGGACGTCCCGATGACCTCGCCGTCGGCGTCGTAGGCGTAGACGACGACGAACCCGCCAGCGGAGAGCGAGGCGGAGTCGACCGTGATTTGGCCGTCCTGTACCGTCGGTTCTGTCACCGTCAGCGACGCGACGGGCGAGGAGAGCAGAATGAACGCGACGTAGGCGACACCCAGCAAGACCGCGGCGTGTTTCGCCCCGTCCTTGAGCGTGCCCTCGCCCAGTTGGCCGCCGATGAATCCGGTCAGGACGGCCTGAATGAGCGCGGTGTGGAAAAAGACCAGCGTGTACGCGGCCTTGTCTATCTGCCCGAGGCGAGCGAACTGGTCGGTTCCCACGCCCAGTCTGTTCCCGGACGGCGGCGTCGGCACCGACGACGGGAGCGCTGGGACCAGCACCTCCTGGACGGCGACGATGATGACGAGGAAGACGAGAAAGGAGACGTAGATGACCACAAGATAGGTGAGCATCTGCTGGCGTCGACGGTTCCGAAGCCGCCGGTCCGCCCGGGACTGGGTCGCGGCGATACGCAGGACTGGCCCCAGTTGCCCGGACGCTCGCATCGCGTTCGTCAGCAGCGTCACGACGCGGGTGACAGACACCGTCCGGATGCGACGACCGAACCGAACGAGTGCGTCGTCGACGTTCGCGCCCATCTGGATGTCCGCCCAGATGCGGTCGATTTCCGGCGAGAGGACGCCGACGTCGCTGCCGCGCACCCTGCGGATGCTCTCTACGAACGTCATCCCCGCTTCGTTGAGGCTCGCGAGGCGTTCCAGTAGCTCCGGCGTCGCGTCCTCGATACGTCGGATGCGCCGGGAGTACAACGTCCGAACGACGGCAAAGGAACCGAGTACGAGCAACACCGATTGCACCACGAGGTCGTCCAGCAACCGGACGTTGACGACGCTCGTCTGGAATGCGACGGGGGCGCGAACGGCGAAGCTGACCACGGCCACCGGCACCGCCAGGTACAGCACGTGCGTCGGGTTCCAGAGGAGGGTCTGGGTCGGCGAGCGAAGTACCCGCCTGACCGACCGGAGTCGGTCGTGGAACTGGAGGCGGCCCCAGTTCTGGTCCGTCCCGGGGACGACGCCCCCGTCGGTCAGCCCGGTCCGGTCCCGTGGTGCCGCCGGGCGACCGAGTGTCGCCGTCTGCTCGCGGTCGAGGACGTCGGTGTTCCCACCGTCGCCGATACCGAGGGCGTCGAGGGTCTGGCTCAGATACACCATGAACCCGACGTTCGCGAGCGGGATGGCGAGATACGCGAGCATCTGGAGGAACCCGAGCGTGTCGGAGGTCGTCAGGCCGAACACGAGCAGAATGGTGATGAGGAACAGCACCCCGGCGACGAATATCGTCACGTACGCCTCGGCGATGGTCGCGAGCGATTCCAGCAGGTCGGCCTGCCGTTCGGCGGCCTCCTCGTGGTGACGCTCGTACTGGTTTCGGAGGAACGTCGAGAGCGACTGGCCGCTCTGGAGGACACTCGAGAGGTTCTCCGCGAACGTCTCGAACCGGTCGCTCGGCGTCCGGTCGGACATCCGCTCGATGGCCGATATCATGTCCCGGCCGAAGATATCCATCTCGCGGACGGCGACAGCCATCTCACGGGCCGTGTCCCCGTATATCTCGTCGTTCCGGGCGAGTAACCTCATCACTTCGGGGAACGCGATGCCACCCCGCGAGAGCGCGTACATGAACGCGATGGTCCGGGTCATCCCCTCGTCGATGTTCCGCTGTCGCACCTCGGCGGTGTTCTTCGGGAGTTCCCAGCGAAGGGTGTAGGTCAGCGCGGCGGTCAGGACGCCGCCAGCGACGCCGCTCCCGATGAGAACCAACAGCGTCTGATTCGAGGTGAGGACGAGTTCGAACCCGCGGATGCCGAACGCAGCGACCATCGTCGGCGGCAAGCCCATGAGCAGGTCGACGATGGCCGGGACGGCGAGCAAGAATCCACCGACGGTGTACGCCCCGACGACGGCGCCGCCGATGGCAGCTAGCCCGGTGTACAAGAGCGTCCGGGCGGCGTATCCCCGGTACGTCTGGCCGATGTACGCCGCCTCCAACTGGCGTTCGCGCTCGGGCGAGACGGTCACGTACCGTCCGAATAGCCGTCGCGAGAGGCGCGTCAGACGCCGGTCGACCCCCTCGTCGACCGACGCGAGGCCGACGAGACCGAGGATGCCGACGACGACGGCAAGCGGTGCCAGTCCCAGCGGGTTCAGCGCCATGTTAGGCCGTCACGTCGGACCCGATTCGGGCCAGCACCTCGTCCTTGTCGGCGTAGTACTTGTTGACCATCGCGGTAAATCGCCGGTAGTCGGAGACGCCCTGCTCGTGGAGGTATCGGAGGAAGCGCTTGCGGTAGTTCATCTCCCGGAGCAGTTCCGACTGGTTCCACCCGCGTTCCTGCCGGATCTCATCGAGGAGTTCGCTGTTGCGTTCGGCGAAACGGTCCTCGGTGGCCTGCCACGAGTAACTCGTCGAGTAGTCCAGTTCGCCGGTCCGCTGGTCGATGCCCTCTATCTCGGCGAGCGTCTTTGCACGGCGGACGCGTTCGTCACCCGACCGGGCAAGCACCTGCACACAGAGGATGTCGAGGCTCTGGACCATCGGCCGCGGAACGTTGATCGGTTCGTTTTCCAGCCTGTTGATGACGGTCTGGACGGAGTCGGCGTGCATCGTCGAAAACGTCGTGTGTCCCGTGTTCATCGCCTGAAACAGCGTGATTGCCTCCTCCCCGCGCACCTCGCCGACGATGATGTACTCCGGGCGGTGTCGGAGCGCAGAGCGCAGGAGGTCGTACATCGTGATGTCGGACTCGTCGAGACGTTCGCGAGTCACCGAGGAGAGCCAGTTGTCGTGGTACAGCGACAGTTCGCGGGTGTCCTCGATGGTCAGCACCTTCGAGCGCGGCGGGATGAACATCGCCAGCGCGTTCATCGAGGTGGTCTTGCCGGCCGCGGTCCCCCCGGCGAAGATGAGCGACTTGTTGGACTCGATAGCCAGCCAGAGGTACGCGAGCATCTCCAGCGAGAAGGTGCCATACTCCAGCAGGTCGATGGGCGTGAACGGTTCGTCGGCGTACTTCCGGATAGTGAACGCGGACCCGCGCGGGGTCACCTCCTGTCCCAGCGCGAGTTCGATACGCGACCCGTCGGGCAGCGTCGTCGAGACGACGGGGTCGGAGACGGAGACGTGCTGGCCCGAGCGCTGTGCCAACTGGACGACGAAGTCGTCCAGTTCCCCCCCGTCGTAGACGATGTTCGTCTCGATGTCGGTGTAGCCGTCGTGGTAGACGAAGATGGGGAGATTCGGCCCGTCACAGGAAATGTCCTCGATGTTGGGGTCGTGCATCAGCGGGTCGATGTGCCCGTACCCCTGAAAGGACCGATAGAGGTAGTAAAACAGGCGGTAGAACGTCTCGGCTTCGACGACGACGCCGTACTCTTCGAGTCGGTTACGCAACTCTTCTCGGAGTGCCCGTTCGGGGTCGCTGTCGACGTCGTTCCGGTAGATGAGCGGCCCCCTGATGTCTTCGAAGAGTCGGTCGAGCAGTTCCCGCTCGATGTCAGTCAGCGACGGTTCGACGACGTGATAGCGGTGTTCGTCGCTGTCGGGGTCGTAGTTGATAGAGACGAACGCGAACGGCGCGTTGAGCCAGTAGCGCTCTATCTCCTCGAGCCCGTCTAGCCCGTCGAAGCTCACGAGCGACCCGTGTCGACCGGGGTCGTAGTTCGACTCAGGGACGGCAGCGCCGGAGAGAATCGTCGCGGTTCGAGAGAGCCACGACTGGACGTGACCCAGTGGGTCCTTGACGACGTCGCCGGGGTCGGGAGTCTCGGGGTTAGACATCAGTGGTGAGAGACCGCACGCAGTCGCGATTTACGTGCCATAGTGTGGCCACCTACTTAAATTCGCTCGCCGGCTCGCCAGTCGTTACGTCCGGTCGACGGTGAGCAAGAGGTACGCGAGGACGGCGGCGACGAGGGCGCCGACGGGCAGGGAAAGCCCCGGGAAGTACCGGACGAACAGCACTGTCGCGGCGAGTGTCAAGAACGCTACGAGCGCGAGCAGTGCGCCGAAGACGCGGACGGGGTCGACTGGGAGCGCTGCAGCGAGGCGCCCCTCCTCGAAGTAGTAGAACAGGCTCAGAGCGAACGGGACCGAGGACGCGACGAAGGCGGCGAAGCCGAGATACCCGGCCAGCGTAAGTTCCGGCGACGACTGAAAGGCCGCCACTTCCCAGGCCCAGAGAAACGGCCGCTCGTTCTGGAGTGCCGCGCCGAAGATGAACTGGAACCGGAAGGGGAGAAAGCGAAGCGCGACCACGGTCAGTCCAGCGGCCTCGAACACCGACGCCGACCACGGCGCGAGGGTGACCAGCCACGTCGACAGCACCGCCAGTTCGCCAGCGTACTCAGATTTGACCCACGCCATCCTGTCTGCAGGGCCAGCAGGCAGGGGGTAAAAGCTACCGAAAGGGCGCCGATAAGACCCTTGCGGTGGTGGCACCGCCGTTACGTTCATGCCGGGCGGTCCCCAACCTATAATCACCCGAATGAGGCGCGACAACTTCACCGTCGACATCGACAGCAAACCCGACGACGACGGCACCCCGACCATCAGTATCGACTACGACGGCCCGTCGGGGGCACTCCGCGAGCGCCTCACAACGACCACAGACGGGACCCTCGATGCGGACGAGGTAGACGTCGCTTTCCGCAGACAGGCCGCGGCCGACAGCGGCGTCCTCTCCCTTACGAACCGCCTGACCGGGGAGTTCGTCCTCGAAGTGGCTGCCGCCGTCGACGAGATGCAAGCTCTCGTTACGGCCGCCGAGCGCCGGGACGACGACGGCGAGTACGAGGTCCGTCTGACCGACAGTGAGGGCAAATCGCTGGTCTACGAGAAGCGGACGCTCCTCGTCTACGACCACGACGGCAGCCTCCTCCGGCAGCAGAGCCTCATCCCCGGCGGGGTCGAACTCTAGAGTCGGTCGACGACGGCCGGCAGCACATCGGTCACGTCGGCCCGTATCACGTGGTCGGCCGCCGAATCTCGTGGCGTCTCCTCGAAGTTCACGACGACCAGCGTCGCCTCGGAGTCGGCCGCTATCTTCGGTAGCAGCGACGCGGGCCTGACCGACAGCGACGACCCGACGGCGAGGAACACGTCGCTGTCGCGGGCGAGTCGCTGGGCCTCGCTCATCGCCACGTCGGAGAGTGATTCGCCGAACAGCACGACGTCGGGTCGGTAGATACCCCCACAGGCACAGCGAGGCGGGAGGTCGCCGTCGGCCGCCCGCTCGAACGCCGCGTCGGCCGGCAGGCGGTTCCCGCAGTCGTCACAGCGGACGCGGCGGTTCGTCCCGTGGAGTTCGACCACGCGCTCGGACCCTGCCTCGTCGTGGAGGCCGTCGACGTTCTGCGTCACGACGGCGTCTAAGTGACCCCGCGACTCTAGCTCGGCGAGTGCCAGATGCGCGGCGTTCGGCGTCGGGTCCACGTCGCCGAAGAACTCCGCACGCAGTTCCAGTCGGTCGCGCCAGAACCCCTCCGGGTCGGCGTCGAGTCGCCGGCGGTGGAAGTCCGTCGGGTCGCGTCGCTCCCAGATACCGTCCTCGCCGCGGAACGACGGGATGCCCGAGGCCGTAGACACGCCCGCGCCGGTCAGCGCGACGGCTGTGTCGGCGTCTCTGAGCGCTCCGGTGATAGCGTCGACCGCGTCGTCGTAGGCCTCACTCATGGACGGCCGTTACGGGGCGGTGACCGTGTCTCTATCGGTCACTCGGCTGCGGTGTCCCGTCCCCCGCGGGCACGGCGTCGATACCGACTCGACTTCGACGCCCGTCTGACGACGTACCAGAACGCGGCCGCCTGCACCACCGCCGAGCAGAGATACAGCCACCAGTTGTCGCCGACGGTCCAGTCCCGGGCGCGGCGCCACGCGGCGTCCTTGTAGACGCAGGCCGCGAAAAACGGCCCGAACGGGAGCCAGAGCAACAGGCCGAGAATCTCGATGCCGCTCTCCGAGAGGGACGGGACGGCAACCGCCACCAGTAACACGAGGAGGAAGTACCCGCCGAAGAGGTACCCGGCGCGCCGGAACCACGGCGACCCCGGGACAGCGGGGTCGTCCTCGTCGTGGTCGCTGTCGAGCGTGAACGACGCCGTCGCGTCGACCGACTCGAAGGCATCGCGGCGCTTGTAGAGGTAGATGGCACCCACGACCACGTTGACGAACGGAATCGCCGCGCCGACGACGTAGCCTCGGGTGTTCGGTCGCCAGTCCGTGTAGCCGCGAACGCGGACGGCGTCCAGCAGTATCCCGACTGGCATCGCGACCCACGTCAGGAGGACGAACAGCGCCATCGCGTCGTAGAGCGGGTCAGGTATCGTCCCCCGCGGCAGGCCGTAGTCGAGGACGAGCGAAGCGACCCAGAAGCCCACGGACGCCGCTATCGCGGTCTCCCAGTGACGGGAGGGCGCTCGTCGACTCGCCGCGACGTAGCGCCGGAGGCAGTAGGCGGCGCCCACGGCGACGTTGACGAACCAGACCAGCGACCCGAGGACCCACAGCGTCGTCGTCGGGTCCCACGCTAACTCCGACCCGGCGGACCGCCGGTCGAGCGCAATCGAGAGGGGCATCACGAGCCACGCGAGGAGCATCGCGAGGGCGGTCGGCCCGCCCAGTCGACGGTCGAGCGGCGACCCCTCGGGGACCACACCGAGGACGACGACTCCCACCACCCAGACCAGCGTCGAGAGGACCACCCCGTACCACCACGCTGTGCGCATACCCACTATTTGCGCCCCGCTCCCTGAATAATCTACCCACGTTCGCGGTGACATTTTCCGGCACCACGATGGAAGCCACCGCAGTCCGCAGTCGGCCGCATGTGTTACGACCGACTGGTGACCGACGACGAAGTGGCCGAGACGAGCGCGCTCCGCAACGGAGCCATGGCCGGCTTCCTCGTTCTCGCGGTGTTGCTGGTCGAGGGCGCGCCGGCGTGGGTGGTTCTCGTGAGCGTCGCCGGCGGCGTCGCTCTCGGCACCGCGTTCCATCAGGCGCTCTTGCTCGTCGGTACAGGTGCGCTCAGAGTCCCGGCCCGCTTGCGCGACGGCGACGCCGGACCGGCCTCCGAACCGGCACGACCGGGCGGACGAGTGTGACATCGTTCAGTCCCGGGACGAATTTCCGGACGTTCTGCCACTTCTGTTCGGCCAGACTCCCGGCCACTGCGACCGAGAAAGACGGATTTAAAACGCCGCCGCGCGCCTCATAGTATGACATGCGATTGCACGAATACCAGGCGAAGCAGGTCTTCGCCGACGCGGGCGTTCCGACACCCGCCTCGCAGTTGGCCGAGACAGTTGACGAGGCCGTCGACGCGGCCGAGGACATCGGCTATCCCGTCGCCATCAAGGCGCAGGTCCACGTGGGTGGACGCGGGAAGGCCGGGGGCATCAAACTGGTCGAGAGCAAGGAGGAAGCCCGCGAGGCCGCCGACGCCATCCTCGGGATGGACCTCAAGGGCTATCACGTCTCGAAGGTCCTCGTCGAGGAGGCCGTCGACTTCGTCAACGAACTGTACGTGGGCGTGACCATGGACCGCGGCGAGGGCAAGCCCGTCGCCATGGTCTCGACGAAAGGCGGCGTCAACATCGAGGAGGTCGCCGAGGAGGACCCCGACGCCATCGCTCGCGAGCACATCGACCCCGCGTTCGGGATGCATCCCTATCAGGCCCGGAAGGTCGTCTACGAGGCCGGCGTCGACCGCGACGTCGCCAACGACGTGGCCTCGGTCCTGACGACGCTCTATCAGCTCTGGGACGACCGCGACGGCAGCGACGTCGAGGTCAACCCGCTGATGATCACGAGCGACGACGAGGTCATCGCCGCCGACGCCGTCATGAACATCGACGACGACGCCCTGTTCCGCCAGCCGGAACTCGCCGAGATGAGCGAGGAGGCCGCCGAGGGCGACGAACTCGAACAGAAGGCCGACGAGTACGGCTTCGACTACGTCCGCCTGTCGGGCAACGTCGGCATCATCGGTAACGGCGCGGGCCTCGTGATGACCACGCTGGACCTCGTCGACTACTACGGCGGCGAACCCGCCAACTTCCTCGACGTCGGTGGCGGCGCGAAGGCCGACCGCATCGCCAACGCGCTCGATATGGTCTTCTCCGACGACAACGTCGATTCCGTCGTGTTCAACATCTTCGGCGGCATCACCCGCGGTGACGAAGTCGCACAGGGCATCAATCAGGCCTTAGAACAGTTCGACGAGATTCCCAAGCCCGTCGTCGTCCGTCTGGCCGGCACGAACGCCGAGGAGGGGATGGAGATTCTGAACGAGGACCTCGTCACGGTAGAGTACACGCTGGAGGACGCCGTCCAGCGTGCCGTCGAGTACGCGAAGGAGGTGGAAGCATGAGTGTTCTAGTCGACGAAGACACGCGCGTCGTCGTGCAGGGTATCACCGGCGGTGAGGGCAAGTTCCACACCGAGCAGATGCTGGAGTACGGGACCAACGTGGTCGCCGGTGCCGTCCCCGGACGCGGTGGACAGGAAGTCGCCGGCGTCCCCGTCTACGACACCGTCCAGCAGGCCGCCCGCGAGGAGGACGCCAACGCCTCCGTCGTGTTCGTGCCGCCCGCGTTCGCGGCCGACGCCTGTTTCGAGGCCATGGACGCGAAGGGGCTGGACCTCGTCGTCGCCATCACCGAGGGCGTCCCGACCCAGGACATGGCTCGGGTCTACCGCAAACTGCAGGAGACCGACACCTACCTCGTCGGACCCAACTGCCCGGGTCTCATCACGCCCGGCGTCGCCAAACTCGGCATCCTGCCGGGCAACATCTTCTCGTCGGGCAACGTCGGCCTCGTCTCCCGCTCGGGCACCCTGACCTATCAGGTCGTCGACAACCTCACCGAGCGCGGTCTGGGCCAGTCCACCGCCATCGGCATCGGCGGCGACCCCATCATCGGGACTGACTTCATCGACGCGCTGGAACTGTTCGAGAACGACCCCGACACCCACGCCGTCGCTATGTGTGGCGAAATCGGCGGCGAGGACGAGGAAGAGGCCGCCCGTTACATCGGCGAGCACATGGACACGCCCGTCGCCGGGTTCATCGCCGGCCGCACGGCCCCGCCGGGCAAGCGCATGGGCCACGCCGGCGCCATCGTCTCCGGGAGCGGTACCGGCACCGCCGAGTCGAAGATTTCGGCGCTCGAAGACAACGGCGTCCCGGTCGGCGACACGCCCGAGGAAGTCGCGGACCACATCGAAGACCTGCTCTAGCGGGCCTTTCAACTCGATATCTTCCGATTTTATCTGCGCAACTCGAACCTCGCCGAGTCGAAGATTTCGGCGCTCGAAGACAACGGCGTCTTCGCGAGCGGAGCGAGCGAAGGCTCGATAGACGAGCAAGACGAGGGCGACCGGCGGAAGCCCTCGATGCGAAGCGGTGAGCGAAGTGAGCCGCGGAGCGAAGCGAGTCTATCGGCGTCCCGGTCGCCGACACCCCCGAGGAAGTCGCAGACCACATCGAAGACCTGCTGTAACCCGCCCTTTCTTATCCACGCTTTTCGTATGGCCGACGAATGACCGCGTGGGGACACACCAGACACGTCGCACTGACTGGACACGACACGGCCGGACTCGACGGCGTCTCCGCAGCCCTCGCCGACGTCGAGGGGCTCGACGTCGAAGAAGTCGGCCAGTCGGACCTGCTGGACCGCCTCGACGGCGGCGGGTTCGACGCCGTGGTCGTCGGGGACCGGCCACCGGAACGGGACGCCGTCGCGACGCTAGACGAGATTCGGGCGAACGCCATCACGCTCCCGGTCCTCGCTGTGGGTGCCGACGTCGACACCGACCGCGTCGAGACGGCGCTCGTGGCCGGCGTGAGCGACTACGTCCGCTGGCACGACGACAGCGGGCCGGAGTTGGCCGGTCGTCTCCGTGCGCTCCTCCGGCAACCGTGGCGCGACGGAACCATACAGGCCGCCCGGTGGGAGGACGCCCTCGGGTCGCTCGCCCACGACGCGAAGAACCCGCTCAACGTCGTCACCGGGCGACTGGAACTGCTGGACGTCGAGACGACGCACAGCGAGGCGATGAACCGGTCTATCAGCCGGGTGGAGGCGATGCTCGACGAGCTCTCGACGGTCGCCACCGTCTCGGGACCGGTCGGGGCGACGGAGTCAGTCTCGCTCGCGGACGTCGCCAACGAGGTCTGGGGCCGGCTCGATGCCCCCGATGCGACGCTCGACGTCGAACCCGACGGGACACTCACCGTCGACCCAGACCAGCTAGGCGTGGTTCTCGAACGCCTCCTCGAGAACACGCTGCTCCACGGCGGTGACGACGTATCCGTCACCGTCGGCGCGACAGACGAGGGGTTCTACGTGGCCGACGACGGGCCGGGAATCCCGGAAGCGGACTACGAACACGTGTTCGAACAGGGGTACGGGACGGCACGGACCGGAGAGGGGTACGGGTTGTTCGTCGTCGCACAGGCCGCGGCGGCACACGGCTGGAACGTCGACGTCGGGGAGAGCAACAGCGGCGGTGCACGGTTCGATGTGGCGGTCCGCTGACCCGTCGCGAGGTAGGGCCATCTGAACCGTGTGACCGAACGTCCACCGACAGCACGGGGAGATATCGAGACTGGACAGATGACCACCAAACAGCGGTCGGATAGTGTGAATCCATACCACATTCTCAGAGACGTGAACGTTCCGGTGTAGCTATAAGGCGTGAATATCAACGTTCGGGTATGCCCCACACCTGCCGGAACTGCAAGCGGACCTTCGGGACAGAACTCGAGCTCGAACTCCATCTCGACACCTGCTCGGCCGGCCAGTTGTACTGCGACGAGTGTGGCGACCGATTCACGGAGCGAGGGGCCACCGAGGACGGGTGGCACTATCGCTGTCCGAACGACGACTGCGACGGGGAAGGTATCGACGACGACATCCACCGCGTATCCGACGCTCGCGTCGCCAAACAGTAGTTCTCGACGTCGCCGTCTCGCTTACGCCCCCTCCCGAGCGGCTGCCGTCGCGATGTCCGCGATACGGGCACAGGCACGCGCACACACCGGCGCGTAGCCGGCCGCGAGGACGGGTATCTCGAAGCCGACGACTGCGCCGGCAGGGTGGACCTCGACGAAGTGGCCGGTCGCCGGGACGCCCGCGACCGACCACGTCCAGCGGTGGGCCGCACACGTCGTCACGCGGAACCGAGCCCAGAGGCCGCCGACGGTTTTCACACGGCCGGTCGTCCCCGCCTCGACGTAGCGGTCGTCACAGTCGACGGCGGTGATCGACGGGCCCCACTCGGGCCAACGCTCGGTGTCGGTCAGGACCTCCCACACAGTCTCGACTGGCGCGTCGACTGCCCGGCGGACGACGAGACGGCGACCGTCCGGTGTCTGTGCCAGTTCGACATCGGTGTCGCCCACTGAGACAACCATTATCAGTTGCAATAGGGCGGAGACAAGGTATAGGTTAGTTCGGTCGTTACGCATCGCCAGATGATCGACGCCCGCGACCTTCGCAAGGAGTACGGCGATTTCGTCGCCGTAGAGGGCAGCACGTTCTCGGTCGACCGGGGCGAAGTCTTCGGCATCATCGGCCCCAACGGGGCCGGCAAGACGACGACGCTGAAGATGCTCGCCGGTCTGCTGGAACCGACAGATGGCGAGGCCGAGATAGCGGGCCTCGACACGCAGACGACGGAGATGCGAGAGCAACTGGGCTTTCTCCCCGAGGAGTCACCGCTGTACGAGGAGATGACGCCCGTCTCGTATCTGGAGTTCTTCGCGGACCTCTACGACGTGCCAAGCGACGTGGCCCACCGGCGGATGCACGACACGCTGGACGAACTCGATTTGGAACACCGCGACCGGAAACTCGGCGACATGTCGAAGGGGATGAAGCGGAAAGTCGCCATCGCCCGGTCGCTCATCAACGACCCCGACGTGCTCATCTACGACGAACCGGCGTCGGGGCTGGACCCGCTGACGACGAACTACGTCATCGAGTTCACCGAGCAACTCGCCGCGGACGGCAAGACCATCGTCTTCTCCGCGCACAACCTCTTTCACGTCGAATCTATCTGCGACCGCGTCGTCATCATGAACGAGGGACAGATCGTCGCTCGCGGCGACCTCGAACAGTTACAGGCAGAGTACGGCGAGACGCGCTATCACGTCTACACGACCGTCGACGTGCCCGAGGCCGCGGCGGAGAACGGCCACTTCAAGCGGGTCGTCGGCAGCATGGACGCCGTCGAGGAGACGCGCGCGGCCGCCGAGTCCGCGGGCGGCACCGTCGTCGACATCCGTACCGAGGAGTCCAGCCTCGAAGAGGTGTTCCTCAACGTCGCGGAGGCGGGCACCCGCGGCACCCGCTACGTCGGGGAGGACGCGGAGTAGATGCAGTGGGACAAACTGCTCCGGGTCGCGAAGTGGGAGGTGACGAAGAACGCGGGCGGCGTCGATAGACGGACGCTCGCCATCATGGCCGTCGCCGTCGTCGCGATGGGCGGCGTCGCGGCGGTCGCCGTCGCGGGCGCGAGTCCCGGACTGGACGCCGACATCTACCGCATCGGTGTCGAGGAGTCGAGTCCGTACCACGGCGTCGCAGAGGCCGACGGGAGTTTCAGGATACAGGACCCGAACCCGAAGGCCGTCCGCCGCGGCGAGCAAGAGCTGGCCTTTGACGGTGACAGACTGCTGGTGCCCCCGCAGTCGGGGAAGCAGGCGGCCGCGCTGTCGGCGCTGCGTGACAGCACCGAGAACTACAACGACCGGACGCTCGCCCGTGACGACAACCAGACTGCGGCGTTCCCGGTGTCGGTGACGGTGGTGTATCAGAAGCAGGGCGGGCCGAACCCATTGGACCCACGCGACGACGCGGCGGGTGGCGACGGCGGGACAGACGAGAGCAGTGAGAGCGACGGTGGAACCACCGGTGGCGGTGACGGAGCGACCGATGGCGGTGGCGACGGCGCGGCTAGCGGTGGTGGCGACGGCGCGGCCGGCGGCGGCGGCGGTGCGAACCTCGGGAACATCGGCGCCCGGCTGACCGGCGACGTACAGGGCGGGACACCATCGGACATCGCCCCGCCGTTCCCCTTCGAGTCGCTGGTGCTTGCCTTCCTCTATGTCGTCCCGATGAACTTCGTCATCCAGGCGTACGGGTCGTCGATGCTGTCCGAACGGCTGAATCGACGCGGCGAACTGTTGCTCGTGACGCCGGCCTCGCGGGGCGACATCATCGGTGGGAAGACGCTCCCGTACTTCCTCGGCGCCGTCGGCGTCGCGGCGGCCATCACGGCGGCGCTCCGGTTCAGCGGCGTCGCGCCCGACGGCAGCGCCATCGCGGTGCTCGCAATCGTCCCCATCGCCATGCTCTTCCTCTCGGCGACGTTCTGCGGCGCGATGTTCGCGCGGTCGTTCAAGGAACTGACCTTCGTCACCGTCACCATCACCGTCTCGCTGACCTCCTACGCGTTCGTCCCGGCCATCTTCACCGACGTGACTCCCATCGCGCTCATCTCGCCGCTGACGCTCGTCGTGATGGACCTCACCGGACAGTCTATCTCGCTGGCGGAGTTCGCCTTCTCGACGGTGCCGCCGCTGCTGACGGCGCTGGTGCTGTTCGGCCTCGGTGCCGGCCTCTACCGCGAGGAAGACATGTTCACCCAGCGCGCCATTCCCCTGAAGGTGCTGGACGCGCTGGCGGGCCGCATCAAGTCCCGGAAGAGCGCCCTGAAGATGAGCGCCCTCCTCCTCCCGCTGGTCGTCGTCGCGGAACTGGTCGCCGTCGCGTTCCTGTTCGTGCTGGACTCGGTATCGCTGAACGTCTTCGGGACGAACCAGACGCTGGCCGTCGTCCTCGTCCTCGGCGTCGTCGCCGTCGTCGAGGAACTGGCGAAGAGCCTCCACCTCTATGCCGGGTACGCCAACGCACGCTACGAGCGCACGCTTCGGTCGGCTATCGGCCTCGGCGCCCTCTCGGGGCTCGGCTTCTTCATCGCGGAGAAGGGCCTGCTCATCGCCCGCCTCTCCAATCTGGAGAGCCTCCCGGTCGGGAACGCGGCCCTGCAGGGTGCCACCCCGCCGTCGGGCGTCCCGCTGTGGGTGGTGGCGCTCCTCTTCCTCTTCGCACCGCTGGCGCTACACTCGGTGACGGCGGCCATCTCCTCGGTCGGCGCACAGCGGAGTCGCGGGGCCTACGCCGCCGGCGTCGGCGTTGCCGTCCTCGTTCACATCGCGTACAACCTCACGGTGGTGGTCGGCCTTGCCTGAGGACCGGCCGTGGTACCGCGACCCCCGACTCGTCGTCGCGCGCCGCGACGTGGCCTCCCTCTCGCGGGAGAAGACCATCGTCCTAGCCTTGCTCATCCAGTTGTTCGTCGCGGGCTTTTCCTCGTTCCTCGTCGTCGGCCTCACCTCCCTGTACGACCCGGGTCCGTCTCCGCGGCGAGGTGGAGGTGGCCGTCACGGGCGACGCACGGGACGCGCTCCTCGACGCGGCCGCCGAACAGGAGGGGGCCGACGCCGTCGCCTACCGGAACCCCGACGCCGCGATACTCGCGTTCGAGGAGCGCCGCGTCGACGCGGTGTTGAACGCCCGGTACGTCGAGGCGGCGTCGGGCGACGGGAACCGGATAGCGGTGACCGCTCGCGTCCCCGAGGGGAGCGTCCGCTCGACGCTCATCGTCGTGGAGGTGCGGCGGGTCCTGAACGCGCTAGAGCGGCAGGAACGCGTCGAACGCGCCGGGTCGCTCGACACCGACCCGGTTCCGCTCCCGCCAGAAGCCAGCGCGAGTCCGTACTTCGGCTTCACGTACACCGTCCTCATCCCCCTGTTGCTCTTTCTCCCGGCGTTCATCAGCGGGTCGGTGGTCGTCGACACCATCACCGAAGAGATAGAGCGCGGGACGCTGGAACTCCTGCGGGTGGCCCCGGTGTCGCTACTCGACGTCGTCGACGGGAAGGCGCTCGGGATGGTCCTGCTCGCGCCCGCACAGGCGCTCCTGTGGGTCCTCCTCCTGATGGGCAACGGAATCCCGGTGGCGAACGTCCCGGCTATCCTCCTGTTCGTCGCGGCCGTCGCGATCGTCGTCGTCACCATCGGCGTCGTCCTCGGCGTGGCGATGCAGCGCCGCCGGCCCGCGCAGTTGCTGTACTCCGTCCTGACGCTCGTCGTCTTCGGGGCCGCCGTGGTACTGCCCGAGCACCCGGCGACGACGGTGGCGAAACTCGCCGTCGATAGCCCGACGCTGCTGACCTACGGGCACGTCGCCGGCAGCGTCGTGCTGGCGGTCGCCGGCTACGCGGTGGCCCGGCAGTACGTCGCCGGTGTCGACGCCGACGCGCTCTGACCGACGCGCAACTTTTTGTCCGCGGCGGCCGGCGCTCCGGTATGGAGTACACCACCCTCGGTTCGACCGGGATGGAAGTCAGCCGCCTCTGTCTCGGGTGTATGAGTTTCGGGACGCCGGAGTGGCGCGACTGGGTTCTAGACGAAGAGGAGAGCCGCGAGATTATCGAGCGGGCCATCGACCTCGGCATCACCTTCTTCGACACCGCGAACATGTACTCGAAGGGCGAGTCCGAACGCGTCCTCGGGAACGTCCTCGCAGACTACGAACGCGACGGGCAGGTCGTCGCGACGAAGGGATACTTCCAGATGGACGACCAGAACCCGAACTCCGGCGGCCTCTCGCGGAAGGCGCTGGAACAGGAACTGTCGAACTCGCTCGACAGACTGGGGATGGACACCGTCGACCTCTACCAGATTCACCGCTGGGACTACGACACGCCCATCGAGGAGACGCTGTGGACCCTCGACGATGCGGTCCGCCGCGGCGACATCCGGTACGCCGGCGCGTCCTCGATGTGGGCTCACCAGTTCGCCGACTCGCTGCGGACGAGCGAGCGCGAGGACCTCGAACGGTTCGAGACGATGCAGAACCACTACAATCTCCTCTACCGGGAGGAAGAGCGGGAGATGCTGCCGCTGTGCCAGAAGGAAGGTATCGGCGTCCTCCCGTGGAGTCCGCTGGCCCGTGGCTACCTCACCCGCCCCCACGAGGAGGTGGCGGCGACGGTCCGGGGCCAGACCGACGACTACGCCCGCGAACACCCCTACTACGAGGGCGGCGGCCGCACGGTCAACGAACGCGTACAGGAACTGGCCGAGGAGTACGACGCCACGATGGCCCAGATTGCGCTGGCGTGGCTGCTGGACAAGGAGTGGGTCGACGCGCCGATTATCGGGACGTCGAGCGTCGAACACCTCGAACAGGCCGTCGAAGCGCTGGACATCGACCTCTCGACGAGCGACGTCGAGTATCTGGAAGCACCGTACGAGCCGGTCCGGGTGTCGGGCCACGAGTAGCGAAGGGCACGAACGGAGTGAGCGCCCCGCAAAGCGCAACGGCGACCAGCGGGAGAGCCCTCGAACATGAGTGGGCGATACCCGCGACCGCTCACGGCACCCGCCCGCCGACAGTCCCGGACTCGCCGCTGTCGGACTGCTCGTGGGTATGGTGGAAAAAGCGGATGAGCGGCGTCCCCTCGTCGTCGCTGACCGGCTGGAAGCAGGCCCGCCGGAACCGCTCGTCGTCACGGAGTTTTACCATCAGTCCCTCCTCGTGGAGCGACATCGACTCGAAGTCCGCGCCACAGATGGGGCAGATGACCGGCCCGTCGGCGGCGTCGCTCACGCCTGCACCTCGTCGGCGACCCGCTGCATCGTCTCGAACCCCTCGTCGTCGTAGGCGATGAGGAACACGTCGGTCAGCGACTCGGGGTCGAACGCCGCTATCTCCTCGCAGATGATGCGGACGCCGTCCTCGAAGTCGTAGCCGGCGATGCCACACCCGATGGCCGGCAGGACCACGGACTCGCAGTTCAGCGCGTCGGCCTCCGCCAGCGCGTTCCGGGTGGCATCGCGGATGCTCTCGCCCGTCGACTCCCCGCCGGGCGGCATCGCTGCGGCGTGAATGACGTACTCGGCGTCTAAGTCGTAGGCGTCAGTCGTGGCGACGCCGCCGAGTTCCACGGGTCCCTTCGCGACGGCTTCGTCGTCGATGCCGGACCCAGCGGCGCGTTTGAGCGCGCCGGCGACGCCAGACCCCATCCGGAGACTCGTGTTCGCAGCGTTGACCAGTGCGTCCGCGGACTGGGCGGCGATGTCGCCCTGGATGACCTCGAATTCCATGCGAGAGGGTGGGACCGTCACCCTCAAAGAACTACGGGGGCATGCGATAGCGTCTCACGCCAGCCCGAAAGCCGTCCAGCCCCTATGCCGAGTATGGACCTCCTCAGGATGGACTGGCGGGACGTGGGGTTCGTCCACTGGTCGGTCGACCCGGGGACGGTGGCGGCGACGCTCCCCGATGGATTGACCGTCGACACCTACGATGGACGGGCGTGGCTGGGCGTCGTCCCGTTCGAGATGGCCGATATCCGGCCGCGGGGCAGTCCCATCGGCCGCTCGTTCGGGGAGTTGAACCTCCGGACGTACGTCACCGACGGCGAGACGCCGGGGGTGTACTTCTACAATCTGGACGCCGACGACAGACTGAGCGTCGGCATCGCCCGGCGGTTCTTCGAGTTGCCGTACTACCGCGCGTCGATGGAGATAGCCCGCCGGGCCGACGGCGAGGTGCGGTTCCGGAGTCGACGGACCGACGCCAGAGCGCCGTCGGCGAACTTCGACGCCACCTACGGCCCGCGGTGGGGCAGAGCCCACCCACCGGAACCGGGAGTCTGGAGGCGTTTCTCGTCTCCCGCTATCGGTTCTACGTCGCTGACGGCGACGGACGCATCTACTACGCCGACATCGACCACGATCCGTGGCCCTTGCAGGACGGCACCGCCGAACTCCGACGCAACGACCTGTTCGCGGCCAACGGGTTCGAGACGCCCGCTGGCGACCCCGTCGTCTACTACAGCCCCGGCATCCCGGTGACCGCGGGACGACTCCACCGCCGGTAGCGCCAGCGCTACACTGATTGTCCCACCGGCCCCACTGTGACATGTGTTCTCGGTTCGCCCGCTCACGGTGGTGCTCGCCGACGTCTGTTTCTGTCACTGGCCGGTCGACGCCGACGCCCTCTCGCGGTCGGTACCCGACTGGCTCACCGTCGAGACGGCCGACGGCGACGCGTGGGTGACGGCCGTCGCACACACGGTTAGCGGCGTCTCGTCGTTCGGCGTCGACCTGACCGGTCCCGTGGCGGCCGTCACCGTGCGGACCTACGTGCGCGGCCCGGACGGCCAGCGCGGGGTGCGCTTTCTCGCCGTGTACGCCGACGACGCGCTGACCGCGGCAGTCACGGAGCCAGCACTCCGCCTGCCCTACCGCGAGGGTCGACTCGGCCGACGAACGGACGACGGCGAGTACCGAACGCGGCGGACGCTCGACGTGGACGGGCGCCGCGTCCTCGACGTTCGCTACACGCCGGGCGACGGCGAGACGACCACCGCACCCCCGGACTCGCTCACCGCCTTCCTCGTCGAACGGCACCGCTACTTCACGACTGGCGGGTTCGGGACCCACCTCGTCGGCAACGTCGGCCACGACCCGTGGCCGCTGGGCACCGTCGACGCCGACGTTTCGGAGACACTCCTACCGACACTCGGTCTGCCGGACCACGACGGGTCACCGCTCGTCCACTACAGCCCCGGCACCGAACTCGGCCTCTCGCCGCCGCGGCCCCTGTGGCTGGACTGACCACGTGGCTTTAGAACTTGCCGCGCGTGGACAGTTGTATACCGTGACAGCCCTCGACAGGGCCAGCAGGTGGACCGGCGTCGGCTATCTCGCCGTCGCGGCGCTCTGGTTCCCCGTGGGCCACCGCGCCGGGCCGCGGTGGGAACGCCGACTCCGCACCGCGTGAGCGGGTTACCGACGTTCCCTCTAATTATAAGTGCCAGACCCTCTCGATAGAGACGTACGGATAGAGCCACGATGGCAAGGGGAGATATCAGGGCACTCGTCGTCGACGACAGCGAGTTCTTCGCCCGGATGACGGCCGAGACACTGACCGAAGAACACGACATCGAGGCCGTCGCCGTCAACGGGGGGGATGCGGCGCTAGATGCGATGGCAGACAACCACTTCGACTGTATCGTCAGCGACTACGAGATGCCGGATATGGACGGGTTAGAGCTGTTGGCGACGGTTCGAGAGTCGAACCCGACGCTGCCGTTCATCCTCCTCACCGGACGGGGCGACGAGGAGACGGCGAGCGAGGCTATCGCGGCGGGCGTCGCCGACTACCTCCTCAAACTGGAAGTCGTCGAGGACAAGCAGTACGGTCGACTGGCCAACCGCATCGAGAGCGTCGTCGAGCAGGAGCGGACGCGCAAGAAGTTCGAGTCCCTCGTCGAGAACTCGCCGGACGGCATCGCACAGGTGACCGGCGACGGTGTGTTGCTATCGGTGAACCCGGTGATGGCCGACCGACTGGGCGCGCCGGCGGACGAACTCGTCGGCGAACGCCTCACCGACGTGATGGACACCGAGGCGGCCCGGCGGCGCATCGCGTCGGTCCGCAGTGCGCTCGATAGCGGTGCGACCGAGAAGCAAGAGGACGCTATCGACGGTCGCCATTACCAGACGCAGTTCGTCCCCGTCGAGAGCCACCTCGACGGGCACACCGTCCAACTGGTCTCCCGCGACGTCACCGACCGCGTCGAGCGCGAACGGGAACTAAAGCGACAGAACGAGCGGCTAGAGGAGTTCGCGAGCGTCGTCAGCCACGACCTGCGGAACCCGCTCAACGTCGCACAGAGCGCCATCGAACTGCTCGACGTCTCCGACGAATCCGCCGACCTCGTAGCGAAAGCCGAGCGCTCGCTGGACCGCATGAGCGAGATAATCGAGGACGTGTTGACCCTCGCCCGGGAGGGGCGTACCGTGGACGACCCCGAAGCCGTCAGCATCGAGACGCTCGCCACCGACGCGTGGGCGTGGGTCGAGACGGGCGAGTCTGCCCTCGTGGTCGAGGACGACGTCGAGATAGTCGCCGACGCCACTCGGGTACAGGACCTCTTTGCGAACCTGTTTCGCAACGCCGTCGAACACAACGAAGCGCCCGTGACCGTCGAAGTCGGCGTCGGCGACGACGGGTTCTACGTGGCCGACGACGGGGTGGGCGTCGACGGCGACGCCGACGTCTTCGAGATGGGTCACTCCTCGACCAACGAGGGCACCGGTATCGGTCTGGCCATCGTCTCGCAGGTGGCACAGGCCCACGGGTGGAGCGTCGGCCTGACCGAGAGCGCCGACGGCGGCGCCCGGTTCGCCGTCCGCGGCGTCGAGACGACTGCCTGAGACGGGTTTTTCATGCCTGACTCCCTAGTCGGGTCGATGACAGTTCGGGGCGTTATCGTAGATTTGGATGGGACCGTCTATCACGGCGACCGCCTGTTGCCCGGCGCTGCCGCCGCCATCGACCGGGTTCGCGAGCGCGGATTGTCGCTGTGCTTTTTCTCGAACAATCCGCTGTACGACGGCACGGAGTACGTCGAGCGACTGGCCACGATGGGTGTCGACGTCCGGCCCGGCGAGGCCTGCTCGTCGGCCGTGGTCACCCGGGAGTACCTCGACGCGAACCACGCGGGCGACGGCGTCTTCGTCGTCGGAGCGCCCTCGCTCCGTGACCGGGTCCGAACGACGCGTGCGAAACTCGTCTCGGACCCACGCGCCGCCGACGCACTGCTCGCGTCGTGGACCGACGAGTTCCACTACCGCGACATGGTCGATGCCCTCCGAGCGCTCGACGACGAGACGGTGTTTCTCGGCACCGACCCGGACCGGACGTTCCCCGACGAGGACGGCAACCCGACGCCGGGGTCGGGCGCGATAATTCGAGCAATCAGCGGCGTCGTCGAACGGGACCCAGACCTCGTCCTCGGAAAGCCCTCCGACGTGGCCGTCGAGGCGGCCCTCGAACGGGTCGGCTGTTCGGCCGAGGAGTGTCTGGTCGTCGGCGACAGACTCGATACGGACGTCGCCATGGGCGAACGCGCGGGGATGCAGACCGTCCTCGTCAGGTCGGGCGTCAGCGACGACGCCGACGTCGAACGGAGCGAAGTGACGCCGGACCACGTCGTCGACTCGCTGGCGGACGTCGACGGCGTCCTCGATGCTATCCGCTGAGCCTTCGTGTAACCTCACCTACGACTTTATGACGCACGCGGTCGTACCGTCGGCCGGTGCTACCGATGAGCAAAGACATCCTGATGATAGTCGGTGACTTCGGCGAAGACTACGAGATAATGGTGCCGTATCAGACACTCCAGACCGTGGGCCACAGCGTCGACGCCGTCTGTCCGGACAAGGAATCGGGCGACACCATCAAGACGGCCATCCACGACTTCCGGGGCGACCAGACGTACATGGAGTCGCGGGGGCACAACTTCGAACTGAACGCGACGATGGCCGACGTAACCCCGAGCGACTACGACGCTCTCGTCGTCCCCGGCGGACGGGCACCGGAGTACCTCCGGACCTACGACGAGGTTATCGAGGCGGTCCAGCACTTCTTCGAGGCCGACAAACCGGTCGCGGCGCTCTGTCACGGCCCGCAGATACTCGCCGCCGCCGGGGTCCTCGACGGCTACGAGATGACGGCGTATCCGGCCTGCCGGGCCGAGTGTGAGGCCGCCGGGTGTTCGTGGGTCGACGGCGTCACCCGCGACCGGAACCTCGTCACCGGGCAGGCGTGGCCCGACCACCCCGAGTGGTTGAGCGAGTTCATGACCGTGCTCGGCGACGAGGTCAGTCACGGCGACGCGGCCGTGGCCGCCGACGACTGACCGACCGTTCGGGAATGGTTAGCAGGACAATATTTGTATAGCACACCATCCAACGATAGAGTGCAATGGTCGCAAACACCGCACTTCTCGGCCTGTTCGTGCTGGCCGGGGTTGCCCTCCCAGCGATACTCTACCTCCTGCTCGGAGGGGGCCGAGGACGGCGAATCGAGGCGAACCGATAGCGGTCCGACGTGGCGGGCCGAAGCCAGTGTGACGAGACGGCCCTTCCTCAATCTGTGGCCGGCCGAAGACGGTGGACGGCCCCGGTCTCGCCGGAGACGCCTTGTTTGTCCGTGGTACAGACGAGTAGTTCGCCGGCCGTCGCCCGGCCGAACGAGAGGACGTTCGACCCGAGTCCCTCGCCCTCGACCGGGACTGCCGTGACCGGCCAGCGGTCGTCGCCGCGGTCCGTCGCGACGAACAGATTGCCTCGGGCCCGCCAGTCGGCGAACACGTACCGCCCTTGCAGGGCCGGAATGTCCGCCCCGTCGTAGAGGTACCCCCCGATGACCGAGATGCCGGAGACGTCACCGCCCTCGTGCGGGTACTGGACGATAGGGTCCCGAAGGGGGGCACCGTCGGGCGTCTCCGTCGGGCAGTCGTCGACCCGGAAGCAGTTGGCACCTTCCCGGACGTTCCACCCGTAGTTGCCGCCGCGTTCGACGACGCTGACCTCCTCCCACTTCGACTGGCCGACGTCCGCGACGAAGAAGCGTCCGTCCGGCCCGAAGGAGAACCGCCACGGGTTCCGGAACCCCCACGCGAACTGTTCGGGTAAGCCGTCCTTATCGACCAGCGGATTCCCGGACGGAATGGCGTAGGGTCGACCGTCCTCACCCTCGCTATCCACGTCGATGCGGAGGATACTGCCCAACAGGTTCTCGGTGACGTCCTGTCCGTTGCCCCCGTCGACGGCGTCGTACCAGTCCTCGACGTGCCCCGGTCCCTGATCGTTCCCGGCCCCGCCGTCGCCGACGGCGACGTAGAGGTAGCCGTCCGGCCCGAAGGTGACGGCTCCCGCGTTGTGGTTGCTCTGCGGTTCCGGAATCTCCAGTATCGTCCGTTCGCTGTCGGGGTCGATGGTGCCGGACGACACGTCGAACTCCGAGAGGACGAACGTATGAGAGTAGTTCTCTGGCGTCGCCTCGCGCCGCGGAGCGCTGTAGCGGACGTACGCTCGACCGGTCCCGTCGTAGGAAGGGTGGAAGGCCAGTCCCAGCAATCCGCGTTCGTCGTACCCACTCACGTCCACCATTCGGTCGGTGACGTCGAGTGCGACCCGCGGGTCTGGGTCGGTGCCGTCGGCGACGTACACCTGTCCCGTCTGGTCGGCGACCCAGTACTCCTCGGCCCGCGGTACGACCACGTCGAGCGGTGAGGTGAATCCCGTCGCCACAGGCTCGGCTCCGAGTTCGAGCGAGTCGAGCGAGGGGTCACTGGTCGCCGACTCCGTCGCCTGTCCGCTCCCGGCACCGCCGTCTACACACCCGGAGAGCGCCGTGAGTGCGATACCGCTCGCTTTGAGGAAGCGCCGCCGCGTCGAATCGTCCATACTGTGTTGGCGGGTGCCACACGCAAGAATATTCGCCGGCAACGGATAAACTCAGAACAGCGGGGAAGTGTATCGATGTCGAACCCTTTATGAAACGGCTCACGCTATGGTCAAGACGAATCATGGTTGACAAAGCGGACCTCCGCGACCAGTTCACCGAGGCGTTCGAAGACGCAGACTACCCGATTGCCAGCCCGATGGACCTCGTCCCGGCCCTGCCGAACGGTCCGTCCACGAAGTTCGAGTCCGGCGACTTTTCGATGAGTGCGATGGAACTCAACACCAAACTCGACGGGGAGTTCCCCTACGAGAGCGTCGACGACTTCGTCGACGACGTGATGGATTCCCTCGAAGACCAAGACCTCATCTAAACCGTCAGCAGCGACGGGCGAGCGACGGCGACGACGAACGCTACGGCGAACACGCCCAGTGCGAGGAGGAGGTAGTTCGCTAGCGTGTTGTCCGCCCGAGTCAGCCCCAGCGTGTAATTCTTCCCCGAGAGTGGCCAGAACGGCGCGATGCCGGCCGGCGTGACGACGTCCGCGAGCAGGTGTGAGACGATACCGGTCAGGCCGACGACGACACCGAACGCCGCCAATCGCGTCGCCGTTCCGACGCCGTTCGCGGACCCGACCAGCCACCCGGCGCCGCCGAGCGCGAGGCCCACGACGGCGGCGAACAGCAACGTGTGGGTCACCCCGCGGTGGCTGACGAACGGCACGCGTTGGTCGTAGTCCGGGACGGGCGCGAGAGCGAGCGAGAGCGCCCCGCCGGCGACGGCGAGGCCCGGCGCGTCGACGAGGAGGAGTGCGAGGCCGAGCGGCGCGTACACGAGCAAGGCGGCACCGTAGTGGCCCGGTCGATACATGGCTGGCTCTCTGGGTCTCCAGTGGCTTGTAGCTGGCGTGTCCCAGTATCCTTGCGGTTTATGTGGGGCGCTGCCAAAGGCCGCGTATGTTCGTGACGCCGGGACTGGACCTGCTCATCGAGACGTTCGGCCCCTTCCTCATCCCGGCGACGCTGTTCGTCCTCGGCGCCATCGGCTATCTCTTCCTGTGGCTGCTGACTCGGTCACGACGCGAGACGTACATGGCCGACGACGACGAGTGAGAGCGGTGAGCGCAACAGTTTAGCACCGCCACGCTTTTGCATTAGACTCGTCTAATCTTCCCCATGCTGAGTGCGAAGATGGAAGACTACCTCAAGGCGATATATCGGCTCGAACGAGAGGGCGAGCCGCCGGTCGCCACGTCGACCATCGCCGAGACGCTGGACGTGACGCCGCCGACAGCGACGAGCATGGTAGAAAAACTCGAAGACCGTGAACTCGTCGAGCGGGAGAAGTACAAGGGTGTCACGCTCACTCCCGAGGGCGAGACAGTCGCACTGGAGGTCATCCGCCACCATCGCCTGTTGGAGACGTTCCTCACCGAGGAACTGGGCTACGACTGGTCGGAGGTCCACGAGGAGGCCGAGATCCTCGAACACCACATCAGCGAGGAGTTCGAGCGCCGCGTCGCCGCTGCGCTGGACGAACCGACCGTCGATCCGCACGGCGACCCGATTCCCAACGACGAACTCGAACCTATTGACGACCACTCGGCGTCGGCACTCGCAGACCACGGCGAGGGCGCACGGCTGGAGGTCGCCCGCGTCCGTGACCGCGATTCCGACGAACTGACGTATCTCGACGAGGCCGGCATCACGCCCGGGACCGACCTCGTCGTCGAGGAGGTCGCACCAATCGGGATGGTGACGGTCCGTCTCGACAGCGGTGAGAGCGTCGCGCTCCCGGACCACATCGCAGACGCGATTCAGGTCCGGACTCCCGACGACTCCGTCGCTGACGAGGTGAGCAAGGTGTGAGCGAGGCGACGTGGCTGACCGTCGTCTTCGTCGCCGCCGGGGCCCAACTTGCGGTTCTCCCCGGCGAGAAAGTGCAGTTCATCATCGCCGGCCTGTCGACCCGCTTCAGTCCGTACATGGTCGTCGCGGCCGCCGGCACGGCCTTTGCTGGCTGGACCGCGGTCGAAATCTGGCTCGGGCAGACGGTGACGACCATGCTCCCCGGCGCCTACTTAGACGCCATGACGGCGGTCCTGTTCCTCGCCTTCGCCGTATTGTTGGTCAGAACCGCTCCGGCGTCGGACGCCCCCGAGCGAGAACCGGCCAACGGCGTCCTGACCGATGGGGGCGAACTCGACGTGCGCGTTCCGGTCGCCGACTGGAAGGTGCCGAACAAGATGGGCGGGTTCCTCCCAATCTTCGCGATGATGGCCTTCGGCGAGTTCGGCGATAAGACCCAACTCGTCACCATCTCGTTGGCCGCCCAGTACGCCGCCTTCCCGACCGCTATCTGGACCGGCGAGATGCTCGCCATCATCCCCGTCAGTATCGCCAACGCCCTGTTCTTCTACCGCTTCTCCCACACGTTCGACGTGCGGAAGGCCCACTTCGCCGGGGCGGCGCTGTTCCTCTTCTTCGCCGGGGACTTCGCCGTGAACGTCCTCTTTGGCGTCTCGGTCTGGGAGACGCTCGTCGGCGCGGTATCGGGCGTGCTCCCGCTCTGACCGACGGGGACACTCATTAGGCAGGCCCGACGAATTCGGGTATGCGCGGACTCGACGACACCGACCGTGACATCGTCAGACTCCTGCTCGAAGACGCACGGCGCCCGTTCAGCGACATCGCCGAGTCGGTCGGCCTCTCGGCACCGGCCGTCTCGGACCGGGTCGACCGCCTCCAAGAGATGGGCATCGTCCGCGGGTTCACGCTCGACCTCGACCGCTCGCTGCTCCGCGCTGGCGTCCCCGTCCTCGTCGAAATCGACGCCGAACCGGGCCGTGCGGCCGCGGTTCGAGACGGACTGGCCGGCGCGGACGCAGTCGAGCACGTGTTTCGGACTGCTGATAGCAGAGTGACGGTGACGGCGACGGTTCCGCGGGCCGAAGTCAGCGACCTGCTCGACGCCCACGTCGACCTGAACGACGTCGACAGCTACGAGGTGCGACTCGTCGCCGACAGCGAGTGGACGCCGGGGCTGGGCACCGCCGAGTTCGCGCCGGAGTGCGCCGAGTGTGGCAACACCGTCGACGAGGAGGGCGAGAGCACTGTCCTCGACGGCGACAGCTACTACTTCTGCTGTGGGTCCTGCGAGTCGCGGTTCGTCGAGCAGTACGAGTCACTCAAAGAGGGAGCGTAAGTTCGTACACGAGGGTACCATTTGTGAAGGTAAGAACCCGTTTTCAGCTTTGGATCGAAATTTCGTAGGTGTATTCGGATTTGTTTTACAAGGACAAACCGCATCAACGAGTATCCCGTACTACTAGGCGAGATGACCGAACGGACAGTCCGCCTCGAACTGACGGGGATGAGTTGTGCGAACTGCTCGGCGACCATCGAGGAGCGTGTCGCCGAGTTAGACGGCGTCGAGTCCGTCGACGCGAACTACGCCACCGACGAGGGGAGCGTCACCTACGACCCCGACGTGGTGTCGCTGGGCGACGTGGTGGCGGCCGTCGAGGACGCGGGCTACGGCGTCGTCACGGAGACGGTGAGCGTCGCCATCACCGACATGTCGTGTGCGAACTGCGCCGAGACGAACGCCGAGGCGCTGGAACGCACCGAGGGCGTCGTCGCCGCCGACGTGAACTACGCCACCGACGAGGCGCAGGTGACCTATCTCCCGTCGGCGGCGTCGCTGTCGGACCTCTACGACGCCATCGAGTCGGCGGGGTACACGCCGGTTCGAGAGGACGAGACGAGCGGCGAGGGTAGCGACGGCGGCGGCGGCGGGGGCGAACAGTCCTCGACGGACCGCCGCGACGCCGCCCGCGACGCCGAGGTGAAAAAGCAACTCCGACTGACGCTGTTCGGCGCGGCCCTCTCGCTTCCGCTCCTCGTCTTCATGGCCGACCACCTGCTCTCGCTGGGACTGTTCGAGTCGACGTTGTTCGGGGTTCCGCTGGGCTGGGTGCAGTTCGCGCTCGCGACGCCCGTCCAGATAGCGCTCGGCAAGCCGTTCTACGAGAACGCGTACAAGGCGCTCGTCCGGAACAAGCGGGCCAACATGGACGTCCTCATCGCACTCGGCTCCTCGACGGCGTACGGCTACTCCGTCGTCGCCCTGCTGGACCTCATCGCCAGCACCGGCCTGTACTTCGACACGGCGGCGTTCATCCTCGTGTTCATCACGCTGGGGAACTACCTCGAAGCCCGCTCGAAGAGTCAGGCCGGCGCGGCCATCCGTCAACTGCTGGAGATGGAGGCGGACACGGCCACCGTCGTCCGCGAGGACGGCTCCGAGGAGGAGATTCCGCTGGACGAGGTCGAGGTCGGCGACCGCCTGAAGGTCCGCCCGGGCGAGAAGATACCGACGGACGGCGTCGTCGTCGACGGTGACTCCGCCGTCGACGAGTCGATGGTTACCGGCGAGTCCGTCCCCGTCGAGAAGGGCGAGGGCGACGAGGTCATCGGCGCGACGGTGAACCAGAACGGCGTCCTCGAAGTCGAGGCGACGAAGGTCGGGTCCGAGACGGCGCTCCAGCAGATCGTCGAGCGCGTCAAACAGGCCCAGTCCCGCCAGCCGGAGATTCAGAACGTCGCCGACCGCATCTCGGCGTACTTCGTGCCGGCGGTCATCGCCAACGCGCTGCTGTGGGCGGCGGTCTGGACCGTTGCGCCCGACGCGCTGGCGAGTTTCGTGAGCGGGTTGCCGGTGTGGGGACTGGCGGCCGGCGGTCCCGCCACCGTGGGCGTCACCGAATTCGCCGTCGTCGTCTTCGCGTCGGCGGTCCTCATCGCCTGCCCCTGTGCGCTGGGACTGGCGACGCCCGCCGCGACGATGGTCGGGACCACCATCGGCGCCCGCAACGGCGTCCTGTTCAAGGGCGGCGACGTGCTGGAACAGGTCCGCGACATCGACACCGTCGTCTTCGACAAGACGGGGACGCTGACCGAGGGCGAGATGGAACTGACCGACGTGGAAGTAGTCGAAGCGGCCGCGGACGGTGGCGAGCAGACTGCCGCCGACGGGGGCGAACTCCGTGAGGCCCCCGAACTCACCGAGGAGTACGTCCTCGAACTGGCCGCCAGCGCCGAGAGCGGGAGCGAACACCCCCTCGCACGGGCCATCGTCGAAGGTGCTCGGGAACGCGGTATCGACGTCCCGGACGCCGAGAGCTTCGAGAACGTCCCGGGTCACGGCGTGCGGGCGACGACGCCCCACGGCGAGGTGCTGGTCGGCAACCGGAAACTGCTCGAAGACAACGGTGTGGACACCTCGCCCGCCGAGGAGCAGATGGACGCCCTCGAACGCGAGGGGAAGACGGCTATGTTGGTCGCTGTGGACGACACGGACTCGGGATTCCGCCTCGCTGGCGTCGTCGCCGACGCGGACACCGTCAAGGAGAGCGCCGCCGACGCCGTTTCCGGCCTCCGCGAACGCGGGACCGACGTCTGGATGATTACGGGTGACAACGAGCGCACCGCTCGCGCCGTCGCCGAAGAGGTCGGCATCGACCCCGAGAACGTCCGCGCCGAGGTGTTACCAGAGGACAAGGCCGAAGCCGTCGAGGACATCCAGTCTGGCGGGAAGCGGGCGATGATGGTCGGCGACGGCGTCAACGACGCCCCGGCGCTCGCGACGGCCACGGTCGGGTGTGCGATCGGCTCTGGCACCGACGTGGCCATCGAAGCGGCCGACGTGACCCTGCTCCGTGATGACCCCGCGGACGTGCTGAAGGCCATCCGCATCTCCGAGGCGACGCTCCAGAAGATCAAGCAGAACCTCTTCTGGGCACTGGGGTACAACACCGTGATGATTCCGCTGGCCTCGCTGGGCCTGCTCCAACCGGCGCTCGCGGCGGCGGCGATGGCCGCCTCCTCGGTGTCGGTGCTGGCCAACAGCCTCGCGTTCAGGCGCTACACCCCTGACGACGACTACGAACTGCTGGGCTTCCTCCGGCCCTGACCGGGGGTTCCAGTACACTAATCTGGCACGAGACCCGAGTGGAGGCCAGTGAGCGATTCACAGCGCGTCGACCGGTCGGGAGCGGACAAACGGCCGACGGGACTGGGCGTCCGTCTGCGGGCGCTGTGGCGCGCCCTCGTCGTCGGCTGGCAGTTCGTCCCCTTCGTCCTCGCGTGGGCCCGCGACCGAAAACGGTTCCTGTTGTTCGGCCGCTCGCGCTCGGTCTCCAGCGACGACCGGACTCGGCGGGCGCGAAAACTGAAACAGACGTTCGTGGACCTCGGGCCGGCGTTCATCAAACTCGGACAGATGCTCTCGACGCGGCCCGACGCACTGCCGGCCGAGTACATCGAGGTGCTCTCGGAACTACAGGACAAAGTGCCGCCGGACCCGTGGGCCGACATCGAACCGCTGCTCGAACGGGAACTCGACGGCGCCGTCGACGACCGGTTCGCGGCGTTCGACACCTCGCCCATCAGCGGCGCGTCGCTCGGACAGGTGTACGAGGCAGAACTCGACGGCCAGCGAGTCGCCGTGAAGGTGTTGCGGCCCGGCATCCGCGAGCGCGTCGAGTCGGACCTGCGTGTGCTGGCCGCGCTGACGCCGATTTTGACCTCGGGGGCGGACCCCGGACAGGCGTTCACGCTGGAGAACCTCACAGCGGAGTTCTCGGCGACCATCCGCCGCGAGATGGACTACGCACACGAGGCCCGGATGCTCCGGGAGATCGGCGCCAGTTTCGCCCACGACGAGGGCGTCGCCATCCCGGACGTGATAGAGAGCCACACGACGGACCGCGTGGTGACGATGGAGTACGTCGACGGGGTGAAAATAGACGACGTGGCACGGATCGACGAGCTGGGTATCGACCGGGCTGACCTCGTCCAGCGCCTCGAAGAGGTGTACATCCAGATGATCGTCGAGGACGGGCGCTTCCACGCCGACCCGCACCCCGGCAATCTGGCGGTCCAACCCGACGGGACCCTCGTCTTCTATGACTTCGGGATGACGGGGCGACTCGGGTCACAGACGCGCGACCAGTTGATGGAGTTCTACGTCGGACTGGCGACGGACGACGTCGACCGGGTGATGGACGCGTTCGTGGCGATGGGGGCGCTCGACCCGATGGCCGACCGCGAGGTGATGCGCGAAGCGTTCGAGATCGTCATCGAGCAGTTCCGCGGCGAGGACATCAGCGAGTACCGAATCGAACAGCTCGTCGGCCAGTTCGAAGAACAACTGTACGAGTTCCCGATGCGACTCCCGCAGGACCTCGCGCTGGTCGTCCGCGTGACGACTGTACTCGAAGGCGTCTGTCGCACGCTGGACCCCGACTTCGACTTCATCGAGATAATCACCGAGTACGTGATGGAACAGGGTGCGGCCGACGCTGGCAAAGCCATCCGCGAGGAGGTGCAAGCGACGGTGAGTCGGGCGGGCCGGTCGCTCGTGACGACGGCCCCGAAGGCGGAGGCGGCGCTTGACACGGCGAGCCGTGGCGAGTTGGTGCTGGAGACGATACTGAAAGACAGCGACGGCCTCGCCCGGCAGATGGCCAGACGGCTCTTGCTCGGGATGGTCGCCGCCGCCGGCATCCCGGTGGCGGCGTTCTTCTACGTCGATGCGACGCTCCCCTCCACCGCGCTCGCGCTCGGCGGATCGGCCGCCACGCTCGGGCTACTGGCGTGGTCGTTCCGCCGACAGCGGCGGCCCGCGTTCACGACGCCGCAGTTCACGCGCCACGAGATGCGACGGCGGCGCGAGGAGTAATCAGAGGTCGCCCGAGCGGGCCAGCCGTCGAATCTCGTCGGCCCGCGCTCGTATCTCGGTCCACTCCTCCTCGTCCGTGTTGTCGACGTGGGTGTACAGCAGTCCCATCCGGTGGTTCGAGCGCAGCGCGTCCTCGTTCCGATCCAGAAAGTCCCAGTAGAGCGCGTTGAACGGACACGCACCCTCGCCGATGGTCTTCGTCTCGTCGTACGGACACCCCGAGCAGTAGTCGCTCATCTCGTCGAGGTAGTTCGCCGAGGCGGCGTACGGTTTCGTCGCGAAGACGCCCGCCCCGTAGAGGCCCATCTCGACGACGTTTGGCGTCGTCACCCAGTGGAAGGCATCGACGTAGCCAGCGTGGAACCAGCGGTTCAGTTGCGCCGGTTCCACGCCGTAGATGAGCCCGAAATTGGCGAGAACCATCAGGCGCTCGATGTGGTGGGAGTACCCCCGCGCCCGGACGCCATCGACCACGTCAGAGAGGCAGGCCATGTCTGTCTCGCCCGTCCAGTAGAACTCGGGCACGTCCTCTGTCGCGCCGAGTTGGTTCGCGTCGGCCAGCGCGGGCATCTCCCGACGGTAGACGTGCCGGAGAAACTCCCGCCAACCGAGGACCTGTCGCACGAACCCCTCGACGCTGTTGAGTGGAGCCTCGCCGCCCTCGTAGGCGGCTATCGCTCGCTCGACTACCTCGTCTGGAAGGAGCAGGCCGAGGTTCAGCGACGTCGACAGGAGACTGTGGCTCATGGCCCACTCGTCGCCGCGCATCGCGTCCTGATACGGCCCGAAGTCGGTGAGGCGGTGGGTGACGAAGTGGTCCAGCGCACGAACCGCCTGCCGTCGGGTCACCGGCCAGCAGAACGGGTCCGGGTCGGCCCAGTCGCCGCCGTACGGCGGGTCGTCGTAGCTACCGTCGAACGTCTCTCGGACCCACTCGGCGACGGCCTCGGTGGTCTCGTCTCGTTCGAAGGCGGGTGGGTCCGCCGGGGTCCAGTCGTCAGGCGGTGTCTCGCGGTTCTGGTCGTCGTAGTTCCACTCGCCGCCGACCGGGTCGCCGTCGTCCATCAGGTACCCCGTCGACCGGCGCATGAACCGGTAGAAGTCCTCGTGACGGTAGCGGCCGTCACTGGCCCACGCGTCGAACTGGCCGGGTGAGCAGAGAAACCGCTCGTCCGGGACGAACTCGACGGCGCCGCCCGCGTCGGCGACGATGCGCTCGATGCGCTCGCGTGCGCCGGGCGCCTGCGGCATCGTGGTCACCAGCGTGTCGTCCGGACGGGCCTCGAAGTGGGCGGTGAGTCCTTCCTCGAACGTGTCTACCTGTCGGTAGTCGACGGTCCGTCCCTCGGCGCGGAGGTCGTCTCTGAAGTGCCGCAACGCGGCGAACACCAGCGTCAATTTGTGTGGGTGATACGGCAGTTTTCGAGCGAACGACTCGGCTTCGACGAGGAGGACACGCTCGTCCGGTCGACGCGCCAGCGGCCCCCGCCGCCGAACCAGATGGTCGGCTCTGAGCCAGACCGTCACGACAGACACCTCACTCGCATATCGGGACACACGACAGCCACCGGAATGAACCCCCGTCCAAACTGTGTAGGTATCGAGTACTTGGTCCCGAGACCACCGATACGCAGAAGGGTCAAAGTTCTGTAACGAACTCGTTCGGCGCGGCAGTTTTATCTACCACCGAAACTGCCGAATTTCAGACTCTCGGACCCTCATGATTGTCTATTCTGTTGTCGTCGAAGCGACTACCTTTAGTGTCTGGAACTCGAAATTCGGGCGCATGACAGACCACCTCGATCGGCGGACGTTCATCCAGAGCACCGCGGCCGTGTCGGGCGCCGGACTCCTTGCTGGCTGTGGCGGGTCCGGCGGCGACAGCGGTGGGTCGGATGGCGAGTCCGGCGGCGACAGCGGTGGCACCGAGACGGCCGACAGTACGCCGACGGGCACCGAAGGCGAGAGCGGCGGTGACGTCCCGTCCGACGTGAGCGACTACCTCTCCGACGTCGGGAACTTCGACGGTACCGTCGCGGACGAGACCGGGACCGGGAACGTCGAAGTGACAGTCGGCGCCGAGGGCAACGGCGGCGCCTACGCCTTCGCCCCTGCGGCGGTCCGCATCGACGCCGGAACGGACGTCAACTGGTCCTGGACCGGCGAGGGTGGCTCCCACAACGTCGTCCACGAGGAAGGCGAGTTCGAGAGCGACCTCGTCGCCGAGTCCGGCAACGACTTCCAGCACACCTTCGAGTCCGCTGGCGTCTATCTCTACTACTGTCAGCCACACAAGAGCCTCGGCATGAAGGGCGCCATTATCGTCGAGTAACGGTTTCCGACTCGGTTCTCCGTTTTCACCGACCGCCCAGTGACGACCGCCCCGCGACGTACAGCGAGTACGCGACGACGGCGAACCCCACCATCGTCAGCGCGTTCTCGAACACCAGCGCCGTCTGGGTATCGAAGCCAAAGACCTGATCGGCCACGCCGGCCAGCAACGACCCGGACGTGACCGTCCCGAACCCGACGGCGAGATACGTCAGCCCCCGCGACCGGGATTTCACCGCCGCCTTGGCGGCGAAGTAGGTGATGAGACCGCCCAGTAGCAGCGTGACTGTCTTGAACCCGAGAACGACGAGTGGTATCTGTCCGTTCATAGTTCCTCACTGACGCGGGACCAGAGGCGTGCTAACCGCTCGTCCGGCGTCTCGCGGTCCCGCAAGACGTCGACGTCGAACGAGTCTCTCCCGTCGAGGGCGACGAACACGCCGGTACAGTCCCGGACGTACGTCGTCTCGTGGTGGCCGTCGGACCGGATGTCCGTCTCCTCGGAAACGAGTGCGGCGTCGCTCAACTGTTCGAGCTTTCGGTACGTACTCGTCAGTGGGAGTTCACAGGCGTCGGCCACTCGTTTCGCGGGGAGCGGTTCGTCGAGCGTCGCGAGGATGTCGCGACAGTCCGGGTCGGCCAACGCCTCGAACGTGGCCTGCTGGTCGGGCGGGTCGTCTCCTGACACGGGGGGACCTCCTGTGGGCGACAGTGGGGCGGGTGGAGTGGCACGCTCGGTTTCGTGACGGCGACTAGCGGTGGCTTTCCCACGGAGCGGCATTCAACGTGACGGTCGGGTCGGCGGTGCCCGTCCGGTCGGTGATAAACGACCATCAGATAAAGGGTGCCCGTTGATTTCCAGATTCTGGAAAGCACGCCCACGGTTTTCGGGTCGCCCTCGCGTAGCGGGACACGCAATGGAACGGCCCTCCACCCGCAGACGGTTCCTCGCGAGTACAGCACTGACCGGACTCGCCGCGACCGCCGGTTGTCTCTCGACCGGTGAGACGACACAGGCCGTCGGAGACGCGTCCGACGGTACAGCCACCGCGTCGACCGAGACAGCCGAACTGACGTCCCCTGACTCCCTCGAAGAGTGGCTCGCGGACGCCAACGGCTACGACGGCGAACCCCGAACGTTCGGACGGGGGTCCCGGCCGACGATCTCCGTCGGTCACGAGACGGACCGTGGCTGGGCGTTCGACCCACCGGTCATCGAAGTGACGCCGATGACCTTCGTCCGGTGGGACTGGACCGGTCACGGCGGCCAGCACAACGTCGTCGCCCTCGACGGGACGTTCGACAGCGGCCGCACGAACGCCCAGTCGGGCACTGGCTACCACTTCATCTTCGAGGAGACGGGCGAGTACCCCTTCGTCTGTGAACCCCACAGCGAAGCAGGGATGAAAGGCGCCGTCATCGTCCGCGAGGTGCCGACGACGGGCTACGAGACGGTCGACGAGTGGGTAGCCGAGGCCGGCAACTTCGAGGGGACCGTCGCCGACCGTACCGGCAGTGACACCGCCGCGGTCACCGTCGGTGCCGAGGGCAACGGCGGCGCCTTCGCGTTCGACCCGCCCGTCGTGCGAATCGACGCCGGGTCGACCGTCCGCTGGAAGTGGACCGGGGACGGCGGCGCTCACAACGTGGTGTTCGAGAACACCGACGTCAGTTCCGGCGACGTGGCGAGCGAACCCGGCACGACGTTCGAACACACGTTCGACGACCCGGGACAGTATCTCTACGCCTGTCTGCCGCACAAGGCACTCGGGATGCGGGGCGCTGTCGTCGTCGAGTAAACGACCACGCCACGGTACCGTCCCATACTTCGCCTCTCCGAGTCCGCGTCCCTCGCGTCCAGTCGTCGCAGAACCAGAATGGCGGGATTCGAACCCGAGGCACCCGCTCACTCCGTTCTCGTTTGCGTGATTCGAATCCTGCCATGCCGGTTCGCTCGTCGCCTCCGCTCCTCTCAGAACGGGCGTGGCGGGATTCGAACCCGCGCTCTAGGGGTTAGGAACCCCTCGCCCTCGTCCACTAGGCCACACGCCCTGCCCGGACGGTGGTGTGACTGCTGGAAAACGATTTCGTTCGGACGAAAGAGGAGAAATCCGGGGATTAGTTGTTCGACTCGGTCGCCGTCTCCTCGGTACTCGAGGTGTCCGTGCTGGCGTCGGCCGTCTCGCCAGCGCTGGTGTCAGTACCGCCCTGTTTCATCTCTTCGAGTTCCTGTTCGACCTCTGTCCGCCCTTTTTGGAACTCACCCATCGCCTCACCGGTCGAGCGTGCGAGTTTCGGAATCTTGTTCGCCCCGAAGAGGAGGACGGCGATGAGGAGGATGACCATCATCTCCGTCGTGCCCGGCATCCCCGGGAACAGTGGTACGAATGTCCCTGACATTGTAACCGAAGTTTACGTGGTTGCTATTATAGTCTTTTTGCTCATCGTCGGCGCGTGATACCGCGTTATAGGCCTTTTCACGCTTCGAGCATGGAATTCACTCCGACGCGGACAGCGACTGGATAGCAGGTGAGTTCGAAACAGGGACCTACTGCCGGGCTAAGCGTGCCGTAACGTCGTCTACCCACTCGGGGACGGCGACATCGGCGAGGGTGCCGTCGCGCCACGTCGTCACGACGTCTGTCTCGCCGTCGCGAGTCAGGTCGATACGCCACTTCCGGCCGTCCTCGGCGGTGATGTCGAAGCGAGCGCCGCCGGAGGACAGCGACTCGACGTGTTCGACAGTCACTTCCATTCCCGTATAGACCTCCATCGTGTCGGGCATGTCCGGGGAGACGGGTCCCGGGGTGTTAAAATGAACCGTCGAACTGGTCGGATAGATGTCTGATAGTCGCTAGTAGAGGCATCAGGGACGGCAGAACGGTCACAAGGGATTTCAGACAGGAGGCGAAAGCCACGGCCATGCTTACAGTCGGTGACGAGGCGCCCGATTTCACCGCACCGCTCGCCAACGGTGGCATCGGCGAACTGTCGCTGTCAGATGCCGTCGTCGACGGCCCTGTCGTCCTCGCGTTCTTTCCCGGCGCGTTCACGAGCGTCTGTGGCGACGAACTGGAAGTGTTCGACGAGCGTCGGGACGAACTGGTCGACGCGAGCGCGACGGTCTACGGCGTCAGCATCGACACGCCGTTCGCACAGAACGCCTTCCGCGACCAACTCGGCCTCGGTTTCGCTCTCGTCAGCGACAACGAGCGAGCGATAATCGACGCGTACGACGTCTCGATGGACTTCGAGGGACTCGGCGTCTACGACCTGGCGAAACGCTCCGTGTTCGTCGTCGACGACGAGCGACGGATAACCTACGCGTGGGCGACGGACGACCCCGGAGTCGAACCGAACTACGACGACGTCCTCGATGCGGTGCGGGCGACCTGACCGAACGGGGGCGGCCTTTTTCTCGCTGGCACGCTTTGTCGTATCTATGAGCGAGACAGAGAGTGCTGCCGCCGGGCGTATCTACGACCCCAGCCGGGACCACGCGTTTCCGGACGAACGGGTCAACGCCGTCCTCGAACTGTTGGCGAGCGACGACGAGGTACAGGCGTACCTCCACGCCCAAAACGTCAACCCGGTCATGCGAAAGCGGTACAACGACCACGGAAAGAAACACATCGACATCGTCCGCAACCGGGCGCTGTGTCTCTACGACCTGCTCAAACAGGGTGGTGTCGAGTTCAACGGTGCCGACGACCACGACCTAGACGAGGCCGACGAGGCCGTCATCATCGCCTTCGCCGCGACGCTTCACGACATCGGACACGTCGTCCACCGCGACGAACACCCGTACTACTCGATACCGCTCGCCGCGGACCTGTTGGACAGACTGCTAGCGGAGTTCTACGACGTGAACGAACTGGTTCGGGTGAAAGGCGAAGTGCTCCATGCCATTCTCTGTCACCACACCGAGGAGATCCCGCTGACGCTGGAAGCCGGCGTCGTCAGAGTCGCCGACGCGCTGGACATGGAGCGTGGTCGCTCGCGCATCCCCTACGAACGGGGCGGCCGCGGCATCAACACCGTCTCCAGTCAGGCTATCGAGACGGTGACACTCAGCAGCGGCGAGGACTACCCCGTGCTGGTCGAAATCGAGATGAACAACGCAGCGGGTGTCTATCAGGTCGACAACCTCCTGAAGGCGAAGTTGAACGACTCCGGCCTCGAAGAACACATCCGCATCGTCGCGTTGAACTCCCGCGAGGACGGCAACCAGATCGTCGAACGCATCGAGCTCTGAGACGCAAACCTGTATCTGACACAACCGTTTTGTAGCCCGCCGCCGTACCTCTGTGTATGAGTCTCACACCCATGGACGAGCCAAAGGGTGACCACACCGGTGCGCTCCCAGAGGTGGAGGACGACCCCGGCCTCGTCCAGCGGTTTCGGCTTCGGGCCCGTGGGTTCCTCCGCAGTCTCCCGGGTGGGAACCGACTTCTCTCGTGGGGCGACGACCGCGGCGGTGACCGTCCACAGTCTCGGGTCCACATCGACGGCCTCGCCGACCGGGCCGTAGAGCCACCCGAGTGTCCCCGTATCGGCGATCTGCCACGGCGCGACCGCCCGTTTACCTACCCTACTCGCAACCACAGCGAACGGAACCGGGTCGACCTCGTCTGCGTCGAGATGGACGACAGACTGACAGTTTCGCTGCCGGAGAACCCCGACGCAACGCTGACCTCCGACACCTGGGAGCGCGTCGAACCGTAACCGTCGCTCGCTCGTTTCTCACGTCTAGATCGGTGCGTCGAGCGACGGGCAGACCGGCTTACTCGAAGAACAGTTCGGTGCCCGGCACCGCGACGGCGTCGGCCGGTAGGTCGGTGACCCAACCCGTACGGACCGCGTCGCCGTCCGAACTCCGTGTCCCGACCGTCGACGCACCGAAAACGACGAAGTAACGCTCTGCCGTCCGATCGCTGTCGGCGCTCCGCACTTCGACGTGCCAGACGCCTTCGACGGCGGTGAGTTCGACGGCGTACCCAGCGTTCGTCTCGACCCACTTTCGAGCGGTCGCCGCGAAGTCCTCGTTCGGGCCGACGCTCGCCGACGGAATCTTCCAGTCACACGTCTCGGTGACCTGCATCACCAGCGTCTCGCCGTCGCCGTTGCGGACCCCGACTGGCGCCATGTCGTCCATCTTCTCGAGTTGGTCGACCGTGGCTGCGTCGACGGTATCCGTCTCCTCGTGGAACGTGACGTCGTCGCGGTCGCGTAGCGATTCGGCGTCGTAAATCGGGCCGGTCGTGGGCGCTGAGTCGGATGCAGTCATAACTGGATACTGTGGGTGGCGTCCTACCGGTGGTCGACAGCGGCCACGTGGTCCGTCGTCACCGCTGTGCGAACCGACCAACGACACCCGCTACTGTTGGAAAGTCGAACCGATAAAAGAAACTGTCGGTTTAATTGCGTCTATTTCTTCGCGTAATAATTCGGCCAGTGAGGTAATAAAACTTGCACCAGTATGCCGACATCCCATCGACGGTGGCCGGATGGGGCCGAGACAGTCCGGTGTCGGTACGCAGAGGGCAGTCAGAAAGAACGCAGCGGCCGGGATTTGAACCCTCCAAGTCGCAGTGCGCGTAGTGAACGAAGTGAGCGAGCACAACCGTCTTGGTCCGGTTCAAATCCCTCAATTCCGTATTTCTGACTCACGGTTTGTTTGTCGGAAAAGTGCGGCGGCCGGGATTTGAACCCGGGCCATGAGCTTGGAAGGCTCAGGTCCTACCACTAGACCACCGCCGCTCACTTCGGTCGCGTCGTCGTTCGCAAACCCCGCTGATTTGTTCACCACCGCCGCACGTACTACGGCACTGGTGCGCGAACGTATGCACTGATAGAGGGAAGGTCAATAAGGAACTTTCCTTTCTGGTTCGACCACGGCGTAGCAGTTCCCGCTCGATAGCTCCATCGAGCGGCGGGTCAGGCCGCTTGCGGCGACGTCGCGTTCGAACTCCGCCGGCGCGTAGATGTGATAGAAGCGTGGCACCGTCTCCCCGCCGGGGAGCGTCCAGTCGACTGTCGTGTCGAACCCCGTCTCGGCGTCGGCGGGCGCGTCGAAGCGGTCGTGGGCGGTGCTCCACGCGCTGACGAGCGCTCGGCCGTCCGGGCGGAGGACGCGGGCGAGTTCGTCGAGACTGGCACGGCGGTCGGCGGCCGTCGGGAGGTGATGCAGCGTCGCGACGTAGATGGCGAGGTCCACGCTGTCGGCACGGAGCGGGAGTCGCGTGGCGTCGCCCTGCAACAGGGAGACGCGAGGTCCGATACGGTCCCGTGCTTCACAGAGCAGCGTCCGGCTGGCGTCGAGGCCGAGGACCCGGTCGGCGACGTCGGCCAGTAGTTCTGCGTGCCGGCCGTTGCCACACCCTACGTCGAGCGCCGTCCCGACCCCGTCGGCGTCGTCGACGAACGACTCGACCTCCGGCCACGCGAACTCGCGAGTCTTCGAGAAGTGGTCGCCGATTCGCTCGTACGTTCGGCGAACGCCCACGCGGGAACGGTCGTCCATATGCAAGCCAGTGTGAACGACGGCTTACCCGTTTCGACCGCGCACCGCCTGTACAGCACATTTATTGTCCTGCTTACATAAATGTCCGTCCAAGAGGGATTGGATTTTGCCGAATATTCTGGACGGATGCTGACCTTATACTCATTATACTGTGCACTATATTGGACGTACGGTGTTTTTCACCCGCCCTAATCGGTCATTGTTTAGGTAAGATTCAAATAGGAGTCTTCCAACCCACCGGGTGATGCGAAATACGTTGACAAACGGACGCAGAATCGGGCTCATTTCAGACGAACAGTCACAAATGGAGGCAGACCCATGGTGAGTGTCGAGACGCTGGCCACGGGCGTGAACCTGCTGTGGGTCCTCATCGCGTCGTTTCTCATCTTCTTCATGAAGGCTGGATTCGCGATGCTGGAGGCCGGGCAGGTCCGTGCGAAGAACGTCTCGAACCAGTTGACACAGAGCCTCATCACACTGTGTGTCGGGCTGTTGGTGTTCTTCGTCGCCGGTGAGGCCGTCGCCCGCGGCGTCGCAGTCGCGACCGGGGCCGACGTTCCGACGCTGTTTGGCTACATCGGTGGGGACCTGACCACGTCGGTGAACTGGCTGATGGGCGGGATGTTCGCCATCGCCGCGGCGAACATCGTCTCCGGCGGCGTCGCCGGTCGCTGTCGGCCCCGGATGTACGTCATCTACACCGCGTTTATCACGGCCCTCGTCTATCCGATCGCCGTCGGTCTGACGTGGAAGGGGGGCCTACTCGCACAACTCGGCTTCACCGAGTTCGCCGGCGGGATGGTCATCCACGGGATGGGGGGTCTCTCCGGTCTGACCGCCGCCTACGTCCTCGGGCCGCGACTGGGACGCTACAACGAGGACGGGAGCGCAAACGTCATCCCCGGCCACTCCGTCACGCTGGCGGTGCTGGGGACGCTCATCCTCGCGTTCGGGTGGTACGGCTTTAACGTCGGGACGGCGGCGACGGTGTTCTCGCCAAACGGCGGCGAGATTTCGCTCGGCTCCTTTGCCGCCGCCGGCCGCGTCGCCATCGCGACGTCGCTCGGGATGGTCGCCGGTGGTCTCTCGGCCGGCGTCGTCGCGTGGTACAAGACCGGCAAGGTCGACACGCTCTACCTCGCCAACGGGATGCTCGCCGGTCTCGTCGGCGTCACCGGGGCCGCGAACGTACTGACGTGGGCCGGTGCGCTGTTCCTCGGCACCCTCGCTGGTGCGCAACTGCCCGTCGTCTTCGACGTCGTCGAGAAACGCCTCCAGATAGACGACGTCTGTGCCGTGTTCCCCGTCCACGGCTCTGCCGGTATCCTCGGTATCGTGCTGTACCCGCTCCCGTACGTCTCGACGGTCGGCTTCGACCCCGGCCAAATCGCCGTGCAGGCGCTCGGCGTCGTCGTCATCGGGAGTGTCAGTGTCGCCGCCACGTACGCGCTGTTCACCGTCACGACAGCACTCGGCTGGGCGCGCGTCGACGCCGACAGCGAGCGCGAGGGTCTCGACATCTCCGGCCACGGAGTCGAGACGTACCCCGAGTTCGCCAGTCCCGACACGCTGAACGACTCCGCCGTCCGCACCGACGGTGGGCACGCGTCCGACATCGAACTCGTGATGGCCGTCGTCCGTCCCGAGAAACTCGGCGCGGTCAAGGAGGCGCTCACCGACGTCGGCGCACCGTCACTGACCGTGACGAACGTCTCCGGTCGGGGCTCCCAACCCTCGAAGACGGGGCAGTGGCGCGGCGAGGAGTACGTCGTGGACCTCCACCAGAAGGTCAAGGTCGAGTGCGTCGTCGCCGACGTCCCCGGTCAGCAAGTCGCCGAAGCGGTTCGGGAGGCGGCTCACACGGGCGAGAAGGGCGACGGCAAGGTGTTCGTCGTCCCCGTCTCCGACGCAGTGCAGGTCCGTACCGGCAACCGCGGTCCGGAAGCGGTCTGAATCGAGCGCGCAGACACCGAAGTTTCGTTACTCGTCGCCGTACGTCTCGGGGTAGGCCTCGGCCAGCAGTTCTGGCCGGTCGAGGAGGCGCTCACGCACCGGGTCGATGACCTCTGAGATAGCGGTCCCGACTGCGGGCTTGAGGTCGGCGGGGTGGAGTTCGCCGCTGACGAAGTCCTCTTCGACGGCCTCGTAGCTCTCGTAGGTCAGGTCGCCGCCGTACTCCTCGGGGCGTTCGACGACGAACGGTTCGCCCTCGACGTCGAGTACCGGGAAGACGAGGTGGTTCAGGTACTCCAGCACGCCGTTGTCCTCGACGTCGCCGGCCGGACAGTACGCCTGTCCGATCTTCTCCTCGACTTCGTCGGGACCGTCCGTGAGGTTCACCTTCGAGGCGGCGTCCGAAGCGCTCATCTTCCCGCCGGAGAGGCCCGACAGGAGCGGCGCGAAGACGCAGACCGGCGAGTGACCGCCGTGGTCGGGGAGAATCTCGCGCGAGAGCATGTAGATGCCGCGCTGGTCGACGCCACCGTAGGCGATGTCGGCGTCTAAGGCCTTCACGTCGAGCGTCTGCATCAGGGGGTAGATGAGGCCGCCGAGGTTCGGGCTCTCGGACTCGCGGACGACTTCGCTGGCCGCGCGCTGGGTGCGGGCGATGGTCGTCTCCGCGGCCATGCGGTACATCTCCAGCGTGTACTCCTCGTCTAGCTGGAAGTCGGTGCCCCGGACGAACTCGACGTCGTCGGGGTCGGCACCGGCGGCGTCTATCATACCTTCGATGGCGACGCGGTAGTACTCAGAGCGGGCGTCCAGCAGGTCGAACGGGCTCTTGTTGTCGTCGAGATGGGCGTGCAGGTCGGCGATGAGCACCGTCACGTCGACGTCGGCCCGCAGGAAGTCCGCGAGCTTTCGCATCGTCGTGAAGTGGCCGATGTGCATCTCGCCGGTGGGCGCGTAGCCGATGTACGCCGACGGGTCGCCGTCCTCGAACAGTCCTTCAAGTTCGTCTTCCGTGACGACCTCCTGAGTGTGCCGGCTCACGAGGTCGAGTCGGTCGGCCGTATCCATACGCTCCGGTCCCCGCTCCGGCGAGTAAAACGTTCCTGTGTGGCCCCGTCGGTCGACTGCTTACTCGGCGGCAGTCTGCGGGCGGTGCATCGGGTCCTGCCCGTCGCCGGTCGCACCGGCGTACCCCCGCGCAAAGAGGTGATAGCCGACGACCTGCCCGTAGAAGGCGAACACCGCGCCGACGAGGATGAGGACGAGGACGCCGCCGAGGCCCGCAATCACGAACAGGGCGACGTACGCCTCGAGGACGGCGACGACGTAGACGGGTCGACGGGCCGCACCCGCGATGGCTCGAACCTCGAACGCCGCCGTGAGGCGGTCTGTCGTCGCCAGTCGTGTGAGCGCACCCGGCAGGAGATACGCCGAGGCGAGACCGACGACGGACGCGAGGACCAACAGAGCGCTCCCGAGCAACGGCGCGCCCGACACCCGAGCGAGGACGCCACCGAGCGTCACGAGGACCGGGACGAACAGATACGCTACCTGTACGGCGATGACCCGCGCGCCGTCGACGAACAGGTCCCCCCAGTCCTCGAACGCTGGCGGGTGTGGGCGACCCTCGGCCGTCGACCGCAGTACGCGGAGGAGGTACCCCTGTACGGGGATGAGCGGGACGAACAGCACCGCGCCCACGAGCGTCAGCAGACTCCCCGTTATCACGGTCCAGAGCCACCCCGGGCCTCGCTGCGGGTAGAACAGCGCGTCGCGCAACATTGCGGGGTACTGCCCGGCCCCGACACTTATACCCCCACGCTGCGGCCACGGCCGCGGGGGACCCGAGTACACAAACCCGTCGAGCCCAACTATCGGGTATGTACACGGGGAAGACGGAGAAGGCGTGTTGCCTGTGCGGGAACCCGAACACGAAGACGCGGTTGGACCTCCCGCCGCGGGCGGTGCCCCTGCTGAAACACTCCGAACCTATCGCGTGGCGGGACATCGTCGGGGAGGTGTCCATCTACTTCTGTGCGGCCGACTGGGACACGGTGCGTGACCTCGTACTGGAGACGGGGATGAGTCCGCTGTCGCGCTGTAACGTCGCCCGCGCGTCCTTCGACCTGCGGGAGGACTTCGAGGCCCTTCTCAACGACGTCCGGGACGAACCCGACCACAGCGACCTCGAAGCCGAGATGCTGGCCGATGCCGACGGGATACTCGAAAACCCCGAGGGCCCCTACGTCGAGGAGCGGGACGTGGTCGAAGCGCGGGTCGTCCAGTGGGTGTTCGAGGACACCGAAGCGGAAGCTTGACTGGGGGACAGCGGGGCGTATCCAAACTGTTTTGAACACCCACGGCCCTGTGTCAACCGATGACTGTACGCGTAGGCGTCCTCGGAGCAACCGGCGCGGTCGGACAGCGACTCATCCAGTTACTCGACCCGCACCCGGACTTCGAAATCGCCGCACTGACAGCCAGCGAATCGAGCGCCGGAAAGAGCTACCGCGAAGCCGCGAAGTGGCGCGTCGAGGCGCCCATCCCGGAGGACGTCGCCGACATCACCGTCGGCGCGACGACGCCCGACGACGTGCCGGACGACGTCGACCTCATCTTCTCCTCGCTGCCCTCTAGCATCGGCGCGGAGGTCGAACCCGAGTTCTGTGAGGAGGGCTACGTCGTCTCCTCGAACTCCTCGAACGGGCGGATGGACGAGGACGTTCCGCTGACGATTCCGGAGGTCAACGCCGACCACGTCGACCTCATCGAGGTCCAGCGAGACGAGCGCGGCTGGGACGGCGCACTGCTGAAGAACCCCAACTGCTCGACCATCACGATGGTCCCGCCGCTGGCCGCTCTCGACCGTGCCTTCGACCTGACCGACGTGCGCGTCTCGACGCTGCAGGCCGTCTCCGGGGCGGGCTACTCCGGCGTCTCTTCGATGGAGATTATCGACAACGCCATCCCGCACATCGGCGGCGAGGAGCAAAAGATGGAGACCGAGTCCCGAAAGCTGCTGGGCTCTTTCGACGGCGCCGAAGTCGAACTCAACGACATGGACGTCGCCGCCTCCTGTAACCGCATCGCGACGCTCGATGGCCACTTAGAGAACGTCTGGGCCGACACGGCCGAAGACGTCACCGTCGAAGAGGCCGAAGACGCGATGGCGTCGGTCACCGGAATCGACCTCCCGTCCTCGCCCGAACGCCTCATCACGGTGTTCGAGGAACCGGACCGGCCCCAGCCCCGACTCGACCGAAACATCGAGGACGGCATGGGTGTCGCAGTCGGCGGGTTCCGCGAGACCACCGACGGCGTCCAGTTCAACTGCCTCGCGCACAACACGATGCGCGGCGCGGCCGGGGCGAGCGTGCTGAACGGCGAACTGCTCGCCCAGCGCGGTTACATCTAAAGCGAAATCTGATTCTGTAGCCCGTCCCACGCGCCGGTCTCCTCGGCGCGGCGGACGTTCTCTGCGACGATGTCCGCGAGTCTGTCGAAGTAGCTCGGCGTGTGGCCGGCGTTGTGTGGCGTGACGAGGACGTTCTCGAAGTCCCACAGGCGGTGGTCGCTCGGGAGCGGTTCCGGGTCGGTAACGTCGAGCGCCGCCGCGCCGACGTGGTTGCGCTGGAGGGCGTCGACGAGGGCGTCGGTGTCGACCACGGGACCCCGAGCGACGTTCACGAGCACCGTCTCGGGGTGCATCGTCGTCAGGAGGTCGGCGTCGACCAACCCTCGCGTCCCCTCTGTCAGCGGGCAGGCGAGCGCCACGTAGCGAGCGTCCTCGACGGCTTCGTGGACGTCGTCGTAGCCGTACACCTCGTCGGTCGGGGTCTCCTTCTCGGGCGAGTGGCGCACGGCGACCGTCTCGACGTCGAAGCCGCCGAGTCTGTCGACGATAGCGGAGCCGATGGCCCCCATGCCGACGACGCAGACGCGGCTTCCGGCGAAATCGTTCGATTTGAACGACTGCCAGACGTGGTCGGCCTGTCGTCGCCGCGCCGTGAAAAAGCCGCGGGCGAACGAGAGCCACGCACCGACGACGTGTTCGGCGACGTTAGGGGCGTGGACGCCAGAGGCCGTCGTCAGCGCCACGTCGTGTGCGGCCAGTTCGTCGAGTGGGAGGTGGTCGTAGCCGGCGTACGTGGACGCGAACAGGCGGAGCGAGTCCGCCGCGTCGAGCAGGTCCTCGGAGACGGAACTGCCGGTGAGAACCGTCGCGTCGGCGACGAGGTCACGTTCGGCGGCCGGCGTGCGTGCCACCTCGACGTCGTGGTTTGGAAGTCGGTCGCGCAGTGCCGTCGCGTATCGGTCGACGGCCATGCCGTGGATGTTGTCTCGGCGGACGACGATGTCTGCCATACGGACACTGTGACACCGCGTATCAAAAACGGCACGGCAGCCACCGAGTTTCGCTGCCGGGCCTATCGTGGGCCACGGAGTCGCCATAGCGCGACGAGACAATAGGTTTTAGCCGTCGGGGTGGCACGGTAGCGCGTATGGAATACGTAGACGTGGCGATCGTCGGGGGTGGCCCGGCCGGGTCGTCCGCCGCCGAGGCCGCCGCCGCCCGAGGTGCGGATGCCGTCGTCTTAGAGAAGGGGGTTCCCCGGGCCGACCGCGACGGCCCGGGACCGGATTCGACGGACGCTGCCGGTCTGCTCGACTACTGGCTCGACATCATGGACATCCCGTTTGAGGAGTTCCCCGAGGACGTCGTGCTCAGCGAACTCGACGGGGCGAAGTTCTACGGCCCCGACTCCGAACTGGCGCTGACCGAGACCGGTATCGACGCGAGTTACGACGGATTCGGCTTTACGATGCACCGCGCGAAGTTCGACGATTGGCTTCGCCAGCGAGCGACCGACGCCGGTGCCGACTACCGCGTCGGCGTCAGCGTCACCGGCGTCGAGACGGACCTCGCGTCGAGTCCGCGCCACACGGTCCACCTCGCCAACGGCGAGGACATCGAGACGGACCACCTCGTGCTGGCCGACGGCCCCCAGCGAACCGTCACGGGCGGGGCCCTAGACCAGTTCCTCCCCGAGAGTCGGACGATGAGCGAGATTATGCCCTCCAACAAGGTCAACCACATCGCCTACCAGGAACACCGCCGGATGCCCGAGGAACTGTTCGACCCGGACTTCATCGAGTTCTGGTGGGGCATCATGCCCGGTCACACGGCGTACCCGTGGATCTTCCCGAACGACGAGCCAGTGGCCCGCATCGGCCTGACGATGCCCATCGGACTGGACATCGACGACTACGACACGCGCGAGTGGGACCTCCTGCGCGACGACGACGAGGGCATCCCCCGGGGCAACGAGTACGTCCGGCGACTGCTCGAACGGCAGTTCCCCGAGTACGACGTCGCGGACTTCCCGCTGGTCGAAGACCGCGGGAAGTCGAAGGGCACAGAGACCTATCCCATCTCCTCGACCCGCCCCATCGAGTCGCCCGCCCGCGCCGGCATCGCCGTCACCGGTGGCGCGATGGGTGCCACATCGGCGTTCCACGAGGGCGGCGACCACGTCGCGGTCCGCACCGGGAAGATAGCCGGTCGACTCGCCGCCGAGGGCGGCCTCGAACGCTACAACGACGAGTGGCACGCCGCCATCGGCGACGAAGTCCTGCGGAACGCCACGTTCGCGGACATGGTTCGCGACTGGCGGCCACGCGACTGGGACCGCGCGTTCACCACAGCGGGAGACCTGATGGACGCTCGCGGCATCAAGGCAGACGCCGCTCTCAGGGGCGGCCTCCACGGCATCGAACTCGTCGCCAAGTACAAATGGGGGAAGTTCGGCTACCGCAACGGGAAGTACGTCCAGTTGCGCGAAGACGAGTACGCACTCTGAACGCCACCCTTAGGTACGGGTGTCTCCTAGCCCGACTGCGTGCCTTTAATCCCCGGCCGAGACCCGTCACCGGGACGATGACGAACCGGAGAACCCGGGCACGGTACATACCGGCGGCTGACGCCGCCCGTTTGGCGAACGCACCCCGCCCGACTCGCGGTCGTAATCCGCCCGCCGAACCGGTCAACGCCGTTTCGGCACCAGGCGACAGTTCTGTCGCCCGCCCGGCACGAGGGTTTGCCGGCTGACCTGGCGCGCCGCCCAGGATGACGCCGGTCGTTAGTGTTCCGGGCGCACATTCCTTCATCACTCGATCGGGCGTCCGCTCGCGCTCCACAAAATCCAAAGCAATTCAGTCGCTACCACCGCTGAGGCGGCCGGTTTCTGGCACAGACAACCGAGAAAGTCTCCCGCCTCGATTGTGATGCGTAACGAAACACGGCCTGAGCAACCCTTCCAATCGACGTGCGAACGATATAACGACAGTCGTATCAGGACAATAGTCGCCGTAGCTGTTTTGACTGTCACCCACCAATTCGAGTACGTGAATCGAAAAACGCTCTCGGTTACCGGGATGTCCTGTAACGGCTGTGAACGGAACGTCGAGACTGCTCTCAAGAACGTCGGCGGCGTGACCCGAGTTGACGCAGACCATACCGGCGACACCGTCGAAGTTGTCGTCAATGAGGACGTGAAAGACGAGGACCTCCACGGTGCAATCGAACAAGCGGGCTACGAAGTATCGCCCTAATCGGCCGCTCCGTCGGGTATCGGTTCTCCCTCGTCGTTCTCGACCGAGAAGCCCGTATCGACGTCGTCGCCGGTGAGCAATTGCCCCGCGAAGCTGTTAGCGAGGACAGCCGACACCGACAGCACCATCACGCCCATCGCAAACACCGGGTGGACGAGACCAGTCGTCGCAGCGGCGACACCGACACCGTTGAACGAGAACGCTGCAACGAGGTTCTGACGGGTCTTTCGATAGCTCTCCGCGCCAATCTCGTACGCGTCCATCACGCCGCCGAGGCGCTCGCCCATCACCACGACGTCGGCCGACTCGATGGCGATGTCCGTCCCCGCGCCGATGGCGATGCCGATATCGGCCTGCGTGAGTGCTGGCGCATCGTTGATGCCGTCGCCGACCATCGCGACGCGTCGCCCCTCGTTTTGGAGACGCGCGATTTCCGCGCGTTTCTCGTCGGGGAGGACGTCGGCCAAGACTCGGCCGATACCCACGTCGCTGGCGACTGCTTCGGCGGTGCGTTCGTTGTCGCCGGTGAGTAGCACTGACGTGATTCCCGCGCCGTGTATCCGGTGGACGGTTTCCGTCGCGTCGTCTTTTACCTCGTCGCCGATGCCAATCAGGCCGACGAGAGTCCCGTCCCGGACGACGCCTGCGACCGTGAGGCCGCGCCGCTGGAGCCGCTGGATGTCGTCGTCGGCGGCGTCGTAACCGACCCCCTCCGCAGCCAGCCACCCGGGCTTGCCCACCAGCACGTCGGCCCCCTCGACCGTTGCTCGGACACCGTTCCCAGTCTCAGAATCGAACGACTCGGGATCGTCGAAATCCACGTCCCGGTCCTCGGCATCCGAGAGGATGGCGTCGGCGAGAGGATGTTCACTGAATGCCTCGGCGCTCGCTGCAATGGCGACCACGTCATCCTCGCCCCCGTCATACGCCATGACGTCGGAGACCGCTGGTTCACCGACCGTAACCGTCCCGGTCTTATCGAGGACGACGTGGTCGATGTCCGGGAAGATCTGGAACGCGTCGCCCGAACGCATCAGGACACCGCGGTTCGCGGCTTTCCCGCCACCACGAATCAAGGCCAGGGGTGTTGCCATCCCCAGCGCACACGGATAGCCGAGAACGAGAACGGCGAGAGCGGCGAATGCGCCACGCTGGACGTTCGGGCCAGCACCCCATGCCAGCGGCGCGACCAGCCAGAACCCGAAAGAAAGGAGCGCAATCGTGAGGACGCCCGGGACGAAATACGCGAGGACGCGGTCGGCAAGCTGGATGATGCCGGGTTTCATCGCCCTCGCTTCCTCGATTTCGCGGGCGACCTGATTCAGGAACGCGTCGTCACCGGTAGCGGTGACCTCGATCAGGAGCACCCCAGTCTCGTTGACGCACCCGCCGATCACGTCGTCGCCGGTGGTCTTTGCTTCCGGGATGGACTCCCCCGTGGCGACGGACTCATCGACAGTAGACGTGCCGTCCACGACCGCACCATCGATGGGGATAGTCTCGCCGGGCTTGACGCGCACCCGATCACCGACCTCGAGGTCACCGATCGGGACTTCCGCTACATCGCCGTCGTTGGTCACGCGCCGTGCGACGCCCGGCTGTCGGCTCAACAGGCTTTGTACTGCCTGTGAGGCACGTGTGCGGACGAAGAGGGTCGTGTACTCAGAGAGGATGTGATAGGTGGTGATAAAGACAGAGACGGCAAAGAAGTGGACGGTCGGAAAGCTCGGGAAGACGAACAGGCCGAGGAAGCCGCCGAGCAGACCGGCGAATGCGCCCGCTTCCAGCAGGACGTGTTGGTTGAAGATGCCGCGGCGGACGCTCTGGTAGGCCTTCTCGAGAATGTAGCGGCCCGGTCCAAACATCGTGCCGAGCGCGAGCGCGAGTGTAACGGAGTCTATCGCCAGCGATTCCGACTCGAACCGACCCATCACGAAGACCATCCACAGCATCAATGCGACTGTGACGATAGATGCACCGCCGGCGAGAAGCAGCCGTCGCTTCCCATCAGTGAGTTCGGCCTGCTGTTCTTCGTACCGCTTTTCCTTGTCAGGGTCGCGGATCGTATAGCCGAGGTCGCGGAGGGTATCTTTCACTTCGACCTCGCTTAGCCGGCTGTCGTCGTACTGGACGAGGACTTCTTCGTGGGCGAGGCTTACAGCTACGTCCTCGACGCCGTCAGTCCTGTCGTAGGCTTTCTCGATGCTCTCGGTGCAAAACGAGCAGGACATCCCACCGACGTTGAATTGTTCGTGTGTCGTTCCCATCTCGTGCTATTCTTGTGGTTCGGTGCGCATGACCGTTACGACAAAACTTAGAGCGCTACTATAGATAGTAAATCATAGTCGAGAGCATAGCCATACTCTTACTATCGTCGTGGTCATACCCTGTCTCAGGACAATGGCGCTGTTCGAATCCGACGTGCCAATCCGCGAGGTTGTCACCACCGACCCTGAGAAAGCAAAGGCGCTGGAAAACGACCTACGGGCGAAAGTTCTGGATATGCTCGCTGAGGAAGAGATGACGATTGAGGCGATCCAGCAGGAACTCGGACGCCGAGGTGAAACGAAAGCCGAGACGACGGTCCGTCACCACGTCAACGTCCTGAAAGAGGCGGACATGGTCGAAATTTCCCGACTCGAAGAAGCTGGCGGCGGCACGCGGAAATACTACAGATCGAACACGCGGGTGTTCTCGTACAACCTCCCGGAGGGGGCCGAGGAGACACTAGCCCCTGTACAGGAGACGGCAACAGAAGGGTTGTCAGCCCTCGTAGAATCGCTTTACGAGCACCACGGCGACGACATCAGATCAGTTGCCCGCACGATGAAGCCCTGTGAATACTGTGAAACGCAACACTACGAGGAATTCATCGTCCGTGAGCTACTCGAACGCGCTCTCATTGACCTGTGTGAGACGGGCGATAGTGACGAACGCCTGACTGGTGGGGCCTGACCGTTCCGATTTCACCGAACAAGGGATTGGCAACCGCCGGAGACGGCTCCCGTTTTGTTTCCGCTCAGCCTACGAGTGGATTCTCGCCCGGTAGTGTTCGGACGTGTCGGTATCTGGAGTCGGGAGACGCGGTGAGACCGGACGAACGCGTGACACGGCTGGCTCACGAGTTTGGACGGGGCACGCTGGCGCGGTCGACCGGACGGCACGGAAACGTCAAGAACGCGGTGTCGTCGAGGCGACTGACCCACCTTTTTGCCCGTCTGTCGCCACGTCCGTGGTATGACCGACGACGTCGACCCGGAGGCGAACCTGAAGGAGTGGCAAGCGGCGATGCAGGCCGAACACGAGGACGCCATCGCCAACCCCGACCCGAGCGAGGACCACCGCATCGAGGGCGTGACACAGGTGAGTTACCGCGTCACGTTCGAGTACGACCCGGAGACCGAGACGCTCGAACGCGACCAGCGAGAGCAGGTCGACGACCTCGCCGACCCAGAACTGCTCTCCTGTGACTGTGGTGTCCGCGGGATGACGTCCGACGAAGCGCGCGAACACGTGCGGGCGGCCCGCGAACAGGCGTCGGAGTAAGCCACAGTCGGTCTCAGACCCGCGAGAGGACGTCCTCGGCGAGACGCGTGAGTTCCCGGTCCGGGTCCTCGCCGGGCGTCGAGACGACGACGTGGTCGACGCCGACCGACGCGAGGTCACGGAAGTACTCGACGAACCACTCGCTGCCGGCCCGGTAGCCCTGATGGACCGGTTCGGGGTCGGCCGTCGGGTCGTCTGTGAGGTGGGTGCGAACGACCATCGCGTATGGTTTCTCGCCCGCGGCGGCGCGCCAGTCGTCGAGATACGACGCCAGCGTGTCTGTCGGGAGGTGATAGAACAACCAGCCGTCGCCGTGGTCGGCTATCCACTCGACGGACTGACGGGCGTTGCCCGTCGGCAGGAGCGGGATCGTCTCGCCCGCCGGTTTCGGGACCACGTCGAGGTCACCGTCTAAGGAGCCCCAGCGACCCTCTGCCGTCGGAAACTCGTCGCGCCAGGCGGTCCTGAGAAGGTCGACCGACTCACGGAACAGTACGCCGCGCTCGTCCGGGTCCACGCCGAACGCCGGGTACTCCGGGTCCCGATCACCGGTGGCGACGCCCAGCACGAGTCGCCCGTCGGCGAGGCGGTCGACGGAGGCGGCACTCTTTGCGACGTGCAACGGGTGTCTGAGTGGCAAGACGACGCTCGCCGTCCCCAGCGCCACGTCGTCGGTGTGGGCGGCCGCGTAACTGAGCCACGACCACGTATCGAACGTCTGGCCGGCGTCGCCGAACCGGGGCCAGTACAACGGGACGTCTCGCGCCCAGAGGGCGTCGAACCCGAGCGACTCGGCGTGGGACGCAAGGGTCATCTCCCTGTCGACGTCCGGGCGCGATTCGCTGGCGTCGGTCAGGGGAAAGCCGACGCCCACGGTGAGGCCGTCGCCCCCGAACAGGCGGTCGTACCCGGCGTTGAACTGCGCCATCGTGGCTCAGGCGAGGAGCGCTTGCTGGGGTAACTGGTCGCCGTACTTGACGACGACGAACAGCATCGTAAACAGCGTCGCGTTGTACAGACCGTGAATCAATGCCGGCACGACGATGTTGTCAGTGTACTCGTAGGCCACTCCGAAGACGAGTGCGGGGACGACCAGCACACCGAGCGCCACGAGGTTCCCCTGTGGCGACCCGCCGCTGAGCGCGAACCAGTGGAGGCCGGCGAAGATGACGCTCGGGATGAGGACGCCCGGAACGGGACTGAACACCTCACGGATACGGCCCTGAACGACGCCGCGGAACAGCATCTCCTCACCGGGGCCGATGACCAGAATCGACGCCGGTATCAACAGGAGCAGGACTTCGGGGTTTTCCATCCCTATCTGGGCAGCCTGATTCGTCCCGGTCTCTAACTCCGTGCCAGTGACTCGCTGGGCGAGCGTAATCGCGGCCGACCCCAGCAGCGCGCCGCCGATGGCGACGAGGTAGCCCGCGACGATTGTGGCCGCGTCTCTCATGCTCGGGACGGCGGCGGAGATGTCGAACCTCGGAACCGTCTCGGACAGTTGCAACAGATCACGAACCGGTCCCGCGAGATACGGTCTGACCTTGAGGTAGCTCAGGGCGACACCGGCACACCCGATTCCTTGCACGAAGACGAGGCTGAGGACGATACTCAGGGCCGGCGAGAGTTCGAGTCCGATACCGACGATGAGGAGTCCCGCCACCAGGAACGTCAGGGCGAAGCCGAGGAGCAAGCCGCCGGCACCGAGGACGAGTGCGGCGACCAACGCCACGACCGACTGGAGGAACGGTCGCTCGCGCGTCACGTGAGACATACCGGCTGGTAGCGGCGACAGCCTGAAAACAGTTCGCTCCGCGGCCAGTTCGTCAGCGGGTTCGCTCGCCGGCCTCGACGGTCGTCTCCAGCCAGTTCGTCTCGGGCGGGAGCGGGCAGGAGAAGGTGTCGCTGTACGCGCAAAACGGGGCGTACGCGAGATTGAAGTCCAGCGTGACGGCGTCGCCGTCGGTCAGTTCCTCGTCGGCCTCCAGTTCCATGTAGCGGCCTCGGTGGTAGGTCTGCTGGCCGCTGGTCTTGTCCCTGAAGGGGACGAAAAACGTCGCGGGGTCGTCGCCGGCCTGACGGTAGCCCGCGAGCTCGTAGGACTCGCCGTCCAGTTCGAAGGCGAAGGTGACGACGTGGAGATACCGGACTGTCCGGCCGTCGGTCGTGTCCATCTCGACGGGCTCAGGTTCGTCGTGTCGCGTCACCGTGGCTTCGACGCGGTAGTCGGGGTCCGGGTCGAAGTAGGCCAGACCGTCGAAGTCGTCTCGCTCGTCCGGCGGGATGGGTGACTGCGGGTGTTCCGCGAAGAACTCGTCTTTCTCGGCGCGGTTCTGTCGGAGACGGTCGTCCCAGGCGTCGCTCATGGGCTACGTAGCGAGGCGAGCAGTTTGAGTCCGGCGGTCCACCGACTCACTTCCACGACCGTCGTCACCGGAGTGACTGACGCCCCGAAACAGTTACAGCCAACGGTATCACCCCTCGAAGCCCGTTATCTCGAACCGTGCACCGCCGAGTTCGCTCTCGGTGACGCGTATCTCCCAGCCGTGGGCCTCGACGATCTGGTCGACGATTGCGAGACCGAAGCCGTTGCCGTCGTCCGAGTGAGTGTACCCCGAGGTGAACACCGCCTCGCGTTCGTCCTCAGGGATTCCCGGACCGTCGTCCTCGACGAAGACACCGGCCCCGTCGTCGAGGTCGCCGACGCGGATTGTCGAACCGTCGCCACCGTGTGAGACGGCGTCGTCGGACTGCGTCTGACTGCTCGTGGCGCCGTGCTCTACGGCGTTGCCGAGGAGGTTCTCGAACACACGTCGGAGACGGTCACGGTCGGCCTCTACCGTCTGGGCCGTCGTCACGGTGAGGTCAGCGTCCTCGGCCTGTATACCCAGCCAGCACTCCGCGACGAGGTCCGGGAGCGACACCGGTTCCGTCTCCTCGACGGTCACGCCCTCGCGGGCCCACGCGAGGACGTCGCTGACGAGGTCCGACATCCGGTCGTGTGCCGCTGCGACGCGGTCGAGATGCTCCCGGTCGACCTCGCCGTCGCCCTCCGTCGCCAGTTCGAGGTGGACGGCCGCGAGGTCGAGCGGCGTCCGAAGGTCGTGTGAGACGATAGAGGCGAACTCGTCCAGCCGTTCGTTCTGTCGAGCCAGGGCCTGTTCTCGGTTCCGGAGGGTCTGTTCTCGCGCCACCTGCTGGAGCGCAGACTGGATGTTCGCCGCGAGGACGCTCCCGAGTGAGCGGTCCGCATCGTCGAAGGCTCCCGGGTCAGTCGAGGCCGGCAACAGGACGCCGCGGTCGCCGAGCGGCACCACCATCTCCGACCGAATCGGGGTTTCGGGGCCCAGCACGCCCGCGCCCTCGCGCACGTCCTGTCTGACGATAGCTTCGCCACGTTCGAACGCTCGCCACGCGATGGAGTCGCCCTCGGTGAACGTCGGCAGTTCACCGAACAGTTCGTCCGTACACTCCGTCGTCGCCGCGGGGACCAGACCGCCGCGCTCGTCGTCGTAGAGGTGGATGGCGTTGATGTCGTGACCGAGGATGTCTCGGGCCGCAGCTAGTCCGATGTTCAGTACCTCGTCGGTCGACTCGGCGGCCATCAGGTCGCGTGCAGTCTCGTGGAGCGCCGCCAACCGTTCTTCGTAGGTCGTCCGTTCCGTGATGTCCGTGTAGACGCCGTAGGCGAGCACTTCGCCGTCTTCGTGTTCGATGGGGACGTTTCTGAACAGGAAGTCCCGCTGCTCGCCGTCGGCCGTCTCTCGGCGTACCTCCCGGGAGACGCACGCACCGTTCAGGACGGCGCGGTCGATTTCGGCGGCCCCGTCGGTGCGGTCAGCGGGCACGAGGAGGTCGTTTACCAACTCGCCCACCACGGCCTCGGTATCGTACCCGAACACCGCCTCGAAGGCGTCGTTGGCCCGCCGAATCCGCGGTTCGCCGTCCTCGAAGTCGGTGACGACCGTCGGGTCGGGGAGGTTGTCGAACAGCGCCCGGTATCGGTCTCTGGCACGCTGACGGTCACTGACGTCCCGGACGGTACCGGCGAACACCTGTTCGGGGCCGGGGAGCGTCTCCAGTCGCCCCTTGACCGGAATCGTCTCGCCGTCGACGTGTACTTCTCTCTCGTAGGTGAAGTGGTCGGCGTCCTCGCTCTCCGAGAGGCGCACGAACGGGTCGCAGTTGCCGACGGTATCGGCCGGGGGTGTCAACTCCGAGAAGTGCGCCCCGAGGATGTCGGTCGGGTCCCGCCCGACCAGTTCGCCCAGTCGCTCGTTGGCGAAGACGTACTCGCCGTCGTCGTCGAGCGCGAACACGGGGACAGAGAGCGCCTCGAGGAGTCGGTCCGCGGAGACGTGGTCGCCGCTGTGGTCCGATTCGCTGACTCGGCCGCCGTCGGCCGCTGGCAGCGACTCGTCGTCGAGCACTCGGAGGATGCCGACCGACCCACGGAACGACTCGCCCTCGTACGGCAGGACGCCCATGTGGTCGCGGCACTCGACCGTGTCCCCGTCCGCCGTCTCGATGGTGGCGCGGAACCGGGTCGTCTCCGGCCCGGAACTCGACAGCAACCGACCGAGTTCGGCTTCGGCGCGCTGGACGGTCTGGTCGGGCTTGACGAACGACGTGGGTCGGCCGAGTATCTCCGCCCGGTCGTACCCCGTCATCGCCGCGAACGGTTCGTTGACGAACTTGAACGTCCCCGTCTCGTCGACGACGTACACCGGGTAGGCGAGCGCGTCGATGACCGTCTCGTAGCGGTCGGCTTTCACCTGCGCGCGGTACTGATCGGTGGCGTTGTGGACGCGGTTCGCGAGCAGGTCGTACTGTTCGGGGCCGCCCTTCTGGAGGTAGCCGGTGACGCCGGCGTTCAGTGCGTCCGCGGCGACGGTCTCGCTCCCCCGACCGGTAAAGAGGATAAAGGGGAAGTCCGCGTGGTCGAACTGCTGGGAGAGCCGTTCGTACAGTTCCAACCCGTCCAGCCGCGGCATCTCGTAGTCGCTGACGACGCAGTCGAACTCGCCAGCATCGAACCGGTCGAGTACCGCCTCCGGGTCGTTGACCGTCGAGACGCGGATGTCCGAGTCCCGTTCGAGCATCGTCGCCGCGAGATCGGTGATGGAAGGGTCGTCGTCGACGTGGAGAACGTGAATATCACCGGCAGCCATTGGGATGTATTCGCGGACCAACCACTTCAACGCGACGGGTCCGTTATCAATTCAGAAACCGATGGCGGGCGAACGCGTGTCCATCCACGCCGACGGTTTGGTCAGTTCCCGCCGTCGTAGTCGTCGCCGTATATCTCACCGAGTTTCTGCTCGAACGCCTCGCGGATGTTCCGGCGTTTCTTCTTCATCGACGGTGTCAAGAGGTCGTTCTCGGCGGTCCAGTCACTCGGTACGAGTTCGAACCGCTTGATTCGCTCTAGTTTCTCCAGTTCGGCGTTGGTCTCGTCGACGGCGTCTTGCATCCACGCGCGGACCCTGTCGTCCTTACAGCGGGCGTCGTCGTCCGCCGGCAAGTCGATTCCCTCGGCGTCGGCCCACCGCTCTAGTTCCTCGAAGTTGGGGACGATGAGCGCGGCCACGAACTTCTGGTCGTCGCCGACTACCATTATCTGTTCGACCCTGTCGTTCGTCGAGAAGCGGTCCTCTATCGGCTGTGGCGCGACGTTTTTCCCCGTCGAGAGGACGAGCAACTCCTTCAGTCGGTCGTGATAGACGAGGAAGTCGTCGGCTCGCCGCTCGACGATATCTCCGGTCCGAAACCACTCCGTGCCGTCGATTTCGGTGAACGCCCGCTCCGTGGCCCCCGGTTCGTCCCAGTAGCCGTCCGTGACGTTCGGGCCGTCGACGAGGAGTTCGCCGAGAGTGCCGCTCACGTCCTCGAACTCCGAGTCGTCGACCACGTGGGTATCGAGGCGGACGTTCATCTCGTCGACCGGCACCCCGAGCGTCCCCGGTCGGACGTCCTCCGGTGGATTGACAGAGATGACCGGCGACGTCTCGGTGAGTCCGTACCCCTCGACGATGGTCAGACCCATCCCGAGGAACGTCTCACAGAGCCGCTTCGAGAGGCTCCCGCCGCCGCTGACCATGAACTCTATCTCCCCGCCCAGTTTCTCCGCGACGGTGCTGTAGACGAGTCGGTCGGCGAGTCCGTGTTTGAGTTCTAGGAGCGGTCCCGGGTTCTCGGCTCTGGCGTAGTCGCGGGCGACGTCCATCGCCCACTCGAAGATGCGCTTTTTCGCCGCCGAGTCGCTGGCCTGTTCGCGCATGTTGGCGAAGATGCGTTCGTACACTCGCGGGACGCTGGCCCCGGTGTTGGGTTGAATCTTCTGGATGTCGTCTGCAAGCGTGTCCGGGTGCTCGACGTAGCCGACGGTCGCACCCGACCCGAACATGAAGAAGTGCCCGGACAGGCGCTCGAAGACGTGCGCCAGCGGGAGAAACGCGATAGAGGTCGTCTCGGGCGTGATGGCCGGGACGTCGGGGTGTTTGTCGGGTCTTGGAGCGAGTCGTTTCCGCGTCTGGTTGACGTTCGACCGGAAGTTCTCGTGCGTGAGTCTGACGCCCTTCGGTTGGCCGGTGGTACCGGACGTGTAGATGAGACTCGCGAGGTCGTTCGGGTCCCGGTGGGCCAGCCACGACCGATATCTCTCCTCGTCGAACGTCTCTCGGCCCCGCCGGTACACGTCGTTGAGCGAGTGGACGTCCTCGCGGTCGGCGTTGTACTCGTCCATCACGACGACGAACGAGAGCGAGAGGTCGTCTTCGACGTCGAGGACTCGCTGGAGCAGTTCCTCGTTCTCGACGACGATTGCCTCGGCGTCCGGGTCGTCCAGCAGATACCGAACTTGCTTCGGCGACGACTCCGTGTACACCGTGGTCACGACGGCGCCAGCCGAGAGCAACGCGAAGTCGGAGAGCGCCCACTCCATCCGCGTACTCGAAAACAGGCCGACCCGCGTGTCGGCCTCGACGCCGAGGTCACGGAACCCCGCGGCGAGGTACTTCACGAGGTCGTGCATCTCCTTGTAGGTGATGCTCGCGTACTCACCCGGCGGCGCCTCGGGAATAGCGTCGGCAGTCAGCGAGCGGTCGTACACCCCACCCTTGTACAGCTGTGCCTCGCTGTCGGCGTTGCGTTCGGCGCTCGCGGCGAACAGTTCTCCCAGTGTGTCGTCGCCGATCACCTCGTCCGTGTACGACGCCTCTGCCGCACGCCAACCCGGTGTCCCTGCCATGGGACTCCGTTCAACAGCGGCCGTCAAATATGTCAGGGATGTTCACAGGTAACACGTTTGCAAAAGTTTCCGGACCGAACGCAACCAACTGGGGACCCGGGTGAATCACTCGATGTCGATGTTCGAGCCCGTTATCTCCTCGTCCTCGTCGACGGTGAAGCGGACTTCGAGGACGCCGTTGCGGTAGGTCGCGCTGGCGTCTTCGGGGTCGACGTGGGCCGGGAGCGTGATGGACTCCGTGACCGTTCTGCTGCGGTAGCCCATCCCGTCGCCCACCTCGTGTTCGCCGCTCAGGTGGAGTTCGTCGTCGTGGAGGCGCAGGGAGAGTTCGTCGCGTTCGAACCCCGGAAGGTCCGCGAGTACCACGAAGCCGTCGTCGGTCTCCTCGATGGAGACGCCGGCGTCCCACCCGCCCTCGTCTTCGAAGCCGGTTTCGTCTCCGAAGGCGGGTGTGTTCCACGAGCCGAACATGTCGCTTCGCATCTGGTCGAACAGTCGGTCCATGTTGTCGAAGGGGTATCGTCGTCCTCTCATAACACATCCTAATACGTCGGGCGAGATGATAAAGGAGTATGGACACGTGATAGCAAACGCCCGATAGAGGACGTGATACGCACGATATCGCTATTTTGCCGTCCGTTTCCGAGTCCTGCCCGCCCAACCGCGGGGCTTTTTCGCGTCGGGTGCACACCGGAGAGTATGACAGACGGGTGGTTCGCCGGCGTAGAGTCCGGTGACGAGGCGGCCGCGGCCGAGCGTATCAGAACAGGCCGGGCCGACGGGCCCGAGGTGTGGCCCCAGCAGGCCGTCGACGCCGGGTTCGCGAGCGACGAGGACGACTACTACGACCAGTTGCACGCGGCGACGATGACGGCGACGCGGGCCGCCGTCGCGGAGCGTGAGACCGCCGACGACCAGCAACTCGTCCACGCGATTCGGGCGATGGCCGACTGCGAGCGGACGGCCAACGAACTCGCCGAACGGGTCGCGGAGTGGGCGGGCAGTCGGTACGGCGAGGGCGGCAGCGGCGTCGACTTCGCACGGGACGTCGTCGAGCGCGAAACCGTAGACGAAGGTGACGTCGCCCTCCAGTCGCTCGCCGAACGGACCGTCGCCGTCGCCGACGAGGCCGACAACCTGCGGACGTACATCGAACAGACGGCGCCGGCCGTCGCGCCGAATCTCTCGGCGTTGGCCGGGCCAGTGCTTGCGGCCCGTCTCATCTCGCTGGCGGGTGGCCTCGAATCGCTCGCCAAACAGCCCAGCGGCACCGTACAGGTGCTCGGGGCGGAGGACGCCCTGTTTGCCCACCTCCGGGGCGGCGCGCCGTCGCCGAAGCACGGCATCATCTTCACACACGAGTACGTCAGCGGAACCCGTCCCGAGGAGCGGGGGTCGGCCGCGCGAGCGCTGGCCGGGAAGTTGAGCATCGCTGCGCGCGTCGACCACTACAGCGGTGACCTGCGGCCAGACCTCGAAGCGGAGCTCGACGAGCGCATCGAGCGTATCCGCACGCGCGGGGGTGACGGCGAATGAGCCTCCCCGACGGCGTCTCTCGACACGACTTCGACGGGACGACCAGCATCGCCACGCGTGGCCACCCCGAATACGGCGAGCGAACCGACGGGGAGTGGCGCCGCTGGGACCCACACCGCTCGAAACTCGGCGCGATGCTGGAACTCGGGATGGAGACGGGGCTGACCGCCGACCAGACCACGCTGTATCTGGGCGCCGCCGCCGGCACGACGGTCAGCCACGTCGCCGACTTCGGCGGCCCCACCTACGCCGTCGAGTTTGCTCCCCGACCGACGCGTGACCTCCTTGACGTAGCCGAGCGCCGCTCCAACCTCTTTCCCCTCCTGAAGGACGCCAGAAAGCCCGAGACGTACGCACACGTGGTCGAACCGGTCGACGTACTCGTACAGGACGTCGCCACCCGGGGACAGGGGCGCGTCGCGACGCTGAACCGGCAGTTCCTTGCCGACGACGGCTATCTACTGGCCGCCATCAAGGCCCGGAGCGAGGACGTGACCGCCGACCCCGAGGACGTGTTCGACGAGGTACTGGCAGACATCGACGCGGCCTACGACGTCGTGGCGACCGAACGACTCACGCCGTACCACGACGACCACCTCGGCGTCGTCGCTCGACCGGAGCGGTAGTGAGCGGTCGTCGGGCCCGGACGGAAGGCTTTAGCGCGTCGGTTGCCATGCACCAGTCGATGGATGAGACGGGGTCTCCCGAGAACTTCACCCGGATGAGTACGTTGGGCATCGAAGAGGAGTTCTACGTCGTCGACGACTACGGTCGGCCGACGTCCGGGACGGACGAACTCGTCTACGAGGCAGCGCCGCCGGAACTACTGGAGGGTCGCTTAGACCACGAGCTATTCAAGTGCGTCATCGAGACGCAGACGCCGCTCATCGAGGACCCGAGCGACGCCCGCGAGCAGTTACTCGCAGTACGGGAGGCACTGGCTGACCACGCCGACCGGAACGGGTTCGGCATCGCCGCCGCCGGCCTCCACCCGCTCGCGAAGTGGCGGGAACTCGAACACGCAGCGAAGCCCCGCTATCGGGCCCAACTGGACCGCATCCAGTACCCGCAACACCGGAACACGACGGCGGGCCTGCACGTCCACGTCGGCGTCGACGACCCGGACAAGGCGGTCTGGGTCGCGAACGAACTTCGGTGGTACGTGCCCGTCATGCTCGCGTTGTCCGCGAACTCACCGTACTGGAACGGGTTCGATACGGGTTTGCAGTCCGCCAGAGCGAAGATATTCGAAGCACTGCCCAACACCGGGATGCCGACGGCCTTCGAGGACTACGAGGCGTTCGAACGCTACGAGCGGTGGATGCTCGACAGCGACAGCATCGACGACCGGGGCGAACTCTGGTTCGACGTGCGACCCCACTCTGGCCACGGCACCGTCGAGGTCCGCGCACCCGACGGACAGGCCGACCCTGATACCGTCCTCGCGTTCGTCGAGTACGTCCACGCCCTCGTCGAAGACCTCACGGACCGCTACGAGGACGGCGAACCGTCGACGCGACTCCGTCGGGAACTCCTAGACGAGAACAAGTGGCGCGCCATTCGGCACGGCCAGTCGGCCTCTCTCCTCACGCGAAACCCCGGCGAAACGCTCCCGCTAGAGGACATCGTCGCACGCGAATGCGATAGACTAGACGTCGATGGCCTGTGGGAACTCCTCGACGGAGAGAGCGGGGCGACCCGGCAGCGGCGAATCCGTCGTGAGGAGGGTGTCGCCGCGCTCTGTGAGTCGCTGCTGCTCGACTATTGACGCCGTATCCGGTTGCTGTACCGGAACGCCACCGACACCGTGACGAAGGGCTTTGGCTGCCACCACTACTCCAGGTGCCCCCACACCCATCAGGAGTGGCATCCTCGACCGTGGCCTCGTCCCACAGCCCGATGTCCCGTTGTACACGCAGATATCGTTCGCGGGTCGCCGACGATAACGGTTACTCGGTCTTGCTGTGCGACGATGTATTCTATTGAGTACTGTACTAAAATAGTAGTGGGTCACTCTCACCGGCGATAGTCAGACCGTGTATTCGGTGTTGTTTAAGTGCGCTCCTCGTCGATCTGTAGAAACGCACATCGTTCCTGCACGTTTGAGATGAATGGTTCTGGTTGGTGCAGACTCGCGTCGCTCGACGACTCGTCCGGTCGTCGCCGTAGTGCAGTCGCCGCCGCTCACTACCCCGAGGCAAGGTTTTTATCCGAAAGTCACTTTCGTCCTCACAGAGACAACGCATGTCTGCAGACGACCCACACGAAGAAACCGAGGAGACAGGAGACGTGCGCGAACGAATCGAGCAGGAAGCCGACCGCGCAGTCGAGCAGTTCGACGAGGGCATCGTCGACTTGCTCGCCTGGCTACTGGACACCGAGACCCGCGCGCGGATTTACGTCAGTCTGCGTCAGAACCCCGAGAGTACGAGCGACGAAATATCCGAGGCGACCGGCCTCTATCCGAGTACCGTTCGAGAGGCGCTCGCGGCGCTGCACGAGGAGGGGACGGTCACCCGCCAGAAACGCGAGAGCGACGGCGCTGGCAACAACCCCTACGAGTACAGCGCGATTTCGCCGAGCGAACTCGTCAACACCGTCGTCGGGGACATCCAGTCGGAACTGAACACCGTGTTCAACTTAGACGACCACCTCGGGGGCGACGACGAACCGCTGTCCGGTGACGAACCGGTCACCATCTCCGTCGAAGACGCCGACGACGAAGACGACGAAGACGCCGACGAAGCGTAATCGGAGACTGGGTCGCTGTCTGGACCCGTGTGACGTTTTCTCGATGGTTGGGGAAGACGACACCACTAAATCGGACGACGCCGTTGCCGGGGATATGATGGTCGCACTGGGTGGGACGTTCGATCCCATTCACGATGGACACCGCGCGCTGTTCGAGCGTGCGTTCGAACTCGGTGACGTGACAGTCGGGCTCACCAGTGACGACCTCGCACCGAAGACCCGCCACGACGAGCGTCACGTCCGCTCGTTCGCCGACCGACGTGCCGACCTCGACGCGGAACTGTCGACGCTCGCCGAGGAGACGGGACAGGACTGGGAGATTCGCGAACTCTCCGAACCGACCGGTATCGCGACAGAACCCCAGTTCGACGTCCTCGTCGTCTCGCCGGAGACGGAGACCGGCGGCAAGCGTATCAACGAGATTCGACGCGAACGCGGCTACGACCCGCTCGAAATCGAGGTCGTCCCGCACGTCCACGCCGACGACGGCGACATCATCTCCTCTACTCGCATCGTCAACGGCGAAATCGACGAGCACGGGAACCTGACGCCCGAACGCGAAGGCCGCGGGCAACCCTCGTAGTTACCAGTCGGGCGCTTCCAGCCCAGCATGCTCTAGCAAGTCCTTCCAGCGCTGTTGTATCGTCAACCGGGAGACGTCGGTGGCGTCGGCGACGGCTGACTGGGACCGTTCCTCGCCGGCGACGAGTGCGCCGACGTAGACGCTGGCTGCCATCGTCGCTCGCTTCGAGCGGTCTTCGTCCGGAAGCGTCGATAGAAAGAGGTCGACGGCGTGGGACCGCGCCTGCGTCCCGAGGTCTAGCGTCTCTGCGGCCGTCTCGATCTCGGACAGCCACGCGTCCTGTTCGACTCGGTCGCTGGCGCGATACATGGCGTGGGGTTCTCGCTGAGCCTACCTAAATCTTCGTCGCCATCGGTCACGTCTCCGGTCGGGGCTACCGTTTTGCGACTCGGCGATTGGCTGCCGCCGAGCGCTCGTAGACTGTCCCGCACGATTTACACTCCCAGACGTACGCGCCGAGGTCTCTGAACGCGTCCTGTCCAGTCCGAGAATCGTCGCACCCGGTGCATGCTTCGGGACGGTACTTCGACTCCGTGACAGCGGATTCGATCGGTTCTCCATCAGCCTCGTCGACGAGCAAATCCAACACCTCACGACGCTCGTCGGCCGTCAGTTTGGCCCCCAGACCATTGACGACAGACGATAATGCCTCGGCAGCCGCTTCGATCTCGTCGCGGACATCGTCACTGACCGTGGAGTCGAGTCGTATCCCGGCGAGGTGTGTCGTCCGCCGATAGTATTCGGCCAGCGCCACCGAGTAAACAGCGATTCGTGCCTGTCCGAGGACGGCATCGCGTAACAGCTTTCTGTCGATGGGCTCTGACAGATGGACCTGCGCCGTCGGCGTCGTATTATACACGGGGAGGTGGCTGGACGTGGCAAACACCACACGACTCTGTGGAGCCAGCCGCCACAACAGCGTCGCTAGCCGCTCACGCAACTCCGTGGAGAGTTCGTGCCGGACGATAGCGACGGCCGTCGTCTCGCTGATGGCTTCTTTCGCCTCGGCACACGACGTAGGGGTATGGACGGATATCGTATCCGCGAGCCACTTCTCGTAAAGCTCCCGGCGGATGGACTCGTCGAATACCACGACCGACGGAGCGTCGATAATCGGGTGTAGTGACGACTGACCGTTTGGTTCGGACGGCGTCGTGCGGTGGCGAGTCGGGTGAGACATCCTCTTCGCTCTCGATACGGCATACACTCTCCTGTCGGGGTATAAATGTTATCCAACATACATCATATTTAATAATTTGGTTCGGTGCGCCACCAGCCGTCGGCTGACGGGAGCAACACGGGCGGCGTCCCGGTCATCGCTACCCTGACCCGGCAGCGAGAGAGAACGGACATCGCTATCGGAGTTGACCCGTCGCTGTTGGGACGCGACGGTAGCCGGGCACGGCGCGACGTCGGGATGGCCTCGCTAGCGTTCCCGACGGTCACGTCCCGGCCCGCAAACGAAGGGTTCTTGATGACCTCGCCGGAACGAGTGACTGCGCGCGGGTTGCCGAGCCAGGAAAAGGCGTAGCGCTTAGGACGCTATCCCGTAGGGGTCCGCCGGTTCAAATCCGGTCCCGCGCATGAGCGAACGATACCGTGAGCAGCACTCGTGACGAGCGGTGTCGAACGACGCGAGACGACCGGAGTGAGTCTCGCTGTCGAGTGCAACTCCGATCCCCACGTTCGGCCCCGGGTCCGTGTCGTGGTGTTTTCGCCGGAACGAGCGGCGTATCCGTGGTGTCGACGACGGGCAAACGAGCGGTCACTCGCGGACCCAACCACAGGGTTATGGTTGTCGGGCGACTAACATTGCGGATGGCTGACGATAAGCGCGGTCGAGACAAGCAAGCACGGGACGTCGAGAAACGCCAGCGCGAGCGGGCTATGGGCGTGGCACTGGAGCGCGCGGACGAGACGGAGCCACCGATCGAGGATCCAGAGCTCGACGAGATAGAGACGGAACTCGACGCGCTGTCGTTCCCCGCGACGGGGTCCGACGTCGTCTCAGCGATCGGTGACCGGGACGTCGAGGCAGACGACGGAACCTACACCGTCGAGGAACTGGTCGCGGACACGGAGACGGAGGTGTTCGACTCGCCCACTGCCGTCCGCGTGCTGGTCCAGCGCCCGACAGTCGCCACAGCGATAAAACGCATCGTAGAAGCGACCGACTCGCTGCAAGGCGTCGACCTCGATGGTTCACAGCGGGAGGCCTACGAGAAGACGTTCCGGGCGCTCAAGGGAATCGACGCCGACGACGAGGACGAGGGGGTAGAGGCCATCAGGGACTGGGTTCTCGAACAGATACGGGACGACGGGACGCTCCCGGGGTCCCGGGCAGTCCGCCGGCAGGCCGCGAAGTTCTGTCGTACCAACGGGTATCAGGTCCGGAACGACGAGTGGCTCGGGATATAAACCGCCGACGACCGGCAGACGGGATGCAGTCGACAGCGGGGACTACCCGGCGAACGTCGGCCGGGATCAGCTCTGCGTTCGACGGAGAAACTCGTCGAGTTCGTCCTCGATGAGTGTGGCGACGCGCTCGCTGTACCGCCAGAGGGCCGCGTTGAGCCGTTCTTCGGTCTCGTCGTCTAGCTCGTCGGTGCCACTGAGGACCGAGTCCTCGGTAATCTGAGGGTGATACACGCAGACGACGCCGAGTGCGGCGTCCGAACTCGTGGCCCCGCCCGTGTAGATTCCGTACTGGTCGGTCCCCCAGACGCCGTCGCCACCTTGTCTCTCCAGTGCCGAATCGAGCGAGTCGAGGAGTTGTCGTTCGTCAGCAGTGAGCAGCGGGTCCGCTCCCTCGAACAGTTCCGCGTATGCCTGTGCCCTGGCACTTGCTGTCCACTCTTCGAGGTGGGAGCGCGCTCTGAGGACGGTCTGTCTCTCGTCTGGAAGTTCGTCCATACATCTACGGGGTGCCGCAGACAAATCAACGTTGGTACAAGTTCCTGACGAGGACGCCCGCAGTCACCGTCCCTCGGTGGGCTACTTGTGCGTAAACAGCACGACGTTGTCGTCGTGGATGGCCGTACAGAGGTCCATCTCGAAGTCGAGGTTGAGGGACGTACGCTCCTGTTTGCAGACGACCATGTCGTCGAACGGTTTTTCGCAGGCCGGGCAGGCGACGGCGGTAGTGTTCTGGTACGACTTGATGGCCTCGTTGTCCTCGCGCGGCGTCAGCGACGACACGAGTTCTTCGAAGTCCTCCATACCGGGAGTCACGGCCCCCGTCGCTTAAATCATGCGCCGGGGAGGACGACACACGGCCCCGACGGCGGCACCGGTGGGATAAAGTGGGATTGCACTACTCCAAGCGAGTATGGAACGCTCGCCCGACGGAACGCGGTTCGTCCTCGTCGCGGGGACGACGGCGACAGCGGAGAGAGAGGGTATCAGCGCCGCCGGTGCCGACCCGGACCTGATGACGACGACGCCGGCAGCCGATTCGGAACTACTCGCGTACGGGCGGCCCGTGCGGACGGAGACGGTGCCCGTGAGTCCGAGTGGGTGTCCGACGCCGGCGTTGGTCACGCGCGCAGTGCGCGAGGTGCTTGGCTTCGAGGTGACTGTCGTCGACGGCGGCCTTGCGGAACCGACCGCCGCGCCGACGGTCACTGTCGGCGCCGGGCCGGGGCGAGATATCGCCGAACAGGACCCGGTGCCGACGGCCCACGGCGCCTTCGAGGCGGCCAGACAGTTCGGCCGGAAACTGCCCGCCGACGAACTGTGGCTGGCGGAGACGGTTCCCGGCGGGACGACGACTGCGCTGGGCGTGTTGCGAGCACTGGGTGAAGACGCGACGGTCTCCTCCTCACTGCCGGAGAACCCCGTCGAACAGAAAGAACGGGTCGTCGAGACCGGACTCGAAGCCAGTTCGCTCGCACCCGGCGACGCCGCTGGGCAACCGAAGCGGGCCGTCCGACGGATGGGCGACCCCGTGTTGGCGACGGTGGCGGGCCTCACCGCCGGTGCCGTCGAGACGGACACGGCAGTGACGCTGGCCGGCGGGACACAGCAACTCGCCGCTGCGGCACTGGTCCGTCACGGCGGCTACGAGGGGCGACTGGGGCTGGCGACGACGACCTACGTCGCCGACGACGGGACGGCGAATCTCCGGGAGAGCGCTGCCAGACTCGACCTCGGCCTGACCGTGACAGACCCCGGATTCGCGGGTTCGGACCACGTCGCGATGGAGCGGTTCGTCGCGGGCGAGGCCAAAGAGGGCGTCGGGATGGGCGGCGCGCTGGCGCTGGCAGACCGGGCCGGCGTCCCGATGGCCGACGTTCGCGAGCAGTTCGCCGCGGTGTACGACGACCTCGTGGACGAGGCGACCGTCGGCGGTGCGCCATGACCGGCGGTGACCGATCGTGAAGGGCGTCGTCCTCGCGGGCACGTCCTCGAACGTCGGGAAGACGGTGGCGACGCTGGCGACCCTCTCGGCGCTGGAGCAGGCGGGCTACGACCCACAACCCGCGAAGGCCGGGCCGGACTTCATCGACCCGAGCCACCACGAGGCGCTCGTCGGCAAACCCTCGCGGTCGCTGGACCCGTGGCTCGCCGGCGAGGAGGGGACGCGACGGACCTACTGGCGCGGCGAGGGCGACGTCTGCGTCGTCGAGGGGATGATGGGCCTCTACGACGGGACGAAGGCGTCGACGGCCCGCGTCGCCGAGGTGCTGGACCTGCCCGTCGTCCTCGTCGTCGACGCCAAAGCCGGGATGGAGAGCGTCGGCGCCACGGCGCTGGGCTTCCAGCAGTACGCCGAGCGTATCGGTCGAGACATCGACGTGGTCGGGGTGCTCGCGCAGCGTGCCCACGGCGGCCGACACGCCGAGGGCATCCGCGACGCACTCCCCGAGGAACTGCGGTATCTCGGTCGGATTCCGCCGACGCCGGACCTCGACATCCCCGACCGGCACCTCGGTCTCCAGATGGGGAGCGAGGCGGCCATCGACGAGGCGGCACTGGCCGAGGCCGGTGAGACTATCGACGCCGAAGGGTTCGCAGAGATAGCACGCGACCCACCGAGCGCCTCGCCCGCCGACCCGTCGACGACGGGCGCCACCGTCGCCGTCGCCCGCGACGCGGCGTTCTGCTTCGTCTATCCCAGCACCGTCGAGCGAGTCCGTGAACGGGGCACTGTCGCGACGTTCTCGCCGCTCGCGGGCGACCCGGTGCCGGAGGCCGACGCCGTCTATCTGCCGGGCGGCTACCCGGAACTGCACGCCGCCGACCTCGCCGAGTCGTCGACGCTCGACGAACTCGGGACGCTGGCGGCCGACGGCCTGCCGGTGTACGGCGAATGTGGCGGCCTGATGGCCCTCTCGGAGACGCTGACGACAGCCGACGGCGACACCTACGAGATGGCGGGCGTGTTGCCGGCCGACGTCGAGATGTGCGACCGGTATCAGGCGCTCGACCACGTCGAACTAGAGGCGTCTCTCGACACGCCAGTCGCCACCGCAGGCACCCGGCGCCGCGGCCACGAGTTCCACTACTCCTCGGCGACGGTCGACGCGGACGCACGGTTCGCGTTCGAGGTGGTTCGGGGCGACGGCATCGACGGCGACCACGACGGCCTGACGGAGTACCAGACGGTCGGGACGTACTGTCACGCCCACGCTGCGAGCGGGGCGTTCGACCGGCTACTGTCAGTCTGAATATACGACGGGCGACGACGAACGCGTCGTCCGAGTGGCAGACGACCGGCTGACAGCCCACAAACTTTTTTCCTGTCTGCAATCGTGATACGTACAATGAACGAGTTGCGCGACCTGTTGGGAGACGTGGTCGCAGACGCGAACGCGGTGTTCCTCTTCTCGCCGAGTTCGGCGGACTTCGAACGGTTCGCCGATGCCGAGGAAGCCGTCGTCGTGGTCGGTCCGGAGAACGCCGTCGAAGCGGAATCCTTCGTCGAACTCCCCATCGACTTCACCGACCTCGAAGGCCGAATCCGGTTCGGTATCGAGGGCGCTCTCGACAAGGAGTTCGTCGGGGAAGACGACGAAGTCGTCTGCGTGAGCGGATTCATGGGCGGGACGTCGAATACGATAGCGCGCATCCAGACGAGCGACTTCACGCCCTCGGGCGTCTACGACCTGTTCGTCAACTCCCGGGCCGAACCCGGCGTCGTCAGGGACGTCTTCGAGGTGGCCATCGAACTCGGGAAGAAAGGCCAGAAGGGCAAACCGGTCGGTGCGCTGTTCGTCGTCGGTGACGCCGGCAAGGTGATGAACAAGTCCCGACCGCTCTCGTACAACCCCTTCGAGAAGTCTCACGTCCACGTCGGCGACCCCATCGTCAACGTGATGCTAAAGGAGTTCTCGCGGCTTGACGGCGCGTTCGTCATCTCCGACGCCGGAAAGATAGTCTCGGCGTACCGCTACCTCGAACCATCCGCCGAGGGCGTTGACATCCCGAAGGGCCTCGGGGCCAGACACATGGCTGGCGGTGCCATCACCCGTGATACGAACGCGACGGCTATCGTCCTCTCGGAGAGCGACGGACTCGTACGAGCGTTCAAAGGCGGGGAACTCGTCCTCGAAATCGACCCCGAGGAGTACTGAGTATGCAGTTCGGATTCGACTGGCCGGACTTCATCCGGACCCTGTTCTCGCCCGAAGGGACACTCGTCATCTCCTTGCTCGTGTTGGGGCTTGGAATCCTCGTCGGGTTCCTCGTTTGGAGAGCGTCGCGGGAGTTCATGCGGGAACTCGGCGTGCCCGAGACCGTCGAAGGGACGCCGTTCGAGCGAACCGCCCGGAGTCTCGGGACGTCGACGGTTGGTATCGTCTCGAACCTCGCGGCGCTGTTCGTCTACATCCTCGCGATCACCATCGCGCTGAACATCGCCCAACTCGTCAATCCCGAGGCCTACTGGACCCGCTTTACCGGGTTCCTTCCGGACCTGTTCATCGCGGTCTTTGCCATCATCATCGGACTCATCGCCGGCGACAAGGCCAGACTCGTCGTCTCCGAGCGACTCCGGAGCGTGAAACTCCCGGAGGCCGGCGTCCTCCCGGAACTCGTCAAGTACAGCATCTTCTTCCTCGCCGTCCTCGTCGCGCTGGACCAACTCGGCGTCGAGACGATGGCCCTGCTCATCCTGCTCGCGGCGTACTCCTTCGGCATCGTCTTCCTCGCGGGACTGGCGTTGAAAGACCTGCTCGCGGCCAGCGCGGCCGGCCTCTATCTCCTGCTGACGGAACCCTACAGCATCGGCGACGAGGTGGTCATCGGCGACCAGCAGGGCATCGTACAGGAGGTCGACATGTTCGTCACGCACGTCGAGAGCGAGGGCAAGGAACACATCATCCCGAACCAGAAGGTCATGCAGTCCGGCATCGTCCGGGTCCGCGATTAGTCGGTCGCCTCGACCGGTTCCGCGGGAACGCCCGCGACGGTGGTCTCGGGCGGCACGTCCTCGGTGACCAGCGAGTTCGCCGCGACCTGCGCGTCGGCGCCGATCTCGACGCCCGGGAGGACGACGGCGCCGGCGCCAATCATCGCTCGCTCGCCGACGACGACTTCGCCGGTCCGGTACTCGTCCTGTAAGAACTCGTGACAGAGCAGCGTGGCGTCGTAGCCGACGATGGCGTCGTCACGCACGGTGATGAGTTCGGGCCAGAACACGTCCGGGGTCGACTCTAACCCCCACGCGACGCCGGTGCCGACGGTCGTACCGAGGCGTCGCAACAGCCAGTTCTTCAGTTGCAGACTGGGCGAGACTCGGCAGATCCAGATGACGACGTAGTTGACCATCACGCGGAGCGGGTGCTTCGCGCTCGGCCACGAGAACAGGGAGTTGCGGGGACCGGGCGTCGGATGGCGGTCGAGGTCGTCGTGTCTTGGGCCGCTCACGCCTGCCGGTTGCGTCCCGGTCGTAATCAAACCACTCGGAATCGGCGGCTCACGGTCGCCGCCAGAACGTCGGCGTCAGTAGGACCATCACCGGGATTATCTCGATTCGACCGACCCACATCAGGAGGACCATCAGGAGTTTACTCGACCGTGCGAACCCGTCGTAAGTGCCGTACGGCCCGGCCTGTCCGAACGCCGGGCCGATGTTGAAGAACATCGACGCCGCGGCGGAGAGCGCCTCGAACTCCGTGATGGGGTCGCCGACCCGTTCGGCGTCCGCCACCAGCAGGACGGTGCCGACGATGAAGATGACCAGCGCGACCAGCGTGTAGGCGTAGACGTCCCGAATCGTGCTCTCGCTGACGACGTCGCGACCGACTCGCACCGCGCGGACGCTCCGCGGGTGGGCCGAGACGTTCAGGTCCCGCCAGAAGGATTTCGTGACGATGAGCCACCGGAGCGTCTTGATAGAGCAGGTCGTAGAGCCGGCCATCCCGCCGCTGAACATCGCCACGAAGAGGACGTTCTTCGCGGCCGCGGACCACGTGTTGAAGTCCGTCGAGGCGTAGCCCGTCGTCGTCACGATGGAGGCGACTTGAAACGTCGCGTGCCGGGCCGTCGTCTCGGGGTCGGCCGTGAACCGGGGGTCAGCGACCAGCAACCCCCCGATGAGTAGCGTCCCGGCCCCGAGGATGCCGAGGTAGAAGCGAAACTCCTCGCTCCGCCGGAGCCTCGTGGCGTTGCCGCGCAGGAGCGCGTACAGCAACACGAAGTTCGTCGCACCGATTATCATGAACAGGGTGACGGCCCACTGGACCGCCGGCGAGAACGCGCCGACGCTCTCTGCTCGGGGCGAGAAGCCGGCAGTCGCGATGGCTGTCAGTGCGTGGGCGACGGCGTCGAAGGCGGTCATCTCCGGCGCGAGTCCGAGGAGGTGCAGGGAGAGGAGGACGAGCGTCGCACCGACAGTGAGCAGGAGGTAGACGAGCACCAGTAGCTTCGCCGTGTCCTCGATGCCCGGCGTGAGTTTCGTGACGTCCTTCGTCCGCGTCTCCGTCTCCATCAGCTGCGCGCCGGCGACCGAGAGGCGCGAGAGGACGGCCGTCGCCAGTAGCAGGACGCCGAGACCGCCGAGCCACTGGAGGACCTGCCGCCACATCAGCAGGGCCTGCGTGTGGGCGTCGAAGTCGCGGATGACCGTCGCGCCCGTGGTCGTGATGCCGCTCATTCCCTCGAACAGCGCGTTTACCGGACTCGCGAACACGCCCGTCCCCTCGACGTACAGCGGGATGGCGCCGACGACGGCGATTCCGAGCCACACCAGCGAGACGGTGAGGAACGCCTCCCGGTCGTGGATGCGGTCCCGTTCGAACTGCACGAGCGCGGTGCCGACCACCAGCGTCACGCCGATGGCGACGAGATACGGGACGGGCGACTCGCCGTAGGCGAGCGCGACCAGTACCGGTACCGCCAACGGGACGACGAGCAACTGGAGTATCCGGCCGAGGACGTTCAGCGACGACCGGACGTCGACCGTGGTCAGCGCCACCGGCGATCACATCCCGTCACTCCGACTGTCTCGACGCACACGGCGTTACAGAGAACGGCTGTCGGCTTCAATCCTCCGCGAAGTCCGGCGAGAGAAAGCGGTTCGCGAGCCTCAGTCCGTGCCGCTGCGAATCTCGTCCATGTGGTCGATGCGCTGCTGGACGAGGTCGGCCGTGCCGATGTCGTGGCGGACGCGCAGGCCCTCGGTTCCGGCCCGCTCTAGCGCGCCCTCGGCTATCTCCTCGGCCTCGCTGATGGTGTCGGCGACGCCGACGACGGCGTACGAGCGAGAGGTGGTCGTGTAGATGCCGTCCTCGCGCTGGTCGACGCTGGCGTAGTAGAGGATGGCCTCTCCGGCGTTGTCCTCGTCGATGGTCACCTTCGCGCCGGACTCCGGTTCGGTCGGGTAGCCGTCGGGGACGGCGTACTTACAGACGGTGGCCTTCGGGCGGAAGGACAGTTGCGGTAAGGAGAGGTCGTCCCGGGCCGCCGTCAGCACGTCGAGGAAGTCCGTGTTCAGGACCGGGAGCGTGTTCATCGCCTCGGGGTCGCCAAAGCGGGCGTTGAACTCGACCACGCGCGGCCCCGTCTCGGTCAGCATGAACTGGCCGTAGAGGACGCCCTTGTAGCCGTCCAGTGCGTCCACCGTCGCGCGGAGGACGTCGACGGCGTCGTTGTAGTCGTCCTCGGTCATGAACGGGAGTTCGAGGCTGGCGTCGGTGTAACTCCCCATCCCGCCGGTGTTCGGTCCCTCGTCGCCCTCGTAGGCGCGTTTGTGGTCCTGCACGGCCGGCGTGACGCGGAGCTGGCCGTTGGCGACGAACGCCTGCACGGTGAACTCCTCGCCGACGAGGCGCTCTTCGAGGACGACGCGGTCGTAGTCCGAGTCGCGGAGGTACGCCTTGGCTTCCTCGGCGGTACACTGGTCGCCGATGACGCGGACGCCCTTGCCGCCGGTGAGGCCGGCGGGCTTGACCGCGAGGTCGCCGTCGTACTCGTCGATGTACTCGCAGGCGGCGTCCATGTCCTCGAACGTCTCGAAGTCCGGACAGCCGGGGATGTCGTGCTCCCGCATGAAGCGGCGCTGGAACGCCTTGTCCGTCTCGATGCGGGCCTCGTCGGCCTGCGGGCCGAACGCGTAGACGCCGGCGTCGTCGAGGGCGTCGGCGACCCCCGCCGCGAGCGGTGCCTCGGGGCCGACGACGGCGAGCGTCGCGTCGATTTCGCGAGCGTAGGTCGTGACGGCCTGCGGGTTCGTCGTGTCGAGCGTCTCGAACCCGTCGGCCAGCGCGACGATGCCCGGGTTGCGGTTGCCCGCACAGGCGTACAGGTCGGCGTCGGAGTCGGCGAGCGAACGAGCGACGGCGTGTTCTCGGCCACCGCCGCCCACCAGCAGCACTGTCTCTGTCATACCTCAAGGCCGGATGGGCTCGGATGTAAGTATTGCTCTCTCACTCCGTCGTCGTCTACCGAGTAGCGGCGGTCCCATCGGCCCCGACGCGGTCGGTGACGACGGACACCATCGGCGTGAGTGTGACGAACAGCCCGGTGACGGAGACCTATCCGGCGACCGTCGGCCCAGTGAGGACCAGCGACCGCGACGCTATCGTCGAAGAGGCGCGGCGGGCTACGCCGGCATACACCGCGACGGTGCCGGTAAACAGGCTCATACTGGTGGCTGTAAGTTCGTAAAGATATTCGCCACCCCGGGGTGGCGAATTACTTCAGTTTGTTACAGCCACCAGTATCAGTCTGACGTCGGTCAGGACGGGCGAGCGTCAACTTTCTGCCCTACATCTGGCCGTGCTCACTCGGCTCTCTTCCCGCCCCTCACCGCTCGATAGGCCACGAACCGTGGTTGTCGAGGTCGTCGCGAGCATCTGCTCTGAGGTACGGTTCCAGTTGCGCCAGTCCCGTATCTGGCGACAGCGTATCCTCGGACTGGTCGTAGTCGACGACGCCAGCGGACGCGAGTTTCGGGACGTGCGTGTGATACAGTCGCATGTACACCGTCAGTCGCTCGTCGGGAATCGTCTCGGCGGGGACGCCGTGTTCGAACTCGGCGACGGTGTCGGCGACGGTCGCGAGCGAGACCGGCGTCGTATAGACGAACAGGCAGTAGAGAGTGTACCGTCGCCAGCGCGACGCGAGCAGCGAGTACACCACCTCACGCGAGAGCGACGTATCGCTGCCGCCGTCCGAAGCCGGCGACATCATCGCGGTGACCGCCGACTGGACTGCCGTGTGTCGGTCGCCTCGTCTGTGGCGTCGAGTTCGGCCAGCACCGCGTCGATGTCCTCGCAGATCGCCTCCACGTCGTCGGTCAGGTCGTCGGCGTCGAGTTGTTCCGTCGCATCGTCGAGGAACACGCGCGCTTCGAGGAGTCGGGTCCGGACAGATGGGCTGTCGGTCGTCATCATTCGGCCCCGACGGCCGCCGAATCGGTCACTGGGTCCTCGGATGCGGTGTCACGAATCGCCTCGTAGAAGTCCTCGACCGTGTACACCACCCCGTCGTGTCGGGCGGGGAACACGCCTTCGAGCCCCGCATCGCCGTGGATGGCCAGACAGACGATAGGGAGCGTGACCTCCTCGCGTCGGCGACCCGACAGGGGCGAGCGGACGACGCGTCGCTGGAACGCCGGGGCGAGGCTGTAGCCGTTCTCCGACGCCCACGTCTCCATCTCCCGAACCGCCCGGTGGACCGGACCCGACACAGCCTCTTGGTCCGGGTCCCGAAAGAGCCGCGTCGGCCACGTCCGAATCGTGACGTCCGCGACCTGTTGGCTCGTTTCGAGCGCCGTCGTCTGCTGTCTGTACTGGGCCTGCACGTCGCGCACGGTGTGTCCGGTCCCCTCACGGAGCCAGAGTTCGATCGTCACTGCATCTGTCGACTGGTCGAGGAACTGGTCGGGACGGGCACGTTCGTCCGTCTCCTCGGACTTCGCTGGCGCTTCGCTCGAACCGTCCGCACGATAGTGGTCGTCACCTGTCATATTTGTGCTTTGCATTGTTCGATGTTAGCAGCGTCTCTCCGGAGGGTTGCAGTTGCCCACGAACCACCGAGTTAGCCGTCTCGTTCCGCGAGAGCGTACAGTAGAATCGGTGCGTGCCGTCCGACAGAAAGGTTCCCTAGAAGTGTCTAGACCGATCCAGTCAGGACCGTGCGCGTCCCCTCGGGTCGCGACAGGGACGCAGGCGGTGCAGCGATGACGACCGGTTACGCCTCGGTCCTGTAGCGGTCCTCCTCGTAATAGGTCTCGAGAAGGGCCCGCAGTGCGTTCCGGAGGTGGAAGTGAATCGTCGACGAGGAGACGTCGAACGACGCGGCGATGTCTTCTGCGGTGCTCTCGCGTGGCCACTCGAAGTACCCGGAGAGGTACGCGCTGTGGAGGACGTCGACCTGCCGGTCGGTCAGCCTATCGGCGAGCGACTCCCGGAACTGCTGTACGGTCCTGACGGGCCGGTCCAGTTCGCTTTTCCTGACGAGTGTCGCCCCCGGACAGGCGTCTTCGAGGGTCGAGACGAGCGGTCGTACCTCGGTGTCGGGCGCGACTTCGGCGACGATGCGGGCGACGCCGCCGTCCGCGGACGCGGACCGTATGGTCGCGCCGTACGCGGCGAGGACCTGTATCGCCGACTCCCCGACGACGTGGAACTCGAACAGGCCGCCGTCCGCACCCCCGGCAATCGTCCTGACGGAGGTGATTCCCGGTGATCCCTCGGCGCGTTCGACCAGCCGCTCGGCTGGGATGCCTTCGACGTCGACGTAGAAGACGAGTTGGTCCGACTCGGCCGGGACGAGCCCTTCGAGGTCGAGTCGGCAGTCGAACTCGGCAGAGATGGCGTGAAAGAACATCTCCGAGTCGTCGACCTCGAACTCCAGTTCGGTCGCCGTATCGGTCAGCAGCGTCTTGCGGGTCTCAGCGGCGCGAATCGCGCGACCGATCATCTGTCCGAGTTCGCCGAGGACAGTCAGGAACTCCTCGTCGAACACCGATGGGTCGTCAATAAACAGCAGGAGGACGCCGTAGGCGACGTTTCCGGACGTCAGCGGGACGGCGACGACGGCCCGACAACCCGCGTCTCGGAACGTATCGTACCACGACCCGGCGTCGCCGCGCGCGTCGGTGTCGCGGTCGACCCGGACAGTCCCCGTCGCGGTCGCCGTGTCTATCAGGTCGCTGATGAGCGGGGCGTCGACGTGGTCGCTACCGTCGAGGTCGGTCTGGCTCTCGGTGGTGCCGGCACGCTTGCGTATCCGGACGCTGTCGCCGGACGACCGGCCGCAGATACAGGCCGCGAGGTACGACTCCTCGACGGCGAACCGCTCACAGACGTTGTGCTCGATAGCGTCCCGGTTCGTCGTCGTGGCGACCTCGGTGTTGATGTCCCTGATGACGGCGTTGAGTCGAGAGAGATCGGATAGCCGCTCGTTCTGCCGTTCGAGTCGTGCTTCGCGTTCGGTCTGTCCCAACCCCGCCTCGGTGATGGCCGTCAGTATGCCGGCGTATCTGTCGGTCCGGTCGTCGAAGGCAGCATCGGAGCGAGTCGCGAACACCAACACGCCGTATTCGTCGAGCGCTTCGACCCAGCCACGCTGGACGTGCGACGGGACCGGCAGTCGGTCCGCGAACGAGGCGTCGAACGCCGTCGATTGCCCGCTCGCGAACGATTCCCAGAGCGGGTTCGCCGAACCGGTGACAGCGGCGAGGTCGTCCGGTGTCTCTCCGTCGGCGGCGCACGCTATCGGTCGGAGGGTCCCGTCCTCCTCGCCGGGTACGTAGACGCAGGCGAAGGTCAGCCCCAGTGCGTCGATGGCCGTCTCGACCGATATCTCGGCGACCGCTTGGCTAGTGGTCGCCCCGAGCATCGCCTGTGCGGCCTCGTTGAGCGTCCGCCGCAACTGCTCGCGTTCCTTCCGTTCGGTGATGTCTTCGGCGATGCCGGCGACGCGGACGACGTTCCCCCCGTCGTCGGTGATAGACACCGCTCGGTCCCGAATCCACCGCGTCGTCCCGTCCGGGCGCCGTATCCGGTACTCCTCGTCGTACTCGCCAGTCGGCTGTCGGTCGAGTGACGAGCGAACCCGTGCCCGGTCCTCGGGGTGGACGGCGTCGAGAAACGCAAGGGGGTCCTCGGAGAGGCGTTCGCGGGGCTGTCCCCAGACCGCCTCGTAAGCGGGATTGACGTATATTATCTCCTCTTTGTCCGGGTCGCTCATCCAGACGACCTCCTCGATGTTGTCGAGTATCTGTCGGAACGGCGGGTCACCCTCGAACGCGCCCGGTGAACCAGTGGTACCGTCGTCTGCCGTCGCTACGGTGCCGTCTGCTCGGCAGTCGACGCCCTCGCTCCGGTAGACCCGTGGCGAGAGGTCGGCGTCCCGGCACGCATCGAGAAAGTCCGTCAGCGCAGCACTGTCGGGGGCCCGGAGTCGGAAGACCCACTCACAGGCCGTGGCGTGGGCACGCTGGAGGACGACGCCGTGCCCCCGCAGCAGCGAGAACACGTCGGTCTCGTCGAACGACCACGTGACTCGGTACCGGACGGTGCCGTCGTCGTCCCGGTGACGCTTCGCCGTCTCGACGGCCCGGTCCGCCCGGAGCGCCGTGTCGAACGCATCGGGGTCGTCAGTCTCGACCCGGAGATACGGCGCCAGTCCGCCGTCGGTGTAGACACACGGTTCGAGTTCGACGCGGGTCGATTCGCCGACGGCGACCGCGTCGGCTATCCCGACCGTGTCTGTCGGGAGACCGATACGCACGTCGACGGTCATACCACCATCGTCGAAGACGACGGCACAGTGGTCCGAGTCGGTATCCCGGGTGCTACCGACCGCAGTTCGACCCCGAAAGCGAGTGTACGTAGTGCTGTAGTTCGAAGCATAGGTATCGGTTGGTAGTTCCCCACTCGACCGTAGTGACGACAGCGGGGAGAGGGCCGGTCAGAGGTCCTTCGCCGGCATCGCCACGCCTTCGTCGAGGAGTACAATGTCAGATTGATGTGTAATAATTTGGCACTTTTCAGTCTTTTCATCACTGTCAGTGATCAAGGTGGCCGCTTTTCAGTTCGGCCCCCGGACCGTCTAGCATGAGCGACGACATCGACCCGACGAGACGGAACCGCCTCGACGCAGAGGAGAGTCCGTACCTCCGGCAGCACGCCGACAACCCGGTAAACTGGCAGCCGTGGGACGAACAGGCACTCGAAGCAGCACAGGAGCGAGACGCCCCCATCTTCCTCTCGATCGGCTATGCCGCCTGTCACTGGTGTCACGTCATGGAGGAAGAGAGCTTCGAGGACGAAGCGATCGCCGAGACGCTGAACGAGCACTTCGTCCCGGTGAAAGTCGACCGAGAGGAACGCCCGGACCTCGACTCGGTGTACATGAGCATCTGTCAGCAGGTCACCGGCGGCGGCGGGTGGCCGCTGTCGGCGTGGCTCACCCCCGACGGCAAGCCGTTCTACGTCGGGACGTACTTCCCGCCCGAGGAGAAGCGCGGGCAACCGGGCTTTCACGACCTGCTGCAGCGACTCGCGAACTCGTGGTTGGACCCCGAACAGCGCGCGGAGATGGAGAACCGCGCCCAGCAGTGGACCGACGCCATCGAGAGCGACCTCGAAGCGACGACCGGCGACCCGAGCGACCCCGAAGAGAACCTCGTCCAGACGGCGGCGACCATCGCACACCGGGGTGCCGACCGAGACAACGGTGGGTGGGGTTCGGGCGGTCCGAAGTTCCCACAGACCGGGCGCGTCCACGCACTCTTGCGCGCCTCTGCCGACGAGGGTCAGGAGGACTACCTGAACGTCGTCGAGGAGACGCTGAACGCGATGGCCGACCGGGGCCTCTACGACCACGTCGGCGGCGGGTTCCACCGCTACTCGACGGACCCGCAGTGGGGCGTCCCCCACTTCGAGAAGATGCTGTACGACAACGCCGAGATTCCACGGGCCTTCCTCGCCGGCTATCAGGCGCTGGGCAACGAGCGCTACGCCGCCGTCGTCCGGGAGACGTTCGCGTTCGTCCAGCGGGAACTCCAGCACGAGGACGGGGGGTTCTTCAGTACGCTGGACGCCGTGAGCGCGCCGCCCGAGAACCCCGACGGCGAGACGGAGGAGGGCGCGTTCTACGTCTGGACGCCCGAACAGGTCCACGAGGCCGTCGCCGACGAGACGGCCGCCGAGGTCTTCTGTGAGTACTACGGCGTCACAGAACGCGGCAACTTCGAGGGTGCGACCGTGCTGGCGGTTCGCAAGCCCGTGCCCGTCCTCGCCGAGGAGTACGACCTGAGCGAGGACGAGATTACCGAGAAGCTACGGCAGGCGCTCGACGAGACGTTCGAAGCCCGCGAGGACCGCCCGCGACCGGCCCGAGACGAGAAGGTGCTGGCCGGGTGGAACGGGCTGATGATTTCGACGCTCGCCGAGGGCGCCGTCGTGTTGGACGACGACTACGCCGACGTGGCCGCCGACGCGCTGGAGTTCGTCCGCGAACACCTCTGGGACGAGGAGTCACAGCGTCTCCAGCGCCGGTATAAGGACGGCGACGTGGCAATCGACGGCTATCTGGAGGACTACGCGTTCCTCGCTCGCGGCGCGTTCGACCTGTTCGAGGCGACGGGCGAGGTGGCCCACCTCGACTTCGCGATGACCCTCGCGGAAGCCGTCACCGAGGCGTTCTGGGACGACGGCGAGGAGACGCTGTACTTCACCCCCACCGGCGGCGAGGCGCTGGTCGCCCGGCCACAGGAACTCACCGACCAGTCGACCCCGTCCAGCACGGGCGTCGCCGTCGAACTCCTGCTGGAACTCACGCACTTCAGGGACGACGACCGGTTCGGCGACGTGGCCGAGAAGGTCCTGCGCACGCACGCCGACCGCGTCTCCGCGAACCCGCTCCAGCACGCGTCGTTGACGCTCGCGGCGGACTCCTACGAACAGGGGTCGCTGGAACTGACCCTCGTGTGTGACCCGACGAACCCGCCCGTCGAGTGGACGGAGACGCTGGCCGAGACGTACGTCCCCCGGCGGTTACTGGCGTGGCGGCCCGACGACAGCGAGACGTTCGACGCGTGGCTCGACGCGCTGGGGGTCGACGACGCCCCGCCGATCTGGGCGGGTCGCGACGCGGCCGACGGCGAACCCACCGTGTACGCCTGTCGGAACTTCGCGTGTTCGCCGCCGAAACACGACCTCGAATCGGCGCTCTCGTGGGGCCAGAACTAGTTATTCGAGTTTCGATTCGATTTCGCCGGCGAGGTAGACGGCGATAGGGACCGGTTCCTCCTCGACGAACCGGGCGACTTCCTCGCCGTCGCGTTCGACGACGACGGTCGGGATGTACTCGATGCCGTACTCCGCTACCTTCGGGCCGGTCTTCGAGCCGTCGTCTTCCTTCTCGGTCGGGTAGTGGTGAATCTTCGATTTGGGGACGTCGGCGGCTTCAAGCGCCGCACCGAAGTCCGGCAGTTGTGCTCGACAGTCCTTGCACCAGTCGCCGCCCCAGACGTGGTACTCCAGTTCGGCGGCGTGGCGGGTGAGGACGTCGACGGTGTCGGAGTAGGCGTCTTTCACCCAGACCGGGTTCGGTTCCATCGTTTCGAGCGTTCCGCTCTCACTCATAGCACCCCGTAGCGTGGCGAGTGGCTTGAACCCCCCGACTGTTCAGTACCGTTCGAGACGGGAACGGAGGCGTTCGCGGAGGAGCGTCCGATGACAGCGCTTGCGCTCGCCCTCGAAGCAGACGAGTACGACGGTTTCGCCGTCGCGAACCCGCGTACAGAGGTCGTCGACGGCACGCTGGGCTGCCTCGCTCTCGTCTAGGTGGGTCCGATAGCGGTCGGCGAAGTCGGTCTCGTCCCACGCCGCGTTGTGTGCGCCCTCCTCGCAGAGGCCCTGCATCTGTAGGTCCTCGGCACGCCGTTTCGTCTCGTCGAGGAGGTCTGCCGGCGGGCCGAGTTCGGGGACGTTCTCGTCGACGGCGGCGTGGAACCATCCGGTCGGTTGGCGGACGACGCCGACCAGCGTCTCGTCGCCGGAGAGGTCGGCGAGGTCGTGCTGAATCGCCGCGACGTACGTGTCGCTGACAGCACCGCTCATGTACGACCAGTCGCGCAGACGGCGGAAAAGCCTGCCGGGAACGAGCACCACCCACAGGAATCGGGGGCTCCACTAGGGGTTTAAGCGGGGGTGGCGTACGCGACAGCAATGCACGAGACACTACACGCGTCTATCACCGACGCCATCGGGTCGCCGCTGGTGTCGGTTCGCGCCCCCGAGGGCGCGACAGTCGCCGCGAAGGTGGAGTCGTTCAACCCCGGTGGCTCCGCGAAGGACCGCCCGGCGACGTTCATGATAGAGGCCGCCGAGCGAGACGGTGCCCTCGAACCGGGCGATACGCTCGTGGAACCGACCAGCGGTAACACCGGCATCGGCATGGCGATGGTCGGGGCCGCGAAGGGGTACGACGTCGTGCTGGTGATGCCGTCCTCGAAGTCCCCGGAGCGCCGCGAGATTATGCGGGCCTACGGCGCCGACATCGAACTCGTCGAGGGCGACATCTCCGACGCGAAGGACCGCGCGGACGAACTCACCGAGAAGAGCGGGTACGTCCAGTTGCGCCAGTTCGAGAACGCGGCCAACCCGCAGGCCCACTACGAGACGACGGGGCCGGAGATTCTCGAACAGGTCGGGGACCGCACCGTCGACGCCCTCGTGGCCGGCGTCGGCACGGGCGGCACCATCACGGGCACCGGCCGGCGACTCCGTGAGGCGTTCCCCGAACTCGACGTCGTCGCCGTCGAACCGGCGGACAACGCCGTCCTCTCGGGGATGGAACCGGGCACCGGCGAGGACAGTTTCCAGGGGATGGGGCCCGGGTTCGTCAGCGACAACCTCGACGTGGACCTGATAGACGACGTGCGAACGGTCGAACTCGACGACGCCGAGGCGGAGTGTCGCCGCCTCGCCCGCGAGGAGGGCATCCTCGTGGGTCAGTCCTCGGGTGCGTCGAATCTCGCGGCCCGCGAGGTTGCCGGGGAACTGGTCGAGGCGGGCGTCGACGACCCCCTCGTCGTCACCGTCTACTGGGACAGCGGCGAGCGCTACATGTCGACCGGGATGTTCGACTGACGAAAGCGCCGAGCGTCGGTTGTGAACTGCTCGCTCGCCCACTCGCTCACCGCCCCGGTGTCGTTTCGACGACGATGTGGCTGACCGTCGGGGTACACGTCCGAAAGCGTCTCGACGACCGGTGTCCCGTCGAGAACTGCGGAATCGATGTCCACGTCGCCGGGGTTCAGCACGCACCGGTTGGGCCTGCGTGAGTGTGTCGGGTCCGTCCGGTCGAACCGACCGTCCCTCTGACAGCCACTCACACCGAGGACAACCGGACACCCACCACGCCTTTCGCCGCCTCAGGCGCCGAACTCCGACTCGGTGACGCGCACGACCAGCGTATCGTCCACCTCTCGCAGGTCGTACTCGGGGATTGTGTCGCCGGTGCGGGTCAGTAACATCGGTTCGACGAGGCGTGGGGGGCGTTCCTGTGCCGGTTCGACCGCCGAATCGCCGTCCGTGTCGGATTCGCCGGTGGTCGACTCGCCCGCTTCGTCCGTCTCGCTCTCGACGACGCCGTACACTTTCAGGAACCGATCGGTGTCGGCAGGGGCAATCTCGTCGTCCCTGACCGCCGTCGCGAGGGCCCGCGAGAGCCACTCCGTCTCGCTGATAGAGGGCTCTCTGACGAAGGCGGCGTCGACGAACCGGACGAGGTACCAGTTCAGGTCGTTCAGGAGGGCGACGGCGGCACCGAGGCTCACCGTCTCTAGCCTGAGTGCGTTCTCGAACGGTTCCCGCAGATCGTAGGTCGCGAGCGCGTTCCGGGCGGTCTCTCGTGAGAGCAGTTCGTACTGGAGGTTCACGTCCTCGCTCCCGACGAGACAGACCTGCGTCATGGCTCGTCCGTGGCCCGCCCCGGAGATTTAGCTTTCGATAGCCACGACCGTCCGACTCCGCGCACGCTCCCGCGCACGCTCGAACAAGGTATCGGGTTCCACTGCCCTGAGTGCATCTAGCGACGCGTTCGTCTCGGGGAGTTCCGGAGCGACCCGGTTACATCCGGTGTCGACCGTCGAGTCCTCGAACGTGCCGATGTCCCGAGCGAGGGTCGTTATCTCGGCCTTATCGAGCGTCAGGTTGGGTCGGTGGACGGGTAGGTCCGTCGCCACGTCGGTAACGGCGACGTTCGCGCTGGTCTGACTCGACTTCTGTCCGATGGCCTCGCCGGTGACGACGCCGACGGCGCCCTCGTCCTCGGCGACGGCTTCGGCCGTCGCGAGCATGAACCGGCGCAGCGAGAGCATCCGCAGGCCGTCCAGTTGCTCGGCGAGGTCCGCGACCACTTCGCCCACGTCGACGACGTGCATCGCCATCGACTCGTTCGGGGCGTACGAAGCCAGCGTCTCGACGGTCGCTCTCGCCCGGGCCCGGTGGTCAGGGCCCCCGTAGTCGCCCAGGTCGACGTACACCGGGACCACCGGACAGCCACGTCGCATCAGCTTCCACGCGGCGACCGGCGAGTCGATACCGCCGCTTATCAGCGCAACCACTGGCCGTTGCGTCCCAAGCGGCATCCCGCCCGGCCCCGCCCGCTTCTCCAAGAAGACGTACGCCTCCTCGGTGCGACACTCGACGAACAGACGGAAGTCGGGGTCGTCGAGGTCCACTTCCGGAGTCTCGCCGAGCGACTCGATAGCGTCCCAGACGACGGCACCGCCCGCCGACTCGATGTCGGTACTGGCGAAGGGGTGGGCGTCGCTGGGACCGGCGCGTCGGGCGTCGACGGCGAAGGTCCCGCCGTCGTAGTTGGCCGCTGTCGCCGCCCGCAGTGCGTCGCCGATGGCGTCGAGCGTTGGGTCGACGGAGACGGCCGCCGACGCGGAGACGACGCCGAAGGTGTCGGTCGCGGCGTCGGTGACTCCCTCGGGGTCGTCGGTGTGGACGAACAGTCGGTTCCGTCGCTGCTCGACGTCGCCGGTGAGCCCTCGGGCGTCGAACATCGCGGCGAGGTTCTCGGCGAGGCGGTCCTCCATCTTCCGGCGGACCTGTTCGCTCTTGACGCCTATCTCACCGTGGCGGACGATGACGACGTCGGCGTCGGGCGGGTGCATACCCGCCCTTGCCGAATCGCGGATAAATGGGTGTCGGCTTCGCCGACTCAGTCGTCTGCGGCCTGTTCTTCGAGGTGGTCGGCCACCTGTGCCATCTTGACTTTGAACTCATCGAGGTCTGTCTCCTGAGCGTGTAGCATGGCGCTGTACCGCGACGTGAGACTCGCCAGCGAGGTGGCCTCTGCGAGTTCCTCGTCGGTCGCCCCGTGCATCGCCGCCGCCTTGCGGTGGAAGTGGATGCAGTACGGACACTTGATGTTGGCCGCGACGGCCAGCCCCATCAGTTCCCGATACTTCGGCGGAATCTCGGACTCGCCGACGGTGTACTTGTGGAAGAAGTGCCACTCGCCGACCATGTCGTCCTCGGGAATCGTGTCGAGCGGTGGTGGGACCATCCCAAACGTTTCCGTAATCTCTTCTTTTACGTCTGCGGGTTGTTGTTCTGTTGCCATGATTGGTGGTCGTCGCTGTTTGGTCGTGCGGTACTGCGGTTCGGGGTCGGTATCGCTCGTAGAAGTTGCCCGGCCGACGATATAGTTATGTGTTGACATTTCCCACTACAGGCGGAGTCGGGTCGGCCTAGCCGCCAGTATATGACAGTAGTTCGTTACGTCCACTGTCGCCGAACGACGCTCGCGGTCGGTGGAAACCCTCGGAGAAACGGGCCGGTACAGTCAGCTATCGGACGAGACCTCAGAACGTCGAGACGTCGCCCTCGATGACCTTGCGGGTCACGTCGGTGACGCTCGCGAGTTCCGCGTCGACGGCCTCGCGTACCTCGGCTTCGATGTCGCTCACGGCGACCCCCTCCTCGGTGACGAGCATGGCGTCGGCGACGTGTGGTTCGTCGATGGGCGAGCCGATCTGAGAGAGGAGGCGAAGTTGGAGCTGGCGGATGCCGTCCACTTCGTCGACGACGGACTCGGCGATTTCCGTCGAGAGCAGGTTGTAGATCTTCCCGATGTGGTTCACGGGGTTCTTCCCGGAGGTAGCCTCCATGCTCATCGGACGGTTCGGCGTGATGAGGCCGTTGGCGCGGTTGCCGCGGCCGACGGAGCCGTCGTCGCCCTGTTCGGCGCTGGTGCCCGTGGTGGTGAGGTAGATGGACTCCTCGTCGTAGTCGTCGGCGGTGTTGACGTGGACGGTCACGTCGCGGTCGGTGTACTCCGTCGCCAGCGCTTCGACGTACTCACGGACGTCCTCGACGGCCTCCTCGTAGGCCAGCAGGTCCTCGACGTGTTCGTCGACCATCGCGACGGCGACGGTGACGTCGATGTGGTCGCCCTCGCGCTTGCCCATCACCTTCACGTCCTGTCCCACGACGGGGTCGTCGGCGGCGTACTCGCCGGTGAGTTTCCGCTCGGTGTTGTAGACGATCTGTTCGGTCTCCGAGAGCGGCGCGTGGCCGACGCCGTAGCTCGTGTCGTTCGCCATCGGGACGGCCCCCTCCTCGCCGAAGACGCTCTGGAGGTCACCGGACCCCTCGCCGAGTTCCACGTCGACGATGATGTCGCCGCCCACGTCGAGATACGGGAAGTTCTCGTCCAGATACTCGCGGGCGGCCTTCAGCGCGATGCTCTCGGCGGGAATCCGCTGCCCCTCGTACTCCTTGGTCGCGCGGCCGACGATGAGGAGGTAGATGGGTTCGAGGACTTCCCCGCCGCCGTAGGCTGGGGCCGCGGTGCCGGCGACGAGTTGCGTCTCGTCAGTGTTGTAGTGGAGGACCTTGCCCACGCGGTCGAGGTACGTCTGGGCGAGCGCACGGGAGACGCTCTCGGCGACGCCGTCACAGATGGAGTCGGGGTGGCCGATACCCTTTCGCTCGACGATTTCGACGTTCTGGTCCTCGACTGCCAACCCGCTCTCGGGCTGGACGTGGATGTTCCGGTCGGTCATTGCTCGGACCTTCGCTGTGCCCGCTTCTATAACTTACGGGAACCGCTCGCCGAAGAAAGATTACCTTCACGCATCATCGAGCAGTAAGCCGAGGTACGACGTCCGGGTCTGGTCCTCGGGGTCCAGTCCGAGCGCTCGAAGCACCTCGTAGGCGCCCTCCCGTGCCGCTTCGACCCCGCTCGCGTCGGTCTCCGTCTCGACCTCCACGAACTCGCCGACGCCTTCGACGTCGTCAAGCGTGATCGTGTAGCCCTCATAGCGGTAAAAGCAACGGTCCTTCCGAACTGTCGCGGCGGGGTCGAACCCGAGCTGCTCGAAGATGGCGTCGGCCTTCTCGCCGTCGGTAACGCCGGTCTCGACCTCCTCACGAGTCTTCGACTCGGCCTCGACGAGCGGTCCCTTGTAGGTGATGCGGGCCGCCGTCTCCCCATCGCTGGTCTCGCGGCGGACCCGAAGCGCCTCGTCCGTCTCGGCGAAGTCGCGGTGCGGTGCGTCGTAGTAGGTGTCGACCTGCAGGACGTCGCCGGTCTGTTCGGCCCCGAGTTCGTCCAGTCGCTCGGCGACGGCCGCGAGGTCGGCGGCGACCTTGACTTCGACTTCGTACATGGCTGTGTGCTCTGTCGGGGCGGGCAAAAGCGATTGCATCCGTCGTCGACACCCGGTGGACATCGGGCTACTGTGACGGGCGAGGGGAGTAACGACCACCTACCGTGGACCGCGAGTTTTAGTGTCCTCGCCCACCGGGTAGGGGTATGGACGGTCGCTACGACCCTATCGAGTCCCCCGACGAGACGACCGTCTTCCCCTATCACGACCTGACGCCGCCGACGACGGCCGACGTGGCTCGCGCGCGCAAAGTCGTCCGTCAGCACCTCCCGACGACGCCGCTCGTGCGGAGCGAGACCCTTTCGTCCGACCTCGACGCGGAGGTCTACCTCAAACGGGAAGATACGCTCCCCACTGGCGCGTTCAAAGTTCGGGGCGGCGTGAACCTCGTCTCGTCACTCTCCGCGGAGTTCCGCGAGGCGGGCCTCATCACCGCGAGTTCGGGCAACCACGGCCAGTCTATCGCGTGGGCCGGCCGGGAGTTCGGCGTCCCCGTGACAATCGGCGTCCCAGCGGAGGCCAACGACGGGAAGGTGGCCGCGATGGAGCGACTCGGCGCGGAGGTCATCAGACACGGCCCGGACTACGACGCGGCCCGAGAGCGCATCGAGCAGTTGGCCAGCGAGCGCGGCGCCCGATACGTCCACTCGGGCAACGAACCAAAACTGGTCGCTGGCGTCGGTACCGCGGGGCTGGAAGTCGTCGACGAACTGCCCGAGGTCGATCGGGTGTTCTGTCCGGTCGGCGGCGGCACCTCCGCCGCGGGCTACTGTCTCACCGTCGGCAAACTGACCGACGCCGACGTGGTCGGCGTCCAGTCCGAGGCCGCCCCGGCGATGCACCGCGCGTGGACCGACGGGTCGCTCGAACCCCACGACCGAATGGAGACGACGGCCGAGGGCGTGGCGACGCGCGTCCCGTTCGCGCTTACCATGGACCTCCTCGGCGACGGACTGGCGGACTTCCGTCTCGTCTCGGAAGCAGACATCCGAGACGGCGTCGCGCGCCTCTTCGAGGACGAACGCATCGTCATGGAGGGCGCCTGCGCGACGGCCGTCGCCGCCGCCGTCGAGGCACGGGCCGAAATCGCCGGCGAGACGGTCGTCATCCCCGTCTCCGGCCGGAACATCGACCTCGCGAAACTCGACCGGATGCTCGAAGCGAGCGATTACTCGGCGTGAGGCCCGACGGGAAACGTTGTTCTTAAGAGTGCCACGACTGACGAACACGGTATGAGCAACGACTCCGAGGCCGAGGACGTAGAAGAAGAAGTAGAAGCAGAGACGGCCGACGAAGAGACCGAGAGCGGCCTGCAGGAGGGCGACGTCGTCAAACTCGCCTACACCGCCCGCACCGTCGAGGAAGGCCAGCTCGTCGACACCACAGACGAGGACGTCGCCGAAGACGAGGGCATCGACACCGAACAGCAGGAGTTCGGTCCCCGCGTCATCGTGCTCGGCGAGAACCACATCTTCCCCGACGTCGAGGAGGACATCTACGGTAAGGAGGTCGGCGACGAGGGCAGCGTCACCATCGCCGCCGCCGACGCCTTCGGCGAGTACGACGAGAGTGAAGTCCGCACCGTCTCGAAGGACAAGATTCCGGAAGACGACCGCTACCCCGGCGCACACGTCGACGTCGACGGCGAGCACGGGCACGTCGAGACGATCATCGGCGGCCGCGCCCGCGTCGACTTCAACCACCCGCTGGCCGGTGAGGACGTCGAGTACGACTACGAAATCGTCGCGGAAGTCACCGACCGCGAGGAGAAGGCACAGGGCATCATCGAGATGATGCTCGACATGAAGCTCGACCTCTGGTTCGAGACGGACACCGTCGAGGAAGAGCAGGTCGTCGAGTCCGACGACGACGAGGAGGGCGAACCCGAGTACGAGACCGTCGAGGTCGAGAAGGACACGCTCTACATCGAGGCCACGCCCCAGCTAACGATGAACCAGCAGTGGATGATGGGCAAACAGCAGATCGCCCAGCAGCTCACGCAGCTTCTGGACGTCGACCGAATCATCGTTCAGGAAGAGCTCGGCGGCGGCATGGGCATGGGTATGGGCGGTATGATGGGCGGCATGGGCGGTGCCGGTGGCGCCGACATCGAGGAAGCGCTCGAAGACGCCGACGTCGACGCCGAGGAGATCGTCGACGAGATCGAAGGCGCCGAAGAGTAACTCGACAGTCGAACTTCTCCGTATTTTCGACCCCCGTAGTGGCGCCTATCGGGGGATTGCCCTATCCGTCATTCGACCGCCACATTTCGGACAGCTGAGACCCCGGCTGGGCGCCGTCGTCCTGAAAGAACAGCTGTCGCACTCGAACTGCTTTTGCTCTTTGGCGAGCGGGTCTCGACCACTCATGTAGATTTAGTAACACCTCTTGCATGATAAGCGTTAGCACTGAATTATCATGGTCGCCGGACGAGGCGGTGAGCGCACTGTCGGCGGAGAGGGCCACAGGCCGCGAGCGTGGCCGTCGTCAGGCGATGTCCCGACTCGTGTCGATGCTGACCTCTTCGACGAGGTCCAGTTTGATGACGTCGTTGGGCGCCCGGCCACCCCGGAACTTCGGGATGGCCAGCCGATTCTCCACCTCGTCGGTGTTCGTCGTCGTCTTGAGCTGGAACACCACGTCGGCGAAGTGTTCGGTCGTGTCCCGAAGCGGCGGGACGTCACGCCCGTCCAGACAGTGGAGGATAGCCAGACTACCGGTGTTGACGATGTGGTTCTGCAGGTCGTTCATGAACGCGCGGAAGCGAGAGTGGGGTTCTTGGGCCTCCAGCACGTCGAGCGGGTCGACGATGAGGTTCGACGTCTCCGGGAGCGCCGAGACGAGTTTCCCTGCGTTGTCCAGTGGCGCCTCGCCGGAGATGTGTCGGACCGTCGGGTCGCCGGTGTTGGCCGGCGTCTGTTCGATGCTGGCGACGACGGACTGGGCCGTTCGGTCGAGCGAGAGCCACAGCGTCCCGCGCGTGGCGGTGAGTTCGTAGAGGAACAACTCCGCCTGGCTGGCCGGCTGGGCGGTGAGGGCGACGATACTTCCCGCTGGAATACCCCCGTCGAGTTTCCGGTCGAGAACGTCGATGCCCGTTCGGAGCCGGTTCACCATGCCGTTTTGAGACAAGCATACCCACCTGATTAAATATTCCGCTTGGACAGGATTTTCGCACATTTCAGGTATCGAGACGCCGATTCCTCGGTTTCGAGTGGAGGTTCTGGAAGCTCCGGAACGTGTACGACGTGCTCACAGTCGAACAACGGCGTTGGGTCCGTCGTGCCGTCGCTTCTGGGAAGCAGGAGTACTGACGGGGTCGCGTCGAGTTGGCGAGCCATCGCTGACGTCTTCGTCGTGTCACGCATACTCTGTGCTACTGGCGTCGAGACGAGGAGCGTCCGGTCGGCCGCGCGAAGTGGCACAACGGCGTCGGGCCCGGCCCCGGCCGCACAGTCGAGCACGACGGGACGGTCACACTGCCGGAGACGGCGGAACGCCGACGCGGCAGTCGACGGGTCGGAACCCCGACACGGAAGGACGTCCACGCCGACGAATCGAGGCGAGCGCTGTGCGACGGCGGCAGGTCGCTGACCCTCGGCGACGGCGGTGAGTCCCGCGACACGGTCGGTCTCGGCCCGGTGATGGACGTCGGGCATGTCGAGGTCCGCGTCGACGACGAGCGGTCGCTCGCCGAGAGTCGCCAGGGCACGGGCTAGTCCCAGCGCCGTCGTCGTCTTCCCACAGCCACCTTTTCCACCGGCGATAGCGAGCATGGCGGGGCTGGTTCCGTCTCGGGATTTGAACCTTCGCCTCCCCGTGTCGGGAGATTCAAGAGCGTCGGGGGCGCGGTACCGAGTAAGATGCGGCACGACCACATCATCAGCGCGAAACAACTGTCGCGGGCCGACATCGAGGAGGTGCTCGACCACGCGGCCGCCATCGCAGCGGACCCAGGTGCCTACGCGGACCGGCACGCCGATACGTTGCTCGGGATGCTCTTTTTCGAACCGAGCACGCGGACCAAGATGAGTTTCACGACGGCGATGAAACGGCTGGGCGGCGACATCGTCGACATGGGTTCGGTGGAGTCGTCGAGCGTCAAGAAAGGCGAGTCACTGGCCGACACGGTGCGCGTCGTCGAGGGGTACGCCGACGCGCTGGTACTCCGGCATCCGATGGAGGGGTCGGCGAAGATGGCCAGCGAGTTCGTCGACGTGCCGCTGGTCAACGCCGGCGACGGCGCGGGCCAGCACCCGACACAGACCCTGCTCGACCTCTACACGATCCGGGAGAACGCCGGGTTCGACGACCTGACCATCGGTATCATGGGGGACCTGAAGTACGGTCGCACCGTCCACTCGCTGGCCCACGCGCTGACGAACGTCGATGCGCGCCAGCACTTCGTCAGTCCCGAGTCGCTCCAGTTGCCGCGGTCGGTCCGGTACGACCTGCACCAGGAAGGTGCCGAGGTCCGAGAACACACCGAACTCGACGAGATTCTGCCGGAACTGGACGTGCTCTACGTCACGCGCATCCAGCGCGAGCGGTTCCCCGACGAGAGCGAGTACCGCGAAGTCGCGGGTCAGTACCAGATAGACAGCGAGACGCTGGCGGCCGCGAAAGACGACCTGACGGTGATGCACCCGCTCCCGCGAGTGGACGAAATCGCCCACGACGTGGACGACACGGACCACGCCAAGTACTTCCAGCAGGCCCACAACGGGGTGCCGGTACGGATGGCACTGCTGGACCTGATGCTCGGAGGTGAGCCCGAATGACCGACGACGACCAACAACTCCGCGTCTCGAAGATTCGCAACGGCACCGTCATCGACCACATCACCGGCGGGCAGGCGCTTAACGTCCTCGCCATCCTCGGCATCGACGGCACCAGCGGCGACGCCCTCTCCGTCGCGATGAACGTGCCCTCGGACCGCCTCGGCAAGAAAGACATCGTGAAAGTCGAAGGCAAAGAGCTCTCACAGAACGAAGTCGACGTACTCTCGCTCATCGCCCCCGCCGCCTCTATCAACATCGTCCGCGACTACGAAGTGGTCGAGAAACACCGCGTCGAGCGCCCGTCGGTGGTCGAGGGCGTGCTCGAGTGTCCGAACCACAACTGCATCACGACCGAGGACGAACCCGTCCAGTCCCGCTTTGCCGTCGTCGAGGACGGCGTGCGCTGTGAGTACTGCGACACCATCATCCGCGACAATCTGCCCGCGCACATCCTCGCGGACTGAGTCTCCCGATTTCGAGCGCCGTTCTCAGGGGACGACCGTCTCTAACACCCAGTCGTCCGGCGTCGCTCGCCGAACGTCGAACGGGTCGAACGCCTCCCGAGGGGCCTCCGCGAGGCGGCCGAGGAAGGGGCCGACCGGGTTCGGGTCCCGGTCGCTCACGAGGACGAACTCGTCGCCGCTGTCGAGGCCGGTGAACGCCTCGCGGACGCGGTCTTTGCGCTCGTCCGGCGGCAGGCCACGGATGTCGACGGCGTAGTCCGGCACCGCCACCTCGCCGGCCGTCTCGATGGACTCCGTAACGGCGTCGCCGAGGTCCGCCATCGCCTCGGGGACGTCGCCGAGCGCGGGCGTACCCTGCAACTCGTGGGTGAACGGGAGTTCCGCCAACACGGGGGCGTCGAGGTCACCGAGGGCGTCGTCCTCGAAGAGGTCGTTCGGTTCGCCACAGCAGTCACAGACGTACTCGGCCATGTTGACCACCGTTCCGAGGACCGGCACGCCGTTGTCGCGGAACAGTTCGACGGTGCGACTGGTGTCGCTGACGCTGGCGTGGAACGGCGTCGTCACGACGACCACGCCGTCGACGGGCACCTCCTGTAAGGTCGTCAGGACGACGTCGCCGGTTCCCGGCGGGAGGTCGACGACGAGGACGTCGTCGTTGCGCCACGCGGTGTTCGTAAAGAGGTCGTCCAGCGCGTCGTGAGCCATCGCACCCCGCCACGCGAGCGGTGCGCCGTCCTCCATCAGGCCGACGCTCATCACGTCCATCCCGTCGGTCCGAATCGGGAGGGGGTCGCCCTCGTCGCTGGAGTGAACCGGCCCCGAGACGTCGAGCAGACCCGGCACGTTCGGTCCGTGGATGTCGGCGTCGAAGAGGGCCACGTCGTTGTCCGCGGCCAGCGCACACGCGAGGTACGTCGCCGTCGTGGACTTGCCGACGCCGCCTTTCGCGCTGGCGACGGCGACGATGTGGTCGAACGACTCGACGCTCGCCCGGTCCTCGCTGGACGGGGTCGCGCTCTCGACGTGGACGCTCTCGACGCCGTCCACGTCGTCGACGGCCCGCAACATGGCCTCTATCACCTGATTGCTCGTATCGCTGTCCAGCGACGTCAGGTCGGCCTCGACGGTCACCTCGCCGTCGTCGACGGCGACGTTCTCGACGAATCCCGCCTCGAAGACGGAGAGGTCGGCCTTCGGGTCGCGAACCATGCGTAACTGTGCTTCGACGCGGTCGGTCAGGGTCGTTCGGGCGTTCTCGGTCATCGTGGTAGGATGGGAATCATAGGTCGGGCATCCGGTTCAGTCGGTCTTCGCCGGGGAGGAGGCGGGCGTCGGCTTCCAGTGTGCCGCCGAACTGCCGGCGGAAGCGGCCGGGGTCGGCCTCCAGCGAGCGCTCGGCGGTCTGTCGGACGACGGTCGCCGGGTCGTCGGTCAGTTCTCCGAGTCTGTCGCGGGCAGCCTCGGAATCGACGCCGGCTAACATGTGGGCGGCCCACTCGCGGAGGCGTTCGCTCTCGTCGCGGCTCAGGTCCAGTAGCGTCTCGGCCATCGCCTCCCCGCGGAGCTTGAACAGCGAGATGGCTGCGTTCCGCCGGACAGCGTGATGGTCGTCCGCGTCGAGCGTCTCGGCGATGTCGTCCTCGTGGGCCTCTCGCGCGAGGTTGTCGAGTGCGACCACCGCCTCGGCACGGACCCACGGGTCGGGGTCGTCGAGGAGTTCGACGGCGACGGCGGCGGCCCGTTCGTCGCCGTGGCCGGTCAGGGCCTCCACGGCGAACTGCCGGACGTCGCTGTCCTCGTCGGTCGTCGCCGCCTGTGCGAGGCCAGCGACCACCGCCTCCTCGGTGGGGACGTCCTGCAACGCGAGGGCGGCCCGTCGCCGGTCGACGTGGCTCCCGTCGGCGAGGTCCGAGAGCAGGTCGGCGGCGTCCGAATCCTCGACCGGTTCCGTATCGGCGGCCGCCAGCTCTTCGGGCGTGGCCTCACCGATAGTCACGTCCTCGCGGCTCACCTCGATATCTTCGAGGGCGTCGATGTCGGTGTGCATCCCCGGACTGCGCTCGGGGTCGAGTTGCGGGTCGGGGTCCTCCGCGAGGTGTTTCTCGAACTCGTCGTCGCCACAGCCACCGTCACCGCAGCCACAGTCGTCGCTCATCGGCCCACCTCCAGCGAGACGAGCGCCGCGACGCCGAGGGCGAAGGGCACCGCCCGTCCGAGCGTCACCGGGACGCCGGCGAACGCGAGCAGTGCGACGGCCGCCAGTAGCGCCCAGCGTCGCTCGCGACCCGCGGCGCTGGCCGTCGTGACCGCGCCACCGGCCGCGAGAGCGACGACGGGGAGGGAGGTGCCGACGGCCCCGGTGCCGACCAGCGTCACCGCGCCGGCGACGAACGGCATCGAGAGGCCGACGACGACGACGGCGCCGAACGCGAGGCACCGCGGACGAGCGCCGAGGTGTCGGTGGCCGCGAGGACCGGCGTGACGCCGATGCCGGCCAGCGCCAGCGTCGACGCGAGCGGTCGGAGCGACGCGACGCCCCCGACGCCGCTCGCGAGGCCGACGGCGAGGGCGAGACCGAGCAATCCGGCGACGGCGCCGGTCCCGGCGTCCAGCTGGTCGCGGTGCGCGACGGTCACGACGGCGGTGCCGGCCACCACGGCGACGGCGGCGGGCGTGGTGACCGCTGACGAGACCAGCGAGAGCAGGCCGAAGACGCCGACGAACAAGAGGCCGACGCCGGCCATCGGGTTCCGTTCGGTCAGACCGACCACGAGTGCCGCCACCGCGGCCAGCGCCGTCGCGGCGGGCGTCAGCACACCGACGGGAGCCGTCGCGGGCGCCGTCGGGACGTTGACGGTGAGCGCCGCGAGGAACCGCCCGGCGAGGGTCGCGGCCGCGAGTGCAGTCACCGCGACGGCGGCCCGGCGGTGGTCGACGCTCGCCACTCTCGGCAGGACCGCCCGGAGCGTCGAGCGAGTGCTCATCGCTGGCCCTCCAGTCGGTCCGCGAGGTCGTTTCTGTCGGCGCGGACGAACGCCTCCAGCAGTTCGCCGAGCGCGCCGTAGACGTCGGTCCCGGGTTCCTCGGCGAGACGGTCGGCGACGCCGGCGGCGGCGTGGCCGAGGTGGCGGTCGTGAAAGTCCAGTCGCGCCGTCGCGGCGTCGTCACCGACGGCGGCCTCCCGGCGGGCGAGGTAGCCCGCGAACTCCAGTTCGTAGGCCAGCGCGTCGTGGTTGTCGCGCTCGTTCTGGTCGATTTCGAGGCCGTAGTGGCGGTAGGCCCGCGCCAAATCGAGGTTCACGTCGTTCCAGGACTGGTCGGGGCGGTACTTCGACTCGTACAGCGGCACCGGCGGCCCCTCGGCGTCCAGCGACCCGTCGGTCCGGTCGGTGTACTCGCTGTAGCCCAGTTCGAAGACGTCGTTGTACCGGGCCGCGAGCATCTCGTAGTCGTCCTCGGTGGCGAGTTCGGGCACCGTCACGTCCAGCGGAGTCTGCTCGATGCAGGCCCGCACGTCCGCGTCCAGCGACCCCTCTGCTGCCGCGGCGTGGAACGCTTCGTCGGGGTAGCGGAACGCCGCCGCGAGCACCCGGTACACCGTCCCGCGGGCGGCCGCGTCGGGGTCGACGTCCTCAATCCCGTCGCTCGCGGTGGCCATCAGCGCATCCCCCCTCTGGCGCGGTGGACGCCGAAGGCCGTCACGGCGACGACGCCGACGATGGCGATGCCGGCGACGGTCCACAGCAGCGTCTCGTAGGGCGGCCCCTCCGGTCCGGGCCCGAACGGGAAGTAGTGCCACTCGCTGACGGCCTTCCGACCGGCCCGCTCGCTGTTCGAGCCGTTCCAGACGGCGAAGGCCACGTCCACGTCGCCGTCGTCGGCGATAGTCGTCCGGTTCGCGCCGGACGCGTCCACGTCGCGGGTGTAGACGACGGTCCACGTCGCGTTCTCGCCGCTCCCGCGGTGGACGGCCGTCGCGTTCACCGACGGGTTCTGGAACCGCGTGGTCGACCCGGCCCCGCCGGCTAACAGTTCCTCCGTTCCGGTCGCACCGCTCCAGTACCAGACGTTGACGCGGTTGGTCGGGCCGCCCATCGCTATCGGCGGCCGGGAACTGGTGTTGACCGGGAACTGGACGGCGACGGAGTCGGCGAATCGCCGCGTCTCGTTGGCCGATACGTCCCGCGTGGCGTCGTGCCACTGGAGACGGAGGTGCAGTTGACCGTCGCCGCGGGCCGCCTGCACGTGGACCCGTTCGACGCTCGTCTGGTCGGCGTTGGGGACGCTACTCGGGGCGCTGGCCAGCGGCACCGTCGCCGCCGGCACGTCCTCCCAGCCGTCGGTAGTCGGCCCGGAGAGGTCACCGGTGGCCGGTGCGACCGGGATTTCGTGTGCCGGGCGTGCGCTCGCCAGCGGCGCCGCCACCGCCGAGAGCGTGACGAGGACGGCGACGACGGCCGCCGCCAGCAGGGTTCGCCGTCGTTTGCTGGTGGTGTCAAGCATCGTCGAACACCTCCAATCGGTACTGTTTCGCGGGATTCTTGTGCTGGAGCAGTTCCATCAACTCGCTCTCGCCGCCCTGCCGGACGCGCTGGCGCTCGCGCTCGATGGTGTCCAGCGCGTCGTGGACGCGCTCGCCGAACAGTTGCTCTAGGTACTGTCGGGGGATGCGCTCTACGTCGACCGTCTCCCCCTCGTCGGTGTGCTGTGGCGGCGCGTAGGGCGGGATGTAGTAGACGTTCGGTTGCGTGTGAAACTCCGGGTGCAGGGGCAGGGCAACCTCGTACTCCTCGACGAGTTTGTAGATGGGACCTGCCTCGTCGTCGAGGAAGCCCACGAGTCGTAACTGCGGTGGGCACTCCTCGGCGCAGGCCGGCGCGTACGTCTCGCCGTCCGGCCCCTCACCTTCGAGCCGCGGATAACAGAAGATGCACTTCTCGGAGTTCTTCGAGACGGTGTTGTAGTACACCTTCTTGTAGGGACACCCCTCGACGCAGTAGCGATAGCCCCGACAGCGGTCCTGATCGACGAGGACGATGCCGTCCTCGGCGCGCTTGTACAGCGCCGAGCGCGGACACGCCTCGACACAGGAGGGGTGCGTGCAGTGGTTGCAGATGCGCGGGAGGTAGAAGTAGTAGCTGTTGGGGTACTCGCCGGCCCCTTGGTCCTCGTCCCAGTTGGGGCCCCACTCGGCGCCCTCGCGGGGGCGCAGGGGTTCGTCGCTCCCCTCGTACATGATCTCGGAGTGGTTGAACTCCCACGGCCGGCCGTACTCCTCCTCGGACGGAATCTCACCGGTCTTCCGCTCTTTGTGCTCGCCGGACTCCCACCCGCCGCCGGAGTCCTCCCAGCCGCGGGGGTACCCCTCGCCGGGTTTGGTCTCGACGTTGTTCCAGTACATGTACTCGCGGCCGCCGCCCTCCGTCCAGAGAGACTTACAGGCGATGGTACAGGTCTGACAGCCGATGCACTTGTTCAGGTCCATCACCATCGCGACCTGATGGTCGACGCCGTCGGCGACGTTGATGTGCGTGTCCTCGGACTGGGATTGGTCGTTCTGACTACTCATCGGAGTCACCTCCCGCGGGCCGCACACCGGCAGACTCGCGTTGCTCGTCTCCCGAACCCGACTGCCCGTCGGCCAGTCGGACGTCGACGTTGACGTCGCTGTTGACCCCGGTCGGCCCCCAGTAGTTCGGGAAGAAGTGGAGGTGCTCGCCCGTGTCCTCGGGGTACTGCACCAACTGGGTCGGCTTCATGTACATCGGAACGAGCGTGTTGAAGTTGTCGTCGTCCGGGTACTGGAACTTCTCCCACGCGAAGTACTGCCGGGCCGTCCCGGGTTCGCTGGACGGGTAGATTTTCGCCTGCACCTCCACGCTCCCGAGGTCGTTGAACACCTCCACGGTGTCGCCGTCCTCGATGCCCCGTTCTTCGGCGTCGTCAGGGTTGAGGTAGACGACGGGTTCGCCGCGTTGGAGGCGGAGCATCTTCTCGTTGTCCCGCCACGTCGAGTGGATGGACCACCGGCCGTGGGGCGTGTTGTACGACAGCGGGTAGTCGCCGCCGGTGTTTTCGGGCCCCTGCTTGTGCGTCGGCAGTTCCTCGCCGAGTTCGAGGAACCAGTCGTGGTCGACGTAGTACTGCTGGCGGCCGGTGAACGTCGGCCACGGCTCCTTGTCCCGCACGTAGCTCTGCCACGGGACGTAGGCCTCGCCGTCCTCGATGTCGGAGGTCCAGTGGCTCCCGGCTTCCAGCAACCGCTGTGGCTGTTCCTCGGTGTCCGCGAAGGTGATCTGTTCGTCGCTGTCGCTGGGGTTAGACTCCTCGGAGTGTTCGAGGATGAACTCCGAGGCGGCGCGGCCGTCCTCCAGTGCACCCTCCTCGCCGGTCTCCCAGTCGCGGACGTAGTCGTCGTGGATGGTGGTGAGGTCGATGGTGCGGTCGAACGTGCGGTCCTCGACGGGGTCGACGCCGCGTTCTTTGGCCCGTTCCTGTATCTTCCTCGCCAGCAGGCGGAATATCTCCCAGTCGGTCTTGGCCTCGCCCAGCGGTTCGACGGCGGGCGTGAACGGATGCACGTAGGTGTGCATGTCCGTCATGTTCAGGTCGTACTTCTCGTAGTGGCTCGCGGCCGGCAGGACGATGTCCGAGTACATCGCCGTCGAGTCCATCCGGAAGTTGATGTCGACGACGAGGTCCAGTTTGGGCCACAGTTGCTCCTCGACGGCGACGTTGCCCTTGGCCTGGTTGAAGTAGTTGCCGCGCCAGACGAACATCGTCGAGGGGTCCGGCCGACTGCCGTCGTCGCGTTCCTCGGGGTACAGCGGCATCCACCCCTCGTCGATGGACTGCTGTATCTTCTCGGCGGTGTCGGGGTCGGTGTTCTCCAGAATCCCCGCGTGGTAGTAGGTCCACAGCGTCGTCGGCACGCCCCGGACGCTCCCCGTCGGGAAGGAGAGGACCTTCCAGCCGTGGAACGTCCATATCTTCTCCTGACCGACGTAGTGGTCGAGGCCGGTGCCGGGTTCGCCGAGGTTGCCCGTCAGCGTCACGAGCAACTGGATGGCGCGGTTGCCGAGGTCGTTGTGGTACCAGTCGTTGACGCCCTTGCCGTGGATGATCTTGGCGGCGTCGGCCTCCGCGAACTCGCGGGCGACTCGCTGGTACGTCGACCGGCCGACGCCGGTCTCCTCGTGGACGTACTCGGGGGTGTACTGGGCGAGTTCGTCCCGCAGGTTCTCCCAGACCGAGCGGACCTCCACCTCGCCGCTATCCGTCGAGACGGTTCGCTCGACGGAGAGTTGCGGGTCGAAGTCGAGTTCGATGCTCGCCGACGGGTCGTGCTGGCCGTCGCGTTCGCCCAGCGACCCCGGCGCGCGCCGGAGGGTACCGTCTGCGTCGACCATCACGAACACCTTCTCGGGGTCGTCGGCGTCCCCGGCCAGACCGACGTCGCTGGCCCGCAGGAACTTCCCGGTGTCCTCGCGGACGAGCAGCGGCATGTCGGTCTGTTCCTTGAGGTGGGCCTCGTCGTAGAGCCCCTGATCGACGATGGTCTGGGCCATCCCAAGCGCGAGGGCGGTGTCGCTGCCGCCGTGGGGCGAGAGCCACTCGTCCGTGTGGATGGCCGTCTGGGAGTAGTCGGTGAAGATACCGACGCGTTTGGTGCCGTCGTAGCCCGCGTCTAAGAAGTACTTCGCGTCGGGGATGCGCGTGACGTTGATGTTCGACCCCCACGCGATGATGTAGTCGGCGTTGTGCCAGTCGGCGGATTCCGCGTTGTCCGTCTGGGTCCCCCACGTAATCGGCTGACCCGGCGGCAGGTCGGAGTACCAGTCGTAGAAACTGTGGGAGACGCCGCCGAGCAGGTTGACGAGACGACTGCCGCTGGCGAAACTCACCGGCGACATCGCCGGGATGGGGGTGAACCCCGAGATGGCGTCGTACCGACCCGCCTGCACCTCGTCGATGACGTGGTCCGCGATTTCGGTCAGTGCCTCGTCCCAACTGATGCGCTCCCACTGCCCCTCGCCGCGTTCGCCGGTGCGTCGGAGGGGGTGCAGGACACGCTGGTCTGCGTTGACGTAGTCGGTGTAGCAGGCCCCCTTCTGACAGCCGCGGGGGTTCGGGTCCGGGAGACTCTCGTCGAAGGTCGGATAGTCGCCGGCCTGCTCCTCGCGCCAGACCTGCCCGTCCTTCACGAAGACGTTCCACGAACAGGAGCCGGTGCAGTTGACGCTGTGGGTGGATCGGGCGATGTCGTCCCAGTCCCACTCCTCGCGGTAGAAGTCCTCCCAGTCGCGGTACGGGTAGTTGCCGATCGGGTCGTCGACCGCTTCCAGTCCCTGCATGCCGTCGTCGGCAAAGGAGAGGCCGGTCGCCCCCAGCAGCGAGGCGGCCCCGAGGCCGCGGACGAAGTCGCGTCGACTGATTCCGGAACTGTCCGTCGCGTCGTCGGTGGGGTCGTGTCTACTCATGGGTGAGGAATACGGTCGCAGTCGCACAGGCGACGCCGGCGAGAGCGAGGGCGAGACCGGTCGGGGTCGACCCGCCGGCCTCCAGTCCGCCGGCGACGAGCGCGACGCCGAGCAGTTTGCTCGTGGTGTCCAGCAGGCGGTACTGGCGGGCGGAGAGAGTCGCGAGGTCAGTCATCGGACTCACCTCCGGTGGCGTCCGCAGCGGCGTCACCGTCGGCGGCTATCTCCTGCTCGTCGGTCGGGGACTCGTCGTCGCCGTTCCGGAGCAGGAGGTACGTCAGACCGCCGACCAGGGGCGGGACCAGCAACAGCGCGGCCTGCAAGATGGGGTTGACGACGCCGGTGGTCGTCTCCAGCACCTTGTCGGCGAGGATGTTGTTCATCCCCGCGATAGAGGCGATCATGACGAAGGCGACGGCGGCGACGCCGACGCCGGTCTGCCACGGGCGGGAGAGCGGGTCGGCGGTGAAGTGCGTCGGTTCGGGCGTCCGGTCGATGAAGGGCCAGACGGCGACGGCGGCGAACACCAGCCCCGGAAGGACGACGCCGCCGATGAACTCGCCGCTGACGTGGACGGGGCCGACGCTGAAACTCGCCCACTTCGGGAGCAGTTTCAGGAACCCGTACACCCACATCAGGAACCAGTCGGGCATGATGAGTCCCGGCGTGCTCGCGGGGTCGTTCGGGCCGTAGTGGGCGATGTTGTGAACCGGCAGGAGGCCCGCGAGCGCCGACAGCGTCGCCGCCGTAAAGAAGAACACGACGGCCGAGACGGCGGCCTGATTCGGGAAGGCGGGCAGGCCGACGATGACGCTGTCGTCGTCCTTGTCTACCTCCCGGCCGCCAGCGGTCAGGTCGTCGTCCCGCGGCGCCTCGGTGTGTTTCTGCCGGACGAGGATGGCCATGTGGAGTGCCAACCCGCCCGCGATGAGCATTGGGATGACGAGGACGTGCAGGAAGTACAGACGCGGGATAGTCGCGCTGGACGGGAACTCGCCGCCGAATATCACCTGCCCGAAGAAATCCCCGACCAGCGGCACCGAGATGGTGAGGTTGTAACCGATGCTGGTCGCGGTGGCGGCGAACTCGTCGAAGGGGAGCGCGTACCCCGTATACGCCGCGCCCATCGCCAGCGCCGCGAGTCCGGTGCCGACTATCCAGTTTGGCTCCCGCGGGTTGCGGTAGGCCCCGGTGAAGAACACCCGCAACATGTGCAACCCGATAGAGGCCACGAACAGGTGGGCCGCCCAGTGGTGGAGTCGGCGGATGAACATGCCGAAGGGCACGTCGTAGGTGATGTGCAGCACCGAGACGAACGCCTCGGGCATCTCCTCGCCCTGGAACTTCTGGACGCTCCCGTCGTACTCGACGTCGGACGTGGAGGGTTCGAAGAAGAACCCGAGGAAGATGCCAGACAGCACGAGCAGGAGGAAACAGAACAGCGCCACCTCCCCCAGCAGGAACGAGTCCTCGGCCGGGAACGCCTTTCCGAGGAACGTCTGGCCGTTCTCGACGTCGAGTCGCGTATCGAACCAGTCGTAGAGCTGTTTCGCGCGGGACATTCACTCGCCTCCCGGGCCGACCGGCCCCTCGAAATCGCCGGTTGCGACGAGATAGCCGTCGCTCGTGACGGTGATGGGTAGTTGCGGGAGCGGCCGCCCCGGCGGTCCGTCCTCCACCGACGCGCCCTGCAGCGGGTCGAACTTCCCGAAGTGACACGGGCAGACGAGCAGGGTCCCCTCCTCGTTGGCGACCATACACCCGGCGTGGGTACACACCTTCGAGAACGCGGCGTAGCCACTGACGGTGAACCCCATCTCGATGTCGCCGCCGTACTCGGACTCGGGGTACCGGACCAGCAGCGTCGGCGCGTCCTCGATGCCGGGCCGTGGCTCCGGGAAGACGGTCATCTTCTCGCCTTCTGAGAGGCGGTTCTCCTGGATGCGTTCGCCCTCGTCGTCGACGAGGAACACCCCATCGGAGTAGACGGGGCCCTCGTAACTGCGCTCGAACACCTGCGTGGTGCTCGCGAGGGGGGCCGTGAGGCTGGCGATGGCGGTCAACCCGCCGACGCTCGCGAGGAACTTCGCGAAGTCTCGACGGCGTAGTTCCGCCCGGGCGTCGCCGTACAGCGTGGGCGACACCTGCGGGGAGTCGCTACACGGACAGTCCTCGGTGTCGTCGCCGTCGTCTGGTTTCGGATAGTCCATGGTCAGTGTCCCCTGATTTCCGCGACTTCGATGTGTGGCATGAACCAGGCGTAGTACGCGACGGTCGAGAGTGCCAGCGAGACGAACATTCCCGTCGCGTAGAGGCCGAAGTACTGGGTGCGGGCGAGCGTGAGGTACTCGCCGGTAAACAGCGTCGCGAAGACGATGGCGAGCACTGTCAGGCCGCCCATCGCCACGAGGCCCTCGATGGCGTCCGAGGCGTCGTGGTACTCGACGACCCAGCGCGTCTCGGTGTCGAGCCACGGGAGCGAGACGGTGCCCCCGTCGGCCACCGTCTGGGCGTCGTCCGGTGGCCGAACCGCCCTGTTCATGAACTGGTGGACGGCCGCCAGCACCCCGACGAGGGCGAACAGCGCCACCCAGACGATGACGCCGACCTGACTGGGTGAGAGTTTGTTCGGGGTGTCGACGAACCCCTGCAGCGGCCGCTGTTCGGTGACGCTCTCGTCGATGGCTATCTCTTCGGACGGTGGCTCCCCGTGGAGGGCGACGTACCACATCGGGAGCAGTACCGCCGTTATCAGCAGGCCGATGAGTATCGTGTTGCGTCTCATGGTTGCGGTCCACACCCACCCGGCGGAGGCCGGACGAGTGGTTCGCGTGTTCGGTCATTAACGAACCACTCCCCTGAACCACCAGCCAGACATCTTAGGTGTTTTATTAAGGGACTTGAACCACGAACATATTCGGGGCCAACTATAACGGGGCACTCGGGCGAACGGGGTATCATGGCCGACCGTGTCCTTGCCGAAGTGGAAGTGTTCGACCCGCGGTCGTGTCAGGTGGCCCCCCACGCCGACGAGGCGTGGAGCATAACCGACGTCTCCCGGAGTGCGCTCGGCGGTGAGGGCGGAACGGTCGTAGAGGAGTTCACGCTCACGGGGAGCGAGGACGCACCGCCGCCCGACGCCGACGCGCGCGAGCGAGTCGAGAAGGTGTTCTCCTTCGACAGCGAGTTCGTCTATCGCTTCCAGCGGACGGCGAATCAGGGCTGTGTCTGCGAGCGTATCGAGCGCCTTGGCTGTGTGGTACAGGACGTCAGTGCCGACGAGGACTCGATGGTCGTCACGTTCCTCGTCGAAGACATCGAGACGCTGCGGGACGTCATCAAGGACTTACAGGGGGAAGGAGAGAGTATCAGTCTCCGCCGACTCGTCGAGAGTTCCGAGAGTTCCAGCGGCGGACAGCCCGCTATCCTCGACCGCGACGCCCTGACCGACCGGCAGGACGAAGTGCTGGAACGGGCCTACGAGATGGGCTACTTCGAGCATCCGCGGGACGCGACCGCCGGGGAGGTGGCCGAGGACCTCGGTATCGCCACCACGACGTTCACCGAGCATCTGGCCGCCGCCCAGCGCAAACTGCTCGACGACTTGCTCGGCGCCTGACCCCCGACGGTTTACTGCCGGCGGCCGCGTGGTACGGGTATGGACCGCGATCATCACTCCCACAGCGATGAGAGTCACGACCACGACGACCACCACGCACACGACGAGGACGCGGTCGCCATCGCGGTGGTGACCGTCTCCTCCTCGCGCACGCTCGACGACGACCCCGGTGGCGACGCCATCGAGTCGGCGTTCGAAGCAGCGGGCCACGACGTCGCCGACCGGTCGCTCGTGACCGACGACGCGGCGGCTATCGCCGACGCCGTCGCCGCTGCGATGGACGACGGCGCCGACGTGGTGGTGACGACTGGCGGGACGGGCCTGACCGACGACGACGTGACCGTCTCGGCGGTGAGCGCGCTGTTCGACCGCGAGATTCCCGGATTCGGCGAACTGTTCCGCTGGCTGTCCTACGAAGAGGTCGGGCCGATGGCGATGGCGTCGCGGGCGACGGCCGGCGTCGTCGACGACCGGCTCGTGTTCTGCCTGCCCGGTAGCGAGAACGCCGCACGGATGGGGAGCGAGGAGCTAATCGCGCCCGCCGTGGGTCACTTGCTCGGCCTCGTTCGTCGCTGACCGTCGCCAGACCCGCACGGTTTTGGGCGGCGTCGCGCTATCGTCGGGTATGCCCGACGAGTTCACACACGTCGACGAGGACGGGGACGCACAGATGGTCGACGTCGGCCAGAAGGCCGACAGCCAGCGTCGCGCGGTCGCACGCGGCGAGATTCGCCTCTCGGAGAGCACGCTCGACGCCATCGCCGCCGACGACGTGGAGAAAGGCGACGTGCTGACGACGGCCCGCATCGGCGCGATTCAGGCCGTCAAACACACGTGGGAGACGATTCCGATGTGTCACCAGATACCCATCACGAACGTCGAGACCGGTTTCGAGGTGGGCAAGGGGTGCGTCGAACTGACCGTCGCCGTCGAGACGGTGGGGAAGACTGGCTGTGAGATGGAGGCTCTAGAGGGCGTGACGACGGGGCTCAACGTCGTCTGGGACATGGTGAAAGCCAACGAGAAAGACGAAGACGGAGAGTATCCGACAGCGGCTATCGAAGATGTGCGGGTCGTCGAGAAGTCGGTCGAGCGAGCCGAGTGAGTTACGCGTCGGTCGCGTTGCCGCCGGTCGTCGTCTCCTCGGTGTAGCGCACCTCGGTCTCCGAGGCGACGGGTTGGATGATGTAGCCAGTATTGCCCTTCTTCACGGGCGTGAAGTCGGCGACGAAGTGGGTCCGCTCGTCTTCCCGTATCTCGAACGACTGGTTGAACTTCAGTGGCGCCTCACCGGGCGTCGTCACGTTCGCGTCGCTGCCGTCGGAGAGCGTCCCCTCGATGCCCGTGACGTCGAGTTGGAGGAACTCGTACTCGCCCGTCTCGACGGACTCCTCGCCGACGAGTTGCGACTTCTCGCCCTGCAGTTCCGTCAGGTCGGCCTCCTGTGGCTCGTCGAACTCGACGTACTCCCGGTCTTTGCCCTCGCCGGTCGTCGTCTCCTCGCTGGCTGGCTTGACCCACAGGCCGGCCATGGTGACGATACAGGATTCGAAGTCGCCGATGTCGCCGGGTTGGTCGCTGACGCTCGTCGCGAGCGTGCCGGTCGCCGTTCCGCCGCCGGAACAGCCAGCGAGCAAGCCAGTCGCGAGGAGCGTCCCGGTACCACTCAGGTAGGTTCGTCGGTCCATACGTTAGTGTCTGGAGTCCCCGATATCGGGCTGGTGGCCAACTAGTAAGGTATGTGCTAGTGTGACAACTGACCGGAAAGTCCGATTGCCCGGACCTGTCAGGGATGTCTGACTTGGAAGAGTCCCCGCTAAACATGTGTAACGATAACGATTAACATTATTGTCGGCGTATTTGATGTAGCACTCTCTCGACACTGGCACTGTGCCCTGTCGCGAGAGTGCGGCGGTAGCAACCAATGGCAACGACAGCAAGCGACGAGTTCGACGGCGCACTCGACGACCTCAGAGAGACGGTACGGGGAACAGTGATAGAGCGCGGCGACCCGGGGTTCGACGACGCGCGTGAGATATACAACGCGATGATAGACAAGCAGCCGAGACTTGTCCTCACGTGTACCGACGTCGCAGACGTGAAGGCGGCCGTAAACTTCGGACGCGAACACGGTCTGGATACGGCAGTACAGAGCGGCGGCCACAGCGGGCCCGGTCTCGGGCTCGTCGAGGACGGGTTGGTCATCGACCTCGGCGAGATGACGGGCATCCACGTCGACCCGGAGGCGGAGACGGCACGCGTCGAGGCCGGGTGTACGTGGGGGGACGTCGACCACGCGACCCACGCGTTCGGGTTGGCGACGGTCAGCGGCGTCATCTCGACCACGGGTGTCGGTGGCCTGACGCTGGGCGGCGGGCACGGCTACCTGACCCGCAAGTACGGCCTGACGATAGACAATCTGCTGAGCGCCGACGTGATACTGGCCGACGGCCGAATGGTCCACGCCAGCGAAGACGAGAACGAAGACCTGTTCTGGGCGCTCCGCGGTGGCGGCGGCAACTTCGGCGTCGTCACCTCGTTCGAGTACCAACTGCACCCGGTGGAGACGGTGGTCGCCGGGCCGATGTTCTGGCCTCTCGACGACCTCGAAGCAACGATGCGCTGGTACCGCGAGTGGCTTCCAGAGGCACCGGAAGACGTCTACGCGTTCTATATGGTAGCGGAGGTCCCGGGCGACCCGTTCCCGCCGGAGATACACGGCGAGAGTGTCTGTGGACTGATGTGGTGCTGTACGGGTGGAGAAGAACTGGCCGAGGAGATGCTCGACGAGGCGCGTGGCGTCGCAGAGCCGATGTTCGAGCACGTCGGCCCGATGCCGTACCCGGCACTGCAATCGATGTTCGACGACCTCTACCCGCCGGGTGACCAGTGGTACTGGAAAGGCGACTTCGTCCGGGACCTGTCCGACGAGGCCATCGCGGCCCACGAGCGATTCGCCGAGGTGCCGACGCCGAAGTCGACCATGCATCTCTACCCCATCGACGGCGCAGTCCACGACGTCGGCGAGGACGAGACGGCGTGGAGCGTCCGCGACGCCAACTGGTCGATGGTCATCGTCGGCGTCGACCCCGACCCGGCCAACACCGAGACGATTACCGAATGGGCACAGGATTACTGGGAGGCCGTCCACCCGCACACCGTCGGCGGGTCCTACATCAACTTCATGATGGAGGAAGGACAGGACCGCATCCGCGCCACGTACGGCGACAACTACGAGCGGCTACGGGCGGTCAAAGCGACCTACGACCCCGAGAACTTCTTCCACGTGAACCAGAATATCGAACCGGCGAACTGAGGGCGAGAGCCCAACAGCCAGTTCCTGTGCCGGTCCCCACCCGCGATTCACCATCGGAAACACATAGGTGGCCGCCGTCACAACGTGTATCCATGTACGTCCTCGGTATCGCCGGCCACTCGGACACCGGCAAGACGACGCTGGTCGAGCGCCTCGCCGAGCGGTGTTCGTCGTCCGGGTCGGTCGCGACGGTCAAGCACTGTACCCATTCGCCCGACGTCGACACGGACGGGAAAGATTCCGCGCGCCATCGCGACGCGGGCGCGAGCGAGACGGTCGCAGTGACCGACGACGGCGAGTGGTTCGCGACCGGCGACTCCCGGACGCTGACCGACACGCTCGACGACCTCGCACCGGACTACGACTACGCCTTCGTCGAGGGGTTCAGCGACGCGACGATTCCGAAAGTCGTCCTCGGCGACCGGGACGCGGCCGACCCGGTCCTCCACCGGGCCGCGGACGGCGAGTCGGCAGACGTCGACGCTATCCTCGACGCCCTCCACGACCGTGACCCCTACGTCACGCTGGAAACGCTCGTCGAGGAGGTCAAGCGCTCGCCCGACGAGGACCGAGCGGGCGCCATCGCGACGTTCACCGGACGCGTCCGTGCGAAGGAGAGCGCGGACGACCGGCCCACGGAGTATCTGGAGTTCGAACGCTACGACGAGGTGGCCGCCCAGCGGATGGCCGAGTTGCGGGCGGACCTCGAAGCCCGCGACGGCGTTCACGCCGTCCGCTTACACCACAAGACCGGCGTGGTCGACGCGGGCGAGGACATCGTCTTCGTGGTGATCCTCGCGGGCCACCGCGGCGAGGCGTTCCGCGCCGTCGAGGACGGCATCAACCGCCTGAAAGAGGAGGTCCCGCTGTTCAAGAAGGAAGTGACCGTCGACGACGAGTTCTGGGCCCACGAGCGGGACTGTTAGCGCCACGGCGTCGCCCGCAGACCGTGGACCACGAGCAACGTTCCGAGCGCGACGCTCAACAGGACGACGGCGACGGGGAGCGCCGCGTCGAGTCCGCTGGAGATGAACGACGCCCAAATCTGGACCGGCAGGGTCCGCGGGTAGTACGCGAGCATCATCGTCGCGCCGAACTCGCCCATGGCGCGAGCGAACGTGAGGACGAGGCCGGCGAGGATACCCGGTTTGGCGAGCGGAATCGTCACCGAGCGCATCGTCTCGGGCCAACTGCGGCCCAGCGAGCGGGCGGCCTCCTCGAAGTGACTGTCGACGCCGTCGAAGGCCGCCTTCACCGTGACGACGAAGAAGGGCGCGGCGACGAACGTCTGGGCCGCGACGACGCCGAACAGCGAGCGAGTCAGGCGGAGGTCCGTGAGGCCACCGAGGCCCTCCGGCCCGACGACGGTCAGCAGGAGCATTCCGCTGACGACCGGCGGCAGGACGAGGGGGAGAACCACGACGCCCAGCGCCACCGTGGCGAGGACGTGGTCGCTCCGGGAGAGCCAGTACGCAAGCGGGAGGCCGAAGACGAACGCCAGCACCGTACTCGACAGCGCCGCGAGCAGGGAGGTGGTCGCGGCGTCGACGACGTAGCCCGCGGCGAGGTTCGACAGCGCCGTCGGCGAGTAGGTGACGACGAGGACGGCCACCGGGACGACGAAGTACAGCAACAGGACCGCGCCGAGGACCGGCATGAGGTGTCGAAGTTCGAGCCCGACGCGCCGGGAGGCCGCCTCAGCCTCGGAGACCGTTCGGGACATCGCCCTCCATGCGCGGGTACTGACCGTGGACGACGAAGCCGTAGTCACGGAGCCACTCGCCCGCGAGCAGTGTCTCGAACGCCCGTTTCGTCTCGTCGTCGTCGGCCCGGCGCGTCGCGGCGTACTCGATGGGCGCGCCGCGGGCGACGGTGCCGCCGGGGAGTTCGTACTGGACGTCGGCGTAGGTGTCGGCGTGGGCCGGGTCGCCGAGGTTGACCGCCGGTGGCAGTTCGCGGAAGGGGTAGTCACGCTCTATGGCCATGCTCCGGTAGACGACGGCGGCGTCGATGCTCCCCGTCTCGAACTGCGCCAGCAGTTGCGTCTCGGGATAGCGCTGGTCGGGGGACAGCACCTCGTCGACGAGGTGCGGGTCGTCGCGCCGCCGAGCGGCCAGTTCGAGCGCGAAGATGGTCCGATAGCCGAGCGGGTCCAAGTCCGGGTCGGTCCGACCCAGCGAGACGCCCTCGTGGCCGAGCGGTGCCGCCCACTCGTCGGCCTCGGCGACGCGACGGCCGCCGGGCGTCTCTGTGTTGTACGCCAGCACGAGTTCGTTGCTCGCGACCACGGCGTACCACGGCGTCGACAGCAACCGCTCGAACAGTTCGGGGTCTGCGAGCGCGAGCACGTGCGGGTCGCGCTTGCCGTCGGCGACCAGTCGCGCGGCGTGGACCGAACCGTGGGCCTCGACGGCGAGTTGCGGCCCGGTAGCCCGTTGTAGCGACTCGCTCGCGGCCTGTAAGCTCCCGGCCACGAGCGTCCGTACGCGCGACCGTCCGACCGCACCGCACCCAGCGACACCGACGGCGGCACCGCTCCCGAGGAGACGCAGAACGTCCCGGCGATGCCAGACAGTCATCGGTCGCTGATTCAGCGTTCGGGCACTTGCCTGTTCGGATGGGCACCAACAATTGGCGGTGCTTTATCCGGACGGTGGATTTATAACCTAGTGATATAACTAGCTTATCTGATGACGCAACTGGCAGCCGCCCGACACGGAACCGTCACGGAAGCGATGGAACGCGTCGCCGAGAGGGAGAACTGTGAGGCCGAGTTCGTCCGCCAGCAGGTCGCCGACGGACAGGCCGTGATTCCGGCCAACGTGGGCCACGACGCGCTGGACCCGATGATTATCGGCCGCGAGTTCGGGACGAAGGTCAACGCGAACATCGGCAACAGCGAGGAGACGAGCGACATCGAGGGCGAACTAGAGAAACTCCACACGGCGGTCCACTACGGCGCCGACACGGTGATGGACCTCTCGACGGGGGCCAACCTCGACGCTATTCGGGAGGCCAACGTCGAGCACTCACCGGTACCGATCGGGACTGTACCCATCTACGAGGCCGTCAAGCGAGTCGACGACGTCACCGACATCACGCACGAACTACTGCTCGACGTCATCGAGAAGCAGGCCGAGCAAGGCGTCGACTACATGACCATCCACGCCGGCGTGTTGATGGAGCACCTCCCCCTGACCGACGGCCGGAAGACCGGCATCGTCTCCCGCGGCGGGTCAATTCTCGCCCAGTGGATGGAGGAAGTCGGGATGCAGAACCCGCTCTACGCGACGTTCGAGGAGATATGCGAGATATTCGCCGAGTACGACGTGACGTTCAGCCTCGGTGACGGCCTCCGTCCGGGCTGTCTGGCCGACGCCGGCGACGAGGCGCAGTTCGCGGAACTGGACACGCTCGGCGAACTCACACGGACGGCGTGGGACCACGACGTACAGGTGATGGTCGAAGGGCCCGGCCACGTCCCGATGGACCAGATAGCCGAGCAGGTAGAACGCCAACAGGAGGTCTGTGACGGCGCGCCGTTCTACGTGCTGGGCCCGCTCGTGACCGACATCGCGCCGGGGTACGACCACATCACCAGCGCAATCGGCGCCACCGAGGCGGCCCGCGCCGGCGCGGCGATGCTGTGTTATGTCACGCCCAAAGAACATCTGGGACTGCCCGACCGCGAGGACGTGCGCGACGGCCTCGCAGCGTACCGCATCGCCGCCCACGCCGGTGACGTAGCGAACGGGCGGGAAGGCGCCCGCGACTGGGACGACGCCCTCTCGGAGGCGCGCTACGCCTTCGATTGGGGCGAACAGTTCGAGTTGGCGCTGGACCCCGAGCGCGCCCGGTCGTACCACGACCAGACGCTCCCCGGCGACAACTACAAAGAGGCCCGTTTCTGCTCGATGTGCGGCGTGGATTTCTGTTCGATGCGCATCGATCAGGACGCCCGCGACGCGGGCGAGATGGAATCCATCGAGGCCGAGGACGGCGAGCGAACGGACGTCGCGGTGTCTGCCGCCGCCGAAGTGAACCGACCGCCAGTCGGCACTCACGACAGCACGCCAGTCGACGAGGCCACGCCGGCCGACGACGACTGACGACAATCTGGCGATAGTTCTTTATGAGCCAGTTGCGTATATAGAGGCGATGTCGAAGAAGGTACTCGCCGTCGTCGCAATCGCCGCCCTCGCACTGGTCTACTTCGCGAAGAAGTAAGGGCAGAGGGTCCCCAGCACAGTTTTCAACCACCCTTTTCAGAACCCTTACCCGGAACAGCGACCAACGGGACTCCATGTACGGCGTCGTCACCCGCAACGAGGAGGAGACCGAGTGGTCGGAGTTCGACCGGGCGTTCTACGAGGTCAAGGACGTCACCGGCCGGGCCGTGGAACCCATTTCCGGTGCGGTGAACATGGTGTCGTGTTTCGGCGACAACGCCGTCGAGAGCGAGCAAGACCTGCTGGCGTTCGACGACGAGGGGACCGCCGCCACCCGGAACGAACCGTACTTCGACTGGACGTACGTCTGTCCGACCCACGAGCGCTACCGCGAGGGACTGCTGGACATCGTCGAGGAGGCCGCCACCGTCAACGAGAACGTCCGCCTCGACGACGTGGGCTTCCCACGCGACGAGTACTGCCACTGTGACCGGTGTGAACGGAAGTTCGCCGACAGCGAGTTCGACGACTGGGCGGCGTGGCGGACGAACGTCATCACCTCCTTCGTCGCAGACGCCCGCGAGCGAGTGCCCGGCGACCTCTATCTCACGCTCTACCCCGACCCCTATCCCGGTCATCTCGAATCCCGGACCGGCATCGACGTGGACGCCGTCGACGAGTACGTCGACGAGTTCGTCGTCCCCATCTACGACATGGCCTACTCCACGACCTACTGGCTGGAGATTCTGGCGAAGGGGTTCCGTGACCGACTTGACACGCGGTTCAGCATCGAACTGTACGCCGTCGACGTCGACATAGACGACCTCTCGAAGGCCGTCGAGGTGGCCGCCGAGTACGGCCACTCGGTCCTGTTCGGCTACGACGCCAGCAACGCCCGCGCGACGGTCCGGCGTCTCGACGCCGACGCCCGCGAAGGGCGGTCGTTCGGTCCCGAGTAATCGCCGGTAGCCAGCGCATGCTTTTTTCCGTCCGACGCGTGTCGGGTCGTATATGAAAGCACGAATCAAGCGAACCGTCAGTCGCGCGAAGTACGCCGCAATCGGTGGCGCCGTCGGCGGCGCACTGGGCGGCCTGATAGGGCGAAACGCCGCGAGCACGGCCGCAGGCCTCGGTGCCTTCGTCGGTGCTATCGTCGGCGAGAAGTGGGCGTCGGCCGCGCCGATGGTCGAGAAAGCGAAGTCGAGAGTCCCGAAGAAAGAGACGCCGGACGCGGCCGAGGACGAGGCGTAACTTCTCGCCCGTCGACGGTCACACTGTCCGCTCGGCCGCGATGTGAGTCAGTCGAACCGCCGCTCGCGCCAACGAAGAATCTCCTCGCGGTCCCGCGTGTCATCGGGCAACTCGCCGAACCACCGGGCAGCGCTTATCTCGTGGTCCGGGTCGTCGACAGAGGGATCGATGGTCTCGGCACGCGCCTCGAAGACGGGGAGGACGCCCCACGTGTCGTTGCCGTCACAGTAGAACTCTACACGGCCGAGCATCCCCAGTCCCTCGATAGTCGCCTCGATACCGCCCTCCTCGCCGAGTTCGCGGATGGCGGCCTCCCGAAACGTCTCGTCGCCGTCGAGTTCGCCGCCGGGCAGGACCCACTTGTCGACCCCCTCGTGGCGGACCAAGAGGAGTTCGCCAGAGGGGCGGTACGCGAGGGTATGCGCGCCGAAGGGCGCCCCGTGGTCCCGGGCGTCCTCAGCGACAGTGCGGAACCGCGGGCGAGGCACCCGCCGGCGGCGGGTGAACTCGACGAACCCGTCGTGTCGCTCCGTCAGGGCGTGATAGGTCTGCTCGGCCTGTTGGCTGGCGACGTCAGCGAGATACCACAGATCGTCGACGGTGGTCATCTGTGGCCGCAGCGTGGGGCGTATCTGCCGCACGGAGACAGCGACTGGAGCAGCGTAGACGAACCGGTCATGGCCACAGATACGCGTGAGATTCACTATAACCCTTCGACACCAAGTTGGACGGACCGCGGTCGACGCCGGGTGAGCGACCGACAGCGGCAGTCGGGGCGAATCAGTCCCTTTTTGACCGGGCATCCAGTACCGCCGAGCATGGCATTCGAAGAAGACGACAGCGTCATTCTCCACGACGAGCACAGCGACTACGACGGGCAGGAAGGTACTATCACGCAGGTCGTCGAGACGATGTTCGGCGACGCCAACTACACCGTCTCCTTCGAGGACGGCCAGGAACAGGGCGTCCCCGAAGACAACCTCGAAGCGGCCGAGGAGTAAGGCCCCGATGTCGTCGGTGCCGTTCCACTACGTCGACCTCCGGACGTTCTGTTACGCCACGGAGGACGAGAAACGCGTCGAGGAAGCCCTGCGTACGTTCCTCCCCGAGGACTGGGAGATAGAGCGGACGGAGAGCGAGGGCCACTACGGCGACCGCATCGTCGTCCTCTCGGCCCGCATCGAGAACGCCGACGACGTGCGCCACGTCCTCTCGCAGGTGGCGACGCTCGACGACATCGACGACGTGCGTGCGGAACTCGACGACAGGGTCGACGACAACTGCTCGTTCTTTCTCACCTTCGACAAACAGGCCGCCTTCGGCGGCGAGGTTCGCCGCGGCGACGGGATCACACTGCGGGCGAAGGTCGAAGCCTACCCCGCAAAGCGGGAGAAGGCGGTCGCTAACGCCCGCGAACTGCTCGACGAACTGTGATGTACGAGGCCGTCCACGCGCACCCGGACGGCGACAGTACCGTCGCCAGACAGGCGCTCACCGCCGCCGAGTACGGCTTCGAGGGCATCGTCGTCCGCAACCACGGTGACGACCCCGCAGACTACGACGCGGCGGCCGTCGCCGACGCGTACGGTATCGACGTCGCCGATGGCGTCGAAGTGCGGGCAGACACCACCTCACAGGCCAGCGGTCTCGTCGGGAACCACCGCTCGAAACACACTGTCGTCGTCGTCCACGGCGGCGACCGAGCCATCAATCGGTTCGCCGTCGAGAACCCCACAGTCGACGTGCTGGCCCATCCGATGCGAGACGACGGCGACTTCAACCACGTCCTCGCGAACGCGGCGGCCGAAAACGGCGTCCGCGTCGAATTCTCGTTGGGACCGGTGCTGCGAGACAGCGGCGGGAGTCGCGTTCGGGCCCTGCAGGACCTGCGGAAGTTACGGGAACTCATCGAGGACGCAGACGCCCCCTACGTCGTCTCGGCGGACCCGCGAAGCCACCTCGAACTCAGAGGGCCGCGAGAACTCATCGCGTTGGGCGAGCGGATTGGGTTCACAGCGGACCAGATACGCGGCGGCCTCGAAGCGTGGGGGCACCTCGTCGAGCGAAACCGCCGGTTGACCGACGACTCGTTCGTCGAACCGGGGGTCCGACTGGACGAGACCGACGGCTGACACTGTCGACCGGTTGAACGACCTAGTGGATTTATTTGCGATTGGGTCGCACTCGGATATATGTCAGAAACCCGTCCGACGTTCGGTGCTCTTGTTCTCGCCTCGCTCGCCGGCGTCGTCGGCACCAAGTACCTCCTCGGCGGTGCCTTAGCGATGGTGACGGGGTCGGTGGGGAGTTCGATGCTGGTCGCCGACTCGATAACGCTGACAGTTGGCTGTGGCGTCATGCTCGGTGTCGTCACTGGCGGGTTCGTAGACGGCGCGGTCTGGGCCAGATTCGCCGCGATCGCCGCGTTCGTCGTCGTCTCCGGCCTCAGCGTCTCTGCCGTACTCGCCGCTGACCCGGTCGTCCTCGTAGAGACGGTCGGCATGGTACTGGCGGTCCCCTATCTGCTCGTCCGGAACCCGATAGAGCGTATCGCAGAACCCGACGTCGAGTCCGAGGACAGCGCCAGCAGGTTCGGTTCGACGCTGCGCTGACCGGCGACGACACCGCACTGTTCTTTACCCCGATACGCGAAGGCTAGGTATGCGACAGTCAGCGGCGGAGGGAGGGCGATGAAACACCTCCCGAAACACCTCCAACCACGGTGGCGCTACCTCGCCGTCGAACTCGAAACGTGGCCCGACGCCGACCTCGACCGCCGGGCGTTCCAGCGCGAGGTGTGGTACGCGGCACAGAACCTGCTTGGCGACACCGGCAGCGCCGACGCCGACGCTACCGTCCTCCGGTTCGAACACGCCGACGGTCTCGGTCACGCCATCGTCCGCGTCCGCCGAGGCCAGACCGACGCCGCACGGGCGGCACTGGCCTGTATCGGTTCGGTCGACGGGGTGCCAGTGGGCCTGCGCGTGACGGGCACGAGCGGGACCGTACGCGCCTGTGAAGAAAAATATATACGCGGGCCGGCGGAACCGTTCGAACAGAGACACGTCGTGTTCGAGAACGCAGAACGGCGCGCCGTCGCCCGCGAGACGCGAGTCGACGTGCGCACCGACCACACGTTCGTGGGCGCGACAGACCTCGATTTCCGATAACTATGCAGGGACAAAATCAACAGCAGGCGTACGACCGCGGGATTACTATCTTCTCTCCGGACGGACGTCTCTATCAGGTAGAGTACGCCCGTGAGGCGGTCAAACGGGGTACGGCGAGCATCGGCATCCGAACCAGTGACGGCGTCGTCCTCGCCGTCGACAAGCGCATCCGCTCGCCGCTGATGGAGCGGTCGTCCGTCGAGAAGATTCACAAGGCCGACGACCACATCGGCATCGCCTCGGCCGGCCACGTCGCCGACGCGCGACAGCTCATCGACTTCGCCCGCCGACAGGCGCAGGTCAACCAGCTCCGGTACGGCGAACCGGTCGGCGTCGAGACGCTCACGAAGGAGATTACCGACTACATCCAGCAGTACACGCAGGTCGGCGGCGCCCGCCCGTTCGGCGTCGCCCTCATCATCGCCGGCATCGCCAACGGCGAACCCCGTCTCTACGAGACGGACCCGTCGGGCACCCCTTACGAGTGGAAGGCGCTCGCAGTCGGCGCGGACCGCGGCGACATCCGCGACTACCTCGAATCGCACTACGACGAGGAGATGGATCTGGACGCTGGCGTCGACCTTGCACTCGCGGCGCTCGCGTCGGTCAACGACGACGGCCTCGCCCCCGAGGGCATCGGCATCGCCGTCATCGACGTCGAAACCGAGACGTTCCGAGAACTCTCCGACGAGGAGAAAGAGACCCACCTCGCCGAGGCGGACCTGCTCGCCACCGAGGACGAGGCCGACGAATCCGAAGACGAAGAGTAGCGTTCCGGCCGTCCCGGGTTCTGGCCGCCAACGGGGTTTCGAGCGACTGTCTGACCGTCCGACGCAGTAAGGCCTTTAACCGACCCACCGTTACCGACAGGTATGATATCGCTTGACGAGGCGGTGACGGCGCGCCTCGAGACCCACGGACAGCGGTTCGAGGTACTGGTCGACCCCGACGCAGCCCTCGCCATCAAACGCGGTGAGTTCGAGGGCGAACTGGAGGACGTCATCGCCGCCGAGGACATCTTCGAGGACGCCTCTCGCGGCGACCGACCGCCGGAGGAGAGCCTGAAGGAAGTGTTCGACACGACAGACCCAATGGAGATTATCCCCGAGGTCATCAAACAGGGCGAGATACAGATAACGGCCGACCAGCGCCGGGAGATGCAAGAGCAAAAGCACAAACAACTCATCCAGCGCATCACCCGCAACGCCGTCAACCCGCAGATGGACGACGCGCCACACCCACCCGAGCGCATCGAATCGGCCCTCGAGGAGACGGACTTCCGCGTCGACCCGATGGAACCCGTCGAGACGCAGGTCGACGACGCGCTAGACGCTCTGCGGCCGGTCATCCCGATTCGGTTCGACGAGATTACGGTCGCCGTGCAGGTCCCGGCCGAGTACGCAGGCAGCGCGCAGGCGAAGATTCGGCAGTTCGGCGACTTAGAACGCGAGGAGTGGCAGGCCGACGGCTCGTGGGTCGGCGTGTTGACGTTCCCGGCGGGGATGCAGAACGACTTCTACGACGTGGTCAACGAGAACACGAGTGGCGAGGCCGAGACGCGCATCATCAAGGACGAAGACGACATCAGTACCCGCGGATAGCGGGCACCGGGGTCAAAAAACCGCGCCGAGCGTTATCCCTTCTTGAAGCCGACGAGGAAACCGCCGGTAAAGCCCGCGCTGACGGGCAGCGCCGAGAGAATCGACATGAGCCACGAGGGCGGTTGGCCGGCCGCTGTGTCGGTCGCGCCCCGTGTGGCGTTCTGTGCGACCCCGCCGATGGCCTGCCAGTTCACTTCGAGGATGCCTCGCGTTTCGAGGAACTTGAATAGGGCCAGTTCGAGGCCGACGATGACCGCGATGAGTTTCGCGACCTTCTTGGCGGCGAAGCCGATGATGCCGCCGATGAGGCCGCCGGCCCCGAACTCCAGCCCCATCTGCTGGAGGCCGAGCCCATCCATCTGGAGAGCAAACTCTACCATACTGGATACCTGACTGTGACGTTTTAAATCCTTTGTGCTAACAGCGGTGCCGTCCCCGATTCGGTGCCCCCTACCCTGCAGATTAAATAACCGGACAGCGTAGTATCGGGCGAGTGACGGCGACACACACCACGGACCGGGCTGTTGTCGCGAAACGGGTCGACAGTGGCACGGCCGACACCGAGGAGATTCGTGACCTCGCGCGGGCCGCCGGCTACGACGTGGTCGGCGAGATAACCCAGACGCGGACCGAAGACCCCGCCTACCACCTCGGCGAGGGGAAGGTGACGCGACTCAGCAACACGGTCGCCAGAGAACGAGCGACGACGGTCATCTTCGACAACCAGTTGGGGCCCTACCAGACGTACAACATCGGGAACGAACTCCCCGAGGGCGTCACGGTCATGGACCGATTCCGCCTCATCATCGAGATATTCGGCCAGCGGGCACAGACCCGGAAGGCACAGCTACAGGTCGAACTGGCGGAACTACGCTACGAACTCCCGCGTGCCGAGGCGAAGGCCAGCCTCGCGAAACGCGACGAGCGCCCCGGGTTCATGGGGCTGGGCGAGTACGACGAGAGCCGCGAAGAGGACATCAAAAAGCAGATAGCGAACATCCGAGACGAGTTAGAATCCATCGAGGAGACCGAGCAACACCGGCGCGAACAGCGCCGGGAGTCCGGGTTCGACCTCGTGGCACTCGCGGGCTACACGAACGCCGGGAAGTCGACGCTGTTGCGCCGCCTCGCCGACGATCTGGAGGTCGACGAGAACGAGGACCTCCACCCCGACCTCGATACGACCGCCGAGAGCGAGGACCGCCTGTTCACGACGCTGGGAACGACGACCCGCCGCGCCGAGGTGGGCAAACGCGAGGTACTCGTCACCGACACCGTCGGGTTCATCCAGAACCTCCCCCACTGGCTGGTGGAGTCGTTCAAGTCGACGCTCGACTCCGTATACCGGGCCGACCTCGTGTTGCTCGTCGTCGACGTCTCGGAGTCCGTCGAGGAGATACGCGAGAAACTGGTGACGAGCCACGACACCCTCTACGAGCGCAACGAGGCCCCCATCGTCACGGTGTTGAACAAGACGGACAAGGTGGACGACGAGGAGGTTGAGCGCAAGCGTGCGGCGCTCTCGAAACTCGCACCCAACCCCGTGGCCGTCAGCGGCAAAGAGGGGCTGAACATCGAGGAGTTGGCCACTCGCATCGACGAGGAACTCCCCGATTACGAACACGAGCGCCTCGTCCTGCCGATGACCGAGGAGACCATGAGCGTGGTGTCGTGGATTCACGACCACGCCGTCGTCGAGGACGTCGACTACGGTGACCAAGTCGTCATCGAGTTCGAGGCCCGGCCGGCTATCGTCGAGCAGTCTCGTGCGAAAGCCGGTGAGTTGGTGGGCGCGTCAGCCTGACGACGTGTTTCGGTCGCTCTCGCGGATATTCTCGTCGAGGAAGCGAAGCGTCTTCGACCACGCGTCCTGTGTCGCGTTCGAGTGGAAACGCTCACCGCTCGGGTTGGCGAAGGCGTGGCCGGCGCCCTCGTAGACGTGTATCTCCGTCTCGACGCCGAGGTCGGCCAGCGTCCGGTTGAACTCACGGACGCTCTCGATACTCACGACCTGGTCTTCGGACCCGAAGATGCCTAGCACCGGCCCGTCGATGCGCTGCAGCGTCGTCTCGTCCGTCGTCAGCGTCCCGTAGTAGATGACCGTCGCGTTCAGGTCGGCGTCGCTCAGGCTCAACTGGAGACTCTGGCCGCCGCCGAAACACCACCCCAGACTGGCGACGCGGTTCGTCGTGTCCGATCGGTTTCGGAGGCCAGCGGTGGCACGGCTCATCTTCGTCACGGCCTCGTCTGGGTTGTCTCGGACCTCGCCCGACAGCTCGGCGGCGTACGAGGCGTTGGTCGCCACGCGACCGTCGTAGAGGTCGACGGCGAAGACGACGTAGCCGTGGCCGGCGAGGATGTCGGCCATGTGCCTGATGTTCTCGTTGAGGCCCCACCATTCGTGAATCATGACGACGGCGGGGTACGTCCCATTGTCGGCCGGTCGGGCCAGATACCCCGGTGTCCCGTTTATCGTCGTGTTCGCCGCCGTTATCGCCGAGAGGTTCTCGGCGTCGAATATCTCGGCGTTCGAGTCTGAGGTGACCACTCGGCAAGTGCCGTTCTTCTCGATAGCGCCCGGCTGACATCCCATATGTGGCGTCTGGGTGTAGGTCGCTTCCGCGCTGGTCGGCTGTGCGGTCGGCGTCTCCGTCGGCGTACTCGTCTCGGTCGGCGTCGTTGCACCGCTCTGAGAGAGGCCGGCACAGCCACTCAGGGCGACCAGGACTGCGACCGCCACCGCGAGCGTACTGGCGCGCATGGTCTACGCAGAGGGAGAGTTCGTGTAAATTGGTTGTTACTAGTTATCTCGCAGATAGATTCGCGCCGCGAGACGACGGGGGCGAGCGACCACACACTGCCGGCCCGGGGGTCGAAACTGCCGTCAGTCGGCGGCGTCGTCCGCCCACAGCGCCGGTGGCACCGCGTCGAGCAGGTCGGTCGCGACCAGTCCGTACCCCCGTTCGTCGACAACCGCGTCGCCGGCGCCGCCGACGGCGTGGGCCGCGATAGCCGCGGCGTGGCGCGGTTCCTGCACACAGGCCAGTGCACCGGTGACTCCCGCCAGCACGTCGCCGGTGCCGCCGACAGTCATCCCGGGATTGCCGGTACGATTGACGCGGGTGCGCTCGCCGTCGGAGATAACGTCGTAGGGGCCTTTCACGAGCACGGTATGGCCGAGTTCGGCCGCGAACGACTCGACGAGGTCCGCGCGTTCGCGCCAGTCGTCGCTGGTCTCGCCTCCATCCCGACGAGTTCGCCCTGATGGGGGTACAGACGAGGTCGGCGTCGGTCTCGATGTCGGGAACCACCGAGAGGGCGTCGGCGTCGACGACGGCAGTGCCGTCGAACCGTTCGAGGAGGTCTGTGACGGCATCGAGCGTCGCGTCGGCGTCGCCCAGTCCCGGCCGAGGACGAGCGTGTCGTGGTCGGCCGCGAAGGCGGCGAGACGGTCGACGTGGGGCGGTGCGAGCATCTCGCCGTCGTACGGTCGGACGATGAGGTTCTCGCTGTAGCCCTGAATCTCGCGAGCGACGAGTTCCGGCGCAGCGACGCGGACGAGGTCCGCGCCACCGCGAAGTGCCGCCTGTGCGGAGAGGGCTGGCGCGCCGGTGTAGGGGCCGCCGCCGACGACCAGTACCTCCCCGTTGTCGCCCTTGTGGCTGGCCGGGTCCCGCGTCAGCCGCCGAAGGTCGCCCCGTTCGACGAACAGTTCGGCGGCCTCGGGGATGCCGATGTCGGCGACGGTGACGTCCACGTCGAGGGCCGGGAGACCGGGCTTCGTGTCGTGGAACGTGACGACGTGGTCGGCCTCGACGGCGTTCTCGGCGAGGGTGCCGTCCTCGGCGTCGAGGCCGGACGGCACGTCGACCGAGAGAACCGCCGCGTCGCTCGCGTTCATCGCCGCCGCTGCGGTGGCCTCGGGTTCTCGGAGCGCCCCGCTGATGCCAGTGCCGAGCATCGCGTCGACGACGATATCCGGGTCACCGAGGTCGAACTGCGAGGCGTCGCGGACCTGTTCGGTCGGATACTCCGCCGACTGGAGGGCGTCCCAGTTCTCTCGGGAAATGTCGGTCGTGATCGTCTCGGGGCGGCCGAGCAAGAGCATTCGGAGGTCGTAGTCGTCGAGAAAGCGCGCGGCGACGAGGGCGTCGCCACCGTTGTTACCGCGGCCGGCGACGATAGTGACACTCGCACCGGGGTCGGCGAGGTCCCGGACCGCGCCCGCGACGGCGTTGCCCGAGGACTCCATCAACTGCTTGCGCGGCACGCCCAGCGCCGCCGCGTTCTCGTCGACGACGCCCATCTCTGAGCCAGTGAGCATGCGTGGCGGTTCGCCCGCCTCCGTGGTAACGGTACGGGACCGGAGGCCCCGACGGCTACCAGCGGACTTCGAACCCGTCTACCCCCTCCGGGTCTTCCTCGTCGACCTCGACGTCGGTGACGGTTGCCCGTGTACTTCCCTCGTGACAGTACTCGACCATCGCGTCGACGGCGTCCGGGTCGCCCTCGAAGACGGCTTCGACGCGGCCGTCGTCGAGGTTCTTCACCCACCCGTCGACGCTGTGTTCGCGGGCCGTATCCCGCGTCGTCGCCCGATAGTAGACGCCCTGTACCTGCCCTGAGACGTAGACGTGGACTCGCTTCCGACTCATGGGCGACAGTCCCGTCGGCGACTACAAAAATCAATCCCCGGCGGACGATCACCAGAAACGATAGTATCCAGTATTACCGGATGGTTGCTTGCGGCAGTTGCGTTACTTGGAATAGTATTTCTATTCATACGAGGTCTCAAAGAAACATGAACTAGTGTATCGTTTGAGTGGCAGTGGTTAGTTACGAGTGCAAGTGCGGCGGTCGGCAAGTCGGAGATGGTCAGCGTCTCGACGCCGTTCTCGCTGTGGACTGGCTCACGACCACGAGCGGCACGGGCTCGGTGACTTCGCGACGTAGCGCGCCGGGGTGAAAACACCCGGCGCAGATGGTGGGGGTGTGGGAATGGCGGACACGCCGAGAGTGATGGCTCCAGCGGTGTCCGCAGCGGAGGCTACCTGCGTGATACGTAAACTGGTTCTGGTACACGCGTCTAACTGTGAAACGTAACCGGTGGATTGGGGTTGGTGCAGGACGTGTCAACCCCAAATACCGTGAGTGGTCCCACTGACGGCCGCTGTGGTGCCTCTGACAGCCCGCGTCAAGCGTATCGAACCGCCAGTATAGAATAGTACCTATCAATTACTATTCGAGTTGTAAAACCCGCTGGGGAGGGCACCCCAGCGGCGAACCACTGCCGACCCGCACTGCGTCATGGCCGGCAGCGGCGGCTGTCAGAGGTGCGGGCGCTGTGCCCGCACCAGAAATATCACGGTCAATGTACATAGGTGTTGTGAGCGTATATTCAACTCCCCCACTATTAACTCGTATAGGTGTACATTTCCCAACCTTATCATCAATATCGATATGTTTGTCGACTTTTTAGACAGGTATCGTTGACATCCACTGACGGAGTGTGATGTACGCACCGGGGTGAAAACACCCGGCACGATCGTGGGTGGTGAGGGTGAGAATGTGGTAATCTGCGGGCACCTGAGGGGGTGGGGTTCGGCAGTGCCCGCACTCCGACTATCTGTCACAGACGGATGGCCGTTGGGACTAGACAATTAAAACCGAGCGGCGACGTTGCCCATCGGCGGTCGTGTCGCCGTCGACGAACTCGACCCCAGCGCCGGACAGCGCCGACGAGGAGCTGGGCCTGCGTGACCATCTGCCGGCGGACGCCCTCGACCAGCCCCCGGGCGTCGCGAGCGATCTGTGAGGATGCTCCTAACACTGGGGGTTATTCCGTCCTCGGGATAATTGTCAAGTGGGATCGGGGAGGCCTCTGACAGTTCGAACCCCCCAGTTTCCGAATCGGACTCCCCGTTGCCCCTCTACTGGAATCCAGACGATTGGAGAGTGTACTCTGTACCGCCTGAGGACTGAGCGCTCATCCGTCGATCACCTCCCACGCAGGCTCGTGGCCGTCGGCACGGATTTGCCCGACAGCCGCCTCGAGGACCACCTCGTTTACAGGGATGTTCGGGTTGCCCAGTTCCCGCCCCTCGGCGACCATCTCGGCCTCCAGCCGGAGCATCTCGACGTCGTCAGTCGTCGGGGACCGACGATGGTCTGCTCGCGTGTCTCGTGCCCGGCTTCGTTGGTCTCGTCGTAACGGTCGCTGTCGATGAACGACGTGTCGAGGTTGGCCTTGCGGCGCCGACGCGATTCTGCGCAGTGTCGATCTCGCTGACGCCGTCGTCGCCCTCGCGATGGATATCGACGGGGCGCGTGAGTGTGTCGGCGCTCATGCCGCTCTCACCTCGGGTTCGAGACAGCCGAAAATGCCGAAAACCGCTACTCGGGACTGCTTCTTCCCGTTCGTAAGAAATGGAACAGATAGGTCTGCGTGTAGCCCGCGTACTCGCCGCCGAGCGTCTCGCGGATGGCACGGGAGGTGTCCGTGTAGTTCCCCCGTTCGCACTCGGGGTAGTACTCCTCGATGGTCTGGCGAATCCACGTATCCAGCGGGACGGCCTCCAGGTACCCCAGCGAGAACAGGAGGATGCAGTCGGCCACCTTCTCGCCGACGCCGACGAACTCGGTCAGTTCGTCGCGGGCGTCCTCGTAGGGGAGTCCCGCCGCGTCTCCCGGGTCGGCCTCGCCCTCGGCGACCATCTCGGCCGAGCGCTTGACGTAGGGCGCCCTGTAGCCGAGGTTCAGGTCCCGCAGGTCCGTCTCGCTCGCCTCGGCCAGCGCCGCTGGCGTCGGGAAGGCGTAGTAGGTTCGGCCGTCGAAGGTGACCGCTTCCCCGAACTCCCGGCGCATGGCCTGTTGCATCCCGTGGATGCGTCCGACCCGCATCTGGGCCGAGCAGATGAACGAAATCAGGGTCGGGAACGGCGGGTCCTGAACGATGCGCATCCCCCAGTAGGCGTCGTAGGCGTCGTCGACGACGGCGTCATGGGGGGCCGTCTCCCGAATCGCGGGCAAATCGTCGTCGAGGCCCAGCAGCGTCCGCAACCGGGACGCCGCATCGAACGACGATTCCCAGACGAGGGCACCGTCGGTCTGCCGGACCCGGATTACGTGGGGGTCGCCGTCGACCCGAACCGTGGTCCAGTACCACGCGTCGCCGCCGCTGGCGGCCGTCCGCTCGTACATCTCGCCGTCCTCGCGGTCCCAGAGGTAAGACTGGCCGCTCTCGACGGTCGCTTGCAGGTCGATGCCCCCCGAGAGCGCCCCCACGTCGATGCGTCCGCGTTCCATCGTCTCGTGGAAGGGTTCGGAGGCCTTTCCGGGTTTCTATCCTGTGTGACGGCGAGCGCCCGTCAGGTCGCGGCGTCCGCCGTGGTCCGGAGAAGCAGGATGGCTCCGACGACGCCCACGACGGCGGCGCCCGCCGCCTGCGGAGCGGTGACTGAGACGCCGACGACGCCGCCCAGACCGGAGACGAGCGTGAACGCGAGGAACAGCGGAAGGGCGACGGCGACGGCGTAGTACCACGGCAGACCGACCATCCGGGCGACGGGGCCGGCCCCCTTCTCGTACTCGTCGAGCGCTGCCTTCCCCAGCACCCACCCGTCGAACAGCAGGAATCCGAGCAGTCCGGCGGTCAGGACGAGGTTGGCGACAGTGTTCGCAAGCAGTGCGAACAGCGACGGCGACAGCGCGGTGACGCTCCCGGTGACGAGAAACAGGCCGCCGACGCCGGCGGTGGCCTGCGAGCGGGTGACCTCGTGTTCGTCGACGAGGTACGAGACGAGCACCTCGAAGATGCTGATGGCCGACGACAGCGCCGCAAGCAGGACGACGCCGAAGAAGACGACGCCGACGACGCGACTGTACGGGAGGTCGGCGAACGCGCCGGCGAGACTGACGAACAGTGCGCCCGGGCCACCTTCGCCCGGCGAGACGCCCAGCGAGAACAGCAGCGGGAAGATGACGAGGCCCGCGAGGACGCCGATGCCCGTGTTCAGCCCGGCGATGATGGTTCCGTCGGCGGCCAGCGAGCGGTCCTCGTCGACGTAGGAGGCGTAGGTGAGCATCGCACCGGCCCCGACAGAGAGGGTAAAGAGCGCTTGTCCCGCCGCGGCGACGAGGACGTCGACGAAGTTCGCCCGGAGGTAGCCCACGTCCAGCGAGAGGTAGAACTCGTAGCCGCCGGCGCTGCCCGGTAGCGTCGCGGCCCAGACGGCCAGCGCGCCGAAGAGGACGACGATACCGGGCACCATCACCGTCGTCGCCACTTCGATACCGCGGTCGACGCCCGCGTAGACCACGGCTATCGTCGCGAGTAGGAACAGGACGTGAAAGCCCGCCGCGCCGACGCCGTAGTCGATGGCGGCGAAGTACCCCTGCGGGTTCCCGAAGTACGCGCCGGTCGCGCTGGCGAGCGTATACCGCAGAATCCAGCCGCCGACCACCGAGTAAAACGAGAGAACGACGACGGAGGCGAGCAAGGCCACGCCGCCGAGTACGCGCCATCGCCGCCCGCCAAGCGCGCCGAACGCGCCGACCGGGTTCCGGCGACTCCGCCGGCCGATGACCATCTCGCCGAGCAACCCAGGGACGCCGACGAGGACGATGACGAGGACGTACAGGAGCAGAAACGCAGCGCCGCCGTTGGTCGCGGTCAGCCACGGGAACCGCCAGATGTTCCCGAGGCCAACGGCGCTCCCGACGGCGGCGAGGACGAACCCGAGTCGCGTCCGCCACGTGGCTCGCGCCATCGTCTCACCGTCCTCCCACGCGTCGACCGTCGTACGGAGAGCGTTGTATGCACATCAGAACGGTTGGAAGAAGTCGGCGTTCTCGACGAGAAACATCTCGTTGATACCGAGGCCAAGCGTGCCGAGGATGGCCACGACGACGACCAGACGGAGCGTCCAGAGCCACACCGGCCCGACGGGGCCGAGGCCTTCGGTCCCCCGGGTGAGTTCGTCGACGGCGTCGTGTCCGACGACCCACCCGACGAAGAGGACCAACGCGAGCACCGAGAGCGGCAAGAACACCTGATAGGCAACGCGGTCGAACCACGTCAGCCAGGCGGTGTCCCACGCCGACGGGAGGCCGAGTACAAACAGGCCGACACCCGTCGCGGTCGCGAGGTACGGTCGCGGTATCCCGAAGTTGTCGTTGGCGTAGGAGACGGTCACTTCCAGCAGACTGATGGCCGACGACAGCGCCGCGATGAGGACGACGCCGAAGAAGACGACGCCGAAGACGCGACCGAAGGGGACGGACCCGAACCCGGCCGCCGTCGCGACGAACAGCGCTCCCGCCCCGCCAGTCTCGGAGGTGACCTCCGCGCCGATAGTGAGCAGGATGGGGAAGACGACGAGGCCGGCGAGGACGCCGACCAGCGTGTTCGTGACCACGACCGTCCCACCGTCGAAGACGAGGTTGTCGTCGCTGCCGACATACGAGGAATACGTGATCATGATAGCCATTCCCAACGAGAGCGTGAAGAAGGCCTGTCCGACGGCAAAGGGAATGATGCTCCCGGCGTTTGCGACCATCGTGTCGACGTTCGGCGAGAGGAAGAAGGCATAGCCCTTGGCCGCGCCGGGCAGCGTCGTGACCCACGCCGCGAGCGCGACCATCAACACGACGATGCTGGGGACCATCACTTTCGTCGCCTTCTCGATACCGTCCTCGATGCCCAGCGCCACGATGCCGACGACGATGGCGAGGAAGGCGGCCTGTGCGAGCACAGCACCCGGGCCGGAGGAGACGGCCCCGAAGTAGCCGCCGGGGTCGGCGAAGTACGCGCCCGTGACACTGCCGACGACGTAGCGGATGACCCACCCGCCGACGACGTTGTAGTAGGACAGAATCCAGAACCCGGTGAAGACGGCGAGGCCGCCGACGACGCGCCACTGTCTGTGGCCCAGTTCGCCGAACGCGTCGACGGCGTTGACGTTGGTCCGGCGGCCGACGACGAACTCGGCGAGCATCGCCGGGAACCCGACGAGGACGACCGCCGCCAGATAGAACACGACGAAGGCCGCCCCGCCGTTGGTTGCGGTCTTGAACGGGAACTGCCAGAGGTTCCCGAGACCGACTGCGCTCCCGATAGCCGCGAGGATGAACCCGACCCGCGTGGCCCACGTCTCTCGTTCGCTCATAGACGCGCCCTATCTCGTTCGTCCGGTTAACCGCTGTGATTCGGCCTCGATATCACGCCGTGGCACCCCCGCTCACGTGACCCATTGAGCCCTATATACCAATATTATCAACGCACTAATGCCGCGCCCCGTGAGTATCACCCGTCCACACTCGTTGCCAGCACCAACCAGTCAAGAGCCTCATTGTCATGGTGTCCCAACGTCTCTCGTCTACCGCCAGTGTGGACAGGCAATCGTGCGACACGACGGCGACTCCCCACCGTCGTCGTTCCTCTCTTTCGGATTCGGTAGGCGTCGTCTCAGCGCTCGTCAGCGACGTCGCCTCCCCTCGGTCTACGCCTCCCCGTAGACCGGGACGGCGGCGCCACTCGTGACCGACGCCGCGTCGGAACACAAGAACACCATCGTCGCAGCGATGTCCGCCGGGTCGACCCACTTCTCGAAGTCCGAATCCGGCATCATCTCGCGGTTCATCGGCGTGTCGATGACGCTGGGCATCACCGCGTTCGCGCGAACAGTCCCGAGGTTCTCCTCGGCGATGGTCTCTGTCAGCAGTCGCACCCCGGCCTTCGTCGCACGATAGATACCGTCGCCCTCACCGCCTTCGAGCGACGAACGAGCGGAGACGGAGACGATAGCGCCCCCCGTCTCCTGTAGGTGGGGTAAGGCGTGTTTCGACGCGAGAAACATCGTCTTCAGGTTGACGTCGAACAGGAAGTCGAACGTGTCGACCTCGGTCTCGTGTATCGGGTCGCCGCCGCGCCACGTGCCGGCGATGTTCAGCAGGTAGTCCAGACGGCCGTGTTCGTCGACGACGGTCTCGACGACCGACGACACGTCGTCCTCGTCGGTGAAGTCGCCTCGATGGAAGTGGATGCGGTCGGGGTCCGATAGCTGGAAGTCCTCGCTGTCGGGTTCGACCACGTCAGCGCCACAGACGGTAGCGCCCGCTTCGAGGAAGGCGTTGGCGACGGCACTGCCGAGTGCCCCGCCGACGCCGGTGACCAGTGCGACCTCGCCGCCCATGTCGAACGTGACGGACATGTGAACGGAGAGGTGCGGCAGGCGGTTAAAGGGTCAGGGCGTGACGACCAGTTTGCCGAGGAAGCTCTCCGACATCACGTCTTCCTGTGCGTCGGCCACCTCGACGAGGTGGTACGTGTCGGCTACCTCGGCCGTCAGGTCGCCGTCCTCCAGCAGGTTCGCGAGGCGACCGAGGACCGCGCCGAAGTCCGGCGTGTTGAACATCGAGACGTGGTGGACCGACACGTCCTTCGCGCGACACTGCGGGACGTTCTCGAAGGTCGCGGCCGGGTCCGTGTTCCCCATCGCCGCGATGCGACCGCTCTGGGCGGCGACGTCGACGTCGAACGAGAGGTAGTCGTCGAGGCGGTGGTCTACAATCACGTCGGGTCGACCGGCCTCGACGACCGCGTCTTCGAGGTCCTCGCGGCGGTAGTCGAGGACGTCGTCGGCACCGAGTGTCCGCAATCGGTCGTGGTACTCCGGCGCGGCCGTCGTCGTGACACGCGCCCCCGTCGCGGCGGCCAACTGGACGGCCACGTGGCCGACGCCGCCACTCCCGCCGTGAATCAGGGCGCGCTCGCCGGGTTCCAGCGAGCAGGCGTCGACGAGCGTCTGCCACGCGGTGACGCCGACGAGCGCTATCGCCGCGCCCGTCTCGAAGTCGACGCCGTCGGGGAGGTGGGCGAGGTGTGACTCGGGGACGGCCGCGTACTCGGCACAGGTCCCCTGTAGCCAGTTGCCCAGTCCCGTCGCGAAGACGCGGTCGCCCTCGTCGTAGCCGTCGACGTCGGCCCCGACCTCGGCGACCGTTCCCGCACAGTCCGACCCCGGAATCCACGGCAGTTCGCCGGGGTCGTACCCGCCCTCGCGGAAGTACGTGTCGACGGGGTTGATAGCCGCCGCGTCCACGTCGACCAGTACCTCGTCGGCATCCGGTTCTGGCCGAGGAATCTCCTCGACTGTGAGTACCTCGGGACCGCCGTGCTCGTGAAATCGGACTGCACGCATGGGCCATACGTGGACGGGTGCCAGCAAAAGGATAGTGCTACAGGCTAGCGAGGTTCTGCCGGAGTTTGATGGTCGCCGTCATCAGCGTCGTCGCGGTCATGATGACGAACACCACCTGTATGTGGAGGACGATGACGCGGTCTAACCCCGCCAGCACGGCGATTTCGACGGCCGGTACCAGCGACGCGAACAGGAGGACGGGAAGGAGGTGGCGTAGGAGGGTATCGACGACGGTGCCCTGCACGCGCGTCTCGGCGGCCCCGCGCCGGCCGAAGGAGAACCCGGCCACGGCAAAGGCGAGGGCACTACCGCTCAGCACGGCCAGCAACGCCGGTCGGCGACCGACGAGCGCGAACCCGACGAAGACGACGGCGACGCCGAGAACGGCCGCCCGGGCCAAGGTACGCTCGCGAGAGGTCCCGCCATCGGCCGCAGCGGGAACGACGCTCCGATAGAGCATCCGCATCGTCACCGCGAGCAGGAACACGTGTGCGAGCAACAGCGCGCTCTTGAACGGCAACACGTACGTCGTCAGAATCTCGACCAGACCGAGGACCGCGAACCCGACCGCGAGGAGGCCGACGAGTGCGAGGTAGTCCCACAGTCTGTGTTCGGCCACGAGTTCGCTCTCCCGCCGGTTGCGGTAGGCGTAGAAACTGAACCGAAGCCCCAGCACCACCAGTAAGGTGAGCGCGATGAAGAAGATGAACGTCAGGTTCGGGTTGTTCGGCGCGAACGGTAACCCCACCGCGATGCTACCCACCATCGTCCTCCTGTGGGTCCCTGAGAGCACGTAGCTCTTGCGCAAGATGTGTCGCCGTCTCGTAGCGGGTGAGTTTCTTCGTCGCCATCGCTTTCCCGACGACGGCGTCGAGTTCCGCGGGCACGTCGGCCACGTCGGTCGGAACGGGTGGCGGCCCGCGGAGCACCTGCTCGCGGACCGCGTCGAACTCGCCCCGGTAGGGTGGCTGGCCGGTGAACAGGCGGTAACAGACCGCGCCGAGTTGGTAGATGTCGGTCGCGTGGTCGATGCGACCGAAACGCCGCTCGTAGTACTCCGGTGCGGCGTAGCGCGGGTCTAAGAACTGTGACGGGTCGGCGTGCTGTCTGTACACCGAGAGGAGGCCGACGTTGTCGAGCAGGGGTGGCTGTCGGTCGCCCTCCCGGAGGACGTTCCCGTAGTACGCGACGGCGGCCGAGTCGATGCCGGCGTGGACGATGCCCCGTTCGTGGAGCGTCGCGAGGGCGCTCGCGAGTCGTTCGGCGTGCCACGCCGCCTCGGCGGGCGGGAGACGGTCCCGGTCGGCGAGTCGCTGGTCGGTGTACTCGCTGGCGATCCAGAACCGCGGGTCCTCGTTCCAATCGTACAGCGTCACGACGTTGGCCTCGTCGCCCACCGACGCCCAGTCGGACAGGCGATTGCGGAGGCCCGAGCGGTAGTCCGTGTCCCGAGTGTCGCCGCCACGGAGGATACGGAGGGCAACGGCGTACTCCTCGTCGTCGACGACGCCGAGGGTGCGGTACGTGTCGCTGTACCGTCGACGGTCCCGTGGTGCCAGAACGGTGAGCGTCTCGAACCGGCTCTCGTACTCGACCAGCGAGAGCCACTCGGCGTCGTTCGCCCGCGGACGCTGGGGGATGGTTCGGCCCGTTTCGTCGGCCAGTTCGTCCGGGACGTCCTCGGTCTCCTCCTCTGTGTCACCGTCGGCGTCGGCCTCGTCGGTGTACACGCGCCGCGGCCCGGGAGCGACACCGGCCCCGGCGAGCGTCGTCCGTCCGATGTCCCGGTTTCCGAGGCTGCCACGCATCGGCGTCGACTGCTCGACGTCGTAGGACGATTCGTCGGCCCCGAGGAGCGCGTCGAGTTCTCGCTCGACGGTCTCTGGATGGCGAGCGGCGAGATAGTCGAGTACGAGGGCGGCCGGGAGGTCGTCGTCGCTCTGTATCCGGTCGAGCAATCGTCCGGTCAGGTACGCCACCGTGTTCGGATGCTCCTCGGCGAGGACACAGAGCGCCGTCGCTGCCCCGAGACGAACCTGCCGGTCGCCCACCTCCAGCAACGCCAGCAGCGTCGGCAGACGGTCCCGGTCGACGTTTGCCCCGGTCAGTACGTCCGCCACGACGGCGCTGGGTGCCGCTCCCCCACCTGACTCCGGCGTCATTGGCGCGATACGAACACAATCGACGGTGAGAACGTATCACTGTTTTGGCGCGAATCGTGTAGTCCACCCGTCGGCGTCCGGCTTATCAGGTGTGAAAATGGCGGAGGAAGCCTTTAACCGACGTTTTCCATACATCTTGGAGATGCCAACAGACAGGGATTCGCCGCTCCCGAGCGTCGTCGGGGATAGCTACGCCGCGCGCCTCGGAGTCGCGCTCGCGTTCGCTATCGTCGTCATCGTCGCGTTCGGCGCCGTCGTGAGCCTGCAAGCCTCCGCAACGCTGGAAGACGACGTCGCCAGTGACATGACCGCGTTGTCCGACACGCAGGCCAGCCAGCTGGACGCGTGGCTTACGACGACGCGGCGGGACGTGCGGACGACCTCACGGCTACCAGTCTTCACCGACGGATCGCAGGCAGAGATACAGGACAGACTGACGGACCTCGTAGCGAACGACGAGGTGCCGCCGGACGTGGTCGCGGTCCACTACGTGAACACCGGTACCGGTGAAATCGTCGCTAGCTCGAACGAGCAGTTCGTCGGCGTGAACGCCGCCGAGCAAGGTGCGCCCTTCGCGACGGACCCACCCTCGTTCAGCGACCCGGACGACACGCACGTCACCGAACCGTTCAACGTCGCCGTCGTCGACCACCCGATCATCGCCGTCGTCTCGCCGGTTCCGGGCGCGGAGAACCGCGCTATCGTCTACATGACGGACCTCGAATCGAAGGCGGACGACATCTCGAATCAGCGGTCGGGGTCGTACACCACCGTCGTCAACACCGACGGCGAGTTCGTCGCCCACCCGAACACGTCGAAGATTGGGACGACTGCACCCGTCTCGCAGTTGGCGCGTGATCCAGTCACCTCGCTGGCCCCGGGCAACAGCACCTTCGTCGAAACGGGGTCGATGTTGATGGGTCTCACCCGACTGCAGTCACACGGTTGGGTCGTGATGGTCCACTCGAACGCCGAACAGGCCTACGCGCTGAGTGACCAGATCAACTCGGACCTCGTCGGTCTCATCCTGCTGGCCGTCATCAACCTCGGACTGGTCGGCGTGACCATCGGCGGGAACACGATAGCCTCGCTCCGCCGCCTCTCCGCGAAGGCCGAGACGATGGCAGAGGGCGACCTCGACGTCGAACTCAGGACGTCCCGGACCGACGAGTTCGGGACGCTCTATGACGCGTTCGACGACATGCGGTCGAGCCTCCGAGAACAGATATCGGAGGCCGAGACCGCCCGTGAGGAGGCCGAACGGGCCAAGCAGGAGGCGCAGGCCGCGAAGGAAGACGTCGAACAAGAGCGCAACGAGATGCAGGCGCTCAGCGGCCATCTCGAACTGAAAGCCGACGAGTACAGCGACGCGCTGGAGGCCGCCGCGAACGGTGACCTGACCGCCCGCGTCGACGAGGATAGCATGAGCGACGCGATGGCCGACGTCGGGACGGAGATTAACGCCACGCTCGACGCGCTCGAAGACACCATCGCGGACATGAAGGCGTTCGCGGCGAACGTCCTCCAGTCCAGCGACCGCGTCGGCTCGAACGCAGAGCGCGTCGATCGGGCGAGTCAGCAAGTCTCGAAGTCGATTCAGGAGATATTCGAGGGCACCACCGAACAGAGCGAACGACTGCAAGAGGCCTCTGGCGAGATGGACAACCTCTCGGCGACGGCAGAAGAGGTCGCCGCCTCCGCACAGCAGGTGGCAGACACCTCACAGTCCGCCGCCGAGGTGGGCGAAGACGGTCGCGAAGCCGCACAGGAAGCCATCGAAGAGATGAGCGCCATCGAAGCCGAGACCGAGGAGACCGTCGAGGAGATTACCGCACTCGACGAGGAACTCGACGAGATCGGCGAGATTGTCGGCGTCATCACGAACATCGTCGAGCAGACGAACATGCTCGCCCTGAACGCCTCCATCGAGGCCGCACACGCCGACGGCGACGGGGCCGGGTTCGCCGTCGTCGCAGACGAGATCAAGGGCCTCGCCGAGGAGACCAAATCCGCCGCCGGCGACATCGAACAGCGCATCGAGCGCATTCAGTCGCAGGCCGGCGACACCGTCGAGACGATGGAGTCGACGAGCGAGCGCATCACCGAGGGCGTCGGTACCGTCGAGGAGACGGTCGACGCGCTAGAGACCATCGTCGAGTACACGGAGGAGGTCGACACCGGCATTCAGGAGATCGACCGGGCGACCGAAGAGCAAGCCCGCACGGCACAGGAGGTCATGGGCACCATCGACGACCTCTCGACCATCTCACAGCAGACAGCGACCGAGGCCGACACCGTCGCCGGGGCGGCCGAGGACCAGTCGGCCGCCATCGCGGAGGTGGCCGACTCCGCCCGGGAACTCCGCGAGCGAGCCGACGACCTCGAATCGCTGCTCGACCGCTTCGACGTCGACACCACCGACACCGCGGGTGTCGGCGGCGCGACGGCCACGACGGACGACTGACAATGGACACGATAACTATCTGGTTCACGCTGGGACTGCTCGGAGAACTGCTCGGGACGGCCGTACTGGCCTACGGCTACACGCTCGTCCCCGAAGCGACGCGCAAGCGGTACCTGCTACTGGTGGCGATTCCGGGAGTGGCCATCGTCGCGTACGTCCTGCTGACGCTCGGTGTGGGCAGGATACAGGCGGCCGGGCACACGGTGTACGTCGTTCGCTACGCGGACTGGCTGGTGACGACGCCCATCAACGTCCTCTATCTGGGACTGCTCGCACAGGCTGCTCGCGACGATATCGCCAAACTGGTCGGCTTGCAGGCGCTGACCATCGTGTTCGGGTTCGCCGGCACGGTGGTCCCCGACCCACTGAACTACGGCCTGTTCGCCCTCGGTGCCGCCTGCTTCGCCGGCGTCGTGTACCTGCTGTATGGCCCCGTAGCGTCCGCTGCAGTCGCGGCGCTCTCCGATCTCGAAGTGAGCCTCTACCGGACGCTGCGGAACTTCGTCGTCGTCCTCTGGATGGTGTATCCCGTCGTCTGGCTCCTCGGTCCCCCGGGAATCGGTCTGCTTGACGTCGAGACGGCGTCGCTGGTCATCGTCTACCTCGACGTGGTGACGAAAGTCGGGTTCGGCGTCATCGCGCTGCAGGCGTGGACGACGATACGGGAAGTCACTGTCGGGGACAGCGTCGTGACGGTGACCGCCGACTAGCGGCGAGAAGCGTTCGGAGAAACGGCGGACGAGACGAGTGTGGCGATGCGGGCAGTCAGTGGATGCCCATCGCTTCGATCTGCTCTTGATACCGGTTCCGGATGGTGACCTCTGTCACCTGTGCCACGTCGGCGACCTCACGCTGTGTCTTTTTCTCGTTACAGAGTAGCGACGCGGCGTAGATGGCGGCGGCGGCATAGCCCGTCGGGGACTTCCCCGAGAGCAGGCCCTGTTCGGCAGTGGTGTCGATTATCTCGTTGGCCTTCGACTGGACCTCCTCGGAGAGGTCCAGTTCCGAGGCGAACCGGGGGACGTACTGCTTGGGGTCGACCGGTTCCATCTTGAGTTCGAGTTCCTGGGCGACGTACCGGTACGTGCGCCCGATCTCCTTCTGCTCGACCCGTGAGACGTCCGAGACCTCTTCGAGACTTCGTGGGATGCCCTCCTGTCGACAGGCGGCGTACAGACAGGCCGTCGCGACGCCCTCGATGGAGCGGCCTCGGATGAGGTCCTCGTTCAGCGCCCGTCGATAGATGACGGAGGCGACTTCCCGCACCGACCGCGGGACGCCAAGCGCGGAGGCCATCCGGTCGATTTCCGAAAGCGCGAACTGGAGGTTGCGTTCACCGGCGTCTTTCGTCCGGATTCGCTCCTGCCACTTTCGGAGACGGTGCATCTGGGAGCGTTTCTCCGAGGACAGGGACCGCCCGTAGGCGTCTTTGTCCTTCCAGTCGATCTGTGTGGTCAGCCCCTTATCGTGCATCGTCTGCGTCGTCGGCGCCCCGACGCGTGACTTCGACTGGCGTTCGGAGTGATTGAACGCGCGCCACTCGGGCCCGCGGTCGATGTTCTCGTCTTCGATGACCAGCCCACAGTCCTCACAGACGAGTTCACCCCCGCCGTCACTGGAGATATTCTCCGACTCACATTCGGGACAAGTTTGTTGACCAGTGTCCTCGGACTCCTGCTCACGCTCCTCTTGGTCCGTATCCCGCTGGCGCGTCGGCCGTTCCATGTGTTCTTTTACGGAGAAAGGCCTATTACGTATAAATGTTTGGGTGGTTGGTACCGCCTAGAGGGGGGGAAAACCCGCCGACCGGGGCTCCATAGCGGCCGAATAAACGCTTAACCCGAGGGAGTGCGGTAGTTGGTGCATGATTGTGGCCGTACTGGGGGCCGGTCCACACGGGCGAGCCCCAACCCGACGATGCGTGCGCGCAGGCCACGCCGTCCGTCTGTACGACGAGGACCCAACCGCTGTGATGGACAGCGTCGACGCACTTGACCGAACCCTCAGCGACGTGGCCGTCACGGACTCGCTCGACGGCACTACGGGACTGCAGAGTGCCGTCGACGGGGCCGACGTCGTCGTCGACGCCACCGACCGCGACCTGGCGTCTCGGCGGGACTTGCTCGCAGAGGTCGAGACGATGCTGGCCGAGGACACCCTCGTCGCGACGGGCGGGACGACGGTGTCGGTGACCGCTGTCGCGGCCGGGTTACAAGCACCCAACCGGGCAGTAGGACTTCACTTCCCGGCTCCGACGGCGAGCGACGTCGTCGAAGTCGTCCTCGCGGATCAGACGACGGCGGCGACGCGGGACCGCGCGACGACGTTCGTACGCGGTCTTGACGGCGTGCCAATCGTCGTCCGGGACGTGCCGGGGTTCGCCACCGCTCGCCTCGAACTCGCGAGTATCGTCGAAGCGGTCAGGATGGTCGCAGACGGCGTCGCCACCATCCCCGACATCGACCGGGCGGCAACGCGCGCCGACGCTGACTGGGGGCCTCTCGCGCGCGCCGACGCCATGGGACTCGACGCCGTCCTCGCTGGACTGGACGACCTGACCGCACGACTCGACGCGCGATTCGACCCACCGGCGATGCTCCGCGAGGCGGTCGAAGCGGGCCGACTCGGGAAGCCGACCGGCGAAGGATTCTACGTGTGGACGAACGGAGAGCCGACTCGCCCCAGCGAACTGAACCCGGCCGTCACAGCGCGCGCAGACGGGGTCGACGAGCGATGAGTACCGACGACCTCGAGACCGACGACGATGGCATCAATGAGCTATTCGACGAACTAGAGGAGTTAGCGACCATCGTCGACTCGCCGGAAGAACGCAGGCAGGTCAGAGAGGCGATGCGGGCGGCGGCCGAGGCTCAGGACGACGAACCGGTCGTCTTCGGTCGCATCGTCTACGGGTTCGACCGCAAGGACCTCGCGGAGTCCGTCCTCGGGTCGCTCCTGTTCGGTATCCCGATGGCCGTCGAAAGCGGGACGGTAGAGGCCGGTCGCCACATCGCCCAACACCCGCTGTATCTGTTTGGGACGCTGGCCTCGGCTGTCGTGATGGTCATCGGTATCCTCTACGTCGCCGACTTTCAGGACGTCCGGGTGGCCAACCGAATCCTCGGCCTCGTCCCCCGTCGGCTTGCCGGGGTCACTCTGACGGCGTTCGTCGTCGCCGTCGCCCTCCTGACTGGCTGGGGGGTAGTGGAGTGGTCGACCACCGACCCCGCCGTCGTCTGGGCGTCGTTTTGCGTCTGTAGCGTCGCGTTCGTACCGATGGCGATCGGTGCGGCACTGGGCGACATCCTCCCGGGGAGCTAACCGTGGCACACTCTCGCGTGGTGGCGGCGACGTTTGGCAACCGTTAAAAGCCGCGGTCGGATACGGGGTGGTATGAGCGAGAGCCAGCAAAAGCGGACGCAAAAGTGCGTCTCGTGTGGCATCAACATCGCCGGCACGAACGCCGCCGCGTTCAAGTGCCCGGACTGCGGCCAGCAGATTTACCGCTGTTCGACCTGCCGCAAGCAGAGTAACCTCTACAAGTGCCCCGACTGCGGATTCACGGGTCCATAACCATGGGAAAGGTAGCCGCCAAGATCAAGATCATGCCGCAGAGCCCGGAAGTCGACCTCGACGACCTGCAGGAACGTCTCGAAGGGTCGCTTCCCGAAGGAGCGAAGATCAAAGGCTTCGAGCGTGACGACGTCGCGTTCGGCCTCGTCGCACTCCTCCCGACGGTCATCGTCCCCGACGACGCCGGCGGGACCGAGGCCGTCGAGGAAGCGTTCGCCGACGTCGACGGCGTCGAGTCCGTCGAAGTCGACAGCGTCGGTCGCCTGTAACCACTGGCTCCCGTTTTCGCGTTCCTCGAGTTCGGTAGCCGCGGCACCGCGAGAACCCGTGCCGCCCGCGGTCGTGGAACGCACGTTTTATTAGGGCGACCGGACAAGCGGTGAGCAAGAATGCCTAGTTCAAACGGCCCTCTCGAAGGAACTCGTAACAAACTCAAGAACAAGCCCCGAGACGGTGGTACCTCGCCGCCACAGCGCGCCGTCGAGCAGTTCGAAAACGGCGAGAAGGTCCACCTCAAAATCGACCCCTCGGTGCCCGAGGGTCGCTTCCACCCGCGATTCGACGGCCAGACCGGCACCGTCGCCGGCCAGCAGGGACGTGCCTACCGGGTCGAAATCGTCGACGGCGGCAAACAGAAGACGGTCGTCGTCAAGCCCGCGCACCTGCGTCGCCAAGAGAACTGAACTGAGCGATGACCATCTTCAAAGAGAAGGTCGACGAGGAGTATCTGACCGTCGCCGAGACCAAGGAGGTCCTCGAGGACCTCGAGATGGAACGAGCGGCAGACGAAGAGCGTGAGATGCGCTACGAACTCAAGCGAGCCATCGAACACGTCAACCGCTTTGCCCTGCTCGACCCCGAGGAGTCTCTGGAGTTCGTCGAGCAACTGCAGGAATTGGAGAAGGTCGACGAGGCGACAGCCTACAAGATAGCGAACCTCCGTCCCCTCGACCGGGACGAACTTCGCGCCGTCTTCGCACAGGAGCGCTACACGCTCACCGGCGAGGAACTCGACGACATTCTCGACATCGTCAAGCAGTACGCCTGAACGGCCGGGTTTCGACCCGACGGGCGTAGTACGTCTATCCATCGCCATTAAGTGCGTTCTCATCGTACCGCAGTACATGAGCAGCACGGAGAGCGGTGGCGACGACATGGTCGCGGCAGTGCTCGACGTCCTCCCACACGGCCGGAGCGACGACGACAGGCCCCAGCACCAGAAAGAGCCGCTCGCATATGCCCTCGGTATCGAGGAGTTCTACATCTACGAACTGACGCTCTCGGACGACGCCGACATCGCGTTCGGGGACCGCATCGACCTGACCGAGTTCGGTCGCGTACGGGAGCGAGAGTTCGACGACCTCCCCAGCGGCGCCCGCTCGGAACTGGAGTACGCCGTCGAGGAGATCGTCGAGGCCGACCAGCAACGGTTCGTCGACTTCTACAACGACGCCCAGCCGATTACCCTGCGACTCCACCAGTTGAACCTCCTGCCGGGCATCGGGAAGAAACTCCGAAACACGATTCTCGACGAGCGAAAGCGAAAGCCCTTCGAGAGCTTCGAGGACCTCGAAGACCGGGTCAGCGGCCTCCACAACCCCAAAGAGGTACTCATCGAGCGCATCCTCGAAGAACTGCGCGAAGACGACCTGAAGTATCGGTTGTTCGTCCGCCGGAGCGAGCAAGGCGAGGGTGAGTGAAACGAACCCTCGTAGCGGAACGGTGAACGGAGTGAACCGTGGAGCGAGGCGAGGGCGGCGAGTAAACGGAGTGAAGGCGTCCGCCTCGAAGCGGAGCGGCGGTCCCGTAAGCGTAGCGACGCCCGAGGCGGCGCGGGCCGAGTAGTCGGCCTTTTCAACCGCCGACCGTCTACGGGGTCACAATGACCGAGACGCCGACCGGCAGTCGCGACCCCGACGCGCTCGTCCGCCGGGCGGGCAAACGCGCCGACACCCGGCAGGACCAGCACTTCCTCGTCGACGACCGTGTCCTCGACCGCATCCCCGAGTACGCCGTCGAGACGGGGATGGACCTCGCACACGTCCTCGAAATCGGTGGCGGCCCCGGCGCGCTGACCGACCGCTTGCTTGCGGTCGCCGACCGAGTGACCGTCGTCGAACGGGACCGCGACTTCGCGGCCCACCTGCGCGAGGAGTTCGCCGACGAGATCGCGGACGGGCGCTTGACCGTCGTCGAGGGCGACGCACTCGACGTCGGCCTCCCCGAGTTCACGGCGAGCATCTCGAACCTGCCCTACGGCGCATCGTCCGAGATAGCGTTCCGGTTGCTGCCCCACGGTCGTCCGATGGTGCTGATGTTCCAACAGGAGTTCGCCGAGCGGATGGCCGCGGACCCCGGGACGGACGACTACGGCCGGCTGTCGGTGACGGCGGGCCACTACGCCGACGTGGAAGTCGTCGAGACGGTGCCCAAGCAGGCGTTCGACCCACAGCCACGGGTCACGAGTGCGCTCGTGCGAACGACTCCCCGGGAACCGGACTACACCGTCCCGGACGACGACTTCTTCATGGACTTCCTGAAGGCCGTGTTCACCCAGCGCCGGAAGACGATGCGTAACGCCGTCCGGAACACCGCCCACATCTCTGGACTGGGCGACCCGGACGCGGTGGTCGACGCCGCCGACGAGGACCTGATGAGCGCCCGCGCCGGGAACCTCACGCCGGCGGACTTCGCGGATCTCGCGACGCTGGCGTACGACGTCGGCGACCCGGAGGCGTGACCGATGCGCGGTGACGGGGGGAGCGACGAGACCGAGGGGTCCGGACGGCCAGCGCTGGCCGACCAGCGCGGCGTCGAGTCGGTGTACCAACCGGCCGAAGACTCGGCGCTGCTCGCCCGAGCGGTGAGCGAGCGCGTCGACGACGGCGACCGCACGCTCGACGTCGGAACCGGATCCGGATTCGTCGCGGCGACGATGGCCGAGGCCGGTGCCGACGCCGTCGGCGTGGACGTGAATCCGCTCGCCTGTCAGCAGGCCCGCAAACGAGGGGTCACGGCGGTTCGAGGCAACCTCGTCGACCCGTTCCGCGACGAGGTGTTCGACCTCGTGGCGTTCAACCCGCCGTACCTCCCGACCCCAGCGGAAAAGGAGTGGGACGACTGGATGGAACACGCCCTCTCGGGCGGCGAAGACGGCCGGCGACTCGTCGACCCGTTCCTCGAATCGGTCGGCCGAGTGCTCGGCCCCGACGGCGAGGCGCTGCTGTTGGTCAGCAGCCTCACCGACCCCGACGCAGTCCGCGAATACGCCCGTCAGCACGGGCTGGTCGGCGAACAGATCGCGAGCGAGAAGCACCCGTACGAACGGCTCGTCGTCCTCCGGTTCGTGCGGGAGTGATTACTTTGGCGCATTTTCTCGAATAGGAAATATTAAAGCCCGTCATTTCGTAGCCGAGTGCAATGACACAGATAGTCGCCACGACACCCGGCCTGTTCCCGCTACCGGACTGGGCCAAGGACGAACTGTCTGACCTGAAGGGTCACCAGAAGACGGACCTCATCAGCGGTGACGAAGGTGGGGAAATCGTCGACGCATACGACCGCGCTCGCGAAGAAGTGATTTCGCTCCAGCAGGACGCCGGACTCGGCCGCGTCGTCGAGGGACAGCTCCGCTGGGACGACATGCTCGCCCACCCGCTTGCGGTCCACGACAGCGTCGAGACCCGCGGCATCGTCCGCTACTACGACAACAACAACTTCTACCGAGAGCCGGTCGTGCAGGACGACCTGACGGCAGACGGTGACGTCGCCGCCGAACTCGACGCCGCCGCCGAACTGGTCGACGACGGCCTGCAGGCGGTCCTGCCGGGCCCGTACTCGCTGGCGGACCTCGCGACCGACGACTACTACGGCGACGAGGCCGCCTTCCTCGACGCCATCGCCGAGTTCCTCGCCGGCGAGGTCGAGCAGTTCCCCGACGTCGAGACGCTGTTCCTGCTAGAGCCGTCGCTCGTCGAGAACGACCCCGATGACGGGACGGACGAACGCGCGAGCGAAGCTATCGACGCCGTCGCAAACGCCACCGACGCCGACGTGGTCACCCACACCTATTGGGGTCCCATCGAGGAGAAGACCTACGCCCACCTGATGGACGCCGACGTCGACGCCATCGGCTTCGACCTCGTCTCCGATCACGACAGCAACGTCTACAACGTTCAGGAGTACGGTACGAAAGACGACGTCGCCCTCGGCGTCGTCGACGGCCAGAACACGCTGGTGGAGTCCCCCGAAACCATCCGTGACCGCATCGACTGGTTCGAACAGCAGACCAACACCGTCTATGACACCGTCTATGCCACCGCGAACACCGAACTGTTCTATCTCCCCGTCAACAAGTTCGCGGACAAACTGGAATCGCTTGCGAACGCCGCTGACTTAGAAGAGGTGGAAGCATGACTGGCCCACGAGAGCAGTTCCGACCGGAGGATCACCCGAACGACCACTTCCTGCTGACGACAGTCGTCGGCTCCTACCCCAAGCCGAAGTGGCACGACCGCGCCCGCGAGATGTTCGAGGACGAGGACGCCGACTTCGGCGAGGAAGAGTGGGAGGAGTCGAAAGACGACGCCTCGCGACTCATCACACACGAGCACGAACGCTGTGGTCTCGACGTCATCTGTGACGGCGAGATGCGACGCAACGAGATGGTCGAGTACTTCGCTCACCGCATCGACGGCTACGAGTTCAACGGCCGCGTGAAGGTGTGGGGCCACAACTACTTCGATAAGCCATCCGTCGCCGACGAAGTCGAGTACGGCGAGCAGTGGCTCGTCGAGGAGTTCGAGTTCACCGACGAGGTCGCCGAGCGACCCGTGAAGGTCCCGATTACCGGCCCCTACACGCTCGCGAACTGGTCGTTCAACGAGGTCTACGACAGCGAGGAGCAACTGGCCTACGAACTGGCCGACCTCGTCAACGAGGAGATAGAGGCGCTGGTCGAGGCCGGCGCGCGCTACATCCAGATCGACGAACCGGCGCTGGCGACGACGCCGGACGACCACGCCATCGTCGGCGAGTGTCTCGAACGCATCGTCGACGAGATTCCGGACGACGTGCGACTCGGCCTGCACGTCTGTTACGGCGACTACTCTCGTATCTACCCCGAGATTCTGGACTACCCCGTCCACGAGTACGACCTCGAACTCGCCAACGGGAACTACGAGCAACTCGACGTGTTCAAGGAACACGAGTTCACGAAGGACTTCGCGATGGGCGTCCTCGACGCACACACCGCGGAGGTCGAATCCGTCGAAAGCATCAAGGACAACATCAAGAAAGGGCTCGAAGTCGTCCCGCCGGAGCGACTCACCGTCTCGCCGGACTGTGGCGTGAAACTCCTGCCTCGCGAGATTGCGCGTGGCAAGATGGAGAACATGGTTCAGGCGGCCCGAGAAGTCGAACAGGAACTCGACGCCGGCGAAATCGACGTCGTCGCGAGCGGTGCTGAAGCAAGCGCGGACGACTAACGAGGTACCGACCGTAGGGGCTGCCCCTCGAATAGCGAGCGGGGAACGCAGTGACCCGCGATCGAGTACCGTCACGAGCGGTCTCTTCTCGAACCGTCACTGTCGAAAGCGGCTACCGGCCAGTCGCCACCACGGCGGGCGGATTTCGTCCGTCTCGCTCGCCGGTCGAACCACCGGTGAATACCGCGTGGTAGTACACCCCGGAATATTTCGACGCCGGACGAAACAGCCATCGACCAGCGCAGAAATATCGTTGTTACTTGTTGTCATATTACGACGTGATATATACTCCGAAAAGTGAATATTACGGCACTTTCGAGCTCCATTGCTCGCAATTCCTTCGTGAGAATATGTAGTTACTCGAATATGGAAATCTGGGAAAGAGTTTAGTTGTCGTCAGGAGATGGTTCGAACGAGAGGGCCATGACAGACGACACACACCTTCGGGCGGAACTGTATCTTCGCGGAGACACTTACGGCACGTTCGATGCCCAGCAGCAGGTGCTCAATCGGGTCAAGCGGCTCGAAGCCAACGGCGTCTTCACGGACTCGATGGTCGCTGGTGAGTGGCAGCGCATCCGGACGATGGCCGAGGACAAGCGGTCCGGCGCGCTCGCGACCTACGAGGAGTTCCGCGACTGGGCAGACCGGAACGGTTCGTCGCTCGAACCGGCGTTCGAGCGGCGGACTCGAAGTTACGTCGGACTGGACCGGGTCGACGACGTGGTCGTGTTCCCCGTCGTCTCGCTGGCCATCTACGACGACACGCAGTTGGAGGCCGTCTTCCCCTGCACCGACGACGACATGACCTACACCGTGGGTGACGCACTGGAAGCGTTCGAGCGTGGCGACGAGGACTGGCTCGTCCAGTTCGATTCGGTGACGGTGGGCCGGACCGAACCGTGGCTCGAACCCGGCGTCGAGACGACGCCCTAACCCCGTAGCGCTTCGACCGGTTCTTCGCTCGCTGCTTTCCACGCCGGATAGAGACCGCTGACGATGCTCGTCACCACGGCGAAGCCGAAGGCGGCGAGCAGGTACCACGCGTTCGCGAGGCGGAACACCGCCGTCGCGTCGCCGACGGTGTAGTGGTTGATAGCGAGGCCGGCCCCGAGGCTGAGGACGACGCCGACCAACCCGCCGATGATGCCCAGCAGCGTGGCCTCGGTCAGCATCACTTTGAGGACGTCGCGCTTCTGGTAGCCGACGGCTCGCAGGACGCCGATCTCCTCGCGGCGTTCGACGGTCGACATGAGCATCACGTTGAGGATGGAGATGCCGGCGACGAGCAGCGAGATAGAGGCGATGCCGACCAGCACCGTATTGATTATCTGGAACTGCTGTTCGATGGTGTCGACGAGCGATCCGAGTTCGTTCACCGTGACTCGTTGCTCTCGGTCGTTGAGAGCGCCCCTGATGGCGCTGGCCGTCTCGTTGGCCTGCGTGCCGGTCCGAGCGGTGACGTACACCTGTGCGTACCCGCGCTCGTCGAAGTGTGAGGGAGGGAGGATGAGGCGGCTGTCGGGGTTCAACTGGGAGAAGGCGTCGCCCGATTCGAGCACGGCACGGACCCTGACGGTCGTCCCGTTGACGGCGATGGTGCTCCCTGGGTGTAAGTCGTGTTCTTCTGCGATGTTCGTCCCGACGAGGGCGCCCGAGCGGAACGGTTCTGGGATACGCCCCTCCGATGCGTTGTATACCTCGCTGGGACGCTCTAACCCGTAGATGAACTCCGACGTGTTCTGCTTGCGGTCGTACGCGACCGGTTCGATACCCTGCTTGACCGGAGAGACTGTCACGCCCGGCCCGGCGACGCGCTGAATCTCCCGGATGTCGCGTTCCGAGAGCGAGGTGACGCCGGCGTCCCGGTTCGGCGAGACGGTCACCTGATTCCCGAGGTCACCGAGGTTCTGTGTAAACGAGTACTGCAGTGCGACGCCGAACATCCCCAGGGAAGCGATGGCAATGACGCCGATGACGATGCCAAGTGACGCGAGCAGCGAGCGCATCTTCGTCCGTGTGAGGTTCCGTCGAGCCATGAGTACCGACGGAAACCGGCGGTACAGGGGGTCAAGCATTCAGCACCTCCTTGCCGACGGTGCCGTCGACGAGGTTGACGGTCCGGTCGACGTACTCGTTGACCAGTTCGTCGTGTGTCACGGCGACGATGGCGACGTCCTGTTCGTCGGCGATGCGGCGGAACTCGTCGAGAATCTGCCGACCCGTCTCACGGTCTAGGCTCCCGGTGGGTTCATCGGCGAGGACGATAGTCGGGTCGTTGATGAGCGAGCGAGCGATGGCGACGCGCTGTTTCTGCCCGCCAGAGAGTTCGTCGGGTCGGTGGTCCAGACGGTCACCGAGTCCCACGCGCGTCAACAGGTCCTCAGCGCGGGCGGTTCGGCCGGGATCACGGTCGAACAGGCGAGGGACCTCGACGTTCTCGACGGCAGAGAGCGTCGGGAGGAGATAGAAGTGCTGGAAGACGAATCCGATTGTCCGTTTGCGGAGGCGCGTTCGCTTCCGGTCGCCGAGGTCAGTCACGTCGCGGCCGTTCAGCGTGAGACGGCCCTCCGTCGGCGTCGCGAGTAACCCGAGGATGTTCAGGAGCGTGGTCTTCCCGCTGCCGCTCGGCCCCATGATCGAGACGAACTCGCCGGCAGACAGCGAGAAGTCGACACCGCCGAGCGCTTCCAGCGTCTCGCCACCGGTTCGATACCGCTTGACGAGGTCGTATGCGTCGATGACGGTCATAGGTCCTCGTCGTCGTCCCCGCGCTGATACCGCCGGACGAGGATACCCCCGACGATGAGGAGGGCGACGGCCCCGACGGCGGCGACCGGCAAGAGACCACTGCTGGACCGCTGGTCCGTCGGCGTCCCGTTCTGACTGGTGTCGGCGCTGCCGACGTTCACCTGTACTGTCCGGCGCTTGCGGTCACCGTCGACGAGATACGACACCTCGACCGGGACCGACGTGACGTTCCCGTCGGTCCGCGCAGTCAGGTCGAACGAGACGAAATCGCTCGCCGGAACCGTCCCGACGAAGTAGTCTTTGTTCGGCGCCGCCGGTTCCACGCCGTCGGCGGGGACGACGCTGAGGACGACGCTGTTGGCCTCGGTCATCCCGAGGTTGCTCGCACTGCCCGTAACCTGGACGACCCCACCCTCGCGGGTGACCGACAGGCCGGTCAAGCCGATAGTGCCCGGGGCCGACCGGAGTTCGGCGGTCGCCGTCGCACGTCGCTCGGCCGTACCAACTTCGTACCGAGTCTCGACGGTGACGTTGGCGCGCGGTTCCGAGAGAGTGGCGTTCAGACGGACGCGTTCGGACGACCCGGGTTCGACCTCCCGTACGATGGCCTGACGGAACGTCGCGCTGTCGGACGCGGCCGTGACGACGACGTCCTCGATAGGCGCGTTGCCCTGATTGATGACGTCGACGGCGAGGGCACGGTCGCCGCCGCTGCCGACGCCGGTCGCATCGAGGACGACACCTTCTCGGAGGCCCTCGCTGCGAATCGTCTTGCTCCGGGTCACTGTCCGTTCGGTGTCACCGGCGATGGTGTACGAGAGCGTCGCTTCGAGTTCGTGCGGGCCCTCGCTCTCCGGACGGAACCGGAACGGCGCTGTCACGGTCTCGCCCGGACCGAGCGTGGCCACCACGGTCCGCTCTTCGAGCATCGTGACGCCGTCGCCGGAGACCGTTATCTCGGCGTTGGAGACGTTGGTATCGAGGCCGTTCGCGACGGTGACGGTTCCCGACGAGGGGACGCCAGCGACGGAATCGTTGGCCTTGATATCGAGTTGCGGATGCCGCTCCCGAACGGAGACTGAGACCGGATACCGGAGCTGGACAGTCTCGCTAGCGTTGGGATTGTACGCGTAGACGAACACGCGCATATCGCGGGTCCCCGCCGTCTCGAACGTGTGTGTGAGCGGCACCTGAATTTCGGATCCCGGTGTGATGGTCCCGACGTTGCGCACTCGCGTATATTCGGTGATGCCCCCGCCACCGGCGCGGCGGAGCGCGATGGCCCGAATCTCGAGCGAGTCGCTGCTGCTCTGGAGGTTCCGTACCGTCGGTGTGAACGTGACCGTCTCGCCGGGAGCGGGCCCGGACGGCGTGACGTCGACGCCGGTGACCGACGCGTTGATGCCGGCACCGGCGACGGTCACCGGCACGACGGCGACGAGTACCGCGACCGCGAGGAGCGTCAGACGTCGCATCGTCGCCTCCGAACCGGCCGAACGTTCGTTCGAGAATCGATGCACAGAGGGACGACTCGCGAGGGGAGGGCGACCGTCATAGGTCGGCTTCCGTATAGCTACGGATTAAAACTACTGAAATTTGTTCCCAACTCACTTCTGAACGCTGCTTTGGCGTGTTCGAAGTATGTCCGTCGGCCGCACCGTCCCACACGGCCTGTGTAGGTCGGCGGTCGCCGGGACCGCCCTACGAGTGGAAAAGCGGGGCGAGTCAGGACGGAATCGTCTCGATGAGACGCTCGAACTGCTGGCGGTACTGTGCCTCGGCACGGGCCTGTGCGAGGCCCGATTCCTCGGCGAAGGCGGCGTCGAACCCGGCCATCCGCCACAGCAGCGTCGAGAGCTGATAGAGGGGACGTCGGTTCTCGTATCCCTCCTCGAACGTCATCGGCCGCTGTGAGCGATAGCCCTCGTGGAACGCCGAGCGGAGCGTCTCGCGTATCTCCGGGTCGCGAAACGAGGAGTCGACAAAGAGAAACTCCGTCTGTGCGAGGTTGTATTCCGGTAAGGCCGCCAGTACGTCCTGCCAGTCGAGGACGGCCGTGATAGGGGCTTTGGCCTCGGCGTCGAACATGAGGTTCGCCGGCCGGAAGTCGTCGTGGACGAGTCTCGGGACGCCGTCCTCTGGGACGACGTCTAGCGCTGGCTCGATGCGCGTCGTCGCACGGTCGGCGACGTCGGCGAACCGAGTATCGTCCAGCCGCGAGAGGTGGGTCCGGGTGAGCTGTTCGAAGTACTCGCGCCAGCTCCCCATCCAGTCGCGGACGATGAGCCGACCGTCGTGCAAGTCGAGGCGGCCGAAGGCCTCGAACCCGATTTCGGAGTGCATATCTCCGAGAATCGTACCCGCCTGTCGAAGGATTCGGGAGCGGTGGTCGGTCGAGAGCCCTGCGAACTCCTCGGCGAGGTTCTCGCCGTGGACGCGTTCGGTGACGAAGTACGGTGGGACGTCGACGGTCGGGTCGCGCTTGAACACGAGGATTCGCGGAACCGGCACGTCAGTCCGGTTCGCGACGTACTCGTGGAGTTTCGGTTCGACGTCGAACGGCACGTCGCCCGGCGGTTTGAACTTCACCACCACCTCGTACTCCTCGCCGGCGTGCGAGAGCGTCACCAGGTAGACGTCGCTCTGGTGGCCACCACCCGGAGTCTCGAACGAGAACCCGTCGTAGTCGGGACCGGACTCGTCGAGAACCGCCTCGATGTCTCGTTCCGGCGTCGACACACTGAGCGGCTAAGCGGGAGGGCTAAATAAAACTGTCAGTCGCCTCGTCGCGCCGACCGCCCGTCCAGAGTCGAGGTGTGACTCACCGATAGCCCAGTTGTTCGAGGTGCCGGACAGTGTCGTCGTCGACGGTCGCCGCCGCAGTCCCGTCGACCGCGCCTCGCTTGGCGGACTCGATTGCGGTCTCGAAGGGCGGGTCGGTGTCGGCGGCCGGGAGGCCGTCTCGCCGTCCGACCCTCGACTGCCAACTTGGTCGGTCGGCGTCGAGGGTGTACCGTCGCGTCTCGCCGGTCGCGTCCCACACGGTCTTCGTGCCGTCCTCGTAGACGCACCGCACCGCGCGGTCCCACCGGGGGTCATCGGGCGGGTCGTCCCACGTCGGCGTGCGTCCGAGGACTTCAGCGGCGACCCGGTCGGCCGTCACGTCGCGGAGTTCGTCGACGGTGAGGCCGGAGACGAACGCACCGAGACGACGAAGCGGGAGGTGACGGCCAGCGTTCAGCGACGGCACGGCGCCGTCGGTCGGTGGATTCACCACGGCGAACGGGACGTGCAACAGCCCCTCGGTGAGGCTGCTGGTGTGGTCGAGGAGACCCCTGTCGGCCGGATACGCGAGGTTGTGACCGTGGTCGCTCGTGACCACGACGGTGGTCTCTCGGTCCGTCTCCGCGACGACCGAATCGACGAAATCGGCCACGATGCGGTCGAGATAGCGGACCCGTGCGTCGTAGATGGCTCTGAGGGAGTCGACGTCGTCGGCGTACGGCCCCATGTCCTCGGCCGTGTTGACGGCCCACGTATCCAGCCGTCGGTCCGACCACCGTCTGGAGACCCCGTGGTCGGCCATCCCCCGCCAGTGCCAGTAGGGGGCGTGTGCGTCCATGACGTTCGCGAAACAGACGACCGGCGCCTCGCGGTCGACGACCGCTCGGCGCGCGCGTTCGAGTACGGCGGTGCCGCCGTTGTCAGTGGGGGCGGGGACGGGCAACCCCTGCAGACGAGGGCGGTCGAGCATCGCCGAACGGACCCGGTCGGCGGCGACGTTGGTCAGTTCGCCGAGTGGTCGGTCACCGGTGACTGCGGCACGGACCGCAGTCAGCGTTCCGTCGGCATCCCACGCGGGGTTCCGTGCGTCGGGGACCACGCACCCCCCGGGAACGAACACCGTCTCGTCGAAGAACCGGTCGATGCCGAACGCATCGCTCACCCACCGGTTCGCGCTGATACAGGCGGTGTGGTACGCGTCCGGGAGGTCGCCGAGGAACGTCTCACTCGGCCCGACGCCGTCGTAGTGTCGAGCGTGCGTGTGGACGCCGTGCTGGTGGGGTAACTCGCCGGTGAACAGGCTGGCGTGGCTCGGGACGCTCCACGCGCTGGGTGCCCGACAGCCACCGTGGACCAGGGCGGCCCGGTCGCGTATCCTGTCGGCGTGGACGCAGAAGCTGTCGGCACGGACCGTATCGAGACACAGGACGACGACGTTTCGCTGGGCCATCGTGACGAGAGCGGGTTGTGTGTCGTTAGGACTGCCCGCAAAAATACGTATCGTGCCCCGACGGAAGTGGAGGGTCTATGTACACGCAGTCCTCAGTCCCGGCCATGCGCACGGTCGACATCGACGGCCTCCCGGTGGGGGACGGTCACCCGACGCGAGTCATGAGCGTGTTGAACATGAGTTCGAACTCGGGGTACAAGCCGAGCGTCTATCTCGACCCGGCCGAGGCCGCCGAGGCCATCGAGAACACGCTCGTCCCCGCCGGGGCCGACATCGTCGACGTCGGCCTCCAGTCGGCCAACCCGAAGTACGAGTCTAAACCCGTCGAGAAGGAACTGGACCGACTGGAGGAGGTCGCGCCCCTCGTCGACGAACTAGACGCCGACGTGCCGCTCTCGCTGGAGACGCGGTACGCCGAGGTGGCCGAGGCAGCCATCGGCTACGGGTTCGACCTCATCAACGACGTCTGTGGCTTCGCGGACCCGGAGATGAAGTCGGTCGTCGAGGCCCACGACATGCCGGTCGTGAAGATGGCGAGTCCGCCGGACCTCGCCGCGCCCGGCGCGTTGAAGACGATGGACGAACTGTTCGAGGCCCTCCAGCGTGACGGCTTCACGGACCAGACCATCATCGACCCGGCCTTCGGTGGGTGGTACGACGGCAAGGAGTTCGAGGACAACTGGGAGCTGTTCCGCCGCCTGCGGGAGTTTCGCGCGTTCGGCCGGCCGATGCTCACTGCGACCAACCGCGAGGACTTCCTCGGTGACCTCGCCGGGCGACCGGAGACGGAGGACCAACTGGCCGTCAGCCTCGCCGCGGCGACGATGGAGGTCGAACGCGGGTCCCACATCATCCGGACACACGACACGAAAGAGACACACGACGTCGTGAAGGTGGCCGACGCACTGGGCGACGAGCGGACCGTCCGACCGGAGACGGAACCGGGGCCGACCGTCGCCGAACTGACCGACGTGACCGTGCGAGAGGTCGAGCGCAACCAGTCGCTCGGCGAGACGCTGGCTGGCGACACCGAGGACGGTGCGACGCTGACGTTCCTGCTCGGTGACCTCGCCGGAGACGAGGCTGCGAGCGTCCGTGCCGTCGCGGACGTCGTCGACGTGGTACTGGTCGAGAAGTCAAACGGCGCGCTGTATCTCGGCGGGTCGGCGGCCGCCGTGAAAGTCGTCGCCGACAGTCTGGCCGAGGACGGCCACCGCGAACTGGCGGGCGGGATTCGAACCTCGCTCTCGCGGCGGGTTTGAACCAGCGCGGGCCACCTATCGTTATTGTGTCGGAGAACGCTCAGGTTCGGTATGGACCGGACTGCAGCGTGGGGACTGCGGATTCGGATGCTCGTGATACTGCTCGTCCTCGGGTGCGTGGTGCTCGCCCTGCCCGTTCTCGCCCTACTGGCGGGGTCTTCGTGACTATCCCGGTGTTTCTCTTGGTCGCGTTCGCCGTCGACACCGTGACGTCTCTCACCGCGATACCGAGCGCACTGTGGGTGGCTGGCTTCGTCCTCGGGACCGTCGTATCGACCGTCGTCATCCTCCGAGACGTGTGGCGTCTGTCTGTGCGTCCCGGCGAGTCGGTGGTCGACGACTTGGAGACGGAACCCGCCCGTCCGGAACTGGTGCGGACCGTCGAGCGACTCGCACAGCAGGTCGACTGCCGGCCACCGACGGTCCGGGTGACCGACGTGGCCATCGGTGGAGCCATGACGGTCGGTACGCGCCCCTCGGCGTCGACGCTCGTCCTCTCCCGTCGGGCGGTCGACACGCTCGCCGATGGGGAACTGCGGGCGGTCGTCGCCCACGAACTCGCGCACCTCTCGAACCGTGACGCCGCCGTGTTGACGCTCGCCTCGAAACCGCTGGTCGTGCAGTCGACCGACGAGGGCGACGAGTCGACCCGGCTCTGGGGCGCGACGGTCAGCGAACTGCTGGTCGCGTGGCTCTCGCGGACCCGCGAACTCGCGGCCGACCGAGGTGCCGTCGGAGCGACCGGCGACCCGGCGGCGCTAGCTAGCGCACTGGAGGCGCTCGACGACGGGGCCGAGGCGCCGGACGAGGACCTACGGACCACCACGCAGGCGGCGTTCGGCATCGTCCCGCCCGACGACGAGCGGACGGTGGGCTACGACCCGTCGTGGCCCCGCGAGCCCCTGTTCTGGTCCGTCCGAAAGCCGATTCGGAAGGCGCGCGCCGCGCTCGGGGCGACCCACCCCCGCACCGAGGACCGCATCGAACGCCTCCGAGAGATGGCCGAGTCCGCGGAGCAGTAGTCCGGGCGTGGCACGGCGTTACGCCAGTTCGTCCACGAGGTCGTGGAACGACCCGATGGTCAGGTCGGGATCGCCGGCGAAAGCGTCCCACGGGCCGTCGTCGCGGTTCACCCACACGCCCTGCATCCCGGCGTGCATCGCGCCGTAGACGTCGAAGTAGCCAGCGGTGACGTGGGCGATTTCGTCGATGGGCGTTCCCGTGCGCGCGGCGGCGTGGCGGTACAGTTCGGCGTCGGGTTTGAACGTCCCAATCTCGTCGGCGCTGACCGTATCCTCGACGAGGCCGCCGATGCCGGCGTGGTCGACCATCGAGTCCAGCATCTCCGGATTGCCGTTCGAGACCACGTAGAGGTCGTAGTCGGCGTCGTACAGGCGGTTCATCCCCTCACGCACGTCGTCGAACACGTCGAGTTCGTGGTAGACGGCCAGAATCTCGTCGCGGTCCTCGGCCGAGATGTCGACGCCGTGGGCGTCCAGCGCGTACTGGAGAGCGTCGCGGTTCATCTCGTAGAACGGCTTGTAGGCGTCGACGGCGTTGGCGATGAACGTGTAGGCGAGCGACCGCGAGCGCCAGAGCCGCGAGACTGGCTGCGGGTCCGGAACTCGCTCACTGAGCGCCTTTTCGGCGGCCTCGACGTCGACGATGGTGCTGTACGAGTCGAACGTTATCGTCGTGACGCGGCCGGGGTCGAACGTCATAGCACCCCATTGGTGGGCCGGACGGAAAAGAACGGCCGGCCCATTGAACTCCGTTTGCACACCGCGACCCCGACGCGCCTGTGGGTTTATGCCACGCCCGCTCGCAGTCCGGGCTATGCCGGACAGGTTCGGCGTCGGCGGGTCAACGGTAGTCACCGGCGCGTCGAAGGGGATCGGACGGCCCGTCGCCGCCTCGTTCGTCACCGGCCAGACGCTGACCGCGCGCGGCCTGCCGCCAACAGAGGAGACACCCGACCGATGACAGTCAGAGACATCTACCTGCCAGTCGCCGCACAGCCCTCCGTCGACGCGCTCGTCGGGATGAGCCAACTCGCCGAAGACGCCGGCTACGAACGCGTCTGGCTCCCTGAGACGTGGGGCCGGGATGCCGTCACGACACTGACGAGTATCGCCGAACACACCGACGGCGTGGGCATCGGCACGTCGGTGATGAACGTCTACTCCCGGTCGCCGGCGCTCATCGGGCAGACGGCCGTCACCTTACAGGAAGTGTCCGAGGGCCGCCTTCGGATGGGCGTCGGACCGTCCGGCCCCATCGTCATCGAGGGGTGGCACGGCGTCGACTTCGAGCGACCGCTCCGCCGGACACGAGAGACCATCGAGGTCGTCAAGCAGGTTCTCGACGGCGAGACAGTGAATTACGACGGCGACATCTTCCAGTTGTCCGGGTTCCGCCTGCGCTGTGACCCGCCGGACCCCGTCCCCCCAGTCGACGCCGGCGGCCTCGGCCCGAAGTCCGTCGAACTCGCCGGCCGGTTCGCCGACGGGTGGCACGCCCTCCTGATGACCAGAGCAGGGTTGAGAGACCGACTGGAAGACTTCGAGCGCGGGACGGCCCTCGGAGACAGGAACCGCGAGGACCAGCGTGTGACGCTCTCACTGCCCTGCTGTGCGCTCGACGACCGGGAGCGGGCCCGGGACCTGACCCGTCAACACGTCGCGTTCTACATCGGCGGCATGGGCACCTACTACCGGGACGCGCTGGCGAGACAGGGGTACGAGGACACGGCGTACGAGGTGGCCGAGAAGTGGGCCTCCGGCGAACAGGCGGCCGCCACCGACGCCATCGGCGACGACCTGTTGGATGCGATCGCCGTCGCCGGGACCCCCGAGGAGTGTCGGGAGCAGATCGGACAGTTCGAGTCGCTGTCCGGCGTCGACGCACTCAACGTCTCGTTCCCGCGAGCGGCCGAGCGAGACGACATCGAGGCCACTATCGACGTGCTGGCGCCCTGAGTCTGCCGTCACCGCGGACTGACGACCGGTGTAATCGAGTCTCGGCGGCCGTCGAGGACGTCGAACCGTTCGCCACGTCGGAGTTCGAGCCAGTGGAGGAGGCGTTCCGCCCACTGGAGTTTCCGTCGTTTCTCCGGGTTCACGTCCGGGTCGTCGAAGTCCCACCCGACGAACCGGAGCGAGTCGGCACCGAAGTGGTCGGCGAAGAAGGCCGCCCGGTCCCCGTCGGTGAACCCACCGAAATTGTGGACGGTATCGGTGGGTGCAGCCTGTGTCGTCGGGACGACGAAGGCGGGGTCGTACGTCGGGACGTGGTCCTCGACCGCAGGGACGTTGTCGCCGTGTGCGTGGACGAGGACGGGAGTCGCCGATTCCGTGAACTCGCGTGCGGTCTCGGGGTTCTTATCGAGGTCAGTCACCATGCAGTCGACGGCGACACCCACCGCTCGTAGTCGGTCGGCGGCCGTCGAGGCGGCAAGCACCACGTCGGCGTCGGCGGCCCGGTCGGCCCCACTCTCCAGCGAAGGGCCGGCCCCGGCGATAGCTACCGCCTTCGACCCGAGGGCGAGAGTCGCCGGTCGGTAGGTCTCGCTGTCGGAGAGCAACGCGTCGAGTCTGTCACGGGCCCGTTCGTCGCCGGCACGACCGTAGCCAAAGTCCGTGAGGATGGCGGTGTAGACGGGTTCCCAGGTGTCGAAGTCCATAGCTGTCGCTATCAGTTCGGTACCAGATAAACCGGATTGAGCCGAAATGGCACGTCCGTGTACCCCTACCCGGGTGCCCTTTCGGCTTTCACTCAAGTCTTCTGACGCCTCCGGTATAAGCTTTCTCTTACTCCCACCTGTAACGCACGAACGTCCCGGGTTATTACCAGTCCACGACAGTCTAAAGGCGGAGACGCATCTACTATAGCGGAAGATGGATGAGTCGAGTGCCGATACGCTCCCGGACTCACTGGTAGTCGTCTCGAACCGTCAGCCCTACAGCCACGAGTGGGTGGCTGGCCCCGTCGACGGTCCCGTCGAGGACGACGACGTGACCGTCACGGAAGCGACCGGCGGCGTCACGAGCGCACTCGACCCGCTGATGCGGGCCCGCGGCGGGACGTGGGTGGCCTGGGCCAGCGGCGGGGCGGACATGGCCGTCGCCGATGACGGTATCGTTCCCGTGCCGCCCGGCGAGGAGTCTTACCGCCTGAAACGCGTCCCGCTGTCGGACGAGGCCATCGACGGATACTACCACGGCTACTCGAATCAGGTCCTCTGGCCGCTCTGTCACGAGGACACCGGCCGGATGTGGGGCGAACCCGCCTTCTGGGAGCAGTACTGTGCGGTCAACGACCGCTTTGCCGACGCCGTCAGGACCGTGACAGACGCCGACGAACTCGTCTGGTTTCAGGACTACCACCTCGCTCTCGCCCCCCGAACGGTACGCGAGGCGCGACCAGACGCGACGCTCCATCACTTCTGGCACATCCCGTGGCCGGCGCCGTCGGTGTTCGAACACTGCCCGCACGCCGAACGACTCCTCGATGGGTTGCTGGCGTGTGACGCCGTCGGCTTCCACACGGCGGTGTTCGCCTCGCGATTCCGCCGTTGTGTGGAGGCGACGCTGCCAGAGGCGACAGTCGACGAGGATTCGGGCGTGGTCCACTACGACGGGGCGTCCACCCACGTCGTCGCGAATCCGCTCGGTATCGACGTCGACGGCGTCAGGAAGCGGGCCAAAGCAGCGGACACCGCGGCGGTCAGGCGGCGCGTCCTCGGCGAGACGGTCCCGGACCCGTCGATTCCGGTCGTACTGGGGGTCGAACGCCTCGATTATTCGAAGGGGATTCCGGAACGCATCGCCGCACTCGACCACCTCTGGGAACGGCGCCCGGACCTCAGGGGGGCGTTCACCTACGTCCAGAAGGCCAGTCGGACCCGGGAGGGTATCGCCACGTACCGACGGTACCGACAGGACGTCGTGTCGGAGATACAGCGTGTCAACGACGTCTACGCCACCGACGACTGGCAACCGATAGCGTACACGGAGCGGCAACTCAGTACGGAGACGCTCGACGGCCTCTACCGGGTGGCCGACGTGGCGCTCGTGACGCCACACCGAGACGGCATGAACCTCGTCGCACACGAGTACCCCACCGCCTGCGTCGACGGCGACGGCGCACTCGTCCTGAGCGAACTCGCCGGGGCGGCGACCCAACTCGACGGCGCGCTCACCGTCAACCCCCACGACATCGCCGGTATCGCGGATGCACTGGAACGAGCGCTCGAACTCGACCCCGACGAGCGTCGGGACCGACTCGAACGGTTACAGGAGAGCGTCGCGGCCCTCGACAGTCGCCACTGGGTCGAGCGACAGTTCGCCGCCGGTCCAGACTGACCCCAGCCGGACAACGGTGTGTTTCGGCGTATTCGCGCGGTAGAGATCCCTTTATGCCGAATTATTCGAGCGTTCGATTCCCAGCCTTCGGGAATGTCCCCATAGATATATCTCATATTAAAGTATACTATTAGACATGAGTACGAGACAGACACTTCAATCGGAGATACTCGGCCGGGACGTCACCTTCGACTACTCGGAGACGTGGGTCGGCTACTCGCTGTTCCTCCTCCGCATCGTGATGGGCTGGACGCTGTTTCAGGGCGGTGTGACGAAGCTCGTCACCTACCTCGACGGCAACCCGGAGAACAACTGGACCGCGGCGGGCTTCCTCGCCAACGCCATCCCCGAGGGGAACCCCTTCACCGGGATGTTCGCCGCGATGGCCGGGAACCCCGCCATCGACTGGTTGAACATGCTGGGCCTGACGCTGGCTGGTTTAGCGTTGCTCCTCGGGGCGTTCGTCCGGTTCGCCGCGTTCTGGGGCGCCGTGATGATGCTGTTCTACTGGCTCGCGTCGCTGCAGGGCGGCCTGCTTGCGGGCCTGCCGGTAGCCCACGGCTGGGTCGTCGACGACCACATCGTCTACGCCGTCCTGCTGTTCGGCCTCGGCGCGTTCGGTGCCGGTCGCATCCTCGGGTTGGACAGCTACCTCGAAGACATGTCGCTCATCGATAACAACCAGTGGCTCCGTTACGTCCTCGGATAAGAGTCACACCGCGCTCTTTTAGTCTCGCTGCCGACTACGGCGGCGTATGGCCAAGGTCAACATCGGACTCCGCGGGTGGCGGTTCGACGAGGACGTACTGAACGACGAGGGCAAAGTGCGACCGCTGAAGACGCTGGAACCCGAGGTGCGCCAGCGCATCCTCGTGCTGGCCGACCGGGTCGTCGACCCGTGTGACGCCTGCTGGCTCGTCCACGGCGAGGAGAACGTCGAGGAGTGCAACGTCGCCGAAGTCATCTACGGCGAACCCCGCGGGTCGGTCGTCCTCTGTTCGGTCCACGAACCTGACTTCCTCTACTGGTTTCGCGAATCCGGCGGCGACGCCTACGCCGGCGAACTCGAACTCCGCGATGCGTTCTACGAGTGGTTCGACGACGGGAACCGGGCCCCCGACGACTACGAGGGCCTCGACCACGTCGAGGAGGACCCCACGGCGCTCCCGGACGCCCCGGACGCCTCAGAGGCCGTCCCGGGCCTACAGGAGGAAGTCGACGAACTCGACGACGAGGACCTCGAAGCGATCGAGACGGACCTCAGCGACCTCGACGTATGATCGCCGTCGCCGTCGTCGACGCCGAGACGCCGGGCAACGTCGGCACCATCGCTCGCTCGATGAAGAACTTCGGCCTCTCGGAGTTACTGCTCGTGGACCCGCCGGAACTGGACCCGGACGGCGAAGCGTACGGCTTTGCCGGACAGGCCCGAGAAGACATCCTCCCGGAGGCTCGTGAGGTCACGTTCGACTACCTCGTGGAGAACTACCACACCGTGGCCTGCACCGCGACGACGAACGAGGACGCCTCCAACCACGTCCGCTACCCCGCGAAGACGCCGTCGGAACTCGCCGACTCGCTCGCCGGCGTCGACAGCGACACCTGCCTCGTCTTCGGCCGCGAGCGGGTGGGCCTGACGAACGACGAACTCGCTCGGCTGGACGAACTCTGTTCGATTCCGGCCGCTGCCGACTACCCCGTGTTGAACCTCGGACAGGCCGCCACTATCGTGCTGTACGAACTCCGGTCGGTGACGGTCGAACGCGACCAGCACCCCGAGGAGCTACACGCTCGGGCCGACGAGCGAGCCCTCGAAGGCCTTCACGGCGAGTTCGAGACGTTCCTCGACGCCATCGGTCACCCGGCGGAGAAGCAGGCGAAGACCCAACGGATGTTCCGCCGCTTACTGGGGCGGGCCCATCCGACGGGACGGGAGACGCGGACACTCCGAGGCCTGTTCCGCCGGGCCAGACAGCGTATCGACCGGGCCGCCGCCGAGTCCGACCCCGAAAACGAGACGTGAGTCAGTCGGTCGCCGGTTGGCGCTCCCGTCCCGCCGAGGGGTCGCCGTACGTCTCCGTGAGGTAGGCGTCGGTACGCCGGACGAAGTCACTGTCGTACGTCCAGACCCCCTCGTATTGCCCGCCGCCGTCTCGCTCGACGGCGAGCACGGCGGCCTGCTGCTGGGGGTCACCGTCGCCGTCGAAGACGACGAACCACGACTCCGATAGTTCGCTCGCCTCGCCACTGTGGACGGTCACGCCGGGGAGCGACGCGTCAGTGTCGTCCACGCCGTAGACGTGGACGTCGAGTCCGCTGTCGGCCAGACGCTCGTAGATGCGGGCGCTCTCTGGGTCACCGGTCAGCCGGGAGAGGTACTGGAATCCGGCGTGGAGACGGCCGCGGCCGACTCTGTTTGCCAGCAGTTCGATGGTGTGACTCACGTCGGCGAGGAGGGTCTTGTCCGCCGCGGCGGCGCCGAAGACGGACCGGTCCAGTTTGGCCAACAGGTCGCTCGTCTGTCGTTCGGTGAACGCGTCGTCCTCGTCGGTCTGGATGTCGATAGCCGCGGCCAGCGCCGCCACCGACTCGCTTCCTAGCAAGTCGTCGCCGTGGTGTAAGAGGGCGATAGAACGCGGTTCGGCCACGTCGAGCGACGCGTCTCGAACGGTGACGCCGTGCCGGTCGAAGTACCGCTCGACCGACTCGAGCGCCTCGGCCGCCCCCTCGTAGTTACAGACCGTAAGCGTCGGGACGTCCGCGCGGACCGAGTCCAGTACGGAGCGAAGCGACTCGGGGACTGCTCCGTCTGTCGGGTGGGTCCGAGCCGACCGGTCGGTCGGGTCGAACGGCGTCCACGGCGTCGGTTCGGGTTCGACGCCCAGAACCCGGAGTTCGGCCCCGCCCTCGTCTTCCCGTACCTCGACGACGCCGTCGGCGAACGAGCGGAGTCGCTGGAGGTGTTCGGGGTCCATCGTGTCAGAGTGTACGACGACGAACCCGATGCCGTCGGCCTCGCCGATACGGTTCGTGACGACGTGCAGGAACCGGACGACCTGTTCGGGCGACGCGTAGAGCGACATCGTCGTCAGCGAAAAGAGTCCGAACCGAATCCGGGTCGAGTGGTCCGTGTACAGGTCCTCCAGCAACCGCGTCAGCTCCATCCCGATGCCCGTCAGATCGGCGGGAGAGCCGACGCGACCGTCGAGCGGCGCCAGTCCGCTCGCCCCGTGTGTACCACTAACGCAATCTACGACGCCGAGCGGCAGCTTCTCCGGTGACCGACCGACCGACCGACGGCGTCCGCGAGCGACTCGCGGACGTCCTCGGCGCTGGTGTCCGTCGAGACGACGGCGGCCGCCTCACCGTGGTCGAATCCGTCGGCGAGGAGTCGGGTTACGAGGGAGCGCTTGCCCGTCATCGGCGGCCCACGACGAGCAGGGTCGACCCCGGGTCCAGATACTCGACGGGGAGGTGATCCCCGATATCGTACATACTGTTCGTACAGGCGAGCGGGATAGAAGTGTACCGGCCCACCTATCAACGCGTCGGCATCTCAGGCCCGCTTCTGTATCTCTTCGCGCAACACGTCACTGACCGTGTCGCCGTCGGCCTTCCCGCGCAGGGCACCCATGCACTCGCCCATGAGCGCGGAGAACGCACCCATTCCCTCCTCGGCGACCTGTTCCTCGTGGCGTTCGACTACGTCGGCGACGGCCGAACGGACCTCGTCCTCGTCGACGCCTCCGAGGTCTTCCTGTTCGATGGCTTCCTCGGCGGTGAGCGACGGGTCCGCTGCGAGCGCCGTCAACAGGTCCTCGATACCCTCGCGAGGCACCTCACCGCTGTCGACCAGAACGAGCGTCGCACGAAGGTGTTCGTCGGTGAGCGCCGCGACCGGCACGTCGTCACGGCGCAGTTCGGTCAGCGTGGATTCGAGGGTCCCCGCGGCGAGCGTCGGGTCGACCCCGTCGGCGACGACAGCCTCGAACAGCGGCCAGCGCTGGCCGTAGGCGACTTGCTCGGCCAGTCCCGAGTCCAGTCCGAACTCGCTCTCGTAGCGAGCGACCTTCTCCGTGAGCAGTTCCGGCGTCTCGATTTCGGTCACATCCGGCTCGACCGGCGGCACGTCCGTCTCGGGATACATCCGTGCCGCACCGGGGAGCGGACGGAGGTAGCGGGAGGTGCCGTCTTCGAGCGCGTCGCGCGTCTCCTCGGGGACGCCCTCTAGTGCCGTCTCCGCTCGCTCGACGACGGCGTCGATGGCGAGTTCGGCCGTCTCGGGGTCGTCGGCCACGAGCGCCACGGCGTCCTCCGGACCGGCACCGACCGCCTCGCGGAGCGCTTCGACCTCCGCTTCGGTGACGCCGTAGGCGGGCAGTTCGTCCGTGTGGAAGATGCCGCCCGCGCCGTGTCGCTTGGCGTGGTCGGAGAACTCCGTCCCCAGCCGTCGGTCGGGCTGAATCTCACGACCGACGAGGCCGTCGAACCCTTCCAGGAGGACCGCCTGCACGCGCCCCCCGCTGTCGAGTGCGCCAGCGATGACGCCGGAGTCGGTGTCCTCGAACGTCTCTGTCACGTCCGTCGGGTCGCCGACGGCCGCGTCTCGCTCGGTGAGTTCCTCGGCGATGTCGACGAGTTCGACCTGTCGCCGGACCTCGTTTCGGACGAGGTCGTCGATGTCGTCGAGGCTCTGGACGCCCTTGAGTTCGATGCGGGCCCCCTCGGCGATGGAGACGTTGACGTCCTGCCGGATGGTGCCGAGACCACGTTTTACCTTCCCCGTCGAGCGAAGCAACATCCCGATTCGCTCCGCGGCCTCGCGGGCCTGTTCAGGGGAACTGATGTCTGGCTTGGTGCCGATTTCGACGAGCGGGATACCGAGACGGTCGAGCGAGAAGCGGACGCCGTCGTCGGTCTCCTCGACGCGCTGGCAGGACTCCTCTTCCAGCAGCATATCCTCGATACCGACCGGGCCGTCGCTCGTCTCGATTTCGCCGTCGTTGGCGACCAGCATCGAGCGCTGGAACCCGGTGGTGTTCGACCCGTCGACGACGATCTTCCGCATCACGTTGACCTGATCGACGACGTGCATGTCCATGAGCTGGCCGATCTCCATGGCCGTCTCCATGGCCTCGCGGTCGACCCGGTGGGGCGGTTCGTCGTCCTCCTCTACGAGACAGGTCGTGTCGTACGCGAGGTACTCGAACTCCCGGTCGACCATGCTCTCTTCGAGGGCGGCGTCGTCTATCTCGCCGAGTTCGCTCTTCGTCGGGTGGAGATAGCGAGTGAACGAACGCTCGGACGCCTCCGGTTCGCGCAGTTCCGTCGGGCAGTCACAGAACAGTTTCGTGGCCGTGTCCAGTTGCTGGTGAATCTCCAGCCCGGCCACGAGGCCAAGGTCCTCGTAGTCGAAGTCGGCAGCAGTCATAGACGAGTGTCCGGAACCGGGGGGCAAAAAACGCACCCTTCCGGCCCTCGTGCTTTTGTCCGACGCAACCTTGCACCACGTGTGCGTCGGCATCCGCTACTACTCGCCGGTCTGCTCGTCCTGAGTGCGGGGTGTAGCGGTATCGTCGGTCTCGGTGGGAACCCGGACGAGGTCGTCACGCCGGCGCCGGTGCCCGAGTCAGCGACGGACAGGCAGACGAGTTCCGACCCGCCGTCGGGTATCGGCGAGGCCGGTATCGAGCGCGTCCAGACGCTCGCTGCCGGCCACCGGGTGGCCCTCTGGAACCGGTCGTACACGTTCTACGAACGGTACGAAGAGACGACCGAGACGTCGAACGGCACGGTCACGCTCCTCCGGAACGAGGCGACGCGAGTCGCCGGCCCTCGGCGATATCTCCACCGACTGCACCGACAGCGGTACCGGGCCAACGAGACCCTCGGGCAGTACGAGCAGACCGAGTTCGCCGACGGCGAGCGCTGGTACGAACGCCGGGACGACGGAACCGTCACCGAGACGTCGGGCACGCTTCAGTTCACACAGGACCAGTTCGCCGCCGAAGCCGCGTTCTACATCGAGCGGTACGTCACCGTCAGCGAGAGCCAAACGCGACGTGTTCGCTGGAACGGGGCGGAGTGTTTCCGCGTGACCGGGTCGAACGGCACATCCCCCGCTGGACGGGACGTCCAGTCGTACACCGTCTCTCTCGTCGTCGACAGTGACGGGCTGATTCACCGGCTCGACGTTCGGTATCGGACCGAGACGAGGACGGTGCGGTACAGTTTCTGGTACCAGCGCGTCGGTCACACGGACGTCCCCTCGCCGCGGTGGGTCGGTGCCGACGAAGGCTGAGGAACCATCGCTCCAGTCGTCGCCCGCCCCCCATCCTCCACGGCTCCCGATGGTGGCCGTTCGCTATTCGAGGACCGACTCCCGCACTATCGTTCGGTCGTCGCTCCTCGCTACTCGTCGCCCAGAATCCCTCGCTCGGTCATCTTCGCCGGGTCAAGCACCTCGTCTACCTCGTCTTCGTCGAGGTAGCCCTCTTCGAGGACGACTTCTCGAATCGTCTTGTCCTCGGCGAGGGCCGTCTTCGCCACCTTGCTGGCCTTGTCGTAGCCGATGGCGGGGTTGAGCGCCGTCGCGAGCGCCATGCTCTGTTCGACGCGCTCTGCGCAGTGGTCCTCGTCGGCTTCGAGTTTGGCGACGAACTTCTCGGCGAACACCTCGCTGCCGTTAGCGATGAGGCGGGCAGACTGGAGGAAGTTCGAGGCGAGCACCGGCTTGTAGAGGTTGAGGTCTATCTGGCCCTCGGCGGCGCCGGCAGAGACGGCGGCGTCGTTGCCGACGACCTGCTTGTGGACCTGGTTGACGGCTTCGGCGACGACCGGGTTAATCTTCCCGGGCATGATAGAGGAGCCGGGCTGGTTCTCCGGTTGGTCGATTTCGCCGAGTCCGTTCCGCGGCCCCGACGCGAGTAGTCGGAGGTCGTTCGCGATCTTGTTCAGCGATCCGGCGACGGTGCGAAGCGCGCCGTGGGCCTCGGACATCGCGTCGTGGGCGGCCTGTGCCTCGAAGTGGTTGTCGGCCTCACGGAAATCGACGCCGGACTCCTCGCTGATGTACTCGGCAGCTTTCGCGGGGAACTCGGGATGGGTGTTGAGACCGGTGCCGACGGCCGTCCCACCGAGAGCGAGTTCCGAGAGTCGCCCCTGAACGTCCTGTACGCGCGAGATGCCCTTCTCGACTTGCGTGCGGTAGCCCGAGAACTCCTGCCCGAGCATGATAGGCGTTGCGTCCTGCAGGTGTGTGCGGCCCGTCTTGACGACGTTCTCGAACTCGTCTTCCTTCGCTGCGAGGGCGTCACGAAGCGTCTTCAGCGCGGGCACGACGTCCTTTTCGACGGCCTCCAGTGAGGCGACGTGCATCGCCGTCGGGATGACGTCGTTCGATGACTGCCCGAAGTTGACGTGGTCGTTCGGGTGAATCTCGCGGGTGCCGATTTCGCCGCCGTAGAGTTCCGTGGCACGGTTCGAGATGACCTCGTTGGCGTTCATGTTCGAGGAGGTTCCCGACCCCGTCTGGAACACGTCGACCGGGAACTGGGCGTCGTGGTCGCCAGCGATGACCTCGTCTGCGGCCTCGATGATGCACTCGGCCTTGTCTTCGGGAACCGTCCCGAGGTCACGGTTCGCCTGTGCGGCGGCCTTCTTGACGATACCGAGCGCGCGGATGAAGCGGCGCCCGAAGGTGACGTCGCTGATGGGGAAGTTCTGTATCGCGCGTTGGGTCTGTGCGCCCCAGTACGCGTCGGCCGGAACCTCCATCTCACCGAGACTGTCCCGTTCGGTCCTGAACTCGTCGCTCATACGTACGGTGGGTCGAACGCCCTCTCGTAAAACCCACCGGTACGCACTGGCACAGTCCATCGATTCACGTCGCGCCTGTAGAAAGACCGAGGTACTATTTCAACACAAATTTGCCAAATTCCAGTCGAAACAGGGGTTGCCGAACGCCCGTAGATGAACGGCGGTCGGTCGAGAGTCATACTCGGTATCGAGTAAATAATTCCCAAGTAGGCATCGCCTGAAAATCGGCTCGTTCGGCCCCATAATTCCGATATTCTACACCATGCTACAATCAACCACACGGCGTGAAGATACATTCACTATTTTTCACAATAAATCCCCGAGACTGCTGAATTCGGGCGTATGAGGGGGTGGAAATCATGCATGAATATTCGGAAGCATTAAGTGTTGCGTGTATCCACTTAGGATGAGTTCGACTCCACGGTGACACTCATGATTGACGACCCCGTCACACACCTGTCACGTTCTCGTCCGGTCGGTTCGGGAGCGTCGTCGGGTGCGTGTCCCGTCGTCGGTCGTGACGGCCGCGTGGCCGGCGACCGATACGGCGGAACGACGACGGGCGACAGTGGTACACCAGCGGTTTCGACGGCGGGCAGACGCGTTCACTGGTGGGTGAACGACACGACAGCAGGCAGCGGCGGACCCGTAACAGTGGCGTCCCGCTCGAAGTGTACGCAGGGCGCCCGCACCGCCGAAGTGGTGTACGACGAACTCACGTCCGCGTACGACTGACACAACTATGCGCGAGATACTCAATAGACTCAGAACTGCCGGAGATTCACTCCGGTCGGTGGTATCGAGAGACGAATCGGACGGGCAAACACTTGCGACTGATGGTGGGACCCAAGCGGCGGTGGGCGAACGGCGGCGTGACACCCTCCGGAACTCCCTGCCAGTGCAGTGGGAACTCATCGAATCCGCGCCGTTCTGGCTCCCCCCTGTGCTGCTGGCGGTGTTCTTCGTCTACGGCGCTATCGCCTGGAACGCCGTCCTCTCGCTGACGGACTTCCAGGGGCTCGGAGAGCCGAGTTACAGCCAACTGGACTTCAGCATGTACGTCCGGATGGCGAGCGATGGCGCGTTTTGGCAGGCGACACAGAACACCCTCGTGTTGCTGGTGGTGTTCACCATCCTCTGTCTGGCACTCGGGCTGCTCGTCGCCATCCTCATCGACCAAGGCATCCGGTTCGAGAACACCTTCCGGACCATCTACCTGCTCCCGATGAGCCTCTCGTTCGTCGTGACGGCGACGATGTGGTCGTGGGTGTACAACGCGAAAAACGGCGTGTTCAACCAGTTGCTCCGCCTCTTCAATCTGGAAGGTCTCGTCATCACGCTGTTGAAACCGGCGGCGGTGAACGCCGACGTCATCCAGTGGCTGTCGTGGCACACGACGGCGCTGGCGGCGATCATCTTCGCGCTCATCTGGCAGTTCAGCGGCTACGCGATGGTCGTGTTCCTCGCCGGACTGCGCGCGATTCCCGACGAACACTACGAGGCCGCTCGCGTCGACGGCGCGTCGACGGTGCGGATGTACATGCGCGTCATCATCCCACAACTGCGAGCCTCCGCCGTCTCGGCGTCTGTGGTGCTGATGGTGTTCGCGCTGAAAGCGTTCGACTTCATCTACTCGCTCCGCGGCTCTCAGCCGGGTGCGAACATGGACATCCTGGCGACGATGATGTACCGCGTGGCGTTCGACAGCCTCCGGTGGGCGTACGGGTCGGCCATCGCCATCGTGCTGTTCCTGCTCGCGCTACTCGTCATCGGGCCGTATCTCTACAGCGAATACAAGCGAGGTGAACTATGAGTACGTCTACACGCAACCCCATCGAGTCCCTGCGAGACATGGAGAACAGCCGTATCGGGCTGTACGTCGTCCTACTGTTCGGCATCGTCTTCTATCTCTTCCCGATGGAGACGGCCGTCATGACGATGTTCAAGACGCAAACCGAGTTCGTCGAGACGGTGCCGTTCGCACCGCCAAGCCCCGACGGCTTCACGCTCGGTGCCCTGATGACCGCGTGGAACACGCTCCGGCCGGGGCTCATCAACTCGATGCTGATGGCCATCCCGGCGACCATCTTCTCGGCGATGGCCGGGAGTCTGGCAGCCTACGGGCTGACGACTATCAGTTGGCGGGGACAGGTCGCTGTGTTCAGCATCGTGCTCGCGGGTATCTTCATCCCGTACCAGGCCGTGCTGGTCCCGCTCGCGCAGTTCTGGTACCAGATTCTGCCCGACCTGATGAACGGCTTCGTCAACACCGCTTTTGGCTTTATCACCGGCGGTAACTGGACGTACCCGATCCGAAGCGGGTACATGCAACTGCTGCAGCTATCTATCACCCACGCGGCCTACGGGACGCCGATGTGTACGCTGCTGTTTCGCTCGTACTACAAGGGCATCTCCGACGAGATGATAGAGGCCGCACGCCTCGACGGCGCCACGGCGTTTAGCATCTACAAGAACATCATCCTCCCGCTGTCGCTCCCGATGTTCGCCGTGACGCTCATCTACCAGTTCACGCAGGTGTACAACGACCTGCTGTTCGCACTGGTGCTCGTCAACGAGCCAGCGTCACAGGTGGCGACCCAGCGACTGGCCGCCCTGACTGGCGGTGTCGTCCAGTCGTTCAACACGACGATGGCCGGTGCCATCGTGGCCGCGCTACCGACGTTGCTCGTGTACATCTTCTTCGGAGAACAGTTCGCGAAAGGTGTCGCCGAATAGACGACGGAGGACTACACAATGGCACAACTCACACTCGACGACGTAACGAAAATCTTCCACGACGACGACGAGGGCGAAATCGTCGCCGTCGACGAGGTCTCGGTCGACATCGAGGACGGCGAGTTCCTCTGTGTCGTCGGCCCCTCGGGCTGTGGCAAGTCCACGACGCTCCGGATGATCGCCGGACTCGAAGACATCAGTTCCGGCGAGATTCGACTCGGCGGCGAGGTCATCAACGACCAACCGCCCGCACAGCGTGACGTGGCGATGGTGTTCCAGTCATACGCCCTCTATCCGCACATGACCGTGCGGGAGAACATGGCGTTCGGACTGGAGCAATCGACCGATATATCCGAAGAAGCGATAGACCAGCAGGTCACCGAGGCGACCGACCTGCTCGGTATCGACGACCTCATCGACCGGAAGCCCGGTGAACTCTCGGGCGGCCAGCAACAGCGCGTCGCGCTGGGCCGGGCTATCGTTCGGGACCCGGAAGTGTTCCTGATGGACGAACCGCTGGCGAATCTGGACGCCAAACTGCGTGCGGAGATGCGGACCGAACTCCAGCACCTGCAGGAGCGACTGGGCGTAACCACGGTCTACGTCACGCACGACCAGACCGAGGCGATGACCATGTCCGACCGCATCGCGATTCTCAACGACGGCATCCTCCAGCAGGCCGCGACGCCGCTGGAGTGCTATCACGAACCGAACAACATGTTCGTCGCCGGGTTCATCGGCGAACCGTCGATGAACTTCTTCGACGTCGAGCGGCAGGGTTCGACGCTCGTCGCCGACGACTTCGAGTACGACCTCTCCGAGGAGACGGCGCGTGAACTGGGCGACAAGACTGACCTGACGCTGGGTATCCGTCCGGAGGACATCGAGGTCATCGACAGTCAGTCCGGGCGCCACGACTACGAGGGCGTCGTCGACGTCGTCGAACCACGCGGGAGCGAGAACACGGTCCACATGATGTTCGATACGAGCGACAGCGCGACCTTCATCGCCACCGTCGACGGGATGCGAGACATCGACTGGGGCCAGCACGTCACCGTCCGGTTCCCGGAAGAAGCGATCCACGTCTTCGATACGAAGACCGGCGAGGCGGTTCGGAACCGCAAACTCGACTCCGTCGAGAAAGTCGAACCAGTCGTCTGAACACGCCGAGTTTTTCGCTGTTCGGCCTCAGGTCCAGCGGTCCAATCCCGTCTGGACGACTGATTCCTCGATGCGCTCGAACCCACGAGCGACTTCGTCGGCGTCGACTTCCCACTCCTCGGTGACGAACCGCCGTGCGGCGTCGAGGTCGGGGTCGACGTCGGTCGGAATCTCGTACTCGTCGGTGACAGCGGGGTCGAGGAACAGGGACCGAATTCTGTCGGCGTGGTCGATGTGGTCTCCACGGGCCTCTAGCACGCCGTAGAGGTCGCCGTGTTCGTGAATCTCCGTGACCGCCGTCTTGGGGCCGATACCCGAGATGCCCTCGTTGAAGTCGGTCCCCATGAGGATGGCGGCGTCGACGAGTTGCTCCCACGTGAGGTCGTGTTTCGCCAGCGTCGCCTCGAAGTCCATCAGTTCCGGGTCGCCGCTGGAGGTGAGTTGGCGCAGGGTGTACGGCGCCCCGAAGAGCAGCGCGTCGTAGTCCTCGGTTCCCACGTAATCGACGTCGCCCTGCCGGGCCATGTAGGCCGCTTGCCCCTCGCCCTCGGCCGGGGCGTCGACGACGGGCACGTCGAGCAGACCGAGCAGTTCCCGCGTCGTCTCGACGATGGTGTCGGTGAGCCGCTGGGTTCGAGACTCCAGTTTCGCTACGCGGGTCGCGTCGCCGGCCTCGCGGGCATCTTCGAGTTGGTCCTCGTAGCGCTCACGCTGTTCGCGACGCTTCGCCACCTCGTCGTCCTTGAGGTCGGTGACGGCCCCGTCGAAGACGAACACGGGCGTCAGGTCGTGTTCGAAGAACTTCGGCAACCCCTGCACGACGCCGATGAGGTTCGCCACCTCCGTGCCGTCGGCCGTCGTGTACTTCGCGTCGCTCGTGAACTTGACCGTCGTCGTCAGATAGCGATAGAGCCAGTTGTGGGCGTCGACGGCGACGATGCCCCCGTCTAAGTCCTCGAACGACACGTCTTCGATGACCGCCAGCGAGCGAAGGTCTGCGTTTCCCATTGCCGGCCGTTGGTCAGACAGCGGTTTGAATCTCCCGGGACGAGCAAGATACAAACGGGTGGCTGTCACATCCAATAGATATGACAGTCGTCGACACGCTCCGTCGACCGGAGTACACCGGTGCGAACCGCTGTCTCCCGTGTACGGTCGTCAACAGCCTCGTCGCCGCGGTCCTCTCGATGCTGGCGGCCGGTGTCGCCGTCGAGGTCGGGGCGACGGCACTCGCTGTCCCGGCCGCACTGGCCGTCGCGCTGCCGGCGGCGGCGGCCATCTATCTGCGCGGCTATCTCGTCCCGGGCACGCCGACGCTCACGAAGCGATATCTCCCGACGCGAGTCCTGCGACTGTTCGGGAAGAACCCGACGGAGCAGGCACACAGTCCCGACCCAGTCTCGGAGATAGACGTCGAGAGTGTGCTACTGGAGGTGGGCGCCGTCGAACCCTGCGGTGACGACCTGTGTCTCACCGAGTGGTACAGCGAGGCGTGGCAGGACGCGGTCGACAGTCTCGACCCGGACCGAGCGGCGTTGCTCGAACGACTGGGCGTCAAAGCGTCGTCGGTCGAGTTCGAGGAGTACGGCGACGCGTTCCGCGCGTACGTCGACGAGCGCCACGTCGGGACGTGGGAGTCACGCCCGGCGTTCGAAGCCGACGTCGCCGCAGCGACGGTACTACAGGAGCGGGACGACGACTGGGACACTCTCTCGGTCGAGCAGCGCGGACAGGTGCTCAACGGTCTTCGACTGTTCATCGATACCTGTCCGCGCTGTGGCGGCACGCCGACGTTCGGCACCGAGACGGTACAGTCGTGCTGTAGCGAACACGAGGTGGCAGCGGTCACCTGTGGGGACTGTGAGGCGCGCCTGTTCGAGTCCAACCCGGTCTAAGCGGGCGCGGGAACCACGGCGGGCGGGTCGGCGTCGCGTTTCTCGGCGAGGAACGACGCTTCCGCCTCGGAGAGGTCACGGTCGCGAAACAGGTCGAGTCCGGCCCGATACTGGACAGGGTCACGGTCACCGGGCCATTCGAGTGCCAGTTCCCCGAGACCGCGTTCCTCGCCGCTGAAGCAAAACCCCGCTCGGTACGCCGCCTGATACGAGAACGGGTTGTTGACGCCGATGGTCACCCGGTCGTACCCTCGCTGTACCGCCCGGCCGCGGACGAATCGGAGGAGTTCGGCGCCGAACCGCTCGCCCTGTCGGTCCTGTCGCACGGTGATATAGCGGATACACAGGGTGTCGGCGTCGGTGTGGTCCGCGTCGAACGCCGCCGCCGCCACGACGCCGTCGTCGCCGACGACGGCCTTCCCCGTGGAAGTCATCACGAACTTCCCGGCGTAGGCGAACCGTTCGTAGTCGAGGCGGAGTCGATGGCTGTCATCGGGCCATCCGAGCAGGGCGAACTCCATACGACTACTGGCGTCGTCCAGCGAGTTGTACCCTGCGGACGCCAGAGCTACTTTGTGGTCGCTCGGAGAAAGCGAACGTATGCACGGTGACGTCGGGGCGTTCGACCGGTTCGCTCCGGTGTACGACCTCGTGATGCCGCCGGCGCGGGCGAGCAAGTTACGACGCGGACTCGCGCTGGCGACCCGAGAGGTCGACCGAGTCGTCGACGTAGGTGGCGGCCCCGGGCGGGCCATCAGACGACTCGACCTACCGGAGCGAATCGTCGTAGACGCCGCCCCCGGGATGCTCCGGCGAGCACGCAGTCACGGCCTCGTCGCCATCGTGGGTGACGCCGGGCGTCTCCCGCTCGCGGCCGAGAGCGTCGACGCGGTGCTGATAGTCGACGCGCTCCATCACATGGCGCAGGTCGACGCCGTCATTTCGGAGGCCGCGCGGGTCCTCCGTCCCGGCGGCGTCCTCGTCGTTCGGGAGTTCAATCCCGCGACGCTCCGCGGCCGGGGACTCGTCGCGGCAGAGCATCTCGTCGGGTTCGCTTCGGTCTTTTTCACGCCGGACGAACTGACGCGGCGGGTGGCGACGGCGGGACTGAATCCGACAGTCGTAGAGCGCGGCTTCGGCTACACCGTCGCCGGCGTCAGGGAAAACGAGAGAGAAAAGTGATTCCGGGCCGAATCGGTGCTATGAGCGTCTCGACGGTCGGTCGGAGTCGTATCGAACTGTCGGCCACGTCGGCGGCACTCGCAGTCGGCGACGTCGCCGCGATACTCCTGTTCGTCGCCGTCGGCGAGTACACGCACGGGTACAACCCGTTCGTCGCCGTCGGCCGCGTCGCCGGGACGCTGGCACCGTTTCTCATCGGGTGGGTCCTCGTGGCCGGGGTCGCAGGGATGTACGCCAGTGACGCCACGGTAGACCTCAAGCGATCGCTGAGCGTCACCATCGTGAGCTGGGTCCTCGCCGTCGTCGTCGCACAAGCCTTGCGCGCGACGGCGTACTTCCACGGTGACGCCGCACTCACGTTCGCTGTCGTCTCCGTCGGTATCGGCGGGGCGCTCCTGTGTCTCTGGCGAGCGAGTGCGACGGTCCTCCTCTCGTCGTGAAAATGCGGTATTAAACCAAGCGTGTCGGTGCTGGTGTCCCCTCGTCAGCGGGCCACCGGCCAGTGGCCGAGCGTGGCGCCACGATTATCTAAGCTGGCCTACGTCGAGTGACAGCGTGGACTGAATCCACGCCTGATGGTTCTCTCGGTCGTAGATGACGAACTCCTCGTCACCGATGTTCAGCTCGGCGTATCGCCGTGCCGATTCGTCCGTCCCGGCATCACTCGTGTCGTCCGTGGCGTTCGTGCTCATTGTCCTGATGGCAGTCGGCGCCGCCCGCCTCACTGCCGTGATAATGCGGTATTTCACCGTTGTTAATAAGCACTATCCTCTAGTTATCACTCCGAAAAACCAGCCGATCGGGCATTAATCACGACCAAACGACGTTCTCAAAGACTGAAAACTACAAGTAGAGGCGCATATACTCCGCGAATCCGAGGAGGCGTTCGAACGCCTCGGGTTCGTCCGGTGACCGAAACGAAGCCCGCCCTACTGACACACCTCTCGCTCCGTCGACCCTCCGACAGCCCAGTCCCGTCAGTCGTAGAACAGCTATCGTGTGGCTTTCCCTCACTACTGCTCGCCTGAACAGAAACCAGCGGTACACCTCCTCTAACCGGATATTCCGACGATCTATATCTCCATAAGTTATGGAAATGGCTCAGAAACTCTTTGTACAAAGTATCAGATGCCTACATAGAATACTATGCAAAGATTACGGGAAACACTTATGTGCCCATAGTACGAAGTATAATTCACACTTATGACGGGTTACTACGACGTTGTCCTTGGACTCATCCCGCTCGCAATGGCTGGAATCACCGGTGTCCTCTCGGTCGCTGGCTTCGCCCTGACGACGGCGATTCCGATGGCATCAGTCGTGGCTGTGGGCCTCATCGGCCACGCGATGTTCGTCCGCGCTCCCGTCGACCCGGTTCCGGTCGACTCTCGGGCACAGTCAGACGCCGTCCAGACGGCGGACTGAGAGTACGCACCCGTCACAGATTTCTACTGCTGTCTCCGCGTGTCGCCACCGAGGTTAAGGACCGGTCGGCCGAAGACGGACGTATGTCGACCGACGCGACAGCGCTGTTCCTCACGAGCGACGAGATAGCTGACCTCGCCGGTCCGGACGAGTACGTCGACCCCGTCCGGGCGGGCTACAGAGAACGGGGCCACGGCGCCCAGCGAAACCCGGACGACGCTTTTCAACGACGCCCCGCCGGGATGCTCACGGGCTATCTGGCAATCCTTCCCGAAACGGGGCGATGGGAGGCTACACTTACGCCGCGGGATTCGAGGGCCGTGACGCCCACTTCGCACTCCCCATCTTCGACGCCGACTCGGGCGAACCGCTGGCACTGCTCGACGGCGCGAGCATGAATCCGCTGAAGACCGGGGCGGCGGGCGCCGTCGGTCTCGACGCTCTCGCACGGGCCGACGCCACCGACCTCGCGGTCATCGGAAGCGGTACACAGGCACGAGGGCAGGTCCGAGCGGCCGCGAGCGTTCGGGACCTAGAGCGCGTGGAAGTGTTCTCGCCGACACAGGAACACCGAGAGGCGTTCGCCGCCGAGATGAACGAGGCCCTCGATGCGACGGTGGCGGCCGTCGCCTCCTCTGCCGCCGCTGTCGAGGGCGCCGACGTCGTCGTGACGGCGACGAACGCCAGCGACCCGGTCTTCGACGGCGACGTCCTCGAACCGGGGACACACGTCACGGCGATGGGACAGTACCACCCCGCAAAGCACGAACTCGACACGACGACCATCGAGCGTGCGACCTACGTGCCCGACCTTCGGGCCCGCGTGACCCAAGACGCCGGGTCGTTCATCCACGCGATGGAGGCGGGAGCGGTCGACGAGGACGACATCCACGCCGAGCTAGGCGAGGTACTCGTCGGCGACGCGCCGGGCAGAGAGTCCCCGGAGGACATCACCGTCTTCGATTCGGGCGGGACGGCCATCGAGACGGTGGCCGCCGGCAAGATGCTGTACGACCGCGCCCGCGAGGCCGGTATCGGTGAGGAGATCCCCTTCGCGCCCGCGAGTAGCGCGATGGACTAAGCGAGGTAGGGTGCGATGCCCAGTGCCTCGACGAGCGTGATACCTGCGGCGAGCGACCCGAGGATGTAGCCGGCGATAGTACCGCCGTTGAGCAGCGGTAGCCCGGCGTGCGCTCGGCCTTTCAGGACCATCCAGAGGAGTATCACGAGGCCGACGAAGGTGCCGACCATTGCGGTCACGGCCGGGAGTGGAATGCCGAGTACCATATCGACCGTCGCCGGCGCGAAGAAGGCGGCACTCGCTACGAGTACCGTCGGGATGACGGCGTCGCCGAGGCCGATGAACAGCGCGTCACGGTCGAGCGGCCCGGCGTCCTCGTCGGCCGCGCCGTCCGACTCGTCGCCTGCGTCGCCGCCAGCGGCCGCATCGTCATCGTCGCCCGTCGGGTCCGGCGTCGTCGCATCGAGGAACGAGTACGACAGCGAGAGCGGGATGACGAGGACGACGGGCACCTTGAGGTCCATCACTCCGGACGCCAGCGTCAACATATGTTCGGTGCCGTAGACGCTGATGGCGTCGTAGACGGCAAGTACAGAGAGCAAGACGAGCGCCGGGAGGACTCCGAAACTGATGCCGAACAACCCGGCACCCGCCGCGCCCATCACCGCGCCCGCAGCGTCGATGACGTACCATTCCGGGTGGACGAGCAAGCCGAGCCCCAGCAGGACCGCAAGTCCGACCGCGAGGACGTTGACGTCCTCGACGACGAGGAGCGGCGGAACCAACACGCGAAAGACGTACAGCGAGAGCCAAGCCCCCGAAAAGACGATGAGCGCGCGGATCAACTGGTCGGCCTCGTAGCGAAACGCCAGCAACATCACGGCGGTCGCCACCAGAATGGCTCCGATGTAGAGGATGCTGTTCGTCGGGTCGGAGGGGTCCTCGACGGCCTGATAGCCGGCGGATTTGAACGGCTCGACCAGTGCCAGCGCCCCCAACTGAACGAACAGGAAGATGAGTCCGATGAGTCCACATCCAGCGACGACGCGCCAGCGCCTATCCATGCGACAACCTCCGACAGGACCGGGTTTGAGCGTTACGGAGACGCTTGCCCCCGCAGACGGTCACCGCGCGTACAGCGCCGCGCCGACGAGGGTGGGAAGGTGAACGCCGTCGTCGGGCGAGACGGCCATGTACGGTCGGTCGACGGGGCCGAACACGTCGACTACGTCACCGACCGTCTGGAGTTCCTCGTCTACGAGTGCCGTCCCGAGCGAGGCGTGACTGTCGTCGGGTGAGCGGACGATAGCCAACCCCTGTGCAGTCCTGACGACGGATCCGACGCGTTTCATTCGCGAAGGGCCTGCATGTACGCGGCCACTGCCCCGAGGAGGTCCGTCTTGGTCGCGTCGTCGGCGTCTTTCACGATCACGCGGCCACGCGCCTCGTACTCGCGTGGGTAGGCTTTGTCACGCTCTATGACCGCGTCGTAGCCGACCTGCTGGACGGCCTTTGCTATCTCGTCGACTGTCGGCTCCGTGATGGCGAGGTCACGGGGGACTCGGCGCCCTTCGCTGCGTGAGCGGTCCGCGTCGAACGCTGCGGGCCAGATGACGTTCTCGACCATACCGGGAGTGGCCCCCGCGGGCTTATGTGCCTTTCCGACGGAGGGTCCGAGAACACAGTAGGGGGAAACTTACATTACCAACTGGGATATGAGTGGGAACCATGGTTAATAAATCGGTGTTGGGGGTTTCGATCGTGGTGCTCGTCGCTGCACTCAGCGTCGGCATCGTGGTCGGGATGCAACTCGGCGGGTCGACCGCCGCCCCGCAGGACGAAGGCGGAGCACAAACTGAGACAGCCGGCGACGGCGCGGCCGACGACGGCGACGGCGGTGCCAGTACTTCGACGCCGACCACTGAGACGCCGACGACCGAGACCGCGACGGCGACGGCGACACCGGTGGAGACGTCGACGCCACAGCCGACCGAGCGCGAAGCGTACGTGCCAGCGAGATACTACAACGAGACCAAAATCGAGGAGTTGGTGGTCAAGTTCGTCAACGAAGAGCGACAGGAGCGACGGCTCGACCCGATGTCTGCAGAGGGGCGAACCGCACGCCAAATCGCATCGATGGCCCGAGGCCACAGTGTGGCGATGGCCGGAGAGGGAGCGACTGTCCACGAGATAGACGGCGTCGACAGCGCCGACCGATACCGGAAAAACGACCTCTATACCACCTGTACGTTCCAGGCGGCCGGGAAGCAGTTCACCCGCCGGCCAGACGGCAACGACTTCGAAGCGATCGGAAAGACCGTCGCCGGTCGAACCTACACCGAAGACAACCAAGAGCAGTTCAACGCCGGCAACCGCGAAGTCGCGAAAGCCATCGTCGAGAACTGGTTCGAGACCCGACCGTACCGTGAACGGCTGAGCTACGAGAACGCCGAACGGATGGGCGTCGGCATCAACGTCACCGAACAGGGTGACGTCTACGCGACTGCAAACATCTGCGGATAGGGCGTCGGCGCTCGGACTCGCCGACACGTTTAAGTTCTGGGCACCGAACTATCGTGCTAGACGTTACCATGCAACAACCAACTGGAGACTCTTCGGCCCCGGTCGACCGGGCACTCCTGTGGGCACTCGCCGAGGTCGGGCCGAACTCCCCGACCGTCGCCGCTGCCCGCTGTCCGCTCTCGGTCGAATCGCCGCGGCCTCGGTTCGTAGCACTCGCAGAGCGAGACCTCATAGAGCGCGTCTCACACGAACCGGTCTACCGGATTACCGACGATGGCCAGCAACTACTGGCCGCCGGGAGCGGAACGCCGCAATCGGTCACGGGTGACTAGCGACGGCGCCAGAGAACCTGTCCGATCATCGAGAGAACCGTCTGGTCGGCCTGCGTGGTCGTGGTCACCTCGATGGCGACGCGCCCTCGGTCCTCGTCCCACACGTCCTTTTCGGCGACTTCGGTCCTGACCGAGAGCGTATCGCCCGGGTAGACCGGCGTCGGCCACCGGAGCGAGTCGACGCCGAGCGCCCCCATCGCGCCCGACCCCGATAGCTGATGCTCGACGAGCAGTCGCATCGTCATCGCCGCGGTGTGCCACCCGCTGGCAACGAGACCGCCGAACATGGACTCCTCGGCGGCGTCTTCGTCCGTGTGAAACGGCTGTGGGTCGTACTGGCCTGCGAAGGTGGTTATCTCCTCGCGCGTGACCTCGTAGGCGCCAAACTCCCGTGTGTCACCGGCTGTGAGGTCCTCGAAGTACTCCATGGCGGACACAGTCTGTGCTGCCGCCTAACAGTTGCGACGAACGGATACGAACCGCGAGAATCAGTTACTGGTCTGGTTCTGCTGGCTGCCGTTACCGCTCGACTGCTGGTCGGCGATCCACTGGTCGTACTCGTCCTGTGGCATCACCTGCACGGTACCGAGCATCTTCGAGTGGCCGGAGCCACAGTACTCCGCACAGTAGAGCTGATAGGTTCCGGGCTCGTTCGGCACCGTCCGCAGGCGGTTGTACTGGCCGGGGAACGCGTCGGCTTTCAGGCCGAGGCTCGGGACGTGGAAGGCGTGGAGCCAGTCGCGTGACGTCACCCGCAACACGACTTCCCGATCCGCCGGCAATCGGAGCGTCCCGGTCGACGTCGCTTCGGCGGTGTTACTGAAGCTCGAACCGTTGTAGTAGAACGACCACCCGTAGCGGTACGCCTGCACTTCGATGCGTTCGGGGTTCTCCTGCTGGAGAGCCGCCTGATCACCCGCTTCGGCGGTGACGTAGGGGGTCGCCATCACCTGATACGAGGCGACGCCCACGAACAGGAGGATGATTGCCGTCGCGATGGTCCACGTGATTTCGAGGCGGCGGTTCTCCATCGTCGGGAGCGGTTCGTCCTGATTGCGGAACCGCCAGACGGTGTAGATGAGAATCCCCTCGACCAGCACGGTAATCGGGATAGCGACGTAGAGCAGGTTCAGGTTCAGATCCCAAATCTGTCGTACCGTCGTCGAGGCGGACGGCTGTGCTGCGACCGGTTCGGCGGCGAGCGCGAGTAACGCAGCGCCGAACAGAGCGACCAGACCGGCGCGTCTCCGGGTCATGTGCGCGGCTTAGGATTTCGGGGATAAATAACTGCTGTCTTGCCCTCACCCCGTCTCCGTCGGTGACTCTCTGTGCAGTCGTCTCCCACTCGGAAACGGACCGCTACACCGCCAAATAAAGGGTGTACGTCTGCGGGGGCGGCTGGAAAAGCGAGGAGTCTAAGTGTCCGCCGCCGAAGGCTACACCAATGGCAGAGCGCAGGGCGTTCTCGGGACTGCTGGCCGCCACGGCCGTCGGCGTCTATCTGCTGGTCATCGCCGGTGCGACGGCCGCAATCACCGACGCAGTGACAGCATGCACGACGTGGCCGCTGTGTCAGGGACCAGTCACGCTCGAGAACCCCGACCTGCTGATAGCTCGCGGACACCGACTGACCGCCGCCGCAGTCGGCGTCCTCACGCTCGTGACCGTCGGCGTCGGCCTCCGGACGGCGACCCGACGCCGCGTCAAGGCGGCGCTCGTGACCGGCCTCGCACTGTATCCGGTGCAAGTCGCCCTCGGTGCCTTCGTCGCGACGACCGGCGCTGCGGGACAACTCCCCAGTGCCCACCTCGCTACGGGGATGGCCATCTTCACGTCGTTCGTCCTCGCGCTCGCGTGGCATCTGGAAGCGGAGACGGGCAGCGACGACGACGAACGTGTCGCGAATCCCGAACCCGACCCGATGCCCGACGACGGGGGCGAACCCACACCGACCCCGACACTGTCGGGGCGAGACCGATTCGTCGCCACCGTCGGCGCTTACTTCCGGTTGATGAAACCACGCCTGATGTGGCTCCTGTGTCTCGTCGCCGGAGCGGGGATGGCACTTGCGGCGGACCCGGCACTGACGTCCGGTTCGGGACTCACCGTTCGTACCGTCGTCCTGACCCTCGGCGGTGGCGTCCTCGCAATCGGTGCCTCGGGAACGTTCAACCACGTCCTCGAACGGGACATCGACAAGCGGATGGACCGCACCTCGGACCGCCCCATCGCGACCCACCAGATTCCGGTTCGGAACGCGCTCACCTTCGGCGTTGGATTGGCGCTCGCGGCGCTGGCCCTGTTCTGGCAGGTCAACGTCCTCGCCGCCGCCCTCGGCCTATCGGCGATTCTGTTCTACAGCGTCGTCTACACGCTCGTGTTGAAGCCCAACACCGTCCAGAACACGGTCATCGGCGGGGCCGCGGGGGCGCTCCCCGCGCTCATCGGTTGGGCCGCCGTCGACGGGACCATCGGCCTCCCGGGACTGGCGCTGGCCGGCGTCATCTTCCTGTGGACGCCGGCACACTTCTACAACCTCGCGCTCGCGTACAAGGACGACTACGAGGCCGGCGGGTTCCCGATGATGCCCGTCGTCCGCGGGGAGACGGAGACGCGCAAACACATCGTCTACTACCTCGGCGCGACGCTCGTCGCCTCCGGCGTGCTGGCGTCGCTGACGTCGCTCGGATGGCTGTACGCGCTTACCTCGGCGGCACTGGGTGCCGTCTTCCTCTGGGCCGTGGTGGAACTTCACCGCAAACAGACCGAGGCCGCCGCGTTCCGCGCGTTCCACGCCTCGAACGCCTACCTCGGGATGCTACTGCTCGCCATCGTCATCGACGCCCTCGTCCTATGAGCACGACCACCGCGACCCTCGCCGACGGTTTGCCCGATCAGGAGACGCTCGTCCGGTGGGGTGCCGTTCTCAACACCGAGGTCTTGCTGGTGCTTGCCTACGTGAGCCTCGCTGACGCACCGACCACAGACCCGGTCACGCTGGCGTTCCCGTTCGTCTGGTTGAACGCGGCCGCGCTCGTGTTCGCGACGGTTCGCCCGCCGACGGCGTCGGCGCGGCGCAAGGGGGCGGCTTTCGCCGTCGCGATCGGCTACTGGCTCGTACTGGCGTACGTGGGCGGCGTGTTCGGGACCGGGGGGCAAGGGACCGGCCTCAGGTGGATTCTCGCGGCCCCGCCCGGGTTCTCGCCGGGTCTGGTGTACAGCGGCACGACGCTCGCGGCGGTGGTCCTGCCCTGGAAAGTCGCGGGCTACCTCTCGCTGGCGTACCTACTGTACGTAACCGTGCTGGACGCGAGCGGGGGTCTGGCCGGCGGCATCCTCGGTCTGTTCTCCTGCGTGAGCTGTGTTCTCCCTATCGTGGCTTCGGTCGTCGGCGGTGCCCTCGGCGTCGGGGGTGCGCTGTATCAGGCGGCGATGGCCCAGTCCTACGGCGCGTCCACGCTGGTCTACCTCGTGTCGGTGGGGCTGCTGTACGCCGCCCACCGGTTCGACGTGACGCTGGTCGGCCGCCTCCGGAACTGAAGCCGTTTTGTGCCCGGCCCTCGAAGCCCGGGTATGAGCGAAGTCAGCATCGAGTACTGCGTCCCGTGTGGGTTCCGCGAGCGTGCGTTAGACGTAGAGCGGGCCATCTTGAACGGCGTCGAGGGTGAACTGGACCGGATGAGTCTCGTGATGGGCGACCACGGCGTGTTCCGCGTCGACGTCGAGGGCGAGACAGTGTACGACAAGGACGAGCACGACTACGACGTCGACGACATCGTCCGTCGCGTGCGGGACCGACTGTAACCGCAGACAGAGCGGAACGGCTTTCGGCGGCGGTACCCGACGGTGGGGTATGGACGAGGTACTGGTCGCCGAGGACGTCCGCCGGGCGTACGGCGACACCGTTGCGCTCGACGGCGTGTCGCTCTCCGCGACGGCGGGTGAAGTGCTGGCGCTCGTCGGGCCGAACGGGGCCGGAAAGACGACGCTCGTTCGGGCCCTGACCGGGACGACCGACGCCGAGGGCCGCGTCGAGTTGTTCGGGACGCCACCGACCGCCGTCGAGCGAGACCGTATCGGACTGCTGCCACAGTCGTTTTCACCGCACGAGCGTCTCACTGCTCGCGAACTCGTCGCCTACTACGCGGGTCTGTACGACGAGACCCGGGACGTAGACGCCGTGCTCGCGGACGTTGGACTCGCCGACACCGCAGACACCACCTACGAGAACCTCTCTGGTGGGCAACAGCGCCGGACCTGCGTGGCGACGGCGCTCATCAACGACCCGGACCTGCTGTTTCTGGACGAACCGACGACTGGCATCGACCCCGCCGGTCGGCAGTCACTCTGGGACCTGCTGGAGGGGTTGGCCGACCGCGGCGTCACAATCGTCGTGACGACACACTACATGGAGGAGGCGCGGCGACTCGCGGACCGGGTTGGCCTGCTCTCGGAGGGACGACTCGTCGCGCTCGACGACCCGGAGACGCTGATAGCCGACCACGGCGGTGACAGCCAACTGCTCGTCGACGGCACCTTCGACGAGGGGGTGCCGGACGCCATCGACTACCCCGCTCGGACCGCACTTCGAAACGGAACGCTCGTCGTCTACGGCGTACGCCCCGAGTCCATCGGGAGCGTCGTCGACGAACTCGACGCGGCGGGCGTCGGCTACGACAGTCTGACGTGGACAGAGCCGGACCTCGAAGCGGTCTACCTCGAACTGACCGGCACTGGCGTCGGCCACGGCGGCGAACCGCGCGGTGACGAGGCGACGGCGGGGGGTGCCCGATGAGCAGACTGGGACGACTTCGCTCGGAGTCTCGCGCGGCGGCGCTGGCGTTCCTTCGGCGGCGGACCGCCGTCTTCTTCACGTTTTTCTTCCCGCTCATCATCGTCGTCATCTTCGGCGTCCTCGTCCAGACCCGACCCGGCGGTGGCGGCCTGTTCACCGAACCGCCGGCCTACTACGCGCCGGGCTACCTCGCCGTCGTCGTCCTGTTCACGCCGCTCTCCCGGGTCGGAAGCGAAGTCGCACGACACCGCGACGGGAACCGCTTCGAGAAACTGGCGACGACGCCGTTGACCCGGCCCGAGTGGCTCCTCGCCCAGACGCTCGTCAACGTCGTCATCATCGGCCTCGCTGGCATCGTCCTGTTGGGCCTGATGGTCGTCCTCACCGGGGCGAAGATAGCGTTCTCGCCGCTCCTGCTCCCGTTCGTGGTGCTGGGCGTGGCGCTGTTCTGTGGCGTGGGCGCGATGCTCGGGAGTCTGGCCGACTCACAGGACGGCGTCATCTCTGCGAGCAACGGCATCGCGCTCCCCTTACTCTTCCTCTCGGAGACGTTCGTGCCGCCGTCGCTCCTGCCAGCGTGGCTTCCGACGTGGCTCTCGCCGCTGACGTACTTCTCGCGCGGCGTACGGGCGGTGACGACCGGGGTCGGCGACTCGCTGGTCCCGCTCGCCGTCCTGACGGCGTGTGCCGTCGTCGGGTTCCTCGTCGGTGCGCGACTCCTCCCGCGGACCGACTGAGCACCACCCCGGTGCGTGGTTCCGTGCGGAGCAACTCGCGACGTACCCGACCGACCTCGGCGGCCGCCAGAGGGTGACCGGCATTGCGGTACTCACGCCCCGTCGGAGTCGCCCGAGCCCCGACTGCCTCCTGACACCCTCTCTTTTCTACCGCTCGCTCGTGATTGAGTCGAAGTAGGCCGGCAGACGCGTCTCCGCCAGCGTTGCTACAGATCAATTGCGAAAGCGACCGCTCACTTCCGACGGGTTTCGGATTTTTGTCATCGATATTTTATTTCTGCGTCGGCCCTAGACTGTCATAATCGAACATAACCGTTGGATTTATGTTGCACAACTCGTCTTACTGAGGTGGAAATGGTTAGTAGACAATCCCAACAAACACTAAACGCTCTCGGTCGTCGAGAGTTCCTCGGCGGCGTGGCGTCGCTTCTGGCAGCAGCGGCGTACACGCAAGACGTGCCCGAGGACGTAGCCGCACAGGTCACTGGTGGGGACGACAGTGACACACAGTCGGTTTCGTCACCTGATGGCAGCATCGGGGTGACTGTCGACGTGTCGGGGGGGACGCCGACGTACAGCGTCGCGTTCAACGGCGCGACGTACGTCGACTCGTCGACCCTCGGCTTCGACTTCCAGAATCAGCCGACGTTCGGCGCCGGTTCAGACGGCAGCACTGGTACGAACATCACCGTCACGGGGAGCGAGAGCGGCACCGAGACGGAAAAGTGGACACCGGAGTGGGACCAGTACGCTTCCGTCTCGCAGGACTACAACTACCTCCGTCTCGGACTGGAAGAGACGAACAGTCCGGGGCGGTCGGGGAACCTCGAGTTTCGGGTCTTCGACGACGGCATCGGGTTCCGGTTCGTCTTCGACGACGACTTCGCGGCCAACAGCGGCGCCCTCGTCGTCAGTTCGGAGAACACGCAGTTCAACTTCGCGGGGGACTACACGGCGTGGTGGATCAAAAACGAGTTCGTCAACCCGCGTTTCGAATCGGAGTACACGGAATCGAAACTCAGCGAAATCGACGCCGGGACGCGGACCATCCGGCCCAACGACAACGAGATTCGAACCGGCGCACACACCCCGCTGACCATCAAGGCGGGAGAGAACGCGTACATGAGCGTCCACGAGGCCAACTTAGACGACTACTCGACGGCCTCTATCGTCGCACAGTCCGACAGCGGTGGGACGGACTTCACGACGCAACTCGCGCCGCTTCCGGACAACACGAAGGTGTCCCTGCAGGCACCGAACATGACGCCGTGGCGGACCATCCAGTTCGCCACGAGTCCCGGAGACCTCGTGGAATCCTCGCTCATCCCGCTGTTGAACGCGGACCGCGACGACTCCGCGTTGCCGAGCGACGGCAACGGCGGCGTCGACACGAGTTGGCTGACCCCGAAGAAGTACATCGGCATCTGGTGGACGATGATCGCCGGCAACGCCAAGTGGGAGTACAAGACCGACAGCGAGATATCGAACAACGGCAACGACCCGGCCACGTACATCCACGGGGCGCGCACCGAGCGGATGAAACGGTACATGCGCTTTGCCAGCCAGAACAGCATCGACAGCGTGCTGGCCGAAGGCTGGAACAAGGGGTGGGACTCCTACGGGTCCGACGCCAGCGACACCGGCGCGTCACTGGAGATGGGCGTGGCCGATTCGTACCCTGATTTCGACGTGTCGACGGTGACCAACTACGGGTCGTCCCTCTCGAACCCTGTGGAGTTCACCATCCACAACGAGACGTCGGGGAACATCCCGAACTACGAGACCGAGATACTGAGCGACGGCATCTTCTCGCAGTACGACGACGCCGGCATCCACTCTATCAAGAACGGCTACGTCTCGGACCCCGGCCTGTTCGGGGACAACCAGTCGACGCCGAGTCACAACCAGCACTGTCAACTGGCGGTCAACCACCATCGGACCGTCATCGAGGAGGCTGCCGGCGAACGCCAGATGCTGGAGATTCACGAGGGCATCAAACCCACGGGTGAGCGACGCACGTATCCGAACGTCGCCGCCCGCGAAGTCGTCAAGGCACAGGAGTACGACGGCTTCGGTGCGCTCGGCTCGAACGTCGGCCGGGAACACCACGTCACGCTCCCGTTCACCCGGATGCTTGCCGGCCCGACGAGTTACCAGCCCGGCATCTTCGACATCACGTTCAACGACTCGACCGGCGATCAGGTGCAGACGACCCGTGCGAAGCAACTCGCGATGTACCCCACGTACAACGCGGGCATCCAGATGGCCGCAGACCGGGTCGAGGCGTACATCAGCGACGAGTTCGAGGTCGGCGAGTACGTCCAGGCCCCGTCGGGCACGCTCGACGGAATGATCACCGCGGACGACTGGCGCAACGCCTTCGGGACCCATTACGTCCCGGTCGACCCCAACCGCGAGGCGTCGGGGTCGAAGGTGTCGTTCACGGTGAAGAACGTCCCGAGCGCGGGCACCTATACGCTCCACCTGCGCTATGCCAGCGACGACACGGAGAACGCCCAGCGAGTCATCGACAACGGCAACCCGCAGTTCACGCTCGACGTCAACGGCTCGACACAGACCGTCACGCCGTCGTTCACCGACTACTGGGACGACTGGCAGATTCACTCGGTCGACGTCGAACTCACTCAGGGCGACAACACCGTCGCTATCGTCGTCGACTACGACGACTCCGGCGACACGTTCACGGGCGACGTCGGCGGCATCAACGTGAACACGGTCGGCATCACAGCGAAGGGCGCCAGCGCGCCGTTCCCGGCGACCTACACCGACCTTACCGACAGTCAGGTCGCAAACGAGAACGTCGAGTCCGAACCGGACTTCGAGTACATCGAGGACGTGCCCGCCGGTGGCTGGGACGAGACCGTCGTCGTCGACTCGGCCATCGGCGACTACATCGTCACCGCCCGCCGCAAGGGCGAGGAATGGTACGTCGGCGCGATGACCGACGGTAGCGGGCGCGCGGTGGAGGCGCCGCTTGACTTCCTCGCGTCGAAGGCGAACGGGTGGAAGATGGAGATGTACACCGACGCGGCCGGGACGGACGTCGATACGAACCCGACAGAGATTCGCTACACCGAGTCCATCGTCACCACCGGCGACACGGTACTGGCGACGATGGGTCGCAGTGGTGGGGTCGCACTCCGCTTGACACCGGCGACGTCGAGCGAGGCGTCGAACCTCTCGGCGTACGCCCAACCGACACAGACGATAGACAGCGTCAACTTCACTACGACCCAGCCGGGACTGGGCAAGTCGTTCATCGAAGTCACGGCGTCACACGACGGGAACAACGACTTCGTCGGCGGGACGCCAATCGACATCCAGATCGGTGGCGAGACGGACGCAATCGAGAACATCCGGCTCGCACCCTCGGCGACGGCCGGGGAGACGTTCACCCTTGGCTACAACATCACGCAGGCGGGCTCCTACACGGTCACGCTGGTCGACCGATTGACGGGCACCCAACTAGCCCAACAGAGTATCACCGTCCAGCCGGGCGACCTCGTCGCCGAGTACACAGACCCCGGCGACGACGGACTCGGTGCCGGTTACGGGTTCCCCGAGAGCCAGAAAGGGTCGACGTTCCGTGACGGCGCGTTCGACCTCGAGAAGTTCACCATCTACGAGGACGAGTCGAAGTACTACTTCCAGTACGACGTCGCGAACCTCTACGACGTGTTCGGCGGCGATTTCTCGCCGCACTACTTCGTGCTGTGGGTCCGGGACTCGACCCGGTCTGACGGAAGCCTGACCGAGAACGGGGACATCGGCCTGCAGGCGAACTTCGCGTCGGCGTGGCACTACCGCGTCGCAGTGAGCGGGTTCGCTTCGAGCGCCATCGACAGTGATGGAAACGACCTGACTACCGGCAGTGGAACGGTCAGCATCGATCCGTTCGTCAACCGTGACAGCAACACGGTCATCCTGCCCGTAGAGAAGGCGGCGTTCGACGACATCAACGTCGCGGACATGGAGGTCCTTCCGGTCGTCGGGTCCGAGCGGTTCGGCGGTTTCCGTCCCGTCGTAAACAGCGTCGACGACGTCGGGTTCAGTGACCCCATCGTCGGCGCGAAAGCCGGTGCCGCCGACAACGCGCCACGCGTCATGGACGTACTCGTCCCGCCGCGGTCCGACGAGACGCAGGACGAACTGCTCTATTACGACGACGACACGCGCGCGACCCTGCCGTTCACACAGGTGTACCGAGCGGAACTCGGAACGGACACCGAACGTGTCGCCACGCTGGCCGACGACACCGGCGACCCGTACGGGCCGGCCACGTCCTCCGACGGGGCGAACGCGTTCAGCTACCCCTCGACGGACGACATAACCCCCGAAGACTACGATATGGAACGGGTGGTCGTCTACGACGACGGGTCGAACTACCGGTTCCACGTCCATCTCCCGAAGCTTCGGGACCCGTTCGGTGGGGACTACGGCTACGGGCTCCAGCACATCCAGATATACGTCCGCGATACGGGTGCAACCAACTCGAACACCTACAGTCGAGAGGGCGTCCACGCCGGTGGCAGTGCCGAGAACATCTTCGAGGAGGCCTACCACCGTCGTATCGTCGCACACGGGTTCGCTGCGAGTACCGACGTCCCGAACAGCACCGCGAAGATTCCGGTCGTCGAGGACGGGAGTTGGAACGTCGTCGCCGACGCGGACAGCGGGGTGAGTACGAGAGCGGTCGACCTGTTCTCCGCGATCGAGATTACGGTTCCGAAGTCGACTATCCCGTCCGGCATCCGCGGGGCAGATATCGTCCCGATGATGTTCAGTTACAACGGCTTCGGAACGGCCGGCATCCGGCAGGTGCAGGCGAGTAGTGGCAGCTACGCGTTCGGTGGTGGCTCCAACGGGAACCACAACAACATCATCGACGTCATCCTGCCCGACGGCGTCTCGCAGGCCGACATCCTCGACCCGACGGCAAGCGACATCACCGGCGACGACGACTTCGACGGCTACGACATCCCGTTCGTCGACGGGGACGCTGTCGCGAACAGCATCCGAGAAGCGGTCGCCGGGGCCGACGACGCCCCAGTCTCCAGCACTCACTTCGAGACGGTGCGTGACGCCTACGAGTCAAACAGCGCGGTGCCGGGCACGGGAGGACTGGTACCCGACTACAGCGACCTCCGCGATATCGCCTCGGAGGTGGCGGACCAATGAGCGACGCGCCCGAGCGCAAGCTCCTCGCGCTCTCGGTCGCAGTGCTCGCGGTGTTTGCGATTCCCGCGGGCTTGCTCGCGCCAGTCGGGTCGGCGAGCGCGGTCGGCAACGCGGCCGGCAACTGGCAGACCTTCCAGTTCGACCAGCAAAACACCGGGAACGCCTCCGACGCACCCGACTACGCCAGCGTCACGAGCGGTTGGCGTGCAGGCAATCAGGGAACCGACGTCGCTTCCGGACCGACCGTCAGCGGCGATACGGTTTACGTCGGTGACGGCTCGGCCGTGAAGGCCTACGCCGAAGGCGACGGCTCGCTGTCGTGGGAGACCAGCGTCGACGGGCCGGTGTTCGGCTCGCCCGCCTACGACGGCGGCAGCGTCTACGTCGCGACAGACGGCGGCAGCGTCTATGCACTGGACGCGGCCACCGGTGCCGTCACGTGGCAACGTAGTACCGACAGCAACGGCGCCGACTTCGGCTCGTTCGCCGGTTCCGTCACCGTCGGGGACGGCGGGAGCCTCTACGTCGCGAGCGAGGACGGTCACGTCTACAAGCTATCGAACGACGGCACGCAGGTCAGTGCCGCCTACGACATGGGCAGTCCCGCCGGCGCGATGACGCCGGCAGTGTACGGCGACCGCGTCTACGTCGGTGACCGCAGCGGCACCCTGCACATGCTCTCTGCGGGCGACCTGAGCGCCCAGAGTACGAACGACGTCACGAGCGGGGCGCTGAACTCGCCGGCCGTCACCGAGGACGGCCAGCGAATCGTCGTCACCGCGAGTGACGGGACGGTCGCGGCCTACGACACGGACGGCAACCAGCAGTGGGCCGACACCAGTTCGTACGGCAGTAGCTTCGCCAGCCCCGCCATCCACAAAGGGGTGGCCGTCGTGGGGACGACCGACGGCACCGTCGCCGCACACGATATCGATAGTTCCGGGAGTCAGCAGTGGACCGCGACTGTCGATACCAAAAACACCTTCGGCGCGTCGGTGACGACTGCCAACGGGACCGTCTTCGTGGGTACCGACACCGGTGACGTGTCCCTGCTCGACGCCAGTGACGGCAGTACGAAGGCGCGTGCGACGGCGGCCTCGTCGGCGATGGCGACCGCACCGACCGTGGCCGACGACGCGCTGTACGTCGGTACCGACGACGGCGCAGTCGTGCAGTTCCTCGACGCCAACGCGGCCTTCTCGGTCACGAGCATCAGCGCTCCCGGTGGCGTCACCGAGGGTGATATCGGAACCGTCGAAGCGGACGTCTCGAACGCCGGGACGGCAGACGGGACCTACACCGCACGACTGACCGTCGACGGACAGGTCGTCGACACCGAGCGCGTCAGTATCGCGAAAGGGTCGAGCAAGACGGTGACCTTCGACCACAAGTTCGTCACCGTCGGGTACCCGACGGTGTCGGTCGGGTCACAGTCCACGACGATCACTGTCGCTTCTGGATCGAGCAGTGGCGGTGGTGGCGGTGGCAGTGACTCCGGCGACGACCCGACGACCACCGAGACGTCGACGCCCGAGGGGACGGATGCGACCGCCACGCCGGCCGAACCCGACGACGGCGACGGTTCGGAGACGACGGCGACCGCGACCACCGAGGGTTCGACGGCCACCGAGGCGGTCACGGACACGCCGGAATCGACCGGCACAGCGTCGACTGACACGCCTGATTCTACAGATCAGAACGAGGGATCGGACGACGGCGGTGACGAAGAAGCCACGTCCGGGAGCGGACCCGGCTTCACGGCGGCTATCGCACTGCTGGCCGTAGTGGCAGCGACACTCCTCGCCGCCCGCCGCGAGAACTAATCGGTCAGGCCGTCACCGACGGTCTGCTTTCGACGCTGGGTTCGGAAGTGGCGACACGGCTGTCGGCGGCGACGGAGCGCGGAAAGAACGGAGGTACCGCGACTCAGCGAGGCACCCAGCCGTAGACGTGGTTCAACATCACGTACGTGACCAGTCCGAGGAAGAGGCTCAAGCCCCACGCGGTGACGGCGATGCGACCGACGCGTGCGTGGGCCGTCTCGCGGAGTTCCGCGACGGAGTGAGAGAGCCCTAACACGACGGCGTGGACGACGACGGGAACCGACACCGCCGACAGCAGGATGTGGACGGCCAGCATCACGATGTAGGCCCCCCAGACGAGGCCCTCGGCCTGTATCTCCTTCTCGAAGCCGCCACCGACCTTGAGCAGATACAGCGTGAGGAAGGCGAGGATGAGTGCGAACGCCGTCAGCATCGCCCCACGGTGCTTGCGAATCTGGTCGGTCTTGATGAAGTAGACGCCAGCGACGATAGCACTCAGTGCGGCCGCGTTGACCACCGCGATGGCGTCCGAGAGGAGGATGACTGTCTCGTTGCTTATCGAGGGAAGGGGAGCAGGCCCCGAACGTCCCGAGGACGAGAGCGTAGCCGACGATGGAGACGGTGGCGGTGACGCGTCTCGGAGATGCACGGGCACGCGACTGGAGTCTATCTGCGACGGCCATACTACCACGTGAGAAAGCGAGCGGTTTCTGTGTTCTGGAACCCGATGCGGACCGCGTCTACCGGGCCGCCACAGTCAGGCGAAGGTCCGGGAGATGTCTTCGTCTTCGGTTTCTTCTTGCTGGATCTTCTCCCAGGCGTCGAGGAAGTCGTCCATCGTGACCTCGGTGCGGTCGTCGCGGATGGCGAACATCCCGGCCTCGGTACAGATGGCCTTCACGTCGGCCCCGGAAGCCTCCTCGACGTCTTCGGCGAGACCCTCGAAGTCGACGTCGTCGGCGACGTTCATGCCGCGCGTGTGAATCTTGAATATCTGCTTGCGGCCCTCGAAGTCGGGCTTTGGCACTTCGATGAGGCGGTCGAACCGGCCGGGGCGGAGGATGGCGCGGTCGAGCATGTCGAAGCGGTTGGTGGCGGCGATGATGCGGATTTCACCCCGGTCGTCGAAGCCGTCCATCTCCGAGAGCAGTTGCATCATCGTCCGCTGGACCTCGGCGTCGCCGCTCGTCTTCGATTCGGTCCGCTTGGCGGCGATGGCGTCTATCTCGTCGATGAAGACGACCGCCGGTTCCTCCTGCCGGGCGAGTTCGAAGAGGTCGCGGACGAGTTTCGCGCCCTCGCCGATGAACTTGTGGACGAGTTCGGACCCGGCCATCTTGATGAAGGTGGCGTCGGTCTCGTTGGCGACGGCTTTGGCCAGCATCGTCTTGCCCGTGCCGGGCGGACCGTGGAGCAGGACGCCGCTCGGCGGGTCGATGCCGACGTCCTCGAACATCTCGGGACTGATGAGCGGCATCTCGACCGTCTCGCGGACCTCTTCCATCTGTTCTTCGATGCCACCGATGTCGGCGAACGTGACGTCCGGCGACTGGTCGACCTGCATCACGCGGGCACGCACGTCCGTCTCGTTGTCGAGTTGCTTGACGATAGAAAGAGAGTTGTTGACGGCGACGCGGTCGTCGGGTTCGAGGCCCTCGCGCATCTCGTCGGTGACCTCGGTGAGTGCCTCCTGATTGTTGCCGTGCTGTTTGATGATGACGCCGTCGTCGCTGAGTTCCTGCACGGTGGCGACAAACAGTGGCGACTGCTTGAGCTTCTTGTTCTCGTGGGTCAGCCGTTCGAGCTTCTGCTGGTACTTGTTGTTCTCGGCGTTGGCGTCCAGCAGTTTGTCGCGCATCTCCTCGTTCTGTGCTTCGAGCACCTCGAGTCGCTCCTGCAGCGCCTCGATCTTCTTCTGCTGTGAGGCGTCCTCGTCGTAGGGCAGGTCGACCTCGTCGACGGTGTCGGTCATTACGCCACCTCTAGTGGGTGAATCATTATGAGGCTTCGGGTAGTGCCAGCATTCGATACGGCCATTAGAGGAGCCTAGAACACCGTTCTCGACATTCGAGGAGATTCACACCGAACCGGTAGGTTTCTGTCGCGGGGCAAGCAACCGCCGCGTATGTCCGACGAACCAGAATCGGTCGTCGTGGTCGGCGGCGGCGTCGCCGGCCTCTCGGCGGCGATATACACCGCACGCGCCGGTCTCTCGACCCGAATCGTCTCGACCGGAGAGTCCATCCTGAACCGCAACGCCCATCTGGAGAACTACCCCGGTTTCCCGGCCGGTGTCAACCCGCGTCTCCTGCTCGAACTCATCCGCGCACAGACCCGCCGAGCGGGGGCGTGGTTCGTCGACGGACGGGTCCAGCGAGTCACGGCGACCGACGACGGGTTCGAGACGACCGTCGAGAACGGCGAGACGTTCGAATCCGACTACGTCGTCGCGGCCTCGTGGGCCGACGCGACGTATCTGGACGGCCTCGACGTCGACCTCGTCGACCGCGGGACCAAGGAGTTCGTCGGCGTCGACGACTGCGGGCGAACCGCCGTCGACGGTCTCTACGCGGCGGGCCGACTGGCCGAACAGCACCACCAGACCATCGTCGCCGCGGGCCACGGTGCGCAGGTCGGCCTGACGCTCATCGAGGACAGCGACGTCGACTTCTATCACGACTGGACGGCCCCGGAAGGGTACTTCACCGGACGGGACCGCGAGGTGCCACCGGGCTGTGAAGAGATCGACGAGGAAGAGCGCAAGCGCCGCGAGCAGGAGTCACTGGAGATGATGCAGCGGTACTTCGAGGAACCGATGCCGGGCGAACCGACGATGCACCCCAGCGTCGCCGACGAGGAGTAACTCAGAGGTCCCCGGCTACCTCGCCGAGGCGCTCGATGCGGTCGGCGGTCGGCGGGTGCGAACGTGTCTCGACGTGGAACTCGTCCTCGCCCGAGTCCTCGAACCCGTACGGGAGGAAACAGAGCCCTCGGACGCCGTCGTAGGCCCGTCGCTTGTCGGTCTCCGGGGTCGGCGTCGCGTCGGCGTCGAGCGTCTGGAGGGCGCCGACGAGTGCCGAGGGGTTCCCGGTGAGTTTCGCGGCGCTCCGGTCGGCAGCGAACTCTCGCGCACGCGAGAGCGACCGCGCCAGCACGACGACGGGCGCGGTGAACACGCCCAGCAAGACCCCTCCGAGGACGACTGTCAGGCCGAACACCACGAGGAAGCCGACGGTAAAGGAGACCGACCCGAAGGGGGCGTCGAGGAAGCGGGCGCTGAGGACGTAGGCGACGGCGAGTCCGACCGCCGCGACGAGAAGCCGACTCCCGCGAGCACCCGGGAGCAGGTCGTCGAGCGGGCCGTACTCGCCGTTGGTGAGCGCCGGCAGGAAGTTCGCCAGCGTCATCACCGTCGCGTCACGGTTCGAGACGTGCATCAACTCGTGGGCGAGGACGGCGTCGAGTTCGTCGCCGTCGAGGGTCGCGAGCAACCCCTCGCTGACGACGACGGTCGCACTGCCCAGCGTCCCGACGGCGAAACTGTTCGGCACGTCGCGCTCTGCCACGGCGAGCGTCGGCATCGTCAGGTCTGCCTGCTGACAGAGACGCTGGACCCGGTCGTGGAGGTCGGGGAACTCCTCGCGTGAAACCTCGCGTGCGTCCGCCTCGGCGAGCGTCTGCGCGCGCGTGTACCGTAACTGCGCCCAGACGAACGCGACGAGGGCGGGCGAGACGACCGCGACCCACCACGCGACGCCGGAACCGACCGGGAGAGCCGCCGCGACGGCGTCACGTAGCGGGGAGAGCCACGGCGTCAGGAGGTACGCGACTGTCGCGACGACGGCGACGTCGACGGCGAGCAACAGCGAGAGGGTCAGGAGGATACGGCGGGTGAGTCTCCGCATAGGGCGTACTGATACCTTACTGTCAACACGTCAAAATCCTTCTGGTGGGTTAAGACGAAGCCTGAACAAGGACAATACTTTAGACTGGTTGGCAAGAAATCAAGGGTAGTGCCTTCCAGCCTCATCCGCGCCGCTCTGGCCCTCCTCTGTGCCGGTGCCGTCATCTACGCGACGGCGCTGTTCCCCGCCGCGCTGGACGTGGAACTCCAGCAACAGGCCCCCGTCGACGGGACAGAACCGACACCGACCCCGGCGCCCGACACGCCGACGGCAACGCCGACCCCAACACCGACGGCAACGCAGACGCCAACGCCGACGCCCGCGCCGCCTGACCGAGGCGGTGGCTCCGGCGGCCTGCCGGACCTATCGTTCCTCCCGACGTTGGTCGCCTTGCTCGGTCTCACTGCCGTCGGCTACGTCGGCGTGGTACTCGTCCGGGCCAGCGACGGCTACGGCGGAGCCGACATCACGCTCCCGTGGATCGGACGCGTCTCGCTGCCCCTTGCGGGCGTCATCCAGCGGATTCCGCAAGTCACGACAGCCGTCCTGCTCACAGGCGGGGCTGGCCTCGCTCGAGTCACAGCGGGCGTCGGAACGGTCGTCAGCGGCGTCGGAAGCGGCCTCGCGGCCGGTCTCGTCCCATTCGCCCGGATGGCCGGACGGTCGCTCACCGCTCTCCCGACCGCGCTCGTCGCTATCGCCGTTGTGCCGGTGCGGTCGCTCGCTGGTCTGACCGGCGGTGGCCTGTTCGCGTCGTTCCGGCGTGGGTTCGAACGACCCGAGTTCATGGAACCGGACGACCCGACGACGGAGGACGCCCGGACCGCCTCGTCGGTCCCAGCGGGCACCGACACGGACGACGATCCCGGTCCGCCCTCGATACGGGAGGCCTGGGAACGGTTGACCGACGCCGTCCCCGTCGACAACCCGACTGCGACGACCCCCGGCGAGTACGCACGCAGGGCGACCGACGTCGGCCTGCCGGAAGGGCCGGTCTGGCGACTGACCGAGTTGTTCCGGGCCATCACGTACGGCGGCGAGTCGCCGTCGGCCGGACGAACCGAAGCCGCTCGCGACGCCCTCGAAGACATCTTCGGCGGAGGTGACGACTCGTGAGCGAAACCGTGACCACCGACACACCGACGGAACAGACCACCGACGACGCGCCGGCCTCGGTCAGGGCCACCACAACGGACCCAGACGAGGCCATCACGGCGACGCGGTCGGCACACGCGAGAATCGACGGCACGGTCGAGCGCGACGACCCGGGTCGCTGGTGGCGCGTGTTCGCCGCCGTCGGTCTGGCGTCACTGGTCGCCGCCGTCGCCGTCGCGACGGTGCCAGGTCTGGCCGAATCACTGGTCAGCGTTGGGACGACTGCGACGCTCCGTGCCGCTATCCCAGCGGCCGCCATCGTCGTCGCGCTGGTTGGCCTCTCCGGCGTCGTCAGCCGTGACCACGCCGAGGAGCGCGACCGGGGAGACCCGGTCGAACTCCCGACGGCCAACCCCGAGTCCATGCAGGGACCCACACAGTCCGTCGTCGGCACCGACATCGACGAGGCGCTGGACCGAATCGACGGCCGTGTCGACCCGTACAACGGCATCGAAGCGAGTTACGCCGCCGACGTGCGACGGCAACTCCGCGAGACGGCCGAGCGAACGCTGGTCCGTCGAACCGACGCGAACCTGATCGACGCACGGGCCGCCACCGAGCAGGGGACGTGGACCGAGGACCCCCGCGCCGCGTCGTTCGTCGGCGGCGACGAGGTTCCCGACCCGCCGCTCGGCCTGCAGTTGCGCGACTGGGCCAGCGGCGAGGGGTTCGACCGCAAGGTCGAGGTGACGCTGAACGAGATCCGGCGCTTGCGGGGAGGTGAGCCCGCGTGACCGAGCGACGGCGCGCGCGCCGCGCGGTCGGCCTCTCGGTGGCGCTGGTGACCGGCGCCGTCGGACTCGTCACGGGAAACGCGGCCATCTTCGTCGCGTCGACGGTAGGGCTGGTGTACGCCGCCTACGAGAGCGCGACCCGGCGGCCGGAACCCGAACTGACGGTCGAGCGGACGCTCGAACCGGCCACGCCGCTCCCGGGCGACGAGGTGACGGTGACCGTGACGGTCCACAACGACGGTCGGTCGTATCTCCCCGACGTGCGTATCGTCGACGGCGTTCCCGAACGCCTCCGAGTCGTCGAGGGGGCACCCCGGTTCGGGACGACGCTCGACGCCGACGACAGCGACTCCTTTAGCTACACCGTCAGGGCGCGACGCGGCGAGCATCCCTTCGGCGAGACGACCGTCGTCTGCCGCGACCTCGCAGGGACCGAGGAGTGCCGCGAGTCCGTGACCGTCGAGACGACCATCGACTGCAGCGCCGACGTGGAGTCGATCCCGCTCTCGACACAGATGCTCCAGCGGACGGGACGAACCCGGACACAAGCGGGCGGCGACGGCGTCTCGTTCTACGGCATCCGAGAGTACCAGTCGGCGGACCCGATGCGACGCATCGACTGGAACCGCTTTGCCCGGACGAGCGAACTGGCCACGGTCGAGTATCAGGAGACTGCGGCGGCGACCGTCGTCCTGCTACTCGACACGCGACACCCGGTCGCGCCGCGGCCACGGGACCCCAACGCGGTCCAGTTCTGTACGTACGCCGCCGAGCAACTGGCGCGGACGCTGCTGGCCGAGAACGACCGCGTCGGCGCCGCCACCTTCGACGACTGCGCGTATCTCCGCCCGGCCGGTGACAGGAGTCAGTACCGGCGCCTGTGTGAGTTCCTCGCGGCAGAGAGCGGTGACGATGCAGTAGCCTCCGAGTTCCTCGATGACGCGAGCGGGCGCCACCTCTTCCAGTCGTTCGCCGACGTGGCGAGCGCCGACCCGGTCGCGGACGGTGGCGACCCCGTGGGGACGCTCGACCGTCGCTTCCCCGACGAGGCACAGGTCGTCTTCTGTAGCCCGTTGCTTGACGACCGAGCGGCCGGCGCGGCCAAGCGCCTCGCGGCGTACGGCCACGACGTGACCGTCGTCAGTCCCGACGTGACGGCGTCGGAGACGCCCGGTGGCGCCCTCGCCGGGTTCGACCGGAGCGAGCGCATCGACGACCTCCGCGGGACGGTCCGCGTGGCCGACTGGACGCTGACCGATCCGCTCGCGAAGACGCTCGTGCGGGCCACGGAGCGGTGGTCGGCATGAGCGGTCTCGACACTCGCCCGGTCGAATCCACGGCGGCCCTGACTGGGACGCTCGCGGTGGTCGTCGCACTCGCTATCGGCCTCGGCATCGGTACCCCGGTGCCGGTCGCGACGAGCGTCCTCGGGGGGTTGGCACTCGCCGGCGGCGCATGGTCGCTGGACCAAGAGACGAACGCGCGAATCGCGGCCGGGAGCGTCGCACTCCTCGCGGGGTCGCTCTGTCTCGGTGCAACGCTGTTCCTCGGCCGCGGGAGCTACGCGCTACCCGTGTACGTCGGTCTGGCCGTCGCCGTCGCCGTCGTCGCTATCGACGCCACGACCGGACTGGTCGAAAACGAGCCTCTCGGGACGGCATTGCGCGAGAGCGGGAACGCGCTCCTGATCGGTATCGTCCTCGCCGTCCTGTTGAACCTGAACGCCGAGTTCGGAGTCCTGGTAGCGTTCTTCGGGACACTGCTCGCGGTCTCGGTCGCCACCCCGCTGGGCGCGTTCGTCACGCTCCAGCTAGCAGTCCTCGGCGTCCTCGGCCTGCTGACACGCGTCGTCCCGGTGCTCTCCGGGTGGCTGCCCGACACGGGCACCGACGGACCGCTCGATACGTTAGACGACGTGGCCGTCTCGCCCAGACGACTCCCGAGAGCGGTCTTAGCCGTCCTCGCTCTCGAAGTCCTCGTCGCGTTGAGTCCCGTGGGCCGGTCGCTGTTTGCCCTGTTCCTCGACAGCGTCCCCGTCGTGGGGCCGCTGCTGGAACTGGCGCTCAGTTGGCCGCTGCACGTCCTCGTGGGACTGGTCGGCGCGGCGCTGTGCTGTGTCCTCCTCGCCGATGCCCTACAGGTATGGGTGGTCGACTGGCTTGGCGACGACCCCGCTCGGACGCTGGCGTTACAGGCCGGCGGCTTGCTGACTGTCGCCGTGACCCTTGTCGGTACCACCGTCGCGTCGGTGTTCGGTGTCACGCTCCTGTCGGCGGACACCACGGGTGTGGCGTCACTGGTCGGCCCGGCGGGCATCGTCCTCGGCGGGACCGTCTCACTGCTGTTGCTCGTCGGCATCGTCCTCCAGACGCCGTCGTTGCTGTCGGCCTACGGACTGGTGCCGGCGTCGACGGCCGGATTCGCGACTGGCAGCGCGCTCCTGTTCGTGACGACGCTCGCCGCCGCCGAACTGGGGCTTGCCACGCCGCTGGTCGTCCTCGGTGTCGCCGGGGCGATACTCGTCTGGGACGTCGGCGCACACGCGAAAAGCATCGGTGTCCACCTCGGGCGGGCCGCCGACTCGACGGACAGCCAGTTCGTCCACGTCACCGGAAGCGCACTCGTACTGACCGGTGGGGTCGCCGTGGCGCTCGCCGCACGCTACCTGCTCGTCCCGATACTCGCGCCCGCCGCCGACCCGACGGCCGCGCTCAGGTCGGCCGTCGCGCTCGGACTGGTCGTCGTCACGGTCCTCGCGTTCGCCGCCGCCATCATGGCCCGTGAGGGTCGCCCGACGGCGGAGTGAGGACCGTACCTTTTAGGCCGTGACGGCGAAGGGTGAGTCATGTTGCAGGGAGTCAACGTCGTACTCGGGGTTTCGGGCTCCATCGCCGCGGTCAAGACGGTGGAACTGGCCCACGAGTTACGCCGACAGGGGGCGTCGGTTCGGGCGGTGATGACCGGCGCCGCGACGGGCGTCGTCCACCCGTGGGCCGTCGAGTTCGCCACCGAGAACGACGTGGTGACGGAACTGACCGGCCGGGTCGAACACGTCGACCTGTGTGGCGTCGACGGGTGGGGGGACGTGCTCCTCCTCGCGCCCGCGACGGCTAACACCGTCGGGAAAGTTGCGGCGGCAATCGACGACACGCCGGTGACGACGTGTGCGACGACGGCGCTGGGAGCGGGCCTCCCGGTGGTCGTCGCGCCGGCGATGCACGAACCGATGTACGACCACCCCGGTGTCTTAGACGCCATCGAGCGCGTCGAATCGTGGGGTGTGGAGTTCGTCGACCCGCGCATCGAGGAGGGCAAAGCGAAGATAGCGACGGAGGAGGCCATCGTCACCGGCATTGCCCGTGCCACCGGGGACCGGCCGCTCGACGGCCGGCACGTCGTCGTCACCGCCGGGGCGACCACCGAGTCGGTCGATCCAGTGCGGACGCTGTCGAACCGCGCGTCGGGACGCACCGGACGGGCGGTCGCGCGGGCCTGTTACGTCTATGGCGCGGACGTGACGCTCGTACAGGACGGGCCGGACGTGCCCTACGCCACCGTCGAGCGAGTGGAGTCGGCCACAGAGATGACGGCCGCCGTCTCGAACGTGGCTCCGACGGCCGACGCACTCGTCTCCGCCGCGGCCATCTCCGATTACACCGTCGAGGCCGCAGACGAGAAGATACAGAGCGGACAGGACGACCTGACGCTGACGCTCGAACGGACGCCGAAACTCATCGACACCGTCCGCGAGGACAACCCCGACCTCCCTATCGTCGGCTTCAAGGTGGAGTCGGCCGGTGACGACGAGACGCTGGTCGGCCGGGCCCGCGAACTGCTCGATAGGGTCGGTCTCGCCTTCGTCGTCGCCAACGACGCGAGCGTGATGGGCGAGACTGACACCCGCACACTCCTCGTCCGGGCCGACGAGACGAGCGAGTACGTCGGCGACAAGCAGGGCCTCGGCGTGCGGGTGGCTGGAGAACTCGCTGACGAACTGGGTGAACGCCCATCGACAACCGAATGATTGCGAAATAGTTTTGCGTATCCCGTTGCTCGCTTTCGGTAACGACTGTAGCGCGCGTCAATCACCCAGAGATAGGATTCTCACAAATTACCGTGACTGCATCTGACGCCCACCGTCTACTGGTGCCGGTCGACGACTCCGTGACGCTTCGTAATACCGTCGCCTACGTCGTCGACGAAGCCAAGACGGCGGTCACCGACGGCCCGGTCGAACTCCACTTCGTCGACATCGCCAGCACCCGATCGGTCGACCCGGACGCCCCCGAAGAACTCGCCGAGGCCTCCGAACTGCTCGAGCGAGTCGAGCTGTGGGTCGAAGAGGACCTCGGCGAGGACCCGCCGGCGGGTATCAGCGTCGAGACGGCGGTGCTGGGCGCCGACCGCTATCTCTTCGGTCCCGGCGACTACGCGGACGCGATCCTCGAATACGCCGCCGACGTTGGAGTCGACCGGATCGTCCTCGACCCGGAGTACAGCCCCGGTGGCGCGACGCCGATGTTGCGACCGCTGCAACTCGAACTGACACGTGGCGACGTCGACGTAGCGGAGGCACCCGTCGAGCGGCGGACCGAGACGACCGTCCTCACGCGGGCCGCCTCGCTCCCGAAGTACGTCACCGTCTTCGGCGCGTCGTACCTGTTCTATATGTTGCTGAGCGCGTGGAAGCCGCTCGATTTCCTCACCGGCTTCCTCACCGCGACGCTCGCGGCGGTGCTGTTGGCACCCGTCGCCTTTAGCCAACAGCCATCCGTCGTCCGCGTCGGGAAGCAACTCGCTCGGATGCTGCTGTTCGTCCCGTACCTCCTAAAGGAGATCGCCGTCGCGAACCTCCAGATCGCCTACGTCGTGCTCCACCCGAACCTGCCCATCGACCCGAAGATAGTCGAACTGCGGGCGGCGGTATGGGGTGACGCCCCGGTGACGACGCTGGCAAACAGCATCACGCTCACGCCGGGGACACTGACGGTGAGCGTCTCCGACCGCGCGTTCGACATCCACTCGCTGACCGCCGGGTCCCGCGAGGACCTGTTCGGAGGCAGCTTAGAGCGTGCGGTCAGGTTCGTCTTCTACGGCCGCGAAGCCGCCGCCATCGCGTCGCCCCGCGAACGCGGGGACGGCGGGGAGGGACAGGATGGTTGAGCTTTCGACGGCCCTGCTGGCCATCGCGGCCGCGTTCGTCGTCTTCGCCCTCGTGGCGCTGTACCGGGTGTTCGTCGGTCCGACCATCCACGACCGGGTCATCGCGGTCAACGTCATGGGGACCAACACCGTCATCGCCATCGCACTGGTCGCGGCGGCGTTCGACCAGTCGGTGTTCTTAGACGTGGCCCTGGTGTACGCCCTGCTCAACTTCCTGCTCTCGATAGCGTTCTCGAAGTTCAACGTCGAGCACGGGGGTGTGCTATGACGCCGGTCGAGTGGGGCATCGTCGCCCTCGCGCTCCTCGGCGCGTTCTTCGGTGGGGTCGCAGCGCTGGGCATCGTCCGGTTGCCGGACGTCTACACTCGCGCACACGCGGCGTCGAAAAGCGACACGCTGGGTGCCGTCCTCACCGTCGGCGCCGCCGCGCTGGCCCTCCAGTCGGGCATCTCGACGGCGAAGGCCATCTTCCTCCTCGTATTCATGTTCCTCACGAACCCGACGGCCGCCCACGCCATCGCCCGGGCGGCACAGGACCAGGGTATCGAACCGTGGACGCTCGACGACGGGGAGGGAGAGAGATGACGCTGACCGTCCTCGAAGGCACACTGCTCCTGTTCATCCTAGGGTGTGCGCTCGGGGCTGCCCTGCTCCGTGATACGCTGGCGTCGGTGATGTCCTTTGCCGCCTACAGCCTCGGGGTCTCCATCCTCTGGCTCATCCTACAGGCGCCCGACGTGGGCCTGACCGAGGCCGCAGTCGGGGCCGGCATCATGACCGTCCTGTTGCTCGTGGCACTTGCAAACACCGTCACGCCGAACGCAGACCGTCTGCTCGAGTCGATTAACCCACGGACGCTGGTGCTCGTCGGTGGGTTCGTCCTCGTGATGGGGGCAACAGTGCCCGCGCTGCCGGCCATCGGCGACCCGACGGCGCCCGTCGTCGGCGGCGAGGTCACCCAGTACTATCTCGACAACGCCTACAAACAGACCGACGTGAAAAACGCCGTCACCGCCGTGCTGGCGGCCTACCGCGGGTTCGACACGCTCGGCGAGGCCGTCGTCGTGTTCGCGGCCGGCGTCGCCGCACTGACCGTCCTCCGTCGGGAGGTGTTCGCATGAGCGTCGACGACCGACCCGGACTCTACGTCGAGAGCACCATCATCATGACGACGGTGCGCGTCGTCGCACCGTTCGTCCTCACGTTCGCGCTGTTCATCATGTTCCACGGCGCGGACTCGCCGGGCGGCGGGTTTCAGGGCGGCGTCATCGCCGGGTCCGTCGTGATGATGCTCGCGTTCGCCTACGGTATCGAATCCACGCGACAGTGGCTCGACGTGCGCGTCGTCGTCGCACTCGCGGCCGGGGGCGTCCTCACGTTCGCGTCTATCGGCCTCGGCACCATCGTACTGGGCGGGCAGTTCCTCCAGTACGAGGAGTACGAGGTGCTGCTCTCACACGCCAGCAAGTACGGCATCGAACTGGTCGAACTGGGCATCGGCGGCATCGTCGCCAGCGTCGCCATCGGCCTGTTCTTCCTGCTAGCCGCAGGATTCGGCCACGTCGTCGACGAGGAGGGTGAAGCATGACGCCGTTACAACTGGACCTGCTGACGACGCACTACAACTACTACGCCGTCGTCCTGCTGTTAGGCATCGGTCTGTACATGCTCGCGGAGTCGGCGAACCTCGTGAAGAAGGTCATCGGGATGAACGTCTTCCAGACGGGCATCTTCCTGTTCTTCATCACGCTGGCCTACCGCACCGGTGGAAACCCGCCGGTCATCACCGACGGCGGCGGCCCCTACGTCAGTCCGCTGCCGCACGTCCTCATCCTGACGGCCATCGTCGTCGGCGTGAGTCTGACGGCGGTAGCGCTCGCGCTCATCGTTCGCATCTACTCGGAGTACGGGACGCTGGACGAAGACACACTGGAGCAACTCTACTATGATTGAGCATCTCCCCGTCCTACTGGTCGTGTTGCCCATCGTCGGCGGGACCGTCCCGCTGGTAGCTAGCCTGTTCACCGACCGCGCCGGATGGCTCGTCGCGACGGTGACGGTCCTCGTCCACGCGGCGCTCGCCGGACTGCTCGGCTGGACCGTCTGGACCGAGGGCGTCGTCTCCTACGCCGTCGGCGGGTTCGCCGCACCGTACGGCATCGAGTTGGTCGTCGATGGCCTCTCTGCATCAGTCGTCGTCCTGATAAGTGCCGTCGCGCTGGGCGTCCTCGCCTACGCACGCCACGCTGGCCCGCACTCGAACGCCTTCTACAGCCAGTTCCTCCTGTTGGTCACTGGCCTCACGGGGATGACCGTCACCGGCGACGTGTTCAACCTCTACGTGTTCCTCGAAATCACCGGGCTGGCCGCGTACGGCCTCGTCGCCAGCGGCCGCGAAGCGAGTTCGGCCGTCGCCGCGCTGAAGTATCTCATCATCGGAACCGTCGGGGCCTCGCTGTACCTGCTGGGCGTCGGCTACGCGCTGGCGGCCACCGGGACGCTGAACATGGCCGACCTCGCGGACAAACTGGCGACCGTCGGCTACGACTCGACGCTCGTCCTGACGGCGTTCGGCCTGATGGTCGGCGGCCTCACGGTGAAAGTGGCGCTGTTTCCCTTACACACGTGGCAACCGGACGCCTACGCGAACGCGCCGGACAGCGTCAGCGCGTTCATCTCCGCGCTCGTCTCGACGGTGTCGGCGTACGCGCTCGCCCGCCTGCTGTTCTCGGTGTTCACCGTCGACTTCCTCGAAGCGGTGCCCGGTGCCCGCTGGGCACTGCTGGCGCTTGCCTCGGTGAGTATCGTCGCCGGGAGCGCGCTCGCCGTCTCACAGACCAACGTCCAGCGGATGCTCGCGTACTCCTCTGTCTCGCAGTTCGGCCTCGTAATCGCCGGGTTCACCATCGCGACGCCCATCGCCGTCGTCGGCGCGACGGTCCATCTGCTGGGCCACGCCGTCATGAAGGGCGGCCTGTTCGCCGCCAGCGGGGTCATAGAGCGTGAGACCGGTGCGACCACGCTCGGCGGATACGCCGGCATGGCCGCACGGACGCCCATCGCCGCCGGTGCCTTCGCCGTCCTCGCACTGGCGATGGTCGGCGTCCCGCCGGCCGTCGGGTTCGTCGGGAAGTGGTACATCGTCGTCGGTGCCGTGGAGGCCGGCCTCTGGCCCGTCGTCGCCGTCCTGCTTGCGAGTACGCTGCTGACGCTGGCGTACTTCGCCCGACTGGTCGAACGGCTCTACTTCGCCGAACCGACCATCCGCGAGGAGGCCGCCGTCGCCGACGGCGGTGAGGGGACCGACGGTCCCCGATCCTCGTCTGGCTATCGGCCAGACGGCGGCGCGAGCGTCTCGACGGGGATGATTGCCGTCGTCGTCCTCGCGGCCGTCCTCGCGGTGGCGCTCACCGCCGCCGTCCCCGCGCTCGAACAGTTGCTCGAACAGACGCTCCCCCCACTTCTGAACCAATGACAGACGTCGCATCCATCCGACCGCTGCTCGCAGTGCTCGTGTCGGCCGTCGCCATCCCGATTATCCTCTCGCTGAAGGGGCGACCGAACGTCCGCGAAGGCGTCACGCTCACCGTCGCCGCGGCGAAGTTCGCCATCGTGGCGAGCATGGTTCCGGGCGTGCTCTCGGGGACGGTGTACGTCTTCTCCTTCGGTCAGTTCGCGACGGGCATCCAACTCGCCCTTCGTGCGGACCCGCTGGGCCTCCTCTTTGCCGCGCTGGCGAGTCTGCTGTGGATCGTCACGAGCTTTTACTCCATCGGCTACATGCGCGGGCTTGACGAACACGCCCAGACCCGGTACTTCGCCTCGTTCGCCGCGAGTCTGGCCTCCGCGGTGGGCGTCGCCTTCTCGGCGAACCTGCTCACGCTGTTCGTCTTCTACGAACTGCTGACGGTGTCGACGTACCCGCTGGTCACCCACGACGAGACCGACGAGGCACGTGCGGCCGGTCGGAAGTACCTCGCGTACACGTTCGGCGGCGGCGTCGCCGTCCTCGGTGGCACCGTCCTCGTGTTCTTCCTCACCGGGACGACGGCGTTCACGCCCGGCGGCATCGAGGCGTTGGCGACGGCCGACCCGACGCTCGCCCGCGCGGCGTTCGCACTGCTTGCCGCCGGGTTCGGCGTGAAGGCGGCGCTGATGCCCGTCCACTCGTGGCTCCCGGACGCGATGGTCGCGCCGACGCCCGTCTCGGGCCTGCTCCACGCCGTCGCCGTCGTCAAGAGCGGCGTGTTCGGCATCGCTCGTCTCGTACTGGACGTGTACGGGACGGACTTGATGAGCGACCTCGGCGTCGACCTGCCGTTGGCCGCCGTCGCCGCCTTCACGCTCCTGACCGCGAGCGTCATCGCGCTCCGACAGGACAACCTCAAGCGACGGCTGGCGTACTCGACGATTAGCCAGCTATCGTACATCGTGCTGGGACTCGCTCTGCTCGAAGGGCAGGCGCTCGTCGGCGGGTTGCTCCACATCCCCGCCCACGCGTTCATGAAGCTCACGCTGTTCTTCTGTGCCGGCGCGATTCACGTCGAGACGCACACCGACGACATCAGCGACATGGCCGGCATCGGGACGCGGATGCCGCTGACGATGGCCGCCTTCGGCGTCGCGGCCGCCGGCATGGCCGGCATCCCACTGGTCGCCGGGTTCGTCAGCAAGTGGTACCTCGTCATCGGCGCGTTAGAGGGCGGTGGCCTCGTCTTCGCCACCGCGCTGCTCGTCTCGGGCGTGCTCAACATCGCGTACTTCTGGCCCATCGTTTATCAGGCCTACTTCGAGTCGCCCGGGAGCCACGACGAGAAACCGCTCGTCGAAGCCGTCCTCGGCGGTCGGTCGGTTCGAGCGGACGGCGGTGACGCCGAGACTATCGACCCGGCGACCGAGGCAGACGGTGACGACGAGGATACGCCGGCACCGGAACACGTCGACCACCTCGGGAAACACCACGAGGACGTCGAACACCACGGCGGGCCGCCGGCCAGTGGCTGGGACCAACGCAACTGGCGCGGCGCCGAGAGCACGTGGTTCATGCTCGGCCCCATCCTGACGGCAGCGACGCTCTCGCTGTTGCTCGGGGTCGTCCCACGGGGCGTCGTGTTCCTGCGAATCGTCGAGACTGTCGTCGGGAACCTGCCGGGGGTGGTGCTCTGATGGCGGCCGGACCGCTGACGATGGTGCCGCCAGTGGCCGTCTTGCTCGCGGTCGCCGTGCTGGTGGCGTTTCTGCCGCGACGGGCGGGCCACGCCCTCGGCGTGGCGGCGACTGGGGCAGCGACCGTCTGGGCGTGGGTCGTCCCGTCGGGCGCACACCTCCAGACGACGTTCCTCGGCTTCGAAGCCGTCTTGCTCAACGTCGACGATTTCTCGCGGCTGATGGGACTCATCTTCGGGTTCATCGGTGCGGCCGCCGTGCTGTACTCCTACGCCAGCGAGGCCGAGAACGTCCAGACGGCGTTCGCGCTCTCGTACGTCGCGACGAGTTTCGGCGCCGTCTTCGCCGGGGACTGGCTGACGATGCTGTTCTTCTGGGAACTCATGGCCGTCACCAGCACACTGCTGGTGTGGCACTACCGCGGCGCGGCGGTTCGCGCCGGGTTCCGGTACGCGCTGTTCCACGGCATCGGCGGGACGCTCCTGATGGCGGCCATCCTCCAGAACTACGTGGCCAAAGGGACCTTCCTGTTTGCCTCTGTCCCCGGTGGTCCCGAGACAGCCGGCATCACGGCGGGGCTCCCCGCCGCGCTGGCGGCCGTCGGCATCGGCGTCAACGTCGGCTTCATCGGCCTGCACGCGTGGCTCCCCGACACCTACCCGCGACCGCACGTCGCCGCGAGCGTCTTCCTCTGCGTGTTCACGACCAAGACCGGCGTCTACGGGATGTACCGTGCCTTCCCAGAGGGGAACGTCGCCATCGCGTACATGGGCGGCGGCATGGCCGTCTTCGGCGCGATGTTCGCGCTGTTCCAGAACGACATGCGCCGCCTGCTCTCCTATCACATCCAGTCGCAGGTCGGCTACATGATCGCCGGCGTCGGCATCGGCGGTGCCCTCGGACAGGCGGGCGCGTTCGCCCACGTGTTCAACCACATCCTCTACAAGGGTCTGCTGTTCATGACCGCCGGCGTCGTCATCTACCGGACGGGCGAGCAGAGCCTGAAGAAACTCGGCGGCCTCTGGCGAGAGATGCCGATCACCGCGGGAGCCTTCTCCGTCGCAGCACTCTCTATCGCCGGGTTCCCGTACTTCAACGGCTTCGTCAGCAAGGGCATCGTCATCTCGGCGAGCCACTACCACTTCTCGAAGGGGCCGCTGCCCATCGGCGAGTTCTACACGCTCGAGTGGCTGCTCCTGCTCGGCGGCGTCGGCACGTTCATGTCGTTCATCAAGTTCGGCTACTACGCCTTCTTCCACGGCGAGTACGAGGGCAGCGTCCCCGACGCCAACCGCCTGCAGAGCGTCGCCATGCTGACCGTCGCGGCGCTGTGTGTCTTCTACGGCGTCTTCGACCACGCGCTGTTCGACCTCCTGCCCTTCGACGTGACCGACGGCGACGTGGTCTCGCACGTCTATCACACCTACACCGTCGGCCACATCGTCGAGGGTCTCGCCCTCGCCGTCCTCGGACTGCTCGGCTTCGCGGTGACGAAGAAACCCCTCTCGAAACTCGGCCGTGTACCCGACGTCGACTCGCTGTACAATCCCGCGGTGTTCTACGGCACACGTGCGCTGGTCGTCGGCGTCACGGAACTGTACGCCGCGGTCGACGGCGCAGTCGTCGGCGCGACTCGCGTACTCACCGCCGCAGTCACCGACCCGAACGCGCTCTACGGCCGGGTAGTCGGTGCCGACGAGGACGACCCAGCCTACCCGCTTCGGGCCGGTATCGGATTCAGTATCCTCGTACTTGCGGTCTTCGTCACAGTTGCGTTGCTGCTGTTACCCTGATAGCTACGGGTATTTTCACAGTGGATAATTAGTGCCGTCCATTTATATGCATACGCGCTGTTTACCGGCTAAGGACACTTCGGGACGAGCAGCGCCTCGTCGTTCCCTGTTCATCTCGAACGTGTCGGACACAAGATTAACCATGGACATCAAACGATTCTTCGACGACGACGGCGCCGTCTCGCCGGTCATCGGCGTCATCCTGATGGTCGCCATCACAGTTATTCTCGCAGCGGTCATTGCAACGTTCGTGCTCGGTCTGGGTGACCAGGTCAGCAACACCGCGCCGCAGGCGAGTTTCAGTTTTGATTACACCGAGGAGAGTACGGTGACAGCGTACGACGGGGACACAGACAGCGCAGACGGCTCGCTGAACATCACGCACGACGGCGGTGACAGCATCGTCGCCAGCAACCTCTACGTCCGGGGGTCACAGGACGATGGCGCGTGGGACACACTAACGAAGCCCGGTGGTGCAAGTTGGTACAGTACCCAGTCGAATATCAAGGCCGGTAACCGCATCGCGGTCAACGTCAACAGCGGTGACACAGTCCGCGTCGTCTACGAGTCCGCAGAGGGCAGCAACTCCGCGACGCTCGCCGAGTGGAGCGGTCCGGACGCCTAAACACGTAGCAGCCTTTCTTTCGGGACGGACCGCAGACGGCTAGCGGACCGTACCCATTATTACCGTCGACTCGCATCACTACGACACATGATTCAGGCCGGGCGGAGGGGCGTGACCCGTTCATGAGCCAGCAGGGACAGGCCCACCCGGCCGACGACTCGACGGACGCGCTCTCGAAGGGCGAGATTTTCGACGTGCTCCAGAACGAGCGCCGACGGTACGTCCTGCAGTACCTCCGGGAGAACGGCGGGCCCGTAACTCTGGGCGACCTCGCCTCGCACGTCGCATCGCGGGAGTACGAGTGCGAGTCGGTCGACGTCTCCAGCGCACAGCGCAAGCGCGTCTACACGACGCTCCAGCAGACCCATCTGCCGCGCATGGACGAGACGGGCATCGTCGAGTACGACGCGGACAGCGGCATCATCTCGACGACGCCACAGACGAACGAACTGACGGTGTATCTCGAAATCGTCCCCGGCAGCGAGTTCCCGTGGCGAGAGTACTACCTCTCGTTCGGTGCGATCAGTCTCGCCGTCGTCGTGGTCCTGTGGGTCGGCGTCTACCCCTTCACGCTGTTGCCGCCGCTCGTATGGGCGACGGTGATGGCCGTCGTCCTGACTGGCTCCGCGCTGTATCACACCGTGCTGGGTCGCGAGATGACGCTGACCGAGTTCGTCGACGACGAGGACATGTGACGACGGCCAGTATTCACGAGCAATAATCGGCGGTCGCTCGGACGGTTTTATCTACGCCGCTGTCGAGCCCGGTTTTGCGGTTTACAGGTGGGTCTTGAGGGGTTTCAGGCCGTCCTTGAAGGTCTAAAACGTGGTGTGGGTATAAGTACGCCCACCCCATGGGGATGAGACAGCACACCTTCACGAGCGATACTCCCTCACGTGGTGGGGTTAAGAACGGATTATCGCTCGGGAAACGACACACTGCGGTGTGCGCGGATACATACACATGGATCTGAAACAACTGATCAACGACGACGACGCTGTCTCGCCCGTCATCGGGGTCATCCTGATGGTGGCTATCACAGTCATCCTCGCGGCGGTCATCGCGTCGTTCGTCCTCGGACTCGGCGACCAGGCACAGCAGACGACACCACAGGCGAGTTTCGCCTTCGACTACGACGAGAGCGTCGGGGGAACTGACGAAGGTGTACTAACTATCACGCACGACGGTGGTGACACCATCCAAGGTAACAGCCTCTACCTGCGTGGGAGTGGGTTCGTCTCTAGTTGGGGTGGCCCAGGGATAGACCTAGATGCTTCTAACAGCAGCGATGACTGGCAAACCGCAGAGGGTCTGACTGAAGTGAGCGCCGGTAGCTCTATCGACGCCGCTCTCAACGATGACTACCAGGTTCGTGTCGTCTACGAACCGCCGGAAGGCGACACGTCTGCAACGCTTGCAGAGGACGACGGACCCGAAGCGTAATCGATACGCTTCCCTTTCTCGTATTTTTTCAGCCCGGTAGCGACGGCCACGCCGCGATGCTTTTATTTACACTTCTTCAGAGCTACGTAACGATGGATTACGCGCGCGCCGTCGTGTTGGGGGTGGCGAGCGTCGTCGTCGTTACTGCGCTCGTCTCGGGACCGCTGGTCCCCGGCGTCTCGCTGACACAGGAACGAGACGTCGCCTACGGAACGGGGAACGTGACAGTCGCGGAGGTGCAGTTTCCCGACCGGGTGACGATAGAGCGCGCCTCGTTCGGACAGGACGGGTACTATCTCACCGTCCCGCCAGCGACGGTTCGCTTCTCGACGCTGACGGGGTCACCGACGATGGTGTACCGGTTGGCCATCGACGAACTCGGCTACACCCGGTCGACCGTCCACTTCCTCAGCGAGTCGGTCGGGGAGCGCTACGAGGCGACGATACAGTCCGACAGTTTCGACGAGAACGAACTCACGAACGAGACGTACCACGGTACGGTCGGCGTCGTCGTCGAGGACTCCCGTAGCCGTCGGGTCGTAGCCGAACGGGCCGTCACCGTCGAGGTGGTCGGATGAGCGCAGACACGGTACCGAACCGGCGCTTCCACGCCGACGTGCGGTCGTCGGCGTGGGTGACGTTCCGGTCGGTCCTGTTCGGGGACCGAATCGGCCTGTGTCTCTTCCTCGCGAGCCTCTGTCTGTTCGCCCTGTTCTGGCGGACCACCGTCTTCATCACCGACACCTACACGCTCGCGAACGGGCTGTACAGTCTCTCGAACGGGAACGTCTTCCTGACCGAGGCTGTGTACGGACCGGGGCTGAATACGCCGGGGGCCGAGAAGTACGGCGGGTCCGTGATCGCACGCAACTACGGGGTACTCGTGCTCTCGCTGCCGTTCCTCTGGGGTCTCGAAGCACTCGACGCCGTCGCCGACCTCCGCATCGCGCTCGTGGCGCTCTGGTCGCTGGTGCTGTTGGCACTCATCGTGCAGGTGGGCCGTCTCACAGAGCGCCGCGAGGTCACGGCTGGCGGCGCCGTGGCGGTCCTCTGTCTGTTCGCGTTGAACGTCGCCATCGCCCGGCCGATGGACCCCGCTCCCCACCTCCACGCACTCCAGTTGTTCCACATGGCCGTCGCTGCGTTCGCGCCCGTGCTGCTGTATCGACTGGTCGCGCGGCTACACACCGTTCGAACTGGCTCACTGGCGGCGGTCCTGTTCGTGTTCGGGACCCCGCTCGCGTTCTGGGCGGCGATCCCGAAGCGCCACGTCGTCACCGCGACTGTCGTCCTCGGTGTCGCGTACGCACTCTATCGGAGTCGAACAGCCGCCGACGGCGTGCTTGTGTCCCGCCCACTGGCGTTTCGATCACTCTCGTACGCTCTCGTGGGCCTCTACGCGTGGGTTCACGCGCCGGAATCCCTCCTCTTTGGCGTCGTTCTCGCGGCCATCGACGTACCGACTGCGGCGGACAATCGCCCGCAGACGCTGGCGGTGCTCGCAGCGGCGTTCTCGCTGTCGCTCGTCCCGTTTATCGTGACGAACACACTCGTCGCCGGATCGCCACTTCGCCCGCCGCGACTGATTGCGGCGGCAGGCGAAAGCGGAGCGAGAACCGTAGAGAGTTTCGCTACCGGCGGCGGGTCCGGACGTGGCGGTGCAGTACTCTCTCCGCTCGCACCCGTAGTCGGGCTACTGGAGGCAGGTATCACTCCCCTCGTCGTCCTGCTCCGAGAGTTGTTGGCCGGGGCCAGAGCGCTCGTCACCGACCCCATAGACGTATCGCGGACGTTCGTTCGCTCCGGGACGTTCACCACGAGTTTCAATCAGTCCGACGGCGAAGCAGTCAACCTCTCGTTGCTGGAGTCCGCGCCGCTGTTGGCGGGCGTAGCCGCCGTCGTCCCCGTGCTTCAGACGTGGTCCCGACCAGAGCCGCTGACCGGGCGAACGCTGTCGGCGGCTCGCGTGACCGACGTCTACGTTACGCTCACCGCCGTTTGCGTCGCGCTCTTCTACACGAGTCGACTCCCGATTCACGCACAGGTGACCGTCAGGTACCTGTTCCCCCTGTTCCCGCTGGGCGTCTATCTCCTCGTCCGGTTGCCGACGGTCCGGCGTGTACTGGACGTCCACTGGCGAGCGTTCTGCTGGACGCTGGCAGCCGGGATACTGCTCGGCGGGCAGTTGGTCGTCGTCGCCGTCGCCGTCGGTGTGAACGGTATCGGAGCGGCGTTCCAGTTGCACGCCCTCCTCTCGCTGTCGACGGCACTCGCACTCTCGGCGTGGGCACTCACGGGTCGCACCGAGCGATGGAGTGGGCGTATCGGAGCCGTGCTGCTTGGACTCGCCACGAGTTCGGCAGCACTGTTCAGCATCCTGACTGCGGTGGAGTACTACGCGCTCGGCGATACACACGCGCTCCCGATGGTTCGTGCCCTCGGTGAACTGCTTCGACTCATCTAAGTCGTTGACGACGAATTTTTGTACGGCCTCGCAGTACCGCCAGCATGGACCTGCTAAAGAAGTCGCTCCTCGACGCGCCGATCATCGAAAAGGACGGCTATCACTACTTCGTCCACCCCATCAGCGACGGCGTCCCGATGCTGCGTCCGGAACTCCTCCGCGAAATCGTCATCAAGATAATTCGGAAGGCAGAGCTAGAAAACGTCGACAAAATCGTCACGCCCGCGGCGATGGGTATCCACCTCTCGACGGCCGTCTCCCTGATGACCGACATCCCCCTCGTCGTCGTCCGTAAGCGCCAGTACGGGCTCGACGGCGAAGTCGCGCTCTCTCAGGTCACGGGCTACTCCGAGAACGAGATGTACGTCAACGACGTCTACGAGGGCGACCGCGTGCTGGTGCTCGACGACGTCCTCTCGACGGGCGGTACGCTCGCGGCCCTGACCGGCGCGCTCGAAGACATCGGCGCCGACATCCGCGACATCGTCTGTGTCATCAAGAAAGCCGACGGCGAGAACCGACTCGACGAGGCCGGCTACGGCGCGAAGACGCTCATCAACGTCCGCGTGGAGGACGGCGAAGTCGTCATCGTCGACGAGTACGGCGACGGGTAGCCCCGAAGCCTGCGGTTTTGCAGTCCGTCACGCGGGTACCGGTTCGGTTGCCCGTGGCATAGTTCGAATCTACGCGAACGGTTCGTGGCTCACGGACTTGTGTGCGATAGAATATAGCAGAGAGAGGTTCGAACTGCGAGAACACCCTCGCCATCGCTCGTCTCGTTCGAACTCTATGTGCCGTACACACGCACTAACGTCTCGTCACGTGGACGACGCTTCGGAGCGTAGTTCGCTGAGAAGTAGCGGGAGGTAGATTTGAACTACCGATCTGCGGGTTATGAGCCCGCCGGAATCTCCTGGCTATCCCATCCCGCTACCTGTTCATACCCGAGCCCCCTCATTAAGGGTTGTGATTCGAGTGCCGTCCGTGAATTAGTGACGCGCTATGTGGCCCCGTCGCGGTGGACCTGCCACGTGAACAGACTCTCGAAGACGTAGTTGACGACCATCGCGATGGCGATGGCGATTGGACTCGCAGCGATGAACCAGAGGTCCGTTTCGAAGACGACGAGTTCGATGGCGAGGTACTGTGTCAGGAACCAGTAGACGAGTAGCTGGACCGTGACCCCGCCCGACCGGACGATGTGGGACTTCACCAGTCGCTTCAGGAACGGGCCACGACCGGTGGCACCCATCGTCGAGAACGTCCAGTGTTCGTTGACGAGAAACATCACCAGAATCGCCGTCTCGATGCCGGCCGCCTTCGCCCAGAGGTCGGGCACGCCGAAGACGAGACCGAGGATGGCCAGTACGGTGTTGTCGCTGATCGCGCCGACGACGCCGACGGAGACGAACTGTCCGAAGCGGACGCCGGAGACGAGCGACTCGAAGCGGTCGGGCAGGAAGTGCCGGAGGCGGTCACTCGGTCCGCTCATCGGTCACGTTCGACGAGCGCCGTCGGGTCCTCCCGACGTGCGGCGATAGCGGTGTGGAGGCGGTCGTTACTGAGTTGTTTCGCCCGGTGACGAGCGGCCAGCAGTGCCCGGAAGAGGGCAACAGAGTCCCTGACCGGCGAGACGGTCGACCCCGGTCTGTCCTCCCACGCTATCGGCACCTCGACGACGCGGAGGTCGAGCGCCCCCGCCATGGCCACCAGTTCGACGTCCCACGCGAACCCGGGTTCGTAGATGTGACGCCGGACCTGCCCCCAAGCGTCGGCGTCGATGGCCTTCGCGCCGCATTGATAATCGTACAGTGAGACGTCGAGCAGGCGGCCGGCCAGCCACGCGAACGCGTCGCCGAGGAACCGCCGGGCGAACGTCTGGTGGCTGGCGACCGCAGCGTCGGGGTGGCGTCGGGACCCCACGGCGAGGTCGGCGCCGCCGTCGACGACCGACGACACCACTTCGGCGAGCGAGTCGACGGGGGTCGACCCGTCCGCGTCGGCGAACACGAGCACGTCCGTCGAGAGCGTCTCGAACCCGGCGGTGACGGCGGCGCCCTTCCCCCGGCGGTACGGCACCGTCTCGATGCGCGCCGGCAGGTCGGCCAGTCGCTCGGGCACGTCACGCTTCGGGGCGTCGAGTTCGACCACGATGGTCTCCGGGTCGAGATACTCGTCGATAGCGGTGACGTACGTCCGCAACTGGGCGACGTCTGGGCGGTACGCCGGGACGACGATACCGACGGAACGCGACATCGTGTTAGCTTCCTCCGTGGGTGAGTAAAAACAGTTCGAAGACGCACGACACGGTGCAAAACAGGGGCGGGCGGTGCAAAAGACGTATAGGCCCGCGTCGCACTCTCTCGGGTGATGGAGTACGGCCTCGTCGTCCTCTGGCTTGCGCTCTACCTGTTGCTCTGTTACGTCGGCGCGACGGTCGCCGCCGCCCTGTTCCCGCGATTCGCGAACCGCGGCGTCGCCTTCGGTATCCCGGTGGCGCTGACGATACTGTGGCTCGTCACCTACTTCGTCGGCCGCCTCTCGCTGACCGCCGGCATCTACCTCGGCCTTCTCGTCCTCGTCGCCGCCGCGGTGGTCGCCGCCGTCCGGGGCGTCACCGTCGACGGACGGGCCTACGCGGAGGTCGCGGCCGTGTTCACGCTCGCCTTCGGTTTCTTGGTCGCCGTCAGAGCCCTCGACCCGGCCATCGTTCCCATCGGCGGCGAGAAGTTCCTCGACTACGGCCTGCTGAAATCGCTGCTGCGGGCCGACACGCTCCCGCCCGAAGACATGTGGTTCGCCGGCGAACCGGTCGCGTACTACTACGGCGGCCACCTGCTTGCGGCCATCCTCACGCGTCTCACCGGGACGGCCGGCCAGTACGCCTACAATCTCGCGCTCGCGGGGTTCTACGCGACGCTGGTGACAGCCACCTACGGGCTTGCGGGCGCCATCGCCGCCGACAGAGGCGTCCCGAAACGGCTGGCTGCGGGACTCTCCGCCTTTTTCGTTGGTATCGCCAGCAACCTCTCGACGCCCACGCGGTTCCTCATCTGGCTCCTACCGGACGGTGCCGGGCAGTGGTTGGCCGGTGCCGCCGGATACGAAGTGGAGGGACTGGCAACGAGCCCCGACCGCTTCAGCTACTGGGACGCCAGCCGCGTCATCACCGACGACGCCGGCGACTTCGTGACCTACGACCCCAGTGCGGCCTTCGTCATCGACGAGTTCCCGCTGTTCGCGTGGCTCAACGGCGACATGCACGCCCACATGATGAGTACGGGCTTTCTGCTGCTGGCGGCCGCGCTGTGTTTCAGCTACTACCAGACGCCGGCCGTCGAGTGGCGCCGCCGACTGGCACTCCTGTTCGGTGCGCTCCCGGCCCTCGCTGGCCTGATGGCCGTGACGAACACGTGGTCGTTCCCCTCGGTCGCCGGCCTCGCGATGCTGACTGTCGTCCTCGCCCCGTCGGACCCGACGACGCTGTTGCCCAACGGCGTCAGCCAGCGATTCCGGACGACCGGCCTGACACACGAGGCCGTCCGCATCGGCGTCGCACTCGCCGTCGCCGTCGGCATCGTCGCCCTCGGATTGCTGTGGTCGCTCCCGTTCTGGCTGGGCGCGGCGAGCGGCCGCGAGATAGCCGTCCTCCCGGACCGCACCTCGCTGTTGGAACTGCTCTCGGTTCACGGCATCTTCCTCGTCCCGTTCGGGCTCTACCTCTACGCGCAGGCCGGCAGAGCGCTCGGCACGGACCGGGCGCGGGCAGTCGGCGCGGCGACGGTGGGCGTCGTCTTCCTCGGCGCGACGGTCGACCTCGCCGCGGTCGGGCTACTCGTCCCGCTCGTCGCCGGCGCGTGGCTGTTCGCCCGGTCGCCGTCGCTGAGTCGGTCGCTGGAGTCGGTGCCCGCGCTCACCGACGGCGGCGACCGGACTGTCGACTTCGAAGTCGTCCTGATTCTGGCCGGTGCCGGCCTCGTCTTGCTCGTGGAGTTCGTCTTCGTGAAGGAGAACATCGGCCGGATGAACACCGTGTTCAAGACGTACATGCAGGTGTGGGTGCTGTGGGCGGCCGCCGTCGGTCCCGTATTGGCGTGGCTCCTCGCCCGCTGGCGGCCCGACGGGGAGACGCGCCGAGTGGCGACGACGACCGGCGTGCGCGCGTTCGTTGCCCTGCTCGTCCTCTCGACGTCGGTGTACGGCGCGTTCGCGCTCTCGAACCACGTCGGTGCGGCCGGTGAGCCGACGCTGGACGGAACCGCCTACCTCGACCGCGAGCATCCGCGAGAGGCCGAGGCAATCCGCTGGCTGGACCGGACCGTCGAGGGGCGACCGACCATCGTCACCGCCGCGCCCGCCGGCTACCGGTGGAACCCCGACGAGGGGAAAGGCTCCAGCGCCCCGGCGAGTCTGACCGGACTACCGACGGTCGCTGGCTGGTACCACGAGGCCCAGTACCGCAACGACACGGTGTATCAGACGCGCGTCGAGGACGTCAGGACGATATACACCGGCAGCGCCAGCGACCAGATAGCTCTCTTGCGGCAGTACGACGTGCGGTACGTCTACGTCGGGCCGGCAGAGCGCGCCCGCTACGGCGAGATAACGGTCGACCACGTCTCGGGTGTGACGGCGGTAAAACGGACCGACGGCGTGGTGGTCTACCGCGTCCACCAGGAACAGCTCTGAGAAGCGACGGGGCCGAGTCTAGGCTTCGGCGCTCGGTTCGCCGCGTTCGCGGAGGACCGTGACCGCTTCGGCCTCGACGTCCTCGGTGTCGAGGTGGTTCGGGATGTAGTCCTGTCGTTTGAACGTCTCTTCTTCGTCTTCCTGCCCGATAGTACACCAGAGCTGCGGCCGGTCCGGCCCGTGCCAGTCACCCTGTCGAGCGACGGCGAACACCTCGTACTCGTCGCCGTCGTACTCGATGCGGCCGCCCTTCCGGAGGCCGGGATCCCCGTGGATGATGAGCTTCTTCATGCCAGCCACTTCGAAAACGGCGTACTTAGTGACTTCGAAGGCGAGCGAGAGAACGGTCACCACACGATGCGGGGACGGCGACGCGACTCCGAACCAAACGGGTTTTAAGCGGCCACACCAAATCGCTCCGTAAGGTCGATATCTATGGAGATGCCGCGACGCTTCAATACGTACTGTCCGCACTGTAACGAGCACAACGAACACGAGGTCGAGAAGGTCCGTTCCGGCCGCGAGACCGGGATGAAGTGGATCGACCGCCAGCGCAAGCGCAACTCCGGTATCGGGAACGACGGGAAGTTCTCGAAGGTCCCGGGTGGGGACAAGCCCACCAAGAAGACGGACCTCAAGTACCGCTGTGGCGAGTGTGGCAAGGCCCACCTCCGCGAGGGATGGCGCGCCGGCCGACTGGAGTTCCAGGAGTAATCATGGCTGGAAGCTTCGTCACCGTCGCCTGTCCGGACTGCGAGAACGAACAGACCCTCTTCGAGAAGGCGTCGAGCGAGGTCTCGTGTGCCGTCTGTGGCCACACCCTCGCCCGTCCCACCGGTGGGAAGGCCGCCATCGAAGGCGAAGTGACCGACGTCGTCGAGGCCCGATAGGATGAAATACAGCGGCTGGCCCGAACCGAGCGAACTCGTCGTCGGCAAGGTCGACGAGATCGAGGACTTCGGCGTGTTCGTCGACCTCGAAGAGTACGAGGGCAAGCGTGGCCTCTGTCACATCTCCGAGGTCGCCAGCGGATGGATCAAGAACGTCCGCGACCACGTCAACGAGGGTCAGACGGTCGTCGCCAAGGTGCTAGACGTCGACGAGGAGTCCCAGCAGATAGACCTCTCTATCAAGGACGTCAACGACCACCAGCGCAAAGAGAAGATTCAGGAGTGGAAAAACGAGCAGAAGGCCGACAACTGGATGGAACTGGCCTTCGGCGAGGACCTGGACGACGAGACCTACGGCGCTATCGCGAACGCGCTGTTGGCCGAATTCGGCTCGCTGTACGACGGGTTCGAGGCCGCCGCCATCCACGGCGCCGACGCCCTCGACGAGACCGACCTCGACGAGGACGAAGTCGAAGCCATCGTCCAGACGGCCCGGAACAACGTCTCGGTGCCCTACGTCAACGTCACGGGCTACGTCGACCTCGAGTGCCCGACCCACGACGGCGTCGACGTCATCAAGGAGGCACTGAAAGCGGCCGAAGGGAACGGCGAGGTGCCCGAAGAGATTCAACTCGAAGTCACCTACGTCGGGTCGCCCGAGTACCGCATTCAGGTGCAGGCGCCCGACTACAAGACGGCCGAGGGCGAACTCGAAGAGAGCGCCGCCCGCGCGAAGGCCGTCGTCGAAGAGCACGGTGGGACCGGCGAGTACCACCGCGAGCGGACCGAAGACGACGAGTAGCGATGAAGTCTGACATCCGGGTATGTTCGGCGTGGGACGCCGAACACGACGGCCCGGTGTACACCCTCTCCGATTCCTGTCCCGAGTGTGGTGCCGACGCCGTCAACAGCGCTCCGGCGCCGTTCGACCCGACGGACCCCCACGGCGAGTATCGACGTTCACTTAAGCGCCGCAACCGCACGTAGGCGGTATGGACGAATTCGACATCGAAGTACTCGCCGACCCGGACCTGGAGGACCCCGTCCTCGTCGAGGGACTCCCCGGTGTCGGGCACGTCGGAAAACTCGCCGCCGAGCACCTGCTGGAGGAACTGGACAGCGAACTCGTCCGGCGCGTCTACTCGACGCACTTCCCGCCGCAGGTCAGCATCGACGACCGGACGGCCCAGTTGGCGTGTGCCGAGTTCCACGCCGTCACGCCCGAGGAGGGACGGGACATGCTCGTCCTCTCGGGCGACCATCAGGCACAGGACAGCGAGGGTCACTACGGCCTGACCGACGCGTTCCTCGACGTCGGCGAGGACTTCGGCGTCGAAGAAGTGTTCGCGCTGGGCGGCGTCCCCACCGGCGAACTCATCGAGGAGTACGACGTGCTGGGTGCGACGACCACCGACGAGTTCGCCGACACGCTCGAAGAGTCCGGCGTCGTCTTCCGCGAGGACGAACCCGCCGGCGGCATCGTCGGCGTCTCCGGTCTGTTGCTGGGCCTCGGTGGCCGACGTGACATCACGGCGGCCTGTCTCATGGGCGAGACGTCCGGCTATCTGGTCGACCCCAAGAGCGCACAGGCCGTCCTCGAAATCTTACAGGACGTCGTCGGCTTCGACGTGGACTACGAGTCCCTAGAGGAGCGTGCCGACGAGATGGAAGAGGTCGTCCGGAAGATTCAGGAGATGGAACAACAGAACGCGCCGTCGCCGGCCGACGAGGATCTGCGGTACATCGGATAACAGCGAGAATTTCTTACCTCGGCGTCCCCAACAGGGTCGCGTGCAGGCAGATCCGAGTACGGTACCGGAGTGGTTGGTCCTCGGCGTACTACTCGGTGCCGGCGGGAGCGTACTGGTCGCTGGGTTGTTCGTCGTCGCAGACAGACTCTTCCCCGCCGACCAGCAGTCGCGGCAGGTCCGCGACGGCGGTGAGGAGCGCCGACGCGCGGAGTTACGGGAGTACCTGCAGGCCATCGACGAGCAGTTCGCCGAGAACCACTTCGTCGAGGGCCAGCACGTCGCCTTCTACCTCCCGAAGCGAGACGTGGCCATCACGTTCGACGCCCGGGCGTACTACCGCATCGACCGGTCGCCGACGCGGCCGGTCCTCGTCGAACACGAGATGCCGGGCGTCCATCTGGGGGCGCGCCTCCCCTTCGAGACGCCGGAGGTGTCGCTCGGTCCGGACCCAGAGCAGTCGGCCGACCCCACGCTTCAGGCGTTCGCCGAACTCGGACTCCGACAGACGGCGACGCTCTCGGAGGTGAAGGCGGCCTACCGCGACCGAGTGAAGGAGGTCCACCCGGACCACGGCGGCGACGAGGAGGAGTTCAAGCGAGTCCGCGAGGCCTACACGATGGCGAAACAGCACGCCTCGTAGTCACGGCTCCGGGGACGGGTAGTTCCCTCGACCCGCCTCGGTGTGGCCCGACGCGTTGACCCACCCGTCCCGTGCCCCGGTTGCGTTGGCGTGGACCCGGTCGGCGTAGCTGTTGCCCGTCCAGCCACCGGAGAACCATTCGTTGGAGCCCACGAGCATGACGCTCGCGTCGACGCGAGCGGTCGCTGGCGCGTCGTAGGAGAGAAACACCGGCGCGTCGTAGGTGAAACAGGCCGTCTCGTCGCGGTAGGGGAGCGAACAGTCGGTGAGCGACCGGGTGACCCCGTCGCCGTAGAACGTCGGTGAAGTGCCGACGGGCGTTCGCGTCTCGATGGGGTAGGTGGTGTCCCGAAGCACCGACGTCGAGGTGGTGCGGCGCGTCCGCTTCGCGTGGTTCGGGTTCTCCGGGTCGTACTCGGCCTCGGATATCTTCTCTTGCCGGCCGACGCCGTCCGCTTCGACGTAGCGGTAGTACCGCGTCTCGACGGTGAACTCGTCGGTGGTGAGTTCCAGCATGGGACCGTACTCGGTTTCGACGACGCGCGTATCGAACGTCCCTTCGAACGTACCGTTCGGTGCGACATCTGTCTCCTCGAACGTGGCGTTGCCGTCGACCTGTGGCAACGGCACGCGGATAGTGACGTTCCGGAGCGTCTCGTCGGCATCGACGCCGACGCTGAGGTCGTAACTGCTCGAATAGCTGTCCGGGTTCGGGCCGAAGAACGAACAGCCAGCGGTGAGTGCGAGACAGATAATCAGCAGCGGCAGGAGGAGACGACGGGACATAGTTGATAATCTCAGTGTCACGTCAGTTCCCCCGCGGTTCACAAAACCGTTCGGGCGCTCCGGGGCAGTCACCCACCGGCGCTAGCGTCTCGTTCGGCCTCGTACAGGTGGACCATCTCGGCGACGAACCAGAGTTTCAGCGCCATCGCCAGCGCCGTCGCGAGCGCCGTCTCCGCAGGGCGACGGCGGACGGCGGCGTAGAGTGCGTACAGCGCCGCCACGCCGGTGAGATAGTTCAGGACGGTCGGGTAGCTAGTCGCGTCGTGGTGCCGCTTCGTCCAGAGTCGCTCGCCGTACACCCCCTTGGTCATCCACGCGCTGTCGTCCTCGGGCGGCGCGAACAGGAACGGGTTGACTGCGACGAACGCGAGCGTCAGCGCGAGGCCGCGCCAGTCCCGCCGGTAGAGACAGGTAATCAGGAGCGGTAGCGTCGGAACGCGGGACCACCCGCTCTTCGGGTTGGCGTGGCGCGCCCAGAAATAGCGGTCGAGCGCCGAGTCGTCGGTAGGGAGCGGGGAGTGGGCCATACCGAACGGTCGGCTGGCCCCACCAAATCCCTACCGACGGTTCAGAGACCCTGACTCATGAGGTGTGAGCGCAAGAGGTCGGCCTCCTTGCTCCCGGCGACGGAGTTGACGAGTACCACGTCCTCGTCCGGGGCGAGAGCCTCTCGGTCGGTGAGCGCTCGGACGCCGGCGACGGCCGTCCCGCCGGTCGCGCCGATTTCGGGCCCCATCTCGCACCCGTCGACGGCACCCTGCAACACGTCTTCGTCGGGCACCGCGACCGCCCCGCCGTCGGTCGCGTGCAGGGCATCGATAGCGGCGGTCCCGGCGGCGGGATCGGGGATTTCGAGCGGGCCGACGATCGTATCGGGGTGTTCGACCGGCGTCGGGTCGGCCGCACCGTCGCGCACCGCGTCGGCGATAGGGGCCGACGAGTCTGGCTGGGCCGCGTAGAGTCGAGGCACAGCGTCGACGAGGCCGGCCGCCGCGGCGAGCGCGAACCCGCGTTCGAGGCCGACGACCGTCTCGCCGTGACCGGTCGGGTGGACGACGGCGTCGGGTGCGGTCCACGCGCGGTCGTCGAGGAGTTCCAGCGCCAGCGCCACGCCGCCGGCGACGCGGAACGGGTGGCCGGGCGCGACGGACGTGAACGTCTCGTCGCTGTCCTCGAATGCCGCGACTGCGTCGGGGTACCGGCCCTCGACGACGTACATGTCGCCGCCGTGGACGTTCACCATCGCCTTGTTGAGGAACGGACAGCGCGAGGGGACGAACCCCTTCGAGTCGGCGTCGGCGCGGGCGGCGTACGCCGCGGCGGCCTGTGCGCCGTTACCCGGCGAGGGCGTCGCGACGCGTTCGGCGCCCTGCTGGACAGCCGCCGAGACGGCGAGCGCCAGTTTCCGGTCGGCGAGCGACCCGGTCGGGTTGCGACCCTCGTCCTTGACCGCGACGCTGGCGACGCCGAGTTCGTCGGCCAGCGTCGGCACCGCGACGAGCGGCGTCGCCCCCTCGTCGATGCTGACGGCCGCGTCGGTCGGGAACGGTCGGGCGTCGTCGGCACTCGCCACCTCGTCGGCGTCGTATTCTGGGGCGAGGACGCCGCCGCAGTCGGGACAGCGCTCTTCGTCGGGGTCGGCTGACGCGCCACACGCGGTACAGGAGAGGCCACGGAACGCCGCTGTCGTCTGCATACCCGGCCGTGCGGACGGCATCTACAAGTGTCGTCCGGTCCACTCCAGCATCCTCATGAGCCACGAGTCCGAACCACGGCCCATGACAGACGTGGTCGTCGTCGGCGGGGGCCTCGCGGGACTGGTCGCGGCCCGCCACCTCGCCGAGTCGGGACTGGACGTGACGGTGTTCGAAGCGAGCGACGGCGTGGGTGGGCGGGTCCGGACCGCCCGCGAGGACGGCTACACGTTCGACCGGGGCTTTCAGGTGCTGTTCTCGGCGTATCCGGCGGTACAGCGCGAACTCGACGTCGAAGCACTCTCGCCGCGACCCTTCACCCCGGGCGCGACCATCGCCCGGCCGAACCACCGGTCGGTGCTGTCGGACCCGCTTCGGAACCCGACGGCCGCACCGCAGACGCTGTTCAACACGGACGTCCGGACGGCCGACAAACTCCGACTCTTTACGCTTCAGCGGGAACTGGCGGAGCGGGACCCCGAGACCATCCTCGACGGCCCCGGTGGCGGGCAGACCATCGCCGAGTACCTCGCCGAGAAGGGGTTCTCGAAGCGCTTCGTCGAGCGATTCGCGGCGCCGTTCTACGGCGGCATCACGCTCGACCGCTCGCTGGGCACCGACAGCGCCGTCTTCGAGTACACCTACAAGATGCTCAGCGAGGGCGAGATATTCGTCCCCGCGGCGGGGATGCAGGCGATGCCCGAGCAACTGGCCGACCGGGCCGTCTCGGCTGGGGCGACCATCGAGACGGGCCGCGAGGTGCAAGCCGTCGAGGGCACCGACGACGAAGTGGCCGTCGAGGTGGACGGCGAGACGGTGACGGCGGACGGGGCCGTCGTCGCGACGGACCCGGCGACGGCCACGGAGTTGACCCGGGTCGACGCCATCCCGACGGACACGCTCGGCTGTGTCACCCAGTACTTCTCGCTCCCGACGAGCAAGGCCCCCGACATGGGCAAGCGCATCGTCCTCAACGCGGCCGACGACCGCCCGAACACCGTCGCGCCGATGTCCGCCGTCGCGCCCGAGTACGCCCCCGAGGGGATGGAACTGTACAGCGCGACGTTCCTCGGCGTCCCGGACGGCGACGACGCGGCGCTGGCGGCGGACGTTCGAGAAACGCTGGCGTCGTGGTACCCCGCGGCTGGATTCGACGCGCTCGAACACCGCCGGACCGACCACGTCCCCCTCGCGCAGTTCGCCCAGCCACCGGGGTTCCGGGCGAACCTGCCCGCCCCGGACGCCCCCGACGGAAACGTCGTGCTGGCCGGCGACTACACCCGCTGGTCCTCGATACAGGGCGCGTTGGAGAGCGGGAAAATCGCGGCGGAGCTACTGTTCTAACGCGGTCTGTCAGAACCGTCGCGGCGGGCCTACGCTGCGGGTCCGCCGCTACTCGTGTTTCCCTCGTGACCCTCCTCGTCTTCGAGGAGGACCGCCGAGACGTACTTTATCGTCGCGAAGTACAGCAACAGCAAGCAGAGCAGCGTTATCGCGATAAGCGCGAGCGCGGCACCAGTCTGAACCATATCCGTGCGTCCACCGCGGTAGCCCAAATACCTACCGTTATACGCTCCGATTCCGCGCGTCACCGCGCCGTTCGAGGGCGTCTCCCGCCGGTCGACGCCTCGTTACAGCATCCGCCGGAACTCCCCCAGCGGCGGGAACGACCGGGTCTGGCGGGCGCTCTCGTCCCAGACGATCGGTTCCAGTCGGTCGACGTCGGTGAGAAGCGGCGACTGGAAATCGGCGGCCGACATCTCGTTGACGACGACGCCAGCGTTGAGGCGGTTGAACGAGGGGAGCATCACCACGTCGCTGCCCTCGTACTGCCCCGTCCCGACCAGATAGCACGGGCGGCGCTGGCCCTCGATGACGATGGTCGGGTGGTCGTGGCCGACGACGTAGCGGTCGGCGTCGCTCTCGGGGGCCTCGTGGCCGTGCAGGACGACGGTGTCGCCGATTCGGTACTCTCGCTCAACCGGCCCGTCCCACACCGAGTCCAACATCGTGTCGTGGTTCCCCGGCGTGACGACGAGGCGAGCACCGCCGTCGCGGCACGCGGCTTTCAGGCCCGCCACGGTGTCCTCGACGGTTCGTGGGACCGTCCGGAAGGAGTGGAGCAAGTCCCCAGCGACGACGGCCGTCGCGGGGTCGTGTCGCTCGACCAGCGAGCGGAACCGCTCGACGACGTCGGTTCCCGACCCGACCGGGAACTCGAGGGTCCCGCCGGTGCCTCGGCCCACGTGGAGGTCGGCGACGACGAGTGTGTCGTCGATGACCAGCGCCCTGTCGTCGTATCGTACGTCCATCGGGTCGGCATCGGGGCTACGCGCACATATCGCTGGCGTCCGCAGGACAGAGGTATTTTTAGCTGTGCCATCTACGGACCACTATGGTCGACGTCCTCGAGAACAAACGGGCCGCGACGCGCTTTCGCATCCTCGTGGAGATAGCGGAGCGCCAACCCGCGGTCAGTCAGGGCGAGATAGCTGAGGCCGTCGGAGTGACGAGTCAGGCGGTCAGCGAGTACATCCGGGACCTCGTCGACGAGGGCCTCGTCGAGAAGGAGGGGCGCTCGCGCTACCGGGTCACGAAGGAGGGCGTCGACTGGGTGTTCCAGTCGGCCACCGACATGCGGCGGTTCGTCGACCACGTCACCGACGACGTCCTCGGGAGCGTTCAGGAGGACGCCGCGATAGCCGAGGCCGACTTGGCGGAAGGCCAGACCGTCTCGCTATCGCTCTCCGAAGGCCTGCTCCACGCCGCGCCCGGTGACGACGGCGGGGCGACGGGCGTGACGACGACGAGCGCCGAGGCCGGGTCGGTCGTCGGCGTCACCGGCTTCGAGGGCGTCATCGACCTCGAACCCGGCCACGTCAGCGTGTTGCAGGTCCCGCCGGTCCGGTCGGGTGCCGCCACGGACACGGCCGACATCGCCTCGGCCTGCGAGAACGTGTCTATCGTCACGGCGGCGGGCGTCGAGGCCGTCGCCGCCCTCCGCGAGGCCGGCGTCGAACCGACGACGTACTTCGCGGCGGGCGAGGTGGCCGCCGACGCCGCCTCTCGCGGGATGGACGCCGTCGTCGTCGCGACACAGGACACGGTCGGGCGTGTCACCGACGCCCTGCGGGACGCGAGCGTCGGCTACGACGTCACACAGTGAAACCTTTTCCCGCCGAGAGTCGTCTGGTCCGGTATGAGCAACGGCGACGACAGTTCCGACGACGTGACGGACGCGGTCCAGACGTTCCTCGGCGAGGCCGACGCGGCCTACGAGGAGTACGACAAGGGGTACACCGACGCCGACGCCATCCTCCGCCGTCTGGAGACGGCGATAGAGTCGCTACGCGACGCGACCAGTGACGACGGCGAGTGACCGCCCGGTAGGTTCGCCAACGGGGCCAACAGTATTGTAGCCTCGGCATCATGTCGGGATATGACCGACGTGGTCGTGGTCGACGGCGCGCGCACAGCACACGGGAGCCTCCTCGGCGCCCTTTCAGAGAAGTCGGCGACGGACCTCGGACGAGCGGCCGTCGAGGGCGTCCTTGACCGTACCGGCGTCGACGACGGCCTCGTCGACTGGGTGTGTCTGGGCAACGCCGTGCAGGCCGGCGTCGGGCAGGTGCCAGCCAGACAGGTCGTCGTCGACTCGCCGCTACCCGATCGGTGCCCGGCGACGACGACAAACGAGGCCTCCGGGTCCGGACTCCGAGCCATCGCGAACGCCGTCGACCGCATCGACGCCGGCCGGGCGTCGGCCTGTCTCGCCGGCGGGATGGAGTCGATGTCGAACGCGCCCTATCTCGTCCGGGAGATGCGCGGCGGCCGCCGATACGGCAACACCACGCTGGTCGACGCGATGGTTCACGACTCCCTGTGGGACAGTAACTACGACGCCCACATGGGGACCTTGACCGACCGCATCGCCGAGCGCTTCGATGTCAGCCGCGAGCGACAGGACGAGTACGCCCGGCGGAGCAACCACCGCGCCGGCGAGGCTATCGCCGAGGGCCACTTCGAGAAGGAGATGGTCCCGGTCGAAGCCGGGGACCACCTCGTCACCGAGGACGAGGGGCCACGGCCAGAGACGACGATGGACGACCTCGACAGACTGCCCCCAGCGTTCGGCGAGGATGGGACCATCACTGCGGGCAACGCCTCGAAACTCTCGGACGGCGCGGGAGCGGTCCTCTTGGCCGACGCCGAGACGGTCGACGACGCCGGCCTCGGCCCGATGGCCCACGTCGAGGACTACGCCGTCGCCTACCGCGACCCCGCGGAGTTCTCGCTGGCGGTCTGTGACGGCGTCTCGAAACTGCTCGACCGGAACGGCCTGACCGTCGACGACGTCGACCACTTCGAACTCAACGAGGCGTTCGCCGCCCAGATGGTGTACGTCGCCGACGAACTCGGGATACCCCCGGAGAAGCACAATCCGCTGGGCGGCGCGGTGGCGCTAGGCCACCCCATCGGCGCCAGCGGCGGCATCCTCACGACGACGCTCGCCTACGCGATGGAACGCGAGGACCACGACAGGGGCGTGGTGGGGATGAGCATCGGCGGCGGGGGCGCTATTGCTATGTCGTTGGTACGGTAGGACCGCCCGACGGCGGGACACAGAGCGAGCACCCCGGGCCCTGCGACCGGAGGCGTCCGAGTCTTTTCGAGCGACGACGACTGTGTCGGGCCCGACAGATACGGCTCGGCGAATCGGGAAGAATTATCGGCCACCGGCCGAAGGGAACGAACATGACCGAATTCTCCAGCCGCGTCGAACAGGTATCCATCTCCGGAATCCGCGAGGTGTTCGAGGCCGCCGGCGAGGACGCCATCAACCTCGGCCTCGGGCAACCGGACTTCCCGACGCCGGACCACGCCCGCGAGGCCGCCGTCGACGCCATCCGCTCGGGCAAGGTCGACGCCTACACGTCGAACAAGGGGACACTCGAACTCCGCGAGGCCATCGCCGAGAAACACGACCGGGACAACGACTTAGCCGTCGACCCGGAGGACGTCATCGCCACTTCCGGCGGGAGCGAGGCCCTGCACATCGCCTTGGAGGCCCACGTCGACGCGGGCGACGAAGTCGTCTTCCCCGACCCCGGGTTCGTCTCCTACGACGCGCTGACCCACCTCGCCGGTGGGACGCCCAAGCCCGTCGGTCTGCGCGAGGACCTGACCATGGACCCCGCGACGGTCGAAGACGCCATCACCGAGGACACGGCGGCGTTCGTCGTCAACTCGCCGGCCAACCCGACCGGAGCGGTCCAATCGCCCGAGGACATGCGCGAGTTCGCCCGCATCGCGAGCGACCACGACGTGCTCTGTGTCTCCGACGAGGTGTACGAACATCAGGTGTTCGAGGGCGAACACCGCTCGCCGGCGGAGTTCGACGAGACGGGCAACGTCGTCGTCGTCAACGCCTGCTCGAAGGCCTACTCGATGACCGGGTGGCGACTCGGGTGGGTCACGGGGTCGAACGAGCGCATCGAGCGGATGCTCCGCGTCCACCAGTACGCACAGGCCTGTGCCTCCGCGCCGGCCCAGTACGCCGCCGAGGCGGCGCTCACCGGCCCACAGGACCCCGTGGTCGAGATGCGCGAGGCCTTCGAGGCCCGCCGTGACGTCCTGCTAGAGGGGTTCGAAGAGATGGGGCTGGAGTGTCCCACGCCGAAGGGTGCGTTCTACGCGATGCCGAAGGTACCCGAGGGCTGGGTCGAGGAAGTCATCGACCGCGGCGTCGTCGTGGTCCCCGGCGACGCTTTCGGCGAGAACGGCGACGGCTACGCCCGCATCTCCTATGCGACGGACATGGAGACGCTGAAAGAGGCCATCGACATCATGGCGGAGGCGACGGCCGCGATTCGCGAGTAGTCCGAATTTGGGACAGTCTCGGAAGAGAGTTGTAAGAACTGTTTTGGCCGTGGCTAGCGTCCCTCCGCCCGAACTTGCCGTGGTCCACGCACACGACAGCGACCGGCGGGGCGTCGACGGGCGGGCCGCCGAGAGACAGACCTTTGAGACAGGCACGAACAGTCAGGACACGAGAGGGATGGAGAAAGCGCTCTGGTACCTGCTGACGGCGACGCGCGGCGGTGCCAACAGGGCGCGCATCATCGACGCCCTCACGGAGCGACCGATGAACGCCAACGAACTCGCCGACGAACTCGACGTGGGATATAAGACGATACGCCACCACATGGAGCAACTCGAAGAGCACGACGTCGTCGAGTCCGGCGACGAGGACTACGCCAAACTGTACTTCCTCACGGACCGGTTCGACCAGTACCGGGACACCTTCGAGGACATCGTGGAGCAGATGGACAGATGAGCACGAGGACTCCACACGGACGGCACCCGGGGGCGAGAGACTGATGGCGATGGGGACGCTCATCACCGCCGCGGCGGTGCTCGCGGGTATCAACGTCCTCCTGCTGATACCCCTGCTCGGCGTCTGGGTGCGCAACTACGCTACGTTCCGGACCGGACTGGTCGCGGGGCTGGTGGCCTTTGCCCTCGCGATGCTCGTCGAGAACGCCGTCGCCCTGTACTTTTTCTTCTCGATGCAGAGCTTCTACGCCGGCGACCCACACGTCCAGCAGGCCGTCCTCGTGTTGCGAGCGCTCCAGTTCGTCGCCATCGCCGGTCTGAGTTACACGACGTTACGGTAGCCATCGTCTATCGCAGTAGCCGAAGGGTCGATACGGGCCGGGCCCATACAGTTCTCCGATGGACCACCTCGCACCGTCGAACGTCCCCGTCTACGCGACGCGCGACGAGCAACAGGCACTCTGGGAGCGCTGTGCGAACCGCGGGCAGCCCGTCGTCGCCGTCCGAGAGGCGACGCGTGGCTACATCGTCCGCTACGACCTCCAGCACCTCGACCAGCAACTATCGCCGACCACGCTCCAGCGGTTGCGCGACCGGGTACGCTCCCGTCGGCCGTATCCCACGGGTACCGACCCCATCTCCGAGACGGAGGGCGTCGGCGGCGAGGCCGGTCCGGTCTCCGGTGAACTCCACACCGCCAGCGAGGACGCGGGTCGAGAACTCGCCTCCCACATCGCCTCGTTCGTACTGGACCGCGACAACTGGCAGTAACGCTCCTCGCGGCGGGAGCGCACGAGACTTTTTGACACGCCGGTCCCTGTATCGCGGTATGGCAGTCGCCCGACACGATTCTGGGCCCGTCGCTGCGGGCCGCGCCCTCGCCTCGCAAATTCACCCGGTGTTCATGCTCCCGCCGCTGGCGACGTCCCTGTTCGGTGCGTTGCTCGCTGGCGAAGTCACGATCGCCGTCGCCGCGCTCCACGCGGCGGCGATGTTCTTCGCCGTCTACACCGCTCACGTCAAGGACGGCTACGTCGACTTCCACGTCCGCGGCGAGGACGACGACCACCCGCTTACGGTCGGTGGATGCCGGGGGGCGCTCGTCGTCGCTGGACTCGCCTTTCTGGCCGCCGTCGCCGGCCTGTGGCTGCTGGTCGGCCCAGGCGCGGCTCTCCTGACGCTCCCGACGTGGGTCATCGGTTACACGCACGCGCCCCAACTCGACCTCAATCCGGTGGGGGCGACGATGGGCTATCCGACCGGTATCGCGCTGGCGTTACTGGGTGGGTACTACGCGCAGGCCTCGGCGCTCAGTCCGCGAGTGCTTGGGCTGGCTGTCGTCTTTCTCCTGTTGCTGACCGGCATCAAGATTATCGACGACGAGAAGGACTACGACTACGACCGCTCCATCGACAAACGGACCGTCGCCGTGGTGGTAGGGCCGCAGCGAGCGCGGCGACTGGCCCGGTCGCTGCTCGTCACGGCGATGCTCGGCGTCGTCGGCCTCGCGTTCACGCTGCCCGGGGTCCCACCGAGTGCGGCCGGCGCTGCGGTGGTGTTCGGGGTCGTCGCCGCCGTTGCCCACCGCGCGGAGTCGGAACTGGCGACGAAGCTCCTGATTCGGGGCACCTACCTCTTTCTGGCGGTGCTGGTCGCCGCGGTGTGGTCCCGACCGCTCGCTTAGTTCTCGCTGATTATCTTGACGACCGCCCCCTCTTCGAGTTCCGTCTCGTCGCTGATGCGGCGGTTCTCCCGGGCGTCGACGGCGTGGGTGTAGCCGTCGCCGATGTCCGAGTGGACGGCGTAGGCGAGGTCCTTCGGCGTCGACCCGCGGGGGAGCAAGTGCGCGTCGGGGAGGACGTTCCCCTGTCCGTCGGTCCACTTCGTGTCGTTCTGGACCGGGTACGCCGTGATGTGATCGAGCAGGTCGTAGACGGCGGCGTCCATCGCCTGCTGGACGCCGGTGCCGCCGTACTCGGCCATCACCTCGCGGATGCGGTTTAGCCCCTGTCGCTGCTGGTCGCTCACGTCCCCCAGAATCTCGAAGTCCGAATCCCCGGGGTCGTAGTCGACGACGCCCGCCTCCGCGGCCTTCCTGAGTGCGAGTTCGCCGTCGGCCGTCGCCGGAACGACCATCTCGGCGGCCGCTCGCAGTCGTTCGACGTTGTCCTCGGGCGCGACGTCGGCCTTGTTAGCGACGACCACGATGGGTTTCGTCCGCTCGCGTATCTCTCCGGCCAGCGCCTCCCGGTGTTCGTCGGTCCACGCGATGGGGTCCTCGGGGTAGTCGAGTTCACGCAGCGTGCGGGCCACGTCGAGTTCGCTCGCGCCGACGCCGGCGAGCAAGTCGAGCAGTGCCTCGTCTAAGTCGAAGTCCGGCGAGCGAGACTGGCGCTCGACGGACTCCCAGTTGCGGTCGACGATGCTCGCCAGCCAGAGGTCCATCTCCGTCTCGACGAAGTCGACGTCCTCGACCGGGTCGTGTTCGCCCACTTCGACGGGCTCGCCTTCCTCGTTCGTGCCGCCGGAGGCGTCGACGACGTTCAGGATGACGTCGGCGTTCGTGAGTTCGTCGAGGAACTGATTGCCGAGGCCCCGGCCCTCGTGGGCGCCGGGGACGAGGCCGGCCACGTCGATGAGTTCGACCGGGACGTAGCGCTTGCCGTCCCGACAGTTGTCGTCGCCACAGCGCTCCTCGCGGTCGAGACAGGGGCACTCCGTACGGACGTGACTCACGCCGCGGTTGGCGTCGATGGTCGTGAACGGGTAGTTCCCGACGTCCACGTCGGCCATCGTCGCCGCTTTGTAGAAGGTAGACTTCCCGGCGTTGGGTTTGCCAGCGAGTGCGATAGAGAGCATGCTACCCCCTACCAGTGAGGGCGGAAAGGGGGTTTCGGTTCGAGCGGTCGAATCGGCGGGGCACGCTCGGGGAACCGCGTGGCGCGGTTTCAGTCCGAGGCTTCGGCGGTGTCCTCTCGGTCGCTGGCGTCGGCCGCCGTCTCGGTCTCGTCGGGCGGGTCGTCGCCGGAGTCGTCGTCGTCGCCGTCCTCGGGTGCGCCCACGTCGGTTTCGGTCGGGGTGTCGCTATCGCTCTCCAGTTCCTCGGCCATCTCGGCCATCGCGGCGGCGGACTCGTCGGGCCGGTCGAGCACTTCGTCGGTGTGCATCCGCATGCCCTCGCGGGCGCGAATCTTCCCGTCGACGGTGGCGTTCTCGTGGAGTTCGACGGTCTTCGCGGAGATGTCACCCCAGACCTTCGTGCCGGGACCGACCCGGACGTCGCCGTTGCGGGTCGTCACGTCGCCTTTGATTTCGGTCCCCTTGCCGACGAGGACGTCCTCGCGGGCGCGGAGACTGCCGAAGACGACGTTGTCGCGGCCCACTTCCATGGATTCGGCGCGGATGTTACCGTGGAGGCGGCAGTCGTCGCCGATGGTCGCCGGGGTGGAGACGCGCCACGCGTCGTCGGAGACGCTCGCGCCCCGCGGGACGAGTATCGGGTCGTGGTCGTCCGCGTCGTCGCCGAGCATCTCGTCGACGAGGCTCTGTGCGGCCTCGTCCTCGCCGATGCGCAGGAGTTGCGAGAGGTAGACGAACAGGAAGACGATAGTCGGCATCGGGTTGCGGATGACTATCCAGCCGTTGGCCTCGAACCCGTTCTCGATGTCGACGTCGTCGCCGATGTCTAAGTCGCCGGCGACGCGCAACTCGCCGCCGATGTGGACGCGTTCGCCGATGTAGGCGTCCTCGCCGACGAGGACGTTGTCCTCGACGTCACACCACATGTCGAGGCGGCAGTCGCCCTCGGCCTCGATGTGGCCGCCGAAACGGACGCGTTCGTCGGCGATGACCGAGCGGCCGCGGACGCCGAACTCGACCGTACTCTGCCCGCCGATGATGACGTCGCCGTCGGTGACGAGGTCGTGTTCCTCGACGGTGGTCCCGTCGGGAATCGCGAGTTCGGAGAGCGGGTCAGAGCCGATTGGCACACCATCTAACGCGTTTTCGACGGTCTTAAAGCCTGAGGGCGCGCACGACGCGCGTCTGACGGTCGTCTGACGCGCGTGTGTGACTGATTGGCGAGCACCCCACGAGAGACTACACTTTTATTCTGAACAGCCGTATCTACCGCCATGACTGTTCTCTCGTTCGACGAGCAAGGCGTCGACGTCGTCTACGACGGCACCGAGTTCCGGTTGGAGAAAGAACTCATCGAGGACGCCATCGATAAGTCCTACCCCGACGTCACCGACCACGAAGTGCTCCAGATAGTCGAACCCGACCCGTCGCTCTCCGGAGAGCCACAGCGCATCGCCGAGATCGTCGACTGACCCGCACGCCATAGCGCGATACCCACGAAGGGTATATATCCCTCGTAGGGACCTGTTCGGTTATTTATATAAGTGTCGCAGTCTTGCGTTCTCGGACGGGTGAAATCGTGGCAAAACCCCACACAGTCGGCAGGCATTTAAGAACGCGGGGCCCACTGTGTGGTAATGTCAGACCCACGAGTCGCAGGGGCCGGTGTCACGAAATTCGGGAAACACCCCGAGCGCACGGGTCGCGACCTGTTCGCCGAGGCGGGCCTGGAAGCGCTCGACGCCGCCGGCGTCGCCCCGGACGACGTCGATGCGCTCTACTACGGCAACTTCATGGGCGAACTCGCCGAGCATCAGGGCCATCAGGGGCCGCTGATGGCCGAGGCTATCGGCGTCGACGCGCCGGCAACCCGGTTCGAGGCCGCCTGTGCGTCCGCCGGTGCGGCCGTCCGGTCGGCGGTGAGAGACCTCCGCAACGGCGAAGCGGACGTAATCGTCGTCGGCGGCGCAGAACGGATGACCAACATCGGGACTGCCGCCGCGACGGACGCGCTCGCTATCGCCGCCGACGACCTCTACGAGGTCCGCGCGGGGATGACCTTCCCCGGGGCGTACGCGCTGATGGCGCGGTCGTACTTCGACCAGTACGGCGGCTCTCGGGAAGATTTGGCCCACATCGCCGTGAAGAACCACGAGCACGCGCTGGTCAACGAGCACGCCCAGATACAGAAGGCTATCACCGTCGAGGACGCCATCGAGGCGCCGACCATCGCCAGTCCGCTCGGTCTGTACGACTCCTGTCCGATTACCGACGGAGCGGCCGCCGCAGTCCTGACCACCGAAGCGTACGCAGAGGACCACGACATCGATGCCCCCGTCGCCATCACCGGCACCGGACAGGGCGGCGACAACCTCGCGTTACAGGACCGGCCACACCTCGCACAGACGCCCGCTGCGGACAAGGCCGCCGAGGAGGCGTACGGGGACGCTGGCATCGGCCCAGAGGACGTCGACGTCGCCGAGGTCCACGACTGTTTCACCATCGCCGAGGTTCTGGCTATCGAGTCGCTGGGCCTCTACGAACGCGGCGAGGGTATCCACGCGGCGACGAACGGCGAGACGGACCGCCACGGCGAGATGCCGGTGAACCTCTCGGGCGGCTTGAAGGCGAAGGGCCACCCGGTCGGTGCGACCGGCGTCGCCCAGTTGGCGACCATCGCGTGGGTCTTAGACGGGACGCACCCGCGGGCGGACGCCGTCCCCGACGGCACCGTCGGCGTCGCACACAACGCCGGCGGCACCGTCGCGTCTACCACGGTCCACGTACTGGAGGTGAAAGCATGACTGAACCCGCCCCCGACGGCCAGTACGACGAATGGTTAGACGCCATCGAAGCGGACGACGGGTACTACGTCGAGTGTGCGAACGGCCACGGCTGGCTGCCACCCCGTCGCGTCTGTCCCGAGTGTGGATCCAGAGAGCTGAGCGACGAACCGCTGCCCGACAGCGGCGACATCGTGACCCACACGACCATCACCGTCGCCACGCCGCAGTTCGAGGACGACGCCCCCTACGTCACCGCTATCGCCGACTTCGGTCCGGTGTCGGTGACGGGACTCGTCCGCGGGGTCGACCCCGAAGACGTCGAGATGGGGGCGGTCGTCGGCATCGAAATCGGCGAGCGAGAGACGACCGGCGACCGGGCCGTCGTCTTCCGGCAGCGATAGCCCGACGTCGCTACGTCTCGACGCGAATCCCCTCTGTCCGGCCCCGGACTACGTCGACGAACTCGGCGGGGTGTTCGACGTGCGGGAGCAACAGCGAGTCGCCGAAGACGACCAGCGTCGAGTCGGCCCGTTCGGCCAGATCGCGCCCGTCGTCGAGCGGTGAAATGTCGGCGTCCTCACCCCAGACCAGCGTTATCGGGACGTCGAGGTCCGCCAGCACGTCGCCGAGGTCCTCCTCCGGGTCCAAAAAGCCGGAGAGGAACGACGCCGGTGCGAACCGCGCGCCCTGCTGGTGGCCGCTCTGCCACTCGTAGTCGACGACTTCGTCGGTGAGGTTGGTCATGTCGTAGTAGCCGTGGTCGTCGTGGAAGTGGCGGATGGAAGCCTTCGAGACGACGAGGTTGAACAGCGCCTGTCCGATGACCGGCGACCGGAGCAGCGACCGGACCCAGACGTTCCGGTTGCCCATCGAGGAGTCCGTCGGGCAGACGAGGACGAGTTCGGCCACGTCGACGTCGCGGGCGGCGATAGCGGCGTAGGAGCCCGAAAGCGAGGAGGCGACGACGGTGGCGTCATCGGTCTCGGCTTCGAGGAAGTCGCGGACGAACGTGGTCAGGAGCGACGCCGAGTACAGCAGCGGCGGCCGGTCCGAGTGGCCGTATCCCGGCAGGTCCGGCGCGAGGACGTGGTACTCCTCGGATAACCGCTCGAAGACGGCGTGGAACTCGTGGCTGGAGGCCGCCGCGTTGATGCCGTGCAGGAGGACCAGATCGGGGTCGTCCGGATCCCCGGCCTCCGTGTAGGCGACGTCGAAGCCACGCCAGCGGTAGGTCCGCTGGTCGCCCGGCAACAGCGGTTCGAACTCGTCGGCACGCGACTGGAGGACGCGATTGAGGAGTGCCGTCGTCCCGACCGCACCGACGGCGACACCCAGTGCCTTTCGGAGCTTCATACTCCGGTATACGGGCCGGACCCTGTTTATACGTGGTGGGGAGGGGTCGAAACGGCCCGGACGGTGGATGGGATGTTATAAGGGAACCCCGGAACAATCCCCGTCTGCCGCGCGCTGACGAGGCGTCGTCATCCGCGTGGTTTCCCTTTGCCCCTCACGGGGCGTTCTCGGCGTCGAGACACTCACGGAGCGGCGCGAGAACCTCGTCGACGACGGTGTACGGGTCCGTCTCGCGAGCCATGACGGCGTCGACGGCCGACTCGATGCCGCCGTGGCGGTCGAGTTCGCCGGACACCAGTTCGTTGGCGTCCTCGCGCAACAGCGTCCGTATCTCCGCGGCGAACCGGTCACGGGCCTGTTGCTCTCGCTTGCCGGTCCGGTCGAGGTAGTCCGCGTGGTCCTCCAGCACCGAGATGAACTCCTCGACGCCCTCGCTCCGGTTCGCCACCGTCTCGACGATGGGCGGGTCCCACCGCTCGTCGGCCGCGTCGCCCTCGGTGTCAGGCCCCACCCCGCCCTCGTCCGTGGCCGCCATCGCACCGTGGTGGCCCGCCCCACCGCCCCGGCCCTGTAACATCTCCCGTAACTGCTGGACCGTGCGGTCGGCGCCGTCTAAGTCGGCCTTGTTGACGACGAACACGTCGCCGATTTCGAGGATGCCGGCTTTCAGCATCTGGACGTCGTCGCCGCTCCCCGGCGGGACGAGGACGGCCACCGTGTCGGCGGTCCGGACGATGTCGACCTCGTTCTGGCCGGCGCCGACCGTCTCGACGATTATCACGTCCTTCCCGAAGGCGTCTAGCGCGGTGACGGCGTCCGTCGTCGCCGTCGATAGCCCGCCGAGCGACCCGCGGGCCGACATCGACCGGAAGAACACGTCCATGTCGCCGGCGTTCGAGGCCATGCGGATGCGGTCGCCCAGCACCGCCCCGCCGGAGTACGGCGAGGACGGGTCGATGGCGATGACGCCGACCGTGAGGCCGCGGTCGCGGTACTCGGCGGCCACCTTGTCGACCAGCGTGGACTTGCCGGCGCCGGGACTGCCCGTGACGCCGACGACGTCGGCGTGGCCGGTGTGCTGGTGTAACTCCGAGACGGTTTCCCGGTAGCCCGGCGCGCGGTTCTCTATCTTCGTGATGACTCGCGCCAGTGCGCTGTGTTTGCCCGCTAGCAGGTCCGCGACGAGGTCGCTCATCGATCGGGTGCGTGTTCGCGGATGTACGAGATCATCTCCTCCATCGACGCGCCGGGTCCGAATATCTCGTCGACGCCCAGCCCGCGGAGGTCGGCCTTGTCGTCGTCGGGGACGATGCCGCCGACGAGGACGAGTCGGTCGTCGAAGGCGTCGTACTCTTTGAGGCCGTCGAGAATCTTCGGGACCAGCGTCTTGTGTGCCCCCGAGAGGATGGAGATGCCGACGACGTCTACGTCCTCCTGGACCGCGGCCTGCACGACTTCGTCGGGGGACCGGTGCAGACCGGAGTAGATGACTTCGAACCCGGCGTCGCGGAGTGCTCGTGCGATGACGTGGCCCCCTCGGTCGTGGCCGTCGAGGCCGACTTTCGCGACCAGACACCGGATGGTACGCTCGCCCTGCTCCTGCTCGACACTCATGCCACCTGCTACCACGGCATGCGGTTTGACTCTTGCCCCCGCCCCACGGGGGAAACGAAGAACCGGGTACCCAGCGGACTACGCAGGGAAGACCAGATACGGCGCGACAAACAGCAGGAGAAACAGGAACAGCAAGACGAGGCCGTAGCCCGCGAGCGTTCCGGCGGCGGTCAGCCACGCGGGGTGGTCGAATTGGTCGAGTGTCGTCGACATACCGACGTCGTCGGCCTCGCGTGCTATAGTTGTTCGGGCGAAACGCGGTCAGTCCAGCCCGCGCTCTCGGATGCCACTCCGAATCTTCTCGGCCCGTTTCCTGACGCGGTTGGCGTAGCGCTGGACCTTCTCTGGTTTCGCACCGTAGAAGGACGCCACCCAGTGGACGTCGACGTCGGATTGGGTGAGGAAGTACGCGACCAGCGTGTCGCGACCGGCCTGAATGATCGCCGGCGGGACGCCGCGCTCGCCGGTGCCGGCCTCCTCGAAGCCGTTGACGTCGAAGTAGACGTCGGCGTACAGCGTCGCCGTCTCCTCGTCTTCGAACTCGATACCGCAGTGCTCTGGCGCGTCGAACCGATACCGAGTCTCGCCGGCCGCGGTCTCGTACTCGACGATTCGCACGCCGAGGACGTACTCGCGGGAGAGGGACTCCGTGTCGGTCGTCGCCGGATCGTGAGTCTGGGACATTGAGTGGAGAGGATGGGCTAATCGAGCCCGAGAGGTCGCGTGTTAGTTCTTCTCCGGCCCACAGACGCCGGGACCCTTCCCGGGCTTGTCGTCGGACTGCCCCGGCGGTATCGAGGTGACCTGCCCGGTTCGCCCTTCGACGTCGATAGCGTTACCGTCCTCGTCCGCGAGGGAATCGACGGTGACCGACAGTTCCGTCTGTCCCTTGCTCTGGCCGGTGAGTTCGAGCGTCGCCAGCGTGACGTCCATCGCACCGGCCTGTACGGTACCGACCGGGTCGCGTACGCTGATGGTCGCCGTGGTGCCGTCGCCGCTGACGGTCGCCTCGGCGGCGTCGAGGTCCTCGGGCACCGAGACGCCGGTGATGTCGGCCACCCGAGCGTCCTCGACGGAGACGGTCATCTCGGCGGCGGTGAAACCGTCGGGGAGCGAGGACGCCGTCACGGCCGCCTCGGCCGTCGACTTGATGGCCGTCTCGACGGACGCCACGTCCACGACGAGGTTCGGTTCGTAGACGTACAGGCAGTCGTTGGGGTACGAGCGCGCCGGGCCGCCGAACCCGTCCTCACAGCAGAGGACACGGCCGTCGTCCATCACGTAGAGGTTGTCGATGTTGCGGAGGGCGCCGTCGGCGTCCGCGGGCGCGTCGGTGAAGTCCGGACCGACGATGACCGGTTCGAGCGTCGAGACGTTGTAGTCCGGTTCGAGTTCGGCGCGGTAGACGACACCGCCGTCGACGCGGTCGAGTTGGACGTCGCCCTCGTCGTTCGCGAGGTCGTCGTTGAACTCGGAGATGCCGAAGTAGACGAAGTCACCGGGGCCGGCGCCGTCGATGCTGTCGACGCCCTCGGCCTTGTTGAACTCGATGGACGCGCCGATTTCCTTCGCGGCGGCACGGGTTTCGAGGAACGGAATCTTCCGGAGGTCCTCGTCCACCTTGTCGGGCCCTTTCGACTCGTACTGCTCGGCCCACTCGACGATCTCCTCGTTGGTGACGTAGTTCTGGTTGCCGTTCTCGACGACCGCACGGTCGGCCTCTTCGAGGGCCGCGTCGAGGTCAGACTCCCAGTCGGTCTCTGCGTGCGTTTCGAGGTAGTCGATCTGCGTGATGTCGTCGTACTCGGCGATCCACGACTCGATCTCGCGGTTGCTCGCGTGGCCGAGTTCCAGCCACTCGATTTCGAGCGGCGTGTCGGCCGGCGAGTTGCGGGTGCCTGCCTCGGTGGCGTTGGCAGCGTCGTTCGTAATCTTCGGGGCATAGAGCGTCCCCTCGACGTCCATCGGGTCGTCGTAGCTCGGAATCGGCTCGTCGGCGACGAACTTGTAGATGCCCTTGCTGTCGCCGTCGGAACAGCCGTAGACGGTCTGCTCGTCGGCCTGAATGTTCGGCGACTCCCACGCGGCCCGCCCCATGACGTAGTACTTGATCGGCTGTGGGGTCTCGGCCGTCGGCTCTCGAATGTCGACGTGATACCCGTAGCGGTACGGGTTCGGGTAGGCGTCGCCGATAGGTTCGGTCGTGTTGGCGTCCTCGGCTTGGTCGACCCGGTCGGCGCCCAGATAGTACGCGAGGAACTCGACGCCTTTCATCGCCCAGGAGCCCTGGACGTACCACGACTCGTCGCCGTAGTACTCGTCGACGGCGCTCTGGATGCCGGCCGGGTTCGGGCGGTTCCAGAACTGACACGCGCCGAGCAGGCCCTTGCCGGTGCCGGCCTCGACGACGTCGCCGACCGTCGCGGTCAGGGAGACGCGTACGTGGGCGTAGTTTTCCTCGGAGGAGATCATCGTGTTCCACGGGCTCCGGTCGCCGTAGCAGTTGATTCGGGTCCCGCCGAGTTCCCGGAACGGGTCGGTGTTTGCGAGGTTGATGGCGTTCTCCAGATCGGCCTCCCACTCGCCGTCCTCGGTCTTGCTGAGCGGAATCCGCGAGACGTTGCCAGGGCTGTTCTCCCAGTTGGTGAACAGGTACCCCTCGGTCCCGTCGTCGTTCGACGGGACGAACTGGTTGCAGTCGGGGTTCGTTCCGGCCGCCCCGTACTGACTGCCGTCGAAGTTGTCCCACGAGATGTCGGTGCCGTCGGGCGTCTGTGTGACCCCGAGACGCTCTGCACCACCGTTTATCTCGTCGCGTCCCTGACCGAACAGCGTGTACTCGCCGTCGGCGGCGCGGATCTGCCGCTGTTCCGTGTCGGACTGTGGCGTCGACAGTTCGTCGAAGTCGTCGTTGTCCCCGTCGAGTTCGAACTGGAACCCGCTGAAGTATCCGACTCCGGCCGTGTCGAACGGCGGTTGGTTGTTCTCCGACGGGTGCTGGAGGCTGTACAGCAGCGACCCGTCCTCGAAGACGAACGGACCGGTGACCTCGGCACCGAACGCCGTCGAGGAGAACCGCTTTAGTGACCCCTTCACGCGGGGTGCGCCGGGAGTGTTCGTCTCGGCGACTTCTTCACCGCTCGCGACCCCGGCGACACTTGCCCCCAGTGCCGCAGCGACCGTACTAGAAATCAGTGTCCGTCGAGTCAGATCGACCATGCACGTGTCCGCTGGCCATCGGACGTAAGAATCGTTTATATGACTGCAGTATATGGCTATGGCTGATACGTAGACGAACGTACCTGAATGGTCAGTGCTAGCCGAGCGAAACCGCCAGCCCACGACGGAGTCGGGAGTGACACGGCCCTGATGCGACCGGGTACTGGCGGGACACTCTCAGGGCACATCTCGCAGAAGGGCGCCTCGTATCGGTCGCCTACATCCCCATGTCGGCGGCCGCCTCGGGGACCGGCAGTGCGTTCGGCGATGTCCCGAGCAACTCCGCGGCGTGGTCGAGCGCCATGTCGAACCCGTAGTAGCGTTCGAGTTCGTCGCCGTCGGCGCTGGGCCTGACCTTCAGCATCGCGTACCCCTCGACGTTCTGGGCGATGGCGGCCGTGCGGCCGTCCGCCTCGAACGTGAGCAGTCGCTCCGTCTCGGTCTCTCGATAGCGAGCGGTGATATCGTCGGCCGTCGCTTCCGTCGGGTCCTCGGTGTCTGCCATCGGTTCGACGTTAGGACCACACCCAATGAAATCTGTCGGTGTACGGCAGGTGGAAGACTTATGTCCGCGACTGCGCTGACTCCGGACATCGTGACGTCGACAGTCCGCGAGGCGCTCGCTCGTCGGTTTGCCATCGACCGCCGGGCTCTCGCCGCGTTTCGTATCTCGCTTGCGTTCGTGATCCTCGTCGACCTCACACGCCGCTTGCCGGACCTCGTCGCCTTCTACACCGACGCCGGCGTCCTCCCTCGGTCGGTGTTGGGCGCGCTCTACCCCGGGTGGGACGTCCTCTCGTTACACGCGCTCTCGGGGGCCGCGTGGGTACAGGGACTCCTGTGTCTCGCCGCCGCCGTCGCTGCGCTATCGCTGCTCGTCGGCTATCGGACTCGACTCGCGACGTTCGTTTCGCTCGTCCTCCTCGTCTCGATACAGGTCCGGAACCCGTTCGTGCTCAACAGCGGGGACATACTCTTGCGCCGACTGCTGTTCTGGGGCCTGTTCCTTCCCCTCGGGAGCCGCTGGGCCGCCGACACCACCGAGGGGGCGGCCGACGACCACAGCGTCGTCGGTCCCGCCACGGTCGGGTTGCTGGCACAGATTGTCGTCGTCTACGCCACAAACGCCGTCGTCAAACTCAGAGCCGACGTGTGGCTTCGGGGGGACGCGGTCCGCTATGCCTTCCAACTGGACCACTTCACCGTCCTGTTCGGTGACGTCGTCGCCGGGTGGACGCCGCTCCTGACGCTCGTCGACTGGCTCTGGGTAGGGATGTTGCTGACCTCGCCTTTGCTCGTCGTCCTGACCGGGTGGCGTCGGGCGGCGCTGGTCGGCGCGTTCGTCGGCGCCCACCTCGGGATGATGCTGACGCTCTCTATCGGCGTGTTCCCGCTGGTCTCGGCGACGGGGTTGCTCGCGCTGTTCCCGAGCGTCGTCTGGGACCGCGCCGCGGACCGCCTCCGACCGCTGGCGTCGCTCTCGGCAGTCGGGCCGGAACGAACGCCGCTGGCCGACCGCGTTCCGACGCTCTCTCGCATCGCCCGCGCTCTCGCGGTCTGCTGTCTGGCCGTGATTCTGGTGACGAACGCCGTCGGCCTCGGCGTCGTCGCCGCGCCGGCGGGCACGCCGGACCGACTGACGGACCGTTCGTGGGACATGTTCGCGCCGTCGCCGCCGCTGGCGACGTGGTGGTACGAAGCCCCGGCGAACCTGACCAGCGGCGAGCGCGTCGACGCACTCACCGGGGAGCAGTACGACCGCTCGCGCCCGACCGAGGCCGCGTCGCGGTACCCGAACGAGCGCTGGCGGAAGTTCCTCGACGACGCCCGTACCGAACCCAGACTCCGCCGCTCGCTGGCGACGTTCCTCTGTGAGCGGTGGAACCGAACCCACGGCGACGAGATGACGGCGGTGAACCTGTGGGTGGCGACGGAACGGACGGACCTCGACGGCCCCGAGACGGTCGAACGGGAGCGATTGGGACGCTACCGCTGTGGCGCCGTCCGGCCCGGTCGGTGACCGCCGTGACCGGCGCGAAGTCGAAACACCCGAAGGGGTGCCCGACGTGAGTCCGGCCATGGCGAAGTGGTTCCAGAGCGGGCGGCGGCGGGACATGTGCGTCATTCTCGCCGGGGCCGAGGACGGCGAACTGACGGGCCAGCGTCTCAAGACGCGCCTCGAACGGCGGTACGACGCGCGCATCGAGCCCAAAAGCTTCTACGGGGCGCTGGAAGCGATGGCGGACGCCGGGTTCGTCGAACACCGGACCGACGGCATCGCCGACAAGTACTCGCTCACCGAGGGCGGCGAGCGTCGCCTGCGCGAGCACTACGCGTGGATGGGCGAGAATCTCGGAGAAGCGGGCGGCGAACAGTAACTCAGTCCAGCAACTCGTCGGCGATGGTGTTGCGAAGGATTTCGCTGGTCCCCTCGTATATCTCGTTGAGTTTGGCGTCGCGGTAGAACCGCTCGACCGGGAAGTCCTTCGTGTAGCCGTACCCGCCGTGGATCTGGATGCCCTCGTTGGCGACCTCGCGGGAGACTTCCGAGGCGTACAGTTTGGCCTGTGCGGCCTCCTTGACGAAGTTCTCGCCGCGCATCTTCAGGTCGGCGGCCTGATGCATCAGCAGGCGGGCGGCCGACGTCTTCGTGTCCATGTCCGCCAATTTGTGCTGGATGGCCTGAAAATCGGAGATGGGGCGGTCGAACTGCTCGCGGTCCTGTGCGTACTGCAGGGCTTCGTCCAGCGCTGCCTGTGCGATGCCGACGCCCCGGGCGGCGATGGTGATTCGGCCGCCGTTGAGCGTCTTCAGCGCGTGGACGAAGCCCCGACCCTCGTCGCCGAGGCGGCGCTCCTCGGGGAGGTACATGTCGTCGAAGCGAAGTTCCGCGGTGGGACAGCCCTTGTCGCCGAGTTTGTGCTCCGTGCCCTCCACGATGAACCCGTCGTCCTCCTCGGGGCGGACGACGAACGAGGAGATGCCCTTGTTGCCTGCCTCTGGGTCCGTCTTCGCGAACAGGACGACGGTGTCGGCGACCGAACCGTTGGAAATCCACAGTTTCCCGCCGTTTACGACGTAGCCGTCGCCGTCCGGTTCGGCCGTGGTCGTCATCGCGGGCACGTCGCTGCCGGCGCCGGGTTCCGAGAGCGCGAACGCGCCGACCTCCTCGCCCTCGGCCATCGGCGTGAGGTACGTCTCCTTCTGGGCCTCGTCGCCGAACTCGTAGACCATGTTGCAGGCCAGCGAGATGTGGGCGGCGACGATGGTGCCGAGGCCCCCGCTCCCGCGGGATATCTCCTCCAGTGCCATCGCGTAACTGTGGTAGTCGAGACCGGCGCCGCCGTACGCCTCGGGGATTGGCATCCCCATCAGCCCCAACTCGGCCATCTGGTCGACGAGGTCCCACGGGAACTCGTCCGACTCGTCTATCTCGGCCGCGCGCGGAACCACCTCCTCGTCGACGAACTCCGCGACCATCTCCCGAATCTGACGCTGCTCCGCTGTGGGACTGAAGTCCATGTGTCAAGGTATCGAGGCCCGTGACTTTACTGTTCGGCAACGCCCAGTCGGTTGTCCGCTATCGTATTCCGGCCGCCACGGCGGGTCACTCGTACTCGTAGAACCCGGTACCGGTCTTCTTCCCGAGGTCGCCGGCGGCGACCTTCCGCTTGAGGAGGTACGCCGGCTTGTAGCGGTCCCCGAGTTCCTCGTGGAGCGTCTCGCTCGCGTCGAGGACGACGTCGAGACCGATGTGGTCGGCCAGTTCCAGCGGCCCCATCGGGACGTTCGTCCCGAGGGTCAGTCCGCGGTCGATGTCGGCCATCCCGGCGACGCCCTCGTCGTAGGCCCGGATACCCTCGTTTATCCACGGCATGAGGACACGGTTGACGACGAAGCCGGGTTTGTCGTCGGCCTCCCACGTCTCCTTACCGAGGTCCTTCGCGAACGCGTGTCCCAGTGTGAGCGTGTCCGTGCCCGTCTTCTCGCCGACGACGACTTCGACGCCTTTCATCACCGGGACGGGGTTCATGAAGTGGAGGCCAAGCACTCGCTCGGGCCGGTCGACGACGCTGGCGATGGTGGTTATAGAGAGCGTACTGGTGTTCGTCGCGAGTACCGTCTCGGTCCGACAGGTGACCGAAAGGTCCTCGAAGACGGACTGTTTGACGTCCATATCCTCCGTGACCGCTTCGACTACGAGGTCACAGTCGGACAGGTCGGCGAGGTCCGTCGTCCCTTCGATGCGGTCCCGGGCGCGGTCGGCTTCCGACCGGGTCAGTTCGTCCCGGGCGACGAGACGACCGAGGCTCTCGTCGATGTCGTCGAACCCCGCGGAGACGAACTGCTGTTCGACGTCGCGCATCACGACGTCGTAGCCCGAAGCGGCGGCGACCTGCGCGATGCCGTTGCCCATCGTGCCGGCACCCACGACGCCGACGCGGTCGATGTCGTCGAGTTGCATACCCAGCGGTTCGACCCGTGTTCGTGTAAGTCTGCCGACCTTAGACGAATAGTAACTACCCTTACCATTCAATAAATGTGTGACTAACCACCATGCTCAAACCCAACGAGGGCGAGGCTGCCGAATAATTGACTCGTTCCGTAGTAAATGTCAGCAACAAGATACTTATGGTGTGGGGCAGAAGCAGGGAGTGACGACACACTGGGAATCACTCGCCGGACGACCCCACTCCCGAACTGACCGGCGCGCCACCCAGCCCCACCATAGATGAGCAAATCACTCGACGCCCCGGCCACCCAGGCCGATCGGACGGTCGCACAGGTCATCGACACAATCGCGGACGCGGCGAGCGACGTTCGAACAGCCATCGCGACGGAGCGTGAACACAGCGGTACCGTCAACCCCAGCGGCGACGAGCAACTGGCGGCCGACCTCCGGGCGGACGAACTGTTCGAGGAGCGCATCCTCGGCATCGACGGCGTCGCTACCTACGCCAGTGAGGAACGCACGGAGATGGCGACCAGCGACGGACGCCTGCACGTCGCGATGGACCCCCTCGACGGGTCCTCGAATCTGGAACCCAACAGCGGCATGGGTACCATCTTCGGCGTCTACGACGAGCGCCCGCCGACGACGGGCCGGAACCTGCTGGCCGCCGGGTTCGTCATCTACGGGCCCGTCACGTCGATGGTCGTCGCCCGCGACGGCCGCGTCAAGGAGTACATCCTCGGCGACGAGCAGCGACTCGTCGACGACGACGTGACCATCCCCGAGGACCCGACCGTGTTCGGGTTTGGCGGCGGCGTCGACTCGTGGACGGACGACTTCCGGACGTTCGCCGAGGAGATTCGCCGCGAACTCAAACTCCGCTACGGCGGCGCGATGATAGCCGACATCAATCAGGTTCTCACGTACGGCGGCATCTTCGCGTATCCTGCCCTGCAGTCCCGACCCGAAGGGAAACTACGTCTCCAGTTCGAGGGCCAACCGATGGCCTACATCGTCGAGGCCGCCGGTGGCAGGTCCTCGGACGGCGAACAGTCGCTCCTCGACCTGAACCCCGACGAACTCCACGAGCGTACGCCGCTTCACCTCGGTAACGCGTCGCTCATCGACCGCCTCGAATCCGAGAGCGGTCAGTAACCGAGGTATATCGCCAGCGCTTTTAGAATGCCGTAGACCACGACGACCAGTCCCACGAGGGCGCTCAGTATCGTCCCGACGATACCGCTGGGCCACAGTGCCAGCGGGTTCGGCACGGACGGGAGCGTCGGGACGCCCGGCAGTGCGACCCCGTCACCACCGCTACTGACGGTGGCGACTCGCCGGCTTCCGACTTCGAGTGGACCGCCCTCGGGCAGTTCTCTGGCGAACTCCGTCGTGCGCGCCTCGCCCGCCGGCACCGTCACTTCGCGGGTGGCGAGCGTCGAATCATTCAGGAAGAGGGTGACGAGGTAATCGCCCGTCGCGGTCCCGCGATTCGTGAGATTCACCGTGACGACGGCCCGGTCACCGACCGAGAGGTTGGCGGCGTCGGCGGTGGCGTTCGTGACCCGGATGTTCGGTGTCCCCGCTCGGTCCGTCCGCTCGGTCGGCGTCTCGGTGACCTGTTCGGTCGGCGTCTCGGTGACCTGTTCGGTCGGCGTCTCGGCCGTCACGGCGGCGGTCCGTGATCTGTCGAGGCCCACAGCGAACCGCGAGAGCCCCGGCGCAGTCGCCCGGTAGACGACGCGCGATTCGCCGCGCTCGACGACGGTCGTTTCCAGCGCCGCCCAGCCACCGTCGTCACGGTACAGCGTGACCGCCTCGGGGGCGACGCCGGAGCGGTCCAGCGCCGCCCGGTCGACGGCGAACCGGAGCGTCACGCCCTCGGCCGGCACGCCGCCGTGGTCGATATCGAACAGTGCGAGTCCAGCGTCGCCCGTCGCCGTCGCGAGCGAGGGCGGCGTCCGATTTCGCGCCGCGAGTGCGACCGGAACAGTCCCGTTGTCGGGCAACGAGGCCGTCACTCGCAGCAACGAGGCATTGGTTCCGGACACGAGCGGTCTGTCGTCGGACGGCCCGAGCGTCTGTGCGAACCCCGTCCCGTCGACCGTCGCCGTCGCGTGGGTCGCGTTGACCCGTGTGAGATTGACAGTGCCGGAACTGCCGTTGGCCGTGGCGACAGTCACGGTCTTCGTGGCGACGGCAGTGTTGCCGAACGGGTCCGTCACTTCGACGGCTATCTCGTGGGTACCCGGCGTCGCGAACGCGACGCGAATCGACTCGCCCGGGATGATGGTGCCGCCGTCGACGCGCCAGCGGTAGCGCTCGATTCGCTGGTCGTCCGTGGAGTTGGCCGCAGAGAAGTTCACCGGGTCGCCGACGGTGGCGTTCTCGGGGCCTTCGAGCGTGACGTTCGGCGCGGACCCGTCGTAGCGGAACTTCTTCAACCGGCTGAACCTGATGCTGTTGTTGTAGCGGTCGGTGGCCGACATCCAGAGAACCGCGTACTGCCCCTCCTCCGGGAACGTATAGCGAGCCGTGTACACCGCCGTGTCGCCGACGGATTCGGTGAAGTTCGAACGGTTCAGTTCGTCCGTCGCAGGCCCGCCGATGCTGACGCGGAGGTCGGAGAGTCGTTCGTTCGTCTCGGCCTGAATCTCGACGGTCGACTCGTTCACGCGCCGCAACTCGAACGAGCGATACCGCGGCGTCGTGGAGTCCATCCCCGAGACGGTGACAGTGCCTTCGTCGAGTTCGTTACGCGCACTGTCCTTGATAGCGGCGCCGCTCCGGATGCCGATAGAGACGTTGTTGGTGTCGACTCGGTCGTCGAGAAACAGGGAAACGCGGGCTCCGGTGCGGTTCTTCCCGTCGACGTCGAGTGACGTGACGGAGACGTTCGCGACGGACCCGGCAGTCAGGGCGAAGTCTTCGGCCTGAATGCTCTCGGGGTCCAGCGTGCCGTTGTCGTAGACGGTCACGTGGATAGTCGTCGCGTTCCCCTTCGTCGCGTTCCCCCACTCCGGCGGCGTGGTGTCGGCGGCCGCGACGGCCCCACTTGCGACGACGGTGAGGGCGCCGAGGAGTATCGCCGTGAGGAGACCGAGACGAATCCACCCGGCAGCATGACGGCCTCGCTTCACCCCGACGCTGGCGACGCTCATTGCCAGCCAGTTGCCTACGACCGGTTATCAATCGACCGGCGACATTACGAGCGATGATAATCGAGCCGCGAGCGGGGCAAGGACTGTGACCCCTGGGGCCGTGGGACACGGTATGAAGGTTCGTATCGCCGCAGACGCGAGCCGCGACGAGGCGTCGGCCATCGCCGCCGCCGTCGCCGAACACGTCGGGGAGCGAGTCGAAGTGTACGTCGGCGACAGCGACGACCCCACGTTCGTCGAGGATATCACGGAGACGGCAGCAGTGAGTGACGGGGCCGAGAGGCATACAGAGGCGGCCGACGACTCCGGACCGACCGAGCGCGAGGAGCGACTCCGCGAGGAGATAGCCGACATCGAACAGGGGGGGCCGGAGAAGTACCGCGAGCGCCTCGCCGAACAGGGCAAACTGTTCGTCCGCGACCGACTCGAACTCTGGTTCGGCGAGGACGGACTGGACTTCGAGGACGGCCGGTTCGCCAACTTCGACGCGTGGCACGCCGACAGCCCCGAGGTCGAGGAGTACGACGACGGTACTCGCCTCCCCGCCGACGGGATGCTCACCGGCGCGGCGACGCTGGACGGCCGCAGGGTCCACGTCGCCGCCAACGACTTCACTGTCAAAGCGGGCTCGGTGGCCGAGCGCGGCGTCGAGAAGTTCCTCCGCCTCCAGCAACGCGCCCTCAAGACCGGGCGGCCCGCGCTCTACCTCGTCGACTCCTCGGGCGGTCGCATCGACCAGCAACGGGGCTTTTTCGCCAACCGCGAGGGCATCGGGAAGTTCTACTACAACCACTCCATCCTCTCCGGCGCCGTCCCGCAAATCTGCGTGCTGTACGGCCCCTGTATCGCCGGTGCGGCCTACACGCCAGTGTTCTCGGATTTCACCGTGATGGTCCGCGGGATGAGCGCACTGGCTATCGCTTCCCCGCGGATGGTCGAGATGGTCACCGGCGAGGACATCGACCTCGAAACGCTGGGGGGCCCCGACGTCCACGCCCGACACTCTGGCAGCGCCGACCTCGTGGCCGACGACGAGGAACACGCCCGCGAACTGGTCGCGGACCTCATCACCTATCTGCCGGACAACGCCGAGCAGAAACCGCCGAGTGCGGAGACCGTCGCGCCGACGAAGTCCCCCGAGGGGCTGGACGGCGTCGTCCCGACGGAGCCAAACAAGGGGTACGACATGCATCGGGTCATCGAGCGAGTGGTCGACGGGGACACCTTCTTCGAACTCCAGCCGGAGTACGGCAGGGAGGTTCTGACCGGGTTCGCCCGCATCGACGGCCGCTCGGTCGGTATCGTCGCCAACCAACCGGCCCAGCGTGCGGGCGCTATCTTCCCGGACTCGGCCCGCAAAGCCGCCGAGTTCGTCTGGAAGTGTGACGCCTACAACGTCCCGCTGCTCTATCTCTGCGATACGCCGGGGTTCATGGCCGGGTCGGGCGTCGAGAAAGAGGGGATTCTGGAGGCCGGCAAGAAGATGATCTACGCAACGTCTTCGGCTACCGTCCCGAAGCAGTGTGTCGTCGTCCGAAAGGCCTACGGCGCGGGCATCTACGCCATGTCCGGGCCGGCCTACGACCCGGAGGCGACGCTCGCGCTCCCGAGCGGTGAAATCGCGATTATGGGTCCGGAAGCGGCCATCAACGCCGTCTACGCGAACAAACTCGACGCCATCGACGACCCCGACGAGCGGGCCGAACGCGAACGGGAACTCCGCGAAGAGTACCGCGAGGACATCGACGTCCACCGGATGGCGAGCGAAGTCGTCATCGACGAAATCGTCCCCCCCAGCGACCTGCGGGCGGAACTGGCCGCCCGCTTCGAGATGTACGAGACTGTCGAGAAGGACCGTCCCGAAAAGAAACACGGAACCGTCCTCTGATGCCTCACTCGGCGTCGATCATCACGTCACTGGCCTTCACGACGGCGCTGATCTCGTCGCCCGGAACGAGGTCGAGGCGTTCGGCCGACGACCGAGTGATAGTCGACGTCACGTTCTGTCCGTCGTCGAGTTCGACCACGACTTCGGCCATCACGCCGTCCATCTCGACGGCCGTCACGGTTCCTCGGAGGGTGTTTCTGGCACTGAGCGCCATGTGTCTTGTTGGCTGTTCTACCATATGTGCCTCCCGTCGGGACTCGTATCGCCGCCTCACGAAGACGGCGCCAGTGACCGCACCAGCACCGCCGACGCGAGCGCCGTCAGGCCCACGTCGCGTATCATCACGTCGACGAACAGGCCGCCCTCCGTGACGCCGACGATAGCAAGGTATGCGGTCGTCGCGGCCAGCGAGACGGCCGCCACCGCCGCCGCGGCCAGCGTGTAGCGGTCGGCGACCAACACCGCGCCGAACCCGATTTCGAGGACGCCGTTGACCAGCATGAACTGAACCGGAGTGACGAGGAGCAACGGAGCCAGCCAGTCCACCACGTACGCCGCCCATACGTCCGGCGCGAGGAGTTTGTGGACGCCAGCGAGCACCAACATCGCGCCGAGACCGATGCGGGCGACGGCGTCCGGGTCCAGCCTCTCTGCGAGTGCGGAAGCGCGTGCGGCGGCCATACTCGATTCGAGGACCGCCGGAGAGAAAACCGCTCGGACTGGCTCACCCGTTCCCGAGTGCTCCCCGAGTCAACTCGGGCGTCCCGCGGACCCCGACCACCGCCGTCGCCAACCCGAACGCCAGCGCACCCGCGAGGCCGACCGGACTGGCGACGAGTTCGTTCAACACGGGTCGTTCTGTGACGGCGTAGACGACCACGAGTCCGGCGGAGCCGTTGAACACGCCGTGGAACAGCGCCGCGGCCAGCACAGATTCGGCACGGAGAACGACGTAGGTGTACAGCGGCGAGAACGCCACGCAGGCCACGACCATCACGCCGACGCCGAGGACCGGAAACGAGGGGAAGTTGTAACCGTCGAGGATGATAGGGGCGTGCCAGAGCCCCCAGAGCGCGCCGATGACGCCCGACGCCTTCCAGAACCCCAGCGGTGCGAGTTCCCACAGGAGATAGCCCCGCCAGCCGAACTCCTCGCCGAAGGCGAACACGGCGTTGACGGTGGTACCCAGCGCGAGGACGAGGCCGAAGGTAACGAGGACGCCCGCGACGCCACCGGGTAGTGCGATACCGGGAAGCGCGTCGGCGCTCGGATCGAAGGCGATGCCCGGGACGGCTACCGAGAGCGCCAGCGTCAGTCCGACGAGGGGCAGCGCCAGCAGCGCCGCGACGGCCAGCCACCGGCGGCGACCGACGCGCAGTCCGACGGTCCCCGGGGCGAGGCCGGACGTGAGCGTGGCGAGGAGGCCGGCGACCATCGGTGTGAACATGTACACCGGTGCCAGCGCGACCATCCGGACGCCGGTGCTCAGCGAGACGGCGACGAGGGCCGCCGCCAGACCTACGAGCGTGAGGCCGAACGTGGCAAGTCGCCCGCGGTCGGGCACGGTCATCGTCAGTCCTCGGCGCGCTGGACGAGGGCCGTTCGCTCGAAGGAACACACCAGCGTGTCGTCCTGCTTGTACACGTCGACCCGCATGGTGACGACGCCACGTTCCTCGTCGCTGGTCAGTCGCTTGTCCGTCACCGTCGTCTCGGCGCGGATTGTGTCGCCGTGGAACACCGGCGAGGGATGCTCCACGTCGTCGTACGAGAGATTTGCGACGATGGTGCCGTCCGTCGTGTCGGGAATCGTTAGGCCCACGGCCAGCGACATCGTGTAGAGGCCGTTGACGAGGCGCTCACCGAACTGCGTCTCGGCGGCGAACTCGGCGTCTAAGTGGAGCGGTTGCTGGTTCATCGTCAGGTCGCAAAAGCGCTGGTTGTCGCTCTCGCTTATCGTCCGTCGCTTCGCGTGGTCGATGGTCTCGCCTTCGGTGAACTCCTCGTAGTACAGGCCGCTCATGCGGTGGCCGACGCCCGCCGGTCCCTTAGACTGTGGGGGCGATGAACGATGGCCTACTTTCTTAGTCACTGGGCCGGAATTTTCGAGGGTGTCCCTCCGCTCGATTGCCGCTGGATGGCTCCCCGAGGCTCCGCCGACGTGGGACCAAGTCATCGTGACCGCCCTCGCGTCCGTGTCGACGGCCCTCACTATCTACGAGACCGATGCTGTCTCGTGGGCGGCCCTCGGGGGAGCCTTCGCCGTGACCGTCGCTGTCGCCGGGCCGGTGGCGCAGTCGTCGGTCGGACGGCGACTTCGACAGCGAGCGCCCAGACTCGGGCGCCGCGCCGTGGCCGTCGGTATCGCCGTCTTCGCCGTCGTCGTCTGGGTGACTGTACAGACCATCGCCGTCCCGGCGTCGGTCGTCACAGCGCTTGGAACCGGCATCGTGCTCGGGGTCGCGGTACTGGTGGTGTTTCAGGCCGCCTCCACCGGGACAATCTCCGGGTGGTCGGAGCGGCGACCGAAGTGAGAGGGTCGCGTCGGGCACCACCACCAGCGCCGACACTTACGGGCCGGGGAGCCAAACGAGAGAGTATGCCCCGCAGAAGCGTCCTGTTCTCCCCCGGTGACGAACCCGAGAAGCTACGGAAAGCACCGCGTAGCGACGCCGACGTGGTCGTCTTCGACCTCGAAGACGCCGTCGTCCCCGACGCTAAAGCCGCCGCCCGCGAGACCGTGCGGGACGCACTCGCCGAGGTACTGCCGGCCGACTGCGAGGTCTGTGTCCGGGTCAACCCCGTCGGCGCGGGGGCGGCCGACGACCTCGCCGTCGTCCTCGCCGGGCCAACACCGGACAGCGTGATGCTCCCGAAGACTCGGAACGCAGCGGACGTCGAGTTGCTGGCCGACCTCCTCGAGGAGGCCGACGTCGACTGCCCGATACTCGCCCTCGTCGAATCCGCGGCGGGAATCCTCCACGCCGAGGCTATCGCGGCCGTCGAGGCGACGGACGCGCTGGTGTTCGGGGCCGAGGACCTCGCCGGGGATATCGGTGCGACGGGGAGCGAGGACCGCAGCGAAGTCGCCCACGCACGCCAACACGTCGTCCTCGCGGCACGGGCGGCCGGCGTGACGCCCATCGACACGCACTTTCCCAACTTCACCGACGACGCGGGCCTCCGTCGGGACACCCGCCGGGCGCTCCAGTTGGGGTACGACGGGAAACTCGCCATCCACCCCGCGCAGGCGACGGTCGTCAACGACGTGTTCACGCCCGACGACGACAGGGTCGAGTGGGCCGAGCGGATTCTACGCGCCCGCGACGAAGCCGACGGGGGCGTCTTCGTCGTCGACGGCGAGATGATAGACGCCCCGCAGATTCGACAGGCCGAGCGCGTCCTCGAACGAACGGGCGTCGACCGGTCACAGTAGTCCGGTTCCCACGAAGGCGGGCGCCGACCATGGCCGGCGGCACCCTTTTGTCGCCACTCTTCGACGGAGTACGTATGTCTGACGAGGTGAACCCGTTCGAGAGCTTACAAGAGCAGATCGACGACGCCGCCGCCTATCTCGAGTACTCCACGGACGTTCTCGAACGCCTGAAACACCCCGAACGCGTCCTCGAAACGAGCCTCTCCGTCGAGATGGACGACGGTTCGGTCGAGGTGTTCAGGGCCTTCCGCTCGCAGTTCAACGGCGACCGCGGCCCGTACAAAGGCGGGATTCGGTATCACCCGCAGGTGTCCCGCGACGAAGTGAAAGCCCTCTCCGGGTGGATGGTGTACAAGTGCGCCGCCGTCAACATCCCCTACGGCGGCGGGAAAGGCGGCATCAAGTTCGATCCGCGCGAGTACTCCGACAGCGAAGTCGAACGCATCACGCGGTCGTTCGCGAAGGAACTCCGGCCCATCATCGGCGAGAACAAGGACATCCCCGCGCCCGACGTCAACACCGGCCAGCGGGAGATGAACTGGATAAAGGACACCTACGAGACGTTAGAGAACACGACCGAACCCGGCGTCATCACCGGGAAGGCGCCCGAGTCCGGCGGGAGCGCTGGCCGGGTCGAGGCCACGGGTCGCTCGGTGATGCTGACGACCCGCGAAGCGTTCGAGTACCTCGGCAAGGACGTCGAAAACGCCACCGTCGCCGTGCAAGGGTACGGCAACGCCGGGTCCGTCGCCGCGAAACTCATCGACGATCTGGGTGCGAACATCGTCGCCGTCTCTGACTCCTCTGGGGCCGTCTACAATCCCGACGGGTTCGACGCCCGCGCAGCGAAAGACCACAAGACCGAGACCGGATCCCTCGCCGGGTTCGAGGGGGCGACCGAGGAACTGAGCAACGAAGCCCTCCTGACGATGGACGTCGACCTGCTGATTCCGGCGGCACTGGAGAACGCAATCGGCGAGACGGTCGCCAACGACGTACAGGCCGACATAATCGTCGAAGCAGCCAACGGCCCGCTGACGCCCCGGGCCGACGACGTCCTCTCGGAGCGTGACGTGGCCGTCTTTCCCGACATCCTCGCCAACGCTGGCGGCGTGACGGTGTCGTACTTCGAGTGGGTCCAGAACCGCCAGCGGTTCTACTGGGACGAGAGCCGCGTCAACGACGAACTGGAGCGGATCATCACGACGGCGTTTGGCGACCTCGTCGATACTTACGAGCGCACCGACGCGCCGAACTTCCGAACGGCGATGTACGTCGTCGCCATCGAGCGGGTCGTCAACGCGGCCGAAGAAGGCGGCATCTGGCCCTGATCGGCCGCCTCTCGACGTAGTGTCTGGCACCGCCGCAGTTTTCCCCGTGTCGCCCCAAACCCCGGTATGCCCGTCTTCGAGCGAGAGGTCCGCGTGTCGGCGCCGCTGTCGGAAGTCTGGGAGTTCCACTCGACGGCCGACGGCCTCGTGGCCCTCACTCCGGACTGGATGCACCTCAGGGTCGAGGAGACGCGCGGTCCGGACGGGGAACCAGACCCCGAGGTACTGGAACCGGGGTCGGTCGTCGTCTCCTCGGTCAAGCCGTTCGGCGTCGCGCCGCGCCAGCGCTGGGTCTCCGAAATCGTCGCCCGCGATGAGGGCGAGGACGAAGCGATGTTCCGCGACGTGATGACCGAGGGACCGTTCCCCGAGTGGGAGCACACCCACCGGTTCCGGGCTGACGGCGACGACGCGACCATCGTCCACGACCGGGTGGAGTACGAACTCCCCGGCGGACCGCTCGGACGTGTAGCGGGGCCGCTGGGCTTTTTCGGGATGGAACCGATGTTCCGGTACCGACACCGGGAGACTCGGGCGTTGCTCGAAGCCTAACCGTCCAGATACTGCGTCTCCGTCTCCTCGACGGCGACCGGGACCTCGCGAACCGCCGACCGGCCGTCGAGTTCGACTGTCACAGTCACCGTCCGGGGGGCGACCGACAGCACCCGGTCGAGCGGAACGGTCGGTTCGCTCACGACCTCACCGTCACGATTCCGCGTGATACCGTAGTCGACGGTGACGACGAGTCCGAACACGAGGCTGCGTACCCCCCGACCGAGACCGGCGTCCGGTTCGTCGAGACGGTCCTCGACGGTCGGAACGACTGTCTCGGCGGCGTGTTCGAACGCCGTCCAGCGGACCCATTCACCGAAGGGTTCGGTCCCGCCGTCCTCGCGGACGGCGTCGCGTTCAGGGAGGTACGTGACGGCGTCGGCGTCGACAGTCTTCGTCGTCTCGACCGGGGCACCGCTAGGCCGGTGGAGGGTCCCGTCCGCGGCGATGTCCGCTCTGGTCGCGTCCGCGACCGCGGTGGCACCGACCAGCGCCGCTAGCCCGCCGCCGATGCCGGCGAGGTATCGTCGTCGGTTCATGTCTGTATACTGGACGAATCGGGGAATAAGCCTTCAGATGGGTCAAGCGGCGTTTGTAGCGTCGCTCCGGCACGGTCGCGTACCGGCCACCGGCGGGCGTACATTTATCCACCACTGTGACCCACTGACACACATGACGGACGTACTGGTCGTCGGCGGCGGCCCCGCCGGCCTGAGCGCCGCACTGTTCACTGCCAAGAACGGTCTCGACACGGTGGTCTACGACACCGACGAGACGTGGCTTCACAGTGCACACCTGTTCAACTACCTCGGTATCGAGTCGAAGGACGGAGAGGCGTTCCTCGAAGACGCCCGCGAACAGGTCGAAGGGTTCGGTGTCGACCGACGCGACGGCGAGGTGACGGGCGTCCAGCAGTCCGACGGCGGATTCATCGCCACCACCGAGGACGGCGAGACAGAGGCGACGTATCTCGTCCTCGCGACGGGCACCGACCGGTCGCTGGCGGAGGAACTGGGCTGTACGTTCGACGGCGACGTGGTAGACGTGACCGTCTCGATGGAGACGAGCGTCGACGGCGCCTACGCCACCGGCGCGATGGTCCGCGACCAAGAGTGGCAGGCCATCATCTCGGCGGGAGACGGCGGCGCCGCCGCACTGGACATCCTCTCGAAGGAGGAGGGCGAGCACTTCCACGACTTCGACACCCCGGACGACGCCGAGTGAGCGACCCGGAGATAGATCCCCGAATCGCCCTCGTCGTCGCCGTCCTCGCGGTCAGTACCAGCGCGATTCTGGTCCGAGCGAGCGACGCCCCCGCCAGCGTCGCGGCGCTCCATCGGGTCGTCATGACGACGCTCATAGTCGCGCCGCTGGCGGTGGTACACGACCCCGGCGCGTTCGACCGGCTTGCGCCGCGTGACGTGGTCGCCGCCGCGGCGACTGGCGTGGCGCTCGCGGTCCACTTCGCGACGTGGTTCGAGAGCCTCGCGTGGACGAGCGTGGCGGCCTCCGTGACGCTCGTGCAGTCCCAACCGCTGTTCGTGGCACTCGGGGCGTGGGCGCTGCTTGACGAACGCGTCACGCGGGGGACGACGGCCGGTATCCTGCTGGCCGTCGCCGGCATCGTCGTGATGTCACTCGGCGAACTGCTCGGCGGGGGTGGCGTCGGCGTGAACCCGCTGTACGGGAACGCGCTGGCACTCGTCGGCGGGGTGATGGCCGCCGCCTACGTGCTCGCAGGGCGGTCGCTCCGCCAGCGGTTCCCCTTGCTCCCGTACGTCACCGTCGTCTACGCCGTCGCCGCCGTCTGCTTGCTCGTCTTCGTCGTCGGCAGCGGCCACCCGGTCTTTGCGTACCCGCCCCGTGAGTGGCTCCTGTTCTTCCTGATGGCCGTCGGGCCGGGCCTGTTCGGTCACACCGTGTTGAACTGGGCGCTAGGTCACGTCGAGTCGAGTCTCGTGAGCGTCTCGCTGCTGGGCGAATCCGTCGGAAGCGCGCTGCTGGCGCTGTTGGTGCTCGCCGAGATACCCGGCCCGTGGACGCTCGTCGGCGGTGTCGTCGTACTCGCGGGCATCGGCGTCACAGCCCGGTCCCAAAAGCAGGTCAGTTAGCCCGCTGTTCGACGGCGCCGCGGATGGCGGCCGCGTCGAAGTCGTGGTCCGGGCGGAGGTTCACGAAGTCGAGGAACTCCTCGGCGCCGAGCAGTTCGTCGGCCGAGTAGTATTGTGCTGCCGCGTGGACGACCCGGCGAGCGCCGGTCAGCGGTTCCAGCGCACCCAGCGCGCAGGCGAGGTCGTACGCTCTCGCGTCGTCGATAGCGTCCTCGCGGACGCTGGTCGCGTCGATGAAGTACACCGCGTCGTCGGCGACGAGGACGTTCTCACACCGGAAGTCACCGTGAGCGAGGCCGGCCTCGTGCATCCGGTGGAGGTAGTCGAACACCGTCTCCGCGTGGTGGTCGATAGTCTCGGTCGACAACTCGTCGAGCGTCTGGAAGTCCCGAAGGTACTCGAAGACGAGGACGCCCATCCCCTCGTACTCGAAGGCTTCGATGGGTTCGGGGGCGTTCACACCCAGTTTGCGCATCCGCTCGGTCGCGTCGAGTTCGTGGTCGGCCATCTGGGCCGGCGTCCCGAAGTGTTCGAAGAAACCCTCGGTGCCCGAGGAGAACGCACCGAGGTTCCGGCCGGTCGTCAGGAGCGCGTGGACCAGCGAGTTCTGCTCGGTGATGACCTTCACGAACCAGCGGTCGGAGACGACAAAGGGCGTCGAGAGCCAGTTGTCGGCGTCCAGAAACACCACGCGACCCGACGGTTCGTCGTACCGCTCCAGCACCGCACGGGCGACGCCCTCCAGTTGGCCCCACGGGACCGTTCCCCGGAGGAGTCGTCGAAACGCCATCGTCAGGACGGAAGCGGGGCGGGCAGATAGGGTTTGTGCCCCCCATGGTATTTGATGGCAGGATACGTACCCGGTGGCATGGACTTCACCCTCCCAGCGGAACATCGGATGATTCGAGACTCGGTACGGGAGTTCTGTGACGAGGAGATAGCGCCCATCGCCCAGGACATCGAGGACGAACACCGATTCCCCGCCGAGGTGTTCGACGAACTCGCCCAGTTAGACGTGATGGGCGTCCCCATCGGCGAGGAGTGGGGCGGACTCGGCGGCGATCAGTTGATGTACGCGCTGGTCTGTGAGGAACTGGGCCGAGTCTCCGGCTCTATCGGCCTCTCCTACGCCGCCCACGTCTCGCTGGGGTCGAAGCCCATCGAACTGTTCGGCACCGACGCCCAGAAGGAGCGCTGGCTCGAACCGCTGGCGACCGGCGACCACCTCGGGTCGTGGGCGCTGACCGAACCCGGGAGCGGCAGCGACGCCAGCGACATGGACACGACGGCGGAGAGGGACGGCGACGAATGGGTGCTGAACGGCACCAAGCAGTTCATCACGAACGCCTCCGTCGCCGGGTCCATCCTCGTCAAAGCTGTCACCGACCCCAACGCCGGCTACGACGGCATCTCGACGTTCGTCGTCGGCCCCGAGGACGACGGCTGGGAGGTCACGACGGAGTGGGAGAAGATGGGGCTGAACGCCTCGCCCACCTGCGAACTGCTGTTCGACGACTGTCGGATACCCGAGGACCGCCTGCTCGGCGAGGCAGGCGACGGCTGGGACCAGACGCTCGAGACGCTCAACGGGGGCCGCATCTCCATCGCCGCGCTCTCGGTGGGGCTGGCACAGGGCGCGTTCGAGGCCGCGAAGTCCTACGCCACCGAACGCGAGCAGTTCGGCCAGCCCATCTCGAAGTTCGACGCCGTGCGGGACAAGATAGTCGAGATGGACCGCAAGATAGAGCGCGCGCGACTGCTGACGCACAAGGCCGCGACGATGTACGACGAGGGCGAAGACACGACGCGCATCTCGTCGCTCGCGAAACTCGACGCGAGCGAAATCTGTCGGGAAGTCGCCGAAGACGCCGTGCAAGTGCTGGGCGGGTACGGCTACACCACCGACTTCGCACCACAGCGGTTCTACCGCGACGCCAAACTGATGGAGATAGGCGAAGGGACCAGCGAGATTCAGCGACTGGTCCTCGGTCGCGAGTTGGGCCTCTAGTGGGCCCCAGTTGCGGCCGGATACTATCGGCTTGCCTGCTGCCGGTTTCCGGTAAGTTCCCACAAGAGGAACGCCTATGACGGAAGGCGTAACCTACCACAGCATGGACCTGCCGAACCTGCCACTGCCGAACGCGGACACCCTCGACCAACTCGCGGGGGTCACCGGACTCGGATGGACGACGTCGCTACTGGGCTTTCTCACGACGCTCATCGGGTACGGGAACAGCCTCCTCAGTCGGTTCGCCGCAGAACCGCAGACGCTCCTGTATCTCGGCGTCGCGTTCTTTCTGGCGACACTCGGTCTCGATAAACTCTCCGAGTCGATGCGAGAGCGACGACCGACGTCAGAGTAGGTCCCGTATCTCGTCGGCGGGAGCGTGAGTCACGCGTCCGTATTCGGGACGATAGTGACCGGCACCGACGCCGCGTCGACGACGGAGAAGGCGGCGTCGCCGGACGCGAGTCGCCCTCTGAGCCCCTTCGGTTCGTGGCCCATGACGATGTGGGTGATGTCGACGTCTGCCGCGACTTCCAGCAGTTCCTGTCCGATACGGGTCCCCTCACGAGCGTTCGACCGGCCGACGTGTTCCAGCGCCACCGTCGCGACCACTGTCTCGTCTGCGAGACGATTTCGGAGCATGTCTCGCACCTGTTTGGCCTCCGCGTCGGCGAGTTGGTCGTCCAGCAGGTGAACGACGTACAGTTCCGCATCGAACGCCTCACCGAGTTTGACGGCGGTGTCGAGGACCTCCTCGGACACCGCGTCGTTGGCGACGGCCACGAGGATGGTCATATGCGAGTGCACGAGTCGAGACAGCATAGTAGTTTTCGGCTGGCTAACAGGACTGTCAGGACGTTGCTTTCAGATTGTGGACGGCGTCTAACCACTCCACGACCGCCGCGGTCGGTTCGAGGGCGTCGACGATTCGCCGGGCGTCCTTGTAGGCCATCGGTGCCTCGTCGCGGACGCTCTCGACGACGGACTCGGAGTAGACGTCGGCCATCGCGTCGGCGAAGTCGTCCATATCGACCACGTCGTGGGCCTCGCTCCGACTCATCACCCGCCCCGCGCCGTGCGGGGCCGTCTGGTGGTACGCGTCGTTGCCCTTCCCGCGGGCGAGGACGGACCCCTCGGCCATGTTGAACGGGACGACGAGTCGCTGGCCCTCGCGGGCCGGGGTCGCACCCTTCCGGATGGTCAGGTCGCGGAAGTCGACGTAGTTGTGAATGCTCTGGAACCGGTCGACCGGGTCGACGCCCAGCGACTCACAGATGGCGTCGCTCATCAACTCGCGGTTCCAGCGGGCGTACTGCTGGGCGAACAGCATGTCGACGTAGTAGCCGTGGGCCTCCCGCCCCTCCAACCAATCGAGGTCACTGTCGCGGTCCTCGTCGTCCCCACCCACGTGCGGGCCGAGTGACCCCAGTGCGTCGAAGGCGTCCTCGATGTCGCGTCCGTCGAGTTCCCGGCGGAGTCGGTCCTTTCGGATGTGGGACTCGCCCTTCCCGCCCGTGACCCACTCGTAGAGGTCCGGGTCGCTCACCGTCTGGGGGTCGAACTTCAGGAAGTCGGTGTATCGCTCGGGAATCCGCTCGCGGATAGCGCCGATGGCGCGGCGGTCCGTGGCTTTCGACTGCCAGTACTCGGCGACAGACTTCCCCAGATAGCGCGAGCCACTGTGGACGACCACCCAGTAGTCACCGCTCTCGCGTGCGCGTGCGAACTCCACGAAGTGGTTCCCGCCGCCGAGCGTCCCAGCGCTCTGGATGACGTGTCCCATCCCCTGTCGCTGGTCCGCGAGGACGCGGTCACACAGCGACTCGAAGTACTCGCCGTCGTAGCCGTCGAAGTCGAACTCGATGGGGTCGACGCGCTCGCCGAACCGCTCGGCGAAGGCGTCGTCGAACTGCTCGAACACGCGGTTGGCACGCTCGAACGGGAATTCGTCGACGAGGTGCGGGGCGTCGTCGTAGTCGTGGACGTCTCGTCCCATCGGGACACCCTCGCGGACGCGGCGCTCTCGCTCGGCGTCAGACAGCGGCAGGTCCGGGCCGATGTTCGTCGCCGCCATCCCACACCCCACGTCGACGCCGACGATGTTGGGGACGATGCGGTCACCCAGCGGCATCGTAAAGCCGATGGGCGCACCGGCGCCCCAGTGGGTGTCGGGCATCACGCGAACCGGTTCGGTGAACGCCGGGTGGTCGACGAGACGCTGGATCTGGTCGCGACAGCCGGCCTCGACCAGCGACTCGTCCTCGACCATCACACGCGCCGTCGTGTACGAACCCTCCAACTCCAGTACCATCTCGATGGTGGGTAGTCGAGTCGGTGTGTTGAACCTCACGGTGGGGTGTCGAGCAGTCCCATCCACGTTCGACATAAAAACCCGTAACCGAACGGGGCCGTGTCACCGACCATCCGCAATTCACCATTCTCAGCCGCTCAGAACCGTTTTCAGTCGGTGGGAACGCACTTCTGATTATATCAGTATAGCATGCGGACGTCTATATGTGAGGTAACGATGTCCTATCAAGCAACCAACCCCCTGGCCGACGAGTTCGAACTCGCACTGGACGGGCCGTTGACGGCGTACTGGCTGGCGTTCCTGCGAGTGGTCACCGGATGGTGGTTCTTCCACGCCGGCGTGACCAAACTCATCGAGGACGGTCTGGCCTTCAGCTACGGGCCGGCCTACATGCAGCAGATGACCGGCACCGCGCTGGGTCCCATCCCGGTCTGGATGGGCAACAACCTCGCGTGGCTCATCGCGCCGGGCGTCCCGCTGTTCGAGACGCTCATCGGGCTGGCCCTGATGGTCGGCGCCCTGACCCGACTGGCGGCCTTCGGCGGGGTCATCTTCATGGTCCTGTTCTGGGTCGGCAACGCGGGCTTCGGGCACGGCCTCGTCAACGGCGACCTGATGGGCCTGCTGCTGTTCGCCACGATGATGGTCGTCGGCGCCGGCCGGTACTACGGCCTCGACGCCGTCGTCGAGAAACTGGCGTTCGTAGAGCGCCATCCCAAACTCCGCTACATACTCGGCTAACGAGGTGACAAAACCATGACTGACATAATCGACAAGGCGGCAATGGCACTGAGCGGCGGACTGATGCTGCTGGGCATCGTCGGACTGGGCATCGTGGAGATACTCGCCGGCCCGCCCTACGGGGCGGCCCCAGTGACGAACGACGCGGGCGAAATCGTGGCGACGCCGATGGTCGACCCGACCATCCGGACCGGGCTGGTCATCGCCGGACTGGTCGTGCTGGGCCTGTACGCGGCCTACAAGCTAGCGACTCCGGTCGAGGAGGCCGACACGGCGAAAGGCGCCGAGACGATGGCCGACTGAGAACCGTGCGGCCCGACTACCGGCCCTGATTCTCCTCCGTTATCGCGACGGCGACGAGCGACCGCTGTCCGCCGACCGAACACCACCCGCCCGTAGACTTTTTTCGCCGCCGCGCGTCCGGCCGATATGCTCGACGCAGGTGACCCGGCACCGGACTTCGACCTCGACGGCACTGCCGGTGCCGGTGTCGGTTCGTACCGCCTCTCCGCCGCGAGCGAGCAGGTCCCCGTGGTCGTCGCGTTCTACACCGAGGACTTCGCGCCGGCCTGTACCGAGTACCTCGAAGCCCTCCGTGACACCGACTGGGGGTCGCTGACCGACGCTATCGCCGTCTTCGGCGTCGCGCCCGGCACGCTGGACGACCATCGGGCGTTCGCCGCGGACCTCGACCTCCCGTTCCCGTTGCTGGTGGACCACTCGGGCGTCGACGCCCAGTTCGGCGTCCAGCGACCCGACGGCAGCACGCGCCGGTCGGCGTTCCTCGTCGACGCGACCTGTCGAGTCCAGTTCGCGTGGGCCGACGACCCGGAGCGGCCGTCGGACGCGCCGCCGGACATCGGTCCGGTGCACGAAGCCGTCGCGTCGCTCTAGTCCCGCCACTCCGATTCGAGGAGACCGTAGACGTGGACGTCCTCGTGGGTGCCATCGCGGTACCAGTGGTCCCGAAGCACGCCCTCTCGCTCGAACCCGACCTTTTCGAGGACCCGCTTCGAGGCCGCGTTACCGGCGAAGGCCTTCGCCTGTATCCGGTGCAGACGCAGTTCGGTGAAGGCGTAGTCGGCGAGGGTCCGTGCCGCGTCGGTGGCGTAGCCGTTTCCCCACGCGTCGGCAGCGACGTAGTACCCGAGTTCGCCGATGCCGGCCCGTTCGTCGACGCCGTCGAGGCCGACAGTGCCGACCGGGTCGCCGTCGGCGCAGATCAGGAGGTGTACGTCGTCGGCGTCGGGGCCGGCGACGGAGTCGACCCACTCGCGCTCTGCCTGTGCGGTCTTCGGGCGGGCGAAGGCGAGTCCCGCGCGGACCGCTGGGTCGTTGATAGTCTCACAGAGGAAGTCGACGTCAGCGTCTTCGACGACGTGCAGCGTCACGTCCTCGCCGTGGAGGAAGGCTGGGCCGGGCATACGCCCCACATCGGTGGTATCGGGCAACAACGTTTCGCTGCGGTGACACGGAGCGACACACCAGCCTGCCGCGAACGATAGCCCAAAGAGTGGGCCGTCCCGTCGTGGTACCATGGGAACACCGCTGGCGAGTCGCGAGGCACAGGCCGAGGAAGTCGTCGAGCGACTCCACGAGGAGTACCCCGACTCGACTATCTCGCTGAATTACTCGAACCGGTTGGAACTGCTCGTCGCCGTCGTCCTCTCGGCACAGTGTACCGACGAGCGAGTGAACGAGGTCACGGAAGACCTCTTCGAGAAGTACCGGACCCCGGAGGACTACGCCGCGGCAAGCGAGGACGAACTGGCCGACGACATCTACGGCATCACGTTCCACAACAACAAGGGCGGCTACCTGAAAGGCATCGGCGAGACGATCGTCGCCGAACACGACGGCGAGGTCCCCGACACGATGACGGCGCTGACCGACCTGCCGGGCGTCGGCCGCAAGACGGCCAACGTCGTCTTGCAACACGGCCACGACGTCGTCGAGGGCATCGTCGTCGACACGCACGTCCAGCGGCTTTCGCGCCGTCTCGGTCTGACCGAAAAAGAGCGGCCCGAAGCCATCGAGCAGGACTTACTCGACGTGGTGCCCGAGTCGGAGTGGCAGCAGTTCACCCACCTGCTCATCGACCACGGGCGAGCGGTGTGTGGCGCTCGGTCTGCCGAGTGTGATGAGTGCGTGCTGGCCGACATCTGCCCCTCGGAGAAGGGCGACAGCGACGTCGACCTCGCCTCTGGCGAGGCGTGGAACTAGCGCTCTCGGGGCCGGGGATTACGAGTCTTCGGACCCCTCTTGCAGACGGACGGTCAGGACCGGGACGTCGGCGCTCCGGACGACCTTCTCGGTGACGCTACCCAGCAGGAACCGGTCGATACCGCGTCGGCCGTGGGTCGGCATGACGACGAGATCGACATCGGCGTCCTCGGCGTAGTCGATGATAGCCCGATACGGGTTACCACGACGGACAGACGTGACCGTCTCGACGTCGTGGTCCGCGAACACGTCGGCCGCCGCAGCGACGAGTTTCGTCCCTGCCGCCTCTAGCTCGTCCATCCTGCCGCTTCCCGTCTCGGTCATCCCCGACTCGCGCTCGATCTCGTCGGGTTTGACCATCCCGGAGAAGCCGGTGTCGTCGTCGCGCATCACCATGTGCGAGACTTCGTTCTCGCTGTCCGCCACGTAGAGCACGTGGACCGTCGCCCCGCACAGCGACGCGAGGTCGATAGTCTGGTTCATCGCCGCTTCGGCACCCGGGCTCCCGTCCGTCGGAAAGAGGATTCGGTCGTACATGGGCCGTCACCTAACAGTTCGGCTGGCGTTGTTGTCAACCTACCGTCGTTTCTGCGAGTCCGACCGGCGAATCTGGGGCTGTGGGAGCGCTCCGTACAGAAACATCACGAGTCGTCCAGCGATGTAGACGACATCTTTGACGAGCGTGTACAGTGCCACCGTGCCAACGGCGACCTGCGACAGCGTCGCGGTGTCGACGGTCGCTACGTCCACCGACTCGCCGGCCATACGGTGTCGACGGTCGGCGGCGTCAAAAAGAGGTGGCGAGCGCTCCATCTCACACGACGTAACGCAGGACGTACCGGGAGACGCCGACGACGTACGCCAGCATCCAGAAGATGACGTACCCGAACACGCCGATCCGGAGGCGTGAGCGCCAGTGGCTCATCTGGTCGCCGCCGATTTCGTCCAGCAACAGGTCCTCGTCGTAGTCGTTGTACAGGTCGTGTTCCCGTTTGGCCCGGAAGATACGGACGATACCGGTGCCGCCGAACAACAGGAGGGCGTAGGCCTGCAAGCCGAGGTAGGCGTGGACCGCGGACAGCCCCCCCAGTTGCTCGGGCAACCGTGGAGCCATCCAGACCAGCATCGGTACCGTCGTCAGGACGAGTCCGGTGACGACGAACTTCAGGTGGTGCAACAGGACGTCCCACGTGACCGGTTCCGTCTCGATGATGTAGTACGCGCCGTAGACGAAACAGGGGAAGCTCAGGCTCACCGACACGAGTACGACAGAGGCCACGACGCCGTCCGACACCATATCGCGGCGTTAGGACAGGACGCGCTAAAACGTGCCGGATACGGAAGGTCAGAAGGCGTAAGTCGGAGGAAACCCTACCCTCGCCAATGGCAGACTCCGACTCGACGTCGCCCGAGGCGGACGCTGACGCGGACAGCGACGCCGACCGGTCGCGGCCCGCACAGGCGGCGAGCGAGGGGCGGGAGACGGACGAGATGGACACCGAGGCGCTCCGCAAACAGGTCGAAGAGAAGTACGACTTCGACGACTTCGGTCCGGCCGACATGGCCGAGATGACCGCCGAGGAGTGGGACGTCGCCTTCGACGAGGACTCGTGGATAACCGGCGACGAACTACTCGACCGAGTGACCCGGGACCTCCGGAACCGCGTCTCGACCCGCGACGTGTTCGCGCGCATCGAGCGCCACCAGACCCCGCCGCGAGTGCTCGCGTACTCCGACGAAGGGTACGCCATCGTCTATCCGGACGGGAGCGTCGAGGGCGAGGGGACGGTGTTGCGGGACGTCAAGCCGACCGTCGCGCTCTGCTCGATGGACTCCTACGACGTGCCCGAGTCGGTGCCGGACAATCCGCTTCCGGACCCCGACGCGGTCCCGGAGGGCGGCGGCGAACTCGGCAACCGGATGTTGCAGGTCATCGCCGGCGCCCAGTTGCTTGCCGGCCTCGGCCTCCTCGCCGGTGGCGTCCTCGCCGTCGCGGGCGTCGTCGGCGGCCCGGGGGCAAACATCGTCGCTCTGTTCGTCGCCGGACTGGCGTTCGTCGGCATCGCGCTGGTCCTCTTTTTCACCGTCGCGAACGCTCGGCTCTCTGATAAGTTCCGGGCCGAGGAGTACCGCGACCGACTCAGAGCGGTCGGCCTCGAAGACGGGGAGCGACCCGACTTCGTTCCCGAGCTAGCCCCCAAGAACGGAGGGGAGAACTCGGAGAACGACGAGACGGACGAAGCCGCGGCGTGACGGTGCCTGCGGGCGGTATCCGGTGGGTTTATACAAACACAGTCCTGACTTCGGGACGTACATGAACAGGCGGGAGTTCGTCCGGACTGCAGGGGGTGCCGCAGGCGCTGCGGCCACCCTCGGCGCCGCCGGCACAGCCGCTGCCCAGGAAGAGGGCGGCGGTGACGGCGGCCAGACAGCACCGGACTACGGCGGCTATCTCGATCAGGTCGGGAACTTCTCCGGCCCCGCGAGCACTGTCGACGCGACTGGACAGGACACTGCCACCGTCGAGGTCGGTGTCAACGCGAACGGCGGGGCCTACGGGTTCGGCCCGCCCGCGATTCACGTCGACAACGGCGCGACCGTCCAGTTCGAGTGGACCGGCGAGGGCGGCGGCCACAACGTCAAGTCCGACGGTGACGGCCCGCTGGACTCCGGATCGACAGTCGCGTCCGCCGGCGTCAACTACGAACACACGTTCGAGAACGACGGTATCTACCCGTACTACTGCGCCCCACACGAGGGGCTGCAGATGAAAGGAGCCATCGTCGTCGGGGAGGACTACCCCACACAGACCATCGGTGGCGGCGGACCCAAGGAGGTCAACCCCCACGAGGCGGGGGTGCCGATTCAGCCCCACTACGTCGGCTTCGGCGCCGGGCTGGCGGTCATCATCCCGCTCATATTCACCTTCTTCCAGTTGAAGTACGGTGAATCGCCGCACACCAGCGGAGGGAACAACTGATGGCATCCGAAGGCTCCACCTACGGCGACATCCATCGGTACGAACCGCCACGCGAGAGTACCGCAGCGGCGGTCGGCATCGTCCTCCTGACGGTCATCCAGATCGTACTCGTCGGGTTGTTCACCTACGGGATGCTCACTGGCTGGGCGTCCGGTATCGGGACGTCGTTGACCGTTCGCCTCATCGAGGCCAACATGTTCCTCGGTGGCGTTCTGACCGCTATCTTCCTCGACCTGGCGTTCATCATGCTCCTGTACCGCAAGGAGTTCCTCCCAGACGTGATGATCGTCAAGAAGCGCCGTCGCAAGTGGGAAGACCTCTACATCCGACAGGAAGACGTCGAGGGCGAGACGCTCGCAGACGAAGAGCAGCTAGTCGAGACAATCAAACGCGCAGTCTACCCCTACTACAAGAAGTAATATGCCACTAGACGAAGACAAGTATCCAGCCGAGACGGGTCGGCGTCGTTTCGTGAAGGGCGTCGTCGGCAGCGCGGCCCTCACCAGCGTCGGTGTCGGTGGGGCCGCCGCCGTCGACGCGACGACGGACGCCGCCGGCGAAGGTGGCGGGACGACGACGTTCGTCGGTGTGGAGAACACCGACGGGCCGGCACCGCGCGGGATGCCCATCATCCCCATCCAGATAGACGGCGGCGAACTGAAGGGCCTCTGGCCCGAGTTCGACTCCGAAGCCGGCGTCGCCATCGCTCGGGACTTCGGCGGTAGCGGCATCGACTACTCCTCGGCTTGGTTCCAGTACTGTGGTATCCAGAGTTCTTCGGGTATCTACCCGCAAGCCGATCGAAACAACGCCTTCCTCAACAGTCCCGGTTCGTTCACCTGGCAGGGCGAAATCGAACAGGGCGCTCCGCTCACCGTCGACATGTTCGAGGACTATCAGGAGTGGGGCAACGGCATCGGGAAGACCGGCCTCGGGAAACCGGCGAGCGCCAACTGGCGCGACGGCGATGGCGGCGGCGTCCCGGTACAGCTGATCCGGTCCGTCGAAGTCGAGAAGATGGCAAACGGTGAGGGCAAGTACGGTGACCTCCCGAACAACGTCCAGAGCTTCATCTCGGAGGCCACACAGGACGGGTTCATCGCCTGGCTCAACAAGTGTACGCACTTCTGCTGTGTCCCCGGTTTCAAGACACAGGAAGGGAGTGCGAACTTCGGCGCCGAAGACAGAATCTACTGCCAGTGCCACCAGTCGGTGTACAACCCGTTCAGCCCGGTCCAGAAACAGTTCGTGGCGCTTCCACGCCCGCCACAGGAGGGCTAACCCATGAGCTTAGAACGCAAAGACGAACACGACCACAAAGGCTGGATGGAATCGCGCGAGCTGTCACCACTCGAATCGATATACCTGACCACGCTCATCTGGCTCGATAAGCGCCTGCGCGTCGTTGACTACCTCGAGATTCTCGAGGACCTGTACTACAAGGTCAACATGCAGATGCCGAAGAGCCACACTGAACAGTACAACCTCGACAACAAGTTCTGGTACTGGTACCCACTGTACGCGCTCGGGTCGTTCTCCACCATCGCGTACGTTGTGGCTGCCATCTCCGGCGCGTTGCTCGGGTTCTACTACGCCCCGGCCGCAGCGGCCGCCGACGGGTCGCCGACCGTGGCCTACGACTCGGTGATGCTCATCATGGGCCAGTTGAACCTCGGGTACTTCCTGCGCTCGGTCCACCGCTGGGCCGCGCAGGTCATGGTCGCGGCGGTGTTCCTCCACATGCTCCGTGTGTACTTCACGGGCGCGTACAAGGAGCCCCGTGAGCTCAACTGGCTCATCGGCATCATCCTCATCTCGCTGACGCTGGTGTTCGGGTACACGGGCTACCTGCTCCCGTGGAGCCAGCTATCGTTCTGGGCCGGCCAGATCGGCGTCGAGATGTCACTGTCCATCCCACTCATCGGCGAGTGGGTCGCACAGCTGATGTTCGGAGGGTTCACCCTCTCGCAGGCCACGCTACAGCGGATGTACATCCTGCACGTGTTCTTCCTCCCGTTCATCACGACGGCACTGATCGCCGTCCACATCGGCATCGTCTGGATGCAGGGCATCGCGGAACCACACTGATACAATGAGCACCAACGACACAGACGACGAGGTTCGCACAGACGGCTCGGGCGGCGGTATCGTCGCGCCTGACGACGAGACGCCGACGTGGTCCGAGCGCAAACAGCGGTCACAGGGCCTCTCACGACTCACCTACGAGTACTTCGAGCGGGCCCGTCGTGAGGATCAGGACCTGCGCCAGCAGTCTGACTACGTCGAACGCGACGTCCTCGCGTTCCCGGCGTGGCCCCACGAGATGATTCGGAACCTCGCTCTGACGAGCTTCTTCGTCGGGATGATCCTGTTTCTCGCGGCGACGCTCCCGCCAGAGATGCCGAACCCGGCGAACTCCGCGGTGACGCCGGCCATCATCCTGCCGGACTGGTACCTCTACTGGTCCTTTGGCCTGCTCAAGCTCGGGCCGCTGAACCCCGACCTCTCGATACTGGGCGGACAGAAGCTGATGGCCGACCGAACGTACGGCGTACTGGCCAACGTGGTCGTCGTCGGCTTCGTCGCCATCGTGCCCTTCATCAACAAGGGGTCGGCGCGACGACCGGTCGAGCAGCCCTTCTGGGCCGCCGTCGGGATGTCCGGCGTCATCTTCAGTCTGACCATCGCCGCGCTGTCCATCAAGAACCTCATCCCGATGGACTCGCACCTGCTGTTCGACCTGACGTTCCTCGTCCCCATCGTCAGCGCCACCATCACCTACGCGGTGCTGAAGACGATGCGCGAGGGCTACATGTTCGACCTCAACCGCCGGTACTACCGGCTCCGACCGCCGAAGTAACTCGTCGCCGTTTTCTCCCGCCTTCGTCCCGACGTGACTGCGCTTCGAGAGCGGTCGCCGTCTCCATCGCCGACCGACTTGCCCCGTCTCGCCGCAGTAAAGTACCTCGCGTCCCTAGCTATCGTGATGACCGAGGACCAGTCGGGCGTGCCGACGACAGAGGCCGAGACCACGGAGGACGCCGGGCGGTCCCGGGAGGTCGTGGTCCCGCTTCGCGTCTACAAGACCGTCACGGTGTTCTCGACGCTCATCGCGGTTTTCAGCGTCGTCGGTGGGTTCATCCTAGTCGACGTCGCGACCAACCGAGCGTCGGCACCCGCCTCGGAGATAGACGTCCCGGTGGCTATCGCCGGCATCGGCCTCATCCTATTGGGCACCGTGGTCTATGCCTTCTCGACGCGATTTCGCACCGAAGAGATGGGAAAGTCTAAAGACGACGCTGACGAACTGTCCGATAATGGCTGACGAGTTCATCAAAGGGTTCGCCGCGCTGATGGTCGGCGGACTCGGCTGGATGACCATCGCGGGCTGGTACCGAACACCGAGTTTTGAGGGCGCGCAACTCATCGGCGAACTGCCCCCGGCGGAGACGCGGACGGTGTTCGACAACATGGCCATCGCCATGATGGACGTGTTCTTCTGGTTCGCCGTCCTCGGCTGTCTCACCTTCTGGGTCCTCATCCCGCTGTTCGAGGGGGCCCGCAACTACTTCAGCGAGCGTTCGGCCTGAGGCGATACTTCTCCCCGTTGTCGACACGTCGAGTAGCAGCGGCTACAGTCGGCTGCTGTGGCGAGTCGTCCGGCAGCGTCGGTGCCGTCTGACGATACGTAGCGCGACCGCTGGCGAGCGAGGAAAGCGCGGAGAACGCTGTCGGCCCGTCAGACGATGGCGGACCAGGGGCCCTTGATGACCCAGAAGAGGCTCTGGTAACCGGCATAGAGGAAGGCCACCATCGCGGCGACCAGTGCGCCCTTCGGTCGTTCGAGGGTGAGGTCACGGCGCGCTTCGACCTTGCGGGACTCGAACTCGAAGAAGTCGGTAATGACCACGCCGAGGACGAGCACCGACAGGACCATCCCGCCGTGGTGAGCGAGAGTCAGGTAGTAGAACGACGTGACGACCAACAGAACGTTGCTCACGACGTGGACCGGATGCCGACTGATGGCCTCGGCCCCACCGTCATCGTACTGAGCGGTGTAGCGTCTGTGTGCCAGCATACGCGTCCCGAAGTTGGCGACCACCAGCGCGAGGAGGACGTACTCGACGAGGAGCACGCCACCGGGACCGGTGGTCCCCATGATGGTGTCCAGTGGCCCGAAGAGGGTGACGGATGGCTGCATACGCAATCCTCTGTCCGAGGGCCATTAGTGTCTTTCCAATCTCAGCAGGAATCAGGCGAAGCGGGACCGGCTCTCGGTGACGACGGCGACCCGCATCGTCCCGGTCCGCGAGATGGAGATCGTCTGTCCGCAGGCGACGGTACCCTCGTCGACACCGTCGACGTACAGCGCAACGGTCGCCTCGTCGCGTTCGACAGAGACGGTGAGGTCGTCCAGCGGGAGTACCCAGTGGTCGGGGTTCGTCGCGAATGGCGCGATTGGCGCAGTGACGCCGACCGCTCCCTCCGGTCCCAGCACCGGACCGCCGACCCGGCGGGCGTACTCCGGCGACCCGGCGGGCGTCGCGATAGTGACGCCGTCAGCGCGGAACTGGCCGACTGAATCCGTCGGCGTCGCTACTGCGTACTCGGAGATCCGGGCGGCGTCTGCGGTGACGGCAGTCACGTCCCACACCGCCTTCCCGACCGTGTCGCCGGCGGTCGTGACCGACACGACGGGATGTCGCTCTACCTGGGCGTCGTCCATGGCTCGGACGGCCGCGAGAACGGCGTCCCGTGTCACCGATCTGACGCCGCGCCCGGCGGCGACGGGGAGCAACAGCGGGTCGTGGCCGCTCGTCCCGACCCCACTCACGGCCGTCTGGCCGACGGCGACGACCCGGTCGGTACTCGGCGGGTCCGCCGGCGACCCCGTCACGACGGAGACGCCGACGTCGCGGAGGCGGTCGGCGACGGCCTCGTCTCCGACGACACCGAGCGCGCTGTCGCTCATTGTCAGAGGGTTCGACCGGCCGGAGAAAAAGTTGCCGCACCGGATTCGCCTGCCATCAGCTCGTCAGGCGCCGGCGGGCGTATCTGGCCAACAGCGGGACGTCAGAGAGGTGCGTGAGCTTCGCGATGGCCCGACGGTCGCCGTTGTTTATCTGCGTGAGCGTATCGTCGTCGGTCCGCCGGAGGTCGGCCATCAACTGGTCGTATCGCTCGTTCGGCGCGAGATACAGCAGTTCGGTCATCATCAGGCGCGAGGATTGCTTCGGGGCGACCTGACTGTGCCACAGTTGGTCGTAGACCGACAGCGACTCGGCGGAGGTGTCCGGCGTCTCGGGTGTCAGCGCCGCGTCGACGGTTGCAGCGGCGGCCCGGGCGGACTTCATGCCCTTGTGGATGCCTTCGCCCCACAGCGGGTCGATAGTCGGGACGGTGTCACCGATAGCCATGAAGTTGTCCGTGCTGAGCGACTTCGGCGGCTGGATGTGGGCGGACCCGCGGTGGGCCTGCGTGCCCTCGATCTTCTCGGCGTCCTCGAATCGCGGGTCCGTATCGAGCCAGTAGTCGAGATAGTCGTCGATGCCCATGCCGTCTTTGGCGTACTCGTGGTGAGACGCGTTCTGGATGTAACAGAGGCCGACCTTGGCGGTGTCCTCGCCGGTGTGAAAAATCCACGAGTAGCCGCCGGGCGCGAGGTCGTGGTCCAGTCGGAGCATCATCGCGTCCCGCAGGTCGGCGTAGCCGTCGTGGTTCAGGTCCACGTTCTCGAACTCGTACTCGATGCCGATGGCCTGATGGTCGCGCTTGAGGTCACAGACGCCGAGTTTCTTCGCCAGCGGCGCCGCCGGTCCGGTCGCGTCGATGACGATGTCGGCATAGACCTCTTCGTCGCCGTCGTAGCGGACGCCGACGACTTCGCCGTCCTCCATGATGGGGGCCGACACCCGCGAGTCAAAGCGGTAGGTCGCTCCCTTCTTACGGCTGTCACGGACGAGGAAGCGTTTGAAGTCGGCGAACTCCAGGACGGCCCCGGTCTGGGTTCGGACGTAGTGGTCGTTCGGGGATTCGAGGACCACCTCGTCCGTGTACTGCATGACCACCTCGTCCGGGATGGCAAAAGAGGTCATCGCGGAGGGGAAGGTTCCGGCGGTGGACTTGTTGCTCTGACGCGGGAACTCCGATTCCTGCTCGGTCTCGAGTACCAGCACGTCGTAGTTCCGCTCGGCCAGGTCGCGAGCACACTGCCCGCCAGCGGGCCCGGCCCCGGCTATCACCACGTCAAAGCGGTCGCGCATGATTGTGGGTTACTCGTGTGCGTAATCAGTCTTGCTTTATCCACTTCCGACCCGAAGCAAGCGCCGCCTCTCGAAAGGGTAAAGGAGCCACCAACCACACCAGTTGCCAGACGCGGGAGACGATACATGGTTCTCAAGACAGGTGCTGGCGTACTCGCCGATAGGCCGAGGTTACCGACCGCCGTTCGGTCGGTGCTGGGGTACTACGCCGACTCGGGCGTGTTCGACTACGCTAGCCTCGCACTCAAGTCCGAAATCGACGACCGAACCGAGCGGATGATGGCCGACGTCTACGACCGCGTCGAGACCGCGCTCGAAGCGGAGTTCGGTCAGCCAGTGTCCTTTAAGTACGACACCAAACTCATCCTGCCCGCGCAGTTGACGCTTGGCTACGTCTACCGCGAGGCAAGACGGGCAGCCGACGGCGACCCCGTCACCGAGGAGATAGCGACTGGCGTTCCGCCCGTCGAGAGCGCGGCGCTGAGCGGCGACACGCCGGACCTCTCGCCCCGCGAGATGGTCGTCCGGGCCGAGCAGATGACCCGGCTCTCTATCGAGGCGCTGGTCGACGGCGACATGCGTGATGCCATCAACGACGACGAGTTCGAGGACTTCGAGACGGACGTGGACGTCGACCCCCGACGGGTCGCCGAGACGGCACAGGCGGCACTCCAGTCCCACCTCGACGGCCTCTTAGACGAGATGCCGTCCATCGTCGCCGATGCCTACCAGTGGGCCGTCGACTACTCCGAGGCCCATCAGGACCGGGACGAGCACTTCCGGGCACTGCTGGAAGCGGCCGAAGACGGCAACGAGGACGCACGTGAGGCCATCCGCGAGGAGTACAAGTTCGCCGACTACGAGGAGGAACCGGCGACGCTCACCGACGCCGAGAAGGACCTCCCCTACAGCAAGACCCAGTACGCCCGCGTCGGCGTCATCTACGACGGCATGCTGGACCTCTACCGGCTGGCCGGCATCGACGTCGACGACGACTTCGCGAAGGCCATCGTACTGGCCATCATCGGCGCGCAGGTGTGGCTCGACGACGTGGACGACTACGCCGACGACCGCGCCGAGGGGCAGTTGACGCCGGTGACCGCCGAGTACGTCCTCGCGCCGGACGACCGGGCGGCCTACAACCGCGTCGTCGACGTCACCGAGCAGTATCTGGACCTCGCGAAGGCCTACGCCACCGACGCCGACTCGCCGCTGACCGGCATCGCCGTCGAGTACATCTACCGCTCGGGGGACCCGAGCGTGTTGCCGGGCTACCACTGACCGGCTATCGCTTGCCGAGCGCCCGCTCGAACACCCGCTGGGCGCGCTCGTAGGCGGCGTTTCGGTCCACGATGGGGTGTGGGTAGTCTGGAGCCAGTTCCTCGCGTTCGGCGTCGGAGAGGGTCGGCCAGTCGACGATTTTCGAGGCCGGGACCCCGCGTAGTTCGGGGACGTACTCGGTGACGTAGTCGGCGCCGTCGTCGTACTTGCTCATCTGGGCCACCGGGTCGAAGATGCGCACGTCGACGGAGTCCGTGCCGGTGGAGGCGGTCCACTGCCACCCGGCGGCGTTTGCGGCCGGGTCGTGGTCGAGGAGCCGGTCGGCGAAGTGGCGGGCACCCACCCGCCAGTCGACCAGCAGGTGTTTCGTGAGAAAGGAGGCGACGTTCTGTCGGGGGCGGTTGTGGACGTACCCCTCGCGTTCGAGCTGGCGCATGCCGGCGTCGACCAGCGAGTAGCCCGTCTCGCCGCGTTTCCACGCCGCGACGTGGTCGGGGTCGTTCTCCCACTCGATGGCGTTGGGGAACTGCTTGTAGTTCTCCGTCAGCAGCGTCGGAGTGTAGTACAGCAGGTGGTAGCTCTGCTCGCGCCACGAGAGTTCGTAGCGGTACTTCTGGACGTTGCGCCGGGCGTCGCCGGTGGCCGCCGCGTGGCGCTCGCTGGCGTCGCGCCACAGTTCCCGGATACCGACCATCCCGGCGGCGAGGTACGGCGACATCCGCGAGACGGCCCCGACCGGGCGCTCGACGGCCGCCCGCATGTCGTCGCGGGTGTCGGCGTAGGTGTCGATGCCGTCGGCGAGAAAGCGCTCCCAGCGCTCGCGGGCGGCCTCGTACCCGCGTCGGGAGGTCGATGTCGGCCTCGATATCGGGGCCGTCTTCGGGTCCGAGAAGTCGGCCAGCGAGTCGTCGTCGGCCACCTCGACCGGCGGGCGTTTGTCGTGGGCCTGCCAGTCGTCGTAGAAGCGGCTGTGGTTCTCGTAGCGGGCGTCCAGTCCCGCCGGGTCCACGAGGACGAGGTCGGTCACCGACGCCGTCGGGAGCGCGTCGTCCACCCGGCGCTGGCGGTTACGGCGCGCCGGTCGGTAGTGTTCGTTGTAGTAGACGCGGTCGGTGCCGAACTCGTCGAGGACCGTCGAGAGCACCTCGGCGGCCGGGCCCGTCCGGACCAGAAGGTCGCTGCCGCGTCGGCGGTACGCGCGTTTCAGCTCCCGGAGGCCGGCCATCCAGAAGGCCCGCTGGCGGGTCCCGACCGCACTCAGAACGTCCGAGTCGACGACGTAGACCGGGAGGACGGTGTCGTCGCCGGCGGCGACCGCCAGCCCCCGGTTGTCCGGGATGCGGAGGTCACGCTGGTGCCAGAAGACGTGCATACCGGACGTAGGGCACGCCCGGATATGGCTTCGGTCCCAACGCTGTTGGGTGTGTCACCCGTCCTCCCGGGACCAGAGATAGGCCTCGACGACCCGGAGTTCCTCGTCCACCCGCAGGGTCAGCGTCTCGCCCCCGTGGTCGAAGGTGAGCCGAGCGTCCGCAGGACCTTCAGGCGCGTCTCGTTCCCGAGGACGGCGAACGCCTCGTCGGGCGCCAGCGGCTCGCTGTCGTCGGACATGTCACCGGCTACGAACTACGGGGCGGTAAATCGCAGTCACAGCGCGGTGAAACCTCCGCGGGAGTTACAGAAGGGAGCTTCGGCAAGCGAGTTTACAGAAATATCCGTCAGATTATACTTTTCTGGGCGGGCGTCCATCGTCACGTATGCGCCATCCATTCGACGCCGACGACCGACAGTCGCTGCACGCCCGCCCGACTCTCCGCGGGAGCGTCGGCCTCACGGTGGTGCTCGCGGCCGCGCTCGTCGCGGTCAGTCACCCGCTGCCGACGCTGGCGGTCGGACTCGCAACTGCGGTGGTGCTGTCGACTGCCAGACTGCTGGCCGGGGGCGACGCCGGGGCGCGTCGCCCGGGCCGGTGGTTCGAGGGCCGTGCCGGCCCCGACCGACCGGACCGCGACGGGGTTGACACCCCCGACTAGTAGAACTCTCGCACCAGGTCCATCGCGCCCTCGGGGGCGCCGTCGGGAATCTCGGCCATCGAGCCCTCGACGCCCTCACGCTTCTCGAAGGGCACCGAGTCTTCGTCCTGGTAGAGCACGCCCATGTACTCCTTGTCGCTCTCCAGAATCTTGTCCTTGGCCTGGTCGCGGTTGTTCGAGTCGTGGTCCGTCTCGCCTAGGTCCACGATGGTATCGCGGAAGTAGTCGTAGGTGTCGACGTCGTTGAACGTCACGCAGGGGCTATAGACGTTGACGAAGCCGAAGCCGTCGTGTTCGATGGCCTGCTGGACGATTTCGGCGTGACGCTGGGAGTTCGAGCTAAAGGACTGGGCGATGAACGTCGCGCCCGAGGCCAGCGCCAGTGCCTTCGGATTGACCGGAGGCTGTTGGGGCCCGTCGGGGGTGGTACCCGTCTCGAAGTCCTCGCGCGAGGTCGGCGAGGCCTGCCCCTTCGTCAGCCCGTAGATGCGGTTGTCCATCACGACGTAGCTCATGTCGACGTTCCGGCGCACCGCGTGAATGAAGTGGCCGGCACCGATGGAGTAGCCGTCGCCGTCGCCGCCGGCGACCATCACTTCGAGGTCGGGATTGGCCATCTTCACGCCGATGCCCACCGGCAGGGCGCGGCCGTGGACGCCGTGCAGCGCGTAGCTGTGCATGTACGTCCCGATTTTCCCGGAACAGCCGATGCCGGCGACCACGAACGTGTTGTCCGGGTCGTTGCCCGTCTCGGCCAGCGCCTTCATCATGCCGTTCATCGTCCCGAAGTCCCCACAGCCGGGACACCACGTCGGTTGCTTGTCGGACTTGAAGTCTGTGAATCGAACGTCTGAGCTCATTCTGCTTCGACCTCCGTTGTCGTGCCCGCGTCACCAGCGAGCGTCTGTTTGATCTCGTCTGCCAGCTCGTCCGCCTTGAATCGGACGCCGGTGTACTTGTTGATGCGGTCGACGCGCTCTAAGACGTCGTGTTCGATGACGTCCGCGAACTGGCCTGTGGCGTTACATTCGACGACGATGACGTCGTCGGCCGCTTCGACCTCCTCTGTGAGGTCCGGGCGTGGGAAGATGTACGGCACCGAGATGAAGCGGATGTCGTAGCCGTCTTCCGCTAAGAACTCCAGTCCCTCGCGCATCGCGCCCTCGTTGGACCCCCACGAGATGACCAGCGTGTCGGCGTCTGGGTCGCCGTACTCGCGGTAGTCGAAGTCCTCCTCCTCGCGGGCGGTCTGGACCTTCCGTTCGCGCTTGTCGACCTGTTCGACGCGAACCTCGGTGTCCTCGGTCCGCCGGCCCAGTTCGTCGTGTTCGAGGCCGGTCGTCATGTGTGCGCCGTCGGTGGTGCCGGGGAACGCCCGCGGCGAGATGCCGTCGGCGGCGGGGAAGTGCGCCTGGAAGCGGCCCTTCTCGTCGAGCCACGCGTCGATGTCGTTCTCGTCGACGACCTTGCCGCGGTCGACCTCGACCTCGTCCATGTCGAAGGCCTCCGGCGGGAACGTCTGTTCGGTGACCGCCATCGCGAGGTCCGAGACGAGGAACACCGGCGTCTGGTACTTCTCGGCGAGGTTGAACGCCTCGACGGTCTTCCAGAAGCACTCGGAGATGTTCGTCGGCGCGACGACGAACCGCGGAATCTCGCCGTGGCCGCCGTACAGCGTCATGTTGAGGTCGCCCTGTTCCTGTTTCGTGGGCATCCCCGTCGAGGGACCCGAGCGCATCACGTCACAGATGACCATCGGCGTCTCGCTGGTGGCGACGAGACCGAACGTCTCGGTCATCAGGTCGATGCCCGGCCCGGAGGTAGCGGTCATGGCTCGCGCCCCGGCGCGGGCCGCACCCATCGTCATGTTGATAGCCGAGAGTTCGTCTTCGGCCTGAACGACCTTGCCGCCGAACTGGTCGATACGGCCGGTGAGGTACTCCATCACGTCCGTGGCCGGTGTGATGGGGTAGCCGGCGTAGAACCGACAGCCAGCGGCGATGGCGCCCATGCCGATGGCCTCGTCCCCGTTCAGCAGGACGTAGTCCTCGTCGGTCGTTTCGAGGTCGTAGCCGAACTCGTGGTCGAACTCCTCTTGGACGTACTCCTGACCCATCCGAGCGGCCTGCTTGTTGTTCTCGACGATGGCCTCGCCCTTGTCGCCGAAGCGCTTCTGGAGGCTCTCGTCTAGGTTCTCGATGGGGAAGTTCGTCACTTCGCAGGCCGCGCCCAGCGCGACGACGTTGAGCATGATGGCCCCACCCGCGTCCTCCGCGAGGCGCTTGAGCGGGACTTCCAGCGCCGTGGCGTCGCCGGGCACCTCGACGTCCTGCATCGTGGTGCGCTCGCCGTCGTAGATGATGACGGAGTCGTCGTGCAGTTCGTCCTCGTTCTCGTGGATGGTGCGCTCGGTCAGCGCGATGAGGATGTCGAGGCGGTCGACGACGCTTTCGACGCGGTCCACCGAGGTCCGAACTTTGTACGCGGTGTACCCGCCGCGAATCCGTGAGGCGAAGTCTTTCGACGTGAAGACGTGTCGACCGGCCCGGGAGAGCGCCTGTGCGAATATCTTCCCGGTCGAGTCGATTCCATCGCCGGCCTCCCCGCCGATGGCCCAGTTGAGGTCGTCTGGCATACTACCGCATGGGTAGCAAACCGGGGGTGAAAAGGCTTCTGTGTGTGCCCGCGCGCGTGCCTACTTGGTTTTGAAATAATGTTCGATACATCCGGCAGAACCAACCGAAATCCCCTTATCGGGCCCCAGCTTTGTCGGTGATATGGACGAACGTTCACTCCCCGTCACTGCAGTCAGGTCGGTGGGCCCAGACGCCGTCGCCATCGACATCGAGACGCCGTCGGCCTTCGACGCGCAACCGGGCCAGTTCGTCAAACTGACGCTCTCCGTCGACGGCGAGGACGAGTCACGCTTCTACACCATCTCATCGCCCGACGTCGAGGGAGTGTTCGAGATTACCGTCGGTATCGACCCCGAGGGGGCCGTCGCGCCGTTGCTCGCCGACCTCGACGCCGGCGATTCGGTGCGCATCGCCGGCCCGTTCGGCTCCGACTACTACGAGGGTGAGGCCCGCGCCGTCTTGCTCGCGGGCGGCCCCGGTATCGGTCCCGCCGTCGGCATCGCAGAGCGCGCGCTGGACGAGGGCAACGCGGCGGCCATCGTCTATCAGGACGCAACGCCCATCCACGAGGACCGGTTGGAAGCGCTCGAAGCGGCCGGTGCCGTCGTCCACGTACTGGACGGCGATGCGGACCTGACCGACGCCGTCGCCGACGCCGTCGCGGACGGCGGACAGGTGTTCATCTACGGGTTCGCCGACTTCCTCGACGACGCGACGGCCGCACTGGAAGCCGCCGGCGTCGACACAGACGACGCGAAGGTCGAGAACTTCGGATAAACGAGGGAGACCCCAGTTCGTCACGACTCGCGGCCGTCGCGTCGTCAGTTCGTCGGGCACTGGACCCCGGAGACCGGAACCGCGTGTGGTGAGACATCGCCGGCCTCGCCGAAGCCGAGGGGCGCGTCTCGCTCGTCGGCGTCCATCTCCACCGGCGTCGTCTCGGCCATGCCCGCGTATTGTGTTGGGGAGGTAATAAATATCGGCGGGGGACGGGGTCGGGGAACAAGACCTATTGTCGACGCCTGCCAAGGTATTCCATGCGCGAGGCAAGTCGCACGACGCGCCAGCGCATCGCCGACCGATTGCGCGACGAGGCGATGGCCGCAGGGACGATCGCGAACACGTTCGAGATACAGACCAGCACCGCGCTCACGCACGTCGAACACATCGCGAAGTCACTCGACGCGACAGACGAGCAACTGCTCGTCGCGCCGCCGGAGTGCGAGCGCTGTGGCTTCACGGACTTCGACGACCTGACGAACCGACCGAGTCGGTGTCCGGAGTGTAAGTCCGAGAGCGTCGCCGAACCCGCCTATCGGATCGGATAAGCGAATCGCCGCCGGGTGGCGAGGGGCCGGCTTACTGGCCCGAAAAGCCGATGCGCCCGCGCGAAGACCGGTCGTACTCGCCAGACGGCCCCTGCTGTTCGAACTCGTATCGGTCGTCGGTCAGGTACACCGCGCCGTCGTCGACGGCGACGGCTATCTCTTCGAGGACGGCCCCCTCACACGGCCCGAACGTGCAGGTCCCAGTGTCCGATTCGAACGTCGCGCCGTGTTTCTCACAGATCAGCTCCGCGTCCCGCATCGTTGCACCGCTGCCCTTGTCCAGACGAACGTCTGTCCAGTGGGGGCAGTAGTTCTCGAAGGCGACGACGCCGTCGGTGAGTCGGACCAGAATCGCCTCTTCGGTGTCGAACCCGTCCTGGACGGTAAAGAGGAAACTGCCGTCCTCTGGGACGTCACTGACTGCCGCGATTCGACTGTCCTCGTCCATGCTGCGTCAGGGTATGTGAGTCGTCGGTTTCAATGCCCCGGTCGGAAAACCGACCACGCCGCTACCCTTTATCCGCGCCTCCGCCGAACACCGCGGGCATGGGCGAGTTCGTCATCTACGGGTCCTACGGCTACACCGGGTCGCTCGTCGCGAACGCGGCGGTCGACCGGGGCCTCGACCCGGTGCTGGTCGGGCGCAACCGCGAGAAGGTCGACAGACAGGCCGCCGAACTCCAGTGTGACTTCGAGGTGGTCGGACTGGACGAACCGAAGGTCCTCGACATGGTGCTGGAAGACGCGACGACGGTGCTTCACTGTGCCGGCCCGTTCTCCCGGACGTGGGGACCGATGGTCGACGCGTGTCTGCGGACCGGGACGCACTATCTGGACATCACCGGCGAACTCGACGTGTTCGAGGCCATCCACGCCCGGGACGGCGACGCCGAGGACGCGGCCGTGATGCTCATGCCGGGTGTCGGGTTCGACGTCGTCCCGACCGACTGTATCGCCGCCCATCTCGGCGCACGACTGCCCGACGCTGACACGCTCGAACTCGCCTTCCACGCCGAGGTCGGTCTCTCCCGTGGGACGCTGAAAACCGTCGTCGAACACCTCGACGCTGGCGGGGCGGTCCGCCGCGACGGCCGCATCGAACGGGTCGGTCCGGCCCACGAGACACGGACCATCGATTTCGGCTGGGGACAGGATGGGCTGCATGCCGCCGCCACGCCGTGGGGCGACGTCTCGACGGCCTACTACACCACCGGCATCCCGAACGTCACGGTGTACATGTCGATGCCCGAGAGCGCGGTACGGGTGCAACGGCTCACCGGCACGCTCTCGCCGCTCCTCGGTCTGCCACCGGTGAAAGCCGCGCTGAAGTGGTACGTAGAGCAAACCACAGACGGGCCCGACGCCGAAGAGCGGGCGAGCGAGCAAAGCTACGTCTGGGGCGAGGCAACGACGCCGGACGGGGGCCGTGCGGTCAGTCGGCTTCGAGGCCCACACACGTACGACCTCACCGTCGAGACCGCACTAGCCGTCGTCGACCGAGTCCTCGACGGCGACGCGCCGACCGGGTTCCAGACGCCCGCCGGGGCCTACGGCGCCGATCTGATTCTGGACGTCGACGGCGTCGAGCGAGAAGACGTTGTCTGAGAGGGTGGGGGGCGGGCCCGGCAGCAGCCAGATTTCTCTTGGGTTGTCAACAGTCGACCATCGACGAGTCGAATGGCTCGCCGAAAACGGCCCTCACAGACCATCTAACACGATTCAACAGTCATTCTAGTTGTGAGTTTATTACGTTTGTCTACAAATATATTACTATTAGATTACATCCTCATCTTTAATGTTATGTAGGATTTCATCATAAGTTGTGGTTTGGCAGTCCGAACCACATTCGGCCAAGGGAAACCACGCAGATGACACGACACTTCACAAGGGGAGACGTGAACGTCTCCCGCCGTGACGTACTCAGAGGAATGGGCGCACTCGGCGCGGCAGCGACGGGTGCTTCACTAACGACTGGCGGTGCCGAGGCGGTCGGTTCCAGTGCGGTGTATCAGTACTACCACACCGACTGGAATCAGGTCAAGAGCAACCTCTCGACCATCGCAGACCAGGGCTACGACGCGATTCAGGTCCCGCCGGCACAGTACAGCCGTCTGGACCGGAGTCACCAGCAGGGGGTCACCGACCCGCCACTGGGATATCAACCGGTCGACTTCAAGAACTTCAACAGCGTGTTCGGCACCGAAGCCGAGTACGAGGATATGGTGGCCGAGGCCCACGCACAGGGACTCGACGTCATCGCCGACGCGATTATCAACCACATGGCCGCCAACGACGATTTCCGCGGTGCGCCGGGCATCTCCTTTGCGGACCTGCCGTACTTCAGCGAGCAGGACTTCCACCCCGAGTCGTCGATAGACTACAGCGATCCAGAGTCCGTCGAGAACGGCTGGCTCGTCGGGTTGAAAGACCTCAAACAGGAGTCCTCGTACGTCCGCGGTCAGCTAAAGGACTACGTCGAGAAGTACGCGGCCCTCGGCGTCGACGGCATTCGGTGGGACGCCGCGAAACACGTCCCCGAGTGGTTCTTCAGCGACTACGCCAACCAGTGGGCAGACGACCTGGGCCTCTACAAGGTCGGCGAGGTCCTACAAGGCGACGTGGGCTACTGTCAGGGGTACGCCGACACCGGGATGTCTGTCACGGACTACCCGCTGTACTACACGATGAAGGAGGACGTGTTCCACCAGAACGGTGATATGCGCGCCCTCGACGGCGCCGGACTGGTGAACCAGTCGCCGTTCCAGGCGCTGACCTTCGTCTCCAACCACGACAGCAGCCCGCCGCAGTACGAGAAACTGGCCTACGCGTACATCCTCACCTACGATGGGTATCCGCGGGTCTACAGCAACCGCATCGCCGTCGACGACAGCGACATCCAGAACCTGCTGTGGATAAAGAACAACCTCGCCGGCGGTGCGACCTACACGCGCCACGTCGACCAGAACCTCTACATCTACGAGCGGAACAACAACCTGCTCGTCGGCCTCAACCGTACCGGTTCGTGGCAGAGCAAGTGGGTGTACACCACCTGGACCAGCCAGTCGCTACACGACTACACCGGCAGCTCCGGCGACGTCACCACCAACGGTGACGGCTGGGTCCAGATTTCGATTCCGCCACAGGGGTGGGTCTGCTACGCGCCGTAACGCGCCGATACGCTCTCGCCGGCCGGCGGAGCGGGCCGCCGGCCCGGTTCCGTTTTCAGTAGTGTTCGGTCTCGACGCGTTCGTCGTAGAGCCGCTGGAGCAGTTTCGTCATCGGACCAGACCCGACCTCCATGCCGTCGACGGCCGCGATCGGTCGGATCTCCCACGTCGAGTTCGTGAGAAACGCCTCGTCCGCGTTCCGGACGGCGTCGAGCGAGTAGTGGCCCGTCTCCACCGGGAACTCCTCCTCGCGAGCCAGTTCCATCACGACGTCGCGGGTCACTCCCGGAAGGAGGTCGAGGTCCTCACTCGGCGTCCGGAGACCGTTCTCCGTCACGAAAAAGAGGTTGCTCGTCGCGCCCTCCGCGACGTGTCCGTCGACGGTCCGCATCAGGCACTCGTCTGCGACATCGCCGTCGATGGCGGCCCGCCGGAGTTCGAGTCTGCCGAGGATGCCGTTGAGGTAGTTGTGCGTCTTCACGTTCGCCGGAATCGCCTCGCTGGGGGCCCGTCGGGTCCGCACCGTCTGGACGTCGGCCGGTCCGTCCCACACTCGCTCCCCGTCGCGGCCGCCACGCGGGAGTTCCTTGACGACGACGACTACCGTCGGGTCGACGTCGGGGTCCGGCGTGAGTTTCCCGGGCTGGACCCCTCGCGTCACCGAGACTTTGACGTACGCCTCGGTGAGGTCGTTCGCGTCCAACGTCTCGTCGACACGCTCACGCAGGTCGCCGGGGACGGCGTCGGCAAACCCGAGCGTTTCGGCGGTGTGCTGGAGCCGGTCACGGTGGGCGTCCCACGCGAACGGGTCGCCGCCGTACGCCCGGAGCGTCTCGAACGCCGCGTCGCCGTACATGAACCCGCGGTCGAGTACCGATACCGTGGCCTCGTCGGCCGGAACGACCTCGCCGTCTACGTGATAGTACATAGTTGACAGAAGTTCTCGACCATCTGTTTCCCGTGGTCGGTGAGGATGCTCTCGGGGTGGAACTGGACGCCGACGTGGGGGTGGTCGCGGTGCCGCACGCCCATGACGATTTTCGCCTCGTCTTCGGTGTATGCCGTCTCTTCTAGCACGTCGGGCAGGTCGTCTCGCCGCACCGCCAGCGAGTGGTACCGGCCCACCTTCACGGGGTCGGGGACGCCCTCGAAGACCCCCTCGCCGTCGTGGGTCACGAGCGAGGACTTGCCGTGGACGACGGCCTCGGCGTGGCCGACGGGCGACCCGTTGGCCGCACATAGCGCCTGGTGGCCCAGACAGACGCCGAGCGTCGGATAGCGGAGTTCGGCGAACGTCGGCATCGAGACGCCGGCCTCGTCGGGCGTCCCCGGACCGGGTGAGACGACGATACCGTCCGGGGAGAGGTCGTGTATCTCCTCGACGGTGACGGCGTCGTTGCGCCGGACGACCACGTCGTCCTCGTCACCGCCGAGTCGACAGACCACCTCGCCGACGTACTGGACGAGGTTGTACGCAAAGGAGTCGTAGTTGTCGACGACGAGGACGGTCGGCGCGAGGTCGTCGCTCGGCGGTGTGCCCCGGCCACGCCGCCGGCCCTCGCTCCCGATGGGGTCGCTCATCGCGACCCCTCCACGGAGAGGTCCGCCCGCCGACCGAGCGCTTCGTCGACGGCTGTGACGAGCGCTCGGCCTTTATCGAGCGTCTCGTCGTACTCGCTGTCGGGGTCCGAATCGTGGACGATGCCGGCCCCGACCCGGAGGTGGTACTCCTCGGCGTACCGCACCAGCGTGCGGATGACGATGTTCAGCGTCGCCCGGCCGTCGAACCCGAAGACGCCGATAGAGCCGGTGTACGGGCCGCGACGAGTCCGCTCGACCTCGTCGATTATCTCCATCGTCCGGGGCTTGGGCGCGCCGGTGATGGTCCCGCCGGGGAACACCGCCGCGATGGCGTCTTCGAGGGTCGCTCGCTCGCGCATCTCGCCGGTCACCTCCGAGACCAGATGCATCACTTCGGAGTAGCGGTCGACGCGGCGGTAGTCGGTCACCTCGACAGTGCCAAAGCGACTCACCTTCCCGAGGTCGTTTCGCTCTAAGTCGACCAGCATCGCGTGTTCGGCCCGTTCCTTCTCGTCGTCCAGCAGGTCGGCTTCGAGTCGGTCATCGGCCTCGGGAGTATCGCCGCGGGGACGGGTGCCAGCGATAGGTTCGGTCACGAGGTGGTCGCCGTCGCGGTGGAGCAGTAGTTCCGGACTGGCACTGACGAGGTCCACGCCCGGGAACTCCACGAGGGCGGAGTAGGGGGCCGGATTGACCGCCCGGAGTGCGTCGAACGCCTCGACGGGGTGGACCGCCGCCGGGGCGCTCAGTCGCTGGGAGACGTTCGCCTGAAAGGTGTCGCCGTCACGGATGTACTGTTTGACCGTCCGGACTCGCTCGGCGAACGCTTCGCGGGTGCAGTCGCTCTCGAACCGGGCGGTGTCCGTCTCCACGGGCGGGTCCCCGACGGACGGGTCGCCCTCGACGGCCTCGCGGGCGAGGTCCAGTGCGTGTTGCTTGCCGAACTCGTAGGCCAGTTCGGCACTGTCGTGGTCGTCGAGTCGGGGACAGGCAGTCACGGTGAGCGTCACCGGGCCGTCCCCGCGGGGCTCCGTCCACGCCGCGACGCGGTCGTAGGTCGCCAGCTGCAGCTGTGGGAGCGCCCGGTCGGCGACGGCGCTGTCCGACAGCGTCTCCAGTTCGCGGACGACGTCGTAGGAGAGCCAACCGATGGCGCCACAGGGGTAGGGGACGTCGCAGTCGCCCCGGACCAGCGTCTCCTCGTCGAGCAGTCCGGCGAGCGTTCCGAGTGTGTCGCCCTCGTCGGGAGCCACCTCGGTGAAGTCGGCCGGTGCGGTCGCGAAGTAGCCCCACCCCGACTGCCCTCCGGTGGTCGACAGATAGACGCCACCGACCGAACCGCGCGCCCGGCGATAGGCCTCGAACGGGTCGTCGACGGTTGTCCGGACCGCGACGGGAATCCGGGCCGTCTCCGGCGCGTCCGCTGTGAGGCGCTCGAAGGTGTCCCGGTCGGTCTCGACCGTTGGCATTACGCAGAGAGAACAGGTGCGAGAGTAATTCGCTTGCGGTTCGGGCAGTCAGTACGCCCGGGCCCGTTCTATCCAACCCTCGACTCGGCTCTCTGAGAGGTCCGTCTCGGACGCGATTTCGGCGGCGTCGGCCGCGGCGAGTTCGCCGACCGTCTCGATGTCGAGCCCCGAGAGGCGTTTCGCGTACGCCGGGCCGATGCCCTTGATCTCGGTGACCGGGTCGTCGCTCCCTTCGGGCACCGCGGGTTCTGGCTCTTCATCGGCGTCGTCCGTCGCGTCCGGTTCGGCTTCGGGAACTGTCGCGTCGATGTCCGCTGCCGTCTCGTCGGATTCGGCCGCCCCGACGTCTGATTCGCGCTCGGTCGTCGCCGTCTCAGTCCCTTTGACCGCGTCTTCACTCTCAGTAGATGGTTCGCGCTCGACAGTGACGTCTACGTCACCAGACGACCCCGCCGCAGACGTAGATTCTGCCTCGTCGAGTCCGAGTGCAGATTTCAGTTTCTGAAGGAGACCCATATCCGGTCATACTGCCCCCCGGCACTAATCTCTTGCTGGTACGCTATCGGTTACAGGCCGCTTCGTAACGCCTCGTTCATGGGGTCGACCGGGGCGTCTTCGCCGGTCCACAGTTCGAACGCCTCGACACCTTGATACAGTAACATCCACGCGCCGTCGACAGTCGTCGCACCGACGGCGGCCGCCTCCCGCAACAGACGCGTCTCGATGGGCGAGTACACTGCATCGAGAACCGCGAGGTCGGGCGTGAGTGCCGACTTCGGCACCGGCGTCTCGTCCTCGTCCATCCCGACGCTGGTGCAGTTGACGAGGACGTCGGCGTCGGCGAGCAGCGCATCGAAGTCACCGAGTCCGTGGCCGGTGGCGTTCGGAACCTCGTCCGCCAGCGCGTGGGCCTTCGACGCCGTGCGGTTGGCGATGCGGACCGACATCCCCTCGTCTGCGAGGCCGAAGGCGACGGCGCGGCCGGCCCCGCCGGCACCGACGACGACGGCCGTTCCCGATAGCTCGACCCCGTGGTGGTCGAGCGCCCGGACCGCACCGACGGCGTCCGTGTTGTACCCCCGCGGCGTCTCGCCGGAGAAGTCGACGGTGTTGACTGCGCCGATACGTGCTGCCAACGGGTCCGGGTCGACGGCGTCGAGTACGTCCTGCTTGAACGGAATCGTGACGTTCAGTCCGGCGACGCCGAGTTTGTCGGCTGCCTCGACGGCGGCGGCGCCCTCGTCTGCCGGTGGTTCGAACGTGACGTACTTCGCGTCCAGTCCGAGCGCCTCGTACCCCGCCTCGTGCATCGGCGGCGACAGCGAGTGCCCGACCGGGTTTCCGATGAGACCGTAGACGTCCATACACCCGCCAGCGCGCGCCTCGGATATGAACGCCACGCTCCCGCCCCGCCGGGGGTTCGGTGGTCGTCCGGGCTTTCGCAAGTTTTTCACGCTGACCTGTGCTGTCCTCACCTAGTGAGTCGTCTACGTCATCCCCTGGTGCAGGTCTCACTCGCGGGGTTGCTGACTGTCGGCTGGGTCGGTGTGAGCCTCCTCGGTATCGGCCTGACCACGGTCGCGACTGTCGCGGTGAGTGGACTGGCCGTCCTCGGTGCCTCCTTCCTGCTGGCGTGGGGTGCCGAGACGGCAGAGAAAGACGTCCCGCGTGCGTTCGCTATCGCCGTTCTCGCGGTGCTCGCCGTCGCCCCGGAGTACGCCGTCGACGCGCTGTTCGCGTGGAAGGCCGGCGCCGGCGGGGCGACGACCGAGGCGTGTACGAGGCTCTCGGCTGCCGCTATCGAGGCCGGCGAGACGCCGCTGGCACGGGCCTGTCACGACGCCAACCTCGCCATCGCCAACATGACGGGGGCCAACCGCATCCTCATCGGTATCGGGTGGGCGGGCATCGCCGCGTTCACCGTCTGGCGGGCCGCGACGACGCAGGACCCTGCCGTCGAGAAGCGAGACGGCTTCCTGGCTGACGTCGTCAAACTCGACACCGACATCGCGACGGAGATTACGTTCCTGCTGGTCGCCACGGCATGGGCATTCGCCGTACCGCTGGGCGGGGGTATCGGTGCGCTGGACACGCTGTTCCTCGTGGGACTGTACGTGGCCTACATCGGCCTCGTCCTCAAGTCCGATATCGAGGCACACGACCACACCGTCGGCGTCCCCCGATACTTTCAGGAGTGGTCGCTGCCGTGGCGACCCATCGCCGTCCTCGTGCTCTTTGGCTACTCCGGGCTGATGATTTTCACCGCCGTCGAACCCTTCGCCCACGGGCTAGAGGAGATCGGCCTCCAGATCGGCGTCCCCTCCTTTTTCATGATCCAGTGGATCGCGCCGCTGGCGAGCGAGTCGCCGGAACTCATCGTCGTCGCCGTCCTCGTCAACAAGGCCCGGTCGACGGCGGGGTTCAACGCGCTCATCTCCTCGAAACTCAACCAGTGGACGCTGCTCATCGGGACCATCGCGGTCATCTACTCCATCGCGCTGGGCCGGTACGGCGTCCTCCCGTTCGACGCTCGACAGGCCGCGGAGATCTGGATTACCGCCGGTCAGTCGTTCTTCGCGCTGGCACTCCTCTGTAACTTCGAAATATCCATCCGCGAGGCCGTCGTGCTGTTCGCCCTGTTCATCAGTCAGGTGCTCGTCGAGTTCGCGCTCATCCGGGACCTGCTCGTCTTGCCGATAACGAGCCACGACCTGTTGTTGGGCTACACGGCGCTGTACATCGTCGCCGGCGTCGTCCTGTTCGCGCTGCGGTGGCAGTCGTTGAAACACCTCCTCGGACTGGCCGGTGACGCCTTCCGGACGGCGATAGGCAACGACCCGGTCCACATGGACAAAGCCGACTGATGCTCGCTATCGTCGTCTCCCGGGCCGACGAAGCGTCGACGCACATCGGCGAGCACCTCCTCGAACTCGCGCCGTGGACCGAGACGACCGACGAGGACCGGGCGGACGGCGAGGGCGGCGGGACCGTCTACCGGACGGACGGGGCCGAACTCCGCGAGTTCGACGCGCTCCACCTCGAACTCGACGGCGTCGCAGACGCCTTCGACGACCCGGACTGTCTCGTGTTCGCCTCCCGGCACGCCGGCGAGACGGACGAGTTGCTGACCGCCCACCACGCGGGGAACTTCGGCGCGGCGGAGTTCGGCGGCGAGGGCGGCCACTTCGCCCGCGCGTGTCCCAGCACACACCGTGCGGTCGTCCACGCGCTGACCGACCACGCCCCCGAGGAATATGAGGTGGGCATGGAGTGTACACACCACGGCCCGACCGAGGTGGGCGTGCCGTCGATGTTCGTCGAAGTCGGGAGCGCCGAACCGCAGTGGCGAGACCCAGACGCCGCCCGCGCCGTGGCACAGGCTATCCTCGACATCCGCGGCGTCCCAGCAGACGCCCCGAGGGAGAACGGCACCCGTCGACACCTCGTTGGCTTCGGCGGCGGCCACTACGCGCCTCGGTTCGAGCGCGTGATCCGCGAGACGGACTGGTCGGTCGGCCACGTCGCGGCGGACTGGTCGCTGGACGCACTCGAGGAGTGGGCCGACGACGAGACTGAGCGTGCCGCAGTTCTCGACAGGGCTTTCGACGCCAGTGTCGCCGACTACGCGCTGCTGGAAGACGACCGGCCGGCCCTCGTCGAGACGCTGACGGCGCTGGGTTACCGTGTCGTCGACGAGACGTTCGTCCGGGAGACCAGCGGCGTCCCACTCGACCTCGTCGAGGCGCTTGAAGGGGCGGTGACACCCGTCGGTGACGGCCTCCGCTTTGGCGACCCGGCGACGGAGTACGCCGGCGAGTGGACCGTGGTCGACCTCCCTGGAGACCTGCTCTCGGAGGCCACCGGGATCGACGAGGCGGCGGTCCGGTCGTGGCTCGACGGTCACGCGCTCGCGTTCGACACCGAACAGAACGGGACCGTCGTCACCGGCCCCGTCGTGTTGCCCGCCGACCGCTCGCACGACGACGTCGTCACGGCGCTTGCCGACGTCCTCCGTCAGCGCTACGACAGTGTCGAACGCGACAGCGGGCAGCTAGTCGCTCGGGAGGAACGGTTCGACCCCGACCTCGCACGCACCGCGGGCGTTCCGGAAGGGCCGAAGTTCGGAAAGCTCTCTGCGGGCAAGCCGGTGGAAGTCGATGGTGAAGAGATCGGCCCCGAACGGTTCCAACGTGAACGTATACGCCGATTTACGTTGTAGAAAACGGCCCGCAAAACGCCCGAAGGCGGCGACCAAACCGTCAGACGAGTGTCAGACACAGGGGGAAAACTAATGAGTGTTCGTCTGTAACGGGGATTTAAATATGGACTCGATTATCGACGACGCCATCGACGAGGCCGAGGAGGAACAGGACGTGGCCTCCGACGGCGAGACGGCGACCGAGACGACGCCGAGCAGAGAAGAGATGTCGACTTCGGGAACGATGACCGACGACGAACTCGCGAACGTCGTCAAGGACCTCGAAACGAAGATCACAGTGGTGGGGTGTGGCGGTGCCGGCGGCAACACCGTCACCCGGATGATGGAAGAGGGCATCCACGGGGCGAAACTCGTCGCCGCGAACACCGACGCCCAGCACCTCGCCGACGAGGTGAAAGCCGACACGAAGATTCTCATCGGCCGGAAGCGCACCGGTGGTCGCGGTGCGGGGTCCGTCCCGAAGATCGGCGAGGAGGCCGCACAGGAAGACATCGAGGACATCCAGCAGTCTATCGACGGTTCTGACATGGTGTTCGTCACCGCCGGTCTCGGCGGTGGGACCGGGACCGGGTCCGCCCCCGTCATCGCACAGGCCGCACAGGAGGCCGGTGCCCTCACTATCTCTATCGTCACTATCCCCTTCACTGCGGAAGGCGAGCGCCGGCGGGCCAACGCCGACGCCGGCCTCGAACGCCTGCGTGCGGTCTCGGATACAGTCATCGTCGTCCCGAACGACCGACTGCTCGACTACGCGCCGTCGATGCCTCTGCAGGACGCGTTCAAAATCTGTGACCGCGTGCTGATGCGCTCGGTCAAGGGCATGACCGAACTCATCACCAAGCCCGGTCTCGTCAACGTCGACTTCGCCGACGTTCGCACCATCATGGAGAACGGCGGCGTCGCGATGATCGGTCTCGGCGAGTCCGACTCCGAGAACAAGGCCCAGGACTCCATCCGCTCGGCGCTTCGCTCGCCGCTTCTGGACGTGGAGTTCGACGGCGCCAACTCCGCGCTCGTCAACGTCGTCGGCGGCCCCGACATGAGTATCGAGGAGGCCGAAGGCGTCGTCGAGGAGATATACGACCGCATCGACCCCGACGCCCGCATCATCTGGGGCGCGTCCATCAACAACGACTTCGAGGGCAAGATGGAGACCATGATAGTCGTCACCGGCGTCGAGTCCCCGCAGATCTACGGCCAGAGCGAGGCCGAACAGGAGAAGGCCGCCCAGCAACTGGGCGACGACATCGACTACGTCGACTGAGTGGACCCGTCACGGGCGGCGCTGTTTTCGTCGTAACCGGTCCGCCGTCGAACGACCCGCTCGACGTCCTGTTGGTAATTAGAGATAAGTATTATACGAGTACATCTGGCTTTGTTCAGGTATATGGGAACAGGTCGGTCGGCATCTCACGAACAATCGGACTCGGAAGTTGGCACAGAGGAGACACAAATCACCGGTGGCGGGACAGCCGGCGGCCCGCTGGACTACCGGCTCATTCTCGACCACGTCGATACCCCAATTTTCGTCCTCGACGGCGACGGCGATATCACGCACTGGAACAGGTCTATCGCGGCGCTGACCGGTGAGTCACAGGCCGAGGCCGTCGAACTCGCCGAGGAACACGGCGTCGTCGGGCCGGCGTTCTACCACGACGGCCGCCGGTCGATGACCCTCGCGGAGAAGGTCATCGAGGCACCCGAATCCGCCGACGAGGAGTACGGCGTCCCGCGGATCGAAGACGTCGACTACACGCTCTACGCCGACCAGAGCGTGATGAAGGACGCCCGCGGGGAGGACCGCCACATCCGGTTCAGCGCGGCCCCGATGTACGACGAGGACGGCACGCTCACCGGCGTCGTCGAGATGATACAGGACCGGACCGAGGACGCACGCCGGCAGGACCAACTCCGGGGGATGGTCGCGGAACTGCAGGGGACGATGGCCGACATCGAAGCCGGAAACCTGCAGGCCCGCGCGTCCGTCACCGAGACCGACTACGTCGACGACGAACTGCTCGACGTCGTCGACTCGCTCAACCAGATGGCCCAGCGACTGGACGACATCGTCACCGACGTCGCCGGACGGACCGACAGCCTCCACGACTCCGTCGAGACGGTCGCGGACAGCAGTGAGCGGGTCTCCGAACTGTCGACGGAGCAGTCCGAGACGCTCGCGACCGTCAGTCAGGAGGTCGAATCGCTCTCGGCCACGATAGAGGAGATAGCCTCGACGAGCGACGAGGTCGCCTCGACGGCACGGAACGCAGACGACGCCGCTACGGAGGTCCAGGAGACCGCAGAGGAGACGGAACGGGTCATGCAGGACGTCGGCGAATCCACAGACCGGGTCGCCGACGACGTGTCCGCACTCCGTGACCGCGTCGACGAGATAGACGAAATCGTCGCCGTCATCGACGACATCGCCGACGAGACGAACATGCTGGCGCTGAACGCCTCCATCGAGGCCGCACGCGCCGGTGAGGCCGGCGAGGGGTTCGCCGTCGTCGCCGACGAGGTCAAGAGCCTCGCCGAGGAGTCCCAAGAGCGCGCGTCCGAAATCGAGGCGATGGTCGGGCGAATCAAGGCCGACACGCAGGACACCGTCGAGAACCTCGAAGAGACGAACGAACAGGTCAAGCGTGGTATCGAACAAGTCGAGAACTCGACCGAGGCGTTGACCGACATCGTCGCCGCCATCGAGGAGACGGCGAGCGGCATCGAACAGGTCTCGGAGGCCACCGACGACCAAGCCACGAGCACCGAGGAGATAGCGAGCATGCTTGACGAAGTCGTGCGCCGGGCGGAAGCGGTCTCGACCGAGATGCAGGACGCCGCGGCCAACACGCGCGAGCAGACCAGACAGGTCGAAGAGATAAACGAGACAGTCAGTCGTCTGTCCGACGGACAGTCGACGAACCGCTGACTCGGTCGGCCGTCGATTCCTAACTCGTTAGGTACCCAAGCGAGGTTCGACGACCGTGTAGCACTGTGTATGACCGAAACCGGCACAGACGGCGGTACCGACGTCGGCGACGCGCTATCGGCACTCGGCGACTCGATGGAGCGACTCAGCACCAACACCACTGGTCTCGGAGATGCCGTCGAGCGGTTGCAGGCGTCCACGCAACGGCTGAGCGCTCAGCAGTCCGACATCGCCGAGCGGATGACCGAGACGGCCGACACGCTCGGTCGGGACGACACGACCCGACAGCCGTCGTCGAGGCGTTCGCGCGGTCGGTCGGCGGTTGCGGACGACTGACACCCGCAGGCAGTCGCGCACCACAATATAGAAAAGCCACCAGTGGGTACGCCTCGGTATGGACGTCCCGTACGACCTCACCTCCTACGTTCGCGTACTCAAACTGGCGAGTACGCCGTCCTGGGAGGAGTTCTCGCAGATCGCAAAGATTGCCGGTGCCGGCATCATGCTCGTCGGCCTCGTCGGCTTCATCATCTTCGCCATAATGACCTTCGTCCCCGGCAGCAAACCGGTGTAAACAGATGGGTATCTACGCAGTCAAGACGACGGCGAGTCAGGAACGCACCGTCGCGGACATGATCATCAACCGCGAGGAGCCAGACATCCACGCGGCGCTGGCCCCGGATTCGCTGACGAGTTACGTGATGGTCGAGGCAGACGACCACGCCGTCTTCGACCGTATCTTAGACGAGATTCCACACGCCAACGGCGTCGTGCAAGGCGAGTCCTCCATCGCGGAGGTCGAACACTTCCTCTCGCCGAAACCCGACGTCGAGGGTATCGCCGAAGGGGACATCGTCGAACTCATCGCCGGGCCGTTCAAAGGCGAGAAGGCCCAGGTCCAGCGTATCGACGAGGGCAAGGACCAGGTCACTGTCGAACTGTACGAGGCGACGGTCCCGATTCCGGTCACCGTCCGTGGCGACCAGATTCGCGTCCTCGACTCCGAGGAGCGGTAAGCGAACATCCGGCGGCGACGCCGCCGGGTCACTGTCGACGAGCGACGCGAGTCAGCGGCGTTTTTCCCGCGTGTTTGCGAGAAGGGTTCCAAACAGTCGTCGAAGGCGGCCGAGGAAACCCGACAAAATAAAAATCGGTCTTTAGCCTTCGAGTCGATCGATGACCTCGCTCATGTCGGCGGTGGCCTCGACGGATTCCTTGATGTTCTCACGGCGGCGGACCTCGGCGGCGGAGGCGTCGTAGGCGCGGACGTACTCCGCACGCGAGTGTTCGTCGAAGGCGTGTTTGATGGCGAAGTAACCGTCGGGGACGACGGTCCCACACACCTTACACGAGACGCGGTCGTGTTCGGTCGACTGGTGGACGATGAGGTCCTCGACGCGGTCGAACTGGCTGTCGTCGCCCTCGATGGCGCACTCCCAGCGTGGCATTGCTGAGAGGCAGGCCGTGCGACACCAAAAGCGTTCGCCACGACGCCGGACGACTTCCGTAAATGGAAACCTCTAATTGTGACACCGGGATAGCGAAAGCCGTGACGAGTGAGGGGTTCCACGTCGACCTACACGTCAAGATTATGGACGAGCGTGTCGTCCAGCGAGCGAAGGCACGGGGACTCGACGCCCTCGTGTACGCCCCACACTTCACGCGGTTGCCGGACATCCGTGCGAAAGCCGAGCGGTTCTCCGACGAGGAGTTGACCGTCATCCCGGGTCGAGAGCTGTTCACGGGGACGTGGCAGCGTCGCCGGCACGTCCTCGCCGTCGGCCTCGACGAGCAGGTCCCGGACTTTCTGACCCTCGACGGGACGATGGCCGAGCTAGAGCGACAGGACGCCGCCGTCTTGGTCCCGCATCCCGGGTTCCTGAGCGTGAGCCTCGGCATCGAGGAACTGCGGACGTACGCCAGTGTCATCGACGCCGTGGAAGTGTACAACCCGAAACACCTCCCACACCACAACCGGCGTGCGCGGCGGTTCGCCCGCGAGACGGACCTGCCGACGTTCGCCTCCTCGTACGCGCACCTCCACGGGAGCATCGGCGAGGCGTGGACGGCGTTCGACGAGGCCTTGCAGACGGCCGACGAGTTGGCGCGGGCCCTGCGAGACGAGGTCCCACGCCGCATCGTCCACCGCGACGGCCTGCGCCACACGCTCCGCCGCGGGCTGGAGTTCGCACACTTAGGGTACGAAAACAGTTGGGAGAAGTTCGACCGGGTGATGTTGCAGGGGACGGCACCGACCCACCCGGACCACGTCGCCTACGACGGGAAGTTCGACGACATCAAGGTGTACTAGGCGACGAGCGCCGTGCTCTCGGCGAGTGCCTGTGTCACTTCCGGCGGGAGGTACTGCGGCAGGACGTGGACCAGTACCGCGATGGCCGCGAGTTCGAAGACGGTGATGGCCACCGTGACTATCTCGGCCCGGTCGCTAGACGTCGTGACGCCGGACGGGAAGCCGTACTCCGTGTCCGAGAGCGGGTAGAACAGGGCGATACCCCGCCGCGACCCTAGATAGTCGAGGACGTAGTGGGTCAGCACGCCGAGCCACACCCACTGGAGGTTCCCGCCGTGGTAGATGGGATGTGCGAGAAAGAGTAGCAGGACCGGGAGGTTGTGCAGCGTCTTCCGGTGTTTGCCGAAAGCCGTGTCGACGTCGGGAAACAGCGCTCCCAGCACCACCGGGAGGAACACCTCCGCGATGGTCGCGAACGTCGAGACGTCCCCGGAGGGGTCGAGGACGTACCCCAGCCCGATGCTCAGCAGGACCGCGTTCAGAACGTGCCCGCGTTTATTCATCTACGCGGTCCGATGGCCGGCCGTCCGATAGGTTTTGCTACTCCTCCTGTGTGGCGTCTAACAGGTCCGTGAGCGACTGTCTGGCGATACGGTGCTTGACCTCGGTTCGTGACCCGTCGAACTCGTAGTGAGTGACCGTACAGTCGGAGTCGTTCGTCTCCCACGGCGCGGCGTGCGCGACGGCGATGTAGACGGTGCCGACCGGCGTCTCCGGAGAGCCACCGGTGGGACCGGCGACGCCCGTCGTCGCGACGCCCCAGTCGGTCCCCGCGGTGTCTCTGACCGCTTGGGCCATCTCGCGGGCGACGGGTTCGGAGACGGCGCCGTGGGCGTCGAGTGCCTCGCGGGAGACGGCCAGCAGTTCCTGTTTCGCGCGGTAGGAGTACGAGACGATGGAGCGGTCGAAGTAGTCGCTAGAGCCCGGAACGTCGGTCAACAGCGACCCGACGAGGCCGCCGGTGCAGGACTCGGCGACGGCGACTGTCTCCTCTCGGTCCCGGAGTACGTCGCCGACGCGCTCCTCGATAGGTGTCCCGTCGTCGGTCATAGCCGGTCGTTGTACGCGGCCGGGAATAAGCGTTCAGTCGTCGGCCCCGGACCTTTCCGTCTCTGTCACCAACACGTCGTATGGCCTACCAGACCACGCTCGGTTGGTCGCTCGTCTCCTCCGGTATCGTGACGCTCGTCCTCGGTTCCTGCCCGGTCGGACCTCCTGTGGGGTTGGTACTCCTCGCGCTCGGCGTCCTGACCCTGTACGTCCGGCAGTAACGGAAAGAAAGACGGCCGCGGAGCGTCGAGCGACGGTATGGACTACGAGACGCCACAGTTTTTCCGGGTGCTACACTGCATGTGGCGCAAGTAATCCAAACGATTATGCGCCACCCATGCGATATATTTCGCATGGTCGCCGATAGCGAGAAACCTCGAATCCGCTACGAGAATCAACGTGAGACGATAATCGACCAGTTCACTACGGAGGACGCGGATGCAATCCTCGAATTTCTCGATGCGTACGATCCGAACTTAGAGACGCCACGCCCACCGGAAGGCGACCAGACAAAGGCTATCACGACGCTCTACAACTACGCACGCGACCTAACGAAGGTCGGGGAGTGCATCGACACGCCACTCACTCAAGCGACAGCAGACCACCTTAACGACACGTTCAAAGCACTGTACCGAGGGACGCATCCGGAAGCGAAAGACGGCGGCTACTCGCAGAACACTGTGAGAGCATATCAGAACAACACAGTCAAATTCTACAGCTATTACGACGGCGAACCCGTCGACCCTGACGACCTGTTCCGCTACTCCCGCGACCAAACGCCGGTCGATGAGCGGGATATGTTCACCGAGGACGAGATCGAGGCCATGCGGGATGAGATTGAACACCCACGCGACCGGGCGATCTTCGAGCTGCTACTGAATACAGGCCAGCGTGTGAGTGCGATTCAGAAGCTCCGAGTGAAAGATATCGACGTCGACGAAGGCCTGCTGTATCTGAACCACGAAGAGGGACAGCACAAGAACGCGAGAGGCAAACGCCCGCTGCTCGGTGCCGAACAGGCCTGCCGTGAGTGGCTTCGCTACCACCCTACGGGCGAACCGGACGACTATTTCATCACACAACGGGACGATTTCCGTGGACCGGGCAAGGACCCCGGAAGCCAGCTCCACACGACGAATATCTGGCGAGCAGTGAAGAAAATCGCCGACAAGGCTGGCGTCGAGAAGGACGCGAACCCGCACGCGTTCCGACACAACTTCGCCACGATCTGCGCCGGTGACTACGATATGTCACCGGACACGATCAAGCACCTGCTGGGGCACTCAGACTCAAGCACGACCTTCGAGGAGGTATACAAACACATCTCCGACGGAACGTATGTCGAGAAGGCGGAGGTCGCTGCAGGCAAGCGTGAGGAGAAAGAGGAAGACGACCGACTCTCCCCGAACATCTGCCACTGCGGCCAATCACTCCCGTCCGACGCGAAGGCGTGCCATGCGTGCGGGACTGTGTATGCACCGGACGCACAGGCCGCGAAAGAGCGGTTAGACGATGATACCGACGAGAAGAAGGACACTGCCGAAGACATGGATATCCTCCGGGCGATCGACCGCATCGACCGACTCCGGGAAGAAAACCCCGAACTGCTCGAAGAACTGGGTCTGTAGCCTGCCGAAAATCCCCTGGCCTTCCTGCTTTTTCCTAGTCCAGTCCGTATCTACATCTAGATATGTCGAAGAGCGAAACAGGCGGTACGAGCCCGCTGCACGATCTTTCCAACGAGGAGCTTGAGGCGCTGGCGGAGCTCGCACAGGCACGAGTCGAGCGGCGGGTGTCTCGTCGCGACGTGCTGAAAGGTGCTGGTGCACTCGGCGTCGGGGGGCTGCTGGGCGGCGGCGCGACCTCGGCGGCGTCCGCTGATGCGAGTGATACCGACAGCGTGCCCGACGTCGGGACGCCGTCGAATCCCGTCGACGTGTTCGGCGACGGTATCAGCGCTAATTCGGTCAGTACAGAGAACACGATTAACAACCGCGTTCAGGTCAACCCCAATGATGATCTGCAAACGAGGGTGAATGATGCCGGCACCAATGGGATTCTGGAATTTGAACCGGGGACGTACACAGCCGACCTCGTTACCGCTGCCGACGGACAAACGTGGATTGTCGGCAAGGGCGTTGAGTTCCAACCTTCGGCGGATAACGCCGCGTTCGAGTTCAACGTATCCGATTTCACTGCCTCGGGGACGTTGAGGGTTGCAGACCCGAACAACAACACTACGTCGGCCCCTGGCGTCAAATTCGACGGCACTCGATTCTCTCATTTTGACTTCGTCGATATTTCGGGGACCTTCAAGGGAGCAGTCTTCGACTCCGTGAACCGAGATACGCGCGAGAACAACATTGGCGGCCTCCGGGTCTCAAGCCACCGTAACGGCGGAATCGACGTGCTCGGCGAAACTCACGACAACACCATCAACGCGATTTGGTTGCTCGGGCAGAACGCATCGGGCAACGGCCTCCTCTGGAACACGTCTGGAGTTGACGGAGGGAACCGCATTCACTCCCTACTCGCCTTAGAGCACGGTGGTAACGGCCTCTCGATAGAGGGAGGCGAAATGGAGGCATGGTTCGGGAGTGTACTCACTGACAAGGCCGGCGGATCTGGCGTCTACATCGGCGCTGCTGGGATGCACCGAATTTTTATCGGCCAGCTCTGGGCGTCGACCAACGGGAACAATGGAATCTATTTCTCGCCCGGATCTGGCAACACGATCAGCGAAATCCAGATTTCCCAAGCCTATGCGTGGAACAACACCAATTTCGGCGTGCTGTTCGACAGTGGCACGACGGAGGCGCTGGCAGTCGGCTCTCTCATCGCGCAGTCCAATGACACGGCGGCAAACGGTAATCCGAACGTCCGGGTCGCTGGGACACTTAAAGACTCCTACATCGGCTATCTGCGCTCCTACGGCGCGAGTGGCGTCGATGTGACCGGCACGGTGTCGGACAGCCACATCGTCCGGGAGCACGTCGACGATGGGTTAGAGTTCTCGGCGTTTACGTCGGTCAACGGCGACGAAATGCCGGAGGACCTGACCGCGAGAACAGGGAACTACCCGAACGAGTTCGCGCGCCATGACGGAACAGATGGGACGAACACGAACGCCCCAGAACCCGCATACTGGGAAGCGTCCGCTGGAGAGTGGCGAGGTCTCTACAGCGGCACGGTGATCGCCTGATCGGCAGGTAATGAGACACACTGACCAGAGATCCACACCCGCAATCGCGAAATTGTAACTGCCCCCGCCGTGGTTCTCCCTGGCGTTCTCGTTTTTTACGCTTTTAGGCCGTCTTGTTACGTATGAGTGGGAACCCCACCGAGGCCGGTGATACCTTCACCGAGGCCTTCCGCGAGGGCGGGTCGGCCGCCGAGCGGCGACGACTCCTCGAAGAATCGGACAGTTACAACACGGACGACGACGGCCCCGACCGTGACGACGACGGCGGCGGTGGCGGGTCGAGCGGCGGCGGCCGGGCTACGCCGGTCGCCGGGTCGGACCGCGGCCTGCGTAATCTCGCCGACGCGGCAGCCAGCGACAGCGGGTCGGGCGGTGGTGGGTCGGGTGACGGTGACAGCCAGCCGCCACAGGAACCACCGGGCCTGCAATCCGGCCGTGTCGGCGGGTTCGAGGGCGGTAGCTACGACGACTCGGCGGGTGGCGGTATCGCCGATCCGAACAACGGAAGCGGTGGGGGCGGCAGTGGCCCCGACCGCCCACAGTCCGGGCAGGGTATCGGCGGCCCCGGCGTCACGGACCCGAGCGCCGCGCCGTCGGAAGAACTTGACAGTCCCGAGCGTACGTTTCAGCCAGAAGCCACACAGACGGGCGCGGTCGAGAGTCAGGGCGGCCGTGTCGGCGAGCAGGCCCAGAGTCTGGAGCAAGAGGTAATCGGCCAGCAAATTAGCGACCTGTCGGGCGACCTGCGACAGTCGGGCGCGCAGTTGCGCGAGGAGGACGTCATGGTGACCCGCGAGGGTGACGAGTTACAGGCCACCCTCTCGCCCGTCGGGCGCGAGCGGGTCGAGTTCGTCGCCGAGGGCCAGCAGGCCCAGCAGGCAGAGGTGGCGGTCGAGCGGGAGCTAAACCGGCCGTTCGCCAGTAGTGACGTGACGGTGGGGGCGGGCGGGCAGGTGTCGGTGTCGGGTGACGTGCGGGCCGAGGCGCGGCGGCAGGCCCGTGACGATGCCGCGGCGGCCGACTCGTCGACGGCGACCGCGCCGGCCACGCCGGCCGAACGTGGCGGGGCGGCGGTGGCGTGACGGGCGCGGACGTGCCGGCGGGCGACGTGCTCGCCGAGACGTTCGGTGTCGACCCGGGCGCGGCGGTCGAGCGCGGCCAGCAGGACCGTGATGCCGAGACGGGCGAGGCCTTCGGTGGGCAAGGCGTGGTCGAGCGTGGGTTCCGCGACGTGCTCAACAGCTACGAGGACGCCGTGGTTGACCCGGCCGCCGATACGGCGGGCGATGTGGGCCGGTTCGTCAACGACCCGTCGGCGCGGCCGGGGTTCCTGCAACCAGTCACTCAACCCGGACAGGACCCGGAGGACGTGACAACGGGTGTCGGTATCCCGAATGAGGCACAGGCCGAGGCGGCGGTCCGAACGGTCGGGAACCTGCCGCGCCTCGGTCTCACTCCGATAGAGGCGGGTGAGTTCGTTGTCGAAGGGGCCGAAGCGGCGGCGACCGGCGAGGGCGGCGAGTTCGTCGAGCGGGCCGGGGGCGCGGCCGCCGTGACGGCCGCCGAGATGGGCGTGGCCGCCCAGCAGTCGCCCGACCGGTTCCTGTCGACGCTCGGGGCGAGCACGCTGGGCACGGCCGGGATACTCCGCGGGGCACGTGCGGCCGGCGGTGCGCGTGGGGCGCGGGCGGCGGCGACGACGATACAGCCCGGCGAGGAGCTGGCGATAGCGGCCGCTCGCCGAGGCGTGCCAGGCACGTCACGGTTGGCCGGTGCTATCGGTGACGTGGACGTTCGGCGGCGGGCCGGGGAGTTCCGCCGAGACGAGAGCGGGCAACTCGGCCGGTCGCGTGCCGGTGAAAGTGACGGGTCGAGTGGGTCCGGTGGGTCGAGCGACACGACGCCGACGATCTCGGCCGAGGACCTGTCGGGGTCGCGGGCCACGGTTGACCCGACCCGTGGCGGTCGGTTCGGCACGCGGCCGACTGGCGGCCGGTCGCCGGAGTCGCGGCCGGAGCGCATCGCCGAGGGCGAGCCGGGCGCGGGCAACGTTCGTGGGTTCCGGTCGGCCGAGACGGAACAGCAGCGTGGCGGCGTGGCCGCCGACCGTGGCCGGGTGCCGGATAACGACCTTCGAGAGCGCGCCCAGCGGCCGGAGGTGCGACCGGCGGGCGGGCCGCCATCGCCGCGCGAGGCGCTATTCGGTGCCGTGCGGACCGAGGCGACGACGGACACGGCGACGGACGCCCAGCAACGGACCGAGGCGGCCCAGGAGGCCGAGGTGCGACCCGGCGCGGGTGTCGGGGCCGGTGTCGGGCTGGGGTTGCGGCCGGACGTCGACGTGGGACCCGCCGAGGTTGAGCGGGCGCGGGTTGAGCCGTTTGCCGGGTTGCGGTCCGAACCGCTCGCCGGCACGCGGGGCGAGACGCGGCAGGACACCCGGCAGGACACGCGGACCGAGACGCGGACCGAGACGCGGTTCGACACCCGGAAAGACACGCGGAGCGAGAGTCGGCAGGAGACGCGGGCCGAGGCACGGGCCGAGGCGCGACGGGAACCGCTCGCCGACCCGGTGCGGGGCGGCCGTGGCGACGACGATGAGGAGCGGTCGGGGTTCCTCGGCACGGTCGATGAGATACGGACCGAGTTCCGCAATCCCCTCACTGGCGACGTGCTGCAGGGCGGTTCTGGAGACGCAACCCCCACACCTGACGGGCCGGAAACCGGTCTGCAGCTGCCCGGACTGTCGGGATTCCCGGGCTTTGAGGGGTGACCGATACAGAAAGTGTGTTGATGGATGGCCTGTTTAGGAGTTAACACTAAGGGGGAGTGTTCTGGTAAGTAATCACATGGATGAAATGGAAAATCCAAAAGCATACCGTTGGCATATGTACACTACGATTTTGATTTGGGTTGGTGGACTAATTCTACTGATACCAGTTCTGGCATTTCCAGATTCTGGATTTAGCGATGTTTCGGTGATACTCTACTTACCCCTCGGGCTCGCATTATTTGTAACCAATATTCTGTCACTGGCGGGTTACTACAAGGATGCAAAATACCTGGGGGAGTCGGAGGCCGTCTATAAACCTTGGTGGTTCCTCTGGATATTGGCGCACTTGTTCTTGGGCGCGCCGTGGATTGCTCCCGCCTATCTACTACGGCGGCGAATGAAATTAGGCAAGAACGATTACAGTGGGACTCTGCTTGCCCGTGCCCGCAAGCTGGTGTAGCCTTTCACTTATTCAAGCTACTTGAGCGGGCTACAGTGTTCGTGCGTGCGTGATAGGTGTGTGTGTGTTGTGCGGTTCCCTCCGGCCCTCGACGATGGCGGGTGGGAGAGATCTTCTGCTGTTGTGAGAAAATGACGATGCCCGTGGTGGCGGTCGTTGGTGGCTTTCTGCCAGAAATCAGCATTACGCGCGTTACTATACTAACTGTATGCGCTCCGGCCGTGTGTGTAACCTACCTACGTGTGCTGCTGTAACTCTTCTGTGTCGTATTGCTCTTCAAGCAGACTCTTAACCGTGCGAGCGTCCCGATGTGTGATTTCATACTCAGCCCGGATTAGGTCCGCATTTATATATGGGCGGTTGTTCTGGTTGTGGCGACCGACGACAGCGCCTATACCATCGTTGGCCACCTGTGCGGCCACCTCTTTCACCGTTAGGCCGCCGTCTTCTTCCTCTTCCTCAGCGTCTTCGAGGCTTTCAATCGTCTCTTCGTACACACTATCCTGAAACTCACCCTTCCGCCGTTCATAGGTCGACACAAGTTCGGTATCCTCCGGCGGGGCGAACGTGTTGCGAGTGATTCGCTTCTTGTAGCCGTTCTGTAGGCGGCGAGGATACTTCTTGAGAATATTGCCGCTCGAATCAATCCGGTCCGGGTCGATGAACTTCCACTTGAGCCGAACCCACTCGTCGGGGTTCTTTTTCGTGATTTCGAGCACCGCTTGTAGTCGCCCCTGTGTCTGACTGTCGAGCTCCGAGAGCCGCGGCAGGGTGAAGATGAGGCCGAGATTGTGGCTACGAATGAGCTGCAGAGCCTGGTTCGCGAGAATCTGACTGCGGTCTTGCCACGTTCGCCGGCCGAGCGAGACGCCGGCTTCGTCGAGGACATAGAAATTCCCGGGTTCGTGGTCGCCGTTCTTCAGCACCTTCAGCAGCTCCGCGACGTCGAATATCACGCGGTCGGCGTTGAACGACGGGTCAAGACTGTTTGCGATTTTCAGCGCCGTGTAGCTCTTCCCGCTCCCCTCACGGCCGACGACAGTAGCCATGAAGTGCTCATTGTCACGGTTCACGCGGTCCCAGACGCGGCGGAGCAACCATGCAGTATGGTTCTCGTTGGGCTTCTGTAGCCGTTCTGGCGGCGAATTGGTGCCTGTAGACATGGTTAGAATGCGCTCTCGTCGGGATCGTCTTCGGACTGATAGCCCACGTCGATGCTAATCCCGGCTTGTTGCAGAAATTCGTCAGCGATTCGGACGCTCTTCTCCAACCATTCGCGCCGGAGTGGTGTCTGGACCGTGGGATATACCGTGTTTTGTTCTGGTGGAATCGTGTCGGGATTCGTCGTGATAGCCCACTCTTTTCTGATTCCGTTTGTCTCTAACACGTCATATAGGCCGTGTAGAGTGACTTCCTTCGGTTCCGGCGGGGCGAATGCACGGGAGAACTGGTTGTGTTGATGGCTGGCAATAGCCTCTCGCGTGCTCACATCCGGGCGATAGAACAACGACCAACGGTAGTTGTGTGATTCCCGTCCATTTGCTTTGGATGAGTTTTCAGGCGGATATTTCCCGTCTGGCGGGTATAGCGTCTCTTCAACAACCGGTGCTTTTCGGTAGTAGTACGTGCTATTCTCGACTTCCTCGGAGCGGAGCAGTGGCTCTATGGCCCGGAGATACTGCTTGACCGCTGTGGACCAGATTCGCACGAGCTGAGGGCGTTTCAGCCGCACTCCTTCAAGCGGGGCTTCGACGAAACAGGAGTCTTCCCGTTCGTCGACGCGGTTGCGAGCAGCGATGATTCTGTCCTTGAGTTTCTGGTCGACAGAGCCCTCTTCGTCGCGGACGCGCTTTCCGCCGTCGTCGTTGTCGTCGTTGTCGAAAGGCGGGGTCATAGCAGATAATGCTCCGTATCTGGTTCTCCAAATCCGTTCATCCGGCGCTTCTCCCCATTCACGCACGCAAGACCCGTCTTGAGTTTTGGATCTTCGCCGGGGACGTCGGACTGTACTTCAACCAGTTCGTGAGTGTAGAAGTCGCCCGAGGAGGTTAGATATGGATTCCCACAGTGCGGACACAGTGGCTCTTCGAGGTCGCCGTGCTCCCCGATCTGTTCGGTCTCGTGCTCGTTCGCTATGACCTGCTCGTCGTTGGGGATGAACCACTCGGGCATGTCGTGTTTCATGCCCCTCCTCCCGGAAACACCGGCTCTTCTCCGAGATACTCGGCGCAAATCCGTGCCAGAACTTCGCCCTCGCGTGCGCTGTCTCCCATCTCCTCGCGCGCCTTTCGCTCCGCCTTTTGCCACAGTTCCATTTCCCTGCTGTTACGGTGGACAGCGAGCATTTTTCGCGGCATTACAGCTTACAGTACGTTTACAAGCACCCTAAAACAAGGAGGCCGGGCGGATTGCGTTCCTCAGCCGTTAGCGAGTTCGTCTTCTACGATCTCCAAAGCGCGTTCCCTCTCAGGCCACACATCTTCAAAGAATTCTCTTATCACATCGTCATCTGTCGCACCAACCAGATGCAACACGTCCGTAATCACGGTGGTGACGTTCCGGACGAACATCTCTTGAACTTCCCTTTCCACTTCTTCAGTGTCTTGCCACGACGAGCCGATATCCAAATCTTCCAGATTTTCAGCGAAGTTGTTTATCGTATCTCCGTAGATTTTCGTTTGAGCCCGAACGCCAGAAATCCCGTTCTCGCGGCCTTCTATGGACAACGGACTGAGGACTGCGGTGTTATTGTTTGCGTTTCTAAACACCTTCGCGAAGTCGTCAGATGTCCAATATGGGGATGCTTCTAACAGTGCCATATCTTCGTAGACGCCCGTGATGCTATTTCGTACCCTTTTCTTCCATTCAGATACATTTGAGTAGTCTTCTAAACTCTGCTCGCCGGTTAGCTTCTCTCGGTCCCCCGGGGTCAGGAAACCATTACTACGTGGCATATCTAACACTATAGTGTTACTCATATTTTAATCTTTCCCCAATAACACGCTAAGGTGTTAGACCTGTCTGCTTACAAGCGGCTTACATCCGTTGCTCCAGTTAGTCAGACAGACGCGCCGCTTGTCGGTGCGAGGGTGTGACCCCGCTGGGACGGGGCCGAGAACGACTGTGCATGCGGTAGTTCGTTCTCGTCTCCTAAGAATCCCACCGGCCAGGCCCATTCTGTTCTGGCGAATCCGGAACAATGAGCACGAAACACGAATCTCACGGCCTGACGGCGAACCCTTCCAAAGATGCACCGTCAGACCGCGTTCGGGACGTCCGTGAAGACGCCCAAAATGACGATACGGACGAACAGGCAAATAACCCGCCGAACCACGGCCTCCCCACGCACAGCAGCGCGCGATTCCTGTGGGAGTGCCCGAAGGACACGCCTATCTCCGAACTGGGCGAGGCCTACAAGAAGTGGCAGGGTGGCGAGCAATCCGACCTGACGAGGTGGTCGGAGTGAAAGCGAACCTCACCTGCTACAGGAGTGCGTGTCACGGTGAGTTTGCACCCACCGGCGCGGGCGACGACGCCCTGTATCGGTGCGAACTGTGCGGCGCTGAACTGGAACAGACTGGCGTCGAGCGGCTAGCCGAAGATGATGGACCGGTCGGGCAACTGGCGCAGGTTCTGCTGGAGGGTGCACAATGAGCCTCAGACACAGGCTGGAACGGTTGGGACGCGGTGAATGTCCCGACTGTCGCATCGATCTCCACGGCGACGTCTGCCCGGACTGTGGCACGAGCTGGCCGCTTGTCGGAGGTGACGGCGAATGAGCGGGCCGAACACTGTCGACACGTCGACTACGTGCCCGCGCTGCCGGCGATCCATCTCCGAGCGGTCGAGCAGCCTGGTTGACGACAGTGGTTGCCCATTCTGCCGGGAGGTTGTCGAGTGATGTGTGAGGTTTCTACCTTACTATACCCTTTCGCGGGGGATGAGCGAAGCGAGAGGCTGTTTTATATACCCCCAGCGGACAAGGGTTGTGTTGACGAAGGGATCGCGGGGGCAGGAAGTGTGAGCCCAACTACCTCTATCGCCTCACCCCCCGAGAAAGGGTCTATAGAAACGGCCAGCGTGCCCGTCCGAGAGGGTCCCGTTCATGACTGACGACGAACAGGACCAAAGTAATGCGGACGGTACCCCGGCGGGACGCGCCCGGGATGCGATGAAAACCGCTGTCGGTGAGTTGGAGGAAGCTCACGCGGACGCTGATAACGCGGCAGCGGCGGGCATCGCCGAACAGGAGCAGGTTAGCAAGTTCGTCGATGAGATAGCCCGGGCGCTCGCGGACGGGATGAATCAACCCGTGGGCGCGTTCGCCGGCCCTGTCGCCCAGCAGACCGAGTTTTTCACGAAGACAGATCTGAAACAGCAAATCAAGGACGCGGTTGAGGAGCACCGGGGCGCAGACAAGCAGCCCCTCGACGAATTTGTTGAGGAACGGTTAGAGTCGGTGACGGTCGTCAAGACGACGGACCACCGACAGGGCGCTGAATACATTTGGGATTTCGGGACGTTCAAAGTCGAAACCCGTAGCGGGAAGGACGGGCGCGGCCATTTCGCTTTCCCCCAATTCCGCGATCTAATCCATGAGTCGGGCGGCGTGAACACCGCGAAGCCCGTTCAAGATCGCCGGGGCGGTGAGGAATGGCGCGACTTCATGGCTGAGATGATAGATGCGCGCGGCAGCACGACCTACACGCGCGGCGCTCGAACCAAAGCGTTCGAGACACTCAGGAACAAAATAAAGCGACTCACGGGATACGGAACGCCCGAAAGTGCGCTCGACCATACCGGGATATGGGTTGTCCGAGAGAACTACGACCTGCCCGGGTGGTGGGCGGACCTGCCCGCAAACCCGCTTGCCCCCACCGACGACCGCGACTTACTCGACGGCTCCGTGAAAGAGATCCGCGTCCATGAGTCGGTGATTGAGCCCATCTTAGACGACGCCGAGATAACGCGGGCGGCGTTGTACCACGAGCTGAACGCCCGGAACCTCACCGTCCCCGGAACGTCCGGTGCGTCTATGAGCGAGTGGGTGAACGGCAGCGATGAGCGGTTTTGGACGCTGTTACCGGATATAGGGACGCCACGGACCTACGTACCCGACCCGAACGCAGGCGTTACAGTTCGTCAGGGCTCGGCGTTCCTCGACGATGGACAGGACGATAAACAACAGGAAACTACAGAACCCGTCGAATCGGGCGCTGATGACGCCCAGGACGACGGTGACGGGTTCGATAGCGTTGGTGATACTGCATGAGTGACTTGAGTTTAGACGACATTGAGATTACCGGGATAGACGAGCGCGCGGCGGACGAAAGCGTGAAACTGAACGGGCCGCCCGGGACCGGGAAAACCACGGAAAGCGCGGCGAGAGTGGCCCGACTCCTCGACGACTATGATTACCAGCTTAATGATGTGCTTTGGGCGACTTACCGCCACTCCCTCGCTATGGAAACGCTCGAACGTCTCGCCAATTGGGGGATAATCCCCGAAAGTGAACTGTCCGACCCAACGGACGGACCTACGCGCTACATAGCGACCACTCACGCATGCGCGAACCGTATGGTGGGCGGAGTCGGGGACATGGTGACTTGGTACGATAAAAAGAGCTTCGCAGAGGGGCGTAGCCTGAGGTTCGACAAGCGGAACCCGTGGGACGACCCACCGGGGCAGCTACTCTTTCAGGTCTTCGACTACGCCGCGAACAACTTGTTAGACCTGCATGAGCAAACGGACCGCGAGAAAATCCCCATGATGGACGATCTCAGGGACAAATACCCGGGCAACGTGGCGCGGGCGTTCGACGACTGGCAGGATTGGAAAGCCCAAAACGACAAATTCGACTTTTGGGAACAGCTACGCGCCCCGATAGACCAGGGCGTCCAGGCGAACAAGGACGTGGTTGTTATCGACGAATACCACGACGCTACGCCGCTCATGGCGAAGCTAAGCGAGCGGTGGATAGAGCAGGCAGAGGTGGCGATAGTCGCCGGAGACCCGCTACAGGTAGTCAACACCTATGCGGGGGCGGACCCCGAGTTTTTCGAGCGTTTAGACGTTCCTGAGGTTCTACTACCGAGAGCCCACCAGCGACCCCCTCGACAGCATTGGGCAGCGGCGACGACGGTATTGGAGAACGCCCACATCCGCCCGCCCGTCGAGATCGACAATTCTGGTTCGTTCCACACTGGCAGCTCGCCCCGGTTCAGTCACTCGGGCGAAAACGGGTGGAACGTCCCAAGCCCCGATACACCGCGTTCACCCGCGCACATGGTAGAGAACTACGGAACGGATATGATGTTTCTCAGTCGGACCCAGCGACAGGCGGCAGGCGTGGCCCGTGCGCTGGAAAAGGCGGGGATACTGTTTGAGGTTCAAAACAGTATGGACGTGGACGGTTGGGGCGCGAAAGAGGAAATGGCGGAACGGACAGCGCTCTATAACGCCTTACAGCGTCTCGAAGGTGTAACACCGGGGAGTAGCGGTGGCTCGGGGCTAATGGCCTACAGTGACAGCGACAGCGGCAGTATGACCCCATCAGACGTGAGGCTTCGAGCGCGTGAGGCAGCCGCTCTCCTCGACCATACGAACCACCAATATCTGAGCGAATCCCGGTCCGATGTTACCCAGGCGGCTAATGAGATCGTGGGCGCTGAGGTGGTGGTCCACGGTGACGAACTAAACGAGTACGTCGAGGCGGAGTTTTGGGATGTCTACACACGCGGCAGCGGGACAGTCCGGCACCTGAACAATTCGGGGGCGTCCGACATGGGCAGCGCCATAGACGACCGGGACCGTGAGGCGATGAAAGCCGCCCTGAACAAGAATGACGACCCCGTTAGAGGTGTCGAGACGAAAGTGTACACAATCCACGCCTCGAAGGGTAGCGAGGCGAAGAACGTCGTTGTGTACGATGGGATAACCCGGACGATTGAGGAGGGGATGTTAGAAAGCGAGAAAACGCGAAAGAACGAGTACCGGACTTGGTACGTGGCGCTAACCAGGTCCCGTGCTAATCTGTTCGTGTTGCGGGACGGGTTCGAGTGGACTAGCCCGTTTCTGCCCGAGACGCTGTTAGAGGCGGCTAAAGACGCCCATGAACAGGGGGCAAACGCATGAAATTCCCGTTTGAAGACTTGCATTACCTCAAGGCACGCGGCGACGGGAGCAAAAGACCGGCCGAAGCGTGGGGCGGCTACGGTACGCCACTCGCCGAAAACGACAAGGTGTATAGCCACGGCGATGTTGAGAAATTCCCGCGCGAGAGTTGGTTACTGAACGGTATTCGGGACAGAGAGCACATGAGCCACAAGTTGCTTGTATTCGACTTAGATATCCACAAAGCGCCCGACAACTTCGACCCCGGGCGTGTGGGCGTGCCCGAAGATACGCCGGTCGTTAGAAGCCAAAACGGCGGGTTTCACGTCTACTTTGTCGTGAACACCCCCGAGACGGGGCAAGAGTCTGACTTTCGGACGGTCGACGAGCTCCCGTTTGGTATAGACGTTCGGGGTGAATACGTGAAACATCACGTTGTGGCACCGGCCGATATACCGGGCGTTGAAAGCAACTACGAGATAGTGAACGACGAGACGATAAAGCACTATTTCGACCCGGCCGAAGCGGCCGAACGCATCACTCTCGACGGCGAACCGGCGCTAATCCACGACTCGGGCTATTCCGGTGCTGGGGGATACGAGCGCGACGAGATCGACCCGCCCGCGGACCTGCCGAAGTGCTACGCCGCCGGTCTGTCGCTTCGAAAAGAGGCCCCAGACGACGAGAATCTAAACACCCACAAAGTGAACGTGCTGACCGGTATGCTGGGACTTGCGGCCGGGTATAGCGTCGACGACGTGGTTACGCACTTCGTCGAGGATTATTACCCTGGCGGCCCCGACGACGCCGACCGCGAGCGGACGACGTACCACGTCGAAGATATCGCCGAACGGCTTGATAACAGGTACTCGCCGCCGGCCGTCTCGACACTCAAAGAGTACGGCATACTCCCGAAAGACGAGTCGTGCACCTGCGGCCTCCCAGGCCATACGCAGGAGAATATGGCCAAATCCGACTATTACAACGCCGGACTCGAAGGCGTGGCACGGGCGGAGGGTTACGGTGACCCGTTCGAGGACAACTTGGCGATGTTGAAAACCTGCCTCAAAGTCCGGGAAGAGACTGGATTAGCAGACGCTAAGCCGCCTTACTCAGCGCTACAGGCTGTCGCAGACCATTGCGGGCTGAACATGGAGGACCGCGAAGAGGGCATCTTAGGAAAGTCGAGTTACAAAGTAGCGCGGAGAATATTCGACGACTTGGCTCCCGGCGACCTGTGATAGATTTTGCGCGTTTCCCCACAAGCGCGCAACAGTAGCCCCGACACACCCCGATATCGGAGTGTAACACGTCCCCGGCCGTCTGGACTTTTGCACGTTCCCCATGAAAAGCACGTATGCGAACTGTGCGGAACAAAGACGGCACCTGGAACGTGTGGATGAGCCGCGACGAGTACCGCGAGCTGCCGAGAGCGACCGACACGTTTCAGCAGGAAATCGCTCTTCGCTTGATGGGCGACTGTGGCCTGCGCGTGGCCGAAGTTCTCGACGTGACGCCAGCACACATCTCCCGCCGGTCCGACGGTCGGCACTTCGAGCTGGAAGTGGTCGCTGGAAAGGATACGACAGGCGAATACCGTGGGGGTAAGCACCGCGAGACGTGGCTTCCACGGGAGTTTGAAGCGCAAATCAACCGCTACCGGCAGGAGAAAGAGATAGCCGACGATGAGCCGCTGGTCGACCGGGCGAAGCGAACCGTGCAAGATTGGGTAGACCGAGCGGCCGACCAGGCCGCCGACAGCACAGGAGACGACGACTACCGGCGCGTGTCGAGTCACGATCTCCGGCGGTGCTGGGCGAACCACCTACTCGTCGAGGAGAACGTATCGCCGAGAATCGTGATGGCGCTCGGTGGGTGGTCGAGTTACGACGCCATTGAACCGTATCTGGCGGCACCCACGGAGGACAACATTAACGACTCCATGGCCCAAGTGTCACTGTAAGGGAAACGCCGAAATCTATGGATACATACCGCAAACCCCAGTTTTTCCGGGTGATGCAGTACGCGGCCCGGGCCGACCGAGACGTGGTCGACATGGTCTCGGGCAACCCCGACTGGGACCCGCCCGAGGGGCTCCGGGACGGCCTCCGAGACTACGCCGAGGCCGACGCCGACGAGTTCCAGTACGCGCCGAGTCGTGGTCTCAAGGGACTCCGCGAGGAGATAGCCGCCAGACGCGACGTCGCCGTCGACCGCGTCGTCGTCACGAACGGGGCGGGCGAGGCCAACCACCTCGCGATGACCGGTGGGTTGGACCACTTCCCCGGCGGCGAGATTCTGCTGACCGACCCCGTCTACCCGTACTACGCCGGCCGGGCGAACTTCCTCGACGCCGAGACGACGTTCGTCCCCGTCGCCGGGGACGGCCACCTCGAACCGGACGCCGTCCGGGCCGCCGCCAGCGAGGAGACGAGCGTCCTCGTCGTCAACTCGCCGAACAACCCGACCGGCGCGGTGTACGGCGCCGACGCCATGGCCGAGTTCGTCGCAATCGCCGAGGAGTACGACGCCCTCCTCGTCAGCGACGAGGTGTACGACCACTTCGACTACGCCGGACGGTTCACGTCGGCGCTGGAACAGGACTCGCCGAACGTCGTCGCGACCAACTCCTTCTCGAAGTCGATGGCTATCACCGGTTTCCGGGTCGGCTACGCCGTCTTCCCGTCGCCCGACGGCCCGACCGGTGATATCGTCGACCGCGCCGGCACACGACACATGCTGACCAACGTCAGCGGGAGTCGCCCCGCCCAGTACGCCGTCGAGCGAGCCTTGCAGACCACCTCGCCGGAGTACTACGCGAAGTGCCGCCGCCGCCTCGAACGGCGCATCGATACGTTCTGTGCGGCGCTGGACGCCGCAGGCGCCGAGTACAATCGACCCGAGGGCGGGTTCTACGTGATGGCTCGCTTCCCGGAGTTCGCCGGCAGTTTCGAGAACGTCTACGAACTTATCGACGACGCCGGCGTCGCGGGGATGCCCGGCGAGGCGTTCGGCGAGTCGCGGTCGGACTGGATACGGTTCGCACTGGTAACGCCCCGCGTCGAGGAAGCGGCCGAGCGACTGGCGGCCTTCTTCGAGTAGGTCAGACGGCCTCGACGCGGACCACGTCACCGACCAGACCGTCTTTCAGCGAATCAAGCGCATCGAGTGCGACGACGCTGCCGTCGTCGACGGCCACGAGGTCGCCGGAGGCCGCGTCAGTCCGTCCACCGCGATGGCGTTCATCGACGGCTAGAAGCGCTGGACGGGCTTGAGGGTTGGTCCGTCGGCGGTCAGTTGAAGACGAGCTCCACGTCGAGTGCGCGCTCCAACAGGGCGTCGTCGTAGTACTCGCCGGTCTGGTCCGGGTGAGTCTCGTCGATGGCTCGCACCGTCAGGACCGTGTTGGCGAAGTTCTTGTAGGTCGCTTCGTCGACCATCTGACCGTCGACGACGACGGCACCGGTGCCCTCTCGCTTGGCCTCGTTGAACGACTCGATTTTCGAGAGGTCCCGGTCCAGTTCCTCGGTACTGGGCATGTGGATACGGTTGGCCTGCGCGGTCTGTTTGGGGTGGAGCGACCACGACCCGTCGATACCGATGGTCGCCTCGTGTTCGACTTGGTCGGCGTACCCCTCGGCGTTGTAGTAGGTGACGCCCGCGCGCTCGTGGAACAACTGGTCGAACGGGCCGCCGATGGAGACGATGCCCGCGGCGCTCGTCTCGTTGGACATCGCTTCGAGTAGCCCGTCCCAGCGTGGACGCTCGCCGTGTAGCGCCCGGCCGCCGAGTTCCGCCGTGTAGTCGACGGGGCCGAAGACGATGCCCGAGAGTCGGGAGTCGGTGGCGAACTGGCAGATCTCCCGGAGGTCCGAGCGGGCGGCCGCGGTTTCGAGGATGATGGCCATCTCCAGCGACCCGTCTTCCAGACCCGCCTCGCGTTCGGCGTCGGCCAGCACCCCGGCGGCCTCGCGCACGTCGTCGAGACGGCCGACCTTCGGGAAGACGACGCCGTCGAGGTGCTCGCCCACCTCGTCGGCCAACCGGCTGACCTGCTCGGTCCCGCGCTCGCGGAACTGTGCGCCGTCGTAGGCCCACTCTACGCGCGGGAGAATCTTCCCGGCGAACTCCGGCGCGTGATCGGGGACGCGCTCGACGATGTTGTCGACGGCCTCGTCTTTCATCGACGGCGCGGTTCCGTCCTCGATGTCAGGCACCAGCCAGTCCGGCGTGTTGAACCCATCGCTGGTGAGGCCGGATTCGAGGAACTTCGCGCTGTCGTCACGCGGGACGGCAGCGGGTGCGGTCTGGAACGTGCGGCAGAGTCGTGTGTCTGTCATTGGTATCGCTGAACGAGTGCGGTTCGCCGGCCGCTGTAGACCGGGGTGTTGTCCTGATTGAACGCGACGTGTTCGAACGTGACCGCACCGGCCACCTCGGGGCCGGCGTCGGCGTCACAGCCGAGGACGCGGGTGAAGCCGTATATCGTGTCGCCGAGCGTGACGAACGTGTGGAACCGTTCGTCCTCGAACCGGCGCTCGCGGTAGGTCGCCTCGTCCGAGCGAGCGTGTGCCAGCGCGATAGAGCGCGTCACGTCGCCGTAGGCGACGATGTCGCCCGAGGGCGAGTCGGCCATCTCGTCGCGGTTGTGGTGCTGACGGGCGGTGTTGAGCGTCGCCAGCGGTAGGCCCGCGACCAGTCCCTCGTCCATCGTCCGCCCGCGTTCGTGACGGTAGGCGACGGCGGCGCTCTCCGCCTCGGCGTCGTCGAGGGCGTCACGGAAGTCCTCGAAACGACCTCCTTCGGGCGCGAGTAGTGTCTCGGGCAGGTCCGGCCCACCGTCTGGGTCGTCGGGACGGCCAGTGGCCTCCCCGCCGCCGTCCGTCGCCGCCGGTTCCCGGCGCGGAATCATGTTCGTCCGCTCGTAGGAGACGAGCGTCTCGCCCGTCTCGCGGTCCCGGCCTACCGTCTCCCACGTCACGATGCCGTAGGCCGGTCGGGACGAGGAGGTCCGGGTGTCGACCACGCTGGAGGTGACAGCGAGTTCCGCCCCCGGATACGCCGTCCGGTGGAACTCGACGTCCGTGCGACCGAGGAAGTACCCGCCCTTCTCGGAGAGGTCTTCGACGGTGACGCCCATCACACACGCGAGCAGGTAGTCAGGGTGGACGGGCACGTCCTCGAACCCGCGTTCGCGAGCGGTATCGGTTCGCCAGTAGACCGGGTCGTGGTTCAGCGTCTGGCCCATCCACTGCTCGCTGCCGTGCTTGGAGAGACACAGTCCGGGGTCGTGGGTGAGTTCGTCGCCCTCCGAGAAGAACTCGAAGTAGTGGCCCTTCTCGCGGGTGTCGGCACGGTCCAACAGCGCGTCGAACGTCGTCTCGTCCGAGCAGTCGAAGGCGTCTGGGTCGCTCCAGTCAGTCATCGGCCTGCCCCTCCCGTCGGTCGCCACGCCTCACGGCTGCCGCCGCTCGGCCCTCCGGCGGACTCGCTCCCGGTGGGCGCTGTGTCCGCCCGAGCGAGCGCCCGTCGCATCTCGTTGGTGACGACCATGAATCCCTCGTCGAAGCCCATGCCGGGCTTGGCGAGGACCTGTGCGGCATCGGTGGCGAGTGCGACGTGGGCACAGGCCCGCGCCGAGGTGACCGTCTCGTTGCAGGTCCCGCCGAGATACGCGCGGGTGTCCGTGCCGTCGCAGTACAGCACGGCCTCTGCGGAGCGCTGGACGCCACCGAGGTCGGGCGTCTTCACCTGCACCACGTCGGCCGCGCCCGCGTCGACGAACGCCTGCACGTCCTCGAAAGTGTTGCACCACTCGTCGGCGACGATGTCGACATCGACGCCCGTGTCTCGGAGTCCGTCGCGGAGTTCAGACATCTGCGCTATCTGCTCGGTGCGACCGCCGGCGTCCATCGGCCCCTCGACCTGTAGCGGGTACGGCGCAGCGGCCTCTCGCAGCGTCTCGAAGTAGTCGGTGACTTCGCTCCGGTCGTACGGCGGGCCGAACACTTTCCCGAGGATGCCGTAGACGTCGACGTGGAAGCGCGGCGCGTAGTTCTCGGGGCCGAGTTCGACCGCTCTGTCGGAGAGCCACGCGAGGTACTCGCGCAGGCCCTCGCCGTCCTCGCCGACCTTCTCGACGCTGTTGAACAGGCCGTGGGGGAGGACCGGGACGCCCTTGATGAGCATCTTCTCGGCGTTGGTCCGACGCTCGTCGCCCGACTGGCCGAACACCGGGACGGGCGTCGTCGCCGGGTCGGTGTCGTAGGCCGCCGCGAGGACGGCCGTCGGTGTCTGTCCCCGGGCGCGAGCGGCGGCGTTCAGGAGCGCCTGCGAGACGCCGTAGCGGACCGCCGTGTGAAGGCGGTCGCCGCCCGAGCGCTCTGGGTCGATAGCCTTCAGCGCCTCCGCGTTCTCCCGGAACAGGGTCGCGTCCCGACCCCGGAGCGTGTCGGCGACGACCCCCTCGACGACCGGACGGTATTCGCTGGCCCGAAAGAGCGGGTCCCGACCGCCCGCGCCGGAGTACTGGACGGCGGCACAATCGCCCGTGACGACGGAGCCGTCGGCGAGTTCGAGTTCCACGATGAGACACTCGCCGGCCTCGCGGACGCGTTCGAATCCGTCGGTCTTCGGTTGGCCGTCGTAGGCAAAGCCCCGCTGGGTCGCGCCGTCCTTGATAGCGCGCTGGTCGTCGAAGAAGAACCCGGAGAGGCCCGGCACCGCACGGACTTCCTCAATCCGCATCGCTGGCACCTCCCTGTTTGCCGCTCGGTCGCCCGATGAGTTTCCCGTCGCTGATGGCGTCGACGTCGTCGGCGACCATCCGGAACGACTGGTCACGGCCCTCCGTGCGGGCGCGTTCGCCCAGTCTGGCCTTGTGGGTCTCCTTGATGTCGTCTGGGAGTGCGAGGTCCGCGAACTCGAAGATGCGCACCCGGCCGTCGTCGTCACGGGCCGGGAGGACCGCACCGGCGGCGGCGTCGCTCGGCGCGAACGGGACGTCCATCGCGCCGGAGTCGAACGCCTCGATGACCCCCTGTGCGACGTCGCCGTCGCCGGCCTCGTAGATGGCGTCCATCAGGTGGCGGGTCGCACGCTCGATGAGTTCTCGTTCCTCGGCGATACCGTTGAGGTCGATGTCTTGCTCTATCATCATATCGATGAGCTGTCTAGTAGTGCGCAAGCCGGAGGCGTTGGCCTCCTTCGTCGGGACGCCCTGGAACTCCTGTGGGGACTTCGTGATGACCTTGTCCGGTTTGGCGACGGCGGCCGTCGCGCCGCCGAGGCTGATGACGCCGTTGGCGCGGGCCTCGTCCGGCGGGAACCCGCCCATCCACTCGTGGAAGACGGTGGTGACGGTGACCGAGTCTGGCAGGAACTCCTCGCCGAGTTTCCGCAAGGCTCGGAGCGCGGCGACGTCCTGTACGACGTTGCCGACCTGTCCGTAGCCCAGCGTAATCGAGCGGACACCCTGTGTCGCGGCGAGTTGGCCCTCCACGAGCATCACCGCGATGGCGATACACGGCGGGACGAGGGTCCCGGTCAGCGGGCCGAACGGTTCGCGGTTGATGGTGACGCCGCGCTCGGTGTAGGCGCCACAGAGCCGGTCGACGAACTGCCAGTGTTCGATGGTCGTCGCCAAGTCGTGCCGTTTCGTGTAGGGGATGTTGTAGGAGATGGGGCCTCCCTCGAAGGACTGGAACCCACCGGCGAGGGTGACCATCGCCAGCAGGCGGGCGTCTGGCGTGCCGTGGCGCACCTCTATCGGGGCGTCCAGTGCGCGGATGAGTCGGCGACAGTCCTCGACGCCGTGGTTCACCGCGGGGAAGCCGTTGAGTTCGTCCGTGTCACCGTTTCGGGAGGCTGCGAGGCCTTCCTCCGCTTTCTCGTACTGGTTGTCGCGCGTGTACGAGTCGATGGTGGTGGGCAACAGGTCGGCACCACCCTCTTCTTGGAGGTAGCGGAGGAGGTCTATCTGGTCTTCGAGCAGGGGAACGCCGGCGCGGGGCTGTAGCAGCGGCCGGTCTGCGGATTCGAGGACCGGCGCGAACTGCTTGCTCGCGGGAAGGGACTCGTGGAAGACGATAGCCTCCTCGAAGTCGACTTGCCGGCCCGTGTGCCAGTTGTCCCGCAAGTCGTTCGCGATGTGCTGTAGCTCGTCGGCGTCGAGCTTCGTGTCCGTGAGCATGGTCAGCTATCGACCCTGACCTGCTCGCCCTCGGTGGTCGTGAGGTTGAGGTCCCTGCGGAGGTCCGCGATGGCGTCTTCGGGGTCGGTCTCCGCGTCGAAGACCCGGTCGAAGCCCATCTCGCGGAACGTCTCGCGCGTGGACTCGAAGTCGTCCTGCCCGACGGCGAGGTTGCCGCCGACGTACGTCAGGACGTCGAGCCCTTCGGACTCCAATAGGTCGTGGAACCCCTCACAGTCCTGCCGGGCGTGCCCGTACAGCGAGGAGACCAGTACAGCCTCGGCGCCGTGAGCTTTCGCAGCGTCGGCGAACTCGGCCTGTGAGGTCTGGACGCCGAGGTTGACGACCTCGAAGCCAGCGGCCGAGAGCGCCTGCTCGAGAATCGTGATACCGACGACGTGGGCGTCGGATCCAATCACGCCGAGAATGACGGTCCGGGGCATGTACGACACTCTGGTCGCGGCGGCAGTATAAACTTAATGGTCTTTCATGATAATACGCCCCTAGAGAATATATAATGATTTATCACCAAGATTTATCACGGCGCCGGCTGTCGGATTCGTCATGGGTGCGCTTGCCGACCTGCGGGTGCTCGACCTGACGCAGGTCCTGTCCGGACCGTACTGCACGATGCTGCTCGCGGACATGGGCGCAGACGTGGTAAAAGTCGAGCGACCCGGCGGGGACATGATTCGCTCGAACCCGCCGTTCGTCGACGACCCCGAGGCGGAGGCCTACGGCGGCTACTTCCAGAGCGTCAACCGCGGCAAGCGCTCGCTGGAACTGGACCTGCGGACCGACGAGGACCGCGAGGCGTTCCTCTCGCTGGTCGACCGCGCCGACGTCGTCGTCGAGAACTTCAAGGCCGGGACGATGGAGAAGTTCGACCTCGGCTACGAGACCCTACGCGAGCGGAACCCCCAGTTAATCTACTCCTCGATTCGGGGCTTCGGCGACCCGCGTACGGGCGAGACACATCGGCAAGGGCAGCCGTCGTTCGACCTCATCGCGCAGGCGCTCGGCGGCGTCATGGAGATAACCGGCCCCGAGGACGGCCCGCCGACGAAGGTGGGGCCGGGCGTCGGCGACATCTTCACCGCGGCGCTGAACGCCGTCGGCATCCTCGCCGCCGTCCACCACCGGGAGCGGACCGGCGAAGGGCAGTACGTCGACACGGCGATGTACGACGCGATGGTGTCGCTGGCCGAGCGGACCGTCTATCAGTACTCCTGTGACGGCGAACCGCCGACTCGACAGGGGAACTCCCACCCGACGCTGTTCCCCTACGACGCCTTCGAGGCCGCCGACGGCCACGTCGTCGTCGCGGCGTTCAACGACCGCCACTGGCAGACGCTCTGTGAGGCGATGGACCGGCCCGACCTCGCGGCGACGTACCCGGAGACGCCCGACCGCCTCCGCAACCGCGAGCAGTTGCGCGCCGAAATCGCCGAGTGGACCCGCCAGCAGACGACCGACGACCTCGTGGAACTCCTCGACGGCCGCGTCCCGGCGGCACCGGTACAAGACACCGGCGAGATATTCGAGGACCCGCACGTCCACGCCCGGGAGATGCTCGCCGACGTCACCCAACCGGGTGCCGACGACGAGATGACTGTCGCCGGTAGTCCCATCAAGATGACCGAGACGAATCCTCGTCCTCGTGGTCGCGCTCCCCTGCTGGACGAACACCGGGAGGAACTGCTCGGGGACGAGGAGTCTACGGGCGACCGCCAGCGTGCGGAAAGCGACGACTAACGCCGTTCGTCGTGAAGCGTCGGGGCGTCCCCGTCTACGGCACGGCGATGCTTCTGGCGATGATAACCATGGTTCTGCCCCTCGTCGCCGACGAGTCGAACGCAGCGAGACGCCGTATACGATGACTGGGTAGTGGTGTGATTACAATTATTGATAACACGCCCCATTCCCTTTTGTCGAATTGTGGCGAGCCTAGTGGTATGACAGGCGCTACTTCGAGGTCCGAAGTCAACGTCCCCGGTGTGAATCGGTGGAATCAGATGCTTCGGGACTTTGTCACGTATACCCCGAACGGTGACTCGATTCCCGCGGAGACGTGGCGGAGTCGGCACCGAAAAATCGTCGGCCTCGTGCTGGCACACGTCCCGTTTCTCCTTCTCCTCGGGCTGTTCGAGGGGACGGAGACGCTCGTCACGGGTGCGACGATTCCGTCGGTTCCGCTGTCTACCGCCCTACTCGAACTCGGTCTCATCGTCGCTATCGTTGCCGTCTCGACCGTCTCGCGACTCCCACGTCGGCTACGGACCGCGCTTGCCACAACAGGACTCCTCTCGACGTCCGTCGTCCTCGTTCACTTCTCCGGCGGGTACATCGAGGCGCACTTTCACTTCTTCGTCGGGATGGCCGTCGTCGCCGTCTACGAGGACTGGGTGCCGTTCGCCCTCGGAATCGGATACGTCGTGCTGACACACGGCGTCTTCGGGATGATCAATCCGAGTCGCGTCTACAACCATACCCCCGCCATCAACAACCCGTGGGTCTGGGGCCTCATCCATGGGGTGTTCGTCCTCGCGCTCGCCATCGCGTTGATGTCTCACTGGTACTCGACCGAGCGGTCGCGCGAAGAGGCAAACGAGCGACTCCAGCAAGCACAGGAGAGAAGTCAAGAGATAGCCGATCTCGAAGCCAAACAGGCGGAGATAGAGGAGGCCAGGGCCGAAGCCGAGGAACTGAAAGCCGAGGCCGAGGCCAAACAGCGAGCCGTCGAGCAAACCAACGAGACCCTCGAAGCGAAAGCCGACGCCTACAGTGCCGCCATGGCACGGGCGGCCGACGGCGACCTCAGCGTCCGGCTGGACGCCCAGAGCGAGAGCGAGGCCATGGCCCAAATCGCCGAGTCGTTCAACGAGATGATGGCCGAGACGGAATCGGCGATGCGAGAGATACAGACGTTCGCAGAGGAAGTCACGGCCACCAGCGACGAGGCGAACGTCGGCGCGGAAGAGGGAAAGCAGGCGAGTGAGGAGGTGAGTCGGTCGATTCAGAAGATTGCCAGCGGGGCGAGTGACCAATACGAGATGCTCGAAACCGTCTCCGCCGAGATGACGGAGCTATCCGCGACGGTCGAAGAAGTCGCCGCGTCGGCCGAGACAGTCTCCGAGGCGGCCAGTGAGACGACCGAGATTGCCGACACCGGCGAACAGACCGCAGAGCGAGCGCTCGACGACGCACGGGACGTGCAGGCGGCCATCGATACGACACTCGAGAACGTCGAACGGCTCGACGAACAGATGGCCGAGATCGGTGACATCGTCGAACTCATCGGCGATATCGCCGAGCAGACGAACATGCTCGCGCTGAACGCGAACATCGAAGCCGCGCGGGCCGGTTCCGGCGGCGAGTCGACGAGCGGTGACGGCTTCGCTGTCGTCGCCAACGAAGTCAAACAGTTAGCCGAAGAGACGCAGACGTCCGCGACGGAAATCGAACAGCTCATCGAAGAGACACAGTCCCAGACGGAGACGACCGTCGAAGAGGCCCGAGCGGCCGAGCGGTACATGGAAGAAAGCGCCGAGGCGGTCGAGGAGGTCGCCGACGCGTTCACCGACGTCGCCGAGAACGCCCAAAAGACGGACAGCGGTATCCAGGAGATAAGCAATACGACCGACGAGCAGGCCGCGAGCACGGAAGAAGCGGTGTCGATGGTCGAAGAGGTGGCCGATATCAGTCGGACGACTGCCAACGAGACCGAGACCGCGTCCGCGGCCGCAGAGGAACAGGCCGCCTCGATGTCGGAGGTCAGCGGCAACGTCGAATCGCTCAGTGAGCAGGCCGAGCGCCTCCAGTCGCTGCTGGCAAAATTCGACGTGAGCGGTGCGAACTCGACAGGACGGTCCGATTCTGTGACGGGTGCGGCGACCACTATCGAGGACGGCGGACAACCAGAGTAGTCCGGCGTCGTCCTCGACCCGTTTTTCGACCTGTCTGCAGTCACTGCGTCGTCCGCGGTCGAGGCGTGATGTCGCTCCGATACCGGCGAACCCGGCGGTTCAAATACCGGGCCGCCTAATCCTGTGCCGATGCGGGACACGGCCTCGTCAGGCGACGAGTCATGGCGGCAGTACTTCGGCTTCGAGGCACCGTACGAGAACCAAGCCGACGCCGTCGAACGCACAATCGAGGCCGGGAAATCGCGAGGCTTTCTGGCGATGGAGGGACCCTGTGGCACCGGCAAGACGATGGCGGCGCTGACCGCCGCGGCCCACCTCGTTCGGGACACCGACCGCTACGAGCGAGTCGTCGTCGTCACGCCGGTCAAACAGCAGTTACAGCAGTTCGTCGACGACCTGCGCACGCTGAACGCCGGCGTCGAGGACCCGTTCGACGGCATCGCGCTGGTCGGGAAGACCGACCTCTGTCCGTACGGACGCGAGGGGCAGTTCCCCGACGACGTGGGCACCCACGACCGCTGTGAGGACTTGCGCGAGGCGACGGCAAGACTCGTCGAGGACGACGGGCGCGGCGACGGCGGCGCCGTCGCCGAGACGGCCATCCAGAACGAGATAGACGACGAGGACCAGTGGTGGGACCCGCGCAAGGGCCAGAACCTCGCTGCGGCCGCCAGACCCGATGCCACCTCGCAGACGCGACTCGGCGAGGACACGCTCTCGACAGCGGGCGCGGCCTCGCCGTACCGCCCCGAACAACCCACAGCACCCGAGTCGATGGCCGAGAGCGACGACCCGCCGCTGTACTGTCCGTTCGAGGCCGACTGGTACGCACGGAACAAGGGGTCTCCGGTGGACTTCTCGGCCGGGCCGAACAACGTCGTGACGCTGGAGAACTACCTCCCAGCCGCCGTCGAACGGGGGACCTGCCCCCACCGGGTGATGAGTGTGATGCTGGAGCAGGCCGACGTGGTCGTGGGCAACTACAACCACCTGTTCGACCCGACCGCGCGACCGCTCTTGTCGTCGGTTCTCGACGACCAGACGTTCGTCGTCGTCGACGAGGCCCACCGCCTCGAAGAACGGGTCCGGGACCTGCTCTCCGATAGACTGGGCAGACAGACCATCACGCAGGCGCGCAACGACTGTAACCTGCTGGTCCAGCGCGCCCAGCAGAGCGCCGACCACAAGCAACAAGTCCGGGAGATCCTCTCCGCCCGCGAGGTACCGCTGGAAGCGGTCGACCACGCCCGGAAGTTCTACGACGATTTGGGCCGCTGGCTGGACGACCGCGTGGCGTCGTTCCTCGACGCGGAACACGAGGGGTGGCGGGCGAACCCCGAGATACTGCCCGAGCACGACCGAGAGATACCACTCCGGGACCCCGACACCGTCGAGCAGGACGAACTCACCGAGTGGGCCGAAGAGAAGGGGTACGACGGACAGCTCTGGCGCTCGCTGTCGAAAATCGGGGCGGCCGTCGAGGACGCCATCGACCAACTCGGACTGGCCCGCCAACCGGTGTGTGCCGCCGTCGGCGTCATCGCCGGACAGTGGTGGGAGCGCGACCACTCGACGTTTTTGCGGGAGATAGAACTCGAACACTCGCCTAAGGACGGCCGGAGCACTGACGCCGACTACGAGGCCGTCTACACGGCGGGCCTGCTCTGCTACAACTGCATGCCGGCGATGGCGCTGCGGGACGCCTTCGACGAGTTGGGCGGGGGCGTACTGATGAGTGCGACGCTCGAACCGCTCGACGTGTTCACGCGCGTCTCTGGACTGGACGCGTTGGCCGAGACGGACGACGGCGACGACGCGGACGACCTGACGCGCCCGGTCCGGACGACCACGTACGACCTCCCGTTCCCGCAAGCGAACCGCGCGTCGTACCTCGTGGACGCGCGGCCGTTCACCGCTCGCAATCGGGGCGACCCCGAGGCGATGAAACCGCTCGGCGAGAACTGGAACCCGACCCGCGACGAGTACGCACAGGCACTCCGGGCCATCGCTCGCTCGCCGGGCAACGTCATGGTGGCGATGCCGAACTACCGGGAGGCGCGCTGGGCGGGGGCGTATCTACAGGAGGCCGTCGAGAAACCCGTCGTCGTCGACGAGTCGTCCAGCAACGAGGCGACCGAACGCCGCAAACAGGAGTTCTTCCGCGGTGACGGGAAGGTGCTGGTCACGTCGACCCGGGGGACGCTGACCGAAGGCGTCGACTACGACGGCGAGAAGCTGTCGACCTGTGCCGTCGTCGGCGTGCCGCTTGTCAACATCGGCTCACCTCGGGTCCGGGCGGTCCAGCGGGCCTACGGCGACGCCTTCGGCGACGAGAACGCCTTCGAGTACGCGCTGACCGTCCCGGCCGTCCGCCGCGCGCGTCAAGCCATCGGTCGCGTCATCCGCGGGAGCGAGGAGGTCGGCGTTCGTGCGTTCGTCGGACGGCGGTACACGCCGGACGCGCGCCACTCCGTCTATCCCTTTTTGCCGGAAGGCGAACGCACAGAGTTCACCCGCATGACACCGACGTTCCTCGCCGACCAACTCGATTCGTTCTGGCGAAACCGCGATTAATGCCGGGTAGTTCGCCTGAAAGGAGTTATTAACCGGAGGTTTTGGTTGGCAACAAAAAGCCTATACAGAATCATTCGAGTGTTATAAGAGATGCCCGAGTGTCAAAACTGCGGTGAGTTCGTAACCGAGCAGTACGTGCGGGTCTTCACACCAGAAGCCTCCGAAGCACACGGGCCCAGGGTCTGCCCGAACTGCGAAGACAAACTGCGCGACGGTGCCGAAGTGCGCGAAGCACGGTCCTCCCGCCAGTAGCGCCGCCCGGTCCCCGTGGGTGGTCCCCCGTCGGACGACGCACCCGACGCCGGGACGGCACACCGGACCCCTCGCGCCGTTTTCGGGAAGTACTCAAGGCCAGAGACGTAGCCCCGGGTATGAACAACCTCGACGTCGAGGCAGTCGACGACATCGACGCGCCGACCGGTGTCGACGCACCGGACTACGTGCTATACGGCGGCAAAGGCGGTGTCGGCAAGACGACGTGTGCCGCCGCCACCGCACTGGCCTCCGCCCGCGACGGGACGGCGACGCTCGTCGTCTCGACGGACCCCGCCCACTCGCTGTCGGACACGCTGGAGACGCAGATTCCCGCGAACCCGACGCGAATCCGAGACGACGTCCCGCTGTTTGCCGCCGAAATCGACCCCGAGGAAGCCGTCGGCGAGGGCCCCCTCGGCATGGAAGACGACGCGCTGGGCGGTCTCGGCGGGATGCTCGGCGGGGACGACGGTCCGCTCGGCGGCGGTGGCGGCGCCAGCGACGGCGATCCCGTCGGCGGCGAGGACGGCCTGCTCGGCGGGTCGATGCCCGGGGCCGACGAGGCGGCCGCGATGCGTCTCCTGCTCGATTACATCGACGACGACCGGTTCGACCGCGTCGTCGTGGACACCGCACCGACCGGCCACACGCTCCGGCTGCTGGAACTGCCCGAGACGATGGACTCGATGGTCGGGAAGATTCTCCAGTTGCGCGAGCGCTTCTCGGGGATGATGGGCAACCTCACCGGGATGTTCGGCGGCGACGAGGAGGTCGACCCCGAGGAGGGCATCGAGGACCTGCGCGAACTCAGCGACCGCATCGAGCACCTGCGGGCGATTCTGCGCGACCCGACGAAGACGGACTTCCGTATCGTGATGGTTCCCGAGGAACTCTCCGTCGTCGAGTCCGAACGTCTGCTCGGGCAGTTACGGGAGTTCGACATCCCCGTCGGCACCGTCGTCGTCAACCGCGTGATGCAGGACCCCAGCGAGGTACTGGGCCGCGACGTCGACATCGCCGGGCCGAACCACGACGACTGCGAGTTCTGCGCGCGGCGCTGGCAGGTCCAGCAGGACGCACTGGCGCGCGCACAGGACCTGTTCCGAGGCCACGAGGTCCGCCGGGTCCCGCTGTTCGCAGAGGAGGTCCACGGCGAGCGACTGCTCGCCGTCGTGGCGGCCTGTCTCGACTGAGTCAGTCCAGCAGTTTCCGGACGACCGAGAACGCGGCGTCGCGCCACCGGGCGGGGACGTGCCGTGCGAGCAGGAGGAGTTTCGCACCCTCGCCGACGGGGTAGCGAGGGGCGGGGTCGCTGGCGTTGGCGGCGTCGCGGACGGTCAGCGCGACGGCGCCCGGCGTCACCGAGACGGCGTCCCTGACGCCGGCGAGTCGCGAGTCTTCCCGTGCCTGATAGAGCCAGTCGTACGCCCCGGTCGATTCGGCGTTCGGTCCCCGTTCTGCTTCGTCCTCGCCCGCGGTCTGAACGGGGCCGGGTTCGACGACGACCACGTCCACGTCGAACTCCGCCGCCTCGACGCGGAGCGCGTCGCTCAGACCCTCGACGGCGAACTGGGAGGCAGCGTAGCCGCCCTGTCCCGGGAGCGAGAGGCGGCCCGCAACGCTGGAGACGGTGACGATGGTCCCGTTCTCCCGGGCACGCATGTGCGGCAGCACTTCACGAACCATCCGGTGAGTGCCGAGCAGGTTGCGGTCGAACTGCGCCTCTAACTCGGCCGTCGAGACGTCCTCGACGGCGCCGAACTGCGCCGTCCCCGTAGCGTTCACCAGACAGTCGATGCGTCCCGTTTCGTCGACCACGTCCTCGACGACGCGTTCGCACTCGCGCGCGTTCGTTACGTCGAGTTCGGCCGTCTCACAGCCGTCCTCGGCGAGGGCGGTCAGGTCGGCCTCGTCGGCGGCCGTCGCCCACACGCGCCAGTCGTCGTCCAGAAACGCCTCGGCGGTCGCGCGACCGACGCCGCCGGCCGCACCCGTAATCAGCACCGTCTTGGCCATGGCGGGCCCGACACGCCCCGGACAATTAAGCCCACCCGGTCGCGGTCGGCCGTCTTACACGTCGGTCTTGACCTCGTCGGCGTAGGTATCCGCCAACCGGGTCGGCTCGGGGAGCTTGTAGCCAGCGGCCGTCGCCAACACGAGGTCCGCGGCCGTCTCAGCGCTGACGCGGTGGCCGGGACTGACCAGAAGCGGGTTGACGTACTGTGTATCTGACTCGTACTGCCGCGTCTGGACGGCGTAACCGATGCAGACCCCGTTTTCGGCCGTCTCCACTTCGTCGTCGGCGTCGATCGGGACTCGCGCGCCTTCGGGGAGTTTGCGGTCCAGCGACTCGCGGGGGGTTCCACAGAGGAGGTTCTTCGCGACGCCGACCGTCGGCACGTCGAGGGTGACGCCGACGTGCGTCGCGAGGCCCGCCTCGCGGTAGTGGATGCGGCCACTCCCGTCGACGAACACGATATCGGGGTCGTGGTCGAGTTCGGCGAACGCCGAGAGGATGGCCCCGCCCTCGCGGAAGGAGAGCAATCCGGGGACGTACGGAATCTCGGTCGGTTCGACGGCGTACACCCGCTCTACGACCGCGCGGCCGCGCAGGACGACGACGGCCGAGACGGCCCGGTCACCGACGAACGCTTGGTCGACGCCCGCGACGAGTGGTCGGTCGGCGTCCGGTTCGTCCACAGGCCCGTCGCCGGCCTCGCCGAGGGTCGACTGTCCGACCGGCCCGTCGATGGCGACCGATTCGGGGTCGACAGCGTGGTCGTCTTCGAAGACGGCCGCTCGGGCGATGTCCCGCTGGAGCGTCTCCATCTCGGCCGTCGACAGCGACGGGTCGGGGACGAACTCGGGGCGAAGGACGTCCATCTCAGAAGGGGCCGCGTCCACCCGGTCCACCCGGTCCACCCGGTCCACCCGGGCCGCCGGGGCCACCACCGCCCCGCCCGAACTGGAGTTGGCTGGGCACGCGCATCTGGCTCTTGAACTTCCGACCGTACCAGAGGCCGATGCCGAGACCGATGAGGTGGGCGGTGTGGGCGATGTTGCCCCCGAGGAGGCCGACGGACCCGGGAGACAGCGATCCCAAGATACTGAACAGGAGATAGAACCCGGTGATGGCCCAGATGGGCACCGGAATCAGGAAGTAGAGGTACACGCGGAGTCCGGGGTTGAGGACCGTGAGGAACGCCAGAATGGCCAGTGCGGCCCCGCTCGCACCGAGGACGCCGTACGCGCCGGTCCCCTGCACGACTTGCAGGGCAATCTGGCCGAGGCCCGCGAGCATCCCCGAGACGAGGAAGAACACCGTGAACCGCTTCGACCCCAATTGCTGTTCGACGATGCGGCCGAAGAAGTAGATGATGATGCCGTTCCCGAGGATGTGGTAGAACCCGCGCGGAGAGTGTGCGAAGACGGAGGTGACCCACGTCCAGACGTACTCCGGGTTATTCGGGTGGAGGACGAACAGCGTCTGAAACAGTTCTCGACCGGCTATCCCGAGAACCACCTGCTCGGCGATGAAGGTGATGGCCATCGCCGCGAGGAACACGTAGGTCATGTTCCCGCGGAAATACGCCATCGGTCCGCCGGGGCCGGTGTCGAACCCGAGTCGGCCCGTCAGTCCGCCCGACTGCGACGACTCGCCGCTGTCGACGCTGTCGTCGAACCCGCTGTCGAACACGCCTTGCGGGTCGTTCCAGTTGTCCAGTCCCGCACAGTTGTGGGACTCGGGCAACCGGTGTTCGGCACAGAAGGTCCCCCCGCAGTGCCCGCACTGGTAGGGCATGTTTTCTTGCTTACCACAGACGTCACACTCCGACATTGTCGGCTCTTCGGGTGGGCCGTGCAAAGGGGTTGTGCTTGTGCGAGACCGCGACAAAAGCGAGCGACCGAGGCCCTAGTCCTCGCTCCCCGGGTAGTCGTCTGTCGCCCGGAGGATGCCGATCCACGCTGGCGCGTCGTCGTAGTCGATAGCGCCACCAGAGACTTCGACGGTCACCCGTTCGCCGTCGGCGCGGATACCGGTGAACGTCGACTCGAGCGCCTCCAGATCCCCGTAGTTCTCGGACTGGACGTCCTCAAAGAAGGAACCGTCGTCGGCGGCAGTGATACGCGCGGGCGACGCACCGACGAGTTCGCTCTGCGTGTAGCCGAACGTCTTGGCCAGTTTCCGGTTCACGTAGACGAACTCGTGGTTCTGAACGATGCAAACGCCGGCTATCTCCTGTTCGACGAGGCGCTGATACCACGACAGCGCGTTCCAGAACTGCTGTTCGGTTCGACGTTTCTCGACGGCGTTCTCGACGCGGTTTGCGAGGACTTCGTACTGGTCTGTTCCGGTCCCCTTCTGCATATAGTCGGTGACACCGGCCTGAATCGCCTCACTCGCTATCTCCTCGCTACCGTGCCCGGTAAAGAGGATAAACGGAAGGTCGGGATACTGCTCGCGGACGATTTCGAGGAACTCCAGCCCGTCGGTGTTGGGCATCTGGTAGTCGCTGACGACGCAGTCGATGTTCTCCTCGCGCAGGCGGTCGAGCGCGGCCACGGCGCTCGTCTCGCTGACCACGCAGAACTCGTCGTTTACCCGTTCGAGGAACGTCTCTATCAAGTCGCCTATCTGCGGGTTGTCGTCGACGTGCAGAACGCGAATCTGCTGGTCCGTCTCGACCTTCGCCAGCGGAATCGGCACCTCAGACTGCATCTCCTCGGCGGAGTCAGACGACTCCGTTCGGATGAGCGGGGCGTTCCGGTTCGAAGCGCGATGGCTCCCGCGAAGGACGTCGCGCGACAGTTCGATCGTGCCGCCAGCGGTCCCGTCAGTCGTCATGTGCCACCTGCCGACAGCCCGTTCTCGCTGTCAGTACGCCACAGCCCGTCGCTATCGAAACTTCGATTGCGAGCCAGTCCGGCCCCGCAGTGGGTTGAAATCGGCGACTGCAAGCGGGTGACGTTCGTATGCTCGTAGTTTGCCATCTGTGCGTAGCTCTACACGACTATCTAGTGGCCGGTCACAAAACAATACTGATAGTGCTGGTAGTGACCAATTACCAATAGACGATAGCTAGCAAGACACTACGACCGCCAGCCGGGACGGGAGTGACCGTCGGAGTCCGGCCAATAGGGCAAATATCGTCTCTGAAAGCTCTAACAGTAGGATACAGCGATCCTACTTATGATTTCGACTTAATACAAATTTATATATGTCTGAACACTTCAGAAATATTTAATATAAACTGCGCTGATTGTTTTGCTGTATCATGTCCGATACCACGATGCGAGAGTACCTCGCTGAACACCCACGCATGGCTGGCGCACTGTTTACGATTCTCCTCCTGCTCACGCAGGCTGGAAATGCAGCAGCAGCGAATAGTGCGAGCATCAGCGGCCCTTAATTTCTAGTTTTTATTGCTGCGGTAGAATTACACTGAATGCCGTTTAGCCGCGTTAGAATAGAGTGTCAAGAGAAACTGAAAAACTCCAGTTGAGGCTTCCGTCTATTCGCACTGGCACGTTCTGTAAGCCTAAGAATTGGGCTAATTCATCTGAAGAAACCTGAAATGACCCAATCGTTCCGGAACTGAGAAAATACGTATCGATATTCGAAAGGAATGGCATAAATATGGTACCAAGTCCCCTGTCATCTGTCTCATAGGTAGTTATATCGACGGTAAATTCGCCGCCTTGCTCTTCAATTTCGATGAGATTCGGCGTCCCACTTTCCGGTTGCGTCACCGTAATCCCGCCGTCGCCGACGACGATGTATTGGCCGCCGAGGATGCTCTCTTCGCGGGCGATTGTGAGCGCGGCACGGAGCGGGAACCCGCTGTTGAGTAAGCGGGCGACGGACTCGCCGATACGGACGGCGCCATCGTTGAGTACCTCGTTGAGCGTGACGATGCCGCCGATAGCGCCCTTTTCGACGAGCGTCAGGCCCTGATGGTAGGAGTTGCAGGCGTTGAGGAGGAAGGTGTCGACGCCGACGTCGTCCAGTGTCGCGGCGTCGAGCGTGCCGTCCTCGCAGGTGAACCCCTCGCGCTCGATGTGGCCGATGTAGTGGAAGAAGTCGGCGTCGGTCGTGAGGACCGTCGCGAGTTCGTCGGTCGTCAGGTTCTCGTGGACGGTGATGTCGAACGGCAGGTCCGAGCGGTTGCCGTACACCTCGTCGGCAACCTGGCGTTCCTCGGCCATTCGGGCGTCGTTCTGGACCACCCTGATAGTGATGTCGCCCTCGGTCGTCTCGCGGTCCAGTCTGTTCTGGAACGCCTCGGGGACGAGTTTAGTCGCGCCAATAGGGACGCCGTCGCCGATCCACGCCTGTTCGAGCGTGTCGTCGGACTGCGGTTCGACGTAGTCCAATCGGTCGTGGTCCGCCTCGGCGTCGGCGCTCGCAGACCGCGTGAAATCGGTCGACCGGGAGAGCGCCTGGTCGACGCCAGCGGGTGTACTGGTACCCGTCCGCTGGGTCGTCTGGTGGGTCCGGACGATAGCGAGGTCGTCGACGACGAACGGCAACTGCGGGGCGGTGGTCGCGGCGGGGTCGACGTGCGTCGTTAACCGCCACTCGGGGACGTGGTCCTCGATGATTTCGTAGGGCACGTCGAGGTAAGCGGCGAGTTGGGCAGTCAGCGGTCGGTCATAAAGCGCCGCGAAGTCGAGGTCGAGGTACGGTTCCACGGCGCGGCGCTCGTGGAGGTCTATCTGGTAGAGCCCCTCGGTCCGGGTCAGGCAGTCGAGGAAGAACAGTTGCTTCAGCGTCCGTTCGACCTCGTGTTCGTAGCCCCTCGGACCCGACAGCGAGTACTCGAAGCCGTCGTCGGTCCACAGGCGCGGCGCCGGCCCGGGGCCGACCGACGCGCCGAGGTAGTACGCGAGGGGGGCGGCGACGTAGACAGACCCGAGGTCCGGTGGGAGTTCGAGGTGGACGCCCGTGTCGGGACGCTCGATAGACGACGGCACGTCGAGGCTGTCGCCGAGTTCGAGCGCCGGCGGGTGGCCCCGAAGCGTGGGATACGAGCGCTCGGGGTCGGTCGTCTTCAGCGCCGACCCGAACGTCTCGACCGCGGCCATCATGTCCACGGGGTCCCCGGTGGTCGTGACCGTCGCCGCAGGCCGTTCGTGGCGCGAGCGGGCACCGACCCGTACCTCGGTCGGGTCGCCGAAGTCGATGCGTGTCTGTTCCATGTCGACGCTGACCTCGAAGCCGGTGTCGGCCCGGAGATAGGTCTTGATGCGCGTACAGAGGTCGACGCTGTACGCGCCGTCGGGAACCGTCTCGGCTTCGAACTGCTTGACCTCTGCGACCGTCTGGCCCGCCGTGTCACGGACGTAAACCGGAACGACGGTCGGGAGGACGATGCTGCTCGTGTGAATGCTGACCGCCGACCCGACGGGGAACCGGAAGCCGTCGGTCGAAACCGGCGTCGGCGAGACGGGCGAAGAGGTGTGCAGTCGGTAGCGCTGACGCTCGACCGGGTCGATTATTTCGACCCCCGGCTTGTCCGCTGTCGTCTCGAACGTTAGGGACATCTTACTGTGAGCCACCGAACTGTCGACGTTCGTTACGTACTAATATAGGAATCGAGAGAACGAAAAAGATACCGACGCGGTCACTGCCCCGAACGAAGCGGGTAAGACCCCGTGGGTCGAAAGGAATGGTAGTGCAAGAGTTCGAGCGCAAACAGCTGTTAGAGCGCATCGAACGGGATGGTGCAACCGTCGGTATGGCGATCCCCGACGAGATCACCGTCCAGGGGGAAGCGATAGACCTGCAGTCGTTCGTCTTCGAGATAAAGCGCCGGGACACGATACCGCGCGGCGAGCGCGAGCGGGTCGACCGGGCGAAGAAGAACCTCCGACGCGAGCGTATCGAGCGCAAGGACCTGATAGAGGACGGAGAGATAAGCTACGAGCGCGGCGAGGAACTCGCCGAGGCCATCATCGGCATCGACCGCGCGCTGAACGCGCTCGAACAACTCGGTCCAGCGGACCTCGAAGCGGAGGCGAAGGCACAGGAGACGGCCGACACCAAACGCTGGATGAAGTTCCTGCGGAAGGCACTGGGCCACGAGGACGCAGATTCCGGCACGGGCCGTGCCGGTCGAGGGAGATAACATGAGCCGGAACGACGAAATCGCGACACGACTGGAGGAGTTCGCCGACCTGCTGGAGGCGACTGGCGTCGAGTACAAACCGCGTGCCTACCGGCGCGCCGCCGAGAACATCCGGGAGCACCCGGCGGCCATCGAAGGCCTCACAGCGGAGGGGGAAGACGCCGTCGGCGAGATAGAGGGGGTCGGCGACGCCATCTCCTCGAAGGTCGTCGAGTACTTCGAGACAGGCGAAATCGAAGAGCTAGCGGAACTTCGCGCGGAACTCCCGGTCGACATGGCGGCGCTGACCGCCGTCGAAGGCGTCGGCCCGAAGACGGTCGGCACGCTATACGAGGAACTCGGGATCACGACGCTGGAGGAACTCGAAGCGGCCGCCGAGGCGGGCGAGATTCAGGACGTGAAGGGCTTTGGCGCGAAGACCGAGCAGAACATCCTCGACAACATCGACTTCGCGCGGACGGCCCACGAGCGAACCCTGCTCGGCGATGCCCGACCCTACGGCGAGCGCGTCGAGTCGTTCATGCGCGACGTCGAGCACGTCGAGAAGTGTGCGCTCTGTGGGTCGCTCCGCCGCTGGAAGCCGACAATCGGTGACGTGGACGTACTGGTCGGGAGCGCGGCGGACGAGGCCGTCGTCGACGCCTTCACGGACTGGCCCGACGTGGACCAAGTCATCGAGGCCGGCGAGACGAAGGCCAGCGTCCGGGCCGGCGGCGTCCGCGTCGACCTGCGCGTGGTCGTCCCCGAGGAGTTCGGCGCGGCCCTGCAGTATTTCACCGGGAGCAAGGACCACAACGTGGCGGTCCGCAACCGCGCCATCGAGCGAGACCTGAAGGTCAACGAGTACGGCGTCTTCGACGTCTCTGACGTGGAGGACGACGACCAGCGTGCGGGGGAGCGCATCGCCGGCGAGACGGAGGAAGGCGTCTACGAAGCCCTCGACATGGACTGGATGCCGCCGGAGATGCGCGAGAACCGCGGCGAGGTCGAAGCCGCGGCGAACCGCGAACTGCCGGACTTGCTCGTCGAGGACGACGTTCGCGGCGACTTGCACACCCACACGGAGTGGTCCGACGGCCGCAACACCGTCGCGGAGATGGTCGAGGGCGCCGCCGCGTTCGGTCACGACTACATCGCTATCTCGGACCACGCGACGGGGCCGGGGATGGTCGGCGGCGTCGGCGTCTCGGACGAGGAGTTGCGCGAGCAACTGACCGAGGTGGAGGCAGTCGCGGCGGACGCCGACATCGACGTGTTCACCGGTGTCGAAGCCAACATCGCCGAGGACGGCAGTATCTCGGTTGCCGACGACCTGCTGGCCGAGCTAGACGTCGTAGTCGCCTCGCCACACGCGGCGTTGGACGGCGACGGCACCGACCGACTGGTCGCGGCCGCCGAACACCCGGCGGTGAACGTCATCGGGCACCCGACCGGGCGATACCTGAACCGACGCGCAGGGCTGGACGTCGACGTCGAGCGACTGGCCGAGGTGGCCGCCGACAATGGGACGGCACTGGAGATTAACGCCAGTCCTGCCCGTCTGGACCTCAGCGGGAGCGCCGTCAAGCAGGCCATCGAGGCCGGCGCAACCATCGTCATCGACACCGACGCCCACAGCCCCGGGAACTTCGAACAGATACGCTACGGCGTCCACACGGCCCGTCGCGGGTGGGCCGAGGCCGGAGACGTCCTGAACACGCGGGACTCAGCGGGCGTCCGGGAGTTCCTCGATGAGTGACGCCGACCGACGGGACCCCCTCTTGCTCGATGCGATGCTGGGCAAACTGGCGTCCTATCTCCGGATGTGCGGGTACGACGCCGCCTACGCGCTGGACCGCGGGGCGGAGGCCGACGAGGACGTCCTCGCACTCGCCCGGACCGAGGGCCGTCGGCTGGTCACGCGAGACGAAGGGCTGGCCCGGCAGATGGACGACGCGCTGTTGCTCACGCGACGCGACGTCGAGGACCAGCTCCGAGAGCTGTCGGGGGTAGGGTTCGACCTCAATCTCTCGGACGAACCGGTCCACTGTGGCACCTGCAACGCCCCGGTCGAACGCGTCGACCGAACCGAACCGACGCCGGACTACGCCCCGGACCCCGCCGAGGAGGCCGTCTGGCGGTGTCGGAACTGCGGGCAGCACTTCTGGCGAGGGAGTCACTGGGACGACGTCGCCGACACCCTCGCGGAACTATAACCGTCGGAACTCGACGTCGTAGCGCAGCGACTCACCGACGGTTTCGAGCAGGGCGGTCACGCGTTCGTAGTCGGCCGGTGACGGGTCCAGCCGCTCGGGCGGCGTCTCTCGAATCCGCTCGACTGCGGCCCAGACCACCCGCCCGAGCGACGACGATGCCGCCGAGCGCGGCGTCTCCCACTCCAGATGGACGCACCCAGTCGCCGAGTCCGCCACGGCGGTCTCCAGTTTCCAGTAGGGGAAGAACATGGTGTCGCGTTCGGGGTGTGTGCTTCTGAGGCCGGTGCCGGTGAGCAACGCTCGCGCCTCGTCGACGGCGGGGACCCGAATCGGCGGCGACGGCGCCAGCCCCGCAGCGGGAATGGCATCGAGGACCGCTTCGAGCGCCGTCCGGAACGACGCTGGCGGGTCCGCGACGGCCCGCGTCGTCTGCTGCCGTGGCACCGAGTAGTACCGCCAGTCGTCGCCGTCGACTGCGGCGAGTTCGGTGACGCCCGTCGTTCGCCACCCACTCTCTGTCGGTCGAGGGCTGTCTTCGGGCCGCTTCGACAGGTCTCCGACGGAGAGGGCACGAAACAGCGTCTCGGCGTCGTCGGACGTGGCGCGGAACGCAGTCAGGTCGGTGTCGAGGACGTCGGACCCGGTCTCCAGCGACCGCAGCGCCGCCAGCGTCTCCGGTACGTGTTCGTCCAGCACCGCCTCGTCGACGGCGACGTGGACGGTGTGGCCGTGGTCGAGACAGGTGGCCAATACGGCGTGTTCGGCACGGACCCACGCAGCCGCGGGCACGCAAGCGGCGGCACCGTTCCAGAGGAGGGCGTGACTCGCCGCTTCCGGTGAGGGGTCAGGGACCAGCACGACCGTCACTCGTGCGGCCACGCACATAATTCCGGACCGATTCGAGCGCAAACCACGCGTCGGGGCGTCACCTGCGCACGCTGGCCGCGACACCCGCCTGTCGGCGGACCTCGAAGTCCTGACAGAGACGGTCGGCGACGAGTTCGTAGGCCGTCGCCGCCGCCTCCAGTACGGCGTCGTCGGGTGGGTGGAGGAATCGGGGCGGCGACTCCTTCCGACGGTCGAGGAGTCGGCCGACAACCCGACCGAGCGACGAGGACGCGCCGTCACGCCGCGTCGGCCACGTGAGGACGAGTTCGCAGGCCGCCGGGTCGACGACGACGCCCTGCAACGTGTCGTGGGGGTACCACTGGGTCTCTCCGTCGGCCCGGACGAGCCACAGTTCCTCGGCGGTGAGTTCGACGCTGATGTCGGCGACGGTCCACGTAGCCAGCGTCCCGTACGGGAACAACCCGGTACAGGGCACGTCGGCGATAGTCGACCGAATCGCGGCCTTCAGGTCGGGGCTGGGGTCGTCGAGGACCCGAACCGTCTCCTTGTTCGGAACCGAATAGTACCGCCACGCGCCGCCGTCGACGGCCGCGATGCGGTCGATGCCCCGGACCCGCCAGAGCGAGGGACGCTCGCCGCGCCCGATACCGAGCGCGTTCAGCACCCGGTTCCGGTCGTCCGGCGTCGCTCTGACGACTGGACGACCCGTCTGGAACACCGGTTCGTCGACAGACGCCAGTCCGCCGAGGGCGTCCGCCACGGCGGGCGCGTGGGCGCGGAGCAGGCCGAGGTCGAGCGCGAGTTCGACGTCGAGGCCCGCGTCGAGACAGGCCCCGAGCGTGGCGTTCTCCGCGCGGACCCACGCGTCGTCGGGCGCGACATCGCGGTTGGTAACCAACTGATGTGAGGGGGTAGGTGACCGAGTGGCGGACGGCTGCACGGGCCGAAGTGGACAGCCGTTCGACAAAAACGCCCCGGTCAGCCGCGGAGCGCCTCGACCGGCGGTTCCCACGCGGCGCGGTAGGCGGGGTAGAGGCCGCCGACGAGGGCGACGAGGACGCCGAAGGCGAATGCCCCGAGGGGGACGAGGGCGTTCCCGGGCAGGAGGACGGCCCACAGCGGCAGTTCCGTCTGCGTGGCCGTGACGACGACGGCCACGACGCCCAGCACCGCCCCGACGGCCCCCCCGACGACGCCCAGCAGCGTCGCCTCGACGAGCAGGGTCCGCAACACCTGCTTGCGGTGGATGCCCACGGCCCGGAGGACGCCTATCTCGCCCCGGCGCTCGGAGACGGTCATCAGCATCACGTTGAAGATGCTGACGCCCGCGACGACGAGCGAAACGCCCGCGACGGCCAGCAGGAAGCCGTTCAGCAGGTCGAAGAACTCGGTGATGCGGTCCAGCACGCTCGTCAGCGAGAAGACGCTGACACGCTCCTGTCTGGCGTTTAGCCGTCGGTCCACCTCGTCGGCGACCGCGCGGGCGTCGGCGGCCGAGTCCGCCCGGACGACCACCTGCGAGTACCCCGACGTGGCGAACTCGTCCGGCGGGAGGACGACGGCCGAATCGGGCTGGAGCGGCGAGATGCTCTGGACCTCCGGCAGGACGCTGACGACCCGGTACTCGTTCCCTTCGACGGTGATGGTGCTGCCCGGCCGCAGCGACAGGTCCTCGGCGACGTCCGCGCCGACGATAGCGCCCTGCCGGTGGAACGCCGGGACGACGCCGCTCCCGTTCCCGAACAGCGCCTGCGGGCTGTCGGTGCCGTACACCTGCGCGACGGTTCGACCGCCGCTCGCTCGCACCGTCCCACCCGTCGTCTTCAGCGGAACGACGGTGCCCCGGCCGTCGGCGGCCCGCTGGACGGCCGCGAGATCGCGGGCGTCCAGTGACTCCGCGTCGCTTCCCTCTGCCGGACTGACGATGACCTGATCGCCGAGGCCCCCCAGTTCCTCAGTTGCGGCGACGCTCAGGGCGTTGCCAAGTAGCCCGAGCGTGACGACGGCGAACACACCGATGACGATGCCGAGCGCCGCCAACCCCGCCCGGAGCCGCTGTCGTGAGAGGTTCCGCGTCGCCAGCGACAGCGCCGGGAACCGATGCCCGTTCTCAGCCATCCTGAATCACCCCGTCGACGAGTTCGACGGTCCGGTCGGCGTAGTCGGTCACGAGGTCGTCGTGCGTGACGGCGACGACGCCCACGTCTTCCTCGTCGGTGATGCGGCGAATCTCCTCTAAGATGCTCGTTCCCGTCTCGCGGTCCAGATTCCCCGTCGGTTCGTCGGCCAGCAACACGTCCGGTTCGTTGACGAGCGCCCGCGCGATGGCGACGCGCTGTTTCTGGCCGCCGGATAACTCGTCGGGCGTGTGGTCCAGTCGGTCGCCGAGGCCCACCCGTTCGAGTAAGTCCCGCGCCCGGTCGGTGGCGTCGCCGGGCAGAAACGCCGTCGGGAGCCTGACGTTCTCCAGCGCGGTCAGCGTCGGCAGGAGGTGGAAGTCCTGAAAGACGAAGCCCAGCGACTCCCGTCGGGCGTCGGTGCGCTGTTTCTCGGTCAACCCGACGGTGGGTTGCCCACGGAGTTCGACGCGGCCGCTCGTGGGTTCGTCCAGCAGGCCGAGGATGTTGAGCATCGTACTCTTGCCGCTGCCACTGGGGCCGATGACCGCCACCATCTCACCGTACGCGACGGCGAAGTCGACGTGTGAGAGCGCGACTACCTCGCCGCCGGCGCCGCTGTCGTAGCGCTTGCTCACGTCGACGAGGCGGAGCGGCGGCGCGAGTTCGACCGGACTGGTCTGGACCGCTCTCATCGGTCACGGGCGCGGCGGGCAAACAGTGTCACGGCGACGGTGATACCCAATCCGACAGCCACCGCCAGCGCGATACCGAGCGACTGCTGATCGCTGCCCCTGTTCGTGCCGTCCTCGGCCGGAAGCGGTACCTCGGTGGTGTCGCTGACTCGCTCGCCGTCGACGGTGTAGTCGACCCTGACGATCACCGACGTGGCGTTCTCGGTGTCGGCCTGCGCGGTGAGTTCGAACGGCGCGAACTCGCTACTGGCGACATTGCCGACGAAGTAGTTGCGCTGTGGGTACGCCGGTTCGACGTACCGAGTGGGCTGGACGGCGACGACGGCGCTCGTGACCTCGCCGTCCCCGACGTTGGCGAGGTTGCCGTCGACGCGTACGCGGCCGTCGTCATCGACGGTGACGTCGAGGCCGGTGACGGCCGCCGCGCCGCGCTTCGCGGCGTAGTCGTAGCCGACGGCGCTCTCGGTCCGCCCGGTCGGCGCGTCGTAGTGGGCGACGAACCGTACCCCGTCGGTGGTGCGCACGCCCGAGAGGTCGACCGTCACCGTCGTCGACTCGCCCGGCGCGAGTTCGTCGGTGAGTGCGAACCTGCCGACCGAAGAGAGGACGGTGCCGTCGGGCGTCTCGCCGGTGAGGACGACGTTCTCGACGGCTGCGTTCCCGAAGTTCGTCACGGTCACGTCGGCCCGCGACTCGCTCGTCGAGTCGTCGCCGGACTGTGGCTGGAGCGCCCCGTCACCGCCGCCACCGCCGAGGATGCCGGGCAGGCCACCGGGGACTTGCTGTGTGTCGTCCCCCTGTGCACGCTGTGCGCGGACGCCGACGTCGGTGGACAGCGGCGCGACGGTCACTGTCTTCGAGAACGTCGAGGAACTCTCGACGCCGTTGGGCGTGACGAACGTCGTCGTCACTTCGAGGGGACGTTCGCCCGGTTCGGGGGCCCTGACCGAGAGGTTCACCGTCTGTGATGCCCCGGCGGCCAGCGTCGGAATCGCTCGGCGGGTCCGCTCGCCCGTCGCCGGGTCGGTCACCCGGAGTTCGATGCCGCGGAGCGGTGCCGTCGTCGGGTTCGAGACGACGGCGGTCACGGGCGTGTCGGCGCGGGCGACGAGGCCGTCGGTCCGGAGTTCGACCTGTGGCTGGCCGCGTTCGACGCCGACGGTCAGCGGCCGGGTCGCACGCACCGTGTCGCCGTCCGCGTCCGACCCGACGGCCACGAGTCGCAGGTCGTACGACCGGGGCCGGTTCACGGTGAACGTCACCGGGACGGTGAGCGTCTCGCCGGGCGAGAGGCGCCCGAGGTCCGTCGCGTTCCCGAGTGTCACGTCCTCGCCGATGTCCGGCGAGCGGACGACGCGAACGCTGTCCAGTGCGAGCGACGTGTTGCTACCGCCGGAGAGCCGAACGGTCGTCTCGGCAGTTATCGGTGCTCCAGCGGTCGGCGTCGCCGGCGTGACCGTCGTGTCGGTGAGGGTCAGGCGGGCGTCGGCGCCGGCGGCCGGCCCGACAGTCGCCAGTGGTCCGATGACGACGAGGACGACCAGTACGGCGACGAGGAAACGAGAACGCACCATCTACGGCCCTAAGGGGCCGAGCGTCCAAATATCCCTCGCCGGCCGTGGCCGCGCGACTCCAGAACGCTTGTAACCACCGTGGCGCTACACTCGGACAATGACCCTCTCGGAGGCGGCCCGCGAGCGACTCGCCGACATCGTCGCCAACCAGCCGACGAAGAACGGCGAACTACAGGACCTGTGGGGCATGGACAGCGGCAGTGAGGTCCACCAGTACCTCGAATCCGAACTGAAGGAGTACTACTACCGTAACGAGGACAGCCTCATCTGTGCGACGCCGGAGGCGACGGAGTTGATAGACGGCGAAGGCTCCGACCGCGTCCAGACGATGCGGGTCACGCCGTTACAGCAGGCCATCGTCGACGTCATCGCCGGCCCCGACGAGGAGAGCCAGAGCGTCGTCTCGGTACTGCACGCGCTCCGCGAGGCCGGCGAGGACCCCGAGGTGGACGACGTTCGCTCGGCGCTCCGCGGACTCACAGACAAGGGCCTCGTCGAGACGGTCCAGAAGACGGTACCCACCTTCCGATTGGCTATCGACCGCGACGACGTCGACGTCGAGGTCACCGACGCGTAGCTACTCCTCCGGTAAGCCGGGCCGCGTCCGGCGACGACGGCGGTCCAACAATCGCTTGATACCCTTCCCGGGGCCGCCGTCGATGGGCCACCCCTTCGCTCGCCACGCGGGCGGTTCCGGTTCGTACTCGGGACACGAGCCACAGCACTCGCTCTGGGTCGGAACGCGGGCTTTCGCCGCACAGGACGGCACGAGACCCGTCTCGTCGGCCCGCAGTTCGAAGTGCCGACAGTCCGGCCGCATCGTCGACGCGTAGGCCCGCCAGCCCCGTTCGTAGGCTCGTTCGGCTATCGCTCTTCGCTTCTCTGCTTTCCACTGGGGGTCGACGTACTCGAAACGGGCGGCGCTGGCGTCGTCGGTCGGCCGCTCGATGATTCTGGTGCCCGGTGCGTCCGTGTCGAGGGTCCGTGGCTCCCACACCGTCTCTGCGGTCCCCGTCGTCGGATCGACGGTCAGCACGCCGGCTGCGGCGGGGAGGTCCGCGAGCAGTATCGGTTCGACGCGCTCGTCCGTCTCGGCCGTCGCTACCCACACCTCGTCGGCCAGTCCCAGCGCCACGTCACGCTCTATCTGTCCCGCGAGGTCACGGGCCGCGCTCGCAGTTAAGTCCGGTTTGTTCTCGATGGCGACGACCCGGCGCACCCAGTCGGGGTACGCGTACCGGCGACGAATCTCGATGCGGTTGCCCCGCTTGCGCGTCTCGATAGCGTCGCGGTCGGCGGCCGTGTGGATCGCGTCGCGGACGTACCGCCACGGATAGCCGGGGTCGGGCAGGGCGTCGCGGTAGAACGTCCACTCCGCTGGCGCGTGTTCGAGGACGTACAGGAGGTCCGAATCGAAGGCGTCGGGGCCGAACGCCGCCCGCCTGCGGAGGCCATCGGGGTCGCATTCGAGGACCACCGTGTCCCAGCGGCGGTACTTCGTCCCGAGTTGGCGGGCGACGACGACGGCCGAGTCCGCTCGCCGTGGTGTCCACTCGCGTTCGGCCCACTGACAGACACACAGTTCGAAGGCGAACTCGGAGGCGACTTCAGGCACACCGCACGTTGGACGCGCGGGACTAAAAGATGCAGTCGAACGGGAGCAAGAACGACACGACGCGTGCCACCGGACCCACACCCCAACCTGTCACCTCACTGGTTCAAGACGCCGCCGAGTGCCCCACCGATAGTGTAACCGATCGGCGACATGAAGATGAGGCCGATGAGGTTCGAGAGGGCACCGAGGCCCGCAAGCATCGCCATCCCGCCGGCAGCATCGCCGGTCCCGCTGCTCGCACCGAGGATGCCACCGAGGACGAACGACCCCGGAATGTAGATGACGTTGAACGCGACGGCGGCGATCATGCCGGTCACGAGTGCGAACTTGATCGCCGTTTTGGTGTCCTCGATGTTGGTGAATACCGCAACGACGGCGGCCCCGAGGAGAACCTCCTTGAACAGCGGGACGATGCGAACGAGGCCGATGATCGGTACGAACCCAACGATGAGCAAGACGACGAAAATTGCTACCGTCGATTTCTTGAATTCAGACTCGCCGAATCCAAATATCATAGTCCATTAGGCGGTATTCCAACATGATATATAAAACCACGGCCACGATAAACCATCGCAGGAAGGCGTAGTAGCTACCCGCCGAATACGGCGGTCTGTGTGGGCGGCCGGCCGTTGGTGACCCGTGCCCAAAACAGGCACTCTTCGTTGGGGCTCTCTGTCGACCCAGCAGTGGTGGGCGGTACGTTCGACCAGTACACGACGATACAGTGGGTTGCAGCCTTCATCGTCGGGATCTTGACGTTCCCCATCGGACTCCTGATTCCGATTTACTTCTACATCAAGACGAACAACGGAACCGCGAGTGAACAGGGCGCGTGGGAAGCGTGGGCCGTCATCCTCGTCGGTATCATCGGTATCGCCGCCGTCGAACTCGGCGGCGAGACAGGGGCGAAAATTGCGCTTTCGCTCCTGCTGGTAATTCCGCTACTCATCATCATCGCGGCGGTCCTCGGAAGCTTCGTGCTGGGTGTGGGAAGCAGCACACAGGCGGCACTCCTGCTCACGACCGCCCCGGTAGCGCTACCGGGTTAACGCGCCGCCGTCGACGTTTTACTCTTCGTTCTCTTCGTCCTCGAACTTCTCGTCGAGGAACTCGTGTGCGTCTTCAAGTATCTCGCGCGGGCCGTCCTGCGTGACGGTGTTTACGGCCTGCTCGTAGTCGCGCCACTGCAGGTCCCGATGTTCGGTCGATAGCTCTGCCGATGCTTCGAACGACCGTGCGACGAACAGGTGGACCGTCTTGTGGATGGTGTTGCCGTTCGCCTCGAACACGTAGTCGTAATCTTTGCGGAAACCGTCCAAGAGCCGGAAATCGCCGATTCCGGCCTCCTCTTTCACTTCGCGTATGGCGGTCTGCTGGAGTTCCTCGTCGCCCTCGACGCCGCCCTTGGGGAATTCCCAATCACCGGGACGGCTCTTGAGCAGGAGGTACTCCCGCCGGCCACGCGTATCGCGAAAGAGGATGGCTCCCGCGCTCGTGGCCTCTATCATTGCACGAATTTACATCGTCAGTACTTAAGAGAATATCGGAGGCGCGACCGCCACCGGCTGCGAAGCCGAAACACCAGTTTTCAGCTCGGAGCGTCCGGGAGAAAACGGTTTAGCCGCCGCCCGGTAGTGTAACTTGGGCTACGTTTCCGCCGAAGACCCGGCGCGTGAAACGGAGGGCCTTTTACACCTCGCCGGTGAGAGTCAGGCCAGAGATGCCCTTCGTCACGACCCTAACGCTCACGAGTGGGGACCGCCACCGTCTCGACGACGTCGTGGCGGACATCAAGGAACGCGCCGAACGGAAAGGCGTCGAACTGAAGGGGCCACACCCGAAGTCACCGGACGAACTCCGGGTCCCACAGTCGAAGACGCTGGGGCCCGACGGCGGCCGCTTTGACCCGTGGAACTACACTGTCTACACTCGGACTATCGAGATCGTCGGGTACGAGACGTTCGCCCGGTCGGTGACCGAAGAGGCGTTTCCCGACGGGGTCCACGTCGACGTCGGCGTGGAGCAACGCACCCAACTCGGGAGCGGGTCATAAGTCCCTCCGGGGCCTTTGGTCCCCATGGACGACGACAGACACGAGCGACTCGTCGCGCTGCGGCGTGACCTCCATCGACACCCCGAGCCGGCGTGGCGCGAGTTCTACACCACCAGTCGCATCGTCGACGAGCTGGAGCGCATCGGCGTCGACGACCTGCGACTCGGCCCGGAGATGCTCGACGGCGACGCCCGCATGGCCGTCCCCGACGACGCCGAAATCGCCGAGTGGCACGAGCGTGCCCGCGAGGCGGGCGCCCGCGAGGACGTCCTCGAACGGACGGCGGGCGGGTTCACAGGGGCACTCGCCACGCTCGACCGCGGCGACGGACCGACCGTCGCGCTACGGGTCGACATCGACGGCCTCCCCATCACCGAGTCCGACGAGACGACCCACGTGCCGGCGGACAGCGGCTTCCGCTCGACCAACGAGGGGTACATGCATGCGTGCGGGCACGACGCCCACGCCGCCTTCGGCGTCGGCGTCCTCGAAGCCGTCGCCGAGAGCGAGTTCGAGGGGACGTTCCACGTCCTCTTCCAGCCGGCAGAGGAGGTCATCGGCGGCGGGAAGGCCGTCGCCGAGAGCGGGGTACTGGACGACGTGGACCGACTGCTGGCCGTCCACGTGGGCCTCGACCACCCGACCGGCGAAGTCGTCGCCGGCGTCGACGGGTTCCTCGCGGTCCGACAGTTCGAGGTGACGTTCACTGGGGAGTCGGCCCACGCCGGCGCGAGTCCGGGGTCGGGCCGAGATGCGGTGCAGGCCCTCGCGACGGCGGTCCAGAACCTCCACGCCATCCGCCGGCACGAGGACGGGGCGACGCGGGTCAACACCGGCGTCGTCGAGGGCGGCACCGCGACGAACATCGTCCCCGAGAGCGCTCGCATCGAGGGCGAAGTCAGGGGTGAGACCACGCACCTGAAAGAGTACATGAGCGACAGAGCCGACACCGTCGTCGAAAACGCCGCCGCGATGCACGACTGCGAGTCGCGTATCACGACCACTGCGGAGGCGCCCAGCGCCGAGAGCGACGACGAACTGGCCGACGTCGTGGCCGACGTGGCCGCCGGCGTCGCGGGTGTCGACTCGATTCTCCAGCGTGACGACCTCGGCGGGAGCGAGGACGCCACGTACCTCATGAACCGCGTTCAGGAGCACGGGGGTCTCGCCAGTTACGTCGGCATCGGCACCGACCACCCCGGCGGCCACCACACGCCGACCTTCGACGTGGACGAGCGGTCACTGGCCATCGGTGTGGAGGTCCTCGCGGGTGCTGTCGGCCACTGTTGGTGACCGGCTCTGTGCGTCGGAAAGCGAGGCGAAGAGAACGGACTCAGTACTTCGGCTCTGCGCCGGTGGTCTCGTAGATGTCGTCCATGATGGCGTCGCGTTCGCGTTTCCACGCCGCGAACCCGCTGGGATCGTCGGGGTAGTCCTCGTAGTGAGACAGCAGGCGGTCCGCGAGGCTCTTCGTCCGGTAGAGGTCGTAGATCAGCCCCCAGTGGCCGAAGCTCTCGATAGCCGTCTTCAGTTTCAGGCCGAGGCCGACGTTCGTCGACCCGGAGTACAGCGCCTCGGCGAGGTTGGTCGCGGGCAGGGACGCCAGTAGCCCCATCAGGTCGTCGACCTCCTGTGCCGTCACGAAGATGTTGTACACGTCGAGTGCGGCGTACCGCGCTCCGAAGTGGTCCATCACGTTGACGTTGTACTCCCAGAGAACCGACTCGTCGTCGGTGCGGTCGTCCTCGATAGCCTCGATGGCCTGCTCTGCGGCGTACTGCCCGGCGTAGGCCGCCCCGGCGATGCCGCCGCCGGTCGTGGGATTGACGTGCGCGGCGGCGTCGCCGACGGCCATGTAGCCCGGTGCGACCGCCGAGTCGTAGGGCCTGCGGGTCGGAAGCGCGGCACCGAGTTTGTCCTTGACTTTCGCGCCCTCGAACTCCGCTCGGTTCTCGAGGTCGGCCTTCAGGTCGTCGACGAGTTCCATCGGTTCCTCGTTCATCTGGAAGCCGAGACCGACGTTTATCTCGGTGTCCGTACGCGGGAAGTACCAGAGGTAACCCGCCGCACGGTCGGTCGGTTTGAACACCAGCGCGTCGTCCCACACGACCGGGTCCTCGACTTCGACCACCTCGCGATAGGCCGAGCAGAACTGCGAGTAGCGGACGTTCGTATCGAACGTGGCGTCCTCGAAGTCCGCCTTGTCCTGCAGGAGCGAAAGCGCCCCCGCTCCGTCGATGACGATGTCAGCCTCGTAGGTGACCGGGTCGCCCTTTCGGATGGCCTCGAAACCGGTCACCTCGCCGGTGTCGTCCTGCAGGACGTCCTGCACGACGGTGTCGTAGTGGAACTCCGCGCCCGCCTCGTCGGCTCCCTCGATGAGACAGCGACCGTACTCCCAGCGGTCGATGACGGCGAGTTCGCCGGGCACCGGAATCTCCAGCACCGTGTCCTCCTGTGGGATCTCGAAGCGCCCGTGGTCGACGTCCGTGTTCGTGAAGGCGGGTTCGAGTTGGGACTTCGGGATGGCCTCGGGGAAGTCACTCGCCCCTTTCAGAGCGTCCCCGCAGGCGATGTGCCCCGCTTCCTCTGCGTCCTTCCGTTCGACGACGACGACGTCGTAGCCCGCGTCAGCGACTGTCGCGGCGGCGTAACAGCCCGACGTCCCCGCCCCGACGACGGCTACGTCGTACTGATGAGTGGTCATGCACCCTCGTCCTAACCGGAGAGAGAAAATCGTTCCGACTGTCGCCGTGGTGGGGATAAAGAGTTTTGACGGACGCCCGAAAAGCCGGAGTATGACCGAGTACACCGTGGAGTTCGTGGGGACGGGCGAGGAGATTACCGTCTCCGAGAAGGAGACCATCCTCTCACGCTGTATCGAGGAGGGGATCGCACAGGAGTACTCCTGTCGCGTCGGGATGTGTCTCGCGTGTTCTGCCAAAATCGTCGAGGGCGAGGTGACACAACCGGCCGCGCGTGGCCTCACTGAGCAGGAGCGGGGGGACTACGCCCTGACCTGCATGGCACGACCGGCCTCCGACCTCCGACTGGATCGGGGAAAGTATCCGCCCAGCATCGAAGCCGACGCGACCGGCGACACCGCAGCGGCCGACGACTGAGTGCTGGCCGTTCGTCGTCCCGACTGTTCTAATGTGCTACCAATCCCCACGAGCGGCATTCACACGCACACATACGTCTGCCACACCCAGAATGAAGGGCAGGTCATATAAGCACGTGGGTCCTACATAGAAGTGACACCAGCGTCAGCGGACGGCCGTCGACGATTGACACACGCTCCCAACCATGACCAGCCGCGTATACAGACTTCATTCGACGCTCGAACTGCCACTGGAAGACGCCTACGACTTCTTCGAGGATCCCAACCTTCCACCTGAAATCGCTGACGTAGAGATCACCCGTCGGAACAACACGCTCATCGTGAGTGCCGTCGCGAAAGACGACACCATGAGCAAGTACACACCGACGGCCCAGCTCAAAGCCAGCGTGACAGAGAACCGGGTCTACGAGGAGGACCCGGACGAGATGGGGCCGCCCGGCGCCGCCAGCACCGGTTCGACCGGTGGCGGCCCACAGTGGGGCACACTCGAAGAGGAAGAAGAAGAGATAGAGTCGGAACTCGTCGAGTACGCCTGTTTCAAGGGCGACCGCGAGACGGTCCTGCAGAACACTGCGCTCCAGTACGCGATGTTTGAAGTCCTCTGTGAGGTCGCGAAAGTCGCCGAAAAGGGGACGCTGACCGCCATCGCCGCGGTAGACGAGGAACTAGAAGCCATCCGCATCGTCGACGGCGAAGAGCATCCCGCCTCCATCAACGTCGTGGAAGACCCGACCGACGAGGACGAGGAAGACGGGGTCAACTGGCGCGACAACGAGTTCATCAGCTAATTCTCCGGCCGTTCTCAGACGCTCGCGAGGTCCCGACCAGCCACTTGCTCGGCGATTTCGAGCGTTATCGTCGCCTCGACGTACGCAGCGACCAGAATCAGGACCGCCGCGACGGCGACCAGCCACCCGGCTTCGCGCACGTCTCGTTCCGTCACCAGTTCGTCTTCGAGGCCCCGGAGATACCGGACGGTGAGCCGAGCGAACCGGAGACCGACGGCCGCGACGATGAGGAGCGCCGGTATCTCGATGACGCCGTGCGGAAGGATGAGTGCGGCGACGACGATGGGTTCGACCTGCTGGAGGGCGATGCCGACGACAGCGCCGATGATGAGACCGTTCAAAACCAGACCGACCACGGTAACGATGCCAAGCGACACCGCACCGAGCAGTATGACGAACATCGCGATCAGGTTGTTGAGAGCGATGGAGTAGGTGGTCAGTTCGTCGGGGAAAAACGGATTCGACCCGCCCTCTGGCGCAGTCGGAAGCGACTCTATCGGCACCGCACTGCCGAGGAGGAACCCGACAGCGGTACTCACGCCGAGCAACAGGGCGGCGACGGGGACGTAGAGTGCGAGCCACCGCCGGCAGACGGCCCACATCCTCGCGTAGCGAGACGACATTCGTGAGTGAATGCACGCGCGGAAGCGTGAAAAAAGGTGGAGGCGTCTCGGGAGTGAGGGGATGTGGTAACCGTCCACACCCCGCACAACTATCCAAAAAGTACTTACAACGCCTAATTATATCTCATTACACGATGTCCGAGACAGCCGAGTTCCCCGACTACCTCGACGTCGATTACACCGACGGCGAGGGTGAATCGCCCGAGGAGTACCCGACGATCAACCACAAGATCGAGAAGGCAATCGAGGTCACGAAGACCGGCCTCGAAGAGTACGAGAACCCGGTCGTCATGTGGACCGGCGGGAAGGACTCGACGCTCACGCTGTACTTCGTCAAGGAAGTCGCCGAGCGATTCGACCTCGAAGTCCCGCCCGTCGTCTTCATCGACCACTACCAGCACTTCGACGAACTCATCGAGTTCGTCGAGTACTGGGCCGACGAGTGGGATCTCGACGTCATCTGGGCACGTAACGAGGACGTCGGCGAGTACGTCGACGAGAACGGCCTCGAACCCGGCGACGACATCCCGGTCGACGCGCTCTCGGACCACAACCAGCACCACATCCGCAACATCCTCGAGTACGAGGAGGACACGTTCCCGTTCCTGCTCGACACCTACGTCGGCAACCACCTGCTGAAGACGGTCGCGCTCAACGACACCATCGAGGAGCACGACGTCGACGGCATCCTCTCGGGTATCCGCTGGGACGAACAGGAGTCCCGTGCCGACGAGACGTTCTTCTCGCCGCGACACGACCCCGACATCTACCCGCCCCACGACCGTATCCAGTCCATCCTCCAGTTCGCCGAGGCCGACGTCTGGGAGGCCTTCTGGAACTTCGTCGTGCCGGACACCGTCGAGGGCTACCCCGAAGAGGGCTACGTCCCGCAGGGGCAGGACGACCTGCCCGAGGGCATCGAGAAAGAGGACGTCCCGGTGTCGCCGAAGTACTTCGCCGGGTTCCGCTCGCTCGGTAGCGAGGTCTCGACGGATAAGTCCGCCGAGGAGCCCGCCTGGCTGCAGGACATGGAGAACACGACCGAACGCGCCGGCCGCGCCCAGGACAAAGAGGACCTGATGGAGCGCCTGCGCGACCTCGGCTACATGTAAGGTCGGCCACTCGAATACACCCTGGTCACCCGTCTCTCACCTTTTCAGCGCACCGGACTCCGCCAGCGACCGCGGTAGCCAGCGCGCGGGGGACACGCTTCGATTCAATTACACTTCGACGACAGTCGATGTGCGTCGCCGTCGTCGGTAACACCGCGTCGACGGCGGTCGCCACCACCGACACGCGCCGATGACTGCGCTTGATGTCCCATGGCGAACGACGAGACTGCGACGACGGGGCCGGTGTCAGACGGGCGGCGTGCCGGTCGTCACCGCACCGGGACGCGACTTTCGTCCTCGGTGGCGCGACGTGCGGCGTGTCTCACGGGTAACGACAATCGTCGTATAAAGATTTAGATGCTGTCGAATTGTAGTGGTCGGTGATGGCCGCAAGTCAGTACAAATGCCCGCAGTGTGGCGAGGAGATGAGCTACGTAACGACGAAACACACGGGCTGTGACAACTGCGGGTTCGTCCCGCCACACAGCGCCGAGTGAGGACCCGTCCCAGCAGAAGGCCCATTCGGCAGCGACGGAACCCGGTTCGACAGTAGCCGCGGGCTGTCGTCGGGGGGCGAGCGTAGTCGCCTGCTTCGGGTCCCGAGACTATCGGATAGACTTTTCAGGCAGGTGCGTGGACCCGAACGCATGAGTGTCGACTACGATTGGCTTACGCTGGACGACGACGAAGACGTCGTCTGGTCGGGCCAGCCCTCCAGCGAATCGCTCTACGGTGCGTACCTCTTCGGTGTCCCGATGATACTCCTCTTTGGTCTGGGGATCGTAGTCATCGCCTCGGCGTACCTGCGCCAGCAGAACACCGACTACCTCATCACGACGAAAGGCGTCTACAAGAAGACGGGCATCTTCAGCCGTGCCGTCACGGAGATCGAGTTCGAGAAGGTGCAAAACACCTCCTTCTCCGTGGGCGCTATCGGCCGGTACTTCGGTTACGGCGACGTGATGATAAGCACCGCCGGCGGGTCCGGTGTCGAGATGACGCTGCAGGGCGTCGAGGACCCACAAGCGGTGCAGAAACAGCTCTCTCGCCGAGTCAAGCGGGCCCAAGGCGAGACGGCGGACGCGGCCGACGGCGAGTCGAAGGCCGACGTACTCGACGAGATTCTGGTCGAGTTGCGCGCGATACGCCGGTCGCTCGACGCCGGGACGACCCCGGGCGGAGACGCCAGCGCGGACGACCCGCACCGATGAACGCCGTCGACTGGGTGTCGCTGGCGGACGACGAGACCGTAGTCTGGCAGGGTCAGCCACGGCGCCGCGTCGTCCTGCAGGGGGTCGCGACGGGACTCGTCAGCGCCGCCGTCGTCGCCGCCGTCGTCTGGGCGGCGCTCTCGGCTGTCGGCGTCTCGCTCGCAGTCTCGCTCGCCGTGACGGTGCCGCTGGCGGTAGTCGCGCTCGCCGTCCCGACGGCTGCCGTCTGGCTCTGGCGGCGGACCACCCACTACCTGCTGACCGAGCGAGCGCTGTACCACCGCACTGGCGTCCTCTCCGTGACGGTGACGGAACTGTCGCTCCGGAAAGTCCAGAACACGGCCTACGAACAGGGCGTCCTCGGCACCGTCTTTGGCCACGGCACCGTCACCGTGGACACGGCCGGGAGCGAGGGCGCCGAACTCACGCTTCGCGCAATGAACGACCCCGGGTCGGTCCAGCAACGCATCGCCGAGCAGGCTTCGCGTGTTCGCGGCGACGACGCCGACGACGTGCCCGGATCGGTCGAGCAGTGGCAGGCCGTCCGCTCCGAGGCGCGTGCGATTCGGACGGCGCTCGGCGAGCGGTAGCTACGCCTCGTCCGTCGGCCGGTACTGGTCTCCGTCTTGCTCCAGTCGCCCCTCGGCGACGGCACGCTTCAGTGCCCGGTCGACCTCCCGTTTGTCGATGGTGGTCGCCCCCATGAGCGAGTCGACCTGGGCTCGCGAACACCAGTCGTCGTCTCCAGTCACGTCCCGTATCGTCCGGACGACCCGCGTCGTGATATCGGTCGGCATCGGCTGAGAGGGCGGGCCAGACACACTTGAACCTGCGGCCGGGCGACCCGACCAAGCGGGTACAGTTGCTCGGGGCACCCGTGGCGTATGGACCGCAGTCACAGCACCGTGCTCTCGGGTGGCTGCGAGCCACGTTCCTCACCCGGAAAGGGGTCCTCGACCGGTTCACGGCGCTCTCGGCGGCCTCAAGCGGCGCGCTCGGGATGGACCGCTCCTCGCTATCGCCGTCGTGACGCCGCTGGTCGCCGGAGTGCCGAGTGTGGCGGTTCGCGGTCTCCTGCCGCCGAGCGAGTGCGGAGTCGCCTGTTCGACACGTATTTTCGTCCGTCAGTCCTACCGGCCGGTGTGAGCGTACACCGAGAGCGGGTGGCCCTCGCCGGGGTGGTCTTCGCCGTCCTGCTCGCACAGGTGTTGTTGTATCCCGGCGTCGACACCCTCGTGCGAGCGCTGGGGGCCACGACGGACCTCGATGCCAGCATGTGGTTCTTGGCCGCCGAGTTCGCCGCCTTCGTCGCCTTCGCCGGCGTCTGGGGCGTGGTGAGCGACGCCACCGGGCGGCGGGTGCCGTTCATCGTGGTCGGTGCCCTAGGCGGCGCAGTGTTCTACGTCGCGCTGGCGTGGCTCCCGACGCAGATTCGCATATCCTTCGAAGGCATCATCGTACTACGGGCGCTGCAGGGCGCGATGACCATCGCCGCGTTCTCGCTGGCGATGACGATGCTGATGGACCTCGCAGGCGGACACGGCAAGAACATGGGTGCGGCGGGCATCGCCATCGGCGCCGGGACGGCCCTCGGCGCGCCGCTGGGCGGGCAACTGTACGGCTTCTCTCCCACGCTCCCGCTGTACGTCGCGGGCGGTCTGCTGTTCGCCGTCGCCGGCCTCGCCGCGACGGTGACCGACCGCGCGCCCTCGAACACCGACGGCCGACTCGCCGCCGTGACTGCCCGCCTCCGTGAGACGCCGGCACTGGGAATCCCCTACGCCTTCGGCTTCATCGACCGCCTTACCGCCGGCTTCTTCGCCCTCGTCGGGACGCTGTACTTCCGACAGACGTTCTCGCTGACCCCCGGCGAGACGGGGCTGATGCTCGCACTCTTTTTCGCGCCGTTCGCGCTGCTCCAGTACCCTTTCGGCGTCCTCTCGGACAGCATCGGGCGGACCGTCCCCATCGTCGCCGGGTCGTCGCTCTATGGCCTCGCCGTCGTCGCCGTCGGCCTCGCCCCCAGCGTCCTGACGGCCGGCATCGGCATGGTGGTCGTCGGCGTCATCGGGGCGCTGATGGCGCCGGCGACGATGGCGCTCGTGACCGACCTCGCCGGCGAGAGCGGCCGCGGGACGGCGATGGCCGGGTTCAACGCCTTCGGGAGCGTCGGCTTCCTCGCCGGCATCCTCGTCGGTGGGTTCGTCGCCGGCGAGTTCGGCTATCTCGCCGCCTTCCTCGTCGCCGGCGGCGCGGAACTGGGCCTCGCGATAGTGTCGGTGCCGCGACTGCTCGCGCTCGACGTACCGACGGCGGACCGGCCGGCCGACTGACCCGTCTCAGCGGGCGTCGGCGACGGCGTCCAGCGCCTCCGGGTTTTCGATGCTGGACATGTCCCCCAACTCCTCGTCCCGATAGACGGCGCCGATAGCTCGCCTGAGTATCTTCCCGCTCTGCGTCTTCGGGAAGGCGTCGACGAACAGCACCTCCCGCGGGCGGAACGGCTTGCCGAGTTCGTCGCCCACCGTCGACTGGATGGCTTCGCGGAGCGAGTCGGTGGGGTCGTGGCCCGCTTCGAGGACGACGTAGAGGACGACGGCCGTCCCGGTGGTGTCGTCGGGCGCGCCGACCGCGGCGGCCTGATTCACCGCCGGGTGTTCCATCGCCGCTCCCTCTACCTCCGCGGGGCCGACCTTCCGCCCGGCGACGTTCAGCGCGTCGTCGGCCCGGCCGTGAAGGAACCAGAGGCCGTCTTCGTCTTTCTGTGCCCAGTCGCCGTGGTCCCAGCGGTCGTCCCAGGTCGACCAGTACTCCTCCAGATAGCGCCCGTCGCCGCTCCAGAGCGACTTCGTCATGGAGGGACAGGAGTCCCGAGCGACGAGGAACCCGCGTTCGTGGGTGTCGGCGATGGACTCGCCGCTCTCGTCGACGATGTCGACGTCCATACCGAGGCCGGGGCCGCCGAGCGTACAGGGCTTGAGTGGCTGGATGGGCATCGGCATCAGGAAACAGCCCATTATCTCGGTGCCGCCGGAGATGTTGATGATGGGGCACTCGCCGCCGCCCACTTCGTCGTAGAACCACTGCCAACTCACCGGGTCCCACGGTTCGCCCGTCGACCCCAGCAGTCGGAGCGAGGAGAGGTCGTGGCCCGCCAGCCACTCGTCACCTTTCTTGCGAAGCGCGCGAATCGCCGTCGGCGAGACGCCGAAGACGGTGAGGTCGTGGCGGTCTATCATCGCCCAGAAGCGGTCGGGGTCGGGGTGGTCAGGCGCGCCCTCGTACATGAAGACGGTGCCGCCCAGCGCGTGGTTGCCAAGCAGCGTCCACGGCCCCATCATCCACCCGATGTCGCTGACCCAGAAGAAGCGGTCGCCGGGCTTGTGGTCGAAGCCGAAGTAGATCTCCTTGGTCGCCTGCAACAGCGCTCCCGCGTGCGTGTGGACGATGCCCTTCGGTTCGCCCGTCGTCCCCGAGGAGTACAGCAACATCGACTCCGCGTCGCTCGGGAGCGACTTCGTCTCGTAGCCGTCGGCCGCCGTCTCGATAGCCTCGTCCCACCACTCGTCGCGCCGGGTCCACGTCATGCTGTCCGTCGGGTCCTCAGCGGTGCCGATGCGGTCGTAGACGACGACGTGTTCGACCGGCGTGTCACCACTCTCGGTCAGGTCTGCGGCCTCCCGGACGGCCTCGTCGGCGGTGTCTTTGAGATGGACCTTCGACCCGCGGCGGTAGAAGCCGTCGCCGGTGAACAGCACCGAACACTCCGCGTCGGCGATGCGCGTGGCCGTCGCGTCGACGCCGAACCCCGAGAAGATGGGGACCGCGATGGCGCCGACCTTCAGACACCCGTAGAGGATGCTCGCCACCTCGGGAACCATCGGCATGTAGAGACCGACGGTGTCGCCCGTCCCGACGTCCATCGATTCGAGATAGTTCGCCACGCGGTTGCTCTGCTGGTGGAGGTCGTGGTACGTGATCTGGCGGACGTCGCCCGGTTCCCCCTCCCAGATGAGTGCGACGTGATTCCGAGCGCCGTTGTCGCGGGCGGCGTGCCGGTCGACGACGTTGTGGGCGGCGTTGAGTTCGCCGCCGGGGTACCAGTCGGTGAACTGCGGCCCGTCGGAATCGTCGCGTACCGCGTCGTAGTCCTCGAAGAACTCGATGCCCAGATAGTCGACCAGTTCGTCCCAGAACCAGTCGACGCCGGATTCGTCGACGCCCTCGACGTCCGTGGACGTCCGCTCTATGAGTGCGTCGTAGTCGTCGATATCGTACGTCTGCATGAACTGCCAGACGTTGGTTGATTCGACGAACTCGCGTGACGGCTCGTGGACGACGTGGTCCAGTTCTTCGAGTGACTCCGGAGCCATGGTATGTGATTCGATGACAACGCACTAAGTAGTTGCGTGGCGGTGTCCCGGACAGACACGGCCTCCCGGAACGCAGACGCTGCAAACCCTTTTTACCGCGGACGGCGAACCGCTACGTATGTACGTCCGGGATGCGAAAAACCGCGAAGAAGTCTGGTTGCTGGACCGCATCGAAGAGATGGGGCTGGACGACACAGCCTTCCGCTCCCGCGACTACGTGCTCGCTATCGACGAGCACGACCACCAGAAGGCCGGGTTCGGCCGCATCCGTATCCACAAGCCCGAGGACGGAGACCCCGTCTGTGAGTTGACGAGCATCGGCGTCCTGCCGGAGTGGCGCAATCAGGGCGTCGGTGCACACATCATCGAGCGACTGGTCGAGTACGCCAGCGACGAGGGGTTCGACGTGGTGTACTCGCTGACGAGCGCCGACAGCTACCTCGCCCAGTTCGGTTTCGAACGCATCGAACCCGAGCAGTTGCCCGACCGCTTACGGGAGCGACTGGAGACGAAACGGGAGAACATCCAGCCGGATGCCGTGCCGCTGCGCCTCCAGAGAGAGCGGTTCCGGATGCCCGAGCGGTTGCGTGAGCAGTTCAAGAACGCCTCGGTCCACGAACCGGTCGAGTCCGAACCGGAAGACTCCCCCGAGGACTTCGGTATCGACCCCGACGAGGCGACGTACAAGTACGATACGGGGCGCTGAGCTACCTGACGTCGACGACTTCGACGTCGAATACCAGCGTCCTGCCGGCGAGTTCGTGGTTGAAGTCCACGGCGACGGCGTCGTCTCGCACCGCCGTCACGTCCCCGTGGAGGCCGTTCTCCGCCTCGACGTGGAGACCAACTTCCGGAGCCTTGCCGACCATCGCCTCGAAAGTCTCCGGGTCGTATTCCCGAACCTTCGCGTCGTCGGCCTCGCCGTAGGCCTTCTCGGTCGGAACCGTAATCGTCGCTTCCTCGCCTTCTTCCATGCCGACGAGGGCCTCGTCGAGTCCCTCGATGATGTCGCCGGCACCGACGGTGAAGGCGAGCGGTGCGTAGTCCCGTGGGTCGGCGTCCTGTGCGTCCAGCAGGCCCTCCGCCTGCGCGACGTCGAGCCGCGAGGTGTCGAAGACGCTCCCGTCCTCGAAGCGGCCGACGTACTCGATGGAGACCTCGTCTCCGGGTTCGATTGCCATGCTTCCGAGTGTGGGGAGCAGAGAGATAAATCCCGGGACACGGTAAACTCGTGAACAATCAGGAAGGATTCGCGAACGCTTAAGCCGGGCCCGGTCCACGATACCCCCATGTTCGACCCCGACGAGCTGGACGAAATCCGCGAGGCGAAAGCCGAGTGGGAAGCCGAAGCCGTCCAGCCGACCGTCGACCGGTTCGGCGAGCGCAAGGAGACGTTCACGACGGACACCGAGGGGCACGAGGTAGACCGCCTGTACACGCCCGCAGACGTCGCCGACCTCGACTACGAGGCGGATCTGGGCTTCCCGGGTCGGGAGCCGTACACCCGCGGAGTCTACTCGACGGGCTACCGAGGCCGTCTCTGGACGATGCGGCAGTACGCCGGTATGGGGACCGCCGAGGAGACCAACGAGCGGTTCAACTACCTACTAGACGAGGGACAGACCGGCCTCTCGATGGCGTTCGACCTGCCGACCCAGATGGGGTACGACTCCGACGCCGCGATGGCGGCCGGCGAGGTGGGGAAGACCGGCGTCGCCATCGACTCGCTTTCGGACATGGAGACGGTGTTCGAGGGCATTCCGCTGGACGAGGTGTCCACATCGATGACCATCAACGCGCCTGCCTCGGTGCTGCTGGCGATGTACATCGCCGTCGGCGACAAGCAGGGCGTCGACCGCGAGGAGCTACGGGGAACCATCCAGAACGACGTCCTCAAGGAGTACATCGCCCGGAACACGTTCATCTACCCGCCCGAGCCGTCGATGCGGCTCATCACCGACATCTTCGAGTTCTGTGCGGCGGAGGTGCCCAACTTCAACACCATCTCCATCTCGGGCTATCACATCCGCGAGGCCGGCTCGACCGCCGCACAGGAGGTCGCGTTCACGCTGGGCGACGGTATCGAGTACGTCGAGGCGGCCATCGAGGCCGGACTGGACGTCGACGAGTTCGCCCCGCAACTGTCCTTCTTCTTCGCATCCTACAACAACATCTTGGAGGAGGTGGCGAAGTTCCGCGCCGCCCGTCGCCTCTGGGCGAAGATCATGGACGAGCGCTTCGACAGCGAGAACCCCAAGTCGAAGCAACTCAAGTTCCACACGCAGACCGCCGGGTCGACGCTGACCGCCCAGCAGATAGAGAACAACGTCGTCCGGGTCGCCTATCAGGCGCTCGCGGCGGTGCTGGGCGGCACGCAGAGCCTCCACACCAACGGGAAAGACGAGGCTATCGGCCTGCCGACCGAGGAGTCCGTGCGGACCGCCCTGCGGACCCAGCAGATTCTCGCCCACGAGTCCGGCGCGGCCGACACCATCGACCCCCTCGCCGGGAGCTACTACGTCGAGTCGCTGACCGACGAGTTAGAACAGGAGGCCCGAAGCATCATCGAGGACGTGGACGAACGCGGCGGGATGCGCCGGGCCATCGAGAACCAGTGGGTCCAGCGCCAGATTCAGGACGTGGCCTTCGAACGACAGCGCGAACAGGAGGCCGGCGAGCGCATCATCGTCGGGGTCAACGAGTACGAGGTCGAGGAGGAGGGCGAACAGGACATCGAGGAGGTCGACGAGGTCGTCGAGGCGGCCCAGCAGGAGACCGTCGCCGCCGTCCGCGAGGAGCGAGACGACGAGGCGGTCGAAGACGCGCTACAGGCTCTCGCGGAGGCCGCCACTGGCGACGAGAATCTCATGCCCTACATCGTCGACGCGGTGAAAGCCTACGCCACGACCGGCGAAATCTGTGACGTGCTGCGGGACGTCTTCGGCGAGTACCAGCCCGGGTCCTCGATGTAGGCGGCTTTCGAATCGAAGGTTTTCCACGGCGTTCTGTTCAGTATCGTAACAGGAACCGCATTGAACGTGGAGCGTGTACTTCTAGGTATGTCTCCGAATCGACACGCTGGCGGTGTCCGACCGTGACCGCGACCGAACGAGATAGCCGACTCGTCGTCCTCGTGTTGCTCGTCCTCGGTGCACTGCTCGTCCTCCCGGCACTCGCGATGGGATTTGGCATGATGGGGTTCGGGATGATGGGCGGCGGGATGTGGGGCGGTGGCGGGATGTGGGGTGGGACCACATCGGGATGGATGTGGCTCGTCGGTCTCCTGTTCCAACTGCTCTTCCTCGCGGCCATCGTCGGCCTGGGCTATCTCGTCTATCGGGCGGTCACCGGCGGTGACGGCGGCCGTGACGCGGCCGTCGCGGAACTCCGGAGAGCGTACGCTCGCGGTGACCTGAGCGACGAGGAGTACGAGCGACGGCTCGAACGGTTGCGAGAGGAGTGACAGCGGGACAGAGACTTATACGTCGGCCGGGCGAGGGACCGAACATGCAGTTCGACCACGCCGGTGTCGCCACCGACGACACCGATACGCTGGCGGCGCTGTACGAGACCGTCTTCGACGCACCGGTCGCCCACGAGGAGGAGTTCGACGGGCTACGAGTGACGTTTCTGGACCTCGGCAACGGCTACTTCGAACTCCTCGAACCACTCCCGGACGCCGAGGGAGCGATTCCCCGCTACCTCGACCGGAACGGGCCCGGTCTCCACCACGTTGCCCTCGCGACCGAGGACATCGCGGCCGCGTTGGAGGCCGCCCGCGGCGCGGGCGTCGACCTCATCGACGAGACACCGCGAGAGGGCGCGTGGGGCCACGACGTCGCGTTCTGTCACCCGACGTCGACTGGCGGCGTCCTCGTGGAGTTCGTCGAGCACTGAGACAGTCAGTCGAGTCGGTCAGGCCGCGTCGTCGGCCGCTGTGTCGTCGCGCTCGCCGTCGAGTTCGTCGCCCCGGTCGCGCGCTTCGAGGAACCGCTTCCAGAGGCGCTCTGCGCCCTCGGTCATGTGTTCGGGTGGCTCGGCGAACCACGCCGCGCCGACGAGTTCGGACTCGTCTACGTCTATCGACCCGCTCGCGTACTCGGCCCGGAAGTAGACGTCGAGCGTGTGGACCGAGCCTTCGGCGTCGGTGTCGGGGTAGTACTTTCGGTGGAACACCTCGTCGACGTCCTCGATGGTCCCGCGGACGCCAGTCTGCTCGGCCATGCGACGGAGCGTGGTTCCCTGCATGGACTCGTACTGCTGTCCCTCGCCACCGCCCGGGAGCGCCCACAGGTCGGCCCCGCGACCCAGCACCATCAGCACGCGGTCCCGCGTGTCGTGACCGGCCTGTTCCGGGATGTTCTCGCTCAGCTCCGGAAACATCTCGCCGTCACGGGTGAGGAAGGCGACGCTGTTGCCGTCATAGCCCGTGCTGTTCGTCGCGGCGAACACCTCCGCGTAGTCGCCGGCCGAGAGTTCGTACGTCTCCTCGGTCACCGGCAGGTCGCCGTACATCGCCCGGAGGTCGTCGAGTTTCCGCTCGACGTTGATCTGGTTTACCTTGTCGATGACGTTCTCGCCGGCCTCGGCGGCCTGCTCGGCCGGGTCCGACCCGAACTGCTCGTCTGTGTCGGCTGCGGGTTTGTCGCCACCCACGTCCTGCGTGCCGTCGTCCCCAGTCATACGTTGGACGTTCCCGTGGACGCCGATAAATGGACCGGTGCCGTCAGATGAAAAGGAACTTGTCCGTCGGCGGTGTCGCCCCCGGTATGAAAGCGATAGTCCTCGCCGGTGGGTACGCGACGAGACTGTGGCCGGTCACGAAACACCGGCCCAAGATGCTCCTCCCGGTGGGCGACTCTACAGTCATCGACCGCATCCTCGCTGACTTAGAGTCGGACGATCGCATCACGGACGTCTTCGTCAGCACGAACGAGCGGTTCGCCGACGACTTCAAGGACCATCTCGCGGCGAGTTCCTATCAGAACGTCTCCCTGACGGTCGAAGAGACCAACGAGGAAGACGAGAAGTTCGGCGTCGTCGGGGCGCTGGCCCAACTCGTCGACCGCGAAGAACTCGGGGACGAGGACCTGCTGGTCGTCGCCGGCGACAATCTCATCAGCTTCGACATCTCGGCGTTCATCGACCACTTCGAGCAGTACGGGGACCCGACGCTTGCGGCCTACGACGTCGGGTCGCTAGAGAAGGCGAAGTCCTACGGTCTCATCGAGACGGAAGGCGACGAAGTCGTCGACTTTCAGGAAAAGCCCAGCAACCCAAAGAGCACGCTCGTCTCCATCGCCTGCTACGCTTTCCCGGCCGACGCCATCCGTTTCGAGGAGTACCTCTCGGAGGGGAACAACCCCGACGAACCCGGCTGGTTCATCCAGTGGCTCGTCGGGAACGGGACCGTCCGCTCGTTCACCTTCGACGAGGCGTGGTACGACATCGGCACCCCCGAGAGCTACCTGGAAGCCGTCGGCTGGGAACTCGAAGGCGAGAACGTCGTCGCCGAGGACGCCACCATCGAGAACACGACGCTGGGCGACAACGTCCACGTCCTCTCCGGCGCGGAAGTCGTCAACTCCAGTCTGGACAACACGGTCGTGTTCCCGAACGCGACCATCGTCGACGCCGACATCCGTAACTCCATCATCGACAAGGACACCCACATCGAGAGTCTGGACCTCGCCGGCGCGCTCATCGGCGCACACACGCAGTTGACCAACGGCGGATAGCGCCGCCGACTCTTTTCACGCCCCGGTCTCGAACAGCGTCGTCGCCAGTGCGCCAGCGAGCGCGACGCCCGTCGAGACGGGAACGCTCGTCGTCGCGGCGTCGACGTCGTCGGCCCACGCCTCGTACTCCTGTTCGTCGGCGAAGACGTGGACGTAGCCACACACCTGCCGATAGATGCGCTCTAGGGTCGGGTCCGTGTCGGGGTCGACGTGGTCGGAGACGCCCAGCGAGACGACGGCGTCTGCGTGCGACCGGGCGATACCGTCCGGGGCGATGCCGATCTCGACCGTCTCGCCGCGTTCCGGCGTGGTCGACCGGATCGTTCCGGGTTCGTCGCGCAGGAACGGGACGACGAGTGGGTCGAGCACGCAGACGTACTCCTGTCGGTGGTCGGCCCCGACGAACGCGTGGCGACCGTCGTCGGTCGTACAGAGGTCGTCCGCGGTCGGATTTCGGCCGTCCAGCGCCCGCTTGACTGCCCGCATCTCGGCGACCCACTCGGCGGCCGTCTCGGGCGGGTCCGACCCGAAGAGGGTTCCGAGGTTCGCCGCCACGGCCGGCGGGAGGGCGAAGTCGTCGAGGTCCAGTTCCAGTCCGAGGTCGTCGGTGTCGATCATGTCGTCGGCCATTGCGCCTCCACTTTACTATGCGAAGCTATTAAGCTGTGAAGTCCAAAGTAATAGAGTAAGTCCACAGAGACGAAGCTATGGAAGGATTCGACTGTGCCACCGACGACCCGCGGTGTTACTGCCTGCTCTCGGACGTACTTGACCTGCTGGGCCGAAAGTACGTGATGGACGTCGTCTGCGTCGTCGCCGTCCACGGAACGGTGCGGTTCGGGACGCTCGAAGCCCACATCCCGGAAGCGAGTACGTCGACGCTGTCGGCTCGCCTCGACTCGCTGGAAGACGCCGGCCTGCTCACCAGAGAGCAGTACGACGAGATTCCGCCACGGGTGGAGTACGAACTGACCGACGACGGCGCGGAACTCGCCGAACGGCTCCAACCAGTGCTGGAGTGGGCACAAGAACGCGATTCAGCGACGGCCTGAGTCAGCTACTCGGCCAGCCACGCGTCGGTAATCTGCAGCGTCCCCCGCGTTCCGTCCCACTCCGTCTCGGACTCCAGTTCGATGCGCCGGTCCATATGCGGCCCATCGGTCACCAGCGTCTCGAACTCGCCGCCTTCGCCGAGGATGTGGACGCCGTACTCGTCGTTGAGCGCTTCGAGTTCGTCGAGTGCGTCGGCGTCGAGGCGTCGACCCAGCCACGACTCGTCTAAACCGTAGGCGGCGACGCGAATGATGCGAATCTCGAACCCGGCGTCGAGCATCGCGTCGGCGAGGTCGCGGGGGTTCTCCTGCCAGAGGGGGGCGAAGACGTTCGCTTCGAGACGTTCGGCCATCGCCTCGATGCGGGTGGTCTGGTACTCGCTCTCGACGGCCCCGGCAGTGATGCCGCCCACGCCGTCGGGGAGGTCCGCGTCGAGTTCGTTCAGTGCGGCCTCCAGCGGTTCGAGTTCCGCGTCGCCCTGCAGGCCCGAGTCCTCGACGGCCTCGGCCTCGAAGTCGTCGGGTTCGACCTCCAAGAGCGGGATACCGATGCTCTCGGCGGCCAGCGACGCCAGCCGCGTCGCCGGGACGTGGTACATGTAGGAGTCGCCCTCGGGGTGGACCGTCACCAGTCGTTCGACGGGATAGCCACGTTCGAGGGCCCGATACAGCGCCCACGAGGAGTCCTTGCCGCCGGAGAACAGCGAGACCCACGCGCCGTCTGTCATGGCCGCCCGTAGCTCTCGACCGCCTAAATCGCTGTCTATTCGGCCAGTTCCTGCTCGATGTCGGACTGACTGACGTAGGCGGCGACGCGGACGCCGACGAGGCTGATGAGGATGCCGGCGAGGATGAAGATGGCGAGGCGAGTGCCCGCGTCCATCGGGAAGCCGTTGATCTCGACGATGTCGAAGTTCATAGAGGGGACGCGAAACGAATCGAAGACGCCGGCCCGTTCGAGGAAGTACGCCGAGAAGCCGCGGACGACGAGACCGACGGCGACCGCACCGAACGGGAGGTTCACGTACGCGCTCCGGACGCCGTCTCGCTGGAGGAGTTCGTCCAGTAACCGGCCCAGCGAGGCAGCGAGCGCCGCCGCGGTCAGCCACGGAACGCTCTCGAAGAGGAACCGGTTGGCGAGGATGAATGGGCTAGTCGACCCGACCGAGGAGATCTCCAGTGCGCCGGCGAATATCCCGACGACGGAGAGGCCGGCGGCGACGACGTAGGTGACGAGTGACACCTGTCCGGAGTACAGGGCCTCGCGAATCTGGCCCGGCAGGCGCGAGAGGTAGGTGTCGATACCCAGCCCTTTGTAGATGAGGAACACGCCGAGGGCGGCGGCGATGGCGCCGACGGTGATAGTGGTGCTGTCGGCGACGATGAGCAAGATCGGGAACGCGAGCAGTGCCAGACCGAGGGGAACCAGCACCGTTTTGCGCAGTTCCTCGTCGGCGAGGAACTGCTTGAGGAGGTAGTACGTAGACTCGATGTCGCGGGCCTGTCGGACGACGACGCGGTCGACGGCGTCGACGCGGACGCGACTCTCGATAATCGGGACGAGGCGCTCGTCCTCGGCGCTGTCGACGACGACGACGGCCGATTCGGGGTCGTACTCGGCGACGAGGTCCTCCGTCTGGTCGGCTATCCGACGGTCGGTCCCGACCGAATCCCCGCCGCCACCGACCACCGCGACGACGGTGTCGTCCCCGTCGGCTTCGAGGTCGTTCGCCACGCGAAGACCTTCGAGCAGGCAGTTGATTCGGCTGTCCTCGGGGTCGACGATACCGGTCTCGGTAATCATCGACTCGACGGCGTCGCTCCCGACTACCGGGCACTCGTCCGCTACCGGGCTGTCCCGATCGATACACACCACCAGCGTGGTCACAGTAGCCGAGAGTGGGTCACAGGGTAAAAAACCCTCGCGCGACTCAGCGCCGGAAAGAAAGGCCGTCGACGTCACCGCCGACCGTACTCGCAAGGCCGGCACCGAACGCGAAGGCGACCCGCTGGGCGCCCCCGCGGAGTCGCCCCATCAGCCCCCGTTCGGGTTCGAACTCGGTGACGACGACCGGTTCGCCGATGCGGGCTTCGAGGCGGTCCTCGACGTCGTCTCGGGTACCGATGTCGTCGACGAGTCCCCGTTCGTGGGCCTCGGTCCCGAGGAAGATGCGAGCCTCGGTCTCTCTGATGGTCTCGTCGTCCATCTCGCGACCCGCTGCCACCGTCTCGACGAACTGGTCGTAATAGTCGTCGACGATGCCTTGCAGGTACTCGCGTTCGTCGTCGGTCATCTCCTTCAGCGGCGTCCCGGCGTCCTTGTACTCGCCGGCGGTGAACTGCTCGTAGGAGAGGCCCGCCTGATCGGCGAGGTCCTTGGCGTTGACCCGAGAGCCGATGACGCCGATAGAGCCGACGATAGAACCCTCCCGCGCCCACAGTTCGTCACAGCCGGCAGCGATGTCGTAGCCGCCGCTGGCACAGACGTCGGTGGCGTAGGCGACGGTCGGGCCGTCGAAGCGCTCCGCGGCGAGACGGATGTCCTCGCTCGGGACGATCTGGCCGCCGGGCGTGTTGAGTTTCAGGAGGAGCGCCTCGGCGCCCTTGTCCTCGTCGGCCCGCTCTATCTGCTCGACCACGTCGTCGGCGCTGGCGCCGGTCGGCGGACTCGCGATGCCGCCACCGCCGTCCCGCGTGATGGGTCCCTCGACGGCGACTTCGGCCACGTTGTGGGCCGGGACGAGCGACCCGGCCGCGTTGCTCCCGATGCGGGCGGCGACGACCACCGTCGCCAGCACCAGTACCACACCGATGAGTTCGGCGAAGTCGTCGGGCACGACGACGAAGACGACCCAGCCGAGCAGTACCGCGACGACGACGACGGCGAGGACGATGCCGCCGCGTTCGAGTGCGTCGGCATCCACCATTACTGATACATCCCCAGCGGTCGAGCGCTCGTGCTCTCCTCGTCGGCCTGTTGCATCTGCTCTGCCAGCCGCTCTTTGGCCTTGCCTATCTCCTCGGCCTGTTCGACGAGCGCCTCCGTGTCCACCTCGAACGAGCCGAGCGGGCCGATAGCGGTCTTCAGGAGTGCTCTTGCGGCTTCGGGGTCCGGGAACTGCGGGTCGGCCTCGACGATGAGGCCGACGCCGGTCAGGCCGACTCGCTGGGCCTCGTGGACCAGCGCTCCCGTCGGCCCGGTGACCGCCCCGGACTCCGTGGGCGGGCTTACGTCGGCCTCCGCCAGCAATGCCGCCCCGTCGCCGGTCGCGATGCCGTAGACGTCGGGGACGTCACCGCTTTTCTCCGCGGGCATCCCGCTGAGGAATATCGGCGTCACGTCGTGGCTGACGAACCAGCCGACGATGCAGGTGGCGAACTCCTCGGCCGCCGACGGCGAGACGGGCGCGTCGCTCTGGAGGACCAGCAGGTCTCGGTCCTCGTCGGCGTAGATGCGCACCGGCGCCTTGACCGTCGGGTCGCCCTCGCTGTACACCGCTATCTCCGGAAGACCATCACAGTGGGCCGTCCCGTAGTGGACCATGTCGTAGGCGTCGACCAGATGGTCGGCCGCTATCTTGCCGACCAGTCCCACCCCGGGGAGCCCCTCGACGAGTGTCGGGTCGTCGAGTTCGACGTCGTCCCGATGGACCTGTACGTGTGCCATACCCCGAGAGAGGACCGCCGTCGGCTTGAAAGGCAGGGCTACTCGGGGGTGACTCATGGGTCGCTGCCGGCGGAACGGGGTCCGGCGTCGACAGCCAGGAGGTCCCCGCCCCATGAATCGGCCAATCGGGTGGGACCGAAAGGGGCCGCTCGTTGTCGGTCGCAATCGTAGCGGTAAGACGGAGAGAATCCGCTGTGCCTAGCTTCGAAACCCACAAACAGACCCCCGACGAACCACGGGCCAATGGAACCCATCGAACGGTATCGCCCCATCGTCGACGACTGGGAGGCGTTCCGGGCGGCCTGCGACCGGCCGTTACCGTCGGCGATTCGGGTCAACACCCTCAAGGCCACCGTCGAGGACGTGCGGACGGCGCTCGACGAGGCCGGCGTCACCTACGACCCGGTCGAGTGGCACGACCTGCTGTTCGTCCTGCCGGAGGACTCGCCGGGCCGGAATTGGCCGTACTTCCACGGATGGATTCACGGGCAAGAGGAGGTGTCGGCGGTTCCGGCCACCGTCCTCGACCCCCAGCCGGGCGAGCGGGTGTGGGACGCCTGTGCCGCCCCGGGGACGAAGACGACCCAGTTGTCGGCGCTGATGGACGACACCGGCGAGGTGGTGGCGACGGACAACAACCTCGGGCGCATCTCGGCGCTGCGGACGAACACCGAGCGACTCGGCGCGACGAACGTCGCCGTCACGCACGAGGACGGTCGCAACCACTCGCTGAAACCCTTCGGCGGCGAGGAGTACGACCGAGCGCTCGTCGACGTTCCCTGCTCCTGTGAGGGGACCATCCGCAAGAACCGCGACGCCTTCGACGACTGGTCGCTCTCGCACGTCGAGGGCATCTCGGGCGTCCAGAAGGGGATCCTCACGCGCGCCGTGCAGGCGACGAAGCCGGGCGGTACCGTGGTCTACTCGACGTGTACGTTCGCCCCGGAGGAAAACGAGGCAGTGCTGGACTACGCGCTGGCCGAGGAGGACTGCAGAGTCGTCGACTACGACCTCGACCTGACCCACCGCGAGGGCGTCACGGAGTGGCAGGACGACGAGTTCGACCCGAGCGTGACGAAGGCAAAGCGCATCTACCCCCAACACAACGACACGGGCGGGTTCTTCTGTGCGAAATTGGAGGTGACGGAATGAGCAACGACAGCACGCAGTTCACGCGCCTGCCGGAGACGGCCGACGAACGCGAAGACGAGGGCCGCGCGACCCGCGAGGAGGTGCTGGACTTCTGGGCGGAGCGCTTCGGCGTCCCGCCGGAGACGTTCGCCGACCACACCTTCTGGGAGCGCGGTGCCGGGAAGATATGGCTCTACCGCGGCGACCCGCCGTCGCCCGTCGACGTCGAGGGACTGGGGATGACGTTCCTCCGAACCCGACAGGAACACTGGAAGCCGACGCTGGAGGCCGTCCAGCGTTTTGGCGACCACGCGACGAAGAACGTCATCCACCTCTCAGAGGGCGAGGCCACGGCCTTCGCGGCCGGCCACGATCAGGAACTCGACTGGGAGGGAGACTGGGGCTACCTCGTGGTCACCCACGACCTCGCGGGGCAAGTCGAACCCATCGGTGTCGGCCTGTACGTCTACGGCGAACTACGCTCGCAGGTCCCCAAAGGGCGGCGGCGGGACCTCGACGACTAGGTCACTGCTGGTGGTGGACGGGGAACGCCACCTCGACGGTCGTCTTGTACTCCGTTATCTGTCCGTCCTCGACGGTCGCCGTCCAGTCCTCGATTTCGACGCCGTGGATGTCCTCGATGGTCTCGCTGGCCTGTGCGACCGCCTCGTGGGCCGCGTCCTCCCACGACTCGGTCGACGTGCCCAGCACCTTGACAATCTTGACTGCTGTCATGCGGTCTCCAATCGAGAAGGGGGCGACTTAGCTATGCTTCGGCTATCGGCGACCCCGAGGGGTAGGCCGGTGTTAGCCGCGTCCGGGACCGACCCTACTCACCGGCACCGTTCTCGCCCGACCCGTCCGCTCGTTCTCGGACGGTCCCGCCGCTCAGGCCCGTCCACTCCACGCGGTAGCCGAGGCGTGCGAGGACGGCGCTGTCGTCGTCGACGCCGTACTCGTCGAGGACAGTCTCCGCGTCAGAGAGGGTCATCCCCGCCTCGATTTCGTCGCCGAGTACGTCGAGGACGCTCGGCCGGATCAGCGTGCGCCCGACGCGTTCGTGGGCCGGGAACGACTTGTCCTCGACGGCGTCCTCGCTGACGCCGTACTCCGCAGCGAGGCCGGCGAGCGACACAACGTCGGCGTCGGGCCGCAGTGCTTCGGGGATGTCGGCCGCGCTCTCGGCGACGAGTTCCGACTCGTAGGGCCGGAGGGCGTCCCGAACGTCCTTGACCCGCACCGTCCCGGCGTACGGAATCGCGCGGTGGTCCCGTGCCTCGACGGCCTCGCCGACGCCCAGCGACTCGTCGACGGCGACCAGCATCTCGACGTCGTCCATCGCGTCGAGGCGGTCGAGTTTCTTCTCGACGTACTCGGGCGTCCAGAACCCCATCACCTCGAAGAAGACGCGGAACGGGGCGTCGGGGTCGGTCGTATCGCGGACAGTGGCGTCGCCGCCCGGTGCCCACTCGAAGGCGAAGTCCGGGACGACGACGTGTTCGCCGGCCGCGAGCGGTTCGGGTTCACGAACCAGCCGCCAGTCCAGCCCGAGCGCCGAGAATCGAGCGGCGAAGTCCGCCTCGACGCCGCTGTCGTACGTGACTTCGGCCACGGGGTCGGTGCCGGGTGCGGAGACGTCGACGTCCGAGAGGCGGAGTTCGCGCTCGGTCCCCCGGTCGTCGATGGTCGCGGTCAGGTCCCACTCGGCGGCTTTGATTACGGTCCGGAGAAGGCGCGCAAAGCGGGTTCCGTACCGGCGCGTGTTCGAGAACAGCGCGTCCGGACCGGTGATTATCACTTCACGGCCCGCCGGCGTCTCGCGTATCTCGTACATGAGACGGAGGCGTTTCACTGCGGAGACGAGCGCTTTCGGATCCGACGATCGAACCCGGACCTCGGTGGCGTCGAACAACGCCGTCTGGGCCAGCGAGAGGTTGTACTGCGTGACGAGTTCGGCTGGCGTCCAACGGGCGTCCACCTCGGTAAGCACCTGCCGGTCCGCTAAATCGGCGTACAGCGACGCCTCCGTCGCGTCGGCGTCGACGCCGAGTCGGTCCGCCGCCCGGTCGATGGCCGCCGCTCGCTCCGCTTCCGTGACGACGCCGACGGCTTCTGCCGCCTCGAACACCCGTTTGCGTGCCCGTTCCGGCGGGACTGCCGACCGCGTCTCGAAGGTGGCCTCTCGCTCGACGAGTTTGGCGACCCCCCGGACGAGTTTGAAGTCCTCGGCCTCGGCTTCGAGGTCCGTCAGCGCCGCCTGCAGTTCCGCCCGCGTCTCGCCGACGTGGCCCTGATACACGCCGAGGACGCGGGCGGCGAGTCGCTCCCGCGACCCGTCGATGAACTGCGGACGGTAGCCGCCGCCGGCCCGAGAGACGCGCAGGAGGTCCTTCGTCAGCACGACGGACACTCCGGCACCAACGGACAAAAACGCCCCGTGTCACTCGGGCGTGGCGGCGGCGATCCAGAGGCCGGTCACGTAGCCGTCGGTCTTGGCGGGTTCGACGCTGTTCGTGACAGCGTCCCGACGGAGACCCGGCAGTTCGACGCCGATATCGTCGACGAGTCGCGACAGGGGACGGGAGAACGGCTCGCCGGTCGCCGACTAAAAGGCGTGACGGTTCGAGGCGCGTTGTAGCGACCGCTAGGTCGCCGTCTGCCGGTCGACGAACGTCACCTCGACGCTCGACTCCTCGTCGATGGCAGCCGTGACCGCCGCCTCCAGTCTGGTTGCCAGTCTGGGATACGCCGTGTCGTCGGGCCGACTCACCTGCACCGTGACCTCACGGTCGAACCTGTAGACGCTGACGCCGCCGAAGCGGGTCCGCACCGACAACAACCGGAGGTCCTCGTACGATTCGTCGGCGAGCGTCTCCTCGACGGCATCGTTGACCGACGTCTCGACCTGCATCTGTCGCACCGTCACGGTGCTCGCACCCGCAAACGTCGCCAGCAGGACGAGCAGCGCCATCACGGTGGGCGCGTACTGCCGGACCGTCCCGAGATTCGGCCACCCGTGTCCCCAGTCCCGAGGTCGGAACCCGAGGCCCCAGAGGACGAGAAAACCAGTGAGGTTGATAGACGCCGCGTTCACCAGCAGAAGGATGCCCGCCCCGAGTGCCACCGCGGGGAGGCCCCACGCGATGCCGACGCCGACGGCGGCCGCCGCGGGGATGAGCGCCGCGGCGATCATGACGCCGACGAGCGAGACCGGCAGCGCTGTCGCGAGGCCGACGGCACCGGCGGCCCCGGCACACAGCCCGACGGCCAGCGAGAGGAATCCGGGGGAGATGCGCTGAGCTATCTGCTGGACCGTCGTCACGCGCAACTGACCGGGTACGAACCCGGCGTGCCGCACGAGAAATCCGAAAGTAGCCGCGCTCGCCACCGCAAGCAACAGTCCGAGTATCTGGTCGCGAAACCCCTCTTTCACCAGCGGTCGGTCGTCGAGCGTCGTCCCGACGGCGGCGATGAGCGCCGACCCGACCTGCGGTGCGATGACCATCGACCCGACGACGATAGCTGGCGAGTCCAGCAAGAGACCGGCCGTCGCGACCACCGCGCTCAGGATGGTCATTCCGTAGTACGTGACGGCCCCGGGGTTCATCCCGACCGCGCGGCCACGGAGTTCGTCGTGGGAGATGCGGTCCGCGTGACTCTCCGCCGCGACGGACTGGTCCGGCCGGGCCGTCTCCGCGGTGGCGACGACGGCGTAGCGGTCGGGGTCCAGCCCCGCCGATTCGAGTTCCTCGAACACCTCGTCGACGGCCTCTGGCGGAATCGGGAACTGGATGAGCGACGCCTCACCGCCGGCGCTCACCTCGTCGGTCTGTACGTAGCTTATCTCGCGGTCGTCGAGCACCGCTTGAACGGTGTCGAGGTCGCCGTCTTCGACCCGTATCTGTATCAGGCGCACCGCTCGCGCCTCCACAGGACGGTCTGTGCCAGAGAGAACAGAGACTGCATCCAGCCGAACAGACCGGCCCGAAGCCGTTATTTATGCAGCCCTTAGGCAACCGTGACTCGGCTTACCGATTCCGCAGCGGTGTGAGTGGGGCCTAGCGGCGCCGACGCGCGACCCGTTCCTCGGCGGTCGCCTCCGTGACGAGTTCGTACAGCAGCGCTCGTCCGCCGTCGGCCTTCGGTCGGAGAACGCGCCCGAGACGCTGGGTGAACTCCCGTTCGGACCCGCTCCCCGAGAGGACGACGGCGACGTTGGCGTCGGGGACGTCCACGCCTTCGTCTAGGACGTTCGCTGTCACCACGCGCGAGTACGTCCCGTCGCGGAACCGCTCCAGAATCTCGCGGCGCTCGCTCGCGCCCGTCTCGTGGGTTATCGCCGGGAGGAGGAACCGTTCCGAGAGGCGATAGACGAGGTCCGTGTAGGCGGTAAAGACGATGACGCGGTCGTCGCGGTGTCGGTCGAGGATGTCGGCCAGTCGGTCGACCTTCCGACGGGCGTTCATCATCACCTCGCGGGCGCGCTGCTTCGCAAGCAGGGCCTCCCGGGCCGCGGGGTCGGTGCCCGAGCGCTTGACGAGTTCCTGATAGTCACTGCCCGAGCGCAACTGGATGTTCGACCGTTTCAGGTAGTCCGTGAACGTGCCCTGTTCGGCCTCGTAGCGTTCCCGTTCGTCGTCGGTGAGTTCGACCTCGACGCGTTTGATGTCGTAGTCGGCGAGGTGGTCGCCCGCCAGTTCATCGACCGAGAGGTCGTAGACGAGGGGGCCGACCAGTTCCTCGACGACCTCGTGGGCGCCGTCGGGGCGTTCGAACGTTGCCGTGAGGCCCATCCGCGCCGGTGCGGCGAGCAGTCGGGCGATGTCCCGGTATCCCTCGCCGCCGAGGTGGTGGACCTCGTCGAAGACGACGAGGCCGAACCGGTCGCCCAGTTCGTCGGCCCGGAGGTACGCCGAGTCGTAGGTGGCGACGGTGACCGACTCGACGCGCTGTTCGCCGCCGCCCAGACGGCCGATAGGGCGGTCGAACTCCCGTTCGAGTTCGCGTTGCCACTGTTCCAGTAGGTCGATGGTCGGGACGACGACGAGCGTCGGGGTATCGAGTGCCACCATCGCGGCGATGCCGATGACCGTCTTCCCGCTCCCGGTCGGCAGTTCGAGACAGCCACGGTCGCCGGCCTCGCGCCACGCCGACAGCGCCGCCGCTTGGTACTCGCGCAGGTCGTACGTCGTCGAGAGCGAGAGGGGGGCGGTGTCGAGAACGTGGTCGGCGTAGTCGACTCCGCTGTTGGCTACCGCGGCCCGGAGTTCCGCGTAGCGGTAGGCCGGGGCCCGGGCGCTCTTCGACCGGTCGTCACGCTCGACGCCCGGCAGGCCCGGTGGCACGTCCCCGTCGAGTCGGACGGTGCCCGACTCGAAGGTCAACTCCAGCACGGACTGCGGTTCGTCGGGGTCGCCGATAACGGTTTCGCGGCGTCACCGACGGCCGGCGACGACGGCGTTGAGGAGTGCGCCCGCGAGGACGAGCGAACTGCCGAAGAACAGCCACGTCACGAACAGGACGACCGCACCGAGCAATTCCGAGACCGTGCGCGGTCCGACAGCGAGGTAGAGGTCGAAGCCGAGGCGGAGGAGTTCCCATCCGCCCGCGGCGAGGACAGTCCCGGGCAGCGCCTCCGTCACCGAGAGGTCCACGTCGGGGAGCGTGTAGTACAGCGGCCAGAGGAGGACAGCGACGACGAGGACGCGAACGAGCGCTACTGCCGGGCCCGTCACCGTCGTTCCTGTGAGGCTAACGGCGAGGCGAACGCCGAGGACAGCGGCGACGGCCCCGCCGACGCCGACCATCGCTACGAGGCCGTTGGTAAACCGACCGCCGACCGACGACTCTGTCCGGTACACCTTCGCGAACGCGGCGTCCAGTCCTCGGAACAGTCGCAACACGCCCCACAGGAGGACGACGGCGCTCCCGAGGGAGGCTTGCCACCGACCCGACGCGCCGGTGACGGCCTCCCTGAGCAGCCGAGTCCCCACCGGAGAGAGCGCCGTGCCTGCGGCGCTGACGAGCGCGTCTGCGACAGTTTCGTCCCAGAGTGCGGTCACGGCGGTCATCGTGAGGACGCTGGCGGGGACGAGCGCCACCAACCCGTAGTACGCGAGCGCGGCCGCCGTCAGTCCGAACTCCATCTCGCGACTGGCGAGGACGACACGACGCCCGGTCTCGCGGAGCGTCTCCGGTCGGTCGGGAGCGCCCATACGTCGATGGACGCCCGTCGGTGGTTAGCTATGGTCAGCATACCGCCGAGGCGCCGAATAACGACGCAATTACCCACCTTTACCAGACTGATAACTAATGTCTAGGCGCCCGAAGGACCGTTATGATCCGTTCTCTGGCCGTCGTTCCGCTTCAGTTCAGTGGCGGGTTCCTCGAGTACGCGCTCGTCTTCCTCGTCCTCGCAGTGATCGCCGGACTGGCGGGGTTCCGCGGTGTCGCCGGCCTGAGTATGAGTATCGCGAAGATACTCGTGGTCATCTTCCTCGTTCTCATGGTCGTCTCGCTGCTCCTGTGAGCCACGTTTCACCGAAACAACATCTATAACCCTGTGTCTCGAACTGTCGATATGGACCGGTGGGTCGACCCCGACGAGACTGACCCGGCGACGTGGCGTGGTAGCGGGCCACACGATGACCTCCGACGGGGTGAAGACGTCGGGTCCGTCCTCGAACGAGCGGCGCGGACCCCGCTCCCGTACCAGTACGAGGAGGACCGACACTACAGCGAGGCCGTCGCGGAGATATTCCGAACGAGTCAGTTCTCGAACGCTCGCGTCGTCTACAACTGCGGGATCGACGCCCACCGGCGTATCAAGGTGCTCACTCGGGGGTTGCTCTGGGGTGGCGGCGAGGACCACCAGCGGTTCAAGGCCCAGTACCGCCGCCCACCGTCGCCGACCGAGACAGTCCCGTTCGGGGAGTACACTGTCTGGACGCGCTTTCAGTACGGACACATCGTGCGAACGGACGACGGCGTGACCTTCTCGCCGGGCGACAGCGCACCGGAAGAGAAACTCGAAACGCTGGCGTGGGCCGACCTCTATGAACCCGTCCGGCAGCGACTCGTCGAACTCGAACTCGTCCGGAACCCGCCGTTCGCGAAGTACCGCCTGCAGGAACTCGACGAGTGGGAGGAGTACCGCACCCAGTTCCGGTACGACGCCGACGCGTTCGCGCTGGGCCCGTGACGTTTCTGAATCCTTTTATTCGTGTGACGACTCCTATCGTGTATGACTGAGCAGGACGCCGCCGAGGAGGAGACGCCCCCAAGCGACGACGCTCCGGAGGACGTCGAGGTGGAAGCGGCCCCCGACGATATCGACGCCGACGACATCGACCTCGACGACGTGACCGGGGCGGACGAACCGGCCGACGAGGAACTGGTCGACCGCGTCGCCGAGTCGGACCCCGAAGACGTGGCCCAAGAACTCGCGGCGCTCCGGACCCGTGCCGACAGTCTGGAGAGTCAGGTCGAAGCCCTCGAATCCGAGACCGAGGAACTCGAAGACAAACTCAAGCGCAAACAGGCGGAGTTCCAGAACTACAAGAAACGGATGGACAAGCGCCGCGAGGAGGAGAAACAGCGCGCGACCGAGGACCTCGTGACCCGCATCTTAGACGTTCGCGACAACCTCGAACGTGCCCTGCAACAGGACGAAGACACCGACATTCGCAGCGGCGTCGAGTCGACCCTGCGCCAACTCGACGACGTCCTCGCGGCCGAGAACGTCGAGGTCATCGACCCCGAACCCGGCGAAGACGTCGACCCGACCCAGCATCAGGTACTCGCTCGCGTCGAGAGCGACGAAGCGGCTGGCTCGATCGCGGACGTGCACCGCCCCGGCTACGAGATGGCCGAGAAAGTGCTCCGAGAGGCGCAAGTCACCGTCAGTGAGGAGGAGTGAGGCGACGACGAACGGTCGGATTGCGGTACTTGATATACTCTCCGGTCGTCGCCGGCGTGAGCATCGAAAACCGCCGGGAGGCGGCCACTCGTCGCGGTTCGTGAGTCATCCCATCTAGCAACTTTTAACCGGCCGAGTCCGCTATCAGCGGGTAAGATGGCGAGCAACAAGATTCTGGGTATCGACCTCGGGACCACGAACAGTGCGTTCGCGGTCATGGAAGGTGGCGACCCCGAAATCATCGTCAACGGCGAAGGCGAGCGGACGACACCCTCCGTCGTCGCGTTCGACGACGGGGAGCGCCTCGTCGGGAAGCCAGCGAAGAATCAGGCCGTTAAGAACCCCGACGAGACGATTCAGTCCATCAAGCGGCACATGGGCGAAGACGACTACTCGGTCGAACTCGACGGCGAGGAGTACACGCCCGAGCAGGTCTCGGCGATGATCCTCCAGAAAATAAAGCACGACGCCGAGGAGTACCTCGGCGACGAGGTGGAGAAGGCCGTCATCACCGTCCCGGCGTACTTCAACGACCGCCAGCGACAGGCGACGAAGGACGCCGGCGAAATCGCCGGCTTCGAGGTCGAGCGCATCGTCAACGAACCGACCGCGGCCGCGATGGCCTACGGCCTCGACGACGAGTCCGACCAGACGGTCCTCGTCTACGACCTCGGTGGCGGGACCTTCGACGTCTCCATCCTCGACCTCGGCGGCGGCGTCTACGAGGTCGTCGCGACCAACGGGGACAACGACCTCGGGGGCGACGACTGGGACCACGCCATCATCGACTATCTGGCCGACGAGTTCGAGGCCGAACACGGCATCGACCTGCGCGAGGACCGACAGGCCCTCCAGCGCCTCACCGAGGCCGCCGAGGAAGCCAAGGTCGAACTCTCCTCGCGCAAGGAGACCCGCATCAACCTCCCGTTCATCGCGACGACCGACGACGGGCCGCTCGACCTCGAACAGAAGCTCACCCGTGCGAAGTTCGAGTCCCTGACCGAGGACCTCATCGAGCGCACCGTCGGCCCGACGGAGCAGGCGCTCTCGGACGCCGGCTACAGCAAGTCCGACATCGACGAGGTCATCCTCGTCGGTGGCTCGACCCGGATGCCCCAAGTCCAGGAGAAAGTCGAGGAGATGACCGGACAGGAACCGAAAAAGAACGTCAACCCCGACGAGGCCGTCGCGCTGGGTGCCGCGATTCAGGGCGGCGTCCTCTCGGGCGACGTCGACGACATCGTCCTACTGGACGTGACGCCGCTCTCGCTGGGCGTCGAGGTCAAGGGCGGCCTGTTCGAGCGCCTCATCGAGAAGAACACCACGATTCCCACGGAGGAATCGAAGATATTCACCACGGCCCAGGCCAACCAGACGCAGGTCCAGATCCGCGTCTTCCAGGGCGAGCGTGAGATCGCCGAGGAGAACGAACTGCTCGGCGCCTTCGCCCTGTCGGGCATCCCGCCGGCCCCCGCCGGAACGCCGCAGATAGAGGTGTCGTTCAACATCGACGAGAACGGCATCGTCAACGTCGAAGCCGAGGACAAGGGCTCGGGCAACAAGGAAGACATCACCATCGAAGGCGGCGCCGGCCTCTCCGACGAGCAGATAGAGGAGATGCAGGAGGAGGCCGAACAGCACGCCGAAGAGGACGAGGAACGCCGCAAGCGCATCGAGGCCCGCAACGAGGCCGAGGCCGCCGTGCGCCGCGCCGAGACGCTCATCGAGGAGAACGAGGAGGACATCGACGAGGACCTCGTCGCCGACATCGAGGAGAAGATAGCGGACGTCGAGGAGACCCTCGAAGACGAGGACGCCGACACCGAGGACTACGAGGCGGTCACCGAGGCCCTCTCCGAAGAACTGCAGGAGATCGGCAAGCAGATGTACGAAGGACAGGCCCAGCAGGCCGCCGGCGGTGCCGGTGGCGCTGCGGGTGCCGGTCCGGGCGGCATGGGCGGCGCCGGGCCCGGTGGCGCTGCCGGCGGTGCCGCGGGCGGTGCGGCCGGACAGGGCGAGGAGTACGTCGACGCCGACTTCGAGGACGTCGAAGAGGACGACGACGAGTAAGTCGGCGTCCTCTTCGGCTCGTCAGAGCTTGCTCTGACGGTGTTTCGAAAAGCGAGCGGAGCGAAGTTTTTCGAAGTAGACACGAGTAACGTGACGGACGCTTCGCCGACCTCACCTCCGTTCTTCGAGCGCTACTCCTCCCCGTGAATCGTCTCCCCCCGGAACAGGCGGTGGGCGATGGTGAACGTCTGTTCGCGTTCGCGGCGGGTCGGGAAGTGCGCCGCGAGATAGCGGGCGGTGGCGATCAGCGGGAGGCGTCGCTCGTCGTTGGATTCCGCGAACGCCACCTGCCGGAACGCGGCCTCGACGTTCTGGAGTTCGTGGAAGCCGGCGTCCTCGCGGAGCAGTCCCTCGCCGAGCGTCCGCTTGATCGCCACCACGTCGCCGCCCGCGTCGAAGTGCTCGCTGACCAACGCGCCGGCCTCGTTCACCCGGCCCTGTTCGTCGAACGTCGCGAGGAGGGCGTCGCGAATCGCCTCGGGGTCTCGATCAGACTCGGCAGGGTCCGGACGTGGTGCCGGCGGCGTGTTGAGAAAGCGGTCCAGATACACCGACATCGCGCCGTCGAAGCAGGGTCTGTACGCGTCGATGGCGTCGGTGCGAGTGGCCAGTGCGTGGGCGGCGTTGGCGTAGCTGAACGTGTGGTGGACCGTGTTCCAGTCGCTGAACTCGTTGCTGGTAGCGAAGTGGACGACGCGACGGGCCGCCGCCAGCGCGACGGCACGAGTCACCTGTCCGGCCGTCGCGCCCTCGCGGATGGCGTTCCGAAGCGCGTCGAGTACGGTTTCGGGGTCGTCGGCGAGCAACGTCTCGACGAAGTCGTCGGGTCGGTCCCACTCGTGGCCCTCGCCCGCGGCCACGAGATCCGGGAGGGCGTCGTGCGCGTCGAAACACAGGGCCGCCACGTCGATTGGCTGGCGCCACTGGGACAGTTCCTCGCTCCTGCTGGCGTCGGTGAACTGGTCGACCGTCGAGGCGAGGACGTCCTCGGCGTGCGCCCAGCCGACGTGGTCCAGCGTCTCGACGGCCTTGTTCACGAAGTCGAGCGTGTGGCCGGCGTTCATGTAGAGGTGGTCGGTGGCCGCGGCCAGCAATATCTCGATCACGTCCTCGCGGGGTAGGACGGCGGCCGCGGTGCGGAGACAGCGCTCTGCGCCGTCGTCGTCGCGGACCTCACACGTTTCACGGAACCACGACTTGAGGCGGGCTTTCGAGAGGTCCCGATTGCTGAGTTCGTACTGGTCGAAGCGTGGCGGTTCGCCCGAGCAGTCGTCGGCGACTTCGGTGACGCCGACGTACATCGCCCGCAGTTTCTCGTTGTGGGCCACGTCGTCGTAGAGGTTCGCCATCGCGCCGAGGGTCGTCAGGCCGCGGCCCCAGCCCATCGAGCGGTAGGTCGTCCCGAAGTCCACGGCGGTTTCGAGCGGCGTCGTGAAACCCTCGCCGAGGTCGTCTAAGTTGATGACGGCCTTCGCCGCGACGAGGTCGATGTTCTCCTGCATCGCGTCGGCGAGGCGGTTGCGCCAGTGGGTTTCGGGCGGCACGTCGGGTTCGGGGTCCGGGTGGACGTACACGTCGCCGTCGCGTATCTCGACGGGGAACGTCTGGACGTCGTCGGCCCACGGGTCGAGCGTGTCGCCGCAGGCCAACTCGAAGCGGGCGTGGTGCCAGTGACAGGTCAGGAGGCCGTCGTCGACGGTGCCCTTCGAGAGGGGAAACCCCATGTGGGGACAGCGGTTATCGACGGCGTAGACGGTGCCCTCGTGATGGAAGAGGGCGATAGACCGGCCGCCGACCTGCGCCAGTTGCGGCGAGTTCTCGGCGAGGTGGGCAAGCGGGAACAGTTCGCGGTAGGCGTCCTCGGTAGCCATGTGTGAACAGTCGGCACAGGGGAGTGTAAAGATTCGCTGAGACGAGTGCGTGTTGTCACAGTCGCTTACGCAGTCCCGTCCCCGACGGTGACCGTCCCCAGCGTCGCCGTCCGCTCGTTCGGCGCGCCGACGAGCCGTCCCGTCCAGACGACGGCGACGGTGTCGCCCGACTCGAGGTAGAAGCCGACCGAGCCGTCGCCGTCGAGGTAGTCCCCGTCGCCGTCGCTGTCGACTCGGGGGTCGTCGACGGTGACGGAGTCACCCGTGGTGACGGGGAACTCGGACGCCTCGTCGGCCCACAGCAGCGTCGTCGTCGCGTTACGGTCGGCGTCGGTGACGACGACGGCGAGTTCGGTCGTGCTGGTGGCGGTCAGTCGGTCGCCGCCAGTGTGAGACACCGTAATCGACCCGGCCTCGACGTCGTAGGTGCCCTGTACGTCGACGCTGGGAGTCGCCGTCCGCAGGTCGGCGCCGGGGCCCGCAACGAGCGCCGCCAGCCCCGCGATGGCCAGCGCTGCGAGTAGCCAGACCGCGACGCGCTCGACGGTCACGACACCGCGCGTGCCCGACCGGGAGGTCCCCCTCATTGGTGCATCCGTCCAGCGGCACCGAAATAAGCGCCTCGGTCACGCTCCGACGGCGGCCGCACCCGTCGCCGCGACGACCAGTACCAGACCCGTTCCGTTGAAGTGGCTGAGTCCAGTATCCATCGCACAACGAATGAGCCAGGACTTCTATGAGATACTGGGCGTCTCGCGGGACGCCTCCGAAGACGAGATTCAGGAGGCGTACCGCGAGAAGGCCCGGGAGTACCACCCCGACGTCAGCGACGACCCGAACGCCGAGGAGAAGTTCAAGAAGGCGAAGAAGGCAAAGGAGGTCCTCACGGACGACGAGAAGCGCCAGATGTACGACCAGATGGGTCACGAGCGCTTCGAACAGGCCGAGAAACGCGGCGGCGCCGGCGGTGGCGCCGGCCGCGGCGGCATGGGCGGCGACCCCTTCGGCGGCGCCGGCGGGTTCGACATGCAGGACATCTTCGACCAGTTCTTCGGTGGCGGCGGTCGCCGAGGCGGCGGCAACCGCCCGCAACAGGGCCAAGACCTCCAGACCCGACTGGAGATAGACCTAGAGGAGGCCTACACGGGGACCACGAAGCAGTTGAACATCACGCGTCCGGAGACCTGTGACGATTGCGACGGCAAGGGCCATCCACCGAGCGCCGACTCCCAGACCTGTCCGGAGTGTAACGGACAGGGCCAGACCACGCGGGTCCAGCAGACACCGATGGGGCGAGTCCAACAGACCGCCACCTGTCGCCGCTGTGAGGGTGACGGAACGCTGTACGACGAGACCTGTTCGACCTGCCGTGGCAGCGGCACCGTCCAGAACGACGCGTCGCTGGAGGTGGAGATTCCGCCCGGCATCGAGAACGGCCAGACGCTCCGGATGGAACGTGAGGGCGCGCCCGGCGAACGCGGCGGTCCCAACGGCGACTTGCTGATACAGTTGTCGGTCCGGGACCACCCTGACTTCGACCGCGAGGGCGACGACCTCTCCCATCAGCACGCCATCTCCTTCCCGCAGGCCGTCTTCGGCGATACGGTCAGCGTACCGACGCTGGACGGTGACATCGAGATGGACATCCCCGCCGGAACCCAGAGCGGCGAGGTGTTCCGACTGGAGGGCAAGGGGATGCCCCGCCTCCGCCGACGCGGGAACGGCGACCTCTACGTGCAGGTGCAGGTCGTCACGCCCGATAGCCTCAACGAGGAGCAACGCGAGGCCTTAGAACAGTTCGCGGAGGCCGGCGGCGAGGAGGTCGACGTCGAGGAAGGGTTCTTCGAGAAACTGAAGAACTCCCTGTAACTGCCTCGGCGGGTCGTATCGGAGCGAGCGATTCTGCGGCCGGGTTCCGTCTGGCTTTTGTCCGGGCACGCCTAACAGACGCCCATGCAGGTACTCGGCGACCTCGTCGCAGACGGGCGCGGCCGTGACGGCCCCCTCTTTACCGCACCGGAACGGACCGCGCCGTACAGTTACCGGGACTTCTGTACGAACGCCTGGAAAGGCGGGAACCTCATGCGCCACTACGGCGTCCGGAAGGGAACCCGTGTCGCCGTCGTCGCCGGGCCGAAGGACCCCGTCGACGGCGACGAACCCGGCTATCTCGGGACTGCTCCGGACCCGTTGTTGGCCGTCCTCGCGGCGACGCTCGACGGCGCAATCGTCGATCTGGACCCGCCGGGCGCCGTGGACGCGACGGCGCTGGTCGCCCCGGCGGCGTGGCTGGACCGCTACGAACTCGGGCCGGGGACGAAGGCACTCGCCTACGGCGGGCCGAGCGACGACCCGACCGTCGCCCAGTTCGAGCGTGAACTGTGGAGCGAGAACCCGCTGCAACCGCCGGGCGAAGTCGCGCCCGACGACCCGGCGCTGGCCGGCGAACGAACCTACACCCACGGCGACCTGCTGGCGGCGAGCGAGCGAGTCGTCGCCGAGAACGACCTATCAGACGAGACGACGGTCGCACTCCGAGCCCCCGTCACCACGGCGGGCGCTATCGTGGCAGGCCTCCTCGCACCGATGCAGGCGGGGGCGACGGTGTTGCTCGGCGACGACGACGCCGACATCGCCGTGGCTCCCGAGGGAGTCGACGTACCGGAGAAACGGGCTATTCGGCCGAGCGCTATCTCAGTGTGAGGCGCGGTACTCGCCGTGTTTGACGCCCAGAAGGAGCGTCACGACGCCGAACACGAGCAGTCCACCCAGCACCATCATCACGGTGCTGGTGGTCATCGGACTCATCAACGTGCCGACGGCGAGGACGCCGAAGAGCAAGACGAAGGCGGCGGCGGTCTTTGTCAGGTCGAATTCCATGCCGGTCGGGGGTTGGGGTGGAGCGCGCCTAAACGTTGTCCTCGCGGTCATTCCGTCGGGCGAGCGAAGTCCGCGAGCGTCACCAGCAGTCCCAGAACCCACCCGACGGGGAACGAGATGGCGACCCACATCACCACGTAGGCCGCGCCTTCGAGGTCGAACGTCCGGGAGAACAGGTCGGCGAGGCCGACCGGAGCGAGGAGGGTGTCGAGCAACCACTGGGCGAGCGCGGTGCTGCCGGGGAGCACGACGGCGGCGAGCGTCTTCGAGAACAGCGCCGCGACCACCGGCGGGAGGAAGATGGCTGTCATCGCGAACGGGTAGGCCAGTGCGACTGTCGTCCCGCGCCCGCCCACCGTACGCGCTCCGACCGCAAGCGCCGCCGAGACGGTCGCGACGACACCCGCGAGACCGATGGCGAGGACGCCACCGGTGACGAGGTCCAGTTCGAACCGCGCCAGCGCGGTGAGCCCGCCCCAGACGAGTACCGAGAGGAGGACGACGCCAACGACACCCAACCGCGTCGCCGTCCCGTCGATGCGGCGGGTCTGGAACCGGAGGAACGCGCCGAGCAACACGAGGGGGTAGACGAGGCCGATGACTGGGACGCCGATGGCAGACCACAGTCGATAGAGGACCATCCCGAACTGCGAGTCCGGCGTCCACGTGCCCAGTACAGTGTCGCCCGCGTTGCGCTGGCGCGGGTAGACAATCTCCATCCACGTCTCGTGTAACCGCCTGAGGTCGACGCGTATCCCACTGACGACCCCGTCACTCCCGGTAGCCATACTCGCCAGTTTACCCCTCCCACCGTTAAAGGTTTCAGGCCGATACGGCCGTCCTGACAGCCTAACGACAGAGAACCGGTCGGTTCACCGAACGGCACAGCGACGACGGACGACGTGTGGTTCCGGCCCGTCAGTCCCACGCGTCGGGTCCGAACGACGGATCGATGCGCCGGTCGGTCCGTTCGACGTCGTCGATGCGGGCGACTTCCTCGTCCGAGAGGGCGAGGGAACTGCTCGACAGGTTGTCGACGATGTGGTCGCGACCGGTGGCCTTCGGGATCGCCGTGACGCCCTTCTCGCGCAGCCACGCGAGACTGACCTGTGCGGCGCTGACGCCGTGGTCGTCCGCGACGTCGGTGAGAACGTCGCTCTCGAACACCTCGCCGCGGGCCAGCGGCGAGTACGCGACGAGTTCGTAGTCGTACTCGGCGGCGTGGGCCCGGAGTTCTCGCTGGGGGAGAAACGGGTGCATCTCCACCTGATTGGCGAACAGCGGGGCGTCGAGAACCTCCATCGCCTCTTCGACGTGGTGTGGTTCGAAGTTCGAGACGCCGACGTTCCGTATCTTGCCCCGCTCGTACAGTTCGTCGAACGCCGCCAGCGTGCCTTCGGCGTCGTAGTCACCGCTCGGCCAGTGGACGTACAGGGCGTCGACGGCGTCGACGCCGAGGTCGTCGAGGCTGTCGCCCACGCTGTCGAGGACGTCGTCGTGCGAGAGGTTCGACGTCCAGACCTTCGTGGCGAGGAAGACGTCCTCCCGGTCGACGTCGGCCGCGGCGATACCGACGCCGACGGCGGCCTCGTTGCCGTAGGCCTGTGCGGTGTCGACGTGGCGATAGCCGGCTTCGAGCGCCGTCTGGACGCTCGTCGCACACGCGTCCGGGTCGTCGTTCTGCCACGTTCCGAGGCCGAGCATCGGCATGCCGCTCGCTCGCGGAACGCTATCGGTGGTAGAGTCCTGCTGAGACATGTACGGGACCCAAGTTCCTGCGCCGGAAAGGAGTTCGGAAAGCGGTCACGGTGGGCGATTGGAAACCGACATATTCACGACGGGGACCGTCCAAACCCGAAGTATGACAGACGGTAGTGCGGACGTGTCTCGCCGGGCGTTCATGCGGACCGCCGCAGGGGCCACCGCGGCCTCCGCTGCCGCGGGGACCGCTACTGCACAGGAAAGCGGCGGAAACAACTCGAGCGACGGCGGTGGCGGCGGTGGCGGTCCGCCGGACTACGGCAGTTGGTTCAGCAACGTCCAGAACTTCGACGGCGAGACGGTCGATGCGACCGGACAGGACACGGTAACCGTTACAGTCGGCGCGGAAGGCAACGGTGGCGCGTACGCGTTCGACCCACCCGCAGTCCACGTCGACAACGGGGCGACCGTGAAGTTCGAGTGGACGGGCGAGGGCGGTGGCCACAACGTCAAGTCACAGGGCGACGGCCCACTCGACTCCGGGTCGCCCGTCTCGTCCGCTGGTGTCAACTACGAATACACCTTCGAGGAGGACGGAATCTTCAACTACGTCTGTGTGCCCCACGAGGGCCTCGGTATGAAAGGCGCCGTCGTCGTCGGTACCGACTACCCCACCTCGGGCGGCGGTGGCGGCGGCGGGGACGGCGGGTCTCCGGAAGTCCCGAACGGCGCGAAGACGCTCGGGGTCGCCACCTCCTTCGTGATGGTCGCGACGCTGGGTCTCGCGTACTTTTTCATGCGGTACGGCGGCGACTACGAGACGCCCGACGTCGAGTAATCGACCGGGTGCCGGCCGGACTCAGACCGAGTCCGGCCCCGTCTGAATCGCTAGGTCGACGTCGCGGCGCTCCCCTTCGATATCCGCGACGACCCGCTCGACGATTCGCGTCGCTTCCTTGTGGATCAACGGTTTGACCTTCTCGATGACCCAGTCCAGCGAGACGAGTCGTGGCAGGTCGACGGCGTTCGACGACGCCGAGTCCGGATCGAACTCGATGTGGAGGACGACTCGCGAGGCGACGTCGACGCCGTCCGGCGCCGACACCTCCTCGACGTACCAGTACCCATCGGCGTCGATGTCCTTGACGATACGCCAGTCGATACGCTCGGGTTCGTCGACACCGGTCACCTCCGAACGCGCGGTGTAGGTGAGCTTCCACCACGAGAACACGAGGTCGTAGTTAGTCCCCGGCGTTCCGTCACCGTCCTGTGTAACCCGGTCGATGTACTCCGAGTAGCGCGCGTACCCCGGGAAGTCGAGCAGGAACTCGTACAGCTCCTCGGGGGGCGCATACACCACCGTGCTGACCTCGACTTCGTCCACACGCCCAATGGGGATGGGTTCGGAAGTAAACTTTCGGGCGTGACCGCCGCCAGCTGCCGATAATGTTGCCGCAAGATTTCTCGTGCGCATGAGAGAGAAGGAGAAATATTATTATCCTGTATCCGATAGGGGAGAGTACATGAGTGCATCCGACATCCAACGCGTAGAGGACGAGGACGAGGAGTCAGTCGGGTGGGAGGCCATCAGAGACCTGCCCCCGAGCGCGAAACTCGTCGCGAAGGTGCTGGAGTACAACGAGACGCTTACCCAGAGCCAACTCGCCGAGGAGACGCTTTTGCCACCTCGAACGGTCCGATACGCGCTGAACCGACTCGAAGAGGTCGGCGTCGTCGACTCCCGGTTCTCCTTTGCGGACGCGCGAAAGCGCATCTACACGCTCAGTATCGAGTGAGCGCCCCCGCGGCCCGCCACCGAGCGTCGCGTCGAGCCCCGGTATCGCCGGCAGCCCCTCTCGAAACAGGGCAACGTTGATTAGTTACCCGCCAGAGACGTTGGATATGAAAGTCGTCCTGATTGGTGTGGGACAGGCCGGTGGGAAGGTCACACAGTCCCTCGCAGAGTTCGACTACGAGATGGGGTTCAACGCCGTTCGCGGCGCGCTCGCGGTGAACACCGCGAGACCGGACCTCCAGAACCTCGACATCGACACAGCCCTCATCGGACAGGACCGGGTGAAGGGCCACGGCGTCGGTGGCGACAACGAACTGGGCGCACAGATAATGCAAGAAAACGCCACGGAGGTACTAGAGAACCTCGACGGCCGCATCACGACCGAGGCGGAGGCCGTCGTCATCGTCGCCGGTCTCGGCGGCGGGACTGGCTCTGGCGGCGCACCAATGTTGGCTCGCGAACTGAAGCGCATCTACGAGATGCCCGTGTACGTCCTCGGCATCCTCCCCGGCAAGGACGAAGGCGGCCTCTATCAGGCCAACGCGGGCCGCTCGCTCAAGACGGCCGCCCGCGAGTCCGACTCGCTGCTCCTCGTCGACAACGACGCGTGGCGCGGGAGCGGCGACAGCGTCGCCGACGGCTACAAGCGAATCAACGACGCCATCTCTCAGCGCGTCGGCCTCTTGCTCGCCTCCGGCGAGGCCGTCGAGGGCGTCGGCGAGAGCGTCGTCGACTCCTCGGAGATCATCAACACGCTCCGTGGCGGCGGTATATCCTCTATCGGCTACGCCAGTGCACAGGCCAGCGAGGACCCAAGCGAGAACGTCAACACCATCACGAGCGTCACCCGCAACGCCCTCCTGACGAGTATGAGCCTCCCGAACGCCGTTGAGGCGGAGTCAGCCCTGCTGGTCGTCGCCGGCGACCCGGAACGACTCTCCCGGAAAGGCGTCGAACGCGCTCGCCGCTGGGTCGAAGACGAGACGGGCAGCATGGAGGTCCGTGGCGGCGATTTCCCGCTCGGGTCGGACAAGATAGCCGCGCTGGTCGTCCTCTCGGGCGTCGAGCGCTCGGGCCGCGTCGACGACTTCATGCGGAAGGCCAACGAGGCCGCAAAGTCACAGGGCGGCACCGTGGACCCTGACGAGTTCGACAACGAGAATCTGGATAGCCTCCTGTAACTCCACTTGTTACTTCGTCGGACGGCGTTCGGCCACCACTCGTCGTGAAAACGTCGAGAACGGCCGGCCACTCGCTTCGCTCGTCGTCGGTGAGACGGCGGTTCACGTCCGAACCGCTCGATACAGTGGGTCTACAGTAGACTGCCGCCGTCGAACTCGGTCCGTTCGTAGTCCTGTTCTAGCAGTTCCAGAATCGTCGGCGCGATGTCGTAGAGGTCCGCGTCTCGAACGGTGGCGTCGGCGTCGTCGATCAGCAACGTCGCGTTGTCGAACGAGTGCATCCCGTTGCGCGGGCCGACGTCGAAGACGGCCTCGCTGCCCTTGAACCCGGCCTTGAGGTCGAAGCCGTGGTTCGGGACGACGACGAGGTCCGGGGCGATGTCGTCGTGGTCGCCGCGGAACGCCTCCTCGCGGGTGACCACGCGGTCGGCGACTTTGTTGCCGTTCGGGCCTTCGAGGGCCTCGAGTTTCTCCTTGAGGTCGTTCCGAACCGACTCGTACTCGTCCTCGTCGACGCCGCCGTCGGGTTCGCGCCCGTCGAGGTTGATGTAGAACCGGCCGGGGATGAGCGAGTAGGCTTTGGCGTCTTCGCTGATGTCACCCAGTTCGGAGTGGTCCTCGTCCTCGAACTCCAGCCACCCCTCCTGTTCGAGCCACTCGTTGAAGTGGACCTCGTACTCGAGCGTGGTGAAACCGTGGTCCGAGGCGACGACCATCGTCACGTCGTCGGCGAGTTGCTCGCGGAGTTTGCCCAGATACTCGTCGACCTTCTCGTAGAAGTCGAAGAACTCCTGCTGGTACTCACCGTCCTGCTCGTAGTGTTTGAACAGGAAGTGATTGACCCGGTCGGTGGTCATGAACACGCCGAAAAAGAGGTCCCAGTCGTCCTGCTCGACGTAGTGTGAGAACGTCTCGTAGCGCTTTTCGAGCGTCTCGTGAGCGTCCTCGATGAACTCCGTCTTGTCCTCGTCGTGACCCAATTTGGCGTTGACGTCGATGCGGTAGTTCGTCTCTTCGAGCCGATCGCGCAGTTCGTCGGGGTAGGCGGCCTTGTCGACGCCGGGCGAGAGGAACCCGGAAACCATGCGCTGGACGTTGCGCTGGGGCGGGAACGTCACGGGGACGTTCAGCACCGTCGCGTCTCGACCCGCCTCGGTGACCCGGTCCCAGAGGCGCGTCGCCTGCACGTCCCGACCCATGGGCACGTACGTGTCGTAGGAGCCGACCTCGCGGTCCTGAAAGCCGTAGACCCCAGTCTGGCCGGGGTTGACACCGGTCGTCAGAGCGGGCCAGCAAGCGCTGGACTCGGGCGGAACGATGCTGTCGATGGGGCCGCCGCTCCCCTCGGTCTTGAGGTCGGTGAGGTTCGGGAACACGTCCGGATGCTCGTCGATGAGGCTGTACGGCACGCCGTCGATACCGAAGAAGGCGACGCGGGGAGCGTCGTCACCTTTCAGACGGTCGAATAGACCCATACCCGTCGTTAGACCGGTCGGGGACAAGAAGCTTCTTTTCGTGGCTGTGTCACGGACACCGGCAAAACGCTCGCCGTCGCCGTCGCGTCGATTACCGCTCTGCGTTCTCCGGGACGACTGTCAGGTGTGCGATGCCCGGCGGTATCGGGTCCTCTCGCTCCGTTCCACCACTGACGTCGGCAAGTGTCGTCTCGGATTGATCGGTCGCCATTGTATCTGTAACACCGGCCGCCACCCTCAAAACATTACCCATGCTCATACATAATCGGCAACGACTGCCGATATTATCGGAGAGCATACGCCCCGTATCCGTCGTGTGCTCTCGACCGACGGGGGCTGTCGCTGGCGTGGACGAGGACACGGACGACACGAAAGAAAAAGGCGGTCGACCGCGCTTCAGTTGAAGTGCTCGTCGTAGAGGTCTTGGGCGTGCTCGATAGCGTCCATCGCGGCCTGCTTGTCCTCCCATCCGAGCGTCTCGACTTCCTTGCCCGCTTCGAGGTTCTTGTAGGTCGCGAAGAACTCGTCGATCTCGTCGAGCGTCTGCTGGGGGATGTCGTCTACGTCCTCGATGTGGTCGTAGCGGGGGTCCTCGCTCGGGACGGCGATGACCTTGTCGTCCTGTTCGCCGTCGTCGTCCATTTTCATCAGCGCGACTGGGCGGGCCTCGATGACGCAGCCGGGGAACGTCTGGTCCTCGACGAGGACGAGGACGTCGAAGGGGTCCTCGTCGTCGTAGTACGACTGCGGGATGAACCCGTAGTCCGAGGGATAGTGAACGTTCGAGTGGAGCACGCGGTCGAGGACGACGCCGGGGATGTCCTTGTCGTACTCGTACTTGTTGCGCTCGCCCTTGAGGCACTCGACGACGGCGTAGATCTCTTCGGGCGGGTTCGGTCCGGTTTCGAGGTCTTCCCAGAGGTTCGTCATCACCCGCGACTGCGCGACGCCGGCAAAAGTTACTTTCGTAATCGTCCCGGAGCGGGACGGCGCGGAGGCATAGAGACGGCCCGGCGTCGAACGGGCGAATCGTGAGTACGACGCTCCCTCCGTAATACATAAAGTATTTATGCAGTACTCTTGCAGGATTATCCAACAGTCGACGGAGACAGCTTCAGGGCACCCTACGCGACAGGGGCCAGACGGGTTTGGCCCGTACAACTGCTGTACATACCGCGTTTTCGATAGTTGTTGCTGTCTGAAATATGGGCCTCCGTCGTCCGGTAGTAATCGTTCGTACGTCGGAGTTAACAAGTGTTAAATAGCTTGATGACATTTAACTAACCATGTCAGAGGCACAATCCATCAAGGGTAGCCCCGGCGTTGCAAAGGACTTGACCGCGTTCCAGCAAAACATCCTCGTCATTCTCGCAGAAGAGCCACGATACGGCCTCGCTATCAAGCGCGAACTCGAAGCGTACTACAGTGACGAAGTCAACCACGGGCGTCTCTACCCCAACCTCGACGACCTCGTCGAGATGGAACTGGTGGAGAAGAGCGAACTCGACAAGCGTACCAACCAGTACTCCCTGACCGACAACGGCAAAGACGCCGTCCTCGACCAGCTCGGCTGGGAGTTCTCGAAGTTCGTCACCGGCGAGGACCGCGCCGACGAGCTCCACGACCTCGTCGACGCTCAGGAGTAATCGACTTACTGCTCCGGTAGCCGACCACCCGCTTTTTCGACCGTCACACGGATCGACTCCTCGAGCAGCGCCCGCTGTTCGTCGGTCGGCCAGACGTTCCGCTGGAAGTACTCCTCGCGGAACTCTCGCAGTTCGTCGGTCGTCGCGTCCGCAATCGGCTTCGCGTAGTGGTTGCCCATGAAATCGGCGAGCGCGTCGGCGGTAGCACCGTGGACGTCGCCGTGGTCCGCCCGGACCGCGTCGACGACACGACGGTTCTGTTCTTCGACCGCGTCCCACTCGTCGGGCGCCTCCGGTCCGGAGAGTCTGACTTCGACACCACGGTCGGTGTCCTCGACGCGGTCCGGGCGGATGACGCCGTCCTCGACCCATTCGGCGGGGTGACAGACGATTACCTCGCCCGTATCTTCCTCACGAATCCGCGAGGTGTAGCCGCGTTCGTCGAGAAGTGCCGCTCGTTCCGCCCGGTACGCCGCCGCTTCGTCTTCGTCGACCGCTTCCCGGGCGAGTCTGGTGAGACGTTCCACCTCGTCGACCGTCTCGCTTGGCAGGTCAGTCATCGAGTGCGTCGTTGGCTAGTTGGTCCGCGCGGTCGTTTATCTCTCGCGGAACGTGCTCGATGTCCCACTGATCGAACTGGGTCAACAGTTCGCGGACCCGGACCCGCTTCTCCCGGAGGTCCGGGTCGTTCGTATTCCACTCGCCGCGTACTTGCTTGACGATGAGTTCCGAATCCCCACGGACGTGTATCTCGTCGAAGCTGTAGTCGGCGGCGACTTCGAGGACCTTGATCAGGGCGGCGTACTCGGCCTGATTGTTCGTCGCGCGGCCGATGGTCTCGCCACCCTCGGCGACGATGCCGCTGTCGTCGACGAGTACGTACCCCACCGAGGCCGGCCCGGGGTTCCCGCGGCACGCGCCGTCGAAGTAGGCGTGGACGCGCCCGCCGTCCTCGCCACGCAGGAGCGCCTCCAGTTTGGCGGTGTCGTCGCCTTGCACGACGACCTTACCCTCGTATGCGACGGCCGTCGCGCCGCCGTATTCCGCGCGCCAGCGCTCGTGGCCGGTGCTTCCCTCCTCGATAGTGACCCCAGCGTCGGCTAACTGCTCTCGGGCGACAGTCTCGTCACACTCGATGACCGGCATTGTTCGAGAACGACCGGGGAGTCGCAAAAACCGTTGTGGTCTCCCCGCAGGACGCCGACCGGTCAGTTACCAGCGCGCTTTGCGATACGCTGTGCGCCGGTCTGGCGCCCTTCTTCGCCACCGACGTAGCGGTCGACGATTGCCACTGCGCCACCGGCCGTGACGACGAGTCCGAAGAGGAGCATGACCGTCAGGAACGGGTCGACGGCATAGAGGAACATCGGCGACACCGTCAGTAACAATCCACAGACGATGGCCGTCACCGCTGCCAGCGGGGCGGCCTGCTTACCCGAGGCCGCCCGGTATGTGGAATGACCGACGGCGAGCGCCGCTATCTCGCCCACCAACAGGTTCGTCAGTGCCTGTGTGTGTGGAACCGAGAAGACAGCCGGCAAGAGTATGACGACGACGCTTACGACGGTTGCAGCCAAACCGAGCCACTTCGTTGCATTCACCATGATTTATATCACCCGTTGTTACTCAGTCCAGGTACGTAATACTTGTTCACAGACGTTCGGCAGGGACAGGTTCATGCCCGACAGGGGCAAAGCGCAGATAGATGCAGCTCGACGAGTTCATCGAGGGGTTCGAACGTGACGAGGCCGCCGAGAAGCGTCGCCTCGCCGAGGAGAAGTCCTACGCCATCACCGATCATCTCGAAGACGTCGAGCGGCAGTTCCAGGAGACGGTACAGGGCGACTCGCTCTTTGGTTCGACGGCCCCCGAGATATTCGTCGGCCGGTCGGGCTACCCGAACGTCTCGACGGGCCTGCTCTCGCCCGTCGACCGGGACGCCGCCGCCGAAGGGTTCGCGACGAGCAGCGAGTGGTACGACGCCGGTCTCGGCATCGAGGACGTCCTCCAGCGCCGTACCGGGATGCTCAACTCCACTCGCCCGACGGCCGTCGATGCCGTGAGTACGGGCGGCGGGCGCGAAAGCGGTACCGGCGGCGCCTACGACGTGTGGAACGGCTTCGTCGGCGTCCAGCGCGAAGTCGCCATCGCCGACCATCCGGTCGACGTCGAGGTCGGACTCGACGGTACGCCCGAACTCGACGTGCAGTTCGATGACGTGGGGACGCCGACCGGGCCGCGTGCCCACGCGACCGGCGCGGACTTAGCAGAGAACCCCCACGTCCCCCGGCCCGTCGAGAAGACGCTCTCGGACGACGACTGGCAGGCCGAGGGCGCGATGACGTACCTCTACCGCCGCGGTTTCGACGTCTACGACATCAACACTATCCTCTCGGCTGGGGCGCTCGGACAGGCCAACGAGCGGTCGCTGGTGCCGACACGGTGGTCCATCACCGCAGTCGACGACACCGTTGGCCAGTACCTCCGGGGGACCACGCGTAACAGCGACACTATCGACAAGCCCGAAGTCTGGTACAACGAGTACATGGGGAACCGCTACTGGGTCCTGCTGGCACCGGGCCGCTGGGAGTTCGAACTCGTCGAGATGAAAGCACCCGAGAGCGTCTGGAACCCCCGGCCCGGGACAGGGTACTACATGTCGAGCGCCCACGAGGGGTACGAGGGTCGGACGGGGTACGTAGAGGAGACGGCCGGCGCGTACTACGCCGCCCGACTGGGCGTTCTCGAACACCTCCAGAAGCGCGGCCGACAGGCCAAGTGTCTCGTCCTCCGGGAAATTACCGACGAGTACTGGGCGCCCGTCGGCGTCTGGCAGGTCCGTGAAGGGGTTCGGAACGCCTTCGATGGCGACCGAGGGGTCGGCGAGCACCCCCTCGCCGGTGAACCCGGCGTCGGCCAGTCGTTCCGCGAGACGCTCTCGGCCGTGGGCGACCACCTGCCGGTCAGTATGGGGGCACTGCGCCGCAAGTCCGAACTCGTCGCCGGCCTGCAGTCACAGCTCTCGGACTTCTGACCCGTCAGAAGTGACAACGATTAATGCAGACGTTGCGGTACTTCCCAGCGTGTCCCCTCCACTCCTGTTGTTCCCCGGTATGCCCGGTACTACCGAACTGGTCGTCATCCTCGTGCTGATGGCGTTGTTTTTCATCGTCCCCCTCGGCCTCGTCGCCGTCGCGTACCTGTTCGGAAAGCGACGTGGTCGGGCCGAGGTGGCCGACAGCGACGGGACAGAGCGTGTCGAGTAAGAGACAGGGAGTCGCCTTCTCACGCCCGCTGCGGCCGGAATCGACTGGTTTAACCGTCCGAATCCGTGAGGTTCGACTGTGTCCCCTCAGCCCGCAGACACTGCCCCGCCCGAGGAGTTGACGAGTCAGGCCTACCACATCACCGTCGACGACGGCCGAGATTCGTTCTGTGCACTCAGCATCGAGTCGCCCGACGTCGATGCGGCGTGGCTCATCTCGGATACGGTCCACTCGCTAGAGAGCATGCGATAGCGTCTCAAAAGCGGTTTTAGCCCGCCCGTGCTACGCCCAGCCATGTACCTGCTACTGCAGGGTCCGGGACTGGGCGGGCTGGTCGTCGTCGTCCTCTTGCTGCTGGCGATGGTGATCCCCGTCGTCGTCGTCTTCGGTATCGCCCTGTATCTGACGAGCGATCAGTGGGACGACCGGAAGGACGTGGTCGGGACGCCGGCGGACCCGACGGTAGACACGGACGAGACGCCCGCAGAAGACCAGCGTGCCGACGACGAGTCGGCGTAGTTACTCGGTCGGGACGGGACCGGTGCCGATGACCTCACGGACCGCGGCCTCGAACTCGTGGCGGTCGGTGAAGTACGGTACGTCGACGTCCTCCATGACCACGGCCAGTTCCTGCGGGCCGTCGGGCGTCCGGATGGTGGTGTCTCCCTCTCGGTCGACGACCGTGCTGTGTTCGATGCCCCACGTGAGTCGGGCGGTGACGCGGGCCAGCGGCGCCCCCTCGACGTCGGGCCCCTCGCCGAGTTCGACGGCCGGCGCCTCTTCCTCGCTATCGTCGTCGCTCATACTCGAACTGTTCCCGCCGGCCCGATTAGTGCTTTCGGAATGCGAGCGGTCCGTCGGCACCGTTCGCCACGCATCGCTCGCGCGCACGTCATGCGCCCGTCTGACGGGTAGTTTTGAGGAACGCCGTCCTAGAGGCGTCTATGACCAGTCTGACGGACGTCTACGAGGGGGAGGTCGGCCGCGTCGCGTCACGTCGCCAGCAGCTCGTCGGGTCGGGGCTGTTCCTCGCCGGGGTCGCGGGACTCGTCGCCGCCATCGCGCTGGCGACGACGAACGTGGGGTCGACGGTCGGCCTCGGGGACTACGCCGCCCGGAAGGCCGCCGGCATCCTCGCAGGCATCGGTCTCCCAGTGGTCGTCCTCGGCGTCTTCGCCGTCCTGCCGGCGAGTCGACGCGTTCGGGCGACGGCGATTCTCGGCGCGTGCGTCTCCATGCTCGGCGTCGCCGTGTTCCAGCACATCTACCCCTACAACTGGATGACGAACGCGCCGCTTCAGGCACTCGGGACCAGTATCGTCTACGTCGCCGGCGTCCTGACGACGTTCTGGTGTCTCTTTGTGGCACTCGCGACGTTCAACACCCGGAAGTCGCCGGGCGGCACCGCTCGAATGGCAGTTACCGAGGAGGGGACTATCAAACTCGTCGAGGAAGCCCGCTCGATTCCGGGCCTCGGCGGCATCGGGTTCTTCGGCGAGGACCCGGACGGCGGCGTCGAGACGCAGACCAACCGACACGAGGCGGGGCACGGGACAGTCAGTGACGGCGGCGACGAGAGCGAGGTGCTTCGGTCCCCTGCCGGATCGGGTACACAAAGCGGGACGGCGTCCACGACCGGCCCACAGAGCGCCGGCCGGCAGTCCGCAAACGGGCGACCAGACGAGACCGACGCCGAGCAGTCCACGAGCGTCGGCCCGTCGGAGCACGAACTCGACCCGGATATCGCCAGTGCCGGCCCAGAATCCGCCCCGAGCACGGACGGCGGGACGACGCCCCACACCGGTCAGGACCCCATCACCGAGACGGCCGTCCACCGCGGCGAACCCGACAACTACTGCGGTAACTGCCGGCACTTCCAGTACGTGATGGACGGCGACGACATCCAGCCGTACTGTACGTTCCACAGCGAGCAGTTGGACGACATGGACCCGTGTCCGGCGTGGGTCACCAACGACTGACGCGAACCCCGGCGTTTAACACGCCCGCGTTGCTTAACGGAGGACAACAATGGAGTTTTGCGACGACTGCGGTTCGATGATGAAGACAGAGGGCAACGTGTGGCTCTGTGAGAGTTGCGGCTACGAGAAACCGCGCAACGCCGACGCCGAACGGGAGATGGCCGTCACCACGCAGGGTCAAGAAGAGTCGGAAATCGTCGACACCTCGGAAGTGGACGCCGCGGACATGGGGCCGACGACCGGCGCCCGCTGTCCGGAGTGTGGCAACGAGCGAGCCTTCTACGAGATGAAACAGATTCGGGCCGCCGACGAGTCCGAGACCCGGTTTTTCACCTGCACCGAGTGTGAACACAAGTGGCGCGAGGACGACCACTGAGATAGCGTGTCCGACGACGCCTCGTTTCCAGACGTTCCCGCAGACCACCTGCGCGAAGAGGGGTGGGAACTGACAGACGAGAGCGTCGAGACGGTGTTCAAACTGCCGACGGCCAGCGTCGTCGGCGCGACGAAACTGTACGATGACGTGCGCACGCGTGCGGCGGCCGAGGCCGCCGCCGGCGTCGACTACCAGTGGCGCTTCTTCTTCGCGACGGCGCTGACCTTCCGTCCCCCGCTGACACCGGGTATCGGCCCGGCCATGATTCTCCCGACAGTCCGTTCGGAGGCCAACTCGACGTTCGCCGACGAACTGCGTGACCGTGGCTTCGAAGACGTCGAGCGCGGTCGACGGGAGCGGATTCGGACCGACAGCGGTGCCCGGGCGAGGCTCCGGACGTACACGGCGTCGATGCCGCTCCCCGAGACCGACGCGACGCTGTCGATAACGGGATGGGTCGGGGTCTGGCACGGTGACGGGTTCCGCATCGCCGCCGGCGCCTATCCCGACGACGCCATCGGCGAGTTACTCGGCGTCGACGACCCGCCCGAACGGCTCCGACGCCGACCCAGCGAGTACCGCGACGACCTGCTCTCGCTCATCCGCGCCGTCGAGTGACGGCGGCCAGTACTGGCCCCTCCGGAACGAGTTCGACGGGGCCGAGTCCGAGACGGCGAGCCACGGGACTCGGGTCGGCGGCCGCTCCGATGCGCGCGACCGGGACGCCACGGGCCTGTACTTCGACAGTTAGTCCAACGGAGGCCAACGCGGCCGCCACGTCCATCGTATCGGCCGGGAGCCGACGCCACAGCGAGAGGGCGGCGAGGAGCGACGGGAGGTCGACGGCGACGACGTCGTCGTAGCCGACGACAGTCAGCCCGTAGCCGTCCACCTCGACGTCGAGGTCCGCTTCGACGCCGAGGGACGGCCGGTCCTCTATCGCGTCCAGTAGCTCTGCAACGGTCTCGATTGGCTCGCGGTTCCGCCGCTCGGTCGTCGTAGTCACTCGTTCTCGCGGGTAGTAATAGTCAGCGTGCCGTCGACACGCCAGTGTGCGTAGTCGGCGTCGTCGCCGGTCTTGCTCGGTACGTCGACTTCCATGTCCTCGAACTCGTAGGTTATCTCGGCGTTACGGCCGGTGAGCCGGTCGTACAGTCCGATAGCGAGTTCGGGCCACGTCGTCGTCTCGTCTGGAGCCTCGGCTTCGCTCATACACCCACACGTACGTGTCAATGGGGCTTGAAACCACGGCCCAACTAATCCGGGACAGGGAGAGTCGACCTGATTTTTCAGGGACGACGGGCGAAGGTGAGGTAGCCGGTGTGGCCGACCCCACCGGTGGACGGCCGCGAGCCTCGGTCGTCGAAGTCCATCTCGCGCTGGATGGTGTCGAGCGTCTCGACGTTGTCGAGGCCCACCTCGGTGGCCGCAACGACGACCTCGCGCGTGTTCTCGACGAACGGGGAGTACACCGCGAGCGATCCACCGCGGTCGAGCAACGTCGGCGTTCGCTCGACGACGGTCGGCGCGTCCTCGGTGTCGAGCGTGACCACGTCGAAGCCCGAGAGTTCGTCGAGGTCGTCGGTCACGTCGCCGGTTCGGACCTCGACGGCGTCCTCGACGCCGGCCACCGCCATGTTCTCGCGGGCCACCTCGGCGAACTCGGGGTCTATCTCGTAGGTCACGACGTCGGCACCCAGTCGACCCATGTACGCGCTGAGGATGCCGGTCCCGGTCCCCGCGTCGAGGACTCGGTCGCCCGCGGCGACGCCCGTCTTGCCGACGACGAGGCCCACGTCGCGGGGCATCATCGGCGCGCCGGTCCGTTCGAGGTGATTGAACAGGTCCGGGCCGCGGAGGCGTCGGACGGTAAAGCCGGTTCCCAGATGCGTCTCCACGACGTCGCCGGGTTCGACGTCTTCGGGGACCTCCAGAATGCCGAGGTCCGATTCGAAGCGCTCGCCCGGGTCCAGCAGGTACTCGCGGTCCTCGTGGACGAACAGGTAGGACACGTTACTCCAGTTGGTCGACGGCGTCCGCGAGGTCGCCGTCGTTGTCTTCGAGGGCCTCGCGGGCCGTCTCCTCGTCCACACCCGTTCGCATCGCGACGAGTTCGACGTCGTCGGCGTCGACCACGGTTCCGTCGTCACCGCTCTCGGCCGTCTCGCTGTCGCCGGCCACGTCGTCGCTTCCGGCGCCCCGTTCGCGGGTCTCGGGGTCGCCGACGACCTGATACGTCTTCTGGCCCTGCGCTTCCATCAACTGGACCTCCGCGTCGGTAAAGACGAGTTCCTCGTCCGGTGTTCGGATGATTACCTCTTCGGCATCGATGTCGTCCATGTCGATGCCCATCTGTTCCATCATCTGCTTCATCTTGCGAGGGTTCATGCCCCCGCCGCCGCCTCCAAACATACTCCGGACTGCGCGTTCTGGATAAAAAAGGCTAGCGACCCACCTTTTTCGACGGGGGCATCGGGCGCGTCGCGCCCTCAACCCCCGCGCAAAAACGTGGGCGAAAAAGGCCGGTCGCGCGCCGCGCGACCGGGACGGCAACCGATGAGACAGCTACCGAACGGCCCACACCTCGGTGTGGCCGTCCGCTCTCACGCACCGTCGTCCGTCGTCTTCCGGGGCAGGTCACCGTACAGTTCGCGGTTCATCAGGTCGGCGACGAACTGCCGGACGGCGACTATCAGTTCGTCCTCGTCGGCGTAACTGACGACGCGGGCGTCCCAGCGCTGGCCGATGCTGCGAATCATCGCGCTGGAGACGGCGTCCTCGTGGGCGAACAGCACCCGTTCGCGGTCGGTTTCGTCCATGTCTTCGAGTACCGACCCGACTTCCATCCCGACGCCCAGTTTGTCGCCCAGTCCCGGGACGACGAACAGCGTCGCGTTGCTGGCCCGGGCGAAGGCGATGCTCTGGCTCGCGGCGTCCATCTCCGAGAGCGGTATCTCCGGGTCGACGGCGAGGAAGGCGTTGACGCCGGGGTTCTCTCGGAGACGTCCCTGCACGCGCCGAAGTGTCGCCATCATCTCGTCGAGTTCGTCGTCGTCGGCCCTCGCGGCCGGGAGCGAGACGGCCGCCGGGTCGACGCTGTCGGGAACCAGCTTCTCGACGTCGAAGGTGGTGTACGGACCCATCAGGTAGACGAGGAAGTCGCCGTAGGCCACCTCGCCGAGCGAGGACTTGATGCGGGCGCGCATATCGGGGCCACTCCCGGATAGTATATAAAACACGGCGTTACTCAGCGTCGGCTGACTCAACAACCGTTATGTCGGTCGCGCCACGAGTTACGGGTAGACAGATGGGCATCAAGACACCCGAGGAGGGGACCGGGCCGGCCGACCCAGCGGACCTCCTGCCAGAGGGGGGCGTCCTCACGTTCGAGGAGTACATGGCGATGCAACGCGCCGTCGGCAACGAGACGCGCTTTCGCATCCTCTATCGGCTGAAACGCGACGGCTCGATGAGCGCCAAAGAGCTTCGCGAGGCGCTGGACCTGCCCGGAAACACGCTCCACCACCACCTCGACACGCTGGTCGACGTCGGCCTCGTGGAGAACCGCAAGCGCAAGGAACCCGACAGCGAAGGGCTGTACTCCTACTACCGCGCGACCGGCCTCGGCGAGGGTCTGCTGGACCACGGCGTCGAGGAACTGCTGCGGCGCGAACAGGTGTTCGCGGACGCCTATCAGTAGTCACTCCTCCCAGAACACGTCGATTTCGTCCGGGTGGACCGTGACGAGGTGGTTCGACCCCATCCGGACGTCGTAGGCCTCGATATAGAGCGTCATCGTTCGGTCCGGCCCGTTCTCGACGGTCACCGCGAGTTCGTAGTCACCGGGCGAGCGGATGCCGCTGTCGTACTCGCGGATGTCGCCGTTCCCGAGCGTGACGGATTCGTCGAGGTGTCGCCGACCGTCGGGGCCAGTCAGCGTGAGCGACACCGTCCGCTGGGCGCCGCTCTGGTTACGCAGGACGAACAGAATCGGGTCGTTCTCGGGAGGAGTCACCGGCGCGGTCGCCGTCGGTTCGTCGGTCCCAGTGTCTCGCTGGTCGTCGGTAGGAGAGTGGGTCGCACCGGGACCCGTGCACCCGGCGAGCGATGCGGCGGAGAGGGCGGCGGCCGTGAGGACCTGACGGCGGCGCATATCCGCACTTCCGAGCGGTCGAATAAGTGCTTTGTTCAGTCGCCGTCGGCACCACGGCGAACCTTCACGGCCATCCCCGTCTCGAAGTCGGTCATCCCGTGGCCCGGCAGTTCCGCGCGCCCGACGGCCAGCAAGTCGCCGTCCTCGTGGACGACCAGCGCCTCGTCGCCGGGACGCAGGTCGGGGTCGGCCTGCTGGACGAACTTCGCGAAGGCGTTGCGCCCCTCGCGGACGAACGGTTCGCTCTCGTCGCCGACGACGACGCGATGGCGCGGCGCTTCGAAGTGCGCGTGCAGGCGGTGGCCGCCGGCAAGCCCCAGCGTGTAGCGGCCGTCGGTGCCGTAGGTGACCAGACGGCCGTCCTCGGCGATGACCTGTCGCGGCCGGCCGGAACTCGTGTGCGTTACCTCGATAGCGTCGACCGACGGGAACAGGGCCCGGCCCGCGCCGCGGCCGAACTGGTAGTCTGCGCCGCGGCGGAGGCCACGGTACTCGCTCTCGCTCATTGGCGGTGTTCACGGCCGGGACACCAACCCCCTTTCGGTCCGGCGGCAGACCCACCATCCTGGCATCGAAGTGACAGGAAGCCGCAATACTGTGGTGTTTGTGACTGTCTAACGCACCCCCGTCCGTCGGTTTTGGGGAAATTTATACCGGATGAACGCAAAGCGAGGGGTACAATGGCTACCGACAACCGAAAAGTGATACTGGGTGCGCTGTTGCTGTTTGTCAGCACGGCGCTCATCCTCGGGACAGGACCGATAGACGTCGCCATCCCGGCCGTCGCCGCCGGCGTCGCGGCGCTGGGGCTGGCGGCGGGTGCGCTCCTCGTTGGCACCTCCGAAGACGGTCGCCCGGTCTAAGCCCGACAGCGTATATTCGCCGAGACCGACTGCTCGTGAGTGACCACTACAGCAGGAACCGGTCCGGGTCCTCGCTCAGGTCGACGAACCCGTCGACGGCGTCTTTCAGGTCCTCCGAAGAGGACTCCTCGAAGCCCATCGCCTCGATGCGACAGCCCTCGTGACGAACGTAGCGACAGACCCGAGCGAAGTCGCCGTCGCCGGTACAGAGGACGACGGCGTCGTTGTGTTTCGCCAGCGTGACGGCGTCGAGACTCATCCCCACGTCCCAGTCGGCCTTCTTCGACCCGTCCTGGAACGTCTTTATCTCCTTGATACGCGTCTCGAAGCCGATGTCGACGAGCGCCTCGAAGAACGTCTCTTCTTCGGGTGAGTCCGCACGGATGACGTACGCGATAGCACGAGTGAGTTCCCGGCCGTCGACGGCCGCCTCCAGCAGAGCCGAGTAGTCGATGTTCCGCGTGTAGAGACTCCGGGCGGTGTGATAGAGGTTCTGCGCGTCGGCGAGGACGGCGACGCGCTGACCCGGGTGTGATACGGTCATAACTGGATTTGGCGGCCCCTCTCGGATAGGTTTTCGGATGAACAGGAAAGAACACAACAGCTAAGTCCCTCACGGTCTGTCACACAAGCATGCGACGCCGCTCTCACGCCACGGACGGACCGGTCGTCAGCGGCGTCTGCGTCCGCTCGAAACGTAAGCGCACGCACAACTACTGACTCGCGGCGGGCGTGGCGCCCCCGTCACGGGTCGATTTCTCCCGCACCGCCTGCAACCGGACCACATATCCCACAGCGACACCACAGCACTCAGCAATGACAGCAATCGATTTCCACGGCGTCTACCCCGCGATGTGTACGCCGTTCAACGACGACGAGGACCGCAGTATCGACTTCGAGACACTCCGAGCAGACGCCCAGCGACTCGAAGCGGCGGGCGTCGACGGCCTCGTCCCGGTCGGCTCTACGGGCGAGTCCGCGACGATGACCCACGACGAACACGTCGAGGTCGTCGAGGCCGTCATCGACGCCGTCGACGACGTGCCGGTCATCGCCGGCACCGGGTCGAACAACACCCGCGAGGCGCTCTCGCTCTCTCAGCGGGCCGCCGACGCCGGTGCGGACGCTCTCTTGCTCATCTCGCCGTACTACAACAAGCCCGAACAGCAGGGCCTTATCGACCACTACACGACCATCGCCGACGAGGTCGACTGCCCGCAGATCGTCTACAACGTCCCCTCGCGCACCGGACGCAACATCGAACCGGACACGGCCGTCGAACTGGCGAGCCACGAGAACATCCGCGCGTTCAAGGCCGCCAGCGGCGACATGAACCAGATCTCGGAGATCATCGAGCGCACGCGTGACGAGGAGTTCACGGTGCTGTCGGGCGACGACGGCATGACCCTCCCCATCCTCGCTGTCGGTGGTCACGGCTGTATCTCCGTCTCCGCGAACGTCGAACCCGAGCGGACCTGTGCGATGGTCGGCGCGGCACTGGCCGAGGACTACGAGCGCGCTCGGGCCATCCACCACGAACTGGGGCCGCTGTTCCGTACGCTGTTCGTCGAGACGAACCCCATCCCGGTCAAGGAGGCCATGCGCATCCGCGGCTACGGACCCGCACACGTCCGGTCACCCCTGACGCGCCTCTCCGAGGAACACCTCGACGACCTGCGTGACGTACTCGCGGTGCTTGAGGACGAGGACCTCGAAGACGAGTACGCGGAGATAGAGCGATGACGCGGGTCGCCGTCAACGGCCTCACCGGCCGGATGGGCGGTGCCGTCGTCGAGACGGCCGCCGACCGCGACGTCGAGGTCGTCGTCGGATTCGCCACGAGCGACGTCGAACGGGCCCACGGCGTCCCGGTCGTCCATCCCGACGAGGCGGCCGACGCGCTCCGGGAGTACGACGTCGAGGTGGTCGTCGACTTCGCGGCCCCCGAGGGCGCGCTGACCGTCGCCGACGCCTGTGCCGAGACGGGCGTCGCGATGGTCGTCGGCACTACCGGGTTCGACGAGGACGGCCTCGACCACTTCGCCGCCGTCAGCGCGGAGGTGCCGCTCCTGAAGGCGAGCAACTTCTCGCAGGGGATTCAGGTGCTTCAGCGACTCGTCGGCGAGGCCGTCCGCGCGCTGGACGACTACGACCTCGAACTCATGGAGAGCCATCACAACGGCAAGGTCGACGCGCCGTCGGGCACGGCAAACAGCATCCTCGCGACGATTCAGGAAGAGCGGGACGTCGACCCAGTCTACGGCCGCGAGGGACACGCGCCACGTGACGAGGACGAAATCGGCGTCTTCGCCCGTCGAGCGGGCGACATCCGCGGCGAACACGAACTCATCCTCGCGGGCAACGACGAAGTGCTGTCTCTCTCACACCGGGCCGAGGACCGCGGCGTCTTTGCGGCGGGCGCGCTGGACGCGGCGACGTGGCTCGTCGGCCGCGACGCCGGACAGTACGAGTTCGGCGAGGTCGTCGACGCCTCCTAGGCCCCTTCGACAGCCTAATACAGTTCGGTCAATATAACGCATAGCCTTATACGAACCGGCGCCGGAGCGACAGGTATGGCTACGCAACACAGCGGTCGACTGCCAGCGTCGAAGTGCCCCCACTGTTCCGGCGAGTTCGAGATAGCGACCAGCGTCGGACTCTGTCCGGACTGCGGCTACGTTCCGGGCGAAGGGTCGGACTGAGATTCCGCCGGTTTTCGAACGCCGATTTCCCCAGCAAGGTGTCGTCGCCGTGACCGGTCGAAATCCCCGGTCGCTATACGTCCGGAGGCGGTACCGACGGTCAAGATGCTCGGACAAGACCTCGAACAGAACATCGGGGACCTCTGGACAGCGTACGAACAGGGAGCCACCGTAGAGGACGTCGAACCGCCGCAACTGGACACGCTCGATGCGTTCCTCGCCGCACTGGAGAACGGCGACGTCCGCGCCGCCGAGAAGGTCGACGGCGAGTGGCAGGCCAACGAGTGGGTCAAGCAGGGCATCCTGCTCAACTTCGCGTTCCGGAAGACCCACAGCCGAGAGTACGGCGGGGTCAAGTACCACGACGTGCTTCCCCTCCGCGACACCGGTGACCTCGGCGAGCGCGGCACCCGGAACACGCCCGACGGGACGACCATCCGCCGGGGCGCGTACCTCGGCGAGGACTGCATCATGATGTCCCCGTCGTTCGTCAACATCGGCGCACACGTCGGCGACGGCACCCTCATCGACTCCTGTGACACCGTCGGCTCTTGTGCCCAGATCGGCGAGAACGTCAAACTCGGCGCGAACACGCTCATCGGCGGCGTCCTCGAACCGGTCGAGAGCGCGCCGGTCATCGTCGAGGACGACGTCTCGCTCGGTGCCGGCTGCCGGGTGACCAGCGGGTTCGTCGTCGGCGAGGGAAGCATCGTCGGCGAGAACACGCTCCTGACGCCGCGCATCCCCGTCTACGACCTCGTCGAGGACGAGGTCATCTACGGCGAACTGCCGCCCGAGCGGCGTGCGTTCCAGCGCTTCGTCGACTCCTCGGTCGGCGAGAACGACCTCATCCCCGGCGGCGCGTACAAGCCCGCCGTCGTCGCCACCGACGTCGAGGAGGAGACGCTCGAGGCGACGGAGCGAGAGGACGCGCTCAGAGACTAAGCAGGGGAGAGTACCCCCTCGGGTTTCGAGCAGCGACCGAAGGGAGCCGTGAGTAGTAGCGAGCAGATAGACCACGTTCTCCATCGAGTGCCGGAGCGTAAGCGCGTGTTACCCACACGGACGGCTCCCCACTATCTGTTGTATATTTGTTACCAACTCGCATAGTGGTCGGTATGAGCGAGCGACTCGTCATCGCACGTCTCGCACACTCGCTCCGGTACGAGTGGGGTGCGGGCGCCGCTGGCGGACTCGTCGGCGGCGTCGGAATGGGAATCGTCTTCCACGCCGGTGCGAACCTCATGCCGTTCGTGGGCGCGCTCTACGGGTGGCCGACGGTGGTCGGTGGCTGGGCCGTCCACCTGCTGAACAGCGTCCTCGCCGGCGTGGTGTTCAGCCTCCTCGTCTCGCATCCGTTGGTCGACGAGCAGACGACTGAACTGGCCGAGTACGTCGCGGCCGGCGTCGTCTACGCCGCCGCTATCGGTCTGCTCTCGACGGGGGTGTTGTTGCCCGTCTCGATGCAAGCGCTGGGCGTCCAGTCGTTCCCGGAGCCACTGGTGCCGCTACCGGGGCTACTCGGTACCTTCCTCGTCGTCGTCTCGGTGGGCGTCGCTCACGTCGTCTACGGCGTCCTCCTCGGGGCGACCTACGCCGTCGTCCACGACCACTCGCGAGCGAGTGTCGACGTCACCGAGGAGAGTTAGGCCGTCGACGTGTCACTCGTCGTTTCGTCGAGTGTCGCCTGTCGGCCGCCGGAGGTCTCTCTGCGACCGCCGTAGGCTTCCTGCAGCGTGAGTGCGAGCGCCCCGAGACCCAGCAGGAGTGCGACCAGTTCGAGGACGCCGCCCAGCACCGGAACGGCACCGAGGATAGCGAACCCGAGGAGGCCGACCACGAGCGCGACCCAGCGGTTGTCGCCGTCCGCGAGCGAGAGGGCCCACGCGCCGACGGCGTACTGGCCGTAGACGACGGCGACCCACACGCTGATGCCAAACGCCACCGCGCCGACCAGCGAGAGTGGGATGCCGACGATAGTGGCCGCGAGGACTATGAGGGCGAGCGGGACGGCTACCAGCGTCAACAGGCCGATACCGCCAGACTTCACGGGGTCGTCGGCGACACGCTCGGCCACGCGGGTGGAGAACGCGGGGAAGGCGGCCAGCAGGACGACGCCGAGCAACAGGTTCGCGAACAGCCCGTAGATGGTGCCGAGCCATCCCGGGACCGCGAGGCCTCCGAACGTCGGTCCGGCACTGTCGCGGATGGAGGCGTCCTGGACGACGGAACCACCGACGCTGGCGTCGGGGTCGCGGGTGAACGTCTCGGCGTCGTAGCGGAAGTCCCCGGCCACCTGCGCGTTCGGCCCGAGGACGATAGTCTCGGCCCCGGCAGTCACGTCACCGTCGACGGTGCCGTCGATGGAGAGGTACGCCGCGCCCGATTCGAGGGACCCACCGATACGGGCCGTCTCGCCGATTTCGACCGTGCTTCCGGCGGCGTTCACGTCGCCGGCGACGTTCCCGTCGATGCGGACGGTGCCGGCAGCGGTCTGGACGTTCCCGCCGACGGTGCCGCTCTCCGTGACGTGGACGGTCCCGGCGGCCGTCGAGACGTCGCCGGTGACGGTGCCGCGGACGATGACCGTGCCGGCGATGCCTTCGATGCTGTCGTACGTCTCGTCCGGGCCGACGACGACGGTACCGGCCGCCCCCTGAAAGGACTGGGCGGCGGCGACGCCGCTGCCGACCGACAGGAGGAGGACGAGGGCGAATGAGAGGGCGACTACTCGCCGCCAGACGGTGGCTGCTGGGAGACTCATGGGCGAAGCTACCCTCAGCCGAGTAATAAGTATTTGCTGACACGTGCTGTCGCTGGCACCGGCCCGAAAGGCTAGTCAGGGTCTATCTCCGCCGACCACCGAGTCGTCCCGACGACCGAGTCCGGACGACGGGTCGCCACTGTCGCCGCGTACGAGTGACTTACTACCGCCCGACTGGCGTCTCGGTGGATCGCCGCCCGACGCTCTCAGAAATAATTCGGATATGACAAGTCTGCTAGCCGTGTCGGGACGTGACGCGAAAGCGTGGCCGCCGCTGGCGCCGGCCGATACGCCGAAGCGGAACCCTTGTTAGCCGCCGTCGCCGTTGTACGGCCAATGAGTCACGACTCGCCGCCCGTCCGCCGCCTCGCGGACTGGGACCACGACCGACTCGGTCGACTCGCGGCCGAACACGGGACGCCGCTGTACGTGCTCGACGTGGACCGCGTCGCCGAGAACTACGAGCGATTCGCGTCGGCGTTCCCCGACGCCCACGTGATGTACGCGGCGAAGGCCCACACCGGCCGCGCAGTCCTCTCGAAACTGCTGGAGACCGGCGCCGACATCGAGTGTGCCGCGTGGGGGGAACTCCAGCGTGCAATCGACGCCGGTGCGGACCCGGATACGTTGCAGTACACCGCCGTCAACCCGCCGGACCGCGACCTCGACTACGCCGTCGACCTCGCTGAAGACCACCCCGGACTGACCATCACCGGCGGCGCCCGGGACACGTTCGACCGCCTCGAAGCACGCGGCTACGACGGCCGCGTCGCCATCCGCGTCAACCCCGGCATCGGCACGGGCCACCACGAGAAGGTCGCCACCGGCAAGGACGCGAAGTTCGGCATCCCGTACGAGCAGGTACCCGAGGTGGCCGAAGACGTGGCCGAGCGGTTCGACCTCGTCGGCATCCACGCCCACGCGGGGAGCGGCGTCCTCCACGACGACCTAGACGACCACTGTCGAGCCATCGGGAAGGTCGCAGACATGGGCCGGCAGATAGAGACCGAAGTCACGCCGCTGGAGTTCGTGGACTTCGGCGGCGGGTTCGGCGTCCCGTACCGCGAGGACGAGGAGCCACTCGACATGCAGGTCGTCGGTGAGAAGGTCCGCGACGCCGTGGGGGAACTGGACGCCCAGATCAAACTCGAACCGGGCCGCTACGTCGTCGCCGACGCGGAACTCATCCTCACCGAGGTCAACACCGTCAAGGAGACGCCCGCAGCAACCGTCGTCGGCGTCGACGCCTCGCTGGCGACGCTCATCCGCCCGGCGATGTTCGGGTCGTACCACCCGATTCGGAACGTCACCGCGCCCGACCGCGAGGCCGACCCCGTCTCCGTCGGCGGCCCGTGCTGTACGAGCGCCGACGTGTTCTGTACCGACCGACCAATCGCTCGCCCGGAGCGCGAGGACCTGCTCGCCATCGGCAACGCCGGCGCGTACGGCTACGAACTGGCCAACCAGTTCCACTCCCAACCCCGACCGGCCGAGGTGGCTATCGAGGGCGGCGAGACGCGCGTCGTCCGCGAGCGAGAGACGCTCGACGACGTGACGAGTCTGGAGCGATGAGCGCGACGTTCGACCTCGCGGACTTCCACCGGCGGGCCGTCGAGACGGACTCCACCGAGTCGGTCGACGAGATGCGGACGGTCCTGCTCGACACCCTCGACGCGGCCGACGTAGCCGCGAGCGTGGACGACCTCGGCAACGTCGTCGCCACGCGCGGCGCGGCCGACCACGAGGCCGCCGCGAGCGCCGACACGCATCTGGTCCTCAACACCCACATCGACACCGTGCCGCCACACGTTCCCTACGAGCGACGGACGGAGCGACCCGGTGACGAGGCAGTCGACGGGAGCGAGGACGCGGGCGAGGGCGACGTGGTCTGTGGCCGCGGTTCGTGCGACGCGAAGGGACCGCTCGCGGCGCTGCTGGACGCCTTCCTCACCGTCGACCCCGAGGACGGCGCGGTGACGCTCGCCGTCTCCATCGACGAGGAGACCACGCAGACCGGCGGCGCACACCTCGCCGAGACTATCGACGCCGACGGCTACATAGTGGGCGAACCGACGGGACTGGACGTGTGTACGGCGGCGAAGGGCCAGTTCGAGGGGACCGTCACTATCCACGGCGAGAGCGCCCACGCCGCCGACCCGGGGAGCGGGCTGAACGCTATTCGTGCTGCTGCGCCGATTCTGCAAGCGATGGAGAGTTACGATGAAACGGAGGGACCGGACGACCACGAGACGCTGGGTCGCCCCATCCTGACGCCGTCGATGGTGGAGGGGGGTGAGGCGACCAATCAGGTGCCCGCCGAGTGCACCATCACCTTCGACCGGCGGAGCGTCCCGCCGGAGACGAGCGACGCGTTCTGTGCGGATCTGGAGGCCCACCTCCGGCAGTGGCTCCCCGACGCGATGGACCTCGACGTGGCGCTCATCCGACCCGACACGCCGTTCCCGGAGGCGTTCGCGACGGACCCCGACGCGGAACTGGTCCGGACCTTGCAGGAAGCCAGCGGCGGTACGGTCAGGCCGTTCGAGGCGGCGACGGAGGCCTCCTACTTCGCTCAGCAGGCCCCGACGGTCGTGTTCGGGCCGGGCGTCCTCACCGACGAGGTGGGCGCCGTCGCGCACTCGAAGCGTGAGTACGTCAGGCTCTCGGACGTGCGAACCGCCGCGCGTGCGGTGCGTGAGACGGTCGAGCGACTACTCTAACAGCGCCATCGCCTCCTCGTCCGTGACCTGCGAGAAGTCCCGGTAGAACTGCCCGACGGCACTGAAGTTCGTCGGCTCCTCCAGCGTGACGAGGCCGTCCGTGACGCGTGCGACGGCGTCGGCCGTCTCCGGCGAGGACACCGGCACCCCGACGACGACGCTCGCGGCTCCCGACGCTTTGATCCGTTCGACGCAGGCCCGCATCGTCGCGCCCGTCGCGAGGCCGTCGTCGACGACGAGGACCCGCTTGCCAGAGAGGTCCAGCGGCGGCCGGTCGGCGCGGTAGCGGTCGAACTTCTCTTTGGCCGCGCGCTGTTCGTGTTCGGTCTGGCTCTCCAGGTAGTCGGTCGTCAGGTCGAGCGAACCGATGAGTGACTCGTTGCGCCACGTCGTCCCGTCGTCGGCGACGGCCGCGACGGCCAGTTCCGGGTTCCCCGGCGCGCCCACCTTGCGGGCGACGACGACGTCTAAGGGGACGCCGAGTGCGTCCGCGACGGGACGCGCGACAGGGAGCCCACCGCGGGGGATAGCCAGCACGATGTCCGCCTCGACGTCCTGCCGCCGGAGTTCGTCGGCGAGTCGGTCACCGGCGTCCGAGCGGTCTGCGAACATGTCAGTAGCTACGACGGTCGGTGGCTTAACGCTCGCGGTCAGTCCTGTGGGGAGGGTCGTGGGGACTCCTCGCCCACGGCCAGCGTCTCCTCGACCTGCCAGTAGGTCAGTCCGAGCGCGAACAGGGCCATCGCCGTGCCGACGGTGAAGGGGGTGCTGAAGCTTCCGAGGTTGAACAGCACGCCGGACGCGAGGGGGCCGACGGCGACGCCGAGGCCGAAGGCCATCGTCAGCACCGACAGCGTCGTCCCCGACCCGCGCGCCCCCGCGAGGTCACCGGCGAGCGCCAGCGACGGCGCGAACACGAGGGCGACGGCGATACCCTGTACGAACCGCGCGCCGAGCATCAGCCACGGGTCGGTGACGATACCCTGCGCGTAGACCGACGGGACGAGGACGACGAACCCGGCGACGACGAACGGACGGCGACCGAATCGGTCGCTCGCCCGGCCGATGGGCACCTGTAGGAGGACGTTCGCGATGACGACGGCGGCGAACTGGACGCTGAACATGAACGTCGACTCGTCGAGTCGCATCCGGATCGGGCCCTCCAGCGTCGCGAACAGCGCGATGGTCGTCGCCATCATGAACGTACCGACGCCGAGGACGAACACCGAGTCCAGTCCGTTCCCGTCCGGGTCCATCACGGCGATAGAGAGGTCTTTACTGGCGGCGTCCTCGGCCACCGGTGGGTCCTCGATGAGCAGCGCCACCAGTGCGAAACTGACGACGGCCCCGAGGACGGCGACGGCGAAGGCGGCCGTGAACCCGGAGAACGTCAGTCCGCCGAGGACGTAGGAGACGACGCCCTCGGCACCGAGGCCACCGGTGATGACGACGCCCGCGATTATCGGCCCGAACCCGAAGCCGACGAGACGGAACGTGTTGAAGACGCCGAAGTTCCCGCCGCGTTCGCTGTCGCTCTCGGCGTAGTCGTTGACCAGCGCGATCGTCGCGGGGATGGTAAAGGCCGCGCCGATGCCCTGAAACGCCCGGGCCGCCAGCACCGACCAGTACGAGGTGAGGAACGGGTAGGCGGCGCTTCCGATAGCAAAGAGGACCAGTCCCGTGAGGACGAACGCCCGACGGCGGCCCGTTCGGTCCGAGAGCCGACCGGTGAGCGGTTGGCCAAAGGAGTTCAGCAGGCCAAACAGTGAGAGGACCAGACCGATGAGCGTCTCCTGACGGAGGACGAACCCGAACAGTTCGGTGCCGACGATACCCGCGAGCGTGACCTGCCCGCTGGCGATGTACAGGGGGAGGACGATGATGAGAAAGGAGTTGCCCAGCGCGTCGGCCATCCGGGCGAACGCCAGCGTCAGGATACGGGAGTCGGTACCGAGAACCATCTACCGATTGGTAGGCGGGACGACACCTGAGCGTTCCGTTCTCTCGTCGCCCTCCGAGCGCAGTGCGCACCCTCCACGCGCTCTCGCGAGCGACGTGTGAGCGCCAAACTGTCCCTGTAAGGGATACTTACGGCCACCAGAGATTCAAAGGACCAGTCGATACCGGGCGGTATGGGTTCAGACGACCAGTTGAGCAACAGAGTGGTTATGGCCGTGGCAGAGGCGGAGGGCGTCGACCCGACGGACCTCTCGGAGACGCTCTATCCCGCTATCGACGGCGACGCGCTGGACGCCATCTTCTGTGACGCGCCCGGGAGCGTCACGTTCGAGTACAGCGGGTACGAGGTGACCGCAGACAGCGACGGGGACGTCTCCGCCGTCCCGCTCGAACGGGCGTGAGACCGTCCCGCCGTCGACGCCACCCTACACGTCGTCTGCCAAGTCCGACGCGATACCCGTATACCCCGCCGGCGTCAGTGCGTCCAATTCCGCGCGCACCGACTCGCTCACCTCGAGGTCCGCGAACATCTCGCGGAAGTCCTCGATAGTCACCTCACGGCCGCGCGTGGCCTTCTTTACCTGTTCGTAGGCGTCGTCGTGTCCCTCGCGGCGGAGGATTGTCTGGACGGCCTCGCCGATGATTTCGGGGGTGGCGTCGAGTTCCTCTCGCATCACCTGCTCGTTGGGGACGACCTTCGCGAGGCCGTTCTGGCACTTGCCGTAGCCGACGAGACAGTGGGCGAAGGCGGCACCGATGTTGCGCTTGACCGTCGAATCCGAGAGGTCACGCTGGAGGCGGGAGTTGGTGACGTAATCGCCCAAAAAGACGAGGTCGGAGTTGGCTTTCGAGAGGTTCCCCTCGCTGTTCTCGAAGTCGATGGGGTTGACCTTGTGTGGCATCGTCGAGGACCCCGTCTCGCCCTCGACCGTCTCCTGTCCGAGGTAGCGGTCCGAGACGTACAGCCACATGTCGAGGTCCATGTCGAGCAGGACGTTGTTCGCACCGCGCAAGGCGTCGAACAGGACTTCGAGGTCGTCGCACGGGTTGACCTGCGTCGTCAGCGGTTCGTGGTCCAGTCCGAGCGACCCGACGAACGACTCGGCGAAGGCCGGCCAGTCCACGTCGGGGTAGGCCGCGTGGTGGGCGGCGTAGGTGCCCGACGCGCCCGCGAGTTTCCCGGAGAGGTCGTCGGCGGCGCGTTCGACTCGCGCGATAGCCTGCCCGAGTCGGGAGGCGTAGACGGCCATCTCCTTGCCGAACGTCGTGGGGGTCGCTGGCTGGCCGTGCGTTCGGGCCAGCATCGGCACGTCGCCGTACTCGTGGGCCATCTCGACGAGCGTGTCCCGAATCTCGCGCAGTTCCGGCACCAGCACCTCCTCGGCGGCCGGCTTGACGAGGAGACGGTGCGCGAGGTTGTTGACGTCCTCGCTGGTCAGGCCGAAGTGAATCCAGTTGTCGGCGTCGAGGCCCTCGGGCATGCCCAGACGGATGAAGTACTCGATGGCCTTCACGTCGTGGTTGGTGGCGGTGTACTCCCCGTATCCCTCCGTCTCCAGTTGCTTGACGACGTCTGCGTCCTCGTCGTCGAAGGACTCGTACAGCCCTCGCAGGGCCGACCGCTGGTCCGTGTCGATAGAGAGCGGCGTCGTATCGAGGTCGGCGAGCGCCAGCAGGTACTCGACTTCGACTTCGACGCGAGCGCGCATCAGCGCCCGCTCGCTTGCGTACGGGACGAGCGGTTCGGTGTAGCGGGCGTACCGCCCGTCGAGCGGCGACACGGCGGATAGTGGCCCTCTCTCGGTCATACTCGACTCTCCGAGGGAGGCCCGAAAAAGCGTGTCGTCTCGTCGTCGGCCTACGCGTTCGTCGCGCGTTCGTAGTGGTCCCGATACCGCCGGAGTTTGCGGTAGAGGAGGTAGCCGACGGCGGCGTCGAAGGCGACGACGAAGCCGACGAAGACGACCGCATTCCACGGGAGGAGCTGCGGGAGGTACGTCACCGAGGTGTTGTAGACGGCGTGGATGAGCGCCGCGACGACGATGCCCTTGACGACGATGGGGCCGGCGTCGTCGGGGTTGAACTTCGCCAGTCCGAGGTAGTAGCCGGCGAACGACGAGTACAGCACGTGGCCCGGGCCGACGAACGCTCTGCTGGTCGCCGTCTGGAGCGCCGCCACGATGGGGTCACCGTTCTGGGCCGACGCCGCCTGCGTGTACCCTTGCGAGATGTACAGCGCGTTCTCGATGGTCGCGAAGCCGAGGCCGGCGACGGCGCCGTACACCACGCCGTCGACGACGGCATCGATAGTGCCGTAGCCGCCGACGCGAATGGCGAGCCACTTCACCGTCTCCTCGATGGGGCCGACGACGACGAAGAAGAACAGCGCCATCCCGACGACGGGAATCCAGGTGAAGAGCGGTTGGAGTAGCGTGTTGACCAGCGCGGCGATGCTGGCGAAGAGGATGGCGAGGACGAACGTGACGGCGAGCGGTTCGAGCGGTTCGCGCATCGTCGGATCGCCGTACCAGAGGTAGCCGACGATAGCCAGCGCAGGGACGACCGACAACGCCCCCAGCGCACCGAGTTCCGGCCGTCGAACCGCCAGCAGGACCGTCCCGGCTAGCTGGGCGACAAACAGGAGCACGGCGAGCGCGATGAGGAGCCAGCGCCGGGACGCGTGCAACGCTCCGTAGAGTCTGACCGAGAAGCCGTCGAGGGCGGACCGCGGTTCCCACTCGGCGACGTCGTAGAGGTCGGTCGACCCGGAGAGCGCCGCCGCCACCGGGTCGCTGTCTTGGTCTGGCACGTGCGCCACGTCACGAGGGAGCTACCTCAGACTTTCGGCGGTAGTACTGGCGCCGTCGACAGTCTAGCGGCACAGCGAGTGCGCTCCCGCCGGTCGCGCCCATCGCTACCCCAACCAACCGTAATCCGCGTTCGCGTCCCCGAATCGGCCGTCCGGCGGGTCGTATCGATAGAGGTCCTGTCCGAGCGCGAGCCACGCCAGTCCGTACGGGAGCGCCGCCCACGTCGAGAGGTCGAACCCGAGGAACGCGACGGTCCCGACGGCGAGCGAGACGCCGAGCCACGGCGGCTGGACGCGGGTCCTGACGAGGCCGACGCTCGTAAGCAGCGATCCGCCGACGAGCGCGAGGACGCCCAGTCCGACGACCACCTCACCGACCCCGGTGAGCGCCCGGAGCAGTTGGCCGGCGGCGAAGACGACGCCGCCGGCCGCTCCCAGCCACGCTCCACCGGTGCCGGGTCGCTTCATCCGGGCGCCGTGGAAGCTCTCGACGGCGTAGTGGCCGGCGACGACGCCCAGTGCCGAGAGCGAGACGGCGACCAGAATCCAGTCCCTCTCGCGACCGGTGACGCTCAGTGCCACGGTCCAGCCGACCCACAGGAGTCCACCGAACGCGGCGACGGCTCCAGCCTGCTGACACCGTAGCTTCGACATATCCGCGACTGAACGGGCCGGCTACAAAGGAACATCGACACGGCACCGACTCGGTGCGTGTGACAACGACGCCCGTGTCCGTCGTGTTCATACGCTCAGCGTTCGTTTCGCAACTACTTTGCACGGCCCCACCCGCCACTCAGGTATGAAACTCGCCGGTATGGCCAGCAACCGTGGCCGGAACCTGATGAACATCGCGGACCGCGCCCCGGGCGGGGCGGAATTCGCCGTCGTGCTGACGAACGACGCCGACGCGCCCGTCCTGGAGGCGGCCGCCGAGCGCGGCATCCCGACGGAAGTCGTCGAGCGCGAGGACGACGAGGCCCGCGAGGCCCACGAGGAACGCGTCCTCTCGGCGCTCTCGGAGTACGACTTCGACCTCGTGACACTGGACGGCTACATGCGTATCCTCAGTGAGACGTTCCTCGATAACGCGCCGACGACGCTGAACGTCCACCCCTCGCTCCTGCCGAACTTCCCCGGCGCGGACACCCACGAGCAGGTCATCGAATCGGGCGTGAAGGTGACTGGGTGTACCGTCCACGTCGTCGACGAGACGGTCGACGGCGGCCCCATCGTCACGCAGGAACCCATCCCGGTCTTCGAGGGCGACGGCGAAGACGACCTGAAAGAGCGCGTCCTCTATCAGGGCGAGTTCACTGCGTACCCACGCGTCATCAAGTGGTTCGCCGAGGACCGCGTCGATATCGACTGGGAGTCCGGTACCGTCGACGTCGAGGGCGACGAAGGCGGGAACTTCCCTGCACGCCGCCTCGTCTCCGACGACCGGGCCGCCGACCTCCGCTACGGGGAGAACCCCCATCAGGACGCTGCGCTGTACGCCGATACCACTGTCTCCGAGGCCAGCGTCGTCCACGCCGACCAGTTGAACGAGGGCGCGAAGGGCCTGTCGTACAACAACTACAACGACGCCGACGGCGCACTGAACCTCATCAAGGAGTTCGAGGAGCCAGCGGCGGCCGTCATCAAGCACACCAACCCCGCGGGCTGTGCGACGGCCGATACGCTTTCGGACGCCTACGAGAAGGCCCTCTCGACGGACCCGATGAGCGCGTTCGGCGGCATCGTCGCGCTCAACCGCGAGTGTGACGCCGCCACGGCCGAACAGATCATCGACTCGTTCAAGGAAGTCGTCGTCGCGCCGGGCTACACCGACGCGGCACTCGACGTCCTCTGCCAGAAGGAGAACCTCCGCGTCCTCGAGGTGACTGACAACTTCGAGGTCACGGACACGCTGACCGAGAAGCCACTCGTCGGCGGCCGTCTCGTACAGGAGCGAGACACCCAGCACCTCACAGCCGAGGACCTCGAAGTCGTCACCGACCGGGAACCGACCGACGAGCAGATAGCGTCGATGCTGTTCGCGTGGCACACGCTGAAGCACGTGAAATCGAACGGCATCCTCTTCGCGAAGGGCACCGAGACGGTCGGCATCGGCATGGGACAGGTCTCCCGCGTCGACGCCGTCCGACTCGCTGCGATGAAGGCCGAGGAACACGCCGAGGGCAAGGACGCCGAGGGCGCCGTGATGGCCTCGGACGCCTTCTTCCCGTTCCCGGACGGCATCGAACACGCCGCCGAGGCCGGCATCGAGGCGGTCATCCAGCCCGGCGGGTCGAAGAACGACGAGAGCGTCATCGAGGCGGCCGACGAACACGACATCGCGATGGTGTTCACCGGCCAGCGGTCGTTCAGACACGACTGACGACGGGCGCGTGTGCCGTCGGTGGTTCGGACGCGGCCGGGAGCGTCCCGAAAGAGGCTTCAAAAGCGGTCGTAAACCGTGGGTCTATGCCGGACGATACTGACCGGGAAACGGCAGTCCGTGACGCCGTCGACGTCTCACAGAGCGGAGCACCGGCGGGTGGGCACACCATCCGCGACAGGTTCTCGGCCGACGAAATATTCCAGCGCATCGTCGTCGCGGCAGACGAAGAGATTACCGCCACCACGCGGGAACTGTTCTTCAGCGGACTTGCCGCGGGGTTTGCCATCACCGTCACGTTCCTGCTGTACGCGTCGCTGTACGCGTCGACGGACGGCGACCCGGTTCTGAGCGCGCTGCTTTACCCGCTCGGGTTCGTCTTCATCATCCTCGGGGACTACCAGTTGTACACCGAGAACACGTTGCCGCCGGTCGCGCTGACCCTCGAACGGCTGGCGAGTCTGCCGTCGTTGATGCGCATCTGGGGACTCGTCCTCCTCGCCAACCTCGCGGGCGGGTTGCTCGGTGCGCTCGCGCTCTCCTCGACCGGCGTGCTCTCGCCGGCGGCGGCCTCGGCGGCAGAGGGGTTCGCACAGAAGGCCATCGAGACGCCCTGGTGGACGCTGTTCTCGAAAGCGGTGTTCGCCGGCCTCATAGTCGCTGGCGTCGTCTGGGTCGACTACTCGCTTCGCGACAGCATCTCGCGACTGGCGCTCGTGTACGTCTCGTTTCTCGCTATCCCGTTCGGGAACCTCTATCACGTCGTCGTCTCCGCGACGGAGATGCTGTATCTCGTCTTCAACGGCGAACTCGCGCTCTGGGTCGGCGTCTCGCAGTTCGTCGTCCCCGTCCTGCTGGGCAACTCTATCGGCGGCGTAGTGTTGGTCACCGTCGTCAACTACTTCCAGACGACTGAACGGCGGCTGGCGTCGGCCCGCGAGGCCGGAAAGAAAAACCGGCTCACGGTTCGCGAGTGGGTGCTTGGTGGCTTCTCCGATTCTGGTCGGTCCTACGTTCCCGTCAACGGACACGACAGGGACTGATGACCAAACCCATATGCCCCGTCTGTGACTAGTGGGACTGTGAGCTGGGTCTCGGAAAACCGCCACTGGCTACTGTTTGCCGGCGTCGTCCTGTCGACGCTGGGCGCCGTCGGCGTCGCCGCCGTCGGCCTCGTAGCGACCCTGTCGACGCTCCTGACCGGGGGCCCGATTCTGGGTATCGTCGCCGCGTGGATTCTCGGGACGCTCGTCCTCGCCGGCCTCGACGTGGTCTGTCTCGCCGCGCTCCTCTCGGAACTCGCCAGTCGGGCGTCTATGCCGAAAAGCCAGCGCGCGGCCGGTTTCTTCCGTCGCGTCGAGTCGGTCCTGCCGCCGCTCGCCGCACTCGGCCTCGGCGACCGGTTCGAACCGTCCGTCGAAGCGCGGCGCGCCGAACTCACCGAACGCTACGTCGACGGGGACCTCTCGGAGGCGGAACTCGAAGCGGAACTACAGGCGTTACTGGACGAGGACGGACGGGCAGGGTCCGGTCCCGTCGAGACCACGCGCGAGAGTGCCGTCGACGCGGCCAAACAGCGTGACCTCGCCGACGACCGAGAGGTCGAAACGGAGACGTAGCGACTCAGTCGCCGGCCGTCGGATGGCCCCGGACCGCGGTCACGCGGATTTAAATCGCGTCCGGCCGTCGTTCGTGGTATGGGCGACTACACGATTCTCCGTGTCGACGTGGACGCCGGCGTCGTCGCGCGGGTACTGGACGCGGTTCCCGGCGTCGCCGTCGCCGAGGCCGAGGCGTCGACGGTGGCCGACGAGGCGGTCGCAGGGACTGCGCCCGCAGGCAGTCGGGGCACCACGGCGGAGACAGAGTGCGGCCCGGACGCCGACACAGGGGCCGAGGAGGAAGCGCCGTCGGCACTCCGTGAGTGGGGGCTGCTGGGAGTCGGCGTCTCGCTGGTCCTCCTCGGGATTGCGACGGTCGGTATCTGGTGGTACCGCCGACGTGACGGTGGCGACGACGGGTCCCTCGCGGGTGGGGAGACACCACCGCCGACGACGAAGGTCGACCGACCGACGGCAGGGCCGTCCGACAGGGAGACGGCGGCCGCCGAGTCGAGTCCGGAAACTGAGGGCGTCCACGAGACACCGGCCCCGGACGACTCGTCGGCCGAACACGGCGAGTCCGTCTCCAGTACCGTTCTCGACGAGGAACCGACGCCCGAGGACGCCGAACCGAACGGACGGACCGAGGACCGCTCGAACGTCGAGTGGGCCACGAAGGACGCGCGCGACCGGCAGACCGAGTCCGAGAGCGGCGACGCGGAGACGGTCGACGAACCGACGCCGCGGCCCGGTGGGACCGTCGACGTCGCGCCGTTGCTCGGCGTGGCCTTCCTCGCGGTGAGCGGGGCCGTCGTCCGCTGGATACAGGACGACCGGCGAGACGAGCAGTAGGGGCCTGTTGGCGACGGCGCTCGGCCGAGTTGGCGGCCTCGTTCGATGCGTACACCGGTCCGACAGGCTAAAGCGCGCGGCTCCGATTGTTCCGGGTATGGAGTTCCACGAGGCCGCGAACTTCCTCTTCGAGTTGCGCCGGTTCGCGTCACGGGCCGGCACCGACGCCACGCGGGGCCTGTTGTCCGATATCGACGACCCACACGAGGGTCTTCGCTGTGTCCAGATCGCCGGCTCTAACGGGAAGGGCTCGACCGCCCGGATGGTCGAGCGCGCCCTCCGGGAGGCCGGACTGGACGTCGGCCTCTACACCTCGCCGCATCTCGACGACGTACGCGAACGCATCAGAGTCAACGGACGGAAGGTACCCGAGGCCGCGCTCGTCGAGTTCGTCGAGACGGTCGAACCGTACGTCACCGAACGGGGTGCCGACGGGGAGTCACCGACCTTCTTCGAGACGCTGACCGCCTTCGCCCTCTGGGAGTTCGACCGACAGGACGTCGACGTCGCGGTACTGGAAGTCGGCATCGGCGGGCGATACGACGCCACCAGCGTCGTCGACCCCGTCGCCAGCGCCGTGACGTCGGTCACGCTAGAGCACACACACATCCTCGGGGATACCGTCGAGGAAATCGCCCGCGACAAGGCCCACGTCGCGCCCGACGACGCGTCGCTGGTCACCGGGGCCACGGGCGACGCCCTCGCCGCGGTCCGCGAACAGGCCGGCGACGTGGTGACCGTCGGCGGCGGCGACGACGTCGACGTGACCGTCACCTACGGCGGTCGCGACGGCCTCGAAGGTGCGGTCACCGTCGACGGTCCGGACTGGCACGTCGACACCCACCTCCCCCTGCTTGGCGAGCATCAGGCCCACAACGCCGGTATCGCGGCGACGCTCGTCCGGCAGGTCGCCGACGTGACACAGGCGGACCTCGAACGCGGCCTGCGAAACGCCCACTGGCCCGGTCGCTTCGAGGTGATGGGCGAGGACCCACTGGTCGTCCTCGACGGCGCACACAACCCCGGCGGCCTCGAACGCACCGTCGAGACGCTCGACTCGTTCGACTACGACGACCTGCACGTCGTCGTCGGTGCGATGGTCGATAAGGACCACGCGGGCGCCGCCGAGGCGCTGTCGGCGGCCGACCACGCCGTCGCCTGCGAACCGAACGTCGACCGGGCCGAGAGCCCGGCGGTCGTCGCCGAGGCGTTCCGGTCCGCAACCGATGCGGACGTCGAGACGCGCCACGACGTGGCCGGTGCGCTCGGGGTGGCGCTCGACGCGGCCGACGACGGCGACGCCGTCCTCGTCACCGGGTCGCTCTATGCGGTCCGGGAGGCCCGTACGCGCTGGGCGCGCGCGATGGTTCCCAAACGCGTCGACTCGATCTCGGAGTCCCGCGAGACAATCAAGGCCGCCCACGTCACCGACGCCGGCGCGTGGCGGATGCGCGGGAAGGGCGTCCACCGCGTCCTCCGAACTCGCGTCCAACCGCGGCAGGCCCAGTACCTCAAGGAGGAACTGCTGTCGCTGGGCGGTGAGTGTGCCATCTCCGGGCTGAACGATCAGGACGAGGAGCGCGTCGACGTCGTCACGATGGCGACGATGGCCCAGTACCGACGGCTGACCGACAAACTCGACGGCCAGCCCTACGGCCTCTCGACGTTCGCCGACGAACTTCGCGAGGCTCTGGACATCCAGCAGCCAGACGACGCGCGTGGCTATCCGTGGGAGGACGGCACCGCCGTCATGGGCATCCTCAACATCACGCCGGACTCGTTTCACGACGGTGGGGAGTACAACGCCGTCGAGGACGCCGTCGCCCGCGCCGAGCAGATGGTTGCAGACGGCGCGGACATCCTCGACGTCGGCGGCGAGTCCACCCGGCCGGGGGCGGACGTCGTCCCGGTCGCGGAGGAGATAGACCGCGTCGTCCCCGTCGTCGAGGCCCTCGCCCACATGGACGTCCACGTCTCCGTCGACACGCGGAAGGCCGCCGTCGCGCGGGCGGCCCTCGACGCGGGCGCGGACATCCTCAACGACGTCTCCGGCCTCGAAGACCCCGAGATGCGACTGGTCGCCGCCGAGCGCGACGTCCCCGTCGTCGTGATGCACTCCATCGAGACGCCGGTCGACCCCGACAGTGACATCCACTACGACGACGTCGTCGAGGACTGCATCGACCAGTTGACCGAACGGGTGTTGCTGGCCGAGAAGGCCGGACTGGACCGCGAGCAGATTCTCGTCGACCCCGGCATCGGCTTCGGGAAATCGGCCGTCGAGAGCTTCGAACTACTGGACCGACTGGCGGAGTTCCGGGCGCTGGGCTGTCCGATTCTGGTCGGTCACTCCCACAAGTCGCTGTTCGGCCTCGTCGGCGAGGACCCGGGCGACTGTCTGGAGGCGACCATCGCTGGGACGACCCTCGCGGCCGAACGCGGGGCCGACGTCGTCCGGGTCCACGACGTGGCGGAGAACGCCGCTGCCGTCAACGTCGCCGAGGCGGTCCGTGACCCCGAGCGCTCCGACACTAACTGAACCCGACCACGAGGTCGCAGTTCGCACAGTGCCAGAGTGTGACCGTCTCGTCGCCTGCGACAGTTACCCTCCCGTCGTCGTGGATACGCACCCGGTGGACGCGGCGGCCGGCCCCGAGGTCGTCTGCCCGTTCGACCTGCGCGCCGCAGTCGGGGCAGGTCATAGCGGGGACCATGACCGGGCTTGGTCGTACAGACATATAGTTACAGCTTCTAGCGACTGAGGTGTTCAGATCCGGCGGCGCTACGTGCATAGATTTCACACGACATCACATAGGCAAAAAGCACTTATCGGCCGCTCCTCCAGCCACGGTATGAACCAGCGGGACGTCGTGAGGGAGGGGTACGACGAGATAGCGGCAACGTACGCGGCCGAGCGAGATGGAGAGGGGCGCGAACGTGCCCTCGTCGAACGACTCGCGTCGACTCTCGGCGATGGGAGTCTCGTCCTCGATGCAGGCTGTGGAGCGGGTACGCCAGCGACCGAGCTCCTCGCTGAGCGACACGACGTGCCCGGTCTCGATATCTCACGCGAGCAGTTGCGGACGGCGCGCGAGCGAGTCTCGAGCGCCGGACTCGTACAGGGTGACCTCGCTCACCTCCCGTTCGGTGACGGGACGTTCGACGCCGTCGTCTCCTATCACGCGGTCATCCACGTTCCCCGCGAGGAACACGCCGCCGTCTTCGCCGAGTTCGAGCGCGTTCTCCGGCCGGGCGGGCACCTGCTCGTCGCGGTCGGGGCCGAGGCGTGGGCCGGGGAGAACGACGACTGGTTGGACACCGGCGAGCGGATGGCGTGGAGTTTCCACGGCGTCGATCGGAACCGTGAGTTACTCACAGACGCCGGATTCGAGATAACGGATGTCGAGGAGATACCCGACGAACTCGGCGGAACGTTCGCCATCGTACGGGGCCGGGCCTAGTCCTCGGCTACGGGCGGGTCGACGGCCTCGGTCTCGTTCACGCGGATGCCCTTCGAGGCGAGGTGGCGCATCTGCCGGCGGACGAAGTCCTCCTCCGTCGTCCCCCGAGTGGCGAGAATGACCATGCGCGCGTCGCCCGCGGGCCGCATCGTCCGCCCGGCCCGCTGTGCCCCCTGCCGCCGGGACCCGCCCAGTCCCGAGGCGACGATAGCGAGTTCGGCGTCGGGCAGGTCGATTCCCTCGTCGCCGACCCGCGAGACGACCAGCGTGTCACGTTCGCTCCGACGGAACTCGTCGAACAGTCGCTCTCGCTGGGCGTGGGGGGTCTCGCCGCTGATGAAGGGCGCGTCGATGGCCTCGCTGATGGCCTCGCCTTGGTCCAGATACTCGACGAACACCAGCGCCTTCGCGCCCGGCTGTTCGGCGAGCGTGTACCGTATCTCGTCGACTTTGCCGGTGTTGCTGGCGGCGGCCTGTCGCCGGTCGTGACCCGACGTGGCGGCGTACTCCGAGCGCTCGCCGTCCTCGCCCCACGGGACCAGCCGAATCTCGACTTCGGGTTCGGCGACGTAGCCCTCGTCGAACAGTTTGCCCCAGTCGGTGCCGATGGGCGGGCCGACGAGCGTGAATATCTCCTCCTCGTCGTCGCTCTCGCGGGTCGGCGTCGCCGTCAGGCCGAGGCGGTGTTTGGTCTGGAGGTCGGCGCTCCGGCGGTGGATGGGACTCGGGACGTGGTGGACCTCGTCGTAGACGATGAGCCCCCACTTGCGCTGGTCGAACAGTTTCCGGTGGCGGTCCATCCCGGCGGTGCGGTAGGTGGCGATGGTGACCGGGCGAATCTCCTTCGTCCCGCCGTGGTACTCGCCGATGTCGGCGTCGGAGAGCGACGTGTGTCGGACGAGTTCGTCGTGCCACTGCGTCGCGAGTTCCCGCGAGGGGACGAGAATCAGCGTCTCGCCGCCGATAGCCGCCATCGCTCCCATCGCCGCCACCGTCTTGCCGGACCCCGGTGGCCCGACGAACACGCCAGAGCCCTGCTCGGTGAACCGCTCCACCCAGTCGGCCTGATAGTCCCGCAGGCGAAGCAGGAGGTCCATCTCCAAGGCGTCGCCCTCCTCCAGTTTCCGGTCGTCCCGGACCGGATAGCCCGCCTCGTACAGCGTGCGCTTTACCTCGGCGGTGGCGTCCTCGTTGACCCACGCCTCGGAGTCCGAGATGGGCGCCCGGAGGGTGTCCTCGGCGAGTTTCTGCCGGGCGACGTTGCCCATCAGGTCGTCGCTGTCGGCTTCGAGGACGACGTAGCCGTCCTCGTGCGTGTAGAGACGGAACTTGCGGGCGCGCTCCCACTGGCTCGTCACCCACTCTTCGAGGTGAGGTGAGCGCTCCCCGAGAACGTCGCGCATCGTCGCCAGCAATCCGTCGATCGACTCGTGGGGGGCCGCCCAGATGTCGGCTTCGCGAATCTCGTAGACGTAGCCGCCCGACCGATTGGAGTCCTGTAGGCGGGCGAACTGCGAGAGTTGCGCCCGCGTGAACTGGTCGGGGTGTTCGACGACGACTTCCCGGCGGTCCGGAAACAGGACGACCCGTTCGCGGTCGGTCACCTCGGCGACGTCGGTCGGGTACCAGACGGCGTCCGTCTCGGCGACGTCCTGTCGCTGGATGTCACCGTCGGCGGCGAGCGCTTCGAGGGCGTCGCGGGCCTCGTCGGGGGTCAAGTCGGTCTTCCGGGAGAGTTCCGTCGCAGTCAGATGTGGCCGACCGACGGCGTCGATGGCGTCGTACACCGCGTCGAGTTCGATAGTCGTACCGGCCGTCTCGTCGGCTGGCTCCTCTGCTGTCACTACAGGCAGGGACGGGCCAGAGGGGCAAACGGGTTTCGTCTGGGCGGTGCACCCCCCTCTCAGAAGAACCCGTACGCCTCGACCAGTCGCTCGTACAGCGACTCGTACTCGCCGCGCACCGCGTCGTGGTCGAAGGCCGCCAGCGACTCGTCGACGGTCCGCCGTTCCATGTCCGCCGAGGCGACTATCTTGTCGGCTATCTCCTGCGGATTCGTCACGCGGAAGGCCCGGTCGCGCTGTTCGACGAGTTCGTGCGCGCTGGACCCGGCCTGATACTCCACGATGCCGATACACCCGGCGGCCAGCGCCCACAGGAGGTCCGTCGCGAAGTACTCGCGGAACGCCGTCTGGACGAACACCTGCGCGCCCTTATAAATGGAGACGCGCCGCTCGCGGTCACACGCGCCGACGAACTCCACGCGGTCGTCGATTCGGAGGTCGGCGGCCTCCTGTTCGTAGACCTCGCGCTTGGGTCCGTCGCCGACGACGGTGGCAGACCAGTCCTTCTGGCGGAGTTCCGCGAGGGCGAGGAACAGCGACTCCATGTTCGCGCTCTCGTCCAGCGGATGGGCGTACACCACGTCGACTTCCTCGGCCGGGTCGGCCTCGCGGACGAGGTCCATGTCGATGCTCTCGGGGACGATGGTCGTCCGGTCGTCGGGCGCGCCGGCCTCCCAGAGACCGGTTTGGACGAGTTCCGAGGGGGTGACGAACTGGTCCGGAGCGCGGAGCGACCAGTCGGTCCGGCGGGCCTCGGGCAGGGCCTCGTCGCCGTACCACTCGACGACCAGCGGCGCTCGGGAGAGCGTCCCGCCCAGCGAGGCAGCGAGCAGCACCGACGGCGGCGAGGGCACCGCGTGAATCACGTCGGGGCGGTAGTTCGCGAGCAGTGCGGGCAGACGCGTACAGAACGAGGGGACGGTCGGCGAGACGGTGACGGCGCGGTACGTGACCTCCTCGGGGGCGAACCGCTTGCCGTAGCCGTCCCACCACTGTGAGCAGAACACGGACACTTCGTGGCCGGCGTCGGCCAGTTCGCCGGCGACGCGTTCGATTCGGCGTCGACCTTCGGTGTCCCGGTAGTGACTCGTCTCCATGGCGACGACCGCGACACGCATACCCATCGTCTCGGTGGGGGTTCTCAAAAAGCCACCCGTTCGCCGGCAAGGGTTTTGGTCGCGCCACTCCTCGGGAGAGGCGTGTACGACTACGACCTCGAACGCTACCTCAACGTCCGCAGCGCCTACGGGGCCTCCATCTCCCCGGAGGGAACGCTGGCCTTCCTGATGGACACGACCGGCGTCGGACAGGTCTGGACGCTGTCCGAACCCGGCGGGTGGCCGGACCAGCGGACCTTCTACGACGAACCGGTGAGTTTCGTCGACTACTCGCCGACCCGCGAGGAACTCGTCTTCGGGATGGACGAGGGGGGCAACGAGCGCGCCCAACTGTACCGGCTGGACGACGACGGCCGGGTGACCGAACTGACGGCGATGCCCGACGCCAAACACCGCTGGGGTGGCTGGCGACCCGACGGCGAGGCGTTCGCGTTCGCCTCGAACCGCCGCGACGAGGCCGTCTTCGACGTGTACGTACAGGACCGCGACGCCACCGGTGACGATGCCGAACTGGTGTACGAAGGCGACGGGTGGTTCACCGTCTCCGGGTGGTCGCCGGACGGTCAGCACCTCGCCATCAGCGAGGCCCACTCCAGTTTCGACCAGGACGTGTACGTCCTCGACGTCGAATCGGGCGACCTGACGCACCTGACGCCACACGAGGGGAGCGTCCGGTACACGAGCGTCTCGTGGGGCCCCGAGGGCGGCGCGCTGTATCTGGTCACGGACGAGGGACGCGACACGCTGGCGCTGGCACGCCTCTCGCTGGAGGGTGACCTCGAAACCGTTCGTGACGACGAACAGTGGAACATCGACGGCGTCGCCATCGACCAGGACACCGGCCGCCTCGCGTACTCCCGGAACGTCGAGGGCTACAACGAGATTACGGTCGGCGAGTTCGACGGACCGACGACCGTCGAGGCGTTCCCGTCACCGGACCTGCCCGGCGGCCTCGCCGGCGGCGTCGCGTGGGGGCCGGAAGCCGAGGAGTTCGCCGTCAGCGTCACCGGCCGCACCGTCAACACGAACGTCTTCGTCGTCGACGCCGAGCGCGGCGAGAGCGAGCGCTGGACGGACGCGTCGACGGCGGGCATCCCACAGGAGACGTTCGTCGAACCCGAGGTGGTCCGCTTCGAGAGCTTCGACGGCCGCGAGATTCCGGCGCTGTTCTCGCTCCCGCCGGCGGCCGAGAACGACGGGAGCACCCCCGTCATCGTGGACATCCACGGCGGCCCGGAGAGCCAACGCCGCCCCTCCTTCGCCGGCCTCACACAGTACTTCCTCTCGCGGGGCTACGCCGTCCTCGAACCGAACGTCCGCGGGTCGACGGGCTACGGGAAGGCCTACACGCACTTAGACGACGTAGAGAAGCGGATGGACTCGGTGAAGGACATCCGCGCCGGTGTCGGCTGGCTCCACGACCACCCGGCGGTCGACCCGGACCGCATCGTCGCGATGGGCGGGTCCTACGGCGGGTTCATGGTGCTTGCGTCGCTGACGGAGTACCCCGACCTGTGGGCCGCGGGCGTCGACGTCGTCGGCATCGCCAACTTCGTCACCTTCCTACAGAACACCGGCGAGTGGCGCCGCGAACTGCGCGAGGCTGAGTACGGGTCGCTGGCCGAGGACCGCGAGTTCCTCGAATCCGTCTCGCCCATCAACAAGGTAGAGCGCATCACCGCACCGCTGTTCGTCCTCCACGGCGCGAACGACCCGCGGGTGCCCGTCGGCGAGGCCGAGCAGATAGCCGACGAGGTGGCCGACCACGGCGTCCCCGTGGAGAAACTGATATTCGACGACGAGGGCCACGGCATCAGCAAGCGGGAGAACCGCATCGAGGCGTACACCCGCGTCGTCGAGTTCCTCGACGAGCACGTCTGACCGGGCGCGTATAGACCGGCCTCGCGAGCGACCGCCGGACTGCGGCCGGGTGGAGTCGACAGTCCCATCGCAGTCTGTCGGTCTCCAGCGTATCCGCACCGAGAGCGATTGATTGGGTTTATACGCGGTCCGCCCCAGCCACGCGGCATGGACGTATCCGACCGCTCTCGGGCCCGAGTCGAAGAGCGACTGAGCCGGCTCGACGCGGAGTTCGGCTCGCCGGCGGTCACGCAGACGACGTTCGAGGTGGACGAAGAGAGCTACGAGCGAGCGGTCGAGCGGTCCCGCGACGGCCAACTCGACGTCCACGCCATCGTCCGCGACGAGGACGGCGCCGTGATGCTACGAGAGGGCGACGGAGAGTGGATGCTCCCGCGTGGACAGACCCGCCCGGACGAAGACCTAGAGACGGCGGCAAAGCGCATCGTCCGAGACGCCGCCGGCGTCGACTGTACCGTGACGGACGCGGTCAGAGCGACCATCTCCGGCGTGCGAAACGGTGACGACGAGTCGGCCGAGACGGTGTATCGACTGAGCGTCGTGTTCACTGCAGAACTGACCGAAGCAGAAGGCCAGCGGGGCGACGAGGCGGTCCGGTGGGACGCGAACCCCGACGCGGTCGGCGAACTCGTCTAGACGACGCCCGTGACCGTCGCGGCCTCGATGGCGGCTTCTTCGCTCATCCCGTCGCCCAGAATCGTGTACCGGTCGCGAATCTCGTGGGCCGTGGTCAACGCCTCGATGACCGTCTCGCGGTCGATGCCGAGGTCGTCGGCCGTCGTCGGGGCGCCGAGCGCGCCGAGCGCGTCCCGGACGTCGCGCCAGCGCCCCTTCGGCCCGCTGTGGAGGTACTCCGTCATGATTGCCCCGACGCCGACCTGATGGCCGTGGAGCGCGGCGTTGGGTGCGATGCGGTCGAGTTGGTGCGAGAAGAGGTGTTCGGCGCCGCTCGCGGGCCGGGACGACCCCGCGATGGACATCGCGACGCCGGAGGAGACGAGCGCTTTGACGACTATCCACGAGGACTCTTCGAGTCCCTTCTTGATGGAGCCAGCGTTCTCGACGAGCATCTCGGCGGTCATCTGCGAGAGGGCACCGGCGTACTCCGAGTACGGGACGTTCTTCAATCGATGTGCGAGTTCCCAGTCGCGGACCGCCGTGTAGTTCGAGATGATGTCGGCACACCCGGCGGTGGTCAGGCGCCACGGGGCCTCGGCGAGGATTTCGGTGTCGGCGACCACCGCAAGTGGCGGTTCCGCGGCGACGCTGTGGCGGGTGTCGCCCTCCGGGACCGAGCCTCGCCCGGAGACGATGCCGTCGTGGCTGGCCGCCGTCGGGACGGAGACGAACCCGAGGCCGAGGTCGTCGGCCGCCATCTTCGTGATGTCGATGGCCTTCCCGCCGCCGACGCCGATGGCGAACCCCGCGTCGACCTCCTCGGCGTGGGCGATGACGCGCTGGACGGCGTCGAAACTCGCCTCTTCGATGACGATTTCGGCCGGGTCGTACCCCGCCGCCGCGAACTGCTCGACGACCCGTTCGCCCGCGACGGCGTGTGGCGTCGGGCTGGAGACGACCAGCGGCCGACCCGAGAGGTGGAGTTCCTCCACGGCGGCGAGCGTCTGGTCGAGCACGCCGTGCCCGATGACGACGTTCCGCGGGAGGCGTATCCATGTAGATTTCTCGAACATACCCCAACTCCTCCCCGTGATGGGAAAATTGTTTGTCCTCACACGGCACTGCGGGCGGTTTGTTCCGAGCGGATGTAGCGGATACAAACGCTTTGGCAGTCGTCTCACCAGTAATTACCAGAAACAATTATTAACGTCCCCGGGTGGCTGCGGACGGGATGACACGAAACCCAGACACGGCTGACGACACCGGCGCGGAGACGTCCCGGCGGACGTTCATGAAGGCGACCGGAGCGGCGACGGCAGCGGCGGCGGTAGGCACCGGTGCCAACAGCGCTGTGGCACAGACCGACGGCGACGTAGACGCGATTCTGAACGACCTAACGCTCGAACAGAAGGCGGGGCAGATGACGCAGGTGGCTATCAGTTCCTTCGAACCCGATCCCGGGGAGTCGAACGTCCCAGACAGTTTCGGCGTCGACACCGTCGGCGAGTACTTCAGCGAACTCGGCGTCGGGTCCGTCCTCTCCGGCGGGGCGGCCCCGCCAAGTTTCGACGGAAGCGAGGTTGTCTCGGGCATCAACGCCTTGCAGGAGTACAACCTCCGGAACGCCGACCACGGCGTCCCGTTCCTCTACGGCGTCGACGCGACGCACGGCAACGCCCTGCTAGCGGGCGCGACCGTCTTCCCCCAGCGACTGAACATGGGGTCGACGCGCGACGTCACACTCGTCGAACGGGCCGAGCGTCACACCAGCGACGCCACGGCGTCGATGGGCGCTCACTGGACGTTCGCGCCGACGACGGACCTCCAGCGTGACCCCCGGTGGGGCCGATTCTTCGAGGGCATCAGCGAGGACCCGAAACTCGAAGGCGACATGTCTCGGGCACGCACCCGCGGGTTAGAGGACGACGACCGACTCACCGCGTGTGTCAAGCACTTCGGCGCGTACTCCATCCCGAACAACGGCAACGACCGCGCGCCAGCGTCCACCTCGCTCCGAGACCTCCGCACGAACGTCCTCCCGCCGTACCGCGAGGCGTTGCAGGCCGAACCCGGCACGGTGATGGTCAACAGCGGCGCGGTCAACGGCAAACCGGCCCACGCCTCCCACTGGCTACTGACGCGGATGCTCCGGGAGAACTACGGGTTCGAGGGGGTGGTCGTCTCGGACTGGGACGACCTCGACCGGATGCTGACGAACCACGACTACGCACCGACCTTCCGGCAGGCGACGAAAGAGGCCATCAACGCCGGCGTCGACATGTACATGATAGGCAACGGTGGGAACGCCCCCGGTCCCGTCGAGTACATCGACACCGTCGTCTCGCTGGTCGAGGACGGCGAGATACCGATGGCACGCATCGACGAAGCGGTACGGCGGATTCTCGAACTCAAAGTCGACCTCGGCCTGTTCGCGGAACCGACCGTCGACGAGTCCCGCATCGACGGCACCGTCGGCGGCGCACAGGAGACGTCCGAGCAGTTGGCACGGGAGTCGCTGGTCCTCTTACAGAACGACGACGACACGCTCCCGCTCTCGGGTGACGAGAACGTCCTGCTGACCGGCCCCGGCGTCGACGGCGACGGGAACAACACGCGGGCGCTGATGCAACACGGTGGCTGGACGCTCGGGTGGCAGGGGCCGAGTGCCGGCGGCCCGTTCCCGCGACAGCGTCTCCTGACCGAGGAACTTCGCACCCGGGTCGGCAGTCTCACCCACGTGCCGACGACGTACGAAAACACCACGTGGTGGGCCGGACAGGGCGACGGCGAGAACCAGCAGAGCGACGAGAACGGGGAGTTCGAGTTCACCGACGAACAGGAGTCGGCCGTCCGGTCGGCCGCACCCGGCGCCGACGCCGTCGTCGTCGTCCTCGGCGAAGGGAGTCACAACGAGGGCTTCGGCGACAGAGACGAACTCGTCCTCGACGAGTCACAGCAACGACTCGTCCGGGTCGTCTCCGAGACGACGGCCGACTCGACGCCCGTCGTAGGCGTCCTGCTGGCCGGCAGTCCCCGCGGTGGCCCCGAGACGTTCGCGCACCTCGACGCACTGCTGTTCGCCGGGCAACCCGGGAGCGACGGCGGCGCGGCCATCGCCGACGCCCTCGTGGGCAACTACAACCCGTCGGGCAAGCTCGCGTTCAGTTGGCCGGGCAACGCCGGGACGCCGGTGGGGACGACGCCGGTACAGTACAACCGCTACCCGCCGACGTCGACGGGCGGGACCGACAACGCTCCGCTGTTCGAGTTCGGACACGGGCAGAGCTACACCACCTTCGAGTACGGGACCGCCTCGCTGTCCCGGACCACCGTCGGGAATCCGGCGAACCAGTCCGAGGTGACTGTCAGCGTCGACGTCACCAACACCGGTGAGATGGCGGGCGACCACGTCGTCGAGGTGTTCAACACCGAGTCGTACGGGTCGGTCCTCCAGCCGATGCGTCGACTGCTGGGCTACGAGCGCGTCTCGCTCGACGTCGGCGAGACGAAGACGGTCGACGTGACGGCCGACCTCACCGCACTGGAAGTCGTTCCCGGTGACATCCTCGGCGTCCAGCCGAAAGTCGTCGAGGCCGGCGACTACGAACTCACGGTCGGTCGGGACGGCCCGACGACGACGCTGACGGTACAGAACACGGGAAGCATCACCGACTCCGATCCCGTCCCCGGACGCTACGACATCGACAACGACGGTGACGCCGACATGGCGGACGTGAAAGCGCTGATGCAGGGCATCAGGACCCGCGACGACGACTGACGAGCGGGGCGGCCCACCCAACAGCGAACTCGCGTCGTCGTACACGGGTCGACCAAAGACTAAAGTACTGGAGAGAGGACGGGGCTACCGGTGCAGTGCCCCGTTGGCACCCAGTACAACGGACCAAACGATGCCGAACAAACCAGATATAGATGCGGCGACCATACGCGGGAAACTCCAGCAGTACGGCTTCTCGGAGACGGCAGCGGAGACGTACCTCGCCGTCGTAGAGCGCGGGTCGGCGACGGCCAGTACCGTCGCAGAGGCCGCCGGGGTCTCGACCAGTTACGTCTACGACGTCTGTGACGACCTCGCGGCCGACGGCTTCGTCACCGTCGAGGACCACCGGACGCCGACGGAGATACGAGCGGTCGACCCCGCCGACGCGTTCGGGCGCCTCAAGAGCGACCTCGACACGCTGGAGTCGGCCGTCACCGCTCGGTACCAACAACACACCGGCGAGGAGGACACGTTCGAAGTCGTCAAGTCTCGGCCGACGATGGACAAGCGACTGGAGAGCCACATCGACGCGGCCGACTCGGAGGTGGTCCTCCAGTTACCGGCCCAGCGACTCCCGACCGTCGCGGACGCACTCAAGCGGGCGCGGGACCGAGACGTCCTGGTCCTCCTCTCGCTGAACGGCGACCCGAACCACGGTCCGAGAGGTGCCCTGAAGACGTCCCCGGAGGGGGACGCCGACGGCATCGCCAGCGTCGTCCGGTCCGGCCTCGCCGGCGGGCCGTCGCTGCTCGCGGCCGACCAACGGCGCGGGTTCGTATCGCCGGCGACGCTGTTGAGTTGGGACCACGACGAGACTCGCGCAATCGCGTTCCGGCAACACGACGTCGCCTCCGTGCTGGTCGGGTCCTATCTGGGGAACTACTGGCCCATCGGCGAGGAACTGCTCGTGGCCAGACCGCCGTCGCTCCCGGTGACGTACCGGATGTTCCGCCCCATCGTCTTCGCCGTGACGTTGCAGTTGCGGGCCGGCAACGACGTCGCCGTCGACCTGTACGCCCGACGGGTCGGTACCGACGACTCCTTCGAGACTATCAGCGGCACCGTCGTCGACGTCCGGCAGAACCTCGTCTCGCCGGTCAACAGCGACTTCGGGTTCGAGAACTCGCTGATAGTCGACACCGGGTCCGAACGCATCAGCGTCGGCGGGGTCGACGCCTTCCTCGAAGACTACGAGTGCAAACAGGCGACCGTCAGGCCGACCTAACGCCAGATTACTCCGACACACTGTCCACGGCCACGTCGACCCGCTCTCTGTCCGGACGTCTGTCACAGATGCGGTAACTGGTGCCAAACTATACTGTCAAGTAGCGATATCTTTCCAGTCGAGGCGGGCGTCTGGGTCGCCAGCACCGCCGACGCACCTCAGCAATGATAGCGATACACGTCGAATCGAGCGGTCAGGTACCGACAACGGGTCCGACGAGGCGAGGCGTCCCTGTGACGACGTGGCTGTCCCCGAACGAACACGTGCGGAGCCACCCATGCTAGGGACGCTGTTACAGGTCCCGGTTCTGGGCATTGAGTTCTCGACGCTCGTCATCCTCTTTATCGCCGCGTTCGCCGGGGGTGCCTTCGGTGCGGCACTCGGGGCGCTCCCGGCGTTCTGTTTCACCGGGTTCATGGTCATCGCGGGCGAGGCCGCCGGGTTCGCGCAAGCCGAGCTGGCCGGGAACGTCACCGGACTAGTCGCGTTCGGCCCGGTGTTTGCCCCCCACATCTCCTTTGCCGGCGGAGCGGCCGCCGCGGCCTACGCCGCCAGAGAGAACGAGATGGGTGCCGGCTTCGACTACCACAACGCGAAAGCGATTACCTTCGCGCTCGGCACCGAACCGAGCCACCTCGTCGTCGGTGGCCTGTTCGGCATCGCGGGGATGCTCATCACGCAGTTCTCCGCGGCGCTCGCGCTCCCGTGGGACCCAATCGCTATGGGCGTCACCCTCAGCGCCCTGCTCCACCGCGTCGTGCTGGGCTACTCCATCATCGGCGTCGTCGCCGGTGACGGCCTCTTCGACATGACGCCGTTCGAGCGCGGCGAGAAACGGTCGGCGGGCGTGGTCGGCGGCGACGCGGACAAACCCGGCAAGGAACGGTTCGCCGTCGAACCGTGGCTCCCCCACCAGTACAAGTGGACCGGCGTCGCCCTCATCGGACTCGTCACCGGCATCCTCGGCGGCTACATCTGGTTACGGACCGGGAGCTACTTCCTCGGGTTCGGCATCAGCGCGGCCTCGCTGACGTTCCTCAACCTCGGCGTCGAGAAGATTCCGGTGACACACCACATGACGTTGCCGGGGTCGACGGCCGGCGCCGCCGTCGTCGCCAGCGACCCCGCCGCCAGCGGCATACTGGTCGTGGTCGTCGCCGCAGTGTTTGGCATCTACGGCGCGCTGCTGGGCGAGGTGTGGCAACGGATATTCTACGCGCACGGCGACACGCACTGGGACCCGCCCGCGGCGGCTATCACGCTCGCGACGTTCACTATCGCGGTGCTGTCCATCGTCGGCGTCTTCCCCGGGTCGGCGTGGGTGCCGGCCCTCGGGTTCTGACTCGTCGGGTCCCGTCTTCCGTCTTCCGTCGCGCCTCACTCGGTGAGGTCGTCGAGTAGCGCGATCTCCGTCTCTCGGTCCGGGCCGAACTGACGGCCGGTTCGCTCGTTCTCCCGGTGTTCCGCGACCGTTCGCTGGAGCGCGAGTCGCTGCGGGGTCGACGACCAGCCCAGCGCCCTGAGTTTCGCCGTCTCCAGTACGTGTGGCGAACTCCGGTACATGGGGAAATCCTGTGGTTCGAGGCCGTTGCGCGCGAGGTCGCGCGCGGTGGCCCCGACAGTCTCGACGCCCGTCTCACAGGTCTCTGCCAGCAGGTCTATCCACTGCCCCAGCATGGGTGCGTGTTCGTCACCGACGTTGTAGGCCTCGCCGGCCGCACCATTCTCTGCGACGATACGGAGCGCACTCGCGACGTCCTCGACGTAGGCCATCTGCCAGAGGCTCAGACCGTCGCCCGGGACGACGATGCGGTCCGCTACGTCCACCCGGTCCACCCAGTAGGCGAACCGTTCGGTGTAATCGTGGGGGCCGTAGACGACGGTCGGCCGGACGCTCATCGCTCGGACACCCGCCTCGGCGGCCGCGAACACCGCCCTGTCGCCCTCGGCTTTCCGCGGCCCGTAGGTCTCGGCGCTGTCGGTCGTGGCCTGCTCCTCGGAACACGGTTCGAGCGCCGTGTCGTCCTCGCGTTTCGGGACTCGCTCCTCGCCGTAAGCCGCTCCGCTGGAGACGTAGACGTACGCGTCGGCGTCGGCGAAGACGTCCGTCGCGGCCCGGACGTCTGCCGGGAAGTAGGCCACGCAGTCGACGACCACGTCTGGGTCCACAGCGTCGGAGGCTGCTTCGAGCGCCGCCCTGTCGCGGCGGTTGCCCTCGAAGTGAGTCACGGACTCGTCGTCGGCGAAGGGGTTCTCCCGCGTCCCCCGGTTGAACATCGTCACGTCGTAGTCGGCGTCGCGGAACTCCGCGACGGTGTGGCGACCGATGAAGCGCGTCCCGCCGATGACGAGTACGTCGTCCATACCGGCGTATGGAGCGGCGGCGTCAAAACGAGTTGGGTGACAGTCGGACGTCCCGCTGACCCGAACCGAGCGCGACTGCCGTCGGCGACCGACTCGACGAGTCGTGCACATTTTGTTCACCCGTTCACGCCATATGCACGATATCGCTCACGCCCCTCAGCAGTCGCCGCCGAGGGAGCTCGCCCCAAAAATTGCCCAAATCTGCGTATTTGGTCCGAATTACGGCATTTTAGATATAATTGGACACGCGTTACGTAATACTTCGTAGTGATTATGTGTGAATAATAACCCACATAATTTATTAACCATGCCCAAATTGTGTTCATTTGCATGCAGCGACAATCCAAGCGAACTCGGCGACGGTTCATCAAAGGTGCAGGCGCTATCGGCACGGTCGCACTCGCGGGGTGTGGCGGGAACGGTAGTTCGGACGGCGAGAGCGGGTCCGACGGGTCCGGCGAGACCACGGGGACCGGCACGGAGTCCATGGCCGACAGTATCGTCTTCTACAACGCCGGGAGTCTCAAGTACGACCCCGGGACGGAGGCGAACATCAAGCGATTCGAGGACGAGACGGGCATCTCCGTCGAAGTCAACGAGGTGCCGTGGAACAACCTAAAGACCAGCCTCACCACCATCTGGCGGAACAAGGACGCGACGGTCGACGCCTTCAACGGCCCGACGTGGTGGCTAGCGGACTTCGTCGCCTCCGACTGGCTCGAACCGCTCGAACTGGGCGACAGCCACATGTCTAACTTCCCGAAGAACCTCCAGGACCTCGTCACGCTGGACGGGAAGACGTACATGGCCCCCGAGTTCGGCAAGTGGGGGACGTACCTCTACGACCAGACGCACTTCGAGGAGCAGGGCGTCAGTGAGGCTCCGCAGACGTGGGACGAAGTCGTCTCCAAGGGCCAGCAGTTGAAGACCGAGAACACGTCGCCCTTCGCGTTTACCTGGTCGAACAAGAGCGTGTTCACGTTCAAGCAATTCCTCTACCAGGCGGGTGGCCAGCTGTTCAACGATAGCAACGAGCCCGTCTTCGTCGACGGAGGGATGGACGTCATGGATTTCTTCACGAAACTCCGCAAGCAGGACCTGATTCCCGAGGGCATCTCCAGTATGGGCGAGGGTGGCGCTGGCGACACGTTCATCGCCGGCCAGCTAGCCTCCGTGGAGTCGTGGACGCCGCTGGGCGCACGTGCACTCGACGCCGACGGGTGGGGCAAGGACCGTCTCGCCAGTGCGAAACCCCCGAAAGGTCCCGACTCTCGTGCGACGTTCCAGGACACGAACGGTATCAGCGTCTCGGCGTTCTCCGAGAAAAAGCGGGCTGCCAAGAAGTTCGCTCAGTTCATGACGACGACGAAGTCGTCGAAGACGAACATGAAGGTGGAGGGCAACCCCGCGGTCATCCCGTCGGTGTACGACTCCGAGGAGATCCAGAGCCAGTACCCGTCGTGGCTGCTCGAGGACATGAAGTTCAACCTCGAACACGCAAAGAGCGAGACGTATCTCGCCCAACCACAGGTCGACGACTACCTCGCCGAACAGATCACGCCCGCGCTTCTGGGCGACAAGGACCCACAGAAGGCTCTCGAGACGGCACAGAGCAACATCGAGCGGCTGTATCAGGACATCGGGTTGCTCTGACCGGGACCCGTCACAGAATCGCCAGCTAATCACACAGCGACCCTCACCACATGTCGACAGAAAAACAATCACTGCGACGCAAACTCGACCGGCTGTTCGTACCCCTGACGGTCGGCCCGACGATGCTCTGGATAGCCGGCATCATCGTCTACCCGACCCTGAAGTTACTCTGGAGCAGCGTCTTCTGGACGAATCCGATAACCAGTCAAAAAGAGTTCGTCGGCCTTCGGAACTTCAAACGACTCATCTTCGCCGAGGAGAGCAGCGGGACGTTCCTCGGCCTCGCACCGGATTTCGTTTCGATTACCTGGCACACGTTCGTCTACGTCGGGCTGAGCGTGAGTATCTCGTTCGCGCTGGGACTGGGCATCGCGCTCCTCCTCGACAAAGACCTCAAGGGACGTGGGTGGTTCAGGACCGCCGTCATCGTCCCGTGGATTCTCCCCTACGTGATGAGCGGGCTGATGTGGCGCTGGATGTTCAATTCGGAGTACGGCGCCATCAACGGGATACTCACCCAATCCGGCCTCCTGTCCAGCAAAATCGCGTTCTTCTCGGACGGGACGCTGTCGATGATGGCGCTCGTCATCGCGGACATCTGGGTGTTCACGCCCTTTATCATCATCATCCTGCTCGCGGGGCTCCAGAACGTCCCAGAGCAGTTGTACGACGCCGCCGAAGTCGACGGCGCCGGGAAGATATCGCGCTTCGTGAACGTCACGTATCCGTTCCTGAAGCCGTCTATCCTCGTTGCCCTGACCATCCGAATCATCTTCGACATCCGCGCGCTCGACCTCGTCTGGGTCATGACCCAGGGCGGCCCGGGGAAGTCGACGGAAGTCTGGGCCTCCTGGCTCTACCGCACCGCACAGGTATTCAACCGCCCCGGAGAGGGTGCAGCACTCGGTGTCGTCCTGCTCGCGGTCACGTTCATGATCGTGGCGCTGCTGTACAGAGTCTTCGGTGAGTCACCCTACTAACAATGAGCACGAAACAATCCACCCTCGGTCAACTGATCGCGGCCCTCGGACTGGACACCGAGAACGAGTGGTCCCATGTCGTCCGTGAGCGCCTCGTCGCGTACGGACTGTTGGGACTGTACGTTTTCGTCATCTGGTTCCCCATCTACTTCATCTTCATCACGAGCATCAAACCGACGTCGGCGGTGCTGGACATCCCGATATCCTTCGTCCCGACCCAGCCGACGGTCAGCAACTACGTCGAAATCTTCCAGAACCGGCCGTTCGAACTGTACACGCTGAACAGCCTCATCGTGGCGAGTACGACAACCGTCATCTGTGTCACGCTCGGGACGGTCACCGGCTACTCGTTCTCCCGGTACGACTTTATCGGCAACAAGACGCTGTTGCTCTCTATCGTCGGGGCGCGGATGATTCCGCCCATCGCGCTCATCGTGCCGTTCTTCAGCATCATGTCGAACCCGCCGCTCGTCGGCGGCCTGACCGGGAGTCTCTACGACACCCGAATCGCGCTGATACTGACGTACACGTTCTTCAACCTCCCCTTTGCCGTCTGGATAATGAAGAACTACTTCGACGGCGTGCCCGAGTCGCTGGACGAACAGGCCCGTATCGACGGCTGTTCGCGCTGGGAAGGGTTCGTCAAGATCATCCTCCCGATGGCGAAACCCGGCATCGCCGCGACGGCGATTCTCGCCTTTATCTTCTCGTGGAACGAGTTCGTCTTCGCGCTCGTTCTCACCTCCTCCGAGCAAGCACAGACCCTGCCCATCGCCGTCTCGCTGTTCGTCGCCGACGACTTCGTCGACTGGGCACACCTCGCCGCAGGCGGGATGATCGCGGCCCTGCCGGGCATCCTGTTCGGCCTGTTCTTCCAGCAGTACATCGTGAGCGGACTGACCCAAGGAGCTGTCAAGGAGTAATCAACAATGGCACACGTAGAACTCAACGACCTCGTAAAGGAATTCGACGACGTCACCGCAGTCGACGGCATCTCGCTGGACATCCCCGACGAGAGCTTCACCGTCTTCGTCGGCCCCTCGGGGTGTGGCAAGACGACGACGCTTCGTCTCATCGCCGGCCTCGAACGCGCCACGGACGGGGAGATTCGCATCGGCGACGAAGTGGTCAACGACCGGCGCGCGTACGAACGGGACATCGCGATGGTGTTCCAGAACTACGCGCTGTACCCCCACAAGACCGTCCGCGAGAACATGCGCTTCGGGCTGGAACAGCACGACACGCCCGAGGACGTCATCACGGAGCGGGTCGCCGAAGCCGCAGAGCTACTGCAGATACAGGACTTGCTCGAACGCAAGCCCTCGGAGCTCTCCGGCGGCCAACAACAGCGCGTCGCGCTCGGCCGAGCCATCGTCCGTGACCCCGCGGTGTTCCTGATGGACGAACCGCTGTCGAACTTGGACGCGAAGCTCCGCGTGCAGATGCGCGCGGAACTCAACAAACTCCACGAGGAGCTATCGACGACGACGGTGTACGTCACCCACGACCAAGTGGAAGCGATGACGCTGGCCGACCAGATCGCCGTCATGGACGACGGGCAGATACAGCAGGTGGGCGCGCCCACGCACGTCTATTCGAACCCGCGCAACATGTTCGTCGCCGGGTTCCTCGGGTCCCCCAGCATGAACTTCATCGAGGGGACGCTCGAACGCGACTCCGCAGAGAAGCTACAACTCGACATCGGGACGGACACCCACGATATCCCCGACGAGTTCGCCGACGAACTGGAGGCGTATCTGGACGACCAGGTCGTGCTGGGCATCCGCCCCGAGAACATCTCGCTCAATCAGGACGGCATCGCCGCGAACGTCCACCCCGCCACCGTACAGGTCGTCGAACCGCAGGGCGAGAAGACGGTACTCGAACTTGACCTCGACACCGGCCAGACCATCAAGGCCGCCGTCGACCCGGACACGACGGTCCAGATGGGCGACAGCGTCAACCTCAGATTCGACCGCGACTCGCTCCAGTACTTCGACCCCCAGACCGGGGAGTCCCTGACGCACGAGGCGAAGTCCGAGCAGAAACTGACCGCCTGACGATGCGACCAGACACCACCCGTAGCCTGTCACGCGTTACACTGGCTGCGTTCGGCATCGCCGGGATACTGGCGGCTATCGCCGTGTACGACTACGCGACTGGTGTCCACGGCGGCGCTATCGTCAGCAGCCTTGGGACAATCGTCGCGACGCTGTTTGGGGTCCTCACCGAGTAATATGAGGGACCATATTTATGAATACGACACAGACTGTGAATATAACGACGTGCGGCGGACGAGGATGTCCGTCGTAGACGTATGCAAGACCGAATGTACCGATTCCGTCGGTGGAGCCTCCCGGTGTCGAGAATGTCGATTATAAACAAGGCTATACGCGTCGCTACTATAGCTACGAACCGACAACCGGCGCGTTCGATACGGAATAACTCGTGACTATGTTGCCCGAGGAACGACGAAAAGAGATAGTTCGAAAAGTAAACAGCAGTGACAGGGTCACAGTCGAAGAACTCACCGAGACGTTCGGTGTCTCGGGGGCGACGATTCGACGCGACCTGGCGTCGCTGGCCGAAGACGGTCTCATCGAGCGGTTCCACGGCGGTGCGCTCCCTGCCACGAACGGACGGGAGGACGTTACGGACACCCGAGTGACGAACAGCGTCGAGAATCCAAACGGGAAACGTGCCATCGCCGAACGGGCGGTCGAAGAGTTGAGCGACGGCGACGCCGTCTTTTTCGACACCGGCCAGACGACGATGGAAGTAGCGAGAGAGCTTCCGGAGTCGGTGTCGCTCCTCGTCGCGACGAACTCCCCGGAGAACGCGTTCGAACTCCGGAAAGCCTGCGGTGAGGTGAAAGTCGTCGGTGACTCGCTCCGACCGACATCGGATGCCCTCGTCGGTCCGAGCGGCGAGTCGTATCTGCGCAAGACGAACTTCGACATCGTCTTTCTCGAAACCGACGCCATCCAACAGGACGGGAGCCTCTCGGTGTCGAACGAGGACGAGGCCCGTATCAAGTCCTTGCTGGTCGACGGCGGCCATCGCGTCGTCCTCGTCGCTGACGGGAGCAAACTGGGCCAGCAGAGTTTCCGTGAGTTCGCCACCGTCGACGACATCGACGTGTTCATCACCGACGTCGCGCTGGGCGAGGATATGCAGGCCGTCTTCGACCGGGCCGGCGTCGACGTCGTCGACAATCTGGTCGTCGTGAGCTAACAGTCGGGTTTCGAAGCGGCCGTTAGCCGACCTGCGTTCTCGGCCCGGATAGACGAGCGTGGCGCGTCGTCCGCAGCGTGACGGTACGTAGCCGTCCTCGCAGCGGCCGGGAGAATCGTTCTCGTCTGCTGTCTGTCCCGCGGAGAGCGAGCGAGACGTCTCGAAAACCGAACGGAGCGACGCCGGTCCTCAGTCGTCAGAGGAGGCCGCGAAGTCGGCCTCGCCGGCCTCGGCCGCGGGCGTCGCGGCGGCCGGCGGTTCGTTGCGCACGTCGTCGCGTTCGCGGTCGGAGATGACCTCCGCGTAGGCGTCGGGCATCACCATGGTGAAGTTGTCGAGTTCGGCGTCCCAGTCCGCTAGCAGTTCGTTCGCGCGGTCCGAGTCGGTGTAGGTCGCGTGGTTCTCGACGAGGCGGGTGATCATCTGGCGGTCTTTCGCCTCCAGCGTCTCGCGGATGGAGACCATGCCAGTGTTTGCCTGTTCGGCGAAGGATCCATCGGGGTCGTAGACGTAGGCGACGCCACCGGACATCCCGGCCGCGAAGTTCTTGCCCGTCTCCCCGAGGACGACGATGGCGCCACCGGTCATGTACTCACAGCCGTGGTCGCCGACGCCCTCGACGACGCCCTTGACGCCCGAGTTCCGGACGCCGAAGCGCTCGCCTGCCATCCCGTTGATGTACACCTCGCCTTGGGTCGCGCCGTAGAGGGCGACGTTGCCGATGACGATGTTGTCGCTGGCCTCGTAGGGCGCTGCCTCGGGCGTGTTGACGATTAGCTTCCCGCCGGAGAGGCCTTTGCCGACGTAGTCGTTGGCCGTGCCGGTCAGTTCCATCGTCACGCCCTGTGCGAGGAACGCGCCGAAGGACTGGCCGGCGGTGCCGTCGAAGTCGACCCGGACGGTGTCGTCCGGCAGGCCGTCGCCGCCGTACGTCCGGCAGATGCGGTTCGACAGCGTCGCACCGACCGCGCGGTTGACGTTGTCGATGCTCGTGTCGATGGCGACCGGTTCGCCGTTCTCGATTGCGGGTTCGGCCGCTTCCAGCAGGTCCCAGTCGAGTTGCTCGTCGACCTCGTGGTCCTGTTCGCGCTGTTTGTACCGGCCGTCGTTGTCGGCCGGTTCGGCGATGACCGAGGAGAGGTCGAGTTTCTTCGCCTTCGGTTGCGTGACGTCGTCGCGCTGTTCGAGCACGCCCGCGCGGCCGATCATCTCGTCGACCGTCTCGAAGCCGAGTTCGGCCATTATCTCGCGTAGTTCCTGCGCGACGAACGTCATGTAGTTGATGACGTGCTGTGGCTCCCCGGGGAACCGGCTCCGCAGGTTCTCGTTCTGCGTGGCGATGCCGACCGGACAGGTGTTCTCGTGACACTGCCGGGCCATCACACAGCCAGAGGTAACCATCGAGGCGGTCCCGAAGGTGTACCCCTCGGCGCCCAGCAGGGCGGCGACGGCCACGTCACGGCCCGTCTTCATGCCGCCGTCGGTGGTGATTTTGATGCGCGAGCGAAGCCCCGTCGCGCGGAGCATCTGGTTGGCCTCGGCGACGCCCAGTTCCCACGGGAGACCCGCGTTCTTGATGGACGTCTTCGGCGACGCGCCGGTGCCGCCGTCGTGGCCCGAGATGTGGACCACGTCGGCGTTGGCCTTCGCGACGCCGGCCGCGATGGTGCCGATGCCGTCCTCGGCGACCAGTTTGACGTTGATGTCGGCCTCGGGGTTCGAGGCCTTGAGGTCGTGGATGAGTTGCTTCAGGTCCTCGATGGAGTAGATGTCGTGCAGCGGCGGCGGCGAGATGAGGCCGACGCCCGGCGTCGCATAGCGGACGTGGGCGATCATCTCGTTGACCTTCTTCCCGGGGAGGTGGCCGCCTTCACCGGGTTTGGAGCCCTGTGCCATCTTGATCTGGAGTTCGTCGGCCGCGGCGAGGTACTCCGAGGTGACGCCGAAGCGACCGGAGGCGACCTGCTTGGTCGTACACTCCTTCTCGGTGTGGAACCGCTCGGGCGGTTCGCCGCCCTCGCCGGTGTTGGCGTTGGCGCCGAGACGGTTCATCGCGATAGCGTTGTTCTCGTGCATCTCCGGGGAGAGCGACCCCAGCGACATCGCCGCCGTCTCGAAGCGCGTGACGATGTCCTCGACGGGTTCGACGTCCTCGATGGGGACGGACTCGCGGTCCGAATCGAGTTCGAGGAGGCCCCGAAGCGTCTGGAGTTGCTCGTTCTGGTCGTTGACGAGTTCGGCGAACTCTTTGTAGGTATCGTAGTCGCCCATACGGACGGCCTGCTGAATCTTGCCGACCGTGTTGGGGTTCCACTGGTGGTGGATGCCGTTCGAGCGGAACTCGTACTCGCCCTGCCGGGGCATCTCGGGTTCCTCCTCGCTCCACGCCACCTCGTGGCGCTGGAGCAGGTCATCCTCTATCTCCTCGATGCCGATACCCTCCGTGCGGCAGGTGGTGCCCTCGAAGTACTCGGCGATGAAGTCCGAGGAGAGGCCGACGGCCTCGAATATCTGGGCGCCCTGGTAGGACTCCACCGTGGAGATGCCCATCTTCGCCATCGTCTTCAGCAGACCGTCCTCGACGGCCGTGATGTAGGCGTCGATGGCGTCCGAGAGGTCGGCGCCGTCCGGGCCGGCGACGAGGTCCTCGATGGTCTCGTAGGCGAGGTATGGGTTGACCGCGCCCGCACCGTAGCCGATGAGCGTCGCGAAGTGGTGGACGGCGCGCGGGTCGCCCGATTCGAGGACGAGGCCGACGTGGTTGCGCAGGCCGTTGCGGACGAGGTGGTGGTGGATGCCACCGACCGCCAGCAGCGAGGGGATGGGGACGCGGTCCTCGCCGGCGGCCTTGTCCGAGAGGACGATGATGTCGTGGTCCTCGGCCGCGGCGTCGGCCTCGGCGCGTGCGTCTTCGACGGCCTCGCGGAGGTCCGTGCCCTTCTCGTAGGTGATGTCGACGACCTTCGTCGACATGCCGTTCTCGTCGATGTCCTTGATGGCCTTCGTCTCGGCGTCAGTGAGAATCGGCGAGTCGAGGACGAGTTGCCGGGCGTGCGCCTGTGTCTCGTCGAGCAGGTTGCGCTGGAAGCCCAGACGGGACTCGAGCGAGGTGACCAGTTCCTCGCGGATGTAGTCGAGCGGCGGGTTCGTGACCTGTGCGAAGAGCTGTTTGAAGTAGGTAAAGAGCGGCCGGTTGAACTGCGAGAGGACCGACAGCGGCGTGTCGTCGCCCATGGAACCGACCGGGTCCTTCCCCTTCTCGGCCATCGGTTCGATGAGGTGGTCGACCTCGTCGTAGGTGTAGCCGTACATCGCCTGATGGCTCCGCAGACCACTCACTTCGTGGCGCGGCGTGTTGTCAGAGCGGTCGGCCACGTCGTCGATGTCGACCTGCTCTTGTGCGACCCACTCGCCGTACTTCTCGCCGGCGATGTCGTCGAAGACTTCCTCGTCGGGGATGACGCGACCTTCCTCGGGGTCGGCGAGGAAACACTGTCCGGGCTGGAGTCGGCCGCGTTCTTCGATTTCGCTGGCGTCGTGGTCGAGCGCGCCGGCCTCGGAGGACATGACGAGCGTGTTGTCCGAGAGGATGTCGTAGCGACACGGACGCAGGCCGTTGCGGTCGAGGACCGCACCGATGCGGTCGCCATCCGTCGCCGCGACGAGTGCGGGTCCGTCCCACGGTTCGACGAGGGAGGCGTGGTAGTCATAGAAGTCACGCCGGTCGCCGGAGACGTTGTTCATCTCGCCGCGCCACGCTTCGGGGATGAGCATCCGGAGCGCGTGCGGGAGGTCACGGCCGCCCTGCAAGAGCAGTTCGAGCGCGTTGTCGACGCTCGCGGTGTCGGACTGGTTCGGGTCGTCGATGATTGGTTTGATGGTCTCGACGTCGTCGCCAAAGCGCTCGCTCTGGATGTCCGTCTCGCGAGCGCGCATCCAGTTGATGTTGCCCTGAATCGTGTTGAACTCGCCGTTGTGGATGATGCGGCGGTACGGGTGTGCGAGGTGCCACGCGCCGAGCGTGTTCGTCGAGAAACGGGCGTGGACCATCGCGAACGTCGACTCGAAGCGCTCATCGGAGAGGTCCGGGTAGTACTCCGGTAGCTGTTCGGCCTTCAGCAGGCCCTTGTAGACGACGACGTCGGTAGCCAGCGAGACGACGTAGAAGCGTTCGTGGCCCGGCGGCTGTTCGGATTCGACGGTGTTCTCCAGCACGCGGCGGGCGACGTAGAGCTGGTTGTCGAGTTCCTCGCCCGTCTTTCCCTCGACGGACGTGGTGACGAACTGGACGACGGCCGGTTCGGATTCGAGTGCCGTGGCACCGATGTCACTGTTGTCGGTGGGGACGGTCCGCCACTCGAGGACGTCCAGCCCTGCACCGGCGAGTTCCGTCTCGACGAGGTCTTTCAGACCCTCGGTGGCCTCGTCGTCGTCCTTCGGCAAAAAGAGCGTCCCGACGGCGTACTCGCCCGGTGCAGGCAGGGCCGCGTCCAGTTCCTCGGCGAAGAACTCGTGTGGAATCTGGAGCATGATGCCCGCGCCGTCGCCGGTGTTTTGCTCGGCTCCGGTGGTCCCTCGGTGTTCGAGGTTTTCGAGCAAGTCGAGCCCGTCCGATACTGTCCCGTGGTCGCTGCCGCCGTCGAGGTCCATGACGACCCCGACGCCGCAGTTCGACCGTGCGTCTGTCGGGTCCGCGAGCCCGGCCCCGCTCGCAGACTGATCGCTGTCGTATCGCTCAACCATGTGTGCGCGCATCTATCGGGGACTCCCATAAGAGGATGTTCCTGAAGGTATTAGTGTTCTTTAGCCCCACATTAGGACATATATATTTATCACGATAGTTGGCGCTGTATTGCGGTTGACAAAGACTTCCGCCGTCGTCGATCCGGAATCGTCGTCGGACATCCGGCAATTCTTGCGCCGTCTGCCGGCCGATTAGCTCGGCGCGCGTGCCGGCGTCGGGTCCTCGATACCCGAGAGGTACGCAGTCAAATCCGTCGTCGTCAGCATCCCGACGACGCCTTCGGTGTCGTCGACGACGGGGACGTGGTGGATGCCGTGTTCGATCAGGAGGTCAGCGACGCTCTCGATGGACTCGTTGGCCGTCGTCGTCACCACGTCGGCAGTCATGTAGTCAGCGACAGAGAGCGTTCCCGTCGACTCGTCGGCCGCGGCGATAGCCACGAAGTCCGTCGAGGTGAGGATACCTGCGAGTTGGTCGTCGTCGTCCACGACGACCACGGAACTGATTCCCTCTTCGAGCATCAGTTCGGCAGCCGTCTCGGCGGGCGTATCGGCAGATACGGTCGTTACAGGTGAGGACATCAACCGTCCAACAAAGATGTCGTCCATGCCCATGTTTCACACACACGCAGGGATAAGGGTGTTGTTACCGACAGGGTAAGCCGCGTATACAGCGGCACCGCCGCATCGTCCCCGATAGTCGTCGGCCGAACCTGTTACCTTTCGGGAGAGTCCAGTCGCTGTCTGCCGTTTGTATGACCCGAGTCTGACGCCGATTTATATATGCCCGTGTAACAGTCCTCTGTGGGGGCACGGAGAAAGTCACACGCTCCCTGAGCCCCATCCTTTCCTGAACGGCCGCGTCGGCACTACTGCTGGATCACTTGTCGTACTCGTCCTTGTGCTGTCCCCGGATATTCACAAGTGCGAGGACGGACTCGCTAAGCATCGCGAGTACTGCCGGGACGAACACCGCATCCCGAGGGGTCCATCGGAAGACATATCCGCCGAGTTACACCGAGCCATCGGCCGTCGAAGGCCGGACCCGCTCGAAAGACCGCACGGCCAACAGCCCGTTGGGAAGTACGCCGTCCGACCGTTTTCGTCGTCGGGTGCCTCGTTGCACTCGCCACCACTCCTCGACAAAGGTCGATGAAAAACGCTTCCCCTCGCTCCGGTCGGGTCAGTACAGACTCAGTAGCTCTTCGCGAAGTACGCCGTCTCCTCGGCGTCCTCACCGCAGATGGCACACTCGTCGTGGACCGGTTCCTCGTCGCGGTCCAGCGGGACCATCACGATTTCGGCGGCGATGGCCTCCTTGATAGGGTCCTCACAGTCCTCGTCACCACACCAGCCACACTTGACGTAGCCGCCGTGCTGGCCGATGGTGCCGAGAATCTTCTCGCGGGACTCGGCCTCGCGAATCTCGCCCTCCAGCGTCTCCTCGGCGCTGGCGTACAGTTTGGCGTGGACGGTGTCGAGGTGGTCCGCGACGGTATCGTCGATGTCTTCACGGTCGACCGTCTCGCTCTCGCCGTCGGGGCGATGGACCAGCGTCGCCTCCTCGTCGTCGACCTCGTGGGGGCCGACTTCGATTCGGAGCGGGACGCCGTTGAGTTCGTGTTCGTTGTACTTGAAGCCGGGATTGCGGTGGTCCCGGTCGTCGAGTTCGACCCGGATGCCCGCCGTCTCCAGTTCGGCGGCGAGGTCCGCGGAGTACTCCAGCACGTCGTCTTTGGTGTCTTCCTGCCAGATGGGGACGACGACGACCTGCGTGGGGGCGAGTGCGGGCGGGAGGACTAGTCCCTGATCGTCGGAGTGGGTCATGATGAGTGCACCCATCGCGCGCCACGAGAGGCCCCAGGAGGTGGTGTGAGCCACCTTCTCCTCCTCGCTCTCATCGGCGTAGGTGATGTCGAACGCTTCGGCGAAGGAGGTGCCCAGATAGTGGGAGGTCGCGGCCTGCACGGACTTTCCGTCGGGCATCAGCGCCTCGACCGTCGTCGTGGTGTGGGCGCCGGGGAACTTGTCGTGTTCGGGCTTGCGGCCCTTCAGTGGCGGCATCGCCATGACCTCCTCGTAGAGTCGCTCGTACTGGTCCAGCCGGGTCATCGTCTCGTCCCACGCGCCCTCCTCGTCCTCGTGGGCCGTGTGGCCCTCCTGCCAGAGGAACTCCTTGGTGCGGAAGAACGGCTTCGTCTCGGTGGCCTCCCACCGGACGACCGAACACCACTGGTTCAGACGCATCGGGAGGTCGCGGTGCGAGCGGGTCCACTGGGCCATGAACGGCGCGATGATGGACTCGCTCGTTGGCCGGACTGCCAGCCGTTCCTCCAGTTCCTCGTGGCCGCCGTGGGTGACCCACGCGACCTCCGGGTCGAACCCTTCGACGACGTCTTTCTCCCGTTCGAGATAGCTCTCGGGGATGAACAGCGGGAAGTACGCGTTCTGGACGCCGGTGTCTTTGAACCAGCCGTCGAGGTGGCTCTGGATGCGTTCCCAGACGGCATAGCCACGCGGGCGCGTGACGATGAACCCGCCCATCGGGGCGTAGTCCGCGAGGCCGGCCTTCTGGACGACCTCGGCGTACCACTCGCCGGGTGAATGCTCTTTGCTCTCCGTGATGCCGAGTTCCTGCTCGCCGCTCATTACCGGAATCGTGGCCCACGCCGCTAATAAACTCCCCGAAGGGTCGGGGCGGTGTGTCACTACGCGCCGAGGGTCGTCAACGACGCCACGGAGTCGGCGACTCGCCGCCCCATGTCCGTTCCGGCGAACGTCGGGACGGGCGTCGTCCGGAGCGCGTAGAACTCGCCGTCCTCGCCGCGGGTGAAGTCCACGCCGACTGCCCGCGCGCCGAACCGCTCCAGTAGCTCACGGACGCGCGTGGCCAGCATCACGTCGACGTCGGTCTGTGACACCGGGTCGCCCGTGTCCGAAATCGAGGTCCGTATCGCCAGTGCGCGGACGTGCGTCTCCCGTCCGTCGTCGACGGCGTAGTAGCGGTGGTCGACCGGTTCGGTCCGGACCGACTCGACGTAGAACGACGGCCGCTGTCTCCCCGTTGGCCGACGGCGCCACGCGAACGGACTGGCCGCCTCGAACCCCGTTTTCGGGCCGTCAAAGTGGACGTCGGGGACGCGACACCCGATCGCGTCCAGCGCGTCGAGTGCGACGACGCGGGAGGCGAAAGCCGTCGTCGAGAGGAACCCGTTCCACGTCGGGACGTCTCGCTGGTCCGCATAGCGGAGGGCCCCGAACGACTCTGGGTGAAGCACGCCGTTAACGAGGGCTTCGAGGCCGTCGACATCGGCCCGGCAGATCGGGTCGGTCGGCCGGAGGAACTCGATGTCGAACCCCCGCGCGGCCAGTCGTTCGGCGACCGGCCAGAAGGTTGGGTGGTCCGGTTCACACACGAACCCGATACTGACCATACCGTCGACTCTCGCGGACGGCGTAAAAAAGTCAGCCAGAACCGAGGGAGTCAGGTGGCTTCGCCGTCTAGAGGCCACCATGAACTGGCCGGGTCATCTGGGGTTCCATCTGGGCGACGTCCACGTCGACTTCGGCGTCGTCCTCCTCGTCTCCGGCGTCGCGACGGCGACCCTCTGTGCCCTCGGACTGGCCGCCTACCGTCGGCGCGGGTCGCGGGCGTACCTGCTCGTCGCGCTCGCCCTCAGCGCGCTCGTCGCTCGGCCCCTACTGGCCGGATTATCCATGGTCGGCGCCGTCAGCCCCGACAGCCACCACACGCTCGAACACGCCGCCGACGCACTCCTCGTCGCGCTGGTCTTAGGGGCCGTCTATTATTCCAGACGGATCGAGAAACGACTGGATAACGAGGGATATGAGTAACGAGACGCGGCGGCTGATTCGGGACCGCATCGACCGCGACCCGGGCATCCACTTCCGGGCACTGACCAGAGCGCTGGACCTCGCGACGGGACAGGTCCAGTACCATCTGCGGCGACTCGACGACGTCACCGCCGAGACGGTCAACGGACGAACGCACTACTATCCGCCGGAGTACGACGGCTGGGAGCGACGAGTCATCGCCCTGCTCCGCCGCGAGACGGCCCGAGACGTCGTCACGACACTGTTCGAGACGGACGGCGCCCGACCCGACGCCGTCGCCGACCACCTCGGCATCGCCCGGAGTACGCTCGAACACCACCTCGACGGTCTGGTCGAACACGACGTCGTCGAGAAGCGCCGCGAGGCCGGCCGCGTCACCCTCGAACTCGTCGACCCCGAGGAGACCGCTCGACTGGTCCAGACGCTGGACCCGAGTCTCCCGGCACGGCTCACCGACCGGTTCGAGCGGTTGGTCGACAACCTGCTCGACAGTCCGGAGTGAAGCAGACGGAAGCGGGCCTTCGACGGGTTCGAGCCCGCGAGACGTCGCGTTCGGCTGGTGTACCAGAATCCAGTAATGGGTCGCCACCCTAGGCCGGAGCGATGACAGACCGCGGTATCTCACGACGCGAGTTCGCGAAGAGCGCCGTCGCCATCGGTGGGACGGCCGCGCTCGCCGCCTGTCTCGACCGTGGCACACCCGACGTACCCGAGGGGACCGACGACACTGCCAGTCTGTCGGCCCGCCAGCACGCGTGGAACGACGCGCTGGCAACCGACGACGCCGGCAACCCGCGGATGGCGCGCCACCACGTCCTCCTGTTGCTCGACTACGAGCGTGACGGGAGGCCGACCGACGGCGACCGGAGGCAGGTGGAAGACGCGCTGTCGACGCTGGAGCAGGCCTACGAGTGGAGCAACGACGGCCTCCTGTTCACGCTCGGCTACGGCCCGACCTACTTCGACCGGTTCGAGGCGAACCCGGCGGGCGTAGACGTACCGGAGCCGAAAGCACTGGCCCCCTTCGAGGACCCCGAACCCGATACGCCCGACGCGCTCCTCCATCTCGCCAGCGACCACGAGAGCGTGGTGCTGGCCGCAGAAGAGGCGCTGAAGGGGACCCGCAAGACGGTCAACGACCACGAGATGCCGTCGTCGTTCGCGGGCGTGTTCGGCGTGGCCGACCGCCGGACCGGGTTCGTCGGGACCGGCCTGCCCGCCGAGAAGCAGGACGTCGACGGCGTCCCCGACTCCGAACCCGTCCCCGAGGAGGCCCCGCTGTTCATGGGGTTCAAGTCCGGTTTCAAGGGGAATCAGGCCACCGAGGACCGCGTGACCGTCGACGCCGGCCCCTTCGCCGGCGGCGCGACCCAGCATCTCTCGTTCATCCGCCTGCACCTCCAGCAGTGGTACGAACAGGACTCGCGCGACCAGCGGGTCTCGAAGATGTTCTGTCCCGCCCACGCGGACGAGGGGAAAGTAGAGGGCGTCGGCGAGAACCTCGGTACGGACAGCGCCATCGACGAGTGCCCCGAAGACGCCGTCGAGAGCGGCCGCCGCGAGGGCGTCGTCGGCCACTCACAGAAGCTCTCGCGCGCTCGCGAGGACGACAGCCCCACCATCCTCCGCCGGGACTTCGACTCGACGGACGGCGGCGAGGCGGGCCTGCACTTCCTCTCGCTCCAGCGGTCCATCGAGGACTTCGTGGCGACCAGAGAGGCGATGAACGGTACCGACGTGGCCGAGAACGCCGCGGTCGGGCAGCGTACCAACAACGGCATCCTCCAGTACATGACCGTCGAGCGCAGGGGGAACTACCTCCTGCCGCCGCGGAATCTCCGGGCGCTCCCCCCGGCCGACCCTGCCTGATTCGCCCACCGTACCAGAATCGTCTTTGAAAGCAGGTGGCTACCCGACTGTATGAACCGACGACGGTTTCTCGCCAGCACCGGTCTCGCCGGTGCGTCGCTCGTCGCTGGCTGTGGGTCCTTCCAGAGCCAGTCGACACGCTCGCCGCCACTCGTGGAGAATCGCCCCGACGCCACCTACCGCCCGACCCACGTCGAAGGGATGGGGATGGCCGGGATGGCACAAGCGGGCGACTACATGGTCGGCCTCGGCTACTCGTTTCCCCACCGCTTCTGGACCGTCACGGGCACCGACACCGAACGCGTCGACATCCGCGACACCGACAGCATCCACCTGATGGCGACGGTGTGGGACCCGGAGACGGAGATGGTCCTGCCCATCTCGGCCGGCGTCGCCATCACCATCGAACAGGACGGCGAGACAGTCGACGAGAAATCGCCGTGGCCGATGATCTCCCAGAGTATGGGCTTTCACTACGGCGACAACTACGAACTCGACGGCGACGGTCTCTACACCGTCCGCGTCCGGGTCAACGCCGTCTCGGACCGCCGTCTGGGCGCCTTCGCCGGACGGTTCGGCGACGCCGCCGAGACGAGCGTCGAGTTCGACTTCGCACAGTCGGCGCTCGACGAACTCTCCTACGAGGAGTTCTCGGAGACACAAGGCGAACGCGGCGCCGTCGACCTGATGGAGATGTCGATGCGTCCCGTCTCCCAGACGCCGGTCGCGGACGAACTGCCCGGGACGCTACTCGGGACGAAGAAGGGCAGCGACGGGGTGTACGCCGCGACGTGGCTCTCCGAGGCCGACTTCCTCGCCGACGGCGAGTCGTATCTGGCCGTCTCTGTCCGCACGCCGTACAACCGCGTTCCCCTGCCGATGATGTCCCTCGATGGAACCGTCGAGACGGGCGGCGAGACGGTGTTCGACGACGCGCTTGGCGCGGCGCTCCACCCCGACCTCGGCTACCACTACGGCGCCGTCGTCGAGACGTCCGAGTCGGACCCCTCGGTCGGCGTCGACGTCGTCGCCCCCTCGCAGACATCCCGTCACGAGGGGTACGAGACGGCCTTCCTAGCGACGCCGTCCTTCTCGTTCTAAGCCGAACGGACTCTCGTCCGCCTGCCACGGCCACCCCGGCAATCGCGTCTGGACGCCCGCAGCCAGCGCCGCGTCGAGGTCGTCCGCCCCAGCGGCGTCGCCTTCGGCCCCGTGGGTCCGCACGTCGGCGACGTGGAACGTGGCCTCCGCGAGCAATCGGAGCGGCTGGTCGCCCGCGAGCATCCCCGCGAGTTCACGCCCGAGCAGTTCGTCGACGACGAATCCGGGGTAGTCACCCTCGACGTCGAGGTCCCGGAGCAGACGGACGAGCGCCGCGACGTTGACCGCCCGGTCGCCGTCGGCGAACACCGCCTCGACGGCCTCGCGGTACGCGCGCTCGTCGATGGCGTCGACGTCGACGCCGAACAGGTCGCCGAGGTGGTCCCGGGTGTCGTTGACCAGCGGCACGACCACGTCGGCCCGTTCGAGGGTCCACTCGTACTCCTCGGCGACGACGGCAGGTGTGACGTGCATGAGGGTATCCTCGCGGCCCGTCGCCTTCGGTGTGGCGGCGCGGACGACTCGGGCCGGTCCAGTGCCGAGGCCGGCGCGTATCGGGAACACGAGACTTATTCCGGGGGCGTTCGTCGCTCCGCCGACGATGGTCCCTCCAACACGCCGCCGCGTCCTCCACGGAGCCGCAGGCCTCGCGAGTGCGCTCGCAGGGTGCGGTGGGTTGCTCGACGGAACCGTCGAATCGACACGCGAGACACCGACCGCCGGCGAGACGACCTACGCCGGTTCTGAGTCGGCCCCCGAGACCCTCGGGCTCAGAGCGGACGTCGACCGACCGCCGGTCTGGCTCTCGGACGCCGACGGAGACGACGGCGGGCGGCCCACCGAGTCGGAATACTCGTCTCGCCACACGAGCGCCCTCGTCGACAGCCCCGAACGTGCCGAGCGCGTCTCCGTCGCCGACGTACCGGGCACAGACCGCGTCGGGTCGTTCCTCGGGGAAACCGATTACGACAGCGAATCGGTGTACATCGAGACCCATCAGGTCGAGGATTGCTTCCGCCTCGAACTCTGTCACGTCGCCTGGAACCCGGACGAGGTGCGGACCGACTACGCGCTCTCCAGCCGTCCCTACGACGAGCCCTGCCGGGCAGACGAGAAAGTGTACGCGGTCCGGTTCATCAGGATTCCGGCGCCGCTCGACGACGACGAGGTCAACGGCCACGGCTCCTCAATAGGGACCGGAAGCTGTGACAGCGGCCCGATGGCCGACTCGGAGATGGCTGCCGCGAGTAGCGACGACGCAACGGCGACTGAACCCTCCGAGCAGTCGACGGAGACGACGGAGGGGTCACAGTGACGGACCCGGCTGCGGGGCAGACCCGACGGGGGTTCCTCGCCGTCGTCGGCGCGAGCGCACTCGCCGGCTGTGGTGCCGTCGAACGCTTCGCCGACGGCGACGAGCCGACCATTCGGAGCCACGAGCTACCGGACGTCGACACCGGCGACGACGAGCGCCCGCACCACCTGCTGTTTCCGGCCGTCCCGGTCCCTATCGAGGACGCGTATCTCGGGGCCGGACGCGACCGGACCACGGAACTCCTGTCTGGCCTGCCGACGCCGCTGGGCCCCGACGAGATACCCAACGGGCACATCCGCGAACACCTGCTCGACGCGGCCGACCACGCGACCGAGAACATCGACGACGCCCGGCGGGCGGAGACGGGGTTGATGGCGTTGCGGGCGATTCGTGAGAGTCGACAGAACGCCCGCTACGCGGCGGAAGGCTGGCGGTTCGTGAGCGAGGGGCGGCGGGCCGCTCCCCTGCGCGAGGAGCGCCGGAACGCGGTCGCCGAGGCGCGGTCGTTCGACTCCGAGTACACCTACCTCGGCGACGACCCGGTGCGTGCAGCGCTCGTCCACGCCCGCATCGAGACGGCACTCCGACGCGCGACCGACGCCGAGGAGCCCTCGGTCAACCACGACGGATCGGCGCTGCTGACCGTCGCGGAGTGGGGCGAGGCCGCCGAGTCCGCCCACGTGTACCTCGACGACGCCCGCCACCTCGACGCGCAGTTCCGGGCCTCGCTTCCGGCCGATGCGGGCACGGTCGAAGCACGGCTACGCGGCGCGGCCGAGGCGCTGTTGGCCGACCTCCGCTCCCGGGCTGTCCCACCGGAACCGACCAGCGGGGACTGGGAGGCCCCCGAGCGCGTGCGCTGGGAGGTCAGAGACGAGGCCGTCGACGGGACCACTCGGGTCACGGAGGCCGCCGGACCAGCGAGCGCGCTGCTGGACGCGACCGGCCGCCTCGCCGGGTTCGGCGCGCTGGAGCGGGTCCGACGGCGAATCGAGGAGGGCGAACAGTTCCGCGTCGAGAGCGCCGCCGACGTCCGTCGGTTCAGGCAGACCGCCGTCGACGCACTGCAGAGTACGCTCGGGACGGGGCCGACACCGGGACTGGTCCGGACCGTGCTCACGAACGCCGCCGACCGGATCTGGAGCGCCGACTGGGAACTCAGTCGCGCCCAAGGGGACGTCCGCCCCGCGCAACTGGTCGACCCAGTCTCGGAGTACGTCGTCGCGACCGCACTGGCACGGGCAGCACCGGATGCGGCCGAACGGACCGTCGACGCCCTCGAATCGGTCTGACCACACAGACAGCGTCGGCCTCCGACCGCTCCGGAGTGCGAAGTCTTTAATAATTCGAGCGGGGTACTGACGTGTACAATCGGTTTTCCGGGCAGTTCTCCGCCTGGAGGTCGTTCACCGAACAACGGACAACTGTATGACCGTACGAGACACTCGGTCCAGACCGACCCGCGACGGAGTACACGCCACCAGCAGGCCGCCCGCCCGTTCTACACTATGAGCACGGTAGACAAGCAACTCGAAGACGTACGCGCAACGATCGACGAAGAGGTTCCGAACCACATCTCCATCTCCGACGTCACCTACGAGGGACCGGAACTGGTCATCTACACACGTGACCCAAAGGAGTTCGCCGCCGACGGTGACCTCGTCCGCCGACTGGCGTCGAGACTCCGAAAGCGCATCACCGTCCGCCCCGACCCGGACGTACTGACCCGACCGGAGACCGCAGAGGATCGGATTCGCGAGATAATCCCCGAGGACGCCGGCGTCAGCGGCCTCCAGTTCCTCGCCGACACCGGGGAAGTCCTCATCGAGGCCGAGAAGCCCGGTCGCGTCATCGGCCGGCGCGGCGAGACGCTCCGGGAGATTACCAAAGCAGTCGGCTGGACGCCCGACGTGGTTCGCACGCCGCCCATCGAGTCGCCCACCGTCTCGAACGTCCGGGACTTCCTCACGCAGGAACGCGACGACCGGCGGGACATCCTCGAACGCGTCGGCCGACAGATTCACCGCGAACCCATGTCCAGCGAGGAGTGGGTCCGGGTCACCACGCTCGGCGGATGCCGGGAGGTCGGCCGTGTGGCGTACATCATCTCGACGGCCGACACGCGCATTCTCGTCGACTGCGGTGACAAACCCGGCGAGCGAACCGAACAGCCGTATCTCGACGTTCCCGAAGCCATCGGGTCCGGTGCGTCCTCGCTGGACGCCGTGGTCCTCACTCACGCCCACCTCGACCACGCGGCGCTGGTTCCCCTCCTGTTCGAACACGGCTACGACGGTCCAATCTACTGTACGGAACCCACGCGGGACCTGCTCGGCCTGATGACGCTCGACTACATCGGCCGCGCCGACGCCGCCGGCCGCAAGCGCCCCTACGAGACCGAGATGGTCCGCGAGGCGGTCAAACACTGCATCCCGCTTGAGTACGGCGACGTCACCGACATCGCGCCGGACGTGAAACTCACGCTCCACAACGCCGGCCACGTACTCGGTAGCTCTGTGGTCCACTTCCACATCGGCGACGGCCTCTACAACGTCGCGTTCTCCGGGGACATCCACTACGACAACACCCGCCTGTTCGACGGCGCCGTAAACGAGTTCCCACGGGTGGAGACGCTCGTCCTCGAATCGACCTACGGCGGCCGCAACGACTACCAGACCGATCAGGACGACTCCGAGCGAAAGCTCAAGCGACTCGTCTCAGAGGCCGCCGACCACGAGGGGACCGTGTTCGTCCCCGTCCACGCCGTCGGCCGCGCACAGGAACTGATGGTCGTCTTAGAAGAGGCGATGCGCGAGGGCGACGTCCCCGAGATGCCCGTCTACCTCGACGGGATGATCTGGGAGGCCACGGCGGTCCACACGACCTACCCCGACTACCTCCGCGACGACGTTCAGGACCGCATCCACGACGCCGACCGCAACCCGTTCCTCGCCGATCAGTTTACGCCCGTCGAGGACGGCGACGACCGCGAGGCCATCGCCGACCGCGAGGAGGCCAGCGTCGTCCTCGCGCCGCCGAGTATGCTCACCGACGGCCCCGCCCGGACGTGGCTCGAACACCTCGCACCCGACCCGGACTCGACGCTGACCTTCGTCGACTATCAGGCCAAGGGGACGCTGGGCAAGCGCCTCCAGAAGGGTATCGACGAGGTGTCGCTGAACGGCGACAGTCTGTCGGTAGAGATGCGCGTCGAGACGATAGACGGGTTCTCCGGCCACGCCGACCGGCAGGGTCTAGAGAACTTCGTGAAGACGATGCATCCCCGTCCGGAGAAGGTACTCTGTGTCGACGGCGACGAGTCCGCCACGCAGGACCTCTCCTCGGGGCTGTACCACGACTACAACGTCCGTACCTTCACGCCGGAGAACTTAGAGACGTTCCGGTTCGTCTAGGGAACCCACTTTTTACAGTCGGTCGAGAGTGCGACGCTCTGACGGTGAAACCGCTCGCCGTCGGCGAGCGGTATGCTCCCCACACCACGCTCGTCACTGCCTGCCCTCCCCCGCTCGCCAGCGACGGAGCGCTGGCGAGGCCACCGCCGGCCGCCCCGTCGACGACACCCGCACGTAACGCTTTTTCCGGCGGCGCGCACTCTCACTGTCGTGAACAGCCGGAACGGTGGCGCTGGGGTCTCGCTCGACGCTCGGTCGCTCCTCGCGTTCGCGACGCTGGTCGCGCTGGTCGCCACCACGGGCAGTCTCTACCTCTCGTTGGGACTCGGGCTGACGCCGTGTCGGCTCTGCTGGTACCAGCGCATCCTCATGTACCCGCAGGTGGTCGTCCTCGGCGTCGCCGCCGTCGAACGACGTCCCGCGGTCGCACGGACAGCCCTGCCGCTCGTCGGTCTCGGCGGCGGCCTCGCGGCCTATCACTCGTGGTTGCAGGTGACCCAGACCACCTGTGGTCTCGGCGCGATAAGTTGCGCACAGATTCAGTACCGCGTCCTCGGGCTGACGATTCCGAACCTCTCCCTGCTCGCGTTCCTCATCGTGGGCATCGCCGTCGCGGTGGCGTGGCGACGTGGGTGACTGCACGGATTGCCGGGCGCCCCAGCGCTTTTATCGTCGGCCCCGTTGGAGCGGCTATGGAGTACACCAGACTCGGTTCGACAGGCACAACGGTCTCACAGCTCTGTTTCGGGACGTGGCGCTTCGGTCGCGAGACCGGTGGCGTCGTCGAGACGGACCGTGAGGAGGCTCACGAACTGCTCGATGCGGCGTGGGAGCGGGGCATCAACTTCATCGACACCGCGAACGTCTACGGGACGCCAAACGGCACGAGCGAGGAGTACATCGGCGAGTGGCTACAGGACTACGACCGTGAGGACGTCGTGCTGGCCTCGAAGGTGTACTTCCCCTTCGACGGGTGGGGTGAACCCGGCCCGAACGACTCCGGTCTCGGCCGCAAGCACATCCGCGCCCAGATAGAGGGGACCCTCGACCGGCTCGATACGGACTATCTCGACCTCTACTACATCCACCGCTGGGACGAGGACAGCGACATCGAGGAGACGCTACGGACGCTGAACGACCTCGTCCGCGAGGGCAAAGTCCACTATCTCGGCGCGTCGACGATGGCCGCGTGGCAACTGACGAAGGCCCTCTGGAAGTCAGACGTGGAGGGCCTCGAACGGTTCGAGGTCACCCAGCCACTGTTTCACGCCGGCTACCGCGACGACGTGAAGGACTACCTCGACGTCTGTGCGGATCAGGACATGGCCGTGTGTCCGTACTCCCCGCTCGCGGGCGGGTTCCTCACCGGGAAGTACGAGCGCACCGACGACGACGACCCGACGGCCTTCGAGGGACCGGAGGGCGCCCGTGGCTCGCTCGACGAGCGGTTCGACGACTACTACCTCTCGGAACGTGGCTGGCACGTACTCGACGAGATCAGGGCCGTCGCCGACGAACTCGACGCGACGCCGGCACAGGTGGCGCTCCGCTGGAACATCGAACAGCCAGACTTCACCTGCGTCCCCATCGTCGGCGCCCGCACCGTCGACCAATTAGACGAGAACGTCGGCGCGACGGACATCTCGCTGTCGGACGACCAGTTCAACCGCATCGTCGACGCCCGCTACGCCGAGAGCGGCGAACGGTGGGGTCACCGGGCCGAGTAGGTCGGCGACCACCGAGGAGTTACCAGCCTATTCTTTTTCCTGTTGGGCGATAGATAGCCGAGGATGGCAACCGTCGCAGAGTTCACGATGCCGCCGGAGACGTTCCTGCTGGGAGCGGTCTTCGAGTCGTACCCGGACGCCGTCGTCGAGATAGAGCGCATCGTCCCGACCGGGTCGACCGTGATGCCGTACGTCTGGATAGAGGGCGTCGACGGCGAGACGGTTCGTGAGTTCCTCTCGACCGTCGAGGAGTTCGAGACGGTCACGCTGGTCGACAGCGTCTGCGGACGGTCGCTCCTCCGATGCACGTGCGTGGGGACCCACGAGGGACTGCTGGGAGCAATCGTCGACAGCGACGTGACGATGCTGTCGGTGGTCGGCACCGAATCGGGGTGGCGCGTCGACGTGCGTGGCGACGAACAGCGCGCGATTACGGCGTTCGACCGGGCCTGTCGAGACGCCGGTATCGTCCCGACGCTGTCGGAGTTGACCGACGCCGGGTCGGCGGCCATCGAGGGGGCCCCCGAACTGACCGACAGACAGCGCGAGGCGCTGACGCTCGCCCACGAACGCGGGTACTTCAGCGAACCCCGGACCACCACGCTAGAGGAGATGGCGACCGAACTCGGCATCTCTCGACAGGCGCTGTCGAACCGGCTCCGCCGAGGCTACCGGACGCTCGTCGAATCGCACGTCCTCGAGACCTGACCCGCCACGGACGGTATCAAGAGATTACATAGTCAACCCGCTCTGCTTTACTGCTGTCGGGACTGTTTCGACTCGATGACCGACCGGACGCCATCGACTGTCCGCGGGCAGTCGGGGCACGACGCCGTCGCAGACGGCACAGCGTGTGACTTCACGGACGTATCGACCCACACTCGGACGCACAAGACCCGTGCCGAGTTCGACGCGACCACGGACCTCGCGAGCCTCGCAGTCCCCGAACTCGTGGGCCGCCTCGAGGGGACAGACCCCTGTTCGTTGCCGTCGCTGTACGAGAGCGTCAACCCCGAGGCGCTGGACGAGTTGTTCGCCGACGACCGGGGAGCGAACTGCAACCTCTCGGTTACTTTCGACTACGCCGGGTACAGCGTGACGGTGCGTGACGGCGCGGTGTCCGTGTCACCGGCCGAGTAGTCCAGTTACTCCGGCGCTTCGGCGGGGTCTACCACGTCGCCCGTCGCCGGATAGACGCCGACCTGCGCACACTGGTCCGCGAGCGGACAGGCCTCCGGGTCGTCCAGACACGCCGGCTTGCGTGCCGTGCAGTACTCCCGGCCGAACTGTATCATCGCCGTGTGACCGAAGCCGCACTTCTCTGGGGGGACGTCGTGTTCGATGTACTCCCGAACCGTCTCGTGGTCGGCGTCGGCGGGTGCCAGTCCCATCCGCCGGGCGATGCGGTGGACGTGCGTGTCGACGGGGAAGACGCCGCCGCGGCCGCCGGCGAACAGGAGGACGCAGTCGGCCGTCTTCGGCCCGACGCCGTTCATCTCCAGCAAGCGGTCCCGAACCTCGTCCGGGTCCGCCTCGCGGACGAACTCGTCGAACTCGTCGGCGCCGCCGTAAACCTCGCAGAGACGCTGGGCGATGGCGATTATCCGTTCGGATTTCTGGTTGTACAGGCCCGCCGACGAGATAGTCTCGGCCAGCGTCTGCTGGTCGGCCTCGGCGAGCGTCGCCGCGAGGTCACCGTCGTCCCCTCGCGGGTCGGTCCCCTCCCCGCCCGGACTGTCCGAGGCGCTTCGCGCCTCGCTCCCCCCATATCGCTCCATCAGCGAGTCGTGTGCGGGTTGGCTTGCCTTGTCCGACGTGTTCTGGCTGAGAATCGTGCGCACCAGACACTCGAAGGCCGGCCGGCCGCCGTAGGTCTTCGTCCAGTACATCTCGCCGAGACGGTCGACGACGGCCTCGGCCCGCGTCGCTGCCGTCGACGGGTCGAACGTGGCCGCCCGACCGCCGCCCGACTCGCCCCCGCTGATGTTCTCCTCCGGTTCCGGGTCTGCCATGTCTGTCCGGTGGGTCCCGAGCGCCAAAACCCCTTCACCAAACACGGTCGGTGTGTGGAACGATGGTGCGCGAAAACGCAGTCAGACCGGGTCGACGGTCAGGGTCAGCGTCAGGGCCGCGCCGTCGGCGAGCGCCCCGACTACGTCACGGTCGACGTCGCCGGCGGCCGCGTCGGCGCCGACCATCACGGTCCGGTCGTCCACGTAGTCGCTCGTCCGCAGGACGTGGCTCCGGTCGCTCTCGAAGGTGAGGTCGGGGTGGCCCGACCCCTCGACGGTGACCGTGTGGCCGTCGACCTCGATGGTCGCTGTGATGGTCGCGTCGGCGTCCCGACACGCCTCGACGAACGCGTCGTCGAAGTCAGCCGGGACGGTGTCGGCCTCGATTCCGAGGATACAGTCGCCCGCGGGCGTGAGGAAATCGTCGCTCGTGACCTCCAGCGTACTCGCGTGCTCACCGCTGACGTGTTCGTGGCCGTGCGCGGTGACGACGGCTTCGAGTGACATACGCCGCCGTAGCCGACGGGCGTATTTCAACGGGACGACTCGGACCGGGCGACGGTGACCGTCACCGCGCCACAGGCACACTCGTAGGCCTCGCGGCGACCCCACGCCGTCTCGAACACCAGCGCCGGCTCCCCCAGCGGTCGGTCGCAGTCACTGGCGTCACACGTCGGGGCCGTGCCATCGCGCAGGTCGTGAATCATACCCTATCGGAGCGGTCGAAGCCACCTTAATCCGAGCCGTCCCCGGAGTGAAAGTGAAAGTAATAGCCGGCGTCGGGGTAGTCCGACGGCCCGTCAGACGGGCGTCAGCAACCGGCACCGCCACCGTGGGGATAAAGGATATGCCCCCAGCGGACGGGTCACAAGGTATGTCGCTGGAGTGGCGCGGCGCGGCGGTAGCGCCGGACGACGAGATGCCGACGCCGGAGACTTGGGACCCGGTGAGCGTGCCGGGCCGGCCGACGGCGTTCGCCGGAGCAGACGCCGTGGCCTACGAGACGACGTTCTCGGACCCGCGGAACGAGGACGAAGCTCACGCGGTGCTGGTCCTCCGGGGGACGTACGCACAGACCCGCGTCTGGTGTAACGACGAACAGGTCGCGACACACGACGCGTACTTCACACCGCTTCGGGTCCGACTGCCCGACGCCGAGGAGTACCGGGTCGTCGTCGAGTGCCGGGTCCCCGAGGACCGTTTCGGTGGTCTCCACGCCACCGAGGCCCTCCCGGACGAGCGGTGTGTCCCTGGCATCTGGTGGGGTGCACGGCTCGAGACCTACCCTGACCCGTACGTGAGTACCGTACGGGCGCGACCGCGGCTGACCGACGAGGGGGCGGCCGTCGACGTGACGGCCGACGTCGTGGCGAACGAGGCCATCGACGACCGCATCACGTTCTCGATTCGCCCGGAGGGGAACGTCCGCGGCGGCGGGATGATGGACCGCTCGCGGGTCGCAACCGGGTCGGGCCACACGACGGTCCAGCACACCATCGACGTGCGCGACCCGTCGCTGTGGTGGCCACACGACCGGGGCGACCAGCCGCGCTACGTCGTCCGGGCGAAACTCGACGACGCCGCAAACGAGATCACGACGGGGCTGCGGACGGTCAGCTACGACGACGAGGGACTCCGGGTGAACGGGGAGCGCGTCCCCGCGCGTGGCGTGACGCTGTTGGACCCGACGCCGGAGGACGTGGAACGGGCCGCCGACGCGAACGCGAACCTCGTTCGGGTGCGGGCACAGGCGACCCCGCCCGCCGTCGCCGAGGCCTGTGACGAACACGGCCTCCTCCTCTGGCAGGACCTCCCACTGACCGGCCCGGCGGGTTCGACGCGGACCGCGGGAAGTCGTTGGCCGCGAGTTAGAACGGGAGTACGGGCATCATCCGAGCCTCACAGCTCTGGGCGTCCACGACGACCCCGTCAGCCCCTATGCCGACGGCCTCGGGTCCGGGTTCCTCGACCGCCTGCGCTTTCGCTTTCGGGCATGGCGGGCCGACTACGACGCTGCCCCCGCAGAGGCCGTCGCCGACGTCGTCGACGCGGTCCCGGCGTTCCCCGTGGTCGGCCCGCCCGGTATCGACCCCGATGCCGTCACGCTGTACCCCGGGTGGCAGTACGGCACCGTCAGTGACCTCTCGTGGCTCTGTGACCACTACGGCGTCGGCGACGTCGTCGGTGGCTTCGGTGCGGGGTCGCTGGGTACCGACGACCCGGCGGACGAAACGGGGTTCGACCGCGCGACCCACGACGCTCGCGTCGACGGCGGCGCCACCGAGTCACAGACCTATCAGGCACGCGTCGTCCAGACAGTGACCGAACACCTCCGCCGACAGGCCAGCGAGGTGGCGGTCCTCGATAGCCTCCGAGACGTCGGGGACGCCGGGATGGGCGTGCTCGAAGAGGACGGCACGGCGAAACCCGCGTACGCCGTCCTCACCGACGGGTACGAACCGACGCAGGTCGTCCTCTCGGACCCGACGCCCGGCGAGAGCGACGTCGTCGTCTGCCACGACCGGCCCGACACGGCGACGGTGACCGTCGAGTGGGACCACAACGGCGACCGAGAGCAGGCGGAACACACCGTCGGTCCGTTCGGCCGCGTCACCGTCGGGTCGCTGACGCTCGCCGCGGGCGACGAACTGACGCTCGCCGTCGCCGTCGGCGACGGTGTGGTGACGAACGAGTACGAGATAGGCGGCAGTATATAAGCTATTTCGAAACCGTGTGAATGCTTCACTCCTCCGTATTCGGGTGTGTGAGGCGTCGCCACGGTATCGTATGCACCGGAATATTTAAACAATATCCCCCGGTACTAGCAGACACCAGAACGCTCACGCGTTCAGGCAGTATCGCGTCGCGCCCAACATGAGAGGGAACCCTTGTTATTGGTGCCAGCCCCTCAATAGCGGAGCGCCTGTCTGTGCGAGAGCGGTGATGGCATAGAGGTTTCAACAATGGCAGACTCGATAGACGAATCAAAGAACGTTACAGTAACAGAAGAGGATCTCGAAAACAAATCGAAGGGCGAGCTCATCAAACTCGCCGGCCAGCTCCGTGACCGACGGAACGAGCTGAACCAGATGGCCTCCGAGCGGGCCTCTGACCGCGACGACCTGAACGCGAAGACGCGCGAGAAGGTCGACGAGGCCCAGGAACACCGCGAGAAGCGCGACGAGCTCAACGAGCAGGTCCAAGAGCACAAGGACAAGCGCAACGAGCTCAACGCCGAGGCCAACGAGCTGTTCGACAAGGTCGACAACGTCAAGAACGACCTCGAACTCGACGAGGGCAAGTCCGTCGACGAACTCAAGGACGAGATCGAAGACCTCGAGTTCAAACAGCAGACCGAGGTCCTCTCGTCGGAAGACGAGAAAGAGCTCATCGAGAAGATCGAGGACAAGCGCGAGAAGCTCCAGAGCAAGAAGGAGAAGCTCGACCAGAGCGGTGACCTCGAGGGGCTCAAGGAGGAGGCCGAAGAGGTCCGATCAGAAGCCTCGAAGCACCACCAGAAGGTCACGGAACTCGCCGACGAGGCCCAGAAACATCACAACCAGATGATCGAGGCCTACCGCGAGGCCGACGAGATCCGTGACGAGGCCGACGAGAAGCACGAGGAGTTCGTCGAGGCGCAGGAAGCCGCCGACCAGCACCACGAGGACTTCGTCCGCGTCCAGAAGCGCCTGCGCGAACTGGACAAGAAAGAGGAGAAAGAAGAGCGGTCCCAGCGCGAGGAGAAGCAGGAGGCCGCTCGCGAAGAGGCCGAGGAGATCTACCAGAAGTTCAAGGAAGGCGAGACCCTCGACACCGAGGACCTGATGAAGCTGCAGAAGGCCGGCAAGCTCTAGAGTCTGCGCTCTCTTCTCTCCGTTCTCCCGTACTGTAGATGCATCACTGGGTCACGACGCTGTTACAGTCGCCCGGTCCGCTCGCACTCCTCCCGACGGCAGTCGGTGGCGTCGTCTTCGGCCTCGCGCTCGCGGCACCGCCGGGACCGATGAACGCCGTCATCGCCGAGGAGAGCGCGCTGCGTGGCTGGCGGGCCGGACTGCTGGCGGGACTCGGTGCGATGACCGCGGACGCCTGCTTTTTCGTCCTCTCGCTGGTCGGTGCCGCGACTGTCGTGACCGAGACCCCGGGCCTCCGGGACGCGATGGTCGCCGCCGGTGGGCTCCTCATGCTGTGGTTCGCCTACGGTGCCGTACAGGACGCGAACGCGCTCTCGTCGGTGGAGACCGAGGCGGGCGACGCCGGGGAGAGCCGTGGCTTCCGGAAGGCGCTGGTGCTGGCGCTCACGAACCCGTATCAGGTCGTCTTCTGGCTCACCGTCGGCGTCGGCCTCCTCCAACCCGGGACGCTCGACGTCCTGTCGTACCTCCCCGCTATCGGGGCCGATGCGGCGGGGCTACTCGTCGTCCAGACCGGACATCCGGTGTTGCTTGCGGGGCTGTTTGGCGGTATCGTCCTCTGGATAACGGGGTTCCCGGCGGCAATCGTCGCCGCCCGCAAGCGCGTCGAACGGCTGGCACCGGTGGTCGCGTGGGTCAGCGCCGCGATTCTCGCGGGGTCTGGCGTACTCTTTCTCGCACAGGTGGCGGGGCCGGTGCTCAGTCGACTCCAGTCGTCCCTCGTCGACGTGGGCGGGGCGCTCCTGTAGCGCTACGAGTCGCCCATCCCGGTCGCGACGTCGTCGAGTCGGTCCTCGGTATCCATCTCGGCGACTTCCGCCTCCAGCCACTCCTGGAACCAGCGCGTGCGCTTGAGTCGCTGGTGGACGATGGACTCCGCCGTGTCGCTCTCGACGCGTTCCTTGGCGTCTTCGCCGCGGTCGATGACGCGGTCGACCATCTCGGCGGCATCCATGTGGGTCCGGGACTCGTAGCCCATCCGCAGGAGCATGAGCGCCGTCCCGTTGGCACCGATTTTGTCGAGGATGTCCGCCTCGATGAGACACCGGGTCTCAAGCGAGAGGTTCGAGAGGTCACCCTGATAGGAGTGGTCCTCGATGGCGCGACACACCTGTTCGACGAACGACTCGGGGTAGTCACCGTGCGCGGTGAGGTACTCGCGCGCGATTCGGGCACCGGCCTCGGCGTGGACGTCCTGTTCGGCTTCCAGTTTCGCGATGTCGTGAAAGAGGGCCGCCACGCGGGTCACGTCGACGTTCGCGCCCTCTTTCCGGGCGATATCCGTCGCGATGTCGACCACGTTGAGGATGTGATTGAAGCGGTACTCCGCGGAGTGCCACGGGTACCACCGCATCCGGCCACCTTCGTCCTCGTTCTCGACGCTGGCGGCGAGGTAATCGTGGACGAACTCCTGCATCGCTTCGAACTCCTCGTCCGAGACTGGTGACTCCCTAATCTCGACGCCCACACCACCACCTCCGGCGATAGGTTCCGATATTCATCTTACAGACAAGAAGGTACGTTCGACTCTTTAGCGTTACGACAGGGCGAACGCGGTCTCTCGTCTGGATACGCCGGAGAAATCACGGGATGACGACACAATATCGAGTTGCCGAGTGGAAGTCCCGATGGTTGAGCGAGCGCGGGACGACAGCGCGGGCGGGACGAGCACCCGTCGAGGCGTCGTGCGCTTGCAGGACATCCTGGCGGCTAGTCGGCACGGACAGTTCGACCGACCGATGGTACACATTCAGGCAGTTTTTCGTCAGTATAATCCCCCATTACCCACTACTGTCCCAACACACAACACATTCACCCCACAAATAGAAGCTTATTCTCGACGCCCACCCTGTAGTTCCGAGGCCCAGTAGGGAACGCGAGGCCACCGCGAATGGGCTGTACGTTTATGCCAGTTCCCGACCAGACAGGATATATGGAACTTCGACCAGCAGAACCAGCCGACAGGCCGGCAATCAGGGACGTTGCACGCCGGTCGCTGCAGGCGTCCTACTCGCTCGGTCCGCAGGCGATAAACAGCGCCATCGAAGAGTGGTACGACGAGGGACGACTCGAAGAGACGCTCGAAGACGAGGAACGACTCCTGCTGCTCGCCGAGAAAGAGGGACAGGTCGTCGGGTTCTCCGAGAGCGTCACCGCAGCGGACAACACCGGGACGCTGCTCTGGCTACACGTCGACCCGGCCCACCGCGGCGAAGGCATCGCGTCGTCGCTGTTCGAGGCCACCCGCGACCACTTAGCGGACCTCGGTGCGCCGCATCTGCTCGGCCGGGTACTGGCGGACAACGTCGAGGGGAACACCTTCTACGAGGACCGTGGTTTCGATAAGGTCGGCACCGAACAGGTGGAGATCGACGGGCGCACCTACGTCGAGAACCTCTACAGCGAGACCGAACAGTGGGGCCGAGAACCCGTCGAGACGGCCGAGGGACGGACCGTCTACGTCGACCACGACAACCACGAGCGTGGCTCTATCGCGCCGTTCCACGTCGTCCACGTCGACGAGGACGGCGACGACCGCTATGGCTACTTCTGTAGCAACTGCAACACGCTCGCCAACGCGATGGACTCGATGGGACGCATCGAGTGTGATTCCTGCGGGAACGTCCGGAAGCCACTCCGCTGGGACGCCGCCTACCTCTAGTTCCCGGTGTCGTTCCGGGGCGGCGAATCGTCCGCTTCCCTGCGAGGCGGGGGCCGCCGTGCCGGCCTGAGTATCAACACGTAGTACAGCACGAACAACACGACAGCGATGCTGACCCCGACGAGGATATCACGGACGACCGACCCAGTCGCGAGGAGTACGAGGCCCATACCACTGCCGAAGAGTGGGTGGAGTGCCGCGACCATGTCTGAAATGTCGTTCGGTACGGATAAAACAGCGTACGAGCGTTCTCTCTGCGTGGGAACGGTGTTCGGCCCGACCGGCCACACAGGACTCGATACCGCACAAACCGAGTCGGCCACGGCGTTTCCCACGTCACCACCCGACCGTACCGACGTGTAGCACCGCTCTATCGACCGTTTCTTTGGTGTCGTGTGAGCGAAGCCCAGAATACCGAGAACCGCCGAGAGAGCGCGGACCGGGGTTCGTCCCGCGAATCGCCAGTCTCGAACTGGCGACCGACACCGGCCACGTCGCGGTCAGTGACTGGGACGCGACGCCGAAGACGTCACGGCTCACGGCATCGAGATATCCAGGGCGGCGGAAGGAGTCGTCTCGTCACGTCTGTTCCTCGCAGAATAGTCCCGGGCGGATTCGAACCGCCGTCAAGGGCTCCAAAGGCCCTTATGATTGGCCACTACACCACGGGACTTCGCTTCGGTCGTTTCGCTGACCTCACGCGAACGCCGACTGGCCGTTCGCGGAGGGCTGTATCAGAACGAATCGCCGGAACCCACTTGAACGCTTCGAGAGTCAGTCGCTCGAAACCTCGGCCTCGACTTCCAGTAATCCACAGACGTCGTCCTCCGCGTTGAAGCAGTCCGGACACTGCGGTTCTCGGTCGATGATGGTGTCGAGTCGCTCTGCGACCGTCTCGTCGATGACGCCTTCGAGTTGTTTGGCCTCGGTCCGGAAGTCCTCGACTTCGAGCACCTCGACGAGGAAGCGTTCGATGATACAGTAGTTCTGGAGCGCGTCCCGTGCCTGCTGGATACCCTCGTCCGTGAGGTCGACACCCTTGTACTTCTCGTGGTCGAGCAAGCCTCGCTCTTCCAGTTTGCCGATCATCTCGTTGGCACTGGCGGGACTGACGTCAAGCAGTTCGGCGATGTCGCCGGTCGAGGCCGGGCCGTCTACCTGTTCCTGTGTGAGATAGATGGCCTTCAGGTACTGCGCCTGTGTGTTCATTGTCGTTCCTCCATGAGGTCGGTCACTTCCTCGACGCCGTCGGCCTCCTCCTCGCGAATCGTCCGGAGGACGTCCAGCAACCGCTCCCGGTCGACGCTGAACGCCGTGTCGGAGGCTTCGATAGACGCGATGAGGTCGTCGTAGAACTTGTAGGCGGTCTCCTCGTTACACAGTTGGTCGTAGAGGACGCCGTCGAAGTCTTCGTCTGCCTCGTACTGTGCCTCGACGAGCATCTGTATCTCTTCGAAGGGGACCGTCTCGGCTTCGAGGTCCTCGACGAGCTGTTCGAGGCGGCTCCGGTGGTCGGCCGACTCCGAGGCGGCGTGGTCCAGTAAGCCCCGGAGCGACGGGTCCAGCGACGCGTCGGTCTCTTCAGCGTGTTTCGCCGCCCGTGCCTCGACGACTTCCTCGAGGACGATGCCGATCTGGAGGAGGCGGGCGAGCTGGTGGTCCGACCCGACGGGCTGTGTCAGACTCATGTGGACCCCCCCGGGCTTGTCGAGACAGTCATAGCAAAACGTCGGGGAGGGCGTAACTTAAGCCGTTCCCTGTACAGCGCACGGAGTGGGTAGGGGTGTCAGTGTGCGAGAGCCAGAAAGCCCCACCCGTAGCTAGCTGCCCGAGCGGGCTGGGAGTGAGCGGGGCGACTGGCCGAAGACGGCGGACGATGTAAGACCGCAACGTAGTGAGAAGCGCAGCGACTCCCCCGAGTTCAGCCAGTCGGGGCTTTCTGGCTGTCTGAATCGCTCTGCTCCGTGACTGTCGCGTCACTACACACCGCCGACAGTGCATCGCCGATACCTTTAGTCGCGTGGCGAGTGCAGATGTCATCTGAGATTAGCCATGACTGACCACCCCGAATGGTACCGAGATGCGGTCGTCTACTCGATCGACGTCAAAACCTTCGCCGACGGGAACGGGGACGGCATCGGTGATTTCGTGGGCGTACGCGACCGATTGGACTATCTCGAAGACCTCGGGGTGACCTGTCTGTGGCTGTTACCATTCTATCCTAGTCCGTGGCGGGACAACGGCTACGACGTCGCGGACTACTACGGCATCGACGAGCGACTGGGGACGATGGGCGACTTCCAGCGGTTCGTAGAGGACGCCCACGACCGGGGGATGTACGTCCTCGCCGACGTCGTCTTCAACCACACGTCGACCGAGCATCAGTGGTTCCGGCGCGCTCACGAGGGCGACGAGGAGTACCGGGACTACTACCTCTGGACGGACGACCCCGCGGACGCGCCCGAAGAGGAGACCATCTTCCCGGGCGAGGAAGAGGACGTCTGGACCTACGACGAGGCCGCCGACGCCTACTACTACCACCAGTTCTACCACTTCCAGCCGGACCTGAACGTCTCGAACCCCGCGGTACAGGAGGAGATGGAGCGGGTCCTCCAGTTCTGGACCGAGCGGGGCGTCGACGGCTTCCGTGTCGACGCCGCGACGCCGATGATAAGCGCGAAAGGCGCAGACCCCGTCTCTATCGACGAACCGCACGCCCTGTTCAAGCGGATGAAGGCCGCGGTCAGTGCCGTCGACGAAGACACCGTCTTGCTCGCGGAGGCCGACGACGAACCGGAAAGGCTCAAGCAGTACTTCGGGGACGGCGACGAATTCGACCTCCTGCTGTCGTTCGTCGCCAACGCACACCTCGTCTGGACGCTCGTAGACGAGAACGCAGACCACCTCGCCGAGGCGTTCGACCGTCTCCCGGCGTACGAGGACATCGTCGAGGCCGGGCAGTGGGCGAACTTCCTTCGGAACTTCGACGAGTTGAACCTCGGGCCGCTCCCCTTCGAGGAGTTCCAGCGCGCCTTCGAGGCCATCGGTGCCGATTCCGACACGCGCATCTACGGTCGCGGCGTCCGCCGTCGCCTCGCCCCGATTCTGGAGGGCGACACCGACCGCATCGCCTGTGCGACGAGCCTCTGTTTCGCGCTGCCGGGCACGCCTATCGTCGTCGCCGGCGACGAGATCGGGATGGGCGACGAACTGTCGCTTCCGGGCCGAGACGCCGTTCGCACGCCCATCCAGTGGACCGACGAGCCGAGCGGCGGGTTCTCGTCCGCCGACGCCGAGGAGTTCGTCCGACCGCTCGTCGAGGGTGAGTACGGCCCCGAGGCCGTCAACGTCGCCGACCAGCGTGCCGACCCCGACTCGCTTCTGGCTCGTGTCCGGGAGCTTATCGCCACCCGCAAGGCCTGCCCGGAACTCTCTCGGGGTGAGCAGTCGGTCGTCGACACCGACGACTCGGCCGTCTTCGTCCACCGGAGCGACTGGGACGGAACGACGCTTCTGACTGCCCACAACGTCGGTCCAGACGCCGTGACGGTTCCGCTCGACACGCCGGACGACGTGGCGACGCACCTGCTCGGTCCCGGCGGTTACTCGCTCGACAGCGACACGCTCACCGTCGAACTCGGCGGCTACGACTACTGCTGGCTTCGGTTCGGCCGGCCGAAGACGCGGTCGGCGTAGGCCGGGCGGGCGGCCGCCCGAATCAGCAGAGGAGAAAGCGGAGCGCGTCCGGAAGCCGACGACGCCACGCGGCTTCGTGGTGCCGCGCGTCGGGGTCCTCGCGGTAGCGGAGGGTCGACACACCGCAGTCACGGAGGAGTGCCACCATCCGTTCGGCGTCGGCCACGTACGCCCGCGACCGTTCCGGGTCGTCGGGGCGCTCGTTCCCGCCGACGTCGACGTAGACGCGTTCGGGGAGCGCGTCGGCGCGGGTGACGTACTCGAAGATGTCCGCCCCGACCCACCAGAACGCGGGGCTCAGCACGCCGGCGGCCCCGAACGTCCCGGGATACTCGAAACAGCCGTAGAGGCTGACGAGTCCGCCCATCGACGACCCGACGAGGGCCGTCTCGGACGACGACGACGTAGTCCGGAACCGGCCGTCCACGACGGGCTTGACCGTCTCGACGAGGTAGGCGAGGTACTCGTCGGCCCGGCCGGGCACTCCGTCGTCGGGTATCGTCCCGTCGAGCCCTGCGGAGTCCGTGCGTCGGAACGGGGAGTACTCGGCGAACCGCCGGTCGCCCTGATTCGGGACGCCGACGACGATAGCCTCGACGCCCGACGCTGCGAGTCGTTCCATGGTCTCGTCGACCCCCCACTCGCCGGCGTAACTCGTCGTCTCGTCGAAGAGGTTCTGGCCGTCGTGCATGTAGACGACGGGATACGTCCGCTCGGTCGTCTCGTAGGACGGCGGTACGTAGACGAACAGTTCACGGCTGTTGTCCAATCGTGGACTGTAGACCGGCGTCGATACGCTGACGTCGCCGACGACGGTCCGCGCCGGGTCGTCGCCGTAGGCCTGCCAGTCGACGGAATCGACCATACCGATAGCCCGCTATCGGCCCGCTTAACGCTACGGGTATTCCCGCGACGTCGTGTGCCGTCGCTCGACGGCGTCGTGTCCGACCGCAAAAGCGGTGGCGTCGTTCGCGCCGTCCGTCGACGACAGCAGAGCGAAGCTCCCGCGGCCCCCGCTCCTGTGAGTCGCGTCGCCGCCGAAAGAACGGGGTCTTTCGAGCCGTCGGTCGTGACTGCGTCACTCGCGGGTCACTGCGTTCCCCGCTCGTGAAACCGAGGTCGCTGCGCGACCTCGCTACTCCCGAAGCCGCTCGTAGATCAGGGTCTCGAGGTCGTCGCGGAGTTCGTCGACCGCGACCTCTTCGAGGACGGGGACGAAGAAGCCCTCGACGAGCATGTTCTTCGCCGCGTCCGGGTTGACACCGCGGGAGGTCATGTAGAACATGTCCTCCGCGTCGACCTGCCCGACCGTCGCGGAGTGGGAGGCCTCGGTGTCGTGGTTGTTGATGATGAGCTTCGGCGACGCGTCGGCTTCGGACTCGTCGGAGAGCATCAGCGTGTTCTCGCGCTGGTAGGAGGACGTGTCCCACGCCTCGCGGCCGACGTCCTGGACGCCTTCGTACACCGACCGGGCCTGGTCGTCGAGGACGCCGCGGGTGACGAGGTCGGCGACCGTGTGTTCGGCCTCGTGCCAGACGCGGGCGGCGATGTCGAAGTGCTGGTCGTCGTGGCCGAAGAACGCGCCGACGATCTGTGACTCGGAGGAGTCACCGAGCAGGCGCGTCTCGACGTTGCTCTTGGTCAGCCGCGAGCCGATGTTGCCCTCTATCCAGTCGATGGTGCCGTAGGTGTCGGCGTGGCCGCGCTTGACCTGGTAGTTGTAGCTCTCTTCCGAGAGGTTCTGGAGCGTGCCGTACTGGACGTAGGCGTTTTCGCCGGCGACGGCCTCGACGACGCCGGAGTAGTACCGCGACCCCTCGACGTCGTCGCCGGTCGTCTGGCGTTCGAGGATGGTGACCGAGGCGGACTCCTCGGCGACGACGAGCGTGTAGTTGAACAGCGACTGGCTGTTCATCGTCGTCCGAATCTTCACGTCCTCGGCGTCGACGCCCTCGGGGACGTAGACGACCGTTCCGGCCGAGAACAGCGCCGTCGACAGCGCCGTCAGGTAGTCCCGCTGGGGGTCGACGACCGAGCCGAAGTGCTCCTCTATGAGGTCGCCGTGTTCGGCGAGCGCGTCGCTCCACGAGAGGACGTCGACGCCCTCGGCGTCGATTCGGTCCTTGTCCTGTGCGTAGTCGAGCGGGTCGACCAGCGTCTCGTAGTCGAGCGCGTCGAGGTTGGTCCACTTGCGACCGGGCGTCTGGATGACGTCGGGCATCTCGAGGTCGTCGAGCGCCGCGAGCGCCTCTTTCCGGGTTTCGAGGAGCCACTCGGGTTCGTCTAAGTCCTCGGAGATCTGTTCGACCTGGTCTTCGGAGAGTGTGGCGTGTACCTGCGTGCTCATGGTTATCCGAGCGAGCCCTCCATCTCGAGTTCGATGAGGCGGTTGAGTTCGACCGCGTACTCGATGGGCAGCTCTTCCGTGATGGGTTCGATGAACCCGGCGACGATCATCTGCTTTGCGTCGTCGTCGTCCAGTCCACGCGACTGGAGGTAGAAGACGTCCTCGTCGCCGATTTTACCGACGGTCGCCTCGTGGGCGACGTCGACTTTCGACTCCTGAATCTCCATGTACGGCATCGTGTCCGACGTGGAGTCGTTGTCGAACATCAGCGCGTCACACTCGACGGACGTCGAGGAGTTCTCGGCGCCGTCGGCGATGTGGACGAGGCCGCGGTAGTTCGTGCGGCCGCCGTCCTTCGCGATGGACTTAGACTCGATGGTGGACTTCGTATCGGGCGCGTTGTGATAGACCTTCGCGCCGGTGTCGATGTCTTGGCCCTCGCCGGCCATGGCGATAGTGATGTGGTTGTCCGTCGCGCCGGGGCCCTTGAGGACGGTAGAGGGGTACAGCATCGTGGCCTTCGAGCCCATGCTGCCGGAGACCCACTCCATCGTACCGTCGGCCTCACAGATGGCGCGCTTGGTGTTGAGGTTGTACGTGTTCTTCGACCAGTTCTGCACCGTGGAGTACTGGACGTGGGCGTTCTCGCCGACGAACACTTCGACGCCGCCGGAGTGGAGGTTGAACGCCGAGTACTTCGGGGCGGAACAGCCCTCGATGTAGTGGACCTCGGAGTTCTCCTCGGCGATGATGAGCGTGTGCTCGAACTGGCCCATCCCTTCCGAGTTCATGCGGAAGTACGCCTGTACCGGCATCTCGACGGTGGTGTCCTCGGGGATGTAGACGAACGACCCGCCGGACCACACCGCGCCGTGGAGCGCGGCGAACTTGTTGTCGCTCGGGGGGACACACTTCGTCATGAAGTGCTCTTTGACGAGGTCTTCGTGCTCCTGGACGGCCTTGTCCATGTCACAGAAGATGACGCCTTTCTCCTCCCAGCGCTCCTGCATGTTCTGGTAGACGATCTCGGACTCGTACTGGGCGCCGACGCCCGAGAGGGCGTTCTTCTCGGCTTCCGGGATGCCCAGTTTGTCGAACGTGTCCTGAATCTCCTCGGGGAGGTCTTCCCAGGACTCGGCGCCGCCGCGCGTCTCGATGTCGGGGCGGATGTACGGGACGATGTCCTCGATGTCGACTTCCGAGAGGTCGGGCGCGCCCGGCCAGCCCTCGGGCATCAGCATCTGCTGGAACTGCTCCAGTGCGCGCAGACGGCGCTGGAGCATCCACTCGGGTTCGTCCTTGTCTTCCGAGATGACCCGGACGGTCTCCTCGGTGAGGCCCTTCTCGGTCTCGAAGGCGGAGTTCTCCTCCTTCTTGAATTCGAAGCGAGCCTCGGTGTCGGTCTCTTTGAGGTGGTCTTGATCTGAGCTCATTGTTGTGTAGGTGTTGTGACTCTGAAGGGAAGGGTGTTACGCGGCCTCGTAGGCTTCCTCGCGGACCCAGTCGTACCCCTCGTCCTCTAGCTTCTCGGCCAGTTCCGGGCCGCCGCTCTGGGCGATCTGGCCGTCGAGCATCACGTGGACGTGGTCGGGTTCGACGTAGTCGAGGATGCGCTGGTAGTGGGTAATCTGGAGGATACCGGCACCCTGCTCGTCGCGCAGCGCGTTGATGCCGTTGGAGACGTCCTGCAGTCGGTCGATGTCGAGCCCCGAGTCGATCTCGTCCAGCACGGCGATGGAGGGTTCGAGGATGGCGGCCTGCAGGACCTCGTTTTGCTTCTTCTCACCGCCGGAGAACCCGGCGTTGAGGTAGCGGGAGGCGAACTTCTCGTCCATGTCCAGTTGCTCCATCTTCTCCTGGAGGATCTGCTGGAACTCGGCGACGCCGACCTCGCCTTCCTCGACGTTGCCCTCCATCGGGGAGGTATCGTAGCCAGCGGCGTCCTCGTTGGTGTCCTCGCCGTCGGCCTCGGCCTCTTCCTCGTCCTCTTCGAAGAGTTCCTCGCGCTCTTCGAGTTTGGCGTTGAGCGCCGTGCGAAGGAAGTTCACCATGGTGACCCCTTCGATTTCGGCGGGGTACTGGAAGCCGAGGAAGATGCCGAGCGCGGCGCGCTCGTTCGGTTCGAGGTCCAGGAGGTTCCAGGTGCGCATGTCCTCCGGAATCTCGAAGTCCGCACCGAACTCGTCGTCCTCGAGGTGGATGAGGACCTCGCCGTCGGTGACTTCGTAGGCCGGGTGCCCAGCGATGATCTTCGCTGTCGTGGACTTGCCAGACCCGTTGGGACCCATCAGCGCGTGGATCTCACCGGAGTTGACTTCGAGGTCGACACCGCGAAGAATCGTCTCACCGTCCTCTTCTGCGACTTCAGCGTGGAGATTGTTGATTTCGAGTACTGCCATAGTGGTCTCTTAGGTCAACCGAAAAGAGGTACGTTTCACCCATCAAGCTTTCGCATTGCAGCGTACTCGACTTTCGCATATAGAAACAATATTTCTCAGACTGGAAAAGGCTCGGTCCGGCGACTACATGTACTGACCGAGTCCGGTCTGTTCTTGCCCGGATTTGACCTCGTTCCACGAGATGTCGAGTGCCTCGAGAATTCTGGCGATAGGGCCCTTCAACGTCTTGTCGAGCATCTTGTCCCAGTCTATCTCGAACTCGGGGGGGATCTGATCGGCGTACTCGAAGCAGATGACGTCTGGGTTCCGTCGGAACTCCCCGTACAGGGGGTCGCGTTTGGGGTCGAGGCCGAGTTCGTCCTCGACGCGTTCGAAGAAGTCCGCGTGGACTCGGTCGAGATAGAGACGTTTGGGTTTCGAACCGCTCTGGAAGTTCGTCCCCAACAGGAGGTTGGCGTACTTCGCGCCCCGTACCTGTGCGGTGTCGGTGTCGTAGTTGTCCAGTTTCTTCCCGATGCCGCCGGGGATGCCCACGTCGTCGTAGTCGACGTTGCCGGCCTGATAGTCCTCGATGACCTCGCCGACGTAGTCTTTGATGTTCTCGGCGTCCTCGCCGTGGACGATGCGGTCGATGACGTCCTTCTGGACGCGTTTGGTGATGGGGGCGATGTCCGAGCGCTGGTACTCGAAGCCGGTGATGTCGATGTCGTCGACGTGCTTGCCCTCCTTCCAGACGATGTGGCCGGCGTAGCGTTTCTTCTTGCCCGCCTGGAAGAACCGCCGGTACAGTTTCTCGAACTCTATCTGGAAGCGGTGGTCGTCGGCGTTGAGTCGCTCGCCGGCGAACTCGTCGTAGGAGGCGTTGATGACGTCCTCCAGTTCGAACCCCTTCTGGATGGTCGCCGCGATGGTCAGCAGTTCGTCGTCGTCCATCGCGGGGTACTTCTCGCGCATCTCGTCGGTGACGGTGACGTCGCCGTCGACGTCGTCCGGACCGACGTCGCCGACCTGCAACATCACCGAGTCCGTGTCGCCGTAGACGACTTCGTACCCTTCCTCGGCGACGACCTCGTCGGTGTAGTCGATGACCTCGCGACCCGTCGCCGTCACCGCCGCACCCATCTCCTTGTCGTAGAGACGGAACCGGTCCCAGCCAAGCACACCGTACAGCGAGTTCATGATGACCTTCACCGCGGCCTGTTGACGGTCGTAGCGCTCGTACTCGGGGTCGTCCGGGTCGTGGTTGTTTCGCAGGCCCTTCTTCTCCTCGCGTTCGGTCAGCAGTTCGTCGACCATCTCCCGGATGACGCCGTCGGGTTCCTTCCGGAAGTGGGTCCCGTTGGGTGCGACGTAGGTGTCGCCGTCGTAGGTCTCGGGGTCGACCTTCGTCTCGGGACTCGCGTTGGTGGTCACCATGCACATCGGGTACAGCGACTTCAGGTCCAGCACCGTGACGTTCTCTCGAACGCCGGTGATTGGGTCGAAGACGGCCCCGCCCTCGTAGTCCTCGCTCTCCTGTTGGCCCTTCGAGGGGAGCGCGAACTCGCCGTACAGTTTGTGCAGGACGTACATGTCGACGGCGTCGCCGGGCGTCGTCGCGTCTTCGAGTTTACACCCGACGAACGTGCGGACCTCGTCCCAGAAGTCGATGATGTCCTGTTCCCTGTCGAGTTCGACGCACAGTTCCACGTCCCGGAGGTTGTACTCCAGCAGGCGTTCGGGTCGTCCTCCAGAGGTCGCCGATGTCGCCGGTGTAGCGTTCCTTGCCGACGCCGAGTTCCTGTTCGCCGACGGCGTCCAGACGGTAGGATTCGAGTTCCGTGAACTGCGTGCGCTTGTACGCGTACAGCAGGTCGAAGACGACTCGGCCCTTGATGTCCGGCCCCTGCCAGTCGCTGCGCCACACCTCGTCGACCCGCGAGAGGCGGTCGACGTTCAGGTCGTAGTCGTGGTCGTAGTGCTGTAGTTCCTCGATACGGTCGAGTAAGTACGGCGCGTCGAAGTCGTCGAAGTTCCACCCCGTCAACACGTCCGGGTCGGTGTCTTCGATGTAGGAGATGAAGGCGTCGAGCATCGCTTCCTCCTCCTCGAAGACGCGCACGTCGGCCTCGAAGTCGGCGTCCTCCCGGATTGGGTCGTACTTCGCGAGGGCCTCTGGACCCTCGATGCCGTCCGGGGATTCGTACAGCCAGACCACGTACTCGTCCGTGTAGGAGTCGTGGGAGGTGAGACAGACGATGGTCTGCTCGCCGTCCTCGGGGAACCCGTGGCGGTCGTCGACCTCGATGTCGAAGGTGTTCACACGCGGTTCGGCGCTGGCTTCGACCGGCGTAATCTCCTCGTGGTGGACTTTCAGGCTCCCGTCGTCGAGTTCGCGGGCCGGGACTCGCACCCCGCTGGTGATGTCCTTGTCGATGAGGAGACGGTTCGGGAAGAGGATGTCCGCCTCGTAGTGGTCGAAGTCGTCCCGCATTTGCCCGACGTCTCTGGGCGTCTGCCCGATGATTTGCAACAGACGCTGACCGCGAATCGACTCGAAGGGGTCCCCGTTCTCGTCCTCGTAGCGCCAGTCGACGATGCGGTCGTACTGTCGCAGTCGGTCCTCGGTGACGCTGTCCGCCGGAACGTAGAAGTACGGTTCGAACTCGTAGACGCGTGCGTGGACCGGATCTTCGTCGTCGGTCCGACCGAAGACGTGGACGACGGGGAACTCGTCGTCGCCCTGTCCCTCCACCGTGTAGTCGACCTGTGTGACCACGAACTCGACAGTCTCGGAAACGTCGGGGAACTGGCGCTCGTCGATGTCGACGACAGTCGTCCCGCTCCCCCCGTTGCCGGCGACGGCCGCTGCCTCCTCGGCCGGCCGAGCGTCACCGCCCCCGTCTACCTCGAAATCCCCGAAGGTGCGCTGGCCTTCGTTACTCATGCTTGCCGACCCTTCGAGACGCCCCATAAAAACGTCGGTGGTCGGCGGTGTTTGACACGGACAGAAGATATATGGTAGGCAATGACATACCATCGCACGACGTCCCCATGTCGCACCACGCATCTCCCGACGGTCAGTCGGACAGGGCGGACGATATTCGGTCGGAGCCCGCACTCCCCGACGCAGTGCAGACCACCGAGACCTACGAGACCGACGAGGGGACAGTGTTTTACGACGCCCAGCAGCCGCTGGCGTGGATTCAGACGGACACTACGCTCGAACTGCAGGACGCGGCCTGACTGAGAAGTCCTTTTACTGGTCGCGGTCCCAACTAGGGTCGTGCTAGACGGCCCCGACGAGACGGACCTGGACAGTAACCCCGGCGTCCTCTCAGAGAAGAGCCCCTTCGAACCGGACGAGTTCGATCCAGAGAGTCTGGGCCCGGACGTCCCGAAAGCGCCCAGTCCCCCCGACGGGAGCGCAAACAGCGAGGTGGCCGGCCTGTTCTGGAAACTCGTCCTCGTGTTCAACGTCGCGTTACTGGGACTCTCGGTCGGCCCGATGCTCGTCTACTTCGAGGGCCGCGTGGACCTCGGTATTCGGGTGTTCCTCGTCGGCCTCCTCGCCTTTGCCTACGGGACCGCACGCTACGTCAAGTTCGAGCGAGAGCGGACGGCAGACGACGAGGCGGGGGAAGACGACGAGGCGGGGGAAGACCGACCGGCCGACGACCCGGATGACGCCGACCACAACGGCTAACCACGCGCGCCGGCTACCGCCGATATGCGCACCGTTCGCGACGCGTCAGGGACCCACTACATCCTGCTGAAAGAGTCCAGCGACGCGAGTCTCATCCGCGACCCGGAAACCGGTGCCGAGCGACACGTCCCCAACGAGGACCTCGAACCCGTCGAGGGGGAGTCACCGCTCGTGACCGCCGCGGGCGCGGTACCCGAGGCCGTCCGGACGGTCGTCTCGGCCGCTCACGACGACCAGTCGCTGGGCCTCCTCGTGGAACTCGACGCCCGCGGCCCCCTCTCGGTCCACCAACTGCTGGACAGCTACGACCTCTGTGAGAGCGACCTGCACGGCCTGCTCGGGGAGTTTCGCGCGGCGGGACTGCTCGAAGAGACAGAAGTGATGGGCCGACGCGGCTACGACGTGACCGAGACGGCCAGCGCGGCCGTCGAAGCCCTCACCGACCGTTAGGCCAGTTCAGCGACCGACTCCTCGATTCGTTCGACCCGGTCGACGTGCGAGCGGTTCGAGGTGGCGTCCTTCTCGACCCGCACGAGGTCGTCGGCCGCCCCGACGAGTTCCTCGTCGTGGCTGACTACCAGAATCTGCTCGACGCCCACCTCGTCCCGCATGTACTCGACGAGGTCCAGCAGTTGGGTGACGTGACCCGCGTCGAGGAAGACCGTGGGTTCGTCGAGGATGAGCGGGGGCATCGGGGCCGACCCCTCGATGCCCTCCGCGAGCAGTCGGTAGATGGCACAGCGGAGACTCAGGTTGAACAGCGCCCGCTCGCCGCCCGACAACTGCTCGGGTTCCAGCGGTTCGCCGTCCTTCTGGAACACCGTCAACTGGTACTCACCGTCGAGTTCGATGTGGGAGTACGAGTCGTTCTGGTAGATCAGCGAGAACGTCTGGTTGAGCATCCGTTCGAGCGTCTCGACGTTCCGCTGGCGCAGTTCGGCCCGAAGGGTTCCGTACATCCCCTGTAGCTGTTCGGCCTCGTCGTAGAGGCCCGCCAGTTTCGAGAGGTCGTCGGCCAGTTCCTCGCGTCGCTCCCGGAGCGACGCGAGTTCGTCGAGTTCGTTCTCGACGGCACCGATATCGCTCTGGTACTCGTCTCGCTGCTCGCGCAACTCGTCGAGTTTCGCGTCGGCCTTCTCGATGTAGTTCTCGGCGCGCTGTTTCTCGTTCCGGGCCTCCGCGACGCTCGACTCGTCGACCTTCTCGGCCAGTTCCTGCTTGCGCTCGCGCTTCTCGGCGAGGCGGTCCCGGCGCTGGTCGTTCATCTCCGCCTGCTGGGACCGCTGCTGCCGTAGCTGTTCGATTTCGGTCTCGCACTCGTCGACGTCGTCCAGCAGGTCCGACACGCGCTCCAGTCGCTGGATGGCCTGTTTGACGGTCTGGTGTTCCTGATTGCACTCGCCGATGACCGACCGGCACTCGGCGGCCTGCTGTTCGGCTTCTTCGGCGGCCTCGCGCTTCGCGTCGGCCTCGACTTCGAGTTCGTCTGCCGACTCGCGCAGTTCCTCGATGCGCTGTTCGTCGGCTTCGAGGCCCGACTCCTTTTCCTCGATGAGTTGGACGACAGTCGAGCGATTGTCTTCGAGCGACGCCAGTCGGTCGGCGGCGTCGGCCAGCGACTCGGCACGTTCGCGGTCCGCTTCGAGCGTCTCGACCCGGTCGCGGGCGTCCGCCAGCGTCGACTCCAGTTCTGCCACGCGCTCCCGGTCGTCCTCGATGGACTCGACGTGTGGCGAGTCCTCGACGTCCTGCCCGCACTCGGGACACTTGCCGGCGTCCAGCAGGTCCTCGGCCTCGGCCAGCGCCTCGCGTTCGCTCTGGAGCTTCGTCTCCAGTTCCGTCACGCGCTGGCGGGCCTCGTCGAGTTCCTCGGCGACGGCGTCTCGGTGGCTCGCCGCCTCGTCACGGCCCACGTCGGCGTCGTCGAACCGCGCTTCCAGCGTCGCGATGTCGTCGTCGATGTCGTCGAGTTGCTCGCGCCGGTCGGCGACTGTCTCGCGGGCACTCGCGAGGTCGGCCGCGAGGTCGTCGGCCGCCTCGCGCTTCTCGTCGGCGCGGGACTGGAGGTCGTCGGCCTGCGATTCGAGCGAGTCGGCCTCGCCGCTGTGCTTCTGGGCCTCGACTCGCTGTTCCTCGATGCGCGAGCGGAGGTCGTCCGCCCGGTCCTCTAACTCGCCGAGACGCGAGTCGACGGCGTCGGGGTCGGCTTCGTCTACCTCCGTCGACGCGAGCGTCTCCGAGAGGTCCGATTCGAGCGACTCGCGTTCCTCCTTCAGGTCCGCGATGCGCTGTTTGAGGCGCTCGCGTTCGGTCTCGGTCTCGGTAATCTCGGCCTCCAAGTCCTCGATGTCGGCGGTCAGTTCGTCCAGCGTCTCGCGGCGGTCCTCGTACTCGTCGAGGACTGATTGGGCCTGCTCTAGCGTCTCCGCGGCCGTCTCTCGCTGGTCCTCGATGCGCTCGATTTCGTCTTGGGTATCCGAGAGGTCCGTCTCCAGCGCGTTCAACCGCTCGTGGAGGTTCCGGTCCGCTTTGGCCTCGATTTGCTCGTCGAGTTGCGAGAGTCGGCTCTGTTTGTCGTCACGCACGCGCTTGACGCCGACGCGGGCGTCGCTTGCCCGCTCGCGGTACTCCTCCAGTTTGCCCAGTTGCAGGAGGTCGTCCAGCATGTCCTGCCGGTCGCTGGGCGAGGCGTTGATGAGTTTGTTCACCTCGCCCTGCCGGACGTAAGCGCAGTTGACGAACGCCTCGCTGTCCATCCGCAGGAGTTCGGTGACGCGACGGCGGACGGCCCGAGCGCCCTCGAACGTGTCGTCTGGCGTCTCCAGCACGCACTTGGCAGTCGTCGCTCGCTCGCCCGTGTTCCGCACGCGGCGCGTGAGGTGGTAGTCGCCGCCGGCGTGGGAGAACCACAGTTCGACGGTGCAGTCGTCGGCCCCGATGGTGACCACCTCCTCTAAGTTCTCGTCGATGGCCTTCGAGCCATAGAGCGCGAAGAAACACGCCTCCAACAGCGAGGACTTCCCGCTCCCGTTGAGGCCGTGGATGACGGTGACGCCGCGGTCCAGCGTGAGGGCGGCGTCGTCGTAGCACTTGAAGTTCTCCAGACGGACGCGCTGGAACCGCATCAGTAGTCCCCCCTCACAGGAACTCCTCCACGTTGGATTGGCCACCATCGTCGTCCGGCGGTGCGTCCTCGCTGCCGGATTCGGGCGTCGAGTCCGCGGCGTCCGTCTCGCCGCCGTCGGGTTCGGCCGCCGCCGCTTCGGGCGCGTCGTCGGTGCTGACTGCCTCGTCGGGACTGCCCGTCAGCGAATCCGGGTCCTCCGCTACCAGTTCGCGAACGCGGCTCTCGACGGTGTCGGCGACGTTGGCGTCGGCCACTTTCGAGGCCCGGACCGTCTCGTCGATGTCGCGAGCGGCGCCGCTCAGACCCAGTTCCCGGACGCGTTCGGTGACTGCCTCGTCGGGGTCGGCGAAACTCACGCTCGTTTCGCGTTCGTCGGCCGCAAGTTCCCGGTGATCGGTGACCCGCGCGACGAGTGCGCCCTCGTCCAGTGCGAACTCCTCGACGCTTGCCGGGGCGATGGGGTCGCCGTCGCCGTCGATACTGACGATGACGACGGCGTCGTCGAGGTCGTGTTGGCCGACGCGACTCCGGACCCGTTCGACGCCCTCCTCGGGCCCCAGTTCCACGTCGACGAAGACGAACTCGCGGGTGTCGAGACCGCGCCGGGTGATACGCGTCTCGCCGTCGAAGGTGACGATGTTGTACCCGCGGTCCTCGCGTTCGCTGGCGCTCGCACGCTCGGTCGACCCGCAGTAGGTGACCCACGCGCCCTCGACCTCCCGTTTGCCGGGCTTGTGGTTGTCCCCCAGTAGCAGGGCGTCGAACTCGACCGAAGATTCGGCGAGTACTTCGGCGGCGTCCCAGTCGCCGTAGTCGAACGGCTGGAACAGACCGTGGGTCACGAGCGCCGCGTGGTCGGCGTCGTGGGGTTCGAAGTCGTATTCCAGCGTGTCACGCTTCGAGCGCGGCACGAAGTCGAGGCCGTAGAAGGCCGTATCGCCGACGGCGGTCGGCTCGTCGTCCAGCCGCGTCGCAAGCCCCAGCGACGCATAGAGGTCGAGCCACTGCGCGTCTCGCTTCGCCTCGTGATTGCCCACGACGGCGAGGAACGGAATGTCGGCCTCGGCGAGGTCCTCTAGTACGTCGAGCGTCCCCATGATGTCCGAAAGCGTCGGCCGCCGGTCGTGGAACAGGTCCCCCGCGTGGACGACGGCCGCCACGTCGTCCTCGATGGCGTCGTGGACGACGCGGCGGAAGGCGTCGAGGAAGTCCTGCCGGCGCTCGGGCACGTGGTACTGCTGGTACCCGATGTGTGTGTCGCCGGTGTGTATCACCCGTGTCATCTGTCAGGTCGTATGCCAGCGCCTCCTAAAGAGGTGTCGCGACCGCGGTGAAAGTGGTCACCGACGCGCGAGTGAGTGGCGGTCGGGAGTGTCACTCACCGCGACCGTCACCGTCTGCGGCCGCCCGGAACCGCTCGAAGGCCGCGAGCGCCGTACGCCCCTCCTCGGCGAGCCCACTCACCTCGTGTTCGGCCCGTTCGACGGCGCGTTCGAGCGTGTCGACGCCGACCGTCTCGACGAACGAGGCCGCCGCGTCGACGTCGTCGGTGGCCCGACTGGCTCGCTCGATGACCGTCCGATAGTCCGCTCGGCCCCACCGCTCTGGGGACGTCTCTGTCGGCAATTCCGGGTCCGCAGACCCGTCGGTCATGCGAGATGCATCGCGAGCCTCACCGTCGGCGAGCGCTGCGAGCGCCGCCTTCACCTGATCGCTCTCGGTCACAGGGCGTCTGGCTTCGCCTTCGGTCAAAAAGGTTCGTCCCGCGAGGCCCCACACGAGAGTTCAAGTACGGTGCCGAGACCACGGCCGGCCATGACCGACGTGGAGACACTCGAAGAGCGGGTTCGGGCCGTCGAACGTGCAGTCACCGACGGCGATCACGGGTTGCCGGCGGTCGAGGACCGCGCGGAACTAGACGCCCGACTGACGGCGGTCGAGGACCGAGTCGACCGACTGGACGAACGCACTGCGGACCTCGAAGCGGCCACGCAGGCACTCCGGGGGTACGTCGGCAACGTCCGGTCGGTCAACGAGGACGTCGAACAGCGTGCCGACACCGCACTGGCCGCGACGGACCGCCTCGAACGCCGTCTCGACGACGCGCTGGACGACCGCCAGCCGTCGTCGCCGGCCACAGAGCAACAGCCAACGGCGACGGATGTTCCCTCTCGCGGGCGGTGGCAGGCGCCCGAGGCTACACCGAACGAGTTAGACAGCGAGCGGCCCCGTCCGGCGACCGAGGGCCCGACGACTCCCGTCGCAAACGGGGACGAGACCGACCAGTCGGCGACGCCGGACAGCGGCGTCCTCGAACGGATACGGGCCCTCCTGTGATACTCCGGGTGGTCCTCGGTGCGGCGCTCACCGCGGCGTTGCTCGCGGTGACGGCGCCCGCACTCTCGACGGCGCAGGCCGACGCCGCCGACGCCACCGTCGAGCGGCAACTGTCGGCCCTCTCGGAGCGACTGGAGACGATGGTCGCCACCGACGACGCCACGCTTGGCCGAGGTGCGCGCCGGGTCACAGCGATTCGGCTTCCGGAACGGACCCAGACGAGTGCCGGCGTCAGTTCGCTCCGGTTCCACAGTCGCGAGGGCGTGGGGGTCGCCAGCTGGCGTGTCGGCGACGCGAGCGGCCACAGAGAACGCCTCGTCGGCGTGCCGATACGCCCCGCCGGCGGGTCGCTCAAGCTCCGCGAACCCGGTGTTCACCGTCTCGCGTTCGGGTTACGGGTTCGAGACGGTCAGACGGTCGTGACGGTTCGGCGGCTGGCTGGCACCGCCGACAGGCCGGGGAGGGACGGATAGATGCGTCGGTGGTTCACGGACGACGCCACAGACGACGAGGCCTGTCGATGTCGCCCGTCGTTCGACGGCGAGACGCTCAGGGTCGCAGCCGACGAGTGTCCCGAGCGCGGGCGACTGGGCGGCTCGCCGGACTGTCGAGCGACGGTAATCGACGCGCTGGGAGGGGAAGACGTCGACGCCGTCGTCACGCGAAGCGACGGGCGAGAGAGAGCCTACCTCGACGGCGCGGCCGCGCTGCTCGTCGCGGCGGGGCGTTTCGCCACGCGGGTCGCACCGCTCGACCAGCGACTGGCCGACCGCGCGCGTCGTGAGCCACTGGCGGCCGCGACGGAGGCCACCGGCCGTGCGGGCAGGTCGCCGACGTCGCCGCGGCGACTGGGTTCGCGCTGGCCGCCGAGCGAGCGAACGCCGACGCCGCGCTCGAACCGTACGTCGGTCCGGCAGTCAGCGACGCCCGTATCGCCGCGAGTCCGCCAGACGACGCGACGCTTCGGGACCGTCGGACCGTCGAGACCGACGCGGTCGTCCGGCGGTACGACACGCCGGCGTCCTCGCTCGACTGCTACCACGTGCGCCCCCGAGAACACGAGTTCGACGCGGCGACGACGGCCACTCTCGCGTCGGCCGTCGAGCGACTGGCGACTGCACCGCTCGACGACCAGTCGACACCGTATCAGGCCGCATCGGCGGTTACCGACGACGGCACCACAGCGGCCGCACTCGGGGCCGTCCTCCGGAAACACACGCGGGGGCTGGGCGTCCTCGAAGACCTGTTTGCCGACCCCCGCGTCTCCGACGTGTTCGCGACGGCACCGGTCGGCGAGACACGGCTGCGCGTCCGCGTCGACGGCGAGACGATGCGGACGAACGTTCGACTAACCGCTGAGGGCGCACGAACGCTCGCGTCTACGTTCCGCCGTGCGAGCGGACGGGCCTTCTCGCGGGCGAGTCCGACGCTCGACACGACGACTACTGTCGCGGACCGACAGGTCCGGGTCGCTGGCGTCATGGAACCGATGAGCGACGGCCTCGCCTTTGCCTTTCGGGCCCACGACGAGACACGCTGGCGGCTGGCCGACCTCGTCGCAAACGGGACCGTCTCACCGCGAGTCGCCGGGTTGCTCTCGGTCGCGGTAGAGCGCGGTGCCGCCTGTCTCGTCGCCGGCCCTCGCGGCGCCGGGAAGACCACCACGCTGGGCTCGCTTCTCTGGGAACTCCCGCGGTCGGTCCGAACCGTCGTCATCGAGGACACGCCGGAACTCCCCGTCACGGACCTGCAGTCCGACGGCCGGGACGTCCAGCCGTTGCGAACCGCGAGCGGCGACGGGCCGTCGGTCGACGCGAGCGAGGCATTACGGACCGCGCTTCGACTCGGAGAAGGCGCCCTCGTCGTCGGCGAGGTCCGTGGCGAGGAGGCCAGCGTTCTCTACGAGGCGATGCGGGTCGGCGACGGCGACAGCGCAGTGCTGGGCACGATACACGGCTCGGGCGGGGAGAGCGTGCGCGAACGGCTCGTCTCGGACCTCGGCGTCCCGGAGAGCGCGTTCGCGGCGACGGATCTCCTCGTGACGCTCGCCCCACCGACGGCCGAGGCCGGCCGTGGCGTAGCCGCCGTCGAGGAGGTGCGAGACCACGGCGAGGGCGTGGGGTTCGCGTCGCTGTTCGAACGCGACGGCGAGCGTGCGACAACCACCGGTCGACTCGGTCGGGGGAACAGTCACCTGCTCGAATCCCTGTCGCACGCCGGCGAGTCCTACGCGAGCGTACTCGACACGGTCGAGACGCGAAGCGCTAGCTTCACAGAGCAGGCCAGTCAGCCGCCGAGGGCGGAACCCGGGACGACCGAGCGATGACCGAGCGACTGGACTCGGGCGAACTCGCCGAACGGCTGACCGACGCTATCAGCGTCCCGGAGCGCTACCGGAGGGCGACCCACGTTCTGGGCGTCGGGTATCGCCCGGAGCGGTTACTCGCCGTGAGCTACGCCGTCGCCGTCGCCTGTTGGCTCCTCGGTCTCACGCTCTTCACGGTCGAGTCCGGGACGCCCGCCGTCGTCGGTGGCACCGCGTGCCTCCTCGTTGCAGTCGGGTCGGGGCTGGCCGGTCGCTACGGTATCCCGCTGGCCGCACAGGCCCGGCGGATACGCGCACTGGGGGCCGCCCCGTCGCTCGTCGTGACGCTGGGTCTGGGGATGACGCTGTGGCCGAGTTCCGAACGAGCGGCGGCGTTCGCGGCGGCCGCCGCCGACGGCCTCCTGGCCGACCGACTCGACGCACACAGGCGACAGGCGAGCGACACGCCACGAGACGGCCTCCGACGGTTCGCCGAGCGGTGGAGCGACGAATTTCCCGCACTGGAAGCGGCGATACACCACGTCCAGCGAGCGGCCGTCGCACCGCCCGGCGAGCGGGCGACCGTACTCGCGACCGCACGGCGGCGGATTCTCGACGGGACCCGCGACGAGATGGCGACGTTCGCCGCCGACCTGCGCGCTCCCGCGACCGGACTGTACGCCTTTGGCGTCTTGCTCCCGCTTGCGATGGTGTCTCTCCTGCCAGCAGCGGCCGCCGCGGGCGTCCCGGTGACCGCGCCGCTACTCGTCGTCGCCTACGGGATGGTCCTCCCGGCGGCCCTCGTCGTCGCGAGTGCGTGGCTCCTCGCGCAGCGACCGATCGCGTTCCCGCCGGCGGTGGTACCGCGGAGTCACCCCGACGTGCCGTCGACGTCGGTCCCGGCCCTCACTGCTGGCATGGTGGCCGCCGTCACCGGCTGGCTTGTCGGGACCCTCGTCGCACCCGGATGGGGGCCGCCAATCGCGGCGCTCGGGAGCGGGACTGGCGCCGCGCTGGTGGTCCACTATCGCCCGGTTCGCGAGGTCCGGGACCACGTCACCGACATCGAGGACGGACTGCCAGACGCGCTGACGGCTATCGGGCGACGCGTCGACCGCGGGAAGTCGGTCGAGGCGGCACTAGAGGAGGCGGTCGACGTGACGCCGGCGCCGTTCTGTAACCGCCTCGACGCGACGCTCCACCGCCAGCGGACGCTCGGCGTCGGCATCGAAGCGGCGTTCTGTGGCGAGTACGGCGCGCTCAGAACAGTCCCGAGTCCGCGTCTCCGGCGCGCGGCGGTGCTACTGGACGCTGCCGCAGATATCGGCCCGCCGGCCGGCGAGACCATCACGACGATGGGGGAGCATCTGGCGGAGCTCTCGGCGGTCGAACGGGAGACGCGCCGTGACCTCGCACAGGTCACCGGGACGCTCTCGAACACCGCCGCGCTGTTCGGACCGCTCGTCGGCGGCGCCACCGTGGCGCTCGCGGGGACGATGCAGAGCGGCGGCCCCATCGAAGCCGTCTCGGCGGCCACGCTCGGCCCGGTGGTCGGTTGGTACTGTCTCGTCCTCGCGGCGGTGTTGACCGCGCTCTCGACGGGCCTTCACCGCGGGCTGGACCGAGCACTCGTCGGGTACCGGGTGGGACTGGCGCTCTGTTCGGCGACGGCGACGTACCTCGCGGCCGTCGTGGCGACGGGACTGCTGGTCTGACGCCAGCGTTTAAATCGGAAGGCGGGGGCAGGCCATCCATGTTCGATACGCACGTCGACACGCTGTACGTCTGGGTGGCGCTCGGTACCGTGAGCGTCGCTGTCTTCGGCGTCGTCGTCTCGCTGCCCGCGTCGGCACCGCCGGACGCGACGGCCACCGCCGCGACGGTCGACGAGGTCGCGACCAGTCCAGCGGGGTCGGTCGCCACCCGCGAACTGGACGCTGTTGAGTGGTCCCTGTCGGATCGAGAAATCGGTCTGCGCTCCGGTGGAGGAGTCGCTCACGCGACGGTCCTCGAACCGTTCGTCCCCGCGCTCGACGGGCGCCTCGCCGCCGTACTCGAGGGCAGACGGCCGAGTCGGTACTTCGGGTCGCCCACCGGTCTCCGACGGGCGGCCGAGCGAGCACGCACCGCCGACACCGGGTGGCGTCCGGCACCCGAGAGACTGACCGTCAGGCACGTCGCCTGGGGAGGAGTCGATGTCACGCTCGTCGGATAAGGGCGCGACGGAACCGCTCGCCGCCCTCGTGGCCGTCTTCGCCGTCTCGACCGGACTGGCGCTGTACGCCGGCGTCCTCGACGGCGCGCTGGTGTCCGCGACCGGCGACCGGAACGTCGCGGCGCCGACCGCCGATTCCGTGGAGCAGCGACTGAGTACCGCCGGTGTGGTCGCGCCCGACCGGGTAGCCGACGCTCTCGCTGTGATTCCGACTGGCTACGAGGGAAACGTGACGGTCCGTGCCGGACAGCGCTGGAGCGTGGGACCGTCACCACCGGTGGACACGGCACGGGCCCGACGAACGGTCAGCGTCCGAGTCGCCCCGGCAACGGTCCGGCGTGGGACACTACGGGTGAGCGTGTGGTGACGGCTCGTGCCACCAGTACCGTCGTCGACGTGACGGTGTTCCTGTTGCTAGTCGGCGCCGCCGCGACGGCCGTCGTCGGCGCCGTCACCGTGGACCCGCCGGAGGCGGCGAACCCAGCCGCCGACTCGGCCGAACTGCTCGCGACGAGTACCGCGAGTGTCGAGTACGCGCTCGATTCGCCGGGTCGGCCGCCCGAGTGGACGGCCAACGCCACCGCCCGCCACCGGCGGACGGCCCACGGGACTATCGCCGAACTGCTCGCAGAATCTGCGATGAGCGGCGTCACCGTACACGGCGAGCGACTGTCGACGGCGGGCAGGGGGTTCGAGCGAGCGGTCGCGAACACGACGCGGGAGCGACTGTCAGAATCGGGTCGGCAGACCTCGGTTCGCGTTCGCTGGGAACCGTACCCCGGTGCGCCGGTCCGTGCGACGACCCGAGTCGGTGAACAGCCGCCTCCCTCGGCCGACGTGCGGACGGCGACGGTCAGCGTCGCGAGTCCGATGGCGAACGCGACCCGCCGAGCGCGACGGGGGGCGCACGAGGCCGGTTACCTCGGCGTCGCGGTAGTGGTCGCGTCGACTGTCGTCGAGGGACTTTTTCCTCCGTCACAAGCCCGCTTGGCTCTCCGCGGCGATTATCCCGGCGACCGGCTGATGGCGGCGCGATACCGACGGATGGCACGTCTCACCGACGCGGACGGATTGCAACTCGACTCGGAGTCGGCGTCGGACCTGAACGCTCGACTGACGGTGCAGCTCGCCGGCGATTTGGCGGCCGATATGCGACAGCGCTTCGACACGCCGGCCGCCGCGGCCCGGGCAGTGCACACCGAGCGCATCCGCGTCACAGTCAGGACGTGGTCGGCGTGATTGGCGACACGCGCGGCCGGGTGCCGTTCGCGCTGCTGGGCGTCCTGTTGCTGGTGAGTAGCCTGACGCTCGCACCGACGCTTCGGCCGGCGCCCGCACCGCGCGATACGGCCGTCGAGCGCACGCTCGACCGCGCGACGGCGGAGACACAGACGGCGATGCGCGACGCCGTTTCGAGGGCCGGACAGCGGGCGTCGACGGATCCGGTGCTCGAACCGGCGAACACCTCCGTCGGGCGAGCCCTGAACGACTCTCGGCCGTTTCGGGACGCCCTCCGCCTGCGGATCTATCTGCAGGTCCGTGACCGTCTCCGCCGCGTCGGGGCGACGAGCGAAGGCGTCGAGGCGACGGCGAGCGTGCCGTCCGTCGAGACGACCGCGGAGTACCGGGAGGCGATAGAACGCGTCTCCATCGCACGGGCCGGCCCGAACGGCACCGCGCTCAGAGCGACCGTAGAGAACGTGACGCTGACGGTTCGGCGCGGCGACCGAGTGGTCACCCGCCGTACCGTCTCGCCGACCGTCGTCGTCGCGACGCCAGTCCTCACACTCCACGAGCAGGTCCAGACCTACGAGCGGCGCGTGAACAACGGGTTGGACAAGCCGGGGCTGAGCCAGCGGTTGACGGCCAGACTCTACCCCATCGTGTGGGCACGTGGCTACGCCCAGTACGGCGGCGTCCCGATAGAGAACGTCCTCGCGAACAGACACGTCAGTCTCGCTACCAACGGCGCGCTACTGGGCGTTCAGCGGTCGACGTTCGGGCGCAGCGACCCGGACGGCCGACGGTCGCTCACGGAGGCGACGGCGATGGTCGGCGTCAAGGACGTCATCACGGGCAGCAACAACACCGCCCTCGCACAGGAAGTTCTCAAGCGGACGGCGTATCGCCCCGCGAGCGAGGACATCAGTACGGGCGGGGCCTCCGGCGACCATCCGCGTGCGAACGAGACGATGCGCATTGGGGTCAACGATACGGCCGACGACGCCTTCCAGTCGGTCGCAGCACCCGAGGCGTTCGGGCGGACGACGGCCGCAGCGTACACCGTCGACGTGCGACTGGTCGCGGACAGTCGGCGGGTGAGCGGCGGTCGACCGCCGCGGCCACCCTCGCCGGGTGAGAACTGGACACTCGTCCGCGAACAGACGACCGACAGCACCGACGCGGTCGGCGCGGTCGACCCGCGGCCGAGCGTGCCGGACGGGTGGCACGAACTCGATAGCTTCGGCCGGACCGTGGAGGTGGAGTACACGCGGGTGGCCCTCTGGGAGAACGGAAGCGAGCGGCGGTCGACGGCGTCGAGTCGGACCGAGCGTCGTCGGGTGACCGTCACACTCGTCGGGCGTCACGAGAGCGACTCCGGCGCGCCGGACGAGCGAATCCGGACGGCCCACGACCGCGAGGGAAGCCCGGTGGGTGGGCCGAATCTGGCCGACGTCGAACCGCGGGCCGAGCGGGGACTGGTCGGCCGTGCTGGCGGCCGAGATGCGGTCGCGGAACGCGCCGCGGAGGGTCGTCTTCGGACGCCGACTGTGAGTGTAACGGGGAAGCGACCGGACTCGCTCAGACCGTGGGTGTACCGCGACCTCAGACGGTTGCGAGAGCGCGTCCGGGCGACGAACGTGACCGTCGAGCGCGGGGCCGTCGGCACGTTCGAGACGAACCCGGCTCGCGAACTCCGACGGAAACTCGCCGACCGGCGGGCGGCCCTCGTCGACGCGCCCGACACCTACGACAGCGCCGCACAGAAGGCCCGCGTCGCGGCCCGTATCGCCTACCTCGACGCGGTGGACGAACGACTCGCTGCCCGGGCACAGCGGCGCGGTTCGGCCCGAGAAGGCGTTGACAGACAGTTACGGAACCGGACCGGAGGATCGCTCGTCGACCTCCGGAAGAGCCTGACCGCCCGTGACACACAGATACCGCGCTCGCGCCCGGTGCCGACCGGCCCGGCCGGTCCGCTTCGGACGCGGGTCGACGCGCGGCCACAGTACCTCACGCTGGCCTCGGTATCGGAGGAGTCCCACCCCGCAATCGAGGGCAGCGAACACCCGCTCGTCGCCCGGAACGTCAACGTGTTCACCGTCCCCTACGGCGACGCGGCCGCCGTGGTGACCGACAGTGCAATGGCGTCGGGGGACAGAACGCGTCTCGCGACGGCGGCAACGACGCTGGCCGCGGCGAACGCGACGGCCAACAGAACGTCGAACGCGACGCTCGACAGCCACCGTCGCCGATTACGATATCGTGTCGAACAGGCAAACAGCCACGTCGCCGCCGAACTCGCGGGGACAGTCAGCGAGGAGACCGACGCCGACAGCGCGGCGAGTCGGACTATCGTCGAGACTGCGCTTCGGCGCTGGGATACGCCCGCCGCGCGTGGGCAGGCACTGGCAGACGGGTCGGCAGCGAGGCGCATCGCCACAGTCGCCGCCGACCGACGGGGCCTCTCGGCAGTCGAACGCGACTGGCTCTGGATGCGACTGCGGAGCACCACTGACGACGCCCTCGCTCGACCGATAGCCCGACCGAAGACGCCCGTCGTCAACCAGACGGCCTCGACGGTTCGGACCGTGGCGCGCGACCAGTTGCGCCAGCGAATCGAAAGCGCCGGGCGGCGCCGGGCAGAGCAGCTGGCAAAACGCCGTCTCGGGACGAAGACGCTGCCGGCGGGTCTCCCGCTTGTGCCGCCGTGGCAGTGGGTCGCGACGACGAACATCTGGTGGGTGACCGTCGAGGGCGAGTACGCCCGCTTTGCGGTGACCGCGAGCCACGGCCCGCCGACGACGCCGGGGGCAACGACGACGTACGCTCGCGACGGCGAGCGGGTCTATCTCGACGTGGACGAAGACGGGGACGCGGAACTGCTCGGGCAGAGTACGCGGCTCTCCTTTCGAGCGCATACGGGCGTCGTAATCGTCGTCCCGCCACGGCCGCGCGGTGTCGGGGACAAGGACGGCGTCGCCGTCGAGGAATCGGCGGGGTGGCCCACCGCCGGGGCGTCCGGAGAGTGACAGCGACTAATACCCCCCGTTCGTACCGGTGTCCATGCTCAGAGCGGAGTTCCCCGACGCAGGAACGCAGTCACCCGAGTCGCTGTTGGCCGCCTACGAATCGGTCCTTGCCGAGACGGTCGAGACAGTCGGCGTCGGCGCCGTCGTCGAGGCGACCGGCCTCGGCCGAGAGACGGTCGAAGCGGTGGCGGCCGGTGAGGCGGCCGACCTCACGCTCTCGGACGCGGCGGCCGTCATCGCGACCGACTCGGATCGGCCCGACGCCGACGCGATTCAGGCGGAGGCACAGGACATCCTCCTGATGGGGATGACGACGGCCGTGATGGACGTCGAGGCGCTGGCTTCGGGCATCGGTGACGAGATGGAGCCAAAGGAGATACAGCAGAAAATAGAGGGGCGCTACCCGATGACGATGGCCGAGTACGCCGTCCTCCACAGCTACATCGAGAGCCAGCAGCGATGACCGCACGCGTCGCGATACTCGGGTGTGGCTACGTCGGCCTCGAACTCGGGCGACAGCTACGGGCCGACCACGACGTCGTGGGCGTCCGTCGCTCCGATCCGGGCGTAGCCGCCATCGAAGACGCGGGCTTCGAGGCCGTACAGGCCGACGTTACCGACGCCGACGCGCTCTCGGCCGTCCCGGACGTCGACTGGGTCGTGTTCGCGGCCAGTTCCGGCGGCCGCGGGGCCGAGGCGGCCCGCGAGGTGTACGTCGACGGTCTTCGGACGGCCATCGACCACTTCTGGGACCGCGGCGACGCGCCGGAGCGGTTGGTCTACACGTCGAGCACCGGCGTCTACGGCGACCACGACGGCGACTGGGTGGACGAGACGACGACGTTGGACCCGCAGACGGAGAAGACGAGGGTGCTGGCCGAAGCCGAGCACATCGCCCGCGAGCGGCCGGTCGAGTACGGCGGCCACGGCACCGTCGCTCGCTTTGCCGGCCTCTATGGCCCGGACCGTTATCGGCTCGAACGGTATCTAGAGTGCCCGGTAACGGCGGGCTACCTCAACATGGTCCACCGCGACGACGCGGCGGGGGCCGTTCGGTTCCTGCTTGAGGAGGACCACCGCGAGGACGTCGTCCTCGTCGTCGACGACGAACCAGTCGAGAAGTGGGCGTTCGCTGATTGGCTGGCCGAACAGTGCGACGTCCCGTTCCCGCCGAAACAGACCAAGGCCGAGCGGTTGGCGGACTCCGACCTCTCGTCGACGGCGACGCGACGCATCCAGACGAGCAAGCGGTGTTCGAACGACCTGCTTCGGTCGCTGGGGTACGAGTTCGCGTATCCGACGTTTCGGGAGGGTTATCGGGACGCTATACGGGAGTTTACGGCGCATTAATCGCGGGGGGAACCTTCTTATCGTATCCGGCAGCATCTACGCCTATGTCACAGGTGGCTGCCGGGGACCTCGCGACACAGGCCGAACGGGTCACCGCCTACGCCATCGAGAACCCGACGATAGTCGTCGCGGCTCTGCTCGCCCTGCTCGTCGTCTCGGGCCTCGCCGTCGCCGTCTACCGCTATCTCACGCGGACGCCGGCCGACCGACTCATGTCGGTGCTCGGCCGGTACGACGAGGTCGCGGTGCTGATGCATCCGAACCCCGACCCCGACGCGATGTCCTCGGCGCTCGCCGTCTCCCAACTGGCGTCGGCGGTGGACACCGAGACGACGCTCTGTTACCCGGGTGAGATTCGCCGGCCGGAGAACCGGGCTTTCGAGACGGTACTCGACCTCGACTTCGAGCGCATCGAGACCGCCGGAGACATCGCCGCTAACCACGTCGTGTTGGTCGATCACAACGAGGCGCGGGGGTTCCCGGGAGCGAGCGATATCGACCCCGTCGCCGTCGTCGACCACCATCCCGGCGGCGGCACGGGGCGGCAGTTCACCGACGTCAGAACCCATACCGGGGCGTGTGCGACCATCTTCGCCGAGTACTTTCAGGCGCGTGACTGGGGGTTCTACGACGTCGACACGGCGCTGACAGACGGCGGCGTCGAGACGGCCGAGGTCCCGGAAGACGCGCTCCCGAGTCACGTCGCGACCGGCCTCATCTACGGCATCCAATCGGACACGCGGTCGCTGACCAACGGGTGTTCCTCGGACGACTTCGCCGCGGCGGCGTACCTCTACGAGGGCATCGACGGCGACCTGCTCAACCGCATCGCCAACCCGCAGATTGACGCCGAGGTACTGGACGTAAAGGCCCGAGCCATCACCGAGCGCGTCGTGGACCCGCCGTTCGCGTACAGCGACGTCGGCGAGGTGTCGAACACGGACGCCATCCCGCAGGCCGCCGACGAACTGGAGACCCTAGAGGGCATCTCGGCCGTCGTCGTCGTCGGCGAGTGCGACGGGACGCTCCGCATCGCCGGTCGGTCCCGCGACGACCGGGTCCACATCGGCCGAGCCATCGAGTCCGTCGTCGAGTCGATTCCGATGGGAGAGGGCGGCGGCCACGCGCGGATGGGCGGTGGGCAGATCCCCGTCGAGTACATGGCCGGCATCGGCCCCAGCGACGGTATCACGCGCGAGGACCTGCGAGAGCACGTGTTCGACGCGATGGCCGGCGAGCGCTGAATCTCGGTCCTTTTGTCCGGTCGGGACGAAGCGTGGGTATGGCAACACGGGAGGCGACATGGGCGTACCGGGACGACCACGACGACTTCGCGCGCACCTTCTACCGCCGGTTCGGCGACGGCGTCGTCTCCAGTATCGGCGTCGGCACGTATCTGGGCGACCCGACCGACGAACGCGACGACGCGTACCACGACGCCATCGTCACCGCGCTCGAGGGGGGCGTCAACGTCCTCGATACGGCCATCAACTACCGCCACCAGCGCTCCGAACGCGTCGTCGGGCGGGCGCTGGCCGACGCGGACGTCGACCGCGAGGCCGTCGTCGTGGCGACGAAGGGCGGGTTCGTCCCCTTCGACGGGGAGCGACCCGAGAACCCCGGCGCGTACGTCCAGTCGGAGTACGTCGATACGGGCATCGTCGACGCCGACGCCCTCGTCAGCGGGCAGCACTGCATCGCGCCGGAGTTCCTCGACGACCAGTTGGACCGCTCGCTCGACAACCTCGGACTGGACACTGTCGACCTCTACTACGTCCACAACCCCGAGACGCAACTGGCCGAGCACGGCCGAGACGAGGTGTACGACCAGCTGGAGGCCGCCTTCGAGCGACTGGAGGAGCGCGCGGCGGCCGGCGACCTGAAACACTACGGGGTGGCGACGTGGGAGGCGTTCCGCGTCCCCGAGAGTCACGACAGCTATCTCTCGCTACCGGAAGTCGTCGAGCGGGCACGGTCGGCCGCGAAGTCGGTCGGAAACACGGCGACGCACTTCCGGGCCATCCAGCTACCCTTCAACGTGTTCATGGCCGACGCGTTCAGCGTCGCGGCCCACGACGGCGCGGACGGCCCGCAGTCGGCGCTGTGGTTCGCTCACGAGGCCGGTCTCGACGTGTTCACGAGCGCGTCTATCATGCAGGGGCGACTGGCCGAGGAGATGCCCGAGAGCGTCGAGGGGAAACTCGACGGCGAGACCCGCGCCCAGCGAGCGCTCAACTTCGCGCGGAGCGCCCCCGGCGTGACCTGTTCGCTCGTCGGGACGGGGTCCGCAGAACACGCCCGCGAGAACGTCGACGCCGGGCGGTACGAGCCGCTGGGTGCGGAGGCGTTCGACGCAGTGTTCGAGTAAGTGCGAGACGAGTCCGGCCTGGGAGCCCGCCGCTGGTGTCAGCCGAGTTCTTTCCACTCCGTGTCGCACTCGGGACAGACCCGAACCTTGCCGACCTGGTCCGGGTCGTTGTCCGTCGACAGTGGCTCGTCACACGCCGTACACGAGAGTCGACCGTAGCCGTCTTTCTCGACGTCACCCGCACGCAGGGCCTTCCTGACCGAGTCCATACGACTAGCTCTGACAGCCGTGGATAAAAAGACCGTGGCGATTCGGAACAATCTTCGGGGCGAGCGACTACTGTCCGGTGTGTCTCGACGGTCAGTGTTCGGCTCGTTGCTCGGGTTGGTCTTTCTCATCAACCTCTCGCGCGTAGTGTTCGCGCCGTTGCTCGAACCCATCCGGGTCGCGACGGGCGCGAGCAGTTCGACACTCGGGCTACTGGCGACGCTCGTCTGGGCCGGGAGCGCGGTGACGCGACTGCCGACCGGCTTCCTGTTGACGCGGGTGACCCGTGCACAGGCCGTCTTCGGCTCCGGCGTCGTGTTGACCGTGGGGGCGACGTTCACCGCGCTGACGTCGGACCCGACGCTGTTACTCGTCGGGGCGTTCACGATGGGACTCGCAAGCGGCGTCTACATCATCGCCGCGAACACGCTCATCAGCGAACTGTACCCCGACGCGCCGGGCCGCGTCCTCGGCCAGCACGGGGTCGCCAGCCAACTCGCCGCCGTCGCCGCGCCGGCGCTCGTCTCTGTGGCGCTCGTCGTCGGGAACTGGCGGGTGACGCTGCAGGCGATAGCCGTCGCCGCGGCGGTGATGACCGTCGTGTTCACGCTGATCGCCCGCCGGACGGCGTTCCCCGAGGCCGGCAGCGAGGACAGGGACGTGCTGGGGGCGGTGCTGGCACAGTGGCCAATCGTCCTCACCGCGGTAGCGACGCTGGGATTCACCGCGATGGTGTGGAACGGACTGTTCAATTTCTACGTCACGTACATCGACAGTATCGGCCTCACGAAGGCGACTGGACGGACGCTCCTGCAGGTCGCGTTCGGTGCGGGCGTGCCGGCGTTCTACGTCAGCGGACGGCTGGCCGACCGGTTGCCGACGCTCCCGTACATCCTCGTCATCGTCGCAGCCTTCACTGGCTGTATCCTCGTCCTCCCGATAGTTCGGGGGTTCTGGCCGCTGGTGGCCTTCAGCGCCGTCACGGGGTACGTCATCCACAGTAGCTTCCCTGCCGTCGATACGTACCTGCTCGGGTCGCTCCCGGACCGCCACCGCGCCAGCGCGTACGCGGCCTACGGCGCGGGCATGATGGTGATACAGGCCCCCGGGAGCGTCATCTTCGGGTTCCTGCTGGACGCTGGCGTCGCCTTCCCGACCATCTTCGAGTGGATGGGCGCCGGACTGGTCGTCCTCTTGCTCGCGCTCCTGACGCTGCACTTCAGCGGCCGGTTGCCGAGGACGGCCGCCGCCTGAGCCCGGAAACGCTGAAGCCGCTGGGGGTCGCGCACCCGATATGGACCTGACTGCCGACGACCTCGCTGGCGTCGTCGACCTCTTCGGTGCGCTCACTCGGACGGAACTCGGACAGGCGTGTTCTGAACTCGCGTTCAAAGCGGGCGAGGACGTCGAAACCGACGCGTTCGCCGGGGACATCGAGGATGCGCTCACGTCGTACCACCTGCTTTCGGTCGCCGACCACGACGAGAGTCCCGACGACGAACTCCTCGTCGTCGGCCCCACGGCGTTCCCGTCGTTGCCAGAAGGGGCCGGGGACCTCCCACACATCATGGACGTCCCCGAGCGAACACTCGCCGACGAGACCGTGTCTCGTGCCGCAGAGTCGCAGTTCCGCGAGGACGCCGTACAGGCGGTACAGGCCGGTGACGAGGACCGCATCGCGTCGCTGCTGGACGCGAGCTACGACCTCGAAGCGTGGGGGGCGGTCGAACTAGACGCGGCCCGGGACCGACTCGACGACGCCTGACTGGGAGGACCCGACCGAGTTAAGGACGTACACAACTTCGGTTGCAGTATGGACTTCGACCGGCTAAGGGCACACGACGCTGTCGTCGTCGACGACGAGGAGCGCGAGGCAGCCGTGGTCGTGCCGGTCGTTACTCGCCCCGAAGGGGAGGGCATCCTGTTCACGAAACGGGCCGATCACCTGCCAGACCACCCCGGGCAGATGTCGTTCCCCGGCGGGGGGTACGAACCCGAAGACGACGACCTGCTCCGGACGGCACTCCGGGAGGCCAACGAAGAAATCGGTCTCGACCCGCAGGCCGCCCACGTGGTCGGGCGTCTCGACGACATCCGGACCGTCTCGCACTACTCCGTGCGCCCGTTCGTGGCGCGCATCCCCGACCGGGAGTACACCCCCAGCGACGAGGAGGTCGCCGAGGTGGTCGTCCTCCCCGTCTCCGAACTCACCGACCTCGACAACTACGAGTCCGAACACCGCGACCATCCATACTACGGCGAGATACGCCTGCACTTCTTTTACGTCGACGGCTACACCGTCTGGGGGGCCACGGCGCGGATGCTCGTCCAGTTGCTCGAACTGGCGACTGACTGGGAGATGCCACCCGAACCCGACCGGTACGCGGGCCCGGACGACGAGTTCCCCGAGTCGGTGCGGGACCAGATTCGCTGAGAACGACAGGGCTTTCCTCACCGAGACGAATCCACTGACGAATGACGACACTCGCGACCGGGACGCTGGCCGACGTTGGCATCGACGCAGTAGCGCTCAAGCCGGCCGAAGTCGACCCGGCGCGCGCCGTCGACCTCGACGTCGAGACCCTCGCCGTCGACTACGAGGGCCGCGAGCACGTCCCCGACTGCGAGACGCTGGCGACGCTGACCGACCACGCCGAGGTCCGACTGACGACGCCGGTGCGGGCCGACGGGTACGACCCGCTGGGCGACGACTCGGCGCTGGATGCCGTCCCCGAGGCCGTCAACCGCGTCCTCGTGGCCGGCCACGGTGCCTACCTCACGGCGACGGAGGCCGAGCGAGCGGTCGCACCCCGACTCCGGGCGGCCGCGGCCGACGCCACGGACCCGTGGGTGGGAACTGAGGGCATCGAACGCCTCGCGATGGCCGTCGGCGGGACGCAGTACGAACTGCTCTCGCGCTCGACCGACAGAGACCTCCGGGCGCTCAGGGCCGCCGGGTTCGACGGCGAGGTGGCGGTGTACGCACCGCTGGTCCTCACCGGCGACGACGACGCGGTACTGGACGCCGTGGGTGACTACGCCGCCCGACGACGACCGGTTCGTGAGGCTCTCCCGGACGACGCGCGAACCGACAGCGCGGCGACCGGCCGGGCCCGAGACGTCCTCGAACAGGCCGTCCGCGACTACGCGCTCGTCGGCCGCCCGGAGACGGTGGCCGACCGGACCGAGCAGTTGCGGGACGCTGGCGCTGACACCGTCGTCGGGTACCCGGCCCGCGGTCTCGGCCCGCTCCTCGGATAGATGCGGGTCGCCGTCGTCGGCGGTGGCTGTGTCGGACTCGCCGTCGCCGGTGACCTCGCCGACCGTGGCACGGCGGTGACGCTCTACGAACGCGACGAACTGGGTAGCGGTGCGACGGGTCGCGCGGCGGGCATCTGCTACGACGCCTTCGCCGGGTCGGTAGACGCCGCCGTCGCCGCCCGGGCACTCGACCGCTACCGCGAGTGGGACCTGCTGACGCCGTGTCCGTACGTCTGGGCTGCCCGCGAGGACGGCGACGCGACGGTGATTCGCCAGCAGGTCCGTGAGATGCAGGCCCACGGACGAGACGTGACCGAACTGTCGCCCGAAGCGCTCGCAGAACGGTATCCCCATCTCGATACGTCTACCGTCACCGCCGCCGGCATCGCCCACTCGGCCGGGACGCTTGACCCCGATGCGGTCGTGACCGAACTGGCGGCACGCGCCCGGTCGGCCGGCGTGACCGTGCAGACGGAGACGCCCGTCGCCCTCGACGGTCCAGCGACCGTCGAGACGCCGGCTGGAACCAAGACGTTCGACGCCGTGGTCGTCGCGGCCGGCCCGGCAACGGACCCACTGGTGGCCGACGTGGGCGTCTCGCTCGCTCTGGAGACCTACCGGGCACAGGCGCTCGTCACGACCCCGGTCGACGCCAGCCTCCCGTCGTTCTACGACGCGACCGAGGAGTGCTACTGGCGCCCGAAGGGCGAGCGAATCCTCGTCGGGAACGGTGCCCACGCCGCCGACCCGGACGACTGGACCGCCGACGCCGACCCCGAGTTCGTCGAGTCGGCGCTGGCGAAGTTCGACGAAGCGACCACGCTTTCACCGGCCGTCGCTCGCTCGTGGGCCGGCCTCTGTACGGCGACGCCCGACCGGGACCCACTGGTCGGGCAAGTCGCAGACGGTCTCTACGTCGCCGCTGGGTGGCAGGGTCACGGCCTGATGCGAGCGCCGGCGCTAGGCGAGTTCCTCGCCGAACGGGTGCTCGATGCGGACCCGACCCTGTCCGTCCCGCTCGGCCCTCGCGTCGACCCGACGCGGTTCGACGGCGACGAGTCGTTCGACCCGCTGGGCGACCCGACCGCCGACTGGTGACGTATGCGTCGTAAAACGGCGCAAACAGCGCGCGGTGTTGGTTACTCTTCGGTCTCGTCGTCGGCCGCTGCCTCCGCGTCGTCGACCGTCTCGGACTTCGGGATGCGGACCTGCAGGGTCCCGTCGTGTTTCAGCGTCGCCGTCGCGGCCTCGGCGTCGACGACGGCGTCCTCGGGGAGCGTCACCGACCCGTCGAGCGCCAGTCCGCGGCCGGGATAGCGCATCTCGAAGCCGTCGTGGAAGTCCCGGAAGCGGTCGATGCGGACCTCGACGCGGTCGTCGACGTACCGGACCTGCACGTCACTCGCGGTTGCACCGGGGGCGTCGAAGACGACCAGATAGGCGTCCTCGGACTCAAGCAGGTCCGCCGGCAGCGGCTTGTTCTCCTGAACCCGACCGGCGGCCCGGCCGATGTTCTCGAAGATAGCGTTGCCGATAGACTCCCCGATGCCGCGAATCATAGCTCCACGGCCTCCAGCGTGTCGGCCTCGCCACAGTACGGACAGGTGAAGTCCCCGACGCCGGTGTCGTCGGGCATATCGTAGGTGTAGTGCAGCTCGAACATATCGAGCGTGCAGTCGTCGTCGGTACAGACGACCTCCAGAGTGGCTGGCATGGTCGTTGGTTGGTTCGTGAGGCTCAAACCGCTTTCGGAGGCGGAACCGGCGCTGTACCCGTCCGAACATTGATTATCTCCCGTGGTGAGGGGACAGGCATGGGTTCCGGTGTTCTGGGCGTGGACTTCAGCGGAGCGAGCGCGGCCGGGGACGCGTTGTGGGTGACTGAAGCCACGCAGACTGCAGCGGGGATGCGCATCGACGCGTGCTATCGTGCGACAGACGAGTGGGGACGTGACCGCGAGAGTGCACACGCCGGCCTCGTCGAACGAATCCGGGACGACGACGTCGAGACGGTCGGACTGGACTTTCCCTTCAGCCTCCCGCAATCCCTGCTCGACGCCCAGTGTGGCGGCCACTGGCGCGGTTTCCTCGAGTGGGTCTGTAGTGATAGTGGGCCGGCGAGTCCCGACAGCTTCTCGGAAGTGTGTCGCCACACCGCCGAGATGACTGCCGGGAAACGCGATATTCGACGGGAGACGGACGCCCAGCGCGCAGCGCTCTGTCCGTACACGAATCGGATCCGGAGCATGACCTATCACGGCGCCCGAGACGTCCTCGGCCGACTGGTCGACGACACCGACACCGCCGTCGCACCGATGCAGGGCCACGACGCCGAGACGGTGGTCTGTGAGGTGTACCCCGCGGCCACCTTCGGGTGGCTTGGCTGTTACCGCGAGGGGTACAAGACCACCGACGGGGCGCGCGCCCGGCGCGAGACCAACGTCGAGGCCGTCGAGGCGTGTAGCGTCGCGCTGGACGACCACCGCGAGACGTACCACCAGAACCACGACGCGCTCGACTCGCTGGCCGCCGCCGTCTCCGCCGGCCGCGTCGCCGACGGCGCTCGGCCGACGCCGGTCGGCACCGTCGAGGAAGGCACCATCTACGTGTAGCCCAAGCCGTCCATATTTCAGTCCGGGGCCGATAGACCGTCTATGCCCGACGAACACGGTGGGTTCGAGGGGGTCCGCGAGAACGTCGACGGGCACCCGATGGTGAACCTCGTCGCCTACGCCACGCCGTACTGGGCGCGTCTCGTCGTCGGCGTGCTCTCGGCCTTCTGTACTCGCTTCGCCCGTCTCGTTCCGCCTATCGTGGTCGCCGCCGCCATCGACCGCGTGATTCTCAACCGGGGCGAACCCGGCCTGCTGACGGCCGCTGGACTGCTTCCGGCCGGCACTATCGCGGGCGACGCGGCGAAACTCGCGTTCCTCCAGCGACTCGTCGCTATCGCCGCCGTCGCGTATCTGCTCCGGTCGGCGACGCGCTTCGCCTCCCGCTATCTCCTCCAATCGACGGCCCAGAAGATACAGCGCGACCTCCGGAACGACACGTACGACCACCTCCAGCACCTCTCGATGGACTTCTTCGCGAACCACCAGACCGGCGGGATGATGTCCATCCTCAACAGCGACATCAACCGGCTGGAGTCGTTCCTCAACACCGAGTTCCGCCAACTGATTCGGGTCGTCGCCACCGTCGGCGGCATCGCCGTCGTGCTGTGGTGGCACTCGCCGACGCTGGCGCTCATCGCCCTCGCCCCCGTGCCCATCATCGGCGTCGCGAGCGGCTACTTCCTGACGTGGATAGAGCCGCGCTACCGGTCGATTCGGCGCACCGTCTCTCGGCTCAACACCCGGCTGGAGAACAACCTGAGCGGTGCGCCCGTCATCAAGGCCTTCGACCGCTACGAGTTCGAGAACGAGCGAGTCCGCGACCAGAGCCAGACCTACCACGACGAGAAGGTCGGCGCGCTCCGCATCCGGCGGGCCTTTTTCGCCGGTCTCCGCCTGCTGACCGGCGTCGTCTTCGTCGGCATCCTCTACGTCGCCGGGATGGACTTCGTTACGAGCGCCGACGGCGAGGCCGCCCTGCAGGCGGGGACGTTCGCGCTGTTCTTCCTCTACCTGCGCCGCCTCTACTCCCCGATGCGCCGGGTCGGGAAGTCCGCGAACAAGTACCAACTCGCCAAATCCAGCGCCGAACGGGTGTTCGGCCTGCTGGGGCAGTCGCCGGCCATCACCGACCCCGAGGACCCCTACGAACCGGAGCGCCTCGACGGGCGCGTCACCTTCGACGACGTGACCTTCGGCTACGAACCCGACCGGCCGGTCGTAGAGAACGTCTCGCTGGACGTCCCCGAGGGCGCGACTATCGGACTGGCCGGCCCGACCGGTGCCGGGAAGTCGACGCTCCTGAAACTCGTCCCCCGGTTCCACGACGTGGACGTGGGTGCCGTACGGGTCGACGGCGTCGACGTGCGTGAGTACGGCCTCCAGTCGCTGCGGGACGACATCGCCGTCGTCGAACAGCAACCGTACCTCTTCTCGGGCACCGTCGCCGAGAACGTCGCCTACGGCGACCGCGAGGTGCTGGACGGGGAGAGCGAGGGCAGCGAGGCCGCCCGCGAACGGGTCCGGGAGGCCGCCCGCGCCGCACAGGCCCACGAGTTCGTCAGCGACCTCCCCGAGGGATACGACACACAGATCGGCGAGCGCGGCATCAAACTCTCGGGCGGCCAGCGGCAGCGCGTCGCCATCGCCCGCGCCCTGCTGAACGACCCCGAGATAATCATCTTCGACGAGGCGACCAGCGACGTCGACACGGAGACCGAAGAGCGCATCCAGGCGAGTATCGAGCGACTCGTGGAGGACCGCACCGCCTTCGTCATCGCGCACCGCCTCTCGACGATACAGGACGCCGACCGCATCGTCGTGATGGACGACGGCGAAATCGTCGAGCGCGGGAGCCACGACGACCTGCTCTCGGCGGAGGGCGACTACGCCGACCTGTGGTACGCGCAGGCCGACGAGCGTCCCGTCAGTGCCGACGACTAAGTGATATCGGCGACACGACTTATCAGCCCAGCGCCCGAGTCGGGGCTATGGACGGCGAACCGTCGTCGCTGGGTCGGCTTCGGACGCTCGCACACCTGCTCGACGAGAGCGTCCGCGTTCCGGGCGTCGGCGTCCGCGTCGGCCTCGACCCGTTACTGGGCCTGCTTCCGGTGGCAGGCAACGTCGTGACCGGACTCTGCTCGCTGTACATCGTTCTCGAAGCGGGCAGACTCGGCGTCTCCCGACGAGCGCTGGCCCGGATGCTCCTGAACGTCGCGTTAGACGTGGGCATCGGTGCGGTTCCGGTCGTGGGCGACCTCTTCGACGCCCTCTGGAAGGCGAACGTCAGGAACGTCGACCTCGCGGTGGCCGACCTAGAACGGCAGGATAACGGCCCGAAACCGTCAGCAAACGAACGCTCGACTACTGGGCCAACGCCTCGTTGACGGTGTACAGCAACGCGCCGTACTTGTCGCCGTGGAAGTCCCACATCGTCGTGCCGCCGAAGTCGTTGTCGAGGACGTACTCGGCTTTCAGCGCCACCGAACGCATGTCGTCGTAACTGACGAACTCGCGGTCGTTCTCGGAGTAGAGGTACGGCGCGGCCGCGTCGTCGTGCCAGTAGTACTCGTAGTCGCCGTCGGCGTTGACGTTGTACTCGATGTCCCAGAAGTCGTCGGTCCCCTTCTCCTCGGCGGGAAGGTGCCGTCTGGAACGCCGTCGAACGGTTGGTCGACCCCGCGGTTCGCGGGGTCGACGCCGGTGTAGCCGCGGCCGAACGTCGCGAAGGTCAGGTTCAGTTTGGCCGGGTAGATGCCGACGACGGACTTCCCCGGCGGCGTGTTCTTGGCACCGCGTGCCGCGTGAATCGAGCCACTGCGTGCGCCCCCGGCCAGACCGATGGCGGCCGTCGCACCGAGCGCCCCCAAGAAGTCTCTGCGTGATAACGTGGTTTACATAATCTTATTAAGATGTATTTAAAACCCACATATACTTGTTGTGGCTGGTTGATTTCCTGCAATCATATCAACTTTCGCCGATACGACGTGGCCGACCAGACACCGTTTTAGGCGTCGAGCGTCAATCCGTGCCCATGACTGTAGACCCCGAGACGCTCGACGTGACCATCGTCGACGGCTACGTCGACGAACCCGCACACTTCGGGGTCCCGCCCTACATCTCGACGTATCCCCGGTACGCGGCCGGTGCGATGGTCGACGCCGGCGTCCCGTCCGAGCAGATTACCTACCACACCATCGACGAACTCCGCGAGGACCGCCACCTGTGGCGCGACGTCGAGGAGGCCGACCTCATGGTGTACGTCGGCGGGATGACCGTCCCCGGGAAGTACGTCGGCGGGACCCCCGCCGAACCGGACGAGGTGCGGAAACTGGCGTGGACGGCCGACGGCACCTCCGTCATCGGCGGCCCCGTCCGCTTTGGCGTGGGCGAGGCCAACGAGGGCGCCAGCGAAACGGCGCGCGACGACTTAGACTTCGACTTCCTCGCGATGGCCGACGTGGAGGCGGCCGTCTACGACCTCGTCGACTCCGGCCTCGAAGGGTTCGAGAACCGCTACCGCTCCGTCGAGGAGGAGACGCGATGGGCCCGGTCGGGCGCGTTCGTCGTCGAACAGCACCCCAACCACCCGGCGTACCTCATCTGCGAGATGGAGACCTCTCGGGGCTGTCCGTACCGCTGTTCGTTCTGCACGGAACCGATGTACGGCAATCCGGACTTCCGGCCGCCCGAGAGCGTCGTCGACGAGGTGGACGCGCTCTCGGACCGCGGAGTGAAGCACTTCCGTCTCGGTCGGCAGGCCGACATCCTCGCCTACGGCGGCGACGGCGAGGCTCCGAACCCCGACGCACTCCGTCGCCTCTACGGCGGCATCCGCGAGGTAGCGCCCGACCTGGAGACGCTCCACCTCGACAACATGAACCCCATCACCATCGTCAAGTGGCCCGAGAAGGCCCGCGAGGGGATACGCATCATCGCCGAGCACAACACGCCCGGCGACACCGCCGCGTTCGGCCTCGAATCGGCCGACCCCGCCGTCCAGAGCGACAACAATCTCAACGTCACCGCCGACGAGTGCTTCGAGGCGGTCAAGGTAGTCAACGAGGTCGCCGGGTTCCGTCCGGGCGGTGACCGCAACTCGGCCCCGAACTTCGGCGACGACGCCGCGCGACGCCTGCCGAAACTCCTGCCGGGCATCAACCTCGTCCACGGCCTAAAAGGCGAGACGCGGGAGACGTTCGAACACAACAAGCGGTTCCTCCAGCGCGTCTACGACGAGGGCCTGATGCTCCGCCGCGTGAACATCCGGCAGGTGATGGCCTTCGAGGGGACGGACATGGCCGACACCGGCGCGGACATCGCGAAAGACCACAAACAACTGTTCAAACAGTACAAGCAGGAGGTCCGCGAGGAGATAGACAACCCGATGCTCAAGCGCGTCGCGCCGCCGGGGACGGTGCTGCCGGACGTCCATCTGGAGTACCATCAGGACGGCAAGACGTTCGGCCGGCAACTCGGGACCTACCCGTTGCTGGTCGGACTGCCGGGCGAGCGAGAACTCGGGCAGACGATAGACGTCGCCATCACCGGCCACGGCTACCGGTCGGTGACCGGCGTCCCCTACCCGCTGGACGTCAACAGTGCCTCGATGGACGAACTGACGACGATTCCCGGCGTCGGGAGGAGTCGTGCCGGCGACATCGTCGTAGGCCGACCTTACGAGTCCGAGACGGAGGTCGGCGAAGACCTCTCACGGTTCGTCACGGCCCGGTCGCCGGGCGACGCGGACTGAAGGAACGCGCCGACGGTGTCTTAGCATCTGTTTAGACGATTAACGCGCCGTTGGTGGGTCAGCGTGCGTTCGAACGAACAGAAGGTACTTTTGGCTCCCTCGCTCAGTGGACACCAATGAACGACGTCGAGGTGAGCGTCGTCCTCCCCGCCTACAACGAGGAGGACACCATCGAGCGGACCGTCTCAGTCACGCTGGAGACGCTCGCCGCCTTTCTCCCCGAAGATGCGTTCGAGGTCATCGTCGCCGAGGACGGCTGTGCGGACCGGACACCGGAGATAGCGACCCGACTCGCCGCCGAGGACGACCGTGTCCGACACATCCACTCCGACAGACGCCTCGGCCGCGGGGGCGCACTGGAGTACGCCTTCGAACGGGCCGAGGGCGACACGCTGGTGTACTTCGACACCGACCTCGCGACGGACATGTCCCACCTCGAAGAACTCGTCGAGAGCGTCCGCTCTGGCGAGTACGACGTGGCCACGGGGTCACGCTGGATGCCCGAGAACCGGGCGGACCGGCCGGCCAAACGCGGCGTCCCGAGCATCGGCTACAACACGCTCGTCCGCACCATCCTGCGTTCGGACCTCAAGGACCACCAGTGCGGGTTCAAGGCGTTCGACCGACAGGCCTTCGAGGCGCTGTCGCCGGCCGTTCAGGACGAACACTGGTTCTGGGACACCGAACTGCTCGTGAAGGCACAGCGCCGCGGGTTCCGCGTCAAGGAGTTCGCCGTCGACTGGGAACCGAAGGGCGACTCGAAGGTCGACATCGTCCGGGACGTGTTCGGCATGGGGAGCCAGATTCTCCGGACGTGGTGGGAACTCTCGGTCAGTCCGCGAATCACCCGCCGCGTGTCGCTCGGCGCCGGGACGGCGCTGGTCGTGGTGGCCCTGCTGTTGATGACTCAGTACCTGAACCCCCAGACGGTCCTGAACGAGATGGCCGGTGCGGACCCCGCCCTCGTCGGAGCCAGTGCCGTCGTCTACGCGCTCTCGTGGCCGCTCCGCGGCGCGCGGTACCGTGACATCCTGCAGTCGATGGGCTTTCGCGAGCGCTGGGACTTCCTCACTGGCGCGGTGTTCATCAGCCAGACCGGGAACCTCGTGTTCCCGGCGCGGGCGGGCGACGCCGTTCGCGCCTACGTCGTGAAGGCCCGGCGCTCTATCCCGTACCCCTCCGGGTTCGCGTCGCTGGCCGTCGAGCGCGTCTTCGACCTGCTGACCATCACGCTACTGGCCGGCGTCGTGATGATGGGACTCGCAGCTACGGGGTCGGCCGACACGCTGGTCGGCGCGGTCACCGGCGACGTGGCGGGCGGTGACGCGGCCGCGAGCGGACAGACAGCTATCGCCGTCGCCGCGTTCGTCGGTGTGGCCGCTATCGGTGCCGTCGTCGCCATCGTCGCCAGCGCCCACTCCGACCGGAACCTCGTCCGCCGGACGGTCGGCCGCCTGAGCGACGACTCCTACGCCGACTACGTCGCGGGCGTCGTCGAACGGTTCGTCGGCGACGTGCAGACGGTGGCCGGCGACGGCCGCTCGTTCGCCCGCGTCGGCCTCGCGAGTCTCGCCATCTGGGCGCTGGACGTGGTGACGGCACTGCTCGTCTTCGCCGCCTTCGGCTACGCGCTGACTCCCTCGCTGGTCGCCGTCGGCTTCTTCGCCGTCAGCGTCGGCAACCTCGCGAAGGTGCTCCCGCTCACGCCCGGCGGCGTGGGCCTCTACGAAGGCGCCTTTACTGTCATCGTGGTGCCGCTGACACCCGCGGGCATCGGCGTCGCGACGGCGCTCTCGGTCGCCATCGTCGACCACGCCGTAAAGAACGCCGTCACCATCGTCGGCGGCGTCACCTCGATGGCGTGGCTCAACGTCTCGCTGACCAAAGCCGTCGAGGAGTCCCGGACCGCCGCCGACGTCGAACCCGAGGCGACCGACTGAGGCGGATCAGCGGGTATCGTACCGGTCGGTCAGGAACGGTCCGAACGCGCCTGCGACGGCGTCGGCCAGCGCGTCCGTCCGCGTGACCCGCCCGTCGGTGTAGACGCCGACGGCGCCCTCCTGTTTGGCGACGGCCTCGCGGCCGAGTCTGTCGTCCAGTACCGGGCCGAGTTCTTCGCCGTCCCGAACGCGACCAGCGACAGCCGCTGGGAGTCGAATGGACGGCCCGTCACCGAACGCCGTCGTCTCGCCGTCGGTGACCGCCGCCCACATGACGAGCCACAGGCCCTCGGGTTCCGTTCGGTCGGCGACGCCGCCCTCGATACCGACACCGAAGTCGGCGTCGGTGTCCGACAGCGCCGCAGTCGCTCGGTTCCGTGCGCCCGTGGCCGTCTCCTCGCGACCCCACGGCTGTTCGGCCACTCCGGAGTCGACGCCGACCGACACTACGGTGGCGTCGGGCAGAATTCGTTCGACAGCGGTCCGCTTGACCGGATTCTCGCTCCCGACGGCGACGTCCATATCTCCGGAAACTGCTGAATGATTCATGAGTGTTGTTATTTGAATGGTCGTGGGTGTCGTACACAAACGCCTGTTTCGTGGCGTGAGTCGCCCGTCCTCGTTTCGATACCACAATTTTTAAATCTCTTTCGGACAGACGCAGTATTACCGATTGCCTCCGGGTTCTACGGCGAGTCCCACCCGGTGAGCACCCGCCTTCGCAACCAATGAGCGAACACACGCGAACACGACAACGAACGGACGAGCAGACAGAGGAATCGAGTTCGACATCGACCGCCTGCCCGGAGTGTAGCGGCTCTCTCGTGATGGACGACGAACACGGCGAAACGGTCTGTGAGGACTGTGGGCTCGTCGTCGAATCCGACGAGATAGACCGCGGGCCGGAGTGGCGCGCGTTCGACTCCAGCGAGAAAGACGAGAAGTCCCGCGTCGGCGCGCCGACGACGAACATGATGCACGACAAGGGCCTGTCGACCAACATCGACTGGCGCGATAAGGACGCCTACGGCAACTCCCTGTCGGGCAAGCAGCGCCAGAAGATGCAGCGCCTCCGCAAGTGGAACGAGCGATTCCGTACCCGTGACTCCAAAGAGCGCAATCTCAAGCAGGCGCTGGGCGAAATCGACCGGATGGCCTCCGCGCTCGGTCTGCCCGAGAACGTCCGCGAGACGGCTTCTGTCATCTACCGCCGCGCACTCGACGAGGACCTGCTCCCCGGCCGCTCCATCGAGGGCGTCTCGACGGCCTCCGTCTACGCCGCCGCACGGCAGGCCGGCGTCCCGCGGTCGCTCGACGAAATCACGGACGTCTCCCGCGTCGAGAAGAGCGAAATCGCCCGCACCTACCGCTACGTCGTCCGCGAACTCGGCCTCGAAGTGAAACCCGCCGACCCCGAGAGCTACGTCCCCCGCTTTGCCTCCTCGCTGGAGCTCTCCGACGAAGCCGAACACCGCGCCCGGCAACTCCTCCAGAACGCGAAAGAGCAGGGCGTCCACTCCGGGAAGTCTCCGGTAGGCCTCGCCGCCGCTGCCGTCTACGCTGCCGCACTGCTGACCAACGAGAAGACGACGCAGGCCGCCGTCAGCGAAGTCGCCGACATCTCCGAGGTCACCATCCGCAACCGCTATCACGAACTCCTCGAAGCCGAGCAGGACCTCCCCGTCGCCTGAGCGGGTCAACCGTCGGATAGTCTCCGGCGTCGTCCGATACGGGCGCCGGTGGAGAATCACGGCTGATAACCACGGAGATATGTTTAATCTGCTGGGCCGTCGCGGTGGGAACATGGCTTCAGATTCGGGCAACGTTGCCCAGAGTGTGGCCGGGTCCAGCGACCGGGAACTCGGCACCGCTATCGACGAGTTGTTGCGCACCTCAGAGAGCGTCTCCGCCAGTTCGCAGGAGATCAGCGACCTCGCGAACGAGCAGTCCGAGAACATGCGCGAGGTGGCAGGCGAGGTATCGAACCTCTCGGCGACCGTCGAGGAAGTCGCATCGAGCGCGAGTCAGGTCCGGCAAGTGAGCGACCGCGCGCGCGACCTCGCAGACGAAGGGCGTAAGGTGGCCGACGACGCCATCGACGCGATGGAGTCTGTCGACGAGGCCAACGAAAACGTCTCCGACGACGTCGAGAAACTGCGCGACCGTATCGACGAGATAGACGAGATAGTGGAGGTCATCAACGACATCGCCGACCAGACCAATATGCTGGCGCTGAACGCCTCCATCGAGGCGGCCCGGGCCGGCGAGGCCGGCGAAGGGTTCGCCGTCGTCGCCAACGAGGTCAAGAGCCTGGCCGAGGAGTCCCAGGAGAACGCCACCGAGATAGAGCAACTCGTCTCGAACATCAAGGCCGACACGGAGAACACTGTCGAGAGCATCGACGACGCCAACGAACAGGTCGAAGCGGGTATCGAGCAGGTGAGTCGAACCGTCGAGATTCTGCGCGACATCGACGAGGCCGTCGAGGAGGCCGCCCGCGGCGCCGAGGAAGTCGCCTCCGCCACCGACGAACAGGCTGCCTCGACCGAAGAGGTCGCCAGCATGGTCGACCTGACCGCCGAGAACGCCGAGGAGGTCGCCAGCGAAATCGAGCAGATAGCGGCGGCCAACGAACAGCAGACCGCGAAGATAACCGAGATTCAGAACCTGCTCGGCGACCGATAACCGCAAGACACGAGTCCCATCGACTTCAGAGGTCGCTATGGAGACGAGCCACCGGGTCGTCACGGGCGACGCCCGAGAGTTGCCACTGGCAGACGACAGCGTCGAACTCGTCGTCACCTCGCCGCCGTACCCGATGATAGAGATGTGGGACGACATCTTCGCCGCGTTGGACCCCGACGTCGGGACGGCACTCGACGAGGGCGACGGCGACAGGGCCTTCGAGTTGATGCACGACGTGCTCGATTCGGTGTGGGGCGAAATCGAGCGCGTCCTCGTCCCGGGCGGCATCGCCTGTATCAACGTCGGCGACGCCACGCGGTCGCTGGACGACGGGTTCCGGTCGTACCCCAACCACGCGGAGATAACCGACCGGTTCACCGACCGTGACATGCGAGCGCTCCCGGACATTCTCTGGCGGAAACCGACCAACAGCGGCGCGAAGTTTATGGGGTCGGGAATGGTCCCGCCCAACGCCTATCCGACGCTGGAACACGAACACATCCTCGTGTTCCGCAACGGGGAGCGACGCCGCCTCGAACCCGGTTCGGACCGGCGCTACGAGAGCGCGTACTTCTGGGAGGAGCGCAACGAGTGGTTCTCGGACCTCTGGGAACTGCCCGGCGAGACCCAAGACATCGACGACGGCCTGCGCGACCGGTCGGGCGCGTTCCCGCTCGCGATTCCGTATCGCCTCGTCTCGATGTTCTCGGTGTACGGCGACACCGTCCTCGACCCGTTCCTCGGCACCGGCACCACGACGCTGTCGGCGATGGCCGGCGCCCGAAATTCCGTCGGCGTCGAGCGCGACCCCGACCTCGTCAGGGCGCTTTCGGACCGAGTCGCGCGTATTCCCGACCGCTCGGAGCGCCTCGCCCACGAGCGATTAGACGCCCACCGCGAGTGGATCGAGACACAGCGCAACGAGGGAGCGGAACCGGGGTACGACGCCGAACACTACGACTTCCCGGTCAACACCAAACAGGAGCGCCGTATCCGCCTGTACGCCGTCGACGGCGTCGAGCAGACAGACGAGGGCTACCGGGTGACACACGCGCCGGTCGAGTGACCGCCCCGGGCAGCGTCTTCGAGAGCGAACTGCGTGCCGAACGAGTTTTGTGTCAACTGTTAACACACCATGGCGAGAAGGTAGTGAGTGAGGGGGTATCCCCATGACGTTGAGAACCGTTCCGAGGTACGATCGCGACCAGATAGCTCCGGTCGGGGAGCACGCTGTCGTCGTCGGCGCGAGCGTGGCAGGGTTGCTGACCGGTCGAGTCCTCGCCGACGCGTTCGACGAGGTCACAATCATCGACCGAGACCCGCTACCCGACGAACCGGACACTCGCCGCGGTGTGCCACAGGGAGAACACGTTCACGTTCTACAGGAGGCGGGCCGAGCCACGTTCGAGGACCTGTTCCCGGGCTACGGTGAGACGCTACTGGCGGCCGGTGGACTGGTCATCGACACCATGTCCGATTTCGTCCACTACGAGAAGGGCGGCTACTTCACTGACGGGGAGGTTCGCATTCCAATGTACTGTGCGACACGGCCGTTGCTGGAGCAGGTCGTCCGTCGTTACATCGCTGACTTCGGGGGCGTTACCATCCGACAGGGCTGTCAGCAGACCGGGTATCTGGCCACCGGTGACCCGCCGGCCGTAACGGGCGTCGAAGTGAGAGCCGACAGCGGTGGACCCGAGGAACTCACAGCGGACCTCGTCGTCGATGCGACCGGGAGAGTGAGTCAGACACCGATGTGGCTCGAGGACCACGGGTACGGGACGCCACCCGTCGACGAAGTCCACATCGACATCGCGTACAGTACCGTCACGGTCCAGCGGCCGACCGACGACCGACGAGCGTTCTTCGTGCCACCTGACCCGCCCCGAACCCGGGGGGCTGGCGTCTTCCCAGTCGAAGACGACCAGTGGATCGCGACGCTGGTGGGCGTCCACGGTGACCACCCACCCACCGACCCCGATGCGATAGTCGAGTTCGCCGCCAGTCTTCCCGTCCCCGAGATTCGACAGGTCGTCGACGGACAGGAGTGGACTGGCGGGGACGTCGCCTACTACCCGTTCCCGTCGAACCGACGCCGCCGGTACGAATCGCTCGACAGGTTCCCCGACGGACTCCTCGTCGTCGGCGACGCGCTGGCGAGTTTCAATCCGATATACGGGCAGGGAATGTCCGTCGCCGCGCTCGAAGCGCTCGTGCTCCACGACACGCTGGCGACGGCTGATAGCACCAATCTGGCACGCCGCTTTTTCGACGACGTCGAGTCCATCGTCGACGTTCCGTGGTCGATAGCGGTCGGCGGAGACTTCGAGTTCCCGGCGACCACCGGCCCGAAACCCCGCGGCATCGACCTGCTCAATCGCTACATCGCTCGGGTGATGCGGACAGCACAGACCGACTGGCGAGTGAGAGAAGCACTCGTCCGCGTCTTCATGCTGGAGAAACGGCCGAGTTCGCTCTTTCACCCCGACGTCGCGTGGCGGGTGCTTACACCAACATGGTCTACCGTCGTACCTCTCTCCGATAGTCACACTACGGCGAATCGTGAGCAGGGCGGCTAATCACGTTCCAGCGTACGTGATGGGTCGGAGGCGTCGTCTTTTTACTCCGTCTCCGCCGAACACCGGGTATGGACTTCACCTCGTTCACGCTACTGGCGGCCGGGTCGGACCTCTCGATAGAACCGGCGGCCCGGGACGACGCCGACGGCGTCGAGCTCCGGATGGACTTCGCCGAGGACCCGCTCGGCCAGCTGGCAGACTACGACGGCGAGTTGCCAGTCCTTGTGACCAACCGCGTCGGGTGGGAAGGCGGCGAGGCGCCCGACGACGCCGCCCGACTCGACGCGCTGGAACGCGCCGTCGAGTACGACTCGGTCACGGCCGTCGACCTCGAACTGGCGGCGCTCGACGGTGCTGGCGACCACGACGCCGGCCGGGTGGCCGACCACGCCCGCGACCACGGCGCGTCTGTCGTCGTCTCGACGCACGACTTCGAGGCGACGCCGGACCGGACGGCCATCGAAGACCGACTTGAGCGGGCCTGTGAGTACGGGGACGTGGGGAAGATGGCGTCGACAGCCCATTCGCCCGACGACGTCCTCGCGATGCTCGGCGCGACCCGTGCGCTATCGGCTGCCGACGAACGGGTGGCGACGATGTGTATGGGCGAGGCCGGCCGACATTCGCGGGCCGTCGCGCCGCTCTATGGCTCTCGCATCGGCTACGCGCCGGTCGACCCGGACGAAGCGACGGCCCCCGGGCAGTACGACCTCGCGACCCTGCGCTCGCTCGTCGAGCAGTTACAGAGCGAGAAGTGACCGACGTTCGAACCGCTGGCGGTGTCGCTCAGTGGACCGGACCGGTGGCCCCTCCCGCCGGTCGAAGGCGTCGGCGGTGACTGGAAAGCGGGATGCTACCGGCCGTAGGTCAGCCGCGTCGCCACGTCGTCGAGGCGGCGCTTGACGCCCGACAGCCACGCGGCAGGCGAGACGGCCCGAGCCTCGTCGTCGGACACCTCGATGCGCTCGCTGCCGAACGCGCTGGACCCGTCGCCGTCCGAGACGTCTACGACGGTGGTCATGCTACACCGACCGCAGGTCTCTGTCTCTTTGCCCATGATATACCGTGATAATTGCCGGGAGAGACGAATAAAGGTTGCCTCTGTGCGTGGCTCGCGGGGACCCGTCAGCGAGCGGTCGGTGTGTCAACTGCCTCGGTTCGGCCTCGGAACTCGTCTGCGTGGGTAGCGCCGACCACTGCGTTCAGTGGTGACGCCAACCGGTCGTCGTCGGGTTCTGTGCGAACGTGGACACTGCGGGCCGCGGCGTCTCCGGGCAGACGTTTTAGGTGGATCGCCGACGAGTGTGCGGTATGGGGTATCATCACATTACGCCCGGCGACGTGAGCGCCACGCCAGACCGGCCATGCGTCAAGCGGGCTCTAGGCGACGTCGCAGGGCTAGAACAGATGGCTGCGAACGTCTACGAAGTGGCTCCCGGCGAGCAGATTCCGCTGGCCTATCACTACCACGACGACCAGGAAGAGGTGTTCTACGTACTCTCGGGCACCCTCCACGTCGAGACGCCGGACGGGACGTTCGAAGTGGGGGCCGACGAGGTGTTCGTCGTCGAACCCGACAGCCCACAGCGAGCGTACAATCCGGACGCCGCCACTGAACCAGCCCGGGCGTTCGTCGTCGGTGCGCCGTCCGTCGACGACGTCCACCCGTACGACCCAGACGGATGAGCGAATCTGACGACACTCACCGGCCGGCGGACGCGCCCGAGACGGTGGCGGAGGCCGAGGCAGCCCTACCGTCGTGGGACGACGAGTACCTCCAGCGCGTCGCCGACCGCCTGAAGTTCAACTACGACCTCCAGCGGGGCTACGCGGCAGGCGGGGAGCGCTTCGAGATGTACGGTCGCCTGTACGTCGAGAGCCAAAAGCAGTTCCTCCACCAGTCCATCAACTGGGCCAACTACGAGACGGTCGAACACCTGTTCGTCCGGCGGGCCGACGGCGTCTCGGAAGCCGACCTCGACGCACTCGTCGAGTTGGGACACGACCTCGCCGAGGAGTGGATAGAACCGAGTGAGGAGCATCAGGGGACGGACTTCACGTTCGTTCTCGTCGTCCCAGACGTCCCCGAGAACGTGCGGTCGTACGTCGACGGGTTCCGCGACCGGACGCTGCTGAAGTACGGCTACTACGGTGCCTACGAAGTGAACCTCGCCGTCGTCGCCCCTGATCGCGAAGACGCCGTCGGGAGTACGGAGGCTGACGTGACCGCCGCCTTCGAACTCTGGCGTGACCTCGAAGCGGGACCGAGCGGGCTACTGGGTCGGCTTCGGGCCTGGCTGGGATGACTCGACCGGTCGTCGCCCTCGCTCTCGTCGCCGTCGTCGCACTGGCAGGGTGTTCCGGCGGCCCGTCGCGCGTGGTCGCCGCTGGGTCACCGGCGGCGGTAGATACGGCTGCCCTCGACGGTACCGGGTACGAGTACGTCGGGACGACCAACAGGACGCTCAACACGACGGTCCAGTCCGCCATCAGCGGTGACGTGCAACTCGACGCCGAGCGACCGGTGACGGCGACGACGCCCATCGCGACCTACCGGCGCGGGACCGACAGCGGCCCCGCACTCCTCCTCGTCGCCACGGCGCCGGCCGTCCGACCGGTCGAGAACCAGCCCACCGTTCGGAACCCGCTGGGCACGCTCTCGACGGCCGACCTCGTGGGCTACCTCCAGTCGACCTACGCCGTCGAGTCGCTGACACGGGGCGAGAACGCGACGGTTCGGTTGCTCGGAAACGAGACGGTGGCCCGGACCGACACCGGCGTCGCGACCTACGACGGCAAGTCGACCCGGGTGGTCGTCACGGTCGCGTCGGTGCGCGACGGCGATGAGTTCGTCACCGTCGTCGCCGTCGCCCCGCGCTCGGTGGCCGACCACGAGCGAGTCAAGCGGGTCGTCGCTGGCGTCACGCACTGAAAAAGTACTGCGAGGCGTCGTCTCCGAACGGCGGTCGGCGCGTCGCCGACGCCGTGGAGCGGGCTTCAGTCGTCTGCCGGGGCGGCACCGGGCCGTTCGCGCACGGTCCGGATGTTCTTGTAGCCGATCCAGACCAGCGAGAGCGCGAGGCCGACCAACACCAGTGCCAGCACGATTTGGACGGCCACCGAGATGCGTGCGAAGATACCCGCACCCTCGGCGAAGCCGCCCTGGATGAACTGGAGGTACAGGTTCTGGTACAGCGAGAGGTACAGCAGCGCACAGACGGTGATGACGGTCATCAGTGCCATCGGCACGCCGGTGCTGATGAGCTGTTTGTCGTCGTCCCAGTTGGCCAGCCACACCGTCGCGGTCAGCAGTGCCAGCGCGGCAAGCAACTGGTTCGCGCCGCCGAACAGGGGCCAGAGGCTCGCCCACGACCCGCTGGCGACCAGCGCGTAGGCGACGAGACACTGGATAGCGGCGTTACTGTAGCGGTTGATGCCGACCTCCTGTGCCTGTCGCACGACGGTCGACTCGGCGTCGGGCGTACCGACGATTTCCTCGGCCATGTAGCGTCCGAGTCGGACCGCCGTGTCGGTCGAGGTCAACAGGAAACTAACGAGCACGAGCGCCATGAACACGGCACCGACCTGCTGTGGAATGCCGAAACTCGTCAGCATGACGGCGCCGCCCGACGCGAAGTTCGGCAGGGCACGGCCGATGCCACCACCAGCCGTGACGCCGGCGACGGCGACGGTGCCGAGTGCGACTGTCGCGAGGAGCCCCTCACCGAGCATGCCGCCGTAGCCGATGGGGCGGGCGTCTGATTCCTTGTTCAGTTGCTTCGCAGTGGTCCCCGAAGAGACCAGCGAGTGGAAGCCGCTGATGGTCCCACACGCAATCGTCACGAACAGCAGCGGGAACAGCGGCAGGCCCGCCGTCCCCATGAAGCCGTAGTACGCTTCGAGTTCGATGACCAGCGGTTCCGCGGACGTCCCGAGCAGCGTCCCGACGATGACCGCCAGCAGCGCCCCGCCGACCCCCGCATACAGCAGGAACGACGAGAGGAAGTCACGCGGTTGGAGCAACATCCACACCGGGAGCACCGATGCGATGGCCGCATACAGCAGGATGACCGGAATCCAACCGGCGGTGTTGGCACCGAGCGTGCCCGCCGCGGGCACTATCGACGCCAGTCCCGACCCGAACAGAACAGTCGTTCCAGCCACGTACGAGGAGCCCTCGGCGGCCGGGAACAGTGCGATGGGGAAGTTGAGGCCGACCCACACGCCGCCGAAGACTGCGGCGACGAAGACGGCGGTCCCCGGGATGAACGGGAGGTCTAGCTGGTAGAGGTAGACCCCGAACACCAGCGCCAGCGCGATGTACACCATGCTCGCCGTCGCGGCCTGCGGATAGGCGTTGAACACGATGGCGACGACGAGTGCGAACACCGCCACCACGAGAATGATTGTGAGGAACGCGAACCACAGCAACATCTTCTTGCCCCGTTCGCCGACGTACTCTCCGATGATGTAGCCGATGGACTTCCCCTCGTGTCGGAGACTTCCCGACAGCGAGACGAAGTCGTGGACGCTACCCATCAGCGGGTTGCCGATGGCGATCCACAGCAGCGCCGGGGCCCACCCCCAGATGACGCCGGCCGTGATGGGCCCGACGATGGGCGCACCCCCGGCGATGCTGGAGTAGTGATGTCCCAGCAACACCGGTTTCTTCGAGGGGACGTACTCCTGTCCGTCCTCGTACTTGTGTGCCGGTGTCGTGTTTTCGTCGCTCAGTTCGACGAACTGTGCGAGATACCGCGAATACCCGAGGTATCCTACGCTGAACGTGAGAAGCGTCGCGACGACGAGCCACAGTACTTGTACCATGTTGTCTACCCTCATCCGTATCTGTGGGCAAAAAGTATTTAATAATTGTGGACAATTGGGGTCAGAATCGCCAGAGAGAAACCGAGCAGTGGCTACTCCGGCCCCGTCGGACCGCCCGGAATGGTCATGCCTGCGGCGGGGACGCGGCCGTCTCGATGCCGAGTTCCTCGGTGACCTCCGCGAGGAGGTCGCCCTTGATTTCGGAGACGCGCTGTTCGATGACGGCGACGACCGGTTGGTCGAACTCCGAGTGGATACGTTCGAGTCGGTCCTGTTCGGTCCGGTGCCGTTCCCGAAGATACGTCGCGCCTTTGCCGGTCTCGTCGTCGTCGGGTGCCGGTGCGACCTTGTTGACGACGAGGCCGCCGACCGTCAGGTTCGCGTCGGTCAAGTCGTCGATAGCACGGCGGGACTCCTCGATAGAGAGTTCGTCCGGGTTCAACACGAGATAGAACGCCGACTCCTCTCGCAGGGTCTCGCCAGCGAACTCGAACATCTCCTTGCGTTCCGTGAGTCGGCGGATGATTGGGTCCTCTTTGAGTTTCTGTCGGGCCTCCTTGTCACCGATAGCGGCCTTCTCGAAGAGGTCGACGCTCTCCTTTCGCTTGTCCGTGAGCCGCTCTATCCACGATTCGAGGAACTCCGGGAGTGCGAGCAGTCGGAGCGTCCCGCCGGTCGGCGAGGTGTCGAAGACGACCCTGTCGTACTCGTCGCTGTTTCGCATCACGTCGATGAACCGGTCGAACAGCGCCGCTTCGTAGGCCCCGGGCGTCCGGTGGGCCAACTCTATCTGGCGGTCTATCTCGTTGACGATGGCCGGACTCACCTGATCCGACATCGTCGACTTTATCTCCCGCATGTGGCGCTGTACCTCCTCGTCGGGGTCCAGTTCCATGGCGAAGAGGTCCTCGTGGCCCTCGACGGGTTTCGGGTCGTCGTCGAACTGCTGGTCGAAGACGTCCGAGGTGCTGTGGGCCGGGTCCGTCGAGACCAGCAAGGTCCGAAGACCGTCGCGGGCGCACTTCAGTCCGTAGGCGCTGGAGACGGTGGTCTTGCCGACACCACCTTTCCCGCCGAAGAAGACGAACTTGTTCATGTTAGAAGTGATACTGCTGGCCCTTGCGTTCGATGTACGACTGACGGTCCCACATCCGCCGTTCCCACTGGACGAACTCGTCGGTCAGGTACGGGAGGAGTTCGGCCGTGTAGTAGGAGACGGGACTCGGGATACCGAAGGCGTCGGCGAAACAGGCGAACATGAACACGTCCGCCGTGTCCTCGGCTTCCTTCTCTATCTTCTCGAAGGATGGGTGCTCTATCATCCCGTGATAGAGGCCGTGCAACCACTCCTCTACAGTATCGAGGTAGGCCTGAATTCGTTCATCTACGTTCATGAGTATTGGTAGCAGGCGCGTCACAGATACGTGTTCCGCCGGTCAGCACGCACACCCAGTCGACCCCTGTGACCGCTCGAACTGCATCTCGTCCCCGCAGGTCGGGCAGTTCGGAGTCCCCTCTCCCTCGACGTCGACGTCTCGAATCCGTTCGTTGCAGTCGTCACACCAGTAGGCACCCTTCGACATTTCCTCGGTAACGTCGCCGCGGTTCGCCGACTGCGTCGACGCCTGCAGCACCTCCTTGACCGTCGTCAGGATACTCATGGGTCGACGTACCCACGTAATAGACATAAACGTTCGTGTAGGATTGTGGCCCCGACGCACAACCGCCGCGACGCCGGCCGTCAGGCGACGCTGTCGGCCAGTCCGTCGAGCAATCGGTCGAGTTCGCCGCGACGTTTCCAGGCGGCGATGCGGTCGGTCAGCGAGGCGAGGGGCAGTCCGAGACCGACAGACGACCGGACCGTCACGTCGCTGCCGTGGTCCCGCGCTACGTACGTCAGCGTCGTCTCCATCGCCTCGAACGGCCCCTGTTCGCCGACCTGCCGGTAGTGGAGTCCGTCGGCGCGGTCCTCGAACTCGAACACCGCCTCCATCCCGCCGCCGCGGGCCGTGACTCGCTGTCCCTCGTCGGTGTCCGCTGTCGCCACGACGGCGAAGGTCCCCTCGGCTTCGAGGACGGTCGACGGCGAGAGTACGCGTTCGAGTTCGGCCGGCGTCGCGTCTACGAACCGCGTCTGGACGACCTCGCGCATGGCAGTGCTGTCGCCGCCGCCTGCCATAGTTCCACGGGCTACTGGGCAACGAGGGGCAAGGCGAGCGCCGCGACGGCCAGAAAGCCCCGACGACGCCGTAGAGGAGTCGCCTGAACCGCGCCTCGGCGGGTATCTCTCCCCTGAGGGACGGCCGTTCTGTCCAGACGTAGCGGTGGTAGGCGACGGCGGACGTCAGGCCGGTCACCGCGGCCGCGACGGCGAGGGCTACCGGGAACGAGGCCCCCAGTTCCATGGCGTAGATGGGGCCGAAGGAGAAACTCACGGCGAACCCGAGCCCGCTCACGACGAGGAACGGGACCGGGTCGACTGGAGTGCCCTCGCGGTTGTGGAGCATCACCGTATCCTTCGGACAGGTGGAATATGAACCCACCTATCTAGACAGATGGTCAACAATTAATCCACACAAATAAGACCGCCCCAGCCCCCACAGAGGGATATGGCATCCGACGGAGACATCCGTGTGCTGCTGGTGTTGGATCTCCTCCTCTCGCTCGCGTTCAGTACCGTCGTCGTCTGGGGGCTGAGCTTCTTCGACCTCGCGTCGTTCACACTTCGAAGCGTCGCCACGACGGCGCTTACGCTGGCGGTACTGACGTATCTCCTCGTGCTTCGCTGATACTGGTGGCTGTAAGTTCGTAAAGATATTCGCCACCCCGAGTGGCGAATTACTTCAGTTTGTTACAGCCACCAGTATGAGTCACGCCAGCCAGTCGGCCAGCGACGAGACACCACGTATCGGCGCGGCGGGTACCCGCTGGTGCGACGGCACGCTGGCAACACAAACCGGCACACTGCTCGCTGACACCTCAGTAGTTCGGAAGATATAGGGGAGTGTGCCACCGACGTTCGGGATATGACTGACACTGGGCGAAAGCGGCCGTGGCTCGCCGCGACGCTCGCCCTGCTCTATCCCGGGTTGGGACATGTCTACCTGCGGGAGTGGCTCCGTGCGGTTCTCTGGTTCGGCCTCGTCGTCAGCACGTCGACGTTGCTCATCGGTGACGAGGTGGTGGCACCGCTTCAGGACGGGTTCACCGTCGACAACGTACTCGCCGTCTCTGAGGCCCTCCCGGTCGAAGTGGCCGTGGCGCTGCTGGCTATCAGGGCGCTCTCGATGGCCGACGCTTACCTGATGGCCACCCGGGAGAACGAGGCCACGGAAATCGTAGACGGCGCGAAGTGCCCCAACTGCGGGAAGGAACTGGACGAGGACATCGACTTCTGTCACTGGTGTACGACAGAACTCGAACGCCCGCAGGCGGGCGCAGAACAGTAGAACGGGTACCGTGCCGACGGTGAGCGGTCGGCCGCTTACTTCTCGATGATGCTCTCTTCTATCTTCTCGCCGAAGTGCGTCGCCGTGTCCTCGTAGTGGACGAGAATCTCGTCGCCCGGTTCGAGGTCGGTGACGGCGGTGCGACCGTCGCGGGTGTGGACCTTGATGGTCTCTGCGTTCTGCAGCAACGTTTCGATGCGGTCGCCGTCCTCGGTTTCGGCCTGTATCCGGAACATCGGGCGCTTCTCTATCTTCGCGCGGCCGACGATGGCTTCGCGCGTGTGGCCCTCGGCGTCGACTATCTGGACCTCGTCGCCGGACTGCAGTTCCGAGAGGTACTTCGTCCCGCCGTCGGGCGTGCGAACGTAGGCGTGGACCGCGCCAGCGTTGACTCTAAACGGCCGCGAGGCGACGTAGGGCGACTCGGCGGTTTCGGCGTGGACGAAGAAGAGCCCACGTGCCATCGACCCGACGAGCATCCCCTCGTCGTGTTCCATCAGGTTGCCCGTATCGATACAGACCCTGTCGGCAGAGCCGGTCTGTTCGATGGCAGTGACCTCGGCGTACTCCAGTTCGAGCCGTTCGCGACCGACCTCGTCGCGGACCTCGACGGTCTTGCGGATCTCGTCGATGTCGTCGGTGTCGAGCAACACGCCGTCCGCCCCCCGTTCGAGCGTCTCGTAGGCGGTGCGGGCGTCCTCTGCGGAGGTGACCCCGGCGATGAGGTCCGTCTCCTCGCCGACCCGAGCGATGAGGTTCTCGAGTGGAATTATCTGCCAGTTCTCGCTGACGACGATGGTGTAGTCGGCCTCGGTGGCTACCGCTTCGGCGAAGGCCTCGTAGTCCTCGTCGAAGATGCGGACGTATCCGCCCTCGGGGCCGGCGCCGTTCTGACGGAGCGCCGAGAGGTCGGCAGACCCAGAGAAATCAGAGGGGAGGTCGACGGTCCCGTCGCCTTCGCCGTCCTTGCCGACGATAGTCGCGTCGGCGTCGGAGTCGTCGCCCTCGGCGTCCATGACGTGGACGTCGCCGTTCGAGAAGGCGGCGACGTTGACGGCTCCGAGGTCCTGCACCCGTTCTACGTCGTCTTCGTCTACCAGTACCCAGTCGACGCCGGCTTCGAGGCCGGCGGTGATACGCCGCTTTCGCGTCTCCCAGTCACCGACTTCGTCGTCGGCTTTGAGCCACACGCTTCGTGTCATACCGCCACGTCCGCAACGGTGGGGCTTGAACGTGGCGGAACCTGCAGGCGACTCGCCGGTGACCGCTCGAAGCGACACGACCGGCGTCCGCTACCCGAGGGGCCGGCCGCTACGAATATCGCACGTGACAATGTGACCGACAGAATTATACATCTGATTGACAGATTGTGCAATCAACACTACCTCGCTATATTGTACCATGATTGACAATCGCGTCTACACGGTCGCTGGGGCAAAGGGTGGAGTGGGGAAAACCACGACGAGCATCAACCTCGGGGCGGCGCTGGCCCAGACTGGCTACTCGACAGTCACGGTCGAACTGGACCTCGCGATGGCGAACCTCGTGGATTTTCTCGAAATCGACATCGGCGTGAGCGAGGCGACGACGCTCCACGACGTCCTCGCCGGCGAGGCCGACGCGAAAGCAGCCATCTACGAGACAGACACCGGCCTCTCAGTGGTTCCGAGCGGGACTGACCTCGCGGGTTACGCCGGAACGGACCTCGACCGACTGCCCGAGGTCGTCGAGACGCTCCGGTGGCACCACGACGTGGTCCTCCTCGACACCCCCGCAGGCCTGAGCGAAGAGACGATGCGACCGATACAGGTGGCCGACGACGTGGTACCCGTCTCGACGCCGCGTGTGGCCTCGATACGCAACGTCAGGAACACGCTGGAACTGGCAGACCGTGTGGACACCGACGTCCGTGGCCTCGTCTTGACGAAGTCGGGGACGGGCGCCTCACCCGGCGCCGACCGGATCGCCGACTTCCTCGACGTCGAGTTGCTCGGCCACGTCCCCGAAGACGACGCCGTGCCCCACTCCCAGGACAAGGGGTTCCCCGTGATATCGAACGCCCCGAAAAGCGGCGCAGCCATCGCCTACCGGAAGATAGCGAGGCAACTGGTCGAGGGCCCACCGTCGCCCGGTTCGACGGCCAGCAGTGTCGACGCCGCCGGGACAGACTCGGCCCGAGACGCCGGGCAGACCGACGACGCCACCGCCGGGCGGACGTCGCACCCGAGGCGTACGGTCGGAAGATGATCGTCGGCCCCGTCGAGGCGGGACCGGACGAAGAACCGCGCCGACAGCGCACGCCCGCCGACGAGACTACGGCCGGCGAAGGCACTCGACCACGGGCATCGGTGACCGAGGAACCGGAGAGAGAAGGGACGACGACCGATAGCGGCGTGGCCGACGACGACCACGCAGGCGAGACAGCCCCCGGCAGCGAGACGAGTACCGACGAGGTGACGAAGACGGCGACTGCCGAGTCGGGCGAGGCCGGCCGACCGGCGCGAGCGCAGACGGCGGACGCCCCCGAAGGAGAGAGCGTGATGAACGACGATGACGATGGGTCGACGGCGAACGAGAGATCGCTCGGCGCCCAGATACAGTCGCTGTTCGGGTTCTAGGCTTCGACGGCGAGGCCGGCCTCACGAAGGGCGTCGTCGGCCTCCGCGTCGTCGTGGACGACGCTGGCGACGGCCCGCGTAATCTTCTCGGGGTCCTCGTGCTGGAAGATAGACCGACCCATCGAGACGCCGGCGGCCCCGGCGTCCACCGCGCCGCGAACCATATCGAGCGTTTCCTTGTCGGTGCCCTTCGCGCCGCCGGCGATGACAACCGGGAGCGACGTGGACTCGACGACGTGCTGGAAGCTCTCGGCGTCGCCGGTGTAGCCCGTCTTCACGACGTCGGACCCGAGTTCCTCCGCGAGGCGGACGGCGTGGCCGACGTACTGGTTGTAGTCGTCGGCCTCGGGGTCGATGTCCGGGCCGCGGGCGTATGCCATCGCCAGCACCGGCAAGCCGTACTTCGACGCCTCGGTTGTCAGGTCCGAGAGCGCGCTGATCTGCTCGCGCTCGTACTTGCTCCCGACGTTGATGTGGAAGGAGACGGCGTCAGCGCCGGCGCGGATGGCGTCCTCGACGGTCCCGGTCCGGCGCTTGTCGTTCTCGTCCGGACCGATAGTCGTCGACCCGTTGAGGTGGACGATGTAGCCCGCGTCGTTCTTGTTCGGGTGGACGCGGTCGGCGATGCCACGCTGGGTGAGGACGGCGTCGGCCCCGCCGCGCGTGATGGCGTCGATGGTCGATTCGATGTCTTTGAGCCCCGTTACGGCGCCCATGGTGATACCGTGGTCCATCGGGACGACGACGTACTGCCCGTCTGTCCCGATGCGTTCGAGTCGTGCGCGTGTCCCTGCGTTCATGATATGCGAGAGTGTGGCAAGAGCGATTATGTGCGTTCCGGTTGCGGCCGGTTCTGTGCCCCGCGAAGTGCGCCCTGCTTGAGTTCGCGGGCCAACTGTTCCAGTTCGTCGGCTATCTCCCCGGCCGGGTCGCCGTGCTCGTAGCCCTCGGCGACGATGTCGACGAGCGCGGACCCGACGATGACGCCGTCGGCGCCCGAGGCGACGATTTCCTCGGCGTGGTCGCCGGTCTTGATGCCGAACCCGACGGCTTTGGGCACGTCCCAGTCGGAGAGGCGGGCAAGCGAGTCCTCCGTGGCGTCGTCGACGTCGTCGCGCGCGCCGGTGACACCCAGTCGGGCCTGCACGTAGACGTAACCGGAGACCTGTTCCATCATCCGTTCCAGCCGTTCGCCCCGCGTCGTCGGCGCGACGATGAACACGAGGTCCAGTCCGAACTCGTCGCAGGCCTCGCGGAGCGGGCCGGCCTCCTCTGCGGGCAGGTCCGGGACGACGAACCCCTCGATGCCAACGTCGGCGGCCTTCTCGACGAAGGGTCGGGGGCCTTCCTGGCTCGCGGTGTCACCGCTCGCCGTTCCCGAGTCGCTCCGCGACTCACTGCCCCCGTACTGGTAGATGAGGTTGTAGTAGGTCATACACACCAGCGGCACGTCCACGTCGAGGTCTTCGACGAACTCGAAGAAGCGGTCGGGGGTCATCCCCGACTCCAGCGAGCGGACGATGGCGTCCTGAATCGTCTTCCCCTCGGCGATGGGTTCCGAGAACGGCAGGCCGAGTTCGATGACGTCGGCGCCGCCCTCGGCGAGCGCTTCGACGTACGCCAGCGAGTCCTCGTAGTTCGGGTCACCGGCGGCGAGGTACGGGACGAAGGCGGGTTCGTCCGCGAAGGCGCGTTCCAGCCCCATCAGATCCCACCTCCACCGACGCGGTTCAGGATAGACATGTCTGGCGCAATTGAGAGGTCACGTTTGCTCGTCTCCTCGATGACGGTTTCGAGGTCCTTGTCGCCGCGACCCGAGACGTTGACGACGACGGTATCGCCCAGTTCGTCGTGGTGCTCGTCTCGCGGCTCCGCCGCTCGACCGTCCGTGGCGGTCCCCGCCACGCGCTCTAGGTAGCCGAACGCGTGTGCGGTTTCGAGCGCCGGGATGACGCCCTCGTCCTGCGAGAGGCGGTGGAAGGCTTCGAGCGCCGCCTCGTCGTCGACGTTGACCGGCGTCACGCGGCCCTCGTCGACGAGGTGGGCCAGTTCCGGGCCGACGCCGGCGTAGTCCAGTCCCGCGGAGACGGAGTGGGACTCCATAATCTGGCCGTCCGAGTCCTGCAGGAGTTTCGTCCGCGCGCCGTGGAGGACGCCCTCGTCGCCCGTCGAGAGCGTCGCGGAGTTGGGCGCGACGCCCTTCGCTTCGTCGACGGTGAGCGAGGAGCCGCCGGCCTCGACGGCCACGAGGTCGACCGACGGATCGCCGACGAACTCGGCGAACGCGCCCATCGTGTTCGACCCGCCGCCGGCACAGGCGACGACCGAATCGGGGAGGCCGCCGGTCTCCTCGATGGCCTGTTCGCGGGCCTCCTCGGAGATGACCGCTTGAAAGTCCCGGACCATCTTCGGGAACGGGTGCGGGCCGACGATGCTGCCGATGACGTAGTGCGTGTTCTCGACGGTGGTCGCCCAGTCGCGCATCGTCTCCGAGATGGCTTCCTTGAGGGTTCCGCGCCCGACCGTGACGGGGTTGACCTCGGCGCCGTTGATGCGCATGCGGAAGACGTTGGGTCGCTGGCGGGCGATGTCCGTCTCGCCCATGTATATCTCACAGGGCATGTCCAGATGCGCGGCGGCCATCGCCGTCGCGGTGCCGTGCTGTCCGGCGCCCGTCTCGGCGATGATGCGCTCTTTGCCCATGTACTTCGCCAGCAGGACCTGCCCGAGCGCGTTGTTGAGTTTGTGCGCGCCGCCGTGGAGCAGGTCCTCCCGTTTGAGATAGACGTCCGTGTCGTAGCGGGCCGAGAGTTGCTCGGCGTACTGGAGCGGGGTCGGCCGACCGCCGAAGTCCGCCAGTCGCTCCCGGAACTCGTCCATGAATCCGTCTTCGTTCTCCAGTACGTACCGTCCGTAGGCGTCGGCTAACTCCTCGATAGCCGGCATCAGCGCCTCGGGGACGTACTGTCCGCCGTACTCGCCGAACTTGGGGTCGTGTGCGTCGTCAGTACTCATGTCTGTGTCTCCGCGTCTGTCAGTCGCCGCGTGTTCTCGGCCACGTCCGAATCGCCGCCGTGGTCCATGATGGCCGACCCGACGAGCAGTGCGTCGGCGCCGGCCGCGCGCATCTGCGCGACGTCTTCTGGTGTCCCTATGCCGCTTTCCGCAATGAGGGTGACGCTATCGGGGGCCGCCGTCGCCGCCCGTGGGAACGTCTCGAGGTCGACTTCCAACTTCGCCAGGTCGCGGTTGTTCACGCCGACGACGTCCGCCCCGGCGTCGACGGCCCGTTCGACCTCCTCAGCGGTGTGGGCCTCGACGAGCACCTGAAAGCCCCGTTCGCGGGCCGCCGAGAGGAGGTCTTCGAGGTCGTCCGTACCGTCCTCCTCCAGAAATCGAACGATGAGCAGGAGGACGTCGGCCTCGACGACGTCCAGTTGCTCCTCGTAGAGGACGAAGTCCTTCCGGAGGACGGGAACGTCGACGGCCTCGCGGACCCGTTCTAACGTCTTCGCGGACCCGCCGAAGTGGTCGGGTTCGGTCAACACCGAGAGCGCGGCCGCGCCGCCGGCGACCATCTGCTCGGCCAGTTCGACCGGGTCGTCGGTTCGCTCGCCGTCGGCGGTCGGACTCGTCGGCTTGACCTCCGCGATAATCGGGACGCGCCCGTCCGCCTCGGCCGCCGCGAAAGCGTCGGTGAGCGAGCGCGCGTCGACAGCGACTCGCTCGCCCCCACCGCCTCGCTCGCGTGCCGCCGCGAGTATCGACTCGACTTCCTGTGCCAGTCCCACGTCGGATTCCATTACTGAACATTAACGTACAGAAGTGTACATAAGTGTTGCCGTCGTCGGCCGGTGCCAATCTTGAAGACCCGACCGACCCTCGACTCGGCCATGGAGACTCCGACGAGTGATGCAGGCATCTACGCCCGAGAATCTGCATATCTCGACCGGTTCGTCCAGTTCGGCGAGGCGGGCGAACGAGTCATCTCGCTCTCGTTTCCGAAGACGCCCGAAGCGGACAGTCAGGACGACCACCCGCTGTTGGACCGCATCGAGGACTATCTCAACGGCGCCGAGGACGACTTCGCGGACGTGACCGTCGGCCTGACGGTTCCGACCGACCAGCGAACGGTGCTCGAAGCCGTGCGTGAGATTCCCTACGGCGAGGACGCCACCGTCGAGCAGATCGCCCGGATGACGCCCGGCCTGAGCGCCAGCGAGCAGGAGGACCTGACACAAGTTCGGGAGGCGCTGGCGGCGAATCCCGTTCCCCTCTTGATTCCCGACCACCGCGTGCGTGACGGCCCCAGCGCCGCCCCACCGCCGGTCGAGCAGAAGTTGCGGGCCGTCGAGGGGCGCTGACGCCGCGAATCGAAGTACTGTAGTCCGGCCCACGAGCAGCGTCGCCCGATGGCCGGTATCACGACCGTCCTTTTCGACCTCGACGAGACGCTGTGTGACCAGCGCCGCCATGGCCGGGCCGTTCTCTCCGAGGCCTTCTCGTGGTGCGGACTCGACCCGTTCTTCACCTGGGACGAGTACGTCGCGGCAGTCCACACTGTCGGCGGGACCGAGAGCGATGTCCGCCGGCGAGAGCAGTGTTTCGAGCGCCTGGCCGAAGCGGACGGCCGCGACCGGGCCGTGGGTCGCCGGCTGGCGTACGTCTACGAGGGGCTCCGGGATTACAGCGACGTGGCGTACATCAACGGCGCGGAAGACGCGCTTGACTCGCTCGCCGACGAGTACCGTCTGGGACTCGTGACCAACGGCGGACCGGACACGCAGTCGCCGAAGATAGACGCACTGGGCCTCCGAACGCTGATGGAGACGGTCGTGCTGGCGGGGTGGGAGACGCCGGCCAAGCCCGACCCGGAGCCGCTCGACGTCGCGATGGCCGACCTCGGAGTCGGCCCCGACGAGACCGTCTACGTCGGAAACTCGGCGCGAAGCGACGGCGCGGCGGCCGAGGCCGCCGGCGTGACGAGCGTGTTGGTGCCCGACGGAGCGCGGCCGGAGGAGTCCGCTGCCGACCACGTACTCGATTCGATTACGGCGCTACGGTCGGCGCCGTGGCGGGCCTGACGGTCACTCAGGAAACCGACAGCCGGTCGACGCCCAGCCCCTCGTGGACGACCAGTTCCAGCGCGTTCACGAGGTAGTGGGCGACGACGACCGCGAGCAGGCTGTCCGTGAGGACGAACAGCACCGCCAGCGCCGCTCCGAGGGCGCCCGTGACGACGATGCCCGCGCGTCCCTGTGCGCCGTGGCCGAGGGCGAACGCTACCGACGAGACGAGAACCATGGACCACGCGGGCGCACCCAGACCGGCGACGGGGACGCCGATGGCCGCCGCGCGGAAGAGGAGTTCCTCCACGACGGCTATCGTCGGTAAGATCAGTCCGAGCAGGACCACCCACCCGCCGAGCGAATCGGGCGCGAGCAGTTCCCGGAGCGACTCGTCGAACGCGATACCGAACCCGTCTGCGACCACCGCCGCGAGTTCGTTGCCGACCCAGAACCCGACGCCGGCGGCGACGCCGAGACCGAGCGCCGGCAGCCCCGTCGAAAGTGCGGCGTCCGTGACGCCGAACGCCGAGGGCGGTATTTGGAAGTAGAACGCCCCGCCCACGAGGAGCGCGCCGAACAGCCCCTGTGTGAGCGCGACGTTGGCAAGCAACGCGCCGGCCGAGACCTCGTCGGGTGAGAGTTGCGTTTCGAGATGGGCGCGTCGGCGTGCGACCTCCGGCGTCTCGAAGCGCGGAATCGTCGGGTCCCGCGGCCCGTCCGACTCGGTGCCGCCGAAGCCGTCGGTGCGGGCGGTTGCGCCGTCGTTACCGGGGAGCACACGCTGTGAGAGTCGCGCGAGTGAGAGAAGCGCGGTTAGAAGGAGTCCCGTCAGGCCGACGAAAGCGGCCCACTGGGGCATCTACTGCGGGCTGGGACTGCCGCTACCCTGTCGCCCGACATCGTGTTCGAGCGCCTTGCCCGTGATAGACTTGAGGCGGTCGACCAGCGAGTCCTTCTCGGGTTCGCCGGCGAGGGCGACCTCCAGCACTTCGGAGATGTGCGAGACCGGGACGATCTCGACCATGTCCTCGTACTCCTCTTCGATCATCACGTCCTGCGTGTTGGCCTCGGGGATGATGACCGTCTCCAGACCGGCCTTCGCGGCGGCCTCTATCTTGTGCGTGACGCCGCCGACCGGGAGGACGTCACCGCGTACGGAGAGGGACCCCGTCATGGCGATGTCCTGCTCGACCGGGACGTCCTCTAGCGCGGAGATGACCGCGGTGGCGACGGTGATGGAGGCGGAGTCGCCGTCGACGCCGCCTTCACCCGCCTGCACGAACTGGATGTGGACGTCCTTCTCGGAGATGTCCTCGTCGCTGAACTTCTTGATGATGGCCGAGACGTTCTGGACGGCCTCTTCGGCCATCTCCTGTAGTTGGCCGGTGGCGATGACCTGTCCGGGGCCCTGCGAGGGCGTCACTTCTGCCATCACGGGGAGGACGATGCCGCTGTCCTCGCCCATGACCGCGAGGCCGTTGACGCGGCCGACGACGTCGCCCTCGTTGACGGTGAGTTCGTAGTCCTTGCGGCGCTCGATGTAGTTGTCCGCGAGCTGTTGCTCGATGGACCGGGAGCGACGCTTGGCCTGCAACACGTCCTCGCGCGTGGTGAAGTCCTTGTCCTCGGCGCGGGCGATGTCGCCGGCGACGCGGACGAGGCCACCGAGGTCACGGAACTTCAGGGTGAGATGGCCCTTCCGGCCCGCGCGGCGGCGGGCTTCGAGGATGATCTCTTGGACAGCCTCCTCGGTGAAGTGGGGCAGGCGGCCGTCGTTCTCGACTTCCTGTGCGACGAACCGGGTGTACTTCCGGCGCATCTCCGGGTCGTCCTCGATGGTGTCGTCCATGTACACCTCGTAGCCGTACCCCTTGATTCGGGAGCGCAGCGCGGGGTGCATGTTCTCCATCGCGTCGAGGTTCCCCGCGGCGATCATGATGAAGTCACACGGGACCGGTTCGGTCTGGACCATCGCACCGGAGGAGCGCTCGGACTGGCCGGTGATGCCGAACTCGCCCTCCTGGATGGCCGTCATCAGCTTCTGCTGGCTGCGGATGTCCAGCGTGTTTATCTCGTCGACGAACAGCACGCCCTTGTTGGCCTTGTGGATGGCGCCGGGTTCGACGCGGTCGTGGCTCGGCGTCTCCATCCCGCCGGACTGGAACGGGTCGTGCCGGACGTCGCCCAGCAGCGCGCCGGCGTGGGCGCCGGTCGCGTCCTCGAACGGGGCGGTCTTCTGGCTGGCGTTGTTGACCAGCAGGTTCGGAATCATGGCGTCGCTGCCGCGGGAACCGTAGCGGAAGGCGAGATAGATGACCCCGGCCGCGAGGATGCCCAGCAACAACTGCTGGACGATGATCAGCGAGTAGCCCATCACGATGGCGATGATGATCCACATCAGGAAGGTCCGCATCTGGTTGCGCTTGCGGGCCTCCTCTTTGTGGGCCTCGACTATCTGTTCGCCCTTGCCGCCGGGCACGGTGCGGACTTTCGGCTCGTTGCCGTCGTCTGGATTGTGGTAGACGAGCACGTCCTGCAGTTCTTCGCGCGGGAGTAACTGGCTCATTGCCTTCGCGAGCATCGATTTGCCCGTCCCGGGCGAGCCGATCATCATCACGTGGCGGCGCTGCTTTGCCGCTTTCTTGATGACGTCGCGTGCGTGGTCCTGCCCGATGACCTGGTCTACGAGACGCTCTGGCACCTCTATCTCCGCGGTCGAGTCGATATCGAGACCGCCGAGTAGGTTCTCCTCGTCGTCCTGGAGGCCGGATTCTCCCTCCACCTCGACGTCGCTGCCGAGAGTCGTATCCGACGTTGCTCCGTCCCCGTTCGTGGGCTCGTCGACCGATGGCTCGGACGGCTGCTCGTCGGTCGTCTCGTGACCGTCGGCCGTCGTGGCCTCGTCGGCGTCCTCGCTCTCCCGGTCGGGGTCGGGAGCCGCGTCAGTGTCGGTGTTGTCGCTCATACAAACGTTGCTAACACTCGGTTGGAAGGACTGTCGACTGATATACTTTCTCCCCGCGACTGACCTTGCCACACCCCCATAACCGCCAGAAGGCGGCGGGGTAAGCGGTTCCGAACCCGTGGCCAGTGGACCGTCGTCGGGTTTATCAAACCACCCACCACACACTCGGGTATGCGAGGGTTCTACATCGGTCGCTTCCAGCCGTACCACGACGGCCACCACGCGATGGTCGGTCGCATCGCCGACGAGGTGGACGAACTCGTCTTGGGCATCGGCAGCGCCGACGACTCACACACGACCCACGACCCGTTCACGGCCGGCGAGCGCATCATGATGATAACGAAGGCGGTGAAAGACTTCGATCTCACCACCTACGTCGTCCCGTTGGAGGACATCAACCGCAACGCCGTCTGGGTGAGCCACGTCGAGAGCATGTGCCCGGACTTCGACGTGGCGTACTCGAACAACCCGCTGGTGGTTCGCCTGTTCGAGGAAAGCGGCATCGAGGTGCGCCAGTCGCCCATGTTCGACCGGGACCGATTGGAGGGTTCGGAGATACGCGAGCGGATGATAGCCGACGAGTCGTGGCGGGACCGCGTCCCCGACCCCGTCGTCGACACCATCGAGGAGATAAACGGCATCAAACGGCTCCAGCACGTCTCCGACTCGGACTCGCTGGACCGCTATACAGCCGAGGACGAGGCCGTCGACGAACCGGCCATCGGCGACGAGGGATGATCACGCTCAGTTCCGACTTCGGGTCGCCCTACCCGGCGGCGATGAAGGGCGTCATCTGCCGGGAGAGCGACGCCCGAATCGAAGACATCGCACACGACTTTCCCCGGCAGAACGTTCGGACGGCGGCGTTCTGGCTGACGCAGACGCTCCCGTACTTCCCGCCGGCCGTCCACTGCGTGGTAGTCGACCCCGGCGTCGGCACGGACCGGGACGCTATCGTCGTCCGCGCGGGCGGGCACGCGCTCGTGGGTCCGGACAACGGCGTCCTCATCCCGGTGGCCCGCGAACTGGCCGACGAGGAGTTCGAGGCGTTCACGTGGGCCTACGACGACCCGCCGAGCACGACGTTCCACGGCCGTGACGTGTTCGCACCCGCGGCGGCACGGGTCCACGACGCCGGTGTCGACGCACTCGAAACGCTCGAGGAGACCACGCCGACGAACGAGTATGTGGACCTGCAGTTCCCCGACCCTGCCGTCTCGGACGGCGGCGCGACGGGCGAGGTGCTGGTCGTCGACGACTTCGGGAACGCCATCACGAACGTCCCGGGCGCGGTCCTCGAAGCGCAGTTCGGCGGGACCGTCACCGTCGACGGCGCGTCCGTCCCGGTGAGGCGAGCCTACGCCGCCGTCGAGGCCGGTACCCGTCTCGTCACGGTCGGAAGCCACGGGAACGTCGAACTCGCGGTCAACCGCGGCCGGGGCGACGACGCCTTCGGTGTGGGGGTCGGCGAGAGCGTCGAACTCGTCTGGTGAGGCGAACTCGTTCGGTCTGTCATGGTTTAGGCTAGCCGAAAAACCGACGACTTCAAGTGTTTTAGGCCGGCCTAATCAGTCGTATGCCGGAACGACGAGACCTGTTGAAGACTGTAGGGGTGGCAGTGAGCGGTCTGCTCGCCGGGTGTCCCGGAACGAACTCGACGCCGAAACAGCGATCGACGGACGACAAGGAGAGTGGGGGCGGTCAGCAGGCCGCCGTCGGTCCGACGACCGCCGTCGCGGCGGAGTGGAACGTCTACCGGTCGCGCCTGTTCGACGCCGTGGCGCTCGGCCGCGCCGGTTTCCCCGGTGCCGGCGCCAGCGTCGCACAGTCGGTGTTCGCCCGGTTCGAGGGAGCCAACGGCGAGTACGGCGCGCACGAACGTCTCGAATCGACTTCCGAATCGGCCTACGGCGGCTTCGAGGACCGACTCGGCGCTGTCCAGTCGGCGCTCGCTGAGGGCGACGTCGAGGGCGCGACCGACGCCGCAAGCGACGCCGCCGACAGCCTCCAGACGGCCCAGCAGGCCACGGCCAGCCAGGGGGGTGCTCGCGCACTCGACATCCTGTGGCTCGGGTCGCGCGCGGCGAACGCCGAACTCGCCGCCCGCGTCGGCGCCTTCGGGGCGGCCAGCAGTATCGCCGAGTCGACGATGGTCGCCTTCGAGGACGGACTGGTCTACGGGGCACTCGAATCGAGCGACAGCGAGGCCTACGAGGCCTTCGAGGGCGCACTCGACGGCATCGGTGCGGCCGCAGGTAGCGAGGACGCCGGTGGAGTCACGGAGCAGGCCCGCGCTGCGCTCGACGCCGCGGTACAGGGCGCGTACTCGCTCGCGCCCGACGAGCGAATCGCCCACGCTGGGCATCTCGCGGCGATGCAAGCCCGCGGCTGGGACGCGGCGGCGCTTACGGCCGCCGGCGGGCCGGGCACGGACTACGCCCACGCGGCGACGCTCAACACCTACCGCGCCCGCGTGTACGACGCGGCGTGGCTGGCCCGCCGCGGCGAGACGGACACTGCCGCGACGATGGCCGAAGACGTCTTCGCACACTTCGAGGGCGCGGCCGCCCACGACGCCTTCGAGGCGGCCGACGGCGAGGCCTACGAAGGGTTCGAGTCGGCGCTCTCCGACCTCACTACGGCCATCGAGAACGGGGACTCGGAGAGCATCGAGCGCGCCGTCGAGACGGTGGACTCGAACCTCGTGACCGGCGTCGAGGCGCTCGCCGGCGAGTCTGCCCCCGTGCTCCAGTCGGGCTTCTTCAAGGCTCGCTTCGCGGACGCGCGCGAACTGTATCGACAGGACGAGAACGCGCAGGCCGCGGCCGTCGCCGAGGCCCTGTTCGCCCGGTTCGAGAACGACGAACTCGGCTTCCACGAGACGCTCGAAGGCGCGAGCGAAGACCTCTATCACGCCTTCGAGGAGGAGCATCTCGCCGGCCTCCAGACCGCCTACGAGGAAGGGGACGACGACGCCGTTGCGACCCACCACGAGGGCGTCCGCTCGGCGCTCCTGTCCTTCGAGGAGACCACCAGTCCCGCGCTCGCAAGCGGGTCCGGCGCGACGTACATGCAAGCGCTCGCATTCGACGCCGCCACCGTCGACGCGCTCGGGGCCGACAGTCGGGCCGCCGACCTCGGTCGGCAGGCACTCTCCTTCTTCGAATCGGGCGCCGCCGGCTACCACGAAGCCCTCGAAGACGCCGACGAGGCGCTGTACGGCCGCTTCGAGGACGAGGCGCTGGCCGGCGTCGTCTCCGCCGCGGAGAACGACGGCGACGTGTACGCGGCCGCGAAGACGTTCTACGCGGCCGCGCTGGACTCCGTCTCGACAATCGTCGCCGCCAGCGGCGGGAGCGACACCGGCGCACCGGCCGTAGCGAGCGACGTGTTCGCCACGTTCGAGGAAGCGGCGGTCCACGACGCACTGGAGAGCGCTGACGCAGAGGCGTACGAGAGCTTCGAGGCGGCTCTGAGCGGCTACGTCGAGGGGCTGAACGCGGGCGAGGCGGACCCCGCGGCGTTCGCAGCCGCGACGCGGGCCGCGCAGTTCGCCGTCGTCGGCGCGAGCGACGTCGCACCCAGCGGTGCCGCTGGCGGCACGAGCGAGGGTGAATCCAAGACCGAGACGTCGCTCTCCGGCGGCCCGAACGTCGTCGAGGGCGTCCCCGAGGACGCCGACCACGTGGTCGACATGACGGCCGTCGCCTACGACCCCGAGAACCTGACCGTCAGCGTCGGCGACAAAGTGGCGTGGACGCACGTCGGCGGGGAGCCCCACTCCGTCACGGCCTACGAAGAGGAACTGCCCGACGGTGCGACCTACTGGGCTTCCGGTGGCTTCGAGAGCGAATCAGCCGCCCGCGAGGGCTGGGAGAACGGCGAGGGGGCCGTCCAGTCCGGCCAGAGCTACGTCCACACCTTCGAGACGGTCGGCGAACACGGCTACGTCTGCATCCCCCACGAGGCCGCCGGGATGGAGGGGACCATCGTCGTCGAGGAGTGAGCGACCGCGTGTCGGTGTGCCGGACGACCGATACGTTTTAGTGTTTTAGGCCCGCCTAAACAAACACATGGTGAACCTGCCGGCACGGTGGCAGTCGAACACGCGCCGTCCGAGCGACGAGAGGGTCGCCACCTGCCAGCCTACGGTCCCAGACCGAGCGATGGGAGGTGTTCGCTGAACTCACCGGAGTACCCCGTTCCGATCCTCGCGGCGACGGCTACCGTGGGCACGGTTCGTCGGTCCGACCGGACCGGCGGCGTCGCCGCACCACGAGTTCCGACTCGTGTCTGTCCCATTTTCATTCGCTGTCCCAGCGATTTCGGGCGTCGACTCGACGCCCGGTACTCATTCCACGACTGCCTCGACGGTCAGTTCTTCGAGCAACACGTGACTGCAAAAAATCGGCCGGTCAGTCGTCACGGACGACCGCGTTACGGCCATCGGGTCGACTCGAAGTCTCGTCGACGTAGGCCCCCCGGGTGTCTAACTCGCGGCGATGCCGCTCGTGATCGAGGTCGCGAGCGACCTCGTTAGCTCGACGAGATGACGTCGTCGATGCGGACGATCATCGTCGCCGCTTCGGTCGCGGAGTCGATGGCCTCGCGCTTGACCGCCGCGGGGTCGAGGATGCCGTACTCGACGGGGTCGCCGATGACGCCCGTCTGGCCCTCGCTGATGACGCCGGCGATACCCTCGCTCTCGTGTTCCGAACGGAGGTCGACGAGCGCGTCGATGGCGTCGAGACCCGTGTTCTCCGCGAGCGTGCGGGGGAGGACGTCGACGGCGTCGGCGAACGCTTCGACGGCGAGCTGTTTGCGGCCCTCGATGGACGCCGCCGTCGAACGGATGTGGTCCGCGATGGCGATTTCCGTGGCGCCGGCGCCGGGGACGACGCCACCGGCGTCGAGCGCGGCGACGACGACGTCGAGCGCGTCGTTGAGCGCGCGCTCGATCTCGTCGACGACGTGGTCGGTCGAACCGCGGGCGAAGACGGTCACCGACTCGGCGGCCGCCCCGCCCTGGATGAAGGTGACTTCCTCGTCACCGTGCTTCTGGACGCTGATACTGTCGGCGTGGCCCAGTGCGTCCTCGTCGAGTGCGTCGACGGAGCCGAGGCGCTTGGCACCGGTCGTCTCGACGACGTCTTTCGCGGTCGAGGAGCTGACGCTCTCGATGGCGAGGACGCCGGCCTTCGCGAGCTGGGAGGCGACGCGGTCCGCGATGTCGTCCGTGACGAACACGACGTCGGCACCGGAGTCGACGACGGCCTGCGCGTAGCCGCGGAGTTCCTCCTCCTCGGCGTCGAGCGCGGCGTTGAGCTGGTCGACGTTGGTGACGTTGTACTCGGCGTCGACGTTGCTCTCGCGGACGTCGAGTTCGGCGTCGATGACGGCGACGCTCGCGTCTTCGACCGAGGTGGGCATGTTGTCGTGGACAGGGGTGTCGTCGATGATGACGCCCTCGACTAGTTCCGTCGCGGACGTGGCCGCACCCGTCTGGGTGTGGACCTCGATGCTGTCGCGGACGACGCCGTTGTCGGTCTTGGCGTGGCGGACGGCCTCGACGACGACTTCGGCGAGGCGGTGGGCGTCGACGTCGCCGGTGCCCTTCCCGGTCATCGAGGACTCGGCGACTTCGACGAGCGTGTCGTCGTCGAGGTCGACGTCGAGCACTTCCTCGTCGATGGCTTCCTGCGCCAGTTGGGAGGCCTCGTGGTACCCCTCGACGATGGTCGTCGGGTGGACGTCGTCGTCGAGCAGGTCCTCGGCCTTCGCGAGCAGTTCGCCGGCCAGTACGGACGCCGTCGTCGTGCCGTCGCCGACCTCGTCCTCTTGGGTCTCGGCGACTTCGACGATCATCTGTGCGGCCGGGTGCTCGATGTCCATCTCCGAGAGGATGGTGGCGCCGTCGTTCGTGATGACGACGTCGCCGCTGTCGGAGACGAGCATCTTGTCCATGCCGCGGGGGCCGAGCGTGGTGCGTACGGATTCGCTGACGGCCTTCCCGGCGGAGATGTTCGACGACTGTGCGTCCTTGCCGTGTGTGCGCTGGGCGTCCTCGTCGAGAATGAAGAGGGGCTGGCCGCCCATGCGTCGCTGGCCAGATGACATAGCTGTGTAACCTCACCTAAATCATCGTAAGCGGTTCTATATAAAACTTTTGAAGGTGCGCCCCATCGAGACCGCACGCGACCCGCAGACGAGGCACCGATACACCCGTCTTCTCGGCGCCTGTTGGCCGCGAACGGCCCGATGATTTAATACGAGGTTCCGCACACAGTGGGGTAGATGCTGGAGTTGGAACACGGGTTCCGGGTCGTCGACGTCCATACGCGGGTGGAGCCGGACGAACAGCGTCGGCCCCGTCCCGGACTGGGCGACCCCGAACAGCTCGAACGAGAGATGCATCAGGCGGGGGTGGTCCGGAGCGTCGTCCACCCGGACGCCCGTGAGGAGGGGTATCTGAAAGCGAACAACGCCGTCGCTCGCATGACCGTCGAGCGGCCACTGATCGCGTTCGCCAGAGTGAACGGTGCCAGAGACGCCGGCAGCGGACCCGGCTCGGCCCTACGGAACCTCACCAGCAGTCGGGGAGAAGACCACACCTCCCCGGAGGACGTCGAACAGTACGCCTACGACGACCGCTTTGCCGGGTTCAAACTCCACCCGCCGAAAGACGGGGTTCCCGACGAGGACGTACTCGCGCGACTGGCCGACGTCTCCCTGCCCGTCCTCGTCCACGGGGGCGAAGCCTTCCCACCGAGCGCCGTGGCGAGCGAGTTACTCGAGTACGATTTCCCGGTCATCCTATCACACTTCGGTGCCCACCCGCTCCGACGAGACCTGATGGACGAAACCATCGACCTGCTTAGTCGATACGACGACCTCTATCTGGACACGAGCGTCGTCCGCTACCGGGACCCGCTCGAACGAGCCATCATGGAACACCCCGACCGAGTCCTGTTCGGAAGCGGCGCGCCGAACGCGCACCCGAACGTCGCGGTGATGGAGATCCTCACACTCGACGTGCCCGAGGACGCGATGAAGAAGGTGTTCTCGAACAACCCGGGTCGCGTCGTCGAGGAACTCGCGCCCTGACCGATCACCGCCGATCGTAGACCGTGACCGCTCGGTCCGCACGGATGGACCGTCCGTTGGGGTTTCTGGCGTCGCTCCGGTCTCGGTACCGCGCGACCAGTCCGTCTTTGCTCCCCAGTCCGAGCCCTCGAAGTACGTCTCGGCCGGTGCCGAGCCACTTCGACGGGGGCGTCTCGCCGCGAGCGACGTCTTTCAGCGCCTCGGCGGCGTCGATGCCGGCGTGACTGAGAATCCGGCGTGCGACCGTCGGGCGGACCCCGTAGTTCTTCAGCAGGCGGTAGGCCAGCGAGCGGTACTTCCAGTTCCAGTCCGTCTCGCGGATGCCGCCGTCGGCCTCGAACTCACGGCTGACGCACATCTCGGCGTCCCAGCCGACGGTGGAGCCACGCGCGGCCAACCTGTGGGCCACGTCGCGTGACCCGCCAATCTGTAGGTACTCGTCGAAGCCATCGAGCGCGTCGATGGCCGCTCGGCGGAACGCGACGTTACCGGGGTTGAAGTACGTCACGTCCCGGCCGGCGATGGTCCGCGTCTCCTTCGACTCGGTCGTCATCCCCGCGACGAGTTGCTCGTGGGTCGGGCCGGTGACCGCCGCGCTCGAATCGACGCCCGACCGAACCGCCTCGGCCCACCCCGGCTCGACGGAGAGTCCCTGACTCACGATAGCGACAGCGTCGCCCGTCGCCCGGTCCAGTCCCGCGTTCCGCGCGACGTTGACCGAGCGGTCCGCCACCTCGACCAGCACGTCGACGTCGTCCCTGTCACGGACCATCCCCGTCGTCCCGTCGGCGGACGGGCCGTTGACCACGATGGTCTCGGCGTCAGGCACCTCCTCGGCGAGTGCGTCCAGACTCCCGGCCAGCTCCTCACGGCCGTTCAGCGTCGGGACCACCACCGATAGCTCCATACGTCTCGATACCGCTCTGGAAGCGCTTAAAAGTCGCGGGCCGGAGCGCCCGTCTCGCGTAAAATACGGTGTCGAACGGCTGTTCGTGGGTAACTGCGTCGTACTCGACAAGTCAGAACCGCGTGCGACCCTGAGAGTGCAAGTCGAGAGCGTGATTAGACGTGGGTGTTCCAGTAGGACACCGAGGCCAGTTTGTCGCCGAGTGGCGTCCCACCGATGGCAGTGTCGATAGAGCGGAACGAGGCGGCCAGTTCGTTCGGTATCTTGCGGTAGAACCCGTAGGGAAGCACCCAGTCGTGAGACTCCTCGGTGAGTTCCAGTCCCGCGCCGTCCAACAAGCGGTCTATCTCCCACCGGGAGTAGAGCCGCGACCCCATCGGGAGCGCCCAGTTGTACAGCGACCGCGTCGAGAAGCGGTTGAACGTGTCGAAAAACACCTGTTCTTTGGCGACCCGGCGCATCTCGGCCAGAAACGCCGCAGGCGTATCCGCGAGGTGGAAAAAGCGCATCGCCAGCACCGTATCGAAGTAGTCGTCGGGGAACGGGAGGCGGGCGGCGTCGCCGCGCATGAACTCGACGTGGTCGGCGACGTCGGCGGCCCTGGCTTTCTGGCGGCCCTGCTGAAGCATCGGCCCGGAGATGTCGAGGCCGGTGATGTCGGCCCCGCGTTCGGCCAACATCACGGTAAACCGGCCGGTGCCACAGGCGACTTCGAGAACCTTCTTGTCGTCGACGGGACCGATGGCGTCGAGCACCGCCCGTTTCTCTCGGCGGTCGATGAGACGGCCACCACGAGAGAACCGTTTGGCCTCGTACTCTTCGGCCACGGTGTCGGCCTGGTACCACTCCTGCCCTTTCACGCTACAATCGTCGCCGCCGGGGGGATAAAACGATACTGGAATCGGAGTTCAGTGTGGCCGTCATCGCCTGCGAGGTGGCAGTCACGGGCACCGAACTGTGTGCGCAGCCATCACTGCACCGACAGGACGGACCGGATGACGGCGCGTCTGTATAAGGCCTCATTATACACATTTCACAATCCGTATTGTTTGGTCACACATATAGCCAAGTTTTACCAGTGTAGTTGGACCAGCGTTCAGTATGAGCACGACTGCCACCGAGGACGTAACTGCTTCCCCGTTCAGCGAAGACGAGTTCCGCGAGCGCCTGCGCGAACTCCCACCCAGCGCGAAACTCGTCGCGAAAGTACTCGAAGACGACGCACCGCTCTCGCAGGGCCAACTCGCGGAGTCGTCGCTCCTACCAGACCGGACAGTCCGGTACGCCCTGAACCGGCTAGAAGAGTCCGAACTCGTCGGCTCTCGGTACAGCTTCACCGACGCCCGAAAGCAGGTCTACTTCCTCACCGCGTAACCGCCGACCCGCCGGAGTTTTCCTCGCGCGCGGTCACGCACTACCAGATGACGTGGACACGGCTCGACGTTCCAGTAGCGACGCGCGCCCCGACAGGCCAGACGGCCGCGTACCTCGGTGCCGGGCCGGACGCGCTGCTCGTCGACCCCGCCGGCCGGACCGATGCACTGAGCGACGCCGTCAGCGACGCCTCGGTCGGCCACGTCGCGGTCACGCACCACCACCCCGACCACGTGGGCGGGGTCGCCCACTACGCCCGCGAGACGGGGGCGACCGTCTGGGCGCGTCGCGGGCGCAAAGCGGCGTTCGAGGCTGCGACCGGTGTCGCTCCGGACCGAACCTTCGTCGAAGGGACGACGATACCGGCCGGCGACGGCGTCGACGTCGTGGACCTGCCGGGCCACGCGCCGGAACACGTCGGGTTCGCTACCCGATCGGGCGTCGTCAGTGGCGACGTCGCCGTCGCCGAGGGGAGCGTCGTCGTCGGCGCACCCGAAGGGGACGTTCGGGCGTATCTGACCTCGCTCCGCCGCCTCCACGCCCGGAATCCGGTCCGGTTGTTCCCCGGGCACGGACCCACCATCACGGACCCGCGACGGGCCTGCGCGCGACTGCTCCGCCACCGTCTGGACCGCGAACGTCGCATCCGGGCGGCCGTCGAGGCCGGTGTGACGACTGTAGACGACGTACTCGACCGCGCCTACGAGAAGGACCTGACCGGCGTCCGTGACCTCGCCCGGGCCACCGTCGTCGCCCATCTGGAGAAGTTGGCCGTCGAAGGTACGGTACGCTGGGACGGCCAGCGGGCACGGCCGGCCGACTGACGCCTTTTTGGGCGTCGACACCAACGGGTAACCATGGAGTCTCTCGAATCCGAACTCGAACGCGCCCGTGACCTCGACGTCGCGGCGCTCGCCGACGCCATCGAGACTATCGGGTTCGAGTGTACGCGCTGTGGGGCCTGCTGTAAGGCCGGCGAGACGGCCTGTGGCGACGGCGGCAGCGACACGGCCGGGGAACCCGGACCACACACGGCGACCGTGTTCCCCGACGAGATACGACAGTTGCAGTCGGCGGGGGACTACGACTTCCGGGATATCGCCCGGCCGATGCCCTACGGCATCGAGGAGTCACCCGACGGGCCGCAAGGCGAGACGTTCGAGTGGGCGCTCCAGACCGACGACTGCGGCGACTGTACGTTCTACGCCGAGGACGACGACGGCGTGGGCGCGTGCACGGTCCACGAGGACCGACCGCTCATCTGCCGGACCTACCCGTTTAGCGTCGCGCTGGGTGGGACGAGCCAGCCGATGGGCGAGGCCGTCGACAGCGTTGCGCTGGAAGGCCAACGGGAAGCCGGTGAAACCGACGACGAAGAAGGGATGGTTCGAGCGCACGAATGTGAGGGGTTGGGGCGTGACATCTCGCGGGCGGACGCGGAGGAACTGGCCGCTGCGCTGAAAGAGCGGGCCATCAGAGAACTCGAAGAAGCCGTCGGCGTCCGCGACAACTACGAACCCACGGACGTGGACGGCGTTGTAGTCCACGACTCGGAAGGGCAGAAACGACCCGACGGGACGCCGCTCGACGACGCCTGAGGCCCCACGACGCCCGAAAGAGAGAGACGACGCAGTCGCTGTGGGTCGGCGGTCACGGAAGGAAGCCGTGACCTACACGTCCTCGTCGAGAATCTCGCCGACTGCGAAGTTCGATTTGACTTCGGTCACCTCTATCTTTACGCGCTCGCCGATGTCGGCGCCCGGGACGATGATGACGTAGCCGCGTTCGACGCGAGCGATGCCGTCGCCCTGCTTGCCGATGTCCTCGATTTCGACGTAGCGGGTCTCGCCCGGTTCGACCGGCGGCTGTGGCTGGTCCGGCGGCGTCTCCGTCTCGGTACTCTCGGCAGTCTCGTCGCTCTCGGCGTCCGCGGAGATAAGTGCGACTCGGTACGTGCCACCGGCGTCGACGGCCCCCGTCTCGACTTCGCGGCGTGGCACTTCGACGACGTACCGGTCGCCGTCGTCGCTGACCTCAGCACTGAACAGACACAGGAGTTCGTCGGAGATTTCCAATGTAATAGACCTCCGTTCGGCATACTGACCGCCCACTATTAAAGAACTGCCGGACAGACGGAAGTGTGTGGCTCCGTCCGCGTGTTTCCCCGACGTACCAACCGGGACGGTATCGACACTACAGCCGTCACCGTCGGCCGGACTGCAGCGCAAAAACCGCAAGACGGCGAGGCGTTAACCGACTGTACCAAACCCACTAAGGGTGCACCTACCGAACGAACGAGTGTAGCAATGAGCGCGACTGCACAGGCGGCCGACACCCCGCTCTCGGAGAAACAGCGTCGTATCCTGGAGTACCTCCAATCGAACGCCGACGAACAGACGTACTTCAAGTCCCGCCTCATCGGTGACGAACTGGAGCTCTCGGCGAAGGAAGTCGGGACGAACATGACGGCGATTGCCAGCGGCGACTACGACATCGACGTCGAGAAGTGGGGGTACTCCTCCTCGACGACGTGGATGGTCGAGGCCTGATTCCTGCCGGTTGCACCACCGTTTCTCGCCTCGCGTTCTCGGACTCGCGAGCGACCGCTACGGGTCGTAGCGGAACAGCGAGTCGGCCTCACTCGCCAGTTCGGCCGCGTCGCCGCCAAAGGAGTCCGCGTACCGAACGAGCAGTGTCAGAATCGTCTCCGGTTCGGTGATGGCGTACCCGTCCTCGCGTGAGAGGAGGCCCGCCGATTCGAGGTCGGCAGCGTAGTTGCTGATGGTCGGACGGGAGACGTCCAGCGCCGACGCCAGTTCGGAGGCGGTCACCGTCGGGTCCCGGAGCAATGTGACGAGCATCCCGCGGGGCGTCGCCCGCCGAAGGTAGCCCAGCGTCGTCTGCTCGAACTCGGTGAACTGGTCCGCCGGGAAGTACCGGCGGTAGTCGCCGTCCTTCTGCGAGGCGACGACGCCGTCGTTTTCGAGGCGGTGGAGGTGGTGTTGGGTCTCGCCCGTCCCCAGTTGCAGGTCGTCGCGAAGTTTCGAGAAGTGGGTGCCGGGGTGAGCGGAGACGTAGCCAGCGATGGCATCCGGCGCGTCGCTGTCGCTCCCGTCGTCGGTAAAGCGGACGAAGGGGCTGGCGGCACCGAGGGCGGCGAAACGGCGGAGCGTCGCACGCTTGTCCTCGTCGACGCCGCCGTCCCGTGTCATAGTGGAGCAGAAGTGATTCTGCTACAAAACGTCTTCGGCTACGCTTATTCGTCGTCGCCCGTGGTGTCGTCGGGGCCACCGGCGATGTCCGTCTTCTCGCCGTCGATCTCCGCGTCCATCTGCTCGATTACCTCGTCGGCGCTGTCGAGGCCGGCGTCCTCGCCGTGTTTTATCTTCTGGGCTTCCTGCTCCATGGCCTCGACGTCGACTTCGGCCTCCTGGTCTATCTGGCCGAGAATCTCCTCGATGTCGTCGAGTCCCAGCATCTCGCGGGTCTCCTCGTCGAAGTCCAGCGCGTCGAGGACGTGACCGTCCTCCTTGACGTCAGAGCCCGAGAGGTGCTTGCCGTAGCGGCCAACCAGCGACGTGAGTTCCTGCGGGAGCACGAACGTCGTCGACTCGGATTTGCCCATCTCGCCGAGCGTCTCCATCCCCTTGTCGATGACGGCGCGTTCGCCCATCGACTCGGCGGACTTCGCGCGCAGCACCGTCGAGATAGCGTCACCTTGTGCTTCCAGAATCTGGCTCTGTTTCTCACCTTGCGCGCGGATGATGTTGGACTGCTTGTCACCCTCCGCCGTCTCGATGGCGGAGCGGCGTTCACCCTGCGCTTCCAGAATCATAGCACGGCGTTTCCGCTCGGCGGAAGTCTGTTGCTCCATGGCCTGCTGGACGTCCTTCGAGGGGTTGACCTCGCGGACCTCCACGCTCTCGACCCGGACACCCCACTCGTCGGTGGGTTCGTCCAGTTCCTTCCGGATGCGGGCGTTGATCTCCTGTCGCTTGTTCAGCGTGTCGTCTAGTTCCATGTCGCCCAGCACGGCGCGGAGCGTGGTCTGGGCGAGGTTCGAGACAGCGCGCTCGTAGTTGTCGACTTCGAGGAACGCCTTCTTCGGGTCCATCACCTTGATGTAGACGACGGCGTCGGCGGTCACCGGCGAGTTGTCGCGGGTGATTGCCTCCTGTCGCGGCACGTCGAGCGTCTGGGTCCGCATGTCGAATCGGGTGACGTCCGAGACGAAGGGATAGATGAAGTGAATCCCCTGATCGAGGATGCCACGGTACGTCCCGAGGACGGTGTAAGCACCTTTCTGATACGGGCGGATGATGACGACGCTGGAGTACACCAGCGCGATGGCCAAGAGGAGGAAGATCACCGTGACGAAGCCGATGATCCCACCAATCTGTAGCGGCACTATCGCGGGGAACATAACGATTGAGACTCCGGGACGCTGAAAGAAAAGCCTTCGGTGCGTCTGTCACATACTGACTGTTCGCACGGTCACGCCCGCTCGGATTCGGTGTCTCGCTCCGCCTCGCTCGCCCGGTCACGTTCCAGCGCTCTGTCGATGTCGTCGTCGGTCGCGTTCACCGCCTCGACGGTGATGACGTTCCCGCCGCCGGGGTCGACGACCATCACCTCGGTGCCGACCTCGATGACGCCGTCGACGCTTCGGGCCTGATAGTAGGGGTTGAAGCCGCCGTCCTCCAGTTTCACCTCGCCGGAACTCTTCGTGACTCGTTCGGTGACGGTGCCAAATTGGCCCTGCAGCGAACTCGAACTCAGGGTTTGGCCGCGGTCGCCGCCGGCGAAGTCCAGTTGCCGGTACCCCCAGAGGGTCGCCGCCGTCGTCGCGAGGACGACGACCGCGAGGATGATGGGCGCGAGGATGCCGAGACTCGCCGGGATGAACAGGCCGACGAGACCGGCAGTCAACAGCGCGATACCGAGGACGAAAAAGTGCGTCCCCGGTGCGAGCGCCTCCGCGACGACCAGTCCGGCCCCGGCGAGAAACAGCAACAGCGAGAGCGACATACTGAACAGTGGGTCGACCTGGGCGGGGGCGAGAGAGAGCGAGACCAGGGGAACTACCATACGCTATCGTAGGGCGGGCGCAGGATTAAGTGTCGGGGTCGCTCCGAGCGAAGAGCGCGTAACAGACGGCCGAACCGACCGCGACGACGGCGGTAATCGTCGCGAGCGTCGTCGGCGCGTAGACGGCCGACCCGACGACCATCTGTCCGAGGACGAGCGTCGAGAGGTACACCCCGAGTGCGACGAACAAGACGTTCTCCAGCGACGGCGATCCGGGCGTCACCTCGGCGTCCGGCGCGAGTGCGCCCGCGACGGAGCCCTCTGTCTCGCCCTCGACGTCGATGACGTCGGCCTCCGTCGCGAACTCGTACTCCTCGACGAAGCCGTCGTCCGATTCGGCGACCCGGTCGTCGTCAGACCCGTCAGCAGCCATGTGCGACTGTCTACGGGCGACAGCTACAAAAAGGGACGGAGAGCGCGTTACTGAACGCGCGTGCCGAGCGGCGCGTCCTCGTGGGTGGTCAGCAGGTCGGCCTCCTCGCCCGCGGCGAGCACCATCCCGTTGGATTCGATGCCGAACAGTTCCGCTTGCTCCATGTTCGCGAGCAGGATGACCCGGGTGCCCGGCAACTCCTCGACGTCGTGGAGCTTGGCGAGGCCGGCGACGACCTGTCGAACCTCGTGGCCGATGTCGACCTCGAGTTTGAGGAGTTTGTCCGCACCGTCGACCGGTTCGGCGGCGACGATTTCGCCGACGCGCATGTCGACCCCCTCGAAGTCCTCGAAGCCGATGCGCTCTTCGACGAGCGGTTCGAGGTCGGCGGCCGCAGCCTCGTCGTCCTCGCCCGCGTCGTCCGCGTCGCGTTCGTCGTCCTCGCTGGCTTCCTCGATGCGGGCCTGCAGTTCTTCGTTCAACTCCTCGATGTGGTCGTCCTCGACCTGTTCGAACAGTTCGTCGGGGGCGTCGAACTCGGCCGGCGGGGCCTCCAGCGCGGTGTCGAGCGAGACGTCCGCGACGGACCCCTCCTCGCCCAACTGCCCCCAGAGGCGTTCGGCCTTGCCCGGCAGGACCGGTTGCATGACGACGGCGACGGCCTTCGTCAACTGCACGCAGTCGCGGATGACCTGCTGTGCACGGTCGGGGTCGTCGTCCACGAGGTTCCACGGTTCGTTGCGCTGGATGTACTCGTTGCCGTAGTTCGAGAGGTCGATGGCGACGTCGGCGAGCGTCCGGACGTCGTAGTCGCGCACGGCGGCCGCGAAGTCGTCCAGCGCGTCCTCGATGCGGTCCCGCACGTCGTCGCTGACGCTGGCGTCGGGCGTGCCGTCGTAGTTGCGCTCGGCGAACAGCAGCGAGCGGTAGATGAAGTTGCCGACGTTCCCGACGAGTTCGCCGTTGACCCGCTCCTGGAAGCGGTCCCACGAGAAGTCCACGTCGGTCTCTAAGCCCGCGCCGGTGGCGATGTAGTAGCGGAACAGGTCGGGGTGGAAGCCGGCGTCTAAGTACTCGTCGGCCCACACCGCGCGGTTCCGGGACGTCGAGAGCGCGTTGCCGTCGATGCCGACGAACCCGGTTGCGAGGATGGTCCGTGGCTCGTTGTAGCCGGCGCCGCGAAGCATGGCGGGCCAGAAGACGGCGTGGTGCTGGATGATGTCGCGACCGATGACGTGGATTATCTCGCCGCTGTCCTCGCTCCACTCGTCGTTCCACTGGGTGCCGTGCTCGGTCTCGCCGTCGACCTTCCAGACCTGCTCCCAGTCGTACGCCTCTTTGCCGACGCGCTCGGAGTACTGTTTCGTGGAGGCGACGTACTCGATGGGGGCGTCGACCCAGACGTAGAGGACGAGGTCTTCGCTCTCGTCGGCGGTTTCACCGCCTCCGTCTCGTTGCTCCTCCGGAGCAACGCTATCCCCGGGGTAGTCGATACCCCAGTCCATGTCCCGCGTGATACAGAGGTCCTGCAGTTCGCCCTCGATCCACTCGCGGGGCTGGTTCTGCGCGTTGTCCGTGCCCTCGATGCGGTCGAGGAAGCCCTGTAAGTACTCCTGGAAGTCCGCCAGACGGAGGAACTTGTGTTCGCGGGTGCGGTACTCGGCGGGGTTGCCGGTGATGGTGCTGACCGGGTCCTCGATTTCGCCGGGTTCGAGGTGGCGTTGACACCCCTCGTCACACTCGTCGCCGCGGGCCTGTTCGCCACAGTACGGACAGGTGCCCTCGACGAAGCGGTCGGGGAGCGGTTGGTCCTCCTCGGTGTCCCACGCGACCTGAATCTCCTTCTCGTGGACGTGGCCGTTGTCTATCCACGAGCGGACGAACTCCTGAGTGAGTTCGGTGTTGGTCTCGTCGTCCGTGTGGCCGTAGTTGTCGAATTCGACGTTGAACTGGGGGAACGTCTCGGCGTACGTCTCGTGATACTGCAGGGCGAATTCGCGGGGTTCGACGCCCTCCTCGGCGGCGTTGACGGCGACGGGCGTGCCGTGCATATCCGACCCGCAGACGAAGGCAGTCTGCTGACCGAGACGTCGCAGGGCGCGCGAGAGCGCGTCCCCGTCGACGTAGGTCCGCAGGTGACCGACGTGCAGGTCGCCATTCGCGTACGGCAGCCCACAGGTCACCACCGCTGGCTGGTCCGTCGGGAACTCGTCGTGGCTCATACCTGTCGTGTACCGCCCGCGGGTCAAAAGGGGGTTGGTTTCCGGCGGCCGCGACGCGCCCGAGCGGCCGTTTCCGGGGCCAGTGGCGGAGCCACCGGTACCGGTCGCTCCTGCCGGGGTGTCTCTTTACCACAGTCGCGGTCGTAGAGGACATCATGACACGTGACAGTTACGAGTTCGAGACGACGGCGACCCGGGCGGAGGCGGCAGCAGTACTGACCGACGTCGCGGACGGTATCCTGGCGGGCAGCGTCCTGCTGGGCGACGGACCGGACGCGGTTACCGTCGAACCGCCGGCGGAGCTAGACGTCGAGGTAGAGTTCGAGACCGACGACGACGGCGTGAGTCTCGAGGTCGAGTTGGAGTGGCCGCAGTCGGCCGACGGGGCCGTCGTCGCTCCGGCGACGTCCCCGGAGTCGGACGACGTGACGCCCGAGGACCCCGAACCGGCGCAGGGTGAGAGCGCCGCCGAGGAGGAGCGGGACCCCGGCGCGGACGGGCCGGCCGAGACGACGGACAGCACGCCGGTGGGTGCCGCCGACGGCACCCAGTCGCTGGCGCGGTTCGAGCTGTTCCGGGACCGCAACGACGAGTGGCGGTGGCGGCTCCGGCACCGAAACGGGAACGTCGTCGCCACCAGCGGCGAGGGATACACCCGCAAGCACAACGCCCGGAAGGGGCTCAGGAGTGTCATCCAGAACGCACCGGGGGCCGAGGTCACGGAGGAGTCGACCGAGTAGCGGGGGCGACGCCGACCACCGGGCGCGACTGGCGACCGGCTCACAACAGTGCCAGCGTCCCGCCGGCCAGCCCCAGCGTGACGAGCAGGCGGCCGGCGCTGCCGGCGAACGTCGCCGCACCGAAGCGGAGGTAATCCTCCTCTAACACCGTGAAGGCGTAGATAGAGAGCGTATCGGGGAAAAACGGCACACACAGTGCCAGCGCGAGGCCGACGTAGCCGTAGCGCTTTGCGAGTTTGATGGTGTTCTTCTCCGACCACGCGATGATGTCGAACCGCGAGCGCTGAATCCACCGGACGAGCGGCCCGTACTCCTTGGCCTCCTGCCCGATGTGGAAGGCAAAGAGGCTCCCGACGGCCTTGCCGAACGCGCTGACGACGATGATGGCCGCGAGGTTCCCCGTCGTCGAGAACCCGAGTCGGAGCGTCTCGGCCGGGACGAGGACCACCTCGCTCGGGAGTGGGAGCACGAAGGCGATGAGGAACGAGTAGACGGCGATGATGGCGAGCCCCGTCGGGCCGGTCGCGGTGCAGACGGCCTCCTCTAGCGGAGAGAGGGCAGAGCTTGTCGAACACTCGCCGACTAACGCAATCAACATCGGAAGCGGGGCTACCGAATCCACACTCGCCGGTTATCTATACGGGGTCCTAAAGCTTGGTATGTGCGCTCCGGAGACATGGGTAGTGAGATTGCGACACCGATAGAAGGCGGTCCCGACGGGCGGCACACTCAGTACCAGTCTAAGTCCGCCACGAACGAGCGAAGCATCGACCGGGTGACGTGGGGCATACAGACGACTCGCATCTCGCCGGCGCCCGTCTTCGAGACGCGCCAGCCGCGCTCACGGAGTTCGTCGGTCATCGGCACCGAGAGGTCGGCGGCGACGAGGGGGAGTTCCACGTCGACGACGTCGTGGCCCCGGGCGCGCAACTGGTCGGCGAGCCAGCGAGCGTTCTCCATCGAGCGCTCGTACTGCTCGCGGTAGCCCACGGGCCACAGCGACTCCATCGCCGCGACGGCCGAGGCGACGCCGGCACCCGAACGCGTCCCCGTCAACGTCAACTGACTCGTCGATTCGAGGTAGGGCGTCTCGACGGCCAACTCGTCCAGTAGTGCCTCGTCTCGGGCGAGCAACCCCCCGGCGGGCACCGCCGCCTGCCCGACCTTGTGTGGGTCGATTGTCATCGTGTCCACGTCGGCGTGCCCGAAGTGCCAGTCGTGGTCGGTAAACGGGAGGTAGAAGCCGCCCCACGCGGCGTCGACGTGACACAGCGCATCGGCGTCGTGGGCCAACTCGGCGACGGCGGGGATGGAGTCGACGTAGCCGTACTCCGTCGACCCGGCGACCCCCACCACGCAGACGGTGTCCTCGTCTATCAGTTCGGCCATCGCCGCCAGATTCACGCGGTAGTCCTCGGCCGGTGCCGTCCGCAACTCGACGCCGAGGATGTCTGCGGCTTTGGTGAACGAAAAGTGCGCGTGGACGGGTGCAACGACGTTCGGGTCGTCGGTGTCGGCACGGTTGCGGGCGATGCGAACAGCCTGAACGTTGGCCTCCGTCCCGCCGGAGGCGACGTAGCCTGACGGGTCGTCGAGTCCCGTCACCTCGCCGAGGTAGTCGACGGCCTCGGTTTCGAGTTCGGAGACCGTCTCGTAGGTGCCGGGGTCGCCGGGGTTGGTCGCGAGAAAGCGTTCGGCCGCGTTGCGGGCCGCGGGGTGTGGGACGGTACACATCGAAGAGAGGACTCGGTCGAACTCCTGTGGCTCGGCCCGCTGAAGCATTCTATCGGTAGGCATGGGGGCGAGCGGTTTAGCCGTTTTGCTCGGCCGTGTCCCCCCTTCCCTGCCGCCCTACAGCCGACGGCGACGGACGAGTCGGGCCGCGACGCCGACGGGGACGGCCACCCACGCCACCAGCGCGCCGGCGACGGTCGGCGTCGAGAGGCCGGCCGCCGCCAGCACGCTCCCGAACCCGCCGGCGACGACGTCGACCTGTGCCAGCGCCAGCACGCGGAAGCAGTCGACGGGGTTGAGCAGGACCGCGGCGGCGACGGCCCGCCCGCCAAGGTCCAGCCCGGCGACGGCACCGAGCGCGACGAGGTCGTGCAACAGCGCCACCCAGAGCCAGACCGCCAGCGCGGCCCCGAGCGCGTGGGTCTTCTCGGCGGCGACCGTCGACAGCAACACGGCGACCCCGAGCATCGCCCACGCGGTCAGAACGGCCGCAAGCGCGGTAGCCGCGTAGGTGCCGATGCCGGCGACGCCGACGTACCACAGCGTGAGCAGAGCGCCCGGGAGAAATCCCAGCAGCATCGCACCGGCTAGCACGCCCGCACGGCCGAGGTAGACGCCCGCGACGACGCGAGCCTTCGACACCGGGAGCGCGAACAGCAGTTCGGCGCCCACTCGTGGGCGCCGACGACGGCGTCGTACCCCATCGCCAGCGCCGCGAGCGGGACCAGATAGACCCCGAGTTCGGCGATGGTCGCGACCACGGCGCCGAACCGGCCCGGCCCCACGGCAGTCGCGCCGAACTGGACCACCGCCCCGGAGAACAGGGCAAAGAGTAGCGCCACCCCGGCGGCCCAGCGGCTCCTGACGGCCAGTCGGTACTCGCGACTCGCGATCGCGAGGACGGGGCTGTCGACCAGTCCGGCCCCCGAAACGGACCCGGCGGCGACCCCCGACGCCGGTGCCGTGGCCACGCCGCCGTCCGCCGACGTGTCCGGTCCGTCCTCGGCGGGGGTCACGCGGTCTCACCTCCCGACTGGCCGCTGTCGTCGAGCGACGCCGGCGGCGCCGCGTCGACGGCCTCGTGAAAGGCCGCCTCCAGCCCCGGCTCGTGGACCGCGAACCGCTCGACGTCGTAGTCCGGTCCCAGTCCACAGACGAGGTCGTAGGCGGCGGCTGGCAGACAGTCGGCCTCGACGACCGCACCGGCCCGCGTGACCGACCCCGTCGCGTCCTGCCTCCGGAGATGACTGGCCGCGTCCTCGGCGGCCGTCGGGGTCGACAGCGTCAACCGGACGGTCACCGCGTCGCCGGCGGCACAGCGGAGCGACTCGACCGGCCCCGCGACTGCCACGTCGCCGTCGACGACGACGGCGGCGTCCGTACAGAGGCGCTCTATCTCCGAGAGCGCGTGGGAGGCGAAGACGATGGTCACGTCCGTCTCGTTCGAGAGGGCTTCGATGACCTCGTGGAACGCCCGGATGCCCTCCGGGTCCAGCCCGGCGGTCGGCTCGTCGAGGACGAGTATCTCCGGGCGGCCGACCAGCGCCGTACCGAGTCCGAGCCGGCGGCTCATCCCGTTGGAGTAGCCGCCCACCCGCCGGTCGGCGGCGGCGGTTAGTCCCACGGTGTCCAGCACCCGTTCGACGTGGTGCTCGCGGCGCTCGGCCGGCGTCGACCGGACCCGCGCGTGAAAGCGGAGTATCTCCCGGCCGGTGAGGTTCGGTGGGAAGCCGGCGTCCTCCGGGAGATACCGGACCCGCTCGCGGACGGCCGTCTCGGTCGGGTCGCCGCCGGCGACCGTCACCTCGCCGGAATCGGGTCGGTTCAGCCCGGCCAGCAGTTTGAACAGCGTCGTCTTGCCGGCACCGTTGGTGCCGAACACGCCGAGGGTGGTGCCCCGGTCGACGGACAGCGAGAGCCCGTCGAGGGCCTGTACCTCCCCGTAGGCCTTCGATACGTCGTCGATGTCAATCACGCTCATAGTACGTCCTCCAGTTCTCGTGTGGCGGCTCGGTTAGCGGGCGGGCGTCGACGACCCCGGGCGACTCGACGACCGGGACCGACGACTGGGCCAGCCTGACGGCGTCAAAGGCCGGGCTGCTGGCGAACACCCGCGTCGCGGGCTGTCTCGCGGTCAGTTGCTGGACGGCGCCGGCGGGCTGGTACCTTGTGTCGCTGACGCCGTCGTCGTCGACGTCGGTCGGGGTCGCGCCCGACCAGTAGTTGCCTCGACTCTCGTTCCAGTACACCTGCTCGGACAGCACCGCCAGGACGGCCCGGTCGTTCCTGACGAAACTGTTGCCGTAGACGGTCTCCTCGGTGCTGCCGGCAGAGATGTGGACGCCCACGTCGTTGCCCACGACGAGGTTGTCCGCTATCTCGTTGCTGACGGAGTTGTAGACGAACAGCCCGTTCTCGTTGCCGACGAGGTGGTTCCCGCGTATCTCCGTCGCGTCGATGCTCTTGACGAGGATGCCGTGGCCGGACTGACCGGTGTTGTTGACCGCGACGTTGTCGACGATTTCGAGGTGCTTCGAGACCATCAGCGCGTAGCCCGCGTCGTTGTCGAAGGCGGTGTTGTTCCGCAACACGCAGTCGTCGGAGTACATGTAGTGGACGCCGTAGCGGAGGTCCCACATCGTGTTGTTCGCCGCGACGACGTCTTTCGCCCAGTTGTAGTAGATGCCGTCCCGGACCGTCGTGATGTGGTTGCCCCGGACGACGACGTCCTCGGACTTCCATATCTGGACGCCGTTGCCTCGGGCGGTGAGTGGCGTCACCGCCTCGCGGCCGACGACGGTGTTGTCGAGGACGCGAGCGTCGCTGGCGTCGTTGAGCCAGATGCCGAAGGTCATCGCCGTCACGCGACTGTCCCGAACCGTCACCCCGCTTGCGTTGACGTAGATGGCGGCGTCGTTGTCGGCGGCGCTGTAGCCGCTGTTGCGCACCCAGAGGTCCCGCACGGTCACGCCGGACACTTCGACGGCCAGCACCGTCCCCTCGCCACGGCCGTCTAGCAGCGCCGTGTCGGCACCGCTGCCCGCGAGCGTGACGTTCGGCGTGTCGACGACGACCGTCTCGTCGAACCGCCCGTCGAGGTGGACGGTCTCGCCCCGGTCGGCGGCGTCGACCGCGGCCTGCAGGCTCTCGTAGGTCTCCCCGTCGACCGTCGCCGTCCCGTCGGTCGTCGGCGCGGTGAACCCGTCGGTGTCGGGCACTTCGGGGTCGAACGCGAGGTCCCCGGCCGGCGGCTGGCTCCCGCTCGCGGCGACGGTGAGCACCGACAGGACCACCAGTACGGCCGTCGCGAGCGCGAAGGCCCGTTCGAGACGCTCCCGTGGCATCGTCAGCGGTCCCCCGTGTCGGCGTCGGTCGTCGGTCCGGTCGGCTCCTCGGCCCCGGTCTCACGGTCGAGGAGTCGCTCGATGCGTCCGCGGACCCGGCCCGGCAGTTCACGGACCGTCACCGGTTCGTCGCGGTAGGAGAACGCCACGGCCAGCAGGCCGACCGCGACCATCGCCATGTACGCGCCCAGCCCGAACCGGGAGACGCTGGTGATGTTGGCGACGCTGTAACGGCCCCACAGCGGCGGCGTGAACCCGCTGACGCCCATCACGGGCGCGTCGGGGTCGAGCGTGTGGCCGGCCTGCCAGAGGCGGTACTGGATGTCCGCGACCAGCACGCCGAAGACGGCGACGGTACCGACGAACTGGTAGGTAAGCCCCCGCTTTAGCTTCTCGGTCGTGGGGGCGACGGCGACGAACACCGACAGCAGCGAGACGGCCACGAAGGCGACCGGCCCCAGCGACCACTCCGGCACGTCGATGGCCCGCTCCTGAACCGGGAAGTTCGGCTCGACGAACACCGGGTCGGGGTAGTAGAACCCGATGTAGTGGTTCAGCCGGGCCATCTCGGTGAAGTCGCCGGTGAGATGCGGGTAGGCGTAGAGCTGAACGTGCAACACCGTGTTGGGGTACTGGACCGCCTGAACGCTGATGCGCCACATCGGGAACGCCAGCGCGGCGACGAACAGCACCGCCGCTACGACCGGCAGGCCGCGCCGGACCTCACGAAAGTCGTCGAGGGTGGGTCGTTGCATGGCTAGTCACCTCCGTGGTCGGGGTCGCTCACCCCTCGGCCGGTTCGACGAGCATTCTGCTGCGCATCTCCAGGTGCAGGGCGCTACAGAAGAACGTACAGTAGATCCAGTACACACCGGGTTCGTCAGCGGTGAACGTGACCTCGCGCGTGTCCTGTGGCGCCACGGCGTAGTTGATGTCGTGTTCGGGGATGGCGACGCCGTGGATGATGTCCTGGATGCCCTCGATGTTGGTCGTCGTCAGGCGGACCTCGTCGCCCTCCTGAACGGTGAAGTCGGGGAGGCCGTACTCCGAGCGCTTGGTCGTCATCTTGACGTGGACGCTGTTCTCGCCGGTGCGTTCGACGCCGGAGGCCTCCTCGGTGATGTACGTCTCCTCGTAGTCCTCGGGGTCGTACACCTTCTTGGCGTCTATCTTGTCCTTGTGAGCGAAGACGCAGTCGTGGGGTTCAGGGTAGGCCGGGTGGTCGGCGACCAGTTCCATCTCCTTTTCGCCCTGCCCGATGTGGATGAGCTGGTCGTTGTCGGGCATGATGGGGCCGACCGGGAGGAAGCGGTCCTTCGAGAGCTTGTTCAGGCTCACGAGCCACTCCCCGTCGGGGTCGGTCGTCATCGCTTCGAGCGCCTGAATGTGGCCGGGGTTGTAGTGGACGTCCTGCCGCTCGATGATCGGCTCCTCGGAGCCCTCCTCGGCCTCGACGGCCGCCTCGATGTCCCACTTGACCGCCTGAGAGTCGATGAACAGCGACGTGTAGGCGTGGCCGTTGCCGTCGAAGGTCGTATGCAGCGGCCCGAGGCCCACGCGGGGTCGGCCGACGACCGCGTCGGCGGGATTCTCGACCTCCGGCAGTTTGTTGAGGTCGATGATGGTGACCGTCGGCGAGAGCTTCCCGGCGACCATCGCGTAGTCGCCGTTCGGTTCGACCTCGACGCAGTGGGGGCTCTTCGGCGTCGGGATGTACTTCACTATCGGCCGGTCGCCCTGATTGAGTGGACTCTCCTTCGTGCCGTCGACGACGGGGATGCCGTTGACCTCCTCGTAGTTGCCGTTCTCGACGGCCTGCTCGATGGCGGGGATGTCGAAGGCCTTCACGTCGTCGCGGTCGTCGCGGGTCATCCCCTGGATGGAGGTGGCCTCCTCGCTGTTGTACGCGGAGGCGATGACCCACCGCCCCTCCTTACCCGAGTCGTTGATGTCGAGGTTGCCGTCGACCTTGACCTGCCACTGGGTCTCCATCGACTCGGGGTCGACGGCGGCAAACAGCGCCGTGTAGCTATCGGGATCGTCGAGGTCGCGCCCGTCGTTCGGGAGCGGCGCGCGGAACTCCCCATTGCCGAAGACGTACTTCGTGTCCGGCGACAGCACCGTACAGCCGTGGATGGCCTGCATGTTCGGGACGTCCGTGATGGCGTCCGTCTCGAAGTACGTCAGGTTCACCCGGGCGATGCGGCCGTTGGCCTTGTCGTTGACGTAGAGGTACTCGCCGTCGTAGTCGCCGTCGGTCTCCGAGAGGTTCGGGTGGTGGTTGTCACCCCAGGAGTAGCCGCCGCTGTCCTCGAGCAGTTGCTTCGTATCGTCGGTGTAGCCGTAGCCGCTCGCACAGTCGGTGTTGAACACCGGGATGCGGGTCAGTTCCCGCATCGAGGGGATACCGATGACCCGGAGTTCCCCGGAGTGGCCGCCCGACCAGAAGCCGTAGTACTCGTCGTGTTCGCCGGGCGCGACGGAGTGGTCGACCCCGCCACCGCCGGACTCGGTCGCCTGCCCGCCACCGCCGCCGTTGAGGCTGGAACAGCCGGCGACGGCTCCCATCGCGCCGGCCGCCACGCCAGCCTTCATGAAGTCCCGGCGGTTGAGCGAGAGGCCGGGGAGGCCAAGCGAGACGCCCCCGTCACCGTCCGGTTCGGGCGCGTCGACGTCCGAGAGGACGCTGTCGAGGGTCTCCTCGTACTCGTCGACGACGTCCGTCGGGTCGCGGACCTCGGCAGTGTCGTCGTGCATAGCTCACACCACCTTGATGGAACCGACCATCCCGTTCATCTCGTGGGGGATGCAGTAGTACTCGTAGGTGCCGGTCGTCTCCAGCGTGACCTCGTAGCTCTCGCCCGCAGGGACGTTGCCACCCTGACTCTCACTGTAGCCGTCTTTCGCCGCCTGCTCGGAGTCGAACTCGCCCGAAGCGAAGTAGTCGGCCCCGTCGGGAATCTTGTCCTCGTAGGCCGTCACCGTGTGCCCGATGCTGCCGACGTTCTCGAAGGTGATCGTCGTCCCGGCTTCGACCTGTATCTGCTTGGGTTCGTAGGCCAGTTCGTCGGTCATCTCCACGGTACTGGTCTGGGTCCACTCGTCGCCGCTGCCGCCGTCGCCGCTGCCGCCGTCGTCGCCGGCCGACTCCGTGGTGTCGGAGTCGCCGCCGCTGGACCCGCCGCCGGAAGAGCACCCGGCGAGCGACGCGCCGACAGCCGTCACCGCAAGTCCACGCACGAACGTTCTACGCGAAGTCATGGTAGCTCACACCACCACCTCCCGGCAGGAACCACATATAAGGAAAACCGCGTTCCCGGGCGTCGGGGCCGTCCCCGAACACGTTCGTTGCGGTCACCACCCCCCGACTTGCCACGCCGTCCAGAGACCGTCGGTCTCCTCGTCAGGAACGGACAGGTTCAAGCGCGCCCTGCCTGTACGCGGGTGTATGTACGACCGCGTCAAGGGTTTTCGCGACTTCTATCCCGAGGAGATGGCGGCGCGTCGGTGGGCCATGGACACCATCGAGGACGTGGCAACGCGCTACGGCTTCCGGGAGATCGAGACGCCCGCGCTCGAACCCACCCAGATGTACACGGACAAGAGCGGCGAGGAGATCGTCGAGGAACTGTACAGCTTCGAGGACAAGGGCGGCCGTAGCGTCGCGCTGACCCCGGAGCTGACCCCGACCGTCGCCCGGATGTTCGTCGAGAAACAACAGGCTCTCTCGAAGCCGGTCAAGTGGGTCTCGACACGCCCGTTCTGGCGCTACGAACAGGTCCAGCAGGGCCGTTTCCGCGAGTTCTACCAGACCAACGTCGACATCTTCGGCTCCTCGGACCCCGCCGCCGACGCCGAGGTGCTGGCCGTCGCCGTCGACATGCTCACCGACCTCGGCCTGACCAGCGAGGACTTCGAGATTCGCGTCTCCCACCGCGACATCCTCGCCGGCCTGCTCGACTCCTTCGACGCCGAGGTGGACACCCGCGAGGCCATCCGCGCCGTCGACAAGCGGTCGAAAGTCGACCGCGAGGCGTACCTCGATGCGCTCGTCGAGGCCGGCCTGAGCTACGGGCAGGCCGACTCCTTCGACGAGATGCTCCAGAGCGGCGAGGACGAACTGGACTCGCTGGCCGACATCACCGGCTCCGAAGCCGTCGCCGAGGCCACCCAGAACCTGCGGGCCGTCCTCGACGCCGCGGCGGACTTCGGAGTGCGAGACCACCTCACGCTGTCGCTGACGACCGCTCGCGGACTGGACTACTACACGGGCGTCGTCTTCGAGTGTTTCGACTCGACCGGCGAAGTCTCCCGGTCGGTGTTCGGCGGCGGCCGCTACGACGACCTCATCGAGGGGTTCGGCGGCCAACCGACGCCCGCCGTCGGGTTCGCGCCGGGTCACGCGACGCTGCAACTCCTCTGTCAGCGGGCCGGCGTCTGGCCCGAGGAAGGGCTGTCGACGGACTACTACGTCCTGCAGGTGGGCGAGACGCGGGCGACGGCCGCCCGCATCGCCCGTGACCTGCGCGAGAAGGGTCACGTCGTCGAGACGGACGTCGCTGACCGCTCGTTCGGCGCACAGATGGGCTACGCCGACGGCATCAACGCCGAGACGGTGGTCATCGTCGGCGAGCAGGACCTCGAAAACGACGAGGTGACGCTCAAGGAGATGGACGAGGGCGAACAGATTTCGGTCCCCGTCGACGACTTCCCCGGCGAGTACGACCGGCCCACCTTCCAGGACTTCGCGGACGAGTGAGCCACCACACCGAGCGCCGCTCACCAGTTCGACGGGCCGATTTTCTTCGTCGCTTTCGCCCGGAACCCCGTCGGCCGCACCAGCGAGCAACACCGTACTCCCCGTCGGAATCCGCGGACGTGCCCGTCGAACGCGAGGTCGGTGTCACCGACCTCGTCTAACGTGGCGGCTTCGCCGCCACGCGCCCCGGGATTGCCGAACGGGATGTAAGAGACGCCCTCGCTGATGCTCTTGGCCTCCACCGTGGATGGCCGTGACATACCCGTCGGAAGACGCGAACCGCAAAAATCTGGTGTCCGTCGACGCTGCTGTCAGCGAACCGATTCGAGCAGGAGGCGCTGTTCGACCCGCTTGACTTCGTGCTGGACGTCGCGAACGGCGTCGATGTTCGCGGAGATGGAGGTGACGCCATCGTCGACGAGGAACTGGACCATCTCCGGTTTCGAGGCGGCCTGCCCGCAGATACTGGTCGCCACGTCGTAGTCGCGGCAGGTACCGATGACTTGTCCCATCAGGTCCAGCACGGCGGGGTGGAGTTCGTCGAAGCGGTCGGCGACGTTGCCGTTGTTGCGGTCGACGGCGAGCGTGTACTGGGTGAGGTCGTTCGTCCCGAAGGAGACGAAGTCGAGTCCCGTCTCACACAGGTCCTCGATGCACAGCGCGCTGGCCGGCGTCTCGACCATCACGCCCCAGTCGCGCTTCTCGGGGTCGATGCCGACCTCCCGCATCAGCGACTTCGCACGGAGGACGTCCTCGGCGTCGGTCACCAGCGGGAGCATCAGTTCGACGTTGTCGTACCCGAGTTCGTAGAGGCGCTCGAACGCCCGGAGTTCGAGTTTGAACTCGCCGGGGCGGTCCAGCGAGCGCCGGATGCCCCGATACCCCAACATCGGGTTGTGCTCGCTGGGTTCGTCCTCGCCGCCCTGTAACTGCCGGAACTCGTCGGAGGGGGCATCGAGCGTGCGTACGCGTACCGGGCGTGGGTAGAACGCCTCGGCGACGCTCCGGACGCCCTCGACGATCTCCTCGATGTAGGCCCGTTCGCCGTGGTCCTCGACGTAGCGGGCCGGCGTCTTGTCCGTCGAGAGAATCATGTGCTCGATGCGGAGCAATCCGACGCCGTCCGCCCCCGTCGCGGCGGCCCGTTCGGCCGCTTCGGGGATGGAGACGTTGACCTTCACCTCGGTGCCGGTCATGGGCTTGACCGGGGAGTGTTGCTGGTCGACCTCGGGCGTGGCCAGTTCCGACTGCTCGTCGTCGGCCTCGTCTATCTCGGTCCCCTGTTCGACGGTCCCCATGTCGCCGTCGATGGTGACTATTTGGCCGTCTCGGAGTCGTTCGGTGGCGTCGTCGGCCCCGACGACGGCCGGCACGCCGAGTTCGCGGGAAACGATGGCCGCGTGGCTCGTCATCCCCCCTTGGTCCGTGACGATACCGGCGGCGCGTTTCATCGCGGGCACCATGTCCGGCGTGGTCATCTCCGTGACGATGATGTCGCCCTCCTCGACCTTATCGAGGTTGTCCAGTTTCGTCACGATGCGGACCTCGCCGGTCACCTTTCCGGGGCTGGACCCGATACCGGATAGCCGCACGTCGTCGGACTGGCTCTGCATCGACCCGCCGTCGGCGACGCCGGTGCTCTCGGGACTCTCGCCGGACGTCCCGGCGTCGGCTCCCTCGTCGATGGTCGTTATCGGCCGGGACTGGAGGACGTACACCTCGCCCTCGTAGATGGCCCACTCCACGTCCTGTGGAGTGCCGTAGTGGTCCTCGACGCGGTCGCCGACCTCGACGAGGCGGTGGATCTCCTCGGGCGAGAGGACGCGTTCGTTTCGCTTCTCCTCGGGAACCGACCGCTCGACCGTCTCGCCGTCCTCGCCGCGGACGCACATCACTTTCTTGTCGGCGACGGTGACCTCCTCTATCTCCTCGGTCGCGCGGTCGACGACGTAGTTGTCCGGCGAGACGGCGCCGGAGACGACCGCTTCGCCGAGTCCCCACGCGGCTTCGAGGATGGCCGTGTCCGCGCCGGTCGAGGGGTGACTCGTGAACATGACGCCGGACTTCTCGGCGTCGACCATCTGCTGGACGACGACGGCGATGTCCACCATGTCGTGGTCGAACCCCTGCTCGTTCCGGTAGTAGATGGCTCGCTGGGTGAACAGCGACGCCCAGCACTCCTTGACGCGCCGGAGGAGGTCCGCCCGGGAGACGTTGAGGTAGGTGTCCTGTTGGCCGGCAAAGGAGGCGTCGGGGAGGTCCTCGGCCGTCGCCGAGGACCGCACCGCCACGTCCTCGTCACCCATCTCGTCGTAGGCCGCGAGCAGGTCCTCCCGAACCGATTCCGGCGCGTCGGTTTCGAGGATGAGTTCCTGTGCTTGCTCGGCCGCCTCCGCGAGAGCGTGCGAATCGTCACTGTCGACGTCGACCACCGAGAACAACTCGTCGTCGATACCGGTTGCTTCGATGAACGACCGGTACGTGTCGGCGGTGACGACGAACGCCGACGGGACGGGTAGTCCCGCCGCGGTCAGTTCTCCGAGAGACGCCGCCTTGCCGCCGACCCGCGCTAGGTCGTCGGCACCGATTTCGTCGAGCCACAATGTAGGCATTGACTCATGTGCTGGTTCATGAACGACTGTTATGGACTTTCCGGTGCCGGCATCAACCGGGGGTCGTTCACTCGAATCCGAGCGAACTACACTTCGAGAATCTCGTCGTCCGCGTCGACCGCAGGCACCGTCAGTGACCCGTCGAGCGTCGTTACGGCCCGCCCACCGACCCACACTTCGAGTCCGTCCGTGTCGACTTTTACCGTGCCCGGCCGGTCGAGAAAGTGCCCCTGTTCGACGACCACCTGTTCGACGGTGCTGTCGATAGCACCGTACCGGCGAATGTACGCCCCGCAAGCCCCGGCGGCGGTGCCGGTCACCGGGTCCTCGGTGATACCCGCTCGCGGCGCGAACGCCCGTCCGTGGAGCGTCGACTGGCCGCCGATAGTGTCGAACGTGAAGGCGTATACCCCCATCGCGTCGACCGATTCACAGAGCGACTCGATGGCCGACGGGTTCGGGTCGGCACCGCTGAGATGCTGGAAGTAGTTGACCGGGACCAGTAGCCACGGGAACCCCGTGTCGCCGACGGCCAGTGGGAGGTCCGCGCCGACGTCCTGCAACGTCGCCACGTCGATGCCGAGAGCGTCGGCCACCTCGTCGAGCGCGCAGTCGACCTCACGAATGTCGGCCTCGCCTTGCTCCATCCACACCGTCCCGTCCGCCTTCGTCTCGACGTCGAGGACGCCGCGTTCGGTCGCCATCGTGTGTTGGCCGGCCTCGACGGCGCCGCGTTCGAAGAGGGCGGCGTGAGCCGCGATAGTCGCGTGCCCGCAGAGGTCGACCTCCTGTTCGGGCGTGAAATACCGGAGTCGGCGGTCGGCGTCCTCGCTGTCGAGGACGAACGCCGTCTCGCTAGCGCCCAGTTCGCCGGCGATAGCCCGCATCTGGTCGTCGGTCAGTCCGTTCGCGTCCGGCACCACCCCGGCCGGGTTGCCCGCCATCGGTTCCGCGGCGAACGCGTCGACGAGCAAAGCCTGTCGCGTCTCCATGGCACCGTGTTGTGGGACCCCGCGGATAACAGTTCGTGCTACCCGACGCGATTACAGCTACGTTATATGGTAACAAACGACGAACGGTTAAGCGGTTCCTCCGTGAAGTGTAGCACGTATGACGGTACTGGAACCGCTCGCGTTCGAAACCGAGTCGGACAGGCGCATCTACCAGTTCGTCGACCGACACGGCGCTCCCGCGCTGGAAGAGGTGCGAGACGCCGTCGACGTCCCCGACGACGAGTTCGACGAGCGTCTCGACTACCTCCAAGACCGGGGGTACGTCGAACGGCAAGACGGGACAGTGGAACTCGGACTGGACGCCGGGGCCGAGAGGGAGTACGAGACGCCGGACGTCACGTACGTCGTCCGGCCGGCCCGCGAGGAGGACTTCGAGTCGCTCGTCGACACGATTCGGACGGTCACCGACCGACAGACGTACGTCATCGGCGAGAACCTCGCCGAGGAGTTGCAGTACGAGAACACCGTCACGCGGCACAACACCGTCTGGTCGCGCCTCTTTTTCGTCGCCACCGTCGACGACTACATCGTCGGGTGGTCACACCTCACCCTGCCACAGACGGAGAAACTGCAGGGGACTGCGGAACTGACGCTCGGCGTGCGCAGGGACTACCGCGGCTACGGCATCGGCGAGCGCCTGCTGGACCGGGCACTGGACTGGGCCGAAGCCCACGGCTACTGGAAGGTGTACAACAGCCTCGCGCGCACCAACGGCAACGCCATCACGTTCCTCGAACGGCACGGCTGGGAGCGCGAGGCGGTCCGGAAGAAACACTACCTGCTCGGCGAGAAGCGCGTCGACGAGGTGATGCTGGCGTACACGTTCTGAAACCGTTAAGGCCGCCCGTCCACGCCCTCCTGTATGGGCGAGCTACCGGAGGAGTTCCCGTGTACCATCACCAACTGGGAGTACATCTACGGGTTGTGCCGCGACGTGGCCGACGACGTGAAGGCCGCCGACTTCGAGCCAGACGTGGTCGTCGCGCTCGCGCGTGGCGGCTGGTTCGCCGGCCGCTGTCTGTGTGACTTCCTCGGCCTCGACGACCTCGCGAGCCTGAAAGTCGAACACTACGTCGGCACCGCCCAGCAGGGCGACGAACCCGAAGTCCGGTACCCGCTTGCCGACGGCGCCGTCGAGGGCAAGGACGTCCTCGTCGTCGACGACATCGCCGACACCGGGCAATCCATCGAGACGGCCGCCGAGTGCGTGCGCGACCGGAACCCAAACAGCGTGCGGACGGCGACACTCCAGTTGCTCCAGACCAGTGAGCACGAACCGGCGTTCGTCGGCGAACGGTTAGACGAGTGGGCGTGGGTCGTCTACCCGTGGAACTTCGTCGAGGACATGATAGAACTCCTCGCCGGCGTCATGAGAAAGAGCGACCAGCAGGTCCACACCGAAGACGACGTACGTAGACTCCTCCGTGAGTACCACGACGTGAGCCACACCGAGATGGAAATCGCTCAGCCGAACCGGTTCGACGAGGTGATGGCCGAGATGGTGCGTCGGGACGTAGCCGTCGCTACCGACGACGGCTGGCGACTCAACGACGGCTAAAACGGGCTCTACTCGGCGCGAAGCGTACTCAGTGTCGACGGCCGTCGTCGCGTACGTACTCCAGCGCGGAGACGAGTTTCTCGGTGTCGACGCGGCCCTCCGACTCTTCGAGGCGCTCACGTATCTTCGTCGGAGTCATGTTCAGTGTTACCATACGTCCCGACCCGGCATAGTTCTTTCTCTTTCCCCAACACGTCTGCGCCAAACCGGTTTCAGGGGCTCTCGGAATCTTCCTCGACCGGGATGCTGACCGACTCGCGGTCGTCTTCGTGTGCCATCTCGGCCAGCGTGTATCCGACCGCGTACCCCGTCGACCCACCGACGAGACCGCCGATACCGGCCCCGACCGGCCCGCCGCCGGCCCCGACCACCGCACCGAGGAACCCGCCGACCGTCGCCGACCGTTCGGCCGCACGCTCCGGGTCGTCAGTCACACAGGTGTCGTGAGACATACGCGGTCGTTCGGCCGGGGCGACCGAAACAGTTTCGTGCCCAACAGTTTCTTCGGACCGCCTCTCGTCTGGGTCAGTATGTCACGGACTGCCGTCGTCGCTGGAGTCGGCCCCGGTCTCGGCGCATCGCTCGCCCGTCGGTTCGTCGCGGAGGACTGCCGCGTCGGCCTGTTCGCTCGCTCGGACGACTACGTCATCGACCTCGCCGACGACATCGGGGAGCGAGCCATCGCCGTCCCGACTGACGTCACGGACCCCGAGGCCGTCGCCGAAGGGTTCGAACGCGTTCGGGAGGCGTTTGGCCCCGTCGATATACTGGTCAACCACGCCAGCGGCGGCGCGTGGAAGGGCCTGCAAGACATCTCCGACGACGAGTTCGCTCACGCACTCGACGTGGGGCCGGCGGGCGGCCTCTACTGTTCGCGGGAGGCCGTCGCCGACATGCTCGACAACGACGGCGGGACGGTCATCTTCACCGGCGCGACCTCCGCGGTCCGCGGCCGCGGGGGTGCCATCGGCTTCAGCGCCGCGAAGTTCGCCGTCCGCGGGATGGCCGAGTCGATGGCCCGCGAACTCGGACCGGAGGGTATCCACGTCGCACACGTCGTCGTCGACGGCCAGATTCTCGGCCCGGACGCCCCCGCCGCCGACCGCGACGCCGAGGAGTACCTCGACCCCGACGAGATAGCGGCGTCGTACTGGCATCTGGTCGAGCAGGACCGCTCGGCGTGGACGCTCGAACTCGACTTGCGGCCCCACGTCGAGGCGTTCTAGTCGTCGCTCGGCCGCTCGACGGTCCGCTCCTCGTGGAGTTCTATCCACTCCCGGAGTGGCTGTCGGATACCGTCGACGGTGACGGTCACGTCGCCGTCGAACCGCCACCGGGCGCGCGGCGCATCGTCGCCGAAGCGTATCGGCACGTCCACCTCCAGGTCCTCGACGGACACCGCAAGCGCGTCCTCCCGGTCGACCGTCTCGTCGAGGAGGCGCTCTACCGCCGCACGGAGTTCCTCGAAGTCGGGTTCGGGAACCCCCGCTGACTCGCTCATATCACCGTGTTCACGCCCCCGCCTATTTCGTGTTTCCCCGGCCTCGGGGATGCCCCCAACAGGCATACCCGTCCGTCCCCTCCCGGAACCGACGACGGAGTTTCCGACGCCGTACCACATCGGCGGCCACCACTACGTCTACGACGACCCGTGGCACGTCGTCGCCCGCGTGGCTCCGACCAGTCACGTAGCGGAACCCGCGGAGTCTTACCGATCCAGCCGATAGTGGCCCCATGGAGCAGCGTACGGGCCGGTTCCGGATCTATCGAGTCGTCGAGTCGGTCCCCCACATCAACTTCTTCGACGCGGACGCCACGCGACTGTACACGGTGTATCGGTCGGGTTACGGCGAGCGACAGGCGCGCGTCGACGCACTCCGAACCGGTGACCTCGTCGATGCGACGCTGGCCGGCAACCCGGACGACTCCGAGGAGGCGTGGTCCATCCAGTCCGTAGAGCGGGTCGGTGGCGTCCGGATGTCCTTCGCCGTCGACGCCGAGATGCCCGCCCTCGCCGAGGAGGCGTGGTCCGAGGGACAGCGTCACCCGAGCAGTATCGTCATCGAGGAAGACGGGACGCCGGTCGCGGAACTGTACGTCCAACCCCGCGACCCGCTCCCCGGTGGGTCGTTCGTCCCGAGCGTCCTCACCGGCCTCGTCCCGATGGAGGGGCCGCTCTCGGTCCTCCCGTCTATCGGTGGCCCCGCGACCCACGCCCTCTTTCTGGACCCCGACCCACCCGACGCCGACCGCTACTCGCGCCCGTTCGGCGTCGTCGTCCTGTTCGGCGAGGACGCCGACGCGGTGCTGACAGAGTGGCACGACCGCTACGACGTCGACCCCGAGGGAGACTCTCGGCCGACGTACGACCCGTACGGCATCTGAGCGCAGTCACAGCGAGATGGCGATCGGGACCGGGACGAAACACAGCAGGCCGAGGACGAGCGTCAGCACGCCGATGGCCTGCCGCTTCGGCCCGACGGCCGTCTCGTCAAGCGGCGTCACCGAGCCGACGCGGCCGAAGACCAGCGTCAGCACGCCCCAAAAGCCCCACAGCGCCGCCGCGTCGCCGTTCTCGAAGACGAACAGGTAGCCCGCCAGTCCGAACAGCACCACCGGCACGGCCGTCTGGACGGCCGACATCCGCTCGCCGAGCAGCGACCGGGTGACGTGTGCGCCGTCGAGTTGCCCGACCGGGAGCAGGTTCAGGAACGTGACGAACGCGCCGACCCACGCCCCGATGACGACGGGGTTCGGGATGACCGCGGGGTTCGAGTAGACGACCTGTTCGCCCATGAGCGCCGCGATACCGCGAATCAACAGCGGGTAGCCGAGTTCTATCTGGGTTGCGACGCCGCCGGTGACCCGAATCGGGTCCATCGTCACGCCGATGGCCGTGACCACGACTGTGGCGGCGAGACCAGCGAGCGGTCCGGCGACGCCGATGTCGAACAGCGCATCCCTGTCCGGCATGTTGTCGTTCATCCGGATGACGGCACCGAGCGTGCCGATGACGTTGAACGGCAACGGGATGAAGTACGGGAGGCTGGCCTGCACCTCGTGGTATCGGGAGAGCGCGTAGTGGCCGAACTCGTGGACGGCGAGAATGCCAAGCACCGCGGCCGCGAACGGCCACGCCTGCACGATGGCGGTCGGGTCGTCGGCGAGAGAGAGCCCGTACCACCGGCTCCCCGCGTACAGCGTCGAGAGCAGCGTCGCCACCGCCAGCACGACGTTCAGCCACGGGACGCCGTCGACCCCCAGCGACCGCTCGCTCGCCACGAGGACGTGTTCGCCCGTCTCGCGCTGGAGTCGGACGCGGTACCCGCGCTTGCGGAACGTCGGACCCACCCGACGGAGTACCTGCTCGGACTCGGTCTGTGGCTCGCCGTAGTAGCGCACGCCGTCCTCCGCGTTGGGGTCTATCTCGTAGACGCGAAAGGCGTCGGCCAGTCGCTCGGGGTCCGGAAGCTCCGTCGGCGACGACTGCTGTGCCATTGTACACAGTAGGGACTCGACCCGTTTGAACCTGTTTGCCAGCCGGACGGATGCGAACTGACGGCCGGCGACGCCAGTTAGTCCGCCAATGCTTCCTCGGACCCGCTGACCGCGTTGGGGTCTCGAATCCAGAGGTCGCCGAACACGTCGTCCTGCTGGAGGACGACCTGTCCACGGTGGGCCAGAAACAGCAGGCCGAGGAACGTCTCGACGCGCGACCCGCCCGCGTGTTCGACCTCCTTGTACAGCACCTCGTCGCGGCCTTGGTCGTACTGCTCGCGGACCGCCGCGTACACGTCGTCGATGATGTCGTCTATCTGCTCGGCGTGGGCGGTGCCGGTCACGTCGGCGGCCGACGGCTCGTCGTCCATCCGCATGTCGTCGGCGCTCCGGTAGTCCAGTTCCTGGGTCCCCCGCTGGAATCCGCTGGGCGACCCGCTGGTGTCGTACTCGCGGGACTCCTTCCACCACGAGTCCCGCTCGGCGTCCCGCAGGTCCCGGACGAGTTCGTCGAGCGTCTGGGGCATCCCGCGGGCCCGGCGGCGTTCGAGTCGCCGGTCCATCTCCGACTCCAGCGCCGAGAACGGGTCCGGCTCCTCGATGGGGGCGTCCTCGGTCATCGCCTGCTCCCACGGCTCCGCCGGCGGGTCCTCCGGCTCGTCCTCGCCGAGCATCGCGTCGCTCTTCATCCGAACGAGGACGGAGGCGTAGAACAGCGCCCGCCCGCCCGTTCGCAGGTCGCTCTCGTCGATGCGGGCGAGGAACTTGTCGGTGACCTCCACCACGTCGATGTCCCACGGGTCGATTTCGCCGTCGTCGGCCAGTTGGACCAGCACCTCGACGGGTTCGGCGACGTCCTCGTCAGCGTCGCCGTCCGAATCGCCCGCCTCGTTCAGTAACTCGACGTCCTCCGGCGGGTCCGCCGTCTCTTCGGCGTCGTCCCCGAACAGCGATGACCCCGAGTCGCCGGGTCGTTCGCGGTCTTGCGGGTCGGTCCCCTCCCCGCGCGACTGTTTCGAGCCGCGTGGCGGCTCGCGGTCTTCGTGGCCGGTGATGTCCAGCGGGATGTCGTCGTCAGTCATGGCAGTACACCGCCTCGCTCGTGGGTCACTTCGTTCACCGCTCGCGCTTCCGAGGGCCCTCCCTCGCGATGCGCCGTCGGCCCCTCGCTAGTCATCGCTCACCACCGCCTCCTCTTCGTCGTCCGGCCCCTCACCCGAGAGGTCGATACCGGTCACGGCGCTCACGTTGTCGCCCTGCATCATCACGCCGATGGCGCGTTCCGAGCGTTCGAGCAGGGCCGAGCGGTGCGAGACGACGACGAACTGGGCGTCACCGGCGAGTTCGTCGACCATCTCGCCGACGAGGTCGGCGTTCGCGGCGTCGAGGAAGGCGTCGACCTCGTCCAGCGCGTAGAACGGCGCGGGGTTGTGCCGCTGGATGGCGAAGATGAACGCCAGCGCCGTCAGGGACTTCTCGCCCCCGGACATCGCCGCCAGCCGCTGGATAGGCTTGTCGCCGGGTTGGGCCTTCATCGTCAGGCCGCCCTCGAATGGGTCGTCTTCGTTCTCCAGATGGAGGTGACCGGTCCCGCTGGAGAGGCGCTCGAAGATGTCCTGAAACTGGTCGTTGATCTCGTCGAACGACTCCATGAACGTCTCCTTCTTGCGGGCCTCGTAGGTGTCGATGCGGTCGCGGATGCCCTCGGCCTCCTCGACTAACGTCTCCTTCTGGTCCTCCAAGTCCGCGAGATCGTCGGCCACGCGGTCGTACTCCTCGATAGCGCGCATGTTGACCGGTTCCAGCGCCTCCATCTCGCCGGTGAGCCGTTCGATTTCGGCCTCGACGGTGTCGTGGTCGGGGACGTCCTCGGGGTCGTAGTCGTCGACCTGCGCTTCGAGTTCGTCTATCTCCCACTCTAGCCGTTCTCGTTCCTCCGTCTCGTCGTCGAGGTCACGTTCGACGTCGGTGACCTTCGACTGCTGTTCGTCGCGGGCCTCCTTCGCGTTCTGGAGGTCCTCGCGCAGGTCCTCTCGCTCGCCTTTCAGGTCGGCGAGTTCGTCCTCCAGATCGGCGACTTCCTGCTCTTTCTCGGCTTTCAGTTCCCGCTTCGCCTCGACCTGTTCTTCCAGTTCGGCGATGCGCTCTTCCTTCTCTGCCTTGCGGTTCTGGGCGGTCTCGATGTCGTCGTGGAGGTCCTCGATGGCGTCCTCGGCGTACTGCTTTTCGAGTTGCAGTTCGTTGAGTTGGGCGTCCAAGTCGTCGAGTCGGTCCTCCAGCGCGTCTATCTCGCCCTCGATGGCCTCGCGCTCGTCGGTGAGGTCGGGCAGGTCAGAGTCCTGTACCTCGGCCTCTAGCTCCTCGATGTCGGCCTCGATATCGGTGATCGCCTCGTTCTTGGCCTCGATGTCGGCCTCCAGTTCGTCCATCTCGTCGGCGACCGCCTCGCGGTCGGCAGCGATGTCTTCGAGGGCAGATTCGAGCGTCTCGATTCGCTCGCGGGTCTCTTCGAGTTGGGTCTCCTTGCGCTCGATGCTCGTCTCGATGTCCCGGACCTGCTCGGTCGCGTCGGATTCACGGTCGCGGGCGTCGTCGAGTCGGTCCTCGACGTCCCGCAGGTCGTCGCGCACGTCCGCGCGTTCGTCCTCCAGTTCGTTGATGCGCTTGGCGACGCGTTCGAGTTTCCCGGCGCCGCCGGAGAACGAATACCGGGTCCCCGAGGAGGACCCGCCGGTCATGGCGCCCGATTTCTCGACGAGGTCGCCGTCCAGCGTCACCATGCGGTACTCGCCCATCAGGTCGCGGGCGGTGTCCATGCTGTCGACGACCACGGTGTCGCCCAGCACGTACGAGAAAATGCCCGCGTACTCGGGGTCGAAGTCCACGAGGTTGTACGCGAAGTCGACCACGCCGTCCACGTTCGGAAGCGACGGGAGCGAGCGGTTCTGCATCTGTGTGATTGGCAGGAACGTCGCTCGCCCGGCGTTGCGTGCCTTGAGGTACTCGATGCAGGACTGACCGACGCCGTCGTCGTCGACGACGACGTGGGCGAGTCGCCCCCCGGCGGCCGTCTCACAGGCCGTCGCGTACTCGGGGTCGACGCCACCCAACTGTCCGACGGTGCCGTGGACGCCGCTTCGATCGGCGTTCAGGATGGCCGTCACCGCTCGGCCGTACGAGGAGTCACCGTCCTCGCCGGCCTTCGCTTCGAGTTGGGCGTACTCCTGCTGTTTGGCGCTGATCTCGTCTTCGAGGTCGTCTAAGTCCGACTGGAGTTCCCGCTTCTCGGCACGCAGGTCGTCGACCACCTCACCGATGGTGGCCTTGTTCTTCTCGGCTTTCTCCAGTTCCGTCTCTAAGTCCTCGATGTCGGCTTCGAGGTCGGGAATCTCCGCCTCGGCCTCCTCGATGGCGGCCCGCTTCTCGTCTTCCTCGTTGGAGCGGCGGCGGGCCTCGTCCAGCAGGCGGTCCTGCTCTCGCTGGAGGTCGTTCCGTTCGCTCTTCAGTTGCTCTAGCGTGTCGCGTTTCGCTTCGAGTTCGTCCTTTATCTCCTCGAACTCTTCGCCGATGTCGTCGATACGCTGCTGGACGTCGGCGAGCGAGGCCTCCTTCTCGGCGATTTCGGCCTTGGCGTTCGACTTCTCGACTTTCGTCTCGCGGACGTCCGACTCGAGGTCGTCGATGGTTTCCTGCTTGCGGTCTATCTGGACGAACGCCTGTCTGCGCTCGTTCTCGGCGTCCTCGACGGCCTCCTCTGCGGTCGCTATCTTGTCTTCTAGCCGCGAGATGTCGCCCTTGATCTCCTCGATGTCGCGCTTGATGGCGAGTTGTTCGTCCTCGCCTTTGCGCTCTATCTCCTGATTGAGTTCGTGGAGTTCGTCTTCGAGGCGGACGACCTTCCCCTGTCGCGAGTCCAGTTCTGCCTGAAGCTCCGCGAGTTCGGCCTCCAACTCGGCGATGCGGTCCTCGACGGCGTCGAGTTCCTCGCGCTTGTCTTCGAGTTCGGCGGCCTTGCGGTACCCCTCGTACTCCTCTTTCTCCTCGCGGAGCGACTGGTACTCCAGTGCCGTCTCGCGTTCGTCTTCGAGCTGGTCGAGACGGGTCTGTTTCTCCTCGATGCGCAGTTCCGCCTCGTCGATGCGTTCTTCGACGACGTCCAGTTCCTCGAAGGCGTCGGCCTTCTTCTGGTCGAACTGGGCGACGCCGGCTATCTCGTCGATAATCTCTCGACGAGACCCGGGGGTCATGTTGATTATCTCGGTGACGTCGCCCTGCATCACGACGTTGTACCCTTCGGGCGTGACGCCTGCTTGTGCGAGCAAGTCCTGGATGTCCGAGAGGTTGACCGAGCGGCCGTTGATGTAGTAGTACGAGTAGTAGTTGTCCTCGGTCTCTTTCACCCGGCGCTTGATGGCTATCTCGTCGACGTCGCCGACGTCTTCGGTGCCGGCGGCGTTGACGACCTGTGCGCGTTCGAGGGTCCGGTCCTCGTTGGCGAGGATGACCTCGACGCTGGCCTGCCGGTCGCCAGAGACGTCGACGTCCTCGTCCGCGTGGCCGGGGTTGTAGATGAGGTCGGTGAGTTTCTCGGCGCGGATGCCCGAGGTGCGGGCGAGTCCGAGCGCAAAGAGGACGGCGTCGATGATGTTCGACTTCCCGGAGCCGTTCGGGCCGCTGATGGTAGTGAAATCTTCGTAGAACGGGATGCGAGTCTTCCGCCCGAAGCTCTTGAAGTTGTCGAGGACGAGCTCTTTGATATGCATGCGGTAGTTGGCCGTCTCCTACGCGACGATGATGTCGGACCCGGAGTCCTCCTCGGACTCCGACTCGGACGCGGCCTCGGCCTCCTTGTCGGTGTTGTCGGTGGCCTCCGTGTTAGGTGTGTCGGCCTCCGGCGTCAGAATCTCGTCTTCGTTGTTCGTCGGTTGCTCGGGTGCTGCGGCGTCGTTCCGGGCGGTGCCCTTGTGGGCGTCGGCCCCGAACCCGCTGTCCTCGTCGACGGTGTTCTCGACTTCGCGGAGGCGAACTTTGCACTCGACGAGTTCGTCGGTCAGCCCCTCGACCGAAGCCTGCAGTTCCTGAACCTGCTCTTCTAGTTCCTCGACGCGGTTGCCGCACATATCACAATGCCAGCCACGCTATCGTCATAAACTTACGTCAGACATTGACAGTGGATCTGACACGTCGTACCGACCACCGAAAGTCGCCGTAGGGCCCTCGGCAGCGGTATCGGTGGGGACCGGTCACCCCGGTCGGAGTCCAATGTTCGAACGGCTGATAGTGACCGATGAGAGAGAGGTGGCCGCGGAGACAGTTGCTCGAATCGGTCCGTCGACCGGGCGATGTGCGGCCCGTCCGGGACGCCGTTCGGTCGAACCCCCTACCGTTATGTGTAGCTCAGTCTAAACTTCACGGTGGGATACCATGGTATCAGTTAACGAACTACGAGAGATGTACGTCGACATGGTGACGGCCCGCCATTACGAAGAGCGGTTGCAGGAGGAGTATCTGGAGGGGAAACAGCCAGCGTTCGACATCTCGGCGGGGCCGATTCCCGGGGAGCTGCACCTCGCCGCCGGCCACGAAGCGTCCGCCGCGGGCGTCTGTCAACACCTGCGTGACGACGACACGGTGACGGCACCGCACCGGCCGCACCACGTCGCCATCGCGAAGGGGGTCGACCTAGAACGGATGACCGCAGAGATATTCGGCCGCGAGACAGGTCTCGGCAAGGGGAAGGGCGGCCACATGCACCTGTTCGACCCCGACGTGGGGTTCGCGTGTAGCGGCATCATCGCGGAGGGGTGTCCGCCCGCGGCCGGCGCGGGACTCGCCGCGAAGAAGCGCAACACCGACAGCGTCGCCGTCGCCTACCTCGGCGAGGGGGCCATCGACCAGGGAGCGTTCCTGGAGTCGCTGAACTTCGCAGCGGTCCACGACCTGCCGGTCGTCTTCGTCATCGAGGACAACGACTGGGCCATCAGCATGCCCAAGGACCGAGTCACGGACGTCGAGAACGGTGCCCAGCGGGCCGGTGGGTTCGACATGCCGGGCGTCCGCGTCGACCACGACGACGCCGTCGCTATCTACGACGCCGCAAAAGAGGCCATCGGCCGCGCCCGTGACCGGAACGGGCCGACGCTCATGGAAGTGCAGGTCCACCGGCGGATGGGCCACTTCATGGGCGACCCCGAGAGCTACCGCCCGGAAGCGGACCAAGAGGCGGCCGCCGAGCGAGACAGCATCGCCCGACTGGAAGCCGACCTGCAGGCACACGGCGTCGACGAGGAGACGATAGCGGAGATGCGGGACGATGCGCACGAACGCGTCGAGGACGCCATCGCGTTCGCGAAAGACCAGCCAGAACCGGACCCGAGCGCGGCACACGAGGACATGTTCGTCAATCCACCGAGTGGTGTGACAGACACGGAACCGGAGTACGACCTCGCGGGAGGTGACGACTGATGGCGCAGAAAGAGCCTCCACAGGTAATCGAGCGAGAACTGACGATGAGCAGAGCGATGGTCGAGGCCATCGCTCACGAGATGCGCGAGAACGAGGAGGTGTTCTACATGGGCGAGGACGTCGCCGACTACGGCGGCATCTTCGACTCCACGCAGGGCCTCTTAGACGAGTTCGGCTACGACCGCATCATGGACGTCCCCATCAGCGAGACGGCCTACCTCGGGGCCGCCGTCGGCGCCGCACAGGAGGGGATGCGGCCCATCGCCGAACTGATGTTCGTCGACTTCTTCGGCGTCGCGATGGACCAGATATACAACCAGATGGCGAAGAACACGTACATGAGCGGCGGCAACGTGAGCGTTCCGCTCGTGTTGACGGCCGCCGTCGGCGGCACCTACAACGACGCCGCCCAGCACTCCCAGACGCTGTACGGGACCTTCGCGCACGTCCCCGGTCTGAAAGTCGTCGTCCCCTCGACGGCCTACGACGCGAAGGGGCTGATGCACAACGCCATCCGTGACGACGACCCGGTGATGTACATGTTCCACAAGCGCCTGATGGGCATCGGATGGCTCCCAGCCCCTGACGGGCCGAAGACCCCCGTCCCAGAGGAGGACTACACCATCCCCTTCGGCAGTGCCGACGTGAAACGCGAGGGCGACGACGTGACCATCGTCACCCTCGGCCTACACGTCCACCGGGCGCTGGAGGCGGCGGAGTCGCTGGCCGACGACGGCGTCAGCGCGGAGGTCGTCGACCTGCGGTCGCTGGTCCCGCTGGACACCGACACCGTCGTCGAGTCCGTCGAGAAGACCGGGAACCTCGTCGTCGTCGACGAGGACTACCGCTCGTTCGGCGTGACCGGCGAAATCGTCGCCAGCGTCGCCGAGGAGTCGCTGGGTTCCCTCGACAGCGTCGAGCGTCTCGCCATCCCGGACGTCCCGATTCCGTACTCGCGGCCGCTGGAGAACGAAGTCGTCCCGGACGTCGAGGACATCGAATCGGCGGTCGAACGGACCCAGTGACCGATGAGCGGGGACGCAGACAGGGTCGAAGTGACGGTCGCCGAGTGGCCCGACGACGCCGACAGCGACGAGGGCGTCGTCGTCAACTGGTTCACACGGGAGGGCGCGAGCGTCACGGAAGGCGAGAGCCTGTGTGAGGTCCAGATAGAGAAGGTGAGCCTCGACGTTCTGGCGCCGGTCGACGGGACGCTCGACGATATCGTCCGTGGCGAGGACGACGAGTTCGCACGCGGCGACACGCTCGCGTGGGTGAGTCCAGCATGACCGACGACGAATCCGCCGAGCGGACCGTCCGCGAGGAGCGGGCGCTGAGTCCGATGCGCAAGACCATCGCCAGTCGGTTACAGGAGAGCTATCGGGAGGCCGTCCACGTGACCGTCAATCGCAGTGTCGACGCGGAGGGGCTGTTGAGCGCCGTCGCCGCCGCAGACCCGACCGAGGACGGCGTCAGCCCCTCGATGGTCGACGTGCTCCTCTGTGCGCTCTCGGACACCCTCGACGAACACCCCGCGTTCAACGCCACGTTCGAGGACGAGGCGCACGTGCTGTACGAGGAACACAACGTCGGCGTCGCCGTGGCCATCGACGACGGCCTCGTCACGCCCGTCGTCGCCGACGTCGGGTCGAAGTCGCTGGGCGAACTCGCGAGCGAGCGTCGCGAGTTGACCGAGCGCGTCGTAGACGGCGACTACACGATGAGCACGTTCCGCGGCGGGACGTTCACGGTGTCGAACCTCGGGCCACTCGGGGTCGATTCGTTCGACCCCATCATCAACCCGCCCGAAATCGCCATCCTCGGCGTCGGGCGCATCACCGAGCGGGCCACCCAGAACGGCGACGGCGACGTCGTCTTCCGGCGACAGATGCCGCTGGACCTGAGTTTCGACCACCGTGTCGTCGACGGGGCGGACGCCGCTCGGTTCCTCGGGACGCTCGCAGAGCACCTCGACGCGGCCGAAAAGTACGTCTGAGACGCCGCGTCGAGGCCGCACCGACATCGAAGAAGCGGAGAAAAGAGAGGGAGAGCGGTTACTGTACGTACTGTGCGCCGGCCTCGAACGCCCGCGGATAGGCGTCGACCATCTCGAAGCGCCGGAACTCTTCGGAGAGGATTTCGAGGCCCCACGGCCCGCTAAACCCGCCGGCGCGGACGGCGCTGACCCAGTCGGAGATGGGGAACTCGCCTTCGCCGGGAAGCTTTCGCAGGTTGATAGTCTCTTCGAGGAAGGACATCGTCGTCTCGACGTAGCCGTCGTTGAACTCCACGGCCACGATGTCGCCGCCGGAGAGCGAGCGGATGTTCTCGAAGTCGACGCCGAGTTTCATGTTGTGCCACAGATCCAGATAGAGGCCGCCGTTGTCGGTCTGTGAGGTGGCTTCGAGCGCCTGCGGGATGGTCTGGACGTTGGGGTCCACCGGGAAAAACTCCAGTCCGACCTCCGCGCCGACCTGTGCGAACTGGTCGCTCACCTGTGCGAACCGCTGCTGGAGGTCCTCCATCGCCACCGGATAGCCGTTGATGTTCCCTATCTTGATGTGGTTGGCACCGAGGATGTCGGCCGCTTCGAGCAGTAACTGGCGCGTCTCCTGTTCGGCCTGTCGGCGCGGGTCGTTCATCGCTAAGGGCCACTCGGTGAGGAACTCCAACTCGACGAAGTCGATGTTGTTCTGCTGGAGTACGCTGTTCAGTTGTTGGAGGCCTTGCGTCCTGTTCTCCGCCGCGAACTCGAAGTCGATGATGTGCTGGATGTCGGGTGCGATGAGGCCGATAGCGTTGAACCCGACTTCGTTGAGCATCTCGGCCCGTCGGGCGATGGGCCACGGACTCCAGTTTCGGTGGCCGTGCGCCCCCCTGAACGGCGTCGTCCCGCCCGAGTGCATCCACGTGTTCGCCAGCAGGTTCGCGTCGCCTTGCGGTCCGTCGCCCGTCTGTCCACCGTCGTCTTGCTGTGCGTGGACACCGCCGATACCGCCAGCGGCCGTCAGCGTCCCGCCTGTCGCCTTGAGTACGTCCCGTCTGTATGGTTCCATTGGTGTGAATCGCTCGAAAGGTCGGTCGTCGCGCTGTCCCGTGCCCGTCCGAAAAACCGTCGTCTGTCGTCGGCGTCGGCGTAGTGGGCAACGCTGGAGTTCCGGCGGAAGTATAAAATAACTAACTTATTCTTGCGTATGATTGTGTCGTTGATTGTTCGGCCGTCGGAGGGGAAGGGGTAGCGCCGGTCGATTCGACGGCCAACAGTCGCTGATTGCGAGCGGTCCTCACCCGTCGTCTCGGCGTCGACGCGCTAGTTCGGAACAGGTACTCGGTGCTCGGTGATAGAAACGCGGATGCAGGAGGGGACTTACGCCTTCGGCGAGACGTCGGCAGCTAGCGTCTGGGCGACGATTTCGCCGTCGCGGACGACGAACGTGTCCGAGGCGAACTCGTAGACGTTCTCGGGCGTCTCGGCGTGCCAGACGATGTAGGCGTACTCGTCCCTGACGACCTGTTCGTCGAGCGAGAACGACACCGACGGGTCGTCGAACTCGGGAAGGAGTTCTTCGTACATCGACCGGATGTCGTCGTGGCCCACCAGCGTCCCGTCCGCGGAGATGAAGACGGCGTCGTCCGCGTAGTCGCTCATCAGGCCGTCTACGTCGCCTTCGCCGAACATTTCGAGGTGGTGCTCCAGCACAGATTGGGTCGCACTCATGTTATACAACTAACCATTTGTGGCAAATATTTCTACCGGTTGAAACGACCGGACGATGACGGTCGGGGGACAGCGGCCCGGCGAACCGCGCCGGCGGGGGTCGTTACCCTTTAGCCAGCCGACACCGAACGACGGGTAATGACTGCGCAAGCCGCCGAGTCCCGCGAACTCGCGGCCGTCATCGGGCTGGAGGTCCACGTCCAGCTAGAGACGGAGACGAAGATATTCTGCGGGTGCTCGACAGAGCCGACCGACGAGCCGAACACCCACACCTGTCCGGTCTGTCTGGGCCTGCCGGGCGCCCTGCCGGTCGTCAACGAGGGCGCCGTCGAAGCCGCCGTGAAGGTGGGCAAGGCCATCGACGCCGACATCCCCGAGGAGACGACCTTCCACCGGAAGAACTACTACTACCCCGACCTCCCAAAGAACTTCCAGATAACGCAGTACGACGCCCCCATCTGTCAGGACGGGGAACTGGAGTTCAGCGTCGAGAGCGAACGACGGGCCGTCGACATCCGACGCGCCCATCTGGAGGAGGACCCCGGGTCCATCAAGCACGTCCGCGAGGGGACCGGCCCGCTCGAATCGCGGACCTGCTCTATCGAGCGTGCAGACTACACCCTCATCGACTACAACCGCGCCGGGACGCCGCTGATGGAGATCGTCACGGAACCGGACTTCCGCGACCCGAGCGAGGTCCGCGCCTTCCTCGAAAAGCTTGAGGAGGTCCTCGAATACCTCGGCGTCTTCGACGCCACCCGCGACGGCAGTCTCCGCATCGACGCCAACCTCTCGATGGTCGACGCCGACGAGGTGAGCGACGACGGCCACATCGACGAGTCCGTCCTCGAAGACGCCAACCGCACCGAGGTCAAGAACATCTCCAGCCACAAGGGCGCCGAACAGGCCCTGTCCTTCGAGGCCTCCCGGCAGCGGAAACTCATCCAGTCGGGCCGCGCCGTCGAACAGGAGACCCGCCACTTCAACGAGACCCACGGCAACACCGTCTCCATGCGCTCGAAGGAGGAGGAGAAGGACTACCGCTACTTCCGCGAGGCCGACATCCCGCCGCTCCGCGTGTCGAGTTGGAAAGCGGAGATCGCCATCCCGGAACTGCCCGACGCCCGCCGCGAGCGCTTCGTCGCCGAGTACGGCCTCTCCGAGGAGGCCGCCTCGAAACTCACGAGCACGAAGCAGGTCGCGGACTTCTTCGAGAGCGTCGCCGAGCGCTTCGACGCCGGCCTCGCCGCGACGTGGGTGGCCGACAACCTCCTCGGTGAACTGAACTACCGCGACATGGAGATTACAGACGTCGACGACCGCTTCGGCGAGGTCACCCGCCTCGTCGAACTCGTCGCCGAGGACGAGATTACCGCGAAGAATGCCCGCGAGACGGTCCTCCGGGACATGCTGGACGAGGGCGAGGACCCGGACACCGTCGTCGAGCGGGAAGGACTGGGCAAGACCTCCGGCGACGCCGTCCAGCAAGCCGTCGAAGCGGCCATCGAGGAAAACCCCGACGCCGTCGAAGACTACCACAGCGGCGAGGGTGGGGCCTTGAACTTCCTCGTCGGTCAGGTGATGCAGAAGACCGGCGGCAGTGCGGACCCCGGCGAGGTCAACGGGATGCTGCGAGAGGAACTGGACGGAGAGTAGCATACTGCTCGCCACCAGCGAGCAGTTTCACGCGAATCGTCGTGCGATTCGCGCCTTTTTCGCCCACGTTTTGCAAGGAGGGGTTCGCGAGCGGAGCGAGCGCACCCGACGCCGCAAAAGGTGGGGCGGCAGCGCGGACCCCGGCGAGGTCAACGGGATGCTGCGAGAGGAACTGGACGGAGAGTAACGAACGAACCGAGACAACACCAGTTTCCGCGGGAACAGACGCCCGACAGCGCTCAGTTCTCGCTCGCCACGTCGTGTTCGGTGGACTCCGAGCGTTCGGTCGGGACGATAGCCGGGTCTTTCCACAGCAGCGTCACGAAGATGGCGACGCCGAGGAACTCGATGGTCTTGATAGCGGACTCCAGCGGTTCCGTATCGAAGTGATCGAGGATGAGAAACACCGTGCTCTGGCTGCCGTGGCTGTGACCGCTCGCAGCCGTGGATGCGGCGTCGGCCCCGCTGGCGAGGAACGCGCCGTGTCCGGTGGCGTGCCAGAACACCCACGCGGCGATAGAGCCGACGAGCAGGAGCGTCCCACCGATGTAGGCGTTGCGGAGGCTGACGACCCGGCGAGTCACGAGATAGGGGCCGGACAGCAGGAGCACCGCGAAGACGACGAAGAAGTACGGGCGCGGGTCCGGGACGATACCCCCCGCCGGGAACAGCCCGTAAGCCTGAAAGTAGACGATGCTCCGCGGCAGGCCCCACCAGAGGTGAAACGCCGCCGTCGCGAAGACGAGGGCGGCGGCGACAGCCCGGAGTATCCTGACAGTCCGTCGCTCCATGCATCGGCGTTCGGGTGAGCGCGATAAGAGGGCATCGGAGTTCGGACCGGGCGTGTGCGGGTGGTGAATACGCGACGACGAACCGACGCCAACTGGTCCGAAAAGTCTCGAAGCGTTTAATCCCGGGACCCTCCGAAGGCGAGTGTGCTCTCCAGTCGTCCGTCGCGGCGTCGCCTCGCCCGTGGTGTCGTCCTGTTGCTCGTCCTCGCGTTGCTCACGCCGTCGGTCGCCAGCGCCCTGACCTACGAACCGAGCGAGAGCGGCTCGCTCCAGCGTGGGACAGTCACCGACGCGGCCGAGGGCCAGACGGTCGTCAGTACGCAGGGCTACACGTTCCGGGGCAACACGAACCCGAAGAAGCCCGCCCGACTCGTGGCGCTGGACGAACGCGGCGGGTTGAACTGGACCTACCAGAGTCGGCAGGGGGCCGACGCGTGGTTCTTCGACGTGGACCCACTTCCGAACGGGAACCTCCTCGTCGTCTCCCCCCGTTCGGGCAACACGCTCGTCTACGAACTGGACCCCGAGACGAAAGAGCGCGAGTGGGAGCAGTTGCTTCCCTACGAGGACACCCACGACGTCGACAAACTCAACGACACCGCACTGGTCGTCTCGCACATGCGGGCGTGGGACGAGAGTCAGCAAGTGTCCAACGACGAGATCGTCGTCTACAACCGCACGACCGAATCGGTCACGTGGCGCTGGCGCTACCGCAACCACTTCCCTAACAGCACCGACGGCGGGATGAACGAGGACTGGACCCACAGCAACGACGTCGACCCGGTCGGCGACGACCAGTTCCTCGTCTCGCCGCGAAACTTCGACCAGGTGTTGCTCATCAACCGGACGACCAAGGACATCGATAGGCGACTCGGCGCCGACGACAACTACAGCGTCATGCGCGAACAGCACAACCCCGACTACATCGAAGGCGAGGACGGGACGCCGACGATTCTCGTGGCCGACAGCGGCAACAACCGCGTCGTCGAGTACGCCTACACGAACGGGACGTGGACCCGGACGTGGTCCGTCGGGTCGGACTCGCTCAACTGGCCGCGTGACGCCGACCGCCTCCCGAACGGCAACACGCTCATCACGGACACGCTGAACCACCGCGTCATCGAGGTGACGCCGACCGGCGAAATCGTCTGGGAGTACTACGCGACGTGGGGGCCCTACGACGCCGAACGAGTGGCCCACGGCGACGGGTCGACGGGGCCGACCATCCGCGAGCAGAACGCGACGGGGTCCTACGAGATTACCGGCAGCGCGGGACTGGTCGCCGGGAGCGGCCAGCAGACGAGCGTCGGGACGTTCATCACCGCGACGGCCGCCGGGACGCCGCTGTCGGGCGTCGGCGAGGAACTCGGGACGCTGTGGGGCCACTACGCGCCGTGGCTTCGCCCGGTGTGGATGAGCGGGTGGGACCTCTTCTACGCCGCGCTGGCCGGTCTGTTGCTGGTCGGGTGGCTCCTCACCGAAGTGGGCGTGTACGGCTATCGGTGGGCTAGTGAGCGGTCGGCGGCCGGCGGAGCGACCGGGCGGTAGAGTCAACCCGCAGGCGGCCGACATTCCGACGACGGACGACGCACCGTCCGACCACGCATGAACGTTCGCGAAGCCACCGCCGCCGACGTCCCCGCACTCGACGTAATTCGCAGACAGGCCATCGAGGCCGGGTTTACCGGCGAGTACGACCGCGCGGCGTTCGCGGACCTCGTGGCGTCGCCGGACGACCGTCTGCCCGAGTGGGTAGCCGACCCGGCGTGGGTCGTCCTCGTCGCCGAGAGCGAGGTCACGTCGGTCGGCTACGGCGCACTGGACTCCGAGACGGGCGAACTCGGCGCGCTCTACACTGCTCCGGACCACGAGGGACGGGGCTGTGCGAGCACGCTTCTGGAACGGTTCGAACGGCGGGCGCGCGAGGCGGGCCGCGACCGGCTCCACGCCGCGGTGCCACGGAACGCCGTCGGCTTCTTCGAACAGCGCGGGTTCGACCGTGGCGGGACAATCGAGCGAGACGGAGACGTGGAGCGGGTGTGCGTGGTGAAATCGCTCACGTCGAACTAGAGCAACGACGGGTTGTCCGTCTCCAGACTCGGCGGGAGGTCTGTCTCGCCGGTGAGGTACGCGTCGACGTGGCGGGCGGCGTCGCGTCCCTCGCCGATGGCCCAGACGACGAGGGACTGGCCCCGTGTCGCGTCACCGGCGGCGAACACGCCGTCGACGGCCGTCATCTTCCGCTCGTCCGTCTCGAAGGTTCCGTCGGCACCGCGTGTGACCCCGAGGTCCGCGAACGGGTTGTTCGTGGGACCGGTGAACCCGATGGCGACGAAGACGGCGTCGGCGGGAATCTCCAGAGAGGGGTCGACGACGGTCTTCTCGGCGCGCGCACCGTCCTCGTCGTAGGTCCACTCGACCCGTTCGGCGTCGAGGCAGTCGACGTGGCCGTCGCCGTCGGTGTCGACGAACGCCTGCGTGTCGACGCCGAACGCCTCGCTTCCGCCCTCCTCCTGCGCGTACGTCTTGTGATACGTCTTCGGTTGCTCGGGCCACGGGTTGTTCGGCGGCCGCTCCTCGGGCGGTTGCTCCCGGATGCCTATCTGGACGACCTGTGACGCCCCGTGTCGGTGGGCCGTCGCCACGCAGTCCGCACCGGTGTCGCCGCCGCCCAGCACGACGACGTCGCGCCCCTCTATGGGAATCCGCTCGACGTCGTCGCCCGCCTGTTCGCGGTTCGTCTGGCGGAGGTAGTCCATCGCGAGGTAGATGCCGTCGAGGTCACGCCCCGGGAGGTCGATGTCGCGTTGACGCTGTGCGCCGACGGCGAGACAGACGGCGTCGTGGTTCTCGACGAGGGCGTCGGCCGGCACGTCGCCGCCCACCTCGGTGTCCGTCTCGAACGTGACGCCCTCGGCCCGTAGCTGGTCGATTCGGCGGTCGATGCGGGACTTCCGGAACTTGAAGTCGGGGATGCCGTAGCGCATGAGGCCGCCGAGGGCGTCGTCGCGTTCGTACACCGTGACGCGGTGGCCCACGCGAGCGAGTTGCTGGGCGGCCGTCAGTCCCGCCGGCCCACTGCCGACGACGCCGACGTGGTACTCGGTCCGCTCGTCCGGCGGTTCGGGCGTTATCCACCCCTCCGCCCACCCCACGTCGACGATGGCCCGTTCGATACTCTTGATGGTCACCGGGTCGTCGTTGTACGCGAGGACGCAGGCGCTCTCGCACGGCGCCGGACAGGTGTAGCCCGTGAACTCCGGGAAGTTGTTCGTCTCGTGGAGTCGGTCGAGCGCCCGCCGCCAGTCGTCGCGGTAGACGAGGTCGTTCCACTCTGGGACGACGTTACCGATGGGGCACCCGCTCATGCAGGTGGGGACGCCACAGTCCATGCACCGTTCTCCCTGCTCGCGGAGCGTCTCGGCGTCCCACGTCTCCTGCCAGATCTCGTCGAAGTCCTCGACTCGTGCCGCCGGGTCACGCTTCTCGATGTCCGCCCGGTCGTGGTCGCGCCAGCCGTTCGGATGTGGCTCAGTCATCTGTGGTCACCCGTTCTGCGGCGGCCGCCGGTTCCGGCGGGAGCGACGCCCGCGGGTCCTCACCCTCGGCGAGGCGGTCGTCCAACACGTCGGCGAAGGCGTCCGGCATCACCTTCACGAACTGTGCGACGGTGGTCTCCCAGTCGTCCAGCACCTCGCGGGCGCGGTCACTGCCGGTGTAGCGGTAGTGGTTCTCGACCATCCGCCTGACGAGGCGGCGGTCACGGTCGTCCAGTGGGTCGAAGTGGACCATCCCGGTGTTGACCCGGTCGCGGAACGTGCCGTCCCTATCGAGGACGTACGCCTCGCCGCCGGACATCCCCGCGGCGAAGTTCCGGCCGGTGTCGCCCAACACGACGACGACGCCGCCGGTCATGTACTCACAGCCGTGGTCTCCGACGCCCTCGACGACGGCCGTCACGCCGGAATTTCGGACGGCGAACCGCTCGCCGGCGACGCCGTTGACGTAGGTCTCGCCGTCGGTGGCACCGTACAGCGCGACGTTGCCGACCACCACGTTGTCGGTCGCGTCGTAAGCCGCGTCGGCCGGCGTCCGCACGACGATTTTCCCGCCGGAGAGCCCCTTCCCGACGTAGTCGTTGGCGTCGCCGGCCAACGAGAGGGTGACCCCCGACGCGAGAAAAGCGCCGAAACTCTGGCCGGCCGACCCCTCGAACGCGACGGAGATGGTGTCGTCGGGGAGGCCCGCCTCGCCGTAGCGGGAGACGACCTCGGAACTCAGCATCGTCCCGACCGTGCGGTCCCGATTGCGAATCCGGAGCGAGACGTCGACGGACTCGCCGCGTTCCAGTGCCGGTCTGGCCCGGTCGACGAGTTCGTGGTCGAGTTTCTCGTCCAGCCCGTGGTCCTGTGTCCGGGTCTGCCGGCGGCCGCCGCCCTCGGGCGCGGTCAGTAGCGCCGAGAGGTCCACCGACGCGGCGCGGTCGTGGCTCACCTCGCGCTGAGAGAGCAGGTCCACCCGGCCGACGAGGTCGTCCATCGACCGGACGCCCAGTTCGGCCATGTACTCCCGGACCTCCTGTGCGATGCAGGTCACGTAGTTCACGACGTACTCGGGCCGGCCGGGGAACTTCTCCCGGAGGTCCGGGTCCTGCGTGGCGACGCCGACCGAGCAAGTGTTACAGTGGCACTTCCGGAGCATGATACAGCCACAGGTCACGAGCGGTGCGGTCCCGAAACCGTACTCCTCGGCACCCAACAGCGCCGCGACGACGACGTCACGGCCTGTCTTCATGCCGCCGTCGACACGGACGCGGATGCGCGAGCGCAGGTCGTTCGCCCGGAGAATCTGGTTCGCCTCGGCGACGCCCAGTTCCCACGGGAGGCCGGCGGACTTGATGCTCGTCTTCGGCGACGCGCCGGTGCCGCCCGACTGGCCGCTTATCAGAACGGCGTCGGCTTTCGCCTTCGCGACGCCGGCGGCGATGATGCCCACGCCGGCCTCGGAGACGAGTTTGACGTGGACGTCGGCCTCGGCGTTCGCGCACTTCAGGTCGTGGATGAGTTGCGCGAGGTCCTCGATGGAGTAGATGTCGTGGTGGGGCGGCGGCGAGATGAGCGGGACGCCGGGTGTCGTGTTGCGCGTCTCGGCGATTATCTCGTTGACCTTCTCGCCGGGGAGGTGGCCGCCCTCGCCGGGTTTCGACCCCTGTGCCATCTTGATGCCGAGGTGGTCGGCGTTGGCCAGATACGTCGCGGTGACGCCGAATCGACCCGAGGCGACCTGCTTGTTCCCGCACTCGCGTTCGGTGCCGAACCGCTCGACGGGTTCGCCGCCCTCGCCGGAGCAGGCGGTCCCGCCGATGCGGTTCATCGCGACGGCCAGCGTCTCGTGGGCCTCCTTGCTGAGCGACCCGAACGACATCGAGGCGGTGAAGAACCGCTCGACGATGCTGTGGACGGGTTCCACCTCTTCGAGCGGGACCGACTCGCGGCCCTCGGTGTCGAGTTCGAGGAGGCCCCGGAGCGTCTGGAGGCGTTCCTGCTGGTCGTTCACCATCTCGGCGAACTCCCGATAGGCCGCGAAGTCGCCAGCCTGTGCGGCGTACTGGAGTTTGCCGATGGTGTTGGGGTTCCACTGGTGGAACTCGCCGTCGCGCCGCCAGTAGAGTTCGCCGCCGGGGTCTAAGTCGCTCCCCGCGTCGGCCTCGAAGGCGCTGTGGTGGCGTTCGAGTACGTCGGCCTCCAAATCGTCGACGTCGATGCCCTCCGTCCGAGCCGTCGTCCCCGCGAAGTACGCCGCGACGAACTGGGAGTCCAAGCCGACGGCCTCGAACACCTGCGCGCCCTTGTAACTCGACAGCGTCGAGATGCCCATCTTCGCCATCACCTTCTGGAGGCCGTCTTCGAGGGCGTGCCGGTAGGCCGCCAGCGCCTCCTCACGGTCGCACTCCAGCACGCCGTCCGCGACCATCGCGTCGATGCTCTCGTAGGCGAGGGAGGGGCAGAGCGCGTCGGCCCCGTAGCCGACGAGCGTACAGACGTGGTGGACCGCACACGGCTGGCCGGAGTCGAGGACCAACCCGACGTGCGTGCGACGGCCGGTGCGGACGAGGTGGTGGTGGACCGCGCCGACGGCGAGCAACGACGGAATCGGCACGCGGTCGGGACCGACGGCCCGGTCCGAGAGGACGAGTACCTCGCACCCGTCGTCGATGGCCGCGTCGGCGGCCTCGCGGACACGTTCGACGGCGGCTTCCAGACTCGTCGCTCCCTTCTCGTAGGTCAGGTCTATCGTGGCGGCGCGGATGCCGTTCCGGTCGATGTTCTCGACGGCAGCGAGTTCCTCGCGGGTGAGTATCGGCGACTCGCAGAACAGCCGTCGGGCGTGGGCCGGCGTCTCGCCGAGCAGGTTCCGCTGGCGGCCGACGTGGGTGTGTAGCGAGGTGACGACGTCCTCGCGGATGTAGTCCAGCGGCGGGTTCGACACCTGCGCGAACAGTTGTTTGAAGTACGTAAAGAGGGTCTTGTTGCGCTCCGAGAGCACCGACAGCGGCGTGTCGTTGCCCATCGCACCGATGGGGTCCTTTCCGTCGTCGGCCATCGGTTCGACGAGGCGGTCCAGATGCTCGCGCGTGTAGCCGAAGGCCCGCTGCCGAGCGCGGACGTCGGCGTCGGCTGGCGGCGACGGTGGTGGGTCGCTCCCGTCCACGAGGTCCGCGAGGTCGACTCGCTCGCTGGCCACCCACGCGCCGTACTGCTCGTCGGTGAGGCGGTCGAACACCTCCTCGTCCGGGACGATGCGACCCTCGTCGGGGTCGGCGTAGAACATCTGACCGGGCTGGAGGCGGTCTTTCGTGACCACCGCCGAGGGGTCGGCGTCTAAGACGCCCGTCTCGCTGGCCATCACCAGTCGGTCGTCCGCCGTGACGTAGTACCGGCAGGGGCGCAGGCCGTTGCGGTCCAGCACCGCACCGACGCGGTCGCCGTCCGTCGCGGCCACGAGAAGCGGGCCGTCCCACGGTTCGTTGATCGTCGCGTGGTAGCGATACCAGTCCCGCCGGTCGGCGTCCATCGCGTCGTCGCCGTGCCACGCCTCGGGGACCAGCATCCGGAGGGCGTGCGGGAGCGAGCGCCCACCCTCGACGAGGAGTTCGAGGACGTTGTCGACGACGGCCGTGTCGCTCTGGTCGGCGTGCGTGATGGGCGTCAGTTTCTCGACGTGTGCGCCCAGTTCGGGGCTGTCGAGGTCGGACTCGCGGGCGGCCATCCAGTTGAGATTGCCACGCAGCGTGTTGACCTCGCCGTTGTGTATGACCTTCCGGTAGGGGTGGGCCAGTTCCCACGCGCCGAGCGTGTTCGTCGAGAACCGCGCGTGGACGAAGACGAGTTTCGTTCGGAACCGCTCGTCCGAGAGGTCGGGGTAATACGAGCGGAGTTGTCCGTTCGTCAGCAGGCCCTTGTAGACGACCGTGCGGCGGTCCAGCGAGCAGACGTAGAACCGGTCCGCACCGGGCGGGTCACGCTCGTCGACCCGCCGCTCTACGACCCGTCGCAGGACGTACAGGCGCGTATCGAGGGCCTCGGGGTCGAGCGAATCCGTCGGTTCGACGAACACCTGCCAGACCGCGGGTTCGCTCTCCAGCGCCGTCTCTCCGAGGCCGGTGTTGTCCGTCGGCACCTCTCGCCACGCGACCACCTCGAACCCCTCATCGGCGGCCGCGCTCTCCAGCAGGTCACGGAACCGGTCGCGTTCGGCGGGGTCCCGTGGGAGGAACACCTGTCCGACGCCGTACTCGTCGTACTCGCCGAGGTCGGGGACGACGTCGCTGAAGAAGGCGTGGGGTTTCTGGACGAGCATCCCGGCCCCGTCGCCGGTGTTCGCCTCCGCGCCGCGTGCGCCGCGGTGGTCGAGGTTCTCCAGCACCTCGAACCCGTCCTCGACGACGTCGTGCGTTCGCCGCCCGTCGAGGTTCACGAGGACGCCCACGCCACAGTTCGCACGCTGGTCGTGGGGGTCGGACAGCGGTGCGTCGGTGTCGATGTCGGTCCTTCTCACGGTCGCTATCGGGACGTCGTGGACTGGTGTGCGTCGCCGACACTTCGTCGACCGCCGGACCGGGTCACGTCGATACTGGGACGAGCGGGTCAAGGCAGCCCACATTGTTAAAAGTTAACTAATAACACACTAGTATCGTCAATACACCAATATATTATTTAATGCCGGCGTCGTGTCCGAGCGACCGTTTGGGTGGTGGTACCCGGCGCGTGCCGACCTATCAGCCCCCACCGCGCGTGCGTGTAGGTGCGCCCGCAAGCGCCCGCACACCCGCGCTGTCGGCCGATTTCCGCCGAAAGTCTTTAGAACGTCTCCGGGCGTACCGACCGCTAATGACTACCGCAGGTGGTGTCCGATGGAGCTAATCATCACGGAGAAGGACAACGCCGCCCGGCGCATCGCCGAGATTCTCTCGGAAGGGAGCGCGACGGCCGAGCGACGAAACGGCGTCAACGTCTACCGGTGGGGGGACACGCGCGTCGTCGGCCTCTCGGGGCACGTCGTCGGCGTCGACTTCCCGCCGGAGTACAACGACTGGCGCGACGTCGAACCCGCCGAACTCATCGACGCCGAGGTGACCAAGGAACCGACCCAAGAGAACATCGTCACGACGCTCAAGACGCTCGCTCGCCGGGCCGACGAGGCCGTGGTCGCGACGGACTACGACCGCGAGGGCGAACTCATCGGGAAGGAGGCCTACGAACTCATCCGCGAGGAGACGGACATCCCCGTCTCCCGCGTGCGCTTCTCTTCGATCACCGAGCGCGAGGTCCGCAACGCCTTCGCCGACGCCGAGGAGATAGACTTCGACCTCGCGGCCGCCGGCGAGGCCCGCCAGATTATCGACCTCGTGTGGGGGGCGGCGCTGACCCGCTTCCTCTCGCTGTCGGCCCGGCAGTTGGGTGATGACTTCATCTCGGTGGGCCGAGTCCAGTCCCCGACGCTGAAACTCATCGTCGACCGCGAGCGCGAAATCGAGGCGTTCGACCCCGAGGACTACTGGGAGATATTCGCCGACCTCCAGAAGAACGGCTCCGGGTTCGAGGCCCAGTACTTCTACGACGACGACGGCAGCGAGGCCGAACGCGTCTGGAACGAGGCCGACGCCGACGCCGCCTACGCCGACCTGACGAGCGTCGACACGGCCACCGTGACGAGCGTCCGCCGGCGTACCCGCACCGACAGTCCGCCGACGCCGTTCAACACCACCGCCTTCATCTCTGCGGCCAGTTCGCTCGGTTACTCCGCCCAGCGCGCGATGTCCATCGCCGAGGAACTGTACACCGCCGGCTACATGACCTATCCCCGGACGGACAACACCGTCTATCCGGACGATCTGGAGGAAGACGCTCTGCTGGACGAGTTCGTCGGCTCTCCCACCTTCGGCGAGGACGCCGAGTCCCTGCTCGAACAGGACGACATCGTCGCCACCGAGGGCGACGAGGAGACGACCGACCACCCGCCCATCCACCCGACCGGAGAGATACCCTCGAAGGCAGATATCTCCGAAGACGAGTGGGAGATATACGAACTCGTCGTCCGGCGCTTCTTCGCCACCGTCGCGGAGGCGGCGACGTGGGAGCGCCTGCGCGTCGTCAGCGAGGCCGGCGGTCGCTCGCTGAAGGCCAACGGCAAGCGGCTGGTCGAACCGGGCTACCACGCCGTCTACCCCTACTCCAGCGCCAGCGAAAACCACGTCCCCGACGTCGAAGAAGGCGAGGAACTCTCCATCTCGGAGGTCCGACTGGACGCCAAACAGACCCAGCCACCGCGGCGCTACGGCCAGTCTCGCCTCATCGAGACGATGGAGGACCTCGGACTGGGGACGAAGGCGACCCGGCACAACACGCTCGAGAAACTGTACGACCGGGGCTACATCGAGGGCGACCCCCCGCGGCCGACGGCGCTCGCGAACGCCGTCGTGGAGGCCGCCGAGGAGTTCGCCGACCGCGTCGTCAGCGACGACATGACCGCCCAGTTAGAGCGGGACATGACCCGCATCGCCAACGGCGAGGCGACCCTCGAAGAGGTGGCCGACGAGTCCCGCGAGATGCTCCAGGAAGTGTTCGACGAACTGGCGGCCTCTCGTGAGGAAATCGGCGAGCACTTACAGGAGTCACTGAAAGCGGACAAGACGCTGGGCCCGTGTCCCGAGTGCGGCGAGAGCATGCTCGTCCGGCGGTCCCGGCAGGGGTCGTACTTCGTCGGCTGTGACGGCTTCCCGGAGTGTCGGAACACGCTGCCGCTCCCGTCGACGGGCGAGCCGCTCGTGCTAGACGAGACGTGCGAGGAACACGACATGCACCACGTGAAGATGCTCGCCGGCCGCGACACCTTCGTCCACGGCTGTCCCCGCTGTGAGGCCGAGAAGGCCGACGAGAGCGACGACGAAGTCATCGGTCCCTGTCCCGAGTGTGGCGTTGCTCCGGCGGAGCAACGAGACGAAGGCGGTGAAGCCGCCGAAGGAGGCGACGCGGAGGAAGGCGGCGAACTCGCCATCAAACACCTCCGCTCGGGGTCCCGGCTGGTCGGGTGTACGCGCTACCCCGACTGCGACTACTCGTTGCCGCTCCCCCGCAACGGCGACATCGAGGTCACCGAGGCGTTCTGCGAGGAGCACGACCTCCCGGAACTCGTCGTCGACCCCGACAGCGACGACCCGTGGGAACTGGGCTGTCCCATCTGTAACTTCGAGGAGTATCAGGCCCGCAACGCCGTCGAGGACTTAGAAGACCTGAACGGTATCGGGGCCGCGACGGCGGATAAACTCGCCGCCGCTGGCATCGAATCGCTGGACGACCTGCGGGCGGCCGACCCCGACGGCATCGCTGCCGAGGTGCAGGGCGTGAGCGCGGGGCAGGTACAAGACTGGCAGTCCGAACTCGAAGCCTGAACGCGTCCGCATTTCCGACCGCCTGCTTCTCAGTCGTCGACGACGAACGTCACGCCGTCACAGACCGGACACTCGACAGCGTCGGCGTTCTCGACCGTCACGGCGTCGACGGCCCCGTAGACCACGGCGTGTGCCATCGGGTCGACGAGTTGCCGGCCACAGAGCGGACACTCCACGCGGCCCGCACGGAGGTCCTCGCGGTCGATGACGTTCGCGTCGCTGTCGTCGGTCATCCGCGCTGGGTCACAGCTGTAGGTGCGAGGAGGAACTCGGTCCCTCGTCGTCGTCCGTACCGCCCTCGTGAGAGAACTCGTAGTCGTCGTCCACGAGAAAGACGGTGCCGTGACGCTCGGCGACGTCGACGCCCGGCAGGGTCGTCCCCGCGGCCTCGCCGTTGTCACAGTCGCCCTCGCAGGCGTCGAACAGCGACCCGTGACGCGGGCAGAGTAACTGTCCGTCGCGCATCGGGACCCCTCGGCCGGTGTCGAAGTGCTGGTTCTCGTGGGTACAGCGGTTGACCCACGCCTCGACGCCGTCCTCGCAGGGCACGACGACGACTTCTTCGAGGTCGCCGTAGGGCCCCGTCGCGGTGAACAGGTACGACCCGGTGTCGTGGACCGTTTCGACGGTCGTGAGTTGATGCATAGGGCAGTGCTGGGCCGCGAGCGGCTAAGAACTGCTGGTGCACTCACTTCACGAAGGTCGGCGCGTCCGTGTGAACGTGTCTATAGGACTGTTCCGCCATCCGAAGCCGTTATGCCCACAGGCAAAAGTCAAAGCGATATGAGCGACTGGGCGGACTGGGACCACATCGTCAAAATCGACCCGGACAAGACGCTGGTCGACGGCGAGACGTTCGAGGACGTGGCGGCGACCGGTACCGACGCCATCGAGGTCGGTGGCACCACCGGGATGACCGAGGAGAAGATGAAGCGGGTCGTCGACGCCTGTGGGAAGTACGACATCCCCGTCTACATCGAACCGTCGAACCCCGCCTCCGTCGTCCACAGCGACCGCCACGACGGCTACCTCATCCCCGTCGTGATGAACGCCGGCGACGTGACGTGGATAACCGGCGCCCACAAGGAGTGGATTCGCATCGACGACGAGATCGACTGGTCTCGGACCTTCACCGAGGCGTACATCGTGATGAACCCCGACGCCTCCGTCGCAGCCTACACGCAGGCCAACTGCGACCTAGACGCCGACGAGGTGGCCGCCTACGCCGAGGCCGCCGAACACCTGCTCGGGCAGGAAATCGTCTACGTCGAGTACTCCGGGATGCTCGGCGACACCGAGAAAGTCGCCGCCGCGGCCGACATCTTAGACGACGCCACCCTCTTTTATGGCGGCGGCATCCACGACTACGAGTCCGCGCGGACGATGGCCCAGCACGCGGACACCATCGTCGTCGGCGACCTCGTCCACGACGAGGGCGTCGACGCCGTGCGAGAGACGGTAAAGGGCGCACAGGACGCGAAGGCCGCGACGGCCGACCGATAGCGGGTATCAGAACGCGAGTCGGTCCAGTACCCGGCGGAGCGGTCTGGCCGACTCCCCACTAGAGTGGACCGTGATAGTCGCGTGGTCGCTGTCGTCGATGACCGCCCGTGTCGCCCGTTCCTGTCGCGAGAGGCCGGCGGTGAGTCCCCCGTTACGGCCGTGTAACACGATGTTGGTCTCGGCGTCCGGCATCGATACCGCCGCCGAGAGCCCCGTGGGCGGTGTGAACGTTGCCTCGGTCGGCACGGAACAGGCCGCGACGAGATCGGCGTGGTACGCCTCGAGGACGTGTCGCTGTTCGGTCGAACTGCGCTCCGGGAGCGGGTAGACGAGTCGGAGGGAGGCATCCGTCGCGTCAGCGATGGCCGCACCTACGCGCACCTTCGTCGGGTCGTAGGGTCCCCGGGTGGCGACGAGCGTGACCGCCGCGACGTCGTCGAGGTCGTGGGTCTGGACCGCCAGCGTGTCACAGTCGGTCCGCTTCCGGATACGGTCGACGTCGCGCCTCAGGCGGCCGTCGCCGAACGTCGCGTCGCGGTCGACCAGCAACAGGTCGGCGTCGACGTCGGCGGCGGCGTTGGCGACCGCCCGCGCCGGGTGGTGACTGACCAGTTCAGCGTACTCGACGCGGGCGTCGACTCCCGCGGACAGTTCGTCCGTGCGCCGCTCGAACGCGACGTCCGACCCGGTCTGGACACTGGAGGCGTATCGCAGTGGGGTCTGGTCCGGCACCTCGTCGAACTGAACGGCCGCGACCCGTCCGTCCGCGGAGCACAGCGTCGACGCCAGTTCGAGCAGCGTCCGCTCGCTCTCCCGGTCGGCGTCCTCCGGGAGGGCGACCAGCACCGTCTCGTCGAGCGAATCGTCGAGCGCGGTCTCGGTCCGCTCGACCGCCTCCTGTCCGACGCTCTGTCGCATGGACTCGCGGATAGCGCCCTCGCGGGACACCCGTCGGCGGACGTACCACAGGTACCAGAGGGTACTTCCCGCGGTGATGACCGCGGCACCGACGATGGCGACGGTGCCCATCTGCGTGAGCAGGGCGAACCCGGTCAGCGCCCCGAACACCTGCGTCCACGGGTACAGCGGCGACTCGAACGACGGGTCGTAGGCGGCCGTGTCGCTCTCCCGGAACCCGACGAGTGCGACGTTTATCAGCGCGAACACGAGTATCTTGAACGCGCTCGCGAGCTTCGCTATCTCGAGAATGGGAACGAAGGCGATGAGGGTCAGCATCACGCCGCCGGTGAGCGTGATGGCGTTGACCGGCGTCGTGAACCGGTCGCTGACTTCACTGAGGCGGCTTGGCGCGAGTGCGTCGCGGGCCATCGCGAACGGGTAGCGGGAGGCCGAAAGGATGCCGGCGTTGGCGGTGCTCACGAGCGCCAGCAGGGCGGCGAGCACGACGGCGCCCACGCCGGCGACTCCCAGCGTCGCGTCGGCTGCGTCGGCGACGGGCGTCGAACTCCCGGCGACGGTCTCAAGCGGGACGACGCCGACGATGACGGCCACGATGAGTACGTACAGGAGCGTCGTGAACGCGAGCGACCCCAGCATGGCCAGCGGAATGACGCGGTCGGGGTCTTCGATCTCCTCGGCGACGCTCGATATCTTCGTCACCCCCGCGTAGGAGACGAACACGAGCCCCGTGGCGGCGAAGATGCCCTCGGCACCGTAGCTCCAGAGGCCGTCGTAGGCGGCCGTCTCGACGGCCGGCCCGCCGCCGACGACGAACCACGCCATCGCCGCCAGCATCACGGCGACGATGCCGACCTGAAGACGGCCGGTCTGTTCGGCGCCAACGACGTTGATCACGACCAGCAGGGCCGCCAGCGCGATCGCCACCGGTCGCACGGGCAGGTCGAACAGCAACAGGAGGTACGGGACGCCGCCGACGAGCGCGAGCGCACCCTTAAACGACAGGGAGAACCACGTCCCGACACCGGCGATGGTTCCGAGCAACGGCCCCATCGAACGCTCGATGTAGACGTACGTCCCGCCGGCCTCGGGCATGGCCGTCGCCATCTCGGCCTTGCTGAGCGCGGCCGGCAACACCAACACGCCCGCGAAGAAGTACGCGAGGACGACGCCTGCACCGGCCTCCTTGACCGCGAGTGCGGGCAGGATGAAGATGCCACTGCCGACCATCGCACCGATGGAGATGGCGACGACCGACGGGAGTCCGAGATCGCGTTCGAGGTCCTTCGGCATCGTTAGTCCCTGACGACGAGATCGAGGGTCGGTTCGAACCGCCGACGGGTCTCCGCGGCGAGGACCGGCGCCTCGGAGACGGTAGCAGTGGCGATATCGTCGAATGAGTTACACAAGTCGGGGTCGTCGACGAGGACCGTGACCTGACTCACGCCGAAGCGGGCCCGAAGCAACTGTGCGACCAACATCGTTCGACGGTCACACGTCAGGGCGACGACGGCGCCGTCAGCGTCGGTCGCATCGGCAGCGGCGAGTGTCTCGACCGCCGTCACGTCACCGACGGTCGGAGTCGTGCCATCCTCGCGGTTAGCGACGCTCTCGGCATCGGTGACGACGCCGACCGTCGCTATCGCGGTCAGTTCGCCGGCGATTTCGGCGCCGACGAATCGATCGGTGACGACCAGTACCGACGGCGGTCCTCTCTCTCGTGCGAGCGTGTCTCGGAGTTTCTGTCGGGACATCATGGTGGTTCACGACCGGTGGCCCGGCCGATACCAGCCAATAGTTCCGAGAAGCGATAAATGCCTAGCTTTTATTTCCGGTTCGGAAATGGAATGGCGGTGTGATCCCGTTACAGAATCATTCGTCGTCGAGTCCGTCGTGGCCGAAGCGGTGGAACGGGCGCGTGTACTCGTTGCGGATGATGTCCTCGTCGACGACTTCGAGTCCGACCTCGTTGAGGTCGCGTCCGATGCGGCTCAGGTCGTTCCCGTCGACGCCCACGACCTCGACGTGGACGTTGTCGGCACCGGTCATCACCTCACGGATGGCGACAACGCCCGGCACTTCGAGCGCGCGTCGCGCGATCTCCTCGCGTTCGTGTATCGGTGCGGTACAGATGATGAGCGTGTGTAGCTGGTACCCCGCCGCCTCGTAGTCGACGTCGACGTCGTAGCCGCGAATGACGCCCCGCTGCTCGAGTTTGTCGATTCGGTTTCGGACGGTCCGGGCCGAGACGTCACAGGACTCGGCTATCTCGCTCGCGGACGTGTGTCGGGCGTCGTTCTGCAGTTCGTGGATGATTCGCCGGTCGAGGTCGTCGATGGGGTACTCGCTGTCGGTCATGGCCATCGTTTGGACGGGTCATGATACAAACGTTCATGTTCTCTCACGCCACCGTGTCCGGTCGACCGAATCCCTCGACGGTGGCGCAGTCGAATAAACGGAGTTTAAGTCCGTCCCGGCAAAGAGGGGAGATATGGACGACCGCACCTACACGGCGGACGCCGAGCCCGGTGACGAAGTCACCGTCGCTGGCTGGGTTCACGAGATTCGTGACCTCGGTGGCATCGCGTTCCTCATCCTGCGAGACACGACCGGAAAGATTCAGGTCAAGTTCGAGAAAGACGAGATGGACGAGGACCTCGTGGAGACGGGACTGAACGTCCACCGCGAGTCCGTCATCTCCGTGACCGGCGCGGTCGAGGAGGAGCCACGCGCGCCCACCGGCGTCGAGGTCACGCCCCAGAGCGTCGACGTCATCGCCGAGGCCGACCCGGAACTGCCGCTCGACCCCTCCGGCAAGGTCGACGCCGAACTCCCGACCCGACTGGACAACCGCACGCTGGACCTCCGCAAGGACGAGGTCAAGGCCATCTTCGAGATTCGTGCCGAAGTTCTGCGCTCGGTACGCGAGGCTTTCCGTTCGCTGAACTGTACCGAGATCAACACGCCGAAGATCGTCGCCACGGGGACCGAAGGCGGCACCGAACTGTTCCCCATCACGTACTTCGGCCGCGAGGCGTTCATGAACCAGAGCCCGCAGCTGTTCAAACAGCTGATGGTCGGCTCCGGCCTCGAACGCGTCTTCGAAATCGGCCCGATCTTCCGCGCCGAGGAACACAACACGCCGCGGCACCTCAACGAGGCGACCTCCATCGACTTCGAGTCGGCCTTCTACGACCACACCGAGGCGATGGACGCCTGCGAACACGTCGTCAAGGCCGCCTACGAGGGCGTCGCCGAGAACTGCGCCGAGGAACTCGAAGCGCTCGGTCTCGAAGACGAGTTTGCGGCCCCCGAGGGCGACTTCCCGCGACTGACCTATCAGGACGCGCTGGACAAGATCAACGCCACCGGCGAACTCGACGAGCCGCTGGTCTGGGGCGACGACCTCTCGACGGAGGCCGAACACGTTCTCGGACAGGAGGTCGGCGAGCACTACTTCATTACCGACTGGCCAAGCGAGATCAAGCCGTTCTACATCAAGGACCACGACGACGACGAGGAGGTCTCGACCGGGTTCGACATGATGCACCCGTCGATGGAACTGGTCTCGGGCGGCCAGCGTGAACACCGCTACGAGCATCTGGTCGCCGGGTTCGAACAGCAGGGGCTGGACCCCGAGGCGTTCGAGTACTACACCAAGATGTTCAAGTACGGCATGCCGCCCCACGCCGGGTGGGGTCTCGGTGGCGAGCGCCTCGTCATGACGATGCTCGGACTGGACAACATCCGCGAAGCCGTGCTCTTCCCGCGTGATCGGCAGCGTCTGAGCCCATAGCGAGCGCCCAGCGACACGCGGGCAGTGAATATCTGAGGGCCAGCGGGAAACAGGCGAGTCTCGGGGACAGGTAGCTAAACAGAGGTTCCCAAACGGTCTCGCCTCTCAGTTCGTGTCTCGGAACGGTAGTGAAAAGCCGGCGGTTCGTTCCCGGAAGGTACTGGGTAGCGGTCCGTTCCGGACGCCGTCGACCGTCGCGACCGGATCGTTGGACGTACGCATCGGTGTTGTGACAGAGAGAGAAAACGGTGGGGGTCCGGACGGCTACTCGGGAAACAGTTCCTCTCGCCGCTCGATTGCGTCGATGCGCTCGACGTCGTCGCTGTCGAGTTCGAGGTCCGCCGCTGTGAGATTCGCGGCGAGGTGGGCCCGCGAGGACGCCTTCGGGATGGTGACGACGTTGTCGTGGGACGTGACCCACGCGATGCTGACGGCGGCGGGCGACGTGTCGTGTTTCTCGGCGATAGCCCGTATCGTCGGGTCGTCGAACACTCGCCCGCCCGCCAGCGGCGAGTACGCGACCAGCGGATAGTCGTGGCGCTGGGCGTCGGCAAGCAGTGCCTCCTGACGGAAGTACGGGTGGAACTCGACCTGATGTGCGGCGATAGTGTCGAGGTGGTCGCGGGCGGTCGCCAGTTGCTCGGGGTCGAAATTCGACAGACCGACGTGTGTGGTCAGGCCGGCCTCGCGAACGGCGTCGACGGCCGGCAGCGTCGTCTCGGGGTCGTAGTCGCCGCGCGGCCGGTGGACGTACAGCAGGTCCACGCTATCGAGTCCGAGGCGGTCGAGGCTCGCCTCGGTACCCGGTCGAACGTCGTCTTCGGCGAGGCAATCGATCCACAGTTTCGTCGCGACGGTCAGTGCATCGCGGTCGACGGGTGCCGAAGCGATACCGTCGCCGACGACGGTTTCGTTCTCGTAGACCTGTGCCGTATCGAGGTGCCGGTAGCCGACGTCGATAGCCGCCGCGACGGTGTCGGCGTCGTCGATACCCATCGTCCCCAGACCGACCGGTGGGAGGTCCATGGTCGCCACTCGGCCGACAGGGAAAAGGACGTGTCGGTCATACTGCTGGCTGTAACTTCGCGAAGAAAGTCACCACGCTGGGTGGCGAAACCGTTCGCGTGATTACAGCCGGCAGTATCAGAATTCGGTGCGGTCGCTGACGGCCGCGGCGTGTTCGGCCCACTTCTCGACGGTCGGTGACTCCCAGTACCGGACGGCTTCGCTCCGCTCGTCGAAGTCGATGATACCCAGCCGATGGAGTTCGGGCAGGTGCGTCTCTATCAGTTCGTCCTCGACTGACTCGACGTCCGTATCGGCCACCGGCAGACTGGTTTGTTTCCCTCGGTCGGCGACAGCGGTGGCAAGCGTCGTGACGTCGACGCCCGTTCCGTCACTGGTCGTGAGATAGCGACAGACCGCGCGTCGTCGCCAGTCCGACAGCGCCTCGAACACGTCGTCGATCATCGGTGTCGTGAGGCCCCGGTCCTCTGGAGTCATCCCACACCACGCTCGGTCCTGCTGTTCCGGGTCGGATGACTGGTCGCTCATGAGCACGTATGTAATGACAGGACAGTATCGGGCATCAACGCAACACCTAGTTCTCTAGGCACAGTCTGACGCCTACGCGACTGTGGAATACCGTGGTTAGAGGTCGAGCAATCCGTCCAGCAGATTCCGCTCGGCCCGTCGCAAGTGCTGATGGAGCGTCGGCGAGGAGATGTCGAGCGTGTCTGCCAGTTGTTCGGCCGTCGTATCCCGCGGCCACTCGTAGTACCCCGCGAGGTAGGCCGCTCTGAGGACCTCCAGTTGCCGGTCGGTCAACTGTTCCTGTAGCGGCGGTTGGTCCGTGACGGTCGTCGGTCGGCGCTCGCGTTCCCGTTTCGAGACGAGGGCGAAGCCGCTGAGTTGGGCCGAGAGCGTCTCCTGTATCGTCCGCGGGTCGCCGTCCGTCGGCGCCTCGACGACCAAGGTGAGTCGATTCGGGTCCGCGATGGCGTCGACGAGTCGCGCACCGACGTCCAAGAGCAGCGACTGATACGTGTCCGTCGTTTGGAACTCGACGACACCACTATCCCCGTCAGACCGGATGACCCGGCCGTCGAGTACCGGCTGGAACTCTAACAGGCTCTCGAGGACGTCCGCTGGCGGGGCTCCGTCGACGGTGAGGTACTGGAGAGCCTCCTCGCCGATATCGACGCTTCCGGCCGATTCGAGCCGACAGTCGTGTCGACGGGCCACGACGAGCGGGTACGCGTCCGGGTCTTCGGACTTGAACTCCATCTCGACGATCCGGTCGCGTGTCAGTAATCGTCTGTTCTGGACGGCGGTGAAGGCGAATCCGACTGTCTCGCCCAGAACCGTGAGGGCGTCGAGCGCTCTGGAGCTAAACGCTTCGGCCCGGTTCGCGTAGACGATGAGCGCGGCGTGGACGACGTCGTCGTGCCGGAGAGGGATGACCGCGGCCGAGCGGAAGTCCCGCGCCAGCGCCTCGTCGCGCCAGTCGTCCATCCGCTCGTCGGTCGCCACGTCGTGGATGACCTGCACCTCGCCGGTCCGGATAGCGGTCGTTCCGGGGTCGTTCGTCCGGTCGACGGGTTCCGCGAGTTCCTGGATGGTGTCGAGGTACCCCTCGTCGTTGCCCGCCGTCGTCTTCCGGGAGAGGGGCCCTCCCGTCCCGTCGCGCTCGCCGATCCACGCGAGTTCGTACAGGTCTGACTCGACCAGTCGGTTACAGACGGTCGTCTCGATTTCGTCCCGGGTCGCCGCCGTCCCGAGCGCTCGGATGACGTCCTGAATGAGGACGTGGACCCGCGTGAGCGTCACCAGTTCGTCGCGCTGTGTTTCGAGTTCTCGCTGGCGGTGCTTTTGTTCGGTGATGTCCTGATGGATGCCGACGGCTCGAATCGGGTCGCCGTCCTCGTCACGTTCGAACACCCGGCCCAGATCCCGTATCCACTTGTAGTCGCCGTCTTTCGTCCGCAGTCGGTGGTCGCACTGGTAGATGTCCGTCTCGCCTTCGAAGTGTGACTCGATGGCGTCCCAGGCGCGTTCGAGGTCGTCGGGATGGACCAGCTCCTCCCAGGTCTCTATCCGCTGATCGAGGTCCGACAGGGAGTACCCGAGCATCCCCACCCAGCGCTCGTCGAAGGAGACGTCGCCGGTCTCGACGTTCCAGTCCCAGACGCCCAGTTCGGCCCCCTCCAGCGCGAGTTCGAGGCGTTCGGTCGTTCGCACCAGTTCTCGTTCCCGATCCCGCTGCTCGGTGACGTCCCGGTAGAGCCAGAGGTTCGCCTCGCCGTCCGGCAGGTCGATGGGGAGGTAACTCCGCTGTACCGTCCGCCCGTCGCTCAGTTCGAGGTCTGTTCGGAGGTCGGCCGAGCGGGCCGCCAGCAACTGCTCTGTCTCGTCGAGGAAGCACTCGGGGTCAGCGAACTGCTGGCTCACGCGCTCGACGGCGACCGAACAGTCCGTGCCGACGAGGTCTTCGGCCGACCCGGGGATGTCGAAGATGTCGACGAGTCGCTGATTGGCCGTCCGTATCTCGCGGTCGTCGTCCTCGACGAGGATACCCACCGGGAGCGCGTCGAGTAACGTCGACAGGAGCGTGTTCGACTGTTCGAGTTCCTGTTCGTACTCCATCCGGTCCGTGATGTTCTGTGCGACGGTCATGCCCGAGACGACCGTCCCGTCGTCGTCGCGTATCGGTATCACCTGCACGTAGTAGTGGTCGCCCCGATACTCGTCGACGAACGCACTGGTCCGCCCCTCGAAGGCCGCTTCGTACGCCTCTTCGAGGAGCGACGCGTTCTCTGAGGGCAGCACCTCTCGTGGCGTCTTCCCGACGAAATCCGACGGTTCGAAACCGTGTGCTTCCAGGTCTTCGCCGCCCGCTTCCGTGTACCGGAACGCTTCGTCGAACAGGAACACCGTACCGTTCGGGAAGCGATCGACCAACCCTTCGAACAGTTTCGTGCGCTCCCTGAGTTGCCGCTCGCGTTCACGGCGCTCGGTGACGTCCCGGGCGACGCCGTTCAGACCGCGGTACGCGCCGCTGTCGTCTCGGAGCAGCGTGTAGTGGATGGATATCTCACGCTCCGTTCCGTCCTTACATCGGCAGGTGAGGTCGACGCTCGTGTCGTCGGCGTCGCTGGTGAGCAACTGTTCGATGGTCTGCTGGCCGTTCGCCAGCTCGCCGGGCGCGAGCGTCTCGGCCGCGTGTGTGCCGGTCAGTTCGGACGGGTCGTAGCCCAGCATCGCTGCGAACGACTCGTTACAGTAGTCGATGACGCCGCGTTCGTCGAGCGTATACAGGCCGTCCTGAGCCTGCTCGGTCAGCATTTCGAGCAGCGACAGTCTGGCCTCCCGACGGGCCTCTGGCGTGACGTCGGTGATCTCGAAGAGTCGGAGCGATCCGGCGGCGTCCGGCAGGTCGTACCCCCGGAACTGGAGGTACCGCTCGCCCCGGGCCGTCTCGGCCCGAACCGTTACCGGGTCCGTCGGGTCCGAACGGAGCCTGTCCGCCACGTCCCCGGCCGCGGTGTCGGACGCGAGCGTCGCCACCGCGTCGTAGACGTTCGCCGTCTCGAAGTCGAGGCCCGGGACGTCTTCGACGGAGCCGCGCGACCAGACTGGGTCGCCCGCGTCGTCGACCAGTAGCGTCAACTCGCCCTCGTCGGCGCGGCTCTCGACGTCGTCGACCGCCGCCTGGAGAGCGTACGTCGACCGGTCTGCCACCGACTCGGTGACGCTGACGACTTTCTCGGCGAGGAAGGCCCCGTGTGTGCTGGGGCCCTTTTCGACCACTGTCGTCGCCGCACCCAGCAATGCATCGTCGACGGCCGCCGGGTCCCGTGCCGAATACAGTATCACGGGACAGTCGAACGTCTCGACGAGGTGGTCGGCCGCTTCGATACCGACAGGGTCGACGACGAGACACGCCGGTGGTCTCGACGCGCCGACGTCGAGTGCCGCATCGGAACTCCCGACGGCAGCGACGTCGACGTCCGGTCGGTGGTCGGTCATCCCGGTCCGTGTTCGCTCGCGTGTCGCGGCGTCGGCATCGACGTACAGAACGGTGCTGCGCTCGGTCTGCTGGCTGTCCGCAGCAACGGTCCGAGGCTGAGAGTGCTCTGTCATGCAGTAGTCCGCCGTCGCGTGTTGGGCGTACCCACCACCTCCCCCAACTATATACTGTCGGTCAATTTATCCGAATCGATAGTCGAATCGCCCGAGGACGGCGCGTGCTATCGACTCTCGCCGGCGGCCTCGGCGACGCTCGTCAGCGTCAGCCACGTGTTACACCCCGCCCGGAGCGCGACGAGGTCGGTGGCCGTGACGGTACACTCCAGTGTCGCGCCGTCGCGGGTCAGCGTCGCCGTCGTCCGGTCGCCGTCGATGGCACCCAGTTCCGGGCGGAGGCTCCGCTCGACGCGGCGTGCGCGCTCTTCGTCTGGGTAGTCGAGCGTGAGAATCGTTCGGTGTGTGTCCGTCACTTGACGTCGATTTCTTTGACGTCGGGCGACCGCTCTTTCAGCAGAACGCGGTGACCACAGTACGGACAGCGGACGCCACCGTACTCGTCGAGTGTTACGTCGCGCTTACAGCGTGAACACTTGTAGCTCATACCAGATATGTGGGGCGTCGAGGCCCTTTATTCCTCGTCTTCGGCCAGCGCGGCGCGGATCGAACGGCGGACGGTCTTGCCACCGGGCGTCTGGGGCTTGTAGCTCCCGCCGGTGTACTTGTAGTCACAGTAGCTACACTGCCAGATACCGGTTCCCTGCCGGTCGACGCGGTCCTCGCCGCAGTTCGGGCAGGCGTGGTCCTCGTTCATCTCCGACTCGATTTCTGCGACGCGGCGGCGGGCGACGCGACCGTAGCGAGCGCCGAATCGACCGGCGCTCCCGGTTCGCCCTCTCTTGTTGGCCATAGTACTCTCTGGTCGGCCCAGCGTCCACATAAGCCCTTCGAGACGGACGTAAACTGAACTGCGTCAGGCACTCACACCCGCGGCGGCCCACCGAGCGGTGGAACCGTGGCCACAGCGACTAACCGTCGCCATGACAAACGATGCTGGTGCTATGGACGAAGCACTCGAAGTCGTCGAAGTCGTCGCAGACTCCGAACTCGAGGGTGTCGTCACATGGCTACTGCGCCTCGTCGGGCTCGTCGCACTGCTCGCGGGGCTCGGGCTGTGGCTGTTCACCGAGATGGGGCTGCTCGTGCTCCCGGCGTTGCTCATGTTCGTGGGCGCCGTCCTGCTGGTGGCACCGAGCGTCCTCCTGCTGGCCGCAGAGCTAGCGTAGGGAGAGCCACATCCATTACCGTCGACGCCGAACGACCAGCGATGGCAGTGACAGACCGGCTCCGGACCCGCCTCACAGCGGTCGCCCCGGCGACCAGCGGCCGCCTCACGGAAGCCGAGTTTCTGCTGGCCGGGCGACCGTCGGCGCCCTCGGCGCCACTGCGCTGTGGGTCGTCCTCGTGGGCGCGTTTTCGGGCACGACGGTCCTGCACGGCCCGGACGCCGTGCGTTTCTCCGACGCGATGTTCGTCTGGGGGGCGGTCAACGGCACGGCGATGGGCCTGACGCTGACCGGTCTCGCGGGACTCGTCCCCGAACCGCTGGCGTTCTGGCACGCGTGGGTCGGCGCCGCCGCGGTGGGGTACTGCTGGACGGCCGGCTTGTTAGAAGGTACCGGGCACGCCGACCGGGGCCGGGCCTACCTCGTCTCGGGCGTCGTCGCATTGGCCCCCCTCCTCATCGGCAGCGTGCGGTTCTCGCTGGTCGAACCGGTCGCCTTTCTCCTGTTGGGAGCCCTCCACGTCGTCCCACCCGTCTTCGACGCCCGACGGCGGTCGTAGCACTATCGAACCGCGCGCGAAGCGACGGCGTCAGTCCTGTAACTCGGCGTCCCGCAGCGCTTCGTTCAGGTCGTCCCGGACGTGTTCGCCGAGTTCCCGGTCGCCAGCCGTCGTGACGACGCGGTTCTCCTGTACGCTCGACCCGTCGCGGATGAGTACCCGGACGTTGCCGTTGGCGTCCGCACGCGTCGCTTTCGCCCGGACGCCGGTCCGGGACCCCGACCCGCCGGCGTCGATGGGGCCGGGGATGACCTTCTTGACGTGGGGGTGGCCCGCGACGGTCTGGATGACCCGCTGGCCGGTTCGACCGCCGATGAGCGTCGAGTGACTCCCGCCCAACTTCTCGGCCGGCGCGGCGTCGACGACTTCCAGCGCGGGTTCGCCCTGTCGGTCCAGCACCCGCTGGACGGGGTCGTCGCCCTCGACGCGGAAGAACTCGTGGTGTAACTGGCCTCGGACGGCGGCGATGACGTCCCGGTCGCCGGTGACGTACACCTCCTCCGGGCGCTTGCGCCGCACTTCGTCGGCGACGAGGCCGGCGAAGTTGCGCAACTCGACGACACTCTTCTCGTCGCTGCCGTCGCCCTCCGGCGTCGTCGTCACCGTCCGTTGGCCGACGACGGACTCGTCGGCGATACAGGAGACGGTCGCCCGGTCGCGGCCGAGTTCGAGGACGACGGCCTCGGTGTTGGCAGTGTGACAGACCAGACAGTAGTCGCCCGGTCGGTCGAGTGGCGTCGCACACTGCCGGCAGTCCATGCGTGGGTGTAGGGGCGCTCGGCCGGATAAGCCAGACGGTTCGCGTTCCCTACGCGTCCGGGTCCGTCTTGCGGAACTCCCGTAAGAGGACCGTCGCGTAACTGCCCTTCGGGAGCGCAAAAGAGAACGTCAGGTCGTCGCCGTCGCGGTCGACGCCGAGGTCCGTCCGGACCATAATCGCTCGACGGGTACCCTCGCTGTCGAACTCGCCCGGCAGATCGAAATCGCCCGGTTCGAGCCCCACGTCGGCAAGCACGTCGCGCTCTATCTCGCCGGGTTCGCCCGCGGCCAGTTCCGTCTCGGTGCCGACCAGCGGTGCCGTGACGAACGCCCGGCCGCGCTCGCAGTGTCGCTCGACGGTCCGCAGGCGTTGCTCGGTCACGCGCTGGGTGCGGTCGGGGTCCGGGAGTCGCAATCCCTCGGGAGCGTCACTATCGGCGAAACACACTGCGTCGCCCTCGACGGGGCGGTCGAACGGCAGCCCCCGTTCGAGTCGCGCAGAGAGGATGCGGTTGAAGACGTAGGACTGGGCGGCGTTGACGAACAGCGTCTGGAGGTTCGTCGGCAGCGTTTCGACGGCTTCACGGAAGTCCTCGGGCGACTCGGCACCGTTCTCGACGAGCGTGTGACACATCGACCGCTCGTAGCCCAGCGCCCGCGGCAGGCGGTCCAGCGCACCTTCCCAGTCACGGGTCTCGTCGACGTAGGACCGGGCGGCCTGCGTGGCCTCGGGTTCGCGCTCGTGCGGGTTGCCGACGTAGGCGAGCACCGCCCCCTCCCAGTCCTCGCGGACGATTGCGAGGCCGACCTCGTGGGTGACTGGACGGCGCGACCCGAACCGCTGCTGGCCGAAGTAGTTCGGGACGCCGACGGTCGACTCGCCGTCGGGGAGCGAGTCGGCGTCACTGTCCTCGGGACCGCCGTCTCGCGGTTCGGTCCCCTCACCGCCCGCGAACGCCCGCAGGTCCGCCAGTACGCTCGCGGCGTTCGCCGCGTTTTCCGTGTCACGCACCACGATGTCGAAGGCGTTGCCGGCAAGGTCACCGAAGAGGACCGGCCGGCCGGCGCGGCCAACTACCTCGACATCCGTCCCGTCCACGTCGGGCACGTCGTCGGCGTCGATGCCCTTCACCGAGAACAACTGCCGGGTGACCGCCCGCTTGTCCTTCGTCCCGGCCCACGAGACGCGCTCGCGAGAGATTCCGAGTCGGTCGGAGAGCGCGCTCGCGAAGTCGTTCGTGTCCCAGTTGTGTAACTCGACGCGGAGGACCAGATGGGGGTAAGCGCCGGTATCGGCGTCGACGGGCGACGTATCGAACGCCTCCAGTTCGGTGACACGGAAGTCCTCGGGGCTCGCTCGCAGGTGGCCGCCCACGCCGTCGGCGTCGCTGACGTAGTACTCCATGCCGACCACTCGCTCGATGGGGTGGGCCTCGCGCATTGGTGCCCTGTTCGTCGGGCCGGGTTTAGCGTTGGCGTTCGTCGTCGGTCACGCGTAGGCCTCGAACTCCTCGCCGAAGACGAGGAAGTACGCGACGCCGACGACGCCGACCGCCGTCGCGACGCCGAAGGCCAGTTCCGGGCCCGCTCGGAGTGCGAACTCGGGGAGCGCGAGTGGGCCAACGGCCTCGGGGAGCGAGAGGGTCCACTCGCTCCCGTAGAGCCAGCCACCCAGCGCCGCGCTGGGGATGACGAGCGTGTTCCGGACGAGGTAGTACGTCCCGGTGACCCGGCCGCCGGCGTTCCGTTCGGCCGGGCCGACGATGAGCGCCTTGTGCGCGGGCAGGCCCGCAAAGCGGAGGCCCGAGTACGCAAAGAGCAAGAGCAGTATCCACTGGTCCGCCGGTGCGTAGATGAGCACCAGCGGGAAGATGGCATACACCGAAAAGCCAAGCGCGACGGCGGGTTTCAGCCCGGCGTACTCGGCGAGTTTCGAGACGGGGGCCATCGAGAGGATGGCGACGACCATCTCCACGCCGAGGAGGACGCCGAAGAAGGCGTCGGGCCGAAGCGAGAGGCCGAATCCGGAGAACCCGACCGAGAGGAAGTCCGTGACGACGATGACGAAGAAGACGTACACCATGCCGTTGGCAAAGCGGACGAGCGTGTCGGCGACGAGCAGGGGGCGGAGCGTCATCGGCATCCCCCGAAGGTCGTCGATAACCTGTGCTACCCCCTCGAAGGATTTGCCTAACGTGTCCTCGCTAGCGTCATAGAGGACGTGCTGGGCCACCGTCGCCACCGCGCCACAGGCAATCGCGACGAGCAAGACGAGTTGGAAGCCGCCGACGAACGTCGCCGAGACGGCGAGTAAGCCCGCCGCCAGCAACGGACCGATGAGAAAACCCAGTCGTCGGAACACCTCGGTGCTGGCAAAGCCCATCGCCAGTCGGGCCGGCGGGACGCTCTGCTTGACGATCGCGAACGTCGCGCCGAGGCCGAACGACTTCCACGCTTGGGCCAGAAACAGGCCGACGAAGACGAACGCCCACGCGGGGACGGTCACCGGACCGACAGCGACGGTGCCGACGACGGCGGCGAGGTACCAGACGCCGAACCCGAGCGTCGCCAACACGGCGAAGGCCGTGAGCGCGAACCGGGAGCCGAGGCGGTCCGAGACGGCCCCGCCGGGGTAGGGGTAGACGGCGCTGATGAGGTTGCCGACGCTGCCGTAGAGACCGATGACGCCCGCGCTCGCGCCGAGGAGCCGCATGTACTCGGGGACGTAGCGACTGGTCATCTGAAAGGCGAGCGAGAACGCAAGCATCGACAGCGAGAGGACGAGGACGTCCCGTTCCAGCGCGAAGAACTGCCGGAACGCGTCGAGCAGGTCGACGTCCTCGTCGGCGTGGTCCGTAGCCATCGACTGGAGTCAGACGCGGGTCGCACTTATAGCCATGAATCCCGGCGTGGTAGTGACTATATATCCCCCCGCAGAGATGCAGAGCGGATCGGTGCAGCGGGTTAGCAACGGCATAACGAGGGTCGTCGGTCGCTCATCATCGGACGAGGGGTACCGTGACAAAACCCGAATCAGAACACAGACGCGACGACATGGGGGAGCGCGTCGAGCGGTGGCGCGAGAGCGACGTAGTGATTACCGAATTCAGCGGCCGCACCGTGGCCTACTGTCCCGACGCCGAAGAGGCGTGGATATGCGGGTGGGTCGAGGTGCCGCGATAGGCGTCGCTCGCCACCGGAGCCGAAAACGCAGAGAGAACTCCTGACGCGGTCAGACCGCCGACTCGTAGTCGTCGAAGCGGTCGATTTCGACGCCGTCGGTGGTAATCTCTGCGAGGACGATACCGTTCCCAGAGCCAGTGTCACGCTCTGCAGCCGCCTGCACGGCGCGGATAGCCAGTGCGCGAGCGTCTTCGAGACTCATCTCGGGGTCGTACTCGCCCTCGATGGTCCCAGTCGCGACCATGGTCCCGGAGCCAGTGACGGTGTACTCGTCCTGCAGGACGCCGCCGGCCGGGTCGATGCTGTAGACGTGGCTGCCCTCCTCGTCGACCCCGCCGATGATGGGGTTGATGGCGAAGAACGGGCCGCCGCGGGCGAAGTTGCCCGCCAGCGTCGCCAGCGCGTGGATGGAGAGCGGTTCGTCGCGGCGGACCTCGTAGAGGTTCGCCTCCGAGCGCAGCGAGCGGATGAACGACTGTGCACCGCCGACGCTGCCGACCAGCGTCATGGCGGCCGTCGGGTGGATCTGCTCTACCTTCTGGACGTTCTTGTTCGAGACGAAACGGCCGCCCAGCGAGGCGCGGCGGTCCGTCGCGATGAGGACGCCTTCCTCGGTACTGATACCGACGGTGGTCGTCCCCGTTTTGGTGACCGTCTCCTCGTCGCGGCCGCCGTCGTCGTTCGGTAGCGTGCCGACTTCGGGTTCGTAGGCGTCGGTGAGACGCTCCTCAGGGTCGTACATCATTCGTCACCTCCGAGTTCGAACTCCTCGATACGACCGGCGATGTCGTCCTCGGCGAGTTTGGTGAACTGCTCGCTCTCGACGTCGACGGTGGCGATGTCGACACCGGTGGCGTCGAGGCCGTCGTCGTTGACCGACGCGAGGGCCTGTAGCGCCAGTTCGACGCCACTTTCGAGGTCCATCTCGTCGGCGTACTCGTCTTCGAGGAACGTCTGGAGTTCCTCGCGAGACCCGCCGATAGCGACGGCCTGCCACTCGTAAGGCGTTCCCGAGGGGTCCGTCTCGAACAGGCGCGGTTCGCCGTCCTCGATGCCGCCGACCAGCAGGGCGACACCGAACGGGCGTGCGCCGCCGGTCTGGGTGTACTGCTGGATGTAGTCGGTGACCTCCTTGGTCAACGACTCGACGCTCGCCGGTTCGTCGTAGCGGAGGCGGTTGACCTGTGCCTGCCGCCGGGCGACGTCGATGAGCTGGCGGGCGTCGGCGACGTGGCCGGCGCTCGCGACGCCGACGTGGTCGTCGATTTCGTGAATCTTCTCGATGCTGTCGCGCTCGATGAGCGGGGAGCGGGCGTGACGGTCGGCCGCCAGCACGACGCCGTCGGCCGTGCGGACGCCGACACTCGCGGTCCCTCGCTTGACTGCCTCACGAGCGTACTCGACCTGATAGAGGCGCCCGTCCGGCGAGAAGATGGTTATCCCGCGGTCGTACGCCTGTTGTTCGTTTCCTTGCATTGTGTGTGCTCTGTTGTTCACCTGAGGTTAGGGCTTCTAGTATATAACTACATCGCCGGTATCGTCTCCGCTGCCCTCAGTACAGCGAGAGGTCGCCGGTGACGCGGTCCACCGACTCGTCCTCGGCCGGCCCCACCGCGAGGGCGGTGACCGTGCCGGGGTCCAGTTGCGTGTGGCCGGCGTCCCTGACGATGGCATGCGGCAGGCCTTCGCGCTCGGCGACGTCGGCGAGTTCGAACAGTTCGGACTCGCTCGTCGCCTTCAGGACCACCTTCTTCTGACCCTCGCCTTTCCAGGCGTTGCGGGCCGTCCGACCGGCGTCCTCGTAGGCCGACAGCGAGGCGTGGGCGACCTGTGCGGCGAGTTTGCCCTCGCCCATACCGATATCGGCCCGGGCGACGATGGCCTGCTTCATATCCCACACGTAGCGACCCTGACTTAAACCCCCGTCGGAGCACCCGTGCGGTTGCACATACCACAGGGCACTTACCGTATGGGTGTGCACTCCCCGGGGATGCCCTCCACCGTCACGACGTTCGTCGCACGACCGGGCGCGTTCTTCGAGCGGCGAGCGGACCGACTCAGCGGCTTTCGTGGGGCCGGACTCGCGGCCGCGCTCGCGCTCCTGTTGACCACCGTTCTCGGCGTCGCGCTTCGCCTGTTCAGCCAGCAGTTCACCGGGACGACCACCGTCGACAACCCGGCCTATCCCGGCGACGTGTTCTGTGAGGACGGCGTCGGCGGGATGACCCCGAGTGGCTGTGACGAACCAGCCACGATGACCGTCGAGATCAGCTCGTTGCTCTGGCAGGAGATAGCCGACAGGCTCCCGTGGCTGTTCGTCGGCCTCCTGTTCGTCTGGTTCGGCCTCGCCGTTGCACTCCACGTCGGCGCGTGGCTGGGCAGCGGCACCGGCCGGTTCGGCGAGAGCATGGAAGTCGCCGCGTGGGGTCTCGTACCGACGGTAGTCGTCACGGGCGTGGCCGGTGTCGCGCTGGTCTACTTCGCCACGCAGGCCGACCTCGCCGGTGCGACCCCGGAGACGCTCCTCTCGGAAGTCAGAACGCTCCAGTCGGGCGTCTCCGGGTTGACGTTCCTCCTGATTCAGATCGCGGGGGCGGCCTGGCAGGCGTACGTCTGGGCCGCCGGCCTGCGCGTCGCCCACGAACTCAGCCGTCGGGCGGCAGTGGTCGTCGCCGTGGTAGTGGCGACCGTTCCAGTGGTGCTCTCGTAGGGCGACGGCGGTTACTCGACTCGCGCGTCGGCCTCGGTGAGCGTCTCGTCGTCGTGGCGGACGCTGACCTCGAACCGGGTGCCTGCAGGGACCGATTCGAAGTCCATCGTCACGGCGAACGTCCCGTCGTCCCCTACCGTCGCCGTCCGCTGGTGCAGGAAGGGCGTACTCGACCCGGTACTCTGCGCGCGGACCGTGACGTTCGTGCCGGGTTCGAGGTCGGTCGTCCCGCGAATCGTCTGGTCCGTGGCGCTCCGGACGGTGAGGTTCTCGCCGCCGTAGTCGAGTCGCGTGCCGGCGACAGACGCGTCGTCACTGTCGGCAGCCGTCGCCCCCGGCACGTACACGACCTGTGCCGTCCGGTTCGTCAGTTCCTCGCCGTCGTGGCGGACGCTGACGGTCGCTGTCGCGTTCTCGGGGACGCCCGAGAGATCGGCCGGCACGGCGAACGTGCCGTCGTCCCGGACCGTCGTCTGTTGCTGATAGATGAACGGGCTGTCGCCGCTATCGCTCTTGATGCGAACGGTCACCGTGGCCCCGGCGGCGACGTCCGTCGCACCTTCGATCGACTCGTTCGACCGCGTTTCGAGGACGAGCGAGTCGTTCACCGGATAGACGACGGTGCCGTTCACGTCCGTGGGTGCCGTCTCGTCGGTGGCCGGCGCGTCGGCGGGTCCGTTCGTCTGTCCGGAGAGCGCCGGCAGTACGAACAGGCCACCGGCGACGAGGACGGCACTGACGGCGACGGCGCTGACGATAGCGGTTCGCCGGGTGGTCATACGCACGCCTCCCGAGGGGTCGGTCTGTCGATGGGCCTGTGCGACGCCTCGCGAGTGGAGGGTGGGCGGCTAGCTGGCATGCACTCGACGCTACGTCCGGGGTTGAAAAACCCTCGACGAATGCTAAAAGCAGCGTTGAACAGCCCCGGCGACCGACCGCGCTGGTGGCTTCGAGACGGGACGCTTTAGGTATCCCGCGCCGGTACGTCGGGTAATGATACTCTCCGACGCGGACATCGAGCGCCGACTCCGCGAGGGCGACCTCGTCGTCGAACCGCTCGACGACCCCGACATCCAGATTCAGCCAGCCAGCGTCGATCTCCGACTCGGTCAGGAGTTTCTGGAGTTCCAGCACGCCAACATCCCGTGTATCCACCCCAACGCCGAGGCCGAGGTGGCCGACTACGTCGACGAGACCGAGATCGCGGAGGACGGCGAATACATCCTCCATCCCGGCGACTTCGTCCTCGGGACGACCCACGAACGCGTCGAGATTCCCGACGACCTCATCGCCCACGTCGAGGGCCGGTCCTCACTGGGCCGACTGGCTATCGTCGTCCACGCGACGGCGGGCCTCTGTGACCCCGGCTACAAGGGCCAGATAACCCTCGAACTGTCGAATCTCGGCACCGCCCCGGTCGCGCTCACCCCGGGCATGCGAATCTCTCAGCTCACCTTCACCGAACTCAAGACGCCCGCCGAGCGCCCGTACGGGTCCGACCGCGGCTCGAAGTATCAAGACCAGACCGGGCCACAGGCGAGCAAGATACAGGGGGACAGGGAGTTCGGAGGCGACCAATGAGGACCGACCCCTGCGGCGTCGTGTCCGCGTCTCGGCTGCGAGCGAGTGTGTTCGGAGGCGACCAGTAGGATGCGCTTCGTCGAGGAAATCGTCGTCGAGGAGTTTCTCCCGACGTTCCGGTCGATGCTGGCCGAGTCCCTCCGGGACCGGGACCTCACGCAGTCCGAGGTGGCGGACCTGCTGGGCATCAGCCAGAGCGCCGTCTCGAAGTACGTCCACGGCGACGTCGAGCGCAACGACGCACTGCTCTCTCACCGGGGGTTGAACGAACTCGTCGAGCGACTGGCCGAGGGGCTTGCCGACGGCGACATGAGTCCCGTGCAGGCGCTCGTCGAGGCGGAAGTGTTCATTCGCGAACTCGAACAGGGCGGCCTGCTCGCGTCGCTTCACGAAGACGCGGTGCCCGAACTGGCCGAGTACGGCGGCGAGTTCAGCGTCCACGACCCGGACTCGAAACTCCGGGCCGCAGAGCGGACGCTGTCGACGGTCCGGCAGGGCCTCCGAGTGCTAGAGAACACCAGCGGCTTCGCGACGCTCATCCCCGCCGTCGGGTCGAATCTCGTACAAGCGCTGCCCGACGGCGACGCCATCGAGGACGTGGCCGCCGTCCCCGGCCGGGTTCTGGACGTGAAGGGGCGGGCGACCATCCCCGCCGAACCGGAGTTCGGTGTGAGCGAACACGTCGCCACGGTACTGCTAGCGGCGCGTGCCGCCGGGAGCGACGCTCGCGCGGCGCTGAACGTCCGCTACGACGACGCTGTCGTGGCGGCGCTGGAGGAGGCCGGCCACACCACCGTCGAGTTCGACGCCGAGGAAGCCCTGGAACCGGCAATCGCCGAGGCACTGGCAGATAGCCCCGACGCGGACGTCATCTACCAGACCGGCGGGATGGGTATCGAACCGGTCGTCTATCTGCTCGGCGACGACGCCGTGACCGTCGCCGAGTGGGCGAGAGACCTGCTGTGAGCGACCCCCGGGCCGTCTACGCGCGCTGGGCAGCGCTGTACGACCGACTGGCTTCCCTCCCGGTTGTCCGGTCGTGGCGGGCCCGCGCGGTCGACGCGCTCGACCTCTCGGCGGGCGAGACGGTCGTCGAGATGGGGTGTGGCACCGGCGCGAACGTGCCGGCACTCCGCCGCCGCGTGGCTCCAGCGGGCCGCGTCGTGGGCGTGGACCTGACACCAGAGATGCTCCGACGGGCACGCGGTCACGCCGACCGAACGGGCAACGGCGTCTCCTACCTGCTCGGTGACGCAACCAGACCGCCCGTCGACGACGCCGACGCGGTACTCGCGACGTTCGTCGCCGGCATCTTCGCGGACCCCGCCGCGGCCGTCGACGCGTGGTGTGACTGCGTCGCTCCCGGCGGCCGGGTCGCGCTGTTGAACTTCCAGCGAAGCACCAACACGCTCGCAACGCCGGTAAACGTCGCCTTCGAAGGGTTCGTCCGCCTCTCGGCACCCGGGGCGCACCTCTCGCGGCGCTCGCACGCCGACGCCTTCGAACGGCGGGTCGCGACGGCCCGGGACCGACTGACCGAACGGACCGTCGACCGGCGCTACGAGACGTTCGCGGGCGGGTATCTGGGACTCGTCTCCGGGCGGGTCGAGTGAACGGCTGGCGCGCGGCATCTCGCCGGTCTCTCGCCGTGACTCACTGTCCGACTTTCGCGTCGAGGAGCGCACTCGCCTCCGCCCGACCAGCCTCGAACAGGTCGTCGATGAACGTCGGCGACCGGTCGAACCGGGAGGAGTACGAGAGTTCCTCGTCGAGACGGAGTTGCTCGACGACGACGCGTTTGTAGCGGTCGTCGTCCAACGCGCCCTCGTCCAGCCACTCGTTGACGCGCTCGACGAACGCGAGTTCCTGTCGAAGCGAGCGGTTCCCCGAGAGCTCCGACCGGCGGTCCGCGATAGCGGCGAGCGACGTCGGAACGTCCTCGCGTCCCGCAGCGGTTACCCGGAGGACCCAGATTTCGTCGGGTTTCTCTTCGGCGGCCTCGACGTCAGAGAGGAAGTTCTTGACCGGCGGGTTCTGGGCGAACAGGCCGTCCCAGTGGGGCCGCCCGTCGACCTCGACGGCCTCGAACAGGCTCGGGACCGCGGCCGACGCGAGCAGGGCGTCGGCGGTCACGTCGCCGCCACTGAAGACGCTGAACTCGCCCGTCGTGACGTCGACGGCGCTTACGAGCAAGCGAGGGCTCTCGCCGTCGGCGAGTGACGGCACCCGTTCGAAGTCGACGACCCGCTCTATCGACCGACGGAGGTCACGCTGGGCGAGGTCCGTCGCGGGGGTGGCGTACGGACTCGTCTCCGGCATCGGGACGCCGCTCTCGTCGAGCGCGACCGCCCATCGGGACGCGCTGTTTATCGCCCAGTCGACGGGTGTCGACGCCGCGATGTCGGCCCACAGCGTATCGAGCAGTTCGGCGGCCCGGTCCGGACCCTCGTCGACGTAGCCGAACCACGCGGTCGTCGCAGACAGTGCACCGCCCGACGTGCCACTGAACCCGAGTATCTCGTAGCTGTCGGGGAGATCGGTAAGCAGTCGTTGGAGGGCCCCGGCACAGAACGCACTGTGTGCCCCACCCCCTTGACAGGCCAGTGCGACCGTCGTCACGTCGTCTGTCTCCTCGGTCATCTCAGTCGGTCAGTGATGCGCTCGGTACGTAAAACGGTAGGATGAATGACAAAGCGGGCGGCGGGAAGTTCCCTACCGGTAGCGCTCGGCGTGGCGCGGACAGAAGTCGGGCGCGCGTAGTTGGGCCTCGACGACGCCGGGTTGCCGGTGTGGGTTGTGCAGGCGACAGGACGCCTCGTCACAGAACGCCTCGCCCGTCTCGAGGTAGTGATACGCCTGCAGGACGTACCCCTTCAGGGCATCGGTCGTCCGGGGGTCGTCCTCGACCAGAAAGTCGCCCTCGACTTCGTTTTCCAGTACCTCGCGTGGCGGCGAGTCGCCGGTGAGCAGCGCGTGTTTCTGCTGTTCCTTGTAGTACTGTTCGGGTTTCGCAGGGGCCTCGTACAGCCCCGGTACCGAGACGATGGCCGGGTGACCGAGAACGTTCACCCGCTTGTGCCAGCGCCCGTCGTGGTCGCCCCACGTCCCGACCACCCGATCCAGCAGGACGACGTGGAGGTGGTCGAGAGACCGGTCGGCATCAGGGAGCCGTCGGTGTAACAGCCGCTGGAGTTCGAGTCCGTCGTAGATGACGCCGCCGGCCCGTTCCGGGTTCTCGATGGCACGTTCCTCGTAGCGGACGATACCGAGCATCGTGTTGCCCGTCTCCCGGTCGTACGGGTCCAGTACGCGTCCGTCCGCCAGCTCTTCGGGGAGGTCGTCGTCGGCGTACTGTGAGAGGAACCGGTCGCGAACGTCCACCTCGGCGTCGACGCGACCGGCGACCCAGTCGGCGATAGCGTCGGCGTCGGCCGCAGCCGTCGGAGCGCGATAGAGTGTGACCTGTTCGACCATATTACCATGTGGTACTGTCGAGTAATACAGGTTGTGGACCGGGCGGAAACACGTTCGGGTCCGGGGGGTCGAGACGTCGGCGGCAGTCGAGGGTGCCCGAGCCACCGTCTCACGTCGACCCGGGGTCGGTCATCGGCAACGCCACCGCTTTACCGGCACCGGACACCGTTCCCTCGGTTTCGAGGGCGTCGAGGAACTCCGGGACAGTCCAATTGTGCTCGCCATCAGTACAGGGATAGACGCCGACGACGTCGTCGCCGTCGTACAGGCTGGCGAGCAGCATCGGCGTCGTCAGGACCTCTTTGCTCCTGCCGACCAGAAGCGACGCCGTCCGCGTTTCGAACGGCGGCCGGAGGCTCACACCGTTGTCGGCCGCCCACGCTTCGAACTCCTCGATGGTCCCCAGCAACTCGCTGTGTCGGTTCCGGTCCGAGATCACGATCTCGTCTGGCCACGTCGCCACCGAGAAGTCGGCCAGCGTTCCCGCGGCCCGAAGACTACTCAACCGGTCGATGACAGTTACCCGCGGTCCGCACACGGGCCGTCGCGTCCAGAGGTCGACCGTGAGGCGGTTCGTCCCACCCGTGTCGGGTGCCGTTTCGTTCAGCTGTTTCAATTCGGTTGGCATTGAGAGTCAATCACTACCATACTTGGTGAAAATACTACATAATTGTTCTTGTTGGCGAAATACTACCCCATACGATTAATGTCGGGCAGTTATATTTACATACAGTCGTCGAAGTGGTATTATTCTATCCGTATGACCAATCCGGCGTGATGGATAGTATTATACATCAATGTGTGAAAGTGTACATCAACATGGGCAGACAGTTCGACGTCGGCGAGCAGTTCCGGTTCATCGGACGGACGTTCGAGGAGTACGCCCGGATGTTCGGACTGGCGCCGACGGCGCTCGCCGGAACGACGATTCTCGACTGCCCCGGCGGACCGGGGTCGTTCACGGCTATCGCGGCACAGCGTGCCGACCGGACCCTCGCCGTCGATCCGATGTACGGACGGCCGGTCGGGGAATTAGCGACAGTGTGTGCCGACGCCGTCGAACGGACGGTCGCCCAGTTACACGAGAAGCGCGGCCTGTTCGTCTGGGACGAGTACGGCGACGTGGCGACCCGTGGACGGTACCTTCGCGCTGCCGCCCAGCGGTTCCTCGCCGACTACGCGCGCCACCCCGGTCGCTACGTCGGGGCGGCCCTGCCCCGCCTCCCGTTCGCGACGGACAGCGTGGACCACGTACTCTCGGGGAATCTCCTGTTCCTCTACGACGACCGACTGAGCGAGCGGTTTCACGTCGAGGCGCTACTGGAACTGGCCCGCATCGCCCGTGAGGACGTTCGGGTATTCCCGTTGCATTCGCTGGACGGGGAGCGTTCCGAGTCTCTGTCCCCAGTCGTCGACACGCTTCGAGACGCCGGCCGCTCGGTCCGTCTCGAACCCGTCGACTACGAGTTCCAACCGGGCGCGACGGAGACGTTGGTCGTCGGAGATACCGACGGCTACGGCGAGAGTGAACGAAAACGGGCGAACGCCCGGACGGGCGTCCCGAGAGAAGACCGTTAGTCGTCGGCGGTGGCGGCGTCGCGGCTAGTGACGTCGACGGGTTCGGCGTCGACGTCGAGTTCGTCGAGTGCGACCTGTGCGGCGCGCTTGCCGGAGACGAGCATAGCACCGAACGTCGGACCCATGCGCGGGAGGCCGTAGGTGGTCGCGGTGGCCATGCCGGTGACGACGAGACCGTCGTGGGCCAGACCGGTGTGTTCGACGACGGCGTCCTCGCTCTCGCCGACCCACATCGAGTCGTGACCCGGCGAGTCGTGGCCGGGGGCGCCGTAGGTGTCGTCGCTGGTCTGGTCCATCCCCGAGTTCGACTTTGCGTCCTCGATGCCCGGCGCGTTCAGCACGCCGCGCTCGTCGAGTTTCTTGATCGCCATCGCGTCGTGGCCCGTCGCGTCGATGACGAGGTCCGCCTCGACGGCGATGGGGTCGACACACGTAATCTCGCGCGGCAGGGCGTGGACCGGCGTCCAGTTCATCACGATGCCGCCGACGCGGTGGTCCTCCCGGATGACGATGTCCGTAAACTCGGTCATGTTCTGCATCTTCGCGCCCGCGTCGCAGGCGGCCTTGATGAGGCCGGAACAGGCTTCCGGCCCGTTGGCGATGTACAGCCCCTCGCTGTCCTGTGAGCGCTTGTAGTCCACGTCGAGTTCGTCGAGGACGTTCTGAGCGGGGTCACGCACCGTGACCTTGTTCATCAGGAAGCCGCCGAGCCAGAACCCGCCGCCCAGATAGTTGTTCTTCTCGACGACCATCGTCTGGACCCCGCGCTCTGAGAGTTCCTTCGCGGCCATCAGCCCGGAGGGGCCGCCACCGACGATGATGACGTCCGAGTCCGAGAAGTCCATGAACTCCTCGGTCCACTCCTGCCCGATTGCCCGTGTCACTTCCGCCTCGCCGACGTCGCTGAACTTGTCGAAATCGCTCATACCACCTAGTGATATCTTGCTGTGGTAAATAGGTGTTGTGGTCGGAGCGGCGCCGTCACTTCGAACGCAGTATATAAATACACCACCACACGGTGGTTTCAGGACTAACACTTCGATGCCGGTAGTGTATGCTAATGTCTACCGAATCAAGCAGCACCTACACCGTCGACACCGAACCGGCGGTCGAGAGCATCGAAGAGATAGACCTCAACGAGTACGACGGGCGTCCGGTGATGAAGTTCGTTGTCGCCTTCCTCATCGGTGGCGTGTTCTTCCTCCTCCCGGTTCCCTATCAGGGAGAGGTGACAGTGCCGTTCGACATCGTCGTGAGCAACGTCACCGAGAGCTTCCCAGACGCCGTCGGCGTCTACTCGCTGGCCATCATCGTCGCGGGCGGGGTCCTGACGACGCTTGCGATGGTCGGTGAGAGCGAGGTCGGTAGGTACGACCTGTCGTACTTCGAGACGTCGACCGTTTTCTGGGCGCTTCGGGTCGCCGGCCTGCTGTTGGCGCCGGTGATGTTCTTCAAGCTCGGGCCGGGGTGGTTGCACACCCCCGGGACGGGTGGGTTGATGTGGAACACGCTGGTGTACAGCGTCGGGGTCATCATCCCCATCGGCGCCATCTTCATCACCATCTTCGTCGAACTCGGGGGGTTGGAGTTCGTCGGGACGCTCGCTAGACCGGTGATGCGGCCGCTGTTCAAGGTGCCCGGTCGGGCCGCGCTCGACAGCCTCGCGTCGTGGGTCGGGTCCTACAGTGTCGGGCTGTACGTGACCCGCAACGTCTTCGAGGCGGGCGGCTACCACAAGCGCGACGTGTTCACCATCGCCACCTGTTTCTCGACGGTCTCCATCGGATTCGTCGGCGTCGTCGCCGCCACGCTGGAGATACTGCCGCTGTTCCCGCTGATCTTCGGCGCGTACTTCTTCTGTGTCGTCGTGACCGGCGCGATTCTCGTGCGCCTGCCGCCCATCTCGACGACGCCCGAGGAGTACATCGCCGAACCGGACCCGGAAGTCGCCTTCTCCGGGTCGCCGACCGACTACGTCCGGCTGGCTATCAGCGAAGCCGTCGGGAAGGCCGAGGAGGGCGAGACGTTCGCGCAAGCCGCCAAGCGCGGCTTCGTCGACGGCCTGAAACTGACGAGCCTCATCCTCGGGACCATCCTCGCAGTGGGGCTGGCGGCCACCCTGCTGTCGGCGAACACGCCGCTGTTCGACATCCTCGGGCGACCGTTGACGCCCGTCGTCGCGGCGCTGGGCATCCCGAACGCCGAAGTGGTCGCGCCCGCGACTATCGTCGGCATCACCGAGATGTACGTCCCCGTCCTGCTGGTGACCGAGACGGCGACGAAAGCGAAGTTCTTCGTCGCAGTGCTGGCGGTCTCACAGCTCATCTTCTTCTCTAGCGTCGGCCCGATGATCATGGACATGTTCAGCGACGTGCCCGTGCGCTTCCGTGACCTCGTGGCGCTGTTCGTCATGCGGACCGTCATCCTCCTGCCGCTCATCGCGGGTATCACCCACGTACTCGACTTCCTCGGATACCTATGAGGACCGCATAGAACGCTTGCCACGGCCGTTGTCTTTCACGGAACACCCTTTCGAATGGTCGAGAGACGGTGTCTGCGTATCGTGTACGCCGGTATTATCGAGACCTTCAACAGCGTCGAGTCTGTCTTTTGTGTCGCTGTCTATAGGAATGGACGTTCGGCTCATACGAATTCCTCATGAGTTTCGCGGATATCTGTCTTTGGCCTGTGCTGAGCAGTCATCACCGTTCTCAGATCACTCTCGGTGCGTGCTGAATGTTACGTCGCTGGACAAACTCCTCAACTACTGTCAGAAACGCTGTGACCGACACAGAGGGTATATTTAACAAGCCCTCTGCCGGGGCGTCGAGTGACGTATTAGGTTCACCGCCAGTATGGCATGACCTCTCCAGAAAGAGTAATCAATGCCCTCCAACTCGAACTCACTTCTGCGGTCGATACGTCGCTGGCTACTGATAAGCGTCTTCTTGCTCGGGATAGGTGTGATTATGCTTGCGGATATCGCATACATCGTCTCGAACTACGAAAGTGGAGGTATCCCTGCCGCTGTGGGAATAACTGGTGGCGTCATTGCACTGATTACCGGTGGGAAGGTCCTCGGGAGCTTCTCGGCGGAAGAGTGACCGAAAGGCGTGCTGTATGCAGCACCGTCAAATGAGACCCACCGAACGATAACTACAGAGGGTGTCTCCAGAGATCAAGAGGTCAGTCTGAGGAATCAGAACCAAGCGTAGTTCGGTCGCCTAACCTGTTCTTTGTGCTGCCTTAACGACATTCAGGGACATCTCTTGACAGTTGTGTTCGTACGAGTATACAGAGGTTTCTGCGTCGAAAATCCTGCTCTCGATTTCGGGCAGGAGTTCTCAGGCCGTCGTATATCACTACAAATAAGCACGATTGGCGAAATCACTCCGAGGATTAGTTCAACCACCAGCAAGGCGGGGGGCTCTGAGTCGACGCTCACGAACAGAAGTATACTTATCAGCGATAACAGACCGATATCGATCAAGGTCTACTGGCCGCCCTTCTCGTGCAACGATTCTTTGCGAATGAGCGGACCGGGGCGTTCCATACGCCATAGTATAATCCTACTAACCGAAATCGACACACCCAGACGATTTCGCTGGCACACTACGCCATTCGAGACGTCGCAATTTTACCCATTAACAATCGATTACTGTATGATAGCATATATTCGACATCCTACTGATAGTTTGAAATGTGGTGAAATCGCCGATTTTACGCCTCCTGTGGTGGATAGATTGCATATTATGAAATGTGTGTAGACATCATATATGATCGATGATAGGTGCTATACGACGATTCGTACAGTACGACGTGCGCTCGTACAGTACCACAATAGGCAAATGGATGCTCGCCAAGGCTGACAATCTCGGCATTGCCACTCCCGACATTATCTATGGGTTTGGCGACCGCTGGCTTCGCTTGGTTTCTACCACGCCGACCGAGGAAGCCCACGCCGTCGCCGATGTCCTGTACCGAGAGTACGAGCCTGACTCTGTGATCGACTTCGGGTGTGGGCTCGGCCGGTACCTCACTGGGTTCCAGGCCCATGGCGCCGCAGTTCACGGCGTCGAAGGCTTTTCAGAGGCCCGAGGCTACGCTGAGATACCGGCTGACGCGCTCACCATTCATGACCTTCGAGAGCCACTAGAACTCGACGAGCGGTACGACTTGGCGCTGTGTATCGAGACCGCTGAACACATCCCGTCGCGATTCGCCGACACCCTCGTCGAGACCGTCACGGCAGCGGCGCCGCGCGTGGTGTTCACCGCTGCCCCGCCTGGGCATCGTGGGACCCATCACGTCAACGAAGCCCCACGCGAGTACTGGATCGAGAAGTTCCAGGCGCAAGGCTTCTCATATGCTCCTGAAGAGACAGACCGACTTCAGAAATCGGTTCGCTCCGAAATAGAGGCCGCAGAGTGGGTCGCTGACCGGCCCTTCATCTTCGTCCAAGATTAAGACGACGCTCGCAGTCGTGCTGTGTACTCCCACTGGATCGATCGAATATAACCCGTCTGGGGACGGCATTTTGATGTCTGTTACTCACTTGATCAAAAATATGTGAGGGTGAAAATGTGAGCGAAATATACCAGTACGGAACTACTACAATATATGGCCAGTATTGACAAACCGGAAACAGATTCTTGGATTGAACGAGATACCCCTTCGAAGGGGACGCTCTTTTGTCCGAACTGCAGTCACCAGAGTCAGTATGACGATGACTGGCATGTTGTCAAGAGCGGCCAGGGTTCCCGCTACCTTTGTCCTGACTGTCGAACAGAAATCACGTCCCGGCAACCTCCGGAAATGTTCCGTTCACCCTTCAACAACTATGGCCCCTGGCAGATGTGGCGAACCAATATTCGGCTGCTGCAGAAAATATTCTGGATGTAGCCGATACTTTCTCCGCGAAATGACTGGTAGCTGCTCTGTATTGAACGTTCAGCAAATCGCCTGTATCTATCGTGCCATCCGCTTCGAAGGGAGTGCAAGAGCGGTTCTGTGACACCCTATAGGAACTCGACGAGCGCGTCAGTCAGTTTCTTCTCCGCACGCCGCAGGTGTTCCTCGGCCGTCCGACGACTCACACCGACGGCGTCGGCGATAGCCTCCGTGGACGTCTCCCGCGGAAGTTCGTAGTAGCCCATCTCGTAGGCCGTCAGGAACACCTCGCGCTGGCGCGCCGAGAGGGCGGGTAACACGGCGTCGACCGTCAGCAGCGGCGCGTCGGGTGTCACGGACTGAATCTCGCGTTTCGACTCGACGGTGACGGCGTAGTCTTCGGCCATCGCCGCGTACACGTTCGACAGGGATTCGGCGTCGAGCGCGAGGACGCGGGCGAGTTTCGCGCCCTCGGTGTACGTAAGCGGCGGCACGAGCAGACAGCCCTGATCGGCGAGATACGCTTCGACGTTGTGTTCGAGATACGCCGTCAGACATTCGGAGGTAACGAGTACTAGTTCCTCGCCCTGTCGGAGGTGTTCGCTGACGCCGACGGTGTCACGGACCTCGTCGAGGACGGCGTCGGCGCCGCGCCCGCTGACGTGTAAGAGGTCACGGTGGTCGTTACACCACAGTTCTATCGTCGTGTCGGTGTCGTCGGTGGCCTCGGCGTATGCGCCACCACCGGCGACGCGGAAGACGGCTTCGTACATAGCTCCCAGTACGCAGTCAGTATATAAAACAATCTCCGCAGGGAGGGGATTTGCTATCACACTTGCGACCATATCTCAGACCATGTCACAGCAACCCACGACGGCCGACCACGACATCGGCGAACCGTCCGAGCAGTGGCGGGAGTACCAGGGCGCACCGACCGGCACCGACATCGAGTGTGAGGGCTGGCGACAGGAGGCCGCCCTGCGGATGTTGAACAACAACCTCGACCCCGAGGTGGGCGAAAAGCCCGAGGACCTCGTCGTCTACGGCGGCACCGGCCGGGCGGCCCGGTCGTGGGACGCCTACGACGCCATCCTCGCGGAGCTCCGCGAACTGGGCGACGCCGAGACGTTGCTCGTCCAGAGCGGCAAACCCGTGGGTCGCTTCGAGACTCACGAGAAGGCCCCCCGCGTGCTCATCGCCAACTCCAACCTCGTCGGGAAGTGGGACAACTGGGAGCACTTCCACGAACTCGAATCGAAGGGCCTCATCATGTACGGCCAGATGACGGCCGGGTCGTGGGCGTACATCGGCACGCAGGGCATCATTCAGGGCACCTACGAGACGCTGGCCGCCCTCGCGCGCGAACACTACCCCGAGGACGACGGCCTGCGCGGGAAGATCGTCGTCACGGCTGGTCTGGGCGGGATGGGCGGCGCACAACCGCTCGCCGTGACGATGAACCACGGCGTCTGTATCGCCGCCGAAGTGGACGAAGAGCGCATCGACCGCCGCATCGGGACGGACTACTGTCAGGCAAAGACCGACGACCTAGACGAGGCCATAGAGCGCGCGAAAGCGGCGGCCGAGAGCGGCGATTCCTACAGCATCGGCGTCCACATGAACGCCGCCGACATGCTGGAGGGGATGCTCGAACGCGGGTTCGTCCCGGACGTAATCACCGACCAGACCAGCGCCCACGACGAACTCGAAGGCTACTACCCGTCGGGGTACACCGTCGCCGAGGCCGACGACCTCCGTGAGCGTGACCCCGAGCGATACGTCTCCGAGAGTCTGGACACGATGGAGCGCCACGTCGAGGGGATTCTGGAGATGCAAGAGCGAGGCGCCATCGCCTTCGAGTACGGCAACAACATCCGCGGACAGGTCGAGGACCACCGAGGGATGGAAAACGCGTTCGACTTCCCCGGCTTCGTCCCCGCCTACATCCGCCCGTTGTTCTGTCAGGGGAAGGGACCGTTCCGCTGGGCCGCCCTATCGGGGGACCCCGACGACATCCACCGGACCGACGAGGCCGTCAAGGAACTGTTCCCCGAGAAAGACGACCTCCACCGCTGGATAGGCTTAGCACAGGAGCAAGTGTCCTTCCAAGGGCTCCCCTCGCGGGTGTGTTGGCTGGGCTACGCCACGGAGGACGGCCTAACCGAGCGCGCGCGATTCGCCCTGCGTATCAACGAACTCGTCGCCGAGGGCGAGATTTCGGCCCCAATCGTCGTCACGCGCGACCACTTAGACGCCGGGAGCGTCGCCTCGCCCAACCGCGAGACGGAGGCCATGCAGGACGGCTCTGACGCCGTCGCCGACTGGCCCATCCTGAACGCCCTGCTGAACTGCGCGGCGGGTGCGGACATCGTCAGCGTCCACGACGGCGGCGGCGTCGGCATCGGCAACTCCCTGCACACGAACAACCACGTCGTCCTCGACGGGTCCGATCTCGCCGCCGAGAAGGCCCGTCGCGTGTTCACCACCGACCCCGGGATGGGCGTGATTCGCCACGCCGACGCCGGCTACGACGTGGCATTCGAACAGGCCGACGCCGACGACGTGGCCGTGCCGATGCGGGACCGCGAGCGATGACCGGTCTGACCGACCCGCCGACGTGGGAGGGTCCCTCCGACGACCCGAACGACGAGCAGTTCGGCGACGTCATTGAGGGTACGACCCTCGGCGCAGCGGGTGACTACGTCGCCGCCCTCGTGGGCGAACCGTACGACGGCGCGGTTATCGGTCGCAAGGGTGCGTGCGAGGGACCCGAGGCCATCCGTCGGGAACTTGCCGGGACGAAGACCCAGCACGTCGACCGCGGCCCGGTAGGTCCGGTCGCGGACCTCGGCGACGTGGCGCTACCCGAGGGCAGCGTCGAAGCGGTCCAGTCGGCAGTGCGAGCGGTGACGAGGGCGATGTACGACGCGGACGCGGTCCCCGTGTTCCTCGGTGGCGACAACTCGCTGACGTTCCCGAACGCCGCCCCCTTGCTGGTAGAGGGGACGCTCGGCGCGCTCAGTTTCGACGCCCACCTCGACTGCCGGGAAGTCCATGACGGGCCGACGAGCGGAACGCCCTACCGCCAACTTCACGAGGCGGGACTGGACGCCTTCGCCGTCGTCGGCGCGCGCCACTTCGAGACGTCGACGGCGTACCACGAGTACGTCGCCGACCATGGCGGGCACGTGACGACGCCCGAGACCGTCCGGGCAGACCCGAGAGCGGCGGTCGAGGACGCCCTCGACTCGATGGGCAGCGTCGATTCGGTGTACGTCAGCCTCGATTTGGACGTCCTCGAAGCGGCGGCCGCCCCCGGCGTGAGCGCGCCGACACCCGGGGGCGTCACGCCCCGTGAGATGTTCACGATGCTCGGCCACGTCGCCAGCCACGACCGGGTCGCCGGGTTCGAGGTGGTCGAGTGCGCGCCGCCGCTCGATGAGGGGGGCCGAACCGCTCGCGTCGCCGCCCGCGCCGTCGCGCACTTCCTCGCCGGACTGGAGGTGACGGAATGACCGACCTCGACGCGGTGGTCCACGGCGCGAGCGAACTCGTCGTCGGCCCGGACGGGAGCGGCCGGGCCCTCGAAACCGTCGAGGACGGTGCGGTCGCTGTCGTCGACGGGACGGTCGCGGCTGTCGGTCCGACCGAAGACGTGACGCGCGAGTACCCACCGGGGAACGCGCGTCGTGCCGTCGACGCGGGCGGCCGGGCCGTCCTCCCGGGATTCGTCGACCCGCACACACACGGCCTGTTCGCGGGCGACCGCTCGGACGAGTTCGCGGCGAAACTCCGCGGGAAGTCCTATCAGGACATCCTCGCCGAGGGCGGCGGCATCCTCCGCACCGTGCGTGCGGTTCGGGACGCCGACGACGAGACGCTGCTCTCGAACCTGCTGGGCCACCTCGATACGATGCTCGCCCACGGGACGACGACCGTCGAGGTGAAGTCTGGGTACGGTCTCGATACGGAGACGGAACTGCAGATGCTTCGAGTGATCGACCGCGCAGACGACCGCCACCCGGTCGACGTGGTGCCGACGTTCATGGGCGCACACGCCGTCCCCGAGGGGCGCGACGCGGACGACTACACCGACGAGGTCGTCGAGGAGCAGATACCCGCCGTCGAATCGCAGGGCGTCGCCGACTTTTGCGACGTGTTCTGCGAGGAGGGGGTCTTCTCGGTCGCCCAGTCCCGGCGCGTCCTCGAAGCGGGGGCAGAGGCGGGACTGACCCCGAAGGTCCACGCCGAGGAACTCGCCCACATCGGCGGGACCCAACTCGCCGCCGAGATGGGCGCGACCAGCGCCGACCACCTCCTCTACGCGACCGAGGAGGACATCGATGCCCTCGTGGAAGCGAGCGTTACACCCGTCCTGCTCCCCGGGACGGCGTTCGGCCTCGGCGCCGACTACGCCGACGCGGGGGCGTTTCTAGAATCGGGCGCGCCGGTGGCCGTGGCGACGGACTTCAACCCCAACTGCCACAGCCACAGCATGGGCTTTGCTATGGCGCTGTCCTGCGTCGAGATGCGGATGACCCCCGCCGAGGCGCTGGTCGCGGGGACGCGAAACGCCGCGCTGGCACTCGACCGCGAGGACGGCAGCGGGACCCTCCGAGAGGGCGCACCGGCTGACCTCCTCGTCCTCGACGCACCGACTCACGTCCACGTCCCCTACCAGTACGGGACGAACGTCGTCGACACCGTCCTCGCCGACGGCGCCGTCGTCTGCGAGGACGGGAGAACAACGTATGAGTGAGTGGCACGTACCCTGAGGCATGTCACGAGTTGGTACGGACAGCGTCGTCCTCGACGGCGCGTCGCTCACTCCCGAGGCGGTGGTCGCCGTCGCCCGCGAGGATGCCACCGTCTCAATCGCCGACGAGGCCCGCAGAGCGGTCCAGGAGTCGCGTGCGCGCGTCGAGTCCGTTCTGGCGAGCGGCGAGGCGGTGTACGGTGTCAACACCGGATTCGGCGAGTTGGTCGACGAGCGCATCCCGCGGACGGACCTCGAAGCCCTCCAGACGAACCTCCTGCGGAGCCACGCCGCGGGCGTCGGTCGGGAACTGACCCGCGAGGAGGTCAGGGCGACGATGGTCGCGCGCGCGAACGCGCTGGTAAAGGGGTACTCGGGCATCCGGGAGGCGGTGGTCGACGTCCTCGTCGCCATGCTGAACGAGGGCGTCCACCCGGTCGTCCCCTCGCGCGGGAGCCTCGGCGCCAGCGGTGACCTCGCGCCGCTGGCCCACATGTCGCTGGTGCTCATCGGGGAAGGGGCGGCTGACGTGGCGGGCGACAGACTCCGCGGCGACGAGGCGCTCGCTCGCGCGGGTCTTGACCCGGTTACCCTCGAAGCCAAAGAAGGGCTAGCGCTCGTCAACGGCACGCAGTTGACCGTCGGACTGGCCGCGCTGGCCGTCCACGACGCGGCGACGGCCCTTCGGAGCGCGGACGTGGCCGGTGCGCTCACGACGGAGGTGACGATGAGTTCGACGGTGCCGAGCCACGAGGCCATCTCGGCGGTCCGCCCCCATCCCGGACAGGCCGCGAGCGCGCGGAACGTCCGCCGACTCACCGCCGAGTCGGGCATCGTCGAGTCCCACCGCAACTGCGACCGGGTGCAGGACGCCTACTCGCTGCGGTGTCTCCCGCAGGTCCACGGCGCGGTGCGGGACGCCCTCGAACACCTCCGCGAGGCCGTCGAGACGGAACTCAACAGCGCCACTGACAACCCGCTGCTGTTCGCCCGCACGGACGCACCGGACCGGGCGAGTGGAACCGGCGACGCGGCGGTCCTATCGGCCGGCAACTTCCACGGCGAACCGCTGGCACTCCGACTGGACTACGCGGCGGGCGCGCTGACTGAACTCGCGGCTATCTGTGAGCGTCGCGTCGACCGCCTGCTCAACCCCAACGTCCAGGAGTCACACCTCCCACCCTTCCTCACCGACCGTAGCGGCGTGATGTCGGGCTACATGATAGCCCAGTACACCGCGGCGGCGCTGTTGAACGAATGCCGGTCGACCGGCCGACCGTCGGTCGATTCGACGCCCGTCAGCGGCAATCAGGAGGACCACGTCAGCATGAGCGGGCAGTCGGCGCTGTCGTTTCGCAGCGTCGTCGAGAACGTCCAGACCGTCGTCGGCATCGAGTTGCTCTGTGCGGCACAGGCCGCCGAGTTCCTCGAGGCCTCTCCGGAGCTATCACACGGCGTCGGGACCGATGTCGCCTACGAGACGGTCCGGGATGTCGTCCCGAAACTGGACGCCGACCGAGCGGTCCACGAGGACATCGACCGGGTGCGGACGCTCGTCGCCGAGGGCCTGCTCGTCGAACGTGTCGGTGAGGCCGTCGACCTCGAATAGCCCTACCCCCACGCGTGCAGACCGGCCGCGGTGAGCACGTCCCGCCCGCCGTCCGGTTGGCAGACGGCCCAGCGCGACCGGTCGGCGTCGGCGGGGAACAGGTGTTCGGGGACGATAGGCATCGGAACCGGGGCGTAACCGCCGCGGCGCATCGCCGTCGGCCCGGGGAACCGCTCTATCACCTCGCCGCCAGCGGTCACCTCGAAGCGGCCGTCGTCGGCCCGGCGGTAGGCGTGCTGGAAGGCGTGCCGTCCCGCGTCACCGAGGGCGTCGACGTGTTCGAAGACGGCGACGACCTCGGTGCCGACGCTCAGTTCCAGTCGCGGCCGGCCCTCGTCGACTCGGACTTCACGCCACTGGAGGTCCGCCGCCGGCGCGCGGGCACAGGCGTAGCTCCCGTCCGACAGCGGCACGCGGTCGGGGCCCTTGTAGAAGTGTCTGCCGTCTGGTTCGTCGACGGCCACGCACGCCGGGTCGCCAAGCACCGTCGCGACGACCTGCGTGAGCGTCGTTCCGGTCGCCTCCGTCGAGGGGACGACGAACAGGCAGTCACGGCCCTCCCGAAGCGCGTCGGCGAAACGCGGGACGAGTCCGGACGGCCCCACGTCGGCCTCGGTGAGCGGTTCGATGGCGACGGGGCGCGGGATCTCCGCGTCGACGAGGCCGACCGCGGCGTCCTCGGGTTCGGCCAGTGCTGGCGGTCCCCGCAGGTCCTCACGCACCGTCACGTCGTAACCGGCCCGTTCGCACAGCGAGACGCCGTGGTCACGGACCGAGGGATACACAGGCATCGTTCGGAGAGAGGGGCCGAACCGGCAAGAAGTCACCCCCCAAGGCTACAGGTTCAGCGCTGCCGTGTCCTCGTCGTCGGCGTACCGGTCGCGGCCGTCCCAGTCGGCGATGCTCGACCGAGTCTCCCAGACGGCGGTTTCGAGGTGAGTCTGTGCGATGTGGGAGTCGTCTCGGAACGCGTGCCGAGCGGCGTCTTCGGCCAGCAGTTCGAGGTCGCTGGCCGCGTAGCCCTCGGTGGGTTCGACGACGGCGTCCCAGTCGACGTCCTCGGCCACCGGTCGGGTCCGGAGGTGGATGTCGAGAATCTCGCGGCGGGCCTCGGCGTCCGGCGGCGGCACCTCCACTCGCTCGTCGAACCGACCGGAGCGACGCAACGCCTCGTCGACGTCCTCGACGAAGTTCGTCGCGCCGACGACCACCACGTCGTCGGCCGCAGCGCCCTCCAGTTCGGTCAGCAGTTGATTGACGAGTTGCTGTTCGCTCGTGTTCATCGACCCCCGCCGGGAACTGGCGATGCCGTCTATCTCGTCGATGAACAGGACGCAGGGCGCGTTCGCCCGCGCGATGTCGAACAGTTGGGCGACGTTGCGGGCCGGTTCGCCCATCCACTTGCTCGTCACGTCGGCCGGCGACACCTCGACGAACGAGTGACCGAGTTCGCCCGCGAGCGCCCCGGCGAGATGGGTCTTGCCACACCCCGGCGGGCCATAGAGCAACAGCCCAGAGAGCACGTCGATGTCGTACTCGGCGTAGGCGTCGCTGTTCTCGATGGGGTCTAGCACCGTCTCTTCGAGACGCGCCTTCAGATCGGCCATCCCACCGACCGCCGAGAAGTCCCGGTCCGGGTCCGGGTCGACCAGATTCGTCGCCTGCAGGTCGACGCCGTCGGGTTGGACGACGCCGCCCTCGGCCACGTCCGCCGGGTCGACCCAGTCGGGGATGCTCGTCTCGGCCTCGGCGGCGGCCGACGCCAGATGGGCCGTCCCGATGGGTTCGTCGGCGCGGAGCGCCGCCCGAGCGGCGTTCTCCGCGAGCAGTTCGAGGTCGCTGGCCGCGTAGCCGGCCGTCTCCTCGACCACCGAGTCGAGGGCGAGGTCCTCGGCGATAGGGCGGCCGGTGAGGTGGAGACGGAGTATCTCGCGGCGGGCCTCGGCGTCCGGCGGCGGCACCTCCACTCGCTCGTCGAACCGACCCGAGCGCCGGATAGCGCCGTCGACGTCCTCGACGAGGTTCGTCGCGCCGACGACCACCACGTCGTCGGCCGCGATGCCCTCCAGTTCGGTCAGCAGTTGGTTGACGAGTTGCTGCTCGCTGGCGTTCATGTCGCTGTCGCCGCCGCGAGAGCCGGCGATACCGTCTATCTCGTCGATGAAGAGGATGCAGGGAGCGTTCGCTCTGGCGACGGTGAACAGTTCCTCGACTTTCTTTGCGGGTTCGCCCATGTACTTGCTCGTTACGTCGGCCGGCGATACCTCCACGAACGAGTGGCCGACTTCGCCGGCCAACGCACCGGCGACGTACGTCTTCCCGCATCCCGGCGGTCCGTGTAAGAGGACGCCGTTGACGACGCCGATGCCGTACTCCTCGAACGTCTCCGGGTCTTCGAGCGGACGGACGACCTTGTGATTGAGCGTCGAGAGCAGGTCGCTCATCCCCCCTACGTCCGCGAAACTCCGGTCGGGATTCGGGTCGACCAGTCTCTCGGCGGACATATCCACGCCGTCGGGTTGGACGACGCCGTCGTCGTCTGAGCCCTCGCGGGTCACCGTCGGCGCACCGCCGGCCTCCGACGGCCGGGGCGGTGTGTCGGTCCCGTCGGTCTCGTCCGGGTCGTCCTCCTCGCTCGTCCCGATTCGCTCGCGGATGTTCCGTTCGAGGCGGTCCGGGTCGACTTCGTAGCCGTAGGTCGCGAGGCGGCGAGGTCGTTCGCTGACGAACGCCGCGAGCCACCCGTGCATTCGCATCTCCCGCTCTGGCGCATCTGGGTCGCGGAACGTCACCATCGCGGCGTCCTCGGAGTGAGGGGAGTGAAACTCCGCCAGCCAGAACGGGAGATACACGCGCTCGACGTCAGTCACGCCCTCGAACCCGGCGGGGTCGAAGTCGCCGGGCAACCCGTAGGACTCCCGGAGCTTCCGCAAGAAGACGTTCGCGGTGCCACCACACTGTTCGCGGTACTCCTCGACGCGGCGGGGGAGCAGCGACTCGGCGTCGCCGGTCGGCACCTGAAACCGGAAGAGGACGGATCGACCGAGGCCCGGGTCGTCGAGGCCGAAATCGTAGTCGTTGGTCGCCCGACGCACCGGACTGCCCGTCCCGTCGGCGTACTGGACCAGCGCGTCGTCGTTGTCCGCCCAGAGCCCGTCGAGCAGTGCCATCGCCTCCTTTCGCTCGGTCCCGAACAGTTTGCCCTCCCCGGTCTCGTAGGCATAGGAGACGCGGAAGACGGGGTAGAACACGCGGTGGAGGCGGGCCAACTGCTCGTCGTCGCCGAACTTCGTCAGCGTTCGCTCTGCGAGCGTCTCCCGAACCGTCTCGGCGTCCGGGAGGCGCCGGTCCGCATAGATGTACGGTCGCAACCCCATCGTCACTCACCGCCGCGTATCGCCCGCTCGGCCGCCGAAAGCGCCTCGTCGGCGTCGAACGCCTCGATAGCGTCCCGCTGTGCCTCGGGGTCGTCGGCCAGTTCGCGCGCGTGGGCAGTCACGTTCGGAATCGCCCGGACGATGTTGTCGATGATGGGGACCGTCGCGACCTGTGCCGACCGGCTGAGCGGGTTGAGGTCGACGACGAGTTCCGTCTTGCCCATCTCGCCCAGCGCCTCCGCCCGGTCGCCGTCTTCGAGGGGGACCAACACCACGTCGGCGTCGCCGATGCCGTCGGCGTCGACCTTCGCGCGTTCGTGGTCGAGGCCCGGGATGCGGCCGTCGGCTTCGAGTCCCAGCACCGCCTCGGCGCCGTGTTCGCGGAGGTACTCCGCGATGGCGCGAATCCGCTCTTCCGTGCGGTTGAACAGGTTCACTTCGAGGTCAGCGCCGGTCGCCTCGGCCAGTTCGACGAGTTCGCCGGGGACGAGGGCGGCGGCGTTGCCGTTCACCGAGATGACGGCGTGGTCGGCCTGCAGGATGTAGGCGGCCGCCGCTCGCTCGGCCCGATCAGCGCTCTCGATGGTCCGTTCGCCCAGTAGATAGTCGTAGGCCTCGCCGCGGCCCTGCGCGATGAGTCCCTGTCTGGAGGTGATTCCGCGGTCCACGCCCGCCTCGATGCGGTGGCGCGTCAGCAACGACTCGTAGCGGGGATGGCTTTCGGGTACCTCGACCTCGTCGCTCATATATTCCACTCCAACGCCGACCGTCGAAAAGTCGTCGGTCGCGGGCCGCTACGACGGCCCGTTCTCGACGGTCGCGCCCGGTGGGTACACCTCACAGACGCTCGCGTCGTAGCCCGCGTCGGTCAGCCCCGTGCCGAACGAGAAGACCGTCTCGCCCAGCATCGCCATCGCCGCGTCGCCGCCGGCCTCGGTCACGTCCCGGATGACTGCCTGTACCGCCTCGGTCAGCAACTCGGCTTCGCGAGAGAACTGCCGTGACGCGCGAGTGAAGGTGTCGAGCGTCGGGTCTTCGACGACCATCGAGAGCGCTCGCTCGCCGGCCCGGGTCAGCGTCTCGGTGTCGCCGCCGACCACGTCGGCCGTCGACAGTTCGCCCAACGTGTGGTACTCTACGCGGGCGCGTGCGGGAATCGCGTCGACGTAGTTGTGCTGTGGCCCGCCGGGTTCGAGTCGAAGCGGCACCCCGCCACGGGCCTGCCCGACGACGTCGCCCAGTCCGGTCCCGGCCTGCACTTCAGCGCCGTGGGCAATCGTCACCAGTTCGTTGTACGAGAGGTGACGGTCGAAGGCGGCGTTGGCCGCCAGTGCCGTCCCCAGCGCCATCGCGCCGGAGACCCCGAACCCGGCACCGATCGGAAGAGGCGTCTCGGCGGTGACGCGTGCCGAGGCGCGGAGCGCCGCCAGTACTCGCTCGACAGCGTCCATCTCGACGCGCTCGCCGTCGAGTTCGACCGTCGTCTCGGCGGCCGGTTCGACTGTCACCGAGACGCCGTCGGAGAGTGCGATCCCGCCACCCCGAGACCCCGTCTTCGTCGGGTCGTCCGCCCGGTCGACCGTGAAAAAGCCGGTCACGTGGCCCGGGACGAACGCCCGTGCGTCGTCGCTCATTGCCCACTCATCGGGGACCGGCCCGCTTAACGGTTGGCGGTTCGACTCGTCGCCGGCTAGAATAGTCATCCATCCAACACTCGGTTCCCCGACCCCTACCTTGATGTGCGTTTACCTGAGACCACCGTGTAAACAATGCCAACGATTAGCGCTCGGCTTCCCAGCGAGGAGAAGGCCGAACTCGACGACGTGGCAGAGTTGCTCTCCGAGGACCGCTCGACGACGATCCGCAAGGCACTTCGTGAGGGACTGGAGACGCTGCGCATCCGCGTGGCCGTCGAGCAGTACCAATCGGGCGACATCTCGGCGGCGGAGGCCGCCCAGATTGCGGACCTCTCCATCGCCGAGTGGCTAGACGTGGCCCGCGAGCGCAACCTGACCACGCAACTGCAACTGTCGGACCTCGAACTCGACGCCGACACCGCCGCGGAGCTATGACCCGTATCTACCTCGGCCCGACCGCCGTCTACAGCCTCGGACAGGTGGGCGAACTGTCGCTGTTGGAGGCGTTCGACGGCGACGTGGTCATCCCCGACCCAGTCGTCGAGGCGGTGCCGGTCGAACCGACCGCCACCAACCTCTCGGAGTTTCTGGAGGGGGGCGACGTGGAGACGACCGTCGACGAGGGCCAGATAGAGCGGGCCCGTTCGGTGCTTGGCGAGAAGGACATCGGTGCTGCCGTCACCGTTCTGGCCGGCGTCCTCGCACACCGCGACCAGTCCGACCGCTCGGCCGTCGCAGTCGTCTCCGAGGACCGCACCGTCCGCCGGACCGCACAAGGACTCGGCGCCGAGGTGACGAGCAGTTTCGGCGTCGTCGTCCGCGCGGCCATCGAGGACAAGTATCTCAGTCCGACACAGGCAAAACGCATCGTCCGGCGCATCGACCAGCACGGGATGCACCTCACGGGCGAGTTGCGAGAGCGGGCGGTCGGCGAGGTGGCAGAGTAGTGCCGCGACCGGCGGAACCGCCCACCCCCGCGCAGTCGGGCGACCACGCGGGCTCGCCGACGTCCTCGGGGTCGGGGTCCTCCAGTCGGCCGGCGAGGGAGCCGCTGCGGCCGGGCGTGTTCTTCGTGGGGCGCTCGACGAGTTCGTCGAACGTGGCACCGCAGTGCCGACAGCGGTAGTCGTGGTCGTGGTTGGCGTCGACGCCGTAGCCGTTCTGGACCATCGACCGGATGCCCGTCGAGTATTAGATACAGGTGCGCTACTGAGTTGTACAGAGACCATTCAGAGACAGATCCGCTAGAAGAACATGATTCCTCTAGTCGTGTTCAAGAGATGAGTGTTACAGTCCCGTAGTCAGACATCCCATTTCCAATTAAACACGAGATAACTCTTTCAGATACTCTGTAACTTTAGTTTTCACCCTCCGTGTGGATGTATGTCAGACTGGCGATCAGGGAATGGGCTCCCTGACGAGTTCCACGCGGAGAAGCGGGGCCAGTCGGAACTTGTCGGCGTCATCTTACTCGTCGCAATCGTGATCCTCGCTAGTACACTACTCGTGGTCACCGGTTCGCCAATGCTTGCAGACGGGAAGAAGGTTATCGAGGTAACGCAAACCGAGCATGCTCTGAGGCAACTCGACGCTGAGACAAGCGACGTCGCCTTTGGTTCCGGCACCGACAAATCTCATCGGCTCAACCTTGGTATCTCGGGACAGGGCGGACAGCTCTACACTGAGAACAATAGCTGGATGCGGGTTCACCTCGTCAATGCGAGTACCGGGACCGTCGATGCAGTGGCCGCAAACGAGTCACTTGGAACTGTCCGCTACGTCCAGGCGGGGACGACGGTTGGCTACGAAGGTGGTGGCGTCTGGCGGCACGAGGATGGGGGCTCAGTGATGATCTCTCGGCCGGAATTCCACTTCCGTGAGAAGACGCTCACACTTCCGATCGTCGTTATTGACGGCGACCCCGCGCTCACAAGCTACGTTCAGGTGGCCGCTAACGGCCCGCCACAGCGTCGTTTTCCGAACACATCTGCAGGGCTGACAAACAGGATTCGAGGGCAGAAAGTGGCTGTCACCGTCCACAGCGAGTATTACGAGGCGTGGGGGCGGTACTTCCGTGAGACCACCAACGGGTACATCAGAGTCGACCACGACGCACGGACGGCGACAGTCATCTTCCCCTCGAAGGGGACAGGGCCGTCCGCGTTCCCGAGCGGTGTCGTCGCTACCTCCGGGAGCGGGTTCCTCGAGTTCGCCGGCCAAGGGGCATACTCTGACAGCTACTCGTCGGCCGACGGTCCGTATACCGCACCGGGGGATCGCAACGGCACTGTCGTCGCGGCCGGTGACGTTCGGACGACAGGGAACTCGACTGTATACGGCGACATCTGGTCGGGGAGTACGGTCACGTTAGACGGTGAGACGAACGTCTCCGGCGACATCCACTGGACCGAAGACTACGAACAGAACGGGGCCGCCGTCTCGGGGACTGATCGTAACATCTCTGGCATCGCATCTATCGAGCCAGTCGACTTTTTCGTTCGGGATCGGGTCGCGTCGATACGGGCTAGCAACAACAACGCTAACACCACGAACATAACCGACAACGAGATATCGATCAGCGACGACGGTGGAGGCGGCCTCCCGACCGGGACGCTCACTGCGGGCAGCTACTATCTGGAGACGATGAACCTGAGCGGCGAGCGATTGGTCCTCGACACGACAGATGGAAACATCTCGATCGCCGTCCGGGACTATATCCTGATGGAGCGCGGCGGGCAAGGAAACCCTGGCAGTAACATCACCGTGAAAGGCGACGGTGTCGTCCGGTTGTACGTCGCTAGCGAGCGGAAGATATTGATCGAGAAGAGCGGGCACAACAATCTCGACCGCGACCGCCACCTCTCGTTTTATCAGTCGATCGACTCAGAGGTGCATGTTCCCGGCAACCGAGCGCCTCAGCTCCGGGTGTTCGGGCCTCGCGAGTTCACCTTCGCGATGGCGGGCAGTTCGTCGAAACCCACGTACTTTAATGGGTACATCTACGCGCCCGCAGGGCTGGACGGCGCTGGGTCCGCCTATCTCAAGCAGGGTGAACTCTACGGCGGCGTCGTCACGGGGAACCTCACAATCGGCCAGAACGCGGCCGTCCACTACGACATGGCTCTTAGCCAGCGGACGATTCCGGAATCGCCGGGCGTGTCGCGTATCGAGTTCATGCACGTCGGCGTCCGTCGCGTGAACGTCACCGCCACGTAGCGAGACAGTGACGGGGAGATTCGGCTTCGACTCTCTCTACACAAATCTGGCATCTGGCGCGAGGTCTATCGCCTCTGTAGTCAGTACGCAGTATCTGGAGTAATCGGGCAGATTGCTGAACAGTGCGTTAGATCGCTGGCCTGTATTGAGCGGTTTTGCGACTTATTGAACAAGTCGTCACGTCCGTTTCAGGGCCATCTGAGAGAATACGCTGCTCGGTAGATGTGCACATTCAGCAATTCAAGCATGGTGGAGTGGTAGTCAGTCAATTCAGTCTAGCTCAGGTCCGTTCAACGCTCGGTAAGATGTTAATTATTAATGGTGTTGTATGCCTGTGAGTGGCTGCATGTACGAGGTAGTCTGTGAGGAGTGCGGACAAATCGACTTTCATCCGTCACGCACCGCAGCGGAATCGAAAGCAGAACGTCACCAGGACGAGACTGAACATACCCTCTCTATAGAGACGATGGACAGCGTGTAATCAAGATTAGCAAAAGAATCCGTTGTTCGACTGCGGCTGTTCTGAAAAGCTGCGAGAACAGCTGGTGTGGGATATACCGCCTGTATCGACCGATTCGCCGTACCAACCAGTGGTGAGATGTCGATACGCGCCCTGGATTTACCATCCCCACTGAAACAGGTCAGCGGATGTGGGTTTTAAAGAGGGTAATATTTTCGCGACCCTACGTCGGGATGTTGACTACGACAACCGCATCCTCGGCTGGTCGGTCGCCAGTATAAACACCGAGTTCTCCGAGGCGCTCGGCGGTCTCCAAAATGGCCCCTCGAACTGCAGCGTCGCTCGAGCCATCGACGACACACAGGCGGCCATCTGAAAATATCACGACCGTCAGTGGGTCCGTTGCGATATCGTAGAATACTGCTGGAAAGACCGTCGGGTCATACTCGACATCTCCACCTTCGAGATCGCTGGCGATTGTGTCTAAGTCCAGTTCCGAAGCCAGCTGAAGGTACCCACCGATGTGGCCGTTGGTCAACTCTCGCCCCATCTGTTGGAGGGTACGCTGTAGGTCAAGCAGCTCCATCCGGATTTGTGACTCGGACTTGCCGTTCGCGACGCTCATATCTCCCGAAAAATATCGATGCGCAAGCATGAGTATATAGACCTTACTGGCCTACGAATCCGATGTGACTGCCCCGGCTCGGACGTCGATATCGTACCCCGACCGAACGTTCTCGTCCAACACCCAGTAGATGCGGTCTTTCGTCCCACCCTCCTGTCCAAGGAGATCGTGCCCGTGCAGCTTCGCGAGCGTGTCCCGGCGAGTCCGTTTGATGAGGGACGTCCGTTGTCGGCCGGCGTAGACATCGTCGGCGATGGCGCCGTAGCGCTTGTGCAGTGTCTGGCTGTCGATTGTCCCGGCTTCGCGGATACTCTCGTAGAGTACGTGATGATGGAAGGCCACCGAGTCCAGCGCGGCCTGTCGCATCCACTCCTTGGCGAGCGGGTAAGCATCGGCGACGTCGACATCGTCTTCGGGGACCGGGACGTGCTCGACCGACTCCTCACCGTCGGGGTCGGGCGTCGCGTCGACGGTCTCACCATTCGGACCCCGAACGGGCTCTCGGAGATGTGTTGGTAGGTCCCGTCTAGCGCTGGACCGTCGTACGCGCGGTGGCTCACGTTTCGACACCTCCGCTGACCGCAAACGATACAGCTCATGGGGGGGTATTGGCGTGTGACGAGGTTCTCTGCCGGTCTCGTTGGCGATTCTCGTTGTCCGCTTGTGCCTCAGAATCGAGGTGAGATGCGTGGGTTTAACACTCCGGGTCCCGACCCTCGGAGTATGCAGGGTAATCTTCCGCCTGAAGCACAGGAGAAGCTCGAGGAACTGCAGGATCTGCAGGAGACCGCACAGCAGGTCGCTGCCCAGAAACAGCAGGCCGAGACGAGCCTTCAGGAGTCCCGCACCGCGCTGGACGAACTCGAAGACGTCGACGAGGACACGACGATGTACCGCGAAGTCGGCGAACTTCTCGTGAAGACAGGCTTCGACGAAGCACAGGACGACCTCGAAGAGAAGGTCTCCAGCCTCGAAGTCCGCGTCGAGACCCTCGAAAAGCAGGAAGAGCGCGTCCAAGAGCAGTTCGAGGACCTGCAGGGCGAACTCCAGCAGATGCTCGGCGGCGGTCCGGCCGGCGGCCCCGGCGCTGGCGCGTAAGTCATGCCGACCGACGAAGAGGTCGTCGAGGTGGCCGCTGACGCGGCCGAAAACGTCGTTTTTTCGCGGTTCGACGCGAGCGATGTCGAGGACGTCGACGTGACCGTCACCTTCGAGGACGACGTACTCGAAGTCGACGTCTACGTCAACGCACCGGAGAGTCGCGTCGACGAGAAACGGGTCGCCGAAGACGCCGCACTGGCCGCTCGCTCGGCCGTCGACGACCTGTTCGCCGACGACGAGAACTGAACGACGCGGGTTTCGCCCGCGCCGATTCGGCGGGTGGTGACGAACACGCTGTCAGTGGCGACGCTCCCACAGGAGCACGGCGCTCACGACGGCGGCGAGGGCGACCAGCGCCGCGAGAACCCCGAATCCGGAGCCGCTACCGCCGGTCGTCTGTGGCGTCGTGGCCGTGGCGCTATCCGTGGGCGGGGCTGTCGTTGCGGTCGTCGCTGCCTGCGTCGGCGAGTCCTCGGTCGCGGTCGTCGCCGGCGTCGGCGTCGTGACGGTCGGCGTCGCCTTCTCGATGGAGAGGTGCGCGCCGACGTGTTCACTGCCGGCGGTCACGAGTGTGTCCCCGGCCGGGTCGAACGACCCGTCTCCGTCGTCGTGGTACAGCGTGAGTTCGAGTTCGAACGACGACGGCTGGCTGTTGTAGAAACCGGGGTCGAGTCCGACAGTTACGTTCTCGTGACGGCCTTCAGTGAGCGGCGTGACGCCGACCGGCCCGCTGTCGTGGGTGCCGGCGACGAGGTAGCCGTCGGCGTCGATGGCAACCTGCTCGACCGTGACGTTCGTCGCCGCCGTCTGGTCGCGCGCGAGGACGCTGGCGTTGCCGTCGGCCTTCCCGAGGACGAACTGGTGGCCGACCGGGTCGCCCTCGCGGCTGATGACCGCGTCTGCCTCGGGGTCGAACGCCCCGTCGCCGTCGTCGCTGTGGAGGGCGGCGAACAGCGTGACGCTCTCGCTGACGTTCGTCCACGTCGACGCCTCGATGCCGACAGTGACGTGATCACGTTCTGTGAGAGCGCCGTCGTGCGGGAGGAACCGGTGCCCGACGACAGGGCCGAGCGTCTCGCCGTCGGTCTGATAGAGCACCACGTGGACGCTTGTAATCTGGGAGACGTGTGCGACCTGTACGGCTCCGTTTGAGGAGCGCTGGGTGTGGACGACGACGTCGTTGCCGTGCGCCGCTGCGACGCCACTGGCGGCGACGATAACGATAAGGGCCAGGCCGAGCGTGCGAGCCCGCATACGTGACAGACGTTTGCTTGGTACTAAATAACACGGTGTCCGTCAGGTGCGGTCGCTCGCGAACCCGGTCCGGAACGCGATCCAGCCGAGGACGCTGACGAACAGGATGGGGGGCAGAATCATAAAGCCCCACAGCGGGTCCAGTCCCCACCCGAGCAACAGCACGAGGTCGAACAGACCGATAGCCACGAACGGGGCGACGTACTTCGTGGCCTGCCAGCGGTCGACGCCCTCCGTCTCCACGACGTCGGAGGCGTCGTCGGCCGACAGCAGGTCCTCGGTAGTCCGTTCGGCCTCGTCGGCGTGGACGGAGTCGTCCATACCGACAGTGGGTGACGAACGAGCAAAAATACCGCGCTTGGTCGCTACGTGCGTCGGCGGACGGACGAAGAATCAGCCGGATTACTGCTCGCCGTCGGTGCTGGTCTCGTCGTCGCTGTCGGTCGGCGCGTTGCTGGCTTCACCGCCGTCGGGCGTGACGTCACTAATCTGCTCGCCGAGGTTGCCGTCGAGGTCACCGTTCATGTGCTGGTGGACGAGACTGTGAATCTCGCTGACGAAGTCCGGGACCTGTTCGGGGAGGTCGGTGGGCGGACCCCGTTCGCCGTCAGGACCGGCGTCAGCGGGCGGACCCTGACTGTCGGCGGCCACGCTCGCGTTCGCCGCCTCGGCGTCCGAGTCGTCGGACTCGTTGGTTTCGTTCATCGCTGCGCTGTCGGCGGCGTGGTCGTCGGCGTCGGCCGCCGTCTCGTTCGCGTGGGCGTCGGCCTGTGCGCCGTCCGCATTGTCCGAAGCCTGTGCGCCTGCCGCCGCGGGCAGCGCCGCCGCCGAGCCCGTGATGACGAGCACGGCCAGCAGCGCGCCGGAAATCTTCGTGAGCTTCATCGTGCGTTGACTCCACCCGACCCTGCGGACCAGTGCTACTTCAAGGGGGTAAGCAGAGAACCCGGATTAACCCGATTTGCGTCGTTTTAGCCGTTCTGGATTGGGTTTTAATCCGGTTTAAACGGAGTTTTCGGGTCACTCACTCGTCCGTCTCGGTCAGCGTCCGCTGGTGGCCGGGCACGTCGGCGCGCGCGACGGTGCGGGTCCGGCCGACGAGGTAGCCGTCGGCGTCGTCCTCGGCCCACGGCGGGGCGTCCTGTAGCCACACGGCGGCCGTCGCGCCCCGACAGGCCCGTGCCCACTCGCGGGCCAGCGGCTTCGAGTCGAAGGTTCGGACCGGACCCTCGCGGTTGACCCAGCGACCGACGCGGGCGCTCACCCGACGTGCGGACGGTTTCACGACGACACGATAGGCGTCCTCGGCCACGGACGTCGTTGGGGCCCGCCCCCCGTAAAACCGACCGCGGGCTAGCTTTTCATACCTACCCGCCAAACTGTACCGTATGGAACACGAGGCCACGGTCGAAGGGGTCGGTGTCGGCGTCAGCGAAGAGGGAGCGGGAACGCCGGTCGTGTTGCTCCGCGCCCGCGGGGAGATCGTCCCGATTTTCGTCAGTTCCGATCAGGCCCAGTCGATGCAACTGGCCATCGACGGGGAACCGTTCGAGCGACCGCTCACCCACGACTTGCTGGTCGAGATGGTCGCGGAGTTCGGCAGCGCCATCGACCGTGTCCGTATCGACGACCTTACCGACGGCACCTTCTACGCGAAGATAGACACCGAGCAGTACCTCGACGACCGCCGCAAAGAGATGGTGTTCGACGCGCGCCCCTCCGATGGCATCGCCATCGCCCTGCGGGTGGACTGTCCGCTGGTCGTCTCCGACGAGGTGGTCGACGCCGCCGGTCGCTCACCCGAGGAGTTCGACACCGGGGACGAGTTCGGGCGCTGAGTGGAAAGGTACTCGGCGAGCGAGCGCTTTCGCTCGGGTATGGGCTATGAGGCAGTCATCTTCGACAACGACGGCGTCCTGCTGACCCTGACCAGCATGGACGCTCACCGCGACGGGACGCGCGAGGCGTTCGCGCGCGTCGGGGTCACCAACCCGCACCCGGACCACGTCGAAGCGATGAGCATCGGCGTGACGGTGGACCGACTGGAAGCGGTCTGTGCGGAGTACGACCTCGACCCCGAGGCGTTCTGGGCGGCACGTGACGGGGCCATCTCCGAGGCCCAGCGTGCCGAGATGACCGCCGGCGAGAAGCGCCCGTACGACGACATCGACGCACTCGACGCCTTCGACACGCCGCTGGGCGTCGTCTCCTCGAACCAGACGGCGACGGTTGAGTTCGCCTTCGACCACTTCGGACTGGCCCCGCACTTCGAGACGGTCCACGCACGCGACCCGACGGTACAGAGTCTCGAACGCAAGAAGCCACGTCCGTACTACGTCGAACGGGCACTCGCCGACCTCGGCGTCTCGGAGGCGCTGTTCGTCGGCGACAACGAGTCCGACGTGCGGGCCGCCCACGCCGCGGGCATCGACTCGGCGTTCATCCGCCGCCCGCACCGCGTGGACACCGACCTCTCGGTGACGCCCGACTACGAGGTGTGGGGGTTAGACGACGTCGTGAGCATTGCGGAGTGAGTGCCGGGAGAGTCAGGGTTGGTAACTACCTGAGGACCATCGTGGTGTAGCTGACGTAGAGCCCGAAATCACACTTTCCAACGACAGGCACGGACGGGCGTGCATGGAAAAGTCGGTCAGTGACTCCTCGGGTGAGCGGACCACCACAGCCGAGACGTCACAGACACCGCGCGCGTTTCTCGATTCGCTCGTCACTCGGCTCCCCGAACCAGCCGTCGTCGTCGATACGGAGTTGCGCGTGCTCGCTGCGAACGACCACCTCTATACGCTCGTCGAAACCTCGGCCGAGACTGTCCTCGGTCGCTCGCTCCCGGACCTGTTTCCGGCGGCGACCCGCGGCCGCATCGAGGCTAACTGCGCCCAGACCGGCGAGTACGTCACGACCTGCTGTCAGACAGTCGAAGACGACCGCTGGGTCGACCTCGCGTTCGAGCGCCACGAGTCAGAGGACGAGACGGTGTATCTCGGTATCGGCCACGACGTGACCGAGCGACAGGACCGCGAGCGAACGCTCGAAGCGTACGAACGCATCGTCGAGACCATCGAGGACGGAGTCTACACACTCGACGATACCGCCACTATCCGGACCGTCAACGACGCGATGTCGTCGATTACCGGCTACGACCGGGAGACGATGGTCGGATCGGACGCGTCGTTGCTCGCCGACGAATCGGCCATCGACCGGGCGGCGACGCTGAGTCGACAGCTCAGAGACGGCGACCGGGACGTAGCGACCATGACGACGGAAATCCAGACGGCCGATACTGGGACGGTCCCCGTCGAGACGCGGTTCTCGGCGTACAGCCTCGACGACGACCACTACCGGCAGGTGGGCGTCGTCAGAGACGTCTCCGACCGCCAGCAGTTCGCTCGTATGCTCGCGGCGCTTCACGACACCACGCGGCAACTCCTCCGAGCCGAGACGAAAGACGACGTGGCGACGGTCATCACGGAAACGGCAGCGGACGTACTGGACCTCTCTGGGGCGACCGTCTACCTGTTCGACCGGAGCGAGAACCACCTCCGGCCGACCGCCGTCGGCCCGGACGCGACCGTCGACGAAACCGACCTATCCCCTATCGGTCCGGACGGCGGCCTCGTCTGGGACGTCTTCGTCGACGACGAGGGCGCGACGCTGGGGACGGGCGCTATTTACCGTTCGCTCACCGACCACGGCGTGTTCTACGCGCAGACGCCCAGCGACGGACTCGACGAACGGACGCGTGAACTCGTGGACTTGCTCGCGAGCAGCGCCGAGGCCGCACTCGCCCGCGTCGACCGCGAGATGGCACTGCGAGAGCGTGAGGAAGAGCGCCGTCAACAGAACGAAGAGCTCAGACAGTTGAAGGAGGTCAACGCCATCATCCGTCGGGTCGACCGCGTCCTCGTCGAGGCCGACACCTGCGAGGCCATCGAGCAGGCCGTCTGTGACGAACTCGCGTCGTCACAGTGGTTCTCGTTCGCGTGGGTCGGCCGGTCGACCGACGCGGGCGTCGAGCCACGTGCGTGGGCCGGTCGGTCGTCCAGCTATCTCGACGCCGTCACGCAGTCGGCCGCCAGCGACGGCGGACCGCCCGCCGTCCAGACCGCACAGACGGGGACGCCGACGCTCGTCCCGTGTATCACCGACGACCTGCGACGGGAACACTGGCGGACCGAAGCTATCTCCCGTGACTTCCGCTCGGCAATCAGCGTCCCGCTCGCGTACGACGATTTCCTCTACGGCGTGTTGACCGTCTACGCCGACCGGACCGAACACTTCGGCGAGATGCTGGAGTCAGTGTTCGTCGAACTCGGCGAGGGTATCGCGAACGCGATGCGAGAGATAGCGTCCCGCCAGCGACACCTCGGAGACGACGTCGTCGAACTCGCCCTCTCGGTCCCCGCTCCGAAACCGTTCACCACGCAGTTGGCTCGGCGACTCGACCGACCGATCACGTGCGAAGGCGTTGTCCCCGGCGAGGCCGACACCACGCGACTGTTCGTCAGCGTCCCCGACGTCGAGCAAACCACGGTCGCGGAGACGATAGCCGAGATACGGCGAGTCGAGTCGGTGTCGTCGGTCTCCGAGGGCCTGTACGAGGTGGTCGTCGAGGGCGATACGGTCGTTCGAGCAGTCACCGACCAGGGGGCACGACTTGGTGGCCTCGAAGCCCGGTCCGACCGCGTCGACGTCGTCGTCCACCTCGCGTCCGAGGTGGACGTGCGGACGTTCGTCGAGCAACTGGAGAGTCGGTACGCCGACGTCAAGTTGAACGCCAGACGCGAGAAGACGACGCGCCGGCCGAACCACGGCAGTATCCGCGCCGCCCTCGAAGAGAAACTCACCGACCGCCAACTGGAGGTGCTGCAGACGGCGTATCTCAGCGGCTTCTTCGACTGGCCCCGTGAGACGACCGGTGAGGAAGTCGCGTCGATGCTCGACATCACCCAACCGACGGTGAATCGCCACCTACGTGTCAGCGAGCGGAAACTGCTCGAACTGGTGCTCGGCGACGGCTGATCGGGTCGCTATCTGTATGGTGCGTCTCGCCGACGGGGGGCATTCTGTATAGCCAGAACGCGTTTTTTACAACAGGATGATTGGCCGATAGCGGAGTGCAACCGATGACAGGAACCCAACACGTGTACACTACGTCGCCGTCCGAACCACTGAGTCAGACAATCGTCTACGGCATCGCCGACGCGAAGGGTATCGACCCGATGGACTTAGACGAGTGTCTCTACGACTGTATCGACCCAGAAGCGCTCGATGAGTTGTTCGACTCCTCGAACGGAAGTCTCGTCGGAACGTTCTCTTTCTCGATGTCGGGGTGTCGCGTCGAAGTCGAACGCGGACAGAAAGTAATCGTAACCGAACGGCAGGACGAGCAGACACGAGTCGGGGTTACCGCCTAACCCGTCGACCTTTCTGTACGATTCCACGTCGCCGAGCAGCGGCCCTCTCAGTCGTCGGCGACCAGCGTCTCGTCCTCGTCGGTCACGAGGCGATCCATCGCGTCGACCATCGCCCGCACGGAGGCCCGGGTGATGTCCGAGTCGCTCGCGGAGACGGCGACGTGGTCGTCGCCACGGGACATCTCTATCTCGACGGTGACCATCGCGTCGGTCCCGCCGGTGATGGCGTCGACGTGGTAATCTTCGAGCGTCGCGTCGGCGGTGTGAGAGAGCGCCGCCTCGGCGGCGTTCATCGCGGCGTCGACGGGACCAGAGCCGACGGCGGCCTCCTTGCGTTCCTCGCCGTCGACCGAGAGACGCACGCTCGCCGTCGGCGTATCGGACCCGGAGACGGCCGTCAGCCCGAGCAGTTCGACGCGGCGGTCCTGCTCCTGTCCGGTCACCTCGTCGGCGATGGTCAGCAGGTCGGCGTCGGTGACGCGCTTGCCACGGTCGCCGATCTCCTTGACGCGGCCGACGATTTCGGAGAGTTGGTCGTCGGTGACGTCCACGTCGTGTTCGTCGAGTGCGGCCTGCACGCCGGCGCGGCCGGCGTGTTTGCCGAGTGCGAGACGGCGCTCGCGGCCCACCTTCTCGGGCGGGTACGGCTCGTACATCGCGTCGTCTTTCAGCGTCCCGTCGGTGTGGATGCCCGACTCGTGGGTGAACGCGTTCTGCCCGACGACGGCCTTGTTCGGCGCAAGCGGGATGCCGGTTCGGTTGGCGATGAGGTCGGCGAGGTCGTACACCTCGGTCAACTCCATCGTCTCGACGCCGTAGCCGTGGTCCAGCGCGATGGCGACCTCCTCTAAGGCGACGTTGCCGGCCCGTTCGCCGATGCCGTTGATGGTCCCGTGGACGAGGTCCGCACCCGCGGCGATGGAGACCAGCGCGTTCGTCACGGCCAGTCCGAGGTCGTCGTGCGTGTGGGTGCTGACCGGGCCCAACTCGGAGAGCCGTGCGACGCATTCGAGCGCGCGATCCGGCGTCGCGTGGCCGACGGTGTCGGCCCAGCAGATGCGGTCGGCGCCCGCATCGAGTGCGGCCCCGAGCAGTTCTTCGAGGTAGTCGAGGTCCGCGCGCGACCCGTCCTCGCCGATGACCTCGACCCAGAGGTCGTTCGCTTTGGCGTACTCGACGAGTTCGACCGTCGACTGGACGTTGTCCGCCTTCGAGGTGCCGACCTTGTCCTCGATGTGGCGGTCGCTGGCCGGGACGACGAGGTTGACGCCGTCGACCCCACACTCCAGAGCGAGGTCGATGTCGTTCTGGATGCCGCGGCAGAAACTCGTCACCGTCGCGTCCAGATCGAGTTCCGCGACGCGCGAGATGGTCTCACGCTCGCCCGGCCCGGTACAGGCGCTGCCGGCCTCGATAACGTCGATACGCGCGGCGTCGAGTTTGCGCGCGATGTCGGCCTTGTCGTCCGGCGTCAGCGAGACACCGGGGGCCTGTTCGCCGTCGCGCAGCGTCGTATCGAGAAACTGTACCTCACCGACCTCGTCGAGGGGACGCGTCGCTGGATGGTCCCCGAACAATGTATGCTGGCTCACAGAACGTTCACTTCCGTCACTCTTGGGGGCGAATTTCGCGCCCAGCCGCCTCGCGGCGACTTCCTCTATCCTCCGTCGGGTGTTCCGACATGGTGATAGCTACTCACACGTTCATCCTTTAAAATCTGCCGGATGCGCGACGGGGCGTGGCAATCGACGCTTACCCCTCGACGACGACCGTATCCCCCTCGCTGACGCCCGTCGCAGCCCCGGCCGGCAGTTCGAGCACCGTGTCGGCCTTCGCCCACCCGAACGACCGCCACGGGTGCATCGTCGCCACCGCCTGAACCTCCTCGTCTGCCAGCCACACTACGTCAAGCGGAAAGCGGACGAACAGCATGTGGATGAACCGCCGACCCACGTCGTCGAAGGGAAAGACGAGGCCGTAGTCGTCGGGAATCGACCCCCGAAACATCAGCCCCCGGGACTGTTCGAGCATCGTCTCGGCCCGGTCGACTGTCGCGGCGAGGGTCCGTCGCTCTCCCCCGTCGTCGTGGACGATTCGCATGCAGACAGCGTGGACCGAGAGCGGTTTAGGTGTTCTGTCCCGGACGCCCGTTCCTACCGGCTGGGAAACCGCTGTCGGATTCATTCCCGGTCGAGGACGACTGGCTACCGATGCGTCCTCCCTCGGACATGTCACACCCCTTCGAGCCCCACCCCGATTCGGGGTCCGTCGAGCAGTGGCGATGGGTCGGCACGGCCGCACTCGTCTCGCCCGCGGTGCTGGTCGCCGTCGTGACCGCCCGCAGACTGACGCGACCGGGTGTCGCCCCGTCGACACAGGTCCTCGCCGGAGTCGCGCTCGTGTGTCTCGTGGCGCCGCTGGGTGTGGGTGCCGGGTGGCTCTTCCGAGGCGAGGCCGACCCGCCGGACGTCCGCCGGATCGTCACGTGGTCGCTGGGTGGCTCGCTCCCGATTACGACGCTGACGCTGCTCGTCGTCGGCTACCAGCGGGCCCACGGGGTCGCCCTCGCGGACCCGTTCCTCGTCACTGGATGGGTCGCCGGCGCGGGTGCGGTCGGCGGGCTCCTGACGGGCGTCTACGACACCCGCCGGGCCCGCGAGCGGCGGCGGACCGAACTGGCACAGAACCGCCTCTGCGCCATCTTCGAGGCGTCGCCCGTCGCAATCGTCGCCATCGACACCGACGGCGACGTGCTGTCGTGGTCGAGCAGCGCCGAGCGACTGTTCGGCTGGAGCGCCGACGCGGTCCGCGGCACGCAGTACCCGCTGGTTCCGGACGACCGGCGCGAGGAGTTCCGACGACACATGTCACAGCTCGACGCTGGCGGCGTCATCGACGGCGTCGAGACGAAGCGCAAGCGCAAGGACGGCGCGCTCGTCGACGTGCGCCTCTGGTCGGCCCCGATTACGAACCCCGACGATACCGTCGCCGGACACATGATCGCCCTCGCCGACGTGACCGACCGCAAGCAGCGCGAGCAACGACTGGCCGTCCTCGACCGCGTACTCCGCCACGATATCCGCAACGCGGTCAACGTCATCGAGGGGAACGCGTCTGTCCTTCAGCAGGAACTCTCCGACGACGACGTCGACGCAGTCGAGCGAATCGTCGCCCGGACGCGGCAGTTAGAGCGGGTGAGCGAGAAGGCACGCGACGTGACGGAAGTGCTCCGGGCCGACGGGACGGTCAGACCGGTCGACGTCGTCGAGGTTCTGGACCGACAGCGCGGCCGGTTCCAGCGAGACAGCCCCGAGTGTGAGTTCGTCGTGGAGACGCCGGCCACGGCGACGGTCCCCGGCGACGAACGCGTCGAAATCGTCCTCCGGGAGGCCATACAGAACGCCGTCGAACACGGACAGCGCCAGCCGACGGCCGACGGCACGTCGAAGGTCGTCCTCCGCGTCGAACACGAGTCGGACCACGTCGTCGTCGACGTGGCGGACACCGGTCCCGGGATTCCCGAGCGAGAGCAACGCCCGCTCAGAGCCGAGACGGAGACCAGCCTCCAGCACACCAGCGGTATCGGCCTGTGGGCGATACACTGGCTGGTCCGGAGCCTCGGGGGCGAGGTGACCATCGCCGACCGAGACCCCAACGGCGCAGTCGTGACCATACGGCTTCCCCGTACTGGCGACGGGAACCAACCGATGTCGCCGGGCGAACAGATTGATTAGCGTCCGTGTCCGAGCGGGCGACATGGAGAAGGCACCGGGCGGGACGAGCGTCGGCGTCGACGACCCCTACGACCACGTCGACCGCTGTGACTTCGTCACCGACGAGGGGAAGTGCCGCTGGGCACGCGAACACGGCCACCACGACCCCGACTTTGCCGACGCCCGGAGCGCCGAGGCGTTCCGGTGTCCGGCGGCAGTCGGTCCCGATGGAGAGACTGAAGGGGCGGAGTGGGACTGGGGCGATTGCCCGCACTTTCGCTGTCGGAACCGCGACCGAGAGTGCATCCGGTGTGGGCTCGAAGAACGACGGCTGGCCCACTCCGAGGAGCGGCCGTTGCTGGAAGAACATCACCTCTCGTACGACGAGACGCGAGAGGGCGAGGACCTCGCCCACGAAATCACGGTGTACCTCTGCCGGTGGTGTCACTCGAAGGTCCACAACTCGTGGGCGCGGGTCGACGACGACGTGAACCCCGACCCCGAGGCCATCGCGGAGAAGGAGGGTCGCCGCTCGAAAGAGCAGTCGGAGATGGGCTTTCAGTCGGCGGCCGAACGGTACGACGACGAATGACGGCGGGTCGACCGAACGACGGGTGGGACTGAGAAGGATGAAAGGCGCGACGCGTCCGTCGGGACTGAAAGGGGCTTTCTGACTGTTCTCGGTTGCTGTGCCAGTGGTTTAGAAGGAAGCCCCGGTCATCGCTAGCCCCGTTTCAGGGGATATATACGCGCCGGTGGCGTGACACTATCCAATGACTCACATCGTCGTCATCGACAATCACGGACAGTTTACGCATCTGGAGCAGCGTGCGCTCCGGGACATGGGCGTCGACGTCGAACTGCTGGACAACGACACGCCGCCCGAGGACATCGACGCGGACGGCATCGTCCTCTCCGGTGGCCCGGACATGGACGACATCGGCAACTGCCCCGAGTACCTCGACCTCGACGTTCCGGTGCTGGGCATCTGTCTCGGGATGCAACTCATCGCGAAGGAACTCGGCGGCCGCGTCGGCAGCGGCGAGTACGGCGGCTACGCCGACGTTACCGTCGAGATTCTGGACGAGGACGACCCACTAATCGGCTCGTTGGCCCCGGAGACGCGCGTCTGGGCCAGCCACGCCGACGAGGTGAAGGAGGTGCCCGAGGGCTTCGAGCGCACCGCGACGTCTGACGTCTGTGGCGTCGAGGCGATGAGCGACACCGACCGCAACCTCTTTGGCGTCCAGTGGCACCCGGAAGTCGCCCACACCGAGGAAGGCGAGGCCGTCTTCGAGAACTTCCTCGCGGTCTGTGACCGGCAATCCGCACCCAAGCAGTAACCGGCAGCAAGCGACCGTTTTATGTGCTGAGGCGGGGAGTGAGTAATAAATGACTGCGACACAGGGCAACCTCGCCAGTCTCTCCCGGTTCATTTTCCGGGCGCCGAACTGGTACGCGAGCCTCACGTTCGCCCTGTTCATCGCCGCACTGACCGGCGTGGCCGCGTTCGACTCGCGGTTCGTGCTGGACGACGCGTGGCAGGGCGTCTTCTTTATCGGCTTTCCGACGGCTATCGCAGGTGCCGCCACGCCGTGGGTCGACCAGCGACTCGACGGCCAACTCACCCCCAACCGTGCCTCCCTGCTGGCGCTCATCTGCGAACTGGTTACCATCGCGTTCCTGACCACTGCGGGCGTGATAGCCCTCGTCAGCCCGAGGTTCGGTCAGAACTTCGTCTTCGACGTCCTGCTGGTGGCGCTGGCCTCTATCTTCGCATTCCGACTGCTCATCCTGATGGCCGTCTCCCGGCACTCCCTGCTGAAGGCGGCCATCCCCGCGAGCATCCAGACCGTCGCTGCCGCCGGGTTACTGGCCGTCTACAGCGGTGCGACGGCGTTCATGTTAGACGACCCGGTGCTACAGGAGATGTTAGCCCGGGCCGAACAGGCCCCGCCGGAGATTCAGGGGTTCATCCCCGCGGACTTCGTCTTGCTTGGGGTCATCTGTGCCATCTACGCGCTTGCAGTGTGGCTCTTCCTCGTCGTCATCGACCGGCCGTGGCGCTCCTCGCTGGGCGTCTCGGCGCTTGACTTCCTCCGTGGCTTCATCGGCCACATCGCCGAGGGCTCGGACGAACTGGAAGCGTTCTTCGAGGACATCGGCGAGGAGGCCATCGTCCCGGTGACCGTCCTCTCGGTCCGGCGGCCAAACGGCGAAGAGAAAGCTCGGTTCGTCCTCCCGATGATTCACCCCGGCCCGATGGGCGAGATCGGCGGGGGGAACCTCCCGAAACGCGTCGCCGAGTCCGCCGACGGCCTCGCGTTCCCGCCCCACGCCACCGCCGGACACGACTTCAACCTCGTCACCGAGCGGGAGGTCGACACGATTCTGGACACCGCAGACCGCGCCTTCGATGACATCGAGTACCGCTCGGAGGCGACCGTCGGCCACCGCATCACCGAAGGAGAGGCGACGCTGACCGGGCAGGCCTTCGGCGGCGACGCCTTCGTCGTCACCACGTACGCGCCCGGGTGTGCCGACGACGTGGACTACTCCGTCGGCCTCTCGGCCATGTCCGAGGCCCGGTCGGGCGACATCGAGGACGTCCTGTTGGTCGACGCACACAACTCGAACGACGGACTGGAGGGCGACGACCTCGGCCACGTCGTCCCCGGGAGCCAGCGCTCCTTCGACATGATACACGGGACCGGGAAACTCGCCCGCCTCCTCACCGAGGCCGAGACGGGGCCGGTGCGCTGTGGCGTCGCGTGGGACGAGACGCCGTGGGAACCCCAGGAGGGCATCGGCCCGCTGGGTATCCGCGTCTGCGTCTTCGAGGTGAACGGCGACCGCACTGCGTACGCCCTCATCGACGGCAACAACATGGAACCCGGCCTCCGGGACCGCATCGTAGACGCCGTCGACGGGGTCGATACCCTCGAAGTGATGACCAGCGACACGCACATCGTCAACACCGTCGAGGCCGAGAATCAGGTCGGACAGGCCATCCCCGAGAAGGAAGTCGTCGCGCTGGTCGCGGACCTCGTGGGCCGCGCCGTCGCCGACCTCGAACCCGTCGAGGCCGGAATGGCCAGCGACACGGCCGAGGTGACGGTGTTCGGCAACGACCGCACCGAGACGCTGGCGTCGACGGCCAACGCGATGGTGTCGCTCGGCGGGGCGCTGGCGGCGGCGTTCATCATCGTCGTCATGGCTATCAGCGTCCTCATCTTCCTCGTCGCCGGGGTGTGAACGGCGACGGCGGTGTGCCTGCCCACGTACACGATGGGACCGACAGCGGCGTCGCTCGGCGGCACGACGGGCTGGAGAACCCTCGTCCGATGCCGCCGGCTCGCTACGCTCGTCGGATAGTGTCGGTAGGAACGCCGAGGAGGAGATTTGAACTCCTGAGTCCGTGAGGACAGTTGCTCTCGAAGCAACCGCCTTGGCCAGGCTAGGCTACCTCGGCTCACCTCTTTGTACCGCAGTTTGCTCTTTAGGCGTTTCGATTCTGGGGGACTGTGTTCTCGACACACATATACCGGATGCATGACATGCACGCGTATGGACGTCACTGCAGCACGCGACGTGACGAGTCAGGTCCTCGACGAAGTCGGCCGTGCAGTCGTCGCCGAACAGGAGTTCTTCGAGACGGTGTTGCTCGGCGTCGTCGGCAAGGGCCACGTCCTGCTCGAGGACGTACCCGGCACCGGCAAGACGCTCACCGCCCGGAGCGTGGCGACGGCGCTCGGCCTCTCGTTCTCCCGGGTCCAGTTCACACCCGACCTCCTGCCGGCGGACATCACCGGCACGCACGTGTTCAACGAGCAGACCCGCGAGTTCGAGTTCAACCGCGGCCCCATCTTCGCGAACGTGGTGCTGGCCGACGAGATAAACCGCGCGCCGCCGAAGACCCAGTCGGCCCTGCTGGAAGCGATGGAGGAGGGGCAGGTCACCGTCGACGGCGACACGTACGCCCTCCCAGAGCCGTTCTTCGTCATCGCGACGCAGAACCCCGTCGACATGGAGGGGACCTTCGAACTCCCCGAAGCACAGGTCGACCGGTTCCTCGCGAAGAGTTCCATCGGCTATCCCGACGACGAGGGCGAAGTCGAACTCCTTCGCCGGCGGGCCGGCCGGACCGAACAGAGCCCCAGCGTCGAAGCAGTGCTGGACAGCGACCGGGTGGAAGCGCTGCGCACCGTCCCCGAGACGGTCACCGTCGACGACGACCTGCTGGCGTACATGGCCGGCATCGCTCGCTCGACTCGCGAGGACTACCGCGTCGAGGTGGGCGTCTCCCCGCGCGGGACCCAGCGCCTCTTCGAGGCGGCCCGCGCGATGGCGACCATCGAGGGCCGCGAGTTCGTCGCCCCGGACGACGTCAAACGGGTCGCCCAGCCGGTGCTGGCCCACCGGCTCGTCCTCACGCCGGACGCGCGCGTCGAGCAAGTCGAGAAACGCGACGTGCTGGCGGACGTACTGGGCGAGGTCCTCGTCCCGACGGTCTAGGGAGCGGCGCGGCCGGTCACTCCGCACCGGGCGTCTCGTCCGGGTCGCCGTACCCCCCGCCACCGGGCGTCTCCACCCGGACGGTCGTTCCCGCGTCGACGTCGCGCGTCACCTTCGCGGGCACCGTTTCGCCGTCGATTTCGTTGCGTCCGCACGCCCCATCCGCACCGCCGGCCAGCCCCCACGGGGCCGTTCGGCGGCGCTCGGTCAACAGCGAGACGGTTGCGGCCGCCTCGACAGTGAGTTCGCGGACGAGGCCGTCGCCCCCGTGATGTCTGCCCGTGCCGCCGCTGCCCGCACGCAGACTGTACTCCTCGACGCGTAGCGGATAGGCTGCTTCGAGCGCCTCGACCGGCGTGTTCAGCGTGTTCGTCATCCCGACCTGCACGCCAGAGGGGCCGTCGGCGTCGACGCTCGCGCCCATCCCGCCGCCGACCGTCTCGTAGTAACTGAACCCCGGCCCGCCGACGACGACGTTGTTCATCGTCCCCTGTCCCGCCGCGGGCACGCGGTCGGGCACCGCCTCGGCCAGCGCCCGGAACACCACGTCGGTGACGCGCTGACTCGTCTCGACGTTGCCGCCGACCACCGCGGCCGGTGGCTGGGGGTTCAACAGCGACCCCGGCGGGGCGTGGACGCGCACGGGGTCGTAACACCCGCCGTTGGGCGGCACGTCGGGGTCGGTGACCGACCGGACGACGAAGTACACCGCACTCTTTGCGACCGACAGCGGCGCGTTGACGTTGCCCTCGACCTGTGGGTCGGTGCCGGCAAAGTCCACGTCCAGCGTCGCCCCGTCGACGGTCACCGTCACCTCGATATGCACGTCGGCGTCGGTGATGCCGTCGCCTTCCAGTACGTCGCTGGCGGTGTAGGTGCCGTCCGGGAACTCGCGGAGTTCGGCCTCGACGCGCTGTCGGGAGTAGTCCCGAACGGCGTCGAACGCCGACAACAGGCGGTCGCCGTGGTCGGCCAGCAACTCCGTGACGCGCTCGGCCCCGCGTTCGTTCGCGCCGAGTTGCGCCCGGAGGTCGGCCCGTCGTTCGGCCGGGTTGCGGACGTTCGCTTCGAGGAGGGTCCAGACGCCTTCTCGCCGCTCGCCGCCGGCGACGAGTCTGGTCGGCGGGATGCGCAGGCCCTCCTGCTGGATGTCACGCGCGCCCGCGGGCATACTCCCGGGTGCCATCCCGCCCACGTCGGCGTGGTGGGCCCGGGAGACGGCGTAACCGACGACGTCGTCGTCGGGGACGATCGGTGAGACGAGCGTCACGTCCGGGAGGTGCGTTCCGCCGGCAAAGGGGTCGTTCAGGACGAACACGTCGCCGGGTTCCGGGGCCCGGTCGAGGACGGCGTCGACGGCCTCGGGCATCGCGCCGAGGTGGACCGGGATGTGTTCGGCCTGTGCCACGAGTTCGCCGTCGGCGTCGAACAGCGCCGTCGAGCAGTCCCGGCGCTCGGTGATGTTCGGCGAGAACGCGCCCCTGACGAGGACCTGTCCCATCTCCTCGGCGACGCTCTCTAGCTGGTTGCGCAGGATTTCGAGTTCCACCGCGTCGAGGTCGTGGTCCGCTGTCTCGTCGGCAGTCATTCGTCACCCTCCAGTCGAAGCGTCCCGCGGTCGTCGGCACGGAGCGTCCAGTTCGGCGGCACGACGACGGTACTCTCGCCACCCTCGACGATGGCGGGGCCGTCACGCGTCGTTCCGGGACCGAGCGCCCCCCAGTCGAGGACCGGCGTCTCGTGCCACCGCTCACCGAACGATACGTCGCGGGTGCCGGTCCGTGCGGGTCCGTCGCTCGCCGAGTGGGCTATCGGCGGCATCTCGTGGCCGACGGTGGCCGTCGCTCGCAGGGTGACCAGTTCGACGGCAGCGTCGGGCAGACGGTAGCCGTGGGCCCGTTCGTGGGTCGCGTGGAAGCGCTCGCGGAGGGTCGCCCGGTCGAAGTCCTCGATTTCGACGCCGAGTTCGTGGCTCTGGCCGGCGTAGCGACAGTCGGCCTCGACGGTGACCGTCGCTGCCTCGGGGTCGCTCGTCTCGGCCAGCACCTCGGCTTCGAGGTCGTCGAGAACCGACGCGACGGCCGCTGGGTCGACCTCGTCGAGATGCGCCCGATAAGTCCGGACGGCGTCGTGTTGTTCGTCGGCCGCTAGCAGGCCCAGCGCCGAGAGGACGCCGCTGGCTCGGGGGACGACCACCGTGGAGACGCCAAGCCGGTCGGCGAGTGCCGCCGCGTGCATCGGGCCGGCGCCGCCGAACGCCGCCATCGCGAACTCGCGGGGGTCGTGACCGCGTTCGGCCGTGACGCTCCGGATGGTTCGAGTCATCGTCGCGTTGGCGACGCGGTAGACGCCGCGGGCGGCCGCGAGTGGCCCGTCGAGGCCCGCCTCGGTCGCGAGGTCGGCGAGCGCGTCCCGCGCCGCCTCGACGTCGAGTTCGAGCGCCGCTCCGAGCGTCGTGTCGGCACCGAGATACCCCAACAGGAGCGCCGCGTCGGTGACCGTCGGGTCGGTACCGCCCTTCCCGTAGCAGGCCGGGCCGGGGTCGGCACCCGCCGACTGGGGGCCCACGCGGAGCGCGCCGCCAGCGTCGACCCACGCGAGTGATCCGCCGCCGGCACCGACCGTCTCGACGTCCACCATCGGGACCCGAACCGGTCGACCGCCGACGTCGGCCTGCGTGGTCCGCTCCACCTCGCCCTCGCGAACGAGCGAGACGTCGCTGGAGGTCCCGCCCATGTCGAAGGTCACGAGGCCGTCGGCGTCGTCCGGTTCGAAGGCGCTCGCGCCGACGACGCCGGCCGCCGGACCCGAGAGTGCCGTCGTCACCGCATGTCGGCGGACGGTGTCGGCGTCGGCGATGCCGCCGTTCGACTGCATCACCCGCGGTTCGGGGAGGCCTCGGTCGGTCGCGCCGTCGACCAGTCGACCGAGGTAGTCGTCGATGACCGGCGTGACGAACGCGTCGGCCACCGTGGTCGCGGTGCGTTCGTACTCTCGGAACGCGGCCAGTACCTCGTGACTGGCCGACACCGGCACGTCGAGTTCCTCGCGGAGTCCCTCGGCGGCCCGCCGTTCGTTCCCGGGGTGGGCGTAGGCGTGGAGGAACGACACCGCAACCGCGTCGGCGTCGATATCGGCGGCGAGGTCCCGGACCGCACGCTCGTCGACGGCCGTCTCGATACCGTCGGTGGTCGCTCGCTCGGCGAGTTCGTACCGGCGTTCGGCGGGAACTAACGGGTCGGGGCGGGCGACGGACTGGTCGTACAACTCCGGGCGGTCCTGTCGCCCGATAGCCAGTACGTCGCCAAAGCCCTCGGTGGTCACGAGCGCCGTCTCCGCGCCGTCTGCTTCCAGCAGCGCGTTCGTCGCCACGGTCATCGCGTGGCGGAACTGATCGACCCCGTCCGGGTCGACGCCGCTCGCCTCGCAGGCCGCGGTGACACCCGAGAGCACGCCCTCGTGCTGTGGGCTCGTCGTCGGTACTTTCGCCGTCGTCATCCCGTCTTTGGCGACGAGGACGACGTCGGTGAAGGTCCCCCCGACGTCGACGCCCAACCTGACCGAATCGTCCATACGTCGTCTCCGGACGCCGGGTGCAAAAACGTCGCCTAGTTCCAGGTCCAGTTCGAGTCCAGCGCGTAGCGGTAGAGCCCCGTCGCAGCGATGGCGATGGCGTTGGCGACCAGATACTCGATGCCGCCCCACGTCACCAGCGCGTACAGCGCACCCAGTTGGAGCGGGATGGCCGTCCCGCGGACGAGGTTCGTCTTGCCCATCCCCACGAGATACTCCCGCATCGACGTGTGACGCGAGCGATGGAACGTCCACGCGTTGTTGAGGACGTACTGGAACAGGATGGTCACCTCGATGGCCACGAACGCGCTCAACAGGTAGTTGATGCGCCCGACGTCGACGAACATCCAGAGCAAGGCCGTCTGGATAGCCGCCGCTGTCAGGCCGACGAGGAAGAACCGAACGAGTCGCTGTCGTCGCGGCGAGGTGGCGACGGCGAACGACATGGAGCCCTATTTATAACCGAGTGCCTTTAAGCGTGCCGCTATTTCGTCAGACGTCTGTCCGTCATCGCCGCTCTCGTCGGCGTCTGCGGCGGTTTCGAGTCGGTCGACGTGGTCGGCGACGGCCGCCGAAAGTCGGTCGAGGACTGGTGGCGGCGCGGTGTCCTCGGTGGTCTCGGCACACAGGTCCCGCTGTTCGTCCGGGTCCTCACGGCGGTCGTACAGTTCCCGGTGGCCCGACTCGGTGTGTTCGACGTACGTCCAGCGGGCGTCGCGGGCGCTCACGAGCAACTCGCCGTCGTCGAGACGCCGTGGAATCGGTTGGCTCGTCACGCTCTCGCCCCGCACCGCGACCGACACCACCGGGCTCCGGGACTCGATGGTCTCGCCGTCCAGCGCCGGGGCGACCGACTCGCCCTCCCACGCGGGCGCGGGGTCGACGCCGAGCAGGTCACACACCGTCGGCGCGATGGTGTCGAGGCCGACTGGCTGGTGGACCGTATCGCTCCCCCCGTCGGGGTGGGTCACGACGTAGGGTACCTCGACGAGTTCGCCGTACAGTTTCGGGTAGTGCGCGAGGTGGCCGTGGTCTAGGAACTCCTCGCCGTGGTCGCCGGCGACGACGACGGCCGTCTCCTCGGCCAGTCCCTCGGCGTCCAGCGTGTCGAGCAGACGACCGACGCTCGCGTCGACCTGCCTCACCGTCCCGTCGTACAGCGTCCGGAGGGTGCCCAGCGTTCGCTGGTCGACGTCCCACCCGAGGCCGGTCCGCAGGTGGGCGCCGAGCATTCGGAACAGGCCGAAGTGGGTGTCAGATACCTCTCGGAGGTGTCGCGGCGCCGGGACGTAGGGCGTGTGTGTGTCCATGTAGTGTACCCAGAGAAAGAACCCGTCGTCGGCGGCGCCTTCGAGGAAGTCCGTAGCATGCTGTTCTAAGTCGCCCATACGCGAGACGTCTGCGAACGGGCGGGCGTCGGACTCACCGCGGAGGGCGGCGGCGGCCCGCCGGAAGGGAGACGTGCCGAGTTGGACCCACGCCTGCACCGTCGGGTGTGCCGCGAGGTACTTGCTGTACCCGCCGCTTTCGACGAACGGTTCGAACTCGTCGAAGCCGCGGTCGTACCCCCAGTGGTCCGTGAGGAAGCCGTTGGCGGCGTTGAACCCGCCGGTCTCGACGCCGGCCTCGGATAACTGTTCGGCGAGCGTCGGCGTCGATGCCACGCCGATGTCCGCCCCCTCGTCGAAGACCGGGCGAGACCCGTGAACGCTGGGGAACGAGAAGGGCGTCCAGTTGCCGTGTGCCATCGCGTTCTCGAAGACGACGCCGTCGTCGGCGAGTCCGTCCAGTACCGGAGAGACGCTGTCGTCGCCGCCCACTGCGTCGGCCCGAAGCGAGTCGACAGTGACGAGAACGACGTTTTCAACCTCGGCCGGCACCTACACCACTCCCATGGCTGTCCGCGCCGCGTCCGTTGACAAGGCCGGGTCAGGGCCGGTGTCGCGACCGCACCGTCGCGAATCGTGCATACGTTAGCAACTCGGTACGCGATACTGAAGGTTCTGGTTGCTGTGTCGTCACCGACGACGGAAAGACGGTTCTCGCGGTCCCTCACCGGGTTTCGTGGGCCGGCCGCGTCTCATCGCTCCGTGTTTCAATCCGGATTTAACCTTCCAGCGGGGCTTTAGTACGGCCGTACCAACGAATCGAGTGCATGACAGCGAACTGCCCTCCAGACGCCGTCCGACCGCCGGACGGTGTCGGCCCGTCGAAGCGCGATACAACCAGCAGACGGGAGGTGCACCGATGACGACCCGGTCGCTCGCACTCGTCTGCCTCCTGCTTTCGGCTACAGTGGTCGGTGTCGGCCCCGCGCTGGCCGACCAGAGCGCCACCGTCGACGACGATAGCCTCCCGCTAGCCTCGGCCGAGCAACAGGTCGTCACCGGTGAGACGAGTATCGCGCCGGGTACCGAACTGACCGTCCGTCTCCGGTCGAACGACGCCGCGGCACCGTTCCTCCACCAGCAGACCGCCCGCGTCGCCGACGACGGCAGTTTCGCCGCCGTCTTCGACCTGAGCAACGTGGCGCCCAACACGTCCTACGAACTGACTATTCACTACGACGGGCAGACGCTCGCGGAACGCACCGGGACGCTAGTCGCCTGTGACGGCGACTGCGCCGACACGGTGCCCGAGACCCCGACGCCGACGCCGGCCCCGAACGACGGGGTCGTTCAGGTGACCCAAGGTGAGATCGCCGAGATTCCGGTCGCGATAGACGGCACGGAGACGGCGGTGTTCTCGCTCGGTGGCGACGATGTCAACTACCTCGTCAACGCGTCGCTGACCGACGGCGACGGCGACGGTACCGTGACGGTCCGATTCGACACCGCAAACGCCGGGACCGACGGCGAGACGCTGTCGGTGGCCGACGCCGACGACTCGCTGATGGTCACCCGCGAGGAGACGGAACTCCCGTCGACGCTCGACCCCGCACCCTACGAGTACCGCATCTTCTACGGCGACGGCACGGACGGCCGTGCGGACGACGTGGGCACGGTCCTCGTCGAGGCGAACGATACCGCCGAGGAGCAGTTCGCCGTCGACGACGGCCCCGAGTTCGGCTTCGAGCGGAGCGTCTACACGACGCGACAGGGCGAGACGGCCCGGCTGACCGTCGTCCTCGCCGACGCCGAGTCGGGGACGGTGTCCATCGGCGGCCGCGAGAGCGGGTACGAGATAAACGCGACCGTCCGCGACGGCGACGGCGACGGCACCGTGACGCTCCTGTTCGACACGGCGGCCGCCGGTCGGGACGGGACGACGCTTACGGCGGCCGCCGAGACCGACTCGGTGACGGTCGAACCCGGGTCGGAGGTAGCGCTGGACACGCGACTCGACGCGACCGAGTACGACCTCACGTTGTACCGGGGAGACGGCGCCACCGACGACGCGGCGGACATCGGCACCCTCTCGGTGCAGGCGAGCAACGAGACGACGAACGACCGCGGTTCGACGGCCACCGTCGCCGACGGCCCCACGAACGGGGACGGCACGGAGTCCGACTCCGGGATACCGCTCGAACCGGGGAGTCTCGCACTCGGTGCCGGCGGCCTCGTCGCCATCGTCGGCCTCGGCATCATCCTCCGGCCCCTGCTGTAGCCGGGCCGACCCAGCACTGTCGACAGTTTTTGCTCCGTTACCCGCCGAGAACGCACTCCCTCGACTTCGACGGCCAGTGCGGTCAGTACGCGGCCGCGTCCTCCCGACGCAACACGAGCGCGGCGACGGCCAGGACGACGAGACAGCCACAGAAGAAGAGCAATCCCGGTTCGGCAACTTCGAAGACGAACCACGCAAGCGACCCCGCCGGGTCGGTCTGCGGAGCGTTCGGGCTGGCCGGACCGAGGACGCCGCTCCCGCCGGCAGGGTTGGCGAGTCGTTCGGCCCCCCACTGGACGAACAGACTCGCGAGGCCCAGCAAACCGAGGCCGGCGACCACGTCGGTCAGCGACTGCTGGAGGCGGGGCCGCAAGTCGCGGTTCCCCACCAGTACGATGGGGTCGCTGGCGGGGCCGTAGACGGTCATCTCGTTGCCCTTCTCGGAGTAGACGGTGTCGATAGATTCGACGAGCCCTGCCGCTTCGAGATTCGAGAGGTGGTAGTGGACGTTCTGGACGGACGTATCACAACGGCGCGCTATCTCGGAGGCCGTGCCCGGCTGGTCGAACAGGGTCCGAAACAGCGCACGGGCCGTGTCCGAGGAGAGGGCGTCCAACACCTCGTCGGTGTCTGCCTCGTCGACGTCCAACACGCGCGGTCGCTCGTCGGGCGACCCCGTCCGCTCCTGTAGCCGGTCGATGAGTCCCGACATGTCTCTACTACGGTGTGACGGAGCCACCACTATAGCCGTTCGGCTGGCTTAAAATCGCGTTTAACCGCCGGCCGTCTCGTTCTCGGCGGCCCCGACAGCGCCCCGCGGGTCGGCGAGGCCGTGTCCCGAGGCGTAGTCGACCCCCGGCGGGCCGACGTCCCGAGCAGTCAGTTCGAGGAGGAGTTCGACGTGGCGCGGCGACAGCGACCCGTCCGCATCGAGCATGAGCGCCGCCACCCCACCGACGTAGGGGGCCGCCGCGGAGGACCCGACGAACCCGTTTTCGGTCAGGCCGGCAAAGCGACGGTCCGGTGCCACCACGTCGACGCCGGGCCGGCCGTCCAGCGTCGGCCCCCGGGAACTGAACGGTTCGACGCGCTCGACCCGCGTATCGTAGGCGCCGACGGTGACCACGCCACGTGCGGTGCCCGGGGCGACGACGCTCCCGGAGGGCCGCGCCTGCGAGAACTCGTGAGTCGGCGAGACGAGGCGGAGGCGGGCGCCGGTCGGGTCGGCGGGGCCTCGGACGACGAGGAAGTACCGACCCGGCGAGACGTCGGCGACGATGCGTTCGTTGGGAACGTCGTCACCGGGATACGGCTGTGATCGGGCGACCAGTCGAGTCGCCGTCCCGTTCGTCCAGTACAGTTCGGCCGTGTAGTCCTCGTCGGCGTGGGCGCGGTCCCACGAGAGCCAGACGGTCACGTCCGTCCCGCCGCCGATGGCGGTACGTCGAACGGGCGACTCGCTGTCCTCGCCGCCGAACAACACCGTGCCGTTCGCGGTACCCGCGGCGTCGTAGGTACCCCGCCAGTGCGAGGCCGCGAGGTTGCCCGCCGGCGCGACGAACACCGTCCCCGCATCGGTCGCTCGTTGGGCGACGCGCGCGGCCTCGCCCGTGCCGTCGCCGGGGTGGCCGTAGAACGACACCGGCGCGACGACGACGTCGACGCCCGCCCGTCTGAGCCACCGTACGGCCCGCCGATAGCTGTCGATGCCGTCGACGCGGGCGAGATAGAGCGTCGCATCCGGCGCCGTCCGGGCGACCACCGTCGCCGCCGCCGTGCCGTGGCCGGTCTGGCCGCCGTCGACGGACCCGGTCCCGAACGCGCGGGCCGCCCGCACGGAGCGAGTCAGCGGCGGTCGGTCGGTGTCGAACCCGGTGACGTCGACGACGCCGACGGTGACGTTCTCGCCGGTCAGCCCGCGGTCGTGGAGACTTCCGAACCCCCGGCCACCGTCGGGCTGCTCGCCGGCCTCAGTCGACGCAGTCGCGGCGGGCCGCTCGGACGGGGGCGGCGTCGGACTGGCCGGCGTCGTCGTCGCGAGCGCTCCCAGTGCGCCCGTGAGCGCGACCACCGCGAGTACGGCCACGGCGAGTGCGATTCTCCGGTCAGCCATCGGCCACCTCCACGTCGGCCCGTATATCGGGAACCCAACCGGGACGTGACACCCTGACGCCCCCAGTTCGGGCCAGCCGATAACTGTACGAGCGAATCCGAGTCTGGCGACCCCACTTGTTCCGCTCGACGGTGACCAGCGTCGCCGAGAAGGCCGTCACCCGGCCCTCGCCGGTCACGACGGCCTGTGCTTCGTACCGGACCGTATCTGCCTCTCGCGGGTCGCCGCCCGGGGTGGCGTAGGTGGTCGTCGTGAGGACGTACCGCTCGGGCGTGCCGGATTCGATAGCGGCGACGTGGTACCGCCCGGTCGCGAGCCAGCGTTCGAGGCGGGCCGTGCGGTACCGGGCTGTCGGCCCCATCCCGTCGGTGCGGCCGGTCCGGCCGCCGACGACGTGCCGGAACCCGCGTCCCCCGACAATCCATCGCTCGACGCGCCGTTCGTCTCCGTCACCGGCCGTGACGGCGCGCCGCCAGAGCGTGCCGTTCCCGTCGGTCAGCGTCCGCGTTCGGACGGTTCGGTTCGACTCGCCCGCCACGCTACTCCGATGCGTCCACGTCGTCGCGAGGTCGACGCCGACGCCGTCGAGCGACCGTTCGTGGGCACGGACGAGCGCCGTCGCGTTGACGATGCCGCCGTCGACGCCCGGTGGGGCCTGTCCGGCCGTCGCGACGCTCCCCGTGTCAGAGGCACCGACGCCGAAGCCGACACAGCCCGCGGAGACGACGAGCAGACCGACGATCACCACCCGAAGCAACGCCATCGACGGGGGTTCGGCCCCCGGTACCTAATGTCCACGGCAGACTCAAAGCAGATTTGTAGTGTCGTGTCGCGGCCGATAGCTTTAGGCAGCCCCGCTCGAAGTGCCACGACGATGCCCTCCACAACCCGCCGCGCGTTCCTCGGAGCGACAGCCACGGGCCTCACCGGCCTCGCTGGCTGTGACTCGCTCGGGGAGAGCGACCCGACCGTCGAGTTCACGCTCCACGTCGACAGGCTCGACCACCCGCTGGCCGAGACGGTGCTCTGGACCCTGCCCGAAAGCACCGACGAGAGCCCCGTCCAGCAGACCAGACGCCGGGCGGTAGCGGCCGCTGTAGCCGGCGAGCGGTTCAGCACCTACGGCTACAGTGCTGTCCCGGACGGAGAGTACGTCGAGCGCGACGGACGGTACTACCTGTTAGACGACGTCGTCACCGGGAGCGAGCGCATCGAGCGCTCGATTCTGCGGCTGTCGTGGGTCGGCCGCGTCGAGAACGAGGAGACTCCCGAGGCGACGCCGCGGGAAGACCTGCCCGAGTTCGACCAGAACGCGGTGATGGCGGCGTACTTCGCGGCCAGAGCCGAAGAACACGGCGGCGGCGCCCCGTGGGACCTCATCGAGCAGGGTGGGTTCGTCTATCGCCACCTCGACGGGGTCGAGAGCGAACTGGCACCCGACCCCGAACACGAGTACGTCGCCGTCCACGGGACGGTGCTGGAGGTCACGGTGACACAGGAGACACTCGTCGAACCCGAACACACGGGGTTCGCGACGGAGGTGGCCGACAGCGCCGCGGCATTCGACGACGTCGCCGACGCCGCCGCCGTGGAACGCCGTCTCGCGCCCGACGACCTCGGCCCCGACGTGCGGGACCTGTTCGAGCGAGTCCGGGGACTGGAACGGTACAGCGAGACGATGCCCCTCTCGGACGCCTTCGAATCGCTGGTCGAGACACTTCGGATGCGCGACGCACTCGACTGTTCGCCGGAGAACTGCCGTCCGAAGCTGTACGAGACGGAGTATCTCGCCTACGACGGCGAGTACTACGATTGTGCGCTCTACACGAACGTCACCGAGTAGGGCCGTCGTCCGTCTCGCTCGCGAGTTCGCGCAACCGCCGTAGCCGAGCGCCCGTCGGCGGGTGGGTGGCGAAGGCCCGCGACCGGAGGCGGCGGAGCGCCGCGAGGATGCCGTGGTCCGTCGACGGGTCGACGATGGCGAAGGCGGCGACCGCTCAGGTCGGGTCCGGTTCGTAGGACGATCCCACGCGGAGGTCCAGCGTTCGCTCGGCCACCGAGACGTCGAGGGTCTCGTGTTCGGCGAGTTCGCCGTCGCGGCTGAACGTCACTGGGTCGCCGTGGCCGTCGATGGAAACGTCCCGTGCGCGGACGTGCGTGACGCCCTCCGTGTCCCGTGCGAGCAGTCGGTGGCCGATGGCCTCGGCGACGAGGTTGCCGGCCGGCATCCGCTCGACGATGGCGACGTCCAGCAGGCCGTCCTCCATGTCGGCCTGCCCGCCACGTTCCACGAACTTCCGGGCGTTGCCAACGAGGAGACACATCGCCTCGCCGGACCACGTAAAGGGGCCGTCCTCGCCGACGGCCGCCACGGAGAGGTCCAACCCGTCGAACTCAAGGGCCTCCTGCGTGCCGGTGATGAGGAACGCGAGCGTCCCGAAGCGACCCTTCAGGTCGCCGGAGGTGGCGACGCTGGCGTCCGCTGGCAGGCCGGCGATACAGGAGACGAGGAACGGGTGGCCGTCCGCGACCCCGACGTCGACCGAGCGGGTCTCGCCGGTGTCAGCCACCTCGACGCCGTGCTGGAGGTCCGTAACGCCGATATTCCCGGCCAGCAGGTTCGCCGTGCCCGCGGGGACGACACTCAGCGTCACCTCGTCGAGGTGGTCGGCGTCGTGGAGACCCCGAAGCACCTCGTTGACTGTGCCGTCGCCGCCGCAGACGGCCACCTCCGAGACGCCGTCCGCGCCCGCCTGTCGCCCGAACTCGACGGCGTCGCCGGCACCCTGCGTCTCCTCGACGGCGAACCCGCGAGCCCGCATCAACCGTTCGACGTAGTCCGCGTGTTCCCCGTCACCGCTGACGGGGTTGACGACACACCGACGGGACCCGACTTGCATACCCGAACGCAGAGGCCTCCAGCACTTAGTTACCCGGTTGTCGCCACCTGCCCTGCCGGAGTCCCAGCCTACAACCCCGGCCGTGCCGTCGGACCGACAGAGATGAGCGACCTGCGCATCCGCCGGTACGGCCCACGGGACGCAGACGCGGTGTGGGACCTCCACGAGTGGGCCGTGGGTGCGACGGACCGACCCCGCGGACGTGCTCGGCACCGAGGACTTTCGGGACGTCGAGTCGGCATCGCTCGACACTGTCGAGAGACGTCCGACTCCGACCGCTCACCCTGACGTCTCACGAAGGTACGTTGTCGGGGTCGGCGGCCTGCTACCGACCGAGGTGGATCACGCCGACGAGTTCGTCGGCCGGAGTCCGTCGGTCTTGGAACCGCGACCGCTCGACGCGCCGCGGCAGGCGGGCCATTGCACTCAGTAGCACACAGTGTCCCGAAAGCGTTCGGCCGACCGTCAGGACAGGTCGAACTTCTCGGCGGCGGTCTGCATGTCCTTGTCCCCGCGGCCACAGAGGTTGACGAGAATGGTGTCGTGGCGGTCCTCCTCGGCGAGTTTGATGGCGAGCGCGATGGCGTGGCTGGGTTCGAGCGCCGGAATGATGCCCTCGGCCTCGCTCAGCTCACGGAACGCGGCGAGCGCTTCCTCGTCCGTGATACCGTGGTACTCCGCCCGGCCGAGCGACTGGAGGGCGGCGTGTTCCGGGCCGACGGCCGGGTAGTCGAGGCCGGCACTGACGGAGTGGTTCTCGGTGTCCTCGTCGATGACCCGCGTCCTCATCCCCTGAAAAATCCGGGGGTCGTCGTGCTTCGTCGCCGACAGCGGCGCGGAGTGCTGGCCGGAATCGAGTCCCTTGCCCGCCGGTTCCGCGCCGTACAGCGCCACGTCGTCCTGCTTGAACGCGTGGAACAGGCCTATGGCGTTCGACCCGCCGCCGACGCAGGCGACGCAGGCGTCGGGCAGGTCGCCGTGTAGTTCCCGTATCTGCTCGCGGGCCTCGCGACCGATGACCGACTGGAACTCCCGGACCATCCGCGGAAACGGGTCGGGGCCGACGGCGCTCCCGACGAGATAGTGCGTCTCCTCGGTGTGCGCGACTAAGTCCTCCATCGCGGCGTCGACGGCCTCCGCGAGGCCCTCGTTGCCCCGCGTGACTTCCTCGACGTCGGCCCCCATCAGGCGCATGCGGAAGACGTTCATCTCCTGTCGCTGCATGTCGCGCCGGCCCATGTACACAGTCGTATCGAGGTCCAGCAACGCGCCGACCATCGCCGTCGCGGTACCGTGCTGGCCGGCCCCCGTCTCCGCGATGAGGCGCTCCTTCCCGGCCTTTTTCGCCAGCAACGCCTGTCCGAGCGTGTTGTTGAGTTTGTGCGCGCCGCCGTGGAGCAGGTCCTCGTGCTTGAAGTAGATGTTCGCGTCGTAGCGCTCGCTCAACGTCTCGGCGTGGAACACCGGCGTCGGCCGGCCGCCGAAGTGCTCCAACAGAGAGTCCAGTTCCTCGCGGAACGACTCGTCGTCGCGCACCTCCTCGAACGCCGCCGCCAGTTCCGCGAGCGGTTCTTCCAGCGGTTCCGGGACGTGTCGGCCACCGAACTCCTCGAACTCTCCGGGTGTGGACATGTGACGTACTGACGGCGCACCTCGCTAAAAGCTACTGCCGATTCTGGGCCGGCCGTGAGGATTCGAACGGCCGGTGTGCCCGCGGGAGCGAGCGCGAACGATCGCGACCACCTCGCTATCGCTCGTGGCCCGCCCGCGCCAGTCGATGGGCACGCTCGTTCTCCCCGCGCTCGACTGCCCGGTACGTGACGACCGGCACGTCGGCGACACACTCGCGGATGGCGTCCACGCGGCGGCGAACGATGCGGTCACTCGGGGTCACCGCCGCCGTCGGGTCCACCGCCCGGAGCACCGCGTCGGCGTCGCCGTGGACGTGCAGCGACGTGACCGTCGTCGGGTACGCTTCGACGGCCCGCACGGCCTCCAGCAACGCCCGGTACTCGAGATGCGCGCTGGAGACGAACGCGTCGACGGCCAGCGACCGCTCGATGACCGTCGTCGTCCCGTCCTCGACGAGGAACCCGACCGCCGCAGACGTGGGCGTACCGTCGTCAGACCCGTACAGCACGCTCGCGTCGAAGTACAGCAAGAGCGAGGGACTGGTGGGTGACCTGTCGGCCGGTGGCACATCCACGTCTCCGACCGACCGCACAAAAGTCCCGTCGGTCGCCGTAGTCAGCCCTCCGTGACCGTCTGGCGTCGACGACAGGTCGTCGGTGTAGATACTGACGAGGAAGAACAACGAGATGCCGAGGACGGTGCCGGAGTTCGACAAGATAGGGACGACAACGCCGCCACCGAACCCGACGAAGCGGGGACTCACGACGACGGCGAGGACGACGATCCGGGAGCGCCGTCGCATCCAGGACTGTGGTGTTGGATACGCTATACGACCCCCGCAGTGACGAACAGCACTGCTGGATACGGTGCCGCGTCTGCACAGTAATACTACGGATACAGCGGCGTCGGTCCGCAGTCGACGTCGCGTCGGAACTGCTCGGCCGTCGTAGGCATCGGTTGCGAGAAGACGGTCGCGGCCGGTTTGCCCACGAAGAACCACACGAGCCAAGCCGGGACACGACCGGGGGTGCATCGAGGCGGTCCGCGAAGGGCTCGAAGTCGTCGACGCCGGCCACCCGTTCCCCGACGACGTGATAGAGGCGGAGGTGATCAGCTGTGCCCCGAGTACCGCCGCCGAACACCTCTAGAGAGCCGAGTCGAAGCTACTGAGATCGATGCGTGACGGCTGATAGATCGTGTGACGGCCACGGAGCAGCGAGACACCGGTCAGTTCGTCGTGGCACCCCACGCAGAGAGCCACCCATTGAGGTTGCCGCTCACGAACAGCAACACCAGAAACGACGGGATGAGCCCGATGAGACCGGCTGCCGCCAGCAGGTTCGGGTACGCCAGCGCCCAGAACGGGTTGTAGATGTTGTAGATTTCGAGTTGAACGGTCGTCTCGACGGCGCCGTCGCCGACGGTCATGAAAAGCGTAAAGAACTGCTCGGTGTAGGCGGCCACGAAGACGAGGGTGGCGACGCTGACGATGCCGGGCCGTGCCAGTGGGACGACGACCCGCCACAGTGCCTGCACCCGCGTCGCACCGGCTATGCGTGCGGCGTCCTCGAGGTCGTCGGGTATTCCGGCAAAGAACACCGTGAGGAGGCCAAGAGAGAGCGGCATCGCGAACGCGCTGATGGGCAAGACGACGGCCGCCGGCGTCTGGTACACCGTCGGTGCGCTCTTCGAGAGCCCCGGTATCGGGGTTACGAAGAGTTCGTACAGCGGTATCGCTATCGACTGAGGCGGGAACACAGCGAGAAAGAGGACGGCGGCAAACAGCGGCCGACGGCCGGGGAACTCGAGTCGGCCGAACGCGTAGGCGGCGGGCACCGCGACACAGAGCACCAGTCCCGTCGTCAGCAGGGCGATGCCCAGACTGTTCGCGAAGGCCAGTACCCAGTCGACGCGACGGAACGCCATCGCGAACCCCTCGGAGGACACCTCCGGCGGCACGACGCCGACGTGGCCCCAGACGAGGTAATGCGGCGTCAACGCGGTGACGAGCAGCCAGTATATCGGGAACAGCGTCACGAGGAGTGACGCACCGAGCGCGGCGCGGAAGCACAGCCGATAGAAGGGGCCACGGTATCGGCCACCGAGCCTCGCGAGCTGTGCACCGGGGACCAGGTCCGAGTCGTCGGTCTCATCGTCTGCGAGCGACGCTGTGGAGGACGACGGGGGCATATACGCCCACAGCACCCCACGACAGTTGATACCACACCGTCCCGGACGGCCCGAATCGCCAGCGACGCCTAGCGGTCGAGTTGCGGCCCGGGTTTCCAGGTGTTCCCTTCGAGGACGACGAGGTCGTAGCGTTCGAGGACCTGCATGGCGTCGACGACGGCCTCCGCGTCGAAGGCCGCGTTCATGTCGGCGGGCAACTGCTCGGCGATAGCGCTGCGAGTGCCGCCGTCGATTCGAACGACCGTCTCCAGCAGCGTCTCGAAGTCGGCCAACACCGGCGTCAGGGAGACGCCGCCGGACGTATCGGTTTCGAGTTTCGATATGACCTCTTCGTAGCTCCCGGAGATCTCCATCGAGACGGAGACGGTCTCGTCGTCGGTGTCGATTTCGCCGTCGGTGTCGGGTTCGTCTGCCATTACCTGTGTGGTGTGCGGGCTATCAGAAATACGTTGTCGTATCTCACGTATCGGTCGAGGGGCGAGTTCATTTACCGACAGAGCGACCGGATAAGTCGCCGAATCGCTCGAAGCGGTCGTAGAATCGGTGACATCTCCGCCGCTGCCACTGGGCGGCTGTCACCGGGAATCGGGCACCGACACGCCCGGGGGTCGGCGGCCTCGATAGATCGAGCGCACCGTATCGCCCGCCACAGCGGTGCGTACCCGTCTCTTTTTAGTCGGCGGTCGACACCCACCGGTATGGACTTTCCCGATCGCGACGACGTCGACCACCTCATCGACGCCCAGTCACTCCCGCCGTTCGCGCGGGTCCGGTACGAACCGGCGACCGAGACGGTCTCGGACCCCGCCCGAGCGACGCGGGACGAACTCGCTACGCTCGCACTCGACGACCTACGCGACGGCGCCACCGTCGCCGTCGGCGTCGGCAGTCGCGGCATCCACGCCATCGACGACATCACAGAAGCCGTCGTCGCCTCGCTCGCCGAGCGCGGGTTCGACCCCGTCCTCGTGCCTGCGATGGGGAGCCACGGCGGTGCGACGGCCGACGGACAGCGGGAGGTGCTGAAATCACTGGACATCACCGAAGAGCGAATGGGCGCGCCGATAGACGCCCGGATGGACGTCGAACAGGTGGGGACCGTGACCGTCGGCGACACGGAGATGCCGGTCCACGTCTCGGCCGCGGCGCTGGCGGCCGACGCCGTCCTCGTCGTCAACCGCGTCAAAGCCCACACGAACTTCACCGGGCCGATAGAGAGCGGCCTGACGAAGATGACCGTCGTCGGACTGGGCAAGCAACGGGGGGCGAAGGCGTTTCACTCGACGGCCATCGAGGAGGGATACGTCGAGACGCTGGAACCCGCGCTCTCGGTCATCACGGAGGCCGCACCGCTGCTGGGCGGCATCGCCGTCGTCGAGAACTTCGAGGAGGAGATAGCCGCCGTCGAGGCCGTCCCCGCCGAATCGTTCGTCGACCGCGAACCCGAACTGCTGGAACTGGCGAACGAGGAGATGCCGACCCTGCCCGTCGACGAGGTTGATCTGCTGGTCGTGGACGAACTCGGCAAAGAGGTGTCCGGCGCCGGGATGGACACCAACGTCATCGGCCGCTACCGCGTCCTCAACGCCCCGGACCCCGAGGACCCGTCTATCAAACTCATCTACGCCCGCGGCCTCACCGAGGCGACGAAGGGCAACGGCAACGGCATCGGCCTCGCCGACCTGACCCGTGAGGCGGCCGTCGACCAACTCGACCTGCAGAAGACCTACGCGAACGCCTTCACCAGCGGATCGCTCGCGAAGGCGAAACTCCCGGTCGTCACACCGGACGACGAGTTCGCCATCCGGACGGCCCTCTCGGCGCTCGGCGGGTACGACCCCGCTACTGTCCGCATCCTCTGGATACAGAACACCGAAGACCTCTCGGAGTTGTACGTCTCCGAGGCCGTCGTCCCGGACCTGCCCGACGCCGCGACGGTCGTCGACCGGGAATCGCTGACGTTCGAGGACGGGACGGCCGCTTTCAGGGAGTCGTAGGGTCGGCAGTCACCCGCTGGCCCAGCTATTTGTGCCGACGACGCGAGACAGGTGACATGAGCGGGTACGACGACGTCAGCTACGCCGTGGCCGACGGCATCGCGACGATCACCATCGAGCGCCCCGACGTGTACAACGCGTTCACCCGGACCACCGTCCTCGAACTCAACGACGCCGCCCGCACCGCCGAGGCCGACGAGGGCGTCTACGCGGTGGTCCTGACCGGCGCCGGCGACGGCTTCTGCTCGGGCGCGGACACGACGGAGATGCCCGACTGGGACCAGCAGTCACCCGAGGAGTACGGCGCCTACCTCTGGCTCATCCAGCAGTTCGTCTGGCGTCTCCGGACGATGGCGACGCCCACCATCGCGGCCGTGAACGGGCCCGCTATCGGCGCGGGGTGTGACTTCGCGCTGGCCTGTGACCTGCGCGTCGTCGGCGATGAGGGCGTCATGCGCGAGGGATTCGTCAACGTCGGACTGGTGCCCGGCGACGGCGGCGCGTGGCTCCTGCCCCGTCTCGTCGGCGAGTCCAAAGCCCGCGAGTACCTCCTGACGGGCCGTGACATCACACCCGAGGACGCCGTGGACATCGGTCTGGCCGTCGAGCGTGCCGACGACGCGCTGACGGCCGCGGGCGACCTCGCCGCCGAAATCCGGGACAAGCCCGCGACGGCGGTCCAGCACACGAACCGCCTCGTCGACCCCCAGCAGAGCTTCGACGAGTACTGTCGGAAAGCGGCGGAGTACCAGTGGGACTGCGTCGTCGACGACGAACACAGGGAGGCCGTGGCGGCGTTCAACGAGGGCCGGGAACCGCAGTTCGACCGTTCGTACGACGACTGACGCCGGGGTAGTGGTGTCGCGACTACCGCTCCGAGACGGCCGGGAGGCCGTCGTCTTTCAGCGCTCTGGCGACGGTGTTCAACTGCATCTCGTCGGTACCGGCGGCGATGCGCCGCCCGCGAGCGAGGCGGTAGAGGTATTCGAGCGGATGGCCCTGCTGGTAGGCGCGGGCGCCGACTATCTGGACGGCTTCGCTGACGACGGCCTCGACCATCCGCGAGCAGTGGAGCTTCGCCGTCGACGTCTGGAGGCGGGACGGGGGTTGGCCGTGGCCCGCGGCACCCGCGGCGGCCTGATACACCAGCGCGGCGGCCGTCTCGACCTGCCGATACATCTCCGCGAGTTTCCACTCGATGCCCTGAAAGTCGCCGATGGGGTGGCCGAACTGCTCGCGCTCGCTCGCGTACGCTAACGCCAGTTCCAGCGCCGCCTCGGCCCACGCCACCGTCAGAACTGAACTCCCGAGGCGTTCCCAGTTGAGCGCGACCAGTTGCTCCTTGAACGCGTCCTCTCCGCGGGTGAGGACGTGGCTCTCCGGGACGACCACGTCGTCGATGGTGAAGTGCGTCTGGGCGTAGCCGGCCATGTTCGTGTACACTTCCTCGATTTCCACGCCGGGGTCGTCGTACGGGATGACCACCGAGCCCAGCCCTTCCGGAAACCGGACCCACGTCACCGCCGCGTCGCCGAACGGGACGCCACCGACCCACGTCTTCTCGCCGTTGCAGACCAGCTGGCCGCCCTCCTCTGTGACTTCCGTCGTCATCGACGCCACGTCCGAGCCGGCCGCCGGTTCAGAGATGGCGATGGAGACGAAACTCTCGCCCGCAGTCACGTCCGGGAGGTACGCTTCTTTCACCGCCTCGGACCCGAACAGGTCGATGGCTCGCGGGCCGACGACGCTCTGCATGTAGGTGAACCACCCGGTGTCTGGACACTCGCGACCGACCGCTTCCGTCAGGAGCAACGCCGCCACGTCTGACCGGCCCTGTCCGCCGTACGCCTCGTCGATGGACGGGCAGTAGAGCCCTTCCTCGGCCAGTCGCCGGAGGTTCGCCCACGGGGGGTCGCCGTCCCACGTGTAGGCGTCGTCGGCGAACTCGGCAGCGACCGATTCGGCGCGCTCGGCGAACGCGCGCTGGTCCGTGCTAAGCATTCCCATCGTTCCGTCTTCAGGCGGCCACGAGATAAATCTCGTCCCGAAACGGCAGGCGGGCGAGGTTCGTACACCAAGATACATTACATACGAGTGTAACTCTCCGGTATGGGCGACGCGACGACCGGCACCGAGGGCGGTTCGTCGACGGGGCAGTTTACCCTCGACACTGTTCTCGCGGTGTTCGATGCCCGGTCTGACCCGGCGCGGCCGCTGACGGCGAACGACGTGATGGACGAGTTGGACTGCTCGCGGCGGACGGCACACAACAAACTCAACGAACTCGTCGAACAGGGCCGACTCGCGACGCGGAAAGTCGGGGCTCGCGGTCGCGTCTGGTGGGTCCCCATGGAGACGCCACACACCGGGGACCCGACCGCACAGCGCGAACAGGCCCCACCGGTACAGCGCGAAATCGCCAGCGTCGACCTGCCCGGGTCGGGCGACCGACTGGCGGAGCGGCGGGACGCGCTCCGCGCGGCCTACGACTACCTCAACGAGAACCCGGACGCCTCCGAGACGGAGGTCATCACCGAGGTGTTCCCGGACCACCCGGCCGGCTACGACACGGCCGACAAGTGGTGGGACGTCATCAAACCCGCACTCAAGGAACTCCCGAACGTCGACGTCGCCACCGACCCGGACCACGTCTGGCACTACATCGGTGGCTGAGTGAATAGTTCAACCCCCGGCCGTCGGGGCCGGTGCAGACAGCACGACGAGCGAACACTGGAACACGATGCCTACAGAGACCGACGAGACAGACGCTCCCTCTGAGAGCGGCAGCGATGACGACGGTGACTCCGTGGTGTACGCCACCCCCGAGGAACTCGGCTATCCGACATCGACCTACACCCCGGTGGCCTACGACAACCTCGACACCGCACCGGCCGACGACGACCACCCCGACGCGGGCCGCGGCGGGTCGTTCAGACTGCTCGACCTCCCGAAGGTCCCGCGGCTCAAACACGTCGTCGGGCCGAGTGCCATCATGCTCGGTGCGTCGCTGGGAAGCGGCGAGACGCTGTTCTGGCCGCAGCTCGTCGCACAGTACGGCTGGGCGCTGTACTGGATATTCATCGCCGGGGTGTTGCTCCAGTTCGTCGTGAACACGGAGATACAGCGGTGGACGCTCGCGACCGGGGAGAGCGTCTTCCGGGGGATGGAACGGGTCCACCCGCTCGTCCCGTTCGCGTTCATGCTGGGCGGGTTCGTCAGCCTCGGGTGGCCGGGGTGGGCGGCGAGCGCCGCGAAGGTCGGCGCCGCGGGGCTGTCCCTCGGCACCTACCAACTCGCGGGCGTCGAACTCGTCGGCTGGCGACTGCTCGGCATCGGGCTGATGGTGTTCATCTGGCTCACCTATCAGTTGACGCCGCTGATGTACAACGTCGTCGAGCGACTGCAACTGTTCCTCGTGGTGCTGTCGCTGACGTTCGCGCTGGTGCTGTTCGTGCTGGTCGGCGCACCGACGGCACTCCCGGCGCTGCCGAGTGGTCCGGCGCTCGTCGGCGACCAGCCCCCGGCTGTGGTCGTGGCGATACTGCTTGGGGGCATCGCCTACGCCGGCGCGGGCGGCTACCTCAATCTCTCACAGAGTCTCTGGGTCCGTGAGAAGGGGTACGGGATGGGACGCTATCAGGGCCGCATCAAGAACCCCTTCGCCGGCGACGACCCCGAGACGGTCCACGAGGACGGGTTCTCGTTCACGCCGGCGTCGCCGAACACGGAGCGGTGGCGCGGCTGGTGGCGGGTGGCACAGCTCGAACACCTGCTGACCTTCGCCGTCGGCCTCGTCGTCATCACCACCATCCTCGTCGTCATCGCCGGGACGTACGCCCCGGGGACGACGCGGACGGCCGTCGACATGTGGCTGGTCGGTATCGCGCCGTCGGTCAGTCCGCTCGCGGGCGCCACCATCTACGCGACGCTGTTTCTGGCGCTGTTCACCACCGAGTACGCCATCATCGAGTCGTTCGTCCGCAACAGCTCCGACGTCATCTACGAACTGTACGGTCGCGACGCCGGCTGGCGACTCCCCCGGCTGTTCTGGGGGCTGTTGACCGTCTTCTGTGGCTGGGGCATCCTCATCCTGCTCCTCCCGTTCGAGGTGGAGAACCCGTTCAACCTGCTGGTCATCGGCGCGGCGATGTCCGGGCTCATCATGTGGCCCTACATCGTCGTGATTCAGCTCGTCAACGCGGTCAGACTCCCGGAACACACGATGCCCGGGTGGGGTCGGACGGTCGCGATGTGGGTCGCCGCCGCCTTCTTCGGCTACTTCAGCGTCCTGCTCGTCGGGACCGTCCTCAGCACGCAACTGGGCATCGCCGTGTTCTCGGTCCAGATGAGTATTCTCGGAAGCGGTCCCGGCGGGCTGGTCCTCTGGGCGGGCTACGGCGCCGTACAGGCCTACGTCATCTACCGCACTACGCGAGCGAAGTTCGAGCAGGCGGGCACCGTCGACGGGGCCGACGCCGGCCGGGGCCTGTTCTCGTGAGCGACGTCGACCGGGTGCGCGTCCACCTCCACCACACGATGACGGGCCGCTACCCGCTCCGGTTGCTCGACCTGCTGTTCTACCCGGACCGTGTCCTCGCCGTCGAGTACGACTACCTGACGGGGTTCGACATCGCGACCGGCGGTGGCAAACGACGCGCGGAGGCGTTCGCTGCGACGGTCACCGAGAAGGGCGTGGCAGCCGCCCTCGATACCGCCGAACGGTGTCAGGAGCTCCCCTACGAGACGCTGGAGGCCATCAGAATCTACGACGGCGGCAGCCTCGGGCGGGTGAAGGTCGTCCTCGACCGGGCGACCGGCTCGTCGCTGACGGTCAGGGTCCACGGCGAGGTCGACGTCGACTCGTTCGCGGGCGCGGTACGGACCGTGCTCGCGCCCTACGACGCGACGGTCGAACGAGAAGCGGGACTCGGGCTTCGGGACGCGCTCCCGGACCTCAGTCGCCGCTGACCCGCTCGGTGCCGGCGGTCGGCGCGACCAGTTCGATGGGGTGTTTCGACGGGCGCTCCAGCAGGTCGCCGAGTTGGTCGAGACAGGAGGTGCCGCTGGCGACGACGGTCCGGTCCTCGACGCCGTCGGCGGTGAACTGGGCCGCGAGTTCGTCGCCGACGGCCATACTGACGTCGTAGTACTCCTGCTTGTAGCCGAAGCTGCCGGCCATCCCACAGCACTCGACGTCGGATGTGACCACGTCGAAGCCGAGGTCATCCAACACGGCTTCGGTGTAGCGCTCGACGCCGAGGGTCCGTTGCTGGCAGTGGCTGTGGTAGGCGAGACGCCGACCGTCGCCGCTGACGAGTGCGTCGGCGCTCGCGCCGTTTGCGAGCAGGCCGTAGACGTACTCGAACAGTTCGTAGCTACCGTCGGCGAGCGCGCGGTACCGGTCGGCGTCGAGCAACTGCTCGTACTCCCGCTGGAACAGCGCGTGGTCGCTCGGCTCGATGACGACGACGTCCCGACCGGCCTCGACGTGGTCGAGGAGTTCGTCGGCGACCGTCTCGGCGTGGTCGCGTGCGGTCGCTATCATCCCCTGCGAGAGCGGGGCGCGGCCGCTCGCGGGCACGTCCGGGACGTGGACAGCGACGTCCAGCGCTTCCAGCGCCCGGACCGCCGCCTTCCCGCGCTCGACCTGCACGTGGTTCGTGTAGAGGTCGGGGAACAGGACCACCTCGCGCTCCGGGTTCGCCACGGTCGACCGGCCGTCGGCCCACTCGCGGAACGTCTCCGACGCGAACGTGGGCAGGTCGCGGCGCCGGTCGATGCCGACGAACCGCTCCATGAGGCGACGGGAGACGGCAGTGTCGGCCAGCCAGTTCGAGACCGGCGCCGTCGCGCTCCCGAGTCTCGCGAGCGTCGCGAAGTTGCCGAACAGCCGTTTCTGCGGGTCGAGTCCCGACGGTTCCTCGTCGGGCACCAATCCGTCGACCAGCCAGTCGAGTTCCGCGTCCGCACCGCGGTTGATGCGGTCCCGGACGACCGTGTTTATCCACGGGATGTCGATTTCGACCGGGCAGGCGGTCACACAGCGGGAACAGCCCGTACAGAGGTCGTTGAACTCGGCGGCGGTGTCCAGGCCTTCGATACCCGCTTCCCACCCGGTGGCGATGCCGCCCGAGTACGTCTCGCCGCCGAAGACGTGGCCGCCCACCTGCTGGAAGTTCGCACAGGAGTTCGAACAGGCCGAACACCGGATGCAGTACAGCGTCTCCCGCAGGTCGTCGTCCTCGCGCATCGCCAGCCGGCCGTTGTCGATGAGGACGAGGTGGAACGCCCGGTCCGTGGCCGGCCCAGTCTCGTCGCGCTGGAAGTCCAGCGTCGGCGAGTCGACCGGCGGCGTCAACAGCGAGACGTATGAGGTGATGTCCTGTCCCGTCCCGGAGCGGCCGATGAGTTCGATAAAGGGGCGGAGGTCTTCGACGCTCGGAATCACCTTCTCGACGCCGGCGACGGCGACGTGGGTGTCCGTCGCCGCCACCGTCTTCCGGGCGTTGCCCTCGCTCGTCACGAGCGCCATCGTCCCCGAATCGGCGGTGAGGAAGTTCGCGCCCGTGACGCCGACGTCGGCGTCGGCGATCTGCTCGCCCAGTTTCTCGCGGGCGAACATGGTCAGTTCCTCGGCCGTCTCCAGCGGTTCATCGGGGTCGAACCGCTCGGTGAACAGCTCGGCGATGCCCTCACGGGACTTGTGGATGGCCGGCGCGACGATATGGGAGGGTGCCTCGTCGGCCAGTTGCAGGACCCACTCGCCGAGGTCCGTCTCGACCACGTCGCAGTCGTCGGCCAGCGCCTCGTTCAACTCTATCTCCTCGCTGGTCATCGACTTGCTCTTGACGACGCGGTCCCCGTCCGCGTCCTCTACCACGTCGCGGACGTAGCGGTTCGCGTCGGCCGCGTCGTCGGCGAGGTACACCGTCCCGCCGTTGGCTTCGACGGCCTCACGAAGGTCCTCGATGAGGTCGGGCAAGCGCTCGATGGCGTCCTCCTTGATGGCGCGGGCCTCGGACTTGAGGTCCTCGTAGGCTTCGAGGTCGGCCACCGACTCGTACCGGCCCGCGTTGAACCCCTGCGTGTTCGCCGCGACGGCGTCGCCCTCCGTCTCGAGGATGTGCCGGATGTGGTCGGCCTTCGACTGGCGGTCGCTCGCGGTCATGACTGGACCACGACGGCGTGGACGGCTTTCGGGCCGTGTGCGCCCTTCACCAGTGCGCCCATGTCGGCCGTCGCGCTGGGGCCGGTGGCGACGATGGCGTCCCCGCCGTCGGCCCGGAACCGGTCTCCGAGGTGGGCCAGCGCCTCGGTCATGCCGGGGACGACGTCGTCCTCGGCGAGGACGGCGACGTGCCGGTCCGGATAGAGGCTCACGGGTTCGGCTCCGGCGGGGGTCGACGGCAGGAGGAGGCTGCCGTAGTCGGCGATGCCGAGCGTCGCGTGCGTGACGCCCGTCACGGCCGCTCGCAGGTCGCTCGGCGACGGGTCGGTCTGGACCACATCGGGGAGCCGTCCCAGCGAGTCGGGCAGTTCGACGCCGACCGCCGGCGAGTCCGACACCGCCTCGATGGCGTCGGGGACGCCGTCCGGCGTGGTCAGCGTGTGCGATACGTCGAAGTCGTCGAGTCGCTCGGTGAAGCGGTCGAGCGTCGTGTAGTCGGTAGTCACGGGTGAATCACGGTCTGGTGTGGTCGTCCGGCAGTGCTGCGGCGAGCGTCTCGGCCGGGTGCGGCGGTTCTGGGTCCTCGCCCCGGTCGCCCAACTGCGTCCGGCAGGAGGTCCCCGGCGCGACGACCTGTTCGCCGTCGCTGTCGTCGACCTGCTCGAAGAGGATGTCGCCGATAGCCCGGCTCATCGAGTAGTGTTCGGCCTCGTAGCCGAAACTGCCGGCCATCCCGCAACACCCCGAGTCCAGCGGGTCGACAGCGTAGCCCGCCCGGCGCAGGACGCCGACGGCGTGGTGGTCCTTCTGCGTCGCCTTCTGGTGACAGTGGCCGTGGTAGGTCAGCGACTGGTCCACGTCAGCCCAGTCGATTCCCCGGTCGAGGTCGTGGCGGTCCAGATACTCACAGAACCCGTAGGTGTTCGCCGCCACCGTCGCTACCTGCTCGTCGTCGTGACCGAGCAGGTCCGGGTAGTCGTACTGGACCATGACGGCGTCGGACGGTTCGACGAACACCACGTCCCGGCCGGCCCGGACGTGGTCGACGAGGGCCTCGACGTTCGTCTCGGCTGTCGCCCGCGCGTGGTCGAGCATCCCCTTCGAGTACGCGGGGCGGCCGCTGTCGGTGTGATCCGAGAGGACCGCGACGCGGACGTCGGCCGCCTCTAGGACCGCGACGGCGGCCTTCCCGACGTCGGGGTGGGCGTAGTTCGTGTACGCGTCCGGGAACAGGAGGACCGAGCGCTCGGCGTCGGCCGCCGAGACGGTCGGCCCGCGACTCTCGAACCAGTCGACGAACGTCTCCCGGTGGAGCGTCGGCGTGTCCCGTTCGCGGGCGATGCCGAGCGTGGCCTCCAGCAGTCGGTCGGCGCCGGGGAGCGACGAGAGCGCGTTCGCGACGGGTGCGACGCGGCTCCCCAGGTCGAACAACGTGTCGACGTTGGCGAACACCCGGTCGCGGAGACTCACGCCGTGTTCCTGGTGGTAAGCGTGAGTTACCTCGGCCTTTAGTTTCGCCATGTCGACCCCGCTCGGGCAGTCGTGGGCACACCCCTTGCAGCCGATACAGAGGTCCATGACTTCGGAGACGAACGCCTCGTCGGTGGGGTCGTCCGGCAGGTCGCCGCTCATCGCCTGCCGGAGCATGTTCGCCCGGCCGCGGGTTGCCGTTATCTCCTCGTCGGCCGCACGATAGGTCGGGCACATCACGCCGCCGGTGGTCTCCTGCGGGCCGCGACAGCCGCCACAGCCGTGACACAACTCGACCATCCCCTGCATCCCGTTCTCGTCGGTCCAGTCCAGCGTCGGCGTCAGCGACTGGTCGAACTCGTAGTCGGGGTCGAACCGCAGGCGCGTGGCCATGTCGACGGTCGTCGCTCGCGGCGGGGCCTCGCCGGCCTCGACGGCCGCCGCGTCGACGCCGACGACCTGCCCCGGGTTGAGCAGCCAGTCGGGGTCGAACGCCGTCTTCAGGTCGCGGAACACGTCCCAGATGTCGGTGCCGTAGAGCTTCTCGTTCCAGCAAGTGCGGGCACGGCCGTCGCCGTGTTCGCCGGAAACCGACCCGCCGTATTCGACGACGAGGTCGGTAACGGCGTCGGCGATGGACACCATCTGCTCGACGCCGTCGACGGACTTCGTGTTCACGAGTGGGCGGATGTGGAGCACGCCCGGCCCGGCGTGGGCGTAGAACGACGCGAACGTGTCGTGGTCCTCGAGCACCTGCTGGAAGTCCGCGACGTAGTCCGGCAGGTTCTCGGGTGGGACCGCCGTGTCCTCGATGAACGCGACGTGTTTCGCGTCGCTCGTCCGACTGAGCAGGATGGGGAGCCCGGACTTCCGGAGCTTCCAGAACCGCTCGCGCTCGGCTTCGTCGTGGGCTTCGAGCGCGTCGACGGCGGTGACGGGTGCGTCGGTCACCGCTTTGGACCCGTCGAGGCGGTCGGCCAGCAGCCGGTCGACCGCCGCGCGGCCCGCGTCGTCGCCCTCGGCGTAGAACTCGACGACGAGCGTGGCGCGCGTCCCCTCGGGCAACATGGCCGCCACGTCGGCGAACTCCGCGGTGTCGCGCGCGAGGTCCAGCATCGTGTCGTCCAACACCTCGACGGCCGCCGGGTCGTGTTCGAGGATGGGCGCGACGTCGGCCATCGCAGCGACGAGGTCGTCGTAGCACAGCAGCGCCATCGCCTTCGTCTCGGGGACGGGTTCGAGCGCGACGGTCGCCTCGGTGACGATAGCCAGCGTCCCCTCGCTCCCGGCCAGCAGGCTGGCGAGGTTCACGGTCCCTGCCTCACCGTACTCGCCCTCGGCCTCGGCGACGAGGCGGTCGAGGTTGTACCCCGAGACGTTGCGCTTGAGGTCGGGGTAGGCCGCCGCTATCTCGTCGCGGTGGTCGTCGAGGACGTCCGCGACCGCCGCGTAGATACGGCTTTCGAGGCCGTCGGCGTCGGTGGCCCGGTCCCGAAGGTCGTCGACCGGCACCTCGCCGAAGGTCGTCACGGTGCCGTCCGCGAGGACGACCTCACACTCCTCGACGTAGTGGTCTGTCTTGCCGTACTGGAGCGAGTGCGCACCGGTGGTGTTGTTCCCGATAGCCCCGCCGAGCGCGGACTTCTCGCCCCACGCGGGGTCAGGCGCGAACTTCAGGTCGTGGGGCGCGAGTGCGGCGTTCAGGTCACCCAGCGTCGTCCCGACCTGCGCGGTGGCCCGTTTCCCGTCCGGGTCGACGGAGCCGAGCGCGTCCATGTGCCGCGTGAAGTCGAGGACGACGGCCTCGTTGACCGTCTGGCCGGCCAGACTCGTCCCGCCGCCGCGGGGCAGGACCGGCACGTCCTCGTCGGCACAGTACTCGACGACGGCCGCCACGTCGGCCGTCGACGCCGGGAACACGACACCGATGGGCGGCACCTCGTAGATGCTCGCGTCGGTGGCGTACAGTTCCCGCGAGTACTCGTCGAACCGGACGTCGCCGTCGACCCGGTCGGCCAGCGCCGCGGCGAGGTCGGCGTCGGACCCACCGCTTGCGACGTGGTCGTAGTCGGCCCGCGGGTCCGCGGCCGGCGTCGCGTCGGACTGTGCCGGGATGTCCTGTCTCGACATGGCTGATCAGAACGTTCCCGGTGCGACGACGTAGACGAACAGGAGCGAGAGGATGCCCGTCATCACCGCATAGTAGGCCAGCGGGATGAGTTCGAGTCTAATGACGCGCCCCTCCTCGCCGACGAGGCCGACGACCGCCAGCGCGGCCACGACGTTGTGGACCGCGATGAGGTTGCCGATGGCCCCGCCGACCGCCTGCGCGCCGACGAGGACGGTCCGAGAGACCCCGAGGTCGGCGGCGACGTTGTACTGGAAGGTGCCAAACAGGATGTCGCTGACCGTGTTCGATCCGGCCAGGAACGCCCCGAAGGCGCCCACCAGCGCGGCGAAGAACGGGTAGACGACGCCGGCGGTGTTGGCCGTCGCCTCCGAGAGGACGACCAGCATGCTGTCGATGCCGGCCGTCTCGCCGGACTGGATCATTATCTGGACGGTCGCAACGGCGAAGACCAGCGCCAGCACCGCGGGCGTGACCTTCTCGATGGTCTCCAGCCAGGCGGCCTTGACCTCCTCGCCCTCCATCCCGTGGAGCGGGATGGTCAGCAGGTGGACGGCGATAAACACTGCGCCGGGGAGGTACAGCACGGCGAAGCTATTGCCCATCGACGTGCCGAGGATGGACCCCCACTCCAGCACCAGCGTCGACGTGACGAAGTTCGTCACGGGGTCGATGACGCGGGTGACGACCAGCAGGCCGGCCAGCACTGCGTAGGGCGTCCACGCACGGACGAGCGACATCGACTCTCCAGCCGTGGCGACCTGCCCGCCGTCGGCGGCGACGGCGCCGGTCTGTCCGGACGACGACTCACCGGGGGCGATGTCGCCGACCCAGTGTTCTGGCCACTGCTCTTCGGGGGCGAAGTCCCACTCCTCGTCGGGGTGGAAGTAGCCCGCCTTGAGTGCGCCGACGGTGATGAGCATCCCGCCCATCGCGCCGAACAGACCCGGGAAGGTCGGGCCGAGGAAGTACGCGGTCAGCCAGTACGGCACGGAGAAGGAGGCCCACGCGAACAGCGTCAGCGGCAGGACCTCCAGCGCCGGTTTGATGGACCGCTCCTCGCCGAAGAACCGGGTCATCATCGCGACGCCGATGAAGGGCAGCAGCGCGCCGACGATGACGTGGTAGGTGGCCGCCCAGACGGCTATCTGTGCGACCCACTCGGGGATGGTCATCCCCTGTGCCGCGACGGTCGACTGGATAGACTCGGTCGAACTGAAGATGTCCTCCAGGCCGATGATGAGCGGCGTCCCGACGGCACCGAACGTGATGGCCATCAGGTTGCCCGTCAGCGCGACGACGACGGCCGCCAGCGGCGGGAAGCCGAGGCCGACCAGTAGCGGGCCGACGACGGCCGCCGGCGTCCCGAATCCGGCCGCGGCTTCGATGAACGACCCCATCAGGAACACGAGCAAGACGACCTGTACGCGTCGGTCGTCGCTGATTGAGGTGAACCCCTGATTGATGGCGTCGAACGCGCCCGTCTGCTTGAGCGTGTACAACACCAGTATCGCCCCGAAGACGATGTACAGGATGTTCGAGGCCGTTATCGCGCCGTTTATCGACGCGGCGGCGATCCAGCGGGGCGACATCCCCCAGCCGAAGAAGCCGACGGCGAGGGCGACCACCCACGCGACCGGCATCGCCCGCGTCGCAGACCAGTAGCGCCCGATCATCAGGAACGCGATGGTCGCGAGCGGCAGGATTGCCAAGCCGATCTGTGTCGGTGTCGCCATCTTCAGTCGTCACCTCCCTGACGGTGGGATACCGGGCCGTGTCTCCGCCCGTGACGGTACGTCTGTGCGTGTGGGTATGCCGGTGGAACTGGCATAGCCGAGCCATCCCGTTATGCACTATTTATAACCAACTACCGTTCAGCGGGTTCGAGTGTCTATCAAACGGACTCAGTGAGCGCCAAAGGAACCGAAACCGATTCTGATAGAACGTTTCTCGAATATACTATCGTAATATTCGGGCAGGAATCCCCCGTTCGATACAGTTGTGTGTACCGATTGGGCGGTGTGCAGTTGACTGCAAACGCCGCGCTACCGGCGGTTCAGCCGCGTTACACACAACTGTAATCGATAGACTTGACCGGGTCACGACGTCGAAACCGGTCGGCGGCCACGGCAGCCTGTCCCCGACCGTGGTGGAGCGGTCGCTCGCCGGGTCGCGCCCGACGTCGCGCGGTGGTCGCTCACCACACGGACTCCGACCGACGAGCGATTCGTCGTCGACACAGTCGGCGGAGCGTTGGCGGTCGAGGACACGTTCGACGCCGACCGAGGACCGCCCCGGGCAGGAGTTCGGTGAGGGCGCTCTCACGTGGCGTTGCGAGCAGTGTGGTGAGATGGGCGAGGGAGACGACGGACGTCCGGACCGCTGTCTCCCAGAGAGCGCCCCGAACGCGACGTCGCTCAAGACGCGCTTCCGGGTCGCCACGCAGACGACATCGGGAGAACAGGCCGAGGGTTCAGGCGTCGACACGGGCGCGTTCGGACTCGGGCATCCGGTGGCCGAGGTCGGCCCGTAGCGCCTCGATGGCCTCCTCGGGGTCGGTCTCGGAGTCGAAGACGCGGTCAAACCCCATCGCCTCGAACGTCGCTCGCGTCTCATCGAAGTCGTTCTGTCCGACGGCGAGGTTGCCGCCGATGTACGTCGTGACGTCCAGCCCTGCGGCGTCGACCTGCTCGTGGAACCCCTTGCAGTCCTGCTTTGCGTGACCGTACAGCGAGGAGACGAGAATGGCCTCGGCGTCCCGCGCGTCGGCCGCCGCCACGAACTCCGTCTGGGAGGTCTGGACGCCGAGGTTGACGACCTCGAACCCGGCCGCAGCGAAGGCCCGTTCGAGGATGGTGATACCGACGACGTGCGCGTCGGACCCGATGACACCGAGGATGACTGTCGTCATGTACGCTCACCAAAACGCGCCAGCACGATAAAGTTAATGAAAGACCATGATAGTTAGCACGGCGTCAAAAGAGGTGGGCTTAGGTTCGAGGCGTCCCTCAGTTGCGGCCAACAGTGAGCCGAGTACAGCGAGGCGTGGTCGCGATGGCCCCGACAGACCACCGACGACGATGATTCAGATACGACACGCCCTCGACTCCGACGCCGACGGAATCCGCCGTGTCGCCCGTCGTGCGTGGCACGACGCCTACGACAGCCTCGACCCCGACGTCATCGACGAGACTATCGAAGAGTGGTACTCGGGGCCGGTCGGGAGCGCGCTCCACGGCTGGGCCGACGACATTCCCGCCAGCGACCTCGACGTCGAGGCGACGATGCTGGTCGCGCGCGACGACGAACAGGTCGTCGGCTTCGCACAGGGTGTCGTCTACGGGCCGGTCGGGACCATCCTCCGGTTGTACGTCGACCCGACCCGACACCGCAAACGGGTCGGGACGCGGCTCTACGAGCGACTCAGGGAGTTATTCGCCGAGCAGGGCGTCGAGCGCGTCCGCGCGCTGGACCTGGCAGACAACGACGCTAGCCGGGTGTTCTTCGGGAAACTCGGCTTCGAGCAGACGGCGACGAGGACCGTCACTATCGGTGGCGAACGGCGCGACGAGGCCGTCTATACGCGCGAACTAGACGAATCTGAGGGGTGACCGGACGAACCAGTGGCCCGAAAAACCGACGGCCGACTGCGGCTACCCCGGCGTTGGAGCGCCGGGTCCCGTCGGTGACTCGTCCTCGTCCGGGTCGCCGCGATTGAGAATCGCGTCACGGACGCGCTCGAACGCCGACCTGTCTGTCCGGGCGGTGCGAGGAAACATGCTGCACATCATTGTTAGCACGCAACACACTTTGCTCTGGCGGCGGCCTCGACACGACGGGGCGGCATCGAACAAGATGCAACTGGGTCCGTAGTTAATGTTGCTTGGATTATACTTTTGTGCGTCACCGCCGTGGCTTCTGGTGAGGGACTATGCGAACAGTATCCGTCATCAAAGCTGACGTCGGGAGCAACGCCGGCCACTGGCGGCCAACGGCCGAACTGGTCGCAGCGGTCGAAGACGTGCTGGCGGACGAGGGGGCGTTCCTCGACGATTACTTCGTGTTCACCGTCGGCGACGACGTCGACATCATGATGAGCCACACGCGCGGGGAGGACGACGACGACGTCCACCGCCTTGCGTGGGACGCGTTCGAGGCCGGCACCGAGGTAGCCAAGGAACAGGGCCTCTACGGCGCTGGACAGGACCTCCTCGAAGACGCCTTCGCGGGCAACGTCCGCGGCCTCGGGCCCGGCGTGTGTGAGATCACCTTCGAGGAGCGGGAAGCCGAGCCGTTCCTCGTGTTCGGGGCGGACAAGACCGAACCCGGCGCGTTCAACCAGCCGCTGTACACCGCCTTCGCCGACCCGCGGTACACGACCGGTCTACTGCTCAAGGACACGATTCACGAGGGATTCACGTTCCGGGTGATGGACTTAGAACACACCGACGACGGCGCGCGACGCATCGAACTGGACGTCCCCGAAGACGGCTGGGACCTCACGGCGCTCCTGATGGAGCCACACCGCTTTGGCATCGAGAAGATTCTCTCGCGCGCGACGGGGGCAGAGGTGGCCGCCGTGTCGACACAGAAACTCAGGAACGTCGCGGGCGAGTACGTCGGCAAGGACGACCCCGTCGCAGTCGTCCGGACGCAGGCGGACTTCCCGTCACCCGGCGAGATTCTCCAGCCCTACGCCACCCCACCGTTCGTCGCGGGTGCGATGCGGGGGTCCCACCACGGCGTGTTCTATCCGATACAGAGCGACGGCGGCGAGATCCCCTCGTACTTCGACGGCCCGCCGTTGGTCAAGGCCATCGGGATGGTCCTGAACGACGGCCGGTTCTCGGAGCCAGTGTACCCCTTCGACGCCACGTTCTGGGACTCGGTCCGAGACGACGCCGCGACGCGCTTCCGGGAGTTCCGCGAACGACAGGGCGCCTTCGGCCCCGGAACCGTCGAGACGTCCGAACTCGAATACGGCGGCTGGACCGACATCATGGAGTCGCTCGAAGACCGCTGGACCGTCGCGCCCGAACAGTCGCCGTCGGCGACCGACGACTGAGGCGGGGCGGACCGGGGCTTCGAGAACCGCCGCACCCCGTCGCTGGGCCGCCTCACCCGTCCCCGTCCTCGCTGGCCTCGTCGAGTCGGCCGGCCACGAACGTCGTCGCTTCGGGGACGCCGCGTGCGTACATCGCGGTGCGCGTGAACGCCGCGTAGGCGTCGGCACCGTCGTGGTATCCCTCTGCCATCTCTCGAACCGTCCCGCGCTGTCTGTCCAGCGCCGGGTGCAGGAGCGCGACGGTCAGTGGCGACTGTGACTGGTCCAGTACGCCGCGAACCGCCGTCCGTGCGTCTGCCGCGGCCTGCTGAACGAGCGATTCGGTCACCTCGTCGGGGTACTCGCGGTTCCTGACACCCGTGACGATGGCCCGGAGGACTTCGGCCGCTACGAGCGCGCGGCCCGTCTCGACGACGGCCAGCGCGTACTGGTCGTCGTCGTGTAACTCGCGGACCTCCTCCCGGAGATACCGAAACGACCGGGTCGACTCCGTGACCAGTGCTCGGTCGGCGCCGCTCAGTTCGCGGCCGAACGCCTCCTCTCCCTCTTCGACGTACGAGTGGAGTCCGTCGGCCGTCTCCGAGAGCGACCACCGGAGTCGTTGCGTGGCGGTGCCGAGAGCCCCAGCGTGGGGCGACGTATCGCCGTCGACTATCGCATCGCGAATCCGTCGCGCGTCCGCCACGACCGCATCGGCTCGCTCGACGGAGTGGACGACCTCACCGGCTCTGAACGGCGCTGCGACCGGGTCCGACGGGTACGTCTCTCGCGGCTGGACGAATCGACGCGCGGTGTCGACCATATCTTCCAGCGGCGCGTGGACGACGGCAGCCGTGAGCGGGTCCGGGGCGCGGTAGGTCCAGTCCGCCCACAGGTCGCCGATGGCACCGCGAATCTCCCGTCGACGGGTCGCGAGCGCCCCCGCGTCGTCGGTGCCCGTCGCCGCCCGATAGGCGGCCTCGGCCGTCGCCGCGTCCGCTCGATACCGCCGCCAGTCGTCGAGCCAGTCCAGCGCCCACTCGCCGTCCGGCAGGGACTCCGGCGGCCGCTCCTCGGGGTCGGGCCGGACGTGGTCGAGTTCCTGTCGGACCGCCTCGTTCGGTATCGAGGGGTCCGACGGCACCCGGTCGAGCAACGTCTCGGCGCGCTCGCGGTGTCGCGTCACGCAGGTGTCGAGGACGTCGCTGGGGAACGGCGTCGCCGGGAACGCCACCGGGTCGAGGTCCGCGGCCAGCGCCGCCGTGTCCACGTCCGGACCCTCGTCCTCGTTCGTCCACGGCACCGACGAACAACCGGCCAACCCAGTCAGCCCGACGCCACAGGCCGCAAGCAGGTCGCGCCGTCTCACGAGCCATCACTCCCGTTCCGGGGGGTGACCTCGGCCCTGAACGCGACTGGCTCGTCGGGCCGTCGGCAGTGACTGGCCATCCCCGTGCCAAGCCCGGACGACCGCTCGGCGCTGAACGGCAGTCTGACGGCGATAGCCACCGAGTCCGTGTCGTCGGTCGAACAGGTGACGTCGGCGGGCCTGCGTGCCTGACAGAAGTTGCCGTGCGGGTCGCCGTCCGAGTCACGCTCCATCGACGTGATGTGAATCTCGTGGCAGGCGTCGACCGCCGTCGTGAACAGGTAGATGGAATGGGTCTCGAAATCCGTCTCGGCCACGAACGAACGTAACTCGCGGGCCTCGGGGACGGACCCGAAGGTCGCCTCCTCGAACGACGCTCGGGTGACGAGGTGGTCACTCCCGCGGAGCTGGCGTTCCGCGTCTTCGGTATCGGTCGGAATCGTGTCTTGCGTGGTGTACAGGACCGCGCCGTCCGTGTTCCGGACGTGGACCGAGTCGTACTCATCGACGAGTCGGTCGTCGTCTTCGACGGTGGGTGGGGGTGCGGGACTGTCACCGGTCTCGCAGCCTGCGAGGCCGGCAGCGACACCGCTGGAGAGGGCAGTGAGGATGCGTCTACGGGACCAAGGCATGGCAGACAGCACTTAACGGAGCGATAAACGCTTTGTGTCATCGTCTCGTCTCTGGGCGTTCGGTGGCCGGACAGACTGTTAGCTCGTGCCGGCCCCAGTTCATATCTCATATAGAACCCATAATTTAAGTTGTAGAGAGGACCCAGACAGTGGTAATGAGTGGAGCGGGGAGACAGGGTGGAACGGCAGCAGTGCCCGCACCGGTACCGCCGGACGACGCCGACGCGTGGTACGCGCCGGGCGTCCGCGAACAGGACGAGATTTACCCGGGCGTCGTCGTCACCGTCCGTCGAGACGACAGGTTCCAGTACGAAGTCCGCGAACCGGTTCTCGGACCAGACGCGACCGAGATGCTGACGACCGTCGAGTCGTACTTCGACGGCGCGAACATCGAGCGACCGCGCACGCGCGAAGGTGCTATTGAACGGATGGACAGCGGCTTCGACCTGAAACACCGCCGCGTCATCGACCGACTGGTCGATTGCTCGCCGGCGACCCGGCGCCGCATCGCCTATCACGCGCTGTGTTCGCTGGCGTGTCTCGGCGAGTTGACGCCGTACGCACTCGACGACCGCATCGACGTCGCCGACGTCACCGACGACGGCGTCGTGGTCCACACCGAGGACTACGCACCCGTCGAGACCGACCTCGGAGCGGACCCGGACTACATCGACCGCTTCGCCAGCGAACGCGTCGGCCGACACACCGTTCGGTTCCACGAGTTCGAGGTGCCGGTGGTCGTCTACCGCGAACATCTGCTCGGGAGCGACCCGTTCACGACGAAGTACGCCGTCCGGGAACCGGACCTGCTGCCCGGCGACGAGGAACTCATCGAGGCGTGCAAAGAGCGCGTCTGGGAGACGAGCGTCGACGGTCTCGTCGAGGACAGTGTCGCGTTCGTCCGTGACCGCGCCAGTTCGCTGTTGGCCCGCCAGTTGACAGTGCGCAACACGACCGAGTGGCTAGATGCCGCACGCTATCGGGTCCGGGCAGCGCTCTCCGAACTGGACCTCGCGGTGCCGCCCGTCGACCGCCGCTTCGCCGACGACAGACTGGACGACCTGCTTTACTACGTCCTCCGCGATCTCGTCGGTCACGGGAAACTCACCATCCCCATCCGAGACCACACGCTCGAAGATATCGAGGCCAACCGCGTCGGCGAACGGGTGAAGGTCCTCCCGCGAACGGACCTCGGCCACGACGGCCGGGTTCCGACGAACCTCTCGTTCGACTCGGAGAGCGCGTTCGTCAACGTCGTCACGCAACTCGCCGCCGACGACGGTACCGAACTCAACGCTTCGAACCCGAGCGCGAAGGTGAACATCGACCCCGAGGGCGGCGTCCACGACAGCGAGGAGACCATCCGGTGTGCGGTGGCACTTCCCACCATCAGCGAGGACGGGCCACACATCTCGATTCGGAAGCAGTCCGCCGACGCGATGACGCCGGTCGACCTCGTCGAACGAGACTCGCTGCCGACGGAACTGGTCGCACTCCTGTGGCTGCTGTACGAGTCCCACGGCGTCGTCCTCTTCTCGGGGCCAACCGGCGCCGGCAAGACGACGCTCCTGAACGCACACATGCCGTTCATCCCGTATCGGGACCGTCCCATCAGCATCGACGAGGGGTCGCGCGAGGTTCGGATCCCACACGAGACGGGGGTGTCACTGACGACCCGCGACCACGAGCGAGACCACCGCCGCGTGACGATGGCGGACCTCATGACGCAGTGTAACTACCTGAACCCCGACGTGGAGGTCATCGCCGAGATAAACACGCCGGCCTCCTTCGAGACGTTCGCGGAGACGCTCAACACCGGCCACGGCGTCCTCGGGACGACCCACGCCGCGGACATCGAGACACTCGTGAACCGCGTCATCGAGAAGGGCGTCCCGACGTATCTGCTGGAGGAGATAGACCTCGTCGTCTTCCCGCGCCACGTCGGCGGGGACCGCTACGTCGGCGAGGTGGTCGAGTTCGTCGACGATCCAGTCCACGACCGCTGTGAGACCATCGAGAAAGACGGCGAGACGATTCACTACAACACGCTCTGCCGTCGTGGCCGCGACGGCACGTTCGAACTGGCCTACGACCACCCACAGTTGGGCGACGACCATCGACGGGTCGGGACCGACATCTTCGACCGCCTCGCTACGCTTCGCGACGAACCGGTCGAAGCCGTCGAAGAGACGTTCCACCGCCGCCACCGCTACGTCCAGTATCTCGTCCGAGAGGGTGTCACGGACTTCACCGAGTTGTTCGGCGTCCTCGCGGACTTAGAGACGAACGAGGCCGCGACGGTCGAACGCCTCCGCCGAACGGAAGGGACGGCGGACCCGTTGCACATAGAGGTCGGTGAAGATGGCGACTGACGGCCCGACGCTCGGACTGCTCGACAGAGGGCTGTACGCACTCTTTGCTCATCACGCCAACGACGAGGGACACGCGACCACCAGAGAGCGCTATCGGGCAGCCAATCCCGACACCGGGTACGACCTCTACGTCGCCCGCGTGTACGGACTCGCGTGGTTCGCGCTCGTCACCGGGACGTTCGTGACCGGGGCGCTGGCGCTGGCACTGCCGGCCGGGACCTTCGACCGAGCGGTGGCACTGCTCGCTCGAAGCCTCCCAGTCCTCGACAGACTCACGCTCCCGACGGCCCCCCGGGTCGCCGTGGCGCTGTCGGTGGCTCTCCTCGCCGGCGTCGGCCTCCGGTCGCTCGTATTCGTGGCCGGGAACCGCTATCTCACGTGGGTCGCGGCGGCGCGCCGGGCCGACATCGCGGCGACGCTGCCCGGTGCAGTGCGGTACCTCCGCGTACTCGCGTCGGGAACCCACGACCGACGGGCGATGCTGCGGGCCGTCGCTCAGCAGAACGCGTACGGCGAGACGGCCGTCGCCTTCCGCCGGGCGCTCAACCACGGTACGCTGACCGGGAGCTTGGACGCCGGCCTCGAACGAGTGGCGAGTGAGACGCCCTCCCGCGACCTGCTCGCGCCGTTTCTCCTGAAGTTCCGCGAACACGCGAACCAGAGCGCCGACGCGCTGGAGGGGTATCTGGAGATGGAGGGCCGACTGCTCTCGCACGAGCAGAGCCGTCGGCACGAGCGAGCGACCGGCTACCTCGAACTGCTCGCGGAACTGTTCGTCGTCCTGTTGGTCGTCCCGGCGCTCGTCGTCCTCATCGTGACGGTGATGGGCGTGCTCGCACCGGGCCTGTCCCGACCGGTCCCGACGCCCGTCGGTGCGGTGTCGGTCCGCAGCGGCATCGTCTACGGGAGCGCGGCGTTCGTCCTCGCGACGGGGCTGCTCGCGGCGTTCGTCGTCACGACCCTCCGGCCACGGAACACTGCCGCACCGAGTTACGAGCGACCGAGCGGAGTACTCGCGACGCTTCGAACGATACCGTCGAACCCCGCCAGTACCCTCACAGTCTGCCTGCCTGCGGGCGGCGTCCTCGCCGTCGGATGCTGGCTGCTCGGCTACCGACCCGTCAACGTCCTGCTTCTCTCGTACGTCGGCGTCGGCCTCCCGGTCGGCGCCGTCGCCGTCCGCCGGGCGCGACGGGACGACGCGAAGGACCGCGAGATACAGGACTTCGTCCACGCCGTCGCCGGTCACGTCGCGCTCGGTCGGCCGTTCCCCGAGTCCGTCCGTCGCGTCGCCGACGACGTGCAACTCGGCGCGCTCACCGAAGACGTGGAGTCGCTGGCGTTTACGCTCTCGCTGGGCGACAGTCCGACGGAGGCGGCCGACGACCGGCGAGCGGCGGCCCTAGACCAGTTCGTCGACCGGGTTGGCACGCCGATGGCCGAGCAGACGATCGGGCTGGTCGTCGGCGCCCTCGACGCGGGGAGTGACGCCGAGGACGTCTTCGAGACGCTCCAGACCGAAATCGGCAAACTGTACCACCAGCGCAAGTCGCTCCGGGCCGCACTCATGGTGTACGTCGCCGTCGGCTGGACGACGGCGCTGCTCGTCGTCGGTATCACCGTCGCCGTCAACGTCTACGTCCTCTCGGAGTTCGCGCAGCTATCGTCGGTCGCCAGCGGACAGACGGTCGCCTTCGACCCGTCGGTCATCGACCCCGAGCGAGAGCGCTACCGCTTTTACGTCGTCACGCAGGCGACGATGCTCGCCTGTGGCTGGTTCGCCGGTACCGCCAGCCGCGGGTTCTACGAGGCGCTGTTGCACTCAAGCGCACTGGTACTCGCCGCCTACGTCGTGTTCGCGGGGGTGGGACTCCTGTGAGTCGAGACGGCCGCGAGCAGGGAACGACCGCCCGCGCGCAGTCACACGTCGTCGGCGTCGTCCTCTTGCTCGGGATCACTGCCGTCGCACTCGGCAGCCTTACTGCCGTCGTCGGTAGTGTCGTCGACGGCCAGACGGCGACGGCCGACGAGGCCCGCGTCGCGAGCGCGCTGGCGGAGGGACTGCGACCGGTCGAAGGAACGGGTCCGAACCGAGTCCGCGTCCGGTTCAGTGACGGACGGTTGACGACCGTCTCCCGTGACCTCCGGATACTAACGCCCAGCGGCGTTCAGCGGCGCATCGACGTCGGTGGAGTGGTGTACACCTCTGGCCCGAGCCGGGTTGCCTTCGTAGGCGGCAGCGTCGTTCGGGGGAACCCGGACAACGCGTGGCAGGTACGGGAGCCATCACTAACGGTCACGCGGGACAACAGCACGCTCGTCCTCGGCGTCCCGACGCTGAACGAGAGCGGGGCGACGGTGAGCGGAACCGGCGGTGTGACCGCACTCCTCCGGACGAACGTGACCCACGACCACGAACGACTCGCTAGCGCCGACTACGGCATCGCAGTCGAGACGGCGACTCCCGGCCCGCTGGCGCGGTACTTCCGACGCGTCGGCGCGCGAACCAGCGTCAGTGACATCGACGGCGACGGCGTCCCGAGCGTCGTCGCGAACGTCGACGGCCAGCAGACGCTCCATCTGGTCGTCCACGAGATGCACACGGAGGTAGCCAGTGGATAACCGCGGCCTGAGCACCGTCGTCGAGAAGGTGCTCTCGATCGGCATCGTCCTGCTGTACGTCGCGCTTCTGACCACGACGCTGTACGGCGGGGCCGTACCGGCCTATCGGAGCGCGGTCGGTGCGGAACTCGGCGAGCGAACCCTCGCGGAGGCAACCGCACGTATCGAACAGGCCGTCCCGCCATCGGGTCGGTCGGTGAACGCGACGTATCGCGTCGACCTGCCGGCGACTATCGAAGGGGTGGCCTACGAGATACGGACCGACGGCGGCGCGTTAGTCCTCGTTCACCCGGAGGAGGGCGTCGGTGGCCGGACTCGACCGGTCCTATCCGACCGCGTGACCGCACTCTCCGGGACGTGGCACAGTGGCGAGGAGACGGTGGTGACCGTCGGTGGCGGGAACGGGACCGTCACGGTCCGGTTGGAGGAAGCATGAGTCAGTCGCCGACGAGGGTCGCGGCGACGGCCCCGAGGACACCCAGCGCGAGGAACGCGGCGCCAAACAGCACGAACGCCCCCCGGAGGGCAGATACGAACTCCGGTAGTGCCGCCGGTGCGGCGACGGTGACGAGACCGGCGATACCCAGACAGAGCACCGCCACGAACCCGCCGACGAACAGGAGGTCCATGGGATCGAGGGTCTGCACGGCCGCGAAAGGACTCGCCAGCGTCAAAACGGCATCGGGACGCGAATCGAAGCCGTCGCCGCGACGTGCACAGACGACCCTCCCAGCGGTCGGCATCGCCCTCGTTCTCCTGACCGTCGTCACCGCGCTGGGACTCGCGATGGCCGATTCGGCCATCACCGGCGCGGACCGGACACCGGACGAGCGCCGGGTCGCGGCGGCGACGGCCGACCTGTTGGTCGACGCCGACGGACCCCTGACCGATCGCGCGAACGTCTTGAATCAGTCCCGGGTCGCGTCGTTCGACGCGGCGGCGCTGCGCCGAACAGCACCGCCGGCCCGTGAGTACGCCGTCGCCGTCGAACTCGACGGTACCCGACTGGCGGCCACCGGTGACACGGTAGATGGGACCACCATCCGCCGACTCGCCCTCGTCGAGCGACGGACGCGAGCGACGGTCGAACCGAACGGGACGAGCGTCACGCTCCCACGCCGGGCCGAGAACGCGACGGTAACCATCACCCCACCGCCCGGAACGAGCGTCTGGACCGTCAGGGCGAACGACAGAGTCCTGCTGCACAACGGGAGTGGGCTTCGAGGGACCTTCGCCGTCGACCTGCCGACCTACGAGACGACGCAACTGCAGTTCCAGGCGGCGGGGCAGTTACCGGACGGGAGCGTCCGGATCGCCTACGACGCCCCGCGGACGACCAAGGCCACGCTGGCGGTGACCGTCGATGCGTAGGGCGCAACTGCCGCTGTCGCTCGTCGAGGTAGCGCTCGGTGCCGTCCTGATTCTGGGCGTCGCGCTCGGGTTCGCGCTCGGGACGCCCGCGCCGGACACGCGGGTCCCGCAACTGGAGGCCTACGCCGAGGACACCGCGACGATACTGGCGAACGAACCGCCGCGCCACGACAGAACGACTCGGCTACAGGAGGTCGTCGTCAGCGAACGCGCCTTCGAGCGTGAGCGGCACGCACTCGACCGACGCGTCGCGCGCATCCTCCCCGAGAACGTCCTGTTCCACGTCGAGACGCCACACGGGTCGGTCGGAACGCCGGTTCCCGGACAGATGACGACGGGGACGGCGACAGTCTCGACCGGGTCCGGGACCGTCCGAATCGAGGTGTGGTACGCGTGAGACGGCGCGGCCAACTGGTGCTCGTCGCCGCGGCGCTGGTCGCCGTGGCTCTCGCGCCCGTCGTCCTCGCGTACCTGCAACTGGGGTATCACGACGACGTGCGCGCGACGGCCGAGTACGGCGACCCGACGGCGGGGACGCTCCGAGTGCTCGACCGGGCCGTCGCGACGACAAGCAGTGACGTTCCCGGCGACTACTCGTGGGCCCGTCGCACCGTCGCAGTCACGTCCGTCCGCGACGAGTTGCGACCGACGCTGGCGCGTCTCCGAACCGTCCGCATCGAACGCGGGACCGTCACTGCGATAGCGTACAACGCGAGCGTCGCGACCGCGTGGGCCGACGCCAGTTGTCCGAGCGGACCGGACCGTCAGTTCGGGGACTGCGTCGCCGACCGCGGCGTCGTCGTCCAGAACCGGACCGACCGCACGCACGTCCTCGGCGTCGCCGTCGACGTGACCACGACCACGGAGCGAGGAGAAACGACTATCACCGTGGTGGTCGATTCGATGGGGCACTGACCAGTGAGCCGACCGATTCACTAACAATGCAGGCCAACAATGAACGAACAACGGGTATGCAACCAGGTACTAAAGATTTCGAGGACGTCCAGTTCCTCACCGGCTCGCCACAACGCTACGGCGTGCTGTCCTCGCTGTGTGAATCGTCCGCACGCCCCTGTGAACTCTGTGACGAGGTCGACGCCACGCGGACGACGATTCAGCGCATCCTGGCGGGGTTCCGAGAGCGGCAGTGGGTGGTGAAACGCGACGGCGAGTATCGGCCGACGGTGACTGGCCGGCGCGTCTGCGAGCAGTACCAGTCGCTCCTCTCCGAGATTGAGCGGGCACGTGATTTCGGGCCGCTGGCGACACACCTCGACACCATCGACGACGACCTACCGACCGAGGCCCTAGAGAACGGGCGACTGACCGTCGGGTTGGACGGGAACCCGCTGGCCGCGGTCAATCGGTTCACCGAGTGGTTCCGGGCGGTCGACAGCGACGTCCGCGCGGTCTCGCCGATCGTCGCACAGCCGTTCAACGAAGTCGGTGCGGAGTTGCTGGCCTCGGGTACGTCCATCGAGTTCGTCATCGACCAGACGGTCCTCGAACGGTCCGAACAGGAGTACGGAGAGGCGCTCGAACGCGGACTGGAACACGACCGGATTTCGATATACATCCACGAGGACCCGCTCATGTTCGGCCTCGTCGTCGACGGGGCGAGCCGCTGTTGTCTGGCGGCCTACGACGAACACAACAACATCAGGGCGTTGCTGGAGACGGGCGGTCCGGAAGTCGTCGACTGGGCAACTGGGGTGTTCGAACGACATCGAGACCGAGCAGAACCGCTCTCGGCGATTTACTCCTGAAAAGACGCCAGTTGATGGAGTGCAACCCTAACTGACGTCAGCGGGGGGAAGGCCGAAGCGGAATCGCAAACGTGAGCGCACCACGGACACCAGCGTGGGCGCCCACATGAGGTGGAGGGGGTCTCCCCATCGAGTAGTCCGGGGGGATACGTTCTATACTTACCCGCTGATATATGTTACAGCCCCTGTAACACCACGCAGAAATCACCGGGTTTGCATGCGTCGTCCGCACGTTCTTGACCGACGCGTCCCTAAAGCGTGTGTGAGTCCCTCACACAGCATTGGCTTCGAGACACAGCGCGAGGAAGTCCTCGGCGAGCGTCTCCCCGTGGAAGGCGACCTGCCGGCGTGGCTCACCGGCCGGTACGTCCAGAACGGCCCGGGACAGTTCGAAGTCGGTGAGACGGCGCTTCGACACTGGTTCGACCCGCTGGCGATGCTTCGCGGGTTCCGCATCGACGACGGGGTCGTCTACACCAACCGCTTCGTCCGGAGCCGGGACTTCGAGTTCGCGCGGGACCGCGGCCGGGTCAGAACGCCGTTTCCCGGCACGCCGCCAGACCGCCCCGTCTGGACCCGCGTTTGGCAGGCCCTCTCCAGTGAGTTTCCGGACAACCCGGTCATCGGCGTCGCCAGATTCGGCGACGAACTGGCGGCGGTCACCGAGTCGGCCGTTGCGCTGACCGTCGACCCCGAGACGCTCGCGACGACGGGTCGAATCGACCTGACCGACGGTGTCGACGCCGACCTGACGCTGGGCCACCCACACTACGACCCGGCACGCGAGACGCTGGTGAACCTCGGCGTCAGTTACGGACTCGAGACGACCTACACGCTGTTCCGACGGGACGACACCACCGTCGAGACGACGGCGAGCCTCACGTTCGACGACGCCCCTTACGTCCACTCTTTCGCCCTGACCGAGCGGTTCGCCGTGATTCCGTCGATGCCGTTCGGACTGGACCGCACCGCGTTGCTCGTCGGGACCGCGACGCGACAGACGCTTCTCGACGCGTTCGAGCGGTTCGACCGGGTCGGCGAGTTCGTCGTCGTGGACCGCGAGACCGGGGCAGTGGTCGCGCGGGTCGAGACGGACCCGATGTTCGTCTACCACCACGCCAACGCGTTCCCCGACGGCGACGACTTGGTCGTGGACCTCGTCGCTTATCCCGACGAGCGAGCGGTGACCGACCTCGTACTGGCGAACCTCCGGAGCGAGTCACCCTCGGTACCACAGGGGGACCTCCGGCGCTACCGACTCCCACTGAACGGTGGCCGGGCCACGTTCGAGACCGTTCGCGAGGGCCAACTGGAGTTCCCCGTCGTCGACTACCCTCGCCGTCTCGGTCGGCCCTACGACTACGTCTACGTCGCCGAGACGAGTTCGAAGAGCGGGGCCAGCCTCCCCACTCGGGTGGCGAAGGTGTCGGTTCCCGACGGCAAAGCGGTCACGTGGTCCGAACCGGAGACGTACCCGGGCGAACCGATGTTCGTCCGGCGGCCCGACGCCCGGAGTGAGGACGGCGGCGTCGTGCTGAGTCTGGTGTTAGACGGCAGGCGTGACCGGTCGTTCCTCCTCGTACTGGACGCGGCGACCATGTCAGAACTGGCCCGTGCGCCGCTCCCTCATCGCGTGCCCTACGGGTTCCACGGCCAGTTCTACGCCGACGACGCCCCCACGCGGAGTATGGCGTGACTGTCCCGGGCGACAATTAAGTACCCGGCAGCCGTTCTCTCGTCTATGTCACCGCCCGGACGTGAGGTCCAGTACACTGAATCGGACGTCATCGAAGTGTTCAAAGACCGGGACGACTACGCCGAACCCCTGACTGCGTCGGAAGTCGCCGACCGACTCGGCTGTTCCCGCCGCACCGCGTTGAACAAACTCCACAGTCTCGAATCGGACACGGACATCACGAGCAAAAAGGTCGGCGGCCGCTCGCGCGTCTGGTGGATTCCGGTCCGGACTGACTGACGCCGCAGGTCAGAAGTCCCACTCGTCCGCTCGGGCGCGCGCCTCCTCGCGGGCCTGTTCTCGAATCGCCGCTATCTTCTCCTCGTCCTCCAGGAACGCCTCGACAGCACTGTGGTCGTCTGCCGTCTGGGCCGTCGTCGGTGTCCGGTCGTCCGGGGCCGCACGCCGCGTACTGTCTGCCAGTGCCGGGTCGCCTGCGAGTCGTTCGGCGGGCATCCCCGGGGGGACCCGAAGTTCCGCCGCCTCGTGGGCGGTGGCGAGGTCCGCCGTATCGAGTTCGAACACGGAGACGTGGTACGGGCCGGGGACGGCGAGGTCGGCCAACGCCCTCGGCCCGCCGCGGTCGGTGCCAGTGTGGTAGGCCAGCACCGGGACACCGTCCTCGAAGGTGACGACGCCGCGCCCGTCGGCATCGAGCAAGAGCGTCTCCTGTGACTCGAAGACGGCGTAGCCGGTCACCGTCCGGTCGAGGACGTCCGCGAGCGTCTCGCGTGGATCGCTCACCACGCGGGACTTCCGGAGCGTTCCGCGGGGTAGCTTCATGGCGTCTCCGGGATGACCGCGCTGCGGAACCGGTCGGCGACGTCGCCGGACTCTCCGTGATCGACCGAGAGCGCGTCGGCCGCGCGGTGGTACGCTGCCGCGGCCGCACAGTCGGGTGCGTGAGCGAGGAGCGGTCTGCCGGCCCGGCGGGCCTCGCGGGCCCGTTCAGTCTCCGGGACGGCGGCGAGCGTCGGGCCGTCGAAGTAGCGTTCGGTCTTCGCTGTGACGTCGTCGATGCGTTCGTCCTCCCGGACCTTGTTGAACAGGAGGCCAGCGATGCCAGTGCCGTAGGACGTGGCGTACTCCTGTACTTTCAGGCCGTCCGAGATGGCGGGAATCGTCGGCTGGAGGACCACCACGATGCGGTCGGCCATCACCACCGGCAGGACGGCCGCCCGGCTATCGAGCGCCGGTGGGGAGTCCAGCAGGATGACGTCCGTATCGGCCGCGAGCGTCGCGACCACGTCCCGCAGGCGCGTCGGGTCGGCGTCCCGGAACCCGTCGAGACTCGTCCCGCAGGGGATGACGGTCATCCCGAAGCGCTCGTAGGCCGCGTCGGCGACGGCGGCGTCATCGGCCAGTACGTCGTGGAGTGTCGTCTCCGCCTCAGAGAGGCCGGCGTGAAAGAGCAGGTTCGCCATCCCGGTGTCGGCGTCGACGACGGTCACGTCGTAGCGCTCGGCGAGCGCCATCCCCAGCGCGACCGTACTCGTGGTCTTGCCAGTCCCCCCCTTGCCACTGGCGACCGCGAACACTTCGACCATGCTCCCTACTGCCCGCTCGCTCGCATATAAAGTTCGTGGAAGAGCGTGGTGAAAAAACTACCACTCGACCGGCAGCGGCCCGTGGTCGACGTGGGACGCGACGAGCGTCGCCGCTCGGTCGTACGGGTCGGGCCGGGCTACCTCGGAGCCGTCTGGAGAGTCGTTTCCGACCGTTTCGAACGTGTTTCTCACGAAGGCATCGCGTGCGCAGTCGTTCACGAAGAGGTCGTGGAGGTACGTCCCGACGGCGGTGGTCGTGGCCGCGCCGCCCCCGCCGAACGGACGGGCCACGTCGGCCGTCGGTTCGGAGTCCCCCATGTGGATCTCGTAGCCCTCGACGGTCCCCGCTGCGCCGTCCAGCGGGCCAGCGCCGTCCAGTTCCCGCGTAACGTGTTCGACCGTCTTCTCCGCCGAGAAGGTGGTCCGGACCGGGAGGACGCCGAACCCGTCGACGCGCTCCTGTCCCCCGGTGCCTTCGATAGCCGCGTTCAGAATCACCTCGCCGAGCATCTGGTACCCACCACAGAGGCCCACGACCGGTCCGTCGAAGGCCGCGAGCGCGTCGCCGAAGCCGGCCGCTCGAAGCGCCAGCAGGTCGTCGACGGTGTTCTTGCTCCCCGGCAGGACCACCGCGTCGGCGTCGGCAAGCGAATCAGAAAGCGGGACGTAGGCGACCCGGACGCCGGGTTCAGCGGCGAGGGGCTGGAGGTCCGTGAAGTTCGAGATGTGCGGGAGTCGCGGCACCGCGACGGTGACGCTCTGGTCGTCGGGGACGCCGTCGTCGGCACCCCGGACCGACCGCTGGCCGACGGGTGGCAGGGCGACGCTGTCCTCCTCGGGCAGGCCCGGGTCGTCGTAGGGGAGGACACCGAGGACCGGGACGCCGGTGCGGTCCTCGAACGCGTCGAGTCCGGGGTCGAGCAGCGAGCGGTCGCCCCGGAACTTCGTAACGACGGCGCCGACGACTCGCTCGCGTACGTCCTCGGGGACGAGTTCGAGCGTCCCGACGAGCGAGGCGAACACGCCGCCGCGTTCGATGTCGGCCACCAGCAGAATGTCCGCGTCGGCGAAGCGGGCCGTCTCCACGTTCGCGAGGTCGCGGTCGTGGAGGTTGATTTCGGCGATAGAGCCGGCCCCCTCGGCGACGACGACGTCGTGGTCGGCGGCGAGTCGCGCGTGGGCCTCGCGGGCGGCGTCGAGGGCCATCTCCCAGTGACTCTCGTAGTACTCGCCGGCCGCGACGTTCGCGACTGCCTCGCCGTCGACGACGAGTTGGGACTCGCCGTCGCCGCGGGGTTTGAGTAGGACGGGGTTGTGGTCCGTCGTCGCCGGGACGCGGGCGGCGCGGGCCTGCACGTACTGCGAGACGCCGACTTCCCCGCCGGGCGTCGCTCGCGCGTTCGTGCTCATGTTCTGGGCCTTGAACGGCGCGACGGAGACGCCGCGGTCGGCCAGCAGACGACAGAGGCCGGCCGCAACCGTACTCTTTCCTACGTGTGAAGCGGTTCCGGCGACGAGGACGGTATCGGCCATCGACCGGTTCTCGGGCCCCCACGACAATGAGTGGTTCGTCGGCGGGCTTTTCCGGTCGCCGGTCGAAGCCGACGGCGTGACCGACGACCGAGTGAGTGCCGTCTACGACCACCTCGCCGCGACCGGCGAGCGCCCCGTCGAGCGGACCGCAAGTCGGTGGCTCGGCGAGGCGGAGGCCGTCGCGCGCGACGTGGCGGAGGGGGACCTCGACCCGGCGGTCCGGCGGCGACGACTAGAGACGATTGCCGAGTTGCTGGACAACGTCGCCGGGACCGGCGACGAGATAGCCGACGACCACATCGCGGCGGCACGGGTCCACCTCGAGGAGTTGCGCTCGGAGTCGTAGCCGGCCGACCGTCAGTACTCGGTGCCTTTCCGCGCCGAGTGGCCGGCCTCAAGCGGGTGTTTCACTTTCCCGACTTCGGTGACGAGGTCGGCGTGTTCGAAGACGTACTCGGGGCGCTCGTGGCCCCCGGTGAGGACGAGTTCCACGTCGTCTGGTTTGGCCTCGACGAGCGAGACGACGTCCGCCGGGTCGACGAGGCCGCGATTGGCGGCGTACAGAATCTCGTCTACGACGAGCATATTGACGCCGTCTTTGGGCGGTCCCTCAGGGTCGAGCGGTTCGGAGAGGTCGGCCTCGCCGCTGGCGTCGAGAATCTCCCGGGCACGAGCGAGTGCGCCCTGTGCGCGAGCCTCGTGTTCGTCGTCGTCGCTGCCGTCCATGAAGCCGTGCCAACCGTAGTGGCCGGCGTTCTCGTAGGAGAACCCCGGCAGGGCCGCGACGGCGTTGTACTCGCCGCGAACGTCCTCGACGGTTCCGGTGCCGCCCTTCATGAACTGGAGGAGGTGGACGCGGTAGCCGTGGCCGACGGCGCGGGTCGCCATCCCCAGCGCCGCCGTGGTCTTGCCCTTGCCGTCGCCCCACCACACTTGCACGAGGCCGAACTCCTCGGGTGCGCTCGGCGTGATGGACTCGGCGGTCGGACCGGCAGTGTTGTCGCTCATACCCGAAGTTCAGGGGGCGCGAACATCGGTCTGACGGTCAGTGAGCACGCCGTACTCGGCCTCGTCGACGCCGGGCGGGCCCTCGTCGTAGCGGGCATCGAGGCTCGCTATCACGGCGTCTCTCACGCAGGCCCGGGCCGCGGCCCCAACCTCCGTGGCGCTCCCGGTGAACGCGACCCGGTCGGCGTCGGGCACCGACCCGACGAGGACGGCGTCCGACGTGGTCCCCGGGACGCCGGCCACGTCCAGCAACGTCGCCGCCTTCGCCTCGACGGCCGTCGCGAGGAGGGTGGCGAGCGCACCCTCGGAAAGCGCCCGGTCGGCGCCGACGACGAGGTTGACGGTTCCGGGTCGCCAGTCGGCGGCGTCGCCGCTCTCGGTGCCGGCTTCCGTCTCGTCGGCCATCGGCAACGCCGCTGGATTGGAGAGACCCGCTGTCGCCAGCACTGTCACCGGCCCGCTGTCTGCACGGCGGGCATGGTCCATGTGGACACCGGTGAGCAGCGTCGGCCCGACCGAGAACCCGGCGTCTGCCAGTCGCTCCTCGCGGTAAGCGTCGAGGTCGGTGCGTTCGAACCCGGTCGGCACCGTGACGTTGTAGACGGCGTCGGCGTCGCGGTAGCCCCCGTCCCACGCCGTCGAGAGCCAGCGCGCTCCCTCTCGTCGGGCCTGCACGATGCCGTCCCGGCGGGTCGTCTCAAACACCCAGCGCCTCCAGCAGTCGGTCGTTCTGTTCGGGGGTGCGAACCGCGACCCTGACGTGGCTGTCGAGTCCCCGGAAGGTGCGGGCGTCCCGGAGCGCGATACCCCGTTCCCGGGCGGTCAGCAACAGGTCGTCTACGGTCGTGTCCGTCACCTCGAACAGGAGGAAGGGCGCGTCGGACGGATACACGCCAAAGCGCGAGGACAGGCGCTCGTACATCCGTTCGCGCTCGTCGCCGACCCGCTCTCGGGTCCGTTCGACGAAGGCCTCGTCCCGGTAGCAGTGCTCGCCCACCGCCGCCGCTGGTTCGCTCATCGACCACGCGCGCCGGGCGGTCGCCAGTCGGTCCCGGGCCGCCTCACTGGCGACGGCGTAGCCCATCCGGACGCCCGGCAGGCCGAACAGTTTCGTCAGCGAGCGAGCGACGACGACGCCCGCCCGGCCGGCCAGCGAGGGGTCGTCAGTGAACCCGAGGAACGCTTCGTCGACGAGCAGCGTGGTGTCTGCCGCCCGACAGCGGTCGGCGAACGCTCGCAGGGCCTCGGCGTCGTAGCAGTCGCCGGTTGGGTTGTTCGGGTTGCAGACGATTGCCATCGCGTGTGGCGCGGGGTCGCTGTCGAGCATCTCGTCGTGACCGACGGGCGCGGGTTCACCGCCTTGCAACCGCACCTCGCGGACGTACTCGCCGAAACTGGGCGTCGGAACGAGGACGCTCTCGCCGCGCCGAACCGTCGTCTGTATCGCGAGCCGAATCGCTTCGAGGCCGCCCGCGGTCGGGATGACTTGCGACGGGTCACAGCCGACGAACTCGGCGGCGGCCGTCCGAAACCTCAGGTAGTCGTCGGCCGGGTACGAGCGTGACGCCGCGAAGGCCGCGCTGAACACCCGGGCGGCACCCGACGGTACCTCGGGGTTCGTGTTCGCGCTGAAGTCGAGCAGGTTCGGGTCGTCGCTGCTGCCGTGCGGGACACGCCCATCGGCGTCGATGTGTGGGTCCGACTCGCCAGCGGCGCGCAACTGCTCGACTGTGTCCGGGTCCATGCCGTCCCCAAAGGGGAGGACCGAGGAGAAAGTTTCGCGCGCTACAGAAACTGCTCGGCGACGTGGGCGTCCGCGAGGGTGTTGACGTTGACCGCCACCCGAACGTCGTCGGTGAGCCACGCGTCCTCGCCCGTCTCGTCGACGACGTTGACCCCCGTGGGCGCCACTTCACGGCCGTCACGCTCGAAGGTCGTGTCGTCGCTCACGCCGAGGTCGCGCTTGCGGGCGGCAGGCGTCAGCACGGACATCGACCCGCCCTCGTGAACAGCGAGCACCCGGTCGAGTATCTCGCCGTCGAGCAGGGGGAGGTCCGCGGCGACGGTCAGCGCCGGCGTCGAGAGGCGGTCGTCCGAAAGCGCCGCGTCGAGGTCCGCGACGTAGCCGTCGCCGGGCGTCTCGATAGCCGGGACGTCGAGGTGGGCACTGGTCGCCGGTGCGTTCGGTGACGTGGCTGCGTACACCTCTTCGACGCCGCTCTCGGCGAGTGCATCGACCACCCGGTCGACCATCGGGACGCCGCCGACCCGAAACAGGGGCTTCTCCACCGCTGTGTCGAGTCGGGTGCCCCGCCCGCCACACAGCACTAGGGCGTCCACGCGAGCACCCCCCAGTCGGTCAGCGCCCACGTCGCGACAGCGGCGTGGAGTGCAACGACGCGAGCGAGTTCGTTGGCCGCGCCGAACACGTCGCCGCCGACGCCGCCGAGTCGTCGGTCTGCCCACCGGTTCAGCGAAACGGCCACAGCGACGCTCGCGACGCTCGCGACGGCCGTCGCGGGGAACGCGAGGAGGGCCGACGGACCCGCCGCGAGAAGCGGAACGACGAGGTCCGTCGCCTCGTTGCCATCGAGCATCGTCGACCCGAAACCCTCGTGACTCGGTGTCCCCAGACAGGCCAGCGTCGCCATCGCGAGTTTCGCGCCCACCTCGGCGGCGAGGACGACGGCGACGGCGGTCAGCAGCGGGAGTCGCGCCACCGCCAGCGCACCCAGCCCCAGTCCGAGCAGGGCCGTCCCGAGTGTGAGTACCGCGCCGACGCCGACGGTGGTATCACGCATCACCTCGCGGCGTTCGGCGGTGTCGCCGTGGACGACTGCGGCGTCCCCGAGGTCGGCGAGGCCGTCGGCGTGGTTGACGCCGGTGACGACGACGACAGCCGCGAGGTACGCCCCCGCGACGACGGGCGCCGGCAGCACTCCGGCGGCGAGGAACGGAATCGCGACCAGTGCGCCGACGACGTACCCTGCAAGCGGGAAGGCGGCAGGCGTCGCGGTGAAGGCGTCCCACGCCGTCTCGCTGTGGCCGACGGGGAGTCGCGAGAGGAACCCCAGCGCGCCGCGGAGCGCGCTCAGAGCCACGTCACCACCCCCGCCAGCGCGTAGGAGAGGAGGCCGGCGAGGCCGACCCGTCGAACGCCGCGTCGAGCGCTCGCGACGGTCGGGAGCGGCATGTCGGCGTTCAGGACGTAGACGCCGGGCTTCTCCAGTCGACTGTCGAGTGCGGCCGCCGTGACGCCCATCGGCCACCCGGAGTTCGGCGAGGGGACGCGGTCCAGCCACGAGCGAGCGTCCAGCAGCGAGCGCAGGTCCCCGAACGCGACGGCGAGCAAGAGCGCACTCACACGGGCCGGGAGCCACATCACGGCGTCGTCGAGTCGTGCGGCCGGGGTCCCGACGCGTTTCGAGCGGTAGCCCAGCATCGAGTCCATCGTGTTGACCGCCTTGACCCACGCGGCCGCCGCGGCGGCCAGTGCGAGCGCCGAGAGCCCGACGAGCGGCGCGAGAACGGCCGCGAGGACGAACGCTCCGAGCGAGGCGACCAGTCCGTCGGCGAGGTTCTCGGCGGCGCTCTCGACGGCCGCACTCCGCAGGAGGGCGGGCGAGAGGTCGCCGGCGTCCCGGCCGGCCAGCGCGAGCAGTCCCTCGCGGGCGGCCGCGAGGTCCGTCTCGGTGTCGTCGACGACCGACCGAGCGGCGTCCAGCAGGCGTCGGAGGCTGGTCGTCAGGAAGAGGACGACGCCGGCGAGGAGAACGCCAAGGGTCGGATGGACCGTACTGCCCGTCGCAACCGTCGCGACGGCAACGAGCGCCGCGAACAGGGGGAGCGCCAGCGCCGCGAGCGAACCCACTGCGAGCGGGCGCGACCACTCGCGGTCCAGCGGCGCGACCAGCGACCCGAACCACGCGACGGGGTGGAGCCGCGTCGGTGGCTCGCCGATAGTCGCTTCCAGCACCGCCGCGACGACGACGGCGGCGGCCACGGTCAGCACAGCGACCCCTCCCGGAGTCGGTCGGCGACTGTCGCCAGCGACGCGTCGTCGAGGAGGACCGACGTCGCCCCGACCCGGTCGGCCCCGCCGTCCGTGCGGGCGTCGTCGCCGACGTGGACGAGCCCCGAGAGCGGGATGTCGAGTGCGTCGGCCGTCGCCTGAAAGATTCGCTCGTGGGGCTTGCGCCAGCCACAGTCGACGCTCGTGACGACGCTATCCGGCCCGAGGTCCGTCTCGTGGCCGAGGTCGGCCCGAGCGAGCGTTCGCTCGACCAGTCCGGGGACGCTGCAGTTCGAGCAGACGGCGACTCCACCGCGGTCGTGGGCGGCCCTGAGAACGTCGCGAGCGCCGTCCCTGACGGTGACCGGCGCGTCGAACGCCGCCAGCACGGCCTCGCGTGCGGTGTCGGACGAGACGTCGACGCCGCGGCTCGCCAGCGCGAGGCGGACGTGTTCGTCCAGCGGCGCCTCCCGACCGCGCTCGTACTCGCGGTGGGAACTCCGGTAGGCGGCTTCCCAGTCGTCGGGGACGCGGACGTCCCGCGCAGCGAGGCTGTCGGCCACGGCGTCCCACGGCGCGTCGGGCCGGTCGGCGTCCACGAGCGTCCCGAACAGGTCAACGGAGAGTGCCACGTCCGTGTGGTTACTGCAATCACACTTGAACTGTGCGGTGGCGTGGAGGAGTCGACGAGCGAACCGCTGTGCTAGCGGCGTCGAAGCGCGTCGAAAACGGAGTGCACCGTAGACGGCGTTACAGGTCCGACCGCAGTCGCACCTCGTCGTCTGTGACGGTGGCTATCGACGCTTCCTGGAGCGGATAGCCCTCCTCCTCGTCGGTATCTTCCCAGCCGAGCGCCGTCTTGAGTTTGGTCGTTATTCCCGGGTCGGGGTCGACGTAGGCCGTCCCGTATCTGTAGCCGCTGACGAGGCCGACCGCGGTGCCGTCGGCGGCGACGACCTGCTTCCCGATGTCGTCGTTCGTGAGTTGGGCTGTCGACATTGCACTCGACAGGAGGAGTGCGCCGTACACCACAGTGGTGCCTGCACACGCAACTCCACCAGCGGTGACCCAGCCAACGGAAAGTTGTAAACGCCCGCCAGTCGCATATCGGCCACTGATGCCCACCATCGTATCCGGGACGGTGCCGGCCAGTGATCTGGCGCTCAACCACTCGCTGGAGGCGTTACCGGAGTTGCTGTTCGAAGTCGAGCGAATCGTGACCAGCGGCGACGACGCACTCATGCCGATGCTGTGGGTTCGGGGGAGTTCACGGGCGGAAATCGAGGCGACGCTGGAGGAAGACCCGACGGTCGACGAGGTCACGCTCCTCGGCGACTTCGACGACGAGTGTCTGTTCAGGATGGAGTGGGTCAGCCGCATCGACCTCATCATGCAGATGCTCACGAACTCCGAGGCGACTGTCCTCGACGCCGTCGGACAGGGCGATCGCTGGAAGGTTCGGGTCCTCTACCCTCGCCGGTCGCTGTTCTCGAAGACGCACGACTTCTGTACGGAACACGGCGTGGAGTTCGAGGTGTCGTCCATCCGCGAACTGGACGAAGGCCCGGCAGGTCGCTACGGGTTGACCAGCGCACAGTACGAAGTGCTCTCGGAGGCGTCGCGACAGGGATACTTCAAAGTCCCGCGGGAGGTGAGCCTCTCGGAACTCGCCGACGACCTCGACATCTCACATCAGGCGGCGTCCGAGCGTCTCAGGCGGGCGACGGACGCGCTCGTCGAGGACACGCTGTTCGTCGGGATGGCCGAACTGGAGTGAGCGCTCCGAGACGACGAGACGGGTGCCGCGAGGAGGTGCGTACTGCTTGCCAGCGCAAGTCACGAGTGGTGCTCAGTGAACGGTGTCCCGTCTCGCTCTCGGGCATGCGGCGAGCGCTACCAGTCGAGCGCGGCGTTGATCACGACGCCGAGGAGGAGCACGATGGCGGCGAGATAGAGCGCAGTGACGAACAGGAGAATCGCGCCGATGTACCCGTAGGCCGCGTACTGGCCGACAGCCCCGGCGTAGTAGCGGAACGCGACCGGAATAGTGACCCAGCCAAGGGCGGCGACGACGGTCCCGGGGAGCACGTGACGGAGGGTCGTGTCGACCGGCGGGATGACGTAGTAGATGGGGACGAACGCGACGACGAGGACCGCCAGTGCCGCGACCGCACCGACGAACAGCGGGTGGGGTATCCGGAGGTCGGCGTAGGTGAGGACGACGGCGGTCGCAGACAGGAGGCCGACGGCAGCGAGCAGCAAGCCCATCACCAACAGGCTCCGAGCCAGTCGAGCGGGGAGCGAGACGTTCGAGACGCTGCCGTACACCTCCGTGAAGGCGATGGTGAGGCCACGAAACACCTTGCTCCCGCTCCAGACGGCAGCCGCCAGTCCGAGCAGCCCGGCGGTGCTGTGACCGCGGGTGTTCGCCAGTACCTGCTCGAACACGGCCTGCCAGTGTTCCGTGAGCGCCGACCGGAGCAGGTCCAGCAGGGTCTGCGTCCCGCCGACCACCGAGAGGAGGGCCAGCGAGACGACGAGCAGCGGTACGATGGAGGCGAGGCCGTAATAGGCGATACTCGCCGCCATGAACGGGACGTTCTCCTCGCGGACCGTCCCGACGACGTCGCGCCCGGTCTCGAAGACACTCATCGTCGAGACCGGGTGGTGTCCAGACACCGGATATCGTCGCCATACGACGGCCAGACAGCGTGCATAGGTCGACGTGGATTCGTAGGGAAAAGTGCGGACGGCAGGCGCTGGCAAGCACAGGGAGCGCCCGACAGAACGGGACTGTGTCGGCCGCCGAACCGACGCGGGCCACGCCGAACTCGTCGCCGACCGAGACGGCAACGAGTCCGACGGCGACTGTGAGTACAGCCACCACTGTCGCGGGGAGCAGGACTCGACCGGCGTCCGACAAGTGTCTGTATTAGTATATAACCAAGCGGATAAACTGTCTGATTTCGTATGTATGTCCTGTCGTATACAGTCAGAATTCGTAAATGAACCACCCGACTAAGGAAGGTCTCGGGGGCGGCCCTCCAGACGAAACAGTGGTTTCTGGGCCGCGTGAATCTCTGATCTCAGAATGATACGTAAACTGATTAGAACTCGCTACCAGCGGTGGTGGACGGCGTCGAAGACGTACTCCTCGTAGACGTCGCGTACCGCCCGTGGGTCTGGTGAGGGAGTGGGTCCATTTCGCTGACAGCCGCGTTGGCCTCGATGTGCTCGGGCGTCGTCGATCCGGGGATGACCGTCGACACCGCGTCGTGGTCGAGAATCCAGCGCAGCGCCATCTGGGCCATCGACATCCGCTCGGGGACGTGGCTACGCAGTTCGTCGACGGCGTCGAACCCGTCGTCGACCGGCAGGCCCGCGAACGTCTCGCCCCGGTCGAACGCCTCGCCCTCGATGTTGAAGTTGCGGTGGTCGTTTTCCGGGAACTCCGTGTCCCGAGAGAGCTCCCCGGTCAGCAGGCCCGACGCGAGCGGGACGCGAACGATGACGCCGACGTCCCGTCGCGCTGCCTCCTCGAAGAACAGCTCCGCGGGACGCTGGCGGAACATGTTGAAGATTATTTGGACCGTCTCGACGCCGGGGTACTCGATTGCCTTTAGCGCCTGTTCGACCTTCTCGACGCTGACGCCGTAGTGGTCGATCCTCCCCTCGTCTTTGAGGCGGTCCAGCGCCTCGAACGTCTCTGGCTGGTAGTACGCCTCGGTCGGCGGGCAGTGGAGCTGGACGAGTTCCAGCGAGTCGACGCCGAGATACTCTCGCGAGCGATCGACGAACTGTGAGAGGTTTTCGTAGTTGTACCGGTCGGCGGTATGCGGGTCCAGCCGCCGTCCGGCCTTCGTCGCGACGGTCACCTCGTCGCGAACGCCACGTTCGTCGAGCACCTCGCCGATGCGCTGTTCGCTGAAGCCGTCGCCGTAGACGTCTGCGGTGTCGATGAAGTCGATACCCGCATCGAGGGCGGCCCGAACCGCCGCACGGCCGTCCTCTTCGTCGACGTCGCCCCAGTCGCCGCCGATGTTCCAGGTGCCGAAGCCGACGTCTGTCACGTCGTAGCCCGTCGTCCCGAGTTGGCGTCGATGCATATCTGGCGGTACGATTTCCGGACACTTGTGGCTGTGGCAAGCGGCACGCTAACCGTCGTACACGACCGAAAAGGGCAGTGAAGCCCGATAGCGTTGGCAGGGACGTGCCAGCGTGGACGCCGAGGGCTACTCGACCCACTTGGCCCGGCGGATGTCGTATCCACCGCAGACGGGACAGGAGTGGTGCTGGACTTCCAGTGACGCCTCACATACGATACATATGTACGGACGTCTCGTTCGCTCCCCGAGTTGGGAAACGGTGCGTGCTTTGTCAAAGACTCCCATCGACGACCACAGCCACGCTTAGACCCACACTGTCAAAAAGAGCGAGGATAGTTTACGCCGCTCGTCCGGCCGCAGTCTGGTGGTTCTCGGATTCGGGATGGTCCGGGTTTGGGCGCGTGCACTGTCTCGCTACCCGCCCGAATACGTAGAAGTATGTACACCACACCCGCACCGTTCTCCGAGCAGATATCCCACTATCCTTACACGACAGTCCACATAGTATGTGATCTGATATGTCCGACGGCGATGAGTTGGTCCCGAACCACATTGTTCATAAAAATTGGGCCGTATTCGCCGAGTATGGTGGAGAAACCAGACGTCGGAGAGTTGGTACCGCCGAACCGCACACTGATGGGCCCCGGTCCGAGCGACGTCCACCCGCGCGTGTTGCGGGCGATGAGTACGCCACTCGTCGGCCATCTGGACCCCTCGTTCATCGACATCATGAACGAGGTACAGGAACTACTGCGGTACACCTTCCGCACCGACAACCAGTGGACGATTCCCGTCTCCGGCACCGGGTCGGCGTCGATGGAGGCCGCCGTCGGCAACCTCGTCGAACCCGGCGATACGATGCTCGTCCCGACGAACGGCTACTTCGGCGACCGGATGGCCAGCATGGCCGAACGCGCCGGCGGCGAGGTCGTCACCGTCGACGCCCCGTGGGGCGAACCGCTGGACCCCGTCGCCGTCGAGACGGCCTTCGACGAGCACAGTCCCGACGTGTTCGGCTTCGTCCACGCGGAGACGAGCACCGGCGTCCTCCAGCCGTCGGTCCCGGAACTGACGAGCATCGCCCACGAGAACGACGCGCTCGTGGTTGCGGACACGGTCACCTCGCTGGGCGGCGTGGAGTTCCGCGCCGACGAGTGGGACGTCGACGTGGCCTACTCCGGCCCGCAGAAGTGCCTCTCGTGTCCACCCGGCGCGAGTCCGCTGACGCTCAACGACGCCGCGATGGACAAGGTGCTCTCTCGCGAAACCCAGCCACGCTCGTGGTACCTCGACCTCTCCCTGCTCGAAGGCTACTGGGGGGACGAACGAGCCTACCATCACACGGCACCCATCACCAACGTCTACGCGCTGCGCGAGGCGCTCCGACTGGTCGCCGAGGAGGGTATCGAGGAACGGTGGGCGCGTCACCGCTCGGTCGCGAGCGCGCTCAAGGCCGGCGTCGAAGCGATGGGACTGGAGATGAACGCCCCCGAGGACTACTGGCTCCCGAGCCTCAACACCGTTCGCGTCCCCGACGGCGTCGACGACGGTGCAGTCATCGAATACCTGCTGGAGGAGTACGACCTCGAAATCGCGAGCGGCCTCGGTGCGCTGGCGGGCGACATCTGGCGTATCGGCTGTATGGGCCACTCCGCCCGTGCGAAGAACGTCAGCTACCTCATGACCGCACTCGGCGACGCGCTCACCGAACAGGGCGCCGACGTGGACGTCGAAGCCGGGCTGGCCGCGACCAGCGACGCGCTGTGACGCCCTCGCACTGGGGTACCAGTTTTGAATAGTCGGTCGCCGTCGAGTCGCCCGTGTCAGACAGCGACGACGCCCCCGTCACCGTCCGCCGCTATCAAGCCGGCGACGGCGACCGGGTCCGCGAACTGAACGAGATTGCGATGGCAGAGACACCGGAGTACGTTCCCGAAGCGCCCGACGACGACTTACGAGCGGTCCGCGACCACTACCTAGACGGCGAGGGCGAGTTCCTCGTCGGGACGCTCGACGGAACCGTGGTCGCCACCGGTGCCTACACCACTCCATCCGAGTGGAAACGAGACCACGTCGCACTCGACGACGAGACTGCCGAACTGACGCGGATGCGCGTCGACCCCGACCGACAGGGGCGCGGCGTCGGAAGCGCCGTCTACCGTGCCCTCGAACGGCGTGCGCTGGCCGAGGGCTACCGTCGGTTCGTGTTGGACACCGGGACCGAGAACGACACCGCACGGGGATTCTACGAGTACCTCGGTTTCACCTGTGTCCGGGAAGTGCCGGTCGACTTCGGCCCAGTCACGCTGGACTTGGCGCTGTACGAGACGGCGATTGATAGATAGCGTACCGACACCAGCATCGCACCGCGTGCGGGGTCAGACGGGGACGGCCATGGTGGCCCAATTCGAACGCCCGAGACAGCCTTGTTCGGTCGCACCGCGCTCTACATCACCCGTGCGGAGACAAGCCGAGCTACGCTCGTCGGCGCGCGCTGCGACTCTCGTGTTCAAATCGTCGCGAGAACGACTCGTCACTGCCCACTAGCGTTCGCAGGAAGAGTCCGCCCTCCCCGATTTGAACGGGGGACAAGTCGATCTACAGTCGACTGCTCTACCAGTCTGAGCTAAGGGCGGGCTGTACCCGAAATTACCCCGCCGTCCAGACTTAAGGATTGTTATTCGGCGGAGGTTCGCGGAGCAGTCACACGGTCCGCCCACGCAACACGTAAACCACCGCTCGTTGTAGCTGGATGTACACGTGCTCACCGACTGCCCATACTGTGGTGACCCGCTGACCAACGAGCAACAGTCGGTGATGTGTGACCACTGCGACGAAGGGTTCCACGTCCCGTGTGCTCGTGACGCGGGTGAGTTCGCTGTCGAGGAAGAAACACACTTCCTGCGGTCGAACACCTATCGCATCGACTGTCCGAACTGCGGCGACGCTTGGAGCGTCGGGTTCGACCCCCGCGAGTAACTGTTTCGTCAGCATCGGCAGACGCCCGTCAGACACAGCGGGAAGATTGAAATACTCGGGTGACAACGTGTATGACGAGTCGGATGAGCAAGATCACGTTCCGCGCTGACGACGACCTCATCGAGCGGCTCGAGGCGTTCGACGCCTCGAAGAGTGAGGTCATGCGGGAGGCGCTCCGAGCGTACCTGAACGACGACACGGAGTCGTCAGACACCCGCTCGCCCGATGCACAACCGGTGACCGACACCGAGAGCATCGACGAACTCATCGCGGACCGTGTCGACGCCATCATCGCCGACCGACTGGAGGAGGCGGTCCCGGACCGCCGGCCACAGGACGTCAACGTAAACATCAGCCTCGATGGGGATACAGGCGCTGTATCGGCCAATCAAGGTGAGTCAGCCACCGCGTCAGACCGCGTGTCTAACGACGCGTCGGGAGACGTATCACACGACCGCGACGGTCGTAAGACAGCGGCCGGCGGACGTGAAAACGCGCCGGAAGTGGAGCCCCAACCGTGCGCCCAATGTGGCGAGAACCTGTCTCCAGACCACGTTTACTGCCCGAACTGTGGAGAGAAGGCGTCCCGGCGCGTGTTCTGTGATTGCGGGGACGAACTCCGGTCGGACTGGGGCTTCTGCCCGAGCTGTGGTCGACGGACGCCAGCCGCCGACGTCCTCGAGCAGACGCGAAGTGGTGCAAACGAACGGTAGCGGGCGTTCTAAACTCGTAAACGCGATTTTGTCATACACTCGGCGGTAGTTTTAATATCCCCCAGTCTGTGGTACCTTGTGCGTAAGACGGTCGTCTTACACAGCGGGCGTCGGGGTGGCATCCCCGTCACCGTCCGGCGGTTTCGCTGTGTAAACGGTCGTGCGGGTCGTAAACACGCCCCGTTCGGACCGTCTTACCCAAAGGGGACAACTAACCATGGAGCGTGTGACACTACGGATTCCGAAGCAGCAGATCGAAGAGGTCGAACAGATGGTCGAGACGGGGGAGTACCCCAACCGGAGCGAAGCGATCCGGTCGGCCGTCCGTGAGATGCTCGCAGAACAGGACGGTTCCGAACGTGCCTCCGAGAAGGGCAAGCGAAAGCGAACCTGGGCGAGGGCGTAACGATGCAGGACATCGTCAACGAGGCCCTCGAACGCGACGAGCAGGAACAGAAGCAACTGTCCGACGAGGACGTCGACGGATTCGGTGACCCGCGCATCGTCATCGTCGGCTGTGGTGGTGCCGGTAACAACACCGTCAATCGGCTCTACAACATCGGCGTCGAAGGTGCCGACACCGTGGCCATCAACACGGACAAGCAGCACCTGAAGATGATCGAGGCCGACACGAAGATTCTGGTCGGCAAGTCCCTCACCAACGGCCTCGGTGCCGGTGGCGACCCCTCGATGGGCGAACGCGCCACCGAGATGGCACAGGGGACCATCAAGGAGGTACTCGGCGACGCGGACCTCGTGTTCGTCACCGCCGGGATGGGTGGCGGGACCGGCACCGGTGCCGCCCCCGTCGTCTCGAAGATCGCGAAAGAACAGGGCGCAATCGTCGTCGGCATGGTGTCGACGCCGTTCAACGTCGAGCGTGCCCGCACGGTCAAGGCCGAAGAAGGGCTGGAGAAGCTCCGCAACGAAGCGGACTCCATCATCGTGCTGGACAACAACCGCCTGCTCGATTACGTCCCGAACCTGCCCATCGGCAAGGCGTTCTCGGTGATGGACCAGATCATCGCCGAGACCGTCAAGGGCATCTCGGAGACCATCACCCAACCGAGCCTCATCAACCTCGACTACGCCGACATGACCTCCATCATGAATCAGGGCGGGGTCGCGGTGATGCTCGTGGGTGAGACCCAAGACAAGAACAAGACAGAAGAGGTCGTCAAGGACGCGATGAACCACCCGCTGCTGGACGTGGACTACCGCGGTGCCAGCGGTGGGCTGGTCCACATCACCGGCGGTCCGGACCTCACCCTGAAGGAGGCAGAGGGCATCGCCCAGAACATCACCGAGCGCTTAGAGGCCTCGGCGAACGTCATCTGGGGTGCCCGGATTCAGGAAGAGTACAAAGGCAAGGTCCGCGTCATGGCCATCATGACCGGCGTCCAGTCCGCGCAGGTACTCGGTCCGACCACCCAGAAGCAGGCCAACAAGTCCCGCGAGGCTATCCAGGAGGTCGGCGACGACACCTCCTTCGACGCGAGCGACAACGTCGAGAGCTTCGACGGTGCCAGTGCCGGCGGCAGCAGTTCCGGCGGTCACACCGGCTACGGCGAGACCGACGGCGGCCGCGACCAGCGTGAGAAGAACAACGGCCTCGACGTCATCCGGACCAGCGAGTAACGTTCGGCCTCGGTTCTGTTCTCCGTTTTCTCTCCGTTCGACCGCGACGACGGCGTCGAATCAGACCGCTTCGAGCGCGTCCAGCAGATTGCACTTCCGACACAGGTCCCGCGCGGTCGGTGCGCCACACCGCTCGCACTCGCCGAAGTCGGTGTCGGCGTTCTCGCCGCCGTATGCCTCGGCCGCGAGCGCCGCGAGTTTCTCGTAGCCGGCCATGATGGAGTGGCGGGTCCCGGGGTGGTTTTCCTCCAGACCGAGCATCAACTCCTGAATCTCACCGCGATAGGCCTCCTCGGCGTGTGGGCACTCGGTGATGTGAGCCGGGAGGTCGCGGAACCGGGCGTACAGCGCGATTTCCTTCTCGGGGACGTCCCGGAGCGGTTTCGCGCGCGGGACGTGGTGGTCCTGTGCTTCGCGTGTCTGCTCGGTCGGCGCCCCGTCGTGTGCCTCGAACGGGCCCAGCGAGGCGTCGAAGTGTTTGGCTATCTGGTCGACGTCGCCTTCGAGGAAGTTCATCAGCGCCGTCTCGGCCTCGTCGTCTAGGTTGTGGCCGGTCAGCAGTTTGTCCGCACTCAGTTTCTCGGCGTACCGCGAGAGGACGTCGCGGCGGAACACCCCGCAGTACGCACAGGCGGCCATCCCTTCGGGGTCCTTCTCGACGACGTCGTCCATCTGCACGTCGAACTCGTCGGCGTAGGCGACCACCTCGTGGCGGATACCGAGGTCGTCTGTCAGTTCCTCGCAAGCCTCCAGGCTCTTATCGCGGTACCCCTCGATGCCCTCGTGGATAGAGAGCGCGACGAGTTCGATTCGGGGGTCCTGTTCGAACACGTCGTGGAGAATCTCCGTGAGGACGACGCTGTCCTTCCCACCCGAGAGGCCGATGACCCACGTCTCGGGGTCCTCGGGCGTGGCGTCGTCCGGGACCAGTCCGTCCTCGCGGATGCGTCGTCGGACGCGCTTCTCGACGGCCCGACAGAGGTGGTCCTCACAGAGGTAGAGTCCAGAGTAGGCCGCGTGCAGCACCGCGTCGTCCCCGCACTTGTCACACTCCATTGTCTGGGATATTCGTGCGGGCGGTGGTGAGAGTTTCGTCTCGGCACAGACGCCCGACTCAGAGCGCCGCCGGCCCCTCGGCGAGGGCATCGAGAACGGCGTCGACGTGTCTCGTTCTCGCACTCGAACTGAACAGTTCGTGGCCGCCGTCGTACAGACGGATGCGGTCGGCGGGCAGTCGCGCGCCGATGGCCCGCGGGTCAACGACCTCGTCGGTAAGCGTACAGAACGCGACGGCGTTCTCGCGGGCGGGCGGCAGGGTGGCGTGGGCCCGCCGAGTCGTCCGCAGGAACGCGGGCGAGGCGGCGTCGGGGCCGTCGGCTAACTGGGCGTCGGTGGCGAGGTCACCGATGGTCTCGGCCTCGATGTTGCCGGTCGGGATGCACGGCGTGCGCACGGGGAGACTCGCGATGGCGTCGACCACCGGGTCGGGCAGGGGAAAGTCGCTCCCCCACCACGGGCTCAGATACACGCGGTTCGTGACGCCGTCGAGGTCGGCGTGGGCCGTCGTCAACCCGCCGGCGCTGTGGGCCAACACCGCGAACTCGTCCAACTCGGCGGCGTACTCGCGGACCGGGTCGACCCACTCGCGCTGGACGTCGGTGATGTGGGTCGGCAGTTCGACGGCGTGGACCCGGTACCGCTCGGCGACGCGGTCGACGAGCCACTGGACGTTCTCGTGGCGACAGCGGTTCCCCCACCCGAGGACGAACAGGCAGTCCCGTTCGGCGCCGTCGTCGTAGACCCGGACCTGCATAGCCCACCGTTCAGCCGCGGACGACAAAAACGCACGTGAACGCCCGACACAGGCCACTGAGTTTCCTACGCCCGCCAGTCGACCCACGCGCCGTGGGGCTCGTAGTCGGCGAGACGCGTCCGCTCGACGCCGTTCCCTTCGGCCCGGACCCAGTCGAGCCGCACCGACTCACCGCCCGACAGCTCCGTCTCGCCGGTGAGCCAGTGGAGCGGCCGCCGGGTCATCCGTTCGGTGAGGTACGTCTCCAGTTCCGCACAGACTGCCTCGGGAACCTGATACAGGACGAGCGTGTTGACCACACAGACCGGTACGTCCTCGGGTATCTCGTCGAGGACACCGGGCAGGTCCTCCAGCAAGTCGCCCGCGACCAGCCGTGGCGGGTCCGTGCGGGCGACGGTGAGCGCGGCGTCGAGGACGGCCCGCCGGTCCTCGTGGGCGGGCCAGACGAGCGCGCGAAGCCAGTCCGCGTCGGCGTCGTCGGTCACGTCCAGCGGGTTCAGGTCGACCCCGACGCGCGAGTGGAGGGTGGGCGGGTCGGTCGGGAGCGGCGGGTCGCCGCCGCAAATCTCGCTCTCGATAGTGACAGGTGACTCCGAGGCCCCGACCACACGGTCGCCGTAGTCGTACCGATAGCGGTCGAACAGGAGGTTCAACCCGGCACTCGGGCCGAGTTCGACCAGCGCGAGGGGACCGTCGACGCGCGAGGCCACGTGCGCGATAGCCGGATACAGGACGGCGGTCCGTCGGACCGAGTTCGTCTGCGTGCGACGCCGCCGAAGGAGCGAGCGGACCTCGTCGGCGTGGTCGAGACAAAAGTCACGGAACGCCGGATAGCAGTCGTCGTCGGGGCTCCGCGCGTCGTCGGTGAGGGTCGGATAGTAGGCGGCGAGGGGATGGTCCGGAGACCGCTCGAGGAGGAAGTGGACCGCGGCGAAAAGGAGGTTCGCCGTCGCTCGGTCCTCGGGGGCCGCCTCGGCCACGGCCAGCAGGTCCGGGTCGGCGTCAGCGGCGACGCGGCGGGCGAGATGGACATAGAGCGGGTCGACCCCTCGGCCCACTCCACGAACGACCGGAACGTCTCGGCAGTGTCGGTCATACGCGTGCATCCAGTGCCCACTGTATCAGCATTTCGTCCGTGGCGACCGGACAGAAAGATTCCCCGGCCCAGAGCGTCAGCGATTTGCCCGCCCGTCCACTAGCCAGCGACGATGAGCATGGACCGCGCGGCGGCCGTCGAACGGGTCGAGGACATCGTCGCGACCGTCGAGGACGAGACGATGCCGGTTCCGGTCCGCGAGGTGTGGGTGTACGGCGACGTGGCGCTGGGACTGGACCCCATCGAGCGACTGGACGTCTACGTCACCAAGGACATCCTGTTCAAGGACGCCCCGGAGCGTGCCGAAGAGTTCCAGCGGAGCCACGGCGTCGACGGCGTCGGGAAGACGGTCCGAGCGGCGTGGGCCGACGAGTACCCAGAGTACCTCCGGGCCAACACGAACGGCCACGCCGCCCCGGAGAAGTGCCTCGCCGCCCACCTCCTGCCGGACGACGAGGACGAACCCATCCACCTCGAAGTGTGTAACGCCTCCTTCGACGACAACGTCACCCAGCGTCTGAAGGGCGCGATGGCACGCGACGACTACGAGCAGATTCTGGACCCGCGCGGGGCCTGTCTGTGGGTCGACGGTGAGTCGAGCGGACGATCCTCGTCGGACACGTCGGACGGCGGCCAGCGGTCCGAGGACGCCTTCCAGAAGTTGCGCGACGGCGAGTTCGTCCTGCCGACGCTGTCGGGCGCACTGGAGATGCTGGGGATGGACGCCGAGGGGGCCGACGAGGCGGCCGACGCGGTGCGGGCCTACCGGGAGCGTCAGGAAGGGGCGACGGTGCGCGGCGACGTCGTCTGAGTCGACCCAGCTATTTTGTGTCGGCCGTCGTAGAGCAACCGATGGCCCAACTGGTCTCCCTCGCGATACGGACCCTCCACGTCCTCGCGATAACGGTCGTCGTCGGCAGTACCGCCGCCCTCTGGTACGGCTACCGCACCGGTGTGACAGAGGGCATCGCCGCCGCTCGGCGGTACGAGTGGCTGTTCTGGGGTGCCCTCGGCGTCGTCGTCCTCACCGGCGTCGGCAACCTCGGCGCACTCGGGCCGCCCGGACCGGCAACCGACTGGGGGCGGACCCTGCTCGCGAAACTTGCCCTCGTCCTCGCCCTCGTCGTGGGGTCGGCCGTCCGGACGCTCGTGGTCGTCAGAGCCGACGACGACGATTATTCCCACGAAGGTATTACCCGGGTGCGGCGAGCGCTCGGCAAATACTACGGCGCGACGACGGGAGTATTGCTCGTCCTCGTCGTTCTCGCGGAGGTGCTGGCCCATGGCTGAGGCCGACCCCGGCGACCCTGCGCTCTCGCTCACCACGTGGGCGCTCGCGACGTTCGACGTCGCCCTGTTCGTCCTCGCCGCTCTTCTCCCGATTCACGCCGCCGGTGCGCTCGCGGACCTGCTCTCGGGGTTGAACACCCTGCTTGGCGTCGCGGTGTTCTGTTACCTGTGGGCGCTGTTCGTCCTCGCAGTGCGCTGGGTGTTGTCGGACGCGGTGCTGTCCGACCCACTGCGGTCGCTGGTCCCGCGCGGCGTCGCCGCCGGGAGCGTCGCCGGCGTCGTCTTCCTCCTCGGCGTTCTCGTCGTCGCGGCGGGGCCGGGCGTCGTCACCGGCCGCATCGAACCGCTGTCGGCGTTCCTCATCGCGCTCATCGGCGGCGCCGTCGCCGCGGTGGTCGGGAGTCTGGTCGGTCTCTTGCTGGGCGCTGTCGACGTGGCGCTCTACAAGATTGCGAGCGCCGCACTCCCGGACCCGCCGACTCGCCGCGAGGACTCGGCGTCGGCTACACCCGACCGACCGTGACGAAGAAGGGGACCGTCTCGCGGCGCTCGTAGGCCTCGTCTTGCATCTGTGCGACGACGGTCCGACCCATCTCCCGCCAGCGCTGGCGGAGCGCGTCGTACTCTTCGGGCGTCGTCTCGCCGTCGAGGATGGTCGCCCGGTCGGTCGCGAGTCCCTCGCCCGTAGCCTTCCGCCGAGCGGCCCGGACCGCCGCCTCGTCGTACGGTGGCTCGACGGTCCGGTGCTGGTCGTAGCGGCGCGTCGACACCACGTCCAACCCGGCGGCGTCGAATACGTCTGCGGCCCCGGCACCGAGCGTCACGTCGGTCCGCACCCCGTCTAAGAAGTAGCGTCTGGCACGTCGAGCGAGACGGGGTTCACTGTCGACGGTGGACTCGACGGTGACCGCGCCGTTGTCGGGTTCGACGGCGGCGACCCGGCCGCTGGCGACGCGGGCGAACTCCCGCACCGCCGCCTCGGGGTCGGGCAGGTTGATGAGGAGCGCCTGGCACACCACGAGGTCGAAGGCGTCCTCGGCGAAGGGGAGTCGGGTGGCGTCGCCCTGCGCGACGGGGCCGGGCACCGATTCGAGGAGGGCCGCGTCGGCGTCCAACCCGACGACGGTCCCGTCGGTCTCCTCGCGGAGGACGCGCGTGAGTTCGCCGGTGCCACACCCGACGTCAAGCACCCGGTCGCAGTCCTGCAGGTCGAGGTCCGCGAGCGCCTCGCGGGAGTCGGCCCACATCCCCGTGCGGGTGGCGTCGAGGTAGTCGGCGGAGAACGTTCGCACTATCGGAGACAGTCGATTCGGCGGCAAAAAGTTCGCGGTTAGCCATCGAGAGACGCTAGTCCCTCGTGGGAATCTACTCCTCGCGCAGTTCCCGGACCCGCTGGATGTTCCACTCGAAGCTCTTGCCGTTCTCGGTCGGCGTCTCCAACACGAGCGGGACGTCTTCGACGGCGTCGTGATTGACGAACGCGCGCATCCCCTCCTCGCCGATCTCGCCCTCGCCGATGTGGGCGTGTTCGTCCTTGTTCGTCCCGCAGGCGTGTTTGGAGTCGTTGAGGTGGACACACGCGAGGTCGTCCAGGCCGACCACGTCGTCGAACTCGGCGAACGTCTCGTCGACGCCCGCCGCCGTCGAGAGGTCGTAGCCTGCGGCGAACATGTGGGCGGTGTCCAGACAGAACTCGATGTCCTGGTCGGTGCGTTCCCGGACCGTCGCTAGGTGCTCGAACTGGCCGCCCAACTTCGTCCCGCTTCCGGCGTCGGACTCGACGAGGACCGTCACCCCGTCCGGGATATCGAGGTCGTCCAGCACGCTCGCGGCGTTGTCGAGGCCGCCGTCGACGCCGGCGCCGGTGTGGGCGCCCAGATGGACGTTGACGTACTCGATGTCCAACTTGGCGGCGGCGTCGACCTCCTTCTGCATGGAGTCGCGGGACTTCTCGCGGAGGTCCTCCTTCGGCGTACAGAGGTTGACGAGGTACGACGAGTGGATGACCCACGGGCCGACCCCGTTCTCTTCGCTCAGCGCGCGGAACTGTTCTGCCTCCTCGTCCTCGATGTTCGGGTCCTGCCAGACCTGTGGCGAGTGGGAGAAAATCTGGCCGCAGTTGCCGCCGTACTCGACCTGTTCGTCGACGGCGTTGTACGCGCCGCCGGCGATAGAGGTGTGTGCACCGACTCGTACCATGTCACGGGGTCGGGTTCGGGTCGGCAAAGCGGTTTCGGAGTCCGCAATCAGGGCGACCGGCGGACCCACTCGTCAGTTTGGTATTTCGACTCCGCGCGCTCGCGTGCGCGTGAAAGTTCGTCGTCAGTCCACCCGCCCGCGTCGGCGTCGACCCACTCGGCAAGCGTCTCTCGGAGCGCCTCGACGACCGTTTCGCGGTCGATATCGACGTACGCGTCGATAGCCCCGACACGCTCCCGGAAGGCCTCGGGGTCGGGCTTGCCGGTGAAACAGTCACAGTGACGCTCGGGACGGGTCGACACCGAGAGCGACCCGTGCTGGATGACCGCGTCTTTCTGGCGGTACTGGGCGTTGCCGGCGAGTTTTCGGCCGTCGGGACCGACGACGTCGTGGGCGGGGTGGAGCGCTCGGAGGTAACAGGCCGGTTGGTGGACGGCATCGCGTTCAGACTCGACGAAATCGGCGTCGACCCCGATACTCTCGAAGGCATCGAGTATCGGCTCACAGAACAGTTCGTAGCACGCCATCAGGTCCCCCGGCACGGCGTCGGCCGGCGCGACGATGCCGTAGGAGAAGTCCGCGTAGTGGTCGTGGTAGATGGCGCCGCCGCCGGTCGGCCGCCTGGTGACGCCGATACCCTCGCGCTCACAGAACGCCCAGTCGATGCTGTCGGGGTCCTGACGGTATCCCAGCGAGAGCGTGTCGGGCCACGTGTACACCCGAACCGTCGCGGGGCCTCCCTCGGCCGCCGTCTCGGCGGCTATCTCTTCGAGCGCCATCGTCAGCGGTCCGTCGTGGGACTCCTCGCCGACGACGCGCCACTCTAAGTCCGCGAGTGTCATCGACGGCGGTAGGGAGCGGTGCGCGTTAGGCGTTGCGGGCCGCGGGTGGGTATCGATTCGGTTCGCTCGTCGGCTCTCCCGACTCGTTCAGTCCGGACCGCTGTATTCCTCGACGGCGCGTGCCATCACGCGGGACTCGGCCTTCCGGAGGTGTTCGGCGGCCGTCCCCGGCGCGCAGTCCAGTCGCTCGGCGACGTCCTCGGTCGTCCCGCTTCGCGGGTCGTCGTAGTAGCCACACTCGACCGCGGCGGCGACGGCCGCGAACTGCCGGTCGGTCAGCGTCGCGGCCGCCTCGAAGCGCCGGCTGTCGTACTCGCTGACCGCTCGGACGTCCACCCCAATGCCGTCGGGGACGGCCTCGATAGCCCGCTGGACGGTCCGCCCGGGACCGACGAGCGCGAGGCGAATGGTCCCATCGGCACGGTACGCGATGGGAGAGACGACCACGAGCCCGGCCTTGATGAGCGCGTCGACGAGTTCGTGGTCTTGCTCGGACGGGTTGCCCCGCACGTAGAGGTAGAACGTCTCGTCCGGGCAGGTCGATACGGCGTACTCGACGACGTTCTCGGCGGCTTCTAGGGCTTCGCGGTAGGGTTTGACAGGGTGACCGTCGACGTGGAAGAGGAAGGTCTGTACGTCCTCGCCGAGCGCGTTGCCCCGGACGAGGTAGCTGGCGTCGTAACCGTCGTGCTCGACGACGAACTGGTGCATCGGATGGCGCAGGTCGGGTGCCATCGAGAGGGAGAGCCTGACGTACTTCACGTCGGCAGTTCGGACACTCGGTATAAATGCACCTCGCAACAGAGGCAGTAAGGCGAGGAGGGATCCGGCTGACGACTCGCGTATGTCACGGACAGTCGGTGTCAGAGAGCGCGACGCACACGCGGACCTCGTCGAACCGATACGCGAGTACGTCACCGACGAGGAGACCCACGAGAACGCACCAGCGGTCGTGATTCGCGCCGACGAGGTGCAGACGGTGCTCTCGACGCTGAAAACCGAAGCGGGGCTGGACCACTGCGCCTGCGTCACCGCACAGGAGTACGCCGACCGCTTCGAGACCATCTACCACCTCCGAAGCTACGACGACCCGACCCGCGAACTGTCGGTGGTCGTCCCCACGACGTCGGACCGCCCCTGCAGCGAGTCGGCCGCACCGGTGTACCGAACCGCCGAGTGGCACGAGCGCGAGGCCTACGACCTGCTGGGCATCGAGTACGACGACCACCCGGACCTGCGGCGCATCCTCTTGCCCGAGACGTGGCAGGGCCACCCGCTGTCCCGTGACTACGACCAGAGCCAGCCCCAAATCGTCACCTTCCGCGAACACCAACACCTGCTCGAAGACAGGCGCACCGGTCCCGATACGATGTACCTCAACATGGGGCCACACCATCCCTCGACCCACGGCGTCCTCCACCTCAACGTCGAACTCGACGGTGAGGAAGTCGCCGCCGTCGACCCGGACATCGGCTTCATCCACCGCTGTGAGGAGCAGATGTGTCAGTCCAAGACCTACCGCCACCAGATAATGCCCTATCCCGACCGGTGGGACTGGAGCGGTGCCGGCCTCCTGAACGAGTGGGCCTACGCCCGCGCCGCCGAGGACTTAGCGGATATCGACGTGCCCGAGTACGCACAGGTGATTCGGACGATGTGCGCCGAGTTCAGCCGGATGCTCGGACATCTGCTGGCCTTCGGCACCTACGCGCTGGACGTCGTCGGCGAGTTCAACGTCGTCTGGCAGTACGCGGTTCGCGACCGCGAACTCGTCCAGGGGATTCTCGAAGACCTCACCGGCCAGCGCCTGATGTTCAACTACTTCCGGTTGGGCGGCGTCGCCTGGGACCTCCCCGACCCCTGCGAGGCGTTCTTCGAGAAGATATACTCGTTCCTCGATTCGCTCCCCGAGAAGGTCCAGGAGTACCACGACCTGATGACCAACAACGAGATACTCCAGATGCGAACCGTCGATACTGGATATCTCTCACCCGAGACGGCCAAGGCCTACGGCTGTACCGGCCCGGTCGCCCGTGGCTCCGGCGTCGACTACGACCTCCGCCGCGACGACCCGTACGGCTACTACGACGAACTCGACTGGTCGGTCGCCACCGAGGACGGCGGCGACAACTTCTCCCGCCTGCTGGTCCGGATGCGCGAAGTCGAGGAGTCCGCGAAGATAATCGAGCAGTGCGTGGACCTACTGGAAGCGTGGCCCGAGGACGACCGGGAGATTCAGGCCAACGTCCCGCGCACGATTCGGCCCGATCCCGACACGGAGATTTACCGTGCCGTCGAGGCCGCGAAGGGCGAACTCGGCATCTACATTCGCTCTGACGGCACCGACACGCCGGCCCGCTTCAAGATTCGTGGCCCCTCCTTCTCACACGTCCAGACGCTCCCGGTGATGGCCGAGGGCGAGTACATCCCGGACCTCGTAGCGACCATCGGGAGCCTCGATCCGATCATGGGTGACGTCGACCGGTAGGCCGTCGACGGGCCTCAGGAGGAGACCGGGACGTCCCCGATGTCGACGGTGTACTGCTGGGCCGAGGCGGTGCCGTCGTCTGGGGTGGTCACGACGGTGACGACGACGCTGGCCGGACGCTGGCCCTTCGGGAGCATCCACGACCCGGTGACCGACCCCGTTTCGCCGGGCGCGAGTCGCCCCGTCGTGGCGTCGCTTCCCTCGACGGTCCGGCCTGCCCGTGTCGTCGCCGTCCCGAGTCGGAGTTCGTAGGTGCTGTTACCACTGTTGTCGACGGCCACCGAGAGCGTGAATCGCCAGCCGTCGTTGCCGGTGACGACCGAGGCGCTGTCGACGCGTTCGACGGCGGCCGTCTCGGGCAGTATCTCGTCGCCGGCCGTCGCCCCCTCGATGTCCGGCGTCGGTGTCGACGCCGCACCACCGTCGCCACCGCCACCGGCGACGTAGTGCCCCAGTAGTCCGCCGAACGTCACCACCTCGATGAGTATCGGGATGCCGATAGCGAGGACGATGAGTATCCGTACCCAACTCGTCTGCTCCGGACCCTCGACGTCGTCTAACATGATGGAGTAGGGAAGTCGGCCTCAGACCGGTATCGGCGGACTGCCGGGCATGGTGATACCGTCGGCGAGCATGGCCGCCAGCGGCGGCCCGTACGCGATGACGATGAGCACCAGCGCGATGGCCGTCCAGAGCTTGTAGTTGTCGAGGATGCGCGGACTGTGTTCCGGTCCGGAGAGCGGCGCCGGGAAGTCGCTGTTGACCGACAGCGTACCGCCGCGGTGGGCCACCCACGTCTCGGCCATCACCGCGAGGAACATCACGGCGCCGAGGAACAGCAGGAGGCCACCGATAGCTATCTGGAGGCGCATCTCGGCGACGGTGCCGACGAGACCTTCGAAGGCAAATTCGTCGTAGGTCGGCTCTGCGGTCCGTCGCGGGATGCCCGCGAGGCCGGCCCGGTGCATCGCGTTGGACATCAGCGCCATGCCGACGAACCAGACGTACGGCTGTGCGATGGCGACCGACCGGCGCTGTAGCTGCTTGCCCGTAATCTGGGGCACCAGCCAGTAGCTAATCGCCATCGCCGTCAGCGCGAACGCCGTGCCGACGGTGAGGTGGAAGTGGCCGGGCACCCACAGCGTGTTGTGGATGAGGTAGTTGATGTTCATCCCGGCGTTTATCATCCCCGAAAAGCCGCCGGCGGCGAACATCAGGCCGGCGAGCATACACCCCGCGAAGGCCGGTTCGCCCCACGGGAGGCTCCGCAGCCATTTGAAGTACCCCTGTCCGCCGCGCTGGCGTGCCCCGTGTTCGACGGACGCGACGACGGTAAAGGCCGTCAACAGCGACGGCAGGAGGAGGAACATCGTGTTCGTCATCGCGATGAACTTGAACCCCTCCGGGATGCCGGGGTCGACGTACTGATGGTGGAACCCGACCGGCGTCGACAGCAGGAGGAAGAGGACGAACACGACGCGGGCCAGCGGGTCGCTGAACAGGCGCCCGCCCGCGAGTTTCGGCAGGATGGTGTACCAGACGAGGTACGCGGGCATCAGCCAGAAGTAGACGACCGGGTGGCCGAAGTACCAGAACAGCGTCCGGGTCAGGAGCGGGTCGACCTGACTGATGAGCCCAAGCGACCACGGGATGAGGAAGACGACGACCTCGACGGCGACGCCGATGGTCGAGATGTACCACATCAGCATCGTCGTCACGATCATGAACGTCTTCAGCGGGATGCGCTCGTCGGGGTTCTCGGCCCGCCACCCCCACAGCGCCTTGAAGTAGGCCAGTCCCGCTATCCACGACCCGACGATGATGAGCGCCGCGCCCACGTAGAACGCCGGGTGGGCCTTCATCGGCGCGTAGAACGTAAACAGCACGTCGGCTTCGAGGTCGTGGCCGAGGATGGTCGGCGCGCCGAAGACGCCGCCGAGGATGGCGACGGCCGCCAGCACCGTCCCGGTCAGCATCAGCCAGAACGCCGACCACGCGATTCGCTGTGGCAGTTCGCGGTCGAGGCTGTTCGTGACCCCCCACGCGAACAGGCCGGCGATGAAGAACGTCGTAAAGACCAGCGCCAGCAGGACGCCGTGGCCCGTCAGGAGCGTGTAGTAGTCCGCCGAACTGACGAACCCGCGGAACATGCCGGTTCGGTGGAGCGCCTGCACGATGCCGAAGAGGGCGCCGATACCCAGCGCGACGAACGCGACGATGAACTCGCTGCGAACGAGTTTCGACGTCTCCGGATACTCGTCGACGAACACCATCAGTTGGTCACCTCCGTTGCGTTGTACTGAGATTGTGGGACGACTTCGACCGAGCCACCCATCGTGTGGTGGCCGGCGCCGCAGTACTCGTGACAGACCAGCCCGTAGGTCCCCGTCTCGTCGAAGCGGGCCGTGACCTCGGCGACCTGTCCCGGGATGACCATCGTGTTGATGTTCGTCCCCGTGATGGCGAAGCCGTGCATCACGTCGGCGCTGGTCACCTTGAACGTGACCAGCGTGTTCGCCGGGACCCGGATGGGGTTGTCACCGCTGCCCGGGACGAACTGGAACTGCTGGGCCACCACGTAGACGACGTAGTGGCTGTCGTTTTGCTTGACGACGCCGGGGTCGTCGAAGGTGGTCCCGGTCTCGCCGCTCTGGACCGCTTGCGGGTCTATCTGTCCCCCCGAGTCGTCGACCATCGCGATACCAGCACCGACTGTGCCGTACGATATCGTCGCGATGAACCCGACGATGAGGAGCAACGCTGCACCGAGCCAGACTTTCTCGAAGTTGTGAACCTGCATGGTGAATCACCCGATGACCGAGACGCGGCCGAGGAACTCGACGAAGTACATGAACACCCACAGCAGGGCGATGAGCACGAAGTAGAACGCGACAAGCGCCGCAGTCCCCGTCGGGTCGAACTCCTCGTGGCCGAGTTCGACTGCCGGGTCCGCCTCTGTCGCTTCCTCGACGGGCACCGTGCCGTCCTCGCCGACGAGGTCCTGCGGTGGCCGCGTCGACTCACGGTGACGCATCGCCGCCGTGTACAGCAGCGGCGTGAAGAACGCGAAGAGGACGGACCCGGTGAGTAGCCACCGCGGGCCGGAGACGGGAAGGCGCTGTGTCCCGCCGCCACCGCCCCCACCACCGCCACCGGGCGGCCCACCGACGACGACGGCACCTTTCATCCCGAGCGAGAGGTGTGGTTCGCAGACGTACTTGTAGATGCCCGTCTCCTCGAAGGTGTAACTGTACGTGGTCCCGGCCTCGGCGACCGGGTCACCCGAATCGAGGGGCCGTCGCCGTCGGAGACGACGTTGTGGCCGCCGCCCTCCCCGTCCACGTCCAGACGACTTCCGTGCCGGGCGAGACGCGCACCGCGGGGGGGTCGAAGGCGAACGCGCCGTTGTTGCCCTGCGCGCCGACGGCTATCTCGACGCTGTCCTGTCCGGTCCGGTCGACCGTCTCGCCGTCGTAGTTCGAGACGTCGTCGAACCAGCCACCGTAGTCGGGGTTGGCCGGCGGTCCCTGCTGGGCGGTGCCGCCGCCGCTACTGCCGCCACCGGGTCTGACGACGACGGCGCCTTTCATCCCGAGACCGGCGTGTGGTTCACAGACGTACTTGAATATGCCCTCGCTCTCGAAGGTGTAGCTGTAGGTCGTACCCTGTTCGGAGACGAGTTCGCCGGAGTCCAGCGGCCCGTCGCCGTCCGAGACGACGTTGTGGCCGCCGCCCTCGCCCGTCCACGTCCAGACGACTTCCGTGCCAGGACTGACCATCACTGCCGGCGGAGCGAAGGCGAACGCGCCGTTGTTCCCCTGTGCCCCGACGGCGATCTCGACGGTGTCCTGGCCCCGTTTGTCGACGGTGCCGTCGTAGTTCGAGACGTCGTCGAACCACCCGCCGTAGTCGGCTTCTTCCTGTGCTGTCACCGTTCCGGCCGCGCCCAGCGCGGCCCCCGCGACCGCCGTCTGGACGAACTCGCGGCGTCTCAGCGCCATCGGTGACCCTCCCCGGGCGTAACCGACGGCGTCCGTCCGGTATCAGTTCCACTACCCATGTTCGTGGCGACAGTAGAACAGGGTAAAAAGCACGTACCGGCTTTTCAGCGGGTAAGAACTGGCGACGGTTTTTATGCACCCTCTATCGTACGGCAGACCATGTCCACGTCCAGCCCGCGACTGGTCACGGTGCTCGCCCTCCTCGGGCTCGCACCCGTGGCCTACTACTTGCTCGGAACCGGCCGGACAATCGTGGCGCTCTCGCTTGTCAGCGTCGTCCTCATCGCCGGGAGCCTCCTGCTGATGACCGGCCCGCACGAGGGACAGACAGCCTGAGATGGGTCCCGCGACGGCCGGCCTGACCGCTGGCGAGACGGCCGGACTGGCTGCTTTCGTCGGCCTCGGCCTCCTCGGGAGCGTCCACTGTCTGGGGATGTGTGGCCCCCTCGTGACGACCTACGCCGAGCGCCTCGACTCGGGTGGCCCCGTCTCGGGCCACGAGATTCGCCAGCAGGCGCTGTTCAACGTCGGCCGCGCCGTGAGTTACACACTGCTGGGTGCCGCGTTCGGTGCCGCTGGGGGGCTGCTGTACGACGTCGCCGGCCTCGCGCAACTGGCGACCACCGTCCGTGGCGTCGTCGGCGTCCTCGTCGGCCTGTTCGTCCTCGCCGTCGGGATAGGCTACCTGACGCGGGGGCAGGCCGTCGACGTGGCGGCCTCCCTGCCGGTCGTCGGCGGCCTGTTCCAGCGCGTCTCGGCGACGCTGGTCGCGCGACTCGACGACCTCGTCGATGGCCCCGGGATGGCCGCGCTGGGTGCGATGCACGGCCTGTTGCCCTGCCCGCTGCTGTATCCGGCGTTCCTCTACGCCTTCGCGACGGGGTCGGCCGTGACCGGCGCGCTCTCGCTTTCGGCACTGGGCGTCGGCACGGTTCCGCTGGTGTTCGCCTACGGCACCGCGTTCGGGTCGCTGTCGCCGGGCCGCCGGTCGTCGCTCCACCGCGCCCTCGGCGCCGTCTTCCTCGTCCTCGCGCTGGTACCGCTCGCCAACGGACTGGCGGCGTTCGGCGTCGCTGTCCCGAAACCGCCCCTGCCGATGCCGTGGACCTGACATGACCGACTGCACGCTCTGTGGCCTGCCCGCCGACGCGCCCGTCACCGACAGCGCCGTCGACGGCGCGTTCTGCTGTCGGGGCTGTCTGGAGGTCGCTCGGACGCTGGATGACCCCGCCGAGAAAGACGTCGACACCGTCGACAGCGGCCCCGACCCCGAGACGGTCGACGGCGAGACGGCCTTCCTCGCGGTCGACGGGATGCACTGTGCGACCTGCGAGACGTTCCTCGAAGCCCGGGCCACCGACCACGAGGGCGTCCGGGCGGCGGCGGCCAGTTACGCCACCGGGACGATGAAACTCACCTACGACCCCGAAGCGGTCACCGAGGACGACCTGCCCGAGGTGGTGGCCGGCACCGGCTACGAGGCGGGGTTCCAGACCACCGACCGCGAGGACGACTACGAACTAGAAGGTCGCCTCGTCGTCGGCGGGTTCTTCGGCATGATGACGATGCTGTGGTACGTCCTCTTCCTCTACCCGGCCTACCTCGGCGTCGACCCGGGACTGCTGTTGCTCGACCCGACCGGGCCGGCCGGCGACTACCTGCTGTGGAACATGGCGGTGATGACCGCCGTCGTCGTCGGCTACACAGGGTGGCCGCTCCTGCGCGGCGCCTACGTCAGTCTGCGGGCCGGCCGGCCGAACATGGACTTACTGGTGGCGATGGCCGCGACGACGGCCTTCACCTACAGCGTCGTCGCCGTCGGCCTCGGCGAGACGGAGGTGTACTTCGACGTGGCGACGGTCATCGTCCTCGCGGTGTCGGTCGGCGACTACTATCGGGACCGGGTCCGGCGGGCGGCGGCCGGGCGGTTGACCGACCTCACGGCCCAGCGCGCCGACTCGGCCCGCCGCCGGACCGAATCGGGCACCGAGACGGTCGACCTCGCGGCGCTCGACCCCGGCGACGAGGTGATCGTCAAGTCCGGCGAACGGGTGCCGGTCGACGGCAGCGTCGTCGAGGGGACCGGTGCCGTCGACGAGTCGCTGGTCACCGGGGAGTCCCTGCCCGTCCGCAAGACCGAGGGCGACGAGGTCGTCGGCGGCGCGATGGTCACCGAAGGCGCACTCGTCGTCGAAGTCGGCCCCGACGTCCGGAGCACGGTCGACCGCCTCACCGAACTGCTGTGGACCGTCCAGAGCGACCGCGGCGGCGTCCAGCGACTCGTCGACCGCATCGCGGCCGTCTTCGTCCCGCTGGTGGTCGCGCTGGCCGGACTGGCTGCTGTCGGACACCTCCTCGCGGGCGCGGGCGCGACCGACGCGCTGCTGACTGGCCTCGCGGTGCTGGTCGTCTCCTGTCCCTGCGCGCTGGGGCTGGCGACGCCGCTCGCCACGGCGGCAGGGGTCAAGACGGCACTGGAGGAGGGCATCGTCGTCACCGACGGCGCGGTGTTCGAGACGGCCACCGACGTCGACGTGGTCGCCTTCGACAAGACGGGGACGCTGACGACTGGCGAGATGACGCTCGTCTCCCGACCCGACGACGAAGTGATGCGTCGGGCCGCGGCCGTCGAACAGTTCGCGGACCACCCGCTGGCCACGGCCGTGTCCGAGGCCGCGCCGCCGCCGGACGCCGCCGTCGACGCGTTCGAGCGCCACCCCGGCCGCGGGGTCAGCGCCAGCGTCGGTGGGGAGCGCGTCGTGGTCGGCACGCCGTCGCTCCTCGGCGACAGCGGCCTCTCGGTGCCCGAGGACCTGCGAACGCGCTGTGCCGAGGCGCGAGCGAACGGCCACGTCCCCGCACTCGTCGGGTGGGGCGGGTGCGCCCGCGGCGTCGTCGTCGGCGGGGACCGCCCCCGCGACTCGTGGGCGTCGGTCGTGACCCAGCTCTCGGCCGACCACGAAGTCGTCGTCGTCACGGGCGACAGCCCCGAGGCCGCCGCGCCGTTCCGCGACCACGAGGCCGTCGACGAGGTGTTCGCCGGCGTCCCGCCCGAGGCGAAAGCCGAAGTCGTCGAGCGCTTGCAGTCGAGGGGGGCCGTGGCGATGGTCGGCGACGGCACCAACGACGCCCCGGCGCTGGGGTCGGCCGACCTCGGTATCTCGCTGGCCTCGGGCACGAAACTCGCCGCCGACGCGGCCGACGCCGTCGTGACGACCGACGACCTCCGGGCGGTGCCCCGCGTGTTCGACCTGACCGCGGCGACCCGCCGACGCATCCGAGAGAACCTCGCGTGGGCGTTCTGCTACAACGCCGTCGCGCTCCCGCTTGCACTGCTGGGCCTGCTGAACCCGCTGTTCGCCGCGCTGGCGATGACCGCAAGCAGTCTGCTCGTCGTCGGGAACTCCGCCCGGTCGCTCGGAGGCGAGCGGGCGGTGGGACCGGACGTCGGACCGACCGACGCAGTGGCCGTCGACGCCGACTGAGCGGCCTCGCAACCGTCCGTCTGCTTTTGTGCGTGCCGCGCCTACAGCGGGACGATGACCGAACAAGCGACCTTCGCCGGTGGCTGTTTCTGGTGTACCGAGTCCGTCTTCAAGCAGGTGCAGGGGGTCGAAGACGTGGTGTCGGGCTACGCCGGCGGCCACGTCGAGAACCCCTCCTACGAAGCGGTCTGTCGCGAGGAGACGGGCCACGCCGAGTGCGTCCAGCTAACGTTCGACCCCGACGTCGTGAGCTACGAGGACCTCCTCGCGGTGTTCTTCACGACCCACAATCCGACGACGCTGAACCGGCAGGGCAACGACGTGGGCACCCAGTACCGCTCGGCGGTGTTCTACCACGACGACGCCCAGCGGGAGACCGTCGAGGCGTTCATCGAGGAGATACGACCCGGCTACGACGACGACATCGTCACGGAAGTCGAACCGCTGGAGACGTTCTACCCCGCCGAGGAGTACCATCAGGACTACTTCGAGAAGAACCCGAACCAGGCCTACTGTCAGATGACCATCCCGCCGAAGCTAGAGAAGTTGAAACAGAAGCACGCGGAGTTGCTGGCATGAGCTTCGAGTTCACGACGACGGTGGACGTCCGCTACGACGATTTGGACACCTACGGCCACGTCAACAACGTCCGCTACGGGACCTACCTCGAAGAGGCCCGCATCGACTACCTCGCTGAGGTCGTCGCCCGCGGCGACCGGTCGTACCTCTCGGCAGAGGGTGAGGGGACCGGCATCGTCATCGCGAACCTCGAACTCGACTACGAACGCCCCGTTCGGTCGGCCGAGGCGGTCACCGTCGGCGTCCGGGTCCCCCACCTCGGCACCAAGAGCTTCCCGTTCGAGTACGAGGTCCGTGACGGCGACGCCGTCGCGGCCACGGGCGAGACGACCGTCGTCACCTACGACCGCGACGCCGGGGCCCCGCAGGAGATCCCCGACGACTGGCGCGAGGCCATCACTCAGTTCGAAGGCCTCTGATGCGCTCGGACACGCCGGGCGTCCACCACGTCTCGGCCATCGGCGGCGACCCACAGCGCAACGCGGAGTTCTACGTCGCGGGGTCGGGGCTCCGGCCGCTGGTGCAGAGGGTCGACGTCGAGGACGAGTTCACCCACCACCTCTACTACGGCGACGACGCGGGCCGGACCCTCTCGCCGACGCCGCCGAATCGGGGTCGCTCGCGAGGACGTCTGTCTTCGTCGGGTGTGGCGACGAGGACCCGAACGTCTCGCCGGACCGCGTGCGCGTGACGGCCGCGGCGTTCCGGGAACTGGACGCGACCGTGACCGAACGGGTGTACGAGGAGCTGGGCCACGCCACCAACGACGACGAGATAGCGGTCGTCGACGCCCTCGTCGCGGCCGTCGCCGACGGGTCATAGCCCCGCGACGCTGATGGCCGCGCCCAGCGAGACTATCGCCATCACGACCTCCGTCGACATCTGCGGCCCGTTCCTCCGCTTAATCCTGTTTTAACCACTCTATATAATAGATAGTTACAGTCCCGCGAGTAGTTGTCACAAAGGACATGAAACTACGCACACCAGTACTGCTCGCCATTCTCGTCCTCGCCCCGGTGGCCGCGACGCCGGTGGTCGACGCACAGGCACAGGCCTCCGGTCCGACCGCGATAACCGAGTGTCGGACCATCACCGACTCCGGTCGCTACGTCCTCACGCGGAACCTCTCCAGAGAGGAACTCACCGACGAACCGTGTCTCCGCGTGCGGGCGAGCGACGTCGTCCTCGACGGCCAGGGACACACCATCGAGGGTCCCCGTTTGGCGACCCCTGTCAGCGTCGGGGCCGAGGACCGGCGGCTCTCGAACGTGACCGTTCGTAACCTCAGCGCCGACAGCTACTACGAGACGTCGGCGATTGCTATCGACGGCGTCGACGGTGTCACCGTCGCGAACGTCACGCTGTCGGACAACCAGGTCGGCATCTCGGCGGTCGACTCGACAGCCGTCCGTATCGAAGACAGCGCCGTCTACGGCGGCGGTGGCTTCGGGGCGACGACGACGCCGTCTAGCTACGGGGTCGCCCTCGCGAACACCACCGACTCGGTGGTCACCGACAACAGGTTCGGCAGGTTCACTCGTGGGACCGCGCTCAACGTCGACGACGGGGCGCGGAACACGACGGTCGCGAACAACAGCATCCGTGGCTGTGTCGAGTGCGACGAGTCCTTCGAGTTCGAGTGGAACGCATCGTTACAGGACTTCGGGACGGGGATAGAGATAGCCCGTGCCACCGGGACAGTGGTCGTGAACAACAGCGTCTCGTACCACACCGACGGCGTCGTGGTCGAGGGAGATTCGTCCGACACGGAGATTCGGCAGAACCGAATCACTCACACCAAACAGGGCGTTCTGGTCGCGACGACCGGGCCGACCGGTACCGACGACACCGACCGGCAGACCCTCGTCGCAAACAACACGCTCCGGGAGAACGCCGTCGGCCTCGAGACGACAGCGACGCACGTCCCGCTCGTGATTCGGCACAACGACGTTGCTGGGAACGACCTCGGACTCTACCTCCCGGAGAGCGGCGTCTGTCCGCCCGGAGTCGTCGGGACAGAGCGAATCGACGTCAGTCGGAACGCCATCGTGAACAGCACGCTCTGGGCCGTCAACAACGAGCGCTCGGCGACGCTGAACGCGACGGCGAACTACTGGGGTGCCGCTAGTGGGCCGTCGAGTGCGAACGACACGGACGCCCCGTTCGCCGACCCGGTGACCGGGACGCTCGCGGACGGGCAGGGTGGTGCCGTGTCCGAGTCACCGACGACGGCGGGCGAGTCCAACGTCCGCTTCGACCCGTGGCTGAACGAGTCGGTGGCCGAGGCCGGCGCGCCGTAGCGCCCGCCCCGCACGCGACCACCGGTCCCGTCTCCGCACGCCGCCTCACAACAGGAGCGACAGCACCGCCAGTACGAGGAACGCGAGGACGAGCCACTTCGCGATAGTCATCGACATGCCCGCGACGCCGCCAGCACCGAAGACGCCGGCGACGATGGCGAGGACGAAGAACCCGACAGCGAGTTCGAGTATCGCCACGTCACCACCACCTCGCGTCGGGTCGCTGTCTGGTGAGGCGGTTCGGGACAGGGTCGGAACTGGTCGACGGTGGGTTAGTCATGCGACACCCGTCGTACGCCGCGGGCCGCCGAATCGGCTCGCGTTGCAAATGCAAGGATAGACGGCCGTGCCGTCGGTGAGGGCGTACCGCCAGCCCCGATGGTCGTTCCGAGACAGTCAGACGGCGTCCGTCCGGGCCGGTTCGTGTCGGCTCAGTCGTCTGCGACCGTCGGCGCGGTCTGCTCCGCCGCGTCGACGTGGGTCCTCTCGGACGCTGGTTCCCACGTCAGGTCGCCGTCGTAGTGGACGGCGGCGTGTTCCTGTTCGGGGTCGACGACGGTCAGCGAGAGCCAGCCGTTGTCGAGCAGGTCGGTGAGTCCCTCGTGGTCGGCCAGCACGTCGGTGACGCGGTCGACGGGCGCGTGAATCACCGTCGAGAGGCGCAGGGGCTGGTGATGCGGGTCGTCGTCGGCGGCCATCACGGACTGGAGTGGGAGACCAGTCATCAGGTCGCCGCCGTTGCCCTGATAGACGCCGACGTTGCCGACGGGGTTGTGGGTGACCTTCGACCCGCTCCCGAAGACGGCGGTGTCGACGGTGGCGAAGTAGTACTGGCTGTTTATCCACTGGGTGACGACCATCGGGCCGGCCATGATGGCCGCCAGCGCGTCGCCGTCGGGGTCGGTCGTCCAGTCGTAGGAGTGGAGGAACGCGCGCCCGTCGAGGTCGAGGCCCTCGGTCAGGTCACGGGGCCCGACGACGAACCCAGCGTTACCGGCGAGACCCCACTCGGGGCGCGTCTCCGCCCAGTCGGCGGCGCGGCGCTCCGTCTCGCGGACGCCCGCGCCCTCGGCACCCATCGAGTCGGCGCGTTCGGCGGCCGCCCCCTCGCGGGCCGTATCGAGGTCCGCGCGGAGTTGTTCGAGGTCGTCGTGGTGGCTCTCGGGAACGTGGTCGGCGTAGAGGGTCACCTCGTCGGTCGTCGTGTTGTGCTCGCCGGCGAGGAAGACGGTGTCCTCGGGGACGTCGAACCCGCGCTCGCGGAGTTCCTCGACGACCGCCTCGTCGTTACAGATGGCGGCGAGGACGCGCGCGCTCGGTCCGCCGGGGTTGCCGGCACAGGCGCCGCAGTCCAGACTCGAACCGAACGGGTTGTTCGCCGTCTCGCTGGCGTGGCCGGTGAACACGACGAGGCGGGCGAACGCCTCCCACCCCATCAGGTCGAAGGCCGTCTCGGCGTACTCGACTTTCTCGTCGAGGGTGAGCCCTTCGCGGAGTTCGTGGACGCCGTCCGGGTTGTAGTCCACGCTGGGCGCGCAGAACTCGTGGTCGTCGGGGGTGCGGTCGTCGGCGGCGTCGAGGAGGCCGGCGGCGCGGGCCGGCGCGAGCGTGCGGGCCGCCAGCGCGGCGCCGTAGCCGCTCCCGGTCGTCTCGACGAAACTGAACGCCGTCGCGGCGTTCTTCTTGAGCGCCGCGAGGAGTTTGCCGCCGGCGTCGAGCGTCGCCGACCAGCGGTCGTAGTCGGCCTGTGCGTCGTCGGCGCCCTTCGTCGGACGGTCGGCGACGTGGTGCTGGGCGTCGACGATGGGCGGGCAGGCGTCGACGGCCACGTCGGCGTCGTACCCCTCGTAGCGCATCGGGACGCCGAAGAAGCCGGCGTAGCCGTGCGTGTCGTAGTCACCCGTGGCTTCGAGGTGGCGGCGGAGTATCTCCGAGCGGGTGTCGATACAGAAGACGAGTTGGGCGTCCGGACGGTCGCCCTCGTCGGCCTCGGCGCGGGACTCGCTCGCGTCGCTGACGGCGCCGACCAGTTCCTCGCGATAGCTGGTCTCCCACGCGGTCAGCCAGCACTCGCGCAACGGGACGTCTTCGGTCTCGCCGACCGGGTCGACGGTGCGGGTGGTGCCCGGGGCGTCGAGGGGGTCGATGGGAGCGCCGAGCAGATCGGCGAGCGTCAGGCGGGCCGCCAGATACCCCGCGAGCGTGACGGGGTAGGCGGACTGCCAGTCGCTGCCGTCGGCCGCGCGTTGCTTGACGTAGCCCGTCCAGCCCGGAAGCGCCGTCAGGTGGTGTTCGAAGACGTCCGGCAGGCGGTCGACCGGGTGGTCCGCGAGGAGGTGTTCGAGTGCGTCGACCGGGTCGTCGGGCAGGTCGGCGATAGCCCCGGCGTTCGGAATCTCGCCGTCGTGGCGGGCCACGGCGTGGAACGCGCCGTAGAACCCCTGCTCGCGGTTCGGCATCGACCACTCGGCCTGCCCCTGGTCGAGGAACGACGCCAGCCACTTCGTCAGGAGGCGGTCGACCTCGGCCTCGACGCTCTGCCCGTCGTCCGTGTCGGTCGACGCCGCGCCCATGCGCTCCAGCGACGTTTCCGGGTCCGTGTCGTACCCGTGGTCGGCCAGTTCCGAACGGAGGACGCCGGGGTCTATCTTCCCGGCCTCCCAGGCCCGGCGGAACACCTCGGTGCTCGGGTAGCCGTCGGCGTCGAACAGTTCTTCGGCCTCCGAGACGGCCTCGTGGAACGGCTGGTCTTCGAAGCCCGAGAGCGGGTTGGCCGTCACGAACGAGTGGAGCGGCCAGACGTCTCCGACCGCGGTCGCGGCCTGTTCGATGCTGTCGCGAATCTGGGTCTCAGTACTCATTGTAGTCCTCCTTGGCAGTCAGGACGGTGTCAGAGGGGGGTTGGCTCAGGTTCAGGAGCGCCACGTACAGGCGCTGGCTGTGCTCGTACGCGCCACGCTCGATAGCGATGTAGACGGCGAGGAAGGCGGCCGCGACGACGCCGTGGACGAGCGTCAGGTCGGCGGGCGCCGTGACGACCGGCACGTCCACCAGCAGGGCGTGGACGAGGTTGTAGGCGAGGGCGTAGACGGCTATCGCCGGCAGAAACACGAGCGGCACGGCCCCGAACCGGACCGCGGCGGGCAGGTCCGTCTGCGCGACGGCCGTGCGGGTGGCGTGTAGCGTCGTCAGCACCACCAGTCCCGCCAGCAGGAGGCCGCTGTCTAAGTGCGTCCCCTTGCCGGTGAGGGCGGCGAAGACGGCACCACCCGCGAGCGCGGACAGGAAGGCGACGGCGGTGCCGAGGACGCCGGCCGATTTCGAGTCGCCCTCGCCCGGCGCCGTCTGTTCGACCTGCCCCCCCGCCGAGAGGAACTGGTAGGCCTTGTAGAACCCGTGCAGGACGAGGTGCGTGAGCGCCGCGCCGAAGAAGCCGAGGCCGGCTTGCATGATCATGAAGCCCATCTGGCCGACCGTCGAGCAGCCCAGTTGGCGCTTCACGTCGGACTGGACCGTCTTGAGGAGTTTCCCCAGCAGGGCGCTCGTCGCGCCGACGGCCAGCAGCAGGAGCATGAACTGCGCGTCGGCGGTGACCACCGGAGCGAAGCGGACCAGCAGGACGCCGCCCGCGTTGACGAAGCCGGCGTGCATGAGCGCCGACGCCGGCGTGGGGGCGGTCATCGAGGAGAGCAGCCACGTGTGGAACGGCACCAGCGCGGACTGTATCATCGCCGCCAGCAGGAGCGCCCCCGCCGCGACCAGCCACGCCGTCTGCGGGACGGTGTCGGCGGCGGCGACGATACCGGAGACGGTTGTCGCCCCCGTCGCGACCCACAGCGTCACGAGCGCGACGGTCAGCAGGGCGCCGCTCGCGAGGAAGTAGCGGCGAGCGAGTGTGGCCGCGGCCGCTGCCTGTGGCCAGCCACGGACATGGCCTATCAGGTCGGCCATCACGAGCCCCATCGCCACCCACGCGGCGGCAAAGAGCGCGACGTGGTCGGCCGCGACCAGCACCATCACGGCCAGCGTGAACGCGAACACGCCGCCGAAGAAGCGGTCGATGGTCCGGCTCCCGGCCATGTAGCGGCGCGAGTAGCTGTGGACGATACCGCTGAAGAAGGTGACGACCACCCACATGACGGCGGTGAGTCCGTCTACGGCGGCCACGCCGGGGAGCGTCCACGCGCCGTCGACGACGAATCGGGCGACGAGAACGCCGAGGCTGGCGACACACAGCGCCCACACGACGCGTGTGAACACTCGGGGCGCCAGCGATGTCGACTCCGTCCCCGTGTTCGGAAGCTGTCCGACCGCCGTCGTCTGCTGTTGTTCTGTCATCGTTTGTTCCGTGCCGACCGGTCACCGCCACCGCGGGCGTCTCGGGCCCGTGACGGTTACCGGTCGCATTCATCCACCTATACGAACAAACCGTTTGTTAAATCCTTCTATTCTACCAAAATGTTCTCGATATTGCTTATTATAGAACATTATGATTATGTGGCGAGGAACGACGTCGGCTGGGTTCCGGTCACGGTGGAGACGAGAAGGAAAAATGTCGGTGGCGACGCCGAGATGCGGACGTAGCCGGCGAGTGCCGGCAGTCCGGGACATATCCAGCGGTGTCAGTTGCGAGGCGCTCGGGTGGCCCCCCGTGCGAAGGGTGAGCCACCGACGCCGGGATGGCCTCCACGAGCGGGTGGGGCGCACTGGGTACGCGGAGAACGAACTGGTCGGATTAGTGGCTTATTTCGACCGGACTGTGAACTGCCGGCCGTGGTCGAGACGAAGTGGACGCCGCGGACTACTCGGACGTGAACTCGCCGAACGGCGTCGTCTCGTGGCTGCGGACGAGCACTTCGTCGGCGACGGTCAGCCCCATGTCGAGCAGTTTCTGTGCGACGGGCGTGATGTCGCTGTCCGTCTCGCCGACGACGGTGACGAGCAAGTTCTGCTCGCCCGTGACCAGTTCCTGTACGGAGACGACGCCGTCTATGTCGAGAATCTCGGGGATGAGTTCGCCTCGCTCGGGTATCGAGGCGGTACAGAACAGCAGCATCCGGAGGGGATACCCCGACTGCTGGTAGTCGACCTCGGCGCTGTATCCCTTGATGATTCCGTCGGATTCGAGGCGCTGGATTCGCTTGCGAACCGTACTGTCGGACGTGCCGGTCCGGTCAGCGATGTCGCCCGACGACGTGTTTCGAGCGTCCTCCTGAAGCGCGTGGAGGATTTCTTGGTCCACTTCGTCAATGTCGTCGCCCATACAGATTCGTCCCGCGTCGCCGACAAAGGTACTTCGGCTCTCGGCGTCCCCCGTGGCGGCGCAGGACGATTCGATATAGCGGTATCTGATTTATTCTCGCGAGACACTCGACGCGCCGAGTTTTTACGAGTCGGACGATTATGGGCAGCTAATGGTCCAGAACGTCGCCTCTGTGATGCCGGAGCTGGAGCCGGAGGACTTCCACTTGCTCTCCGGCGTCGAACAGGGGATGCGGTTCTCCGAGTACGTCAACCGCGAGAAACTCACGGAGTTCTCCCGCCTGTCCGCCGAGAACGTCGACTACCGGCTGGACCGCTGTGAGGACCGGGAGCTCGTAGAGCGCAAGACCATCCAATACGAGGGGTTCAAACTCACCTTCGAGGGGTACGACGCGCTCGCGTTGCACACCTTCGTCGAGCGAGACACCATCGAAGGCTTCGGCGCGCCGCTGGGCGTCGGCAAGGAAAGTGACGTCTACGAAGTGCAGTCCTACAAGCCGATGGCCCTGAAGTACCACCGCGAGGGGTACACCAACTTCCGGGAAGTGATGCGAGAACGGGACTACACGTCCGACCGAGACCACGTCTCGTGGCTCTACACCGCCCGGAAGGCCGCCGAGCGAGAGTACGAGGCGCTGGAGACGCTGTATCCCGATGTCTCGGTCCCCCAGCCCATCGATACGAACCGGCACGCCATCGTGATGGAGAAAGTCGACGGCGTCGAACTCTCCCGGACCGGGCTCGAACCCGAACAGGTCGTCCCGTGCTAGAACTGATTCTAGACGAGATGCAGACGGCCTACGGGAGGGATTCGTCCACGCGGACATGAGCGAGTACAACGTCTTCGTCACGACGCAGGGGGTCGTCGTCTTCGACTGGCCCCAGGCGGTGCCGACCGACCACGAGAATGCACGTGAGCTGTTGACTCGTGACGTTGACAACATCGTGAGCTACTTCCAGCGGAAGTACCCCGCCCGCGTCGGCGACGTGGACGTCGACGGCGTCGTCGAGGCGCTCACGTCGGCGTCCTTCGACGCGCTGGCCGACCACACCGACTGACTCCGATTTTCGCGTTTCGAGGGCCCTAAAGCGGTGAGCCGATGATCTGAGCGGCGACCTTCGACCGCCGGATGAAGTGAATACCGCTATATCAAATCGGAATGCGCCACAACACCACAGGTTCGGAAGGTAGTAACCTACAAACCATAAGATATCACATACTTATCGGAATCACAAAACCCGTTAAACCCGGTCAAACGTCCTACTGGCAGGGATATTAGTAATCTGTGCCGGGGCGGTGACGGGACTTGAGAATTCGTGGCACCAGGCCGTAACTGAGTCTCGGCACTACACCTACTAATGTATCGTCTCACATCCTACTTGGCACGAAGTACTTATCGGTGGCCGTGCTGAATACAGGGGGTGTATTGCACACGTGCATCAGCTCCGTTCATGAGCGACGTACATATCCAGTACTACGAGGGTGAGAGAGTCGCCACGTCATCTGGCGTTGTGAGATACATTGGACAATACTAGCGCTGGTCCAATTTCTTGCTGACGAATTCGTAGTCATAGGTGGTGACCTCGAAAGAGTGACCATATGGATCGGAAAAGAATACCGAATACGCACGTCCGAAGTCAGTCACGTTTCGTTGTCCCCGCGCGTCGATGTTTGGAATCCCCTCCGAGCGCTCCCGGAACCGCAGGAAGTTCTCCCCTGACGTTTCGAAGGCTACGCGTTGAAATCCGCCACTCCCGTTCGAAGGAGTTCCTTTGAACAGGGCAAGCATCGTGTTGCCGTCGTCGCTGGATATCATCAGCGGATACGCACTCAGGTCTGCCCAGTGTTCGAACTCCTCGACGATCTCGAATCCCAGCGCCTCGTTGTACCAGTCTGCCGCCTCATAGCGGTCGGGTACCGACAGTTCGACGTGATCAATACTACCAACCTGGAATCCATCGTCAGTCATCGGTTCCCTCCGTGAGATCAACCACGAGTTTGCCACGAACGTGACCGTCCGCGTTCCTGTCTAGCGCATCCTGTACCTCGAATAGTGGATACGTGTCACCAACCCGGGGTGCAACGACTCCGGATTCGGCGTGGGCGGCGACCTGCCGGAGCGTCACTGGATCCGAATCGATAATGACGTCGAAAAAGCGGACGTCAACAGTGTACTCGTCGTGGTATCGTTCGACTGCCTTCTCCGAGGGCGGTTCCGGGAGCGTGACGACGACGCCCCCAGACTGGACGACCTCGACCGACCGTTCGAGGACATCACCGCCAACAGCATCGAGGACGAGGTCAACGTCGTCCAGTACGTCTTCGAATCGTTCTTCTTGGTAGTTGATGAATTCGTCGACCCCCAGTTCGTGGAGGAACTCCTCGTTGCGGCCGGAGGCGGTTCCGATTACGTGAGCCCCCGTATTCGCCGCGAACTGGACGGCCATATGACCGACGCCACCAGCCGCTGCGTGGATGAGAACGTGTTGTCCGGAATCAAGGTCCCCTTCCTCATAGAGTGCGTGGAAGGCAGTCTGTCCTGCCATGGGGACGCCCGCAGCTTCAAGATGGGAGAGCGACTCAGGCTTGGCCGTGATTTCGTCACTTGTCATCGTGATGTACTCGGCGAACGCACCCCCGGAACCGGGAAGGCGTGCCATTCCGCAGACGACATCGCCAGGAGCAAACTCGGTTACGTTGTTCCCAACCGATTCGACAACGCCCGACACGTCCCAACCGGGAGTCCACGGTACCTCGCTGTCAAGCAAGTGTGGGAGCAGCCCGCGGCATATGAGCCAGTCGATGGGATTGATTCCGGCCGCGTGTACCCGAATGAGTAGTTCGTCCCGTTCTGGTTCGGGACGAGGGACATCGTCGTAGGCCAGTGACTCGATACCATCGGTTTCTTGGAGTTGAATCGCTTTCATATGTTCTGGGTCATTGGTTGGTTGTACTGTCAGTTGCTACGGCAGTCCGTGGAACCTTCTCCGGATATTCCGCTACACCAGCGTACAATGCGAGTTCGCGCCCGAGTCGGTGTGTCCGCTCGGAGATGCCCGAATCTTTGATTCGATTCTCGTCCACAACCGAGGATGAATCGGGAATTGCGACCTCGTTTGGTAGCGCCCACGCGCGTAATGTCCGGCTGACTGTCCGGAGGTGAATGAGGGCTGACCCGGGAAACTCCCCAGCAGCGACCTCTAGAAGGCCGACAGTTGTTCCCTCGAACTCATCTCGACTGCAGTAATCGAGTGCGTTCTTCAATGCTCCCGAATAGGACCCGTGGTAATTTGGGGTGCCGAGTAGGACGCTATCGGCCTGGTCAACGGTCTCCCGTAGCTTCTTGGCGTCCGGCACGTCTGTATCCACGGCGTTCAGACTCGGCAACTCATAGTTCCGAAGGTCAACAAGTTCGGTCGTTGCACCGGCTTCTTCAGACGCTGCTAGCGCCTCCTTCAGCGCGATCCGTGTCCGACTACTGTCACGCAAACTTCCACAGATTGCGACCACCCCTGGTTCAATTCGGTTTGACATTACTCGTGCGCACGTTTAGACACTACAAAAAATCTCGCCAAATTGATATTTTGTAACGGTGCTTGCAAAAATTAGTTTTGGGAAGTAGAGCGGAATACCGGCTTCACCTATCATACCTATTTCAAAAATGAAATCAAGGGAGGATTTTAGCACGTCTGGAAACAAACATAAGATATGGACAGGCTGGAGGCAATGGAACTCGCCAAAGAATCGGAACACTGTCTCAGGCCAGCCAAGGCGTTTTCATTGATTAGCAATGAGATTCGCGTAGAAATTCTGGAGGCCCTTTGGCACGCCGACGAGCAGCCAGTCGGTTTTACGACGCTCTACGAGAAAGCCAAGGCGGACAACAGTGCTCAGTTTAATTACCATCTGGGTCAATTGACCGGCCACTTCGTTCGCAAAACGAACGACGGGTACGAACTCCGGACGGCCGGAGAGAGCGTTATTCGGGCAGCCGTCGAAGGTTCATTCAATGCCCACCCTGATCTCGACCCGATCAAAACTGGCGACGACTGTACGCAATGTGGCGATCCGCTGGTTGCGACGTACAGCGACGAAAAGCTCGCCATTGGGTGCCCCGCGTGTGGCCGTACACACGGCCAGTACTCGTTTCCTCCGGGTGGGTTAATCGGTCGTGATGAGGAGGAAACTCTCTCAGCATTCAACCAACGAGTCCGGCATCTCCACAGTCTCGCTAAGGAGGGCGTCTGTCCGGAGTGCAGTGGCCAGATGCAGACGGAAATTGTTCGGGGTGAGGACTGTTGTCTTGATGCTGACCTTCGTGTCGAGTACATATGCCACCAATGTCACCATAGCCTCTGCTCGACGATTGGTCTAGCCCTGATCAACCAGTCACCGGTCGTCTCATTCTACCGTGAGCACGGTATTGATCTCCGGACGACTCCCTACTGGCGACTGAACTGGTGTGTAAGTGACGAATGTACCACCATAGAGACGACTGACCCATGGAGAATCGAGGTGTCGATCATCGAAGGCGACGACACACTCACCGTTACCCTTGATGAAAATCTCTCAGTCGTTACTACGAACCGCCGTGTTTAGTTAAGCGTGAAAAGTGAGCGGGCGGATTTGGTGTCTATGCCAGAAATCAGCCGCCTCAGCGGGTGTAGTGACTGGGTCGATTTGGTTTTTGTGGAGCGCGAGCGGACACCCCAGCGAGCGATGAAGCTCGGTATGCAGATGCACATGGCGGGATTATCACTTCGAATACCATCACTGTTCTTGATAATTTGGGTGTCGAGCGGTCCCGTAAAGCGGTCCACGATTGGGTACAGAAGGCAGATTTACAGCCAGTCAGCGGTAAATCACCGAATCAGGTCGCGGTCGACGAAACGGTGATTCGCATCAACGACCAGCAATTCTGGCTGTACGCCGCTGCGAATCCGAAGACGAACGATATCCACCATCTGCGGCTGTTTTCAACCACTACAACCGCTCTTACCCAGATCCTTCTCAAAGAACTGCGGCAAAAACACGATGTCGAAACCGCCGTATCTCTCGTAGATGGTGCGAAACACCTCGAGGCTGCACTTCAACGAACAGGGCTCCGATTTCAGACAGAACGCCACGGAAATCGGAACGCTGTCGAACGTATCTTCCGTGGAAGTAAAACGACGAACCTCTTCGTTTTCAAACTGTTTCAGCCACGTCGAACCGAAGACAGCTGAAAATTGGCTCCAGAGTTTCGCTTGCTGGCACAATGCTCCAAACTAAACACGACCTCCCAAGAGCGGGAAACATTATTCTATTCCCGCAGAGCCCGATTCGGCCGTTCGCGCCGCGCAAACGCGGGTTTGAGCGAACACCGGCTTTTTTACCCCTCTCTGGAAGGAACAGATCTGGTCGACATCGACCCCGAGACGCTGTTCAACGGTGCGGCGGCGGTCGTCGCCGCCGTCGGGCGTCCTCGCAGGCGATGTTGTAACCCTTCTCCGGGCGCTCGACGAATCGATTACTACGGAACTTTCCTATGGTGACATCGTCGAAATTGGCGTTCAATCGACATCAGAGATCACTGGCCCAACAAACGGGTGGCGTAGAACACGATGCGATTTCGGCGTCATTGCCAGCGCACGTCCCTGATATCGGAGCCGTGACCAGGAGGAGGAAACAAAAGCCATGCATGAAATTCTATCCTCCGAGGTTGTGTACAAGACTACAGGTTCGGGTCGTGGTGCGTGCCTTCGTGTCACTCCGAGTGGGGCTGAGTAGGCTCTCGTCCGATGATTTCCGAACGCACCCATAGAATGTATCAGGAACGTTTCGTAGTGAGAGGTAACGCAATAGCCCGATCTATGTCACAGCTATTTGCGACGAACAACAGACATCAGTTCCATGGAGCGTCGTACCTCGCTTATCCTCCTCCGGCACGTCCCGCTGATCGTTCATAGCGACGCTCGACGACCGAGTTGGGCTGTGCCGAGAAGAACGCACTGATCGATAAGGCGCGACGCCGTCGTTGCGTACTTGCCGCTCACGAAGGACCCTCGAGCATCGCTATCCGTATTGGGGCATTCGAGAAGCCCGAACGTCACGGTTGGTTCGAGAGAGCTACTCCTTCGGCACTCCGAGGTCGTCGCCGGTCGCTCCACCCCTCCCTCGAGTAACACCTGTCGGACGTGTGTTCCCACCAACGTCAATTATAGACATTGATAATTTTATATATGTGGCATAATTGATTTTATTGATATAATAACGGCCATAAGATTATTATCTGCCGGCCGAATGTTCGAAATTGCAGCGTATGATGAAAATGTTCTTCCAAAATAATGGATGACGACTGCAATTAGCCCCTCGACGAATCGAGCGTACAGAGCCCCCCAACAGGGTCATGGGGCCTGTGCCACGGGTCGTTCCGAATCCCGGTTCGTCGAATCGCCTTGTGAACGTACACTACTCATCACCTACAACCCCAATGTCTGATAAGAATTCACGCGACTCCGACTTCCTTCAGGTCGGACGGCGCACACTGTTGAAATCCACAGCCGCCCTTCTGGCGGGAAGTGCCTTCGCCTCGACCCCCGCATCGGCAGACCACTACGGTTCGAAGATCCACTACGAACCGCAGGTGAACGAGAACGACCTCATGGAGTTGTCCGTCGAGGGTCACGAAGTCCTCGACGACGGAGTGAAACTCGACCTCGGTACCCACGAAGGATACATTCGGCTGTTCAGCGACACCATGGCGCGCGTTGCCGTCGTGGAACCGGGCGAGAAAGAATACGAATCCCGAGGTATCCAGAACGGGCTCAACGAGTGGGATGCGCCGAATTTCAGCGTCGATGCGAGCCCCGATAAGATCGCCATCGAGACCGATACGATTACTGTCGAAATCAACACGGAGCTCTTCGGTGTACGGTTCCTCGACGAGGACGGGACGGTCATCAACGAGGATTACCTGGAGAAGGGGTCGTCAGGATACGTCCAATCTCCCGAGAGAGGCGGTGAAGAGAGCGAATCATCGCCACCGGAGTCGTGCTCCTACGGGTCTACAAACGACGAGAGCGATCCGGAGACTGGGTCATCAGGGTACGACTCGGCTACGAAGGAAGACGTCGGGATGACCGATCCGACGCCCAACGAGCCGTTACCGTACGTCTACAAGAAGGCTGACGAAGACGAAGCCTTCTATGGCTTCGGCGAACAGCCCGAACTCACTCTCGACCAACGCGGGAAGAAACTCGAGAACTGGAACACGGACCAGTACGGGTACATGTACGAGAGTGACTACGTCTACACCTCGGTTCCGTTCTTCGTCGGCCTGAAGGACGCCGGTGCGTACGGGATCTTCTTCGACAATCCCCATCACACCGTGTTCCACACACCCGAGGTGGCAAATCCCGAAGGCGTCGAAGAAACCTACGACACCGACGCGGGTGAGGACTACTACTACTTCGTCGGCGATGGTGGCCAGTTGACGTACTACTTCTCGTACGGCCCGGAAATCGACGATGTCCTCGAGAGCTATACGGACCTGACCGGGACGATCAACCTGCCACCGAAGTGGGCGATCGGGTTCCACCAGAGCAAGTGGGAGTACAGCCCCGAGGAACTCGTCGAGGTACCCCACCAGTACCGCGAAGAAGAGATTCCGATAGACGCGATGCACTTCGACATCGGCTACATGAACAACTATCGCGTCTTCAGCATCAAAGACGAACACCGGGAGGCTCTCCAAACGCTGAACGAGGAGATGCCAGAACTCAAGACGGTCGCCGTCAACGACCCGGGTGTCGCGGTAGACGAGGAAATAGACGTCGACGGCGACGGGGACCTCGAACCGTACGACCCCTATCTCGAAGGAACTGCCAACGATTACTGGACCAAGGATGCGAACGGTGATACGTTCAAAGCGAGGGTTTGGCCCGACGTCGCGGTGTGGCCCGACTTCTCGCGCTCGGAGGTCCGCAGTTGGTGGGCCGAAAAACACGACGTGTTGTTCGATGTCGGCTTCGATGGGATCAAAAACGACATGGGTGAACCGGCGGTGTTCCAGGAAAACGCAAGCTACGACTGGACGATGCCGGTGGACAACGTCCACGGGACGGGTGACGACACGATGTTGCACGAGGCGTATCACAACATGTACGGGTTCGACTACGCCCGGGCATCTCGTGAGTCCTACGACATCTACAAGCCCGACGAACGACCCTTCCTGTTGAACCGGAACCTCTATGCCGGCGGTCAGCGGTACGCGGCAATCTGGACCGGCGACTGCTTGAGCAACTGGTCCCACCTTCGGTTGCAGATTCCGATGATGATGAACATGGGACTCTCCGGGCTCGCGTTCTGTGGTCACGACGTCGGCGGGTTCGTCGGACGGCCCACTCCCGAACTATTCAAGCGCTGGATAGAGATGGGGGCGTTCATTCCTTACTTCCGGAACCACACCGACACGCACAGGAAACAAGACCCCGACCTCCCGCGCAATCAACACCCCTGGACGTACGATGAGGAGGCCGTGGATATCACGAAGAAGTACACTGAACTCCGCTACAAACTGCTCCCGTACCTCTACAACGAATTCCAGGAGTCGTCCGAGAACGGGAAGCCGATCTTCCAGCCACTGGTCTACCAGTTCCAGGACGACGACGAAGTCACCAACATCGCCGACCAGTTCCTCTTTGGCGACGACGTACTCGTCGCACCAGTCGTCGAAAAAGGTGCGACGGAACGCGACGTCTACCTGCCGGAGGGCGAGGTCTGGGTCGACTTCTGGACGCACGACGTCTACGACGGCGGGCAGTGGATGACCGTCGACGCTCCGGTCGACCACCTGCCGATGTACGTGCGCAAAGACTCGATCATCCCGATGCGCGAGGTACAGCAGTACACGGGCGAAAAGCCACTCACGACGCTTCAGTTGACCACCTACCTCGACGACGAAGCCTCGTACTCGTTCTACGAGGACGATGGCGCGACCAACGACTTCGAGGACGGCGAGTACAACGTGACGGACTTCACCATCACGGAGACGGAGGGCGGCGTAGTCACCTTCGACTCCGAGATAACGGTCCAGAACTACGACGACTCACAGCTCTCGTCGTACCTGTTGCGACTCGACCGCTCGGAAGCGCCGAGGAAAGTCCAGGCCGGCCCGACCAAGTACGAAGAGGTCGCTGCCGACGCGGTCGAAGCGACGCCGAACTCGTTCGCCTACAGCGAGGACGAGGACGTGGTGCTCGCCCACATTCCCGCCGACGAAGAGCGCAAAGTGAAGCTCTTTTTCAACGGTCGCGGCGACGGCAACGGACAGAGTAACGGTCGAGGAGTCGAACAGCAGTAGGCGGCCCACCCTACTGCGCGTTTCGTTGCTGCGGTGCTTGTAGACCTGCGAACGTTCACGGCGCTCTCGGCCGTCCGCTCGGGAAACGTCGGACGGGTTGAGGGACCTCCCTCGCGCCGGTTCTCGGCGGAGAGGCTGGAGAGAGCCAACGGCTAAGTTGGCGTGGACCGACAGTCGGGCCATGGCACTCGAACTGCTCGGCGACTTCGACGCCGACCCAGCGGCGGGAGAGGTCGTCGACGGCGAACTGGCGGTGACCGACGACGTACTCGTCAAGGCGTTCGCACTCGGCCCGGACGGGCGTATCGAACCGCACGAACACGACGGCGCGACCAACGTCTTCCACGTCGTCGAGGGGACGGTGACCGTCCAACGAGACGACGAGTCCGAGACGGTGACCGCACCCGGTGTCGTCCTCAACGAACGGGGACAGGTCCACGGCGCGCACAACGAGAGCGACGAGCGAGCGGTGTTGACCGCGAGTCTCTGTCCGCTTCCCTGACCGGTTCAGACCTCGCCGTGGGTCAGGGCCGACTGGCGCTCGGCGTACTTCGCTAACAGGTCGGCCTCGAAGTGAAGGGGGTCACCGACCGTCTTTTCCGAGAGCGTCGTCACGTCGTAGGTCGTCGGGACGACGGCGACGGAGAACGTCTCCGTCGATAGCTCACAGACGGTCAGACTCGCACCGTCCAGTGCGACGGCCCCCTTCTCCACGAGGTACTGCTCGTACCCGTCGGGAATATCGACGGTGAACCGCCAGTCCTCGCCGAGGTCGGTGACGGCGACGACTTCGGTCGTCGCGTCCACGGTGCCTTTCACCAAGTGCCCGTCGAACCGGTCGGCGGCGGCCATCGGCCGCTCTACGTTGACAGCAGTCCCGGAGTCGAGGGCGGCGAGATAGGTTCGGTCGACCGTCTCGGCGGACAGAAACGTCCGGAACCAGCCGTCGCCGACGGCTTCGACCGTGAGACAGACGCCGCTGATTCCGATGCTGTCCTCGGGTTCCAGTCCGTCAGTGTCGGTGGCTACCTCGATGCGACACCCGCTGTCGAGTCGGTCGATACGTCGAACGGTGCCCGTCGTCTCCACGACGCCAGTGTACATGACGCTCGGAACCACCGAGTGGGCACACAAATTCGTTACCCTTTCCATATTTGTTACGGCATGGGCGATACCCCGAGCGCGTCTGTTATCGCACCGTCGGAAATCCGTCGAAACCGGCCGAGCGGACGGTAGGCCGCCACACGCCGTCGAGACGGTCGACAGAGAACCCCGCCAGACTGCGGGGCGTAAACGGCTGAGCGCGATATAGAATCGCGCTACCCGGCCGGTTGCTGGCCCATCTCCGCGGGGTTCTGCATCCCCTCTTTGACGCCGACACGGACCAGCGCGAGGTTGACGGGGAACGCGGCGAGGAATCCCAGCGACAACGAGAACACCAGCGCGAGCCAGACAGCACGTCGGTGATATGGGCCTCGGAGGCGACGGGGAGGTCCGCGCCGATTGTGACGACCTCCATGACAGTGATAGAGGGGGCTCGCTGTACAGCGCGTCGCGCATGGCCGTCCAGAAGTCGACGTCGTCTCTTGAGACGGACGACTCTATGCCGTTGCGGTTAGGGTTCCAAAGGACGGCCGACAGCGCGGGTCGTCAATCGCGAGGGGAGACGTCCTGAGCGGGACGCAGCATCCGGAGTCGGACGGGTACGCAGTCCAAACCGCCCGTCTGTCGTCCGGCTACCGAGGAACGTTTCGACGGCGGGTCAGCCCCCGGCCATCTCCTGGGCGTCTGCGTAGAGGTCGGCCACGACGTGGACGTACAGCGTGACGCCGACGACGAGCGCCCAGTATGGGGCCGACGCCAGCCACAGGGCGGTGACGAGGGCACCGGCGATGAGGACGTGGCTGAGCAGTCGCTGGGCCTTAGAGAGGTCGGCCTCCTCGAAGATGTCGTCCTGCCCGGTGACGACGACTCGGGGGTCCCGGAGGACCCGCCGCGTGCTCTTGGCCGACCCGGTGTTGAGATAGGCGACGAGAAAGTGGTCGAAGTCGATGCCGACGCCGAGGGCGACGGCGACGACGACGACCGCGGCCGGATGGACGGGCGGCGTCGTGACGGCGACGAGGACGAGGCCAGCGAGGACGGAGAGAATCGCGTGGTCCCGAGAGTACATTCGTCGGTAGTTCACCCCCCAGCGTAATGAACGCTGGCCGTGGCAACCGGTACACTGACACTACCGTCTCGCAATCGAGGCGTATGGACGAACAGTTCCTCGAAGCGACGGTGAGCGTCCGCGGCGTCGTCTGTCGACCAGACGACCGGGTTCTCGTCCTCCGCCGGGCGAGCAACGGCGGGTGGGAACTGCCGGGCGGACGGATTCGGGACGGCGAACGCGTGACAGACTGCCTCCGCCGGGAGGGCAGCGAGGAGACGGGGCTGTCTGTTACAGTCCACCACCCTGTCCACGCCGTCTCGTGGCACAACGAGGCCGGCCACGGCCGACTCGCGGTGTACTACCACTGCACGACGGAACGTGCAGACGTCACGTTGAGCCACGAACACACCGACTTCGAGTGGGTGTCGGAGGCGGCGGCCCGTGAGCGACTGAGCGACCCGCAGACGACGGCGACCTGTCGGGCGCTCGACCGGAGTGTGTCGGCGCCCGCCGAGCGGACCGACTAGTCTCGGGTCGCCGACCGAGTGCCGGCCCGAACAGGCGAACGACGACGAGTACCAGGTCGGCCGGGAGGTCGTCTCCCGATGCCGACCCCGAAACGGTCGTACCGGTGTCTCTGGGTGGTGAGATTAAAAAGAGCGCGGGCGTCGGTATGAGGGTCCTCCCCGCTTGCTCGCAGGTCGCTATCGCTCACTTGACTCTGTTGAAGTGGCGTTCTCTCAGTACAGAGGATGAGTTCAGCATGACAACGTTGTTTCTATCAGACCGAAGCCATTGAATATTCCACCCATTGAGCGTGCGTGTTCAGCATCAAGCATAGGTTAAATCCCCTCAACGACGACACGAAGCGACCAGTTGCTCCGGATGGCAGGGATGGAGTTCAAGGCTGATTCACACGGTCGTACACGCCCTGAACGACGGTGATTCGTTCTTCCTCAAGGTTCTGGACAACGTTCGCCGCTTTGATCGGCGTCTCCGCGCCCATCAGAAGGTTGAGTCCAAGCGGTTGCGGTGCATCCGCTGGCCGCGAATGCATCGACTCCACCACGTTCCGGAACCATTCGAGGCTTAAGTCTGTGACGTCCGTCCATGCGACCTCATCGAAGCCACAGTCGAGGATGATCTCTCGGAGTCGCCTAGGTGAGTCGAGGTAGCTGAGGGACCCATCCCATGCCCAGGGGACCGGGAACACGGGGTCGCCTCCGGGTCCGGCACAAATTTCGTACAGCGCGAGTGTTCCCGTGGGTTTGAGGACCCGGGCCGCTTCCTCAAGCGCCACTCCCTTGGCTTCGATGTTCAGCAGCATGTGTTCGAACCAAACAACATCAAACGTCTCGTCCTCGAAGGGCAAGTTGAGGGCGTTCCCGTGTTGGAAGCAGACCTTGTCGGTCAATCCAACACGGTCGGTAAATAGCGTCGCTGCTCGGCAATACTCCTCGACAATGTCGATTCCGACGACATCGCAACCGAATTCGGAAGCGAGGGTGCGGGCAGGCCCACCGATTCCACAACCAACGTCGAGGACGCGAGAGAGGTCTTCGACCGCTGCGAGGGCGGCAAGTTCTTGGGTGGCCTCGAGGCCGCGGATGTGAAACTCGTCGAACGACGCGATATCGTCCCGAGTGAGCGAGTCGACGTCTTTCCCGGCGGCTTCGAGAGCGGCGAGAAGTTCGTCACCGAGGTTCGGTACCCCGTAATGTTCGTTCAATGCCGACTCGTAGTCGGCGTCTGTATTCGGCTTATCAGGTGACATGCCTCACCCTCCGTTGACAGTCGGTGTCATAGCAGCCGGCTACCGCTCTGTTCTCCTTGTATCTCACGTTGGCAATCATCGTTGGTGCGTGAGCACGACATCGACCGAGTTCCGTGAGTTCACGTGGCAGGGTATCTTGATTTCCCATGGCAGTCATTTCGAGTGATAACTCGATTACAGAAATCTACGGTTCCGGGCGCGATAGAGTTTGTGTGTTAATCTCTAACTCATCCTCAGTTTCATCTCAGCACAGTATGCTCTGCGAAATACACCCTCTGTATGCATCAGGCCGTTACTGGCAGATACTGAGTGGTTCAAAACGGCACTGTAGCATACAGTACGCGAATACAGCATGCACGCCTCACTTTATTGCAGCTGATAGGGTCTGAACCACTCCAGCAACTACAGCGGAAGTACCTGAACTCATACGAGAGTAACGTGAAAATAGTGTTAACAATCCTCACGGGAGATAACACGCTAGGCGTTCTCTGTATGGAGTATGGGGGAAGCGTTGGCGAGGTGAAAGGGACGCCACAAACGGATACGTCCAATGAGTACGACAGTTGACCAGAACCCTAGGATTGCGCGAGCGGTAGAAAAGTTCAACGACCACGACCTCGATGGCTTTATCGCAGAATTCGCCGACGATTCAAGGTTCACCGATCCGGTCGAAGAGGGGTTGACCAAGGCCGAAACCCAAGCGTATATGGAAGAACTAGTAGAGGCCTTTCCGGATGTCCGTGTCGAGCCAGAGCGGGTCATAGCATCAGGGAACGAAACGGCGATGGAATGTACGTTCCATGGCACTCAGGAGGGAGAATTCAACGGGATTCCTCCAACCGGAGAGACGGTTGACGACACCTTCGTCTCCCTCATTACAGTATCCGACGACGGTATCACGTCGTGGACGGATTACTGGGACCGGATGTCACTCGCAGAGCAACTTGGCGTCGAGTGAAATCAGCGAATCAATTTCCCGCCGTATTTCATTTCGGGGTTTCGGTAGATGTAGCCCGGACGCGGTATCTCGTTCCTCTGTCTCTACCGATTCTATCGAAGCTCTCTTACAGTAAATACGGTGACATATATGCACTGTGTATACAGCACGACTTCACGGATGTTAGTGTCCTCGATGTAATTCTCGGCGGTAACTACGCATCGGCACTCTATCAGCTAAATCAGCACCTAAAGCGTGAATTACACCAGCTCTGTTTGCTGACTACATTCCCTGTATTCAGCACGCGGTTTCTATCAGTAGCTAAGGATTTCAACGGAGCCGCTCACTTGCAAACGGGGAACCGACCCGTTCGTCACTCCGAGGGCCGGCCAAAGCGCGCCCCTCGCTATGCACTCGCGTTCGACCCGCCCGCAGCGCTCGCCTCGACGGGATCGCGGTCGGCCTCGGCTTCGAGGAGTTCGCGGTAGCGGTCCCGAATAGTGACCGTGCTGACGTCGGTGGCGTCGCTGATGGTCTCCTGCGTGAGTTCCTCGTTGACCAGCAGGCCCGCCGCGTAGATGGCTGCGGCCGCGAGTCCGACGGGGCTCTTGCCGCTGTGGACGTTCGCGGCTTTGCCGTTCTCGATGAGGTCGTGGGCCCGCATCGCCAGTTCGTCGCTGGCGTCGAGTTCGGAGACGAACTTCGAGAGGTAGTCGGCCGGGTCCGGCGGGCCGATCTCCAGCGAGAGTTCGCGGTTGATGTAGCGGTAGGCGCGGGTGAACTCCTGTTCGTCGACACGGCTGACGACCACCATGTCGTCGATGGTCTGCGGGAGGTTCGTCTGCCGGACGGCGGCGTACAGCGACGCCGTGGCAACGCCCTCGATAGAGCGGCCCGGAAGCAGGCCTTCATCGAGCGCCCGACGGTAGACGACGCCGGCCGTCTCGCGGGCGCTCTTGGGGACGCCAAGTGCGCTCCCCATCCGGTCTATCTCGCCCAGCGCCTGCTTGAGGTTGCGCTCGCTGTGGTCCCGGGTTCGGAACCGTTCGTTCCACGTCCGCAGACGCTGCATCTTCTCGCGCTGACTGGACGACAGCGAGTTCCCGTTGGCGTCCTTGTTCTGCCAGCCGATGTTGGTCGAGAGCCCGTCGTCGTGCATCAGTTTCGTCGTCGGCGCGCCGACGCGGGACTTCTTGTCTCGCTCGGCGGAGTCGAACGCGCGCCACTCCGGCCCGCGGTCGATGGCGTTCTCGTCGACGACCAGCCCACAGTCCGCACAGACGGTCTCGCCGCGAGATGCGTCGTGGGTGAGATGGCCGCCGCAGTCGGGGCAGACGTGGTCCTCACCCGCCGTTGTCTCCTCGTCGACGGTGCTGGCCCGTTCCTCGGCGTCGTGTGTGCTGAGTGTGGTCATGATAGGTGAAGGGCGAGCGGTGACGCCACCACCCGCGTGCGTACCACAGTAGAAACGTGCTACCAGTATCAGCACTAGTTCGGCGTATGCCAAAGGTGGCTGGTAGTCGTTCACACACCCGAGCGGCCGACCCGCAGACGGGTCCCCTCCGCGACCGATTCGTCGGCGTCGACCGGTCCCATCGACCGCGTGACGAACGAACGGACGATCCACGCCTCGGCCCGCTGGAGGCGGTACTGCAGGGTCGACCGGGAGACGTCGAGTTTCTCGGCGAGGTCGGTCAGCGAGATGTCTCTCGGGGTTCGGTAGTAGCCGTATTCGACCGCCGCTTCGACGGCGGCCTGCTGTTCCGGCGGGAGTTCGGCCAGCGTCACCGACTCGTCGGTCCAGTAGGACGGCTCGCCCAACTGCCGGAACTCGACGGTCAGACCAGGGCGAAGTTCCGTCTCCAGCGCGCCGAACAGGTCGTCGACGCCCTCGTCGCTACACAGCAGCAGGCGCCACTCACAGCGGCTGCCGCGGCGCTCCGTCTCACAGAGGACGCCGTTGCCGACGTGTTCGATGGCCAGTCGCGGGATAGAGTGACAGTCACCGGCCTCCGAGCGGTAGCTGTAGACGGTGCGGCGCCCCTGCTCCGAGGCGATGACCTTGTAGTGCCACTCGGTATCACAGTCCCGGGTGCCGATGCACTCCGTGCACTGGACGGGGCCGTCGAAGACCTCGTCGAGTCTATCGAGCGCCGCCTCCGTGCCGGCGACCCGTTCCAACCGCCACATCCCGTCGTTCGTGACGTTACAGGCGATCGTCCGGGAGTGAGTCTCCGGGTAGTCGATGAACACGTCCATCAGGGGGTCGACCCCGCGTTCGTAGTCGATGGTGAAGATGAACTCGCGCATTGGCGCTCCTACTCCGCGGAGCGGCTTATATCCACGGACGGTTTCGGCGTGTGCCGAACGGGCAGTCATACCGATGGACCCCTTCCAATAGCGTATGTCGTGCGAACCATCGAAACCGCCCCGACGGGAGCGCGAATCGCCGGCGAGTGACGCGTCCCGGGGTCGGTTGCCGGCCCACAATTGGCGCCCCACCGTCGTCCACGGCGCCATCCTGTGGACGCTCCTTCTCGGGGCGGCGCTGGTCGTTCCCGCAGGGCATCCGTTAGAACTCGGCGTCGCCGTCGCCGGCGTGTTCGTCCTCCCTACCCTGCCCGTCGCGCTGTGCTGTGACTACCGACAGGCCAGACGCGCCGGAGCCTGCGACCCCGGCGTCGAGGCCTACCTCCGTAACCTCGCATACGACGTCCGGACGACGCTCATCCGCGGCGACTCACTGGGGAGCGAGCGCCGGGCGTTCGACTCGTGCTGACCGACGCTCAGAGCCAGTCGGTGTCCGGGTCGATGTAGTCCGGCGGCGTCTCGCCGGCCAGTGCCGCCCGGACGTTGGCGGCGACGGTGGCGTTCAGTTCCTCGCGGGCCTCCTCGGAGTACCACGCCGCGTGAGGCGTGACGATACAGTTGTCCAGTCCGGCCAGTGGGTGGTCGGGTTCCGGCGGTTCCTGACAGAGGACGTCCAGTCCGGCGGCCGCGATGGCCTCGTTCCGAAGGGCGTCGAGCAGGGCTTCCTCGTCGATCAGGCCGCCACGGCCGGTGTTGACGAGGACGGCGTGGTCCTGCATCGCCTCGAGCGCCCCGGTGTCGACCATCCCGCGGGTGTCGTCGGTCAGCGGTGCGTGCAGGGAGACGTAGTCCGCGCGCTCGTACAGGTCGTCCAGCGTGACCTTCTCGACGTCGGCCTCGGCCATGTCAGTCTCGTCGACGTAGGGGTCGTAGGCGACTACGTCGAGGTCGAATCCACGGACTTGCTCGCGGACGCGGCGGGCGATGGGACCGAAAGAGACCAGTCCGAGCGTCCGGCCGCGCACCCGGTGGACCGGACGGGTGCGTTCCCAACCCCAGTTGCCGTTCCGGACGTCCCGGTCGTAGGCGGCGACGGTGCGGATACAGTCGAGCAGCAGCGTCACCGTGTGGGTCGCCACCTCGTCGGTGCAGTACTCGGGGACGTTGGTGACCTGCACGCCGTTCTCGGCTGCCGCGCCCACGTCGACGTTGTCGATGCCGACCCCCGCGCGGGCGACGATTCGCAGGTCGTCGAGTTCGTCGAGAACCGCCGCCGTCACGGGCGTGTTCACGTCGACGACGAGCGCGTCGGCCCCCTCGGCCGCCGCAGCCAGTGCGGCCTCGTCGTCCGTCTCGGCGGCGACTACCTCGGCGTCCAGTTTCTCGCGGAGCAACGCGGTGTCTATCATCGGATCGTCGCTGGCGACCACTCGTGGCATATCCGGACGGACGAACGCCCCATATATAACGGGCCGGCGACGTTCCCAGCGGACAAGAATCCGACGACAGCGATGCGGTCTGTCCGGTCGACGGGTCGTTCCGACAAAGACTCGCTCGCGGAGTCGCATACGTCGGTTCGGGAGCGACTGACAGCAGCCGACGGGCGAAACGTCGCCACACGCCATCCGAGCGCCATCGCAGGTATCCCGGAAGCGCCTCGGACGTCACGGGCACATATCGAGGCGATACGTCACGAGAGGACCCGAAGTTTTGCCCACATATAACAACAATTCCCGGTGTTGTGAATCCACAATTCGAGTTTTTCGTCTTCGGTAGGCCCCTATCCATGGTTCTGGTTCTAAAAATTTCTTTTTGTGGTTGTTTGTCGCCTCCATGCGTCTATCGGGATGCTTTCAGGACTCGAACGTGATCATGCCCTTGACGACGGCTGGCTCCATCGCCCGTTGGAAGGCGTCGTCGATGGCGTCGAGCGAGGACTCGAAGTCGATGATGCCCTCCACGTCGACGACGCCGTCGGCGAGCAAATCCACGGCCGCGTCGTAGGTGTTCTTATAGCGAAACGACCCGTGGACGTCTATCTCGTTGTCGATGACTTCGAGCACGTCGAACGGAACGGTGGCCTCGTCTGCCAGTCCGACGAGGACGACGGTGCCGCCCCGCCGGACGGCGTCGAGCGTCGACCTGATAGAGGGTTCGGCCCCCGACGCTTCGACGACGACGTCCGCACCGACGCCGTCGGTGTACTCCTCGACGGCCGATTCGAGGTCCGTCTCGGTGACGTCGACGGTTAAGTCCGCCCCGCGCTCGGCTGCGAGCGACAGTTTCTCGGCGACCACGTCGGTGACGATGACGTCCGTCGCGCCCGCGGCGCGTGCGGCCTCCATCACTAGTAAGCCGATGGGGCCGGCACCGGTGACCAGCACAGTATCGCCCGTCCCGACGTCCCCGCGGCGGCAGGCGTGGATACCGACCGAGAGAGGCTCACAGAGCGCTCCCTCGGCGGTGGAGACGGAATCGGGCAGTTCGTAGGCGAAGTCCGCCGGCCACGAGACGTACTCGGCGAACGCGCCGTCGTGTGGCGGTGTCGCCATGAACGTAACGTCCTCACAGAGGTGATAGTCGCCGCGCTTGCAGTGGGCACAGCGGCGACAGGGGACGCCCGGTTCGAGGGCGACCCGGTCGCCCGCTTCCAGTCCGGTGACGTTCTCGCCGACCGCGACCACTTCGCCGGCACTCTCGTGGCCGAGAACGAGGGGGTCCTCGACGACGTAGTCGCCGATGCGGCCGTGCTCGTAGTAGTGGACGTCCGACCCGCAGATGCCGACGTCTCTGATGGCGACGAGGACGTCGTCGGGGCCGGGTGACGGTCGCGGACGGTCTTCGAGTTCGAACTCCGTAGGCTCGGCTAACACTGCGGTGCGCATGTGTGCGGATTCGTCGCACGCCTACTAAAAGTCCAGGGGTCGCCGCTCACCACTCGGCGAGGCTGCCGTCCTCGTGGTGCCACACCGGGTTGTACCAGTTGACCTCCGTCTGTGCCTTCTCCCGGACGTATGCCTCGTCGACGTCGATGCCGAGGCCGGGTCCAGTCGGGCGCTCGACGTAGCCGTTCTCGAACTCGAACGTCTCGGGGTCCTCGAGCAGGGCGAGGCGCTGGCTCGACTCCGGGTCGTCGATGTCGAGGTCCTGCTCCTGCAGGACGACCCCCTGGGAACTGAAACCGACCTGGAGGCTCGCAGCGAAGGCGACGGGACCGAGTGGACAGTGAGGGACCACGGCGACGTCGAAGGCCTCGGCCATCGAGACGAGTTTCCGCATCTCGCTGATACCGCCGACGTGGGAGACGTTCGGCTGGATGACCGACACCGAGTCGTCGGCGAGCATCTGCTTGAAGTCGTATCGGGAGTAGAAGCGCTCGCCGGTCGATATTGGGACGGTGGTCTGGTTGTTGAGTCGGCGGAGGACCTCCGAGTGTTCGGGCAGCACGGGCTGGTCGACGAAGGCGAGGTTGTACGGTTCGAGTCGGCGGACGAGTTCGAACGCCATCGATTTCGAGACGCGGCCGTGGAAGTCCACCCCGAGCAGGCAGTCGTCGCCGACGGCCTCCCGGAGGGTGGCGACCCGGTCGATGGCCCTGTCCCGCTTCGCCGTGGTCTCCAGGGGCCGGAACTCACGGCAGACGTTGGACTTGAACGCGCGGTACCCCCGTTCGTACCCCTGCCGAGCGGACTCGGCGATGTCGTCGGGGTCGTCGCCGCCGACCCACTGGTAGACGAGCAGCCGGTCGCGGACGTGGCCGCCCAGCAACTCGTGGACCGGGACGTCGTGGTGCTTGCCCTTGATGTCCCAGAGCGCCTGGTCGATGCCGGCCAGCGCGCTCATCAGGACCGGGCCGTTCCGGAAGTAGCCGCTCTGGTAGAGCTTTCGCCAGTTGTACTCCGTCCGGCGCGGGTCCCCTCCGAGGAGGTACCCCTCGACGAGTTCGGCGACGGTGGCCCGGACCGACTCCAGTCGCCCCGGAATAATCGGCTCACCCCAACCGACGATGCCCGTGTCTGTCTCCAACTTGAGCAGTAGCCACCGGGGCGGAACGGCGAACAGTTCGTAGTCGGTTATTTGCATGGGTGGCACATAGTGAGGTGTCCACTTGAAACGAAAGGTCGGAACAGCACCGTCGCGGAGTGACGGCGTGCGCACGCCTGCGAAGGTATAATTTTATCACCGTGGAAACCATTCGCATGGCTGTTAGCATGAGTGTCATCGACAGTTTCTCCCTCGACGGAGAGACGGCTATCGTCACCGGCTCGGCACAGGGACTCGGGAAACAGATGGCGAGCGGTCTCGCGGAGATGGGCGCCGACGTCGCCATCGCCGACGTGAACCTGGAGAAGGCCGAACGGACCGCCGAGGAACTCGACGGCGAGACAGACGTCGTCGCCACCGAGGTCGACGTCACCGACGAGGCGTCGGTCGAGGCGATGGTCGAGGACGTGACGGACCGACTCGGACCGATAGACGTCCTCGTCAACAACGCGGGCATCGTCGAGAACTCGCCGGCGGAGGAGACGAGCATCGACTCTTGGCGGCGCATCGTCGCCGTCAACTTAGACGGCGTCTTCCTCTGTGCGAAGCACGTCGGCCAACAGATGCTCGAACGCGGCGAGGGACGCATCGTCAACATCTCCTCGATGTCCGGATTCGACGTCAACGTCCCCCAGAAGCAGGCCAGCTACAACACCACGAAAGCCGGGGTGCGGATGCTGACACAGTCGCTGGCCGTCGAGTGGGGCGACCGCGGCGTCCGGGTCAACGCCATCGCGCCGGGGTACATGCGGACGGACCTCGTCGACGAGGTGCTGGCGGAGGACCCCGAGATGGAGGAGGCGTGGCTGGAGAACACGCCGATGGGACGACTCGGCCGCCCGGAGGAACTCAAGGAACTCGTCGTCTACCTCGCGTCGGACGCCTCCTCGTACATGACCGGGTCGACGGTAGTCATGGACGGCGGGTACACCTCGCGGTAGCGGGTCGCTCCGTCCTCGAAAACCGATACGGTCGCGTCGGCGTCAGTCGACCGCGAGGTCGGCCATCCGTTCTTTCGCTCGACCCCACCCTTCGGTGTGGGTGGGGGCGTATCTCGCCGTCTGGAACGCCGACTCGACGAGTCGGCGGCCGGCCGCGAGGTCCGGGAGGGTGTCGACGGCGAGCGCCTGCGTCAGGAGGTTCCCGACTGCGGTCGCCTCGACCGGCCCGGCGACGACCGGTATCCCGGTCGCGTCGGCGAGCAACTGACAGAACAACTCGTTGCGGACGCCGCCGCCGCCGAGGTTGATGCTAGACGGCGGGTCCTCGACGACCGACGCGAGGGCGTCCAGTTCCAGCGCCGTCTTCGTCACGAGACTGTCGAGCAGACAGCGGACGACGCCGCCCTGTCCGGTCGGTACCGGCTGGTCGGTCCGCCGGCAGTACGCGCGTATCTGCTCGGGCATCGGTGCGTCGATGCCGAACGCTTCCGCGTCCGGGTCGACGAGCGCGGCCCGCGCCGCGGCCTTCCGGGCGGCCGACAGCAGGTGGTCGTAGTCGACGGGGTCGCCGGCCTCGCGCCACGCCTCGCGGCACTCCTCGAGCAGGAAGAAGCCGTTGACGTTCTTCAGGAGGCGGACGGTCCCGTCGACGCCCAGTTCGTTCGAGACGCCGTGCTCGAAGGCCGCGTCGTTGCGGACTGGCGCGTCACGCTCGACGCCGAGGATGAACCACGACCCCGTGTTGAGGAAGGCGGCGTCCTCGGAAAGCGGGAGGCCTGCGACGGCCGCCGCCGTGTCGTGGCTCGCCGGCGTGACGAGGTCGGGCGTCGAGGGGAGCGCCGCGGCCACGTCGTCGGCGACCGGTCCCAGTCGTCGGCCGGGTTCCTCGAGCGCCGGCAGGAGGTCGGTCGGCAGGGACACCTCGTCGAGCAGGTCGGTCGCCCACGCGCGTTCGCTCGGGTCGACCATCTGCGTGGTCGAAGCGACGGTCACCTCGCCGCACTGTCGGCCGCCCAGCAGCGTGGTCAGCAACTGGGGCATCATGAGCAGACTGTCGGCTCGTTCGAGGAGCGCGGGGTCCTCGTGGGCGATGGTGTGGAGTTGCCAGAGCGTGTTCGGCGTGTTCCAGTTGGTGATGCCGGTGGCCTCGAACACCCGGCGTTCGTCGACGGCCTCGAACAGCGATTCGCGCGTGGCCGTCGCGTCCGGGTCCCGGTATGAGACGGGGTCCCGCAGGACCTCGCCGTCGGCGAGCAGACCGAAGTCGAGACCCCACGTGTCGATGCCGACCGTGTCGACGTCGTCGGCCCGGTCGCCCGCGGCGCGGAGGCCGTCGACCATCCGCTCGCGGAGCGCCGCGAGGTCCCAGACGTAACGGCCGTCACGCTCGACCGGCCGGTTGTCGAACCGGTGGACCTCGCGAACGTCGAAGTCGGTGGGCGTCACGCTGCCGAGATACACCGTACCCCCGCTCGCGCCGATGTCGATGGCGACGTGGTTCATGGCGTGCTCACTGCCCGTAGCTGTCGAGTTTCCCCTGCAGGCGGTCGATCTCGGCGTCGGGCAGAATCTCGGGGTCACCGATGGCGCAGGCCTGATAGTGGATGCGGGCACAGTACTCGACCATCAGCGCGACGTTGTAGGCGTCCTCCAGCGAGCCGTCGGCGGTCAGGACGCCGTGGTTCCGCAGCAGCGTCGCGTTGTAGTCCTCGCCGAGGGCGTCGACGGCGGCGTCGCCGAGGGCCTGCGTCGCGTGGGTCTCGTACTCGGCGACTGGCACCTCAGAACCCGTGAACGCGAGGAGGTAGTGGGAGGCCGGAATCGCTTCGCCGAGCGACGCGAACGTGGTCGCGTACGGCGAGTGCGTGTGGACGACGCCGCCGACGTCGGGGCGCTGGTCGTACACCTCGAGGTGCATCGGCAGTTCGGTGGAGGGGTCGACATCCCCCTCAACGACGGTCCCGTCGGTGTGGACGACGGGCACGTCTGCGGGTTCGATGTCCGCGTACGGGATGCCCGAGGGACTGATTGCGACGTGGTCCTCGTCGAGGCGGGCGCTGAGGTTGCCGCCCGTCCCGGTCGTCAGGTCGTCGTCGAGCAGGCTCCGGCCGTACTCGCAGATGGCACTACGCGTCTCGTGGTACGATAAGTTCTGTGATGACATGTGTCGTGTGTGGAATCGCGGATACTCTGCCGGTGATACGTGCGACGGCGAGACTGCTCCCGTCTCGGGAGTCAGTCCGAGGAGCTACTGACGGTCTGCATCCCGTCTTCGAGGGCGACTTCGGCGTCCGAGTCCAGTTTCCGCTGGTGAATCGTCTCGCCGGAGGCGGCGTCGAAGAGGTGGACGTCCTCGTCGGGAATCTCGACGTAGACCCGGGAGCTCTCGCTGATGGGGCGCTGGCCGTCGATCTCGACGATGAACGTCTGCTCGTGGCTCTGGTTGACCGCCTGCAGGTAGACGTAGGAGATGCTCCCCATCGGTTCGACGACGTCGACGGTCGCCTCGAACTCGTGGTCGGTCACGGGTTCGTCGTGCAGTGAGATGTCCTCGGGCCGTGCCCCGAGGACGAGTGCGCTCCGGTCGCCGACCGACGTCTGCATCCGTTCGGTCAGGTCAAAGTCGAACCCGTCGGCACGCAGCGTCCCACCTTCGACCTCCCCCTCGAAGAAGTTCATCGAGGGCGATCCGAGGAAGCCGGCGACGAACTGGTTGGCCGGCCGGTAGAAACACTCCAGCGGCGTGCCGACCTGTTGCAGTTCGCCGTAGTTGAGGACGACGAGTCGGTCGCCCATCGTCATCGCCTCCGTCTGGTCGTGGGTAACGTAGAGCGTGGTGACGCCGAGGTCGTTCTGCAGCCGATTGATCTCGGTGCGCATCTCCGCCCGGAGCTTCGCGTCCAGGTTCGACAACGGCTCGTCCATCAGGAAGACGTTCGGGTCACGGACGATAGCGCGCCCGAGAGCGACACGCTGCTGCTGGCCACCGGAGAGTTCGCCGGGGCGATTGTCGAGCAGCTTGTCGATGTCCATCATCTCCGCGGCCGAGGTGACCGTCTCCTCGATCTCCTCGTCGGACATGTCCGTGGACATCTTCAGCCCGAACGACATGTTCTCCTCGACGGTCATGTTCGGGTACAGCGCGTAGTTCTGGAACACCATCGCGATGTCCCGTGCACGCGGGCCGAGTTGGTTGACCAAGGCGTCACCGATTTCGATGTCGCCTTCGCTCTGTGTTTCGAGTCCCGCGACGATTCGCATCAGCGTCGACTTTCCGCTTCCCGACGGCCCGACGAAGACGACGAACTCACCGTCTCTGATGTCCAGGGACACGTCGTCGACCGCGACGACCGAATCGTCGCCGTCACCGAACCGCTTCGTTACGTCGTCGATTGTGATTCTAGCCATTATTGTATCTCCTGTGTGCAGCTACGTGAATGTAACCCCGCTGTGAGGGCGTGGTTCGCGAGCGATGCCTGCCGTCCGTCTGGAATCGTACTCATTCTTTGATCACCACACCGAAGCTGAGACCGGCAGCGAGGTACTTGTTGACCGCGATGAGGAATATCGCCACGGGGATGATCATCGACATCGACGCGGCCGCGAGCATCGACCATTCGATGGACCGAGAGCCGATGAACGAGTAGACGAACAGCGTCACCGGCACCGCCTCGAAACTCGTCAGCACGAGCCCGAACAGCAGCTCGATCCACGCGAAGATGAAGCTGATGATGGCGACCGAGAAGATGCCGGGCTTGGCCGCCGGCAGGATGACCTTCCGGAAGCCCTGGAACTGGGTCGCGCCGTCGACGCGTGCGGCCTCCTCCAGCGTCTCGGGGATGCCGTCGAAGAACGCCTTCATCACCCACACGACCAGCGAGAGGTTGATGCTGATGTACATCAGCACCATCCCGATACGGGTGTCGAACAGGTTGAGCTCCCTGAAGATGATGAAGAACGGGAGCACGACGGCGATGGGTGGGAGCATCCGTGAGGAGAGAATCCACACGAGTACGTCCCGCTCCATCGGGATGTCGTACCGCGAGAGGACGTACGCAGCTGGCACGCCGATGAGCAGGACGAGGACGACCGACGCCCCGACCATGACGAGACTGTTGACGAACGCCCCGACGAAGTCCGATTGCTGGGCGAGCTGGATGTAGTTGTACACCGTCGGCAGGAAGAGCCAGTCCGGCGGGAGCGAGTTCGCCTGTCCCGGCGGCTTCAGCGACATAGAGGCCAGCCAGTACAGCGGGAACAACACGACGAACGACCACGAGAGGAGGAAAGCGTGTCGAACGACCGTCACGAGCGTCTCCCGCGTGTCCTTATCGAGCCGCTGGGCCGAACCCGGTTCGACGTCCTGCGTAGCCATCAGTCCCACACCCCCTCGAAGCCGACCTTCGCGATGACGATGTTCGCGATGGCGATGACGAAGACGAGGTACACGACCGCGATTGCGGCCGCCACGCCTACCTGGTTGTTGATGAACATCTGTTCGTAGATGTTGATACTCACGAGCTGGGTGGCCGTCCCCGGACCGCCCTGGGTCAGGCCGTACACGACACCGAACGTCCGGAACAGGTCGATCAGCCTGATGAGGGCGGCGACGAACACCACCGGCTTCATGTACGGGATGATGACGTGGACGTAGCGCCGCCACAGCGGCGCGCCGTCGACCCGTGACGCCTCAACGAGCGTGTCGGGTACCGACGAGAGGCCGGCGTAGAAGATGATGAACATGAACGGCGTCCAGTTCCACGTGTCCAGCAAGATGACGGTCAGCAGCGGCAGGTCCGAGAGGAACGCCGGCGCGGTGAAGGGCGTCGCCGTGTTGATGACGTACGGGATGATCCCGATCTCGGTGTTCAGCATCAGTCGACCGATGGTCGCGAGCGAGACGGGCGCGACTGCCATCGGGAGGATGAACAGGACTCGGTAGAACGACTTCATCCGCGTGGATTCGACGCCGGCGACGAAGGCCGCCAGGAAGAATCCGAGCACGCTCTCGAGGAACAGGGCGCTCACGACCACGGTGACCGTGATGACGAACGAGTGGAACGCGCCACCCCGAGTGAACGCCGTCCGGTAGTTATCGAGGCCGACGAACTCGGCCGCGAAGACGTTCAGCGTGGGCTCTTTGATCAGCGAGAGGTACAGGTCGTAGGCACCGGGGAAGAAGGTGATACTTACCATCACCAGCACCATCGGTGCCATGAACCAGTACGGGAGGTAGTCGTTCCACAGGTCCCGGACTCTGGCGAGACCTTGTGTGTTGGTCGTTTCAGTTTGCGTTGGTGTACTCATGATGTGTTGGAAAATGTAACCCGTGGCGGGTATAGTGCTTGACCTCAGCCGCTGTAGATGTCTTCGGCGGCCGCAGCGGCGTCCTTCATCGCCTTCGCAGCCTCTTTCTGGCCGGCAATGGCCCGCTGGAGTTCCTCGGAGTAGCGCTGGCCCCACTCGGGGTACTTGCGGTCGAACGGGTCGGGCGAAGCGACCTTGAGCGATTCGAGCGAGACCGATGCGTAGTCCTCGCCGACTTTCGAGATGTAGTCTTCGTTCTCCCAGGTGGACTCACGCACCGAGAACACGCCGCTGCTCTCCGTGTTTATCCAGAGGTCGGTCGGTGGGGACGTCGCCCACATCATGAACAGGAACGCTTGCTTGGAGTTCGAGGCGTTCTTCGACGTGGAGATCTGCCAGTTGAACGCGTTCGGGTTCAGTTCGCCGCCTTCCGGCTTGGGAACCTTCGCGATCTGGACGGTGTCCTTGACACTGGACTCGTCGTTGGTCAGGCCGCCCCAGAACATGTTGGCGTCGGCGACGATGTGGCCGGTACGGCCCTCCTGCATCGTCGCGAGGACGTCCGACCAGGTCTGGGTCGACGCGCCGTCCGGACCGTAGTCCTGGAGCAGGCTCGTGTAGTACTCTGCTGCCTTGGCGACGCCGTCGGTGTCGAGTCCCGAGTCGTTCGGGAAGTCGGTCCAGAGCTTGGACCCCGTCTGGCGGAGGAGCGTGTTCAGGATGTAGATGTTCATCCCGTAGCCCTTCTGCCCACGGCCGGCCGTGCCGACGATGTCGGACTCCTCTTCGTGGATGACCTTCGCGTTCTCGCGGTGCTGTTGCCACGTCTCGGCCACCTCCAGACCGTGTTTGTCGTAGAGGTCCTGGCGGTAGAACTGGGTCTGGACCTCGACCGTGATGGGCAGTCCAGTCCATTTGTCGCTGTAGCCACCACCGTGGGCCTGCCAGCGCGACGACTCGAAGAGGTCGTCGGGCTTGTAGAAGCTCTCGTCGTACATGCTCCCGTCGTTGAAGTACGGGTCGAGCGGCTGGAGCCAGCCCTCCTCACGGAACTGGTTGACGACCTGGTCCATGAAGAAGACGTCGAACTGCCCGGCACCGGTGCTTGCGTCGGTCTGTCGCTTGGTCCGGAACTGGTTTTCCGGCAGGATGTTCCACTGGACCTCGATCCCGGTGAGTTCCTCGAACACCGGGATGGCCGGCTTGATTGCCGACACCCACGGGTGTTGGACCGCGCCGATGTTGATCGAAGAGCCCTCGAACTGTTGCCAGTCGATGTCGGCGCTGTCGTACTCGCTCAGCGGGATTGGGAGGTCCTCCTCGGAGCTACCGTCGCCGCTGGAACCGTCACCGCTCGAGCCGTTCCCGCTCGATCCGTCGCCACCTCCGGTACCGCCTCGCGTACATCCAGCGAGACCGCCGAGAAGGCCGACACTCGTCGCTTTGAGGAACTTACGCCTTTTCTGCAGGGATCTGCCGCTGTCGTCTGCCATTGGTGTATCTCTCCTTCGTCACCAAATTCCCCATTGATAATAAACTTAATCATCTGTCGGGTACGTTATAGGAGTGCACACTACCCAAACAGATATATAGGGTAGATATTAATTTCGGCGGTGTATGGACTACGATCTCACAGACCGGACCGTCCTCATCACCGGTAGCGGCAGAGGGATGGGGAAGGCAGCGGCGGAGAAGTTCGCACAGAACGGGGCGGACGTCGTCGTCAACGACGTCGAGACCGAGGTAGCGGAATCGACCGCCGCCGAGCTTCGAGACAGCGGCGCGGACGCCGTCGGTATCGGCGCCGACGTGAGTGACGACGCCGAAGTCGCCGCAATGGTCGAGACAGCGACCGAAGAACTGGGCGCTATCGACGTGTTGCTGAACAACGCCGGCGTCGGCGATGCCGGCCCCTTCCTCGACGAACAGTACGACGACACCTTCCAGTTGAACCTCGACGTCCACCTCCACGGCGCGTTGAACTGCATCCGCGAGGTAGTCGACGGGATGGTCGACCAGGGGTACGGGAAGATAATCAACACCACTTCGATCCACACCAAGAACGCCGTCGGCATGTCGCCGGCGTACGACGTCGGCAAGTTCAGTCTACTCGGACTGACGAAGAGCCTCGCGTTGGAACTCGGGCGCGAGGGGATTCGAGTCAACGCCGTCGCGCCGGGCTGGGCGGACACGCGGATGACAGACGAGTTCAGCGACGCCGTCACCAAGCAGATACTGGACAACAACCCGCTCGGTCGGTTCGCCGACCCGGAGGACGTCGCCAACGCGATGGTGTTCCTCGCGTCGCCGGCCAGCGACTACATCAACGGCCACGAACTCCGCGTCGACGGCGGACAGGTCCCCATCGATAGCTGGCGGCTGGACGACCGGTAGGCTCGCGGCGGGACCAGCAAAAACTATTTATTGCGTGGCTCGGATAGTCCGACTCGTTGGACCGAAAGGACAGCTCTCGTCGCTGACCAGCCGAGGCGGTGCCGAACGATATCGGCTCGCCGGTATCGGCGACGAGACGGACGCTGACAGTGTGCGAGTCGTTCACGCCACCGTCGAGACAGCACGAACGAGTTCGAGAGAGCACCCATGATACGAGATAGACGCACTTCGAAGCGCATCACGCGAACGACCACTCGAAGCAGCCGGAGGTCCAGATAATGCGTGCCTCCACACTGACGGGCGTCGGCGAGATAGAGGTACAGGAACGGGAGCGACCGGAACCGGCGGCCGGCGAGGTAGTCGTCGAGGTCGGTGCCTGCAGCGTCTGCATGACCGACTACCACATGTACCACGGCACGTTCCCCGTCGAAACGCCGGTGGTCCCGGGCCACGAGGCGGCCGGCACCGTCGCGGCTGTCGGGAGCGACGTCACTGGCTTCGAAGCAGGCGACCGGGTCGCTATCAATCCGACGGTGCCGTGTAACACCTGTTCGTACTGCAAGCGCGGTGAGACTCACCTCTGTGACAACAACACCAGCATCGGCGGCGCTGCCGAGACGGTACTCGACGGCGCGTTCGCCGAGTACGTCCGCGCCCCGGCCATCAGCCTCGAGCACATCGGCGACATGTCCTTCGAACGGGCCGCCCTCGCCGAACCGCTGGCCTGCTGTCTGCACGGCGTCCAACAGGTGGACTTCACCCCCGGCGACAGCGTCGCCATCATCGGCGCCGGTCCCATCGGTCTCTTGCTGCTGCAGGCGTTCCGCAACGCCGGTGCCGCGCCGATCGTCGTCTCCGAACTCGACGCGGAACGGCGCGAACACGCCGCCGAACTCGGCGCGGACGTCGTCGTGGACCCGAACGAGGAAGACCCCGAGGAGGCCATCCCCGAAGCGGCCGGCGGTAAGGTCGACGTCGGTGCGGAGGCCATCGGTCTCGTCCCGACCATCGGGCAGGCCAACGCCGTGACGGCGAAAGGCGGGTCGACCCTCATCTTCGGCGTCCCCGACCAGGAGGTCACGATGGAGGTCAGTCCCTTCGACATCTTCTTCGACGAAGTGGGCTACCGCGGGTCGTTCGCGTTGAACACCGAGGACTTCGAGCGTGCAGTGACGCTGCTCCAGCACGACCGCATCGATACCGAGACGCTTATCACCGAGCGTATCGGCCTCGAGGACCTCCCGTCAGCGTTCGAACGGATGGCGAATACAGAGGGCCTCAAGAAAGTCGTCGTCCCCGGCGGCGACTGACCGACGTCGACTTTTCCGGCTGTACCGTTCGTCGGCCGACCGTACGAGGGCTCGTGATTCATACGTCGGCACAGTAGGCGTTTCGAAGCCTCTCCGGTGGAGACGGCCGAATCGAGCACACCCACCACAGAGATGTTCTTCTCTACAGAACGGGAATATTCCATCCAGGATTAGCAGAACTAATCAATTATGTCTGATAATTCGTGATGGATACGGCCGTGGTATTGGTTCACAGCGGCGGTGCCGTTCTTCTGTAACGAACAGAGTTTTACCCGTGGGGCCTGTACACGACGAACATGGCCGACACACACGACTACACCATCGACGCGACGGAGACGTCGCTGGACCTGTTGGAGATGCTCGCCGACGCCCCGGACCCGATGGGCGTGACGACTCTCGCCGACCGCCTCGGCGTCTCGAAGAGCGTGGTCCACAATCACCTCTCGACGCTGCGTAGCCGCGGGTACGTCCTCAAGCGTGGGGGTCGGTACGAACCGTCGCTTCGAAGCCTGAGCATCGGGTCCCAAACCCGAGCGAAGATACCGGTGTACCGGTCCGCCCGCCAGCAACTGGACAACCTCGCCGCGGCGTCCGGGGAGACGTCTGTCCTGTTCGTCCTTGAAGAAACCGAGGGCGTGCCGATATACATCGCCGAGGCCACCGAAGGGTGGTCGCCACGATACCGGGAGGGTGAGCGGCTCCCGCTGCACGTAAACGCACCTGGGAAGGCTATCCTCTCGTCGCTCCCCCAGGACCGTATCGACGACGTTCTCGACGCGGCGGACCTCGTCGCACCGACGAGTGCGACGATAACCGAACCCGCGGAACTCAAGGCCGCGCTCCGGAGCGTCCGAGACGACACCGTGGCATTCTGCAGAGGAGAACAGTACGAGGGTATCGTCGGCGTCGCCACCGCGGTGTCGACCAGCGACACCGACCGCGTCGCCGCTATCGGCGTCTGCGGTCCCGTAGAGCGCCTGAACGGTCGCTACCTCGAAGAGGACATCGCCGGACAGGTCCTCAGCACCGCGAAATCGATACAGGTCGCCCTGACGAGCCGGTGACCTGTTTTCACGACGATAATAACGCGTGTATATTTGTTATGGAATCCAATGCGTCCCCTATCGGCCGGACACGTCGGGGTCGCGAGCGTCACTGCAATCCGCCCAAAGATAACAAGCGTACATATGATTGTCGAGACGACACGCGAATCGACATCCACACTGTATTACTGAAATCGACGTATCTACTCCCAGAAAAGCGATAGATAGTTCGAGATCTCGGCAATTACACCCACTGTCGGCGCAGATTCATGAATCTCCCAGCTTTGACACAATATTTAGCCGTATAAACCGCTATTCTGTAGTGTTATTTCCGTAGGTGGCCAGAAAGTCCGGGTGAGTATCATCATCAGTGGGCGATATGGCCACCTTCGCTCTGAGAGTGACGTTTCGACTCGTTCTGTGTAGCGATTCATCGGTAGAACCGGCGGTACCACCGCTTTCTGACGAAGAGAACAGCCACAGCTCGGATACACTCGTCGGACTCGATTCCAGACGGACCAGACGAGAGACGACCCGTACGTTCGATAGCAGCTTGTGGAATCGTCTCGGTCCGGTGCATCGACCCCTGCACCGTCGTCGGTGTGACCGACCCGCACGCACGAGTCCGCTCCGAACGGTTTAAGGGCGCGAACCGAAAACCCCGTAGTAACTCGCTGGACGACGGGCGCCAGCGGGCACCTGCATGTGCAGGTCGGGATGTGAGTCGCGAACGCGACTTGAACCACGCAACGCCCGTGGTGAACCACAATGGCACGAAGTGCATACTCGTACATCCGAGACGCGTGGCAGAGCCCCAAGGAAGGCAAACTCGCAGAACTGCAGTGGCAGCGCCAGCAGGAGTGGCGCGACGAGGGCGCCGTCGAGCGCATCGAGCGCCCGACCCGCCTCGACAAAGCCCGCTCGCAGGGCTACAAGGCCAAGCAGGGCGTCGTCGTCGCCCGAGTGTCCGTCCGGAAGGGCGGCGCTCGAAAGCGACGTCACAAAGCCGGTCGGCGTTCGAAGCGACAGGGCGTCACCCGCATCACCCGTCGGAAGGACATCCAGCGCGTCGCCGAAGAGCGCGCCGCCCGGGTGTTCCCGAACCTGCGCGTCCTCAACAGTTACTCCGTCGGGCAGGACGGCCGACAGAAGTGGCACGAGGTCATCCTCGTCGACCCCGAGCACCCGGCCATCCAGAACGACGACGACCTCTCGTGGATCTGTGAGGACGACCAGACCGACCGCGTCTTCCGCGGTCTGACCGGTGCCGGCCGCCGCAACCGCGGTCTGAGCGGCAAGGGCACCGGCTCCGAGAAGACCCGCCCGTCGCTGCGCAGCAACCGCGGCAAGGGCAAGTAACGCGGTATTTCTCTCCGTTCTTTCGGGCCCGGTAGCCGTCGGTGTGCAGTCCGACTACGCCCAGACGCGTTGCTCCTGTGCGGCCTGTCCTGACTACGCCCAGACGCGTTGCGCCCGGTCCATCACCGTCACCACCACCACGTGTGGGAGGGTGACGACGGCGATGAATACGAGGTAGAGCGCGACCCACTCCGGTATCGTCGCGGGCGGGTTCGGGACCAACACGTAGAGGCCGGCAAGCAAGAGGAGCGACGCGACGGTCAGCGGGAGGGCGTCGCGGGCGAACTGCGTAAACGCCGCCGCCGGGTCCCGTTCGCGGAGCGCCGCGGTCGCCTCGTCGTCGACCAGCAGGAGGCGCGCGACGTGGCGCAACGAGTGCCACAGACAGAAGTAGACGCCGATGGCCAGCACCGGCGGGACGACAGCGAAGTACGCAGTGAGGCCCAGCGTCTCGGCGGCGTCGAGGCGCCACGCGGTCGGGTCGTCCACGCGGGCGTAGCCGACGGCGAGCGTGCCGACCACGAGCGCCCCATAGGCGACCGCCAGCGCCGCCCGGACGTCCGCGCGGAACGCCCACTCGATGGCGGCGACGGCGCCCGGCGCGAACAGAGCGACGAGGTCCACGGCGACCCGACGGTACCACCCCGGGAACGCGAGCAAGGGGACGAGCATCGGGAGGCCCCCGCGAACGATGACGGTGGTCGCTCGCTGGGGGACCGAACAGAGGTGGTCGGCGTCGGCGAGCGCCCGCAACGCGTAGAGGTCGCCCTGCCCCCAGTGGAACCACGTGACGGCGATGAAGAGAACGAAGGCCGCCGCCGGTGTGAGGAACCAGCCGACGGCGTAGGCCCCGCCGACGAGTCCGTAGAGCGCGAACACCCGGGCGATGGCCCGCCAGTCCGGGCGCTCGCCCCGGGAGCGAGCGACGGCGAGGTGGTCGACCGCGCCGTGGGGCAGGCCGAGGACGAGGACGCTGGCGACCAACGGGACGTACTGGAGTGTCGGGGGGACCGACAGGCCGGCGAGAAACGGGACGGCGAGGGCGGCGCTAACGACCCACGAAGGCAGGAAGACGGTCCGGCGAATCGTCTCGCGGGCCGGGGCCGCGAGGCGGTCGGTCACCCCCATCTGTCACAGAGCCACGCGAAGAGGACCAGTCCCTGTACCACGAACAGCGACGTCAGCAGGAAGAAGACGGCCTCCTCGACGGGGAGGCCGAGTAGGGGTATCGCCAGTCCGGTCGTGTACTGGTCCGACAGCGTCCACACGCCCAGTGCCAGCGCGATGCGGTCGGCGACCCAGAGGTACAGCGTCGGGACCAGCGTCCCGAGGGCGACGGTACGCCACTCCGCGACGAGGAACGGCCACCCGAAGGCCCACTGGATAGCGAGGATGGGGACGCTCCAGACCAGCAACGATCCGAGATAGAGGCCGTCGGGACTGTCGAGTAACGCGACGCCGACGGCCGCGACCAGGCCGGCAGCCAGTAGTCCGAGCGCCCGCGTCGGCACCGGTATGGCGAGCGGTCGCGTCGTATCGACGCCGTAGCGAGCGACCCACAGGCCGACGCCGACTGGCTGGAAGACGAAGAAGAGATACTCGCCCAGCGGCGCCGCCCACAAGCGCGTCAGTACCGTGCCCTCACCGTACCACCAGACACCGCGGGCGACGAGGTAGTTGTCCCACGGCGTCGTGTAGACGAGCGCCAGCGCCGCCAACAGGGCCGTCCCGGAGAGGACGATTCGACGGCTGGCCAGTCGGTAGCGTGCGGTGAGTGCCAGTCCTGCCAGCGCGGGCAGGACCAGTACCGCGTGGAACTGCAGGTAGGTGAGACTCGGGGTCATCGGTGTGACGAGGGGGCGAGCAGGAACGGCCGGCTCATCCACGCCAGGTCGGTCGGCCGTGACTGTGGACGTCGGTCGGAACGGTGTCTGGTCCTCGCTCGGAGACGGCACTGACGGCGTAGAAGGTGGCTTCGGGGTCACCGTTGCGCCGCCAGTGCCACCACGTCCGGGCGAGCAGCCAGAGCCGGCGGCGGCGGGTGAGTTCCGGCGTCTCCGTCAGCACGTCGTAGCCGCGGTTCCGGATGAGCCGGTGGTGTTCGGCATACAGCACCGCCGACAGCAGGACGCCGAACTGACAGTCCTCGGGGAGATAGCTGATTCCTTTGACCCCCTCGCGGTACAGTTCGTCGGTGCGGGCCAGTTCCTCCTGCATCACGGCGCGGAAGGCGTCGTCGACCTCCGCGTTCGCGAGTTGCTCCTCGGTGACGCCGTGGCGGTCGAGCGTCTCCTGTGGGAGGTACACCCGCCCGTACTCGTGAATGTCCTCGCGGACGTCCCGGAGGAAGTTCGACAACTGGAACGCCTCCGCGAGCGCTTCGGCGTGGGGGAGTGCCACCTCTTTCTGTGGTGGGTCCATCACCATCGTCATCATGTTCCCGACGGCGACGGCCGACCCGCGCATGTACCCTCGCAGGTCCTCGAACGTCTCGTAGCGGGCCTGTGCGATGTCCATCTCCATGGCGTCGATGAACACGTTTATCTCCTCGTCGGGGATGTCGTGTTCCTCGCGGAGTTCCTGAAACGCCGCCAGCACGGCCCCGTCGTCGGTGTCCTCGGGGTCGCGGTTGCCCAGTGCCGCCTCTCGTATCGTCTCCAACCGTTCGTGTTGGACGTTCGGCGGCGGGCCCTCTGGCTGGTCGACCACCTCGTCGGCGACGCGGAAGAAGGCGTACATCACGTAGGTCGGGTAGCGAATCCGCTCCGGGAGAACCCGGGTCGCGAGGTGGAACGTCCGGCCGGTCTGCTGTTGGATCGATTTGCTCGTTCGGATATTGTCAGATTGCATTGAGTGCTGGCGACAGGTCGGTCATCGAATGATACGTCGGTCCCGCGACAGGCACCGACACCGGATCCACTGTCGAGCCGTTTCACCCGTCTGAGGCGTCGGCTCGGCCGCGACCGTTCGCGTAGGTTGCGTGATACGACCCGGCTCGGAGTGACACATCGTCTACAAACAAATAGGCGGAGAACAACTTTAAACTGTGTACCCAACTGCTTTGGACTGCCCGGGACGCCGGTCGCTTCCCTCGGTTTGTCCGGCAGTCGCTCACCACGTCTCGAATATCTCTTCCAGTAGCTTCCGTTCGCCCGCACGGAGGTGCTGATGGAACGTCGACGGGCAGATGTCCATCGAATCGGCCAGTTCCTCGCCGGAGACGTCTCGCGGCCAGTCGAAGAAGCCGCCGAGATACCCCTTCCTGAGGGCCGTCAACTGTCGGTTCGTCAGACGGTCCTCCAGCGTGGCGAGGAACGCCTGCCGGGAGACCGGTGGCTCGTCGCGTTCGCGGACGGCCACGAGGTCCGTGCCGGGGTAGCGGTCGCGGACGTGTTCGACGACGCTTCGCGTCTCGGTGGTCGCCGGGAGCGTCACCGAGAACACGGCGTGGTCAGGCGTCACAGTGATGTCGCGGGTCTCCGCGCCGCGGTCGGCAAGCAGCGAGACGACCGGCGGGTCGCCGACCGAGAACTCGAACAGCGACGCCGACTCCGACGTCGAGACGTGTGTCACGGCGGTGACCTGTGGGTGGTCGGCGGCGGCCGCACACACCGCCGAGGGGTCGTCGGTCTCCACGAGGAAGAACATCACCGTCTCCTCGTCGTCGGCGACGCTTCCGCCGTACTCCATCCGACAGCCCAGTTCCCGGGCCAGCGCGACGAAGAAGATGTCGTCGTCGCGTATCTGCAGTTCCAGTTCCGTGACGTTGTCCGTCGTCAGTAGCTTGCTGGTCTCGGTGGCGTCGATGGCCGTCGAGATGGCCTGCCCGACCGCTCCGAGTACCGCTCGCTCGCGCGGGTCGAATACGCTGGCCTCGTCGGCGTACACCGTGAGCACGCCGTACAGCGACTCACCGGCGACGAGCGGCACGGCCGCGACGGACGCGACGTTGCCGCCGGCCAGTTCGCGGTGGTGCTCGCCGATATCGTCGGTCGCGACCTGAATCTCCTCGGTTCGGGCCGCGAGAGCGACGGGGTCGTCATCGGACAGCGAGACGGCGAGGTCGGCGTCCCGGTCCGTCGACAGCGCCGCCGGCCGGAGCGTCTCGTCGCGCAAATCGAACGCCGCTATCCACGCGAACTGGTAGGAGTCGACGGCCGCTAGCCGGTCGACCACGACCTGCTGGATGTCAGACCGCGACCCGGCGGTCATCACGTCGTTCATGACGCCCGTGACGAGGCCGTCCAGTCTGTCGACGAGGTGTTTGAGGTTCGAGCGTTCGGCGCGCAACTGCTCGCTGCGGCGTTCGGCCGCCAGTTCCGCGAGTTTCCGCTGGGTGATGTCGATGTGGGCGACGACGGCACTGCCGGCCTCGTCCTCGGGGAGCGGCGCGACCCGCATCAGGAACCACTGCTTCTCGTCCGGCGAGTGGCAGGGGTACTCCAGCGTGAACAGGCCCCGGTCGCCCGAGATAACGGACTCGATGCCGGCGACGGCTTCCGCGGCGTACTCGTCGGCGTCGACGTCGGTCGTCCCGAAGTAGTTCACCCCTTGCATCTCGCCGTCGTCGGCGCTGGCGAACTCCTGCCAGGCCCGGTTGGTAAAGAGGATGGTCCCCTCGTCGTCGAGGACGGCGATGTTGATGGGGAGCGTATCGAGCGTCGAGTGCGCGAGTGTCTGTGGTGGCTTCATTCGCAAGTGTCTCGGCTACGACGTGCCGTTACCACTCATAGAGGAGGCTCGTGGATAAACGTGTGGCCGGAATCCCTAACTGAATGGGTATCGGTGTGGCCCACACTGGGGCTTGCCCGTGCGGAAAACACTATAGTATGCCAGCCGCTACCGGTGAGTATGTTCGGGTCCCGGAGCGACCGGGAGACGGTGACCTGTATCGCCTGCGGTGACCGCCTCGCCCGGTCTGATGCCCGCGAGTACGACAAGCACGGGGACCGATGGGAGCGCCGGGACAAGGCGTTCGAGTACCTCTGTAAGGGGTGTTTCGCGGATACGTCCCATCAGCCACGGGGCGACCTCGAAGCGACGCTCGACGACGCCGGGGCCGGCGAGACTGACCGAGAGACGTTCCTCCGTCGGTACCGAGAACTCGCCGAGGAGAACGGCGTCGAACGCGAGTGAGCGACGAGACGGTCGGTTGCGAGTGCTGATTCTGACCCCGACAGTCCTAACTACACCGTGGGCGTAGCCGGGGGCATGACCACCGAAGACGCCCAGTCGGCGGCCGGCACCGCCGAGGGGCAGGGCCCCGTCGAAATCGACGAGGAGATGGCCCGCCACATGGAGAACAAGCGCGAGGAGTTGTTCGAGAAGTTCGGTATCCGCGACGAGTTCCCGCCGGAAGTGCTCGAAGAGGCGAAAGAGCGCACGCAGGACGTCCAGCAGGAGATCGCCGACGAGGTCGACGAGCGCCGTGACCTCCGCGAGATGACGACGTGGACGACCGACCCCATCGACGCCCAGGACTTCGACGACGCCATCTCGGTCGAAGAGCGAGACGACGAGTACGTGCTGTGGGTCCACATCGCCGACGTGACCCACTACGTCAACCCCGACACCGCGATGTGGGCGGAAGCCGTCGAACGGGGCAACACCGTCTACCTCCCGGGCTACACCATCCACATGCTCCCGCCCGTCCTCGCAGAGACGGTGTGCTCGCTCGTCCCCAACGAGGACCGACTGGCCCACACCGTCGAGATGCACCTCGACAAGGAGAACCTCTCCTACGAGACCATCGAGATATACAAGTCCGTCATCGAGAGCGACGCCCGCCTCACCTACACGGAGGCCGAGAACCTGCTCGACGACCCCGAGACGGCCGACGACCTGCTCGAAGACACGAGCGTCGACCTCGCAGAGAAGACCGAACTCATCTGGGAACTGGCCGACCGGATGCACGAACAGCGCAAGGAGGACGGGTCGCTCGTCCTCAACCCCGCGAGAGACCGCGCCCACACCATCATCGAGGAGTGCATGCTGAAGGCCAACAAGGCCGTCACGCACGAACTGATGTGGGACCGCGGCGTCGAGGCGATGTACCGCGTCCACCCCCAGCCGAGCCCCGAGGAGTGGGACGAAGCACTCGTCGAGATTCAGGATCTCGACGGCGTCTCCATCCCCGGGTCGACGTGGGACGACCCCCGGAAGGCCGTCAACGCTACCCTCGAACAGGCCCCCGGCCGCCAACTCGATAAGATTCAGTGGGCCGTCATGAAGGTGATGCCCCGCGCGAAGTACATGAACGACCCCTTCGGCGGTCACCACGCCCTGAACTTCGAGATTTACGGCCACTTCACCTCGCCGATCCGCCGCCTCTCGGACCTCATCAACCACTGGATCGTCTACACCAACGACGTACCCGAGGACCTCGTAGCACTGTGTGACCGCGCCAGCGACCGGCAGAAAGACGCCGAGCAGTGCGAACGCGAGTACAAGAAGTTCCTAGAGGAGATCGGTCTGGACGCGGCGGCGGTGAACAACCGCGGTCTGGAAGTTATCGAGTCCGAGGACTGAGCTACGTCGGGGGCTGTCCCTCGGTGAGGTGATCGCGACTCCAGGACTGGAGCGCGTCGATAATCGGGCCGAGGTCCGCTCCGGCCGTCGTCAGCGAGTACTCGACGCGGACCGGTTTGTCGTCGATGACGTCACGAGCGACCAGCCCCGACTCCTGCAGGTCGTCGAGCGCTTCCGAGAGCACCTTATCGGAGATGCCGTCGACGCGGGCCTTCATGTCGTTGAACCCGAGCGGCCCGTCCACGATGAGCGTGTGCAACAATACCGGATGCCACTTCCTGCCGAGAATCGCCGTGGCGCGGCGGAGTTGCCGACTATCACTGGTCTGCCCGCAGGACGCGTCCCCATCGGTCATACTGCCTCCGCGTTCAGACGGGTGGATAATATAGATACTGGCAACCGTCCGGTGGACAAAACCTATTGAACCCCGAGGCGGCAGTGAAACTATGTGCCCTCCAGCACCGGCAATAGTCGCCGGCTGACTGACGAAACGCTACGGCGACGCCGTCTCGATAGCCGACTTCGACCTCGCAGACGACGCGAACCCCTGGGTCGATACGTACTCGAAGGGGATGAAGCAGAAACTCGGTCTCGTACAGGCGTTGTTACACGAGCCAAGCGTCCTCTTTCTGGACGAACCGACCAGCGGACTGGACCCGTGTGCGGCCCGGACGGCGTGTGACACCATCAGCGAGGTGGCGGCCGCCGAGACGACCGTCTTCCTCTCGGCGCACATCCTGTCGGTCGTCGAGGAACTCGCCGACACCGTCGGCGTCCTGTACGCGGCCAACCGCGTCGCCACCTACCGGCACCACTGAGTCAACAGATTGGCTTTGGGTCCAGTCCCATCCCCTCCAACGTCTCGGCGTAGTCCGCGTACGCGGCCTCGATAGCCCCCACCGCGGCGTCACGGGCCACGTCGCGCCCCTCGTCGTCGAGCGTCGATAGTGCGTCACGCGCGGGGTCGAGATCGCTCGCGTCGGCCCGCAGGTCGCGGAACGTGTCGGCCCCGGCCTCGTCGGCCTCGTTGACGAAGAAGTTCACCACCTGCAGGTAGAACCGGTCGGCGATCAGCGGGACGGCGACGAGGCCCGCTCCGACGCGAGCGTCCGTCGACGCCACCGTCTGGAGATGGTCGGCGAGTGCGTCGGGGTCGCCGGGGTCGGCGTCGATACGGTCGGCGCGGTCACGGGCGGCCCCGGCGGCAGTCGCGAACGCCTCACTGGCGGCCCCGTCGGCGTCGTCGGCCCAGCCCGAGAGTCCGTCCGCGACGCCGACTTCGCGAGTCACCGCCGCCTCGCGAACGGCCACCGGCGTCAGGTCGGCGCCGGTGGCCGCGATGAGCAGTTTGTCCGAGCCGAGTCGGTCCAGTTCAGTTCCCGCCTTCTCGCGGACGGCATCGAGTGTCTCGGCGGCGTCCATACCACCGCTGAGGGACGCTCGACGCTTAGAACCCCCACCCGATTTATCGGCCGTCGGAACCTAGCTGATGCATGGCCGAAGATTACCCCGACCCGCCGGCCGCGCATCCCTCGCTGTCGGCGGCCGACCTGAAACGACGCCTCGACGCCGGCGAGTCGGTCCGCCTGCTCGACGTCCGCGACCGGAACGAGTTCGAGCAGTGGCACATCGACGGCCCGTCGGTCACGGCGACACAGCTCCCGTTCGCGAAGTTCCTGCAGGCGAAGGTGACCGACGGCGTCGACGACCTCGTGGCCGACGTAGACGGCGACGGCCCGATTACCGTCGTCTGTGGCCGCGGCGAAGCCAGCGGTTTCGTCGCCGGCCTCCTCACGGACCACGGCATCGACGCACGAAACCTCGCCGACGGGATGCGCGGGTGGGCACGCCTCTACGAGAGCCACGAGGTCCCTTGCGACGCGGCGACCGTCGTGCAGTACCAGCGGCCGTCGTCCGGCTGTCTCTCCTACCTCGTGGTCAGTGACAGCGAGGGGGTCGTCGTAGACCCGCTTCGGGCGTTCGCCGACCGCTACGTCGACGACGCGGCCGACGCGACGCTCCGCTATGCCGTCGACACGCACGTCCACGCCGATCACGTGAGCGGCCTGCGGCGACTCGCCAGCGACCACGGCGTCGAACCGGTGCTGCCCGCCCGCGCGGCCGACCGCGGCGTCACCTTCGACGTGACCGAACTCGGCGACGACGAGACGCTCACTGTGGGGTCGACGACGCTCGACCCGATTCCGCTCCCCGGCCACACCACCGGCATGACCGGGTTCCGCGTCGGCGGCGTCCTCCTCACCGGTGACAGCCTCTTCCTCGAGAGCGTCGCTCGGCCTGACCTAGAGGAGGGCGACGCCGGCGCCCCGGACCTCGCCCGCTCACTCCACGAGACGCTGACCGAGCGCCTCGCGCCGCTTCCTGACGAGACCCTCGTCGCGCCGGGCCACTACTCCGAATCGGCCGACCGTGCCGACGACGGCACCTACACCGCGCCGCTCGGGACGCTCCGCGAGCGACTCTCCGCGTTCGATATGGACCGGGAGACGTTCGTCGAGCGCATCTGTGCGGACGTTCCCCCACGACCCGCCAACGTCGAACGCATCATCGCCGTCAACCTCGGCACCGACGACGCCGACGACGACACCGCCTTCGAACTCGAACTCGGCCCGAACAACTGCGCCGCGGCACCGATGGACGCCGCCTAGAACGGGAGCCGGCGCCGAATCTGTTCGAACAGCGACGGCTCGTCGTCTGTCGCGTCCGGGCCGACGACGTCCTCGTCAGGGAGGATGACGGTCCGCTCGCCGTCGTCGTCGACCTCGATGAGGTCGTCCTCTTTCAGCGCCGCCAGTGCGCCCTCTATCTGGTCGATGTTCACGTCCGCCTGCGAGCGAATCTCGAACACAGTCATCCCCTCGTTGTGGCGGTCCGCGAGCGCGTCGAGTACCGCAACCTCCGTCTCGTCCCGGTCGCGATACTCCGGCTTCGCTCTCATACTGGCCTCTATACCCGCCCGGCTCTTGGCTTTGTCCCTCGTTCTGATGCTGTGGCTCCGAAATGCGTTCGATCGATACTCGACCTCGCTATCGGAAACACGGGAATCATAGCTGCTACGGATGGCAGGTCCGTGGAAACCGTCGTACCAATCGAGGCCGTCGTCGCCGACGCTCGGACACGGCGGTCAATCTTTATCAGCCATTCGTGATTTTTACTGTATCCTTCTAGACATATAAAGGACAAGCGAAGTCGCACGCCTCGGCCGCTATCGAACGCAGAGAGTGGCAGAACTCACATGTCTACGCGATACTCGGAGACGATACCATTCCACAAAAACCGCGTGAACAAAAAAAGAGAATCCGAGAGAATAGTGCCGACCGACAGGGCGTGTCTACCGAATCTCGAACTCCTCGCTCTTGTCCCGGTTGCCTATCTCGCCCGTAGACGTGGCGTTGTCCGCCCCCGCGACGTAGGAAGGGTGCGCTGGACCGAAGTGTCGGTGAACCCAGAGAGTCAGGTAGTATCGGTCGAGGTTTTCGGTTTCCATGTAGGTTCGTGCTTCCTCAGATGTGAGGTAGGACACGCGATACAGTTCACCTTCTGGCGTAACCGTTCGGAAATACAGCCGCTCGGGTGCCCAGCTACCATCAACAACCCCGTTGTCATTCGTCCGGTAATAGTCATCCATCCCGGCGTATCCGTACAGCATGGCGGCGTCCAAATCCACCATCTTGTCTACCGTATAGTTCTTCGGGTTGATGGTGTATGTTACCACAGTGTAGTTTTCTTCGCTGTTCGTGGAGATGGCGGATATAGTCGTCCAGTTAACGCTCTTGTCGAACGCATTGGCGAAGTCATAGCCAAACTCACCGAGTTGTTCGGTGCGGTTCCACGACGACGTATCGCCAGCGTACAGTTCATCTCGCTGTTCGGGTGGGATGAACTGTTCGACAGTGAGGAGGTACATGAACGCCTCATTCGGCTCGCTCGACGTGGCGATGATGGTGTACTGCCCCGTCTCGAGGAGCGTCACCATCGTCAGGTTGGCGGCATCGCCCATCCCGCCATCATCGTTGAGGTCGATGACCGTCCCGTTCGGGCCGCGTAGCTCCACCATAGGGTCGCCGCTATTCGCGCCGAGCGTGATGTTGACAACGGTTCCGGCTTCCGCGGCAAATTCAACCGGCTCGTAGTATTTGCCGTCGCGCTGGGGGTCGCCCCCGTCGAGGTCGCTAGTGAAGGTGCGGCCTGCATCCTGTTCGAGCGAGATGCTACGCAGGTCAGTTCCGTTCTGGGGGACAGTCGGGGTCGGAGTCGGGGTCGCCGTCGGCTCCGGCGTGCTGGTTGTCCCATCGGGGCCAGTGTCGGTTTCGCCGACGCCGAGGCCGTTACAGCCCGCCGTAATCAGGAGGGCCGCAACTAAAACCGTAAGCAGAGCATTTCGAGACGTAGAGAGCGTGGTTCGTAGCATTTCTGTAGTCCTCTGTCTTGTTGTAATTAGCACTTTTGCCTTAGAGTATATAAATATGGAGAAAAATCAAGTCATCAGAAACTAGCCGAGAGAGTCAGAAAGGCGACCGTCCAAACGAGGGGTCTGAGAAAAACGGCCAGGCGGACGGTTGGCTGTGGGCTGAGTGTTTACGCGCCGATGCAGACGCCGCCGATGATGACCGTACCGCAACCGCCGCCACCGCCGGAGTCGTCGTCATTGCTGGACCCACCGGGGTCGTTAGAGCCACCAGAATCGCCGCCACCGCCACTCGACCCGTAGTGGTCGCTGGGCGACCCGCCGCTGTAGCTACCGGAGCTACTGGAGCTACCGGAGTCGTCTATCGGTTCGTGGCCAGACCCGCCCCGGTGCCGCCAGCGAACAGGCCGCTACCCGTGCCACCACTACCAAAGTCGTTGGAGTCGTCGTTGCCGCCACTCGACCGTAATGGTCGCTGGGCGACCCTCCATTGAACGTACTGCCGGAGTCGTCGTTGGAACTACCGGAGTCGTCGTTGCCGCCTATCGACCCGTAGTAGGGTCACCAGACGAGCCGGATGTGACGCTTCCAGCCTCGCTGGACCCACCGGACGATTCGACCTGACCTCCTCTACTACCATCCATCCATGCATCTTCGAGGTTCTTCCGCGTCTCGACGGCCTGCTCCAGCGCCCCATATTCGTAGCCCCCTGAAATGTCGTCCGTGCGGAACTGGTCCACATCCACGTATTTTGAAGCGGTGACATACTCGCCGCCGACCCACATTTGGATACCGCCGTCACCGTTGCCCTCAACGATTGTTTGTTCGCCGGTCGTGGAGTCAGTAAGGACAACATCACCCGGACAGTCGTTGTTCCAGAAGTGACAGTCATCAGACGACGAGCCACCATCGGAGAGCGTCCCGCCGACGGACCCGTCTGTGACCACCACGACACGCTTAGTAGCAGTCCCGCGCCGACCGACCGCGTCGTAGACGACGGCGCGAACCGACCGCGTACCAGCGTCGCCGAACGCGTGCGTGGTACTCACGCTCGCGTTCTCGCCGGAGAGGGACGTTCGGTCGGTGACGTTCCCGTCGACGACCCACGCGAGGGTCGAGAGGGTCGTGTCGGTGCCCTCGGTATCGGCAGTGAACGTGGCGGCGTCGTCACGTGTAACTGTCCCCGGTCCGGTGAGAGACACCGACGGTCCCGACGACGGCGAGACGACGACGTGAAGGGTATCGGACCGCGTCGCGCCGTCGTCGTCGGTCACGGTCACGGTGACGTTGTACTGGCCGACCACAGTCGGACGGAAGTGGGTCTGCCGACACGCTCGGCAGTCGGGCGAGGTAGTAGCGCCCGACGGCGTCTCGACTGACCACTCGACACGTGCGATAGTGCCGTCGGGGTCACGCGTGCCGTTGGCGTCGAGATACACCGTCGCATTGGCTGGAACGGTCTGGTCGAGACCGGCGTCGGCGAGTGGCGGCGCGTTTCCTGTGGCGGCCGCGGTGCCCGAGAGGAGCGTCGCTGTGAGGAGGACGGCCACGACCAGACTGGGCAGACGCATCGCTCGACGTTGGGCTCGCCAAACGGTATAAAATTACTTTTTCATACTATACAAATAATGCAACAATTGTCCGAAACGTATCGCTGGGAGTTCGTCGTGAGCCTGACGGGTAGGGTTTAAGTAGGACACGGCGGCAAGAACTGACAATGGGTCTCAAATGTTCCGTCCTCGGGCACACGTACGGTGAGGCCACCGTCGAGCGCGAGCGCGAAGAACAAGGGAGCGAAGTCGTCATCACCATCCAGGAACGGGAGACCTGCGAACGGTGTGGGAAGACGCGCATCGTCTCCGAGAACAAAGAGGTAACAGCCATCGAGACGCCGTCGGACATCGCTGGCGACATGGTCGACGACGAAGACGAGACGTCGACGGCGGATGCCGACGGTGTCGACGAAGGGACAGTCGGGGTACCGGACGACGGAGCGACCGACAGGACGGCAGACGAATCGGCGGACGAGGTGGACGACGGTCCGGCCAACGAGCCGACCGAGCCGATGAACGTGGGCGACTCGGCCACCGACGTCGTCGACTCCGACGCCGACGACGCGGAGATTCTGGACGACAGCGACGAAGAGGCGGACCGAGGTGGCGACAGTGAACTGGAGAATCCGACGACGGACGTCCACGTCCCCGACGCAGAGGCCGAGGACCCAGTCACCGACGCCGAGGCGGAGGACCCCGAAACGGACGACGCCCTCATCATCGACGGCGAGGACGAGGAGTCTCGGTCCGACGACCGCGAACCCGGCCAGTGGCCCGACGAACCGGGCGACGACGGCGACGATTGGACGCCGGAGACGGTACTGGGAGGGGACGACGACACTCACGACTCGGAAGCCGTCGAGTCGGCCGATAACACCGCCGTGACCGTCCCCGAGGGACAGTTCCAGTGTCCCGAGTGTGGGTTCACCACGGCCGTAGAGGCGAGTTCTCTGCGCGCGGGCGACTTCTGTCCGGAGTGTCACAAGGGGTCGCTGGTCACCGACACCGAGTGAACGCAAAGAGTAAGACGGCGCCTCGCAAAACGACGGCCATGCGAGAGTACAAGATGCGACGGGGCGAGCATCTCGAAGACCGCGTCCCGGACATGGAAGCGTTCGTCGAGGAGTACTTCGGTCCGGTCACGGACACCGAAGAACACAACGGCAGTGACCTCCTCGTCGTCGACGACCCCGACAACCCCGTGTTCGAACGGGTCGTCGCCGGCACCGTCGACTACGGGAGCAAGAAGGACAAACTGGCCCTGCACATCGACGAGAAGCCAGCCGAGCAGGTCATCTCCGAGGGCCACGTCGACGCCGCCGAGGACGCCGTCTCGGTCAAGAACGACTTCCTCGAAGAGGCGACGGGTCGGGACGCAAAGGCCCGCCGTGACTCCCTGAAGCGGTCCGTCGAGGACGACGCCGACGCGCCGGACAACGTCTGAGCGAGCAGCGCTGTTTTTCCGGAAACATCAGATCGCCGTCACCCCTAAATACTCTCGTGCCATATGTTCACATACGCCCCACCGGAGGCGCACAAAATATCCGGGCCGCGGCACCGCCGCGTGGTCCGGCACGAAGCCGGGCACCCTGTCATAGTTTGTCCGCCCCGCCGGAGGCGGACCCAATCCGGCATTCTGGGCACGTCCGTCTGTCTTCGTACCGTCCGCTGTAACTCCGTACAGAGATTCGCCACGCCGGGGTGACGAAGTTCGTGACAGACGTACCGCCGACAGTATCAGTCAACCAGTCCGTAGCCGCGCTTGACCAGTTCGATGTCGACGAAGATGACGGCGACGGTGAGGGCCGTCAGCACGAACAGGGAGCGGTTCGGCGGGACGGCCACTGCCTCGGGGATGACGCCGTAGCGGACGCCGTTGACCATGTACACCATCGGGTTCAGCAGCGTGACCTGTCGCCAGATGCCCGAGAGCGCAGAGAGGGGGTAAAACACCGCGCCGAAGAACACAAGCGGCCGGATGATGAACTGGTTCATCACCGTGAGGTAGTCGAAGTCGCGCGCCCAGAGGCCGCCGATGACGCCGAACGACGCAAAGAGCGTCGGGATGACGAGCGTGAACGCCACCAGATAAAACGGGTTCGCGACGGTGACGGGCGTAAAGACGAGGCCGACGCCCCAGATGATGCCGCCGACGACGATGCCGCGGAGCGATGAGGCGGCGACGTATGCAAGCACCATCTCGGTGTGAGACAACGGCGAGGTCAGCACTTCGTGGATGTACTCGTTCCAGCGGCCGTGGAAGATGGAGAACGAGGCGTTCTCGAAGGCGTTGGAGATCATCCCCAGCACCACCAGTCCGGGCAGGATGAAGAGGATGTAGCCGGCGCCACCGAAGGCGTCGGGGTCGCCGCCGCTGATGCGCTCGCCGAGTACGACGCCGAAGACGGTGAAGTACAGTACGTTCGTAATCATCGGCGGGAGGAACGTGTTTCGCGGGCGGCGAACGTAGCGAAGAATCTCGCGGTGCAGAAGCGTCCAGAGGCCGACGAGTCGCGCACGCAGTCCCGTCGGTGCGTCGTCGCGGGCGTCTGCAGTCGACGGGCGCTCACCGTTGGTCCCGACGTCGGTGTCGTGGCTCATGCGGACACCTCCGCGTACTCGCGGTCGTCGCGCGTCAGGTCGACGAACACCTCTTCGAGCGAGGCCCGCCGGATGTCGAGCGACGTGACGTGGTACCCCTGCCGTTCGAGTTCGCGTACCAGTTCGGGTGCAGTCTGACTCCCGCCCGCCGCCGTGACGCTGAGGCCGTCGTCAGTCACCGCAACGTCGGTGACGCCGTCGACGGCGAGTCTCGGTGCGGACCGTGGCGGGTCGGCCAGACCGAGGTCGATGGTGTCGGTGCCTCTCGACATCAGCTCGTCGGGCGAGGCCACCTCTACCTTGCTCCCCGAGTCCACGATAGCGACCCGGTCACAGAGGCGTTCGGCCTCCTCGATGTAGTGCGTCGTCAGCAGGATGGTCGTGCCGGCGTCGTTCATCCGGTTGATGATGTCCCAGAGGTCGTGGCGCAACTGGACGTCGACGCCGGCCGTGGGTTCGTCCAGAATCAGCAGGTCCGGGTTCGAGACGAGGGCGCGGGCGAGGACGAACCGCCGTTTCATCCCGCCGGAGAGCCAGTCGAAGCGGGTGTCCCGCTTGTCCCAGATGCCGACGGTCTTCAGCGCCTCTTCGGCGCGTCGGTGGGCCTCTTTGCTTCCGATGCCGTGGTAGCCGGCCTTGTGTTCGAGAACTTCGATAATCGGGAAAAAGCGGTCGACGTTGAACTCCTGTGGTGCCAGTCCGATTCGGTCGCGGGCCGCTCGGTAGTCGTCCTCGACGTCGAAGCCGAACACCTCGGCGTCGCCGTCGTCCTTGTGGACGAGGCCGACCAGCGTGTTGATGAACGTCGTCTTGCCCGCGCCGTTGGGCCCGAGGAGACCGAAGAACTCGCCGCGGTCGACGGTCAGGTCCAATCCGTCGAGCGCCTGTACGTCACCGTAGTTTTTTCGTAAGTTTCGGGCGCGTATCGCCGGTTCTGTCATTACTGACCCTACCCGGTGGACACCGAAAAGGACGTTGAACGCGGCGGGTCAGAAGAGAGACGGCACCTACCGACCGAGACGTTCGCGGGCGATACCGACGCCGGCGGGGGTGATGATGAGTTGGTCGTCGTCCTTCTGGACGATGTCGCCGCCGACCTCGTTGGCGACCTGTTTGAGTTCGTCGCTGATGTGTTCCATCGTCCGGTCCTGCGTCGAGTGGCGCGTGATGTCGGCGATGACCACGTCGCCATCGTAGACGGCGTCCTTGATCTCGATGACGTCCTGCTTGTCGCTGATGCGGGCGATGCGGACCTGTCGCTCGGTCTCGGCACCCGACGCATCGAAGTCGTCCGCGTTCAGTTCGACGTAATCCTCGGTCTTCCGGGAGTTGCCCGATTCGCCGAGAATCTTGCTCATGAGTCCCATGTGCCCCACGGCGGGCGCTACCCGTTTCAACTTTTCGTCAGACGGGATTTCGTCTCGGATCTCACACCGAGAACTCGAACAGGTCGTCGCCGACGTGGTGGATGGACTCGACGACCTTGCCCGAGTCGCCGACCATGTCGTCGCCGTCGGTCTTCGCACGCCCGATAGCGAGGAACTTCCCGTGGGACTCCTCGTTGATGGCGACGAGGTCGCCCGAACTGATGTCGTCGTCGGCCTCGGTGATGCCGGGCCGCATGATGTCCGCGCCGTCCGAGACGAAGGAGATGGCGCCGGTGTCGACGGTGACGACGTGTTTCTGGGGCGGGTGAGCGTTCGCGCCCTCGACGGTGAGGAACGGTTCTCCGTCGATATACAGCACGAGGGGGTCGCCGTCGACGAGGACGACGTCCCAGTCGCTGTCCTCGAACTCGACCTTCTCGAAGGTGTCGGCGTCGAGTTCGACACCGAGGTTGTCAGAAAGCGCCGTCGCGATGGCATCGACCTCGTCCGAGCGGAGGTGGTGCCGCGATTTGACGTTCATACGAGCGTCTGCGGGGTCACGGACGGTAAGCGTAACGAAGGATTAGTGTGACCGGGACGGCCGCGAGGGGAGCCTTTAGACCCGGCGGGCCGTAGCGAGCGTATGCGCGTCGTCACCCTGCTGCCGTCGGCTACCGAAATCGTCTACGGTCTCGGCGTCGAACCGGTCGGCGTCTCACACGAGTGTGACTACCCGCCGGCGGCCCGCGAGCGACCGTCGGTCAACCGCTCTCGCGTCGACCCCGATGCGTCTAGCGCCAGTATAAACGAACAGGTCGCAGACGCCGAGTCCGGCGACGGGGTCTACGCCATCGACCGGGAGACGCTCGCCGCCGTCGATCCCGACGTCATCGTCACGCAAGGTGTCTGTGACGTCTGTGCCGTCGACCACGTGCTGGTCGCTGAGGCCGTCGACGACCTCGGGTTGGACGCCGAGGTGCTGACGCTCGACGTCCACAGCCTCGACGACCTCTTCGGCTCCATCCACCGCGTCGGCGCGGCCATCGGGCGTGACGAGGCGGCGACCGACCTCGTGGCGAACCTCCGTCAGCGAGTCGTCGCCGTCGAGACGACGGCCGCGCGAGCGAGCGAGACGCCCAGCGTGGCCGTCCTCGATTGGCTGGACCCGGTGATGGTGGCCGGCCACTGGATTCCCGAGATGGTCGAGAAAGCGGGCGGCGTCTACGGGATGGCCGAGCGGGGCGCCCACTCCCGGCCCCGCGAGTGGGACGAAGTGCGGGAGTACGACCCCGACGTACTAGTGGCGGCACCCTGTGGCTTCGACGTCGACCAGACTCGTGAGAACCTCTCGGACCTGACCGAACGGCCGGGGTTCGACGACCTCACCGCGGTCCGCGAGGGCCGAGCGTACGTGGTTGATGGTCACCACTACGTCAACCGCTCGGGGCCGCGGCTGGTCGACACGCTGGAGTTTCTGGCGGCGCTGTGTCATCCGGACCTGTTCGACGTACCGCCGCGAGACGCGGTACAGGAACTTCCGTCGCTCCGCGTTTGAGCGGACCCACGACGACGGGGGGCTTACTCCGCGGGCAGCGAACAGCGACCCTCGTAGGTTGCCTCGTCGATACTCCCGATGGCCGGGTCGTCGCCGCACACCGGACAGTCCGGATTCGGGGCGACGGGCACCTCGTCGACGGTCATCTCGGCGGCGTCGTAGGCCAGTAAGCGACCGTCGAGCGGTTCGCCGTAGTCCATCGCGAGTTTGACGACTTCCGTCGCCTGGATACAGCCGATAGTGCCGGGGAGGACGCCGAGGACGCCCGCCGTCGCGCAGTCGGGGACGGTGCCCGCTGGCGGTGCCTCGGGGAACAGACAGCGGTAACACGGCCCCTCGCCGTCGCCCGTGAACGTCGTCACCTGCCCCTCGAACCGGAAGATAGCGCCGTGGGAGAAGGGAATGCCCGCGAGGGTGCAGGCGTCGTTGACGAGAAAGCGCGTCTCGAAGTTGTCCGAGGCGTCGACGACGATGTCGTAGTCGGTCACGAGGTCCCTGACGTTCTCTTTCGAGAGGCGAACCTCGTGGGTGTCGACGGTCACGTCGGGGTTCAGACCGGTGACGAACTCGCGGGCGCTGTCGACTTTCGGCCGGCCGATGTCGTCGTCCCGATGGATAACCTGTCGCTGGAGGTTCGAGCGCTCGACGACGTCGTCGTCGACGACGCCCAGTCGTCCGATGCCGGCCGCCGCGAGGTACTGCAGGACCGGCGAACCGAGGCCGCCAGCACCGACGACGAGCACCGACGAGTCGAGCAGTGCCGCCTGCCCCTCCGGCCCCACGTCGTCCATGATGATGTGACGGGAGTAGCGGTCGAGTTGCTCGGGGTCTAAGTCCGGTCGCATAGTGGAGGGTTGACCCCGAGGGAGGATAAACGACGGGATGGGCACGCTGTGTGACGAGGGCGATCAGTTGTTCCGCTGGAGGTCGGCGACGAGGTCGTCCATCTTCCGGTTGATGCTGGCAATCTGGTCGGTCTGCTCCGCTGCCTCACCGGCTATGTCCGCCGTCGAGTTCGCTATCTCCTCGGCGGCGTCGGTCGCCTGATCTATCATGCTGGCGACCTCTTCGGTCGACGCCGCTTGCTCGTCAGTCGCCGTCGCCACCTCCTCGATACCGTGGTTGACCTCGCGGACGGCGTCGTCGATGTCCGAGAGAATCTCCGTCGACTCCTCGACCGTCTCGATGCCGTCGTCTATCTCCTCGTTGCTCGCTTCGAGACTCTCGACGGCGTTCTCCGTGTCGTCTTGAATCCCGTCGATCATCTCCTCGATGGTGGTCGCCTGGTCCTGGGACTCCTCGGCGAGGCTCTTGACCTCGTCGGCGACGACGGCGAATCCCTCCCCGGCCTCACCGGCACGTGCGGCCTCGATAGAGGCGTTCAGCGCCAGCATGTTCGTCTGGTCGGCGATGTCGTTGATGACTTCGACGATCTCGTCTATCTCCTGGACGCCCTGCTGGATGGTCCGGACGTCCTCGGCGACGCTGTCGGCGGCCCGCTGGATCCGTTCCATCGCCTCGTGGACGTCTTCTGCGTTGCCCTGTCCACGTTCGGCGAGTTCCGTGGCCTCACGAGTGGCCGCCGACACCTCCTCGGAGGAGGACGCAATCTCCTCGACAGAGGCCGAGAGGTTCGACACCTCGTTGGCGATCTCGGACATCCCCTCGTACTGCTCGGCCGTCCGCTCGCGGATGTCGGCCGACTCGGTCGCAATTTCGACCGAGGAGTCCTCCAGTTCGGCGATGAGTGTCTGTATCTCGCTCGCGGTGTCGTGGTCGTAACCGGCCTGTCTGTCGATGTTCTCGGCGATATCGGCGTCGATGTCGTCGTCGATGTCCCCATCGACGCCCGTCTCCGTTGCAACGCCCGTGTCTCCGTGGCTACTGTCGCCCATGTGTGAATTGTAATTCGAATACGCACTAAAAAAGACGATACCCAACAGAATCAAAATCGAAAACGCGAGCGTTCGAGGGGCGGGGCGCTCAGCAGTCGTAGAGGTCGCGGTACTTCGCGTCGGCGTAGTCGAGGAAGTAGTCGGCGGTGAACGACTCGCCGGTCGCTTCCTGCACGAGGTCGTCCGTCTCGTAGCGGGCGCCGTGGCGGTGGACGTTCTCGGTCAACCAGTCGTGGATGGGGTCGAAGTCGCCCTCGCGGACGAGCGAGTCCACGTCGCCCACCTCCTCTCGGAGGTGGTGGTCCAACTGTGCAGCCAGCACCGACCCGAGCGTATAGGTGGGGAAGTACCCCAGCGCGCCGTTGGTCCAGTGGATGTCCTGCAGACAGCCCTCGGCGTCGGTGTCCGGTCGGACCCCGAGGTACTCCTCCATCTTGTCGTTCCAGACTTCGGGGACGTCCTCGACGGCGAGGTCACCGCGAATCAGGTCGCGCTCTATCTCGAACCGGAGGACGATGTGCATGTGGTAGGTCAACTCGTCTGCCTCGACCCGGATGAGGTTGTCTTCGTACACTTCGTTTGCGGCCTCGTAGAACTCGCGGGGCGTGGCGTCGATGCCCAGATGCTCGTTGGCAGTGTCGGTAAAGAGGTCCCAGAACGGTTGTGAGCGGCCGATATGGTTCTCCCAGAAGCGCGACTGGGACTCGTGGACAGAGAGGTCGCGGTTGTCGCCCAGCGGCGTCCCGTAGGCCTCCTGCGGCAGACCGAGCGTGTAGGTGGCGTGGCCGAACTCGTGGATGGTCGAGCCGATGGCGTCCATCGGGTCGTCGGGCTTGAACCGCGTCGTCACGCGGGCGTCGAACTGCGTCCCCGTCGAGAACGGGTGCGGGGCGGTGTCGAGGCGGCCGTGGTCCCAGTCGTACCCGAGCGTGTCCAGCGCTTGCTCGACGAGGGCGTGCTGGTCGTCCTCGTCGTAAGTCCCCTCGAAGGGGTCTGCGAGCGTCACGTCGCTGTCGGCGACGTCGTCGACGAGCGGGACCAGTTCGTCGCGCAGTCGCGTGAGGACTTCCTCGGCGGTGTCGATGCCGAGATACGGTTCGTACTCCTCGAAGAGGACTTCGTAGGGGTCCCGGTCGGGGTCGATTGCCTCGGCGTACTCCCGCCGGAGTTCGACCATCTCTTCGAGCGTGTCGGCGTACATCTCGAAGTCGTCCTCGGCCTTGGCCTCCTCCCAGACGGGGAGGGCGTTCGAAGAGGCCTCCGAAATGCGCTCGACGAGGTCCGAGGGGACCTTCACCGCTCGCTCGTGGTCCCGGCGGACCTCGCGAACGACGGCTTCCTGTTCGGGGTCCAGATCGGCGTCCTCCAGTTCGTCCAGCCACTCCCCCAACTGGTCGTCGGTCAGCAGGTCGTGGTGGAGCGTCGAGAGGGCAGAAGACTGCTTGGCGCGGGCAGGTGTGCCACCGCTGGGCATCATCACCTGCTGGTCCCACCGGAGGACCCCGCCGGCGTCGGAGACGTAGTGGAGGCGCTTGACGTGGTCGAGGAACTGCTCGTAGGTCGACTCGGTCTCGCTAGCTGTTGCCATATCCCCCCGTTGGGTCGGCGCTCCTAAAGGGACAGCGTAGGCGGAAATCTGTCGCCGGCTACGCCAGCCACGACTCGACGACGCTCTCGTAGATTCGCTGACACCGCTCTAGCACGTCGATAGAGACGCTCTCCTCGGCGGTGTGAGCCTCGCCGGGTTCGGCCGCGCCGACGACGACGCACTCCGTCCCGGCGTCGGCTAGCCACCCCGCATCGGTCGCGTGGGGCTTGACGACCTGTGCAGGCGCGCCGTCCTGCGCATCGGCAGCGTCGAGGACGGCGTCGGCGAAGTCGGCGTCGCCACAGGCCATCGGCGGGAGGTCTTGGTCCACACGCAGGGAGACGCCCTCGATGGCCGCCACGCGGTCCAGCGGCGCGCGCTCGCCCGGAACCGTCCGCTCGTCGACAGTTGCCTCGCAGCGCTCCGGAATCACGTTCCACGCCGACCCGCCGTCGATTTCGGTGACGGCGACGCTTCCGGACAGTTCGTGGCCAAGCACCTCGGTCGACGGGAAGTCGAGGTCCCGCACCACGTCGACGGCGTCCGTCGCGCGGTAGATGGCGTTCTCGCCGGCGTCGGGTTCGCTGGCGTGGGCCGCAGTTCCCTCGGCGACGATAGTCGACCCGCGACGGCCTTTGTGGGCGACGGCCACGTCGGTGACCCCCGGCGCAGAGTAGCCCGTCGACCCCTCGCCGACGACGGCGTAGTCCACCCGAAAGCCGTCCTCGATAGCGGCCCGACAGCCGACGCCGCCCTGTTCCTCGCCGGCAAAGGAGGCGAAGACGAGTTCGTCGGTTGCGGGCGTGTCGGCCGCCGCGAACGCCAGCATCGCCGCCGCGACGCTCCCCTTCATATCGGCGCTGCCCCGGCCGTGGATGCGGCCGTCCGCACGATCGACGACGTAGCCCCCGTCGGCGTCGACCTGTGACTCGTCCGGCGGGACGACGTCGTGGTGGCCGACGAGCGCGAGCGACTCGCCGTCGCCCGGCCCCTTCCGGGAGATAACGTTGCCGTGGTCGTCGCGTTCGACGACGGCGTCGGTGTGGTCCCGGAGCCACGAGGCGACGAACTCGCCGGCAGCGGACTCGTCCTCGTGGCTCGGGATGGCGACCAGTTCCTCTGTGAGGTCGGCGACGTGCATACCCGAGGGTGGCACGCGGTACGTTTGGCTCTGGTGGACGGGTGCGGCGGCGCGGAAAGCGCGACGCCGCCTACGCCTCGGCGGACGGTGGGAACGGGAGGTAGGACTGCCAGCGGGTTATCTCGCCGTCTTCCGTCTCGACGACGAACACCTGCCGGAAGTCCGCCTCGCTACCGTCTTTCATCGTGTGGTGGGTGTCCACTTCGACGGCGAAGGTGTCGTCGGCTTCCCAGACGTGCCGAACGGTCAGACCGGGCTGTTCGACGATGGTTTCGAGCGCCCATTCGAGCGCCTCGCGGACCGCGTCCGGGCCACGGTACTCGGGCTCGGGGTAGTGTGGGTCGATAAATACGCCGTCGTCTGCCCAGAACTCCGCTGCGGCCGCCACGTCTCCAGTCTCGAACGCTCGCAAGACGTCCTCAATGTGCGCTCTGGTGAACGTCTCTTCGGTCGAGGCCATCCTACCACCGTCGAACGAGTTCGACCCCGAGAACCTTCGACAGTCGCAGGCTACCGGCGAGTACGGAACGGTTAGTGAGAGGAGTCGTCGACGCCGGCCGCTATCACGGCAGGCTAGAACGCGGACCGCTCGACCCCTGTGAGAAAACGGCCGATTACTCGTCTGCCGAGAACCCGAGGTACTCCGACGCCCGCTACCGCAGTACCGCGTAGGCCACGCCCAACACGCCGCCGTAGACGACGTGCCACAGCAGACTCGGCACCGCGAAGTTCGGGAACGGCGGCGCCATCGGGAAGCCGACGGCGCTCAGCCAGACGGGCATCACGAGGGCGGCGAGTCCGACCCAGGTCACGACGCCCCAGAGGACGCCCAGTCCGACCGTCGCGCCCGTCGACCGGCCGACGACGCCAGATTCGACGAGCGCCGCGAAGACGACGCCGAGGACGGCGCCGTGCGCGAGGTGAACCGTCCACCCCGCGACACCTCCCGAGAGACCGTAGAGGCCGGGAATCGCACCTTTCAGGACCGCCGCGTTCATCACGGAGATGAGTACCGCCATCACTGTCGCACCGCCGATACCACCGGCGACACCGGCCTGCCAGTCGTCTAGCACGAGTCCGGTGTCGGTCGCAGTCTGTGTTGCCATTGCGTCTCCGGGTGCTCGTGGGGCTCTCAAATAGCCGACCTGAGCGGGCGGCGAGCGCACACAGCCCCGCTACGTTGAAGGAAGGGGAATCGCAACCCGGCGGCCGGCTCGGTGTGTGAGACGGGCGCGGTCCCGTTCGAAAAGCGGTGTAGGGCGCGTCGGTTCCGCGCTCAACTCGCGAACAGGCGCCGCTCGGCCCGTTCGTGGTCGGCGGCGAGGACGTCGACCAGCGGCGCGAACGGCGTCATGTCGTCGAGCGAGCGGTCCGCACTCTCGTCGGCGGCCTCGGCCATCACGGGCCGCAGGTCGTCGAGGACGCGCTGGGCGTCGGTGTGGCCCAGCGAGAGGAGGCGCTGGGCCGCGCCGAGTAAGCCGGTGACGAAGCCGTGACAGCACAGCAGGCAGGCCTGCCGCACGTCGATACCCGCCAGTCCGGCCGCGACGCCGAGCACGACGGCGTAGTTGCCCGGCGCGTCGCCGGCGGCGACTCTCTCGGCGTACCGCTCCAGCAGGTCGTTCTCGCGCAGGTCCCGCTGGAGCGACAGGAGGCGGTCCCCGGACTGCTGGGCGCTCTCCCGGAACTCCGCGGCCAGCGTCACCGCCGCCAGTCGTCGGTCGGCGGCACAGATGGCGTCGAGGTCACCCTCGCGAGCGGCGGCGTGGGCCGCCCGGAGCGCCACCAGTTCGGCGGGACCGACCTGCCGCCGGAGGTACGTTTCGAGGAGCGCTTCGAGGTCGTCGGCGTCGGTCACTCGGTCGTCAGCGACGAACTGTTCGAGACCGTAGGAGACGGTGTAGGTGCCGACCGGGAGAAAGGAGTCGGCCAGTCGGAACGCTTCGAGGGTCGCGTCGTCGCTCATCGGTCGTCCCCCTCGATAGTCCGGACGGCGTGGTCGTGGTGGTCGTGCGAGTGCGCACCATCGTCGTGGCTGTGGGCATGGGCCCCGTGCGAGTGGTCGTGGCCGTCGCCCCCGTGGCTGTGGTCGGGGTCGGCGTCGTCGAACGTCGTCGGCGGCACGGACTCGAAGCGAGTTTCGACGCCCGTCGGGAGGTCGTCTTCGACGGCGGCCAGCATCCGCTCGCGGGTGTCCGGCACCGGGAACAGCGCCTCGCCGTCGCGCATCGCGAGGTCCCAGTGGCGGTTGCCCAGCGCGTGCCCCAGTTCCAGCGCCGCCGTCGGCGAGACGTCGGCGTCGGCGAACGAAAGCACCAGCGCCTCGATAGCGGCGAGTTCGACCACGACGAGGGTGCCGTCGTCGGTTTCGAGGACGTCGCCGTCGGCGAGGTCACGGGCGACGACGATGCCGACGTCCTCACCGTCCGTCGATTCGGTGCGAACCCGAGAGCGCTGTCGTTCGGTGTCCGAGAGGACCACGCGGACGGGGTCGGCGTCGGCCAGTCGGGCCGCGAGGTCGGCGTCCTCGCGGTGGCCCAGATACGTCTCGGCGACCAGCATCAGTACTTCCTCCCGGACGGTGCGGGTGCGTCGAGCAGGTCCCGACGAGCGTCGTCCCACGCGGCGTCGAGCGTCGACTGGACCGTCTCGGCCCGGTCGGCCAGTGCGCGCACGGCGACGCCGGCCCCGTTCGGGAGTGCGGTCGCACCGGCGCGTGCGTCCGCGTCGGTGACCGTCTCGTGCAGGGCGTCCGAGAGCGCCTCGGCGTCTTTGTCGGGCGCGACGACGAACAGCGTCCCGTAGACGGTGAACTCCCCGAGGACTCCGGGGGCCGTCGGGTCGCCGTCCGCGGGCGTGAGGTGGGTCGCGTCCTCGAACAGCAGGCCGTCGGGTCCCTCGGCGCGGACCCGGGAGAGGTACCGCTCGAACTCGAATCGCTCGCCGCGGGCGAGGCGTCCGGGCACGACGATATCGGCGAGGACGGCCGTCGCGCAGGCGTCGAGTTCGAGCGTCAAGTCCTGACAGTAGCGCGCGTCGGCGTGGAGAATCGTCGGCTCCGGAACGTAATCCAGATGCCCGCCCGCGCCGACCGACAGCGTCGCGTCGGCGGCGGCGTAGTTGGCGTTCATCGACTGGACCTTCGTCGAACTCTGGGTCGAGACGTGGGCGACGGCGTCGTCCTCGACGGCGATGGTCAGGTCGTGGCGGTCCCCCTGTGCGATGCCGCCCGTCGGCGACTGGAGGAACACCGTCTCGGCCGCGGGATGGGGGTCGTGGCCCAGCGTCCCCGAGACGTGGAACGGCACCGTCGCGTAGTCGTGGACGAGTTTCGTCCCGTCGCTGGTCGGCGCGAAGCGGAGTTCGAGGACCCCGTCCTTGCCCGGCGCACCGACGGCGGCCTGTGGCGGCGACTCTGTGGCGTACCCCTCGAAGGCCGGATGGGGGACGGCGGGGTCGTGCGCGTCACGCTCCGGGTCCGGCGCGTCCTCGCCGTCTCGCTCCGCTCGCGCCTCCGGCGCGTCGGTCGCCATCAGGCGAACAGTACCCCCTCGCGGACGTGTTCGAGCACCTCGTCGACGCCCTCCTCGGCCTTGCAGTTGGTGAAGACGAACGGCCCCTCCCGGACCTCGCGGGCGTCCCGTTCCATCAGGTCCAAGTCGGCACCCACGTGTGGCGCGAGGTCCGTCTTGTTCACCACCAGCAAGTCGCAGTCGACGACGCCGGGACCCCGCTTGCGCGGGATGTCGTCGCCCTCCGCGACAGAGATGACGTACAGCGAGTAGTCCGCGAGTTCGGGGTTGAACGTCGCCGCGAGGTTGTCCCCGCCGCTCTCGACGAGGACGAGGTCCAGTTCTGGGTGCTCGGCGAGGAACGAGTCTATCTGCTGGAGGTTCATCGACGGGTCCTCACGGATGCCGGTGTGCGGGCACGCGCCCGTCTCGACGCCGGCCACGAGGTCCTCGGGGACGACGCCGGCGAACCGTTCGCGGAGTCGGTCCGCGTCCTCTTGGGTGAGGATGTCGTTGGCGATGACGCCCACGTCCAGCCCTTCCTCGCGGAGGCGCGGGACGAGTTCCGTAAGCAGCGAGGTCTTGCCCGAGCCGACCGGGCCGCCGATGCCGACCGTCGCCACGTCGCGGTGGGTGAGGCTCATGGTTCGTCGGCCTCTCCGTCGGCCGTCCCCACGCTGTCCGAGCGGATGGGGTCGTGGACCGTCACGAGTTTCGTCCCGTCGGGAAACACCGGTTCGACCTGAATCATGTCGATCATCTCCGGGACGCCCTCCATCACGTCCTCGCGGCCCAGCAGTTGAGAGGCGCCGGAGCGAATCTCGGCGACCGACTGGCCGTCACGGCCCCGTTCGATGCACCAGTCGCTGATGTAGGCGACGGCCTCGGGGTGGTTCAGCGGGACGCCGCGCTCCTTGCGGCGTCGCGCGACCTCTGCGGCGGTGAAGACGGTGAGTCGTTCCTGCTCTTTGGCTGTGAGTTTCATAGCATGTACCGCTGTGCGAGTGGCAGTTCGGAGGACGGTTCGCAGGTGACGTGCTCGCCGTCGACCTGCACTTCGAACGTCTCTGGGTCGACCTCGATGTCGTCGGGACAGTAGTCGTTGTACACCATGTCGTCCTTGCCGGGCGTGCGGGTGCCCTCGACGGGGACGACGGGGGTGTCGAGACCGTACTCCTCGCCGACGCCGCGTTCGGCGGCGGCCGGCGAGACGAACGAGAGCGAGAGCGCGTGTTTGGCCTTGCCGACGGCGCCGGCGCGTTCGCGCTGGACGATGGGTTCGCAGGTCATCAGCGACCCGTTGGCTTCGCCCATCTCCGAGTGGACCGGGAACCCGCCTTTGAACGTCATCGCGGGCTTGACGCCGAAGAACGCGGGGTCCCACAGCACCACGTCGGCGAGTTTGCCGGGTTCGAGCGTCCCGACGTACGACTCGATGCCCGCCGAGATAGCCGGGTTGACCGTGTACTTCGCGATGTACCGTTTGATGCGGAAGTTGTCTGCGCCCGACCCCTCGTCCTCGGGGAGGGGGCCGCGCTGGGACTTCATCTTCGAGGCCGTCTGCCACGTCCGCGGGACGAGTTCGGCCATCCGACCCATCGCCTGTGAGTCAGTGGTCATCATCGAGATGGCCCCCACGTCGTGTAGGACGTCCTCGGCGGCGATGGTCTCCGCGCGCACGCGGGACTCGGCGAAGGCCACGTCCTCGGGCACGTCGGGGTTCAGGTGGTGACACACCATCACCATGTCCAGATGTTCGTCGAACGTGTTGTCGGTGTACGGCATCGAGGGGTTCGTCGAGGACGGGAGCATGTTCGACTGGCCGACCATCTCCATGATGTCCGGCGCGTGGCCCCCGCCAGCCCCCTCAATGTGGAACAGGTGCATCGTCCGGCCGTCGACGGCGTCGAACGTGTTCTCGACGAAGCCGGCCTCGTTGAGCGTGTCCGTGTGCATGCAGACCTGCACGTCCTCCTCCTCGGCCACGTCCAGACACGTGTCGATGGCCTCTGGCATCGACCCCCAGTCCTCGTGGAGTTTCAGGGTGCAGGCCCCGGCCTCGATCTGCTCGCGTAGCGGTTCCGGGTCCGAGGCGTTGCCCTTGCCGTAGAACCCGACGTTGACCGGCCACGCCTCGGCGGCTTGCAGGTGTCGCTTGACGTTCTCCGGCCCGGTCGTACAGGTGGTCGCACCGCCGCCGTAGCCGCCGCCGAGCATCGTCGTGATGCCGCCCGAGAGAGCGTGTTCGTGGAGCTGAGCGGAGTTCCAGTGGACGTGGATGTCCAGCGCCCCGGCGGTCGCAATCTTCCCCTCGCAGGGGTAGACGTCCGTCGACGGGCCGACGACCATGTCGACGCCGTCCATCGTGTCCGGGTTGCCGGCCTTCCCGATGCCGGCTATCTCGCCGTTCCGGATGCCGATGTCGGCGGCGACGATGCCGAGTACCGGGTCGATGATGGTCGCGTTCGTCAGCACCCAGTCCAGCGCGCCCTCCTCCTGCGTGACGCCGGGGGCCATCCCGAGACCGTCACGCAGTGTCTTCCCGCCGCCGAAGACGGCTTCGTCGCCGTGCGTGCGCAGGTCCTCCTCGACTTCGGCGAACAGTTCGGTGTCGCCGAGTCGGACCTTATCGCCCTCCGTCGGACCGTACAGTTCGGCGTAGGCCTCCGTGTCCATCTCGCGGGTCATTCCTCGGCCTCCTCGGCGGTGTCAGAATCGGAACTCGCGTCACCGGTGTCACGGAACCCGGCGGCCCGTAGTCGCTCCAGCGCCTCGCTCAGCCTCGTCTCGCGGGTCGCGTTCGCTCCCCGCTCGCTGTCCCGAGGCCCGCTCTCCGAGCGCGCCTCGCTCACACTGCCGTTCACCGCGCCGTTCATCCCGTGGGCGACGCGCTTGCCGCCGATGGCGACGAGTTCGACGGTCTGCTCGTCGCCGGGTTCGAACCGGACGGCCGTGCCCGCGGGGATGTTCAGTCGCATCCCGAAGGCCGCGCGGCGGTCGAACGCCAGCGCGGCGTTGGCCTCGAAGAAGTGGAAGTGCGACCCGACCTGAACCGGGCGGTCGCCGGTGTTACCGACGGTCACCTCCGTCGTCTCTCGGCCCTCGTTCAGCGTCACGGTGCCGTCGCCGGCGACGACTTCGCCGGGAACGAGGCCCTCGGTCACGACGACCCCCGTCCCGTCGTTGTTTCCGACTGTTTGTCCAACATATGGGTGTCCGTTTGGACAGGTGTAATAAGCAACTTCCTCTCGGCGCAAATAGCGCCACTCAGTTCTTTACTTTCACCAGTATGTAGTCCTCGGCGACGGTCGTCTGGACGTTCGTCCACAATCAGCCGTCGAGTCGGGCCCGCGCCTCGGCAACCGTCAACGGCACGTCCTCGCGACCGTCGAAGAGGCGAACGACCTGCGGCGGGCGGAGGTCACAGTCGGTCAACAGGTCGGTGTCGGTCAGTATCTCGCGGGCCGGTCCCGTCGCGGCCACCTCGCCAGCGGCGTCGAGCAGCACCACGCGGTCTGCGACGTGCGGGACCAGTTCCGTATCGGGCGTCGACGTGACGAGGGTGACGCCGTCCGCTGAGAGGTCCGACAGCAGGGACAGTATCTCGGCGCGGTTGGCCGCGTCGACGTTGCTCACCGGTTCGTCCAGCAACAGGACGTCGGGTTCGACCGTCAGCGCACTCGCCAGCGCGGCCCGTCGCTGTTCGCCGCCACTGAGTCGGAACGGCGGCTTCGACAGTAGGTCCCCGAGGTCTAACTGGTCGGCCACGCGCTCGACGCGCCGGTCGACTTCGGCCGCCGTGAGGTCCTGTTGGGTCGGGCCGTAGGCGAGGTCCTCCCGGACGGTCGGGTTGAACAGGTACTCCGCGGGGTTCTGCGTGAGGACGCTCAGGCGGTCCCGTACCGCGTCGGCGTCGGTCGTCTCGCCGAAGTACCGGACCGTCCCGGCGTCGGGGTCGACGAGGCCGCCGAGCAACTGGAGGAGCGTGCTCTTGCCGGCGCCGTTCGGGCCGAGGAGGGCGACCCGTTCGCCCGCGTCGACGGTGACGTCGACGCCGTCGACGGCGAGCGTCCCGTCCGGGTAGGCGTACCGCAGGCCCGTCGCGTCGAGAGCGGTCACGCGAACACCACCCCGGCGACGGCGACGAGGACGACCACGCCGAACGCGAGGTCGGCGGTACCGAGCGAGTCCCGGGACCGGGCCGGCGTCGTCCCCGTACCACCGCGGGCGCGGGCGGCCCGCTGGACGCGCTCGCCACGTTCGAGACTGCGAAGCAGGAAGGTGCCGACGAAGTTACCCGAGTCGCGCCACGTCCGCCGCAGATCGGGGTCCGTGAGCGTGCGACCGCGACGGGCGCGGACCATCCGCTCCAGTTCCGCAAAGAACAACAGGAGGAACCGGTAGGTGATGGCCAGCAGCGAGACGGCGACGGTCGGCGCGCGGAGCCGCCGGAGCGCGGCCAGCAGGTCGGCAAAGCGCGTCGTCAACAGGAGCACGGAGAGGAAGCCGACGCAGGCGGCCACGCGAATCGTGAACGTCGCGACGTAGTCGACGCCGGCGACCGACAACGGCACCCAGTCGAGCGTCGGCCCGCCCATCAGGACCGCCTGTGGCGCGACGACGACCAGCGCGAACGTCGGCGGGCCGGTCACCCGCCCGAAGAAGGTGCGGGCCGGCACCCGAGAGAGGACAGCGAGCGCGGCCGCCAGTCCCGCCAGCGCGGCGACAGTCGGGAGGTCGCGCTGGACGACGGTGACCGTGACGAGGGCGAGGACGCCCAGTAGCTTGACGCTCGGCGCGACGGCTTGCAGGAACCCGCGCCGGTCGGGGACGTCCTCGGCCAGCAGGAACCACCGCGCTCGGGCCGCGATACCCGCGACGGTGCGGTCCAGCAGGTCAGTCCGCATCCGCGTCGGCCCCCAGCAGTCGGCCGAGTGCAAGCGCGGCCAGCAGCGTCAGCGCCGTCCCGACGACGGCCGAGACGAACGTGCCGGCGGCGCTCCCGAGGCCCGGCACGGCGTAGTCCGGGAGCGGGGCGCTCACGGTGGACTCGGCGTCGTCCGTCGCACCCGTGGCCTCGGCGGCGTTCTCCAGCGGTTCGGCGTAGCCGACCTGTCCGGCCGCCCACCCGAACACCGGTGCGAGCAACGTCAGCGCGAGCAGGAGCGCGAACGCCTTCGGCAGCCACTCACGCATCGGCAGCCACCTCCGGGGCCGCGTCCGGTCGGAGGTCCGGGCGGGCGCGGGCGAGGTAGCGGTAGACGACGGCGGTGATAGCACCCTCGACGAGGCCGAGGACGAGGTGGCCGACGCCCATGATAGCCACCGTCGTCAGCAGTTGGTACTCGAACGCCGAGGAGAGACCCAGTTGGACGGCGGCGGTGAGCGCCCCGGCGGTGATACCCAGCCATCCGGCGGCGAAAGCCGCGCGGAACTCGCCGTAGGGGGTGAGGAGACGATAGACGGCGTAGCCGACGTACACCTCCACGATAGCCATGTTGAACACGTTCGCGCCGAGGACGACGAGGCCGCCGTCGCCGAAGACGAGCGCCTGAATCGTGACGACGGTGGCGATACAGAGCGCGCCCAGATGTGGGCCGAGCAGGATTGCGGCGAACGCGCCGCCGACGAAGTGCGCGCTCGTCCCGCCGGGTATCGGCCAGTTGAGCATCTGTGCGGCGAAGACGCCAGCGGCCACGACGCCGAGCAGCGGCGCGCGTGCGTCGGACACCTCGCCACCGACGCGTCGGGCGGCGACAGAGAGGACCGCGACGGAGAGTACGGCACAGAGCACGGCGATGGACAGGTCCACGTATCCGTCGGGGATGTGCATACCGTTGGGTCCTCAGCGCGACAAATAATACTTCGGTATCGCGCAGTATTACTGTCGGCGGCGGGGTGGCCAGCCATATTAGCCCCACCGTCGTACGCCGGAGTATGACCGACGACATCGACCGTATCAGCCTCACGCTCCCGTCGTCGATGGTCGACCGACTCGACGGCATCGTCGACGACTGGGAGTACGCCAGTCGGTCGGAGGCGATTCGGGACTCGCTACGGGACTTCTTCGCAGACTACGAGTGGGAGACCAGCGGCGGCGAGCGCCACCACGGGACCATCGTGGTCGTCCACGACCACCACGTCTCCGGTATCGCCGACGACCTCCAGACCATCCAACACGAGATGGCCGAGGCCATCACCTCCGTCCAGCACATCCACCTCTCACACGACACCTGCATGGAGACGCTCGTCGTCGAGGGGGCGGCCAGCGAGATCACGGAACTCGCCAACCGACTCCGCGCACTCAGCGGCGTCCAGCAGGTGAAAGTCGTCGTCGTCGACGAGTAGGGCATTTCGCGGCACTCTTTGCTGGCTCCGCGCTCGCCATCTGCAAAATTTGTAGATTTGCAAGATTATCGCCCCGAATCGTTCGTACATCTCGTTTTCTTCCCCCACCTAACACATCCTTATACTCTTCTCACGATATGAAGGAGAGTATAAGATTGGATGAGTAAACCTTATTTACGTACTGCTGAAGGGGAAGGACGTGAACGAAATCATGGACGAACGTCCGAGTATCAGCGAGAAACGTGTTGGTACGTACACTAAAGACGTCATTAAGGTGAATGATTCTTCCCCGTCTTCGGAGGCAAACGTATGACCGACGGCCTCACGAATCGGCGTGGCTTCCTCGCCTCGTCGGCGGCGCTGGCCGGCACCGCACTGGCCGGGTGTTCCGGCGGGTCGGCCTCGGGTGACGACACGCTCACGCTCGGTGTGCTCGAAGACCGGTCGGGCAACTTCGCGCTGGTCGGCGACCCGAAACACAAGGCGTCGATGCTGGCCATCGAGGAGATAAACAACGACGGCGGCATCGACGGCAAGCAGATAGAGGTGTTCGACCCGGACCCCCAATCCGACAACCAGCGCTATCAGGAACTCACTCGCCGGGCCATCCAACAGGAGGACGTCGACGCGCTCTGGGCCGGCTACTCCTCTGCGACGCGTGAGGCCATCCGCCCCATCATCGACCGCGAAGACCAGTTGTACTTCTACACGACCCAGTACGAGGGCGGCGTCTGTGATAAGAACGTCTTCGCCGTCGGGCCGACCGCCCGCCAGCAACTCGGAAGCGTCCTGCCGTACCTCGTCGAGGAGTACGGGCCGAAGATTTACACCATCGCCGCGGACTACAACTTCGGCCAACTATCGGCCGACTGGGTGAAGGTACTTGCCGACGAGAACGACGCCGAGGTCATCGGCGAGGAGTTCATCCCGCTGTCTAACTCCCAGTTCGGGTCGACCATCAACCGGATTCAGGAGGCCGAACCGGACTTCGTGATGTCGATGCTCGTCGGCGCGAACCACACCTCCTTCTACGAGCAGAAGGCCTCCGCCGGCCTCGACGTGCCCATCGGCACCTCGACGGCGATGGCACAGGGGTACGAACACCGCCGTCTGGACCCGCCCGCGATGGCCAACATCTACGCCGGGGTCAACTACATGGAGGAGATTCCGACGACCCGCAACACCAGCGAGGGCGGCTTCGTCGACCGGTACTACGAGAAGTTCCCGGACGCCCCCTACCTCAACGAGGAGGCGGAGAACAACTACTTCTCCATCTACATGTACAAGAAGGCCGTCGAGCAGGCCGGGACGACCGAACAACCCGAAGTGAAGGAGGCCCTCGAATCCGGCATCACCTACGAGGCCCCCGAGGCCCCGGACGGCGAATCCATCAAACTCGACGGCGCGACCCACCACGTCGACCACCACATGTGGGTCATGCGCGCCGACGACCAGCACAACGTCAAGGCCGTCGACGACCGGGTCATCCCCGAGACGTTCCTCTCGGAGACGGTCGGCTGTGACCTCACCCAAGAGGACGAGGAGACGCAGTACACCCCGCAGGACTTCTACGAGGAGGCCGGATAGCATGGTCAACGGGCTCAACCTCCTGTTCCAGTTCCTCGATAGCTTCGCCTTTATCGTGCTGGCGGCGGCGGGGTTGGCCATCATCTTCGGCATCATGGGCGTCATCAACCTCGCCCACGGCGAGTTCATCATGGTCGGCGCGTACGCGACGACGCTCGCGAACATCCGCGTCGGCCTCCCACTGCCCGTCGCGATGCTGACCGGCGTCTTCGTCACCGCCGTCTTCGGCCTCGGTGTCGAACGCGTCGTCATCTCGGGGTCGGTCCCGAACGCCATCAGCCAGCGCACCATCGGTCGCAAAGTCATCGAACCGCTGTACGACCGACTGGCCGACTCGATGGTCGCGACGTGGGGCCTCTCGCTCATCATGGTTCAGGGCGTCCGCATCACGCTGGGCAACTCGCTGGACCAGATCGGGACGCCGCTTGGCAACATCGCCTACAGCGGCTTCTCGTACTCGACGTATCGCGTCATGCTCTCCGCCGTCGCACTGGGCGTGCTGGCGCTGACCTACTACGTGTTCACCCGCACCGAGTACGGGATGCGCGCCCGCGCGACGATTCAGGACGAGGACACCGCCCGAGCGCTGGGCGTCGACACCGAACGCACGTACATGACGACGTTCGCCATCGGGTCCGGCCTCGCCGGTCTGACGGGCGCGCTGTACGCCCCGACCATCACGATGGTCCCCGGGCTGGGCAGTTCGTTCCTCGTCGAGGCGTTCGTCGCCGTCGTCGTCGGCGGCCCCAGCGTGGTGCTGGGGACGACGCTGGCCGGCGGCCTGCTGGGCGCTATCAACGCCACCGTCTCGAACGTCCTCGGGACGTTCTTCGGCCGCATCGCCCTGCTCGTGACCGCCATCGTGATGATCCGGTTCCTGCCGGACGGCATCACGGGCTTCGTCGAGACGCTTCGCGAACGCAGACAGGAGGGCGCGTAGATGGCGACGGAAACGAGCAGCGCTGGTCCGGCAGACGCCGGCGACAGCGGTGCCCTCGCCGGCCTCCGCAGTCGCTTCGAGGGCCCCAACACCGTCGGGAACTCCCGGGGGTTCTGGGTCGGCTTCCTCGTCGCCGTCCTCGCGCTGGCGGCGTACCCGTTCGTCGTCGGGTCGTATCAGGCCTCTCGGTTCTCGCTGTTCCTCGTGTACGCCTTCCTCGGCCTCTCGCTGTCGGTCGTGTGGGGCTACGCGGGCGTCCTCTCCTTTGGACAGGTAGTGTTCTTCGGCGTCGCCGGCTACACCTTCGGCGTCGTCTCGGTGAACTTCGCCACGCCGGCGGGCATCACCGGCGCGTTCCTCGTCGGCGTCTTCGGCGGCGCGCTGATGGCGTTCGTGCTGGGATACTTCATGTTCTACGGGGGCGTGCGTGACGTCTACGTCACCATCATCACCCTCGTCTCGACGCTCGTCTTGCACACGTTCATGGCCCAGACGGCCGGCGACGAGTGGACGATCGGCGAGGCGGCGCTGGGCGGGTTCAACGGGATGCCGACCATCCCGAACCTCGCGTTCGGCGTCGGCGGCGCGTCGATTACGTTCAACAGCATGACCTTCTACTACCTCGTGCTGGGGCTGCTCGTCGCGACGTACCTCGGCCTGCGGGCGCTGGTCAACTCGGACTACGGCCGCGTGATGGTCGCGGTCCGAGAGGACGAGGACCGCACCCGGATGTTCGGCTACGACGTCGAGCGCGTGAAACTCGCCGTGTTCACGCTGGGCGGCGCGCTGGCGGGCCTCTCGGGCGTGCTGTACGCCGCGTGGGGCAACTACATGAGTCCGGGCGTGTTCGAGTTGACGTTCGCCTCCCTGCCGGTCATCTGGGTGAGCGTCGGCGGCCGCAAGACCCTGCTGGGCGCGGTGACGGCCACCGTCGGCATCGAGTTCTTCCGGAACTCGCTGGGCGGCGAACTGGCGTTCGTCATCGTCGGCGTCCTCTTGCTGGTGTTCATCCTCGGCCTCCCCGGCGGTATCGTCCCGTGGGTCCACCGGACCTACGTCGAGATGCGAAGCGACGGCGCTACTCCGGAACCGCCTGAGGCGTCGGCAGAGGTGAGCGACTGATGAGTACGAACCAAGACGCATCCGGCGGACCGAACGTCCGCCAGACGGCCGCGGAACTGGCGACGGGCGACCGAACGGACACGCTGTTACAGACCGAGGACCTCCGCAAGGAGTTCGGCGGCTTCACCGCCACCGACGACGTGGACTTCTCGGTCGCCGAGGGCGAGTTGCGGTGTCTCATCGGCCCCAACGGCGCCGGGAAGTCGACGCTGCTGAACCTCGTCACCGGGACCTACGACGCCTCGGGCGGGAGTATCTACTACGACGGCCACGACGTCACCGACCTCGACCCCCACCAGCGGGTCCGTAAAGGTATCAGCATGAAGTTTCAGGTGCCGTCGGTGTACGGCGACCTGACGGTGCGTGAGAACGCCCGCCTTCCCATCCAGCGGTTCGCCGACGGCGACGAGCGGCGTCGGCGGGTCGACGAGGCTATCGACGCCGCCGGCCTCGCGGGCTACGAACACGTCGACGCGAGCCAACTCTCCCACGGCCAGCAACAGCAACTCGAAATCGGGATGGCCGCCGCGCTCGAACCGGACCTCCTCCTGCTGGACGAACCGGTCGCGGGGCTGGACGTGGCCGAACGCGAGGCCATCGCCGAGCGCGTCACCCGTCTCAACGAGGCGGAGGGCATCGCCTTCGTCGTCATCGAGCACGACACGGACTTCGTGGCTTCCATCGCCGACGAGGTGACCGTCCTCCACAACGGGGCCATCTTCCGCGAAGGCCCCATCGAGGCCATCGAGTCCGACCCCGAGGTCCAGCGCATCTATCTGGGAGGTGAGCAGTGATGCTCGACCTCGATGGCGTCACCGCGGCCTACGACTCGACGCCTATCCTCCGGGACGTGGACCTCTCGGTCGACGAGGGCGAAATCGTCGGCGTGATGGGGAAGAACGGCGTCGGCAAGACGACGCTGATGAAGACCATCATCGGCCTGCTCGAACCGTCGGACGGGACCATCAGTTACGCCGGCGCGGACGTGACCGACGCCCCCGCCGACGAACGCGCCCGGGCCGGGATGGGCTACATCCCGCAGGGCCGGGACGTGTTCCCGAAACTCACCGTCGAACAGAACGTCCGGATGGGCGAGACGGTCAACGCCGACAGTTCGGAGACGCTGTACGACCAGATTTACGACTACTTCCCGGTCTTGGAGGAACGCGCCGACCAGCAGGCCGGCACGCTATCGGGCGGCCAACAGCAGATGCTCGCCATCGCGCGGGCGCTGGTGTCGAACCCGGACCTCCTCTTGCTCGACGAACCCAGCGAGGGCATCCAGCCCTCCATCGTCGACCAGATCAGCCACGACATGCAGGCCATCAACGACGACCTCGGGACGACGATTCTGTTCGTCGAGCAGAACCTCGGGATCATCCGGGAGATGGCCGACCGCTGTTACGCGATGGAGCGCGGCGAAATCGTCGACGAAGTCGGCCCGACGACGCTGGCCGACGAGGACGCTATCGCCGAGTACCTCGCCGTCTGAGGCCACACCGCTTCACTGGCGTTCGAAACGTACCTATGTCTTCCTCCCGTACCGTCGTCCACTGTGTACGCGGTCCGTCGACCCAGCGCGCTCGTCGTTCCCGAAGCGGTGCGAGCGGCGGTAGCCGACACCGTGCGGGCGGCCCATCCACGCGAGGCCGGCGGCTTTCTGGGCTGTGAGCGTCGGGACGACCGCCTGTACGCGACGACGCACGTCGCACTCGACAACGAGGCGGAGATGCCACGGCGACGGTTCGTGTCGACGGCGACGGACGCCGTCCCCCCGTCACCGCGCGTGTTCTATCACTCCCACACCTCGGCGTCGACGCCCTCCGGACTGACGGGCGTCGACCGCCGCAACATCCCCGATTCGCTGGCGCTCGTGGTGTTCGCACCCCACGGCGACCCCTACAGTTATCGGCTGTTCCGCCGAGCGCTGTTCAACTGGCAGGAGGTCCCCGTCGAGACGGCCGCCGAGACGGCGGCCGCCGGGCGCGAGCGACTCCCGCGACTCGTCTGAGTGGCGCACGCGGACGGCCGCGTCCTTATATTCTCCAAATCCGTTAAGGAGGGAAGTGCATCTACTGGTCGTTCGTACGTCCACCAACTAGTTCGAACTGTGGGTGTACGTTGGGCGTCAACCCCAGACGGTAAACAATGTCAGGGTAAGCCCTTTCTGGTATGGTTGGTTCTCAACTTCTGTCTCAACTATGCGTACGAACGCCGACGGATTCCGTCTCGGAATAGCCGAACCGGGCACTGACTGCCGACACAACTGGACGTTCTGTAACGGGGGAGAGGGCCGGTGAGCGTCATCCTCTACGGACTGGTCGCGATGATTCTGGTGACGATGGGCGTCGGCCTCTACGTCGCGAAGAAGATAGAGGGCGACAGCGTCAACTACATCGTCGCCGGTCGGGGACTGGTACTGCCGCTGGCGGCGGCGACGCTGATGGCCCAGTCGCTGGACGCGAACGCGACGCTGGGGAACACGGACCTCACCGCCAGTTTCGGGTTCTGGGCCGGGGCGGCGCTCCCCATCGGCCTCGCCGGGTGTCTGTTCCTCACCGGGCTGTTCTTCGCGAAACCGATGAACCGGATGGACCTGATGACGCTCCCGGACTTCTACCGGCGGAAGTACGGTCGGGTGACCGAGGTCATCGCGTCGCTCATCATGGTGCTGTCGTTCTCGCTGTTGCTGGGCGGGAACCTCGTCGCCGGCGGGTTCCTCTTCCAGACGTTCATGGGGACGACGTTCGTGCAGGGCGTGCTCATCATCTCCGCAGTGGTGTTCCTCTACACTATCGCGGGTGGCCTGTTCGCCGTGGCCTACACCGACGTCATCCAGGCCGTCGTCGCGCTCGCGGGCTCTATCGCCCTCATCGTCTACGTCGCGACGACGTACGGTATCACCATCCCGGAGGGGATGGGGCCGACGGCAGTCGTCCAGATAAACCCCTTCGACAACTCCGCCGGGTCGTGGATCAACCTCGCGACCATCTTCGCGCTGGCGCTGGGTGACATCGTCGCCATCGACTTCATGGAGCGGGTGTTCGCCGCCGAGAGCCCGGAGACGGCACAGAAGGCCTGCTTCGCCGGCTCCGCGGGGACGCTCGTCATCGGCATCCCGTTCTCCATCGTGGCGCTGTCGGCCAACAGCATCCTCTCGTCCATCGGCGTCGAGGCCGGCAATCAGGCCGTCCTCTACGTCCTCCTGCAGGAGGCAGTGCCGTCGTGGCTGGCCGTCCTCGTACTGGCCGGTATCGTCGCCGCGTCGCTGTCGACCGGTGACGGGGCTATCCTCGGCACGTCGGCCGCACTGGCCCGGAACGTGCTGGGCATCCGCGACGAGGACTCGCCCGGCGAGGGCGTCGAGGCCGACGGCTCCGGCTACCTCAGCGAGGGGTCGGACAAACTGCTCGCGGCGACGCGGGTGATGGCCGTCCCCATCACGATTCTCGGGGCGTTCTTCGCCATCCAGGTGAGCGCGACCGGGATGTTGCTGGTGCTGGCGTTCGACGTGGCCTTCGCCGGGCTCCTAGTCCCGCTCGTGTTCGGCATCTACAAGCCCGACGTGGCGACGGCACCCGCCGCGCTGGCGGGGATGCTCTCGGGGTCGCTCACTCGGCTGTTCTTCTTCGTCACCATCCCGACGACGTACGCTATCCCGAACAACCTGCTGTACGTCGAGAACAGTCTCGTGCCGGCCGGGTGGGACGGACTGGTGACGTTCATCGCGCCGCTAGTCGGTCTGAGCGTCTTCCTCACCGTCGCGTTCCTGACGAAAGACGACTACCCGACCCACAGCGTCACGGGACAGCAACAGCGGGCCATCGTCGCCGGCGGCGAAGAGGATGACTGACCACTCACCCGCCGACCGGTTCTTCCTGTTCGGCCTGGGCCTCCTCGTCGTCCTCCTCGGCGTGACCCTCGCCGTCGTCCTCACGATGGGGTAGCAAACGTTCGTCCGTCAGTTCTGAATTTTACCACGTATTGTGCCTACCACAAGTCGGAATAAGTTGCAGTTTCGACAGTGTATACAGATGGAAGTGAACGCGCTCGAACCACAGGTTCTCGGCGGGTGTACCGGGCTGTGACTCCCGACGCCGTCCGGATGAAGCGGAAGGTCCAGCAACTCGGCTCCTCGACGTTGGCTGTGACCGTCCCCGCAGAGTGGGCCCGTCACCACGACATCGAGAAAGGCGACGAGATAATCGTCCAGCGCGACGAGAACGGCGGGTCGCTGCTGCTGGTCCCCGAACAGCCGTCGATAGCGGACGTGGAAGCGAACGTCGACGCGGACGCGCTGACCGGCGACGCGCTCGAACGGGCTATCGTCACGCAGTACGTCCTCGGCCGACAGCTCATCCGTATCGAGGCGACGACGCCGCTCGGCCTCGAACACCGCAACGCCGTCCTCGGTGCCGAACGACGGCTGATGGGGCTTGGCATCGTCGAACAGGCCGAGACAACCGTCACCGTCCGCTGTTCGGTCGCACCCGGCGACTTCGACCTGCCGACGTTACTCGGCCGACTCAGCCGAACCGAGGCGGCGATACGGAGCGACGCCGTAACCGCGCTACTGGACGGGGACCCCGAGGCCGCCGAGCAAGTCAGCGCCCGAAAGGGGCAGGTCGAGAAACTGTTCTACCTGTTCTTGCGACTGGTGTTCGCGACCTATCGGAACCCGCGACTCAATCAGGCGGTCGGGCTGGAGACTGGGTTCCCTCTCATCGGCTACCGCTCGGTCGCACAGGACGTCGTTCTGATGGCCGACGTGGCCGTCGAGATAGCGACGCTCGCCGCCGAGGGCGACGGCACGGTTCCGGACGCGGCCACGGCCGAAGTGGTGACCGACCTCACCGAAGCGCTGGACGAGGCCGCCAGTGCGACCAGAGCGGCCGTCACGACGCCGGACTACGGCGGGACCGAGACGGCCCGCGAGGCGTTCGAACGGGTCGACGAGTGCGTCGACGCGGCGAACGACCACCTCGCCGCCGAGCGCCCAGAGCCACTGCTCGTCCTCCAGCGAGCGGTCACACTCCTCGAACGGAGTGCCAGACACGCCCGCGACAGCCTCTCGGTCGCGACGCATCTCGCGTTCCGAGAGGACCCGGACCTCGTCACGAGCGAGTGACGCGTCCCCCGTTTCTCCGCTGCCCGACCGACCAGCAGCGCCGCCACCCGACCGTCCGCCCCACACAGTCCTAGAACACCTAGAGGAGGGTCGAACGGTACATGTCTACGCATGGTCACCGGAGGGAGTATTACACATCCGAAGGAACGCTTTTCAGTACGATACGTCCATCCACTAATGTCGCAATAATCGGCCGAAGTGTGCCGAAAACGCGTCCGAAACACTACGATTACCATGTCCGAAGAACGCAACGGCGAAGACATCTACGGCGACAAGCACAAAGAGGCGAACGAACCAATCTTCAGCGGCATCCCGACGTTCCTCAAACTCCCCGAGGCCGACCGGGACGAACTGGCCGAGGAGGACGTCGACGTCGGCATCCTCGGCGCACCACTGGACACGGCGACGACCATCCGACCGGGAACCCGCTACGGGCCCCGCGCCGTGCGGGCCGCCTCGACGGTGCCCTCCCCACCGTACGAGCACTTCAACATCGAGACGGGCGTGGACCCGTTCGACACGTTCAGCGTGGCCGACACCGGCGACGCGGCGGTATCGCCGGGTGACACCCGCCAGAGCCAGTTGAACATCGAGGACGCCGTCTACGAGATCAGCGAGCAGGCGACGCCCATCGTCATCGGCGGCGACCACTCCATCTCCTACCCGGACATCAAGGGCTGGGCGGAGGCCAACGGCTACGAGGACATCGGCCTCATCCACTTCGACTGCCACGCCGACACCGGCGAAGACGGTCTCACCGGGTTCGAGTACGACCACGGCGCGTGGGTCAAGCGCGTCTACGACGAGGGCATCATGGACGGCGGGAACTACACGCTCATCGGCCCCCGCGGGTTCTGGCCCGGCCCCGACACCTACGAGGACATGCGCGACGCCGGTATGAAGTGGTACACCGCGATGGAAGTCGGCGGGATGGACCTCGACAAAATCGTCGAGGACGCCGTCCAGCGAGCGACCGACGGGACCGACGCCGTCTGGGTCTCCTTCGACGTCGACGTGATGGAACCGGCCTACTGCCCGGGCACCGGCGAACCAGAACCCGGCGGTCTCATCCCTCGCGAGGCCATCTACATGGTCCGGGAAGTCGTCAAGGCGCTGGACCCCGAGGACTTCGGGTTCGACGTGGTCGAAGTCGCGCCACAGTACGACGTGAGCGACACCTCCTCGTACAACGGCGGTATCACCAGCGGGTTCGCCAACCGCCTCATCATCGAGGTGATGGGGAGCATGGCCCTCGCAGAGAAGGGCCTGGAGTCCGGCGACCCCATCAAGCCGAAGGAACCGCTCGGGCCGACGGAGACGACCGAGACGCCCGCCGACGACTGAGCGAGCGCGGTTTTCGTACGGGTCCGCCGCGGCCCGCTCTCTTGCCCACTCCGCGGTGACCCATCGGTGTGACCACCACCGTCGCCCCTCGAAGGGGCTTTTCGCATCAAGACCCTTATCACCCGACAGGCACCTACTCCGCATATGGAAATCGTACCGGACACGAGCGTGGTCATCGACGGCCGCGTGTCCGACCAGATAGAAGCCGACGCCGCTCCCGACGGTGACGTGGACGGCATGGGCTTTGCCGGCGCGACGGTCGTCGTCCCCGAAGCCGTCGTCGGCGAACTCGAAGCACAGGCCAACGACGGCCGGGACACTGGCTGGGAGGGGTTAGAGGAGCTCCAGCGTCTCGTCGACCTCGCCGATGAGGGCACCATCGACGTAGAGTACGTCGGCCGCCGTCCCGACGCCATCGAGAAGCGAGACGCCGGCGAGGGCGAGATAGACGCGCTCATCCGCGACGTGGCACAGAACCGTGGCGCGACGCTGGTGACCAGCGACGACGTACAGGCCGAGGTGGCACGCGCCAAAGGGCTTGACGTCGAGTTCATCGAGCCACGCGGCCGCGACGTCGACCGTCTCCAGATAGAGAACTTCTTCGACGAGGGGACGATGAGCGTCCACCTCAAGGTGGGCGTCCAGCCCTTCGCGAAGAAGGGCTCCATCGGCGACATGCACTACCAGCCGATTCGTGACGACCTCGCGACCGAGGCGGAGTTGCGCGAGTACGCCGACGACATCGAGGACGCCGCACGGGCCTCCCCCGAGGGCTTTCTGGAACTCGACGAACCCGGGATGAGCATCGTCCAGTTCCGGGACCTGCGCATCGCCATCGCGCGGCCGCCGTTCTCGGACGCTATGGAGATAACGGCCGTGCGGCCCATCGTCAAGACGGACTTAGACGACTACGAACACGCGGACGAACTCCGCGACCGCTTCACCGAACGCCAGCGCGGCGTCCTCATCGCGGGGTCGCCCGGCGCCGGGAAGTCCACGTTCGCGCAGGCGGTCGGCGAGTTCCTCGTCGACTCGGACTACTCGGTCAAGACGATGGAGAAGCCGCGGGACCTGCAGGTCGGCCCGAACATCACCCAGTACACCGCGCTGGGCGGGTCGATGGAGAAGACGGCCGACTCCCTGCTGATGGTCCGGCCGGACTACACCATCTACGACGAGGTCCGCAAAACCGACGACTTCGAGGTGTTCGCCGACATGCGACTGGCCGGCGTCGGGATGGTCGGCGTCGTCCACGCGACCCGTGCCGTCGACGCCCTCCAGCGACTCATCGGCCGCGTCGAACTGGGGCTCATCCCGCAGATAGTCGACACCGTCGTCTACATCGAGGCGGGCGAGGTCCACACCGTCTACGACGTGACGACCGAGGTCAAGGTCCCGCAGGGCCTGATGGAGGAGGACCTCGCGCGCCCGGTCATCGTCGTCCGGGACTTCGAGACCGGCCAACCCGAGTACGAGATTTACACGTTCAACCGGCAGGTCGTCACCGTCCCGCTGAACGAGGACGACGACGAACAGGATTCGGGCGTCGACCGCCTCGCGAAACAGGAGGTCGAACGCGAGATTCGCTCCATCGCACGCGGCCACGTCGACGTGGAACTGCGCGGGCCGAACACCGCCGTCGTCTGGGTCGAAGACGACGACATCCCGCAGGTCATCGGCAAGGGCGGCGGCCGCATCACCGACGTGGAGAACCGACTGGGTATCGACATCGACGTGCGGACCTTAGACGAGAAGCCCACCGGCCCGTCCGGCGGCCCACAGACCGATAGCGGCGGGAAGCAGGGCGAAATCGTCCAACCGGAGGTCACCTCCCGACACGTGATGGTGCCCCTCGACGGGCATTCGGGCGACACCGTCGAGGTGCAGGCCGACGGCGAGTACCTCTTCACCGCCACCGTCTCCCGCGGCGGCGAGATTCAGGTCTCGCGTGGATCGGGCATCGCCGAAGAACTGGAGCGGGCCATCGACCGCGGGAAGACGATTACCGTCGTTCCGTCGTAGCGTCGACCGAGCGCATCGCCGCTCTACATTTATACGGCCGTGTCCCTAGCACCCGGACATGGAAATCGAGTTGCGATTCTTCGCGAACTTCCGCGCGACCGTCGGCCAGAAGATACTCCACCGGGAGTTCGACGACGGCGCAGACGCGGGCGACGTCCTCCGGGCACTCGGCGAGGAGTACCCCGACATGGAACTGTTCGAGTCAGACGACACGCTCCGGCAGTACCTGACGATTCTCCGGAACGGACGGGACATCGAACACATAGAGGGCCTCGAAACCACGCTCGAAGACGGCGACGAACTCAGCGTCTTCCCGCCCGTCGCCGGCGGCTAACAGCAGAAGATGAACGGATAGAGGAGGCCGATACGCTCGCCGCCGTCGAGTTCGGTGTCCAGTCCGTCCAGATGTTCGTTGAACTGCCCGTCGACGGTGACGCGGGCGTAACACCGGGTCTGGTCGCCCTCGGGGTTCTTCTCCCACGTCCCGGGCAGTGACTCCAGTTCCGGCGCCCATCCCTCGGTGGCGGCGTCGGACTCCGTCTCGGCGATGAGGAGGTCGGCCACGTCGTAGCGCTCACAGAACGCTTCGAGGAACGCCCGGAGCGTCGTGCCCTCGAAGGTAAAGTCCATGTGTGGCTCGCCGACGGCGTCTCTGACGTGACCCGTACATCGGACCTCGACGGTCGTCCGGGCCCGCTGTGTCCCCTCGTGTGCCGTCCCGTTCATGGAGGCGGCTAGGGCCAGCGCGGCTAAAACGGTGGGTGCGAACACGTTCGGTCGGGACCGGGTTTAATTGCCCGCGGCTCCAGCAACGAGTATGGAGGACATCGAACTGGGGATTCCGGCGGGCATCGTCGACTCCTTGCCGGCCGACGGCGAGGACGCCAAACAGGACATCCAGCGGGCCATCGCCGGATGGGAAGGCGACATCAACGCGGCGCTCGACAGCGACGACCCGGCGAGCGCCGTCGTCGACCTCGTCGAGTACTTCGAGGACCGCTGGGAGGCCTACGATGAGTACGTCATCGAGTTGCGGGCGTGGGGCCAGTCGCCCATCTACGCGATGGTGTGGCGTGACCTCACCGCGTCGATTATCCAGCAGATATACGACCACGCCGACCTCGCAGACCGCATCGACCGCGAGCGCAACGCCCGCATCGTCGACGACGGTATCCGCCCCGGATGACCCGGCACACGCGCCCCGAGGCGTTTAATCACGGCGGTGCCTAACGACTCGCGATGCGCCGAGAACGGAGCTTCCGCGGTATCTCGATGCGGCTGGCACGCCACTATCTAGAGGGCCTCGGCGGGGAGGAACGCGACGAGACCACCGTCGTCGCCGACGACTGGACGGCCGAGCTGTCGGCCGAGAAGGTCGGTATCGGGCCGACCATCGAACTGACCGAGGTGACCGTCGTCTTCGAGGGCGACGAGGAGACGCTAGACCCGCTGATAGAGCGGTTCGCCCAGAAGGCGATGCGGGCCGGCGGGTAGCGATGAGCGACCACCCCATCGAGGCACAACTCGTCCTCGTCGCGGGCACCCACGCGAGCGTCCCGCTGGACCGTCTCCCCAGCCTACTGGAGGGGGCCCAGCGCTACGTCTCGGACCATCGCACCGAGTACGAGCGGCGCTACGAGCGTATCGAGGGAGCCAGAGACGCCGACTACTACTGCGTCGAGACGGGGTACTGGGCGTCGGTCGGGGAAGAACTCGGGTACGGCCGACGGGAGTGGGAAGCGGTGCGGCGCGCCCACGAAGCGCAGTTCGAGCGGGACGGCCGGCGACTCGACAGAGAAGCGGAGTTCGAGTCGACGCTGGACCTCCGCGAAATCGTGGCCGTCGACGCTACACGCTGAGCGTCTCCAACACCTTCTCGGAGAAGTCGGTCTGTGAGAGGTCGCCGTTGTGGAGACCGTCGAACCACTCGGCGTCGACGTACCAGTAGCCGCGGACCTCGCCCTCTAGGTCGTGGACGGTGGCCTCGACGTCCGCCCCCGACCAGTCGTCGGCGTGGAGGTCACGCAGGACGTTGATGACGCGGCCGATCTCCGAGTGGGGGACCGACCCCTGCTCGGCCGCGATGGACTCGTACGTGACCGCGTAGGTGTTCTCGTCCTCGCGCTCTTCGAACGTCTGTACGTAGACGCCGTGGCTCGTCAGTCGGGACTCGACCTGAAACTCGAAGTCGTCGAACTCGTCTTTGTGCATCAGTACTCACAACGTCCGCGGTTCACTCCGTTCACCGCGTCGGTTCGAGGGAGTTTCCCTACGGTCACTCCCTCGCTAGTCGTCGCTCGGTGCGGCCGCGCCGCCGGAACTGACGCCGGTACCCGGCCCGACGTCGATGCCGAGTTCGTCCAGTTTCTCGTCGGGGACGACGCCGTCCTCCCAGTCCCGGACCTCGTAGTACTCGTCTTTCAATTTGTCCAGTTCGGCGAGTTCACCCTCGGAGCCGCCCTGCGCGGGGATGGCGTTCGCGTTGCCCTCGACGAACCGGTCCGGCAGGTCGTCGTCGCTCCCGTCGAAGCCCACGAGGTTGTTGTAGTAGCGTTCGAGGTTGTAGATGCGCTCGCCGGCCTCCATCAACTCCTCCTCGGTGACGTCCAGTCCGGTCATGCCGTTGTACTGGAGGACGTACTCCTCGATGCCCTCCGCGAAGGCGTTGAACTTGCAGATGTCGAAGGAGTCGCTGATGGCGTGGAGGTCCTGGAAGGTGGCACACAGTTCGCCTTTGCCCTCCCACTCGCGCGGGTCGACTTTCTCCGGGACGCCGAGAATCTCGGCGGCCGGGGTGTAGCCACGCAGGTGGCAGGCCCCGCGGTTGGAGGTGGCGTAGCCGATGGCCATCCCCTTCATACAGCGGGGGTCGTAGGCGGCCATCGTCTGGCCCTTCACGGCCAGCGAGTTCTCGCTGGCGTCGAACTCCTCGGCGAGGTGGCTCGGTCCCTCGGCGAGGTGGTCCGCGAGTTCGCCGTCGCGGTGGCCGATGGCGTCTATCATGTCTATCATCGTGTCGGCGTCGCCCCAGTCCAGACCGTCGCCGAGGCCGTCGAGTTTGCCCTGTTCGGTCATCTCCATGGTCATCGCCATGGTGTTGCCCACGTCGATGGTGTCGACGCCGACGTCGTTACACCGTTCGAGCATCACGGCGATCTTATCGCGCTCGACGTGCCCGGAGTTCGGGCCGAGCGCCCACGCCGACTCGTACTCGTAGGACTCGGTGCGGACGTTCATCTCCTCGCCCTTGTGCATCGCCTGCACCTCGACTTCCTTCTTGCAGGCGACCGGACAGGAGTGACAGGTCGGTTCGTCGACGAGGATGTTCTCCCGGACGTTCTCGCCGGAGACGTCTTCGGAGTCGATGATGCGCTCGCCGTCACCCTCCGTCTCGGACATCGAACGGGTCGAGGAGTACTTCGCGTTCTTCGTCGGGAGGCCGTCTATCTCCTCGGTGAGGTTCATCAGGACGTTGGTGCCGTACAGCGAGAGGCCGCCCTCGTTCGGCCCGGTGATGTCCGACTCCTGGATGACCTGCATCGCCTGCTTGTGGCCCTGCTGGAACGTCTCCTTGTCCTTCGGTTTGGGCATCCGGGTCGGGGACTTGACGACCACGGCCTTGAGGTTCTTGTTGCCCATCACACAGCCAGTGCCACCGCGCCCCGATGCCCGGTCGTCCTCGTTGATGATGCAACCGTACTTCACCTCGTTCTCGCCGGCCGGACCGATGGCCATCGTCGAGAGGTTCTTGCCGTAAGACCCCTCTACCTCGTCTTCGATGTCGTCCATCGTGTCGTGGACGCCCTGTCCCCAGAGGTGCGAGGCGTCGCGCAGTTCGACTTCCCCGTCTTCGACGACGGCGTACACCGGACTGTCGGCCTGCCCCTCGAAGAGGAGGCCGTCGAACCCGGCCCACTTCAAGCGCGCGCCCGACCAGCCACCGTGATGGGAGTCGGTGACGGTGCCCGTCAGCGGCGACTTCGTACAGATGGCGATTCGGCCGCTCATCGTCACCTGTGTCCCTGTCAGCGGCCCGTTCATGAACGCCAGCAGGTTGTCCGGGCCGAGCGGGTCGACGTCCGGCCCCTGGTCGAAGACGTACTTTACACCCAAGCCGCGCGCGCCGATGTACTTCTTCGCGTCCTCCTCGTCGATGCCCTCGTAGGCGATATCCCCTTCTCCGAGGTCGATTCTCGCTACGTGGTCCTGAAAGCCGCCGAGGTCGGTCATGAATATCTGTGTAGAACAGGGCGGGCTGTTCACTTAACGATTTGTGCTAGTTTTCGGGTTCGTAGTAACTACTCCGCCGTTGCCACCGGTTTCTACGATGGCGGCCCGTTACTCTTCGACGGGCCTCGGCGAACAGGAGTGGACGCGGTCCGGGTTCACGGACGCCCAGACGTCGGCGCCGACAGTCGGCGGGTCGTCGGTGAACGCGTCGATAGTTCGTCCATCGAGCGACAGGACCACCCTGTGTGTCGCGTCCTCGCGGACGACGCGTTCGACGGTCGCCTCGAAATCGCCGCTCGTCCCGTCGACCCGGACGGCCTCCGGCCGGAACGTAACGTACTCGTCGGTGGCCCCGTCGACGGCGTCGCGGAGCGACGGGACGGCCGACAGCGGGACCGCGTTCGCACCGGTGAACTCGGCGACGACGGGGGAGGCTGGCCGCTCGAACACCGTCTCCGGCGTCCCGGTCTGGACGACCCGACCGTCTCGCATCACGGCGATACGGTCGGCGATGGCGCGAGCGGTCGTCCGGTTGTGCGTGACGTAGACGGCGGTCACGTCCGCGAGCACGTCGGCCAGATCGTCACGGAGGGACTGGCGCGTGGGCACGTCGAGCGCCGCGAGCGGTTCGTCGAGCAGCATGACCGACGGTCGAACGGCGAGTGCCCGGGCCAGCGCCACGCGCTGTTTCTCGCCGCCCGAGAGCGTCGGTGGGTAGCGGTCGGCAAGGTGGTCGACGCCGAGTTCTGCGAGGAGGGCGTCGGCGTCCCGCGTCTCGTCGTGGTACTTCGTGCCGTACTCGACGTTCTCCGTGACCGAGAGGTGCGGGAACAGCGCGTAGTCCTGAAAGACGAAGCCGAAGTCGCGGTCCTCGGGTGGGACCTCTGTGAGTTGGCGGCCGTCGAACTCGACGAACCCGTCGTGGTCGTGAAAGCCCGCGATTGTCTCTAGCAGGAGGGTCTTCCCGCTGCCGCTGGGGCCGAGAATCACGAGCGTCTCGCCTGCCTCGACGTCGACGCTGGCGTGGACGGTGAAGGCGTCGGCCCCGTCGGCGGTGAACGTCGCGCCGACGTCGGCGTGCAATCCCGTCACGGCATCCCTCCGGTAATCGTGCCGTCGTCGGTCAGGTAGCGGACGACGAGGAAGATGAGCGCCGAGACGCCCAGCAGGAGGAAGGCGACGGCGCCGCTCTCGTCCAGTCCGCCCTGCAGGTAGGTGTTGTAGACGAACACCGGTGCGTGCTGGGCAGTCACCCGCTTGCCGGCGGGTGCGTAGAAGAACTCCACGCTGTAGGCGACGACGGCGACGGCGCCGAACTCCGAGACGGCCCGCGCCCACGCGAGGACGCCGCCGGTAACCATCCCCCGGACGGCCAACGGCGCGGTGACGCGGCGGAACGTCTCCCACTGGTTCGCGCCGTGGATGCGCGAGGCGTAGGACAGTCTATCGTCGATGGTCTCGAACGCCTCTCTGGTGGTGTTGACGGCGTAGGGCGCGGCGACGAACGTCATCGCCAGCACCATCCCGACCATCGACCCCAGTACAGAAATCCCCGGGAAGGCCCCGCCCTGCCCGAAGCCAAAGAGGACGATGATGCCGGCGACGGAGTGGGGGACGACCAGCGGCAGGTCGACCAGACTCTCGACGAACTGCTGGCCGGGGAAGCCCTCGGCCAGCAGGTGCGCAAGCGGCACGCCAAGCAGGAGACTGAGGAGCGCCGCCAGTAGCGGCCCGTAGACGCCCAGATACAGCACGCGGTGGACGTCCGGATCCAGCGCCTTCTCCGCGACGAGCGACGGCGACTGGCGCGCGACGAACATGAACAGCGGGAGGCCCAGCGCGACCATGAGGAGGCTTCCGACGGTGGCCGTCGCCACGGTGAACGAGGATCCATCGAGCACGTAGGCGGTGACTGCGGTACTCCCGACGAGGAAGTAGGCGTACCACGTCGGGCGGCCGTAGGCGTACGCGGCGGCGAACGCGGCCACCTGCACGGCGATGAACGTCGCGACTAGGGAGCGCCGGGTGACCGCCTCGCGCGCGAAGCGCGTGTCAGTTCCTGTCGCCATGGTCGGTGGTGGGGTCGGGTCGGGCCGTGACCGGACTGCTGGCGGACGTCATAGCTCCAGTGGGCCGAGTGCACGCTGGGCGCTCGCGACGTCCATCACGCGGTCGGGAACGCTGTCGGACCCGCTCTCCGGGACGACGATGGGGTCGACCGGCACGAGGCCCTGCTCTTCGAGGACGGTCCGGCCGGCGTCGGTCGCGAAGTACTCGACCCACTGCGCGCCGCGCCCGGGTGCCTCGGCCACGTCCGGGACGGTGATACCGTAGGCGATGGGCGCGCCGGTGAACGTCCCGCTCCCCGTCTCCACTTCGGCTTTCGCGTAGTGTTGGGCGTACTCGCTGGTGGCCTGCGAGAGGTCGACCTCTGGCTGGAGGTCGATGAACGGCTTGCCCGACGTGCTGGAGATAGACTGGTAGTACATCACGTAGTCCAGTTCGCCGCTCTCCAGTTGGCCCTCCAGATTCGTCTCGGTCCCCGTCGGGACGACGGAGTTGTCCCGAAGCTTCTGGTAGGTCGACTCGTCGTACAGTCGTTCGCCGTCGAACGCCTCTTTGCCGAGTTGCTGGGTCATCACCGCGCGATACCCACCGGGGTCGACGGCCGGGTCCGAGTGGCCGATGCTGACGTCGTCGCGGCTCAGCACCTCCCACCAGTTGTCCGTCGAGATGTCGCCGGCGCCCGGCGAGTCCTCGCGGTACTGTATCGACATGGAGTTGGTCGTGAAGATGGCGTACCAACTGCCGTAGTCCGGCAGGACCCGGTTGCGGATGAGGCGAAAGTCCGAGACGCCCAGTACGTCGGCTTTTCTGCCCTGCTGGGTTATCTTCTGCGTCGAGGCCACCGACCCCTTCGCCTCGCGGGTGACGCTGACGCCGAACTCGTCCTCGAACTGGGGTTCGACCGCGCTGAACGGCGGTGCGAGCGACCCGGCGTGGAAGACGGTCGTCGAGTCGGCCATCTGGCCGCCAGACGCGGCGGTCGTCGCACCGCCGTCGCCGTTCCCGCCCCCGTCACTGCCACTGTCGGCACTACTGTCCCCGCTACACCCCGCGAGTCCGAGGGCCGCTGTCGCGCCGACGCCGCCGAGGAACGCGCGTCTGCTTCGCCGGTGTTTCGGCATGGATACATCGGTATTGTTACTAATCGTTCATAACGGTTTTCCCGGACGGCGTGACAGTTGGTTGTATGGACGCCAGCGTCGACGCGCAGTTACAGGCCGACGGCGTCGCCTTCACCGCGGCCGACGCCGAGTTGCTCCGGGCCATCCGAGACGCCGGGTCGGTCGCCGGAGCGAGCGAGATTCTCGGTCGCTCTAGAGCGCGGGCACTGGACCGCATCGAGACGCTCGAAGCGGCGTACGGACCTCTCGTCGACCGTCGGCGCGGCGGCGCGACCGGCGGCGGGAGTGAACTGACGGAGACGGCCGCGGAACTTCTCTCGCGGTTGGTTCGCCTGCAAGCGACGCTCGCGGGGACAGCCAGCGTCGAGGAGTGTGTCGTCCCCGGACGCGTGACCGAACGGGACGGCGAACTCGGCGTCGTCGCCACCGACGCTGGCGACGTGCGGGCGCGACTGGTGGCACGCGACGGCGGGGACCTCCCGGACGTCGACTCGCCGGTGCAGGTCAGCGTCCGGTCGGACGCGGTAACGCTGCACGCGCCAACGGACGCGCCTGCCGCCGAAGGTACGAGCGCGCGAAACCGGTTCGAGGGGACCGTCGTCGACGTCGACGAGGGCGCGACCGTCGTCTGTGCGACCATCGACATCGGGGCGCCCGACTCGCTGTCGGCACTGCTCACACACGAGAGCCTCGACCGACTCGGCCTCCGTCCCGGGAGTCGGGTCGTGGCCTCGTTCAAAGCGACCGCCACCCGGGCGATAGCGGCCGACTGAGTCGATGGCCTTCTCTATCGACTACCGCGAGGACGCTCGGTTCGACGTGGCGTGGCACGAGGTCACCGGCGCTGTCGGCGACTCCGCGACGGTCCTCCCCGTCGTCGTCGCCGTCGCGATGCTGACCGACCTCTCGCTGCCGGTGATGTTGTTGTGGTTCGGTGCCATGCAGGTGGTCTGGGGGCTGTACTACGGGATGCCCGTCTCCATCGAGCCGATGAAGGCGCTCGCGGCGCTCGTCGTCGCCGGGGCCGTCTCGACCGGCGAACTGGTCGTCGCCGGCCTGTTGCTCGGCGTCGTCCTGCTGGCGCTCGGGTGGACCCGAACCCTCGAAACCGTCGAGCGGTACGTCGGCACCGTCGTCGTCCGGGGCGTCCAGTTCGGCGTCGCGCTCGTCCTGTTCGAGACGGGCCTCGGACTGGCTGGCGGGGACCTGCGACTGGCGGCACTCGCGGTCGGCGTCGCCGTCGCGTTGACCGTCGGCGGCTACCGCTCGGTGAGCGCGCTCGCCGTGTTTGCCGTCGGCGGGGTCGTCGCCCTCCTGTCGAGTGGGATGCCCACGCCGGCGCTCCCGTCGCCCGACGCGATGCTCACGCTCCCGGCGGCGGACCTGACGGTCAGAAGCGTCGAGGCCACGCTGGCGCAACTGGCGATGACCGTCGGGAACGCGGCGCTGGCGACGTCGGTGTTGCTCGGGGACTACTTCGACGGCGACGTCTCGGCCGACCAGCTATCGACGAGCATGGGCGCGATGAACCTGCTTGCGGTACCGCTGGGCGGGTTTCCGATGTGTCACGGGAGCGGCGGCGTCGCTGGGAAGTACGCCTTCGGCGCGCGGACGCCGGGTGCGAACGTCGTCCTCGGCGTCGGCTACGCGCTCGTCGCGGTGCTCACGGTGGGACTGGTCGCCGCGTACCCGACCAGCGTCCTCGGCGTCATTCTGGCGCTCGTCGCGGTGCAACTCGGTCGGACGGGCCTCGGCGAGGCGGATTCGACGCTCCCAGTCGTCGCTATCGGCGTCCTCGGCGTCCTGACCAACCTCGGCGTCGCCTTCGTCGTCGGCGTCGTCGGCTACCACGCGCTCGGCGAGCGGTGACGCCCGCTACGCGAGGAACTCCACGCCCAGTGCGAGCAAGAACACCAGTGCGACGAGCATCGCCGACACTTGGAGCCACCGCGACCCGCTCTCTTCCGTGTCCGATACCACTTTCGCGAGTGCCCCCAGCCCGACGATGGCGACGCCGACGGCGAGGACGAGGTATATCGCGTTGAGTATTCCCGCCATGTGTTGACAGTACACGTAGCATCGGTAACAAATTTTCCCCCGCCCGACAGCTCCGGCCGGCCGTCAGCAGCCACGGACCGACTTCAGCGGGTTCGGTGGCTGGCGCGGAGTGTGCTATCAGCCTGCACAACAGTCATACCGCAGTACACCGTACGGTCTTGACATGCGGCTGGAACTGCGGGTCTGTAAGCACTGTTTCGAGGGAGACCACGGCAACGAGCAGAAGACGGCCGTCACACAGGACATGGTCGCCTGCGCCCGGCAGGTCCGGGAGTACAAGGACCTCGTCGGCCTCGACGGCGTCTACGTCACGATGGTCGAGGAGGGCGACCCCGGCGGCGCCGAGGCCCTGAACGTCATCGTCGCCAGCATCGAGGGCGACCAAGTGGCGCTGTCCGATACACAACTCGTGATGGAGGACGGCGACGGGAACATGCTGGTCTACCCCGAACCGAAGGACATCCTGCAGGTGCTGACGCGGAATCTAGACCAGATACAGGAACAGACACGGCAGGACGTCGGCGTCGACCTCTCGCCGGAAGGGAAGGCTATCGTCTCATAAAAGGGAACGCGGCTCAGTCGTCCGATGGGTCCTCGCGTCCGCCGTCGGTGGCGGCGGGTCCTTCGCGTTCTTCCTCCATCTGGCGCTCCCAGCGGACGCGCAGGACGTTGCCGTACATCGAGAGGACGAGTCCGACGCCGAGCACGAGGATGCCGACGTTGATACCGATGGTCAGCAGGACGCTCGTGGGTCCGCCGCCGATGGCGAGTTCACGGGGCACCGGATAGCCCTCGTCGAAGATGCTCCCGATGAGCACCGAGACGATACCGATGACGGTCAGCGCACCGAATATCGAGGACATCGTCCGCCACGACGGCGAGAGCGACAGGCGCTCGATACCGGTCGTCTCCGGTTCCTCGTCCTCGTCGGCGTGGTACTCGGGCACCATGCTCCGGGGGATGAACGCCTTCGTCTCGACGGGGTAGAACGCGGGGTGGAACCCGTGTTCGAAGACGTGGAACATGACCCCCATCAGCATGATGACGCCGAGGAGGCCGTGGAACGTCACGAACGCCAGCGCGGCGCCCTTCGTCTGGAACATCGCCGCCAGCCCCGTCTTGCTCCAGATGAGCAGGCCGGAGATGGCAAGCAGCGTCAGTTCGATAGAGAAGATGAACACGACGCCCTTCCCGATGTACGACAGGAGCGGCACTTCGTCGGCCTTGTAGCCGGCGAACTGCCGGGCGTTGGGGTGACGTTCGTCGGCCCGGCCCAGCATGAACTGGACGTCCTGGACGAACGCGTCGACGTCGTCTTTCCCCGGCAGTATCTGGCTGAAGTTCCCTCGCCCGGTCGGCGAGATTATCTGCAGGACGATCCAGAACACGATGAGCGCGATGAGGCCGATGCCGGTGAGACGGTGGATAGCCGTGACGCCGCTGGCACCGCCCATCGCCGCGAGCAGCCACCACAGTTCGTCGTTGAACATGATGGCGTAGCCACTGAAGAACAGCAGGAACACGTCTAAACCGAGGAGCGAGTGGAACAGCGTCGTCACGCGCGTGAACTTCCCGTGGTCTAAGTTGCTCATTCTTGCTCACCCCCGTCGGCGGCGACGGCCTCGCCGCGCTCCTCGCCCGGTTGGCGCATCCGGTCGGCGAGGCGTCGGAACGCCGCCCAGTGGAGGAACACCATCACGAGGATGAACGCCCCCATCAGCACGTCGGCCGCGTGGACGAGTGCGATGAGGAAGTCGAGCGCCGGGATGGTGTTACCAGCCACCCAGTCCGATCCGATGCCGCCGCCTTCGACGGTCGGGTTGACGCGGTACAGCGACTCGTAGAAGATGTCGAACCCCTGTGCCCACCAGACCGACAGCACCGCGACGAGGAGGCCGACGACGGCACTGATGGCCACGTGTGACCGGGCGTAGCCCGACACCTCCGGCGTCTCCTGTCGCCCGCTCATTGGAACTCACCCGACTCTTCGCCGAAGATGATGTTCATCGCCTGGTCGTTGAAGAACACCCCGCTGTCGCGGTGTTCCAGTTCGTCGGCTATCTCGCTCGGCGTCCCGACGAGGATGGCGTCGGTCGAGCACTCTTCGGCACAGGCCGGCCCCTTGCCGACGTCCTGCCGTTCCTCGCACATGGTACACTTGTCCATCGTGTTGCCGCCGCCGACGAGGTTCGCGGCGCCGGTCCCCTGATCGGGGAACTGCGGGGCGCCGAACGGGCACGCCGAGAGGCAGTACTGACAGCCGATACAGAGGTCGTCCCGGACGCGGACGAAGCCGTTGTCCTTCTTGATGAGGGAGTCGGTCGGACAGACCGAGACACACGGCGCGTTCTCGCAGTGGTAACACTGCATCGGGATGGCCGTCTCGCCGGGGTTCTCGCCCTGCTCCATCGCCCGGCCGCTACTGGCGTTGAACCCGGGCGCGCCCTCCTGTCCTTCGAGCATCGTGGCGATGCTGATACGTTGCTCGTTGCGGGGGACGTCCCACGTCCGCTTACACGAGACGACGCAGCCGCCACAGTCGATACACGCTTCGACGTCCGGGAAGATACGGGCGTCCTCGCCCGTACTCATGACGCCGTCGCGCATCACTTCATTTCCTGTTGACATGTCATATCACCTCATTGCACCGTCGAGCTGTCGCGGACGTCGAAGTCTTTCTGCGTGCCGATGTCGTTGCGGTCCTGCGGGAACTGTAGGTCGACGTCCATGTTGAGTTCGTTCAGCAGGCTCTCGGTCGCCGGTCTGACGGCGACCATCGCCACTTTCGTCTCCTGCATCTGGGTCTCGACGTCGTAGCCACGCGACGTGATGGCGTTTGCCGAGTCCCCGATAGCGTAGGGGACGGTTCCGTCGGGGTACTTGTCCTCCAGACTGTTGCCCTTGAAGACGCCGGCCCAGTGGAACGGGAGGAACACCTCCCGGTCGTTGGGCCGGTTCGTGACGCGGGCCTTGACGAGCACCGAGCCACGGTCCGTCGAGGAGATGACGATGAGGTCACCGCCGTCGACGCCGAGTTCCTCGGCCATGTTCGGCGTTATCTCGGCGTACATGTGGGGCTGGAGGTCGGCCGTGTGGATGTTCGACCGCGTCTCGGAGCCACCACCCTGATGTTCGACCTGCCGGCCGGTGGTCATGATGGTGTCTAAGTCCGGCCCGTCGCTCTGGTTGTGGATGATGTCCATCGCCCGCTGCTGTTCCTTGGCGTTGTTCTGGTCGAGGCGGTAGAAGTTCCGCTGTTGGCCGTTCGCGGGCCACTCTTCGACCAGTTCGGGGAACGGGCTCTCGATGGGTTCGCGGTGGACCGGCACCTTGTCGAGGAAGTTCCAGACGACGCCGCGCGCGCGGCCACGACCGGTCGGCGCGTCGACCTGCCGGAAGTCGTACTGCTCGTAGAAGGACGCGTCGATGTCCTGCGTCTCCTGAACGTACTGGGTGAACTCCTCGCTGGTCGTCCCGGTCCACTCGAACTCGGGGTTGTCGATTTCGAGGGCCGGTTCGTTCTGGCCGCTTCCGTATCCCAGCGGGTCGTTCAGATGCAACGCGGCGGTGTACACCGACCCGTTCTTCGACAGCGCGTGTTGCTGTGGGATGGTGAGTTGGTCGGCCCGGGTCTGTTTGCCGGGATCCAGCAGGCTCTCGGGGAACGTCGTCTTCCATCCGGGGTACTCCGGGACGCCGTGGAACAGGCCGTCCTCGGCGGAGTCACGCGGCCCCGCCCACTCTGGGTCGTACGGCGCACGGGTCAGGTCGAGCGCCTCTTCCTGACTCTCGTAGCGGTCCCCGACCGCGTCCAGCGTCGCCTCGAACGGGTACGGGTCCTCCGTGGGCATCGCGTCCCACTCCTCGGGCGTCGGCGCCTGCACGCCCCATCTGGTCCGGAAGTCCTGTCCCCCGTTGTTGGGGTTCAGGTCGTCGTTCCAGATGATGGGCGTGCCCGGATGGCCCTCGCCCCAGCAAGGCCACGGGAGCATCCAGTACTCGCCCTCGACGGGCGTCCCTTTCGCGCCCCGCAGGGTCTCACTGGAGAACGCGTAGTCGTACTCCAGATGCTGCTGGAGGCGTTCGGGGTCCTGCCGGTAGCCGATAGTCATCGTGCCGAGGTTGAACTCCCGGACGACGGCCTCGTAACTCGCCTTCCCGTTGTGGATCTCCTCGCCCTCGCCCCAGTCGAAGTGCTCGCCGAAGCCCAGCGCGGCGGCCAGTTCCTGCATTATCTGCAGGTCCGGCTTGGAGTTGTGGGCCGGCGGGCGCACCGGTTGTGACCACTGGGTCGCCCGGTGCGTGTTGGTCAGCGAGCGGTAGTGTTCGTACTGACTGGAGGCCGGCAACAGGAGGATTGGCGGGCCCTCCTCGAAACTCGGGAGGACGCTCGCCACCGAGGGGAACACGTCGCAGACGACCAGCAAGTCGAGGTTCTCCATCCCCTCTTTCATCTGCTCCATCTCGCTGATGGAGTTCGCGGAGTGACCCCAGAAGAACGCTATCTTCACCTGGTCTGGCTGGTAGATAGGCGTCTCCTGATACCGTATGTCCTGAGGCAGTGCGGCCTCGAACCACCGGGCGACCGTCAGCCCGTTCTGGAACATCATCGAGTTGTCCGCCGGGAACGAGGCGTCGATGTCCTCGTTGCCCTCCGCGACGGCGCTCTGCCGGACGTAGAGGTCCTCCGGCATCAACTCGAACTTGTCGTACATCTCGCGGAACGAGGTGGACCCGCTCGTGTAGGGGCTCTTGTCCCACACGTCGGCCCACCACGACCAGCCACCGGGGCTCAGGCCGTAGTACCCCGGCAGGATGTGGCTCGCGACGGCGAGGTCGGTCGCCCCCTGCACGTTGGCGTGGCCACGCATCACCTGCAGACCGCCGCCGCTCCGGGCCGCCGACCCGGAGGCCAGACTCAGTTCGGCGTACGAGCGGATGTTCTGGGTCCCGTTGTTGTGCTGGGTCCCGCCCATCGCCCACTCTATCTGGACGTGCGGGCGGGCCTCGTTTATCATGTCACTGATGCGCTGGATGTCCTCGACGTCGACCCACGTGATTTCCGAGACCGTTTCTAAGTCGTACTGGTCGAGTTCGGCCGCGACGTCTTCCCAGCCCTGTACCCGGTCTGTGAGCATGTTCTGCCCAGTGTCGTCGGCGTCCGGGTCCACCGCGAGACCGTGGCGGTCACGGAGGTCCTTGATGACCCCCATCATCAACGCCACGTCCGTGCCCGGGCGGAACCGGACGAACTCGTCGGCGTGGGCCGCGGTCTTGGTGAACCGCGGGTCGAGGACGAGAATCTTCCCGCCCCGCTTCTGGCCTTCGAGGATGTGTTGCATCGCGATGGGGTGGGCTTCGGCCGGATTCTGCCCGACGATGATGTCGAGGTCGTAGTTCCGGTAGTCGTTGACCGTGTTGGTCATCGCCCCGTAGCCCCACGTGTTCGCGAGGCCGGCCACCGTCGTCGAGTGACAGATACGCGCCTGATGGTCGACGTTGTTCGTGCCCATGAACGCCGCCAGTTTCCTGATGGCGTAGGACTCCTCGTTGGAGTGGTGGGCGCTGCCGAGCAACATCACGCTCTCTCTGCTGTGTTCTTCGTCTACGTCCACCGCATCGCTGGGCGAGACGTCCGAATCCGGCCAGAGCGCCCGAATGTCGGTGGCGAGGCGGTCGTAGGCCTCGTTCCAGCCGATCTTGCGCCACTCGCCGTTCTCCTGAATCATCGGGTGTTTCAGGCGCTTCTCTGAGTGTTCGGTCTCGTAGATGCCGGCGCCCTTCGAACAGAGCGACCCGGCGTTTACCGGGTGCTCCTTCCACGGTTCCATGCCGACGAACGAGTCGCCCTCACGTTCTCCGTGGAACCCGCAACCGACCGAACAGTAGTTGCAGATGGTCTTTGAAAGCTCCGTGCCCGTATCCGCACCCTCGGGCTCGTCACCTGTACTCTGAAGCGCCTGTCCGGCGCCACTGACCCCGAGTGCGACCGCACCTGCGAGTGCGCTCGCCTTCATGAACGACCGTCTGTCGAGGTCTAACGAAACTGGTTCTTGCTGTGTACTCATGGTATGTTCTCCCCCGCTTGTCTTTCACCGCGGTACGACGCCATCGGGACTATATACATTGTCAATTCCTACCTTGTCAATAGTTACCAGCAATCTATAATAAAACATCGTGAACATTTCATGTCGCACGGGCAGCATTTTTTGGCAAACCTAAACCAGAAGACGGTAACCCGGCCCTTACAGGCAGTTAGGCGGTGAAATCACCCGCAAACGATATCACTTTGCCATGTTTTTTCATGTGTAATGAACACAGGTGCCTTCGTGTGTTCGTGTGGGGGCTCGTGCGACATCGACCTAGAGACGGTCCGCGAGGGCGTCTCAGGGGTCGACGTAGTCGCGAGTTCCGAGTTGCTCTGTCAGGACGGGCGCGGCGCGATGTCGAAAGTCATCGACGGCTACGACCTGGACCAACTCATCGTGACGACGCCCGAACCGTCGTGCCAGGACCGAATCCGGTCGCTGGCCGACGATCACGGACTCCACCCGGACGCGACACAGTTCGTGGACCACAGAGAGACCAACGCGTGGGTCCACGACGAGGCCGAAGCGACAGAGAAGACAGCCAGACTCATCAACGCCAAGCAGGCGGGCCTCCAGCACGAGGCCATCACCCGGAGCGTCTCGAAAGACGCGGGCAACCGCGTGGCCGTCGTCGGTGACCCCGACGCCGCGACATCGCTCTCCGAGGCGGCCGACGTGACACTCATCGCCGACGGGCGCGAGTTCGCCGAGGTCGAAGGACTCGGCGACGTGACCGTCGAACGCGGCCGCGTCGTCGGCGTCGACGGCTCGTTCGGCGAGTTCGAACTCACGCTCGAAGCCCGGGTCACCGACGACTGCATCGACTGCATGGCGTGCGTCCACGAGGGCCCCGACGGGATGGTCACCGAGTACCCCGTCGACGTCCACCCGGACGCGCCCGCTGGCGAGTGGCCCGACTGCTGTCCGACCGACGCCATCGACCTAGACGGGGTGACACGCACTGTCGAGTTCGACCAGGTAATCTACCCCGGCGGCCGCGACGACGCGCGGGGCGGCCGACTCGGCTACTACACCGGCCCAGTGGACGCGGGGACTATCGCCGCCGTCGAGTCCCAACTCGGCGGCATCGAGAAACCGCAGTTCCTCGACCTCGAGATGGACGTCTGTGCGGCCGGCGCGTCGAGTCAGGAGGGCTGTACGGCCTGTGTCGACGCCTGCCCGCACGGAGCGGTAGACCGGCCCACCATCGACTCGGTCGAGTTCGACCAGACGGCCTGTCAGGACTGCGGGGCCTGTACGAGTGCCTGTCCCACCGGCGCGACGATGCTCCGAGAGCCCTCCAACGAGCGCATCGCGCGCGAGGTGGAGGCGCTACTAGAGGGCGAGGAGGACGACGGCGGTCTGCTCTCCCGGGGCACGGCACCGGCCATCGACACGCAGGTCGTCGCGTTCGTCTGTTCGGAGTACGCGGCCGAACGCCTCCGCGCGCACGGACGCCGCGCCGCCCGCAGCGACGACGACCTCGACTACCCACCCATCCTCCCGGTCCGAGTCAACTGCACCGACACCGTCGGCGAGGCCCACGTCATGCACGCGCTCGCGGCAGGGGCTGACGGCGTCGCTATCGTCGGGTGCGGTGGCTCGTGTCTCCACTCCGGGCCGGACCCGAAACAGGACCTCGTCGACCGACTCAACCGAGCGACACAGGACCTCGGCCTCGGTGAGCGGGTCGGCTTCTTCGCCCCCGAGGCCGGCACCCCCGAAGCGTTCGTCGAGGCCATCTCCGGGTTCGTCGAGTTCGGGTTAGACGAGACGCCGGTGCCCGCCGGCGACTACGAGGCGACCGGACGCATCGACGCCGACTGGGTGACAGAGCGGGCCAACCCCTCGTTCGACAGTCACGGCTGGACGTTAGAGAGCGTCCGGGCCATCCTCGACCACGTCGACCCCGACCGGGAGGTGATTCGCGGCCTGAAAGACTTCGGCCTGATGGAGGTGAACGACGCGTGTACGCTCACGCCGACGTGTACGAACCTCTGTCCGACCGACGCCATCCGGCGGACCGGCGAGGGCGAGTTACAGTTCAACCACGAGCGGTGTGTCAACTGCGGTCTCTGCGAGGAGGGGTGTCCGGAGACGGCCATCACGATGGAGACGGGCCTCGACCTCGGTCTCCTCCCGGAGAACCGCGACGGCGAATCGTGGCAGACTGTCCACGAGGACGAGATGATGGAGTGTGTCCGCTGTGGCAAAGCGTTCACGAGCGTCGCCTCCGCGGAGAAGATAGAGGAGGAAGTCGGCGAGGTGGTCGCGGGACTGGCACCCGAGTCCGACCACAGCGTCTTCGAGTACTGTGGCGACTGTCGGAGCCACCTGCTGTTCGACCAGGGGGGTCGACGATGAACGACGCGGCCGTCTACGAGGCGCGCCTCGAACTGATAGATTTCGTCATCGAAGTGTTCTGGGACACACCCAGCGAGACGTTCGTTGAGAAGTTGCTCGGCGACGAAGTGGCGTTGCCCGAAGAGTCGATCAACGACCCGATGGACGAGGGATTCGAGATGCTACAGACGTGGTTGGACGAACAGGCGGGCCGCGACCCGGCGGTCGTCCAGAAGGAACTGGAGCGAGAGTACACCGACCTCCTCGTCGGTCCGCGCCCGCCGGTGTTGCCTCACGAGACCCACTACCGGGACGATACGGAGTTCATCGGCGAAGGCCTCGCAGCGGTCGAAGCCAGTTACGGTGCCGCGGGATGGGCCTCGCCGGAGGAGTACCCCGAGGAGGACGACTTCATCGCCGTCGAGATGGCGTTCCTCCGCTACCTCGTCGACGCACAACGAGCGGGCCGGGAGGAGACGGTCGGCTTCGAGCGAGTGTTCCTGAACGAACACCTGAACGTGTGGATAGACGACTTCGTCGCGGAGATGCGCGAGGAGGCCGACGACGGCCTGTTCCTCGCGGCGGCGCTGGTCTGTCAGGGGCTGGTCGAGTTCGAGAACGACATCGTCGGCCAGATAGGGTAGCTACCGAGCCCCGGCGACGAGGCCGACGCCGGAGACGAAAGCGACCGCAAGCAGGGCCTTCACCGTCGGGACGAGCAAGGCGAGCGCCTGTTCCATGAGAAAAAGCGAGCGCCAGGTCCCGACCGTCTCGGCGTAGATAGCGATAGCGCCCGCGCCGGCGACGAGGACACAGAGCAGGATCACCGAGGCGGCCGCGGTCAGGCCGAACGGGTTGCCCTGCAAGCGCTCACGCATCGGGAATCACCCGCCGACCGACGACGAGGACGACGAACAGCGGCACCAACACGACCAGCAACCGGCTGACGAACAGGCCGATGAAACTGATGGTCGACTCGAGGTGGATGGCCCAGTGCCACGTGCCCTTTATCTCGGCGAGGAGGCCGACAGTCCCGACGACGAGCAACGACAGCGCCAACAGGGCCGCCAGCACGTACACGGTGATACGGACGTAGCCGAGGAGCGCGGCGGCGTCGAACTGCTCCCCGGACTGCTCAGTCGCCACGGTCCACCTCCGAACGGTAGTGTTGTCTATATATATCGTAGGTAATGACGGCGACGACGACGACCCCTATCGCGAGGAACATGGCACCGGCATCCGGGGATAGCGGGAGGTCTATCCCCGTCCGAGAGTGTATGGGTGTGAGCCCCATACAAACCAAGTACGGCACGAGCGACAAAACGGTTGCGAACTTATTGGGTCGGTAAGGTTTTTCTTCGGCAGGCCCCTTCCTCGGGATGACATGCCATCCCGTCGGGACCTGCTCTATCGCCTCGCGACAATCACCGGCGCGGCCGGCCTCAGCGGCTGCTCGAACTTCCTCGCCCGCCGCGCGGAGTCCCCGACTGCCGACCTCCCGCCGAATCCGCGGGCCGGGTCCCTCCCACAGAGCCAGCACACGTGGAACGACCGCCTCAGGACCGACAGCGAGGACAACCCGCTGCTGCCCGAACACTTCCGACTGCTCCTGTTGGACCTCGACGCCGACCCGACGGAGGAGGCCGCCCGCACCGTCGAACTGGCGATGCGGACCCTCGAAGAGGCCTACGAGTTCCGAAGCGACGGGCTCCTCCACATGCTCGGGTGGGGGACGGCGTACTTCGAGCGCCTCGGGAGACTCGGCGACTCGCCGATTCGCCACCCGAAGGTCGTCTCTCGGACCGACGACCCCGAACTCCTCTCGTACGACGCCATCCTCGTCCTCGCGAGCGACGTCCCCTCGCAACTGGAGGCCACAGAGGCGGCGGCGTTCGGCACGCGCTCCACTCTCGGCGGCGTCACGGTCGAGGAGCGACTGGGTGACGTGTTCACCGTCGGCGAGCGGCGAACGGGCTTTTTCGGCGAGGAGCTCCCAGCCCAGCACGCCAACGCGGAGGGCGTCCCGAACGACATCCCCAGCGACGTCCCGAACTTCACGGGCTTTTTCTCCGGTCGGCCGGGGACGCAAGCGTCCGAAGAGCGCGTCACTATCTCCGACGGTCGCTACGCCGGCGGGACCACGATGCACCTCTCGCACCTGCGGGAGTCGCTGGATAGCTGGTGGGCGATGGCGGAGGCCGACCGCGTCACGCAGATGTTCTCTAGCGCGTTCACGCCGGAGGACGTGGCCGGGCACGGACCGCTCGACTTCGCCGACGCTGTCACCGAACACGCAAGCGAGACGGGACGCGTCGGCCACTGGGAGAAGGTGGCCCGTGCGCGCAAGGACGGCGAACCGCTCCTGTTGCGTCGAGACTTCAACAGCGTCGACGGCGGCCACGCCGCGGTGCAGTTCCTCTCGCTCCAGCGGACGCTGAACCACTTCGAGGAGACACGCGACGCTATGAACGGGTGGTGGTTACAGGACGAACACCCCGACATCCAGGACGAACAGAACAACGGCATCCTGGAGTTCATCGAGGTGCTGTCGCGGGCGAACTTCTACGTCCCGCCGCGTGACCGGCGGGCGTTCCCCGACGCCTGATTACTCGTCGTCGGTCAGCGATATCTCGCCGTCGACTTCGCCCTCGTTGACGTCGATGGGCCAGACGCCGTGGTCCCAGACTTCGTACCCCTTGAACGTGTCTGTGGCCCCTTTCGGGCGCCAGTCACTGTCTTCGTGAGCCATGGTATATCACACCATTGTGCGTCCAGTGAGTTAACGTTTCCCCGCGTCACTCGGTCGGCGGTGCGTTCGGCGGGCGTTCCTCGGACGCCGCCTCCTCGAGGAAGGCGTTGGCGTAGAGGTCGACGTGCATCTTCAGCACGTCGCTCTCGTCGAGGTCCCGCCCGTCGGCTTGCCGTTCGAGGAACGCGGCCAGTTCGTCGGTCGGGTCGTAAGTCACGGCCCGGCCCTCGAGGTCGAACTCGACCTCGTGTGACTGTGAGACGAGATGTTCTATCTCCAGTAACGACTGCTCGACTTTCGTCTCGAGCGCCTCGTCGATGTCCTGCATCATCTTCTCGCCCCAGCGTTCGGCGGCCTCGTAGAGGCGGTCGCTGACCTCGAAGGTGTACATCAGAACGACACCCCCTCGTCCGCCGTGAACTCGGGCGTCCAGCGCGTCGTCTCTTCACACACCGGGCAGCGCTCCCGTCGGGGCTGTTCGTCCAGCGTCGAGAGGTCGATGAGTTGGCCACACTCCTCGCAACTGTAGTACGTCATCGCTCGGACGGCGGCCACGCTTCCGGCCCCGGACTCGTCTCGGACACCTCGGAGTACAGTACCACCAGCACGCCCAGTAGGACGGCCAGTACGACGACGCCGGCGATGCCGCCGACGGCGGTCTGTCCCACGAAGTCACCCGTGTTGATCGCGGCCCAATCGAACGTCCCCATCACGTTCAGCAGCGACAACAGGAGCCACACGAAGGCCCCCATGACGACGAACGTGAGTATCTTCGACTGTTGCAGTGCAGTTCTGAGGGTCATGTGTCGGCCTCTAGGTACTACCATGCGGTGCGTTACCAAAAAGGTCACCCGTCACTCGGGGTCTTCGGTGAGTTCCCAGTCGGCCTTCTGGGCCGCCGTCGAAAGCGGCACGAACTCCCAGTCTGCTTGCTCGGCTATCGATGCTTCCTCGGGGAGGCCGACGACGACCATCCGCTCGGCGAAGAACATGGAGTGTTCGTCGATGTCCGCGAGTCGCTCGCCGGGCGACTGGCCGGACCCGCTGAAGAAGTCCACGTCGACGCCGTGGTCGCGCTGGAACTTGCTGATGACGAACGTCTCGACGTCGCCGACGATACCGAGCCAGTCGGTCCACGTCTTCGCGTCCCGGATGGCCAGTTGCGGGTCCGCGAGTCGCTGGGCCGCCGCGTAGGTCAGCGCCATCGTCATGTCGTCGATACCGCCGCCGTGCGGGCCGCTCGCGGCCTGTTCGTCGGCCGTGTCCGGGTGTTCGGGCGCGTCCTCCGGCGTGCCGGCGTCGGCGGCGGCCCCGCCACCCGCGCCGCCGCTCTCGACCGGGATACCCGCCGGCTTGTCCTTGTTCTCCCGCGGGACGTGCGGGACGGGGCCGGCGCTCGCGTCCGCGGCGTCGGCGTCGCCGTCCGCCCCTCGGCCGTCGCTCCGGCCCCGTCCGCCGCGCTCTCGCCGGCGTCCGGCGTCACGGTCGAGGGCGTCTCGACCGCTCCGGCGTCGGGTTCCTCGCTCGGTTCGCCCTCGCCGCGCCAGAACCAGTCGCCGCGGTTCGGGCCGTCCTCGTCGTCCGATTCCACGTCCAGTTCGTCGAGGTCTATCTCGTCTGTCATGGGTCTGAGAGCGGCGTCTCGGCGAGTGGCGTCTCGTCGTCGACGGCCTCGTCCAGTCCGAGGCGGTCGACCGTCGCACGGGCGGGACGGCCGTCGGCACCCCAGCCCCGGCGGCGGTAGTAGGCGTCGAGCATCGCCTCGAACCGTGCTGGCTCGACGGCCGCCCCGGCGTTCGGTCCCGATTCGAGCGGGTCGCGCAGGACGGCGGGCAGTTCGTCGTCGGCCCGGGAGACGCCCTCGCGGACGTTGAACAGGCGCGTGAGGTTCCACACCCGTTCGCCGACGGTCCGCAGGTCGCCGTCGACGTCGAGGCCGACGGCGTCGACCCACTCCGCGCCCAAATCGTCGAACACGTCGCCGACGAAGTCGTCCACGACGAGACACCACAGCACCGAGCGCTGGTCCTGTTCGCGGACGACCGCGGCGGCCGCTCGCTCGGGCGACCAGTCCTCGTCGAACGCCTCGCGCTCGACGGTTCGGGCGCGCCGGTGGCAGGCCCCCCGGTCGCTCGTCGCGTAGGCCAGCGCCATGCTCTGTGCGCCCCGCGGGTCGTAGGCCGGCAGTTCCATCGCCTTGACCGTCGGGACGAGGCCGCCCCCGCCGTAGCGCTCGGCGGCCGCGTCGACCCCACCCGCGAGCGCGTCGCCGAGGTCGGTCTCCCGGGCCGCGATGTCTCGGAGGAGCGTGCGGGCGGCGTCGGGGTCGCCGAAGGCGAGGTCCCGGTCGACGTGGCCGGCGTCGGCGGCCTTGATGGCCCACGCGACGGCGCTCCCGGCGCTGATGAGGTCCATCCCGAGGCGGTCGCAGGTCTGGCCCAGCGCCGCGACGGCGTCGAACTCGTCGATGCCGAGCGCGGCCCCCAGACTCATCGCCGACGCGCCGCGGGGGACGTGGTCGCCCTCGTCGGTCTCGACCCGGAAGCCGCCGGGGTTCTCGTCGTCGTCGTACTCCCGGCCCGCCGCCAGCGCCTCGACGGCGCTGATGCCCACCGCGTCGGCCCCCTCGAACTGGCCGTCGGTCCAGCCACGTGTCGAGAGCGCCCCGACCTCGTTGGCGAAGTCGACGCTCTCGACGGTGCCGCTGGATTCGAGCCAGCGGCCCGTCGCCGTCTCGCGGTACGCCTCCGCGTAGGACTCTCGCAAGGCCGCCAGCCCCTCGGGCGGGTCGCCGCGCGCGACGACGGCCTTCAGCCGCTTCGACCCCATCACCGCGCCGGCACCGCCCCGGCCCGCGTGGTGGTCGCCGGCGTCCGAGGCGATGGAGGCGTAGGCGACCCGCTGTTCGCCCGCCGGGCCGATGCAGGCCACCGCCGCGTCCGGGAACGCCGCCGCCGTCTCGACGGTGTCCTCGCCCCACGTCCGGGCGGGTTCGACCGTCGCGGACCCGTCCGCGACGACGATTCTGACCGGGCGCTCGGCCCGGCCGGTGACCAACAGGCCGATGTTCTCGCCCAGCGCACCGGCGAGGGCGTCTGGAAACTCGCCGCCCGCGTACGAGTCGAGGAACCCGCCGGTCAGTGGCGACTTCGTGACCGCCGCGTAGCGGGACTCGCCGGGCAGGTACCCCGAGAGCGGGCCGAGCATGAACAACAGGCCGTTGTCGGGTCCGAGCGGGTCCGTCCCGGCCGTCAGTTCGTCGTAGAGGTAGCGCGCCCCGAGTCCCTTCCCCCCGACGTACTTCCGCCGCCACTCGTCGGGCACCCGGACGCTCTCGGCGGCCCCGGCCGAGAGGTCGACTCGAAGGAGACGCCCGGGCGTGTCGAGTGTCATGATATATCATACGGCGGGCGGGCGACAAAAGCGTTGTTCCGGTGCCCGCCGGTGGTTCCGACCCACCGGGTGCCGTCGGTCACCGAAGACGGCGACGACGCCGGTAACCCCCGCCTAGACGACCTCGACCAGCGGGTCGGGTGCGCGCATCTCCGCGAGAACCACCCGCGGCACGTCCGTCCGGTCGTGGATCGCCCGTGCGATAGCGCGCGCGGTGGCCGTCAGTTCGTCGTCGTCGACCATGTTCACGAGCGGAATCACCGTCGCGCCGTCGGGTACGCCTTTCCGGCCGCCCCGGTCGCTCGCGAGCACCGTCGCCACGTCCGCCGCGCGGATGGTGTCGCCGGGGTCGAGGCCGGTGAGGGCGGCCACACGGTCGACCCGGTGGACGCGCTCCTCGGTGAGTGGCTGCCCGACCACGTGCGCGCTGGCGATGGGAACGACGGTGTCGGCACTCGACGGAACCTGTGGTTCACGGTCGCTCGGGGCCTTGAACCGGCGCATCCGCGCGCCGTCGGCTTTCACGAGGACCGGGACGCCGCAGTCGGAAAGTGCAGCCACCGTCTCGCGGTCGTAGCCCAGATAGCGGTCCTCGCGTTCCCGTTCCGGGACGACGCCCAGCGGCCAGTCGTCGGTCGCCGCGACGGCCGCGGCGGGGTCGTCGGTCACCGCGACGCGGGCGACCCAGTCGTCGAAGATGGGGATGCGGACTGTGGCCGTGACGACGGCGCGGTCCAGTCGGGCGGCGAGCGTCGCCATCGTCGTCTTCTTTCCGCCCGCGCCGACGAAACAGGTCGTTCCTTCGTGGGCACCCAGCGCGCCGACGATATCCATGCCCTAGCAGGCGAGGCCGTGGCTGAAAACCCTTCCCCCGTCGCCGTCGCTAGGTTCGGCCTACAAAACGACCCTTTAAATCCGCGGAGTGTGAACACTCGACAAGCAAATGCTCGAAGACGAGTTCGGTCGCGAGGTCTCGGGGGTCCGCGTCTCGCTGACCGACCGGTGTAACTTCGACTGCGTCTACTGTCACAACGAGGGGCTCGGCGACACCCGCGGTCCGATGGACCCACAGGACGACGAACTGTCGACGGACCACGTCGTGCAGTTCCTCGAAGTCGCCAGAGAGTTCGACGTCGAGGCCGTGAAGTTCACGGGCGGGGAACCGATGCTCCGGGACGACTTAGAGGAGATAGTCCGGCGCGCGCCAGCGGACATGGAGGTGTCGATGACGACCAACGGCACATTCCTCCCGGGCCGCGCCGAGGGCCTCGTCGAGGCGGGCCTCGAACGGGTCAACGTCTCACAGGACGCCCTCGACAGGGACGCGTTCGCCGAACTGACCCAGAGCGGGGCCTACGAGCGGGTCTTAGAGGGGGTCGAGGCGGCGCTGGACGCCGGTCTCGCCCCGGTAAAGCTCAACATGGTCGTGTTCGAACCGACCGCGGGGTACGTCCCGGGGATGGTCGACCACGTCGCCGAGAACGACGGCCTCCAACTACAACTCATCGAGTACATGCCGGAGCTGGCGGGCCACCCCGAGTGGGCCATCGACATCCAACGCGTCCACGACTGGCTCGAAGACCGGGCCGACCACGTCGAGACGCGAGAGATGCACGACCGCAGGCGCTACTTCGTCAGCAGCGAGGCCAGCGAGGGCGGGACGGCCACCTCGATGGCGGCCGCCGACGGCGGTGAGCGGTCCAGCGGACCGCGGCCCGACGACGGCGTCCGGGCGGACGACGGCGAGGGGGTCGGGATGGTCGAAATCGTCGACCCGGTCGGCAACGCCAAGTTCTGTGCGAACTGCCACCGGGTCCGGCTCACCCACGACGGGTACCTCAAGGGGTGTCTGAACCGGAACGACGACCTCGTCGCCATCGGCGAGACCAAAGAATCGATGCGCGAGGCCTTCCGCAAGACCGTCGCCGAGCGGGTCCCCTACTACGGCGAGTACATGATAGAGGGCGCGGACGGCGACTGGGAGTTCAACGAGACCTACATGGACAGCGAGGGGGACCGCGCACCCTACGAGTACGCCGACGAGGACTGAGCTACAGGCCTTCGATAGCGCGCTCGAACGCGACGACGCTCTCCTTTTCGGTTCGGTCGGGATTGGCAAGCACACGGACCTGCTGAGTCCCGAACGAGACGTAGTCCAGCCCGAGTTTCTCGGCGGTCGACCGGAGTCCCAGCCCTGCGTCCGCCTGCCCGGCGGCGACTTTCCGGGCAGGGCTCTCGTGGGCCTTCGTCGTCAGTTCGTAGCCGTCGATAGCCTCGGCGACCGTCGCGCGGTCCGTGTCGCGGTCCTCGGCGAGTGCGGCCAACGCGTCGTCGAAACTCCGCCGCAGACCCGACCCCGTGTCTCGGTTGACGAAACGCCACTCGCCGTCGACGAGAGCGGCGAGGGAGTCCACGTCGGCGTCGGGGGCGACGACGAGGCCCCAGTCGCGCTCCCAGTCGCCGATATTGACGGCCGCCTTCGGCGGTTCGGCCGGACCGGCCGCGACTGCGACGTCGGGCGTGCCGTCCCCGAGACGGCGGAGCCCCTCCATCGTCCCGACCGGGAGGTAGCGCGGTCGGTCGACGTCGTCCAGCAGTCGGGCGAGCGTTGGATCGTCCTCGCCGACGCCGAGCAGGGTCGGCGGGCGTACGTCCGGGGAGAAGAGGTCCACCTCGACCGTCTCGCCCTCGCCGAGGTAATCCGTGTCCGCGGGGACGGTGACGGTGCCGTCGGCGTCCACGAGGCTGGTGGTCGCACCGCTCCCCTTATCCACGGGGTAGACGAGCAGATTCCCGTCGCCGTCCTCGACGAGGCCGACGGGCATGAGGCGGTGGCGACCCTCGCTGTACCGTTCGGTGACGGCCATCTCCCCGGTAATCGTCGCCGTCGCGGGTGCCTCGCGCCCGGCCGCTTCGCGAATCACCGGCGCGACGAACACGCGGAAGATTGTCAGTGCCGAGATAGGATACCCCGGAAGGCCGACGTAGGCCGACTCGCCGACGGTGCCGACCAGCATCGGCTTGCCGGGCTTGACCGCCACGCCGTGTAAGAGGAGTTCGCCGCGGTCCTCGATGACGCGGTAGATGACGTCGACGGCGCTGGCGCTCGTCGACCCGGAGGAGAGGACGAGGTCACACTCGTCGGCGGCCTCGTGGAGCAGTCGCTCCATCTCCTCGTAGTCGTCGCCGGCGTGCGGGTACAGCACCGGGTCGCCGCCGGCCTCCTCGACGGCCGCGGCGAGCGTGTAGCTGTTGACGTCGTATATCTCGCCGGCCGCGCTGTTCAGCGACTCGCCCGGCCGGACCAGTTCGTCGCCCGTCGAGACGATGCCCACGGTGGGCGTCCCGCGGACCGGCACCCTATCGACGCCCAGCGCCGACAGCAGGCCGATTTCCCGTGGCGTGATTCGGGTGCCGGGACCCAGCGCCCGCGCACCGGCGGCGATGTCCGCACCCGCCAACATCACGTTGTCGCCGGGCGCGACGGCGGTCCGAATCTCGACGCCGTCCGCGACTTCGGTGGTGCGCTCGACCATCACGACGGCGTCGGCGCCCTCCGGCATCACCGCGCCGGTCGATATCTCGACGACGGTCCCCTCCTCGACGGTTACCTCGGGTTCCTCACCGGCGTGGACCGCGCCGACGAGGGGCATCGTCACCGGGTCGGCCTCGTCCGCGCCGAAGGTGTCGGCCGCCCGGACCGCGTAGCCGTCCATGCTCGCCCGGTCGAACCCCGGCACGTCCAGTTCGGCGTCGACTCGCTCCGCGAGGACGCGGTCACGAGCCTCGGCGAGCGGGACTCGTTCGGGGCCCGGCGTCAGGTCGAGACCCGCCAGCGTCTCGTGGGCCTCCTCGGGCGGCGCGAGGTCGCGGAACTCCCGTCGGTCGCTCATCGCGAGGCCTCCCAGTTCTCGACGGCGACCGTCTCACCGGCGTCGTACCCCTCCCGGCGCTCGGGGACGACGACCCAGCCGTCTGCGAGGGCGACGCTGGAGAGGACCCCCGAACCGCTCGCACGTGTCGGCGTCGCCGTGACGCCCTCGTCGTCCTCGCCCAACTGGACGCGCACGTACGTCCGGGTACCCGGGTCGCTGACCACCTTGCGCGTCAACCGGGCGTCGGTCGTCGGCGGGTCCGTCGTCGGGAGGTGGCCCGCGCGTTCCAGCGTCGGCCGCAGGAACTGGACGGCGTTGACGATGCACGCGACAGGATACCCCGGCAACATGAGGACCGGCGTGTCCGCGACGCGGCCCAGCGCGACCGGGTGGCCGGGCTTCAGCGCGACGCCGTGGACCAGCACCTCGCCCAACTCGTCGACCACCTCGGGGATGAGGTCGCGTTCGCCCACCGAGGACCCGCCGGTGGTCACCACCACGTCGTGGTCGAGGTCGCCCTCGACCGCTGCCCGGAGTGCGTCCTCGTCGTCGGAGACCACGTCGCGATAGGTGGCCTCGCCGCCCCAGCGCTCGACGTATTGCGTGACCGTCTGGCCGTTCGTCTCGACGACTTCGCCGGGGTCGGGGTCGTCCTGTACGAGTTCCTCGCCGGTCGGAATCACGCTGACCCGCGGCCGCTCGTACACCTCGACGGCGTCTAACCCGACGGACTTCAGCAGCCCGAGGTCCGAGGGCCTGAGTCGGTGGCCGGCCTCGTACAGCGTCTGGCCTTCCTCGACGTCCTCGCCGACGGGTGCGACGTTCTCGCCGCCCGCGACGGCGTCGAAGACGGTCAGTGAGTCACCCTGCCGGTCGGTGTCCTCGACCATCACGACGGCGTCAGAACCGGGTGGCAGTTCGCTCCCAGTGTGGACCCGACTGGCGGTGCCCGGCCCCACGTCCTCGGCGACGCGCAACTGCTCGGGCGAGCGGTCGCTGGCGCCGAACGTGTCCTCGGCCCGGACCGCGTAGCCGTCCATCGCCGCCCGCTGGTAGTGCGGGACCGGGCGTGCGGCCCCCACGTCTGTCGCGAGGACACGTTCGTCGGCGTCCCTGAGCGGGACGCGCTCGGTTCTGTCGTGCGGTGTCACGGCGTCCAGTAGCGTCTCCCGGGCCGACTCGACTCGTGTGCGCTGTTTGAATCCCTCCGTCCGCCGGGCCTCGTCGCTCATGTCCGTCGCTAGGCCGGTGGCGACCAAAAACCTCCGCGTGGATACGGGGTCGGTACCCGTCCCGTATCTGACTGGCGAGCGGTCGCGCCGGACGTGGTGCGTCGACGGTCGGCGTAGAAGAGAGTTTACAAATACCACATACATCCAATTATTCTTCCCGTAGCCATGCTATTAGCACACACAAAGCCCAGATGAGGAAGAATGTGGTAGAATATAAGGATATTACGGAACGTATGCCCACAGCGTTTTAGTAGGCGTTCGTGCTTCGTGTTGACATGGAACCGAGCAACGGACAGACAGCGACGACCCGTCACGCGACGACTGACGACGCGCAGTTCGGCGCCGACGACAGGTACTGCCGGCACTGTCGGGAGATAGCGCTGGCGTTCGACCCGGCCGCGGGTCGGCCCCGCTGTCGGACCTGCGGTGAACTCGCGTGAAGCCACGATGAGCATCCGACAGCGGCTACAATCACGGTTTCGGCGGCGGGCGACCTACGAGTGTGGGCTGTGTGGCCTCACCTTCGACGAGGAGCGGCGCAACTGTCCGGCCTGTGGATACGGGGTGAGAGAAGCCAGTCGGTGATTCAGTCCGAGACGGCGGCGTCGGCCTGTTCGGCCGGTTGGTCGGTTATTTCGTAGAGGTTCTGTCGGGCGTCGGCGAAGTAGACGTCCTCTTCGATGACGCCGACTTCGTCGAGTCGTTCGAGAGCGTAGCGGACCGTACGCGCGGAGAGCATCGACTCCTCCACGATGCCCTTCTGGGTGAGCGGCCCGTCGTATTCCAGCACCTTGTAGACGAGCTTCGCGCTCGGTGGAAGGTCTGCGATGGCCTCCCCATCGGATTCCGTCATTACCTGCACCGAGTGGCGCCGGATGCATAAAGATTGAGGAGTCCGTTCGCCAGACCGGCGCTCACGGCGGAACTGTCGACCGGCGGGGGGTGATTCGAGCGACGCCGCGCCGGGCCGCCGGGCGAGGTACTGGAACCGCGCCCCTTTTGGTGAAGGGTAGTCCAGTACTGGGTATGGCTACGGATACGGCGGACGGCATGAGCTCCCACATGCGGGGACTCACCGTCACAACCATTACGGCCGTTGCGGGCATCGCGGCGGCGTTCGTCTCGAACGCTGTCGCGGCAAGCGCGACGGATGTCACCGGCGTCCTCGTCGTGGCGGCCGCCGTCCTCGCACAGTTCCCGGTGCTCCGGGTAATCGGTATCGGACCGGACGACCTCTCGACGAAGGACGTCCTCTACGTCGCGTTCATGACCTTCGCGCTCTGGTTCGTCTCGTGGGGTATTCTGCTGACGGCCGGGGTGTAACGATGGCGGAGGACAGCATCGCGGTCGTCGACTTAGATAGGTGTCAGCCCGACCGCTGTAACTACGAGTGTATGAACTACTGCCCGCCCAACCGGAGCGGGAAAGAGTGCATCGTCAAGCGTGGCGAGGCCTACGAGGAAGACGAGGAGTTCGAGGGGAAACCCGACCAGGTCCGCATCTCCGAGGAGATATGTCTCGGTGAGTCCTGCGGTATCTGCGTCAACAAGTGTCCGTTCGACGCTATCGAGATAATCAACCTCCCGCAGGAACTGACCGACGACCCGGTCCACCGCTACGGCGAGAACGCCTTCGCCCTGTACGGCCTGCCCACGCCACAGGAGGGACAGGTCACCGGGATTCTCGGCCCGAACGGCATCGGGAAGACCACCGCCGTTCGCATCCTCGCCGACGAGATGGCCCCGAACCTCGGGCAGTACGGCGAGCGACCCGGCTGGGACGAGATTCTCGACGAGTACCGCGGGACCGCCCTGCAGGACTACCTCGAGGACATGCGCGACGGCGACGTCACCGTCGCCCGCAAGCCCCAGTACGTCGACCGCATCCCCGACCAGTTCGACGGGAAGGCCCGCGAACTGCTCGAACAGACCGACGAACGCGGCGAACTGGACTACCTCGTCGAGCGCACAGGCATCGGCCCCGTCGTCGACAACCACATCGGCGACCTCTCGGGCGGTGAACTCCAGCGCGTCGCCCTCGTGGCGACGCTCGCCCGGGACGCCGACTTCTACTTCCTCGACGAGATTACGCCGTATCTGGACATCGGCCAGCGGATGACCGCTGCGCGCCTCATCCGGGAACTCGCAGAGGAGGGCGACCGCTCGATGCTCGTCGTCGAACACGACCTCGCTATCCTCGACTTGCTTGCGGACAACATCAACGTCGCCTACGGGTCGCCCGGCGCGTTCGGTATCATCACCTCGCCGAAATCCACGAAGAACGGCATCAACGAGTACCTCTCCGGGTATCTGGAGAACGAGAACATGCGCATCCGGCAGACCGAAATCGAGTTCGAGGAACACGCTCCGCGGACCGCCTCGACCGGCGACGTGGTCATCGAGTATCCGGACCTCCAGAAGAGCTACGGCGAGGGCGAGTTCTCGCTGTCGGTCGACGCCGGCACCATCCGCGAGAGCGAAGTGCTGGGCGTCGTCGGCCCGAACGGCATCGGGAAGTCGACGTTCGCGAAGATGCTCGCCGGCCGACTCGAACCCAGCGAGGGCGACGTGGAGTCGGACCTCGACATCGCCTACAAGCCACAGTACATCGAAATCGACCAGCCGATGCGCGTCGACGCGTTCCTCGCCTCCATCACGGACGACTTCGGCACCTCCTACTGGAACACCGAAATCGCCCAGCCCCTCCAACTGGACGCGGTGATGGAGCAGCAGTTGACCGACCTCTCGGGCGGTGAGCGCCAGCGCGTCGCCATCGCGGCGTGTCTCTCGAAGGACGCCGACCTCTACCTGCTGGACGAACCGTCGGCCCACCTCGACGTCGAACAGCGGGTGCTGGCCACCTCCGCGATTCGCCGCTACGCCGAGAACCACGACGCGACGGCGATGGTCATCGACCACGACATCTACATGATCGACCTGCTCGCGGACCGCTTGCTCGTCTTCGAGGGCGAACCCGCGAAGAACGGGCACGCCGCACCGCCACAGGGGATGCGCGAGGGGATGAACGAGTTCCTCTCGAACCTCGACATCACGTTCCGCCGCGACGAGCGGACCTCCCGGCCGCGCATCAACAAGCCCGGGTCCCAACTCGACCGCAAGCAGAAGAACGCGGGCGAGTACTACTACTCGCCGACGCAGGACTGAGGCTGGCGGCGTTTTCCGCGACGCAGAAGCCGGGAAAGCGGCCGCTACCGTCGGTTCGAAAACGGAGAACACGCGCTTCCACGAGCGTCAGGCCGCGGGGTCTGAGGTGTCGCCGGTTTCGGACCCGGCGACGGCGTCGTCGAGTCCGTCAGCGACTTCCTCGGGGTCGAACTCCTCTTCGGGCCGGAGCTCTCGGTCGGGGGAGTCGCCGGCCTGTTGTTCGGTGACCGATTCATCGCCGGTGACCGAGACGAAGATGTCACCTAGCTCCGCAACTCGGTCGCTGGACTGACTCTTGCTCATCGCACTTGGGAGGAAGACCCAGAGGGGATTAGGCACCCTACCTAACTCGTTAGGACCCTCGCAGTCCTGCGGTTACCGCGGTCAGAGGACGTCCCGCTGGCAGGAGCCACAGAGCGACGCCTCCTTGACGTCGACCTGTCTGACCGTCGGCGAGAAGTTCATGACACAGCGCTTGTTGTCGCAGTGTTCCAGCCCGAGCGTGTGGCCGATTTCGTGGACGACCTCTTTGCGGACTCGCGCTGAGAAAATCTCGCCAGCCGAGCGGTTCGAGAACCCGCCGTCCGAGGACGTCTGCAGGCGATACGTGGAGATGACGCTCCCCGACCCGCCGAGGTAGGCGAGTCCGAACACGTAGTTGCGGCGGCGATAAAAGAGGTCTTTCGGCGTGATTGCGATGTTCTTGCTCCCGGAACCGACCCGTCGAGCGAGGTCGATGAACTCCTCGGCGCGGTACTGGTCGCGGTCGCCATCGTACGCACCGGCGGGCACCGACTGTGGCTCGTGCATGGAGACCTCGCAGTCGTAGGTGGCACGGAGGCCGTCGGAGGCCTCCCGCTTCACCTGGGCGGAGACTTCGCCCACCGGTACGATGTCGACGTGCATGCGAATCCATATGGGACGGCACCGCTTAAACATCCCGCCATGAGCGACTCCGACCGTGCCCTCGTCGACCGGTTGGCCGCCGCCGAGACAGTCGTCGAAGTCGGCGTCGGCAACCACCCGGCCGTGGCTGCTGGACTGGCCGAGCGCGGCGTGACCGTGACGGCGACCGACGTCGAGCACCGGCCGGTCCCCGAGGGTGTGACGTTCGTCGTCGACGACGTGACCGAGCCGACGCTCTCGGTGTACGAAGGGGCGGACGTCGTCTTCGCCCGGAACGTTCCGCCGGAACTCCACCGCGCGCTCCGGGACGTGGCTCGCCGGGTCGACGCCGCCTGCTGGTTCACGACGCTGGGCGGGGACCAGCCGACGGTCCCCGTCGAGCGCGAGCAACTGCCGGGCGGGGAGACGCTGTATCGCGTCAGCGAGGGGCCGGGATAGCAAGCGGCTTGAACGAGGGCCGCGACCCACCCGATATGCAAGTCGACGCGGTGGTCCTCGACATCGACGGCGTCCTCGTGGACGTGGCCGACTCCTACCGACGCGCGGTCGTCGAGTCCGTCGAGCGCGTGTACGGCGACACTATCGAGAAGGCAGCCATCCAACAGTTCAAGGATGCGGGCGGATTCAACAACGACTGGGAAGTGACCGACGCGGCGGCGCTGTTCGTCCTCTCGGCCCGCGAGGCCGACGTTGCAGACCTCGCGGCCTTTACCGACGCTATCGCCGAACGCGGCGGCGGCCTCGACGCGGCGAGGGCCGTCGTCGGTGACCTGCTGGACGAGGCGGCCGCCGAGCGAGTCATCTCGGCGTGGGACCCCGACGAACTCCGGGACGTGTTTCAGACGCTGTATCTCGGGAGCGACCTGTACCGGGAGTTAGAAGGCGGGGACCCGCCCTTCGACGCGCCGGGGTACATCAACGACGAACCCGTGCTGGTCGACCCCGAGACGCTCGATTCGCTGCGAGAGCGCTACGCCGTCGGCGTCGTCACCGGCCGACCCGCGGCGGAGGCCGACATCGCGATGGCGCGCGTCGGACTGGACATTCCCGACGAGCACCGGTTCACGATGGACGACTGGGAAGAGGGCAAGCCACACCCACGCGCACTGACGACGCTGGCCGAGCGCTTCGGTGCCGAGCGCGTGGCGTTCGCTGGCGACACGCTCGACGACGTGAAGACGGCGGTCAACGCCGACGACGCCGACGACGACCGCGTGTACTACGGCGTCGGCGTCCTGACCGGCGGCCTGACCGGCGAGACCGGTCGCCGGAAGTACGCCAACGCGGGCGCGAGCGTGGTCGTAGAGACTATCAACGATCTCCCGGACCTGCTGGAGTAACGGGCTCCGGCGAACGGCAGGGATTTCAACGATGGGTCGGAACTGACGGGTATGGGACGACGGGGGCGAATCGGTTGGTCGCTGTTAGTGAGCATCTGGGCCGGCCTCGTCGGCGGCGCCGCGGTGTTCGAGCCGGGGCTCCAGTACGTCCAGTTGTACGCCATCGGCTTCGCGCTGGTCGCGTTCCCAGCGGCGTACTGGACGATTTCGACCCACAAGCAGATTTTCCGGACCGCGCACCGGCCCGGCCGAGTCGCCGTGTTCATCCTCGTCATCTTCGTCGTCACGGTAGCGCTGGCGACGGTGTTCGTGTTCCTGCTGGGCAACACCAGCCCCCTCGGTATCGTCGCCCAGTTGGTGGCCTACGCGGTCGGTCTCGCGGCGGCGCTGTATGCGGCCTACGGCGGCGGCGTCGACTATCTCTGGAACGAGTACACGTAGGCAAGTCCCACCGGTCGCACAACGCTTATTCGGAGGTCGGCCTACCGCGTAGATATGGATATCGCGCTACTCGGCGGGACCGGTGACATCGGCGAGGGACTCGCCCTTCGCTGGGCGTACGACACGAACCATACCGTCATCGTCGGGTCACGGGAGGCCGGGAAAGCCGAGGCCAAGGCCGAAGAGTACGAGACCGAACTCGACAGCCGCGGACAGGACGTCACCATCGAGGGACTGGCAAACGAGGACGCGACCGCTCGCGCGGACGTGGTCGTCACGGCCGTCCCGGCCTACCACCTCACGGACACCGTCGAGAGCATCGCCGACGAACTCGGTGACGCCACCCTCGTCGCGCCGGCCGTCGGGATGAAGCGGGACGAAGACGGCTTCCACTACAACCGTCCCGGCGTCGGCAGCGTCACGCAACTGGCCGCGAAGGCCGCTCCCGACGGGACGCCCGTCGTCGGCGCGTTCCACAACCTCGCCGCCGGTCGGCTGGCGAACTTAGACGCCGACCTCGACTGGGACACGGTCGTCGTCGGCGACGACACAGACGCGAAAGACACGGTTTGCGAACTCGCGGAGGGCATCGTCGGCCTGCGCGCTCTAGACGGCGGCCCCCTCTCGAACGCCGCCGAAGTCGAGGCGGTGACGCCGCTGCTCATCAACGTCGCCCGCCACAACGACGGTATGCACGACCTCGGCGTCCGATTCCAGTAGCGACCGGCGAAGAGAGACTTTTCACCCCGCAGTCCTACTCCCCGGTGTGGCCTCCCCATTCGAGATACTCGGTGTCGACCCGGACGCAGACGAGGCCGACATCGTCGACGCGTACCGGGAGCGAGTCAAGGAGACCCACCCCGACCAGGGCGGGTCGGCCGAGGCGTTTCAGGCCGTCCAAGACGCCTACGAGCGCATCGAGAACGGCTACGAACCAGGCGACGAGCCACGGTATCCGCCGACCGGGCCAGCGCCCGGCCCCACTGCGGCCGAGGCGGACCCCGAACCGGAGCCCGACCCCCCTGAACCCGAGGGCATCGAGGTCGAGTACCTAAACTACGAAGTCGTCGCGGACGAGGGGTGGAACCTCGACGACGACGACCTCTTCGAGAAGGCCGCCGACGGCGGGTTCGACCCGGCGGACTACGGCCGGTTCCACGTCGCGGAGAACGAGTCTTTGCTCGAAGCCGCCGAAGACGAGGGGTACGCGTGGCCCTTCGCCTGCCGCGGTGGCGCCTGTACGAACTGTGCCGTCGCCGTCGTCGAGGGCGAGATGCCCTCACCGGCGAGTCACATCCTCCCGCAGGAACTCCACGACAGGGGGATTCGCCTCTCCTGTATCGTCGCGCCCGAGTCGGACGCGAAAATCGTCTACAACGTCAAGCACCTCCCCGAGGTCCACGACCTGTTGCTCCCGGCGAGTCGGTTCGAGCAGGCGTCGTCCTCGACGGACTGAGCGGTCGCTGTGGGGAAGATGGGACCGTGAAAAGTGGCGAAACAGTGCTTACGCGCCGGCCTGCGAGAGCGCGTCTTCGAGGTCCTCGGCCTGCGTGACGCCGACGAAGCGCTCGACGATACCGTCGTCGTTCTCGACGATGAGCGTCGGCAGGGAGCGTACCTGATACTCGTTGGCGACGTCCTGTTCTTCGTCGACGTTGATCTTCTCGAACTCGACGTCAGTCCACTCCTCCTCTAGATCTTCGAGGATAGGGTCTTGAGTCTTGCAGGGGCCGCACCAATCGGCGTAGAAGTCCTTGAGCGTGACCGTCATGGTTCTCTTCGATGTAACCTGTGGTGCCAGATAAGGATTGTCCATGTGGGTGCGCCGGGGGCGAACCCGAAAGGCTTACTCCCGGCGAGTGGACAATCTGTGGTATGAGCAGCGACAGCGGCGGGCTGATGTCGAGTGCCGGACTGGTCCGGTACTTCGACGCCGAGGACCAGAACACCATCCGTATCGACCCGCGAACCATCGTGGCCTTCGGCATCCTGTTTGGCGCCCTCATCCTGGTGCTGAACGCGATGGCCTGAGTCCGCGACGTTTTCTATCCCCCGCCGCAAGAGCGGGTATGCACTTCACACAGCGCGAACAGCGTGCGCTCCGGCAGGCCGGCGTCGAACAGACGACCATCGAAGCCGCCTCCGAAGCCGTCGTCGCCGCAACCGACGCGGCCGCCGAGGACCTCGAAGCGTTCTTCGCCGATCTGGAGACGGTCCACTCGGACATGGACGTCGCCCATAGCTCCGCGGACGTCCAGACACACACCGTCGAGTATCTGGACCTCTTCACGCACGCCGACGACATCCGCGGCTACCTCCGCTTCGACTCGTGGGGCGTCCCGGTCGAGGGCGGGCGAGTGCTGAACGACGACGTGGTCGAACTGACGCTGGGCCCGACCGTCGACGGGCGGGTCCGCTTCGCGACCGAGCGAGACGCGCTATGAGCGTCCGCATCAGGGGCATCTACACGACGGCGCTGACCCACCTGCTTGACGATGCGGGCCTCGACGTCGTACAGGCGTCGGGCCCCATCGAGGACCGCTTCGACGCCGACTTCGCGGCCGAGCGAGCGGCGGCGACGGTGTCGACCACCGACGACCGGCAGGGCGTCGGCGTCAGCGGCGACAGCGACACCGTCGGGCGAGTCGTCGACCTGTGTACCGACCTCGGTCGGGACACGCTCTGGTGGGCCGACCCCCTGCCCGAGGGCGCGGTGTACGCCGGCGAAGTGACGGAGACGCTCGGAAGCGGCGCGGTCGTGGACTGCGGCGACGGAGAGGGCTTCCTCCCGTACTCGAACGCCGAGAGCCGGGTCGAGACCGGCGACCGCCTGCGCGTGCAGGTCGTCGAGGGGAGCGCGCCGTGGACCGACGGTCGGCCCGTCCTCGACGGGACCGTCGCAGTCCGCGGCGACGTCCTCACGCTGGAACGCGGCGGGTCGAATTCGACGACTGCCGGCGGCCCGGCGATGCTGGACGTGATATCGGCCGACCCCCGCGAGGGCTGGGGCGTCTCGTGGGAGCGCGAGAGCGACGACGCGTCGTTCGACGCGCTAGCCGACGCGCTCTCGGCGGCCAACGACCGGGCCGAAGCCGTCGATACTGCCCTCGACGGCACCGACCCGGCCGCCGAGGTCGCGCCCCACCGCTACCACGACGGCGGCGCGACGACGTGGGTGTGGTTCGGCCGGGAAAGCCGCTTCGCACTGGACGAGCAGCGACGCGAAGTGACGACGACGATGCAGGGCCACCATCGCGTGAAAGCCGGGTCCAGCGCCGCCAGCGCCGCCGTCGACTACGTGGAGGCGCTGTGTTCGGACCCCGGAAGCGGCGGCGATACGGACTTCCCCTTCGCCGTGACCGCCCGACAGTTCGGCCCGCAGACGGGCGGGTCGCTCACCCTCGGCCACGGGAAACCGGACGGCCGCCTCATCACGCTGGGTCGGGCCGACGTACAGTCGGTCGACGCCGACGGGACGGTCACCGTCGAGCGAGAGATGCGTGCCGGCGGCGAGTACGACGCCCTCGGCACCCCGAAGGAGGCCGGCGACGTCGCGGAGACGAAACTGAAGGAGGGGCGGTGGTGGTACCCGACGACCTACCGGGACAGCGACGGCGAGACGAAGGGGACCTACGTCAACGTCTGTACGCCAGTCGAGATATTCCCGGACACCGCCCGGTACGTGGACCTGCACGTCGACGTCGTCAAGCACGCCGACGGCACCGTCGAACGCGTCGACGACGACGAACTCGACGCGGCCGTCGAGGCCGGGACCGTCCCCGAGGAACTGGCCGAACGCGCCCGCAGCGTCGCCGCCGCGGTTGCGAGCGCGCTCGCCTGAGCGACGCTTTACCGGGCCAGACGCCTCAGCGCCGAAGTCGCCACGCTACGAGACCGACGGCCGCGAGCGCCGCGGCTACGCCGAACCCGTCGCCGGCGGCCCCGACGATGGGTACCCCGCCGCCCGTGGCCGAATCAGTCTCATCGGTGGATGCCCCGAGACGCGGGTCCGGGAAGGTGTAGACGCCGGGGGCGACCTCCGACCCGGCGTTGGCGTTCGTGTTGGCCGCGAGGAAACACCCAGTACCCCGCTGGGCCGTCCAGAACGACGTCGTCTCGGAGTCGCGCCACGCGAACACCTCGCGCGGAGAGGCGGGGTCGCGGACGTCGTGGACGGTGACGCCGCCGTTGTACCACGCCGCGTAGCAGCGGCCGTCGGTGAGTTCGAAGTTGTGCGCCGTCGTCAACACGCCGCCGGGCGTCGGGTCGCTCGTCGGCGGCGGGCCGATAGTGGCGACGGACTCGGGGGCCGTCTCGTCGGTAACGTCGAACAGTTCGATGCCACTCGGGCCGCCAGAGCCGTCGTCGTCGAGGTCCCACGACTCGCTCCCCACGCCGAGGAGCGTCGCGTCCTCGTTGACCGTGACGAAGTGGTCGTTGCCCGGCGGTTCGCTCCGCTCGACGGACGGTGATTCGACGTCGGCCAGTGCCGCCGGATCGCGCCCGCGAACCCGCGAAACGAGCGAGACGTCGACCGGGTCCGAGACGTCCAGAATCCACGTCCCGGCGTCCCAGTACGCGAGATAGGCCCGGTCACCGTGGACCCACACGTCGTGCAGGGGGCGGAGGGTTCCGGGCACGTCTCGCCACGCCTCGTCGGCGTCGAACAGCGACCACGTCCCGGCCTCCCGTTCCGTCTCGGTGTCGACGACCAGCAGGGGGTTCCCCTCGCGACTGTTGGCCGTGAGGTAAGCGTACCGGCCGTCGAAGTCGCAGTTGTGGACGACGGTGTCGACCTCGTAGCCGCCGACCCGGTCGAGCGACTGACGGTCGGTCACGTCGAAGACGACGAGGCCGTGAGCGCCCTCTGCGGGATGGGCCGGGCCGGTGACGAGGAGTCGCTCCCCGAGGAGCGCGAGGTCCTGCACTTCCTCCATCGGCCCCTCGGCGCTGTCGGCCAGCAGGTCCGTCCGGTGGGTGATAAGGCGCGGATTCGTGGGGGTGGTGACATCGACGACGGCGACCCCCGTCCCGGTGGCGACGTAGGCAGTGTGGCCGTCCGGACTGGTGACCAGTTCGTGGGCACCCGGCAGGTCGAGCGTCCCGAGTGTGTCGCGGCCGGTCGGCGTCCCCGCGGGCGTTCGGGCGGTGCCGTCGTCCGTCGGCGTGGGATGGCCGCTGGCAGCGCCAGTGACCGCGGCGGCCCCGACGCTGGCGGCGCCGACGCGCCGGAGGAACGTCCGCCGATACATACCCGTCCTCGGGGTGGGACGGCAAGAAGCCTTCCGGTGGGGGTTTTCATCCGGGCGCTCCTTAGCGATGGTATGCTCACACCGGACCTCGACGGCCGCACCGCACTCGTGACCGGGAGCGCGAAGGGCGTCGGCCGCGAACTCCTGCTCGCTATCGCCGACCACGGGGCCGACGTGGCCGTCCACTACAACACGAGCGCCGAGGCCGCCGCCGAGGTGGCCGAGGCGGCCCGCGAACGGGGCGCGACGGCGACGACGGTACAGGGCGACGTGACCGATCCCGACGCCGTCGACGCCATCTTCGAGAGCGTGGAGGCCGACCTCGGGCAAGTCGACGTGCTGGTCAACAACGTCGGCGCGTTCGCCCCCTCGTACTGGGAGGACATCGACTACGAGACGTGGCGGACGGTGATGACGACGAACTTCGACGCCACCTGCCTCTGTGCGAAGCGTGCCCTCCCGGCGATGCGCGAGGGGTCGTGGGGCCGCATCGTCAACGTCGGCTACGCCACCGCCGAGCGGACCTACGTCGACCCCGTGAACTTCCCGTACTACGTCGCGAAGGCCGGCGTCATCATGTTCACGCGGATGCTCGCCGCCGAGACCCAAGACGACGGCATCACGGTCAACGCCGTCTCCCCCTACACCGTCGAGAACTCCGACGAGTTCCCCGACGACCTGCCGCGCGGGCGACCGGCCTCCTTCGAGGACATGCAACAGGCGCTCCTCTTTTTCCTCGACGAGGACTCCGACTACATCTCCGGGGAGAACGTCGAAGTCGACGGCGGACTGGTGCCAGAGCAGTTGTAGACCGGATCGGCCGCTCAGTTGCCCTGAATCGCGTCGATGACCATCGCCGCAGCGATGATGGGTTCTTTCGGGACGGAACTGGCGTCGTCGATGGTTATCTCGTAGCGGTCCTTCAGCGAGAACTGACCGTCGATGTTGCCGACGTGGTCGCCGTTCCGGTCGGTGATCTCGTACTTGTGGGGGATCCAGTGACCGAAGGGAAGGACGTTCCGGGCCAGCGTCACCATCGCGCCACGGGAGTTTATCTCGGCGAGTTTCTCCTCGGTCTGGGCGTCGCGAACCTTCCACGTGTCCTGCAGGATGGAGTAGTCGTTGTCGAGGACGACGACGTCCTCGCCCGTCTGGGAGTCGGTCAGGACGTAGTTGCCGGCCACGTCGATGATGCCGCCGGCGTTGACCTCGAACACCTCGTTCCCGTCGGCGTCCACGAACGGGAACTTCTCTTTGAGTTTGAACATCTTCTGCTTGCCCCGCAGGACGACGTTGCCGGCGGCGTCCATCGCCTTGTACTTGTTCCGGACGAGGCTCTGCTCGACAGTGTACGTGTCGTCTGTGAGTTCGATTCCCTGTATGTCGTACTTCGACGTCGACTCGCTCATACACCCGACTCACACAGCGGCGACTTGAAACTTTTCGTAGGGTTTCGTATCAGATGAAAATAGGGTGCGCGGGCAACCGACAGGGTTTCACGAATCCCGTCCCTGGGGAACCCATAGATGAGCAAGGACGTCATCGAGGTCAGGGGTGCAGAGGAACACAACCTCAAGGACGTCGACGTGGAGATTCCACGCGAGGAACTCACCGTCGTCACGGGGCTGTCGGGGTCGGGGAAGTCGTCGCTCGCCTTCGAGACGGTGTACGCGGAGGGCCAGCGACGCTACATCGAGTCGCTGTCAGCCTACGCCCGCAACTTCCTCGGTCAAATGGACAAGCCACAGGTCGAGAACGTCGAAGGCCTCTCACCGGCCATCTCAATCGACCAGAAGAACGCCGCCAACAACCCCCGCTCGACGGTGGGGACGGTCACGGAACTCCACGACTACCTCCGTCTGCTGTACGCCCGCGTCGGCGTGCCACACTGCCCGGAGTGTGGCCGCGAGGTTGGCGAGCAGTCCGCCCAGAACATGGTCTCGCGCATCCTCGAACTCCCCGAGGGGACTCGCGCGAAACTGTGTGCCCCGGTCGTCCGCGACCAGAAGGGAGCCTTCGAGGACCTGTTCGACGACCTCGTGGGTGACGGCTACTCGCGCGTCGAAGTCGACGGCGAGGAGTACGACCTCACCCTCGACCGGCCCGAACTCGACGAGAACTACGACCACACCGTCGACGTGGTGGTCGACCGCGTGAAGGTCTCCGCGGACGCTCGCTCGCGCATCAACGACTCCGTCGAGACGGCCCTGACCGAAGCCGACGGAACGCTGAAGGTCGTCCTGCCGGCCCCGCCGGAGGGGGCCGCCGACGCGCTCGGCGGGTCGACCGCCCGCGCGACCGGAGACCTGGCCGACGCCGAGGCGGACGAGGAAGCCGCCGACGAGGACCGACTCGTCGTCGAACTCTCCGAGGACCTCGCCTGTACGCACTGTGGCATCGACATCTCCGAGGTCGAGACCCGCTCGTTCTCGTTCAACTCGCCCCACGGCGCCTGTCCCGAGTGTGAGGGACTGGGCGAGACGAAGGAGGTCAGCGAGGACCTCGTGATTCGGGACGCCTCGAAGCCGCTCAAGCACGTCTTCGAGCCGTGGAGCTACGACCGGACCTACTACTCCCGGCAACTGGACAACGTCGCCGACCACTTCGGCGTCTCGCTGGAGACCCCCTTCGAAGAACTCGACGAGGCGATTCAGCGGCAGTTCCTCTACGGGACCGACGACGTCGTCCACTTCCAGTGGCGCACGAAAAACGGCACGCGGGAGAAGACCGAACGCTTCGAGGGGGTCATCCCGAACCTCGAACGCCGCCACGTCGAGACGGACTCCGACCGCGCCCGCGAGCACATCGAGGAGTTCATGGCGACGACGACGTGTCCCGCCTGCGAGGGGACCCGCCTGAAAGCCGAGTCCCGCGCGGTGCTGGTGGACGGCACGGCCATCACCGAGGTCAACCGGATGTCCATCGGGGACGCGCTCGAACACTTCGAGGGGCTGGAGGCGAACCTCTCGGCACGGGACACGAAGATCGCCGAGGAGATTCTGAAGGAGATTCGCGCCCGTCTTGGCTTCATGCAGGAGGTCGGACTGGAGTACCTCACGTTGGACCGCGAGGCGTCCACCCTCTCCGGCGGCGAGAGCCAACGCATCCGGCTGGCGACGCAAATCGGCTCCGGTCTGGTGGGCGTCCTGTACGTACTGGACGAACCCTCTATCGGCCTCCACCAGCGCGACAACGACCGCCTGCTGAACACGCTGGAGGAACTGCGCGATTTGGGCAACACCCTGCTCGTCGTCGAACACGACACCGAGACGATGCGCCGGGCCGACCAGATAATCGACATGGGTCCGGGGCCGGGCAAGCGCGGCGGCGAAGTCGTCGTCAACGGCCCGCAGGAGGAACTGATGAACACCGAGGAATCGGTCACCGGCGACTATCTGGCCGGCGACCGGGCGATTCCGGTGCCCGACGAGCGCCGCGAGGCCGACGGCCACCTCACGGTCGCGGGCGCACGCCAGCACAACCTCGCTGACTTAGACGTCGAGTTCCCGCTGGGCACGTTCACCGCCATCACCGGCGTCTCCGGGTCCGGGAAGTCGACGCTGATGCACGACATCCTCTACAAGGGACTGGTCCGCCGGATGAACGACACCGACGTCAACCCCGGCGAACACGACGCTATCGAGGGCATCGACCAGATAGAGACGGTGCGCCTCATCGACCAGTCACCCATCGGCCGCACCCCGCGGTCGAACCCCGCGACCTACACCAACGTCTTCGACCACATCCGCGAACTGTTCGCCGAGACGAACCTCGCCACACAGCGCGGCTACGAGAAAGGGCGCTTCTCCTTCAACGTCAAGGGCGGCCGGTGTGAGGCCTGCGGCGGGCAAGGGACCGTCACCATCGACATGAACTTCCTCTCGGACGTACAGGTTCCCTGTGAGGAGTGTGGCGGCGCCCGCTACAACGACGAGACGCTGGACGTCGAGTTCAAGGGCGCGACCATCGCCGACGTGCTGGAGATGAGCGTCGAGGAGGCCTACGACTTCTTCGAGAGCCACCCCGGAATCCGCCGTCGCCTCCAGTTACTGAAAGACGTGGGGCTGGACTACATGACGCTCGGCCAGCCGTCGACGACGCTCTCGGGCGGGGAGGCCCAGCGGGTCAAACTCGCCGAGGAACTGGGCAAGAAAGACTCCGGCGAGACGCTGTACCTGCTGGACGAACCCACGACGGGACTCCACCCCGAGGACGAACGGAAACTCATCGACGTCCTCCACCGCCTGACTGACGACGGCAACACCGTGGTCGTCATCGAACACGAACTGGACCTCGTGAAGAACGCGGACCACATCGTCGACCTCGGCCCCGAAGGCGGGGAGAACGGCGGCGAACTCGTCGCCGAGGGCACCCCCGAGGCAGTCGCGCGGACCGAAGCGTCGTTCACCGGCCAGTACCTGCGTGACCTCCTCCCCGACGTCGAACTGGAAGGGCCGCGCGCCGACCGCGACCCCGTCGAGGGCGACGACGCCGCGGCGAAGGCCGACGACGACTGACGACAGGGCCCGGACCTGTCCTGTCGTATCCGGGCAGAACTTCTACATGCGGACCGGTCCTGTGTCGGGCTGAATGTCTGACCCTGACAGTTCGGAGACACTCGAGGCGCTCGCCAGTCTGCCCACACTGGCACATCCGACCGCGTCCCCCGACGGCGAGTCCGTCGCCTTCTACTACGACGGCACCGGCCGCAACGAACTGCACGTCCTCGACCCCGACAGCGGCGAGTCCGAACGGTGGAGCGACGGCGAAGTCCCACGGAACGCCCGCTGGCACGTCGAGTGGAGCGCCGACGGCGAGCGCGTGTTCTTCCACCTCGACGACGCCGGCGACGAACAGAACGACGTGTACGCCATCGACCGGGGCGGGGCCGTCGAACCGGTCGTCGAGATGGACGGGCAGGTCGTCATCCACGACGTCGGCGAGGACGGCGAGACGCTGCTGGTCGGGTCGACACGCGACGGGCAGATGAACCTCTACGGCCACGACCTCTCGACCGGGGAGACGGCGAAACTGACCGACTACGAGCGGGCCGTCTGGACCGGTCTGCTCTCGCCCGACGGGGACCGAGTCGCCTACACGACCAACGAGGCCGAGGACTTCGAGAACATGGACGTGTATCTGGCCGACGCCGACGGCTCGAACCCCCGGAACCTCGGCGTCGGCGAGACGGGCGCGGAGGCGGCACCCGTCGACTGGGACCCGGACGGCGACCGACTGCTGGTCTCGGACAACAGCGCCGACCTGACGCGGGCCGGCGTCTACGACCTCGAAACCGACGAGGTTGCGTGGTTCGGCGGCGAGTTCGAGGAGGAGCCACACGGCTTCACGCCCGACGGCGAGCGCTTCCTCGTGACGCGGACCCGCGAGGCCGCGAAGATGCCCGTCGTCTACGACGCCGAGTCGGGCGAGGCCCGCGAACTCGACCTCCCCGAGGGCGTCGCCACGTTCGCCGGGGAGTCGACGTTGGCCGACGACCGGGTCCTGCTGACCCACACGACGCCGACGCGCCGGCCCGACCTGCTGGCATACGACCTCGCGACCGACGAGTACGAGACGCTCGTCGAGGCCGAGTACGGTCCGTTCTCGCCCGAGGACTTCGCCGACGCCGAGTACTTCACCGTCGCGTCGGACGGCGTTCCAGAGACGCCGCAGGCCGCCGTCGACCACGACCCCTACGAGACGCTGGACATCGGCGCGTTGCTGTACGACTCCGGCGAGCGGCCGTCGCCGCTCGTCGTCAACCCACACGGCGGCCCGCGCGGGATGGACACGAAGTCCTTCGACCTCTACACGCAGTTCCTCGTCCAGCGGGGCTTCTCGGTGTTGCAGGTGAACTACCGGGGGTCGACCGGCCGCGGCCGCGAGTTCGTCCAGCGACTGTACGACGACTGGGGTGGGGCCGAACAGGGCGACGTGGCGACGGCCGCCGAACGCGTCCTCGACACGCGCGAGTGGGTCGACGACGAGCGCGTGGCCGTCTTCGGCGGGTCCTACGGCGGCTACTCGGCGTACTGGCAGATGGTCCAGTACCCCGACCTCTACGACGCCGGCGTGGCGTGGATAGGCCTCACCGACCTCGAAGACCAGTACGAGAACACGATGCCCCACTACCGCACGGAACTGATGGAGAAGAACCTCGGGACTCCACAGGAGAACCCCGACCTCTACCGTGAGCGGTCGCCCGTCGAGTACGTCGAGAACCTCGCGGCCCCGCTGTTCGTGCTCCACGGCGTCAACGACCGCCGCGTCCCCGTCTCGCAGGCCCGCCTGTTCCGGGCGGCGTTGGACGACTTCGGCTATACAGAGGGTCCCAAGGGTGACTACGAGTACGAGGAACTCGGCGAGGAGGGCCACGCCTCCTCGGACATCGACCAGAAGATTCGACTGTTCCAGTTGCTCGACGACTTCCTCGACCGGCGCATCGGCACCGAGGCCGTCGCCGCCGACGACTGAGCGGACAGCACTTATTACGGTCCCTGCCGACGGGTTCGAGTACTGATGGTCTGGTCGGGCGCGGGGGACGGCCAGTGTCGCTTCCAGTGTGAACCGGCGGCACAGCACGAGTCGATAGCCGACAGTGAGACGTGGCGCTGTCCACACGACGCGATGGCCGACGCCGACCACTGCCCGTTCCACCGTCCGCCCGCCGAGACGCCCGCGGACGTCGACGTGTCGGCGGCGTTCTTAGACGCCGTGGAGTCGGGCGCGGACGGCGACCGGACGGCACGCCGTCGGTCGAAGCAGTTCCTCGGGGCCGACATCGCGACGCTTGACCTCTCGATGGCGGTGGTCGACGCCACGGACAACTACCCGATAGACCTCCGGGGCGCCAGCATCGACCGGCTGGACGGCACCGACAGCGAGGTCGGCCAGCGGCTGGACCTCCGGGGGGCGACCGTCGGCGAGCTGCGGCTCGACGGCGTCTACCACGAACTCGACGCCCGCGGGGCGACCGTCGAGTCGGGCGCGTTCGCCGGCGTGCGCGTCGACGGCGTGGACTGCCGGGACGCCACCTTCGAGGCTGTCGACTTCGACCGGGCGAGCGTGGGGGAAGCGGCGTTCGACGACGCCACCGTCGGCGACGGCTCCTTCCACCACACCGACTTCGGGATGGCCGACTTCGACGACGCGACGTTCGGTGGGGGCTACTTCAACGAGACGAGCTACGACGAGGCGGTGTTCGAGCGTATCGAGGCCGAGCGGTTCTACCTTCCCGACGCGACGCTCGCCGGTGGCACCTTCGCCGACGCGGCGGTGTCGATGAAACTGGTGCTGAAGAACTCGACGTTCGTCGGCACCGACTTCACCGGACTGGACGCCGAGCGGGTCGACCTCACGGGGAGCACGCTCGTCCGCCCGACCGTCGACGACGCGACGGTCGCGGACCTCCAGTTAGACGAGGCGACGCTGGCGAGTCCGCGGCTCACCGACTGCGTGGTCGACCGCGTGACCGCCGCGGACGTGCGCTGTCTCGGCGTCGTGGCCGTCGAGGACTGCACCGTCGACACTGTCGACCTGTCGCCGATGGCCGCGGGCCCCGACGGAGTCGCGCTCGTGTCGCTGTCCGGGAGTGCGGTCGGCGGCGGGACGCTGGGCCAACCCGCCGATGGGACGGTCGTCTACGACCTCGAACAGGCCACGCTGGGGACGGTGAAGTTCACCGGCGGGGGGTCGGACGGGCCGCTGGACCGACTGGCGTTCCACCGGACTCGCTTCGACGGGTTCGACGTGCGGGACGACGACGACGTCGACCTGGAGGCCGCCGACTACCGCCTCCACGAACTCGCCGACGCGCTCGCGGCCCCGCTTCGGACGACGGTCGCGTATCCGAACGCACTCGAAACGGTGGTGGATGCGGCCGGCGACGAGACGGTCGCCGCACTGCTGGAGCGAGCGGCGACCCGGGCGGCCGACCAGTCGCTCCCGGCAGAGGCCCGCGAGCGTTACGACCGGTTGGCGACGGCCGTCGAGGGGACCATCCCGGCCGCCGACGGCGAGGTGACCTACCTCCGGGCGAAGAACGGCGCCAACGACATCGCGGACAACACCGCCGCCTCCGCCTTCTTCGTCTCGCAGTTGGCCTATCGCCGCCGGACCCACGCCGGTCGCGTCGTCGACAGGAGTACACCGCTCTGGGGCCGGGTCCGGAGCCTCGGTCGCTGGGGGCTGAACGGCTTCCTGTTCCTGACGACGGGGTACGGCGAGCGCCCCTCCTACACGCTCGGCGCGTCAGTGGCGCTCGTCGTCGGCTACGCGGCCCTCTACCTCGCGCTCGCGCCCCGCCTGTTCGCCGACGTGGGGCAGTACCTCCAGTTGAGCCTCGGGTCGTTCATCGCCTTCTTCCTCGGCGGCGTGGGGGCCGTCGACGACGGGATGGTCAACGTCGTCGCACAGTCGGAAGCGTTCCTCGGGGCCTTCTTCATCGCGCTGTACGTGTTCGCGCTGACCCGGTCGGTCAGCCGGTGAGCGCGCAATCTTTCTGCCCCTCGCCGACGTAGGAGTGGTATGGACACGTGCTACGCCGCTCTCTCGGACCGGTTGCTCGTCGGGTCGGGCGAGTGGACCGAGCGCCTGCGCGACCACACGCTCGAATGCGTCGCCGCCGACGAGCGAGCGCCCGACCGGGCCTTCGTCGGGACGGTCGGTGCAAGACTCCAGCGAACGACCGACGGGGGCGAGACGTGGGAACGAGTACTGGACGCAGCCGACAGAGTGACGAGCGTCACCGTCAGTCCACACGACGAAGACGTGGTGTGGGCGGGCACGGAGCCGAGCGCCGTCTATCGGTCGACGGACGGCGGCGAGACGTGGACCGAACGGGACGGCCTCACGGACCTCGACTCGGCCTCGCGGTGGTCGTTCCCGCCGCGGCCCCACACCCACCACGTCCGGTGGCTGGCCGTCGCCCCGGACGACCCCGACCGGGTGTACGTCGCCATCGAGGCCGGGGCGTTCGTCCGGAGCGAGGACGGCGGCGAGACGTGGGTCGACCACCCCGCTGGCGGGCGACGTGACAACCACACGCTGGCCGTCCACCCCGACGCCCCGGCGAGGGTGTACACGGCCGCTGGCGACGGCTACGCCCAGTCAGAAGACCGCGGCGAGACGTGGCAGTACCCCCAGACCGGACTCGACCACCGCTACGTCTGGGGGCTGGCGGTCCACCCGAACGACGCCGACTGCGTGGTCGTCTCGGCCGCGAGCGGTCCCCGGTCGGCCCACTCGACGACGGGCGAGAGCTACGTCTATCGGTGGGCCGGCGACCGGTGGGAGACGGCGATGGACGGCCTCCCGGCCCCCGATGGCCTCTCGCGGGCGGTGCTGGCACCGGACCCCGACGGGGCGATATGCGCGGTGACGAACCACGGCCTGTTCCGGTCGGCCGACGGGACGGACTGGGACCGGGTCGGGTCGTGGGAGGCGGCGTACGAGCAGGTGCCACGCGGCCTCGCCGTCGTCTAGAGGAGCGAGCCCAGCGCGACGACGAGAGCCGTCGAGACGGCGCTGAAGACGGCGGCGATACCGAGAATCGTCGCGGCGCGCTTGCGGTCGGCAGCGACGGCTTCACGTTCGGCGACCGACCCGGCGGCGCCGCCGGACCCCGAGAGGTCGTACCGGGCCAGCGCTCCGAAGGCGACACAGAACCGGAAGTAGTCCTGTAGGACGCCGAGCCACCCGCCAAAGAGGAACGGCGCGGTGGCCCACAGTGCGCCGGTCGGGAGCACGGAGAGCGCGACGGCGAGGACGATAGCCGCGGCGACGCCGAACGACCCGATACCGGCCTGCCGACGCGCGCGACGCTGTGTCGACCCGATGTTACACACCCCTGGCTGATACGCTTCCATACCGGTCGAGACGGGCTGAAGCGACAAATATCGTCAGGACCCGACCACCGACCCGCAATCGTGGCGTTTAGATTGAATTTATGTAGTTCGGTATAGAATAATCGGTTGTGACCCGGATTGGTTCCCTCCACCCCGAACTGAGTGTGACCTGGACGTACGCCATCCCCGGCGGTCTGGCGACGATTCCGTTCACCGTGGCCAGTTACTGGAGCAGCGGCGAAGCGATGGCGTTCTCGTCGGTGTTCGTCGCCGCAGTGGCCACCGGCTACCTCGCGAAGCGACACGGCCTCGAGAGTACCCCCGTCGGCGTCCGGACCGGACTCGTCGGCGCCCTGCCGGTCGCCTTGCTACTGGCGGACATCCTCGGCGCCGCCACCGCACTGGGCGGTCCGCTGCCGTTCGTGGCGGCGGCGAGCGTCTTGACGGCCGGCTTTCTGGTGACGATACTCGGACTGGTCGTCGGGCTCTCCGTGCTGTTGGGCTGGGCGGGCGGGCGACTCGGCGGCTGGCTCGCGGAACGAAACAGCCACGGACGGCCGCCCGCGGTCGGTAACTGAGACGAGCCAGCACGCCGTTTGCCCGCTCGAAACGAGAGTGTCCCGGCCGTTTCCGACACGAATCGAGAAAGTACTTGTCTCGCGGCGCCGACGCGACACGTATGCACGATGTCGTCGTCGTCGGCGTCGGCCCCGCTGGCGCCCGCTACGCCCGGCGGGCCGCCGAGCAAGGGTACGACGTTCTCGCGTTCGAACAGGGGACGGTGGGCGAACCGTTGGCCTGTTCGGGCCACGTCAGTACCGACGTCTGGGCCTACACCGACGACGCCCGCGACGAACTGCTCCAGAACGAGGTGTCCGGCGCGCGCTTCCACACCGACGGGCCGGGCAGCGACGCCCACCCCTTCTACAAGGACGAGGTCATCTCGAACGTCATCGACCGCGTCGGGTTGGACCGCCACCTCGCGGAGTTGGCCCGCGAGGCCGGGGCCGACGTCCGCGAGGAACACACCGTCGTCGGGGTTAGCGAGGGTCGCGAGACCCTCGGAAACGCGAGCGGGGAGGAACACGACCCGCGAGCGGACCACGTCACCGTCGAGGTGAAAGGCCCGGACGGTATCGAGACCCACCGCGCGAGGATGGTCGCCGGGTGTGACGGCCCGAAGAGCCGCGTCCGGCGGGAACTCGGCCTCCCCGAACCCGACGAACTGCTCCACGGGTCCTCGGGTTCGACGAGACGGCCGACCACGGCGACTTCGTCGACGTCCACCTCACCGTCCCGAAGTTCTTCGCGTGGCGCATCCCCCGCGGCGAGGCGGGCGTCGAGTACGGACTGGCGGTGCCGCCGGGCGACGACGCCCGGGAGCGCTTCGAGACGTTTACAGACGGTTACGACGCAAACGTGACACGGCGCTGTTCGGGCCTCATCCCCATCGGCCCGCCGAAACGCGTCACGGGCAGGCGGTCGTTCCTTATCGGCGACGCCGCCGCCCAGACGAAACCGTTCACCGGCGGCGGCATTCTCTACGGCATGACCGCCGCGGACCACGCGGCCCGCGAAATCGACCCCGAGGACCCGGCGACGCTGGGCGATTACGAACGCGCGTGGCGCGACGACCTGCGACAGGAGATACGACTTGGCCACGCCGTGCGGGCGGGCTACTCGGTACCGAAAGTAGTTCAGAAGGCGGGTCTGAAGGCGTTCGAGGGCGAAATCGGCGTCCACATGGACCGGCCGACGACGCTGTTCTCCCGCGAGCAACTGAAGGCGCTGCTGTCTCGGTCGTAATCAGTTCGCCGCCACCGTCTGCCGAAGTCCCAGCCACACCCGCTTGTAGCCGAGCATGTAGAGGCCGGCATACAGCAAGACGGCGCCCATCCACAGTTCCCAGAGTCCGAACACCGACTGGCCGGCGAGCAGGTTCGAGAGCCCAGCGCTCTCCGTGAGGGCGCCGACGACGGTCAGCAGGCCGGCGACCAGCGCAGAGAGCAGGAGGCCGAGCAGTTCAGCCAGCGATTCAGAGGCGAATCCGTTCATCAGCGATGCGTATGCCGATGTGAATTATAACCCTTTCCCCGCAAAGCGCAAGCGGTTAGTGAGTCCACAGCGACCCGGCGAGTATGACACAGTACCGCGATATGGACCACGGACTGTTGGCGAAACGGGGCTTCTTCCTCGGTGTCGGCCTCTTCGCGTTCGGCGCGCTCGGCGAACTCCTCGGGCACACGCTTCTCGGACCGTTCCCGGCGTGGGGCGACGTGCTGCTGACCGACATGGTAGCGCTCGGCATCCTGCTGGGCCTGCTCTCGCCGCTCGTGTTCGGCATCGTCCTCCCACTCATCGAGTGAAGCGGCGACTCGGTCCGACGTAGCTACCGTCGCCAGCCCCCAGTCCGCCGCACGAAGGCCGCTCACTGCACCGTCGCCTCGGCCGTTGTCGCACTGTTCGGGCGCGTTCGTCGGCCGCTGGCACTCGGGTCCGGGGGCGCGTGACGCTCTCTGCCGTTTTCGCCGGCAAGAACGTCCAGACGGATCGCCAGCGTGGCCGCCCGCGGTTCGCGGCGGCAGTCGCGGGGACGGTCCTCGGACCGTGGCTCACTCTCGCACCGCTGCAGTACCAGACCGTCGGGGCCCGCTGACGGCGGTGACGCAGGTCGGCGGGACGTGTCTCGCCGCGTTCTCGGCGTACACGGGGCTGGTGACCGTCGAGTACTACGGGCGAACCGGAGTTCGCGGAAGACGACGTGGGCTACTCGTGACCCGACTCGGGCCGTTGCAACCGGACGGCTGCGACCGTCCCGCCGTCGTCGGGCGATTCGAGTGAGAGGTCGCCGCCGCAACTGTCGAGTACCCACGTCACGAGCCACAGTCCGAGTCCCTGTCCGTGTTCCAGTGGTGACTCTGTCTTCTGTTGGATGGCGCGTCGCTCGGTCTCCGGGATACCCGGTCCGTCGTCGACGACGCGGAGGACGACTTCGTCGTCGGACTCTCGAATCGAGACGGTGACGGTCGGTCGGTCACTGCCGTGTTCGAGCGCGTTCTGGACCAGTTCCTGCACGACGAGTCGAACCGCACTGGTCGCCAGTACGGGGACCGGCGACGTGCTCTCGACGGTCACCGTCGCTTCCGGGAAGTCAGTCGTCTGCTCCTCGACGACATCGTCGACGACGGCGGCGAGGTCGTGAGTCGAGAGGTCCTCGGCGGAACGGACGCCAGTGCTGAGTTCTCTGACACCCTCCGAGATCGATTGGATGCGCTCCGCGGCCGCACAGATGTGTGCCGCCTGTCGTTCGAGGGCCTCGTCGTCGACCTGTTCGCGGAGGTACTCCGACCGACCCGTGATGACGGTGAGTTCGTTCCGGAGATTGTGACGGAGTATCCGTTCGAGTACCGCCAGTTGCTGTTCGCTCCGCCGTAGTTCGGTGATGTCCCGGACGATACCGACGGTCCCCCGGTATCCTTCGGCCGCCGGAAGCATCGCGATGGTCACCTCCGCGATACGCCGCGTCCCGTCGCCGGGGGTCACCTGAATCTCCACGGTTTCGGCGTCCCGTTCACCGTGCACGAGAGAGCGAATGACTTCGACACAGCGTTCGATGGCACGGTCGGTGAGCAACAGCGCAACCGAGCGACCGATGAGTTCCGACCGGGAATAGGTCACGTGGTCGACGAGGGCGTCGTTGACGTACTCGAAACATCCCTGCTCGTCGAGCGTGTACATCGGGTCACCGGCCGCTTCGACGATAGTTTCGAAGGGCGTCGGGGCTTCACCGCCGGTGTCCGACATGGATAGTGGTTGAGCGGACCCCGTGTTAACTATTGCTCCGCTCGAGAACCGGCGTTCAGTACTGTGGGAGGCGAGCCGAGACTGCCGACCCCTCGACGAACGGCAGGTCGGTCTGCATCGCCTCGACGCCCTCGCCATCGACGCGGACCGTCAGGGCCGCGTCTGGCAGGTCCCAGTCGACCGCCGCCATCGCGATGGGTGCCTCGCGCATCGGACTGTTGGTGGCGCGGGTGACCTCGCCGACGTGTTCGTCCCCGGCGAAGACGGCGGCACCGGCGTCGGGCAGTTCGTCGACGGCGAGGCCGACCAGCCGGGACGGGGGATGGCCACGGTTCTCGATGCGGGAGACGACTTCCTGCCCGACGTAACACCCTTTATCGAAGTCTAAGGCGTTGCGCAGACCGAGTTCGTTCGGGACGTGCCCCTCGATTTCGGTGTCGAACAGCGGCGACCCGGCCTCCATGGTGAGCGTCTCCCACGTCCGGTAGCCAAAGGGGACGGCGTTCAGCCCGCGGTTGACGAGCGTATCGAACACCGGTTCGGCGTCGTCGGCCGCACACACCACGTCGTAGCTCTCCTCGCCGGCGAGGTTGTCGGTGCGGATGACCGAGACGCCCACGTCGCCGAGTTCGCCCCGGTTGAACGAGAGGGGTGCCTCGGGCGAGGCGGCCTGATGGAGGACGCTCGCAATCTTCTCGGTGGCCTTCGGGCCGTGGACGCCGAAGGTGGCGAAGTCGTCGGTCGCGACCCGGACGTCGACGTCCTGGATGAACGTCTTCTCTTGCCACTCCTCGGCCAGCGCTGTAGCTTCCTGTGGCGGGGTAAAGACGAGCAAGCGCTCGCCAGCGTTGTAGACGTACATATCCGTCTCGACGCGTCCCTGCGGGTCGAGTAAGAGCGCGTAACAGCCCTGCCCGTCTGTGTCGGGGACGCGGTTCGAGACGGCGTTGTCGACGTACTCGACCCGGTCCGCGCCGGTGACGACGAGGACGCCGTAGCCGAACTCACAGACCCCGACGACGTTCCGAACCGCGCGGTGGGTTCGCTCGGGACGGCCGTAGGTGTCGACGACGCGGCGGCCGCCGACCTCACGGAACGTCGCCTCGTGGGCAGCGTGTACCTCCTCGAGGACAGTCATTGCTCACGGATGGGTGCCTCGCGCCCAAAAGGGTCCCGCTACCGCCGCCGGAGCGCCAGCACCACGAGCAAGGCGAGTGCGACGACGACCGTCACCGGCGTGAATCCGTCCCCGCTCTCGCCGACCAGTCCGCCGCCGCCGTCGGTCGGCGTCTCGGTGTCCGTCGGCGTCGCCGTCTCGGTAGCCGTCTCGGTCGACGTGTCCGTCGCGTCCGGGTCGATACCCTCGACGCTGGCCGTCGCCGAGAGGTCGCCCGTCGTCGCGGTGAAGGTCACGTTCCCCGCGGCGTCAACCGGGACCGTCGCGACGCCTGCGTCGTCGGTCGTGCCGACAGTCTCCCCGTTCCGCGTGACGGTCGCGTTCACCACGGGGTCGCCGTACTCGTCGGTCGCTTCGAGACGGACCGTCTCGCCGACGACGACCCGTTCGTTGGCGGGCGCGAGTTCGATCCGGGGCGTCCGCCGGATGGCCACGTCGACCGACGTGGGCGACTCGCGGACCCGAACCTGCCGTCGACTGGTTTCGTAGCCCTCTTTGGTCACTTCGAACGTGTACTGGCCGTTGACCGGGACGCTGATGGTCGCCTCGCCGTCCGAGAGCGTCTGGACGGTGCCGACCGACGGGACGGCGACGGAGGCGTTTCGAAGCGGTCGGGAGCTCCGGAAGTGGTCGTCGGTGACGGTGACGGTGACAAGCACCGACCCCTCTGCGACCGTCAGCGTCGCCGCAGTCTCACCGGTGACTGCCAGTCGCGTGGAGTTCCGGAAGTAGCCGTCCTTCGACGTGAGGACGCGGTACTCGCCCGCCTCGACTGTGGGCGTCTCGACCACGCCGTCGGCGTCCGTGCGCTGGTCCGTGACGAACTGGCCCGACCGATAGAGTTGGACCCGTGCGTTCTCGACCGGGGCCCCCTCGGTGTCACGCACTGTCAGCGTCGCACTGGCGCTCTTCGAGACCGGCACCTCGACCGACCGGGCGGTCGCGTCGGCGACGAGGTACGGCGAGTTGCGGATGTACCTGTCGTCGTCTACGTGAATCCGCACGTCGGCATCCCCGGGAACGTCGAGGAGCGCCTGTCCGTTGGCCCGCGTCGTCTCGTTGACCGGGCCGCCCGCTCCGTCGTTCCACGTGGCGTAGACGTCGACGTCGCTCAGTGGGTCGCCGTTCTGGTCGACGATGGTGACCGTAAGCGTCACCCGGTCACTCTGCGCGGCACCGACGCCGACGGGAGCGACCACGGCGAGGACGACGGCGAGGACGAGTGCCGAGCGAAACGAGGACATACGCGGTGGTAAGGGAGCCCGCGTTAACAGTATAGTCGGCTTATTCCGGTCAGAAAGAGGTTTCCCGCCAGTCTCCGGTCACCGACCGCGATCGGACTGTGACTCGACGAGGCGTTCGACTTCGGCCTGTTCGAGCGGTGTGAGCGGCCCGGGCATCGTCCGGGTCAGCGCCGCCGCGGCGCTCCCGTATGCGAGTGCGTCGTCGGTCGGCGCACCGTCGGCGAGTCGCTGGAGGACGGCCCCGACCAGCGCGGCGTGTTGCCCGGAGCTATCGACGGCGGCCGTCTCGAAGGCGTCCTGTTCGTGGACGACGGTGTCGTGGTAGGCGACGACGCCGTGTTCGCTGCGCGTGAGGATGACCCGAGAGAAGTCGTACTCGGCCGCGAGGGTATGGACGAGTTCGCGGGGCCGCCCCGTCTTGTCGAAGACGGCCTTCGCCTGATCCTCGCTCGCGAACAGCAAGTCCACCGCGTCGAACAGATCCGAGAGCGTGTCGTGGGCGGTCTCGGCGCTCCAGAGCCCCGGGTGGTAATCGAGGTCTAACGCCCGCATCCCCGGCGCGGCGCGGAGGAGCGCCCCGGCCGTCTCCGCCGCCGTCGCCGAGAGGGCGGCCATCGACCCGGCGGTGAACACGACGTCGGCGTTCTGAATCCGTCCCATCGGTATCTCGCCGGGCGTGAGCGTCGCCATCGCGGTATCGCCGCGGTCCTGCAACAGTCTGCTCTGTCGCGGCGCAGCGGCGTCCTCGTAGAAGGTCAGGCCCTGCCGTCCGTCGTCGTCGTCGGCCCACACCACGTCCGTCTCCAGTCCGTGCTCGTGGAGTTCGGCGACGACGCGGCGGCCCAGCGGCGTGTCCGGCAGTTTCGAGAGCCAGACGGCGTCGCCGCCGAGTCTGCTCGCCGTCGCCGCGACGGTGCTCGCGGTGCCGTCGGCCCGCATCCGTACCTCGCGGGCCGTCTCGAAGCGCTGTCCGTCCGGCGGGACAAAGCGGAGCGCCGTCTCGCCGAAAGTAACCAGTGACATACCCAGCGTATCGAGAGACTGGGGCTTAGTTCAACCGGCCGACTCGGCGTACGATTCAGCCCGTCGGCCGTGCCGGGCCACCGGCGGTCAGTTGACCGGGCCGTCGACGCTGACGACGGCCGACGCCATCGCACGAGCGCCCTCGGCGACGTGAGGGAGCGGGTCCGTGAGTTGGAGGTTCGACTGGGTCGACCGCGAGAGCAGGTCGGCGGCGACCGCCGGAGCGCTCCGCGGACGTTTCACGGCGTGCAGGAGGTCGCCGGAGAGCGGCCAGTGGTACCGGGCCGGCGTGAATTCGAACGCCGGCATCGTCCCCTCGGAGAGGTACTCCAGCAGCGCGAGCGGGAAGTTCATCCCCGAGGCGACCCCCAGCCCCATCGACCCCCAGAACTTCGGGTTACATTCGAGCAGTCGAGGGTTTCCGTCGGCGTCGTTCTTGAACTCCAGCATCACGACGCCGCTCCAGTCGAGTGCCGACAGCAGGGGGTCGGCGTACGCGTACAGTTCCGGGTCCGAGAGGGACTCGGCACAGACGCTCTTGCCACCCGACGGCGGCGACTCGCGGATACGCCGGTGGGCGTAGTGGCCGCGACACTCCCCGTCGACGTAGAGACCGAAGAAGCCCCGGCCCCGACCGTTCAGGTAGGCCTGATAGACGGGGTCAGAGTCGTGAGTCTCCATGTAGGTCAGGTACGTGGACCGGAGTTCCGCCGGGGACCCGACGTACCGGAGGAAACGCGGCTCCGTCTCGCTCCCCGTCTTGAACACGCCCGACGGGCCGACAGTCTCGACAGCGCGTGTGACGTCCGACGACGACCGGATACGGACCGACGTGGGCGTCGGGATGTCGAACTCGCCGGCCAGCGAGTGCAGGTCGTGCTTGTCGATGGCCCGACGGAACGACGGTTTCGGCGGGAGAATCGGGTCGAGTGGGGCGGGAATCGTCTCTCGGTGTTCCGAGACGATTTCCGTCGTGCGTCCGCTGACCGGAAGGACGTACTCGTAGCCGTACTCCTCGACGACAGCGGCGAGTTGGGTCGCGTAGTCGTCGGCGTCGTCGGCCTCGATGCGGTGGTCCCGAGCGGTGTACCGGGAGGCGGCCGTCAGCGAGAACGGAAACTGTGCGACCACCCCGACTTCGTCGGCGACGGACTGGACGGCCCTGACCACCGTCAGCGACTTCTTCTCGAAGCCGTCGGTAACCAACACGTCCATACGACTATCTCTCTCACAGTATCGTGATTGTAATTACAAACTTACGTCGGGTAACCGGTTTCGGACCGCTCTGTGGACGCGACTGGCGCGTCGACCGGCCGAATCGGACCGGACACCGCACCGGTTCGCAAGCCGGCGGTATCGAACCTGCCCAATAAGGGCACTACTACCACGACACGGCCGACAATGGGGACACCATTACTTTGCGCCGCCGACGGGAGGACGCCACCGATGCGGTTCCTCCACCTCGTGACGCACCGTTCGCCCTTCTTCGACCGACGTATCGAGCGTCTCCGCGAGCGAGGACACGCCTGCGACGTCGTACCCGTTCCGGGCCGTGACAGCGACGACCGGGCCGAGCGCAAGGCGGCGCGTCGCTCCGTCCACCACTATCTCCGGTTCTACGGCCGGGTGCTCTCTGCGGTCCGGGACGACTACGACCTCGTCCACGCCCACTACGGCCTCACGGCACCGTTCGCGCTGGCCCAGCCACGTCGACCCGTCGTCCTCACCCTCTGGGGGTCGGACCTCATGGGGGAGTTTGGGTGGGTCAGCGAGCGCTGTGCCCGACTGGTCGACGAGACGGTCGTCATGAGCAACGAGATGGCGGCCGGCCTCGACGGCGACGCGACCGTCGTCCCGCACGGGGTGGACCTCGACCTGTTCCGGCCGATGGACCGGACGGCGGCCCGCCGCGAGGTGGGGTGGGACCCCGACGCCGCACACGTCCTGTTCCCGTACACGCCCGACCGGGACGTGAAGAACTACCCGCTGGCCGAACGCGTCGTCGACGGCGTTCGCTCACGCCTCGACCGTGAGGTCCGCCTCCACGCCGTCTACGAAGTGGAACAGGCGGCCGTCCCGACCTACATGAACGCGGCCGACGCGTTGCTGTTGACCTCGCGCCGTGAGGGGTCGCCGAACACCGTCAAGGAGGCGCTCGCGTGTAACCTCCCGGTGGTCGCCACCGACGTCGGCGACGTGCGGGAACGGCTGGACGGGGTGACGCCGTCGGCGGTCTGTGCCGACGAGGGCGAACTCGCCGACGCACTCGCGCGCGTCCTCGACCGGAGGGAACGGTCGAACGGCCGGTCGGCCGTCCGGTCGTTGGGCGTCGACCAGATGACAGCGCGGCTGGAGAGCGTGTATCGACGGGCGCTGGACGAGTGAGACGGAGTCACGCCCCCACGTCGTCACTCGCGCCGGCCGCCGTGGCCGGGGTAGTCCCGCTCGAATCGGTCTTCGAGTTCGCTCCGGTCGAGTTCGATGACGGTCGGCCGGCCGTGCGGGCACGCGTAGGGGTTGTCACAGTCGTCCAGCGCCGCCAGCAGGTCCCGGACCGACCCCTCCGTGAGTGACGTGTTGCCGGTAACCGACGGGTAACACGCGAGGTCACCGAGGAGTTCGTCGGCCGCTTCCTCCACCGTCGTCGCCGCCTCGCTCTCGCCGCCGACGAACGCGCCCAGCACGTCCCGAACGATGTCCGGCCCGGCGGCGTCGGCGATGACGCCCGGCAGCGTGCGGACCTCGACGGTTCGCTCGCCGGTCCGGGCGGTGTGGAAACCCAGACTCGCCAGCGCGTCGCTTCGTTCCTCGAACACGGCAGCCTCGCGGGCGGTGAGTTCGAGGTCGACCGGGTCCGCCAGCGCCTGCGTCGTCGTCTCACCGGCGAACTCGGCCTGCAGGCGCTCGTAGTTCACGCGCTCGTCGGCCGCGTGCTGGTCTATCAGGACGAGGCCGTCGTCGGTCTCGGCGACGACGTACGTCTCGTGTAACTGCCCCAGCACCCGCATCGACGGGAGCGTATCGTGGTTCGCCTCGGGTTTCTCGCCGAGTCGGGCCTGTTCGTGGCCGCCGGAGAACTTCCGGGCGGGCGGTACGTCTTCGGTCGGCGAACCGTCGGGCGTTCCGGACCCGCCGGCCGCCTCACCTGTCGAACGGGATCGGTCGTCGGACGGCGGCGTCGCCGTACCCGTCTCGCCGCCGCTCGTCTCGGCACGCTCGTCGGCGGTCGAGCCGTCGTCCCCGGCCGTTCGACCCGAAGCGGTGGTGTCGCCGGCCGTCGAGGTGGTGCCGTCACGCTCCGTCGCCCCCGCGTCGGCGGGCGTACTGGCCGTGTCGCCCGCCGCTGTCGTTTCGGTCGGCCGGTCCTCGGTCCCGTCACTAGACGGTGTCGCCGAGGTGGACGCGTCGGCACTGCTCGACCGCGACGGCGATATCTCCGTCTGCTCGGGCTGTGAGCGGCCGCGCGGGGCCGACGAGCGGAGCAGTCCCTCCCGCAGCAGGGCGTCCTCGACGGCGGTACGGACCTGCTCGCGGACCCCCTCGTCGTCGGCGAACCGGACCTCCATCTTCCGCGGGTGGACGTTGACGTCCACGTCGCCCGCCGGCACGTCCAGAAAGAGGACGGCGAAGGGGTAGCGGTCCGGCGCTATCTGGGTGCCGTAGGCGTCGACGACGGCGTCGTGGGCCGTCTTCGCGCGCACGTAGCGGCCGTTGACGTACGTCGAGAGGTACTCCCGGCCGGCGCGGTTGGTCTCGGGGTGGGAGACGAGGCCGGAGACGCCGTCGAGTGGCCCGTCCGGCAGGTCGTCGCCGCTCTGCGGGTCGCTTTGCTCCCCGCTTCGCCGGTTCCCGGGGCTGGCGCCCGCGCGGACCGCTATCATCGATTGCGCCACCTCCCGCCCGTAGACGGACAGCACCGTCTCGCGGAGGTCCCCCTGTCCGGTCGTGGCGAACGTCTCGCGGCCGTCGTGTTCCAGCGTGACGGCCACGTCGGGGTTCGCCAGCGCGTAACTCGTCGCGATGGTGTTGACGTGGGCGAACTCCGTCGAGGCCTGCTTGAGGTACTTCCGGCGGGCGGGGACGTTGTAGAACAGGTCGTCGACTTCGATGGTCGTCCCCTCCGGACACCCGGCGGGGTTCACCGCGGTCACCTCACCGCCCTCGACGACGAGTTCGGTGCCGACGTCGCCCCCGCGTGGCCGCGTCGTGATAGTCAGGCGCGAGACGGCCCCGATGGCGTGGAGGGCCTCGCCGCGGAAGCCCAGCGTCCCGACCCCGCCCTCCAAGTCGGCGATGTCCCGAATCTTCGAGGTGGTGTGTTGTTCGACGGCGCGCTGGACGCTCTCGCGGTCCATCCCGACGCCGTCGTCGGTCACGCGGATGCCCTCGGTACCGCCGCGTTCGACGGCCACCGTGACGCGGTTCGCGCCGGCGTCGATTGCGTTCTCGACGAGTTCCTTGACCACGGAGGCGGGTCGTTCGACCACCTCGCCGGCCGCGATACGTTCGACGGTGCGCTCGTCGAGTTGCTGAATGTCGGTCATGGCGTCCCCCGCATTGTCGTTGCCCTGCGGTAACGGACGGGGCGACTTGAGACTGTCTCCAGCGAGTGTCGGCCTGTATATGGAAATAGTTAACATTCCACAGTACCCATCCTCGTCCGGTGAGCCCCTATGTGCCACCACAGAGGATACAGCCCGGATTGGAGCCGTGACCGCGCTGACGAGAGGACCGGCCCGGACGAGGAGCCGTCAGAAGAAGCGGAGATACCGTCGTTCCTCAACGACGAGGAGACAGACGTCGAGGTGCTGACCGACGGCGGCGACGAAGAGGCATAGCACACACCGTTTTTCCAAGACAGCGAACCGTACAGTCAAGTGGGCGGGCAGCGACAGGCCGGTCAACAGAGACAGATGGAACAGTACGACCAGCTCTACCGCCTGTACGAGACTGCAGACACCGAGACGCTGCGGGCCTATCAGGAGTTCGTGGACCTCTTGCCACCGCTCAGCTCCCCCGTTGCACTGGACCAGTGGGACGACGCTCGCGACGAACTGGACGAACGGAAGACGAACATCGCCGAAGAGTTCCCCGCCACCGGGGAGACGTACGCCGACTTGGCCGCCCGGCTGACCCGCGAGGAGGCCTTTACCGCGCTCGACCTCTTCTCGAAGTACGACCGGTCGGTGAACGTCCTCGTCTTAGACGTCGACGAGACGCTCCGGTCGGCCGGCGACACGGACAACGAGATTCCACGCGACACCTTGTACCTCCTCACCGAGTTTCAGGAGCGCGGCATCCCCATCGTCGTCTGTACGGGCCAGACCTTAGAGAACGTCAAGGGGTTCATGATTCAGGGACTCGGTAACGAAGTGGTCTCCTCGGGGTCGCTGTCTATCGTCTACGAGTCCGGGAACGGCGTCTTCACGCCGAAACACGGCGCACAGACCAAGCAGTTGCTGTACGAACGACTCGACGACGAGGTGGTCGACGTCTTCGACGCCGTCCGCGGACGCGTTCTCTCGGAAGCCCCGGACGACGTGAGCCACGGGACGCACCTGCAGGGCAACGAGTTCAACGTCACGCTCAAGCCAAACGCCGAGGTGGGCAGCGACGCCGCCGTCGAGATCATCGACGAGGCGCTCTGTTACCTCTGTGGACTGGTCGGTGAGTGCGTCGCTGAAGCCGTCGGCGTCGACGTGACGGACCCCGCCGCGCTCGCTCGCACGTACTTCTCGCGGGACCCGGAGATTCAGGCGGTCTTCGAGACGGCGGGGCTCTCGACCGACGCCGACCTCGACGACGCGCCGTCGGCGTTGCTGGACCTCTTCGAACGCATCGACCTCGGCTACTACGAGGGCGACGCCGCCGAACTCGTCAGTCTGGAACTCGATAAGTCCGCCGGCGTCGAACAGGCCTTCGAGGTGCTGGGCATCGACGACCCGTTCGCACTGGTGATGGGCGACAGCAAGAGCGACCTGCGGGTGATGGAGTGGGTCGCCGAGAACGACGCGGGTATCGCCGCCGCCCCGGACCACGCCTCGAAAGCGGTCTTAGACCACGTCCGGGCCCACGACGACCTCGTCTACGAGGCCGGCGAGGCGAGTTCGGTACTCAACATCGTCTACGGGCTGGACCTCATCGCACGGCTGAACGAACGCCGGTCCTGAACCCGCTCACTCCTCGGGCGCGACCAGTTCGTCCGCGTCCGCCTCGACGACGGCGGCGAACGTCCCGGCTTCTAACTGCCCGAGGGCGATGGCTGAGTACGCAGTGCCGCCGTCAAAGGTGATGTCGTCGAGTTCGAATTCGACCCGGCCGCGGTCCGTCGGCCGGAACGAGAGGTCGTAGGTGCCGGCCTCGACCGGGCGGTACTCACTGGCCTCGCGGAAGTCGACGGCGTCGACCACCGACGACGTCTCGCCGACGTCGAGCGAGATACTCGGCGCGTCCGGCGACGTGTGGACGAGTCGGACGTGTGCCACGTTCGGGGGAATATCGCTGCTGTCGTCACGCAACGCGGTGGCTTCGATGTCGGTTATCAGCCCCGTCGCCAGCACCGTGTACGCGGCGTCCGGCGACAGCGAGACGGTCGTCTCGACGACGGTGGCGACACTCCCCGCGGGCGCGATGGCAACCTCGTGATCGCCGGGGCCGACGGTCGCGTAGTCGCTCAGTGTCGCGTACTCGACCTCCGCGAACCGCGTCGTGCCGTCGACGCTGACGTCGACGTTCGACGCGTCCGGACAGCAGTGTCCGATGCGCAGGAGCGTACTGTCTGCCATTGTATCCTCACCGGCTGGGCCGACGCTATCGGTGAGTTTCGTTATGAGGCTGATAGGTCCGCGGTAAGGCTGGGAAACCGAACACACCCCGTACCTACCATGTCACACGCTACCACAGAACAGTTAGACGGCTCGCCGCCGTAGCCCGACCATGAGCCTCGAACAGGTGTTCGGGCAGGTTCCGGACCCCACGTCTCACTCGTTTCCGGAGTACACGCTCAGTCAGGGCGACCCGGTACGGCCGGTGGCGGTCACCGACGAGGAACTGTCGGTGCTGCTCTCACTGTACGAGCAGTTCGCTGCCGTAGACCCCAGCGGCGTCGAGTCGAACCCGTTCCTCCGGGCGACGAGTAGCTTCCTCGAACAGACGTTCGGGACGACGCTCAAACGGCCAGACGAACAGTTACACGACGACATCGCCGCGATGCTCAACGACTTCTCGGACGACCTCGGCGGGCAGTCCATGGGCGTCGTCGACGCCACGCCGGCCCACCACCGGACGCTGTATTTCTTCCTGACTAGTTGCAAGGCCTACCACGTCGCACCGCACCTCCGGTTTGACCCCGACGCGGACGCCGTCCAAACGCTGTACGACGTCTACGAGCGCGTGAGCGAACAGGAGTTCTACCTCAAGCGCCCGAAGTCCGTACTGGAGAGCTAGCGCTCGACGGTCGGGCGAGACACGAAGAGCGGTCCGTCGTCGGCAGTCCCCGGGGCGCTGATACCGCTTGCGTCCCAAGCGGCGGTATGGACCCCGAGGAAATACGGCGGGCTTGGGACGGCGTCGCCGACACGTACGCACAGCGGCGGGACCCGGGCGGGTCCGACGCCGCGCTCGTCGACGACCTGCTGGCCGAACTGCCGCCGAACCCGACCGTACTGGACGTCGGCTGTGGCGACGGCGCGCGCACGCTGGCGAACCTCCCGCAGGGAAGCGTCGGCCTCGACTTCTCCCGCCGGGGGTTGGAGTTGGCGGCCGAGACGGTCCCAGCGGCGCGACTGGTACAGGGAGACATGACCGCGCTCCCGATTGCCGACGACAGCGTCGACGGTATCACCGCCTACCACGCCGTCTTCCACGTGCCGCGCGAGCGCCACCCCCAGGTGTATCGGGAGTTCGCCCGCGTCCTCCGGCCGGGCGGTCTCGTCCTGATGACACTCCCCAGCGGCCGGTTCGAGACCGTTCGCCGGGGCTGGATGGGCGGGTCGATGTTCTTCTCCGCCCCCGGCCGGCAGGCGACACTGGACCAGTTGCGCGAGGCGGGGTTCGACGAGGTGTGGACCGAGACGGCCGACGACCCGCTGGGCACGTCGACGGCGTTCGCGTTCGCTCGACTCGGGACCTGACGGCGCTCGCGGGGGTCGGGTCCGGACAAGGCATTTACCCGAGGCGTTTGATGCGACGGCCATGGTCCACTGCCCCGACTGCGAGACGACCCTCGCCGACGAGAGCGACGTGGAGTTCGTGGAGATGGACGCCACCACCGGCTTCCTCGCGGCCTCCAAGCGGTTCTACGTCGCCAACTGCGCCGAATGCGGCAACACGCTCGGCAGCGGCGTCGCCGGCGCGAAAGGCGGTGGCGGGGCCGTCTAGGAAGAAGACATTTATCGCCACCCTGCGAGTGGGTGCCCATGGTCCACTGCCCTGAATGCGACGCGACCCTCGAAGCGAAAGACGACGTGGAGTTCGTCGAGATGGACGCCACCACCGGCTTCTTCGCCGCCTCCAAACGGTTCTACCTCGTCGCCTGCACCGAGTGTGGCGCGGCCATCGGCAGCGGCGTCGCCGGCGCGAAGGCCTGAATCGGGCGTCGTCCCCGCCGGCCGTGATGCCCCGAACCAGCGGTGCGTATTTTTAGTCGAACGCCCTACACGACAGTATGGCTCTCGACGTCTCGGTTCCGGACCCTCCGTCACTCCACGGTCCACAGCCACGCGGTGAGTACCAAGCCATCGACGACCCGGAGGAGGAAGTCGAGGACGATTACCGACGCGAGGAGGTCGAACGCATTCTCGCCGACGGCGCGTGGCACGACGCCTTCGAGGAGTGGACGACACAGACCGGCCTGACAGCGGCCGACTTCGAGGTCGTCGTCGAACACGACCTCGTAGAGGCGTTCGACTTCTACTGGAACCCCGCCACCGACGAGGTGGGCTACCGGGCACCGGCCCTGCCCGACGAGGCCCGCGGGGAACTCGACGCCGAGGACGTGGACGAGATAGAGTCGGAGCTGGACGCGCTCGGCCGCGTCGTCTCGGAGATGCTGGAGAACGACTACCTCCTGCGGGACGACGAGACGTTCGGCTTCTTCGATGACGATGCGCCCGAGGAGACGTTCGACTACGACGACCGGGAGCAGTCGGGCGACAGTCCGTAGCGGCGACGACCGGCGTCGCGGTCCGGCGGGCCGACGCCCACACCGACGGGCGACGGGAACGGGCACGTTTTTTCGCCCGTCGGTCGAACCCCGGCCCATGACAACAGCGGAACAGTCGACCCCGGAGCGGTACTTCCGACACGCGGTCGAACACCACTGGAGTCCCTACGACATCGACTGCTCGGCCGACCGGGCGACGCTCGACGGCCTCGGACGGCGCGCGTTCACCCAGTTGCGTGCGACCGTCGCGATGTTCGGCGCTGGCGAGGAGCGAGTCACCGAGGACCTCCTCCCGTTGGCGGGGACCGTCGACGGGGGCGCGGACCAGCGGTTCGTCGCCAGCCACATCTACGAAGAGGCAAAGCACGCCGCCTTCTTCGACCGCTACTGGACCGACGTGGTCCGACCGGCCGAGGAGGCGCGGGGACTCGACCCGACGGACCCGACCGCCGACCGGTGGTTCACGCCGGCCTACGAGACGGTGTTCGACCGGACGACGGCGGCGATGGAACGCCTGCAGACCGACGACACGCCCGAAAGCCGCGCCCGGGCGTACTGTCACTACCACCTGACCGTCGAGGGGGTCTTCGGCCAGACCGGGTTCCACGCGGTCGAAGCGACCTTCGGCCCGGACACCGACGGGCCGTCGCTTCCGGGTCTCGTCTCCGGGTTCGCGTCCGTACGACGGGACGAGGGGCGGCACGTCGGCTACGGTGTAACGCGACTCGGTGACCTTCTGGAGCGCGGCGCGGTCGACCCCTCGCTCGTCAGGGAGACGGTCGCGAGTCTCGCGGACCCCGTCGACGCCGTCGTCGCGGAGATGGGATGGAAACACCTCCCCGGCCCCGACGCCGACGACCTCACCGCGTTCGTGGCCGAACAGCGGGAGAACCGCCTCGACCAGTTGCTGGACGAGGAGGCGACGGCGGACGCCGGGGACGCGGGGTCCGCTCCATGACCATCCGAGCCGTCGAAGTCACCGAGTACGGCGACAGCGGCGTGCTGACGCCGAGGGAGCGACCGGAGCCCGAACCCGCGCCCGGCGAAGTCGGCATCGCGGTCGAGGCCGCGGGCGTCAACTTCGCGGACGTCGAGCAACGGCGGGGGAACTACCCCGAGGGACCGACGCCCCCCTTCGTCCCCGGCCTCGAAGTGGCCGGCACCGTCACGTCGGTCGAACGGGCGGGCGACACCGACCTCTCGGTCGGCGACCGCGTCGCGGCGCTCACGTCGAGCGGTGGCTACGCGGCGTTCGCGACGGCCCCGGTCGAGACGACGTTCCCGATTCCCGACTCGCTCTCGATGCCGGCGGCGACGGCCCTCCCCGTACAGGGACTGACCGCGCACAACGTTCTCCACGAGTGGGGCGACCTCTCGGCCGGCGAGCGAGTGTTGGTCCACGCCGGGGCCGGCGGCGTCGGATCGCTGGCCGTCCAACTGGCCGACGCGGCGGGCGCGACGGTGTTTGCGACCGCCAGTACCGCCGCCAAGCGGGACCTCGCGTCGACGCTCGGGGCCGGCGTCACTATCGACTACACGACGACGGACGTCGCCGACGCGGTACTGGCCGAGACCGACGGTCGGGGCGTGGACCTCGTCGTCGACGGCGTCGGTGGCGAGGCCTTCGCCGCGTCCGTCGAAGCGCTCGCACCGGCGGGCCGGGTCGTCTCGTTCGGGATGGCGAGCGGGTCCGTCCCCACGGTGGCGACGCCGCGCCTGTTCTTCGAGAACCAGTCGGTCGTCGGCTACCACCTCGACCACGCACTCGAACACGTCCCCGACCGCGTCCTCGGGGCGGTCCCCTCGCTGCTCGACCACCTCTCGACGGGACAGGTCGAGGTCGTCGCCGACGAGCGCGTGCCGCTGGAACGGGCCGCGACGGCACACGAGGCGCTGACGAACCGCGAGACGGTCGGGAAGGTCGTCCTCGAACCCTGACGACGGCGCCGGCAGGACGTCGTCTGGCCGTGTCAGTTTGCGAGAGACAGCGAGCCCCTGCTGGCTGGACTCGGGGCGTGTTGTGGCCCGTTCGTCGTCCGTCGTTGCGCAGCCAGCCGCCCCGTTCAGTCCAACCCAGCCCGGTTGAGACGCCGACTGTGGGTGGCTTTCCGGCTGTTCACAGCTCCGAACGCGGAGCGAAACACCACCTGTCGCCGGAACCGAGACGGTTTTGAGGAGGGGTCAGGAATGGCCACATATGTCTGACACCCAGGAGATACGCGGGCGCGTACAGGGAATCGTCGCCGACCGACTGCGAGCGGACCCCGACGCAGTCGACCCCGAGACGCCGTTCGGCGGTGAGACGCTCGACGCCGAGTCGCTTGACATGGTCGAGATAGCCGAAGCCATCGAGGCAGACGTGGGCGTCCACGTCCCCGACGAGGCCCTCGAAGACGCCTCGACCGTGGGCGACCTGACCGATTACGTCGCCGACCGGGCCTGAGATGGGCCGGGACGTCGTCGTCACGGGACTGGGACTGGTGACGGCGCTCGGGGAGACGGTCGAGGCGACGTGGCAGGGCCTCTGCGACGGGACCAGCGGCGCGGGGCCGATAACCCGGTTCGACCCGGAAGCCGCTGGCATCCGCTCGAACGTGGCCTGCGAAGTGCCGGTCGACCCCGCGACCGTCCCGCCGGACGACCGGGTCGACGACCGCGTGATGGGGCGGTACGCACAGTTCGCCGTCGCCGCGGCCGCTGAGGCGGTCGCCGACGCCGGCTACGACCCCACCGACCCGGACTGGACCCCGGAACGTGTCGGAACCAGCATCGGGACGGGGCTGGCGGGCCTCGCCGAGATCGAGTCTGCCGCCGGGGAGCGGCCCTCGCCCTCCTTTCTCGTGAGCGCGCTGACGAACCTCGCGGCCGGGCACGTCAGCATGTGCGTCGACGCGCGCGGCCCGAACCGGGCACCGGGGACCGCGTGCTCGGCGGGGACCCACGCCATCGCCGCCGCAGTCGAGGACGTCCGACACGGGCGGGCCGACGTGGTCGTGGCCGGCGGGACCGACGCCGCGATATCGCCGCTCGGGGTCGGCAGTTTCGACTCGATGCGGGCGCTCAGCGGGCGCGACGACGACCCCGCGGCGGCGAGTCGGCCGTTCGACGCCGACCGGGACGGACTGGTCCTCGGCGAGGGGAGCGGCGGCGTCGTCCTCGAATCCCGCGACCACGCCCGAGAGCGCGACGCGACGCCCTACGCCGCAGTCACGGGCATCGGTCGGACGGGCGACGCCCACCACGTCACGCGCCCGGCCGAAGACGGGACGGGACTCCGTCGCTGTATCGAGCGAGCGCTGTCGGACGCGGGTCACGACCCGGCGAGCGTCGGCCACGTGAACGCACACGCGACGAGCACGCCCGTCGGCGACGCCCGGGAGGCCGCCGCGCTCCGGTCGGTGTTCGACGACCCGCCGCCGGTGACGAGCGTGAAGGGCCACCTCGGGCACGCGCTGGGCGCCGCAGGCGCCATCGAAGCGGCCGTCGTCGCGCGAAGCGTCGCCGAGGGGACGATTCCCCCGACGCTGAACTACGAGACGCCGGACCCCGAGTGTGCCCTCCCCGTCGTCACGGACCCGCGCGAGACGGCGACAGACGTCGCCGTGAGCACGTCGGCGGGGTTCGGCGGGACCAACGGTGCGCTCGTGTTCGAGCGTGTCTGAGATGAGAGACGGGGACGTTCCCGAACAGCACGACGCGGCCGGACCCACCGTCCTCCACGGCGTCGACGTGGTGTCCATCGCCCGCATCGCCGACCTGCTCTCGGAGTTCGGCGACTCCGTTCGCGGGCGGGCGTTCACCGACGCAGAGCGGGCCTACTGCGAGGCACGGGCCGACCCGCCACAGCACTACGCGGCGCGCTGGGCGGCCAAAGAGGCGTTCACGAAGACGCTCGCGGACCCCTCGCCGGGCGTCCCGACGGCCGCCGTCGAGGTGAAACGGCGCGACGACGGGCCACACCTCTCGCTTGCCCCCGTCGCGCAGGCGGCACTCGACGCGACGTTGGCGGAGCGGGACTGTTCGTTCGAATCGGCGGATATCGCCGTCAGCCTCAGTCACGACCAGTCGGCGGGCTACGCCGTCGGGTCTGTGACCGTCGTGGCGACAGCGAGCCGACACGACTAAGCGGCCGCTTCGACTCGCTCCGATACGATGGACAGCGACGAGTCACCGACGACGCTCGACCGGACCGCGTTCGTCTTTCCCGGGCAGGGCAGTCAGCGACCCGGGATGGGCCGGGCATTCTACGACGCGTGGCCGGCGATGCGGTCGACGTTCGACGAAGTCGACGCGGCGGTCGACGCCGACCTCCGGGACCTGTGTTTCGACGGCACCGCCGAGGCGATTCGGCACCCGAGCGTCACGCAACCGCTGTTGCTCGCGACCGGTATCGCGACCTACGAGGGCATCACGGCGCGGTTCGGCGTCGAACCGGCGGCCGTCGCCGGCCACAGTCTCGGACACTTCACCGCGCTGGCGGCGGCGGGTGCGATAGCCCCCGAAGCCACAGTTGCGCTCACCCGCGAGCGCGGCCGGTGCATGGAAGCGGCGGCCGACGCCGACGGCCCGGGGACGATGGTGGCGGTCCTGCTGGCCGACCCGGACGAGGTCACCGACGTCTGTGCGACGCGCGAGGACGTGGGAGTCGCGCTGTACAACGCACCCCGACAGACCGTCGTCAGCGGCACCCGCGAGGCCGTCGCAGCGGTTCGGGAGACGCTCGACGGGCGGACGCGCGCCCGGTTCCGCGAACTCGACGTCGGCGCGGCGTTTCACTCGCCGGTGATGGCGTCGGCGGTCGACTGCGTCGAGGACGCGATGGCGGCGGTGACGCTGACGGAGGCCGAGATTCCGGTCGTCTCGGACGTCTCCGGCGAGACGTACACCGACCCGGCCGTCGCACGCCGGGACCTGACGACACAGGTGACGTCGCCGGTCGACTGGGTCACCGTCGTGGAGACGCTCCAAGCACAGGGCATCGAGCGGTTCGTCGAGTTCCCGCCGGCCGGGGTCCTCGCCTCGCTCGTCGACCGCATCGCGCCCGAGGCCGACTGCGTCGCGCTGGAGACGCCCGCCGACGCCCGGGAGGCGTTCGCGTGATGGACTTCGAGGGAGAGGTTGCGGTCGTCACCGGCGGCACGCGCGGCATCGGCCGCGCGGTGGCCGAGCGACTGGCCGCGGGCGGTGCGACGGTCGTCGCGACCTACCACGCGGACGACGCCGACGCCGAGGCGACCGAACGCTCCCTAGCGGACTACGACGCCGAAACGGCCGTCGAGCGGTTCGACGTCGCCGACCACGACGCGGTGGCCGCGGCCTTCGAGACGGTCACGGAGCGGTACGGCACGCCGACGATACTCGTCAACAACGCTGGGACGGCCGCCAACGGACTGCTCGTCCGGATGGACCCCGAGCAGTGGCGCCGCGTCCTCGACGTGAACCTCTCCGGGACGTTCTACTGCACCCGAGAAGCGGCCAGAGGGATGCTGCGGAGCGGCGAGGGCGGGCGCGTCGTCAACGTCGCCAGCGTCGCGGCCCAGCGAGGGTGGGCGGGACAGGCCAACTACGCGGCGAGCAAGGCCGGCATCCTCGGGTTCACCCGCGCGGCGGCGCGCGAACTCGGCGGGAAGGGCGTCCGCGTCAACGCCGTCGCGCCGGGCTACACCGACACAGACCTGCTGGCGGAGACGAGCGGGTACGCGGAGTCGGTCGCCGAGGACACCGCGAGCGGCCGTCTCGCCACGCCCGAGGAGGTCGCGGCCGTCGTCGCGTTCCTCGCCAGCGAGGCAGCGTCCTACGTCAACGGCGAGGTCGTTCGGGTCGACGACGGACTGGCGCTGTGAGGTGACCGCCCGCATTCGCGGGTCGCTCAGACATCCGGCGGAGCGACGACGACTCGACTGCCACGGAAACGACTGATGTCGCAGGATAACCCTCACTCGAAAACCGGATACAGCCATCCATCATCCAGTTGTATTCGTAGATTATAATTACCAGTGAGGCAATCGGTCGTTACAATGGGCGGAGACAACGGGAACGACGATATACCGGGGATAGTAGAGTACCAACGACGACGACACCTGCTCTACTGTCTCTGTCTGTCTTCGACACCACTGCCGCTGGCCGGCGTCGCCGACCAGCTAACGGTCTGGGAGACGGGCGACTCTCCCGACGACCGACCGGACGGACGACTCCGAATCTACATGTCCCTCTATCACGACCATCTCCCGCCACTGGTTGAGGCTGACGTCGTCGACTATCGGCAGGAGGCGGACACGGTCGACTGGGCAACGGACCCTCCGCGAAACCGCGTCGAGGCCGTTCTCGAACGGCACCTGACGGCCGACATCGAGGACCTCTTGCAGGCCGAGACCGAGACGTTCGACGACGGGAGCGACGAGACACCGTAGAGCGCCCCGAGTGCAACGGCGGGACGTGAGGGCAAGTCACCGCAAGAGTGAGACGTGAACCCACGCTAGCGGTCACACATGGGTCCACGGCACAGCGACGCCGGTGGGAACGGACCCACACGACCGGTGCGAGCAGGCGTGGTCGTAGCGGCGGCCATCACGCTGCTCGGCGTCGGGACGCTCGGTGCGCTGGCGTACGCGGACCTCACGACGACGGTCACGAGAGCGGCCTACGAGGACTACCACGCGGGATGTGCGGACCTCGCCGGGCAGACCCGCCTCGTCGATGGCGGCCTCGGGATACGCGAGATAACGCTGAACGAAACGCACGTCAGGTGGTGTGAGAACACGACCTACGAGGAGTACCGACAGCAGCGCCGCCAGTCGCTCCGCACCGCACCCATCGGGGTGGTACAGTGGGTCTGGTTCGGCGGGATGGGTCTGCTGTTGACCGGCGGTGGCGCGCTCCTCCTTCGGCGTGAACTGGCGTCGTAGCGGTCGACGGCGACACACGGAGCGGCCGAGAACTGCTCGTCGAGAGGGGCGGCGTCAGAGACTATCTCACGCCTCGTCTAGCTCGTCCTGCCACTGCTGGACGGTCGCCATCAGTTCGACCGGCGGCGTCTCGTTGACGTCGAGGCCCGACAGCGCCGAGAGCACGTCCTCGGCGTCCTCGCCGAACCGGTCAGTGAGGTGGTCGTCGTCCACTGCGTCGGCCGCCCCGCCGTCGGCGCTCGTCGGTTCGCCGCCATCGCCGCCGCCGAACGTCCCCGACGAGAGGTCGAAGACGGCCTGTGTCGTCCCGGCACCGCCGCTCCCGCGTGCCTCGATGGCCTTCTCCTCGCGCAGGCGGTCCAGCACCTCCTGCGAGCGGTCGACCACCGGGCCGGGGACGCCGGCCATGTCGGCGACGTGAATCCCGTAGCTCCGGTCGGTCGGGCCGTCCCTGACTGTCCGGAGGAACGTCACGCCGTCCTCGCCCGCCGACTCCGGTTCGCCCGCGACGGCGACGTGGACGTTCTCGACGCGTTCGAGGTGGTCCGCGAGCGTCGTCAGTTCGTGGTAGTGCGTGGCAAAGAGCGTCTTCGCGCGCACCTCGTTGTGGAGGTACTCCGTCGCGGCCCACGCAATCGAAATCCCGTCGAACGTCGCCGTCCCGCGGCCGACTTCGTCCAGAATCACGAGCGAGTCCTCGGTGGCCGAGTGGAGGATGTTGCTCAATTCCTGCATCTCGACCATGAACGTCGAGCGGCCCTGTGCGAGTTCGTCGAGTGCGCCGACGCGGGTGTAGATGCCGTCCACGAGGCCGACGGTGGCGTCCCGCGCGGGGACGAAACTCCCCGCCTGCGCGAGCAGGGTGATGAGCGCGGCCTGTCGCATGTACGTCGACTTGCCGCTCATGTTGGGGCCGGTGACGACGAGGAACTGCCGGTCGCGGTCCAGATAGAGGTCGTTGGGGACGAACTCGGTGGTCTGCTCGACGACGGGGTGGCGACCCGCCTCGATGGACAGTTCCTCGCCGTCGGTCACGTCCGGCCGCGTCCAGTCGTTCTCGACGGCGTGGACCGCTAGCGACGCCAGCGCGTCGATTTCGGCGAGCGTGCGCCCCACGTCCTGCATGAGCGTCGCGTGCTCGGCCACCTGTTCGCGCAACTCCTCGAACAGGTCGTACTCCATCTCGTGACGGCGCTCCTCCAGTCGCAGGACCGCCCGCTCCTTCTCGTCGAGTTCGGGGATGGTGTAGCGCTTGGAGTTCTTCAGCGTCTTTATCTCCTCGTACGCCTCGGGGACGCGGTCCGTCTCGGACTTCCCCACCTGAATGTAGTAGCCGTCGGTCTTGTTGCGGTCGACCGAGAGGTGGGTGATGCCGGTGCGCTCTTTCTCGCGGTCGGGGAGCGTCTCCAGCCACTCCAGCGCGCTCTCGTGGTCGTCGATAATCTCGTCCAGACTGTCGTCGTAGCCGCGGCGGAACAGGCCGCCCTGCGTGACCGTCCCCGGCGGGTCCTCCACGAGGGCCGCGTCCAGTTCCGTAGCCAGTTCGGCGGCGGCCTCGCGGTCAGCGCCCGAGAGCGCGTTGGCCAGCGGCGACTCGGCCAGCCGCTCGGTCTGCTCGACGGCGTCGGCCACCTTCGGGAGGAGTGCCAGCGTCTCCTGTGCGGCCCGGAGGTCACGGGCGTCGGCGCTCCCGGAGGTGGCACGGGAGGCCAGTCGTTCGAGGTCGTAGGCGTCCGAGAGCGTCTCCCGAATCGTCTCGCGGGCCATCGCCTCGCGGGTCAGCGCCGCCACCGAGGACTGTCGGCGGTGGAGTTCGCCGCGGTCCCGTCGCGGTCGCTGGAGCCACCGCCGGAGGAGTCGCCCGCCCGCGGCCGTCGCGGTGTGGTCGACGGTGTCGAACAGGGACCCAGATTTCCCGCCCTGCATCGTCTCGGTGAGTTCGAGGTTCCGCTGGGTGGTCGCGTCCAGCGCGACGTGTTCGCGGGCGCCGTAGGCCTGCAGGCGCGTGACGGCTGCGAGCGTCCCGACGCCGGTCTCCTCGACGTACGAGAGGACGGCGCCGGCGGCGGCGACGGCCGCGTCGTCGTCGGCGATGCCCACGCTCGACAGCGTCTCGGCGCCGAACTGCTCGCGCACCCGGTGGCGGGCGCGGCCGGGCGCGAACGACTCCGAAGCGTGCAGCGAGACGGCGGCGTCCGAGCGCTCCGAGAGGGCGTCCAGAAAGTCGTCGTCGTTCCGCAGGTCGGGGCCGGGCAGGACCTCCGCGGGCGCGAACGTGTACAGTTCGGTGAGGACGGCGCCGGGGTCGGCGTCGTCGAGTTGGGTCACCTGAAACCGGCCGGTCGTCACGTCGGCGAAGGCCAGTCCGTAGCTGTCGCCGTCCCGGCCGGACTGGCGGACCACGGCGGCGAGGTATTGGGCGGCGGCGTCGCCGGTTTCGAGGTGCGTGCCCGGCGTCACCACGCGCGTTATCTCGCGGGCGTGGCCGTCGGCCGTCTCGTGCTGGTCGGCGACGGCGACGCGGTACCCCCGTTCGACCAGCGCGGAGACGTACGGCGTCAAGTCGTCGACGGGGACGCCGGCCATCGGGTACGACGAGCCGTGGGAGGACTTCTGGCTCACCTTCAGGTCCAGTTCCTCGGCGACCAGTTCGGCGTCCTCGGCGAAGAACTCGTAGAAGTCGCCGCACTGCATCGTCAGAATGTCGGCGTCGGTCTCCTCTTTGAGCGAGAGGAACTCCCCGACGATACCCGTCGCCTCTGTCATGGCCAATGCTCTGTCCGTCCCCGGCGTAAGGATTGCGGGAGCGGTCCGCGGGAGTTAGCTGCCGTCGACCGAGTTAGCTGTCGGTCTCGTTGCCGCTCTGCGCGTCGGTCGCGGTTTCGTCGCCGGCCGAAGTCGCGTTCCCGTTGCCGTTCCCGTTCGTATCGCCGTCCATCTGCGTCGCGGCGTCGGCGAACGCGGCGATAGACCGCACCCGCGTGTTGGTCGTTTGGCGGACGAACTCGGCCACGTCGGACCGCGGCGGCGAGTCGACGAGGTCACGGAACGGCTGACCGCCCGGGACGACGAACTCCGCACCCGAATCCGTCTCGGCGACGATGTCGCTGGCGCTCTCGCCCTGTCGCGGCCGGAGGCGGATGCTGGACCCGACTCGCTCGCCCGTCGTCGTCCCGAGCAACTGGAGCGTCGCGTCGGCGAGGCTCGTGACTTCGCTTGGGTTCGTCTCGGTGAACACGTACACCGCCCCGGCGTTCATCGCGCCGATTTCGCTCTCTGGAACGCCGACGACCACGTCCTGCTGGCCGGTGCCGGTCACGTCGCCCACCTGCACGACGTAGCCGGGTCGCCCGGGTAGCGGGACGTTCCCCGCCCGGTCGGGCAACGGCTGAATGGCCTCGTCGGGGAACCGGTCGGGTTGCTGGCGGACCCGGAAGAGTCCCCACAGCCCCGCTTCGAGGCGGCGGCGCTGTTTCGTCTCCTGGTAGATGTAGTCGCCGTTGCCGCTGCCGCTCCCTAACCCACCAGCCCCACCGAGCAGGCTGAACGTCTCGGCCTTTCCGGGGCTGAGTTGGCCGTCGACGCCGATGACCGGCGACTGGTCGACCCCTTGGAACCGCTCCCACTGGTGGTCCGCGAGGTGGAAGGCGACCGCTCGTGCCTTGTCGGCCCCGCTGCCGACCCGGAACCTGACCGGGTCGTCGGTGAGCGCCTTCAGCACCGGCGTGTTCGGGTCGCCGTGGACGCGCGAACTGTAGACGAGGTGTTGGGCGTCGTTGCGTTCGAACCGGCGGACGAACGGTTCCGCCCGGTAGTTGACGCCGCCGTACCCCTGGTCCTCGGTGTCGCCGAGTTGGTTACAGGGGTCGTCCGGATTCTCGATGTCCGGGCCGGGCGGGACCACGCAGTCGTCGGGGTCGTCGCGGTTCAACACGAACTGGCCATCGGCGAAGATAAGCGCGTTCTCGCGGAAGTCCGGCGTCCCGTCGGCGGTCTGTATCATCGACTCGGCGGAGGTGACCGACGCTTCAGCCGTCCGGGCGTCGAGCGTGACCGAGTCGCGCGGTTCGACGACCAGCTGGCCGAACGCGCCGTGGTGTCGAGTGCTGCGGACGTCGGCCATGTCCCACAACAGCGACGTCCCCACCTCACCGCCGGCGAACCAGCGGTAGGTGATTGTCTCGTCCCGGTCGACGGTCGTGTCGTAGTTGAACCCGACCGTCGACCCGTTGGAGCCGTTGACGTCGTAGTCGACCAACAGCGGGTGTAGCGAGATGCGACTGGAGCGGTCCCACGGTTGCGAGACGCGCATCTTCGGGTGCGGGTGGTCGTCGTTAGGCTCCTCGGGCAGGTCGTTCGTGAGGTTGATCTCGATGCAGTCGCCCTCGTTGGCGTGGAGCGTCAGCGGTTCGACCGGGCGCTCGCCGTTCCTGATTTCCTCGACGTGCCGGTCCAGCGCGAAGACGACGCCGTACTCGTCGCGGTCGCCGTAGTCGTTGTAGGGAATCTCCACCTGGAACGCCGTCACGTTGAACGACCGCACCGGGGCGTCGTCGGGACAGGGGTCGCCGGGGTCGTCGGGCGCCGGCGGAATCTCCCCGACGTTCCCGTTCTGTCGGGCGTCCCGGTCCGGCGGGAGCGCCCGGTCGTCGTCATCGGCGTAGCGGAGTTTGGCTCGCTGGCCCTCCTCGGTCCAGTCGAAGTCGGCGAAGGGCGCCGGATGGCCCATGTCTTCGAGGTCGGCCTCCGAGACGGACTCGGTCGGGGCCGCCCGGCCGGGGAGCGTCTGAAGGTGGCCCACCTCGGCGTCCCAGACGCGGGTTAGTCCCCACATCCCGGTCCACATGTCGTCGATGGTGTTCGAGCCGTACCGGTAGTCCCGAACCGGCAGACCGTCCGGGTTCGTGATGTGATCGAAGCCGGGGCCGGTCTCCGACGACGAGACCTTGAACGTGAACGCCTCCGAGGTGCCGATGACCTGCGAGACGGAGTCCTGCTGTGCGAACCCTTCCGGGTCGAACTGGAGGCCATGGAGGCCGAAGTTGTGCTGTTCCTCGTATGACCCCTGGAACAGTCGGAGTCGGAGCGGGTCGCCCGCGTACGCCTCCAAGACCGGTGTCTCGGGGTCGCCGTGGGCTTTCGAACTGTGGACGTACGCCGGGTCCTCGTCGTCGCGGTGGTAGAAGGGGGAGTTCCGGTAGTTGATGGCCATCGTCCCGGCGTTCTGGTTGTGCTCTCGGTCGGGATTGACGAACTCGCCCGTATCCGGGTCCACCAGCTGCGCAAAGTCGTGGTAGTGGAGCGCTTGCTCGCGGAAAGCCTCACTCTCCGGCGGGTCGATGATGGCCTGTGCGCCGCTGTAGAGTGGGTCGCCCGAGTACGGGTCCAGCCACTCCGACCCCTTCGGTTCGACGATGAGACCGCAGAACAGGCCGTGCATGCCCTCCGAGACGCCGATGATGTGGTCGTGGAAGAAGATGGCGCCCTCCTCGTCGGCGTACCAGCGATACTGCATCGTGTCACCGGGGTCGGTCGACTGCTCGTAGTTGAACCCCGTCGTGACCGACTCCGACCCCAACTGGTCGAATCCAACGAAGTGCGGGTGGACCGAGGACGGGAAACCCTCCTCGAGTTCGTTCTGCAGGCGGATCTCCACGCAGTCGCCGACGTTGGCCCGGACGAACAGCGGTTCGGGGTTCAACTCTCCGTTCCGGAGCAGTTCGGCGTCCCCGATATCGATAGTGTTCCGAACGGTCCCGTCGGGGTCCTTGAGGCGGACCTGGTCGAGGACGTAGACCAACGCCTCCGGGTCGTAGTCGCCCGAATCGTTGTAGACGATACGTTCCTGATTGCCCGGTCGCATCACCGCGATAGTGTACTCGACGATTCGGTCCGGTTCGGGACGGGTACACGGGTCGGCGTACGGCGCGCCGGGAACGATGTCCTCGGCCGGGCCGAACACCTGCTCTTCGACGTCGGTCGGTTGCCGTGGGTTGTTCACCGACGAGAGCGGCGGTTTCGGGGGCAGATTGCCGATGGGGCTCTCGTCCGGGTCGAGGTCGTACGCCTCGCGGATAGCGTCGGCGACGAACTCCGGGTACCCCGGCGTGTCGTCGTCCGGTCCGATGAGGCCACTGGAGTTCGGGAGCGGCACCAGGTCGGGTTGCACCTCGTCGTGGATGCGCATGATTGACCACATCCCCTCGGCGTAGTGGGGGAACAGGTGACAGTGGAAGAGGACGTCGCCCGTCGACTGGTGGACGTAGCCCGCACCGACCTCGAACGCGTCCTCGAAACTGGTGCCCGGGCGAAGTGTCCCGGGGCCGTGACCGGCGACGAGGTACGCGTCGAACGTGTCCCGAGGCCGATTGTCTGGGCGTCGATGGTGTCGGACGCCGTCCGGGGCACTTCTTTCCAGCGGTGCTGGTGGAGGTGGTGGACGTGATTCTCCTCCAGCGAGGCCCCGACGAAGGTGTACTTCACCGGGTCGCCCTTGTACGTCTCGAAGACGTTGTCGCCCCCACCGGGGTCCCCGTTGGTCCAGGAGTTGTAGAACTCGTCGTCGCGTTGGCCGAGCGGGTCCGCCCGGTAGTTGATGGCGTGTACCGTCTGTGGGACGTCGCTGTCGGGCCAGAAGACCTCGGGTTCCATCCCCTCGGGCGTGTGGTAGAACGGGACGAACTCCCGGTAGGTCGTTCCGAGCCCGTTGGGGTCGTCGATGACGGCCCGCGTCCCGCTCCGGAGTTCCCCGCCGGTTTCGGGGTCGGTCCACGTCGCTCCTTCGGGTTCGACGACAATGGCCCCGAACAGCCCACGCGAGAGGAGGTTCGCCTCCTGAGGTGGTTCGTCGGCGCTGTCGACGGCCTGGTTCGCCCCGTCGTAGAAGAAGTGCGTCCCCGTGTGGGTCGCCTCCCAGCGGTACTGGACGGTTTCGCCCGGTGGCGCGGTCGTGTCGGGGTTCAGGCCGACGGCCATCCCGTCGGAGGTCTGTACGTCGTAGGGGAGCGCCGTCTGGTGCATCGAGGCGTGCCGGTCGAGATGGTTCACGAAGCGAATCTGTATCGTGCCCCCCTCGTTGGCCCGGATGACCAACGGTTCGATGACGGAGGTGTCGACCTCGTCTTCGTCGTCGTCCGGCGGTCCCTGTCCACGTCCCTGTCCGGCGTTCGAGTCGGTCTGCGTCGTCGCCGTCTCGTCGTCGACCAGCGAGAACCCGTCGTCGGGGGCAACGCCCGACGCCGCCCGCACGGCGTCGAGGTTCTCCTCCAGAACGTACATCACGCCGTTCGGTTGGTGGAGACCGTACTGGTTGTAGAAGATGTCCACCTCGACGGCGTGGACGGTGAACCGGCGGGTCCGACCGTCGTTCGGTCGGTTCTGTGAGCGAGCGGTCTGTGGCTCGGCCTCGTCGTCGAACAGCGTCGTCGAGAGGGGAAGTACTCCGATTCCCTGAACGAACGTCCGGCGCTCGACCGGAGCCACGTCGGTCGAGGTGTCAGTGTCGTCTGAATCCGAAGACATTCGTCTTCGCACCCATACGCCACATGTTTGGTAACGACCCCGTTTCCAGTTGTAAAGAGCTACTAACACGTTGAGCGGAGACACGGTGTGTGAGACACCAGACAGCCGATGTGATGCGGGACGATGCCACGCCGAGAGTGGCGCCGGGTGGTAGACGGAAACCGCAGCGAACGGTTCGCAAATAGTGCTCAGTAGCGGTATATAGACCGTACTGCACCGAAACCGCCATTTACGCGTCCTCGAAACAACCCGTTACAGACCGGACGACTGGTCCCGAACGACGGGCACCTTCCGGTCCATACAATCATGACCGACACGTTCCGCGTCGCCTTCGTCTGCGTACAGAACGCCGGCCGTTCCCAGATGTCGACGGCCTTCGCCGAGCGAGAAGTCGAGAAGCGCGGCCTCGACGACCACGTCGAGGTCGTCACCGGCGGCACCCACCCCGCCGACCACGTCCACCCGGAGGTCGTCGAAATCATGCGGGAACTGGATATCGACCTCTCGGACCGAACCCCGCGCGAAGTCTCGACCGAGGAGTTGGAGGCCTGCGACCTCGTCGTCACGATGGGATGTTCGACCCTCTCGCTGGACGCCGACGTCGAGGTCCGCGACTGGGCACTGGACGACCCCGACGGGCAGGACGCCGAGGCCGTCCGGGCGATTCGTGACGATATCCAGACACGGGTCGCCGACGTGTTCGACGACATCGAAGCCCAGTTAGAGACCGCCTGAGCGGCCAGCTATATCAACGGGGAGACGGTACAGAGAGACAATGCGCGTGGCGCAGCGTGGCGGGGTGGCCGTCGCCGTCGCACTCTTGCTCGTTCTCACGTCGGTCGCGCCAGCGGCCGGGACCGGCGAGGCGTCCCAGCAGATACGTCCGCCGGACAGCGCCGCCGTCGAGTACCCGGAGCGGCGTCCCGCGAGCGTCTCGCAACCGACCGCGGGAGCGGCGGCCACCATGACACAGGTCGCCGACGAGGACGCCATCCGCCAGACCCAGACCTACGCGCTGACCCCGGACACCCCCGGCGAGGTGGCGGTCGAACTGACCTACGAGATACCCGACCGCGTGGTCTCTCTGGAGACGAAGATCCCGGCCAACGCGACGGGCGTCGACACCGACGGCTTCGACCGCGTCAACGAGACCACCTTCGAGTGGGACGGCACGACCGACGCGGCGACCATCGACTACCGCATCGAACCCAACCGGACCATCGAGCAGAGCGGACCCGAAGGCGCCGACGGCCAGTACATCGCGGTCGACGCCGGCGAGTGGGCGCTCATCAGCCGGTCCCAGACGCCGACGCGGTGGCGGTACACCGGGACCGACCCCGTCGTCTTCCGGCAGAACGTGACGACGGCCGAGGCGGGCGCCGCTGGCGAGCAACTGGTGTATCTCGGCCCGGTCGCCACCTTCGAGCGAACCGACAACGGGCAGACGTTCCGCCTCGCGGTGCCCGAGCGAGCCCAACTGATGTCCCCGCCGACCGAGATACTCGACTCGCTCGTAAACGCCTCCGACGCCCTGCAGGTCGGCGACCGCGACGAGGACGTGTTCGTCGTCGCCGCCCCGACCGACGGCGTCGACTGGGGCGTCCGGGGACTGGAGACCGGTGGCTCGGACTTCTGGGTGCGCGACACCGAGCGACTGGATACGCCGGACAACGTCTGGCTTCACGAGTACGTCCACAGTCGACAGGCGTTCACGACGACCCGCGAGACGCGCTGGCTGACCGAGGGGACCGCGGTGTACTACGCGGCGCTCCTGACGCTCGAACAGGACCGCATCGACTTCGCGGCGTTCCGCGACGCCTTAGACGACGGCCAGCGTGCCGTCTACGCCGACGTGGTGCTTTCCGACCCCTCGACGTGGGACCGCAACGCCAACTACGTCAAGGGCCCGCTGGTGGCCGGTCGCGTCGACGAGAAGATACGCCGCCAGACCGACAAGGAGTCGACGTTTCAGGCGACGTTCAGGCGGCTGAACGGACTGAACCGGCCGGTGACACAGGAGACGCTCCTGAGCGCGGTCGAACGGGCCGGCGGCGACCGCACGCGGGCGGAGACGGCCGACTACACGGAGACGACGGGTAGCGTGACGATGTGGAACCAGACGGTCCACGCCCGCGTGTTCGGGCAGTTGCCCGCCAGAATCGGCTACGCCCTCCCCAACGCGACCGCCGACAGCGGGTACCACGTCAGCGGCCCCTACCGGACCACGTCTCTCACGAACACCACGCCGATACTGCTCGCGACCGGTGAGACGCTGACCGTCGACGCGATAGTGCGCAATGCCGGCGGCACCGAGGGCACCTACAACGCGACGCTCGACCGCAACGGGACGACCGTGGCGAGCGAGGACGGGCGCATCGGCCCCGGCAACGAGACGGTCGTGCCGCTCTCGCACACGTTCACCACGCCCGGACAGTACGTGATGAGCGTCGACGGCGACAACGTCACGGTCGTCGTCGAACGGCCGGCCGAGGCCCGCGTCACCGGCGTCGAAGTCAGTTCCCGCACGGCCACACAGGGAGGGTCCGTCGTCGTCACTGCGACGGTGGTCAACGACGCGCGGGTGCCCGCCGACGGGACGGTGGTGTTCACGCGTGACGACGAGACGGTGGCGACCCGCGAGGTGTCGCTCCCGCCCGAGAACACGACCCGCGTGGCGAATGGCGTCTCCCTCCCGATGCCGGGCGACGTGTTCCTCTCCGCGAACGGGGCCCCGCCAGTCGCGGTGACGGTCACGCCGGCCAACGAATCGACCGCGCCGGCCGTGACCACGACGGCGACGGAGACGCCGACCACTAACACGACCGGCGAGTCCGGCCCCGGCTTTACCGTCGTGGGGTCGCTGGTGGCGTTCCTGCTGGCACTCGCGGCCGCCGTCAGTCGCCGTCTGTAGCGACCGTACAGTCGGGATTCCGTCGATAGCCACCCCTTAGTACCACCGCGTAGTAGCCAGCGTCATGCCAGAGCTAGGTAAAGTCGACCGCGACTTTTTCGGCGAGTACATCTACCCGAACCTCGGTGCGGACCGCGAGGACGTGACGCTCGGTCCGCAACACGGCGTCGACTTCGGCGTCGTCGACGTGGGCGAGAAAGCCGTCGCGATGGCGACCGACCCCGTGTTCGTGATGCCCTCGCTCGGGTTCGAGCGCGCGGCGTGGTTCGCCTTCCACATCCTCATGAGCGACGTCGCTGTCTCCGGCCTGCCGCCGACGCACCTCTCCGTCGACTTCAACCTCCCGCCGGAGATCACGAACGAGGAGTTCCAGACGGTCTGGGAGACGTTCGACGCGGAGGCCCGCGAGTTGGGCGTCTCTGTCGTCACCGGCCACACCGGCCGCTACGCGGGATGTAACTACCCGATGGTCGGCGGGGCGACCGCGATTTCGGTCGGCGAGTTCGACCAGTTGGTCCGCCCGGACGGCGCGCAGGTCGGCGACCGTATCGTCGTCACGAAGGGACCGGCCATCGAGGCGACGGGCCTGCTCTCTATCCAGTTCGAGTCGCTGATGGAAGCCGAGATGGACGCCGACGACATCGCCGACGCCACCGACCGCTTCTACGACATGAGCCCGGTGAAAGACGCGCTGACCGCGGCCGCGGCCGGACCGGTGAACGCCATGCACGACGCCACCGAGTGTGGCATCTACGGCGGCCTCTACGAGATGGCCCGCGCCGCCGACGTCGGCGTGGAACTGGAGACCGAGAAGGTCCCGATCCAGCCGGGCGTGCTCGAAGTCTGCGACTTCTTCGGCATCGACCCGTGGATTTCCATCAGCGAGGGGACCCTGCTGGCGGCCGTCGACCCCGACGGCGTCGACGACGTACTGGACGCACTCGACGCGGAGGGCATCCCGGCGGCCGACGCCGGCGTCGTCACTGCGGGAAGCGGGTTAGTGGTCGACGGTGAACCCACGGACCACCCCGGGGTCGACCCCTTCTGGGGGACCTTCGAGGAGTACATGGGGAAACTGCAGGAGTAGTTACGCGCTTGTTCGCTCCGACGAGGTGCCTACTTCGACGGCATAGCTGGACTGAAGCCACGCTTCGGGGTTCTCGGTGTCATAGACGACGACGTCGCCGCCGCCGGTCGTGAAACTGCCGTACTGCTCGTCGTTTTCGCCGGAGTCGTTCGGAGCCGGTTCCATTGTCGTACACCGGGTGTGGGAGGTTCTCATACATAAGCGTTTCTCGGGTGTGATATGAAGTATTATTAGCATACTAGGACAGCGTACGGGGTGTCGGTTTCGTCGGCTCGCTGTCACGCGCGGACCTGCCAGACCAGCATCGCTTTGGGGCCACCGGTCCAGCCCTCGAACATGACACGCACGGACGCACCGGTCACGCCGCCGGTCGTACTCACTATCGCGGGGAGCGACTCGGGCGGCGGGGCTGGCATCCAGGCGGACCTGAAGACCATCGAGGCCGGCGGGGCCTTCGGCACCAGCGCCATCACGAGCGTCACCGCACAGAACACGACCGGCGTGCGGGGGAGCCACCTCCTGCCGACCGAGGACATCGAGGCCCAGATTCGGGCGGTCCGGGAGGACTTCGACGTGGCCGCGATCAAGACGGGGATGCTCGCGGTGAGTGACGTAATCGACCTCGTGGTCGACGAGACGCCCCTGCCGAACCTCGTCGTCGACCCGGTGATGGTCGCCACGTCGGGGGACCGCCTGCTGGAACCCGAGGCCGAGGCGGCCTACGAGGACCTCATCGCGGAGGCGGCGCTGGTCACGCCCAACGCCGACGAGGCCGAGGTGCTGACCGACCGGACCATCGACGACCCCGGCGACGCCGAGGCGGCCGGCCGGGACATCGTCGAACTGGGGGCCGACGCCGCCCTCGTCAAGGGCGGGCACGTCCCCGGCGACGAGGTGGTCGACGTGTTGGTGACCGACGACTCGGTGACGACGTTCCGCCACGACCGGGTCGACACCGAGGCCACTCACGGGTCGGGGTGTACGCTCTCCTCGGCCATCGCCACCAGACTGGCCCACGGCGACGACCTCGGCGACGCCGTCGCGGCCGGCATCGACCTGCTCGCTCGGGCGGTGCGGTACAACCTCGACGTGGGCGAGGGCCCCGGCGCGGTCCACCACATGGTCGAGACGCGCAACGAGGCCGCCCGCAACGACACCAGCGAGGCCGTCGAGCGGGCCGTTTCCGCGCTCGTCGACCGCGACGTCTCGCCGCTGGTCCCCGAGGTGGGGATGACCGTCGCCGGCGCGACGCCCTACGCCGAGACGCCGGACGAGGTGGCCGCCGTCGAGGGCCGCATCACCCGGACGATGGACGGCGTCCGGCCGAATCGGGGCGTGCGTTTCGGCGCAGGGAGCACCGTCGCACAGGTCCTGCTTGCCGCTCGCGAACACGACCCCGCCCTGCGATACGCCGTGAACTGCCGCCTGACCGACGCCGTGGAAGCGGCCCTCGACGACCTCGCTGGCTCCGTCTCGGGGTACGACCCGAGCGAGCGACCGAGCGACGTCGCCGCCACGCCAGCGACGGCGTGGGGCGTCGGGCAGGCGTTCGAGGCGAGCGAGGGCTCGCCCGTCGCCGTCGTCGACCGGGGCGAGGTCGGCGTCGCCGGGAGCGTCACCCTGCTCGCGGTCGACAGCGAGACGTTAGTAGAGCGAGTCGAGACGCTACTGGACGCCGTGGAAACATAATCGAGGCCCGTGAGGGCGTGAAAAACGGTCGAACGGACCACGCCACCTCTCGGGGCGTCTGTGAGAGCTACCTACAGGTTAGGCTTGAGTCGAACCTCGTTGTCGGTGATGGTGTCGACTTTCGAGGGGTCGAGTTTGTAGTTGTCCTCGTCGACGTCCTCCCAGCCGAGTCGCGACATGATCTTGTCTGTGATTCCCGGGTCGGGGTCGACGAAGGCATCGCCGCCGCGGAATCCAGATATCATGCCTACGGCCTCGCCTTCCGCGTTGACGACTCGTTTCCCCTCGTCTCGTTCGGTCAGGTTGTTTCGTGCCATTGCACTACCCTGTGCCGAGACAGCGGGTATTGTTATACTGAGAGAACTGCGCGGGCGAGACGAACCACCCGCCCTTACCGTGTCCTAAGGCGGCGTTAGCTCAGTCGTTGCGGTACTCTTTGCGGAACCCGCGGAACTCCGTCCGGTGGGCCTCCTCGTCGGCCAGTAGGGTGACCGCGAGGTCCTCCGTCACGGGGTCGTCGGCCGCCTCGGCGGCGTCGATGAGGTCGTGATAGGTGTCGATAGCGTCGTTCTCGGCGTCGAGGACCCCCTCGATGACCGACAGCACGTCCGTCGAGTCGGCCGGTGGCTGGAGGGAGTCCTGCCGCGCGACGAACTCGCCGGAGCCGGGCGGTTGCGCGTCGAGTTGCTTGAGTCGCTGGCCGAGTCGCTCGGCGTGGCCCAGTTCCTCCTGTATGTCCTGCTTGAGGCTCTCCTTTATCTCTTCGGCGCGGACGCCATCGAGGACGATGGCGTTCGTCTGGTAGTTCATTACCGTCTCAATCTCGTCGCTGTACGCCTGCCGGAGGAGTTCGATGACGCGGTCGTCTGCCATGCAGGCGGCTTCGAGCGGGACGCATATACAAGGCAGGGCCGGTACAGTCGACGTTCACGTTACGTACCGACCGGTGATGCGTCTGCCCACCGAGACACGGCCGGATTGCTGTCAGTACGCACGACAGTGGCGGAACGTTAATGTATCTGTTCGGCCTGATACTTCAGTATTACCGCAGTGCAGTCAAGCGACGAGCCGATGAGCGACCCCCGCCTCCGTGAGGAGTGTCTCGAACGTGTACCCGGTAGCGACGCCGACGGGGACGTCGTCCTCGTCGGGACGCTCCACGACCACCCGGCCAGCGCACACCGCGTGCAATCGGTGGTCGAACGCGAGTCTCCGGCGGTACTGGCGCTCGAACTCCCGCCGCTTGCGGTGCCGTTGTTCGAACACCACGCGACCGACACGATGACACCGCCCACCTTCGGCGGGGAGATGAGCGCCGCGATACAGGCGGCCGACGGGGCGGAAGTCGTCGGTGTCGACGGCCCGTCACTGGCGTTTCTGGGTCGCGTCGTGGCCACCCTCCACCGGGAGCGCGCCTCGCTGACGACGGTCAGAAGCACGGCCCGATCGGTCCTCTCACTCACGAAGACGGCACTCACCCGCCGGGTGGCTGCCGCGTTCACCGCGCTGACGGCGTTGCAGATGACCGTCGACGTCCCGACGGTGTACGACGCCGGGTGGAGCGACGACGCCGAGCGACAGGCCGCCGACGAGCGAGCGCTGATGGAGACGGCCGAGGCGATGCGCTCGGCGTTCGACCCGCCGCCTGCGGCCGACGTCCGCACGACGGCCCGCGAGCGTCACATGGCCGACCGACTGACGACGCTCCGGGCGCGTGGAGACGTGGTCGCCGTCGTCGGACAGGGCCACGTAGACGCCGTCGCCGCACACCTCAGGGACTGATCGACGGGCGACACTACGGTTGTGCGCCGCTCGGACACGACCGGGTCCCGCTCTTACCGAGCGAGGGGGTATCTCGTCGGTATGAGCGAGACACAGGGAAGCGAGCGTATCACGGTGTACTCGGACTACGTCTGCCCGTTCTGTTACCTCGGGCGCGAGTCGCTGAACCAGTACCAGTCGACGCGGGAGTCGGAACTGGAGATAGACTGGCACCCGTTCGACCTGCGGAGCCAGAAGCGCAACCCCGACGGCACCATCGACCACTCCGTCGACGACGGGAAAGACGACGAGTACTACGAGCAGGCCAAGCAGGGCGTCCGCCGTCTCCAAGAGAAGTACGACGTGGAGATGGACCTCGACATCGCCACCGACATCGACTCCCTGCCGGCGCAGGTCGTCTCCTACTACGTCAAGGAGCACTACGACTACGAGACGTGGCTCGACTTCGACGTGGCCGTCTTCGAGGCGCTCTGGCAGGAGGGCCGCGACATCGGCGACGAGGACGTGCTGGTGGAACTGGCCGAGGAGGCCGGCGTCGACGCCGACGAGGTGCGCTCGGCGCTCGACGACGACAGTCTCCGGGCGACGGTCCGCGAGCAGTTCACCGCCGCACAACAACAGGGCGTCACGGGCGTCCCGACGTTCGCCTACGACGGCTACGCCGCTCGCGGGGCGGTACCGCCGGAGCAACTCGAACGACTGGTCGAAGGGACGTAGTCAGGCGACGCGGTTCCGGAGTGACTCGCCGCGCATCGCCCGCTCGGCGTTCTCGCGGACGAGACCGGCGATGTCCTCGTGGTAGTGGTTCGTAAAGGCCGCACAGTGCGGTGACATGACGACGTTCTCGTAGCCCCACAGCGGGTGGTTCTCGGGGAGCGGTTCCTCCCAGTAGGCGTCGATGGCGGCCCCCGCGATACGGCCGTCGTCGAGCGCCGACAGCAGGGCGTCCTCGACGACCACGTCCCCGCGAGCGACGTTGACGAGGTAGGCGTCCGCGGGCATCGCGTCGAGGACGGCGGCGTCGACCAGTCCCTCCGTGGTGTCGGTCAGCGGGACGGCGAGGACGACGAACCGGGCATCGGCGACGGCCGCGCCCAGTTCGTCGGGCGTGTACACCCGCTCGACGCCGTCGGCGGGGTCGCCAGAGCGCCGGACGCCGACCACGTCCATCCCCAGCGCGTCGGCCCGCCGCGCGACCCCCTGTCCGATGGTCCCGAGGCCGACGACGCAGACGCGCTCGCCGGTCAGGGTGAACGGTACCTCGTAGCCCTCGTGGCCCCAAACGCGCTCGCGTTGCTGGTCCCGGTAGACGTGGAGGCGGCGGGCGAACATGGTGAGGTACCCGACCACCGTCTCGGGCACCGTATCGCCGTGGATACCGGTGCTGTTCGTGAGAACGGTGTCGCTCGCCTCGTAGGCCGCCGTGTCGAACTCGTCGTATCCCGCCCGAACGCCGTGGACCCACGCCGCGTCGAGGAACGCCTCGCGGGGCGAGAAGGTGACGACGCAGTCGCCGGGGCCGTACGTCTCGCCGTCCGTAGTCCGTTCGACAGGCACCGACAGCGACGACAGCGACTCGACCAACGCCGGAATGGGGAACGCCTGTCCGGCCGACTCGTGGACCGCGATGCGCTCGATGTCCATACCGGCTTCTCGGGGAGTATCGTGTTAGTGGTTTCGCGCCCAGCGAGCGTCGTCTCCGGAGAGTCGCTCTCCGACTTCGAAACAGCCGTCTAACGACCCAAGAACGGCGGTTATGGTTCGTAGAACGCGTCCGGGCCGTGGTCGTCCTGCCACGCAAACGCGAACAGCGTCCGGGCCGGAAGCCGGGTCAGCGAGCGACCGTCCTCGCTCTCGCCCGTGAGTGGATTCCAAAACGTCTCGTCCGCGCTGAACGTCGTTTCCCCCTCGTGAGTTCGTTCGAACGCGTAGCCGTCGTTCTCGTAGGCGTACAGCGACCCGTCGGCTTCGAAGACGACGACAGCTCGGCCGCCGACCGTGTCGGCGACGGCGCCGCCGGCCGCGCGAACCCGCGGGCGTGGGTAGCCCATCGCGTCGTCGCCGTCGACGACGCCGAGGACGAGCGTCTTCGGGTCGAGGTCGTCACGGTCCCACGCTCGTGGGTCCCCTTCACCGCGCATCCCGTAGCGGCCGAACGCCTCGCGGTCGACGTAGGCCTCGTAGCCGTCCATCTCGTGTCGCTCGCGAAGCTGTGCGTCGGAGGCGTCCGGGCCACCGCGAACTGGCTGGAGGAACTCGCCGTCGGGGTACTCGGCCCGGAACCGTGCGGCGGTCAGAATCGGGGCCGGCCGGGCGTCGAGGCGGGTTCCCTCGAAGGGGCCAGCGATAGCCTCGCCCGAGGGCTGTCGCCACTCGCTGTCGGTCTCGCGGTCGTACATCACGAGGGCGTCGTCGGCGAGTTTCCCCGAGACGCCGAAGGTCAGCGTGCGGCCGTCGAGGGTGCGGTCGTAGACCGCGGCGCTCCAGCAGATGGGGCACCACGTCACGGCGACGGGGTCGCCGTCGGCCTCGGCGTTGACGATTTCGTGGTAGCCGAGGACGCGAACGGGGTAGGCCCGGGGCGGGTCACCGTCTACGACGACTACCTCGTCGTCGGGCGCGCCGAAGTAGTGCGCGCCGAACGTCGGGTCGTCGATGCTCGGGATGGCGTCCCTCGGGAGGACGTCGGTGACTGTCACGGTGGCGTCGCTACGCGGGTCGTGTGGAAAGCCGTTGTGCCGCCGTCGACGCGGTGCGCACACCCGATGCTACGGGCGTAGCGTCGGCAAGAACGGTCGACCGACGCCGCTAGCGACGGTCGGTACGGGCTTCGACGCGCATCTCGACGTAGCGGTCCGACCACGTCTCGACGTGGGTTCGAATGGCCTGCATTACCGTCGCGACGAGTCCGTCCGTCGGGGCGCGGTCGACTGCGTCGTGACTGTCGTCGTACGACTGCTCTGCCTCCGTGGGCCCCTCTGGAAAACTCATTACGTCACACGTTGACACGGTCCGATACAATAAACATTAGAGATTTATCATCACGCACGCGAGCGCAAGCGAGATGATGGTTATTGGCACCTCAGACCGCCGAATTGTCACGAATCATCGCCAGAGAGCGTGCCCGTCGAGACGGCCGTCGTCGAGGGCGTCCCGCGCTCGGAGATTCTGGCGTACGTCGAGGACGAGGGGTCGGACCTCGTCGTGATGGGTACGCACGGTCGAACCGGGCTAGACCACTACCTCATCGGCAGCGTCGCCGAGAAGGTAGTCCGGCGCTCGCCGGTGCCCGTCGTCACGGTCAGGCTCACAGCCGAGGACTAAGCCAGCCCCGCACCGGCCCTCGGACCACCCAACGAGTGAGTGGTCCCGCCCTGTAGCTGCCGGTAGGCCGACGCGACGACGGCGACGGTATACAGCGAGACGGGAGTCTGTACGAGCACTATCGCCAGCAGCGCGAACTCGTACGGGAGCAACAGGGAGGTGACGAGGCCGATGACGCCGCCGAGGAAACCAGACAGTGCCACGACGACGACCATCAGGGCGAACAGGCGCACCCAGTGGCCCTTCGTACGGCGGTAACTCTCCCGTAGCGCGTCGACGAAGTTGCGGTCCTCGACGGCGACGATGGGGAGCATAAACAGGAAGGCAACGTAGGCGACGAGGCCGGGGACGACGAGTATCGACCCGACAGCGACGACGAGACAGTACGTGAGGCCGCCAACGAGGAGGTTCACCATCGCCAGCGGGACGTTCCGGGTGAACGCACCGTCCGGGAACGTCGCTCCGGCTCCGGCGACAAACGTCCGGACGGCGACGACCGAACTGTACAGCGAGACGGCGACCACCGCGAGGTAGCCAGCGCCGAGGACCGGGGCCGCCACGTCCACGGTCAGTGGGAGCATCCGCGCCGCGTCGGCCAGCCCGAGACTGGCATACCACGACGCGAGCGCCGAGTTCACTATCGTCGTAGTGGCTGCCTGGACGACGAGAAACACCGCGAGAAGTACTGCGCCGGTTCGACTAACGAGGTGTGCCGCCGCGTCACTGAGCGCGGCACCGATGCGGAGGGACATCAGTACCCGACTCTGCCGGCGAAATTAAAAGAGTTCCGTCATCCGTCCTCGACGAACTCGACGAGGGCTGCCGTCGGGACGAACCCGTCGGCCCGCCGGTCGACCAACTCACCGTCGACGAACAGCAGGAACGTCGGGGTGCTACGGACGTCGAACGCCGCGACGGCGTCTAAGTCCTCGCGAGGGTTGAACACGAGGACGGTGGCGTCCGTCGCTCGCACCACGTTGTCGAGAATCGGCTCCATCGACTGGCAGATGGCACAGCCCTCGGTGCGGACCATCACCAGTACGCGGTCGCTCTCGGTCAGGTGGTCGTCAAGTTCTTCGCGGGTCCGGATAGTCACCGGCCGGTCATGGTCGGGAGTGGCCATACCGTGGCGTAGGCGCCGGACCCGGGTAAACGTTACAACGCCATAGCGGGACCGCGGGGTATTTCTACGGCCCGGCCCGCCTTGGGAGCATGGACGCTGCGCTTGGCCCACCCGAGCAGATGGCCGAGCTAGACGACAACCTGACGCCGATGATGGCACAGTACTACGAGCTCTGCGAGCAGTACGACGACGCACTCGTGCTCTTTCAGGTCGGCGACTTCTACGAGGCCTTCTGTGCCGCCGCCGAGCGAGTCGCACGGCTCTGTGAGATAACGCTCACCCAGCGGACGGACTCTACCGGAGAGTACCCGATGGCGGGTATCCCCATCGACAACGCCGAGTCCTACATCGAGACGCTGTTGGACGCCGGCTACCGGGTCGCCGTCGCCGACCAAGTGGAGGACCCCGACGAGGTCAGCGGCGTCGTCCAGCGAGCGGTCACCCGCATCGTGACGCCGGGGACGCTCACCGAGTCGGAACTGCTGGGCGGGGCCGACAACAACTACGTCGCGGCGCTGGCCGCCGCCGACGGCTACGGCCTCGCACTCGTCGACGTCTCGACGGGCGACTGCTACGCCACGAGCGTCGCCAGCGAGACGGCCGTCGCCGACGAACTGAGTCGGTTCGGCCCCGCCGAAGCCATCGTCGGCCCGAACGTCGACGTGGACGACGACGAGGCGTTCGGCCCGGCCTGTCTCGTCACCGAGTACGACGCCGCCGCCTTCGAGCGCGAACGGGCCGAAGACCGCATCGAGCGGTACTTCGGCCCACCCGAACGGTTGCTGGCCGGCGACGCCGAGCGACGCGCCTGTGGCGCCCTGCTCTCCTACGCCGAGTACACCCGTGGGAGTTCGGGTGCCGTGGGACCGGACGGCGAACCGGTCGACCCCGACGTGGACCCGGAGCGTACCCTCGATTACCTCAACCACCTCACGCGGTACGACCCTCGCGAGTACATGCTGCTGGACGCGGTGGCCGTCGAGAGCCTCGAACTGTTCGAGCGCCGGTCCGTGCGGGGCCACGAGAACCTCACGCTCGTCGACACGCTGGACGAGACGGCGTGTGCGCTCGGGCGGCGCGAGTTGACCGACTGGCTCCGCCGACCGCTGCTGGACGTGGACCGCATCGAGGCACGCCACGAGGCCGTCGCCGAACTCCAACGCGACCCCGCGACCCGCGAACGCCTGCACGACCTGCTGGCGGACGTCTACGACCTCGAACGGCTCATCTCGCGAGTCTCGCGGGGGCGGGCGAACGCCCGGGACCTGCGCTCGCTGGCGTCGACGCTGTCGGTGGTGCCCGACGTGCGCGACGCCCTCGACGACGCCGACGCCCGCCTGCTGGCGGACCTCCACGCGACGCTGGACCCGCTGACGGAGACGCGTGAAGAGATCGAGGCCGCGATTCGCCCCGACCCGCCACAGGCGGTCACGGAGGGCGGCGTCGTCCGCGAGGGGTACGACGACGACCTCGACGCCCTGCGCTCGACGGAGCGCTCGGGCAAGGAGTGGATAGACAGCCTCGAAGCCGACGAGCGCGAACGCACCGGCATCGACTCGCTGAAGGTCGGCCACAATGCCGTCCACGGCTACTACATCGAGGTGACCAACGCCAACCTCGACGCCGTTCCGGAGGACTACCAGCGCCGCCAGACGCTGAAGAACAGCGAGCGGTTCTACACCCCCGAACTCAAGGAGCGCGAGGAGGAGATTCTGCGCGCCGAGAGCGAGGCCGACGACTTAGAGTACGACCTGTTCTGTCGGGTCCGGGACGCCGTCGCCGACGAGGCCGAACGCGTACAGGCACTGGCCGACCGCCTCGCTCGACTGGACGTCCTCGTGTCGTTCGCCGAGGTGGCCGCCCGACACGACTACTGTCGGCCGACCGTCGGCGGCGACGGCATCGACATCGAACGGGGTCGCCACCCCGTCGTCGAACGGACGGAGGACGCGTTCGTCCCCAACGACACCCACCTCGGGAGCGGTCCCCTCGGGGACGCCGACGCAGACGAACTCGACCCCTTCTTCGCCGTCCTCACCGGCCCCAACATGAGCGGCAAGTCCACCTACATGCGACAGGTGGCGCTCGTCTGTCTGCTGGCACAGGCGGGCAGTTTCGTCCCCGCGTCGTCGGCCGACCTCCCGGTGCTGGACCGGGTGTTCACCCGCGTCGGCGCCAGCGACGACATCGCGGGCGGGCGCTCGACGTTCATGATAGAGATGACCGAACTCGCCACCATCCTCCGGGAGGCGACGGCGGACTCGCTGGTCCTGCTTGACGAGGTGGGTCGTGGCACTTCGACGGCCGACGGACTGGCCATCGCCCGCGCCGTCACCGAGTACCTCCACGACGAAGTGGGTGCGTACACCCTCTTTGCGACCCACCATCACGACCTGACCGGGGCGGCCGACGACCTCGCCGGCGTCGCCAACCGACACTTCGAGACGAGCCGCGAGGACGGCGACGTGGTGTTCGACCACGAACTCGCACCCGGCCCGGCGGCGGCTTCCTACGGCGTCGAAGTCGCCGAGATGGCCGGCGTCCCCGAGAGCGTCGTCGAGCGGTCCCGGTCCGTCATCGCGGACGACGAACCGGCAAACCCGGACTCGACGCCGACAGCGACCCGCCCGTCGACGAACGGCCACGAGACGACAGACGAAGGCGCGGAGACGGCCGAGGTGGTTCGGACGAAGTCGGTCGACGGCCTCGAACGGGCCCTCCGCGAGGTCGACGTCGCGACGATGACGCCCGTCGAGGCGCTGAACGTGCTTGCAGACCTCAAGAACAGCGTCGAGCGAGGATGACAGTTGGTTAGAGAATACAATTCACTAACTAGTTAGGTAGGCACGTTTTATTCTTTGGCAGTTAGTGACAAGTATGCACACAGCACCAGACGCCTCGTCGACCACCCCGGACCTCTCGACGACGCTCGAGAAGACGGATTCGGTCGCCGAAACCGTCGTTCGAGCGGTCGCGGCGGTCGAAGACGACCCTATCGAGGCGTTGCCCCCGCTGACGACGGCCGTAGACCCGGACGCACTAACCGCGCTGTTCGGGAGCGAGACGGTCGGCCACGTCTCCTTTACCTACTACGGTCACACCGTCGTCGTCTCGTCGTCCGACGACATCGCCGTCTACTAGGGCGGTTCCAGCGAGACGAACTCCAACCCCTTCTCGGCCAGTAACTGCCGTGCGCGGTCGGTCACTGACGGCGCGACGAGGATACCCCTGACCTCGGTGTCCGCATGTAGGTCCCGGCACAGCGCTTCGACGTACCGGTCGAGTTGGCCGACGGCGTCGGGGCCGACGCGACGCCGCTTCAGTTCTACGACGACCGTCCGGCCGGCCGCGTCCTCGCCGTAGACGTCGACGGCGCCGGCGGGCGTCTCCCGTTCGGTCGCGAGCGGCGTGAACCCGGACTCGACGAGGTCCGGTGCGTCGAGAATCCGCTCTTTCAGGTCGGCCTCGGTGCCGGTGACGGCCAGTTCCTCCGGGTCGCTCACGTCGAAGGCCGCCGCGTGCGCGACCGTCTCGAAGACGATTTCGAGTTCCTCCTCCGGCGTCGTCCGTTCGGACCGGACGGCGAACGCTCCGTCCGCGACCGTGACGCTGTGATCACACCCCGGCGGTTGCCAGTTGACCGGTTGCTGGCCCTCGTCGGTGTGGACCAGTGCGGCCCCGTCTGGCTTCAGCGTCACGTGGCGGTCGCCGGGGCCGAGCGAACTGGCCGCTCGCCCTTCGTACTCGACAGTGCAGGGGCCGAACAACGTCACCATCGCCCCCCGATCTATCGCCCGCTCGACGAGGTCACAGACGGTGTCGGGGGCCGGATAGCTGAGTGTCTCGACGGCGCTGTCGGCGGTCACGGCTGCCGGTTAGCGGGCGCCTCGTAAAAAGGGCGCGTCGTCGGGCAGGTGGACTGCGTCAGTCCGCTCGCGAAGGGCGGCCAGCAGTTCGGCCCGGACCGTCTCGGCGGCGCCGCTGTGGACGGCCTCACAGGCCCGAGATTTCTCCTCGACCCACCACGCTCGCAGGGCCGCCGGGTCGTCGGTGCGTGCGAGGGCGACGTCCCCGGGATCCGCGAGCCTCGGGTCCAACCAGCAGACGCAGTACCGGCGGACCGAGCCGTCACAGACGAGCACCTGCTCGACCGTCGCATCGAGCAGCTCTCGGACGGTAGCCGCCGACCACGCACTGCCGAGCGGACGCGACTGTGCGAACGGGTCGGCGTCGACGCCCCAGTGTGCGACCCGGCAGTCAAAGCGGCCGTCCTCACGGACGACGAGGACGAGGGTCCGACGACCCATCAGCGACCACCGGTCTCCAGCGTGGACATACGGCGGGTGGGTCCCTCACCCTACTTCAACGCTCGCGCTACGCCCCGGCCCGCATTCACCGCACGGCACCCGGAGACGACGGGGCATGTGAACTATGCACAACCCTCAAGTATAACGTCACCGTATAATCACGTATGATGGGGAGCGAATGGCTGTACGGTGCCATCGCCCTGCTCGTCGGCCTGCACGTACTGACGATGCTGTACGCCTACCGGCGACAGAGCGACCCCGCTTCCGGCGCCACGCAGTCCGACCCCGAAACGATGCCGCCGGCCCCCAGTGACGACGCAATCGAGACCATCGACTGTGCCCACTGTGGGGCGACCAACGAGTGCGGGTACCAGTTCTGCCGCGAGTGCGTCGCCGACCTCTCCAGCGGTGCGCCACAGCGACAGTCGGTCGAACACAGCCAACCCTACTGACGGGCGGCCACGACCCGAGACGGTGCTCTTGTCCCGAACCCAGAACGGCATCCGCCCAGTCGGATTTCTCGGTCGCTCGCGACCCCCCGAGCGGGGACACCACTTCGGCGGCTGACGGACGAAGTGGGCGACAGCCCCGCCGTCCGCTGGTTGGTCGGGGCAGACGAGTCCGGTTCGAGTGGTGGCGTTCTGCATACCACGGCACCACCGTTTCGAGCGAGCCCAAACTCGAGCCGCGGGTGCGGGGTGGAACCGAACGTGGTCCAAACGGTTTTAGCGTCGGCGGGCCTCCGACCGACCATGTCCATCCCAACGACGACACTCCCCAGTGGCGACGAACTCCCGACGGTCGGCGTCGGTACGTGGAACCTCGACGACGACACCGTCGGCGACTCCGTACGAGCGGGTTTAGACGCCGGCTACGCGCACGTCGACACCGCCGAGGGATACCACAACGAGGCCGCTATCGGCGAGGCGCTGGCCGACTACGACCGCGAGGACGTCTTCCTCACTTCGAAGGTCCTGCCGAAACACCTCGACTACGAGTCCGTCATCGCGTCCTGCGAGGCGTCGCTAGAGCGCCTCGGAACGGACTACCTCGACCTGTACCTGATTCACTGGCCCAACCCGACCATTTCTCTCCGGGAGACGCTGAACGCGATGGCTACACTGCACGATCAGGGAAAGATACGGAACGTCGGCGTCTCTAACTTCAGCGCCTACCAGCTCAGCGCCGCCCACCACGTCAGCGACGTCCCTATCGCCGTCAACCAGATCGAGTACCACCCGTGGAACACACAGGACGACGTCGTACAGTACTGCCGTGAGACCAACACCGTCGTCGAGGCGGCCGCACCGCTGGGCCGAACAGAAGTGTTCGCCGACGAGACGATTCGAGCCATCGCCGAGTCCTACGACCGCTCGCCGGCACAGATTATCCTGAAGTGGGCCGTCGAGAACGACGTCGTCCCGCTTCCGAAGTCCTCCTCACCCGACCACGTCCGGGCGAACCGCGACCTGTTCGACTGGGACCTCGCCGCGGAGGACCACCAGCGCATCGACGACATCGACCACCACCAGCCAGTGTATGACTTCCCCGCCCGCGACTGGTCCGGCGACACCTACGGCATCTCACAGTAACCCGGTCCGATGGCGAGACCACCGGCGCCCGGTCGCTGGGACGCCGCGGCCGCCGCGAGCGTCGCCGCTCTTCTCGTCGTCGCGTACGTCCTCATCCCCGACGCGACGGTCCAGTACAGCGCGTGGCTCCTCGTCTTCTGTATTTGGATGGCCTGGTTCGTCGCCTTCGGCGCCCGCTGGCTCTACAGCGAGTGATAATCAGCTATCACGGGAAACCACAAGACGTGAAGCTTTTACTCGGTTCCGTGTCAGCGAGAATTTATTTACTCCCGGTCGCTATACACACCCGATGCCTCGCATCGAAGTCTCGGAGAACCTGTACCGGCAACTCGAGGACGAAGCCGACGGCGAAACAATCGACGACACCCTCTGGAAAATGGTCGGTACCTACCGCCGCAAGCACAACCCCGAATCAGACCGACGATAGCGCCGCCCGCTACTGATTCTGCCGCAGTTCGTCCGACGAGCGGTCGCTGTGTCGCGGGCACGACGCCCTGTGACGACTCAGTGACGCACATCGCCGTCGACAGCGCTGCCGCTCTCTATACATGCAAAAAGCCCCGCAGAGAGACATCTCTCCGCGAGGCTTGAATGAGTATGAATATGAATGGTGGCGGCGAACCAGATTTCCCAGAGGCTCGCGCACTCCAGTACTCCCTGGAACGCTGGCGGGCTTATCTTCCGTGTTCGGGATGGGTACGGGAGGCAACCCGCCGCTATGGCCGCCTAACGCCGAGTCGCGGAATCGAACCGCGAAACTACCAGTCTCGGTCGAATAACCTTGCGTACGTGCGATCCAGTTTGCGCCTGGACTCGTTCAGTCAGCTCGATGGCTGAACTGCGAGTCACAGTGCGTATGAATGATGGCTTCAGGCTGTTAGTTCTCGTGGGCTCAACACTTCGTTACCTCAGTGCGTACACCCCGAGTCTATCTACCCTGTCTTCTACAGGGCCTTCAGCGGTGTCTCTTTTCCAGGTGGGTTTCGAGCTTAGATGCGTTCAGCTCTTACCCCGTGCCGCGTGGCTACCCGGCAGCGCTCTCTCGAACGACCGGTACACCAGTGGCGGCCAATCGTAGTTCCTCTCGTACTATACGATCGTTCCCGTCAGACACCATTACACACCCAATAGATAGCAGCCGACCTGTCTCACGACGGTCTAAACCCAGCTCACGACCTCCTTTAATAGGCGAACAACCTCACCCTTGCCCGCTTCTGCACGGGCAGGATGGAGGGAACCGACATCGAGGTAGCAAGCCACTCGGTCGATATGTGCTCTTGCGAGTGACGACTCTGTTATCCCTAGGGTAGCTTTTCTGTCATCAATTGCCCGCATCAAGCAGGCTAATTGGTTCGCTAGACCACGCTTTCGCGTCAGCGTTCCTCGTTGGGAAGAACACTGTCAAGCTATCTTTTGCTCTTGCACTCTTCGCCGGGTCTCTGTCCCGGCTGAGATAGCCTTAGGGCGCGCTCGATATCTTTTCGAGCGCGTACCGCCCCAGTCAAACTGCCCGGCTACCGGTGTCCTCCTCCCGGAGTGAGAGTCGCAGTCACCGACGGGTAGTATTTCACTGATGGCTCGGTGGCCTGCTAGCGCAGGTACCTGTGTAATGCCTCCTACCTATGCTGCACATCGGCGACCACGTCTCAGCGACAGCCTGCAGTAAAGCTCCATAGGGTCTTCGCTTCCCTTGGGTGTCTCCAGACTCCGCACTGGAATGTACAGTTCACCGGGCCCAACGTTGGGACAGTGATGCTCTGGTTAATCCATTCATGCAAGCCGCTACTGATGCGGCAAGGTACTACGCTACCTTAAGAGGGTCATAGTTACCCCCGCCGTTGACAGGTCCTTCGTCCTCTTGTACGAGGTGTTCAGATACCTGCACTGGGCAGGATTCAGTGACTGTACGAGTCCTTGCGGATTTGCAGTCACCTATGTTGTTACTAGACAGTCCGAGCATCCGAGTCACTGCGACCTGCTCCGTTCCGGAGCAGGCATCCCTTATCGCGAACTTACGGGACTAACTTGCCGAATTCCCTAACGTCGGTTGCTCCCGACAGGCCTTGGCTTTCGCCGCCATGGACACCTGTGTCGGTTCTCGGTACGGACATCATACTCGTCTTTTCACGGGCCCCAGGTTGAATCACGTTTCCCTATTCCGCCGTTCGTCCGCTTCGTGCCATTACGGCTTCCACGGAGTTGGACGGTTCGACCGGGCGAAAGCCCGGCGTGATCGACCCCAGGGCGTCGACTTTCACTGTATGATGGCACGGGAATATTAACCCGTTTCCCATTTTGTCTCAGTCGAGTTGCGGTGAGACTTAGGACCGGCTAACCCTCAGCTGATCAGCAGTGCTGAGGAACCCTTATCCATTAGGCCGTCGGGGTTCTCACCCGACTATCGCTGCTACTATGGCCAGGATTTTCGTCACTCATCGGTCCACAGGAGTTCTCACCCCTGCTTCCACCCAATGAGAGCGCCAACCTACTCGATTGCCCGGTCAAGGGCACGGATAGGTCTCGGTGGTGGATTTGAGTCCCGATCATTTTGGGCGCCTCAAACCTCGGCCGGTAAGCTGTTACGCTTTTCTTAGAGGGTAGCTGCTTCTAAGCTCACCTCCCGGCTGTCTAGGGCTCGAGACCACCTTCAGAGGATTACACTTAATCCACACTTGGGGACCTTAACCTATCTCTGGGTTGTTCCCCTCCTGGTGCACAGGCTTACCCCGCACACCGGAATCCCCGCGTCAAACGGCGTTCGTAGGTTTGGAGTTTGACAGGTGTGCCGACTCCTCTCGGAGGCGGTCACACCAATCGGTCGCTCTACCCCACGAACTACCTCGGCGGAGGTCATGCTTCGACATGTTTCGGTTGGAACCAGCTGTTGCCGGACTCGATGGGCCTTTCACCCCTACACATAGATCACGAGAGGGTATTGTAGGACACCAACTCTAACAGGCTTCCACGTGCCTTTCGGCACGCTTCACCTTGTCCATGCGTAGATCGTCCGGATTCGGGTCGTGTCCGTGTGGCTCCCCGCCCTTGAAGACGGCGGCCCTCGCGCAAAGCGCTGCGGCCATGTCGGTTTCCCTGTGCCTCCCCGATGCTCGGGTTAGACTTGCCATACAGACACACTCCCTGGCTCGTTTTTCAAAACGTACGACGGAACATCGGCTTCCCGTGAGTCTTACTGGAGACTCGCGTCTCGGTCATTCGTCACGGGACCTTGTATGCCCCGTCGCTCCATCGCCAACTGAGTTCAAGCTCTATTTCGCCTCCCTTCTGAGGGTACTTTGCAGCGTTCGTTCACACTACTTGTGCACTATCGGTCTCGAGGAGTGTTTAGCCTTCGCAGTCGATGCCTGCGTTGTTCGCGAGGGATATCCAACCCCCGCTACTCCGGAACTGACGCACGCCGTACTGGTCTCAATTACGGGGTTGTCACCCTGTTTCACGCCCTGTTCCAAGGGACTTCATTGAGACGGTCGAGCGATGAGAGTCAGTCCAAACACCACATTGCCCGTGAGGGCTTCGGTTTGGGCTGTATCGCGTTCACTCGCGGTTACTGACGATATCACGTTGCGTTTTCTTTTCCTCCCGATACTGAGATGTTTCAGTTCTCGGGGTTCCTCATTGCGCGAAGCAATTGTGAAGAGATTCTCATTCGGAAATCCTGAGTTCTTAGCCTCCGTGCGGCTCCCTCAGGCTTTTCGCAGCTTGGCACGTCCTTCTTCAGCTCTCGAGCCGAGCTATCCACCAGCTGGCATAGTAGCCAACGTCGTTGTGACTCGCTAAACTGAACGAGTCCAGTGGACGCCTGGATCGCACGTACACACGGTTTCATACTCGCCCCAAGGTGGTAGATGGTGGGCGAATCGACCCTTCCCAGCCTCGGTTTCACCCGGGCTGGTGCATCTGTCGTCGTACCGTGTTCGAGCGCCGGCCCACACTTAAGGGGACGGGTTTCGAACGCGGCACGAAGTACGGACCTGTCGGGAGTTGCACCCGACATCCCAGAGTGGGACTCCGTCTCGGAGCGGTCTTGTGAGCCCAAGGGCCCATACAGTCGTCAGTGTTACGCGCTGACAGTGCGGGTGACTTGTGGTCACCAGTCAGTGTAAGGTGGGTCAGGGCAGAGCCCTGATCCCGGTCTGTAGGAGGTGATCCAGCCGCAGATTCCTCTACGGCTACCTTGTTACGACTTAAGCCCCTTGCGGAGCCCAGATTCAACCAGCGCATGCTGGCTTCATCCGGACCCCACTCGGGTGCTTTGACGGGCGGTGTGTGCAAGGAGCAGGGACGTATTCACCGCGCGCTTATGACACGCGATTACTACCGAATCCAGCTTCATGCGGGCGAGTTTCAGCCCGCAATCCGAACTACGACCACGTTTGGAGATTAGCTCCACCTCTCGGTGTGGCATCCCACTGTCGTGGCCATTGTAGCCCGCGTGTTGCCCGGTCCATTCGGGCATACTGACCTACCGTTGCCCGTTCCTTCCTCCGCTTTAGCAGCGGCAGTCCTCCTAGTGTACCCAACTACCTCGAGGGTATTGCTGGCAACTAGAAGTGCGGGTCTCGCTCGTTGCCTGACTTAACAGGACGCCTCACGGTACGAGCTGACGGCGGCCATGCACCTCCTCTCAGTAACTCGGGTAAGTTCGTCAAACTGACCGTCGTTATTACTGTCGGGACCGGTGAGATGTCCGGCGTTGAGTCCAATTAAACCGCAGGCTCCTCCGGTTGTGGTGCTCCCCCGCCAATTCCTTTAAGTTTCATCCTTGCGGACGTACTTCCCAGGCGGCTCGCTTATCGTCTTCACTACGGCACATCACGCACTCATGGTGCGTGACATACCTAGCGAGCATTGTTTACAGCCAGGACTACCCGGGTATCTAATCCGGTTCGAGACCCTGGCTTTCGTCCCTCACTGTCGGGTCCGGTCTCTCGACGTGCTTTCGCCATTGGTGGTCCGTCCAGGATTACAGGATTTCACTCCTACCCCGGACGTACCCGTCAAGTCTCTCGGCCCCAAGCCGTGTAGTTTCCACCGGACGCCGACGCGTTGAGCGCGTCGATTTCCCAATGGACTTACACAGCAAGCTACGGACGCTTTAGGCCCAATAATATCGGCCATCACTTGGACTGCCGGTATTACCGCGGCGGCTGGCACCGGTCTTGCCCAGTCCTTGTTCCTGAACCACCTTACGGTTCAGAAAAGCGAGGACTATATGCCCTCGCACTCGGAGTCCCCCTATCGCACTCTCGTGCAGTGTAAAGGTTTCGCGCCTGCTGCGCCCCGTAGGGCCCGGTATCTTGTCTCAGATACCGTCTCCAGGCTCTTGCTGTCACAACCTGTACCGATTATGGGCATGGTGGGCCGTTACCCCACCATCTACCTAATCGGCCGCAGCCACATCCTACAGCGCCGGAACGTTTCTCACTCTCGACACTCCAGTCTGAGAGTGATATCCGCTATTGGCCTCAGTTTCCCGAGGTTATCGCGGTCTGTAGGGTAGTTTGGCCACGTGTTACTGAGCTATACGCCACGAATCTAAGTTCGTGCGACTAGCATGGCTAAATCGGACTCCGATAGCAATGGCCTCCGGCAGGATCAACCGGAATGTGCTGATATACATCAGCGGCGGAAGTGGTTGCACTCCGTCGGAAGCGTAACCCATCGACTCCTACGTCGATGGTGACTACTGTATGGGTCCGTGGGCTCACATCAGATTCCATCTTGACGGCGGACCGCAGGGGTGGAATCCTCATGGGGTCGAAGGGTGCTCGCGTCGAGCACCCTTCTACGAGCGACCGGTCGCCGCGTCGACGACCGGCCGTGTCGACCCGGGCGGCCCGGGGCGACCTTCGCATCATATCCGATGGGAGGGGTACATATAAATGACTCGTCTCAAGCCCGCCCTGTGCTGCCACCACATAGCCCCCACGTGACGGGGTTACATACTCATTTGAGAAGCAACTGAGGAACGGTGTGGAATATAAACCCAGAGACAGCAGGGACCGCATCTAGCTGCCGAGTATCTGAGCGTCGGAAACCCGGGACATCGACCCGCTCCGGCCGAGCGTACAGGCGAGTCGGTACTGTCCGACGCGGAGTTTCGAGAACGGACCGCCGGTCAGCGGTTCGAGGCAGTCGTCGGGCTCACGCCACTCCGAGTCGACGATCTCGTCTGATTCGAGACGGTCCTACACGTGTGGGTCGAGCGAGTCGAACTGGTCGGCCGCGCGGGTCGTGAACTTCCACGTCCACTCGTCATCGGCACTTTCGTCTCGGCCCATCATCTCGACGACCGCCTCGCGTGACACCAACTCGTCGTCACTCGCAGTTCGTGTTCGCTGGCGGTGACCTACTTTCACCCCCTCACGAGAGAATTCTGGGCGTTTCACCCGTCTCGTGCGGCGTACCGACGGAACTCGCTCTGGGAATTGAACCCCTGTTCTTTCCAAGTCGTGTCGATGTCTTCGAGGAACGCCTCGCTGAGACGGAGGTTGATTTGGACTATCCCCGGTCCGTCGTCGCCTGCCGCGGTATCCGTGTCGGAGATAGACAGACGCTTTGCAGACGCATATGCCAAAACCTTGCCGCCAAGCGAGACACGGCGAGCGGACTCGCTATGCAGGTAGTACTCACTAACCCGTGTCCGTCACGGAGCGTAACGAATTCACGACGGCTCGATTACGGCTGTCGTCGTAGAGGGGCGTAACTGGTGTATGGTAGAAGTGGACTCGCCGGGGTTCGATGACGCCGCGTGAAAGAATCGAGTGAATCCTGATGCTGTCGGGTGGTTTCAAGATCGGTCTCACCACCAGCTCCGGGCCATAATTAGTACGACTGGCCCTCAATCTCACCGATCAAGAGTCTATCCGGTATCTGCCAGATACTCCGTGACCGATACAGAGGGTGCGTTCAGCAGTCGGGCGCTGCTCTGTGAGTCAGTGAGACGGTGGCCGGGACAAATAGGAGAGCGGCTCGTCAGAGCTAGTGGTACACTGACTCAGAACGAGGATGGACGCGTATCGAAAATCTCTCGCGGCGTTCGCTGTGACGATAGTCGTCCTTTTTTATTCGCCCCTCGTCGTTCTCACCGCTTCCACCGAGCAACGTGTGGAAGGGGTCAGGAATGCATGAACTCTTCTAAAGTCGCTATAAATAGGTTATACGATTAAGCTACAGAACAATGCGGTCACGGGTCTTCTATTCAGTTGTATGACACAGAGAGACCATAGCGACGATCAAGGCAGAGCTACTGAATCAAAATTCTACCTCCCCGCCGGGTCCACCCCGTCGTTCGTAGCCAGTCGGATCGAGTGTATCTGGGCGACGCTGTTCAGCCATGGCATTGAAACATCGACATAGCTGCGAACGAATGCGTTGAAACAGTCGGCTCAGGTAGATTGTATTAATTTCTGATTGGATCTGACCGACGTACAGAGAAGTGAGTACTTGAACAGTATCTTTGTATCCAGAAATCATGACCAACCGACTCACTTAAGCCGCCACACGGCCACCACTACGACCCCGGTAGCAAGCATTGCAATGTAGATTTTCACCAAGCCTCTCAAAAACAATTGATTGAGAAACTTCACACATTGAACACTACTACCCTACAGAACAATGACCGATATTAAAGCGGTCGTCCGAGTCGAGCATCCTGACATAGTTCTCACAGAGACAGTCACTCACGACCGAAGTTCGAAAGTCAAGTCGGTGTCAGAGGCAGGAACTGACCCAGCATCGGGAAAGTTCTTCTATCACATAGAGTCCTCAGATTTCGTTCAGTTCGAGGACGGATTGCAGAATGATAACACCATTGGCGAATTCGAACGAGTTATTGAAACCAGAGATGAGGAGGCGATCTATAGCTTCGAGTATACGGACGAAGCGAAGATCCTCTCACCAGTTATTTCGACCGCGAATGGTGTCATACTCGAAATGGAGAACGAGGGAAAGGCTTGGATCTTAACAATATGGATACCCGAGCGAACGAATCTGGTCCATCTCTGGGACTATGCACAACAGAATGACATTGATATCGATTTACTGCGCGTGAACGAATACGCTAGTTTAGGTAATACGGACGCTGGGTTGACCGATAGCCAACGAGAAGCACTCCTCGTTGCATTCGAAACAGGGTATTTCGAAGAACCACGGAACGCAACTCTCAGCGAGGTCGCCGTTGATCTGGATATATCTCAACCTGCAGCCAGTGGTCTCCTTCGACGTGGAATCAAGCGACTCATCGTATCGTCCCTGATGGATGACAGTGAACAGCCAGATTGATCAACGGCTACTCGGTGCAGTGTCGACGGTGACACCCTGAGGGCACGACTTGTGTCTCCGTCAGCGTGATAGGGTGCGTGTCGTGACCGAGACGCGCCCTGTATGCAGCAGCATCTGGAAAGCCTATCGGTGCTACTGACGTCACTGAGGCCACGCAACCCGAGATATGGGCGGCAGCATCACGAGACGAATCGTACAGGAGTCAATGACGATTGAGTATCTCGTCCGTCTCCGTGTCGCAGAACGCGAATCACAGCCAGCGATGGCCCCATCACGAATCGTAACGAATGTTATCCGTGTTCAGTGAGTTTACACTTAGCGGACGTTAGAGTGTTTGAAACACTCGAAATGGTGGAGAAGGTAGGAATGGACTCGCCGGGATTTGAACCCGGGGCCTCTTCCTTGCGAAGGAAGCGATCTGCCACTGATCTACGAGCCCGCGTCGTCTGCCACTCGAACGCGGGGTAGTATAAACCCTGCGCGTGAGGGCGAACTTCGATAGCGATTCACACGGTGTGTGGGGTGTGTCCCGGCGTGCGATTCGGGGCGGGTGCCGTACTCGAGGACGACCGGTCGGGTTAGTCCTCGAGGACGATCTCGATGGAGACGTCGTTGGGCACCTGGATGCGCATCAGCTGGCGCAGCGCCCGTTCGTCGGCATCGATGTCGATGAGCCGCTTGTGGACCCGCATCTCCCAGTGTTCCCACGTGGCCGTCCCCTCACCGTCGGGGGACTTCCGGGTGGGAACCTCGAGCGTCTTCGTCGGGAGCGGAACCGGACCGGACAGTTCGACGCCGGTCTTCTCCGCTATCTCCCGCACGTCGGCGCAGATGTCGTCGAGGTCCTCGGGGCTCGTACCCGCGAGCCGAACGCGTGCCTGTTGGGACATGTGTTATCGCTCGTTGACGCTGAGGACCTTCCCAGCGGCGATGGTCTGACCCATGTCGCGGATAGCGAATGAACCGAGCTCCGGAATCTCGGAGGACGGCTCGATGCTGAGCGGCTTCTGGGGTCGGACCGTGACGACTGCGGCGTCGCCGTTCTGGATGAAGTCCGGGTTCTCCTCGGCGACTTCGCCGGAGGACGGGTCGATCTTCTTGTCGATGGACTCGACGGTACAGGCGACCTGTGCGGTGTGGGCGTGGAAGACCGGCGTGTACCCTTCGGTGATGACCGACGGGTGCTGCATCACGACGATCTGGGCCTGGAAGGTCTCGGCGACCGAGGGCGGGTCCTCGGCGGGACCGCAGACGTCACCACGGCGGATGTCGTCCTTGCCGACGCCACGGACGTTGAACCCGACGTTGTCACCGGGCTCGGCCTTCGGGACTTCCTCGTGGTGCATCTCGACGGTCTTGACCTCGCCGGCGACGTCGGACGGCTGGAAGCTGACGTTGTCGCCGGTGTTGAGGATACCCGTCTCGACACGGCCGACCGGGACCGTACCGATGCCGGAGATAGTGTAGACGTCCTGGATCGGCAGGCGGAGCGGCGCGTCCGTCGGCGGCTCCGGAGCCGGCAGGTTGTTGAGGGCGGTCAGCAGGATGTCGCCGTCGTACCAGTCCGTGTTGTCGGACTCCTCGGCGATGTTGTCGCCTTCGAAAGCCGAGATCGGGATGAACGAGGCGTTCTCCGTATCGAAGCGGACCTGGTTGAGGAGGTCCTTGACCTCTTCGACGGTCTGCTTGTAGTCGGACTCGCTGTAGTCGACGAGGTCCATCTTGTTGACGGCGACGATGAGTTCGCCGATGCCCAGCGTACGGGCCAGGAAGACGTGTTCCTGAGTCTGCGGCTGAACGCCGTCGTCAGCGGCGACGACGAGCACGGCGTTGTCGGCCTGGCTCGCGCCCGTGATCATGTTCTTCACGAAGTCGCGGTGGCCCGGACAGTCGACGATGGTGAAGTCGTAGGCGTCCGTGCTGAACTCCTGGTGGGCGATGTCGATGGTGACACCACGCTCTCGCTCTTCGGCGAGGTTGTCCATGACGTAGGCGAACTCGAAGCCGCCCTTGCCCTTCTCCTCGGCCTCTTCCTTGTGCTGTTCGATGACGTGCTCCGGTACCGATCCTGTCTCGTAGAGGAGTCGGCCGACGAGCGTGCTCTTACCGTGGTCGACGTGGCCGATGATGGCCAGGTTCTGGTGTTGTTCGTCGCTCATTGTTGTTTCTCACGCGCAGGGGCGCTATATCGGAGTCTTTGGCCGGTGGTTCATAAAACGATTTCGAAAGCAATCGCGGGCGAGAACCGCGCTGTCTGGCGATTTGGGACGCGGTGTCACGCAACGGGGCCTGCACCCGGTCTCACCGACCGCCTGTCGTTCGGGCAGTCAGTGCACGTCCGTGAAGACTGCACAACCCCTGCGTTCGTATCGTCAGTCGCGTACGAAATTGAGAGTCGCTGCCGGGCAGTGTGTGAAAATGCTGACAGAGTCTGAGTGAGGGAACTGAGAACGGGACGGTTACAGATCCGCACTCAGCTTTTTGCCAGCCTCGTGTAGTTCGTAGGCGAGGTACACCATCCCGACGATGCTGATGGGCGGAATCAGGAGGGCAGCGCCGAGACCCGGTTTCCACCGGGGTAGCAGGGCAAGTCTCGCTTCGACTTTCTCGATAACGTTTCTGCTACGTGTCATAATTCGGCGCTGTTTCGTCGCAATACATATTTGGTGGGGAGTACCGGCACACCTGCGAAACCGCGCTTCCTACCGTTCGGGGAGACGGCCGACGTCGGCGAGGACGGCACTCGCCGTCTCGGGACCGCCGGCACCGCGGCCCGAGATGTTGAGTCGCCCGGCGTGTTCGGTCTCTAGCTGGACGATGTTGCGCGTGCCCGTCGGGGCCAGCGGTGCGTTCTCGGGGACGAGTCGCGGGCCGACTCGGACCTCGCCGTCGGCCACTTCGGCGATTAGCCGCACCGTCCGCCCGTCTTCGGCGGCCAGTTCGAGTGCGCTCCCCTCGATGTCCTCGATGCCCTCGACGTCGGCGTCTTCGAGCGTGTACTCGCGACCATCGTCGGCGAGGACGTTGGCGACGATGACGCCCTTGAGGGCGGCGTCGGTGCCGTCTACGTCGAAAGTCGGGTCGGCCTCGGCGACGCCGAGGTCCTGGGCCTCGGCGAGGACGTGTTCGTAGCCCAGTCCCTCGGCGCTCATCCGCGAGAGGATGAAGTTCGCCGTGCCGTTGAGGACGCCTCGGACCGCGTTGATGTGTTCGGGGTCGAAGTCGTCGATAGTCGAGAGGACGGGCATCGCACCGCCGACGGTCGCCTCGAACAGCACCGTCCCCGCGCTCTCACGTTCGAGTGCGCGCACGTCCGCGTAGCGCTCGGCGACGGGGCCCTTGTTCGCCAGCACGACGTGACGGTCGCGTTCGAGCGCGGCCTCGACGTGACCGAAGCCGGGTTGGGCGTCGCCCAGCGTCGTCGGCGTCGCCTCGACGAGCACGTCGTAGGCGCCGTCGAGGGCGTCCTCGGGGGTGGCGTCGCCGACGATGCCGTCGGTCGCTTTCCGGTCGATGGCGCCAGCCACGTCGATGCCGTCCGGGTCGACGGCGGCACTCTGGGAGTCCGCGTAGGCCGTGACCGTGTGGCCGTAGCCGGCCGCCAGTTCGGCGACCGAGGAGCCGACCGCACCGGCACCGAGGACGGCGAGTCTCATAGGTCACCTCCGGCCGCGAGGGGTTCGATGACGCGTAAGTCCTTCTCGGCCGCGAGGGCACGGACCGTCTCCATCACGCCGTCGGCAGCGCCCTGTTCGGTCGCCAGTCGGATGCGTGCGCTGGAGGCGTCCTCGGTCCCCTCGGGGGCAGACAGCGAGAGGTCGGTCACCGTGGCGTTCGTCGATTCCTGGATGCGCGAGAGCGTATCCGAGAGGTCCGTGTTGATGAGATGTCCCGAGAGGACGACCGTCAGCGTCTCGCTGTAGCGTTCGGCACCGGCCTGGATGACGTTGATGCCGGCGTCACGGACGGCGTCGACGATAGCCTCGAATCGCTCGGGGGTCGCCTCTAGGTCGACCTCCACGGGGATGTGCCCGCGGGGCGTGACGTTGCCCCGCTCGTGGAAGATAGAGAGGAGGTTCCCGCCGTTGTTGGCGATGGGTTCGAGCGCCCGCAACAGCTCGCCCGGTTCGTCGACCAGTTCGAGCCGCAGTGTGTAGGACCGAACCTCGTCGGTCGAGTCGCTCATCGCCCGCTCACCTCCTGTGGAGTAGTACCGCTCATTGTGGGTGACTCAGCAGGGGCACGTATAAGAAACCGTCCGTTTGGTCGGCGGTGTCAGGGCAAGTACTGGTCGTAGAGGTCGTCGATCCACTCGTTGTACTCCTCGCCGCGCGGAGAGCCCCACGGGTTCCGCGAGAAGTAGTAGATGGCCGCAAACAGCGTCGATATCCAGAGCGCGATGGCCGGCGAGACGACCAGTTGCCAGAGGAACGTCGACGTGCCGGCGACGAGCGCGGCGATAAGGAGGTCGACGATTTGGTGGAGTCGGTTCGACATATCCGTCGGTTAGCCGTGCAGTGGCCTAAGCGTGGGGGCTCGTCGCCGTACGTCGCTCCGCGGCGGACAGACAACTACACGACACCGTCGCTCGGTACCGAGACGGCAGGAGAGAGAGCGAAATCGCGGACCACGCCCGGTGGCGCGGCCGTCTCGCGAACAGGTTAGAAGTAGTCGATAGCGGCGGGCAGTTCCGTCTTCATGCCCTTGCGCTCTCGAATCTCGGTGATCTTCTCGGGCTGGAGGTTGTCGGCCATGACCTGGAAGCCGGCGTTCTCCGTGTTCCAGGAGGCACGACCCTCGGTGGCCGAGCGGATGTCAGAGGAGAACCCGATCATCTCGTCGACGGGCGCGACGCCCTCGACGACCATCAGGTCCCCTTCCTGGTACATGTCGTCGACGCGGCCACGGCGACCCTGAATCTCGCCGGAGGCGGCGCCCATGTGTTCGTTGGGGACGTCGATGCGGACCTGCTGAATCGGCTCCAGCAGTTTGATGTCCGCGTCGATGAGGGCGTTGTGGACGGCCTCACGCACGGCCGGGATGACCTGGGCCGGACCGCGGTGGATGGCGTCCTCGTGGAGACGGGCGTCGTGGAGACGCAGGAGCGACCCCTGGACCGGCTCCGCGGCGAGGGGACCGTCATCGAGGGCCTCTTCGAGCCCCTCGATGACCAGTTCCATCGTCTCGTTGAGGTGCTGGATACCCTTCGTCTCGTCGAGCAGGATGTTGGTCCCGTGGATGTGCTCGATGTTCTGGGAGTCGTCCTTGTCCATGCCGGCCTCCTGCAGCGCCTCGCGGCGCTCCAGTTCGGGCATGTCCATCGAAGCCTCGCCGAGCTTGATGGTCTCGACGATGTCGTCGCTGAGCGGTTCGACGGTGATGTAGAACCGGTTGTGGTTGTTCGGCGAGCGACCCTCGACCTCGCGGGACTCGCTCTGGGGAGCCTCGCGATAGACGACGATCGGTTCCCCGGTGTTGATGGGGATACCCTGGTTGCGCTCGATACGCTGCCCGATGACCTCGAGGTGGAGTTCGCCCTGCCCGGAGATGAGGTGTTCGCCGGTGTCCTCGTTGATCTCGATCTGGATGGTCGGGTCCTCCTTCGCGACCTGCTGGAGCGTCTGGATGAGCTTCGGCAGGTCGTCCATGTTCTGTGCCTCGACGGACTTCGTGATGACCGGCTCCGAGATGTGTTCGATGGACTCGAAGGGGGTCATCTCGACGGAGGACACCGTGGAGCCGGCGATGGCGTCCTTCAGACCGGTGACGGCGGCGATGTTGCCGGCGGGTACTCGCTCGACTTCCTCGCGCTCGCCACCCATGTAGATGCCGACGCTCTGGATGCGGTTCTTGCCCGCGGTCCCGGAGACGTACAGCTCCTGGCCTTTCTCCAGCGTGCCGGAGAAGACGCGGCCGGCGGCGATCTCGCCGGCGTGGGGGTCGACGCCGATGTCGGTGACCATCAGGACGACCTCGCCGTCCTCGTCGACCAGTCGCATCTGCTCGGCGAGTTCGGACTCGGCGTCACCACGCCAGATGCGCGGGATACGCATCGGCTGGGCGTCGACGGGGTTCGGGAAGTGCTCACAGACCATGTCGAGTACGACGTCCGACAGCGGCGTGCGCTCGTGGAGCTCCTGGCGCTTGTCGTTGCGCTCCAGTTCCATGATCTCACCGAAGTCCATCCCGGTGCGCTGCATCGACGGCATCGAGACGCCCCACTTGTAGAGGGCGGACCCGAAGCCGACAGTCCCCTCCTCGACGGAGACCGTCCAGTCCTCGACGTCGTCCATCTCCTCGGTCATCCCGCGGATGAGCTCGTTGACGTCCTGGATGACCGCGAGAAGACGCTGTTGCATCTCTTCGGGACCTTCCTGCAGTTCGGAGATGAGGCGGTCGACCTTGTTGATGAACAGCGTCGGCTTGACGCCCTCGCGGAGTGCCTGCCGGAGCACCGTCTCCGTCTGGGGCATGGCGCCTTCGACGGCGTCTACCACGACGAGCGCGCCGTCGACGGCACGCATCGCACGGGTCACGTCGCCACCGAAGTCGACGTGGCCGGGGGTGTCGATGAGGTTGATGAGGTGGTTCTGGTCCTCGTACTCGTGGGTCATCGAGACGTTCGCGGCGTCGATGGTGATCCCACGTTCCTGCTCGTCTTCCTCCGTGTCCATGGCCAGCTGCTGACCGGCCGTGTCGTCGGAGATCATGCCCGCACCGGCGAGCAGGTTGTCCGTCAGCGTCGTCTTGCCGTGGTCGACGTGAGCGGCGATGGCGATGTTCCGGATGTGCTCCGGGTCGTCCATCAGTGTCTCACATTCTTGAACGATTTTCTTACGTCGGCCCATTATACAGAAGCGTATCCACAGGAGGGTCAAAAGGATAGTGTTTCCGTGTGAGCGTGCTATTCGCACGCGAACGTAGTACTCGGGAGACGGGAGGGACGTCGGACCGCCAAGCCGAGCGCCCGGATAGGGAAAAACGGTGTGCAGACCGCCACAAGAGCCATACGTTCTCGACGAGTGTGAACAACACACATGGATGTCCACGTACGGAGTGGGCCGGCGGAACCGTTTCTCAGCGCGCGGGACCTCTTCTCGACCGAGTACGACCTCGACCGCCCGGTGACAGTACGGGTGGAAGCGGACCCGGACGAACGGACCCGCGTGAGTCACGACGACGACAGCCACCGACTGACGATCTCACGGAAGGCCGCGACGAGTGCGATGGCCCGCGAACTCGCACTCCACGAGTTCGCACACATGCACCACTACGAACGGGGCCATCCCTCACACACGCAATCGACCGAGGAGGCCATCTACCTCGCACTCGCCGGACGCTCGGTCGAACGGCGGAAACTGATTCACTGTTATCAGATCGCGAACCACATGAAAGACGTCTACGCCGACGACGTCTGGATGGCGATGGCGCCGGGCGACAAACTCGTCGGCTTCCTCGAGGCGAGTCTGGCGGCCGCAGTCGCCGACCGCCCGGCCGAGATGCGCGGGTGGGGGAGTATGGCCGCCCCACCCCGGCATCGGCGAGCGAGCGATGCAGCGACCCGTCTCACGCCTGCCGCGGACCCGGACATCACGGCGGTCAATGCCGCCTTCGCGCTGGCACTCTGTGAGCGCCACGGCCTCGTGGCCGACGGCCACCGACTGTACGACCTCGCGCACGCGGCCGCACACGACGCCGCCGACGTCGACCTCGTGGAGTTCAAGCGCCATTTCGAGTCGCTCGCGCCGGACCCCGACGAGTCGGAGTTCCGCAAGGCGCTGGTCGACGTGACCAGAGCGTACGCCAGCGACGAGAGCGGTCGCGCCGCCGACTAGAAGAGAGTCAGCACCGGCGAGAGCGTCAGTGCCAGCCCCAGCGCCAGCACCGGGTAGTCGGCCCGAGCGAACGCGAGGGGCGGGAGCGTCGGGTTCCACGCGAAACAGCGCGCCCGGAGCGCGACGCCGAGTCGGTCAGAGCGGGCAAGCGTCCGCTCTAGGGACCGGACGACGAGCAATCGCGCCCGCTCCCACGGCGGGCGACGCTCGCCACCGCGGGCCCGTATCGCGTCGCGAATCTCGCGAACGTCGACGAGGACGACGGGAAAGAGCCGAACGACCAGCGCCGTGCCGACGCCGAGCAACTGCCCGGCTTTCCCCGGGACGAGACGCTGGACCGCCGCACGCGTCTCCCGGACCGGCGTACTCCGCAGGTAGGCGGAGCTTACGAACAGGACGGGAACGACCCGAGCGACGAGACGTGCCGAGCGAAGCGCCGGGTCGACCCGAAACCACGGCGGCCCCAGCGTGACGCCGGCGAGCAGCGGCGCGAGTGCCAGCACCACGAGGACGACCCGGTACGACCGGACGACGGCCAGCGGCGAGAGTCTCGCCGTCGCGGCCGCTAGCAGGCCCAGCACCGTCGCGCCGGCGAGCCACGGCACCGTCGGGTGGGCGACGACGGCGACGGCGAGGCCGAACTGGACCAGCAGTTTCGACCGGGGGTCCAGCCGATGGGCGAACGTATCGCCGGGTCGGTAGCTCAGCATCGCGGGTCACGCACGCCGAGGTCGGTGACGCCATCGAGCGCCGTCTCGGGGTGGTCGTCGAGGACGACCCGTCCCGCCCGCATCCCGACGACGCGGTCGGCCCGTTCGTGGAGGTCACGCAGGTCGTGGGTCACGACGAGGAGCGCGGTACCGTCGGCGTAGAGCGAATCGAGATGCGAGAGGACGCGCTCACGGGCCGGCCAGTCCAGCCCCGCCAACGGTTCGTCCAACACGAGATAGTCTGGTTCCATCGCGAGCGCGCCCGCGATGGCCGCACGCGCCTGTTCGCCGCCGGAGAGTTCGTCGAGTCGTTCGTCGGCCCGGCCGTCCAGCCCCACGGCCGCGAGCGCGTCCTCGACGCGCCTGTCTATCTCGACTCTGTCGAGGCCGAGGTTCTCCGGACCGAAGGCCACGTCGGCGCCGACCGTCGCCGCGACGAACTGGTCGCGAGGATGCTGGAACACCATGCCAACCGTCGTCCGTGCGACTACCGGCGCCTCGCTCACGTCGGTCCCGTCGACTTCGACCGCCCCGCTGTCGGGAGTCAACAGCGCGTTCAGGTGGCGGACGAGCGTCGTCTTCCCGCTCCCGTTGGGGCCGACGAGCAGACAGAACTGGCCCTCGGGAATCGAGAGCGACACGTCGTCGAGGACGACCCGGTCGTCGTACCGGAAGGTGAGGTCCCGAACCGTTATCATCGCCGTACGAGGTAGCCACCCTCGACGATGGCGACGGCGATACCGAGTTTCAGCAGGTCGAGCGGGACGTACGGCGCCATCACCCCGGCGGCACGCGGGAGCGGGAGACCGGTGACAGCGGAGAGCCACGGGACACCGATGGCGTAGACGACGACGAGCGACGCGAACAGGCCCGTGACTTGAACGAGAACGGACACCGAAGAGAGGGAACGCGGTTCGACGCCCCGGTGGACGATGGCACCGGCGACGACGGCGCCGACGAGAAAGCCGACGAGGAAGCCGCCGGTTCCCTGTCCGACGAGGACGTAACCCAGTCCGGCATTGCCGTTCGAGAACACCGGCACCCCGGCGATACCGACGAGGATGTACAGCGTCAGCGCGAACCCGCCCCAGAGCGGTCCGAGGAGGAGGCCCGCGAAGAACATCCCGAACGGCTGGAGCGAGAACGGTGGCAGCGTCCCCGGAATCGGTATCGACACCTGGGAGAGCGCCGCCGTCAGCGCTGCGACGAGGACAGCTTTCGTGAAGTGCTTGACCGTCTCCTCGCCCACCAGTTCGACCGACTCGTGCTGTTGTGACATGCGCTATCCTCTCTCGTCAACCAGAATATAACCGACGGTTGACGGCCTCGTGCTGGCGGTCGGCGCGTCTCGGACCGACCAGCGAACCGACGAGCCAGACGGCGACGCCGCGGCTGAGCGGGCGAGAAAATCGAGAAAGACAGTCGGTCAGATTAGCGAGCGGCGGCCGCGACGCGCTCTTTTTCCTCTTTCTGGTTGACGGCGTACGTCTGGACGTCGTCGTTGGCGGCACCGATGAGCTGCTGGGCGAGTGCCTCGGCAGCGCTGGTGGTCGTCTTGTACGTGCTCCCGTAGACGCCCTCGGAGAGGTACTTCAGGGCCTGATCGACGCGGCGCTGGGGGGCGACGTCGACGGCCTTCGGGACGGAGATGCCACCGTACTTCAGGCGGACGGTCTCCTCTCGGGGGGCGCTGTTCTCGACAGCGCGGACGAGCACCTGCACGGGGTTCTCCTCGGTGCGCTCGTGGACGATGTCGAAGGCGTCCTGCACGATGGAGGTAGCGAGCTGCTTCTTGCCCGTGTTCTCGTCGGTCTGCATCAGACGGTTGATGAGACGCTCGACGACGCTGATCTCGGACTTCTTGAACTGCTTGTCCGCGTGGCGACCCATCGTGTGGGCGATGGGCGTCACGGTGATGTAGCGCTCGGTCGAGGGGTCGGTGTACTCGATGTCGGTGACCGACCACGTACCGAACAGTTCGGCGCGGGCCGTCTCTTCCTCGTCTGTGCCGGCGGGTGCGTCGGGTTCGGGTTGTTCTTCCTCGCTCATGATTATCGGACCGGTTTCTCGGCGTTGCCGCGGACGAGTTCGATCATGGAGACGCCGTTGACCTTCTCGACCTTGTAGTTGACACCGGAGAGGTCGCCCATCGCACGACCCTTCGCCCCACCGATACCGGCGATGGTGACCTCGTCGTGCTCGTCGATGAAGGAGATAGCGCCGTCACCGGGACAGAACGCAGTGACCTGCTTGCCGTTCTTGATGAGCTGAACACGCACACATTTCCGAATCGCTGAGTTGGGCTGTTTCGCTTCGATGCCCACCTTCTCCAGTACGATGCCTCGACCCTGCGGCGCGCCCTCGAGCGGGTCGGACTTCTTGCCGAGTCCGCGTTCGCGGCGCGCGTAGTCAGAGTCGGACCACCGGTGCTTCTGGCGGTCCTTCTTGAGTTTGCGCGCGGCGTATTTGCCGTTTGCCATAGTAGGCATCGTTATCCTGCCGAGGTACTTAAGACTCCTCTTTTGTCGGCGCCGTACCGCCCGCCTGAGGCGGTCTCCCCCACGTGAACCGGTCACATCGTCAGCCCCGATATTTGTTGTTGATAACCGGGGAGTAGCCTTTACAATTCCCTTTAGGAAAGTAGGGGCAACGTACACGACCGAATATGGCCGCAAAAGAATCCGACACAGACCCATGAATAGTGCGAAACTCCTCCCTGACGCCGTTCGGCAGAGCTACCTCCGGAAGTTCGCACTCGCCGTCGCCGTCATCGCGGTGGTGGTCACGAGCGCCGGCCTCGTCGCCCAGAGCACCATCGCCGCCGAACTCACCGAGCAACGCGAAGGCGAACTCTCGACGACGACACAACAAGAGGCCCAGTCGATGTCCGACTGGCTCGAACGACAGAAACGGACGACGAGGCTCCTCTCGAATCACTACTACGTCGCCGGCGCGACCGCGACGCGAGCACAGGGAACCTTCGAGAACGAAAAGCAACGTCTCGATGGCTCCGTCCACGCTATCAACTACGTCTCGTCGGCGACCAACCGCATCGAGCGAAGCACGGTCAACGCCTACCGCGACCAGACGCTGAGCGACTTCGGCATCGCGTGGCATCGGGGCGTGCTCACGTTCGAGGACGCCGACGACGTCGCCCGGTCGCGCGTGTTCCGCTACGACGGTCACTTCTACATCGCGTTCGCGAGCACCATCCCAGAGAGCGAGTCTCACACCGTCGTCTTCTACAACGTGAGCAAGCGGTCACAAGCGTTCAGTAACTCCATCGAGGGGAGCGAGACGTACGTCGTCGAGTCGACCAGCGGTCGGAACGAAATCGTCTTCGCGGACAACGTGTCCCAGATATTCGGTTTCTACGACGGTCCGTCCGAATCGGCGGCCGTCACGGCCGCTGCCAACGGCACCAGCGGCATCGTTCAGACGGACGAGTCGGTGCTGAGCTATGCTCCCGTCGAGGGGACCAACTGGGTCGTCGTCAAGAGCGCGCCGACGGGGAACGTCTACGCCCTCCGTAACCAGGTCGAGCGAGATCTGTTCGCGCTTATCGGCCTCGCGCTGGTCGGATTCGTCGTCTTCGGAGCGTTCGTCGGCCGCGACATCCGACGCTCGCTGACCCGGGTCGCCGACCGCGCCGAGGCGTTGGCCGCCGGTCGTATCAACGAGGGCAGCGAGACGAGCGACCGACTCGACGAAATCGGGCAGGTCGAGCGGGCGTTTACCGACATCCAGTCCTATCTGGGGACCGTCGCCTCGCAGGCCGACGCACTCTCCAGACAGGAGTTCGACGACCCGGTCCTCGAAGAAGACGTTCCGGGACGCCTCGGGGAGTCCCTGGACGCGATGCGGACCGACCTCCAGCGGTTCATCTCGGAGATAGAAGACGCGAAGGCCGACGCCGAGGATGCACAGCGGGAGGCCGAAGAACTGGCGAACTCGCTGGAACAGCAAGCCGAGGAGTTCTCGGCCGTGATGCGCCGGGCCGCCGACGGCGACCTGAGCCAGCGCCTCGACACCGAGACGGGCACCGATGCGATGGACGAGATAGCGCGGGCGTTCAACGACATGCTCACCGAGCTGAGCCAGACCGTCGTCCACATCCGGGAGTTCGCTACCGAGGTCGACGGTTCCGCCGACCAGATAACGGCGAGCGCCACCGAGGTTCGGGACGCGAGCGAGGAAGTCAGCGAGTCCGTTCAGGAGATCGCAGGCGGGGCCGACCGCCAACACGAGAACCTCCAGCAGGCCGCCGACGAGATGTCGAACCTCTCTGCGACCATCGAGGAGGTCGCCGCACAGGCCAACGAGGTGGCCGGCACCACCGAGGAGGCCGCCGACGTCGGTGAGACCGGGAGCGAACGTGCCGGCGAGGCCATGTCGGTCATGAACGACATCGAGCGCCGGGCCGACGAGACGATCGCCCGCGTGGAGGCACTCGACGAGGAGATGGCCCACATCGGCGAGGTGGTCGACCTCATCGACGACATCGCCGAGCAGACGAACATGCTCGCGCTGAACGCCTCTATCGAGGCCGCCCGCGCCGGCGAGGCCGGGTCCGGGTTCGCCGTCGTCGCCGACGAGATAAAGCAACTCGCCGAAGAGACCGGCGAGGCCACCGACGAGGTGTCTGCGGTCATCACCGACGTGCAGGACTCGACCGACGAGGCCGTCTCGGACATCCGGGAGATGGGCGACAGCATCACCGAGGGCATCGACACCGTAGACGACGCCATCGAATCGCTGGAGACCATCGTCGACCGGGTCGAGAACGTCAACGACGGCATCCAGTCCATCAACGACGCGACCGACGAACAGGCCAGCGCCACCGAGGAGACGGTCGCGATGGTCGACGAAGTCGGCTCCATCAGCGAAGAGACCGCCAGTCAGGCCGAGGACGTCGCTGCCGCCGCAGAAGAACAGACCGCGACAATCAACGAAGTGACCACGAGCATCGAATCGCTGTCGGCACAGGCGACGGACCTCCGTGAACTCCTCACGCAGTTCGACGTCGAGACCGGGCAACACCACGGGAGCGATACCGACGTGTTTGACCCCGACGTCGCCGCCGACGGCGAGGGCGACGACTAAAAGAACCGGGCGTCGCTCAGGTCAGTTCGATGCCGTCGATCTCGAAATGCCGTTTCGCAAGCATCCGTGCGGCGTCGATGTTGCGACCCTCACGACCGATGGCCGCGCCGCGGTCCTCCTGTGCGACCTCGACGTAGGCGACGGTGTCGTCGTTCTCCGAGACGGTGACGTTGTACACCGCCGCCGGAGCCAGCGCGTTCGCGACGAAGTTCTCCGCCGTCTCGGCGTCCTCGACCAGTTTCACGTCGCGACCGAGTTGCTCTTCGACGGCTTCGACCGTCTGCCCGCCGGGGCCGATGGCGTCGGCCATCTGGCCGTGTTTGACGAGGTAGACGATCTGGTCGTGGTCCTCGTCGACGACGCAATCCCGGACGGTGACGTCGGCCTCGTCCTCGAAGAGGGCGACCAGTCGGCGCGCTTCGTCCGAGATTTCGACCCGCATCAGTCCTGACTGGTGCCCATGCGGAGGTCGACGTCGCCGGTGCCCAGTTTGATGGGCTTGCCGACGATGACGTTCTCGGTGACGCCGTCGAGTTCGTCGACTTCGCCGTGGATGGCGGCGTCGAGCAGGTGGTTGACGGTGACCTCGAACGCCGCACGCGCGAGCACGGAGTCTTTCGACCCGCTGATTCCGTGGCGGCCGATGGACTCGATAGTCCCCTCGTTGGTCATGATGTCCGCGACCAGCATCAGGTGCCGGACGTTCACGTCGTCCAGCCCCTGCTCTTCGAGGGTGTTCATCGTCTCGTTGATGAGCGTCTCGCGGGCCGCTTCGACGCCGAGGCTCCGGTATATCTCGTGGATGTTGTTACACGTGGTGCGGGAGGCGTCGACGCCCTCGATGCCAAGCACCTCGCCGAAGTCCGACCCCTCGGTGTAGAGGACGAACTCCTCACCGTTGTCGGTCTCCTCCTTGCGGATGACGACGCGGGAGATCTCCTCGATGCCCTTGAAGACGATGTCGCGCAGTTCCTCGACCAGTTGGAGGAGGTCCCGGTAGCTCGGCTCCTCGGGGCCGAACTCGATGACGGTGCCGGCCTGCCGGGTCTGGACGCTGAGATTCGACTCGATAGTCTCGGCTATCTCCTCGGCGATGGCCTCCGTGTCGTTCACGGTCGGCCAGCGTTCCAGCAGCGTGTCCTCGTTCAGGTCGATCTGGACGAGCATGTCCGCGACGTTCGTCGAGATGTCACCCAGCGCGAGGATGCGCGTGGCCTCTATCTTCCAGACGACCTCGTGTGCGCGCTCGCGGTCGTCGGCGTACTCCTCGTCCAGATGGACGGTCATCATCGGCGTGTCAGGCGTCTTCCGGGCGTCCACCAGTTCGATGAGGCGCGGCAGCCCCTGCGTGACGTCGATTTCGGCGACCCCCGCGTAGTGGAACGTGTTCATCGTCATCTGGGTCCCCGGTTCCCCGATGGACTGGGCCGAGACGGTCCCGACCGGGTCGAGCGGGTCGACACGCGTGTCCATGTAGCGGGACTCGACGGCCTTCGCGATTCGGTCGGCGTCCTCGACGCCGACGCCCTTGGCTTCTATCGTGCTGTACACGTCGTCTTTCAGCCGTCGCGGGAGTTCAGTGTCCTCGACGACGGCCTCGATGTCTTCGGATACCATGGTTAGTCATCACCCTCGGCCATCCACCAGTCGTCGGCGTGTTCCGAGAGGTTTGTCCGCTCGGTGCGCTGCCCGAGGAAGCTCTCTTTCTGTTTCTCGCTCTCGAACTCCTCGTTGAGGACGCTGTCGGCGATCTTCTCGACGTCGACGGCGGCCTCGTCCTGACTGGAGGAGACGTCGACCGGCGACGTGCCGTCCTCGCCGAACTCGAACTGGACGATAGTGTCCGAGGTGTCCCGGACGGTGCCGTCGTACTGGGTCTCCAGTTCGGAGAGCGCGTTGATGAGACGGCGCTGGAGGTACCCGGACTTCGAGGTCCGGACTGCCGTGTCGACCAGCCCCTCGCGACCACCCATGGCGTGGAAGAAGAACTCCTTCGGCGAGAGGCCCGAGCGGTAGGAAGCTTCCACGAAGCCGTGGGCGTCCGCCGAGAGGTCACCCTCCTCGAAGTGCGAGAGAGTACGGTTCTCGTAGCCACGGTTGATACGCTCGCCGCGGACTGCCTGCTGACCGACACAGCCGGCCATCTGGGTCAGGTTCAGCATCGACCCACGCGCGCCGGACTCGGCCATCACGACGGCCGGGTTGTCGTCGTCGAAGTGGTCTTCGGCGATGTCACCGGCAGAGTCACGCGCCTTGCCGAGCGTCTGCATAATCTTCATCTCTAGGGTCTCGTCGACGGTCCGGCCCGGCAGGGATTCGAGATCACCGCGCTCGTAGGTCTCGATGAGTTCCTCGACGCGGTCGTAGGCGTTGTCGATGGCGTCGTTGATCTGCTCTTCGGCCGGCCGCGGAATCGACTCGTCGTCGATACCGATAGAGAACCCGAAGTGCATGATAGAGCGCATCGCCAGCGCCGACACTTCGTTGACGAGGATGCGGGCACGCGTCTTCGAGTAGTCCTTCGCGATGGTGTCGACGACTTCGCCGCCGAAGGCCCCGACGGCGTCCTCGTCGATGGTCCCGGAGGTCATCTCGCCGTCCTCGATGGTGACGGTGTCGCCGGCCGAGGACGTAAACTCGAGATTGAGGTCGTCCGGCAGCAGTTCCGAGAACAGCGTGCGGCCGGTCCAGTACGCCTCGCCGGTGTCGTCGACGCCGTCTGCCTCGGGCAGTTCGTCGATACGAGTCGCACGCAGGAGGTCCAGCGCCTGCGTCTCGTTGAACTGCGGGTTGGTGTGAGTCAGCAGATAGGTCCCGCTGATGTGGTCCTGAATCGCGCCGATGATGTTCTCACCGAAGCGCGGCGAGAGCATCTGTTCCTGCACGCGCATGAGGACGCGAGCCTCGGCCCGGGCCTCCTCGTTTTGCAGGGCGTGCATGTTCATCTCGTCGCCGTCGAAGTCGGCGTTGTACGGCGGGCAGACGACGGTGTTCAGCCGGAACGTCTTGTACGGCATCACGACCACTTCGTGGGCCATGATGGACATCCGGTGCAGCGACGGCTGCCGGTTGAAGATGATGATGTCGCCGTCCACGAGGTGGCGGGACACTTCCCAGCCGGGTTCGACCTTCTCGGCCAGTTCCTCGCAGTTCTTCTCGGTCACTTTGAGTCGGCGGCCGTCCGGTCGTCGGACGTAGTTGGCACCGGGGTGGCCCTCGGGGCCGTTGGCGACGTAGCGACGAGCGTTGTCGAGGTTGCGCTCGTTGACGTTCATCGTCTGGGTCATCTCGCGAGCGACGCGTTCGGGGACGCCGACCTCGTTCAGCGAGAGGGTCGGGTCAGGCGAGATGACGGTACGCGCAGAGAAGTTGACGCGCTTCCCGGACAGCGAACCACGGAAGCGACCTTCCTTGCCTTTGAGGCGCTGAGAGAGGGTCTTCAGCGGGCGGCCGGAGCGGTGTCGCGCCGGCGGCGTGCCCGAAATCTCGTTGTCCATGAACGTCGTGACGTGGTACTGGAGCAGTTCCCAGAGGTCCTCGATGATGAGTTGGGGCGCACCGGCCTCGCGGTTCTCCATGAACCGCTGGTTGATGCGGATGATGTCGACCAGTTTGTGGGTGAGGTCGTCCTCGGAGCGCTGGCCGTTGTCGAGCGTGATGGAGGGGCGAGCGGTGACCGGCGGCACCGGCAGCACCGTCAGAATCATCCACTCGGGGCGGGACCGCTCGGGGTTCATGCCGAGCACCTCGATGTCCTCGTCCGGGATGTCCTCGAACCAGTCCCGGATGTCCGAGGGCATCAGTTTGTTCATGTCCTCCTCGGTCAGGTCGACCGAGAGCGCCTTCTCCAGTGCGCGGCGGTCGTCCTGTCGCGGGCGAAACTCGCCGCTTAGAATCTCTTGTACGCGCCCGCTGTCGATGCCGGTCTCCTCTGCGAGGTCCGTCGGTGCGATGCGTTCGTCGGACTCCTCCATCGCCTCGGCGATGCGGTCGGGGTAGTCCGCGGCCAGGACCTGCTGGACCTCGTAGTAGGTCGTCGGCTTCTCGTGTTTGATGTCGTACTGCTTCTCGCCGCAGTACGGACAGCGGTCCTTCTTGCGAGCCTGTCGGATGGCGGCCTTCGTCACGTCGTTGAGGTCGCGACCGAGGTCACGCGAGCGCTGGAGTTGCTCGGTGAACTCCTCGCGTTCGCCCTCGTCGAGACAGAGCCGTGAACACTCACGGCAGGTACCGCGCAGGAGCCGTCGGATGAGCTTCGCGAACCCGACGTGGATGACCGGGGCGGCGAGTTCGATGTGGCCGAAGTGGCCGTTACACGACCCGCTGTGTTTCCCACAGGTCTTACACTCCAGTCCGGGGTCGATGACGCCCAGCCGCGGGTCCATCAGCCCCATGTCGATGGGGAAGCCGTCGTCGTCGTAGGTGTCGGCCGTGATGACCTTCGTGGCCGACATCTCTCGGTACTCCTCGGGGTCCATCAGCCCGAAACTGAGCTGACCGATTTCCTGTGGTGTCTGTTGGGAACTCATGCTAGACTGCGTCCTCCAGTTCGATTCGCGGAGCGATGCCGAGTGCCTTCATCTCGTCGAGCAGAAGCTTGAACGCGTAGGACATCTCTACCTCGTGGATGTCCGTCTCCTCCTCGCAGTTCGGGCAGTAGATGCGCCGTTGTTCGACGTTCTCGACGGCGGTCATGCCACACTCACCGCAGACGTTGATCCACTCGCGGTCGGACTCGTCCAGCAAGCGCTCTTTGAGCGCCATCGCCGCGCCGTGCCCGATGAGCACGTCCCGTTCCATCTCACCCACGCGGAGGCCACCCTCGCGGGCGCGCCCCTCGGTGGGCTGGCGGGTAAGCACCTGCACCGGCCCGCGCGAACGGGCGTGCAGTTTGTTCGAGACCATGTGGTAGAGCTTCTGGTAGAAGATGTCCCCGACGAAGATGTCGGCTTCAATCTTCTCGCCAGTGACCCCGGAGTACATCGTCTCCTTGCCGCTTGAGTCGAAGCCGTGGGCTTCGAGCGACCCGCGGAGTTCGTCCTCGTCCTCGCCGGTGAAAGCGGTGCCGTCGACACGGCGGCCTTCGAGTGCGCCGACCTTGCCGCCAATCATCTCCAGGATGTGGCCGACGGTCATGCGCGAGGGGAGCGCGTGCGGGTTGATGATGAGGTCCGGCACGACGCCCTCCTCGGTGAACGGCATGTCCTCCTGCGGTGCGATGTGACCGACGACGCCCTTCTGGCCGTGCCGGCTGGCGAACTTGTCCCCGAGTTCGGGGATACGCTCGTCGCGCACGGACACCTTCGAGAGCTTCGAGCCGTCTTCGCCCTCCATGAGCGTGACGGTGTCGACGACGCCGGACTCACCGGAGCGCATCGTGACGCTCGTCTCTCGGCGTTTCTGGGGGGAGAGTCCGCCCATGTCGTCCGGTTCTTCGAGGAACCGGGGCGGCGACGTCTTCCCGAGGAGGACGGCGTTCTCGCCGACGTCCGTCTCGGGGTTGACGAGGCCGTCGTCGTCTAAGTGCGTGTACGCTTCCTCGCCGCGAGCGCCACGGACCTCGTCGTCAGGCATCTCGAAGCGGTCTTCCTGTCCGCCGGGGTAGCGACGTTCCTCGCCCTCGTAGGTCCGGAAGAAGTGCGACCGGGCGAGTGCGCGGTCGACCGACCCCTTGTTCATCACGAGTGCGTCCTCGATGTTGAACCCCTCGTAGCTCATGACGGCGACGACGAAGTTCTGTGCGGCCGGCCGGTCGTCGTAGCCGATCTGCTCGGTGGTCTGGGTCTTGACCATCGAGAGCTGTGGATAGTGCAGGAGGTGCTGGCGGGTGTCCGGGCGGATGCGGTAGTTCGCGCTCGGCAGCCCCAGCGACTGCTTGATCATCCCCGACCCCATCGTAATCCGCGGGCTGGCGTTGTGCTCGGGGTACGGAATCATCCCCGCACCGATACCGAACATCAGTTGCGGGTCGACTTCGAGGTGGGTGTGGTTCTCGGTGAGTTCGCTCTCGTCGACGCCGACGAGGATGTCCTCCTCTTCCTCGGCGTCGATGAACTCGACGACGCCGCGCTCGACGAGTTCCTCGAACTCGAGTTCGCCCGCTTTGACCTGCTCGACCTCCTCGTCGGACATCAGCGGTTCGCCGTCTTCGACGACCAGGAGTGGTCGGCGGGCGCGGCCCGCGTCGGCGTTGATGATGACCTCGTCGGTTCGGTCCTTGACCGAGACGTTGACCATCTGGGAGACGTCTCCCCGGCGTCGCGCCTGTCGGACCTGATCTGCGAGCTGTTCGGGGTCGGGATGTGTCCCGACCAAACTACCGTTGACGTATACCTTGGCTTCTCGTCCCTGACTCATGTTAGTCGTCCGCGGGCTGCTGTTGGATGGATTCGATACCGGGGATGCCCTGAACCCCCATATCTGCGAGTTCCTGTTTGAGACCCTGTGCGTCTTCGACGTCCTGTGAGAGCTCCATCGCCTGCGCGAAGTTCTTCACCAGCCCACAGTTCGGTCCCTCCGGCGTCTCGGAGGGACAGATGCGACCCCACTGGGTCGCGTGCAGGTCCCGCGCTTCGAAGTGTGGCTGTGAACGACTGAGCGGCGAGCGCAGCCGTCGGAGGTGTGAGAGAACCCCCATGAAGTCGGTCCGGTCGACCAGTTGGGAGACACCGGAGCGGCCACCGACCCAGTTCCCCGTCGCGATGGGGTGTTCGAGTCGTTCGGTCAGCACGTCCGAGCGGACGACAGTGGAGACAGAGAGCTGTCGGTTCCGCATGTTCGCGCGTTCGAGCTGGTACTTCACGTCCCGGGCGAGCTTGTTCAGCGCCGTCCGGAACAGGTCAGTCATCAGGTCGCCGCTGACCTTCAGCCGCTTGTTGGCGTAGTGGTCCTTGTCGTCGGACTCGCGCCGTTCGAGGGCGAGTTCGAAGCAGGCCTCGGCCATCCGGCAGAGGTAGTACGCCTTGTTGATGCGGACCTCTTCCTCGTCGACGCCCTCCTCGTGGAGGTGTGGCAGGAGGTAGCGGTCGATGACGTAGTTGGCGCGTTTGAGCTGGTAGTTCTTGCCCTGTCCGGAGGCGACGCGCTGACCGAGCGTCTCGATGGCTTCCTCGGTCGTCTGGACCTCGGCTTCCTCGAGGTTTTCGAGCATGAACTTCACGATTTCCGGGTCCTCGGAGACGCGATGGACGATCTCCTCGTCGGATTCGAGACCCAGCGCGCGCACGAGCGTCACGAAGTCGATGCTGCCGGAGACAGACGGGAAAGAGACTTCCAGCAGGCCGTCGCGGGTGCGCTCACAGAGAACGAGTGCGCGGTAGCCACGGCGCTGGGAGAACGTCTTAGCGACCTGCACTTCGTCGCCGTACTTGGTGTCGTACTCTGCAAGAATCTTGTTCGGCGCGAGGTCCTCGCTGGTCATCAGGACTCGCTCGGAGCCGTTGACACAGAAGTAGCCGCCGGGGTCGGCGGGGTCCTCGCCGATGTCGATGAGTTCCTCGTCGGAGAAGCCGGCGATGTTACACTTGTTCGACCCGACCATGATGGGCATGCGCCCGATCTTGGTCTCGGTCCGGTCGACGACTTCCTCCGGTTCCTCTTCACCGCCGCGGACGATGGCCATCTCCATGAACACCGGCGCGGAGTAGGTGATGTTCCGGAGTCGGGCCTCCTGCGGGTAGAGCAGTTCCTCGCTCCCGTCGGCTTCCCGCACTCGGGGGGTGACGACGCGGACGTCGCCGAGTTCGACCCACACCGGTTCCTGTCCCTCCTTGTCGCCGATGTCGGTGTCGATGGTCTCTTTCTCGTCGACCACCTGCTGCATCCCTCGGTCGAGGAAGGCGTTGAACGAGCGGAAGTGATGTTCTGCGAGCCGTTCCTTCGCGAAGTACTCGCGCGAAATCGCGCGTCGGTCCTGTGTGTTCATTATTCCACCACCAGCCGATAGACGACTGCCGTATCGGTCGTTCGCGAGTCGCGTTCGATGCGGATGACGTCACCGACCTCCGCGTCGTCCGGGAGTCCCGGGTCGGCGCGTTTTATCTTCGGGAGGTCGGTCTTCTTGATGTCGTACTCGTCGAGCACTGCCTCGAGGTCGTCCTCGTCGACGACACTGTGGTCGGGGACGAGATCGTGTTGACTTACATCTACCATGTGTGTGTGCGTGCGTGGGGCCTGCTGCTGGAGAAGGTGGCTGTCACGAGATACTACAGGTCGGTATTGTCGGGACGCATATAACACTTACCAACTTGGCCTGCTGTAGCTACTGGAGCCCACAGCGCCCGCACACAGGCGGCCGTGGGATGACCTCGCGTACCAGCCAGTTCGGCCAGACCGGATATAGAAGTTTGGGTCCCGTCACGGGTACCCATAACAGGGCGCCTTCCTTTGGAAAGCCTTAATACTACCACCGGGATACGAATGAATGCAGCAAGGCAGCGTGCCCGGATGGTGTAGTGGCCCATCATACGACCCTGTCACGGTCGTGACGCGGGTTCAAATCCCGCTCCGGGCGCTTTCTGACGCGAACTATCCCGACGAGCGCCGCGTAGCGTGTGCTCGTCTCCGTGAGCGTCGAAACGCAGACGAGCTGAGTCGAACCCTGCCAGTCGCGCGCAACGACCGGAGGGAGAGCACGTCTGGCTCCGGTACAAATCCCGCTCCGGGCGCTTCTTCGGAATCAAATCGACAAGCGACGCGTTTCGTCGGCCCGTCCCGAGTTCGCTGTGTGACTGCGAGGGGTTCGACTCACACGAAACGACAAATACGGGTCTCAGGACCGATAACGACTGGTAGCGACGGTATAACCATACACGCGGGCCGAGAACTGCGGCGCGTGAGGGGGAGTCCCCCCTCTCCCTGTCATAGGCCCGCCGCGACGGCGGACGTACAGACACTAACAGCAGTCCGGCATAGGCTTTGTCCCACCCGCAGTGGGCGGTGTGTAGTGACGAGACAGTCACGGAGCAGCGCGGTTCAGACAGGCAGAACGGCCCACCCGAAGCTGGCTGCTCGAACGGGCGGGCGTGCGGCCGCGCTCTCAGCGACCCCCGACGACGGCCCACGCAAAGCGCGCAGCGAGTCGCGGGCGCCGAGAGCATCGGGACGCTCTGACACTGATACCGCTAACTGAACACCACGGTCAGGCGCCGACAGACTGTTTAGTGGCGCCGTTCCAACAGGGAGCATGGACGACGTGGACGGCGAGGAGATGCCCGGCGCCATCGTCGAGGCGTTCCTCGAACGCGAGGAGGGCGTGCGGGCGCTACTGGAGGAACTGGAGAAGTTGACCATCGAGGGGCGCCACGAGGAGGTGCGCGAGCGTCTCCGGAACCTCGCCGACAGCGACGAGTCGGTGTTCTACACCGTCGCGTTCAGCCTCACCACCTCCCGGCAATTCTTCGGCGACGTGGAGGCCCAACTGGACGTGACCGCCGCCGACCGCCTGCGCGACCTCGCAGAGACGTACTCGACGCTCGCCGAACCGTTCAACATCGTGCGCACGGAGCGAGCAGAGGACCGGCTAAACCCGGTGACCGACACCAGCTACACCGTCACCTACCACCACGCCGTCGAGTCACCGATGATCACGTACAGTCCGCTCTCTGGCGACCAGCAGTTGTACGAGTCTCGCGGGACTCCCAGCGAGGTGTTGCGGGTGGCGACGGACCTCGCGTCGGCGACGACCGACGGCCTCGACGTCGCCTTAGAGAACGACTACTCCGTCAACACCGAGGAACTGAGTACGCTCATCGACCGGCGAGAGGAGTTAGAGACGGAGTTATCGAAGCTCAGGGACCAACTGGACGAGTTGCGGCGGACACCCGTAGAGGAGTAGCGAGGGTGTGAGCGGGGGGAACGGTCTCGGAGTACGAACGGTGAATATAGTGAGCCGTGAGTAGGGTGGGGCGCGAGCGAAGCGAGCGGCCCACCTCGAAAGCGAGCGGTGAACGGAGTGAACCGCGAGCAGTAGCGACGGTCTGAGCGGAGCGGAGACTCCCGGCGGAACGGGGAACGAAGTGACCCGTGAAACGAGAGCGAGAGCGCGACCTTCGGACTCCGAACGGGAAGAACGTGCCACCCGACGAGACTGACACGGCCACAACTGGAGCGTTTATATAGCGCCACACATAACCGTAGGTACGATTCTCAATGGGCATGGAGCGACTCGCCAATCAGGTGGAAAAGGAGAGCAGGGACCTCGCGATTCTGGAAGTCGTCATCGAACAGGGACCGATCGGTATCGTTCGGCTCTCTGAGGAGACGGACATCCCCGAACACAAGGTACGGTATTCGCTGCGGATGCTGGAAGACGACGAGCTAATCAACCCGACGCCACAGGGGGCGATTCCGGCGGACGACATCGACCAGCGCGTGGCGGCCATCAACCAGGGTATCGACGACCTCGTCGACCGACTCGAAGAACTCGAAGGGCTCATCCCGGCGACCGAAACGGCCGAGTGACACAGACCGGCGAACCGTTTTCACCGGGGCTGTCGAATCCGTTTCTATGGACGTCGCACTCATCAGCGACACGCACATCCCCTCACGAGCGAGCGCGATACCCGACGCGTTTCGCGAGCGCATCGAGGCCGCCGACCACGTCGTCCACGCCGGCGACTTCGACAGCGAGGGGGCGCTGTCGAACGTCAGAGCGATGGCCGCACGACTCACGGCCGTCGGCGGGAACATGGACCCGAGAATCGGCTTGCCGGACGTGGCGACGGTCGACCTCGGCGGCGTCACCTTCGTCGTCACGCACGGCACCGGCGCACGCCGGGGCTACGAGGACCGCGTGGCGGGCATCGTCCGCGAGGAGGCGGGACCGGACGCCGTCGGCGTCTCGGGCCACACCCACGAGGTACTGGACACCACCCACGGCGGCGTTCGGTTGTTGAACCCCGGGAGCGCGACGGGCGCGTCGCCCGCGGACCGAGCGACGATGATGACCGCTACCGTCGCCGACGGCGACCTCGACGTGACGCTCCACGAACAGTAGCCGTCCGGGTTCTCACGACCGTGTCGTCGAGTCGCGTCGCGACCCACCGACGAGACGCCACAGCGCCCAGAGACATCCCACGGTCCCGACGGCGGCGAGGACGGTGCTGACCGGGCGGAACAGGGCGGCCGGCAGCGACGACAGCACACCGGGCGTCACGGCCGTCGGCACCAGCAGGAACCGCAGGCCGAGGCCGACGACGACGAACAGGCCACCGAGCGCGTAGTCCCGGCGAACTGACGACGACGGGACCGCCCCGGAGAGCGTCCGGACGAGGTGAAAGACGAACGCAGGCCGGCGGTCGACCCCATCGCGTGCCGGAAGCGGAGCGCAGCGAGGCGAGCGTCCATACCGTCCTGCGGACCCGGACCCCAAACCGCACGGGCGGGCTACCGGCAGCGATTGCCACCGCTGGACGTGCTTGCTACTAACGGCGTCCTTTTTCCCGCGGAACCCGCAGGGGGAGTATGGACGTCTTCGCGGTCGAGGGACTTCCCGAGGTCCGCCCCGGCGACGACGTGGCCGAACTCGTCGCCGAGTGTACGGACCTACAGGACGGCGACGTGCTCTGCGTGGCCAGCACCATCGTCTCGAAGGCGGCGGGTCGGCAGGCCGACCTCGACGACTTCGAGGCGAGCGAGCGCGCCCGCGACATCGCCGACCGTATCGCCGCCATCGCCGACGAGGAGAAAGACCCCCGCTTCGCACAGGCAGTCATCGAAGAGAGCGAGGAGATTATCCTCGATGCGCCGTTTATCCTCGCGGTCACGCACTTCGGCCACATCACGGTCAACGCGGGCATCGACCGCTCGAACGTGCCCGACGCCGACCTGCTGTTGCTCCCCGAGGACCCGACCGACTGCGCCGAGCGGATTCGGGCGGGCATCCGCGAGCGAACCGGCGCGGACGTCGCGGTCGTCGTCACGGACACCTCGGGCCGGCCGTTCCGCCTCGGGCAACGCGGCGTCGCGCTGGGGTGGGCCGGCATCCCTGCCGCCCGGGACTGGCGCGGCGAACACGACAGGGACGGCCGCGAACTCGGCGTCACGGTACAGGCCGTCGTCGACGAACTCGCCGCCGCGGGAAACCTCGTCACGGGAGAGGGCGACGGCGGAACGCCGGTCGCCCGCATCCGCGGATTCGAGTTCGGCGACCACGGCAGCAGCGACGACCTCTACCGCTCGCCGGAGAGAGACGTCGTCCGGCAGGCGCTCAAGGAATGGTCTCATGTACGGGATTGAACTCACTCCGGAACACCCAGTCGCACAGCTATCCGACTTCGCCGTGCAGGCCGAGGAGAGCGGCTTCGACGCCGTCTTCGCCAGCCACCACTACAACAACCGCGACCAGTTCATGGCGCTGGGCGGGATGGCCAGTCGGACCGACGAGATACTGCTCGGGCCCGGCATCGCCAACCCCTACGAGACGCATCCGGTGACGCTGGCCTCGCGGGTGGCGACGCTCGCGGAGATGAGCGACGGCCGTGCCCTCTTCGGCGTCGGTCCGGGCGATAAGTCCACCATCCGCAATCTCGGGTTCGACCACGACGACGCCCTCCGGCGCGTGCTGGAGACGTTCAAAGTCGCCAAACGGCTCTGGGACGGCGAACGCGTCGACCACGACGGCACCTTCACGGCCGACGACGCGGGCCTGAACTACGAGGTCGGGGAGATTCCGGTCTACGTCGGCGCGCAGGGGCCACACATGACGCGGATGGCCGCGAAACACGCCGACGGGGCGCTGTACAACGGCGCGCACCCGGCGGACCTCGCGTGGGCCCGCGAACAGGTCGAGGAGATGGCCGAGGACCGCGTCGCCGACACCGAGTTCGACCTCGCGGCCTACGCCAGCGTCTCCGTCGCCGAAGACGCGGAGAAAGCCAGAGCGGCCGCCCGCCCGCCGGTCGCGTTCGTCGCCGCCGGGTCGCCGCCGCCGGTGCTAGACCGCCACGGCATCGACCACGAGGTGGCAAGCGACGTCGGCGACGCCATCTCGGCCGGCGAGTTCGAGGAGGCGTTCGGTCTCGTCACAGAGCCGATGCTAGAGGCGTTTTGCATCGCTGGCACGCCAGCGGACGTCGCCGAGCGAACCGAAGCGCTCCGAGAACACGCCGACAGCGTCGTCTTCGCGTCGCCACTGGGTCCCGACGTAGAGCGGGCTATCTCGCTTCTCGGGGTGGCGGTGAACGGCCAGTACTCCCCGGCCGAATGAACAGCGAGAGGGCCGCACCCAGCGTCAGGTAGCCGAAGACGACGGAGGCGGCGCCGACGAACAGCGTCCCGAAGAGGATGAGGATGGCCGACAGCGGGTCGGCGAGTGCGACGTCGGCGAACCGAGCCGGCATTTCGACGATACTCTGGATAAGCTGTGTGAGTAGCCCTTGCATACGCGCCGCTTAGCAGTCGCCCCACTTTGTGCTTCCGTTCGCGGCGACCGAGCCACACAGCTATTTGGCGCTCCCGACCGCACTGCGCGCCATGGGAGAAGACACCTCGCTAGACCAGTTCGTCGGCGGTTCGGGCGACGAGGACGACACCAGCGCGAACGACGAGAGCGACGGTGAGACGGCGGCGGCCGCCAAAGAGCGACCGAACGAGGCCGCCGACGCCAAACCCGCGGCCGAGGACGGCCCGACGCCGGCGACGACCACCTACGCGTGGACCGGCGAGGGCGCGCAGTGTGCGGCGTGTGGCGAGGTCGTGGAACGTCGCTGGGAACAGGACGGCGTCCTCGTCTGTACAGATTGCAAGGAGTGGGACAGGACCTGACACGGTCGTGTGTCACAGGTGCGCATCCAGCAGAGTTACGTATTCTCGCCCCGAACTACGGGCAACTGGAACTTCGCACTGTGGTGACGGGCACGGGGACAAAACACTTACTCGGCGTCGCACCAACGCAGGATGCCCTGTGGTCTCTACCACCGTGCGGACCCTCCACTCATGACAGATACGGACACTACACGCGGCCGACAGTCGGACAGCGCGCTCCGCGACGCGACTCGCGTCGCGACACAGGTAATCGAGAACGTCGAGGAGGTCATCGTCGGCCACCACGACGAAATCGAGCACATCGTGACGGCGATGCTGGGCCGTGGTCACATCCTGTTAGAGGACGTCCCCGGCGTCGGCAAGACGATGCTCGCCCGGTCCGTCGCCGCCTCGTTCGACGGCGAGTTCAAGCGCGTCCAGTTCACGCCGGACCTGTTACCGACTGACGTCACCGGGGTCAACGTCTTCAACCAGAAGACACAGGAGTTCGAGTTCCGCCGCGGCCCCATCTTCGGCAACGTCGTGCTGGGCGACGAAATCAACCGCGCGCCGCCGAAGACCCAGTCGGCGCTGCTCGAAGCCATGGAGGAGGGACAGGTCTCCGTCGACGGGACGACCCACAGCGTCCCGCAACCGTTCACCGTCATCGCCACCCAGAACACCGTCGAGCAGAACAAGGCCTACGACCTGCCGATGGCCGAACTCGACCGGTTCATGACGAAACTGCATCTGGGCTACCCCGACGAGGGCGAGGAGACGGCGATGCTCGGCGAGGTGGTCGGCCACCACCCGATAGAGGAGCTGAAACCGGTCGCGACGCTCGAAGACCTGCAGGCGGCCCGGGACAGCGTCGCCGACGTGACCGTCGAGGAGCCGATTCGGTCCTACGCGACGCGACTCGCCCGCTACACCCGCGAACACGCCGAGTTGGGCGTCAGCCCACGCGGGAGCATCTCGCTGTTGCGTGCCGCGCAGGCCCGGGCGGTCCTGAACAACCGCGCGTACGTCGTCCCCGACGACGTCCAGCAGGAAGCCCCCGTGGTGCTGCCCCACCGGATTCGGACCGACAGTAGCGAGCAGACGGCCACGGACCTCGTCACGGCGGCGCTTGACACCGTCGACGTCGAGTAAGATGCGACCGACACGTCGCGGCGTCGGCGTCCTGCTGGTGGCCGGCGTCGCCGCCGCCGTTGGGTCCCAGTTCGGTCAGCAGGCCCTCGGCGCGGTCGCTGGCCCGCTGTTGGTCGCCGTCGGCGTCGCCGCCGGGCAGGTGTACTGGGCCGGTACCCCGACCATCGAGCGGCAGCCACCCCGGCGCGGGTTTCCCGGCGAGCGCCGGACCGTCGAACTGACCGTCGACGGGAGCGGCATCGCCACGCTCACCGACCGCCTCTCTCGGGGCATCGACGGGGCGGCGACGGCCGTTCGCTCGCTGCCGGCCACCGTACACTACGACGTGACTTACGAGCGGCGCGGCGAGCACCGAATCGGTCCGGTCGACGTTCGAGTAACCGACTCGCTCGGCCTCGTCGTCGCCTCGACCACCGTCGACGTGACCGACGAGATACTCGTCTACCCGTCCGTCTACCGACTGGGAGGGCCGGAGGCGTTCGTCCGAACGCTCGTCCCCGACGCCGATGACCGGCAGGCGTTCGACCGACTGCGAGAGTACGTCCCCGGCGACTCCCTGCGGGACGTCCACTGGAAGTCGAGCGCGAAGCGCGAGGCCTTGCTCGTCAAGGAGTTCGCCGACCGCGACAGCGACCACAGCCTCGTCGTCGTCGCGGAGGCCGACGACGACTACGCCGACGAGATGGCGGCCGCCGCCGCGACGGTGACGATGGGCGCACTGGAGAGCGGCCTCGCCGTCGAACTGGTGACACCCGGCGGGAGCGTCGACGCTGGCTACGGCGACACCCACCGGGTTCGCCTGCTGGAGACGCTCGCACGCACCGACGCCGGGACGACCGGACGGAGCGGCGACGCGGACGTGCTGGTGACCGCAGACGACGATGGCGTCACGGTCACCGTCGAGGGGCGACAGCAGGCCTTCGAGGACGTGACGGTGAGTCACGACAACCCTCTCGCCGGGGAGGTGGGGTCGTGAGCGTCGTCGCTCGCGTCCGCAGGCGGGTGCCGTGGGACGAGACGCGACTGCTGGCGTTGCTGTCGGTCGCACTCGCACTCGGCGCGCCGCTCCGGACGATGTACCACCTCATCGACGTGGTCGGGTCGCCGACGGTGTTTCTCGTCGTGACGGCCGTGTCGCTGGCCGCGGCGGCCGTCCTCGCGCGAGTGTTGCGTCCGATACTCGCCATCACTGTGGGTGCGGTCCTGTTCGGCGCCGGCCTCGTGTGGTACGTCACGAACCTCTCGACGGACCCGGCGTTGGCCGCCCTCCTCCGGGACACCGTGGCGCTGTTGACCGGTCGTCGACTGCTCCAGATAGCCAACGTCCGCCTGTGGGTCATCTCCTTTGCGCCCGCGCCGGTGTTTCTCACGACGTACTTCGCGCTCCGGCGGTGGTACGTCACGGCGACGCTCGCGGCCGGGACGGCGCTCGGGTTCTTCGTCCTGACGACGGACGCAGACGTAGTGACGACGTTGCTCGGCGTCGTCGGTGCGTTCGCGACTATCGGGTTCGGTACGCTCGACACCATCGACCATCCCGACGAGCGGCGGTCACCGGGCGACGGGGGGCCGGTCGCGACGGGTGCGTCGGCCACGGTTGACGATCAGGGCGTCGACTCGGGCCGCCGTAGCGTCCTCGAACAGTTGGCGGCGGTCATCGTCGTGCCGGCGGTCATCTCACGACTACCGTCGGTCTCCGGCACGTCGCTGTCGTTTGTCGACGAGGAGCAGGCGACCGTCGAGGGGAGTCTCGTCGACGCCGACGAGTCGATGACAATCCAGGGGGATATCTCGCTGACCCCGACGGTCCGATACACCGTCGAGAGCGAGGCAGCGCGGTACTGGCGCGTCGCCGCGTACGACCGTTACACCGGCGACGGGTGGGTCCGGACGGGCAACAGCAGTCCGTACGACGGGACCCGTCTCGCCGAACCGCCGGGCGACAGTCGGACGGTCCGCCAGTCCTTCGAGGCCGAGTCGGACATCGGCACGGTCCCCGCCGTCTGGAAGCCGGTGCGATACGACGGGGACGTAGACGTCAAGCTCACGACGCACGATGGCTTCCAGCCCGTCGACGACCTCACTGCCGGCGACAGCTATCAGATCGTAAGCGAAGTCTCGGTCGCGACGCCGCGGCAGTTGCGCGAGGCCGGGACCGAGTATCCCGACAGAGTGACCCGCCGCTATCTGCAGCTGCCCGAGAGTACGCCAGACCGGGTCGGCGAGACGACGGCGACGCTGACCGAGAACGCACAGAACCCCTACGAGACGGCGCTCGTCGTCGAGCGCTGGCTCCAGAACAACCGCGAGTACTCGCTGGACGTCGAACGGCCCGAGCGGAACGTCGCCGACCGGTTCCTCCACGCGATGGACCGGGGCTACTGCGTCTACTTCGCGACGACGATGGTGACGATGCTGCGCACGCAGGACATCCCCGCGCGGATGGCCGTCGGCTACACGCCCGGCGAGCAAGTCGACGAGAACCGGTGGGTGGTCCGCGGTCTCGACTCACACGCGTGGGTCGAGGTCTTCTTCCCCGACCACGGCTGGATCCAGTTCGACCCGACGCCGAGCGAGCCACGTGCGGCGGCCGAACAGGCACGCATCGAGGAAGCTCGCTCCGAGGGAGACGGTACGGTCGACACGGGCGAGACGGGCACCGACTCCAACGTCACCGAGACGGAGACACCGACTCCGCCGCCGCTGACCGAGACGAACGAGACGACGGAGACGTCGACGCCAGCGAACACCAGCAACGAGACGGCGACCCCGTTCGGCGAGGGCAGAGCGAACAGCAGTACCGAGGGGTCGGCGGGCCCGCCTCTCCCGGACCTGCCGTCCCGCGAGGAGACGGCGCTGGGACTGGTCGCGCTGCTGGGGACGGCCGCCGGCCTCCGTCGGTCGGGCGTCACGAAGCGCGTCTCACGGGCCATCTGGCTCCGATACCAGCGCCGCGAGGACCCCGAGACGGACGTCGAACAGGCGTTCCAACGGGCGATGTACGTCCTCGACGACGAGTACCGGCCTCGCGAGAGCGGCGAGACGGTCCGGGACTATCTGGACGACGTCGACGCCGGCGAGGACGTCCGTCGCCTCGCAATCCTCCGCGAACGACTCCGGTACGGTGGGACTGTCTCCGAAGAAGCAGCCGATGAGGCCGTCGAAATCGCCGATAGCATCGTCTCGAACCGGTAAGCTCCGCTTTCCCCCGACAGTGTTTAATACGAAGGTTTCGTACGCCCCGATGTAATGTCGGAAGTCTGCTCGACGTGCGGGCTGCCTGAGGAGCTCTGCGTCTGCGAGGACGTCGCCAAAGAGTCCCAGGAGATTAACATCCGCATCGACGAGCGCCGCTACGGTAAGGAGGTAACGATCATCGAGGGGTTCGACCCGAAAGACGTCGACATGGACTCGCTGTCCTCGGACTTGAAGAGCAAGTTCGCCTGCGGCGGGACCGTCGAAGACGGGCAAATTGAGCTCCAAGGCAACCACACTGGTCGCGTCGAGGACTTCCTCCGCGACAAAGGCTTCAACGTCGCCTGACCTCCCGACCGTCAGAACGGTTCTGTGGTAGCTACGGTACGAGTGCCGACAGTCACGCGAGTGGCCCGACTCCGAGCAACCATCGGAACGACCAGCCGAAACAGTAACGTTGGAACATATCTTGGTACTGGTCATAGATGGGGAGAGACCCGAAGTCGGTACTCGTCGTCGCCGACGACGAGGCAGCCGAACTCGAGTCTGGGTTCGACGAGGGGGCCGTTGCAGTCACCGTACTGACCGACCGTCGGAACGTCTTCGACGAACTGACACACGGCGTCTATCAGTGTCTCGTCCTCACGGCGACCGTCGGTGGCCAGTCAGGGACAGACATCGCCTATGGCATCACGAAACTGTTTCCCGACCTCCCAGTCGTCGTCGTGGGCGTCGACCCGGCGGTAGTGCCGGACGACCTCGACGTCCGCGCCGTCGCGTCGCCGGACCTCGGTTCGCAGGCCGTCGTTGACGCGATAGAAACCAGCCTCGACGGTGACGCGCCGTCCGTCGCCGGGCGGTCACCCTCGCCCATGGAGACGCTGTTGCTCTCGCTGTTCAACGAGATGCCGGACCACCTGTACGCGAAAGACGACCAGGCGCGACACGTCCTGATGGGACGTGGGTTCAACGAGCCGACCGACCGGGTGGGACTCACAGACCGGGAGGTATCGGAGCTAGCGGACGAACACGGCGAGGCGGCCTACCGCGACGAGATGGGCATCCTCGAAGGGGAGGTGGACCGAATCGACGTCGAGGAGTTTCTCGACCTCGCGGCGCCGTACGTGCGAACCCGCAAGGTCCCGTGGTACGACGCCGACGGCGAGATTCAGGGGCTCGTCGGGCTCACACAGGACATCACCGCGCGCAAGACCCGCGAACACGACCTGCGCCGCCAACACGAACGGATGGTGAAAGTGGCGCTCGTATCGGCCCACGAGTTACGGAACGAACTGCAAATCGCACACGGACGCCTCGAACGACTGGACGACGACACACAGACCGCTCCCATCGAGGAGTCGCTGTCGCGCATCTCCTCGCTGGTCGATACGGTCGTGCAACTCTCGACGAGAGAGTCAGATCGACAGGAACAGAAGCCGGTGTGGCTCTCGCGACTCAGTCGGGAGGTGTGGGAGACGGTCGCCGACGCGCACGCGGCCCTCGAAATCGACGACGACGCTCGCTTCCTCGCGGACCAGGAGTCCGCGAGCCTGCTCCTGCAGTTCCTGTTTCAGAACGCGCTGGAACACGGGGCGTCGACCGTCACCGTCGGCACGACGCCCACCGGGTTCTACGTCGCGAACGACGGCCCCGAAATCGAGATCAGTCCGCCCGAGCGAGTGTTCGACGCCGGGTACACGACGGTCAAGGGCAACACCGGGTTCGGCCTCTACATCGCGAAATCGGTCGCGGAAGACCAGGGCTGGACGCTCTCGCTCACCGACGCCACCGCCGGGTCGGTCAGATTCGACGTCGAGAACGTCGACCTCCGCGGGTAGGAGCGGCGTCCAGTCGAAACGTGCGGCGCGAGCGGCGCGGGCGGGTCACCGTCAGCGCTTCGCGCTGAGTCCTCGTTCGCACCGCTCGCGAGTACCACCGGACTCGCCGACGGCGAGTCCAGTCTTTTTCGTCGACGTGTTTCGAGGAGTGGTTCGCGCTCCGCACGAACCCGACGAGAACGGTCGTTCAGAAGAACTGGAACAGGTCGTCGCGCTTGGCCTCGTGGAGGTGGTGTCGGACCGCCTCGTTCAGCGCCGAGATGCTGCCCCGTTTCGCCGAGATGGGCGCGATGGTCTCCTGCCACTGTTTCCACGGGGGATAGAGACCGAGGCGGTCACACAGGTCGTTCAGGCGTTCGTCCTCGTCGTCGACCTTGTCCATCTTGTTGACGGCGACGACGGGTTCGACGCCCACCTCCCGGAGGAAGTGGAACATCTCGACGTCGTGGGGGATCTCGTCGGGACCGGAGTGGCGGTCGATGATGTCGATGACGGACTTCCCGTCGACGACGAGGATGCCGACCAGAATCTTCTCGGCGTTTTCCTCGACGTAGCGGACGACGTCGGTCTTTATCTCCTCGCGGACCTCCTCGGGGACGCCCTTCATGAACCCGAACCCGGGGAGGTCGGTGATCATGAAGTCTGGACCGGTCCAGTCGTAGTGGTTTGGGCTCCGGGTGACACCGGGTCGCTGTCCGGTGTCGAAGGTGTGCCCGGTCACCTCCCGCATCAGCGTCGACTTGCCGACGTTCGACCGGCCGACGAGCACCACTTCGGCGTCGCGGTCCGGGCGTGACTCGAACATACCTCCGTTACAGCGTCGAAGGGGAAAAGCGCGTCAGTTTCAGAGACACGGGTTTGTCGCGGGCCGACGACACCGCCGGACATGGTGTATCGGGGACGCAAGGCGACGGGAGCGGTAGTGAGACTGCTGGACGGACTGGCCGTCGGCCTGCCGGTCGCGTTCGTCGTCGGAGCGCTGCTGGCCGGCGAGGTGGGTGGGTGGGTGGGCGGGCGTCGACCCGGCCACAGTTGCGTGGCGGTCGGCGATACCGGCCGGCGCGGCCGCCGTCTACCGCGGTCGGCAGTTCTACCGCGAGGTGCAGGTGTTCGCGACCCGCGTGACCGTCGTCGGCCTCGCCGTCAAACACCTCGCCAGGCGGCCGAGATGGTGACCACCCGGATTTTTGTCCGCCGCCGTCGCACGGATAGCCGTGCGGTTGGTACATCTCTCGGTCCCGACGGGCAAGCGCGAGGCGGCGCTCGGCGTTCTGGACGACGAGGGCGTCGACTACGTCGTCAGCGACGAGACGAGCAACCGCGATATCGCCGCCGTCGTCTCCTTTCCGCTGCCGACGAACGCCCTAGAACCCGTCCTCGAAGCGCTGCGCGAGGTGGGTATCGACGACGACGCATACACCGTCGTCGTGGACGCCAACACGGTCATCTCTCGCCAGTTCGAGACACTCGAAGACCGCTTCGCCGAGGAAGAAGACGAGGACCGCATCGCCCGCGAGGAACTGACTTCGAAGGCCAACGACCTCGCCCCGTCGCTCTCGACGTATGCCATCATGACCGTCATCAGCGCGGTCATCGCCACCGCCGGCCTCCTGCTGGACTCGCCGGCCGTCGTCGTCGGGTCGATGGTCATCGCGCCGCTCATCGGCCCGGCGATGACCGCCAACGTCGGCACCGTCGTCGACGACCAAGAACTGTTTATGCGCGGGGTCAAGTTGCAGGCGGTCGGGTTGCTACTGGCTATCGTCAGCGCCACCGTCTTCGCCGTTTTCGTCCGGACGGCCAACGTCATCCCGCCGCTCGCGGACGTCACGTCCGTCGAGCAGATACGCGAGCGAGTCGCGCCCGACTTCCTCTCGCTGGTGGTGGCACTGGGCGCGGGCGCGGCCGGCGTCATCAGCCTCACGTCGGGCGTCTCGACGGCGCTCGTGGGGGTGATGATAGCCGTCGCACTCATCCCGCCGGCGGCGACGGTGGGTATCGGCATCGCGTGGGGCGAACCGCTGGTCAGCATCGGGTCCGGCGTCCTCCTCCTCGTGAACGTCCTCTCTATCAACCTCGCCGTCCTCGTCGGCCTCTGGTATCAGGGCTATCGCCCGGAACACTGGTTTCGGGAGGGGAACGCCCGGTCGGCGACGGTCAAGCGAATCGGCGTCCTCGTGGCGGCCATTCTCGTGCTGTCGGCGTTCCTCGGCGGCGTCACGCTGGACTCGTTCCAGCGAGCGACGACCGAGGCGGCGATACAGGACCAGATCGAAGGGGCCGTCGACGCGCCCGCCCGCGTCCTCTCCGTCGAAGTAGAGCGGACGAACACGGTCATCTTTCAGAAACCGCGCCGCGTCGTAATCACGGTGGGCATCCCGCCGGAGACCGACCCGCCCGGACTGGTGTCGAAACTGGACGACGTGGCCGACGAGGCGGCCGGTCGCGACGTCGAGACGTCGGTTCACTACGTCGTCGTCGAGACGGCCGCCTGACGCTCAAATTCGGGTTTGAGCGTCCGACGGGCTAAATACGTCGGCAGGCGTTCGCGTGGGTATGGTCTCCAAACCACTCGCAATCGCAGGCGTCGTGGCGGTCCTCCTTGCCGGCGGTGCCGGCTTCGCACTCGCAGACAGCGGCGGGACGCCGACGGCAGAGAACGCGACAGTCAGCGTCAGCGCGGACGCGACGGTCGAGCGCGCACCCGACAGGGCGACGGTCACCGTCGCCGCCGTCGGTCGTGGTGAGACGGCCGCGGCCGCCCGGGACAACCTGACCGGTGACGCCGACGCCGTCCAGCAAGCCCTCGAAGACGAGGGGGCAAACGTCACGTCCTCACGGTTCAGCGTCCACCCCGAGTACGAGCGCACCGAGACGGGCCGTGAGCAGGTCGGCTACATCGCGGTCCACACCGTCGAAGCCGAGACGAGCGACGTGGACTCGGTCGGGACACTCATCGATACCGCCGTCGACGCGGGCGCGGACCGCGTGGAGGGCATCCGCTACGAACTGAGCGAGGCGACCCGGCAGGACGCGCGTGAGGACGCCCTGACGACGGCGATGGAGCGGGCCCGTGCCGACGCCGAGACGGTCGCCGCCGCCGAAGGCCGGAATGTCGACGGCGTCGCCACCATCCAGACGAGCGACAGCGGCCGATACGTCGTTCGGACGGAAGCCGCGTTCGCGGCCGACTCCGGCGGGAGTACGACCATCTCTCCCGGCCCGGTCACCGTCGACGCTGCGGTGCAGGTGACCTACGAACTCGAATAGCGAACGGGGCGCAGTCGTCCCCGGACCGAGTGCGGACGAACTTTCATTTCCCCGCCGCCGGTGATACTACCCACAGTATGGTCAGCGGAGGCCCCCTCGTCCAAGTCGGCGTCGTCGTCCTGTCTGTCCTCGGGTTGTGGGTCGGGGCCCGGTTCCTCGTCGACGCCGTCGTGCGACTCGCCCGACGGTTCGGCCTCTCTGACCTCACGATTGGACTGACTATCGTGGCGATGGGAACGTCGACGCCGGAGTTGGCCGTCTCCGTCGACGCCGCGTTGAAGGGCTTGGGCGACATCGCCATCGCGAACGTCCTCGGGTCGAACATCTACAACCTCGCGTTCATCCTCGGCGTCGTCTCGCTGATTCGAGTGCTCCCGATTACCGAGGGGCTGGTCCACCGAGACGGACTGGCGTTGCTCGCGAGCACGCTCCTCGCCGGCCTCGTCCTACTCGACGGGACGGTGACGCGGACGGAAGGGGCCGTTCTGTTCGGGGTGTTCGCCGCCTACACCGCGTACCTGCTCCGCGCGGAACAGTCCACGACGGAGACGACTCCGGAGTCGCCACAGGAAGGCGCTGTGACGCGAGCAGTCACCGAACGAGTGGCCTTTCGCGGCCGGGACGCCCTGCTGTTGGTCGGTGGCTTGGCGCTCGTCCTCGTGAGCGGGGACTACATGGTACTCGCGGCGTCGGCATTAGCGCGGGGAGCGGGCGTCTCAGAGTGGGTCGTCGGCGGGACCATCGTCGCGGCCGGGACGTCGACGCCGGAGTTCGCCGTCTCGCTAGTGGCGATTCGCCGCGGGAGCCTCGGCGTCTCAGTCGGCAACGTCGTCGGAAGCAACGTCTACAACGTCACGGGAATCGTGGGCGTCGCGGCGCTCGTCCGGCCGCTCACGGTGGCCGGGGCGGCGATGGAGACGGTACTGTGGCTGGCGGGTATCTCGCTCCTGATGGTCGCGGCGCTGTGGACCGGCCGAGTGTTGTCGCGCGTCGAAGGGGCGCTGTTCGCGGCCTCGGAGGTGGTCCGGTGGGGGCTCGGACTGCTCGGCGTCCTCGGCTGACTCGCGATCTACTCGTCGTCGAACGGCAACTCTATCTCGTAGCCGACGGCGTCGATGGCCGCCTGCAACACGGCGTCGACGTTGTCGTTCTCGGTGACGCTCATGTAGTGGTCGGCCTCGACGTCGGTCGAGCGGTCGCTCTTGTTGGCGATGGTCAGCACCGGCGCGTCGAAGCGGGACTCGATGTCGTTTCGCAGTTCGAGTTGCTGTTCGAGGGGGTAGCCACACTCCTCGCTCGGGTCGACGAGGACGAGGACGGCGTCGGCGACGTGTTCCAACGCACTCACCGCTTGTGACTCGATTTCGTTGCGCTCCTCCGGCGGGCGGTCGAGCAGACCCGGCGTGTCGACGAGTTGGTAGCGGATGCGGCCGTCCTCGAAGTGACCGACGCGAATCTGGGTCGTCGTGAAGGGGTAGGAGGCAATCTTGTTGTCGGCCCGAGTGACGCGGTTGACGAACGAGGACTTCCCGACGTTCGGGTAGCCCGCGACGACGACCGTCGGTTCGTCCGGACGGATGTCCGGGATGCCTTTCAGCGCGTCACGGGCCTTCGAGACGGCCGCGAGGTCGTCTTCGACCTCCTCGACGACGTCGGCCATGCGGGCGAACGCCTGCTTGCGGAGTTTCCGGGCGGTGTCCTTGTCTCCGCGGACGAGACGGCCCTCGTACTCCTGTCGAATCTCCTTGGCCTTCCGGCCGGCCCACGACACCTCGGAGAGGTGCTGTTTCAGGGCGTCGATGCCCGGGTCGTCGTCGGCGGGGTAGGCGTCGCCGACGATGGCGTCGGCCAGTTCCACGTAGAAAGGGTCCAAATCGTCGATAGTCGGCCACGACTGGGCGACGTTCTGGAGGTTGTCCGAGACGATGTTCGAGGCCGTCATCAGCATCGACTGCTGGGCCTCGATACCGTCCTTGCTGCCGCCGGCCCGCGTCGCACGCGAGAAGGCCTTGTCGATGACCTCCTCGCCGGTCGGCGTCGTCGGTAGATTCTCGAAAGGATTGCTCATTACGGCGTCGTAGACGGTCGGCGCGTAAAAGCGCGTCCAATCGGTGACAGCCGTGTGAGACGTATGCGTGGGCGGACCCAAACAACTGCGACCCACGCTTTTCACCGTCGGCCTCGTACCGCCGCTATGGCACACATCGACGCCGGCGAGATTCTGCCCAACGAGCACGTCCAGCAGATGGCCGCCGCGGGCGAGGTGACACAGATGCACCGCGGCCACCAGTACGCCGAGGAGGGCGACACCTTCGACATCGACGGCCGGCGGTTCGAGGTGACGGACGTGACCCACCGGACGCTGGGCGACCTGTCCGACGAGGACGCACAACGCGAAGGGTCCGAGGACCTAGCGGCGTACCGCGAGCGGTTGAACCGCGTCCACGACGAGTTCGAGTGGGACGACGACAGCGAGGTCGTCCGGCACCGGTTCGAAGTCGTAAGCGAGTAGCGAACGACTTCGCGCCCTTGCAGACGAAGTCTAGTTCTGGTTCGACCCGGTCGAGGAGTCGCAATTCAGAACCCGCCGTACCGGAGGTACACCATGTCCGCGATGAGCAGGAGTTGGACGAGTCCCTGCACGCCGCCGAGCATGGCGTTCTGCTGCCCGATAGCCGAGATGACGCTGGCGTCGGGCGCAGGTGAGGTCATCTCCTTGTAGATGCGGATTTCCCCGGGCATCAGGAAGCCAAAGCCCTGCACCGATAGAACCGTGACGAGAGCGAGGGCGACGACGATAGCCGGTTCGGTCATCTGGAACTGGCCGATAGTCGTCGCGACCCACGCAAGCGACCCGAGGGTGGCGACGGCGAAGGGGAGTTGCCACCGCCAGTCCGACCACGCGTTCAGCCGCCACCCCAGCAGGAGGAACACCGGAATCAGGTTCGCCGCCGTGAACAGCGCGAGCCACGGACCCGGGTTCGTGAAGAGGTCCAGTCGGAGCGCTAGAGCGAGGCCCGACGCGATGGTGAGAAACGCCATCGACGGCAGGTAAAAGGACGTCTTCGGCGTCAACTTCTCGAAGACGGCTGCGCTCTGTTCCTCGCCGAGACTCCCGACGACGGGGCCGAGGATGGCGCCGATAAAGATGTCCGTCCCCGTCCAGAGGACCCCCGCCATGACGTGGACGTAGGTGTGGTGCTGGATCGACGCCCCCGTCGTCGCGTAGGCCAGTGCCGCGACTGCGACGACGACCACACCGGCGGCGAACGCCGGATTTGCCCGTTCCCCCATCCCCGCGACCGTCCCGCGAACCGTCGACGTACTCATACGGCATGTCGGTGCTTTGGGGACGGGATAAATGTCACGCACGTTTCGGGCGCCGAAATGGCCGCTCGGTAGCCGAGACCGACCGCCTCACGCCTCGGGAGTGTCCACGCCGGTTATCTCGAACCTGTCCTCACCGTCGGCGCTCTCGGTGACCCGCACGTCCCAGCCGTGGGCCTCGGCGATTGCCCGACGATGGCTAGCCCGAACCCGGTGCCGTCGGTCCGCGTCGAGTAGCCTGTCCCGTCGACGGCGACGAGAATCGCGTCGGGCGCGGCGTCCAGAAGCGTCTCGGTGTTTGCTCGGTCTCGGCGGCCGCTCGGGGTCGCGCGGAACCGGTCGACTGTCTACGCGAGCGGCCGACTCGCCGTGTTCGCGCCCCTCGCTACGCTCTACGGCTCCCGGTGGTCGCCGTTCCGCCGAGGGTCGGTCCCGCTGTCGCACGCCCCTCGCTATCTCCGCTCTGCCAGTTCAGCCCGCAAGTCATCGACGTCCATGTCCTTCATCGCCAGCAAGACGAGCAGGTGGTAGACGATGTCGGCCGACTCGTGGGCCAGCTCCTCGTGGTCGTCGTCTTTCGCGGCCAGAATCAGTTCGGTCGTCTCCTCGCCGAGTTTCTCTAACACGGCGTTTTCGCCTTTCTCGTGGGTGAACAGCGAAGCGGTGTAAGAGCCCTCCGGGAGGGTCTCCTTGCGGTCCTCGATGACCGTAAACAGGTCGTCGATGACGTCGTCGGCGTCGTCCATACGCCGAGAATCGGCGGGGTGTGCCTTCAGGCCGTCGAACCCCTACGACTCCACGCTGTCGAAGAACGCGAGGTCGTGGATGCGGGGGTCCTCGGTCAGTTCGGGGTGGAAGGAGGTCCCGACGACGGGGCCGTCACGCACCGCGACGGGGTGGCCGTCCCACGAGGCCAGCACCTCAGCGCCGTCGCCGACGTAGTCGATGACCGGCGCGCGGATGAACACGGCCGGGAACGGATCGTCGAGACCCGCGACGTCGAGTGGTGCCTCGAAGCTATCCTTCTGCCGGCCGAAGGCGTTTCGCTCGACGGTGACGTCGAGGATGTTCAGCGTGTCCACCCGGTCGTCGTGGGCGTCGGTGGCAGCGACGATGAGTCCTGCACACGTCGCCAGTACCGGTTTGCCGGCCTCGACGTGGGCCGTGATTTCGCTGTCGATGCCCGCGCGCTGGACGAGTCGGGAGATGGTCGTCGACTCGCCACCCGGCAACAGGAGAACATCACAGTCAGGGACCAGCCCCGCTTCGCGTATCTCGATGACCTCCGCCGTCTCGCCGTGGGCCGCCGCGGCACGCTCGATGGCGTCAGCGTGCTCGGAAACGTCGCCCTGAACGGCGAGGACGCCTGCCCGTAGAGTCATATCAGGCGATAAGCCGGGCACCGTCAAAACACTCTCGTCTCGACGGAGACCTGTCACGGCCGACGGTCGGGGCCCGACGCCCTACCGAGAGCCAAACCGTTACGTGGCGCGCTGCCGACCGTTCGTGCATGGGAAAGCGACGGCGAGACCCGGTCGCGTCGAACGCCGACCGGTCGACGGACCTCTACGAGATAGCCGACTGGGAGGTCCGCTCACGGTTGGACCGGTTCGCACACTGGCTCTATCACACCGGTCTGTGGGCGCTCCGAGGACTCGTCATCCTCGTTGCCGTCGGGATTCTGGTGTTACAGGTCGCATTCGGCAGTCTGGGCGCGCTGGGCGTCCAGCCATTGTTCGCCGGACTCGCCGCGCTCTCGGCCGTGCCGGCGCTGTTGCTCGCGGCCTACATCTGGTACGCCGACGTGACCACCGCCGAACCGCTGACGCTACTGGTCGGAACGTTCCTGCTCGGCGTGTTGTTTGCCGGGTTCGCTGGGTTGCTGAACGTCGTCCTCGGCGGCCCAGTACAGGCCATCGGCTCCGGGTTCGGCCTGTTTCAGCCGGCCGGGACGTTCTTCTTTTTCTTCCTCGTCGTCGGCCCCGTCGAGGAGAGCGTGAAACTGCTCGCCGTTCGGCTGTACGCCTACCGCGACGACCGGTTCGACGCGGTCATCGACGGTGCGGTGTACGGCGCGGCGGCGGGACTGGGCTTCGCCACTATCGAGAACGCGCTGTACATCGTCCAGAACACGGACGTCGTCACCGGGACGCTGGCGGCGTTCGACGCGGGGAGCGACATCGCGGCGGTGCGGGCGCTGGCCGGCCCCGGCCACGTCATCTACTCCGCGTTCGCGGGCTACTACCTCGGACTGGCGAAGTTCAACCCGGAGGACGCCGGCCCCATCGTTCTGAAGGGGTTACTCATCGCGACGGTCATCCACGCCACCTACAACTCTCTCTCGGGCGTGGCGACCGGCGTCCTCTCGGTGGTGTTCGGCGTCGACCAGTTGGTCGCTTTCTTCGCGTTCGTGCTGGTGTACGACGGCGTCTTCGGCCTGCTCCTCCTGCGGAAACTGGACGCCTATCGGCAGGCCTACCAGACGGCCAACGCGGCGCCGGGCGAAACGACGTACGACCCCGAACGGACCGAGTTCGAGCCCTAACAGAGCTGTTCGACGTACTTCGCGACGACGTCGACTTCCAGATGCACGGGGTCGCCGACCGACTTCTCGGAGAGGGTCGTCTCCGCGTACGTCGTCGGGATGATGGCCACGTCGAAGGCGTCCTCGCGTCGGTCGGCGACGGTCAGGCTGATGCCGTCGACCGTGATAGAGCCTTTCTCGACGAGGTAGTCTCGCTGGCTCTCTGGAAGCGAGAAGGTGAACGTCCAGTCATCTCCCTCCCGTTCGATGCCGACGATTTCGGCGGTGGCGTCGACGTGACCCTGCACGATGTGCCCGTCGAACCGGCCGTCGGCCGGCATCGCCCGTTCGAGGTTGACCGCGTCACCACCCGAGAGGTCGTCGAAGTAGGTCCGAGCCAGCGTCTCGCGGGCGAGGAACACCTCGAACCACTCGCCGTCGGAAACGTTCTCGACAGTGAGGCACGTGCCGCTGACGCTTATCGACTGGCCGTGGTCGAGGCCCTCGAAGGGTGCGCCGATGCGAACCCGTCGCCCCCCTTCGTCGTCTACGACTGCCTGTACCGCACCCGTCGTCTCGACGATACCGGTGAACATACCGAACCGTGGGGCGCTGCCATCGAAAACACTTCGGCTCGGCGGCCCCCGAGGGGCGTCTTCGGTGACCGTCGCCACGACTTACTCGGGACCGAGTTATATTTTTACACCATTAATCACAAGGAATTTACTACAGAGGGTCGTATCGGTTCGTATGCCTGCGATGGCTCCCCGAAAGCGCGACGACGGCGACTGGACGGCCAGACACGCGCGAACGCGCCCCCGAGAGAAGCGGCCAGTGGCAGTCTACGAGCCCAAAGACGGCTGGAAGCAGCGACACGCCGAGACGGACCGTTAGCGCTTGAGCACTTCGACGCCCACCAGTTCTGCACCGGTCAGCGCGCGGATGTAGGCCCCACCCGCGATAGAGACGTGACCGAACTCGTCCTCTGACATCCCGTACATCTCGATGGCCCGAGAGGTGTCGCCGCCGCCGACGACGGAGAAGCAGTCGGTGTCCGCGATGGCTTCGAGGACGCCGGCGGTGCCGACAGAGAAGCGCTCGTCCTCGAACATCCCGAGCGCACCCTTCACGAAGACGGCCTCGGAGTCGCGGATGACGGGCGAATACTCCATGACCGTCTCGCTGCCCACGTCGAGGTAGGAGACGGTCTTCTCGTCGATGTCGTCGACCGATTGCTCGGCGCGGGACCCGTCGTCGTCCTCGTATGCCAGATCGACCGCGAGGGTAATCTGGTCGCGGTGCGCGTCGAGCATCGACTCTATCTTCTCGCTGTTTTTCTCCCACTGGTGGTCATAGAGGTCGGCGTCGTCGATGTCGTAACCGACGGGGTAGCCCGCCGCGCGCAGGAACAGTTCGCCGGCGATACCGCCAAGCAGGAAGTCGTCGACTTTCTCGTCTAAGTGGGTCATCACGTCGATGACGTCGGTGGCCTTGGTGCCGCCGACGACCATCGTGACGTTGCCCTCGAACTCCTTCTCGGCGATGGCGGTGTTGGCCTCGTACTCGGTCTCCATGACGCGACCCGCGTAGGCGTCCATCACCAACGGGAATCCGACGAGCGAAGCGTGCGAGCGGTGGGCCGCCGAGTAGGCGTCGTTGACGTAGGCGTCGAACTCGCCTTTCAGCGTCTGGACGAACTCCGTCTGGGCCTTGACCTCGGGGTCCTCCTCGGGGAGTTCCTCGTCGCACATCCGGGTGTTCTCCAGTACGAGGACGTCGCCGGCCTCCAGCCCCGCTATCTCGTGGATGGCGTCGGGACCGAACGTGTCGGCGACGAACTCGACGTCGCTGTCGACGTGGTCTGCGAGGATGTCTGCGTGCTGTTCGAGCGAGACGAAGTCGTCCCGGCCGGGGCGGCCCTGATGGGCCATCACCGCGACTTCGAAGTCGCGGTCGACGAGTTCGCGAATCGTCTCGGCGTGGCGGTCGAATCGGCGGTTGTCCTGTACGTCGCCGTCCTCTACGGGCGAGTTGAGGTCGAGTCGGACGAGGACGCGCTGGCCGTCCTCGAGGTCGTCGAGCGTCTGGAAAGTCATCACGCGGGACAACGCCGGCCCCGTGTATAGGCGTTTCCGAGTCGAGCGGCGAGTAGCAGCGGTTCGGTCGTCAAGGCCCCAGAGGCGCCCGCGAACGACGGCGAGACCACTCCCGAGGAGACACGCGAAAGAAACACCGCGAGTCGAGACGGCGCTTACTGCTCGGTGATGTACTGAGCGACGTCCAGCATCCGGTTCGAGAAGCCGTACTCGTTGTCGTACCACGTCAGAATCTTCGTCATCCCGCTGACGACGTTCGTCGACTGGAGGTCGACCTGCGTGGAGTAGGGGTCGCCGAGGATGTCAGAGGAGACGACGTCCTCGCTCGTGACGCCCAGCACGCCTTCGAGTTCACCGGCGGCGGCCTCCTCGAAGGCGGCGTTGACGTCGGCCTCGGTGACGTCGTCGTCGAGGTCGACGACGAACTCCGTGATGGAGCCGTTCGGGACCGGGACGCGGATTGCCATCCCGTCGAGTTTGCCTTCGAGTTCGGGCAGGACCTCGGTGGCGGCCTGTGCGGCGCCGGTCGAGGTGGGGATGATGTTCTCGGCGGCGGCGCGGCGACGGCGGGGCTTGCTGTTGGGGCCGTCCATCAGGTTCTGCGAGCCAGTGTAGGCGTGGACGGTCGTCAACTGACCGGCGTTGATGCCGAACTCCTCGTCGAGCACCTTCGCGACGGGGGTGATGGAGTTGGTCGTACAGGAGGCGTTCGAGACGATGTCCTCGCCGTCGTACTCGTCCTCGTTGACGCCGTAGACGATCTGCTTGACCGGTTCATCGCCTTTCGGGGGCGCGGAGATGATGACCTTATCGGCACCCGCTTCGAGGTGCTGGCTGGCGTCCTCTTTGGTACGGAAGATGCCGGTCGCCTCGAAGGCGACGTCGACGTCTAAGTCGTCCCACGGGAGTTCTGTCGGGTCCGTCTCGTGGAAGACGCCCGCCTCGAAGTCGGTGCCGTCGACGGTCAGCACGCCGTCCTCGACGCCTGCACCTTCGAGATTGCCCATGACGGTGTCGTACTGGGCGAAGTAGTCGATCTCGTCGTCGTCCATCACGTCGTTGACACCCACGATTTCGACGTCGTCGTTCTCCAGCGAAGCGCGGAACACGTTGCGGCCGATGCGGCCGAAGCCGTTGAGGCCAACACGAACTGGGTCGCTCATACCGCCTAGTAAACCTGCGCTACGGAGTAAAGTGTTTTCGGAGTTGTTTTCGCGGGTGATTGTTTATGAGCATTCCGTACCGAATCTACGGCCTCACGCGAACGGCGCGGCACGGTCGAGTCGAACCGCCAGAAGTGGAAGCAAAGAGTGAGCCCGTCAGAAGGCTTTTCAGACAGTGCGACGTACCGCCTCGTACTGATGAGACGGGACGACAACGACGACCCCTTCGACGAGTTCTTCCGCGAAATCGAGCGCATGATGGACGAGATGATGGGTTCCGAAGGAGACGTACATATCGACCGCGACAGCCCGAACGGCGGCGGTGACCTCCACGTCGACGTCCACGAGACCGACGACGAGATCCGCGTCGTCGCCGACATCCCCGGCGTCGAGAAGGAGGCTATCGACCTGAAGTGTGACGGCAGCGTCCTCACCATCGACGCCGACAGCCACCAGCGAGAGTACCACGAGCGACTCACCCTCCCCAGCGAGGTCGACGAACACTCCGCGTCGGCCACCTACAACAACGGCATCCTCGAAGTCACCTTCGACCGCGAGGAAGACTCCGCGGACATCGAACTGTAAGGTCGTCCCGTCTCCGTTCTCTCCGTTCTCACGTCGTGTTCGTTCGTGACTGGACAGCGGCGGCTACGCGACTGCAGTCTCGCGAATCAACCCCGCTAAATCGTCCCAAAAGCCGTCCTCGTACTTCGTCGCGCTGTCGATAGTCGGACGGGCGTTCGTCTCGTTGACCACCGCGCGGTCCTCGGTCACCAGCAAGTCGACGCCGAGATACGGGACGTCCAGCACCTCGGCCGTCCGCTCTACGAGAGTGCGTAACTCCTCGGGTAACTCGACGCCCTCGGCGTCGGCACCGCGGTGGACGTTGTGCTTCCAGCGCCCGCGCTCGCGGGCCGCGGTCGGGAGGCGGCGCTCGACCGCCCCGACGTACTCCCCGTCGACGACCATCGCCCGGTAGTCCCGCGCGCCGGGGAGATACTCCTGTACCAGAAACGACCGGTCGCCAGTCGCACGGTAGTCGTGGACCAGATCGAGGTAGTCCGCGACGCCCAGAAACGAGTCGAGGTCGTGGGCCGTCGTCACGCCGACGCCTCGGGTCGTCGAGTTCGGTTTCACGACGACGGGCGACCGCACCTGCTCGAAGGCCGCAACGAGGGCAGCCTCATCGGCCGGGTTCGACACCATCACCGTCTCGGGCACCGGGACGTCGGCGCGGCCGAGTCGGGCCAGCACGTCAGCTTTGTTACGCGACCGGAGGATGGCCTCGCGGTCGTTGACCCACGGGACATCGAGCATCGCGTCGGCGACGGCACCCTCCATGATTCGTGGGGGGTAGACGAACCCCACGTCGTACTCCTCGAACGGGTCCGCAGTCAGCGGTACCGCTCGTTCGCTCGTATCGACGTGGCCGATGGCGATCCCCCGTGCGGCGAGCGGGTCCACCATCCGCTCGAACGTCTCGGACCGCGTAGTGACGGCGAGGTCCAGCATCGTCGTCGCTTGGGGGTATCGCTACATAGGTGTGTGTGCTGTCGAGTCGGGAGTGGGGTGGAAGTCACTACAAAAACCTTCCGCTCGTTTGCAGCGCGTTGCGGGCCATCCGGTCGTATGATGTCCGAGGCGTGTCTCCAGACAGACACAGCGATGAGCGACGACACGACATCACCCTCCGACGGACGGACGCGCCGTGGGTTTCTCCGGGCCGGTACCGCGACGCTCGCGGTCGGGGCCACAGCGAGCACCACGGGGTGTCTGTCCAGCCTCCCCCCGCTCGGCAGTTCACTCTCTTACGGCCGCCTCGACGTACCACCGGCAGACGAACCGGCGTACCGACGGTGGCTCCCCACCCCCGATGCGTTCGAGACGCGCTACGACGACGGCTACAGTTTCGGATCCGTCGAACCCGGCCCGTACGTCGCCGATGCGCCCCGGAAGTTCCGGGCCCGGCGCGCCTTGTTCAAGCTCGAACCGGATTACTTCGGCATCGGGTTCGAGAACTACGACCGCATGGTCACGTCGAACCTCGGCGTCGTCGTCGAAGCGTCGTTCGACCGCGACGCCGTGGCGTCGACACTCATCGGGAGCGGCTACGCTCCCGACGGGACCTACCGGGGGTACGACCTGTTCGCTCGCAGGGACACCGAACGACGGGTCGCCGTCGGCGACGGCGTCGTCGTCTGGACCAACGCGGTGGAACATCCGGCGGCGAATCTGGAACTCCTGATCGACACCGGTGCCGGCGACCGAACGCGGTATCACGAGGCCAGCGACGCGTTCGCGGCGGTCAGTGCTGCCGTCGGCGCGAGCAGACAGGTCATCGCAGGGCCGTACAGCATGGACCCCCGCGGCGACTCGGAGTTCGGTGCCGACGCGTTTAGACTGGGCGACGACGCGACGTATCAGGTGCTCGCCATGCACTTCGCCGCGGGCCGGACGCCAACGCAGGAGTCGCTCGAATCGGCCTTCCGCGAGAGCTACCGACTGACCGAGGAGAGTCAGGGAGCGGAGATCACGGTCGACGGCCGCCTCGCCACCGTCGAGGCGCGGGCGCCGCGCCGGGAAAGCGTCGACCCGACACCGGACATGGACCCACCGCAGGTCACGTGGGGCGCATCGACCGACGCGGGCGTAGAGGCACTGACGCTCCGACACGAGGCCGGAGACGCCGTCCCGGCCGAGTGGCTCTGGCTCGATTTCGAGGACGGAGCAGGCCCCAACGAGGTGGAGAAGGTCTCGCTGTGGCCGGACCGCGAGACGGTCGAACCCGGTGACACCACCACCGTCGACCTTCGTGACCACGGCGACCCCTCGGCGGTCAACGTTGTGCTGTCGAGCGGTGGGACCGATTTCAGGATGCTGTTCACCTACGAACTGGAGTGAGACCGTGACGCTGACCGACACCGGGCTCCCGCCCGTCGGACGAGCGAACGCATCGCGACGGAGTCTAGAGCGACGAAACCATGCGAACGACATTTATCACCCCGGTATGACGGATGAGTCTGTGACCGAGGACGCCGACCTCTCTACGGTCGTCGACCTGTTGGACGACGACCACGCTCGAACGATTCTCGTCGCGACGAGCGCCGAACCGCGGTCGGCCAGCGAACTCAGCGACCGCTGTGGCGTCTCCGTCTCGACCATCTATCGGCGCGTCGATCGGTTGACGGCGGCAGACCTCCTCGAAGAGCAGACCCGGCCCAGAGCCGACGGCCACCACGACACCGTCTACGTCTCGACGCTGGAGCGGTTCGAACTCGCCATCCGCGACGGGGACCTGACGTGGCACATCGAGCGGCGGGGTGAGGACGTGGCCGATCAGTTGAGCCGCCTGTGGGGGAACTTCTGAGATGGCTCCGTTCGCCACTCCCGTCGGCCTCCTCGCCGGCGTCGCCGCCACCGGGTCGGCCGTCGTCGGCCTCTATATCGGCTATCACGCCTACCGCGGCCTCCGGCGGAACGACGACCCGTCGATGCGGTACCTCTCGGTCGGGATGTTACTGCTGTTCGGCCTCGCGTACGCGCTGGCGGTGGCCGGGCAGGGACTCATCGCGTTTCGCGTCGTCTCCATCCAGTACCAGCCAGTCATTCGACTGGTCGTCCGGATGGTACAGCTCGTCGGCCTCCTGAGCATCGCTTACTCGCTTCGTATCGCGACCACCCGCCGGTCGCCGACCGAGTGACGGGACCGACCGGTCCTCACGACCGTGTGCTGACAGCGTCGAAACGCCGAGGGACGACCGCGTTCGGGCTACGCGTCCACTGTTTCCGCCTCGCTGTGACCGCCACCCCGACCCCGGAGCAACACCCATAGCACGATGACGGCACCCTCGATCCGTGCCACGCTGTACACCCACGGTTTGAGTTCGACGTCGCCGTCTTCGGCCGCGAGGTCCATCCAGAAGTCGACCATCTTCCGAGGCGCGGCCAGTTCGAGCAGTCCGACCGCGAGCAGCAGGAGTCTGAGTACCATACCTCACGGTACGACATGTTGACTCAATACTATTTTGGCGGTGCCGCCTGCCTCGTGTGACCCTCGGCGAGTCAGTGACAGCCAAACGACGTATCAGTGCGACCGCTAAGCGCAAAGCGCAGTCGTCCGGGTGGACGACCAGCGTGAGAAAGCCGTCGCGGCGTTACGCGATGAGCAGTTCCTCGCCGCGCTCGACCTTGATGCGGCAGGAGGGCGTGATCTTGTTGTAGGCACGGCGGAACGCCTCTTTGACGTGTTCGGCGTCCTCGACGTTGCAGTAGGCCGTAAAGAGCTGTTCGCCGGCCTGCACGCGGGCGGCGGTGCCGACGATCTTCCCGAAGGCCTGTCGCATCCCGTCGGAGACACGGTCGGCCCCGGCACCGGTCGCCTGCTTGTTCTCGCGCAGGACCTGGTGGGGGAACTTCCGCAGCGTCATCCGGTAGTCGCCCTCCTCACCGATTTCCTTGATGAGGTGGCGGTTGGCCGACAGGCGAGACGCCTCCAGCGAGCCGTGACGGAGCTGGACCGACTCCTCGACGATGAGGCTAATCTGGACGGGGTAGTCGTCTTTCTCGGCCGTCTTGCGACCCATCTCGTGCTGTGCGATCTTCGAACCAGGGATGCCCGTGATGTACTCGCGTCGGGTGTACGAGGGCTTGTCGATGTCCCGGTACATCGAGGCAGGTTTGTCCGACATAGGTACTCTTGGCGAATACGTGGCCGAGCGACCTGATAAGGGCTTCGAAGGGCAGGCGGGCAAGTGGGTCAGACCCACACACTACGCAGCGGCCCAGAGACAGCCGTAGATGGTGACACGAACGTTACCTCGCTCGGGTGTTTATCCGGTTCGAGCCCCAACACGCAGCCACCATGAACATGCTCGTCGACGGCGAGTGGCGAACAGACGCCTACCAGAGTACGAACGAGGACGGAGAGTTCGACCGGCAAGACACGACGTTTCGGGATCGAATCGAGGACGACCCGGACGCACGCTTCCAGCCGGAAGCGGGCCGCTATCACCTCTACGTCTCGCTCGCGTGCCCGTGGGCCCACCGCACGCTCCTCGTTCGCGCGCTCAAGGGGCTGACGGACGCCATCAGCGTCGACGTCGTGGACCCGTACCGCGGGGACGACGGCTGGCAGTTCACCCCCGAGAAGGAGGGCTGTACCGAGGACTCGCTGTACGGCGCCGACTACCTCCGCGAACTGTACGTGAAAGCGGACCCCGACGCCACCTGCCGCGTGACGGTCCCCGTCCTCTGGGACAAACAGGAGGAGACCATCGTCAACAACGAGTCCAGAGAGATCCTCCGGATGCTCGACACGGAGTTCGACAACGTCGCCGCGAGCGACGTGGATCTCTACCCCGACGGGTATCAGGACGAGGTGGACCGCATCATCGACGACATCTACGACCCCATCAACAACGGCGTCTACCGCGCCGGGTTCGCGAACACGCAGGACGCCTACGACGACGCCGTCGAGGAACTGTTCGACGCGCTCGACCACTGGGACTCGGTGCTGGAAGACCAGCGCTACCTCGCGGGTGACCGCCTGACCGAGGCCGACATCTGCATGTTCACGACGCTGGTGCGCTTCGACGAGGTGTACCACACACATTTCCAGTGCAACCACCAGTTCATCCGGGAGTACGACAACCTCTGGCCGTACCTGCGCGACCTGTATCAGACGCCCGGTGTGGCCGAGACGGTGGACATGGACCATATCAAGGAACACTACTACACCACCCACCCGGACGTCAGCCCGAAGCGCATCGTGCCGATGGGGCCCGACCCCGACTTCGAGGCGGCCCACGACCGGGACGAACTGCCCGGCGGCGTCTCCGAGGACCTGCTCGCGACCGTCTAATCGCGCGCTTGCTGTGGCCGGTATCGAGCGACGAATCGATGCGAGCGCTTTTTGAGTCGAATGAGAGAGTGTGTGGATATGGTTCGGGGGAAAGCCCGGGGTGTCAGTCCGGTCATCGGCGTGGTCCTCGTGGTCGCTATCGTGGTCGTACTGGCGGCGACGGTCGGGGCCTACCTCGTCGCGTTCAGCGACGAGCAACCCACACGGGCACCCCAGACCGCTGTCGTCGCCGACTACAGCGAGCGGACGACGGGGAACGGACAGTACCTGAACCTGAGCTTCGAGAGCGGAGAGACGCTGACTCGTGACCGGCTCTCGCTCGCGTTCTCGGGTGCGAGAGACTCGGACGGCAACGCCGCACCGCTGACCGGTGATCCGCTGGGAACACAGGCGCCGACGACCATCGGGTCGGGCGTCGAGATATCGATTCACGCCGACCACTTCGACGAAGTCGACACCGGGGCTGGGGAACACCTCGACCTGAGCGAGGCGACGGTCCGATTGGTCTGGGACCCGAAACCGTCGACAGAGAGCGAGACGTACGTCGTCTACCGGTGGCCGGACCCGAGTCGGCGTTAGGGTTCCGAGAGCGTGACCTCGTCGGCCTCGTAGTCCTCGATGAACGACCCGGGGCCGCCGATGGTCACCGTCTTCTCGCCGGTGTCGACGACGAGCGTGTGTTCGATGGGGTAGGCGTTGGTCTGTGGTTCGGCGAGCCCCTGTCGGGTGTCGACGACCGTTCCCTCGATAGTGCCGGGGTCGTCGGCGGCCTGCACCGGGTGGACGGCGGCGGTGACGTACACCGGTTCGTCCGCCCGAAGGCGGAGCGTCGCCTCCAGAACCGGCTGACGGAAGTTCCGATACGTGGCTGGGAGGGCGCGCGGTTCGGCGACGTATATCTCGCTCGACATCGGCCAGTAGTTCCCGAGGAACGACCCCGAGAGCACGGGAACGAGTTGCTCCTGGACGAAGGCGATGGCGCGTTGGTCTGAGTTCGACCGGATGATGATGTCCGCGGGCGCGACCAGTCCGAACTGGCCGTCGACGGTGAGCATGATGGGCATCTCCTGGTCCCACGCCCGTGCGACCGAGGCCATCCCCGCCACGTCGTCGCCGTCGACGTCCGTCGCGCTGCTGACGACGAGAAGAACGAGGACCCCGCGGTCGACGGCCGCCTCCAGTTCGTCGGCTATCTCGGGGAGGTACTGCTGTGGTACCGACAGCATGACCTCGTTCTCGGCGTTGGCGAGGTACTCGGTGAGCCGTTTGACCACCGTGACGCGGGACTTGATGACGTCGAACTGCTGCGTGCGGCGTTCCGTATCGGAGAACCGCTCGTCGAGTGCCGTCTCCATCTCCTCTAGCTGGTCCGAGAGCGCCGCGATTACCTCCGAGGGCGGGCGGGCGCGTATCGTCGTCGGGACGACGTGGTCGTTGACCTCGACGAACCCACGCTTCTCGAGCGACTCGCTGATACTGTAGACGTACCGCTTCGAGACACCAGTGTCGTCGGCGATTTCGCTGGCCTTCGCCTCCCCGTTCTGGAGTATAGAGAGATACGTATCCACCTCCTTCTCCGAGAGCCCCAACTGTGTGAGCCTGTCCGCGAGCGTCGAATCGTCCATACTAATTTATCATCTCCACTGTGGCAAGTAATTTGGTTCGGTCCCGTCCGGGCCGTCGCTGTCCTGAAGAGATAGTTGTAATAATTCATTACAGCTTGAGAAAGCATTAAGGTACTGGTCGTGCAGGGTCCCGTATGACACAGCGAGAGGTTCCGACTGCCACGGCGGACGCGACGTGGACGGTCGGTGAGAAGTACGGGTTCGGCACCGTCTGTGACCACGACGACGTCGACCCGTCCCGAGTCTGGTATACGCTGACTGAGGGCGCCGTCACCGAAGTTCGGTTCCCCCGCATCGACGTGATGAACGTCCGCGAACTCGACTTCCTGATCACCGACGGCGAGGAGTACGCCGTCCGGACCTTCCGGGAGCGGCGCGACCTGCCAGACACCGTCGAACGGTCGGCGGAAGCGGTCGGTGAGGACGCGCTCCTCTTTCGACAGACCGCGCAACCGACCGACGACCACGACTGGACGCTGACCGTCGACCACGCGACACACCCCGGCGAGGACGCCCTCCTCCTCGACGTCGACTTCGAGGGCGAGGGGTACGACCTCCACGTCGTCGTCGACCCGGCGCTGTCCGCACACGCCGATCACGACGTCGCACGTACCCGCGGGGACGCCCTGTTGGCCGCTCACGACCGACCCGCCGACGCCGACCCCGTCTTCCTGTACGAGAACGGCGATCCGATAGACGTGGGGATGGCGCTTTCGAGCGCCGACGGATTCGACTGGACCACCGCCGACGTCCGCGAGGGCGACGTCGAGACGGCGCTACTGGAGACTGGTTCGACCGACGCACGCCACGCCAAAGCCCGTGGCAACGTCGTCCTCGCCGGGACGCTGTCGAGTCACGACACCACGCTGGCGCTCGGGTTCGCCGAGGACAGCGACGACGAGGCCGCACTGGTGGCCGCCGATGCCGCCCTCGACGACGCGTTCGAAGACGTCCGCGCCGCCTACGCCGACTCGTGGGCGGCCTACCTCGACGAGGTGGCGGTGCCCGACAGCGTCGTCGGTGACGACGACCTGCTGGCTCAGTACAAGACCGCCGTGATGGTGATGAAAGCCGCCGACTCCAAGCAGTTCCCCGGTGCCGGCATCGCCTCCCCCTCGGTCCCGTGGGGCGACGCCGTCGACGCCAACGACCCCATCGACTACGGCTACAACTACGTCTGGCCGCGGGACCTCTATCAGGCTTACACCGCCTTCGACGCGATGGGCGACGTCCAGAGCGCCATCGACGCCACCGAGTACGTCTATGCGTACCAGCAGGACGACGACGGCTTCTTCCCGCAGAACACGTTCCTCGACGGCCGCACCCGCTGGGGTGGCGAGCAGATGGACGAAATCGCCTTCCCGCAGGTGATGGCCCAGCAACTGAAAGCGCGCCACGGCTACGGCCTCGACGAGGCGGGCTACGGCTACGAGAACGTCCGCCGCTCCAGTGACTACGTGGTCGCCACCGGCCCACACACCCAACAGGAACGCTGGGAGGAGGAACCAGGCTACTCCCCGTCGACGACGGCCGCCGAGATAGCCGGCCTCGTCTGTGCCGCCGACCTCGCTCTCGACGCTGGCGAATCCGCCGACGCCATCGCCTATCTCGGCGTGGCCGACCACTGGGTCGACCGACTGGAGGACTGGCACGCGACGACGACGGGCACCGAGAAACACGCGAACACGCCGTACTACGTGCGCATCACCGACGAGGGCAATCCCGACGACGGCGAACTCCGCACCCACAACAACGGCGGCGGGACCCTCGACGAGCGCAACATCATGGACGGCGGTTTCCTCGAACTCGTCCGTCTGGGGGTCCTGCCCGCCGACGACGAGACCGTCCGGAACACCGTCACGGAGTACGACGGCGACATCATGGTCGAGACGCCTCACGGCCCCGCGTGGTACCGCTACACCGGCGACGGCTACGGGGAGAAGCGCGTCCAGCCCGGAGCCCCGTGGATGCCCGACGAGACCGGGAAGGGACGCCTCTGGCCGTTCTTCACTGGCGAGCGCGGCGAGTACGAACTCCTGCTGGACGACCCGACCTTCGACCCCGAGAGCCTGCTGGAGACGCTCGGCGCCTTCGCCAACGACGGACGGATGCTCCCCGAACAGGTGTGGGACGAGGCCGGCGAGAACGACTTCGACTGGGCGTTCGGGTCGGGTACGTCGAGTGCGACGCCGCTGTCGTGGACCAACGCCCAGTTCGTCCGCCTCGCGTGGAGTATCGACGCGGGCGAACCCGTCGAGACGCCCGCCGTCGTCCGCGAGCGGTACGGCGGGTCGGCCCCTGCCGACGGTCCTGACCTCGACGTGACCATCGACCGCGAGGGCGACAGCGCTCGCGTCACCGGCCACACCGACGGCGACAACCTCGTCGTGAAGACACAGACCGAGACGGTACACGTCTCGGGCGGCGACGTCGACGTCACCGCCGCGGCCGAGGCCGACGCGCGCGTCACCGTCGTCGCGGCGAGTGGGAGCCCCCCCGCCGTCGAGACAACTATCGCGTACGAGCGCGTCTGAACGGGCCGACGACCGTCGGTGTAAGTTCGAAAAATAATTACACCATATTTTATGGTGGGGGACGTGTTGCTTAGTGGCAATGACGCTCCGGACATCGCTAGACGACTTCAAACGCCACCGGGACGCAGACCGGAAGTTTCCCGGAGAACTTCGTTCTACGACAGGCCTCTTCGCCGGGCAGGACGACCGCCTCGTGCACGTCGACGCCGACGGCTCACTGCAGGACTACTCCTATCCGCTCAGTGGTCTCTCGGGCATCGACGCATCTCGCTTCGGGGTCGGCGACACCTGGTTCGACGGCGACGCCGACCAGCGCTACCGCGGTGAGACGGGCGTCGTCGAGACGGTCCACGACGAGGGCGCGTGGCAGGTCGTCCAGCAGGACCTGACGCTCGGCCGCGCGCACGTCACGCGATTCGAACTCGACGGCGACGCGCCGACGGACCTCGACCTCCGAGCGTACGTCCGGTTCGCCCCGGACGGCCGCGAGGGCCAGACGAGTCTGCTGGTCCACGACGACGCCGTCGAGGCCTACCACCGCCGCGAACACGACTACGTCGGCGTCTCGACCGACCTGTCGGCGGTCCACGGCCAGATTCCCGAACGGTTCGAGGAACTCGTCGACGACGACCCCGTGGAGTTCCCGCGGACGACCGACGAAGAGCGCTACGAGGACGAGGTGATGACGGCCGGTGCGCTCGTCACCGCGCCCTTCGAGGACGGCAGCGTCACCCTCGTCACCCTCCTCGCCGAGCGCGGCGAGACCGACCGCGAGACCGTCCTGTCGAGGCTCGATAGTCTCACGGGCGAGTACGCCGACGGCTCGGCGCTTGCCAGCGCGAGCGCGGACCGGCGCGAGTGGGCCGTACCACAGACGGCCGCTCACCGCGAGACGGTCGTCGACGACCTGCGCGTCGTCTCCATGCTATCGGCCGAGAACGGCGCCCGCATCGCCGGCCCGGACTTCGACCCGTTCTACGTCACCTCCGGCGGCTACGGCTACACGTGGTTCCGCGACGACGCCGAAATCTCCCGGTTCCTGCTCGACGGGAGCGAGAGCCTCGGCGTCGACCTGACCCACTGGCACCAGCGCTCGGCCGAGTTCTACTGCCGGACCCAACTAGACGACGGGAGTTGGCCACACCGCGTCTGGCCCGGCGACGAGACGCTCGCACCGGGGTGGGCCAACGCCCGCATCGAGAGCGGCGCGGACACGGACTATCAGGCCGACCAGAGCGGGAGCGTCGCGGGCTTTCTCGCGACCTTCCTGCGAACCGGCGAGCCAGACGACCCCGAACGTATCGAGGCCGCCATCGAACAGGCCGTCGAGAGCTTAGACGACACGCTGGAAGCCGACGGTCTCCCCATCGCCTGCCAGAACGCCTGGGAGAACATGCAGGGTCGGTTCGTCCACACAGCCGCTACCTTCCTCCACGCCTACGCCGCCGTCGCCCGGGCACCGGTGTCGACCGACCTCCGCGACCACGCGCGGGCACAGGCCGACACCGTCCTCGAGGGCCTCGACCGCCTGTGGACCGGCGAGCACTACGCCCTGCGGGAACACGAGGGCGAACTGGACGAGCGCCTCGACTCCGGGTCGTTGGCGCTGCCCGCCGCGATGCGCGAGTACGCCGAAGTCGCGCCGCTCTCCGACGAGACGGTCGACCGCCTCGTGACCCACGTCGAGGCGACGCTCTCCGGCCTCGAACGCGAAACGGACGCCATCCGTGGTCTCGTCCGGTTCGAGGAAGACGACTGGCGACAGCACGGACAGGGCGCCGAGAAGGTGTGGACCGTCTCGACGGCGTGGGGCGCGAACGCGGCCGCCGAACTCGGCAGCCTCCTCTGCGACCGCGACGACGACCGAGCGGCCGACGCCTTCGACTGGTCGCGTGACTTGCTCGGCGAGATTCTCCCCGGCGGATCGCTCATCCGACAGGGCGGCTACCTCCCCGAGCAACTGTTCGACGACGGGACGCCCGACTCCGCGACGCCGCTGGGGTGGCCCCACGCGCTTCGGCTGGCGACCATCGCCCACCTCGACGAGGCGGACGAACTGCGGGTCGAAACGGCAGAAGTAGCGGAGTGAACGAGGGCCCGAGCGCAAGAGACCTCGGGAGACGAATGACCCGTAGCGCAGGGACGAGGGGTGCGACTGAAAGGCCCGGCCCGCCGTAGCGGCGCGGTGAGTGTAGGAAACCACAGAACAGTAGCACAATTCGCGGAGAAGTACAGCGACCACAGGGTTCGCGGTAGCGACGCACTCGAACGACCGAGCAGGTCGCGTACGGACGGCAGAACCGCGAGTCGTTACTGGGTCGGCGTTACCGGTTCGGCGTCGGCCGCCGTGACGGCCTTGCCCGTCTCGACGTCGAACAGATGGACGGAGTCCTCGTCGAAGGCTATCTGTATCACGTCGCCGACTTCGGGTTCGATGTCGGCCGGAACGCGGGCGATGAAGTCCGGGGCGTCTTCGGTATCGAACGACCGGGACTCCGTGCCGAGGTCGAGATAGAGGTAGTTGTCGCTGCCGATGGGTTCGACGACGTCGACCGTCGACGGGATGGTGTCGGTCCCGGGAGCGTCGCTGACTGCGACGTGTTCGGGGCGGATGCCCAGTACGTACGAACCACCGGCGATGTCGCCGAAGGCGCTGGCCCGACCCGAGGTCAGGTCATAGGAGAAGCTCCCGTCGGCCCCGTTGAGGCGGACGCCGCCGTCGAAGAGGTCGGCCTCGACGTCGACGAAGTTCATCGACGGCGAGCCGACGAACCCGGCGACGAACTGGTTGGTGGGGTTCTGGTACACGTCCGTGGGTTTGCCAGTCTGCTGGAGTTCCCCGTCGTTGAGGATGACGATGCGGTCGCCCATCGTCATCGCTTCCTCCTGATCGTGGGTGACGTACACCGAGGTGATGCCCAGTTCCTCCTGGAGGCGCTGGATCTCGGTGCGCATCGTCGTCCGGAGTTTCGCGTCGAGGTTCGAGAGCGGTTCGTCGAAGAGGAACACGTCGGGTTCGCGGACGATGGCGCGACCCAGCGCGACGCGCTGTTTCTGCCCGCCGGAGAGTTCGCCGGGCGTGTCGTCCAGTAGGTCTTCGATGCCCATCATCTCGGCGGCGTCGTACACCTTCTCCTCGCGCTCTTGGGCGGACATGTCGGTGCTCATCCGGAGGCCGAAGGCCATGTTCTGCTGGATGGTCTTGTGCGGGTACAGCGCGTAGTTCTGGAACACCATCGCCACGTCACGGTGGCGCGCGTGGACGTCGGTGATGTCCGTGCCGCCGACGTGGATGCGACCGCTCGTGGGTCGTTCCAGTCCGGCTATCATCCGCAGCGTCGTCGACTTCCCACACCCGGACGGTCCGACCACCGTCACGAACTCCCCGTCCTCGATTTCGAGGTTCAGGTCGTCGACCGCGACGATAGATCCGCCGTCGAACTCCTTGCGAAGCGATTTCAGTTCGAGACTCGCCATTACTCCCTGTGTATGTGTCCCGCATGATAAATGTTCCCCAAAACTTCGAATTTGTGATGGAAAATTTCGTAGACTTTTTTCAGAGCGGCCGGCGGGAAGCCAGTAGAAGAAGACCGGTAGGCAGTGACCGACACCGAAAACCGAGCAGACGACGGCAGAATCCGCGGTCTCGTTACCCCTCGACCCGCGTCACGACGACGTCGGCCACCCGCAGACCGTCGTCGGTCGTGACGTCCGTCGCCGAGAGCAGGTCGTGGCCCGTCACGTCCGCGTCGAGCGCCACCGTCGCGTCCTCGACGGCGAAGTTCAGCACGACGGCCAGCGTCTCGTCACCGTCCGAGCGGGTGTAGGCGACCACCTTCTCGGCGTCGCCCTCTATGACCGACCATCCGGCCGGGTCGACGCCGGGCGCACGGAGGGCGGCGTGGTCGTCCCGGAGGGCGACGAGGCGGCGGTGAAAGTCGGTCAGGGCGGCGTCGCCGTCGTGCCACCGCATGGTTCCGCGCTGGTCCTCGACGCCGCGTTCCTGCCCGTAGTAGATCATCGGCGCGCCGGGGACGGTAAACGTCGCGCCGACGGCGGCCCGCAGGGGCGTCTCGCCGCACTCGTCTCGGTAGCGGTCCTCGTCGTGGTTCTCGACGTAGCGCATGTGGACCGAGCGGTCGGGGTACCCCCGCCGCGGCGACGCTTCGAGGGCGTCGAACAGCGCCGTCGCCGGTTCTTCCCCCTTGCCGACGTCTCTCAGCGTGAAGTAGAAGTCCGTGTCGTAGTGGACGTCGAACTCGTTCTCGCGGAAACTCGGGTCCCGGGGGACCGTCTCGTCAAGCAGGAGAAAGTCCGAGTTCTCGGCTTTCAACCGTTCGCGAACCTCTTTCCAGAAGCCGTGGGGGACGCCCCACGCCACGTCACAGCGGAAGCCGTCGACCTCGCCGGCCCACTCGTCGACCACGTCGAGCATCCACCGACGGACGTCGAGCGAGTCGTAGTTCACGTTGGGTATCTTCGTCCAGTTGAAGTACAGGCCGGCGGCGTCGTCGCCGGCCCAGTCGACGCCGGTGACGTTCCGGGACTCGGGAATCCGCTCGTAGTGGTCGGCGTACTCGGGGACGCCCGAACGGTGGAACTGGAAGTACGGGTGGTCACGTGAGGTGTGGTTGATGACCAAATCGAAGACGACGCGGATGCCGGCGTCGTGGAGTGCGTCGACCAGCGACGCGAACTCCTCGCGCGTGCCGAGGTCGTTTGCGGTGTCGAACAGGTCCGTGATGTGGTAGCCGTGCCGGGTCGGACTCTGGACGACGGGGGTGAACCACACCACGTCGACGCCGAGCGACTCGATGTAGGGGACCCGGCGCTCTATCTCTTCGAAGGACGTCTCGGCGATGTCGCCGACGAACTCGCGGACGAATATCTCGTAGATCGTAGCGTCGCTCGCCCACTCGGGGGCGTCGGCGGGTCGCTCGAAGGTCACGTCCTCGTCCGCGTGGATGGTCAGCGTATCGGCGATGCTGTGCTGTTCGGCGACGGCGACGGCGTGGATTCGTGAGAGGACGGGGAGCGACTCGACCGGGACGCGCAGTTCGTCGTCAGCGATGGTCACGTCCGCGTCGGCCAGAGCGTCCCGGTCGTCGAGGTGGAACTCCACGTCGGGGTCGCTGCCCTCGGGCGCCGCGCGTGCGTCTGCCGAGACGACGACGGTGTCGCCCTCGCGTCGGCCCTGCAGTTCGACGCGGGGCCGGCCCGCGCCGTCGACGGTCACCTCGTCGTCGGCGAACGGATCGAACTCACCGTCGAACGCGAAGATGACGCTGTGAGTCCCCGGCGGCAGGTCCGTCTCGAAGACCCACTCGCCTTCGCGCTCCTCGGTGGCCCAGTGGGACCCCATCGTGAAGTCGTTGAACTGCCCCATGACGACACACTCCTCGGCGTCCGCGACGTCGTCGGGATCACCCTCCACGACGTCGTCGGCGGTGACGCTGAACCGGACCGTCTCGCGTTCGGAGGCCGGAAACGCCCTGACGGTCTGAGTGTGTGTCCCGTCGGGTGCGACGAGTTCGGCGCGATAGGTTCCGGGCGCGTCGGGTTCGAGGTGGACGACCGGACCATCGCCGAGTGAGACAGAACTGTCGTCGGGCGCGTCCGCGAGTCGCCACGTGAACGTGGCGTCGACGTCTGGTCGTCGTGGTGCCAGTTCGACGGATTCGTCGGCCGTACAGAAGCGTGGTGGACCGGGGTGGTGCATACGCCATCGCTTGCCACCCCGGTATTTCATTGTTACTCTTGATTTCGACGTCTAGTGAAAGAGTTGCGAAAACACCCAACCGACTGCTTATACATTTGGGGAACAATTTCGTAGTATTTTTGTGCATGGAGGATTACGATGGATGTGAGCCGCTGTCACATCGTCGGACGCGGTGACCGACTCCCGTTCTCTCGGTCTCTCACAGAGCCACAGCACCCGGCCAGTATATGATTATCGTTCGTTATCATCCGAATGATTTAAGTTATGAAGGACTATTTCATCCATTATCCATCCATGACAATGGACCGCAGAACTCTCATCAAGCACATCGGTGGCGTCGGTGCCGCGGCGGCACTCGCCGGCTGTAGCGTGCAGGAAGACACTGGTGACGGCAGCGGCTCGTCCGACGGCGAGTCCGGCGGCAGCACCGACAGTCAGGGGCCAGCCGGCACGGCGACGGCCTGGTACTCGCTCAGCGAGAGCGAACTGGCGATCCGCGAAGAGGTCCTTAGCACGTTCAACGAGCAGAGCCACCACACCATCGACGGGGCAGACATCTCAGACCTCAAGAAGAAGACGTCAAGCGCCATCCCGGCCGGGGAGGGACCGCAGATATTCGACTGGGCCCACGACTGGGCCGGCAACTCCTACGAGCAGGGGTTCGTCGTCGACCAGAGCGACGAGGTGTCGGTCAGCCTCGACACGTTCACCGAGACGGCCCAAAGCGCCGTCCAGTACGAGGGCAACCTCGTCGGCCTCCCGTACGGCGCCGAAACCGTGACCCCCGTCGCCAACACGGACATCGTCGACTCGGTCCCCGAGTCCGTCGACGAGATGGTCTCGATGATGGAAGAACACCACGACCCGGACAACGGGCAGTACGGGCTTGCCTACCCCTTCGACCCATACTTCACGAGCGCCTGGCTCCAGGCCTTCGGTGGCTACTACTTCGACCCGAGCGCCGAGGAACCACTCGGCATCAACAACGAGGAGACCGTCCGCGGGCTGCAGTTCGCGCTGGATAACCTTGCGCCGTACATGCCGAACGACCCCAACTACGAACCGCAGGCCGCCGCCTTCGCCGAGGGCAACGCCGCGTTCACCATCAACGGGCCGTGGTCGCTGTCGGGTCTCAACAGCAACGACATCAACTACGAGGTCTTCAGCTTCCCCGAGATGAGCGACGGGACGCCGAGCCCCTACACGGGCATCTCGGTCTGGTACTTCGCCAAGCCGATGGCCGACGGCGGCGCCGCCGCGAAGGCCGGTCGACAGTTCGCCGAGTGGTTCGTCACCAACGAGGACCACCTCCTCAGTCTGGCCAAGGAACAGGGCGCGATTCCGGTGCTCTCCAGCCTCGTCGGCAGCAGCGACCTGCCCGCAGAGGTGCAGGCGTACTCCGAGTCCGCCGGGCAGGGCGTCCCGATGCCCAGCGACCCCCGCATGGGCGACGTCTGGGGTCCGGTCGAGAGCGCACTCGTCTCGGCGTTCAACGGCGACGCCACTGCACAGAAGGCACTCGACAAAGCCGCAGAGCAGATCCGCAGCAACTGGGAGTAAGACCTGACCAACATGAGTACGGCAACACGCGTCGCGAACCGCGTCGAGAAGGTGCCGTTCCTCAGTCGTGGAGACGCATCGCTACTGCTGGTGCTCCCCGGCCTGTTCATCTTCTCGGCGTTCATGCTGTTTCCTGTCGTCTACCTCGTCGGGATATCCTTCACCAACGCCGAACCGGCGAACCTCTTTGCCGGCGAAGGCGTCGTCTCCATCCTGACGTTCGGTGACGCGACGTTCGTCGGCCTCAAGAACTACGCCAACATCCTAACCGACCCGCAGTTCTGGAACTCCTTCGGTATCACGTGGCTGTTCGTGGCGACGAGCGTGGTGCTGAAGATCCTCACCAGCCTCTCCATCGCGCTGGTGGTCACCAGCGACCTCGTCCGTGGGAAGCGGTTCCTGCGCTCGTTCATCATCTTCCCGATGGGGCTGCCCCCCATCTTCACCATCACGGTGTGGCGGGGCATCTTCAGTTCCGCGCAGTTCGGACTGATGAATCAGTTCCTCACCGGGTTCGGCTTCGAACCGGTCGCGTGGCTCTCGGGTCGCTGGACCGCGTTCATGGCGTACAACATCACGGAAGCGTGGCTCGCGTACCCGTTCATGGTCATCATCACCGTGAGCGCACTGCAGGACGTCTCCGAGGAACTCCACGAGGCCGCCGTCGTCGACGGCGCGGGCTTCGTCTCCCGGTTCCTCCACGTCACGCTCCCCTCTATCAAACGACCGGTACTGTTCGCGACAATCCTGACCTCGGCCGCGTCGTTCCAGCAGTTCCTCATCCCCTTCGTCTTCAACGAGGGGGGTCCCGCTCGGGCGAACGAACTGCTGATCGTCTACGGCTACCGGGAAGCGCTCCAGTTCCAAGAGTACGGCCGCGGGGCCGCCATCAGCATCGTCGCGCTGGTCTTCATCGGCGCGTTCATGTGGCTCAACGTCAAGAAAGGGCGGCTGGCTGACGGGGTGAACGACTGATGGGACTCCTCGCCAACATCGGACGAAAGCTCTCGGAGGACGCGAAGAACGTCGCGATGACACCCGTCAACACGCTCCGGAACTGGAAATACACCGTAGAGGCCGTCCAGCGCGGCGAAGTGCCGGCCTCGGAAGTCGTGAAAGTCGCCGTCTCGACGATACTCGCGACGGTGATGGTGCTCGCGCTCCTCTTTCCCATCTACTGGATTCTGATGGCTGCGCTGTCGGGCAGCGGGGCGTCGCTTTACACCTCAGAGAGTTTCAGGCTGGTTCCGGCCAAGCCCACCCTGAAACCGTTCATCTGGGTAATCGGCGACCTCATCGTCCCGGGGTACGCCATCTCTCTCAGCGTCCCGCTGACCGACCTCGCCGTCGTGTTCAACACGCCGGAAATCACGATACTCGACGCCGCGAACTACGGCATCGACCGGCCGTCGAGCTTCAAGACGTTCCTCTGGAACAGCGTCACCGTCGCCATCCCGACGGTGCTCATCGCGATGTCGCTCATCATCCCGGCGGCGTACGCGCTCTCCCGGCAGGAGTTCCTCCTGCGCCGGAAGGTGCTGTTCCTCTACGTGCTGATGACGCAGGTCGGTGGCGGCCTCGGCGTCGCCCTGCTCATCGGGATGTACGCCATCTACGTGCAGTTCGGCATCAACGACAGCAAACTGGCACTGGCGGTGTACTACGCCGCGACGGCCGTGCCGTTCAACACGTGGCTGCTGAAGACCTACATGGACGGCATCCCGGTCTCCTACGAGGAGGCCGCCGTCGTCGACGGCGCGCCGCCGTGGCGCGTGGTCACGGAGGTTATCCTCCCGATGTCCGCCGCCGGACTGGCGACGGTGTTCATCTTCATCTTCCTGACCGGGTGGACCGAGTTCGTCGTCGCCCAGACGCTGCTGGGGACGGAGAACTACACCCTCCCAGTCGGCCTGTACTCGCTGGTCGGCGAGTACTCCATTCCGTGGGCGCGCTTCTCCGCCTTCGCGCTCACCTTCGCGACGCCCATCATGCTCGTGTACCTCTTCGCACAGCGGTACATCGAAGGTGGTCTGTCGTTCAGCGGGATGGAAGGGTAACCCGGCCACACAACCCTCACTCTCCGTTCTCTCGCTCCCCGAGCGACTGCTACGGCAACCGGTCGGTCACTGCCGCGCGGTCCTCGGGGTCGTTGACGTTCCGACACCACCCCTCCAGTTCGACGGTCTCGACGCGGTGACCCGTCCGGACGAGGCGGTCGATGGCGTCGGCCAGTTCGTACTCGCCGCGGGCCGACGGCGCGACCTCGTCGATAGCGGGGCCGATGGCGTCGTCGAAGGCGTAGAACCCCCGCGTGACCAGCGTCGACGGCGGGTCGTCGGGTTTCTCGACGAGGCCGGTGACGCGCCCCTCGGCCTCCGTCTCGACGACGCCGGTCTGCCGGGCCTGCTCTCGCGAGACGGATTCGACCAGCAGCGTCGCGGCCGCGTCGGTCACACTGTGGCGCTGGACCACCGCGTCGAGGTTCGCCCGGCAGACGTTGTCGCCGTTCATCACGACCAGTGGCGGGTCGGCCACCGACAGCGCCTGTTGCAGCGCGTGAGCGGTGCCCAGTCGCTCGTCCTGCCGGACGTACGCGATGGGCGTCCCGCGATAGCTGTCGCCGTAGTGGTCGACCACGTCCGCGCCACGGTAGCCGACGACGACCACCAGCCGGTCCACGCCGACCGACACCAGCGCATCGAAGGCGTACGAGACGAGCGGCTGCCCCGCGACATCGACGAGTCCCTTCGGCCGGTCAGCCGTGAGCGGGCGCATCCGTGTCCCCTCGCCAGCAGCCAGTACGACGCCGTCCATGGCGACTCTCTCAGTCGCGAGGCGGAAAAACGCTTCCGGGCGGGTCGCTTTTCACCGGCGACGGCCTAATCCGATCGATGACCGACGCACGGTTCGACTGCGACACCTGCGGGCGAACGGTCTCCCGCGCCGAGGCCGACGTGTCGGGGACGTTCGGCGACTTGGACGGGTGGCAGACCCTGTGCTGTCCCCACTGCGGGGCGCGTCTGCGGACGGTGTTCGTCGGATCCGAGGAGTGAGCCACCCGACACAAGCGGGTCAGACCTTTGTGCCCCCATCACCGATACCCACCGATGGCTGGGCAACTGCACGTCGGCGTCCACTGGAGCGGGGAGTCGTGGCTGGCCGTCGCGTTCGACGCCGACGGCTACGACCACACCGCAGTGTTCGAGGGCATCGGGGACTGCTGGAGCCGCTACGAGGAGACGGCCAGTCAGATACTGGTCGACGTCCCCGTCGGTCTCGTGGAGTCCGGCGACCCCGTCCGGCGCTGTGACGCCCTCGCGCGGTCGGTACTCGGGCCACGGCGAGCCGCCGTCTTCGACCCGCCGGTGCGAGAGGCGACACGGAAACGGCGGTACTCAACGGCAAACCGCGTCCACGAGCGCAAGAGCGGTGCCCCCCTCTCGGAGGCGGCCTTCGAGGCCAGAGAGGGCATCGCGATGTGTGACGAACTCCTCCGAGAGGTGCCCGAGGCCGCCGCTGTCGTCCGTGAGAGTCATCCCGAGGTCTGTTTCCGCGCGTTCGCCGGCGAGCCACTGGAAGACGACCGGGAGACCGCCGGCGGGTACGCCGAACGGATGCGGACGCTGGCACACTACGACCGCGATGCCCCACCGCTGGTCCAGAAAGCCGCCGAGGCGACCGCTGGCCACGACGTGGCAGTCGCCGACGTCCTCGACGCCGTGGTGCTTGCCTACACCGTCCGGCCGGGTGAGGGAAAGCTTCGGACCCTGCCGGCGGACCCGCCGACGGACACGGCGGGACTGCCGATGGCACTCGTCTATCGGTCGGCAGCGCCGCTCACCGAGTCGTAGCCGGCGACGTTCGACCGCCGGAGCGGCCGCTCACGAACGAGCGTAGTGCTGACTGAAGACAGAACCCGTCTTACAGTCGTTCGAGGTTCGTCGCTCGCGGACCCTTGTCCGCTTGCTCGATGTCGAACTCGACTTCCTGTCCTTCTTCGAGGTCAGGGCCGCCGACGTCTTCCATGTGGAAGAAAACGTCCTCGTCAGCGTCGTCCGTCTCGATGAAACCGTACCCGCCCGTGTCGTTGAAGAAATCGACTTTGCCTTTCGCCATTGTTAGAGCCGTGTAACGTTGGTCGCTCGCGGACCCTTGTCCGCTTGCTCGATGTCGAACTCGACTTCCTGCCCCTCTTCGAGGTCAGGGCCGCCGACGTCTTCCATGTGGAAGAAAACGTCCTCGTCTGCATCGTCCGTCTCGATGAAACCGTACCCGCCCGTGTCGTTGAAGAAATCGACTTTGCCTTTCGCCATTGTTAGAGCCGTGTAACGTTGGTCGCTCGCGGACCCTTGTCTGCTTCTTCGATGTCGAATTCGAGTTCCTGTCCTTCTTCGAGGTCCGGACCGCCAACGTCCTCCATGTGGAAGAAAACGTCCTCGTCCGCGTCCTCAGTTTCGATAAAACCGTAACCGCCAGTGTCGTTGAAGAAATCAACCGTTCCTTTCGCCATTGCACTCGAAGAGTGACCGGGGCCACGGATAACAGTTCCGGTACGGCCACCGACGGCGCTAAACAGCGGGTCTAACCATCGAGGGCGCGGGATATCGACGCCGAGCGGCGCCGATCGTTCACAACAACTATAGGATTCCTGAGGTTACGTCGGGTATGGACCGGAGGGGGGTATACCAGACTGCACCGTGGCTACTCGCTGGTCTGGGCGTCGTGCTGTACGGGGTCGCCGCAGTGTGGCATCTCGGCTTCGAGACGAGTTCCCAGAGCGTGCTGAACGGGCCGGTCGTCTCGTTCGCGCTCGACGGACTCGTTCCGCTGACGCTCGTATACGGCAGTTACCGCCTCGTCCGGGCCGACCTCCCGATGGGGCGAATCTGGACGGTGTTCGTCTGGAGTCTGGCCAGCTGCCTGCTGTTTGCGGTCGTCATCGGCCTGAGTATCTTCATCCGCGAGGCCGAGGGGCGAATCGTCGCCGAACCGGTGTTCATCATGTTGCTGGCCGCCGACACGGGCGCTGTCGCGGGCGCCGTCGCCGGCTACTTCGCGAGTCAGGCACGCCAAGACGCAGACCGCGCGGCCAGAGCGATACACACCCTGACGTTCGTCAACGACCTCCTGCGTCACGACATCACGAACAGTCTGACCGTCATCGACGGCCGCGCGGGGCTGTTGGCGACCGACGCTGACGACGAATCGACGCGGGCGGCCGCACGCGCCATCCGCGAACAGGTCGCGGAGATAGCCCAACTGGTGGACAACGCCGGCGCGGTCGCGGCGACACTCTCGACCGGATCGGCGTTCGAACACATCGACCTCGTCGGCGTCGTTGCGGACGTCGTCGACGGCGCTCGGGCCACCTACGACGCGACGATTACCGTCGACTCGCCGGACAACGCGGTCGTCTACGCGAACGAGGCGGTCCGCCCAGTCGTAAAGAACCTCGTAGAGAACGCCATCGAACACAACGACGACCACCCCACCGTCGAGGTCACCATCGAGCGGAGCGGCGAGACGGTCCGACTCCACGTCGTCGACGACGGACCCGGCATACCGCCGGCCCAGCGCGAGAACGTTTTCTCCCCCTGCGCGGGCGAGACACCTGGTGGGCTCTACCTCGTCGAGACGCTAGTCGAGCGGTTCGACGGCGACATCTGGTTGGCCGACGAGGACGGAGGCGCCCACTTCGTCGTCGAACTCAAGCGGGTCACGTAGGCAGACCGTTCTTGTGGGTCGGCCCCGACCCTCGGATATGCTTCGTCGACTTCGGGAGAACGGGCCGGTGGTGCTGGTGCCGCTGGCGTGGACGTTCGCCACTGCGGCCCATCTGGACCTGTTGACACTCCGGACCGTCCTCATCGCACATCTCGTCATGGACGCGATCATCGCCGCGTTCACCGGCCTCTCGTGGCGCGAAATGACCGACGGCATCCTGCTGGCGTGGCGACGGGTCCTGCTGGTCGGCCTCGTCGTCACGCTCGTCGGGACCGCCGGCCTGCTGGCCGACCCGACGCTCGACCCGCTGTTGACCGCGACCGTCGTCGGGTGGATGCTCGTCCCCGCGGCCGGCCTCGCGTACACGGGTCTGCACATCGACCGGCACCCGCGCATCTACACCGTCGGCGCGGCCCTGAGCGCCGGCGGTGCCGTCGCGTACACCGTCGGCGTCCTCGCGCCGCTCTCGGCGTTCGTCCTCGCCGGACTCGCGCTGACGAACGTCGGACAGACGGCCGGTATCGCCGCCGCAGTCTACGACTACTGACCGGTCTCGCGTTCGGCCACCCGCACGAGTTGCTTCCCGATGTTCTCTCCCTCGAACAGGCCGAGGAAAGCGTCGGGGGCGTTCTCCAGACCCTCGGTAATCGTCTCGCGATAGTCGATGTCGCCGGCCCCGACCCACCGGCCGAGTTGTTTGGCCGCCTGCTCGAATCGCGGCTCGAAGTCGCGCACGAGAAAGCCTTCGACGGTAGCTCGCGTCTGGATGAGTTGCCCGAGTTTCCGCGGTCCGGCGGGCGGTTCCTCGTCGTTGTACATCGAGATCTGTCCGCAGACGGCGACGGACGCGTCGACGTTCAGCCGCGTGAACACGGCGTCGGTTATCTCGCCGCCGACGTTGTCGAAGTAGGCGTCGACGCCGCCCGGCGCGGCCTCGTCCAGCGCCGTCCGGTAGTCCCCGGTCGTCTCGTAGTTGATACCGACGTCGAAGCCCAGTTCGTCCTCGACGAACGCGACCTTCTCGTCGGACCCGGTGAAGCCGACGACGTGGGCGCCCTGCAGTTTGGCGAGTTGGCCGGCGACAGACCCCACCGCACCCGCCGCGCCGGTGACGACGAACGTGTCGCCAGCCGACGGCTGGGCCACCTCGCGCGTGCCGAAGTACGCGGTCAGGCCGGGCATCCCGAGGACACCCAGTCGCGTCGAGAGCGGGGCGACGTCGGGGTCGACCTGCGTCAGTTCCGTCCCCGGCGCGGTGGCGTAGTCTGCCCATTCGAGTTCGCCGGTGACCACGTCGCCGACTTCGAACCCCGCACCGTTGGATTCGACGACTTCGCCGACGACGGCCCCGCGGAGCGCGTCGCCCACGTCCCACGGCTCGGCGTACGACTCGCCTGCGCGCATCCGGTCACGCATATAGGGGTCGACAGAGAGATACAGCGTCCGGACGAGTGCCTCGCCCGGGCCGGGGTCCGGGACGGACTCCTCGGAGCGTTCGAAGGCGTCGTGAGTCGGTGTTCCCTCGGGTCTGTGCGCCAACCGATAGACGCGGTTCGTCGCTGGCATCGCAGGCCATACAGGGGGACACTGGAAGGGGGCTTCGAAGGGAGAAACAACCACCGGTTGAAAGTTTATTCGTCGTCAGGCACAGGACATAACCGGTGTCGGCCCCAGACACGAGACATGGTCGACGACGACCTCGGCACGGCGACGATAGTGTACGAAACGCCCGAGGACGGCACCGTCGAACGGGTCGTCCAGAACGAACACGTCGCGTACTTTCAGGACCACTGGATACTCAAGACCGACGAGGACGCCGACCGTGACGTCGTCCGTCGGATTCCGCGAGAGCGGGTCCACTACGTCGAGCGGTCGGTCGAAGAGTTCGAACAGGAGGTCGGCACCCTCCGGAATCAGGTGGAATCGTTCGCCGACGACGTGCGAAAGAAACTGCTGGGCAGCGACGACCAGTCCGAACGAGAGGCCCACCACATCGACGTCGAGAGCGACGAGGACGCGTCGTAGCCGCTTTTCGTCACGCCGCAGCCACGACCGTCACTCGGTGTGCTGACAGCTGAATCGACGACGCAGTTGCAATGGCAGAGACCGAACGGTCGGGGTGCGTATTACCGACGGCAAGCCCGGGTTGCTATCGCCTATCGGATGGATAAATTCGAGCGTGACGATTAAAACGAAATTAACGGAGGCCACAACACCGCCGGGCCCGGTGCGCGTGGCCCCCTCGTGTGACAGCAGTCAGGCGACGTCGCGTCGCTCGCTGAACGTCGCCGACCCGCCGTCCCAGTGAACGACTGTCTCGATCAGTATCTTGCCGTCGTTCTGCTTTATCTTCCCCCCACCGACGAACCCGACGTCGATGCGCTTGGTTTTGGTCGACGACTCGTCCGGACCGAGCGTCCCCACGGACTCCTCGCCCTCCCAGACCGAACTGTTCCCCGTGTAGATGGTCGTCGTGACCGAGATGTTCTCACGCGGGTTTCCGCCGTTGTTCGTTATCTTGACCGTGACGTCCCGGCACGTATTGCCGCACGTCTCGATGTTCCGAACGTCGATGGTGAACGGTCGGACGTGGTTCTCGCCCGGCGTGGCCTCGTTCGGTGTCGCGGTGGGCTGGGTCTGGGTGTCGTCCCCACCACCGAACGGACCGAAGCCGACGGCGACGATACCACCGGCCGCGAGGAGGAGGGCACCGACGACGAGTCCGACTATGACCACCGTCGCACTAGCCCTACGTGACGTCTCCACTCCCAATTTCGAGTCTGCCATGTCGCCCCTTACTCCGTGGTATGGGTTGCTTATTTGCCGACTAATCGGTACCCGACGCGCGTTGTGACCGTATCGAGAACGTCTTCGTGGGCGTGTCGAGAGTGCAAAAATAACCGACACGGTCGCGAAAACAGTGTGCTCGCTGTTGACGAGAGAATCGCATGGAACCGGTCACGGCGAGCGGCGGGCATCCGACCAGCCGACGCCAGTCGGCGGTTCGCGCCGACCGGGAACACGCCAGTGACCCGTGACCGGGAGGGGACCCGAAACTCCTGTCGCTCGCCGAGACATCATTCACCGACCCCACGCCGACCTCGAGCGGTCGTCGAGCGGCGACGGCTGAGACGACCGGTCGGTCAGGCCCGTCTCGGACGCTCCCCCTCGTACGCATCGAACCACCCGTCTACGGTCTGTTTGAGCGCACCGGTGGTGCTCCCGAGGTTCAGTAGCTGGTAGCCGTCGGCCACCTTCTCGTTGACGTCGTCCATCCCGAAGCCGAGGCCGCCGACCGGGACCCCCGCGTCGATGGCAGCCGCACGGACCCTCTCGACGGCGTCCTGTACGTCCGGGTGGTCGAGTTCGCCGGGGTGCCCAAGTGACACGGAGAGGTCAAGCGGCCCGACGAAGACGAACCCCAGTTCGGGGACATCGAGTATCTCCGAGAGGTCGTCGACGGCGGCCTCGGTCTCGACGGTCGTTCCGACGAGCGTCTCCGCGTCTTCGGTGGCGGCGTAGTCATCGGCCAGCCCCCAGCGACGGGCCCGCGGCGCGCCCAGCCCCCGCTTCCCCGGCCCGCCGTCGTACCGGAACCGTGCCGATTCGACGGCTTCGCGGACCTCCGCAGCCGTCTCGACGCGCGGTAAGAAGACGTTCCTGACGCCGAGGTCCAGCACCTTCCGGACCAGCGTCGGGTCCGTATCGGGCAACCGAACGAGGAGTTCGATACCCGTCCGTTCGGCCGCACGGAGCAGGTCCTCCATCGCGGCCGCGTCCCACGGGTCCGGCCCGCCGTGTTCTAAGTCGAGCCAGACGAAATCGAGCCCGAGGTCGCCGCAGAACTCCACGAGCGTCGAGCTATACGTGTTGTCCAGCAGACCCAGCGCGACGTCACCACTCTCTAGCGTGTCGGCGAGGCCGTTCTGTGGTTGTGACGGAACCATACGCGATAGTGTCAGCCAGCCCCAATAAAGACGGGGTTCGCTGTGACACGCCCGGTGAGAGGCCGAGACTATCCGGACCCACACACCGCACGAACTGCTCTCCGCTCGCGGAAACGGGGGGACAGCCCGGTATTCAGTCGAGTACGGTAGCTTCTCGAATGAGAATCGAAGAAAACGGGTATGCCGCCTCCCGGATTGTGAACCACGCCGAGACAGTCCTGCTCGCTTCGCTGCGCGGGCTGTGACTCGTCTGGTTCAAATCGCGGTCGGGAAGATTGTCACTGCTCACTTCGTTCGCAGGAAAATGCCGCCTCCCGGACCTCAACTGGTGGTTTACATGCCGGTATGACATCCCCCCATGTAGATGACGAGAAACGCAGATCGTCGCATCGAGAATCTGCAGGGCCGCATTGAGCGCGCCGAGGAGATGAGTGGAGACAACCGAGACGTACTGCAGGCCTTCGACAACCGACTGGCCCTGCTCGGGAGTCAGTACGGCAAGGAGCGCCGTGAGAAGCTCCTCAGGCATTGTGTACGCATCGCCGAGGAAGTCGGTGGACTGGCTGACGCCCTCGACGACAAGCGGGCGGCCGAGGACATCGTCCGCTGGATTCACGACACCTACGACAACGAAGAGTCCAACCGGGATTACCGAGTCGCGCTGCGAATGTTCGGGAAGCACGTCAGCGACGGCGACGAGATTCCCGACAGTATCGCGTGGGTCTCCGCGACCACGTCGAAGGACTACAACCCCATGCCGAACCCGGCGAAGATGCTCTGGTGGGACGAACATATCAAGCCCATGCTCGAAGAGTGCCGCCACGCCCGAGACAAGGCGCTCATCGCCGTCGCCTGGGACTCTGGAGCCCGTAGCGGGGAAATCCGGAACCTCTCCGTCGGAGACGTTTCTGACCACAAATACGGCCTGCGTATCTCCGTCGACGGGAAGAAGGGCGAGCGGTCGGTCATCCTCACGACCGCCGTCCCTTTCCTCCAGCAGTGGCTGAGCGTCCATCCGGGCAAGAACCAGCCAGAGGCCCCGCTCTGGTCCAAACTGAGCAAGCCCGAGGACATCAGCTACCAGATGAAGCTCAAGATTCTCAAGAAGCACGCCCGGAAGGCTGGCATCACGCACGCCGACGTGACGTTCACCCGGATGCGGAAGTCGTCGGCGTCCTACCTCGCTTCCGACGGCGTGAATCAGGCCCACATCGAGGACCATCACGGCTGGGACCGCGGCTCGAAGGTCGCCTCTCGCTATGTCGCTGTCTTCGGTGACGCTAACGACCGCGCTATCGCGCAGGCCCACGGCGTCGACGTCGAGGAAGACGAGTCCGACCCAATTGCGCCGGTGACGTGCCCACGATGCCGGAACGAAACCCCTCGTGACGAACCCACCTGTGTCTGGTGTAGTCAGGCGATGGACACCGCAGCGGTCGAAGAGCTGGAAGCGGACCAACGAGAGACCCGTGCCGAGCTGCTCCGAATCGCTCGCGACGATCCCGAGCTTCTCGGCAATCTCGAAAACGTCGAGCGGTTCATCGAACTCGGCGACGAGAACCCCGAACTCCTCCGTGAAGCACGGGAGTTCGCGAGTGCCGGCGGCAACTGAAACAGACACGGCTACACCTCCTCCTTGGCGCGCTCGATCTCCGCTTCAACGTCGTGGAGGAGCGGTTCGTTTCCGTACCGGACCAGCGCACTCAGTGCAAGTGCGCGGACGAACTCGTCGTTTCCGTGCTTGAGGATACGAACGAGCGTCTCCTTGTTCTCCTGAACGAACTGGTCCCCGTCTGCTCTCTTCGCCGTCATTGAATCACCCCCTGCGGTGACAGTCCGAAGTCGTTCGGCGTGTGGCTCTCGACGTGGAAGGAGGCCTTCTTGTCACGTAGGTCGACCCCACAAGCGGGACACTTGACGAGTCGAATCTTGTCGTGGCCGAACCGCTCTATCATCGGCCGGCACCTCGCTCGGTGAGAGTCGTTTCTTCGGGGCGATCCGCTATGATCAGTCCATCGTTTTTGCTTTCCATAGTCCGGTGATGGGCCGGTTAGGCCGGCGAGACCGGAGCCGCCGAAAACAGAACGAACCCGAACTCTCATTAGCAACGATTGCTAATGTGTTAACACGGTCGTCCTGTTGTACGTGCGTATAGGACGGCTCCCATATCGGTTGTTTCAACGACGGGCCACGGTGACGGGTGGTAGGACACCCGAGCGGCCTCCCGTTCTACGGGTGGTGCCTGTCGTTGGACGATTCAGACGCGTTGAGCGATATCTTTAATTCGGAGATCTTAGTGGTTCCTGTGTGTTGCCCTCCTCAAGTAGGCGTTCCAGGGTGTCACTCCAAGATTCTCCGGTGTCCTTGACATCGCTCACTTTGTCTCGAGTACTGGGACGGACGGGGATCGACGTCCATCCTTCATCGGAGTTCACCGACATACACCCCTCAATGAATCCCGGGTAATTAGGCTTTTGTGTACCCATGGTTAGTACATACTGTTAATCATGTGTACCACCGACGAATTAGACGATGACCCCGAGGACGAAAGGGAGAGCTGGCTCAGGCATAACAAAGATCCGCATGATCGACCCCAGGGACTTCTCACCTACGATGACCGAGAATACCTGCTGGGAGAAAAAGACATCAGTGACGCATCGGAGACGCAGCTACGCCAGCGGATGCGTGACCGGATACGGAACGGTCTCGTAGACTTCGAACTGCTCTTCCACTACCTGGATGACCGTGATTTGCAGACTATATTTAGCGACATCACTGAGCCGCCAGAGGGTTCAGAGATCAGTGAGGTGTACGACGGTATTCGGTGGGCTCTCGCATTCAGCTATTATGGCATCACTGAGCACACTCATGTGAACTTCGAACGACTCCTAGAGGAAGCCATCGAGATAGGGAGTAACCGGAGCCGGAAGGCGACGGAAGGAGAGCATCAGAAGGCGGCTATTGCGTCGGTGAACATCGAGGTAGATTGGCGTGTCCGATTCGTCGACCCCGAGCGCGCGATGGAGAAGCTTCGAGACGGTGAGTGGCTCACCGATAAGGAGATTGGTGCTCTGGTAAGGCACGGTGATCTCGATAACGAGGATTTGGAACGTCTGCGAGAAGACGACATATTGGACAGCGACACGGCCACTGACAAAGAATAACCCACCGATCAGAACGCTTCTCACGGGCCGGAATTGATAATTTGGTTCTGTTGCGAGTCTCAAGGCCGGAAATACGGGCATGCAGTCACGGTCACCTTATTCGATCCGGCCACGTGTCCGCTTGCCCGATATGGGCAGGCAATTCGCCGCCCAATTGCCGGCGATAACCCACACTGAGAGAGCGGAGAAGAATAAAAAAAGGACCCAGGCGTGGCGGTAATGGTCGGATCCATCTTGCCCACCTCAACGAGTACCGGAACAGGCGTGCCTCAGAGAGATAGAGCGGGAACCAACGAATCGGGAGCATCCCGCGAGGGACAGGCGAACAATGCCAGCGCCTATCGCTCCCGCCATTATAATGGCGCCCGTCGTGCGAATAGAACGGCCCACTGTGCCTGTCGCCGGTGCGGTCTCAGTGGGCGCCGCCTGCCAGTACATCCACCCCTACAGGCCCGTTTTCACAGACGGCGTCTCACGGGATAGAACGGATATCTCTCGGTTGGATTGGCGAAGCCGTCAACGGTGCTCATAGATATGGAGGACTGCCAGAATCAGTGGTTCGTTCGTGTCTGCGCGCCAGGCCGACCTCGATCTGTGATGGTGGCGATGTAAGAGCAATCTGCCCATTTGTCTCCGTCAACGATGGAGAAGTCGGGGTTTACGCGGACTGGTATCGTGTTCGATGCCAGCTATCCCCAGTTCAGTCGGTGACACTCGCGCTAGTCACACCGGTTCCGGGTCCCAAAGTCGGTTCGGCGCCTTTGGACGACCAGAACCGTGTGTAGACCCGGACAATAGTATCTCGCCCTGTCCGTGATGGCCGATAAATTGGACTGTCCATCGAGGATGAATGGCGTGAGTGGGTAAGGATGATCAGTCGGGCGCAGAATTGTCGGCCAGCAGAGCATGATTGCCGGGAGAATTGGTGGACATCGGGGAGCTAGTCGGTCCACTTCCTGTCTGGTCGGCCTTGTCAACCGGGGTTTGCTCGTGGCCCGGCCTATCCCACCTCTTGCTTTGCCGGGAGTGGACTTTCGGTGTCACTTGAGGCGGCCGAAAACGGTTTTTGCCGGTCAGGAATGGGTCTATCCCGGAAAACCGGCTGCAGCACAGCCAGCTCACAGGTCACGCTTCACCGGCCGAGAGTTGGGCGATATCGGGGAAGATGGTCAAGGAGCCGGGCGAACATCGACTCTGGATCCCATCTGATTCGCCTCAGAGGCCAGCATATTCGCCCTATTCTGTGGATGGGTTGGCCTTTTTGAAGTGGGTCACTCGGAAGGGTGATAGCGGTGCCTGCCGGCCAAGAACGGGTCCACTCCGGAGGGCCAGCTGCAGTGTTAGCCTATAGGCCACGCTCCGGCGGCCCAAATAGGAATTAGGTGTCGGTAAAAATAGGCAAACGGAAGAGAGGGTGTCATACAACGGATCTCACACTCGTTCTTCTCGCCCTCTACTCGTTCAATACAGACGAGTGCTCGAACATGTCACTCGGAGATCTGCCCGAAAGCTGCCACGAGTCGTGTGCTGAATACAGAGGATAGATACGGCGAAATGCCCGTGTGACACTGCGGTTTTTGACTGACATTTCCTAATCCAGCATGGCATACATGTACAAGAAAAATCGGAATTTTCCGTTAGAATAACGCTTGAATGTTATGATCGAGCGTTGTCGGAAAAACAATAAGTGCTGGCTAAGGAACTGATTCCTATGACAGATTGGGGAGAAGCCGTTTGCCGGGAGATAGAACGGTTTCAGCAGTGGTCGTCGCGGGATGAATTCAGTGTTGAGGCATTGTTTACCCAGGCAAAGCCTCGGCTACAGTCGCAATTTCCTACTTCTAGTACACACCGCCAGTCGATGCGGAGGGCCCTTCAGGACCTGACATCCATTGGCGCGATCGAACGCCTTCGCCCAGGTGACTACAGAATCGTTGATCTTGAGACGGATGGCCTGGCACTTCAGTCAGTCTCAAAAGAGGGCGAATCACTGCTTGAGCAGTGGCAGGCAGTAGCTGAAGAACAGCCACAAGGAGAGCATTTCGACTTTGTGGACCCCTATGACTTTGATGGGTTTCAGACTAATGTTGAAGCGTTTATCTCAAGCCCTGATCTGGAGACATTCAAGGCCGTCCGGGATCACCTCAACAGCGGTGTCAGTACGGATTCGGGAAGCAACATCTACGAGAAGTGGACTGAGACAAAGGGGCGAGAACCCGAAGAATTAGCGACCTTGATCGGAGAGATCCAGGATGCGAGCAGTTATGACACTGGATGGGAAGATGAGCTGGATGCGAAGTGGATGGTTCGGGAGCTCTACGGCCGGTTTCACATCGATGAGGCGCCCCCAATAAACAGCCAGACGCTAGCTGGTTTGGAACTGTTTGGTTATCCCTCGACGGATGATTACAACGAGGCTCATGTTCATTACGAGGATTTCAAGCTTGACTATCTGGAGTTCTGTGGTCACGCCACCGAAGAGACTGACCATGAAGTGTCACTGAATATTGAGATCGGCCAGCTACTCCGAGTGATCACCGAAGTTGACAAAGACGGTTTAGAGGAGTTTGAGGGTCCCGCTCAAGTCGAATTACTTCTGGAGTCGATCACGGACCAACGGCGCATGGCCACGCCAGCGATGATCGGCCCCAAGCCCAGGGAGCTTGGGCTCAAATACGTATTAGGAGAAATAGCATCGAGGTATCCTGCGAAAGAGGAGATCTCCGGAAGTGAGGCTGAGCGAAGCGTTTCGAACTATCCCCGCCTGCAGGGCTGGTTAAAAAGTGAAGCGACGGCTGCAATCAAGGAGTTTGTCGCCGAGACAGACCTCGATTACAAAATCCGTGCTGGAATGGGCCAGGGGACAATGGCATATGACCCTTATGTGGCTGTCTTCGATAAAAATCACACTACGAGTACCCAAAACGGAATTTATGTTGTGTTTCTTTTTGACCCGGCTGCAGATAGTGTCTTTTTAACCCTGAATCAAGGCGCCCAAGAAGCAACCAAAGCAAGTCATTGCGCAGAGTCGGGTGCAAATACCTACGACCTGTTAGACCGAGCTGCCGAATCCTACAGAGAGGCGCTTGCAACGGTCCCTGACCGATTCACCGCACAGTCGCCTGAGTTGACTAATGATACTTCAAAGGCCCGAAAGTATGGGCGTGGGGCGATCTGTTATCGTGAATACAGTGAGACTGCATTCAAACAGTCCTCAGAGGATACTACCGGAGAAGATCTACAAAACATTATCAGCACCTATCAACAGTTGTTGAAGACTGTCGGCTCTACACCGACGATGACAATGCCAGCCGGCCAGATGTGGCGTATCGGGCCAGGCTCGGGCGGAGGACTATGGGAGGTATGGTCAGAGTGTGGGATTGCCTCCGTTGGGTTCGGGGGACATGAGCTGGCAGATGTCCAATCTGCCTCGCAGGACGTCCGTGAAAACTGGCAGAAGAATCAGAGCGAACAGCAGCTCTATGATTTCGTCACAAACATCGAGGACGGGGACCTCATCGTAGCAGGCTCACAGAAAGACAACTTGAGCCGTGTATATGGTTTTGGGGTCGTGACGGCTGGTTTTGATTCGACCGATCAAGATGCTGTCCTCGATGAATACAATGGCGACATTGAAATGCCTCATGACCGCTTCATCCAAGTCGATTGGTTCCCGGTCGCAGAGCAAGGACTACCGATCACGATCACCTACAATCAAGAGGTCTTCAATCAGTGGACCTTAGAAACCCTCTCAGAGGAGGCCTACCAGCAGATCGGCGCCGCAACGTGTCGGAAGCGCTCGTTTGTCGACACGGACCGTACGTATCAGGAGATTGCTGATGCTCTCCACACGACTTTGGGGCTAAGCGATGGGGAGACTAAAACGACCGAGAAGAAAACCAAATCTGGCCAACGACGGCTCCCATCGCTACCGGATATCGACAACCCTGCAACCGCCCCCTATTATTGGGTGAACCAGAGTGAGGGAAAAGCACCAGTCGCTGACAAGTACCTGCAGGCGGGTCTTGATGAGCGCTGGTCACACAACCTTGGGAAACTGGAGGTAGGTGACACCGTCTTCAATTATCACGACGGGGAGCTACTCGGCTATTCAGTCGTTGCGTCGGAAGCTTACGTGACAGAGGTCGATGGAGCATACAAACAGCAAATCGATGTCACTTTTACGCAATTTAAAGAGCCGATCGGGTTGACCGATCTCTATCCGATTTTCATCCAAGACAAATATCGCCTGGAGAAGTATAATCCGATGGGGCCCTCGGGCCCAAACCAGGAATACCTCTATTGTGTCTCCGAATCGGCTGGTGAGAAACTCATGCAGTTGGGGACTGCCCAACAGAATATAGATCGACTGGAAGACCGGCTCTCGTTACCACCGGTCGAACCAGACCTCCCGGAAGGACTCTACTATCCGAGTGAGCAGGCCGTTTCGATCCGAAATCAAATCAGAGCAGCGCTGAACGGCGGTAAACACATCGTGTTCACTGGCCCGCCAGGAACCGGAAAATCGAAACTGGCAACAGCAGTCTGTGCCCAGCTGACTGAGGCAGGGGTCATCGACGGCTCAGTGTTCACGACAGCAACAGCCGAGTGGACAGCATACGATACCGTCGGCGGCTACATGCCCAGCCAGAATGAAAAAGATGGGAGCCTAAAGTTCTCACCCGGGCAGTTCCTACGGTGCTTCCGGACAGATGAAGGAGACATCCGGACCAGGTGGCTGGTGATCGACGAACTCAACCGCTCGAATATCGACAAAGCGTTTGGCCAGTTGTTCTCGGTCCTGTCCGGTGACTCCGTCGAGCTCCCCTACGAACGCGATGACACAGTGAAGATTGACTGGGTCGATGACGGGACCCTCCAGGAACAGCGGGAAGCGATCGCAACCAACCCAGATCGCTATCCTGTGACACCGCAATGGCGGCTATTGGGGACTATGAACACGGCAGATAAAGCCTCACTCTATGAAATGTCCTATGCTTTCATGCGGCGCTTCGCGTTCATCCATGTCGGCATCCCCGAGCTGATCGAAGACGGTGACGTTCAGGCCTGGCTGTTGAATCCGGCAGCTGGTAAGGATAACTACGCCACCTCCTGGCTAGCGATCGACCCAACCACCGAGTTGGATATCGAAGAGGATGTAGATGACGACTCAGTCGGACTGGCTAGAACTCTCGACAATATTGGGGATCGAATCGCAGTCCTTTGGGCGAATATCAACGCCGGCCATGAAATCGGTCCCGCCCTTATTGAGGACCTTGTCTCTTACACAGCAGCTTATGATAGCGAGGCGGCAGGAAGTGCACTAACTAGTGCGGTGATATCACTAGTCTACCCTCAACTGGAGGGCTTGCGGCCTGATGAGCAGAAAGATCTGATTAATTCGCTAAACGATAGCACGACCATTCAGTGGGTCCACTCAGATCATGAGCCCGAAGACACGGAGGCTGGTGTCGAGGATGAAGGCCAGGTCGACAATGACCGCGAGGTGACCCCTGGTGTCGATATAGGGGCCCTGAAAGCCACTGCCGAAGATATGTTCGCTATCGACTTCGATGACAAAGACGACGCGTGAAACCCTCACTGAGAGGGTTCAGACAGAGCTCATAGCCTATCTAAAATCGGGGCGGCCGATTGGCCAGGAGCAGTTGGTACATGCTCTCGACAAAACGGGCCTCCAGATTCAGGACCTTGATCGGTTGCTCAGGATCCGGTTTGCCCTCTCGGAGCCAGTTCAGGACTACCTGTCGGAGCTTCACGATCGGCTCCGGCGGGTAAAAACCGACAGCACAGTCGAGAGCGAGGAGACTCGTGGGAAATACGGGGGCGATTGACTGGGCCAGACCATCCGACAACGCTATTCGGAGCACCCAGGTGATACATCCAGGTTCGTGACACGGTCGGCAACAACTGAGTATCAACTACCACAAAACGTCTTGATGAAGGCCTTATTGTCGATTATTGCCGAGACAGCCAGGAGTGAGCTGCTGGAGATTGATTACCAGTGGCGACGCGACCGATGGGACGATGGCAATATCCAGTCCTTCCTGCGCCATTACAACCGAAACGTCCACCTGAACCGGATCAACGCCGATAGCGATACCAGGGTCACGCCAAAGGCTCTAGATCAGGCCCGGCAATCTCGTCAACCGCTCTACTATGAAGCCTACGACCTCTATCGACTGTACGAACGGCTTCTGGCCCGAGACTTCGATGACGATGACGCTGGGCGGGTGCTGTTGGAATCCCTATCTGTCCCCGAAACGGCAACCCTATTTGAACTGGCCGTTATCTTTGAGCTTCTCAACGCTTTCTCGGAGCAGGCGGAGGTAACGTTACGATCGATCGAGCGTGGCAGCGACGCGATTGCAGTCATGGCTGACAGTAACTGGGAGTATCGAATCTATCACGACAACACTGGACGGCTACGCTTTCACGAACCGGTGCCGGAGAACAATTCCGTACAATATATTCGCCAGTCACGGCGGGCACTTGACCGACACCGGGATATCATGGATCACGATACCAGGCGGTCCCTCTATTCAGGCCGGCCCGACATCGTGATAGAGCGCTATCCGATGGACCAAGCAGATGGCCAACCAAATCATGTGATTCTGGGAGAGATCAAACATACCGAAAGTCGGTCCACTCTCTCCGACGGAATCTACGAACTCATGCGGTATTTTGAATTCGCTAAGCCAGACCCGGGGCACGGTGGTTGGGATAGCTCATCGTACCTGTTGGGACGAGACGATATCAGTCTCTCCGGATTCATCGTGTCAGACGGCGTCGCGTTCGAACCTGAAGTCTCTGAGGTCGCACTTCAGCATTTGGTATATTCGTGGCTCGGAGAGCTCTCTATTGACGACCTCTTCGTCTTCAACTGAGCGCCACCGGTGACAATCGTAGATTCGCACGTTCAGCGAGATCTGACGCCCCGACAGAAGAAGCTACTGTTGGTCTGGCCACCCAGTTTTCCATAGAGCATATGAAAGAATGAGACACTCGCTCTTTGACGTCATTAAGGACGTCAGCTTTGTCTAACACTCAGCAAAACCGGTGATGGAGACCGAGCGATAACCGACTCGCGCGCTGTATTCAGCACGATACACTGAACATCACTTAGTTCTGACAGGGGGCCAGCGGTCAGCTCGCATGTAGTTGAGCACACGATTCTCCTCCGATAACATTGAAATTACCCATATTGTGAATTCTTCAATGACACCCTAAAACGGAAGATACAAATTGGCGAGTTCAGAGGATAAGATCCTCGGGATCGACGTCGTTGCTTATGGGCTCTCAGTCTCCTGGAGGTAGCGGTCGCGGCGGTCCATCACGCCCGACATCGTTGAGGGTGCGATGTCCAGCTCTTCTTGGACGTCGCGGTAAGTCGCTCCGTCCTCCACCATGCGGATGGCCTCGACGACGTGCTCAAAACGGCCCTCTCGGTCCGGCACCCACCGTTCGCCAGCGTCATCGAACTGGAAGCCGATAGGCGGGCGGCCGTGGTCGTACCCATTCTCAATGCGCTCCTGGACGGCCTCGCGGGCGCGCTCAATCTCCTTCTTTTTCGCCTCGTGTTCGCTGGCGGCTTGGAGGACTTCGACGGCGGCCTGCACCGGGTCCGACAGGTCCAGTCGTCCCTCCTGGAAGGTGTGCGCCTCAACGTCGTGTTCGCGGAGATCGAGGACGAGGCGCATCGTCTCGTCGAAGTCCCGGGCGAGGCGACGCTTGTCGTTGACGATGACCGCTGCGATCCCTCCAGACTGCACGCGCTCCCGGACGCGCTGGTACTCCTCTCGGCTCTCGTCGAAGCCCGAGGAGTGTTCTCCGTCGTCGTAGATGGCTTCGAGCTTGAGGCCGTTCTCGTCGGCGTACGTGCGGATGTGGTGCTTCTGGCGGTCGATGGACGTGTCCGACTCCTGGGAGATTCGGGTGTAGCCAACGGCGCTACTCATCGACGATGGTCACCTCTAGGGTGCTCCCCGATTTCACCTTCCAGTCGAGGCGCTTCCCGTCCAGTTGCATCGCTTCGGCGACACCCTTCGGCACCGTGACCTTGTACTGCCCGTTCGATCCCTGACTGACGCGTGTCTTCGGCATCTCTGTATAGGCCTTATGTTAGTCCTATACTTAGTCCTAATCTATCTGTTCGTGTAACCCCGGTTTCTCGAACGTAGGGCGTCAAAGAACGGCACCGTGGATTTGTCGCTTGAAAATGAGGGTTAGCTGTCCAAGGACGGCGCATTCAATCAGACGAAAACTGCAGAAGATCGGGCGACGCTCCCTGTTTCATCGGCTCCGGCAACTGTCGTGTTATGTTGAGTTCTGAATCCTCCTGTAGGTAATAGAATGAGACAGGTGGTGAGAAGTCGTCTGTCCGCTGTGCTGGATTAATCGGTTGATCGAACTCGTGGACATGGTCCACTTCGATAGCATGTCCTTCTTCGGTGCCCTCGAAGTAGCTCATGAACCGGCTCCGGTCCGAAATACCGGAGTAATGTCCATACTCACGCCAGAGGTTCGCTGGGCTGTCCGAAATCACTTCATCCATCGTGAACGCACCAACGATACGCTGGACGGGAGAAGAAGCGTAGAGAAATATGGTATCCACCTCTTCCGGGTCACTGAATACAGTTTTTCGAAATTCGTATCTTTTTCCGCCAGACAGTATCTTCTCCGCAAATTCGGGTTTAATCGAGAGTAAAACGTTCATTGATCCCCCCTAGTTCACGGATGTACTTATAATCTCTATCTGATATCTCTGACATCACTTGTAGAGGAGCGGATAAAATCTCATTCTCCTTTAGTTCCTTAAAGCTGATTGGGTTCTCCAAGTCGAAGTGCCACCGGAACAGGAGTACTGTCGTTGGAGACTCGGCCATGTCTTGTAGTTCTTTGTCAGTGAACACAGATCGCTTCCCTACGATCCGTGCGATGCTGTCAGCGTTCGTGAGACCGTAGTGTACCTCCTCTAGTACACCGATAGAAGTGACTTCCATATGGTCACGAGACCGATAGAATAAGAGTAAATCTCCCGGCTCTAGCTTACGGTTCTTGGCATGTGATAGATACGCCTTCTTTATCGCGTTCCCTTCTGACTGGAATTCACCCGAGAATTCCGCCAGTGTCGTATCGCGTCCTGCATAGCCAGGGAACAGTTTGTTGTGGAACTGTGGCTGTACCGGAATCAAGTACTTATTGACCTGTTCGCCATCATAGAAGGACGGATAGAATCTTTTGCTCGTCTCCAGAGGTGTCGGGTCGTCACCTTGCCCAGGAGTGAGCCGCTTCAGGAATATTGACTCTCCGTCGATTTCTTTCGAGACTTCTTCGAAGCCATAAGTCTCTATGAGTTCGACCAACACATCTTCTCCAGATTCGACATAGTGGGTCAGATACATCTCCTCGTGGCTGCCGTTGATTGCTTCCCGAATAGCTAATGAAATCAGTAGCTCTCCAATCTTCGACCCCCACTTTCGCTCGGAGACCTTGAGTGTCGATATCTTCAGCCGACGGTTCCGACCTAATTCAGGGCGTGTGCCGATATTCTCTACCTCGTTCTTCTTCAGAATCAGTACTGCTCCAAGGGTATCATCCTGATTGTAGTTAACCCACGCAGTGCGGTCGGATATTGAGCGAGCCCATTCTATGAAATCGTAGTCACCCTCAAGTGAGTCAAATATCGGATCGTTCAAGTCGAGTTCGCCAACCGTGGTTCGTTTAATGGCCTCCGGCCCACGAATAGAAGGGTCAGTTGGTCTAAAGTAATCCCGGCCCCCCTCGATTGGGAAGACTCTGTCCTCGATGCCTAGGTCCAAGGCCTTGCTGTGAATTCCCTTGTCTTCCGTCATGAGGAAATCCACGTCGTCGACGTAAACTGAATAGAGTACTGCATTGTCCACTTTGTCATTGGTGCTCGTCGCCTCAGGAACTGCAGCGCGAAACTCGGCATCATCGTCGGACGGATAGCTAGGGAAGTCAAGCGTTGGATACGTCTCAATTCGTGATTCGTTCTGAAGCCGTCGCTCTTCGTTGTGGTCGTTCCGTATCTCCCGCTCTGATAGGGGATGAATGAGGATCTGATGACCTTGCTCTTTCAGTGACTTTTCGAGTTCTCGTAGGTCTTCCGGGACTACTTCGTCATTTTCGCGGTGTATGAATATGTTTGTGTCAAATAGAATGTCCATACCTACGAATCACCTTCATATATCAGTATGATATGTTCTTATACACAACAATAAATGGCGGGGTGCAATCACTTAGACAATAGTACGACTATAGCCGAGAGATCACTCTCCGACCGCCTCCTCAACGGTCTCGATTTCCTCGTCGGTCAGCCCGTACAGTTCATAGACAATTTCGTCGATGAGGTCGTCCGTGCGCTCAATTTTTGCCTCCAGTTCCTCGGCCCGCTCCTTCGTCTCGACGTAGCTCGCCAGCCCGTCACGCACGTCGTCGACGGCCGGGAGCGTGAGTTTGCGCAGACGATCGACTAGCGAGTTTGTCTTCGTCGCGGTCTCGCGGAAGCCTGCGAAGCCGCCAGCCTCGTCGACGGCGACGGGCACGAACGCCTCAATGAGGTCGGCCTCAGTCTCAGTGAGGTCCGTGATGCGCAGGGCCGGAAGCGAGTCCGTCTCAGTGTAACCCCATTGGTCCGTCTCGTGGGCATCTTCGTCGTCGGGTTTGTAGCGAGCGGTGAGTCGGATTTCGACAGTCGTCTCGGTCTCACGTACAACTCTGGCCTTTCCGACACGGAGGTTTGGCTTCTGCTCAGTGGTCTCTTGCAGAATGGAGTCTGCAGATTTGTCTGATGGCTGAGTCAACCCAATATTTGCTATCGTCATTCCCTCATCGTACGAGCCAAGATAGTCAGGCAGCCGAAGGTTCAGATCTTCATGGGTACTGTGGAGTTCAGAGTTCATTTCGGCCAGTTCAGAGAGAATATCGTGTACAACCCTCTCACACCATGAATCTACTGCTTCCTCGACTTCTGAAATGACGGATTCGCCAGCGACCGTTCCCTCAATAGCGGCCTTGGCATTGTCACATAATGAATTTACCAACTGCTGATCCGGTTCTGAATCGATATCCTCTATCTTCGCTATCGGGAGCTCGTTGATATGGCCGGGAACAACACTCAATTCATCGGAGAGGTTGATTCCGTAGAACCATTCTAAGAGTGATGAATTGACGATTGCCAGCGCATAGTATATGTCCTCGTAAACTTGGCACTCTGACGTTAAGTCAGGAATCCCAGCCCGATCTACATCGACAATCTTCTGAATATTTACACACGGAATTAGTGTAGAGAAACAGTAGTACTCGTTTTCGTCGGCAACGGCCATCAGACCCTCTCCGCTGATTTTTCGGAAGATGAGCTTCTCGCTCTCGAAGAGTTCCTCGAACATCGGGTTGTATAGGTCGTCTTTTTTGTAAATGATGTATTCAGACGGCTTTCGAAGTCGATATGGCTCGACGATATCCTGCCCGCGAACCATCGGATAAGTATCAGGGCCGTCCCCATCTTCGACAACGTATTTTTCCGTCTTTTCAGCGGTACCAGTCCGGAGTCCCCAGTTCGTATAGAATATGTCATCAAATCGAATGGACTTCTCCCGGACTTTCGAAGTTAGCTGCATATCCTCTACTGTCCGCGAGAGACGGAACGAGTGGTCGTCGTCAGAGACGACTGCATTACGTGGGAGCTCACTGCTGGTAACCGTGTTATTGGGACCCATTGAACGGATCTCAAGCGTCTCCAGCGTCTCGTCAGATTTCTTCAGGACTGGGATAAGGTTCGAAACAGTCGCGTCGGCGAAGACTTGCCTCTCCCTGAGATCAAGTATAGACCGTAGTTTAGTCTGCTCCAATATCTTGTCGCGAAGCGGTTCTCCGTAAGGGGTAGATGTGAACTTATCTGGAATAATATATGAGAAGGTGCCATCAGTCCGCGTGAGGTCTATCCCCAGTTCAGAGAAGACAACGTACAGATCGAATTTCATATGCGCAGTACTGTATGTCTCCCGGAGGTACTCGACGTAGGCATCAGGCAAGGTGTCACCATATATGCGAACATACGGTGGATTCCCGATTACGGCGTCGAACCCGGCCCCATCCAGTTTCTCCCCGTCTTCCCCGAAGAACACCTCAGGGAACTCCAGTTCCCAGTGGAAGAAGTCCTCGTCGTCGGCCATTGCTTGCGCCGTCGCGAACCAATCTTCGTCGCGGATCTCTTCCCAGTCGTCGCCGTTCTCGATAGCGCCGGCCATGTCCTCGTAGACGCCGCTGGGCACGTCCAGACCGAACTCCTCGGCGGTGTGGACGTTCGCAATCTCGAAGAGCCGCTGGTACAGTGGGTCGGCACGGATCTCATCGTACAGCTCCTCCATCGACTTGATGTCTTCGAGTTCTTCGTTGTCGATTGCCAGCAGGTCCTCCATGAGGCCCATGACGTGTTCAAGCGTCTGCTGGCGGGCTCGGGCGAACGCCTGTGTGAGGGTTAACTGGCCGCCGTTCTCCTCGGTGTCGTCGGACAGAACTTCGGTGATATCAGACCCGACAAGCGAGTTCCCGGCCTTGACATGGTGGTCGAGGAACGCCAGCGGCTTGTCGGCCGCCAGTGTCTCCAGCCACATCGAGAGCTTCCCTAGCTCGACAGCCATACCGTTGATGTCGACGCCGTAGATACATTCCTTCGCGATAGTCCGCCGAAGTTCCTGCTCGTCGTAGGATTGAATCTCCTGTTCGCGAACGACTTCCATCACCTGCTCGGTCAGATACCCTGTCGCGTTCGTCAGGAAGTGCGCCGACCCCATCGCAGGGTCGAGTATCTTCAACTCCAGGACCTCTTGCCAGAACCGACGAAAGTACGCGGTATCGCTGGGCTCCAGTCCGTCAGCTTCCAGCTCGGCTTTGATGTCATCCAGTAGCGGGTCGACGGTCTCCTCAACTATGTAGCTCACCACGTAGTCCGGCGTATAGTATGCACCCGTGGCCTTCCGCTCGCCGTCGTCGTTGACGACGTACAACTCGCCTTGCTCAACCGTCTCGACGGCTTCGGTGACACTCACCTCTGTCCCGGGCTTCCAGACCTGCCCACCATCTTCGGAGACCGCGGCGTAGGGCTCCGATGCGATACGGAACTCGTGTTCAAGCAGGCCCTCGTAGATGGTCCCGAGGTGGCGGGTATCTAGGTCGGCGTAGTCGGCCAATACTGGGTTCCCGCCCTCCCCCTCGGTCGTCCCGAGCCGGTGAATCACCTCTGCGAGGTACCGGTCGGCCACTTCGTTCTCCGCTAGAAACTCGTGGCTCTCGTTGTCGAAGAGTCCACCGTTGTAGGGCGGAATTCCCAGTGTCTCTTTCCCTTCGTCAACGAGCCCGAAAAGATCCTGTAGTTGTCCCCAAATCGGAGTGGCGTAGCCGCTGTAATCGTCGTACGAATCGCCCGAAGTGATGTCTTCGTGAATCTCCAGCCGTATCTGGTCTAAGCTAAAGTGCTCGTCAAACTCTGCCTGTGCGCTGGGGTCGTCAGGGTGAATCAGGCCACGCGACTCGGCGTAGAGGACGAACATCAACCGGTAGAGCAACACCAGCGACTGCTCTTTCAGCTCTTCCCGAGCATCTTCGTCGTCAGAGTCGATGTCGAGGTCATTAGTGTGGATAAACCCCTCGCCGAGCACCCGCAACGCTGTGAAGACGTTGTCCTGTAGATCCTCACCGAGTTCTTGGGCTGCCGTCTCCGATTCGTTCCAGACCGTATCAAGGAACGACGTTCCAGCTATCTCACGGAACGCTGCTGGTCGGAAGAACGCGTAGAAGTATTTGAATTGCTCTACGTCCCCGGATTCCAGCAGCTCGGGAAGATCGACTTCGTAGTAGACCTCGGTTGCGTAGTCTTTGGTCCCGTACAGCCGCCACTTCTTGCCGTCTGTGAGAATGCCCCATTTCAGCCGCTCCGGCGTGTGTTCCAGATAGTACTTGATCTGGTGGGAGGCGTCCCGATAAGACCGCTGTTCGTTGAACCGCTTGTTGAAGTCGGCATCCCACTGTTTCGCTTCCAGAACGGCCGATGCGAGACCGTACATCGCTTCGGTCTCGCCGTCACGCTTCCGCTTGGCCGCATCACGACGCTTCTCGTCCGATTCAAAGAGGAGACGGTCGTTGTATCCACCACTGTCGGGCAGCGTCGGCTCCGATAATGTGCCGAATCCAAGGATATCGAGCACATCGTCGATCCACGAATCGAGGAGTTCGTCCTCCTTGTAGGAGCTGACGAGTTCGCCTTCCAGGTCCCACAGGTGCTGAAGTGCCTCAAACGCTTCTTGGGCCTCGTCGTCACACTCCCATTCCTCGAGGTCGTCGATTCGTTCGTCGAGATAGTAGCCAGAAAAGAGGCTTGAATTGCGGTAGGGCGTTGAGCCGAGAGTTGCCTGACTCATTATGAAGTGGTAACTAGACAAATAGAGATGGTAATCAATCTAGGGGAATCTGTTGGTCTCTTCCCCCTCGGTTCAACTCGACCAACGGAGACCACCCTTCAGAAGCATCTTCAACCGTTGCTCGTAATGCTTGATTCACGCTGCTTCAGGACGCTCTATCTCCTGGTCTTGCTGGTCGTCAAGGCCGTGTCCTTGGGAGCAGGGAAATAACCCTTCTCAGCACTACTCGCAAGCGAAGATTTTAGCTGTTTGAGAGCGCTCATGCGCTGCTTCTCGCTGGTCGTAACAGACGAGGATCAAGAGCAGGGGTAAGCGGGATCAAAGCGCCCTTTGAGGGAGGTCTTCCCATGCTCTCCCACACCTACCAGAACGACCACCGCTTGAGGGCCCTCAGCTCCTGCTCGAATCCACGCTTGAGCGCTGCTTGAGGGCGCTCAACCCCTCAGATCCTGCTCGTGGCTGATCGACCATCGACTACCGCCCTCAAAGCGCCCTTTTCGCCTGCTCGTTCTATCGCTTGAACGCCTGCTTGAGGGCGTTCTACCGCTGCTTTTCGCTGGTCAGTATAGACAGGCCAGGAGAGCACCCCCGGAAGCGCCCTTCCATCCCCTGCTCTACCGCCATCTATCGCGGTCGTCACGCCAGCCTCGATTCCTCAAACTCACGGTTCACTACCTCCGCGGTGGGAGCGTTCAGGTAGGGCTCGACGGCGGAGAACGCCGACCAACCACCAACCTCCATCACCACTCTGGGGTTCATCCGTTCACGCACCAGGAGTGTCTGGGCGTAGTACCGTCGAAGGTCGTGACTCGACAGTTTCTGCCAGTCGGCGTCGTCCGTCTCCTCTGCGACTCGCTCGGCGGTCGCCTTGACCCGCCGCTGTACCGACCGCTCGCTCAGGTCGATGATTGGCCCGTCGCGGTCGATGTCTTCGACGTTGGCGTAGCGGAGTAGTTCACTCTCGACTTGCTCGGGAAGGTAAGCATCGCGGGGCTTCCCACCGCCCCCTTCGGTGTCCTTTCCTTGGGGAACGCGAAGCCGGGCGTGACCGTCAACGTGCTTGATGTGCTCAGGATGAATCTGCGGTATCTCGAAGGACCGAAGCCCGACTTCTCCCCCAAGTTGGATGATGAGAGAGTCCCGGTAGCTACCCGCGCTTTGCTTGAGGGTCTTGTACTCGTCCGGCGTTAGCCAGCAGCGATAGGAGTGATGATTCTGGTTTCGCTCGATGCGCATGTACGGTTGTTAATGAAAAGTCCGACATCATAAGCCACAGTTTGGGCCGGACTGGTCACCTATAGCCCGATATCGCAGGTTCCGTGTCGTAGTTCTTAATCAACTACGAAAAGAGAGTGGTCTCTCTTCAGCACGAATCGCATTGTTTAGAGATTTCGACTAAACATCAAACATTATCGGTCGTTCCAAGGTGCCATTCAGCCCAAATACAGAGTTTTTAATCAGATTTGCTCTACAAGTCTATTATTCTGTTGTTGTATTAGTTCAAAACCCGTATTGATCAAACGGGAAGTTTTCGACGATCGTGCTCGGATCTGTATCAGGTTCGCCAAGCAGTTCCAAGATCGTGATTGGGACGGTCGCGACACGAACGTCCTCCTCGATCTCTAACTGGGCCCCCAATTCATCGACCGTGTTGATCACATCACCGAGTTCATTGTTCACCCCCGATAGGAACGAGACATCATATTCCCCTTCAAGAAGTGATTCTCGGTGGTCATGGATCCGACTCTGATCATCGGAGGAGATGATATTATAAGTCCGCATCCGATTGGCCAAGTCGACGATCACTCGCCCGAATGCACTGTATAGGAGCTCGGTATCGGCATAGGATTGATCTCGATCAAATTTTGTTGTCATCGCCTCTCTGGCATTCCGGATCTGCTGGACCCCATGACCAGTGTCGGCGCCGCTTCCACCCTTTGCTTCCACAAGCCAGAATTTGACCGGATCCTCAAGCGAGTCAGGAAGACCAACGAATAGCAAATCGTCACTCAGGGGCCCGGAAACATCCATTTGGAGGACGCCTGGGATCCGCTGCCTGTGTGCCCGGTCATGCTGGACGTGTTCTGCCAGCGGGACAGGCAACCACGCATAATCTCCGAGCTCTCTTCGGAGCATGGTCCTGGCGAGTGCCATACCGCCAACCTCCCCGATTCGTTGCTTGATCGTTTGCGGATTGGCATGTTGAAGTTCCGTGACGGCATCGCCTTGGATGGCCGTCATCACCAACAGCAGCGTTTCCGTGTCGGTTACGTTGTATTGATCGATCCGCTCGGCACCAGTCTGGATCGCCTGTTGGTAGACTGTCCGTCGATTGGTCGTTGTAATGATGTCGTAGCCGGGGCTGTTGGGGTCATGCTCGTCGCTATACTGGATAACAATTGAATCCATCTCGTCAGAGCCGGTGAAGAAGTCAGGTTCGACAATTGGATCCACGTAGACTGCCCAAACGGATTCGCTTGAGAGATGATCCAGGGCAGCCCCACGTGTGGCACTGATCTCTTTGATGAGTTTCTGTGAGGCGCTGTAGTCACCGCTCGTGTATGTGTGGGCCTCTATACGGTTCGCGATTTTGGCCACTTGTTGGACTCGACCCGTGGCGGCCGTACTGACGCCGAATCCCATCTGGTACTCTTGAGACGCGTCTGAAGGTTTCTCAAGAGACTCCACAGGGAGCAAACCATCTTTGAACAGGCCGTTTGGGAGCCGGCCCATCGACACTGGCCGATATGTTTCGGAGAGGACGTTTCTGAAAAAGGAGATATGGGCAGAGTCAGCATTCGCGGGGGGCTCAGACCGGTGGGTGTACGACACTCGTTCCTTGAGCTGCTCCAGAAGAGAGTCCTCAACCGATTGGTCCAAGACTCGTTCCTCCGCGTCAGCGGTCCCTTGGTCACTAAAGAAGGTATCCAAGGCGGTTCCTTGTCTGCCTTCGCCGTAGATTCGCAGCTCAATCGGGGGGATCTCTTCGGTTGGGTCCTCAGAATTGTCGTAAAGCTCCACAAGACCGTTGACAAGTGGCCTGAGATCCCCGAGATTCGCGACGTTAACGGTCAGCTGGCGGTGTGGGTGGAGTTCGAATATTGGTCTGAATGTAAAGAGGAAGTCCTCAACCCGATCGACGAACGCTGACCGGAACCAACTGGGGGTGCGTGTTTCTTCCGTCTGCTCAGATGAGTGAACTGGCGCGTACTGTGCCCACAGCGAGTGACGTTCCAGTGGTTCAGCCCTGAGACATGAGCCTTCTCGGGGGCTCTTGTATGGGAGCAGGCCAGTCGGGTCGAGTTGGGCTGTGAACCGATCGTTTTCGAATCCCCCCGTCTTCCCGTTCGGTGCAAGATCGTCATCCCGCCAATCGGCAATTCGTAACCCGTACGCAAGCATCAGCGGGTGGAACGAGGTCAGCCAAACATACTGGCTATCTCCCTCGGTCTCGACGGTCCCAACACGTTGTAGTGACTGATACGTTTCTTCAGAATAGTCGTCGTGCTCCGGATTGAGATCACTAAACGCTTCGACAACCGCTCTGACCCGATCCTTCGTTTCGCTGTCCCAGGGGTCAACTGACGGGATCGTCCCCCGTGTATCGAAGTGTTCAAACAGCCGATCGTACGCTGCTTGGATGGGGTCCGGAAGCGCCGTCGCAAACTCACCCTTTACACCTGGTTGTAATGAATCGCCGCTTACAATGCGAGGATTAGGGCTGCCTGACTCAGTGATTTCGTGCTCAACCTGAATAACAGCCTGAAGAGCTGATTTTGTTGGCTGGAAGCGGACTCCCCGAGCACTTATGGTACTATCGTCCGGCTGGATCGTGATTTCATCCACAAGTTTGACGCTGTCGTCTTTCCCGACGTCACTGGTCGTGGCGATCGCGTCAAGAAAGAGTGGAAACACGACATCCTTAGAGTCGATGTCTGAGGACTCGTCGTAGAAAATCAGTTTCACGCCAACTGCATCCGACCCATCAGACTCGCCTGCCTCGCCGGCCTCCTCTGTTGCGGGGCTCTGCAAAACACATTCTAATCTCGTCTCGTCGTGCGGAACTTGCGCAAACAGGTCAGTCGGACGTGTTAGAGCCACATGCTGTCCGTCTTCCAAGATCGTCTGTTCTTTTTTGTCTCGGTCGTTGCGAGGTGGTGCCGGAACGAGCGATAGCACATCTGGACCATGGAAGACGAGTCCCTGTTCTTCGAAATCCACATCGAGTGTTACCTCAGCCGTCGCATCGAAACACCAGTCCGGAAGGACTGCGATATCGAAGCGACTTGTGGGATACCCTCTTGCGTCGTCCCGATCAACATAGACCTCAACACTGATGTACTGAGGCCGTTCATCGGGAAGCTCCACAGTCGCAGTCACAGCATCGCCTGAGACCGCATACGAAGGTGTCTCGTCAGAATGCTGGATTCTGACGTTGAATGGTTCTGATAGGTCTTTGTCAAACTCTAATGTTGCTTCGAGGGTTTCTTCCTCCGTTTTACAGAGCCCGCTCCATCGGAAATCGGCATCCGTGAGTGGAGATTCGTGTTGCTCAAAGATCCGAGAGTCCTCAGCAGAGCCGTCAACGCTCACTCCGTTAGGAACGGGATCTGTTACATCATCCGCGTCTTCTGAGTCCTCAGCGTCCGTATCTTCGCTTTCGCTTTCTGCTTCATCATCCTCATCGTCGTCCGATTCATCGGAATCTGCCTCCTCGTCGGAGCTTTGATCGGATTCGGATTGCTCCCGAACCTTCCGCCGGATCCGTTCGTTTTTCTCGATTTCGGCGAGACCAAATCCGCGCCAGTCACCTTCTACGAGGACTTCCTGGACGAAGTCCTCTCGATAATCTTCCCTGAGGTGTTCGAGACTGTTTGTTCCCCCGCGGAACGCGTCCCGAAGCCTGGTAGCGTGGTCGTGGGCATCAACGAATCTCCCGTAGAGCTTTTTAAACTTCCACACCTCCTCAGGTGACGTCTCGGGCTCGAGATCAAACCATGAGTCTGGAAGCGTATCCACATTGACCATCTGTGGGAGTTCGCCGAGGCGCCTTTGGAGGCTAGAGACGTCTTCATCATCCACTGCGGCTCGAATCGCTGCCACATCTGCGAGGAATGCAGAATCACCCGGTGAGCCCAGTTTGTTCTCGATCAGTCGCTCAGTCGCCGCTAGGACCGCTTGTTGTGGAATCGAATGGTCGGAGCGTGGTGTGAGAAGCGAAGCACGAATCGCGGAGAGATCAAGCGGACCACCCGTATCAGTCAGTCTGTTGGTCGGATTGTACGTGTCTAAATCAGATTGCGTATCCAAAATCAATAGAACAGAAATATCTTCGCCATTCTGCTCGCGTGCAACGAGGTTTCGCAGGGTCGTCCCAAAGCCCTGCAACCCGTCGATAGCTTCGTCGTCGTCCGGATATGTCGTGTCGGTATATATCCTCTGAACGTAGATCGTCGTACCGTCCTTCTCTACCGCCGCCACGTCGTTTGTCACGCTATCAATTGTAAGCGATCTGACGGTGCATACATCCTGCTCCCAAATGGCGTCCCGCATGAGCTTGGGATATTCTCCCTGATCGAATCGGGCTGCCAAAATCTGGCCACCTCGAACGCCAGAAGCTTCGAGGTATTCATCGAGTCGCTCCCACAGTACCGATTTAATGTGTCCTGACATTGATTGTGTCTCCGCTGTCGGATTCTTGCCGGATCAGGCCCATTCCTTCCAGCATCTCTCTGGCCGCCGCTTGTGATTCGCCCTTCAGTTTTATCCCTCGCGATGTGAGAAACGACCTGAAGTTCGAATAGCTGTAATCCTGTGCCCCATTGTTTTGCAGCTCGGTAAAGATCCGAGCGAACATGGCCAGAGATCCCTCATTGAGAACGAAAATTAGACCAGCCTTTTGCCGTTCTTCGATGAATGTCCGCTCATCGGATAAGCCTAATTGCCTCACCGCGGCCGGACCGAGACGGATTGCCGCTATTGTTGAGTCTTGAGTGCGGTAGTACTCATCCACGGTATCGAATACCAGCCATGCGGCATCGACTAAGCTCTCTGGCTCATCATCGTAATTTGAATCGGCAATCACTGAGGTTAGGTGTTTGATTGCAGCCTCGATCGGGCTGTCATCCTCACCGGTGTACTCCTCTGCTTGTGCATGGAGTCGTTCCTTGGCCTCGAGCATCGTGAACGGCCGATCATCTGGAGTTATACCCTGCTCATCCAGCGCATCATTGAGTAGACGAGTCACAGTCAACCGCATCCACGACTCATAGAGTTGGTCATACATCGATGGGACAATCGACGAACCTTCCCAGAGGTTCCGGAAGTCACGAGATTCCCCTGCGCGCTCAGTTCTGATACCAAACGGAAGCTCGTGAACGTGCGGACTCCAACCCGAATCACGGGTGTCAACACAGAACTCCTCCCACTCTGACTTGAGGTTTCTCGCAAGCTGCATATAGTACATCATACAGTAAAAACACACCAAGTCACGGAATGTGAGCAGCCACTGTGAACCTGTAACAGTCGGTATCGACGACCAGGCACGGACATCTCGCTGGAATGCGCTTGCTAGCTCTGGGAGATAACATCGACGAGGGGTCAGAGACGACCCCCCGGTCTCTGATTGATCGTCGCCAACCATATCTTCAATCTTATTGATGATAAATTCTTCAAATGTATTTGATGCAGAAACTTCGTCCAGTTTATCAACTAAGACGTTATGACTGTCAGAGTTAATCGTATCTTCTGGCGATTCGGTCACGAACATCTCGTACCATCGCCCCCACGCGCTTGATCCGGGCGGCAAAATATATTGTGCAACGGTCGGATCAAACGGGATAAGCGCTCGAGACGACGCCTTGTGTGTGTCTCTTGGTAGCTTGACATACTTATGATCCAGAACATCAAGGAGTTGTTCTCGATGGCCTTCGTCGGCCGGGCCTGATTCAGTACTCCGGATGTGATCTTCCAGATCTTCGAGTGAGTACGATGGATCCGCCCCAAGCACCTCAGCAATCACATCACTGAAAATGCTCTCTCGGCGACTCGCTCGAGGTGAACTGGGAAATAGTCCGCCTTGAATGACGCGGCTTGGAGTCTCCTCTTCAAAATACTCGTTATCAGACATCGTCATCACCTGCATATTCGACGGTGATTCCGCTCCCGAAATTTCTAGCAGTGATATTGAAAATGCGAGATCCGTTTCCGGCACGAATCTCGATTTCTGCATCCTTTTCAGTGAATCTTGAGATTTGAGATCTGATCAGCCGTACCCCCTCTGATCCCTCTAAATCGAGGGCATTTGGATTATACCCCTCAGACGTTAGCTCCATTAGGTAATAGAGCCGGAAGGTCAGGGGAATCTCGACTCCGTTGTCGAACTTAAACCAAAACGTCCCCGGGCGAGTCTCCTCGGTCGTGAGGATGGCTGATTCGTTCTCATCGGGGCCCGGATCGTCCCATTCTGCAAAAAAGTGGTACTCTGCAGAAGGGAGTCCGTCGTCTAGTTTGAGCCAATCGCTGTCCGTGCCTTGCCCACTCCACGCACGAAGCGCAGCAACGACCTTTTCGAAAGCCTCCTCGGTATATGTGCCGGCCTGGTCGCTTGTCGTTTGTTCGCGTTCATCAAGATATGCGATCGTCCCGACAAAGCGGCGAAATACCGGTTGATCGGACAGAACATCAATATCTTCCGTCCCGCGTAGATATCCCGCCCGGGCCCACGTTCTGGCAGCGTTTAATCGGCTCATCTCGTTCATTCCAGTCAGTGAATCATCTATGTTATCAATTGGTTGACCGCCAGTCAGTTCTAGCACCTTTTCATCGATCTCGTTCGACTGGGCAGCACAGGGATCTAATGTTGCGGCGTGGTTTTCGAGTTGTGCGTTTCCATAGATACCGTTCCAAATCAGCGGCATAGCAGGGTCGATATCATTATCCACGGCATCATGGGGAGTCGCGTCCGGCCCAGTCTCGTTGACTAATTGCTCAAGTGAATCGGGGATCAGCGCCTGCGCAATGTAGGCCAAAATATGACGTGGGTTGAGATACTGCCCATGGGTGAGACTTCTAGCAGCAACGAACGTTGCGAATCGTTTTCGGACCGTTTCGTCGGTGAACGCGGCCAAGTTGTGGATGAAGTATGGTGTGTCCGGTTCCCTGAGTGCTTCTGTCGGTGTGTCCGGCAGATCTTCGATACCCCGGAACGGAGAATCAGTCTCCTCACTGTCGTAATCAAATTGATCGATTATGTTCCGCAATAGCCCAGAGGCGAATTCCTCCGGATCATGACTAGTGGTGAAGATAGGTCGATAAGATAGATTCACGACCGTCACACCGTTTTCACCCGAATAGATCCCGTCAGAGTCCAGATTTCCAGGATCTCTGGCTGCTACAATCGCATCCCAGATTTCATCAAACTTGCCATCAGAATTGTATCCACTCTTTTCAAAGAAGTTAAGAGCAATCCCCAGATTCATCGCCAGACCACGCCGAGGCCCGTCTTCGGCTTCTATATCCTCAATAGCTGCCTCCAGAAATTCATTCAGATCATCAATTTTGCTTTGATTTCGACGCTTCGAAGCTGTTGCGTCCAGGTTGATGTGTTTCTCCTCCAACCACTCGGTGCCATTGTCAACGGCCTCCGTGAAAGCTCGGGCAAAGATCGCGCTTTTCCCATCGCCCGCACTTCCGGTGATTATGAATAACTCGCCATCAGGATTAGAGGTGGTAAAAAACTCTTCAGTAGCATCGTCTATTGTATCAGGAACATATAGCGCATCAGCGAAGTCACTCATCTCAAGGTCCCCGACTACGGTCCCGGTATTCCCAAATCGAAGACGCCGGACGTTTTCGTAGGCCTCGTCGATCGAGCTAAGTACCGTCATCGCAACACAGGGGAGCAATTCATTTTCATTTGGTGTCGAGGGATGACCCCGAGGGTATTAAATCACTGTGGTGACTCTGTCATGCAGATTTACCCGTCCGAAATCGACAATAGTACCGCTGTACTATAGTGATCCAAATTACTCCGAGCAACGTATGAGTAATCGGAAAGGACCTGCCGCGAACATTGAATGCAAACTACCGACTTTGGAGTGTATAAACTATTTTGTATCAATATGATAGGGGAATAGTTCAGGTCCATTGATATGCCCACTGTTAGGTTTGTTCTTAGACGTGTCCCTAAGGGGGACATCATCAAAACACACATAGGGCCCTCACACCCCACCCGGGGGTCTGTTGGTACCTCGCGCGACGAAGAAGGAGTGTATTTTACCGCGAATTAGCGGTGATTGACAGCGTTGCCACTATTCCAGCCATTTCAGTCGAGGAGTCGCCAAGCATCTGCAACGAACGCCTTCGTCTCAGTCGTGTCGATATAGTTGAGACCTGACTCGACTTCCTCCTCATAACGCACGTTTGCCATACGATAGCGTTCTGGCGGCATATCTGCGGAAATCCAGAGGTCGTATCCCTCCCGAAGCTGACGGCGGATATCATCGACGGTGCCGAAGTCCAACCGGAGTGGCCCACCCTCGCGGTCCTGTACGTCGACATCGTGCTTTGCTGCCCACGCGATGAAGGCACTCGTCGTCTTATCGACACCGCGCTCGGCCGCCTCCATTGCTTTCGCACCGGCTTCGGCAGCTCGCTTAGTCGCTTCTTTTGCCTCAGAGACCGCATCATGAACGAGGTCGGCAATATACTTCGAGCGCAGTGAGACACTGCCGTACTCGCGCTCAACCAGTTCAGGTATCTGGTCGAGTGCCCGGCGGACGCTTCCTGGATGACGGTCAGCTTCCTCTGCAATATCCTTCGGACTGACTTCTCCGCCATCAGTTACCAGTACATTGAGCGCGTCCCAAGCGGTCGGCGCAAGACCGTCGGTGATGTGCTTGATCACGACCGACTCCTGACGGTGCTTGATTCGAGTAAAATCTAATTTAATGATTGTCCGGTCGCGGTCGGACTCACTCTTCTCGAAGTAGGCATCCTCGACGTAGTTCGCGGCACCAGGGCGGACGGGCAGCCCGGCTTCCGCGAGGACGCTGAAGAGCGTCTCCTCCAACTCGACGGTCAACTGCTCGATGTCGGCCGCGCTCAGTTGCTCCTTCCAGAACGATTTCTGGTAGGACACCCCGACTTTCGGATGAGCGATGGACCGGTCACTATCGAGTGAAGCGGCTTCCTTCGCATAGTAGTGTTTCACCTCTTTGGGGAGTTGGTGTTCGGGGAACGCTTCTCGGACGCGGCGCGGTCCGAGCGTCGCGGTGTGATAGTACCCTGGCTGTTGTCGGCCGCGCTCGTCGCTGTCGTACTGCACAAGTTTTCGACGACCGACGCGGTCGTGTTCCAGCAGGTGGCCGAGCTGCGTAATGGGGCCGTCACGGGAATGGATCGGCCCGCTGGATTCCTTGTGAACCCGCACGTACCGTTCGGCATCAAGGATCGTCGAGAACTCGTGTAGCTCACGGAAGTATCCACTACTGATTCCGACAGCGCTCATCGCTTTCCGAATCAGTGGTTGGTACTCAGTAAATTCGATATTCGACCCTTGTACGTGGAAATTGACGCCCTCGCCAAGATCTTCGGGTATCGAAATCTCGTTCCCGTTCTTGCTTTGCATCCCCTGCCAGCGCGGGGCGATGTGCGCGTGAAAAGACCGCTCACCAATAGGGTCGTCGGCACTGCTTACGTGCAGGTCGAACTCGCGCATCTCCTCGAGCTGGAATGTAGTTCCGGTCGGTAACTGCGCGCCGGGATGGGCGAGTCCGGAGTCGCGGTAGGAGAGTGACACCAGCCACGTCTCCCCGTCGTACTCGAAAGTAGCCTGTTGGCTCCCGTCGCCATCCTTGATTCGTCGGTTGCACGCAAAGAACGGCGCGAGCCCCGCGCTACCGAAGAGGAAGTGTGCAGCGAACTCGTGGGGCGCGGTCTCGATTAGCTGCACCGCAGACCACTCCCTTGAACGATTGGCGGCTCAGTAGCAGATAGACCCGAAACTAGGGGGGTAGTCGTTTGGGCATCTAAACCGAGAAGGGTATGCCGCCTCCCGGATTTGAACCGGGGACAGCTCGATCTTCAGTCGAGTGCTCTCCCAGTCTGAGCTAAGGCGGCGTGCACTCCATCCGAGGACGAGGGTAGAAAAAAGGATTTCGATACCCCGCCGCCATCCGCCGAATCGAGGGGCGGGTCACCATACCACGCTACGGCAGAAAGAGGTCGGCACTGTCGAACTCTGCGCCACAGTCGTCACAGGTGTACTCCGTCCCGTTTTCCGTCGAGACGTGCCCGCTACACTTCGGACACGTCGAGCCGTCGATCATGGTCTGCGGTACCACAGGTCGTGATAAATGGCTTTCGGCAGGTGTCGATTGGGCGACAGGCGTCGACGCACGGCGCGTCGACGGCCACACACGCGGCGCTCGTCGGTGAGCGCCGCGAGAAGTGCAGTGGGTCCGGGCGGATTCGAACCGGAGAAAGACTCGCGTCGCTCGTCTTTCAGGGTGCGAATCCGCTTTCCCACACAGACGCCGCTGGCTCCTCACTCCGTTCGTCGCAGTCGCCGTCAGAAGTGGGTCCGGGCGGATTCGAACCACGCCGAGACGTGCTCGCTTCGCTGTGCGCGTCTCGTCTACTTCGAATCCACATAGTCCATCCGCTCCTCACCTCCGTTCGTCGCAGGATGGGTCCGGGCGGATTCGAACCACCGGCCTCGGCCTTGTAAAGGCCACGTCATAACCAACTAGACCACGGACCCGTACTCCCAAATTTTCCACCGGCAGGAATAACACTTTCTCTCTCGGTCGGAACCCTTACCCCCGACCTGTCCGTCAGTATTGAACATGCAACGCGGTCCGCTGGCCGTCGTCCTCGGCCTCGTCGGCCTCCTCGTCGTCGGCGTCCTCGTCCTGCAGAGCGGCCTGTGGGTCAGCGTCCTCGGCGTCGGCGAGTACGACGAGGGACGGTGACGGTTCGTGAGGGACGACCGGCACGGCGAACGGGACGACCACCGAGACGGCCACCCGGTCGGAGAACGCCACTACAGTCGCCGTCCGCGACGACACCGAGCGGTTGGCGACCGTCGAAGTTCGCATCGCCGACACCTTCGAACAACGGTACGTCGGTCTGAGCAAGACCGACGCCATGGGGCCGAACGAGGGGATGCTGTTCGTCCACGAAGAGGAAGGCGAGTACGCCTACGTCATGCGGAACATGTCCTTCCCACTGGACATCATCTTCGTCGACGCCAACGGGACCATCACCACCATCCACCACGCACCGCTCCCGCCCGAGGGGACCAGCGAGTCCGAGTTACAGCGCTACGAGGGGCGCGGGAAGTACGTCCTTGAAGTGAACCGCGGGTGGGCCAACCGGACCGGCGTCACCGTCGGCGACCGGGTGGAACTGCCTGCGGGCGTCGCGTAGCCCGACGGCCTTTTGCGCGTCGACCCCGTGAGAACGGACCATGGACATCGACGCGGCGTCCGACGAGGACGCCTTCGAGGACGCCCGCGAGCGCGTCGAGCGCCCGATGTGGCGACTGTTCACCGAGTACGGGCGCGGACAGCGAAGCGCCTTCCTCGTCGGCCTCGTCAGTTCCGTCTTCGCGCGGATGCTGGACCTGCTCCCGCCGCTGTTGCTCGCGCTGGCTATCGACGCCGTCATCGAGGGCGAGTCCGGGTACAGCCTGCTGTTCGTCCCACAGGAGTTGATCCCCGACGGGACGACCGGCCAACTGTGGCTGACGGCGGGCCTCATCGCAGCCTCCTTCGCCGGCGGCGCCATCTTTCACTGGAGTCGAAACTGGGGGTGGAACAAGTTCGCCCAGCACGTCCAGCACGCGGTGCGAACCGACACCTACGGGACGATGCAGCGGCTGAACATGGACTTCTTCGCCGACAAGCAGACCGGCGAGATGATGTCGGTGCTCTCGAACGACGTGAACCGGTTGGAGAAGTTCCTCAACGACGGCCTGAACTCCACCTCGCGGCTGGTCATCATGGTCGTCGGCATCGCCACCTACCTCTTCTACATGAACTGGCAACTGGCGCTGGTCGCCCTGTTGCCCGTCCCGATAATCGCCGTCTTCACCAAGCGGTTCATCGAGACCATCCAACCGAAGTACGCCGACGTGCGCTCCTCGGTCGGGAGACTCAACTCGCGGCTGGAGAACAACCTGAGCGGCATCCAGATAATCAAGACCGCCAACACCGAGACCTACGAGTCCGACCGCGTCGAGGACAGTTCACAGGAGTACCTCGACGCCAACTGGGACGCCATCGAGACGCGCATCACGTTCTTTCCCGGACTGCGACTCGTCTCCGGACTGGGCTTCGTCGTCACCTTCGTCGTCGGCGGCCTGATGGTCATCGGAGAGGCCCCGGCGGCGCTGTCGGTGGCGCTCTCGCCCGGCGAGTTCGTGGCGTTCATCATCTACACCCAGCGGTTCGTCTGGCCGATGGCCCAGTTCGGGCAGATAATCAACATGTACCAGCGGGCCTACGCCTCGGCCGAGCGTATCTTCGGCCTGATGGAGACGCCCGGTCGTCTCGCCGAAGTCGACGACGCACCGCCGCTATCCGTGACCGAGGGCGCGGTCACGTACGACGACGTGACCTTCGGCTACGACGAGGCCCCCGTCGTCTCCGACATCGACTTCGAAGTGGACGGCGGGGATACCGTCGCCCTCGTCGGCCCCACCGGTGCGGGGAAGTCGACGGTGCTGAAACTCCTCCTCCGGATGTACGACGTGGACGAGGGGGCGGTCCGCATCGACGGGCAGGACCTCAGAGACGTGCAGATTCCCTCCATCCGGCAGGCCATCGGCTACGTCAGTCAGGAGACGTTCCTCTTTTATGGCACCGTTCGTGAGAACATCGCCTACGGCACCTTCGACGCCAGCGACGAGGAGATTCGCGCCGCCGCGGAGGCCGCCGAGGCCCACCAGTTCGTCCAGAACCTCCCCGACGGCTACGACACGATGGTCGGTGAACGCGGGGTGAAACTCTCGGGCGGCCAGCGCCAGCGTATCGCTATCGCTCGCGCGATGCTGAAAGACCCCGAGATTCTCGTCTTAGACGAGGCGACCAGCGACGTCGACACGGAGACCGAGATGCTCATCCAGCGCTCGCTAGACGAGTTGACGGCCGACCGGACCACGTTCGCTATCGCCCACCGCCTCTCGACGGTCAAGGACGCCGACACCATCCTCGTCCTCGAAGACGGCCGTATCGTCGAGCGCGGAACGCACGAGGAACTGCTCGCCTCGGAGGGGCTGTACGCCAATCTCTGGGCGGTGCAGGCCGGCGAGATAGACGAACTCCCCGAGGAGTTCGTCCAGCGGGCGATTCAACGTCGGGCCCGAACCGACGCCGACGACTGAGCCGCGGGGGTCGTTGTGCGGGGTCGCCATTAAGCCACTGGAGCGACACCTAGCGGTATGCGCGTCCTCGTCACCGGCGCTACCGGCTTCGTCGGCAGCCACCTCGTGCCCGAACTGTTAGCCCGGGGCCACGACGTGGTTGCACTCACGCGCGACGCCGGCAGCTACGACGCACCGGCAGGCGTCGACGTCGTCGAGGGGGACGTCCTCAACCCGGATCTGACGCTCCCGCCGGTCGACGCCGCCTACTACCTCGTCCACTCGATGCAGGCCGGCGATGACTTCGAGGAACGGGACCGGCGGGCCGCCCGGAACTTCCGCGACGCCGTCGACGCCGCCGGCATCGAGCGAATCGTCTACCTCGGGGGCCTCGGCAACGAGGACGAGGGTCTCTCGGAGCACCTCCGGTCCCGCCGGGAGGTCGAACGTCTCCTCGGGACCGGTGAGGCAGAACTGACGGCGCTCCGGGCGGCCATCGTCATCGGCGAGGGGTCGGCGAGTTTCCAGATTATCCGCCAGCTAGCGGCCCGCCTGCCAGTGATGGTGACACCGTCGTGGGTCCGCACGGAGTGCCAGCCGATATACGTCGACGACATGGTGGCGTACCTCGTCGGGGTACTGGAGAACCCGGAGACGGCCGGCCAGACGTACGAAGTCGGCGGCCCGGACGTGCTCACGTATCAAGAGATACTGACGACGACGGCGCGTCTCATGCTGGGTCGCCAGCCGCTTATCGTCCCCGTACCGGTGCTCTCACCGGGTCTGTCGGCCCGATGGCTCGGCCTCGTGACCGACGTGCCGGTCAGCGTCGCCGTGCCGCTGGTCGACGGGCTGCGCAACCGCGTCGTCGTCAGCGACGACAGCATCACGTCGGTCGTCGACGTGGAACTGACCCCCTTCGAGGAGAGCGTCCGTCGGGCACTGGGCGAAACGGTGACAGTCGAAGAACGACCGGTCGAGGCCTAACCACACAGCAGGTACAGCACGTCGTCGGCCTGTTCGAGCACGTCCGGGTTCGAGGCATCGCCCTCGATGACCGCGCGGCGTAGGCGTCCGTCAGCGTCCCACGCCGGACCGGGTCGCGTTCGACGATGCTGACGTCGTGGCCTCGGTCGTCGGGACTCGAAGCTGTCTGGAAGCCGACGCGTCCGCCGCCGACGGTGTCGAGTGTGCCAGACATCAGTCGTCTCCGCGGGTACTGTAGACTCCTCGACACCGGTGCTCGGTGTCTGTTCTCAACCGGTCGAGTCGGCACAAACAGTTATGGCGGAGTGTCATGTACCGACATACCATGACGACCGCGTTCCTCGCGAGCACGGCGGTCATGGGGCTGTTCGTGGTCGTGGTACTGGGCTGGGTGGCACGGAGTCGCGGTTGGTATCACTACTCGCCGAACGCCGAGCACCTCGCGCTTGCACATACCGGGGACGGAGAGACGCGGCTCGGGGCCATGTCCGACGACCCGCGCGTGCTGGCGGTGGCCTTTACACTGCTCGTCGTCGGGTTCGTCGGGGGCGTCACCCTCTTCGTCTCGGGGCCGGTAGAGATGCAGGCCACGGCCGGATTGGCCGTCGCCGCCGCCGGCGGCCTCGTCCTCGTCGGATATCTCCTGCTCGGCGTCTACCTCTCCGCGACGCGACGGGGGCACCCGCGCTCGCTGGCCGTCGCCGAATCCGCGACGGTGGCCGGCGTCCTCTTTCTGGTCGCCGTGACCGCCCAACTGCTGATGGGATAAGCGCCGGTCGACGGGGCGTCGTCTCTCGGTCCGGCCGAACGTTCAAATACGCGTCCTGTGCATGACTCGTCATGTCGCTACTCGCACTGCCCGAGTGGCTCGTCGCCGTTCTGGAGGAGGTGGCACTCGGTGGCGGCGCCCTACTGCTCGTCTGTGGTGGTCTGATGTGTTACGTCGGCTGGGACCAGCGCCAGACGGCGGCGTTGCTCGCCGACGCCGACCACGTCACCCCGGCCGAGGCGGAACCGGATACGCTCGTCCGACTTCGTGGCACGGTGGCGACGACGGCCGACGGGACGTTCGCCTCGCCAATCGCCGACCGAGAGTGCGTGCTGGCCGGCTACGAGATCGACGAGCAGTACGACACGCCGACCGACAGCACGTGGGAGCAGGCCGCGTGGGGCGTCACGAGCGTCTCGTTCGCCATCGAGGCCGACGGCGACCGCCTGCTGGTCGACGTCGCGGACACCGTGGTCGGCAACGGGACTGACGACGTCTTCACGCCGGAGAGCGTGCTGGTGTCCGACGGCGTCTCCCTGCCGGCGGTCCGCTGTCGGTTCGAGCGGTTCGACACGCACGTCGAGACCGACAGCGGGGAGACGCCGCCCCCACGACTCGCGCAGTTTCTCGATTCGACCGACGGCCTCTCGACGGAGCCTCTGGCGTCGACACCGACCGTCGACGAGAGCAAGCGCCGCTATCGAGAGGGGTGGCTCCGCCCGGGCGACGAGGTGAGCGTCCTCGGGACCGTCTCCCGGCGGGCCGACGCTGGCACCGTCACCGGGCACCCGGACGAACTGGTCCTCACGGACGACGAGGAGACGCCGCTCCGCCTGTCGGCCGACCCGCTGGACGGGGGCGACGGGACTGCCGCCCTGCTGACCGGCCTCGGTATCGGGGCCGTCGGCCTCGTATCGCTGGCGGCTGTCGTCGTCTGGTGATTTCGGGCGGAAGGCGGGTCGGCCGCTCAGACGATGGAGTACGCCGCGGCGGCGGTCAGTGCGAGTGCGGCCACAGTGCCGCCCAGCACGAGGTACGTCACCGCCCGCGGCTCCCAACGCAGGTGCTGGTAGTAGGCGGCGACGCCGACGGCCTTGACGACGGACAGCACCATGATGATGCCGAAGGCCAGCCAGTAGGCGCTGTCGACGATGCCGACGAACTCGACGACGGCCTGTGCGGTCGCGAAGACGAACAACACGACGTATATGACGGTGTATCCTTTCCAGTCCATGAGTTCACCTCAGAGTATGTAGAACAGCGGGAACAGGAACAGCCAGACGATGTCCACGAAGTGCCAGTACAACCCGAAGTACTCGATGGCCCTGTCGTCGCCCTGATAGGCCCCGGTCCACGCCCGGTAGGTCATGTACGCACAGATGAGCAGCCCGATAGTGACGTGGGCGCCGTGGAGTCCGGTCGTGAGGTAAAACGTCGACGAGGCGATGTTCGTCGAGAGGTTCCACCCGTTGGGGAACATCTCCGTGCTGATGTGGAACAAGTGGTTCCACTCGATGCCCTTGTTTATGAGGAATCCGACGCCGAGTGCGAACGTCCCCGCGAGCGCCGCCGTCGTCCCCTTCTTGCTCTCGCGCTCGGCGGCGACCATCGCCAGCACGACGAGGAAACTCGACGTGAGCAGCAGGTAGGTGTTGATGAGACCCGGCATCGTCACGTGTTCGGCCGGGATGAGGTCGTGGTGCCACTCGGACCACCCGTAGGCGACCCGGACGAAGGCGTACGACCCGATGAACGCGCCGAACAGGACGATGTCGCTGGCGAGGAACGTCCACATCCCGAGTTTCATCTTCTCTACGGACGCGAAGGGCCACCGCTCGGCGATAGGCATCTCCGGGGCGTGGAACGGTTCGCGGGTCATCCCGAACAGCGACACGACGGTGACGAGACCACCCACCGCCGCCATCGAGACGTAGACGACGCTCCCCGTTCGCACGCCCGAGAGACCGAGGAAGGCGACGAACCCGCCGAGACTGACGAGGAACGGCCAGAAACTGGCGTGACTCGCGTGTTCCTCTCCGGCCGCCTCGTGGGCGGGCGTCGCCGGCGTCGCGGTGGCCGCCGTCGTCACGGAGGCGGTGCCGCCGTCGGCCGCAGTCCCGCCGTCGGCGGCGGCCACGCCGCTACCGGCCCCGCTCGTCCGGTCGGCCACTTCCTCGTCGTCCATGAACGAGAGCGATCCGTCGGCGTACGTCGGGACGCCGGGGAAGTTCTCCAGCGGCGGCGGCGAGGAGACGGCCCATTCGGCCGTCGTCGCGTAGGCCCACGGGTTGTCGCCGACGTCCTCGCCGCGCCACAGCGAGACGAACAGGTTGTAGAACATGATGAGCATGCTCGCCCCGAGGATGAACCCGCCGACGGTGGCCATCGAGTGCCATATCTGGAGGTCCTGAGAGTACTCGAACACCCGTCGGGGCGTCTCCCACGCGACGAACATCGGGAAGTACAGCAGGTTGAACCCGACGAAGTACGTGGCGAAGTGAATCTTCCCCAGCGTCTCGTCGTACATCTTCCCGGTTATCTTCGGGTACCAGTAGTAGAGGCCGCCGAAGAGCGCCGTCGCCCCGGAGACCATCACGTAGTGAAAGTGCGCGACGACCCAGTAGGTCCCGCGGAACTGGTAGTCGAGCACGATAGCGCCGAGGAAGACGCCGGTGATGCCGCCGACGATGAACAGGATGAGCGCCCCCAGCGAGAAGAGGAACGGCGTCGTGAATCGCACCCGTCCCTTCGCCATCGTGTAGATGAGCGAGAAGACCATCAGGTCGAACGGCAGGGAGATGCCGATGGTCGTCGCCATGAAGACGGTCTTGATGGGGAGGTTGATGCCGGTGAGGAACATGTGGTGCATCCAGACGACGAAACTCTGGATGGCGACCAGCACCATCGAGATGATGAACCACTTGCGGCCGACCAGTCGACGCCCGGTGAACGTCTGGAAGCACTCGGCCATCACGCCCAGCGCCGGGAAGAAGACGATGTACACCTCCGGATGGCCGAAGAACCAGAACAGGTGCGCCCACAGCAGCGAGGCACCGGGGTTGTCGGCGTCGGTGGCCAGCGTCGACCCGTCGTTGGCGAACTGGAAGTACGTCGTCCCGAGGATGTGGTCCGAGGTCAGTATCATCAGCGCGGCAAGCAGCGCCGCGAACGCGAACAGCATCATCCAGACCGTGAGGTTGATAGACAGCGAGAAGACGGGGATGTCCCGCATCCGGAGGCCCTCGGCGCGCATCCGGTACATCGTCGTCAGGAAGTTCACCGACCCCAGCGTGACGGCGGCGGTGAACATGATGAGTGCCAGCACCACCGACGTCGCACCGAGTCCCTCACCGGGGATGTACGCCGGCGTGTTCAGCGGCGCGTACATGGTCCACCCGCCCGCGAACGTCGACCCCTGGAAGAACGAGACGCCCATCAAGACCCCCGAAAAGAGGTACAGCCAGTACGACAGGGCGTTCAGGCGCGGGAACGCGAGGTCGTCGGCCCCGATCTGCAGAGGGACGACGTAGTTGGCGAAGCCGAAGGCAAAGGGCGAGATGAACCAGAACACCATCAACAGGCCGTGCGTCGAGACGGCCTGATTGTACCCGAGCGACCCCAGTAGGTCCGCGCCGGGCGTGATGAGTTCCAGACGGAAGAGGAGTGCCAGCAAGCCACCGAAGACGAGGAAGAACAGCGCCGTGATGAGATAGAGGACACCGATGTCCTTGTGGTTGGTCGTGAGGAACCACCGACTGACCGAGGATTTGGGCGGCAGGCCGTGGTCGTGGGCCTCGCTCATGCCGGGGCACCTCCAACGCTGGCGGGCGCAGTGACCTGCGCCGAGGCGTTCGACGACCCGTTCTGGGTCCCGTTAGTCCCCGCGTACCACGACTGGTACTCGTCCTGTGGCATCACTTCGACGGGGGCGACCATCACGGAGTGACCGCTCCCACAGAGTTCGTAGCATTTGGCCTGATACGTCCCCGTCTCGCTCGCGGTGAACCACGCGTCGGTGGTCTGGCCCGGGATAGCGTCGGCCTTGACCCGCAACTCGGGGATGCCGAAGTTGTGGAACACGTCCCGAGAGGTCACCTCTAACCTGACCACCCTGTTCCGTGGCACCTTGAGCGTCGATGCCTCGTGGCCGTTGGGGTAGATGAACGCCCACCCGAAGCGGAACCCCTCGACCTGAACGGTGATGTCCTCCTCGCCCGCTATCTGTGGGCCGTCCTCGACGTACGCGAGCGAACTGTACGTCCACGCGATGAGCGAGACGACGATGATGGCGCTGATGCCGAAGGAGTAGAACACCTTCCGACCGCCGGACCCCCCGGTGGGCATCTCGCCCATCGACGGCCGTTCGACCTTGTCGGCGTAGGGGTCTTCGCCCGCCGTCTCGCGATACTTGATGGCGTGATACAGCGTGTACGTCACCACGAGGACGCCGACGGCCGTCCCGAGGACGAGAAACACCTCGAAGATACTGTTGAACACGTCCGCCGGTGCCCTGACGTCGCCGCCGTGGAGTGGGACGCCGGCCGCGGAGTGTGGTACCATGTGACCCATCGTTTCCTCATGGTTTTTTGTACCATCTATTAGGCATTGTGGACAGTTGTCTTACATATGCGGTTGCTGACCCGAACGTGTGCGCGAACTTTTTTATTCATTGGTATGGTACAACACCGCATGGTAGATACGTCATCAGGGGTCGAAGACCCGGTGAACGACGAGACAGTCGCGGAGAGCGAGGAGTTCGACAATCTACGCGGCATCCTCGCCGACGGCGTCGTCGGTGCGGCCGGTGGGTTAGTGGGTACGGCGATGATGAGCGTCGTCTTCCTCATCGCACAGTCGCTGGGCGCGTTCAACCTCTCGGATTTCGCCATCCTGACCGAACTCGTGGGGCTGACCGGCTACGTCCCCGAAGTGCTGTTCGGGTACATCATCTTCCTCGGCGGCGGGATGTTCCCGTGGCCGCTGCTGTTCGCCTCGCTGAAGGAGTACCTGCCGGGCAAGTCAGACCCCGTCTCCGGGGCCTTCTTCGGCGCGGCGATGTGGACCGGGTTCGTCCTCGCGTTCTACACCGGCCAGTCGGGCCTGACGCTGGCGCTGTACGCCGTGTTGACGCTAGTGGCCCACGTCGTCTACGGCATCGGTCTGGGCGCCGTCTTCAACTACTTCGCGACGCGACCGGACTCCATCGTCTGAACCGGGCGTCAGGTTCGACACTCAGTACTGGAGCGCGCGACGGTGACCGCCGTCGGGCAGGTAGTGTCGACGGCGTCGACGACCCCCTGAAAAACTCGAAAACGAGGTCTGGACGGGACGAGCGAAGCGCTTCTCGGAACGCACCCGCTGGCGCGGACCACCGCGCGTTCAGGCCTCGGCTTCCTCGGCGTCGGCGTCCGCGTCGGCATCCGCTCCGCCGTCTTCTTCGCTCTCCTCGAACTCCTCGAGGGTACTGCGGAGTTGTGGAATCGTCGCGGTGAGGTCGCCGACCTGTTCGCGGGCGTCCTCGACGTCGCCGATGAGGTCCTCGACGGTCTCGATGTCCTCGGCGAGGTCCTCGGCGTCCTCGAAGGCGTCGGCGCGTTCGCCCATCGTGTACCACTTCTTCGCATCGCGCAGGTGGTCCTCGGCGTCACCGACGTCGAGTGCGGTCTTCAGGGCGTTGAGCACGCCCAGCGTGTTGTCGGCCTCGACGTCCCACACGGCGTCTGCCTCGGGGAGGGCCGTACGGGCCTCGGCGAGTGAGGCCTCGACGTCGCTTCGCATCTCGTTTGCGGCCTCGCCGAACAGTTCGTCGTCGTCCAGACTGGTCTGACTCATGGTTGTCAGTTGACGTGGTGTGGGATTAAAAGCCCGCCTGAAAGTGAAAGTGAAACCGACAGACGTGAGCGGACGGGAGAACCGAAAACCGAAAGCGTTCACTCAGCCTTCGACGTCGGCGCGGACTTCCGGAATCGGGTCCATGTCGGCGTCGATGTCACCGAGCACCAACATCGCGTAGTAGCGCAGGAAAGAGACGAGCGGTACCTTGACCAACATGGCAACGACGAAAAGCGTCAGTACGAACAGGACGACGACGATGCCAGCGAGGATACCGGCGGCGAGTCCCTCGCCGAGCGCGAACCACAGGGCGACGGCGACGAGGCCGAACGGTATCGCCAGCAACCCGCCGCCGATGAGGAGAGCGAACCCGGAGACGAGATTGACGCCGATGCCGAGGACGACCGAGAAAAAGAGGTAGGCGAGGTACTGCTTCGGTTGCTCGCGGAGCGATGAGAAGAGGCGTTGCCACCCGGTGATGATCCCGTGGTCGCCCTGTAGCATCAACGGGACGACGAACACGGTGGTGAAGCCGTTGATAGTCCCGGTGACGAGGGCGAACCCGAGGAACCCGACGATCAAGAGCGTCGACGACGCTGCCAACGCCTGCGGGCCGAGGTCGGCCATCTCGCCACCAGCAACGACGAGGAAGAACAGCAGGAACAGACCGACCGAGACGGCGCCAGCGAGGAGACCGAAGACGAACCGAAACGCGAGCAACTGGACGCCGTTGCCGACGTTGTCGCCGAAGTACCGCCGGACGTGGACCTCCTGTTCGGCGAGCGACTGGACGAAGACGAACTCCATGAAGTTGCTCAGTATGCCGACGACCAGTGCGAAGAGGACGATAGCGACGATAGCGACGATGGCGAGTACGCCGAGGCCAGCCAGTGCCTCGGCACCGCCCGGCGGGAGGCCCGGTCCGGGCGGAGTGACCTGTGAAACCGTCCCACCGACGAGCGACGGGAAGACGTCGAGCGTGCCCGTGAGTGCGAACTCGCTCCCGGTGCCAGTCGGGCCGGTCGGCGACGCTCCCTGGTCGAAGTTGTTGAAACTGTTCATGCTCCGGACCAGATTCAGGGCACCGCCACCGCTGGCGACGAAGAAGGCGACGAACGCGAGTTTGAGCCACGTACGCAGGTCGAACGGGAACAGGAACGCCTGCGTGGCGTCGATAGCGTCGTCGATGTTGTCTATCGCGTGGAGGGACATCACCGGATGTGCACGACCAGCGTGGGTAAAATTTTCGGAGAAAAAGCGTGACGACACCGACCGAACGGCAGCGTCACTCGCTGACCGAATCGACCTGCATCAGCGGGTAGCCGTCCTCCATCGCCATGCTCGTCTCGACGACACAGCCCTCGTAGTCGATGGTCATCGAGACATCGAGGAACCGCCCGGTCAGTTCCGTGTAGTCGGCGCCGGCCGCCGCGATGGCCTCGCGAAGCGGGGCCTCGCGGACCTCGACGGTGACCGACTCGCAGTGTGGTTGGTTCTCGATGGCCTCTTCGATCGCCGCCGCCAGCGAGTCGGCGCTATCGGGGCTCACGGGCGTGCCGGCGAACTGGTGATACAGCGAGCCGAACTTGATGCCGGCCTCGAAACAGGCGACCTGCGGCGTTGTCGGGTCCATACCTATTGGTCGGTCTACCGGCACATAACGGAACCGCAAGCTACCTATTGTGCGCTGTCTATCCCTCGTATACGAATGGACGACCCGGTTCTACTCACAGGCGCGGGCGGCGCGGTCGGGGAGGCCATCCTCGAAGGCATCGGGGACGCCTACGAGTGGAAACTCATGTTCCACAGCCCGCCGGCCGAGGAGCCATCCCACGAGTTCCTCGTCGGCGACGTCGCCGACGACGAGGACGTCGCGGCCGCCGTCGACGGCGTCGGGGCCATCATCCACCTCGCCGGTGACCCCGCCCGAAGCCCCGTGGGATTCTGTCTTAGCGAACAACATCGACGGCACCCAGAAGATGTACGAGGCCGCCGTCGACGAGGGCGTCGAGAAGTTCGTCTACGCCTCCTCGAACCACGCCGTCGGCGCGTTCGAGACCGACCGCCGCACCCCGAGATGTACCGCGAGGAGGCCGACTTCCTGCTCGACGGGACGGAGTTCCCCGCCCGGGCAACCTCTACGGCGTCTCGAAGGCCACCGGCGAGATACTCGGCCGCTACTACCACGACGAATACGGCATCAACGTGTGTAACATCCGCATCGGCAACCTGACCCGAGGCCACCCGCCCATCGACTACGAGCGCGGACAGGCGATGTGGCTCTCCTACCCCGACTGCGCCCACATCCACGAGTGCGCGCTCGAAGCCGACTACGACTTCGAAATCGTCTACGGCATCTCCGACAACGACCGGAAGTACTACTCCCTCGAACGCGCCAAAGAGGCGCTGGGCTACACTCCGCGGGACAACTCCGCTCACTTCGAAGGGGACGAGCGGGTCGTCGAACCGGACGTCTGAGCAGCGTTATTGCTGGTTCTGTGATCGACCGGGTCCAGCCGTGTGGCGACGGCAATCGACCTGCTCACCCCGATCGCTCGTCGAACAGTCCCTGCACGTCGTCGTCTTTCTGCCGTTCGCGTTCGACGTGGTCGCGCAGGCGGTGGTACACCACCGACCGATGCTCGCCCTCTCTGACGAACGAGAACAGGAGGCCGACGAACCGCCCTTCTCCTCTGTCGTCCAGTTCGTCCCGGGCGTAGTCGACGGCGTCGGCGACGACGCCGTCGTCGTACCCCTCGGCCTCGGCCAGCACACCGGCGGCGACGGCCGTCGCCTCGAAGTCCAGCGCCTCGTAGTCCAGCGTCTCGCCGTGGTGGCGAAGCGCCGGCGGGTGGTCCCAGTCGACTGCCTCGGTGTCCTCGGCCGCACGCGCGAGGAACGGCCGCACGTCGTCGAGGTTCACGCCGCGGTAGTCCGCGGGCAGGCCTGCGAGGTACTCGCCGGCGCTCTCCGCGAGGCCCTGTGCGCCCGACCAGTTCTCGGTCCGGCCGTGGTGGACGACAGCGGTGAACTGAATGAGGCCGTGGAGGAACCGCTCGTCGCGCCCCGCGTCCAGTTCGAGCCAGTAGTCCTCCCACGCGTCGTGGGCGGCGTGGAACCGACCGGCGTCGTAGACGGCGATGCCGGCCCGGAGATGAGCGTCCATGCGCGGTGATAGGCGACGGGTCGGGAAAAACGGCGTGACGACACTGTCGCTCGCCGGTCGTGAACGAAGAGAACGTCCGGACGGAGATTTGAACAGGTGACAGACGGTCGCTCGCTCCACTCGCGCTGCGACTGTCGTGTTCAAATCTCCGCAGTCCGCATAACCGCTCACGGGTGCGAGCGACAGGGCCGTCGCTCGCAGAGTTGGTTCGCGGAAATGTAGCGTCCGGACGGAGTTCCACGCGAGCGGAGCGAGCGTGGAGCTCGCCGGTCGTGAACGAAGAGAACGTCCGGACGGAGATTTGAACTCCGGTCCCTGGCTCCGCAAGCCAAGAGGATAGTCCACTACCCTATCCGGACTCATCTTGAAGGAGGGTGGTCGGTATGAAAAGGGTGACGGTTCGACGGCCCCGCGCGACGGGAGAGCACACCACGGTCAAAGCCGGGTTTGAACCACCACAAGGACCTTCCTGTTACCGGGTAGTTGTCCGGGTATGCACCGCAGAGCCCTCCTTCGGCGACTCGGCGCGGCCGGTGCGGTTGCGCTGGCCGGCTGTGCGTCCAGTGGCGACCCCGGAACCGGCGACGGCGGCGGAACAGACAACGGGACCGGAGACGAAGACCCGCACGTGACCGGGACCGAGTTCACCGTCACCCGACGCGAGTCTGGCACGCAGGTAAGCGAGGCCAGCGTCACCTTCGGGACGGACGCGGTGACCGTCGACGGGACCATCTGGGGCGCCAACGGCTGTAAGACCGCCGCGCTGGCGGGGGCAGACTACGACGCCGCGGCCGACGAACTGACCGTCGCCGTCGAGACGGGTGCCCGCGACGACGCCGGCGACGCGTGTACGCAGGCCATCGTCGAAATCGACTACGAAACGATGGTGCAGTTCGAGGGCGGCCTGCCGGGTCGCGTCGTCGTCACCCACGACCACGGCGACGGCCCGACCGAGGTGACGACGGCCGAGCGGTGAGAGAGCCCGTGTCGGGCGGAGGTTTATATCGGGTGCCGAAGCCACTCCGGAATATGCCAGCCACGGCGACGGAATCGACGGACGGCAGCGGCCCGCTCGACCAACGACAACGCTTAAGCGCAGCCCATCCCTGCGTCCCATAGATAGATGGGTGCGATAGAGGACATTTACGCGGACTTAGAGACGGACGTCTCCGAGGAGGAGTTCCGCGAGGCCGTCGAGGAGAAGGTCGAACAGATGGGCGGCCTCGCGGACGAGGAGACGGCCGCGATGTTGCTGGCCCACGAACTCAACGAAGGCGAAGTCGAGACCATCGCGGACGTCGAACCGGGGATGGACGAGGTGAAGTTCCTCGCGAAGGTGATGGCAGTCGGCGACCTGAAGACGTTCGAACGCGACGGCGAGGACGAGGACGGCCGAGTCATCAACGTCGAAGCCGCAGACGAGACGGCCAGTATCCGTCTCGCCTTCTGGGACGGACAGGCCGTCGACATCGACGAGGGCGCACTCGACGTGGGCGACGTTCTCCGGGTCAAAGGTCGCCCCAAAGAGGGGTACAACGGCCTCGAAGTCTCCGTCGACAAGGCCGAACCCGACGAGGACGCCACCATCGACGTCGAACCCGGCGACGGATCCAGCGTCGAGTCGCTGACGATGGGCCAGTCCGACGTGAGCCTGCGTGGCCTCGTGCTGGACACCGACAGCATCCGCACGTTCGACCGCGACGACGGCAGCGAAGGACGCGTCTCGAACCTCACGCTGGGCGACGAGACCGGCCGCGTCCGCGTGACGATGTGGGACGACCGGGCCGACCGCGCCGAGGAACTGGACCCCGGCACTGCCGTCGAAGTCGTCGACGGCTACGTCCGTGAACGTGACGGGGCGCTCGAACTGCACGTCGGCGACGACGGCGCCATCGACGAGATAGACGAGGCGGTCGACTTCGAACCCGACGCCGACCCCATCGAGCGCGTCGAAATCGGCGACACCGTCGACATCGCCGGCGTCGTCCGCTCGACGGACCCGGTCCGCACGTTCGACCGCGACGACGGCAGCGAGGGACAGGTCCGGAACGTCCGGGTTCAGGACGCCACCGGCGACATCCGAGTGGCCCTATGGGGCGATAAGGCCGACAAGGACATCGCGCCGGGCGACGAGATACTGGTCGCCGACGTAGAGATCCAGGACGGCTGGCAGGACGACAAGGAAGCCTCCGCCAACTGGGCCTCGACGGTCGTGGTCTTAGACGACGGGACGAACGTCGAAAGCGCACCCGCCCAGTCCGGGGACGACGAACACGCCGGCCTCGCTTCGTTCACCGGCGACGGCGACAGCGGGGACACGTCGAGTGGGGCCGGCAGCAGTGCCAGCGGTACCGATGACAGCGGGGGGGTACAGGCCGCCGAACAGGTCGAGTTCACCGGCACCGTCGTCCAGACCGGCGACCCGGTCGTCTTAGACGACGGCGAGGAGACGATGAGCGTCGAGACGAACGAACGCGTCCAACTGGGACAGGAGATTACGGTACGCGGTGTCATGGACGACGGTCGTCTCGACGCCGACGACGTGTTCTGAGCGGGGGAGCGCCGCTACGGAAACTCTTAAGGCCGCAACACTCTCGCTTGTGGGTATGAGCGTCGAGCTACCGTTCGCGCCGGTGGACGCCGTCATCCGGCGGAACGCGGACGGGTTGCGGGTCAGTGCCGACGCGGCAGAGGAACTGGCTCGTCGGATTCAGAAACGAGGAGCGTCGCTTGCGGTCGCCGCCGCAGAGGAGGCGACTGCTGACGGCCGGAAGACGCTGATGCCCGCTGACTTCGGGGTGAACCACGTTCCGGACAAGGACAGTCTGGAACTTCCGGTTGCCCCGGTCGACCGCATCGCACGCCTCGATATCGCCGACGACTACCGCGTCGCGATGGACGCACGCGTCGCCCTCGCGAACATCCTCGAAGCGTTCGCCGACGACGTGGCCGCCGCCGCGGCGACGCTGGCCCGTCACGCAGACCGCCGTACAGTCAAGGCGGCAGACATCGAGACCTACTTCGAACTCGGCCAGTACTACTGAATGAACTTCGGCTACCGCGAGGTCTGTCTAGACCACGACACCGGCCCGCGCCATCCCGAGAGTCCCGACCGACTCCGGGCGGTCAGACGCGCACTCAAGGAGCGCCACGGCGTCGAGTACGTCGCCGCCGGCGACGTCGACCTCGAGTTGGTCCACGGCGTCCACGACCCCGACTACATAGCGGAGTTCCGCGAGTTCTGCGACGACGGCGGGGGGAACTGGGACGCCGACACCGTCGCCGTCGAGGCGACGTGGGACGCCGCGGTAGCCTCCGCGGGGCTGGCCGTCTGGGCCGCCGAGACGGCGATGGACGGCGTCTCGGCCCGGGACACCCCCTTCGCGCTCGGCCGGCCGCCGGGCCACCACGCCGTCTACGACGACGCGATGGGCTTTTGTTTCATCAACAACGCCGCCGTCGCCGCACAGGCCGCCCTCGAACGCGACGCCGACCGCGTCGCCATCTTCGATTGGGACGTCCACCACGGCAACGGCACGCAGGACATCTTCTACGACCGTGGCGACGTGTTCTACGCCTCCATCCACGAGGACGGCCTCTACCCCGGGACCGGCGCCATCGACGAGACCGGCGAGGGCGACGGTGCCGATACCAATCTCAACGTCAAGTATCAGCCCGGCGCGGACACCGCCGACTATCTCGCGGCCATCGACGAGGCTATCGCGCCGGCCATCGCCGACTACGACCCGGACCTGCTCGTCGTCTCCGCCGGCTTCGACGCCCACGAGCACGACCCCATCTCACGGATGCGCGTGACGACGGAGGGATACGGCGCTATGACCCAGCGGATGCGAACGCTCGCCGAGGACTGTAACGCCGGCCTGAGCTTCGTCCTCGAAGGCGGCTACGGCCTCGATACGCTCTCCGACTCGGTGACGACTGTCCACGAAGTGTTCGACGGCTACCGGCCGATGGAACCCGACGACGACGTGAGCGAGGACGCCCGCGACGTCCTCGACGAGGTCGCCGCTCAGGGCTTCGGGTCGAAGTAGTCGGCCAGTTCCACGCCGAAAGCGTCGGCTAGTTCGGTAATCTCCTCGCCGACCAGCACGTCGTAGCCCGCGTCGAGCGCCGATTCGACGTGCGGCCCGAGTCGCACGTCCAACAGCGCGTCGCTGTGGAGGAATTCCGCCGCCGTCGTCACCGCCCGCGGCCGCTCTACCACGTAGCGCTCGCCGTCGACGAAGGGGCCGGCCACCTCGGGGTCGTCTTCGTACGCCTCGTAGAACCCCGTCGCGTGCTCGCGGACGTGGACCGGCGGCCCGTCGTGGCGCTCGATAGCCGGGCGTTCGGCGACGGCGAGTTCCGCCAGCAGGACGGCGTCACCGGTCGCGTCCGACGGCGTATCCGCGCTTGCCCCGGCGTCCACACCGTCCGTGGCGAAGGCCGCCGAGCGAAGCACGTCGAACCCCCGCCGGTCGAGTTCGTCCGTGAGGCCGCCGAGTGACTTCCGTAGCTGTGGCCAGAGTTGGTCCTCGACCACGTCGGGCGCGTCGAACCGAAGCGCCACCGGCGTCGTCCCGCGGCGTTCGATGGCTACAGCCACCGCGTCGGCGTCGTACGGGTCGGGCTCGCTGGCCTCGAACAGGCCGATTCGGGGGTTCGCGAGGAGGTCCCGTGCGTAGTGCTGGAACCGCGCCACGTTCGTTGCCGAACAGACCGCGGCGACGTTGCGCTCGGGGTCGGTCGGGTCGACGACGACGAGCGGGTCGTCGAACGAGACGGTGCCGTGGTCCTCCGGGTCGAACGTGACTGGCGGGTGCCAGTCCGCGGCCGCCTCGACGAACTCGCGGAAGCCGCCGTACTCCAGCACCAGCAGTTCGGTCAGATAGCCCGAGAATCCACGGGTACGGAGGTCGCTCCCGTAGACGCCGATGCCCTTCAGGAACTGCTTGGTGACCCGGACGTCCCCGGCGAGGGCGTCGTCCAGTCGCGAGTCGAGGTACCGAGTGTGGAACGGCGTCCGATCGACCGCGGACTGGATGGCCGTGGCGTCCTCGACGGCGTAACACGGGACGAGGTCGACGTCGTAGCCGTCACACTCGCCGACGACGTAGGGGTGTTCGGCGTACTCCTCGCGGCCCTCGGGGAGGACGGCGTGGCCCACTTCCAGCCCGTACTCCTCCAGCGTCTCCCGTGGCAGGTCCGGCGGGAACGCGACGAACACGTCGACGTCGCGGTCCCCGGCGGTCCACGTCCCTCTGGCCGTCGATCCGACCTGTATCACCTCGGCCGAGACGGGGAGGTCGGCGATAGCGTCTCTCGCCCGCTCCATCACCGTCTCGGCGGCCCGCTGTAACCGCTCGCGCTCCTCGGCGCCGGGCGAGACCCGCTCGTGGACCCGCTCGACGACGGCGTCGAACTCGTCGCTCATGCCCACCGATACTCACAGAGTGCGTGAAAGCGTGTCGATGGCGCTCGGAAACGAAAGCCCTATTTAACAACTCCGTCAATCGATGCATGCGAACAAGCCGCCGTAGCTCAGTTGGTAGAGCACCTGGTTGTTACCCAGGTTGTCCCAGGTTCGAGCCCTGGCGGTGGCGTCCCCTTCTTCAGTGTTAACGGGTGAAAAGCGTCGACAAGCCACGCGTGTCGCGCCGACGTCGACGAGCCAAGAACCGACCGACACGGACCCGACAGGCTAAAGACGCGGAACCGAGAAACGGTCCACGAGGGCCCTTAGCTTAGTCTGGTTAAAGCGATCGGCTCATAACCGATTGAGCGCTGGTTCAAATCCGGCAGGGCCCATGCAGCGTTTGGAGGGTTTTGAGCCGACACAGCTTCTACAAGCGAGGCCTGAACGTCATCGGCCGAGTCGATGTGGTGTCGTCGTTATCACGCACTCGTTACGTCACGGCGTCGCGACTGAAATCACCGCTAAGAGAGTCAAGTCGTTCGCGACGGTCGAGGGCGTCGAAGATTCGTGGGGCGTCGTACGACACGCGTATCGCGACCAGGATTCGTTGAGCCGGTTCGTTGGGGGGGAGAACCGACACGACGATTGCAGCGACTATCGAGGGGTATCGGGTGGCAGTCGCCAGCGAGGAGTCGGCAACCGTCGAGCGACGAGAGACGGCAAACTAACCCGGGTACCGCGTTCGACGAGTACGGCACTGCGTCGGTGTGCGAGCGACGAACTGCCTGTGGCCGGTCGGCGTCAGCGACCTACAATCGTCAGGACGGCGGGGCACTGCTGTTCTCGACGTCGAGTCGGTCGTCGTCGGCGGAAATCGAGGGGTTGCAGTTCGATACGGCAGAGTGGGCTACACATATCGTGTTGTGCGGCAACGTTTCTCAATATCGGTAGCTCTAAATACTGATGTGCTATACCATAGCATGTATGGCGACCGCACCGAGTGGAGACGACATGTTCGACGAATTCCTCTCCCAGCGAGGCCACGACGTCGAGGAGACGGGCTGGGAGGAAAACTACAACAAGAAGCAGTGTCCGGACTGTGGCGGCCTTCACGAGTCGGCCGCGAGCGAGTGCTCGGTGTGTGGCTGGACACCAGTAAACTGAGGGCGGTTCCGCGGCGGTTCGTTTTTTCGCGTCCGTGACGACAGAGCGGATGCGCTGTCGGTGCTGAGTCAGGCAGCAAGAGAGCGAGAAATGGCCACCGGCCGACGGGGGTCAGTCGTCGACCGGCGGCGTTCGTCGCCCGAGCGTCGAGGACGGCCGACGGGGGTCAGTCGTCAGCCTCGCCGACGCCAAAGAGGGGTAGACGAGAGCGATTACAGCGCGTCCAGCGACGCGTGCAGGAACATCCCGATGAGGAGATGCCTGTACGCCGCGGTCTCGATTTGCGATTCCGCTGCGGCGGTGTCGGTTATCGAGTACTGCTTGGTCTGTACGAGCTCGTGTACCGTGAGCGTGTCATCGGCTTCGAGGTCGTGCAGACGCGGGTACACGGTGCCCGGACTCAACTGCGCGTCGAACAGACGTGACAGTTCCTCCATGAGACCGGTCCCGTGCGTCTCGTCGTCGGACAACGCTATCAGCGCGAGCAGAATCTCGTCCAGGCTCTGGGTCACCATGCCGTCGTCGACGGCGAGGTCACCAGCAGTAACGTCGTCGATGACCGAAGTCAACAGCGACTCCGGGATGGCGTCACGACTGGCGGTGTCGTTCGCTCGTGGGTCATCCGATCCTCCGAGGGGGGTCAGTCGCTCGTCTGGTCGGTCGCCCATCGTCTTGCCCGTCGCCACGCGACGGAGGTTGTCTCCGGACATCGTTTTACCTGAACGCGATCCGCATCAGGGCGTAGTGCCTCTGTGGCCATATAAACCCATCAGCGTTTTCCGATTCTGAAACAACCCCCCGGTCTCGAAAACGCTTATATGACCGGATGAGAACTCATTCATAGTGGCAGAGGACAAGAGCATCGAGGAGGTTCTGGACACAATCGGTGACCAGCACGCACGACGGGTGTTGGCAGCCATCAGCCGCGAACCGCATTCGGCCAAGGAACTCGCCGAGGAGTGCGACCTCTCGTTGCCGACGGTGTACCGCCGCATCGAACTGTTAGACGAGTACGACCTCGTCACGGACCACACGCTGGTCGCCGAGGACGGGAACCACTACAAGGTGTACGAGTCCAACTTCGAGTCGACGGTCATCTCACTGGAAGACGAAGAGTACAAGGTGCGCATCTACCGCGAGGAGAACCTCCCCGACCGATTCAGCCAGTTGTGGGACGAACTGAACCCCGAGTGACGACATGAACGGACGGAACTGAAACGATGGCCGACGGCGTCGCAATCGCGCGTGGAGCGCTCGTGTTGATGCGGATGGTCGTGTTCGGCCTGACGCTCGGTATCACGCTCATCAGTTTTCAGGCCTACCGGAAGCGACCGTCCGAGCGCCTGCAGTACGCGTTCGTCGGGTTCGCGTTCATCAGCATGGGCGTCGCCATCTCCAGCGTCATCACCCAGTTGAGCGCCGGCGAGGTGGGGGCACTCCTGCGGGTGTTCTTCCAGATGGCCGAGACCATCCCCTTCATCATCGGGTTCGCGATGCTGTACGTCTCGCTGTATCGGTAGTGCTGCGGGTCGACGACCCCCCGTTTCTCTAAAGCACGTCGTTTATTGGTGCGGGGAACTAGTATAGGTGCAATGACCGATTCGACCACCGAGGTTGTCCGCCTGTTCGGTGGGCCCGGTAGCGGGAAGACGACGGCACTGCTGGACCGCGTCGAGGAACTGCTGGAAGACGACGACGTGGACTTTCGTGACGTGCTGGTGGTCTCGTACACCCGGGCCGCGGCCGCGGAGATTCGAGAGCGTCTCGCCGAGCGACTCGACCTGACGCCACGGGCGCTACGCGGGAACGTCTGTACGATGCACGCGAAGGCGTACGAACTGCTGAACCTCTCGCGGGGCGACGTCGTCGGCGAGGACGACAAGGAGGACTTCTGCGAGCAGTTCGGCATCGAGTACGAAGACGAGTACGAGGGGTCGCGGCGGCGCTCGGCCCGGTCGACGACGCTCGGCAACAAGATAATCGCCACGAGTCAGTGGCTCCAGCGGACTCGCCGGGACGTCGCCGACTGGTACGACGTCCCCTTCAAGTGGGACGACGAGGAGGTCCGCCTCCCGCCCGAAATCGACGACAACGCCCAGACCGGGAACAAGTACACGCCGACGTGGCCCACCGACGACGACCGGGTGGACGTCCCCAGCGCCATCCGTGGCTGGCGGACGTTCAAGGGCGACAACGACCTCACCGGCTTCGCCGACATGCTCGAACGGGTCGCCCAGCGCTCCCTGCTCCCGAACGTCGACTACCTCATCATCGACGAGTTCCAGGACATCACGACCCTGCAGTACGACGTCTACGAGGAGTGGAAACCCCACATGAAGCGGGTGCTCATCGCCGGCGACGACGACCAGGTCGTCTACGCGTGGCAGGGCGCGGACCCGGACCTCCTGCTCGAAGAGGACGTCACACAGGACGAGATTCTACCGAACTCCTATCGCCTCCCCTCGCGCATCCTCAACGTCGTCAACCGCGAGGTCCGTCACATCGAGAAGCGCCAGGAGAAGGACCTGAATCCGCGCAAAGAGGGTGGTCGCGTCGAGGCCGTCCAGAACCCATCGATGTACGACCTCGCGCGCAACGTCACCGGTACCGTCGAACAGTCCGACGAGACGGTGATGGTACTCTTTCGGGCGCGCTACCAGATGTTCCAGTTCATCGACGAGTTCATCGGCGACGGCATCCCCTTCTCGTGTCTGACCGACCAGCGGATGTGGACCGACCGCCTCAGCCAGTACGTCAGCGCCGTCGAGGCCGTCGAGAACGAGGAGACGCTCTCGGTGCTTGAGGCCCGTCGATTGGCCGACATGCTCGTCGACTCCGCCTTTGGCACCGGGGAGCGCGATGACTTCTTCGACGCCCTCGAAGACATCGAGGAGGACAGCGACTCCGAGGACATCGCCGAGATCGAAATCGAACACACGGTCGTCACCGACCACGTCCCGTTCGTCCCCGACGCCGCCTCGGCAGGCGACATGCTCCGGAAGGTCACGAACTTCCAGGAGCGTACCGTCAACGCCTACTTCAATGGCGAGTACCGCGGGATGGACCCCGACCGCGTGCGTCTGGGCACCATCCACTCCGCGAAGGGTCGTGAGGCCGACCACGTGTTCGTCGCGACGGACCTGACCGAGAAAGTGGTCGAGCAGATGGCCGCGACAGTCGACCAGAAGGGCATCGAAGTGCCCGTCGTCGAGGAGTTCACCAAGCACACGAGTCCGGTGCCGACGCTGACCGACAACGAACGGCGCGTGTTCTACGTCGGGATGTCTCGGGCCCGCGAACGACTGGTCCTGATGGAGAACCTCGTCGACGGCGCACCGACTCTCCCCATCGACGTCCTTCTGGAGAACGAACCGAGCGAGCGCTCCATCGACGAACTGCTGGACGAGGCCGGCGAGGCCATCGTCGCGGACTGACAGAGACAGGAGATTTCCCACAGTACCGGACGCGCCGGACCGTCGCAGTCGGTCATTTTGGTACGTCCGTCGAACGTGTTCGTCCACCGTACCAGAATCCGTTTCCCGTCACTCTCGGTACCGGACGACTGCATGACGGAACCGATGCCCGACCGACGAACCGTCCTCAGAGCGACTGCCGGTCTCGCCGCTGCGACCGCCGGACTCACAGCGGCGACCGGCGGTGCGCTGGCGCACTTCCCGCGCGAACTCGACGTCGAGGTGAAACCAGACTCCGAGGAGAGTCCGATCAACCCCGAGAGCAACGGAGTCACCTCTGTCGTCGTCTACCAGACCGCGGAGTTCGACCCGACGAGCGAGGACGTTCGCTACCGCTTCGGTGCGCCCGAGGCGGTCGCAGACGGCGACGGTACGACGCCCGTTCGGTCTCACACCGACGACGTGAACGAGGACGGGTCGATGGACCTCGTGTTACAGTTCCGAACGGCCGAGGCTGGGTTCGACGACGATAGCGAGACGGCAGAACTCCGCTGGGACCGCGACGAGGGCCGCGAACACGGACTTTCTGGACGCGACACGATACGGACCGTCGGCGACTACCGGCGGTAGCGCGCCCGAGTCACTCGTCTATCGTCCCGCCCGAGAGGTAGTACGCCGTCTTATCGCGGGTCGACCGCGCGACCTTCGTGAACGTGACCACGCGCTCGCCGTCCTCGGTCCGGTCGCGTTCGATGGCCAGTTCCAGTCCCTTATCGCGAAAGTACGACAGCAGTGCCTCGACTACCTCGGGGTCGGCTCTGACGGTGTGGGTCTCCCCGACCGGGTCGTCGGCGTCGACGGCCCGCACCGTCTCGACGGCCGGTAACAGGATTGCTTCGCCGAGTTTCCGGGCCCGCTCGCGGACTCGGTCCGGCGGGTCATCGAACTCGACGGCCTGAAACGCCTCCCGAATCACGCGGGTGAAGATGAAATCCCGGCCGTAGTCGAACGGGAGCGCGAAGGCGTGTTCGAGGTCGGCGCGGTGGATGGCGCTGGTGGTGTACTTCAGCGCGCGCCGGCCGTCGGTGGACTTGAGGACGACGCCCTCCCGGCCGCGGGCGTCGAGGTCGCGGATGGTTTCTTTCGCCGTCGAGACGGCCGCCGCGGGCGTGAACGTCCCGTAGTGGCGAACCGGGTCGAGGTCGTAGGTGACACAGCACTCGCGCCGGCGGGCGACGGGCATCGGGCCACCCGTCTCCCGGTGGCGAATGCCGAAGACGTAGAAGGCCGCCTCGTCGACTTCCGGGTAGTCGTGTTCGGTGTAGGGGTTCTCCGGGCCGACGAGTTCGCCACACAGCATGTACTCCGGGTAGTCCTCGAAGAAGCCGTCGGCGTCGAGCGTCGTCGCTACTTTGCGGGTCGTGTACGGACAGACGAACCCGCTCCGGGTGAACGCGAGGAGGTCCCCGTCGACGCGGGCGACCCGGACGTTGTAACCGTTGAGTTTCTCTTCGACGGCGACCGGTCCGTCGAACACCTCGTGGACGGCCGGTTCGAGGACGAGCGCTCGCGGCATCGATGGGTACCCCCTGACGACGACGTCGTCGAGGATGGCGGTCCCGCGTTCGACGCCGTGGCGCGCGTCCGAGAGGTATCGGTACTCGTTCCCCTGAAACCACGCCCGGTCGAAGTGCTCCAGCAGGTCTTCGTGGTCGGTGTCGCCGAGGTCGAACACCGACGACCAGTCCCGGACCATGCATGAAAGTTGTTCACACAGCGACTAAACCTATCGGGCGAGGCGACCGTCGACAGCAGACATTAGTGTACAGGCGCCGTAGCGCCGCTATGGCCGACCGTCCGCTCAAGCAGCGGTTCGTACTGGACACCTCGCTGTTTCTCACCACGGAGATACGGGGGCCAGATCAGGACGTCGAGGCGGCGTGTCGGGACCTGCTGGAACTCATCGCGGCGGCGAAACAGATTCACAACATCTCCTGTTACATGCCGCCCTCGATCAAGGCGGAGTTGACGGGGATGCTGGAGAACCGCGACGTCAGCGGCGACGTACTGACGAAACTCGATACGTGGGTCATCACGAAGTCGCCGGCCCACCACGAAGTGATGATTCCGGCAGACCTCGTCTACAAGTTCATCGACGAGATGTCCGACCGGGTCGACCGTGGCCTGCGCGTCTCCGAGAAAGCCGTCCGGAAAGCCGAGGAGTCCCGCGCCGAGACGGTCGAGGAACACGACCACATGACGGAGGTGGACAAGGTCATCTCCGACCTCCGGGACGAGTACCGCGACACGCTCCGGCAGGGGGTGCTCGACTCACGTGAGGACTTCGACCTGTTGATGCTTGCGAAAGAACTGGACGCGGGCGTCGTCACGGAGGACCAGGGCATCATCAACTGGGCGGAGGACTTCGGGTTGCGCTATCTGAAAGGCCGGAGTTTCCCCTCGCTGCTGACCGAATATCTCGCCGCAGACGACCCCGACCGCTGGCGGTCCGGGACCTAGACGTCGTCCTCTGACTCGGGCGGTCCACCTCGCCCGGGCAGCGCGTTTCGCGTCCGGTTCAGTACCGCACCGGGGATATCCGTCGGGGACGGCGCGTACCACTCGATGACGAGCAACGCGGCGGCGAGACCGACGAAGACGACGCCGATACCGGTCTGACCGCGAGCGAAGTTGTCGACGCCCAGCAGCGTGACTCGCGCGGCGAGCACGACAGCGACCATGAACTCGATCGTCCCGAGGAGACCCCGTGCCATCGGTCGTCGTACGCGACAGGACGATAAAAACGTCGCGGGAGAGTCAGAACAGTCCGCGACCGACAGCAGGGGTACGTTCAAGTCACAGCCGACAGAACCCGAGCGATATGCAGGTCGGCATCGTCTCCGATACGCACGACAACACCGGACTGGTCGAGGCGGCCGTCGAGACGTTCACCGAAGCGGGCGTCGAGACGGTGATTCACTGCGGCGACTTCGTCGCGCCGTTCTCGGCGACGCCGTTCGACGGCGATTGGACGTTCTACGCCGTCCGCGGCAACAACGACGGCGAGTGGGCACTCGAATCGACCGTCGACGGCTTCGGCACCTACCTCGGGGAGATGGGCGAACTGACGCTCGACGGCGCGGAGTTCGCGGTGTATCACGGCACCAGCGGTGCCATCGTCGACGCCCTCGTCGAGTGTGGAACCTACGACTACGTCTGTCACGGCCACACGCACGAGGCCGGGTCAGAGGAGTACGAGGAGACAGTGCGAATCAACCCCGGCGGCATCGCTATCCCGCCGGCACCCGACCCGTTCTCCGTCGCGACGCTCGATACGGCGAGTGGCGACCTGACCTTCCACGAAATCGGATAGCCGAACGCTGCGAGCGGTGAAAACGCGGAACGGCCGAGATGGGGACCGCGGTGTCCCCTTACGCCGTCTGGAACGGCGGCGACTCCGACCGGATGACTTCGGAGATGTTGTGCATCTCGTCTTCGAGCAGGATGACCAGGTCGTCGAGCGTGACGATGCCGTAGAGTTCGCCGTCGTCGACGACGGGCACGCGACGGACGCCGTGTTCGGCCATGGCAGCACACAGTTCGAAGATTCCGTCTCCGGCCTGTGCGGTAAACGGCTCCCGGTTCATGATGTCCTCGGCGGTCCACTCGTCGAGCGGTTCACCCGCCCCGAACGCCATCGCGACGTCGCGGTCGGTGACGATTCCCGTGGGTTCGGCGTCGGACTCTATCACGACACACCCGACTTTTCGCTCGTCCATCAGTCGACAGAGTTCGCGTACCGCGGTGTCGGCGCTGGCGGAGACCAGTTCGTCTTTCGGTCGGCAGATGTCCTTGACGGTCATGGTGGTTCCCCTGGCGATGGTCGGCGATGCGTGACGCGTCCACCACCATCGTGGTAATTGTTCACAAGGGGCAAAGAAACTGCCGGTACCGACCGTCGGCGGTCGGCCGAAACCGCTTGGCCGTACTCAGTCGTCGGCGGTGCTTCGGGGGGCGTTCCCCTCGTGTTCGACGAGTCCGCGACCGACCCCGAGGGCGTCGTTGGTCCGGTCGATGCTCTGTCGGGCGCTCGCGGTTCGTTCCGAGAGCGCACGCACCGCGTCGATGTTCTCCGGGACCACGTCGGCCTCCTGGTGGATAGCCTGGAACAGGTAGAGGTCGTTGTCCTCGACGGTGACCGACTCGGCCCAGATGCAGTTCTCCCAGACGTCACCGCGCGGGCGGCCGGCGTCGCGAGTGTACTCTTTGAGTTTGCCGGCGCCGTCGATGCCCAGCGTCTCGGGGATGAGGAACAGGCGTGACTCCCGACCCAGCAGTTCACGGACCGCCTCGGCCGACGGCGTCGACTCCAGCGTGACGTTGACGCTGTGGGTGTGCATCTGCGTCGTCGGCACTTTCATCCCCATCGTGTCGATGTCGAGGTCCGGGAACACCGTCTGGACGTCCGGACCGTGGTGGGAGGGAATCTCGACGGGGTCCGGGAGTGTGTCGTTGATGGGGCCGCGGCTCGTCTGTCCGGGGTCACCACCCCGCCGGACGAGCGTGATTCGTGCCTTCTCGATGCCGTAGGACTCCTCTAGGGGAGCGAAGAGACGTGAGAGTCCCGTGGTGTTACAAGAGACCACGCGGGCGCTGTCGGCGCCGACCGCGTCGTCGTAGTTGGCACGAGCGACGAAACTCACGTCGGCGACGTCGGGGTCCTCACCGCCCTGGAAGATGGCCGGCGTATCGTGTTCCTCGTAGAGACTGGCGTTCGTCGCGCCGACGCCGCCCGGCGTCGTATCGACGACGACGTCGCTGACCTCGACGAGGTCGTGAACCGTGCCGGCGGTGTCGAGACCGGCGGCGTCGAACGGCACCCTGCCGTCGTCACCGGCGGCATAGAGGTCGTATCCGCGGTCGTGTGCGATAGTTGCCTCGAAGTTCGGGGAGCGTTTGGAGACGCCCGCCACCGTCATATCCGGCTGGACACGGACCGCGTCAGCGACCCGTTTGCCGATTGTGCCAAAGCCGTTGATGCCCACGTGGAGCATGGACGACCGTTCACGTGGCGAGAGGATATTCTTTGCGGTTAATGATGATAGAAATTAACTCGGATAGTTGTACTATCGCACCCTGTTACCACCACACATGGAGTCGTTTCGACGTTCGTCCACCCCCGGATTTCCACCAAGAGTTAATCCCGGCCGGGCCGAGGCATCTGTATGGACAACTCCTCCCTTCGCGCCCCGGCGGAGACGGCCGTCAGGCAGTGCATGAACCTCCAGGCCGACGAGTCGTGTGCCGTCGTCACCGACGACGGGTGCAAAGCCATCGGCGAGGCCCTGTATCGGGTCGCCGCCGAGATTACCGACGACACCGTCTTTTTGCGCTACCCACCGGGGAATCAGCACGGCGAGGAACCGCCCGAACCCGTCGCCGGCGCAATGCGGAGTGCCGACGTGGTGTTGGCGCCCACAACCAAGAGCCTGAGCCACACCGAGGCCCGAAGCGAGGCCAACGCCGCCGGCGCCCGCATCGCCACGCTCCCGGGCATCAGCGAGGGCGTGTTCCTGATGGGGTTAGATGCCGACTACGAGGCCATCCGTCGACACTGTGAGGACGTCCTCGCACAGGTCGCCGAGGCCGCAGAGATTCGCGTCACCTCGCCGCAGGGCACGGACATCACCTTCGGCGTCGGCACTCGGGAGTGGAACCTCGACACGGGAATCGTCCACGAACCCGGAGAGATGTCGAACCTGCCCGCGGGCGAGGTGTTCCTCGCCCCGGAGACGGCCGACGGCACCTTCGTCGTCGACGGAACGATGCGCCCCCACGGCAAACTCGACGGGAGAGAACTCCGCTTCGAGGTCGAGGACGGCTACGTCACGGATATCGACGACCCCGACATCCGTGCGGAGGTCGAGACGGCCGCCGAGGAGGTGGGCCGGGACGCCTACAACCTCGCGGAACTGGGCATTGGTACTAACGTGGCAGTCACGGAACTGGTCGGGTCGGTCCTGCTGGACGAGAAAGCGGGCGGGACGGTCCACATCGCCATCGGCGACGACCACGCCATCGGCGGCGACACGCACGCCCCAATCCATCTGGACGGCATCCTGACGGAGCCCACGGTGTTCGCAGACGGGGCGGTCGTAGACCTCCCACAGTCTGAGCGGTGAAAGCGAGGCGGCGAGCGTAGTGAGTCGCCTCGAATGTGAACGGGGAGCGAAGCGACCCGTGAACGGAGTGAGCCGCGAGGACGGCGCGGAAGTGGACCTGCCGCGGGACGAGTGAGCACTCGGGCCGGCGGCCCGTCCGTGCGACGGAGAACCACGACGAGAGCCGTGGCGACGACCATTTAGGCCCGGGCCGTCAAGGCAGGCGTATGACCGAAGCGACACCCGGAGAGCGCGTCGCGCTCCCCTGTCCGGCCTGCTCGCCGGACTTAGAGACCGTCCACGAGGTACTCAAGCCCGGTGGTCACGTCACCGTCCGCTGTACCGACTGCGACCACGTCCACAAGGAACAGTTGCCCGAGGAGACCACGCTCCAGCGAGACGTCGTCGTCTCCCAAGACGGCGAATCGTTCACCGCACAGGTCGACGTCCCCGAGGACGCCGACCTCGCCGTCGGCGAGGAGTTCTTACTGGAGACCGAGGAAGCCGTCCTGACCGTCCGCATCACGAGTCTGGAGACCGACGAGGGTCGCGAAGAGGAAGCCTCGGTCGAGGCCGTCGAGACCATCTGGTCCCGCGCGGTGGGGAACGTCGCGGTCAACGTCACGATGCACCCGAAAGACGGGCGCCACGACGAGACCGAGAGCTTCAAACTGCAGGTGCCCGGCGACTTCGAGTTCGTCGTCGGCGAGACCGAGGAGTTCGGCGACGAGGAGTTCACCGTCGAGGGCATCCACGTCCGCGACGACGCCCACGGCTACGACCACGAGAAGATGGACTTCGACGGCGACAGCGCAGTGGCGAAAGACATCAACCGGTTGTACGTTCGCGACGAGTCCTCGACGGCCTGGTCCGCCTGGTAGGATGCCCGACTGGGAGCGCGCCCGCACCGCGCTGGTCGACCGCCTCCGAGAGGGACGAATCGACGACGAGCGGGTGCTCTCGGCGATGGAAGCGGTCCCGCGACACCGGTTCGTGCCCGAGGAGTACCGGACCGACGCCTACCGCGACCAGCCACTCCCGATAGGCCGAGACCAGACGATTTCTGCGCCCCACATGGTGGCCATCATGGCGGAACTACTCGACCTCCGGCGAGGCGACCGCGTCCTCGAAATCGGGACCGGTTGTGGCTACCACGCCGCCGTCACCGCCGAACTCGTCGGTTCGGCCGACGTCTACACCGTCGAGTACCACGACGAACTGGCCGAGCGAGCGCAGGCGACGCTCGAAGCGACGGGGTACGGCGACGTGTCGGTCCGCGCGGGCGACGGGAAGCGGGGCTGGCCCGACCACGCGCCCTACGACCGCGCGTACCTGACGTGTGCGGCCTCGGAGTTCCCGAGCGCCGTCGTCGAACAGGTCCGCCCCGGTGGGTTGTTGCTCGCACCCATCGGTGGCCGGCGCCGACAGACGCTGGTCCGTGTCCGCCGGCGCCCCGACGGGTCGCTGGCCCGCGAGACACACGGTGCCGTGCGGTTCGTCCGGTTGCAGTAAGCCGACGGTACCGCGACGGACTCGCGGGGCGCGTCATTCATATAGCTCCGGCCGGAATCTCGGATATGGACCCTGCGGTACTGCGCGGCGACATGGTCGACAGCCTGCAACACGACAGCAAGGGTGTCGTCCAGAGCGCGTGGCTGTCGGCAGCGATGCGTGCGGTCCCGCGCGAGGCGTTCGTCGGCGAGCAACAGGCCTACTCCGACCGGCCGTTCGAGCGACTCGGGACCCGCGTGCTCTCGCCGAGTACCGTGGCTCGACTGCTCGAAGCGCTGGCCCCCGAAGAAGACGACGACGTCCTCGTCGTCGGCGCCGGCATCGGCTACACCGCCGCCGTGTTGGCAGAACGGGTCGGCGCCGCCAACGTACAGGCCATCGACATCACTCGCCGACTCGTCGTCGACGCCCGGCAGAACCTCGCGAAGGCGGGCTACGAGGAGGTCCTCGTCGACCGGCGGGACGGTGCCGACGGCCTCCCCGAGTACGCCCCCTACGACCGGATTCTGCTGGAAGCCGCCGCTATCGAACCGCCCCGCGCCCTGCTGGCACAGCTGGCCGACGACGGCCGGATGGTGATGCCACTGGGTGCCAACCAGCAGACGCTGGCCACCGTCGACGCCGACGGCGAGACGCAGCGTCTCGGCAGCGTCGCGTTCCGCCCGATGCTCGTCGAGGGCGAGCAGGCCGACACTGTCGAGCGCAACCGGACCCGCCGTGAGGACCAGGAACACGCCCGACGGAACGCCCAGTCCCGCACCGGATGGGAACAGGACTGGATAGACTGGGACTAACTGCCGACCACGAGCAGGTCCGTGTTCGACCGACTGTCCTGATAGCTGCTGCTCGCGGGCGGTTTCACGTCGAACACCACGGTCCCCTCCTGCTGGTTCGCCCCCAGCGACGGCGACAGGGAGAGGGTGGCGTTGCCCGCCGCCCCCGTCTCGGCCGTCGCCACGCTATCGAGCGTCGCCGTCCCGCTCTTGGCGACGACGGTGGCCCCGGAGACGGGCGCGCCCTCCGGGTCGACGACGGTGACGGTCACCTCGCGCTCTCCGGGCGTCGTCACCTCCGGGTGAGGTTGCACGTCGACTTCCGTGACCTGCAACGTCTCGATGCCCGAGATAGTGCTCATCATCACGCTCAGGCAGTCGACGCCGACGACAAGCGCGATGACCAGTCGAATCGGCAGTCCTTCGATGGCCCGTTCGTCTCGCCACAGAGATTCGCTCATGAGGTGGCGTGGTCCCGGCTCCGCACTTGAACCCTCGGACAGAGGTTCAAGTCAGAGCGGGCGGCCAGCGACGGCATGGTCGTCATCGGACGCGAGCGAGAACAGGGCCCGACGGCGCGTCTCGGACACTACCGGGCGCGGGACGGGAGTCGCGGTGCACCCGTCGACGTGGACCTAGACCGGCCACACGCCGGTCTGGTCGTCGGCAAGCGGGGGTCGGGGAAGACGTACACGCTGGGCGTCTTATTGGAGGAACTGGCCGACACCGACGGCGTCGCGCCCGTCGTCGCGGACCCGATGGGCGCGTTCGCACCGCTCACCGCGGCCGATATCGCTGCGACGGTGGTCGACCCCCGAGTCAGGGCCGCCGCGCTGGACCCGTCGCTATGGTGTGCGCTGCTCGGTCTCGACCCCGAGAGCGGGGCCGGCGCGCTGGTCTGGCAGGCGGCGGCCCGTCGCGACACGTTGACGGAGATGTCGGCGTGGGTCGAAGAGAGCGACGCCGATACGGCCACGCGGCGGGCCGCGAGCAACCACCTCGCGCTCGCCGCCTCGTGGGACGTCTTCGACCCGGCGGGCCTGTCGCCCGAGCGCCTCTGTGGCGGGAGCGTGACCGTACTGAATCTCGCCGGCGTCGACCATGCGCCGGCGAACGCCGTCCTCGCGGCCGTCGCCAGTACGCTGTACGACGCCCGAGTCGCGGGAGAGACGCGGCATCTCCCGTGGCTGCTCGTCGACGAGGCCCACGCCTTCACCGACGGCGTCGCGGGCCGGGCGCTCGAACGCCTGCTGACGCGAGGGCGCCACCCCGGTGTCAGTTGCTGGCTGGCGACACAGCGCCCGAGTGCCCTGCCGCCCGTCGCCGTCTCACAGGCCGACCTCCTGCTGGCGCACCGACTGACGAGCGAGGCCGACGTGGCCGCGCTGACCGACGCGCGACCGACCTACCTCGACGGCGGTATCGAGCGGCGACTCCCGGCGGAGACGGGGGCGGCGCTGGTCGTCGACGACGTGACCGAGTCGGTCCACCACGTGCAGGTGCGCGAACGGCGGACGTCCCACGGCGGCGAGAGCCCGCGTGTCTCCGAGCGGGTGAGAGCGGGCCACGGAACCACCAGTTCACATCACAACTGACGAGTAGGGCCGTCGCGAGGGGCCGGTAATGACCGGACCCCACGCCCTCTCGCGGGCAGAACCGCTCCTGCTGGTCGCGCTGGGGGGGTTCGTCGGGGCGATCATGCGCCACGCTATCTCGGTAGCGGCCCCGGGACTGGGGGCCGTCGACGGCGCCGTCGTCGGCACCCTCCTCGTCAACGTCGTCGGCAGTTTCGCGCTCGGGGTGTTGCTGTACGAGGCCCACCTCGCGGACGCCCTCTCGGCGGAGACGCGTCTGGTCGTCGGCACCGGCTTTCTCTCCTCGTTTACGACCTACAGCACGTTCGCCGTCCAGACGAGCGGACTGCCACCGATGTTGGCCGTCGGGAACGTCGCGGCCAACTACGCACTGGCCTTCCTCGGCGTCGTCCTCGGCCGTCTCGTCGCGAGGTGGGTGTCGTGAACCCACTGTTACTCGTCGGTCTGGGCGGGACGGCCGGTGCGCTGGGCCGGCACCTCGTCGGGACGCGCCTCGAACGGAACCGGGCGGACACGTTGACCGTCAACGTACTGGGGAGCGTCCTGCTGGGTGCCCTCGTGGCCGCCCCGGTCGGGGAGTCGGTCGCACTGGCAGTCGGCACTGGCTTCTGCGGGGCGTTCACGACGTTCTCCTCGTTCGCCTTCGAGACGGTGCGACTGGCCGAACTGGGACACCCACGCGAGGCGGCGCTGTACGCCGGTGGGACGCTGGCGGTGGCGCTCGTCGGCGTCGCGTTGGGTGGGGTCGTCGCGACGGCGCTGTCCTGACGGCCTGTCGAGGAGAGGCAAAGCGAGTCAGTCAGCGGTCGAGTCGGTGTCGTCGGCGGATATTCGGCCGACGTCTGCTGCGGTGGTGTCCCCGAGGCGAGTCCGGAGTTTGCCCGCGAGGACGGTGACGACGTATATCGCGACCGCGACGAGGACGATGACGCCGCCGGCCGTCGCTTCGCCGTAGTAGGCGACGCCGATGCCGAGGACGACGGCGAGTTCGGCGAGGACGACGGACGTGAGCAGCGACGAGCGGAAACTGCGGGAGACCTGTGCCGCGCTTGCGACCGGCACGACGAGCATCGCGGCGACGAGGATGACGCCCATTATCTGCATCGCGCCCACGACGACGAGCGCGGTCAGCATCACCATCAGCCGGTTGTACCACCCGACCGAGAGGCCCGAGACGGCGGCGGCCGTCTCGTCGAAGGTGACGTAGAGCAGTTGGTTGCGCGTGACCGCGATAGTGGCGACGACGATACCGAACAGGACGAGCAGTATAGCGGCGTTCTCGGCGGATACCGTCGAGAGGTTGCCGAACAGATACTGGTTGATGCCGACGGCGAGGCCGCCCGCGTTGAGGCTGATGAGGACCGTCCCGAGCGCGAATCCGGTCGAGAGCACGATAGCCATCGAGACGTCGTTGTACGCGTCGGTCGCTTCGGAGATGAGTTCGATGAGCAACGCCGCCAGCATCGCGACGACGACGGCGGTGAGATACGGCGACACGCCGAGGTCGATGACCGCGTTGAGAAACAGGCCGACGGCGACGCCGGCAAAGGCCGTGTGTGCCAGCGCGTCGCCGATGAGCGCGAGTTGCCGGTGGACGAGGAAGGTCCCGATGAGCGGTGCCATCACCCCGATACAGAGACCGACGAGGACGGCGCGGTGCATGAACTGGTACTGGAACAGTTCGAGGCCGGTCACGCTCCCCAGCCACGACATGAACACCGACCAGAGGCTGAGTAGCCAGTACAGCGGCCAGAGAACGGCGTCGGTCGGAGCCGACTGGAAGAGGACGGCGAGGGCGTCCATCAGGCGTCACCCCCGACCGGCATCGCGGTCCCGAAGGCCCGGGCCAGCGCGTCGCTCTCGACGAACTCGTCGGTCGGGCCGTCGAAGTATATCTCGCGGTTGAGACAGACGACGCGAGCGGCGTGTTCCGTGACGGCCCGGAGGTCGTGTTCGATGAGCAGGACGGTGATACCGTCGGCGTGCAGCGATTCGAGGAGGCCGTAGAAGGCGTCGACCGACTCGGCGTCGACGCCGACGGTCGGTTCGTCCAGCACGAGGAGGTCGGCGTCGCTGGCGAGCGCACGGGCGATGAACGCACGCTGGCGCTGGCCGCCCGACAGTTGCGTGACGCGTCGGTCCGCGAAGTCGTACATGCCGACGGTGTCGAGCGCCTGATCGACGATTCGGTGGTCCGCTGCCGAGAGACGGCCGAACCCGACGTGTGGGTATCGGCCCATCCGCACGACTTCCCGAACAGTAATGGGCATCTCCTTCGAGGCGCTTGCGTGCTGGGCGACGTAACCGATGCGAGCGCCGTCGTCGAACGCGTGGGCCGGTTCACCGAACAGGCGGGCGGTCCCCGAATCTGGGCGCAAGAGACCGAGCATGAGTTGCATGAGCGTCGACTTCCCGGAGCCGTTGGGACCGACGACGGCGACGTACTCGCCGGGGCCGACACGCAGCGAGATGTCCTCGACGACGCGCGCGCTGGTGTAGCCAAATCCCACGTCCGCGAGTTCGACGACGGGGTCGGCGTCGCTCATTCGAAGTTCCTCCACTCGTCGGCCCAACCGTCGTCGCCAGCCTCCGCTGGCGGCGTGTTCCCGAGGACCACCTCGAAGGTCGGCATGTTGATGTTGTACGCTATCTCCTCGTACCCCCAGTCGTTCTCGACCCACGCCTCGCGGACGCCCGCGTACGGCGTCACCGGGAAGTACGCCTCGACCTGCGTCTCGGCGAGCAACTGTTTCGCGGGCTTGCGGGACTCGAAGACGCCGTTGGCGATGTACCTGATGTCGTTGTCGGCGATGACCTGCTTGGCCTCCGTGATGTCGGACGGTTTCACGTCGCCGCTGGCGGCGAGGTTCGTCACGAGCGGGCGCATTCGGACGCCGTAGGCGACGCCGATGTACTGGAAGGCGTTGTGGGCCGCTAGCTGGACGACGTCGCGGTCGGCCGCCTCGAAGATGGCGCGGTAGTCCGCGTCGATGCGCTGGAGGACCTCGGATTTGTACTGCTCGGCGTTGCTCCGCAGCGTCTCGGCGTGGTCGGGAGCCAGTTCGACGAGCCCCGCGGTGATGTTGTCGACCGACTTGGCGGCCCGCTCGGGGTCCAGCCAGAAGTGGGGGTCCTTGCCCCGCTGTGCGCCGACGCCCTCCTCCTCGCGGTCGAGCGTCGCCGCGAGGTCGACCAGTTCGATACCCTCGCGGACGTTGATGAGATGCGTATCGGCGTCGTCGTCTTCGAGCGTCTGGATGGCCCGGTCGGCCCACGGCTGGAAGTCCTCGCCGACGTGGATGAACGCGTCCGCGTCGACGATGTCCTTCGTGACGCTCGCGTTCGGTTCCCAGCCGTGGCCGTGGAGCCCCGTCGGGATGAGGTTCTCGACCGTAATCGGGGTGTCTGTCGCGATCGTCCGTGCGAAGTCGTAGAAACTGAAGAAGGAAGCGACTGCGACGGGTCCGTCCCCCGTGTCGGCCTGTCCCGCGCCGTTCTCGGCACCGCCAGACCGACCCGTGCTGTCGCCGATACAGCCGGCGAGCCCCGTCGCGAGGAGGCTACCGCCGGCCGCGAGGGCTTTCCGTCTGGACACTCGTCGACTATAGCTGCGCTGACCGTCGTGGTTCGACATGAAAGAGGAGAGAGTCGGCAAACTAAATAACAGTTTTGTTCTAATCTAATTTTTAGAGTCGTCTAATACTCCGAGGTGTTCCCGGCACAGCGCTCAAGACGCCGGCGTGCTTCCACCGCGTATGGACCCTGCAGCACTTCGTGCATCGATACCCGCGCTGGACCGGTGTACCTACTTCAACACCGGTGCGAGCGGCCCGAGTCCTCGGACCGTCGTCGGGGCGGCGACGGACTTTCTGGAACGCCACGCCTTCGAGGCGCCCGCCGGCGACGGGCCGTACGCCGTCGCGTGGGACGCCATCGCCGCCGCCCGAGAGGTCGCCGCCGGCCATCTGGGCGCGCGTCCCGCGGACGTGGCGTTCACACGGAGCACCGCCGACGGCGTCAACCTCGTCGCGGGGGCCATCGACTGGCAACCCGGCGACGTGGTGGTCCGCACCGACCTCGAACACCCCGCCGGGACCCTGCCGTGGGACCGACTGGCAGACAGCCACGACGTCGAGGTGCGAGTGCTGGAGACCGAACGGGGACGCCTCGACACGGACGACCTGACGGAGGTCGTGGACGACGCCCGACTCGTCGTACTAAGCTCGCTGACGTGGACTCACGGCACCCGCTTGCCGGTCGGCGAGGTGGTCGACGTCGCTCACGACGCCGGGGCACAGGTGCTCGTCGACGCCGTCCAGTCGGTCGGCCAGCACCCGGTCGACGTGACAGAGTGGGGCGCGGACTTCGTGGTGGCGGCGGGCCACAAGTGGCTGCTGGGAATCTGGGGCGCGGGGATGTTGTACGTCGACCCGGCGGCCCACGACCGACTCCGCCAGACCCGCATCGGCTATCGGAGCGTCGAAGACTCGGCTGCCGAGACGTACACCTACCACGAGGGCGCGCGCCGGTTCGAGGTCGGGACCACCTCGCCGGCCCCCTACGTCGCCCTCGCAGCGGCCATCGAGACGATGGAGTCAGTGGGCATCGATACCGTCCAGCGCCGGGTCGAACGGCTGACCGACCGCCTGAAGGACGGCCTGGGCGACCGACTGCTGAGTCCCGAGGGGTACGAGTCCGGTCTCGTCACGTTCGCCGCCGAGGACCCCGAAGCGACCGCCGAACGACTCGCTCAGGAGGGAATCGTCGTCCGGCACCTCCCCTATCCCGAGGCGGTCCGAGCGTCGGTTCACGCGTTCAACACCGAGGACGACGTGGACGAACTGCTCGACGCGCTGTAGTCGGTCAGCGCCGACCGTGTTCGACGGTCAGTCTGCCGAGGTTGCGGACCCGGACCACCGGCGTCACGGCGGTGCGCAGTTCCGCGGTGCCGGTCTCGACGGCCGGGGGAACGTCCGCGAGGGCCGCCGGGTCGCCCGTGTCGGCTGCGAGTCCCGACGCCCCGTCGGCCTCGCGGACGGTCCGACGCTCGACGGTCGCCGTGCGTTCCGGGCGTTCGAGCGTCAGCGTCTCCCCCGGCGGGACGCGGTAGCGGTCGGACCCCAGCGTGACGCGGGCCGCCTCGCCGATCCGGGCGACTGACGGGACGCGGACGTCGAGCGGCGCGGCCAGTCGGACCGCGTAGGCGGCCCGGTAGTCGGATGCCAATCGCCTCGGGAGTCGCCGAACCGTCTCGTCCCGGGCGGTGAGCGTCGTCGCGAGGCGGTCGCCCGACGCAGCCACGCCGACGGCGTCCCGCACGACGAAGGCCGCGTCGTCGAGCAGCGACCGGTCGGCCGCCGTCAGCGGTCCGTACGGGTCGGAGACGAGCAGTCCGTCGTCGGTCGCGACTCGATAGGGCGGCGCGCCGTCGACGTGCAGTGTTCGGAGACGGACGTCTTCGGGCGCGTCGACGGCGAACTCGGCGGCGACTTCGACCACCCGCGTCGTGGTCCCCGCAGACGCCGTCCCGGCGACGCCGAGGAGCGAACTCCCGCCGAGGACGCCGCCGGTCCGGACGACGTCGCGCCGCGTCACGCTGACCGGGTCGTCGCTCATCCCTCGCCTCCGAAGACGGCCTCGGCCGTGCGTTTGACAGCCATCTTCGTGCAGTCGGTGTAGTTCGGGTTGTACCCGCGGAAGTGCAGGCGGCCGTTTCCACAGGGCCCGTGGGCGGCGTGGCTGTCGTGGTAGGTCACCGCCATCGGCGACACCTCGCCGGAGGGGTAGACCACGCCCGTGTCGTGTTCGTGCATGTGACTGCCGTTCTCGACGAGCACGCTCGTCTCCGCGAGGTGGCGGTAGCTGACGAGCGCATGCCCGAGTTCCTGCTTGGTGAACGCCTCGACGCGGGCGGCGTCCTCGGAGGCCGTCCCCACGACCATCCGGCAGTTCGTACTGAAGGCGAGTTCGTCGAGTTCGTCGGCGCTGAACCCGCCGCCACCGTCGAAGCCACCGGCGACGCCGTAGTGCAGGCCGCGAGCGCCACACAACTCCGGGTGTCGCTCCGTGTACGCCTCGAAGGCGTCGACGAACGCGGCCTTCGTGGCGTCGTCGTACTCGGCCCCGCCGTCGTCGGCGACGAACGGCTTCGATTCCGCCAGCGTGAACGCCGCGTAGCCGCCCAGCGCGCCGTACTCGACGAACTGGTCGAGGCCGTCGACGACCGCCTCGGCCACCGGCCCGTCGTCCACCCACTCGTCGTAGACGGCGTCGTCGGCGGGGTAGAGGAACACGGCGGCGCGGGGGCGGCGACCGAACTCGCCGGCCAGCAGGTCGAAGTTCGGGGTCGTGTCTGCCACGTCGGCACAGACGGACCGCCAAATAATATAGATTAGCCGTCACTTCTGTCGACAGCGAGTCGAAGCCGTCGACCTGTGACGGCCTCCGGTTTGATTGGGACCGGGAGCCAACGGGAACGCATGGACGAACGGGCAGTCGTCACCGCGTTCCTCCGCAACGACGGCGAGGTGTTGCTCCTCCGCCGGAGCGACGCCGTCGGGTCGTATCAGGGTCGCTGGGGCGGCGTCGCCGGACACGTCGCGGACGACGAGCGGGGGCACGAGCGAAGCGAGGGGCCCCGGAACAGCGACCGACGGACGGAAGCGAGCCACGAGCAGCGCGACCCCGAGACGGCCGCGCGGGCCGAGATAGCCGAGGAGACGGGCCTCGCCGACGCCGTGACGCTCGTCACCAGCGGCGACCCCTTTCCGGTCGAGGACGCCGACCGCGACACCCGATGGGTCGTCCACCCGTTCCTCTTCGACTGTGACTCGCGGGCGGTCGAGACGAACGAGGAGACGACCGAGACGGCGTGGGTCCACCCGCCCGAGATACTGCGCCGCGAGACGGTCCCGCGCCTCTGGACCTCTTACGACCGGGTTCGGCCCCGCGTGGCGACGGTTCGGGACGACCGGACCCGCGGGTCGGCGTGGCTCTCGGTGCGCGCCCTCGAAGTCCTGCGGGACGAGGCCGCACTGGCCACAGAGGGCCGAACGGACGAACTCGAATCGGCCGACCGCGACGGGGACGACTGGACGGCACTGGCATCGCTCGCACGAGGACTCCGGGACGCCCGCCCCTCGATGGCCGTCCTCGCGAACCGCGTGAACCGCGTCATGCTGGCCGCGAGCGACGAACGGACGCCCGAGGCCGTCGAGACGGCCACACGCCGGGCGATCGGACAGGCCGTCGACGCCGACCGGGAGGCCGCCGAACTGGCCGCCCGGGCGCTCCCGGACCGGGTGGCGACGCTCTCGCGGTCGGGCACCGTCGAGACGGCGATTCGTATGGCGGAACCCGAGGCCGTACTCGTCGCGGAGTCCCGGCCGGGCGGCGAAGGCGTCGGCGTCGCCGAGTCACTGGCCGATGCGACGGCGGTGACGCTGACGACCGACGCGGCGCTGGCCTTCGAACTCGCCGAGTGGGACGCCGACGCCGTCCTCGTCGGTGCCGACCGAGTACTCCCCGACGGCCGCGTGGTGAACAAGGCCGGGACCCGCGGGGCGGCGCTGGCGGCGACGGAGACGGGAGCGGAGTGTCTGGTCGTCGCGTCGAGCGACAAAGTCGCGGCGACGGCCGACTACGACCTCGAACTCCGCGACGCCGCCGAGGTGTACGACGGCGACGCGGACCTAGCGGTGGTGAACCCGACCTTCGACGTGACGCCGGCGGACGCGGTGACGGCCGTCGTGACCGAACAGGGCCGACTGAACACCGCCGAAGTCGAGGCCGTGGCCGCCGCCCACCGAGAGTGGGCCACGTGGGACGACGCTCAGTCGTAGCGGGCGACCGCTCGGACGGGCGCGCCGTCGCCGCCGGCGAGTCGCAGCGGCATCGCGAGCAGTTCGAACCGGTCGGGGAGGCCGCCGAGGTTCGCGAGGTTCTCCACGACGAGACGGTCGTTCCCCAGCAGTTCGTGGTGGGCCTGAAACCCCTCGGGTTCGTCGGCGGCCGCCGCGTCGGTGGGCGTCGGGTCGACGTTCAGGGCGTCGATTGCCACGTCGTAGCCGTGTTCGACGCAGTGACGAGCGGCGTCGGGGGTGAGGAACGGATGTTCGAAGTACTGGGGGTCACCCCAGTGGGCGTCCCACCCCGTCCGGAGGACCACGGCGTCGGCCTCGACCGCCGGGAGGTCCGCCGGGCGGATTCGGTCACGGGGGTCGCGGTCGCGCAGGTCCACGAGGACGGTGTCCCACGCGAACCGCGAGACGGCGAAGTCGTCGACGGTCCGTCCGTCTGCTTCCGTGTGACTCGGCGCGTCGACGTGCGTGCCGGTGTGACTGCCGCAGTCCACGCTGGCGACGCGGTAGCCGTCGGCCTCGACGGTGGCGTGGGGTGAGACGGACACCGGCGGGTCACCGGGGAACACGGGCATCCCCGAACAAATCGGCTGTGAGAGGTCGGCGTAGGGCATAGCACCGATGCGTGGGCCGGGAAGAAACGTCTGGCGCTGGTTCGGCCGGACCGTTTCGCTTCGAGGTGCTGAGTGAAACGAAGAACCTCGCTACTGTTCGTCTAGGACGACGGGGACGCCGGCCTCGGCCACGTCGGCGGCGAACTCACGAGCGTCGGCTTCGAGGTTCGAGAAGGTGTTGTAGTGGACCGGCATGACGAGACGCGGTTCGATAGTCGCGGCGAGGGCGGCCGCCTCGTGGCGGTCCATCGTCGCTCGCGGACCGATAGGGGGACAGAACAGCGAGGTGTCGAGCGTGCGGTGGCCCGGCAGGACGTCGCTGTCGCCGGGGTAGTAGACACGCGTGCCGTCGACGCTGACCATGAACCCACAGCCGAACCCTTCGGGGTGGTACGGCGACCCGTCGGGGAGGGTGTGCGGGCCGTCGGGTTCGTTGTGGGCCGGCGTCGTCCATATCGGGACGTCGCCGACGGTCACCTGTGCTTTCGCGTCGACCTGCCGGACCTCGTAGGGCAAGTCGACGATGGGTGGCAGGTCCCGTTCGACGTCGCGGCCGTCGATACCTTCGAAGGCGACGATGGTCGTGTCCTCGCCGGCGACGCGCTCGATGCCGTCCGGGTCGTAGTGGTGGACGTGCGTGACACAGACGATGTCGGCGTCCCCGGGGCGGTAGTCGGTGCTCGGTGGGTGACCGACGCCGTCCTCGTACGGCTCCCACTCCCCGGTCAGAACGCCGTAGCGTCCCGGGTCCGTGTAGACGACGGTGTCGTCGCCGGCGATACGGATAGTGGCGTACCCGAGCCAGTCGACGGTCACCCCCTCGTGGTGTACGGTCATCGGGTGATGTACGCACCGCAACGGGGATAAACCGGCGGTTTCGGTCGGCGGACTCACTCCGCCAGTTGCCCTTCGACCGTCGCGTCGCCGACGTGCTCGCCCAGTTCACCGTCGCGGATGGCGGTCCGGAGGGCGAGTTCGGCCACGTTCCCGCCGTGTTCGGCGGTCCGGCCGATGCTGTCGAGGACGTGGGTCAGTCGGTACGCGGCGGCCGTCGACTCGAAGAGGCGACGGTCGAGCGCTTCGACGTCCGACCTGAGGGCGTCACGGGCGTGCAGGGCCTCGCGAGCGGCGTCGACGCCCGCGTCGCCGACGATGGCGTGGACCGCGTCCTCGACGATGTCGCGGGCCGTCGCCGCGAGGTCGGTAATCTCCTCTGCCGTCGCGTCGTCTATGCGGCCGTCCAGTTCCTCGGCCGTCCGTGCGATACGCTCGGCGTGGTCGCCGACCCGTTCGAGTTCCCGGGCGGTGACCCAGCAGACGAACAGTTCAGAGCGGGTCAGGCCGAGCGCGTCCATCTCGTCGAATCGGGCCAGTCCGCGCTCGAAGTAGCGGTCGACCATGGCGTACAGGCGGTCCGCCTGGTCGTCCCTGTCAGCGGGACTGTCCACCGCCGTCGGGCCGGTCAGGGCGGCCGTCGCGTCGCGGTGCATCGACAGCACCACGAACTGGAGTTGGCGGACCGACTGCTTGATGGACACCTCGTCGGCGTCCAGTAGCGTCCGGACCGTCATCGTCGTCGCCGTCGACTCGGTGACGGTGACGCCAGTCAGCGTCCGGGTGACGCGCTCGACGGCGCGCCGTTGCTCGTCGCTGAACCCGTCGGGCGCGTCGAACTCGAGTACTTCGACGCCCGCGGCGTAGGCCGCACGGAGGGCGCGTTCGATACACGTGGAGTCGGCGTGCGGGACCGTCAGGGTGAGGCGGCCCGTCGTCTCCCGGTCGCGTTCCTGTGGCTGGATGACGAGGACCCCGTCGATGTGCGTGTGGAGGTCGACGATAGACCCCGTCTCGATGCCGGCCACCTCGGCCCACTCCTTGGGGAGCGAGACGGTGTAGGTGCCGCCGCCGACCTGCTGTATCTTGCGTGTTTCCATCGGTCGCGTGTGTCGTGAGAGTCACACCCACGCGTCGGGACGACGCCTCGCGTGGGGCACGATACGGTCGTGGTCGGTGCGCCGGACGACGGCGCGCCGGGGTGGTTACCCGAACTTCCCGGTGATGTAGTCCTCGACGCGCTGGCTCTCGGGGTTCTCGAATATCTTGTCCGTGTCGTCGTACTCGACGAGTTCCCCACCGGTGAGGAAGACGGCGGTCTGGTCGGAGATACGGGCCGCCTGCTGCATGTTGTGGGTGACGATGACGACGGTGTACTCCTTCGAGAGTTCCTCGACGAGGTCCTCTATCTTCGAGGTGGCGATTGGGTCCAGCGCCGAGGCCGGTTCGTCCATCAGGATGACCTCGGGGTCGACGGCGAGACAGCGAGCGATGCAGAGTCGCTGTTGCTGGCCGCCCGACAGACCGAGGGCGTTGTCGTCGAGTCGGTCGTTGACCTCGTCCCACAGCGCCGCCTGTTTCAGCGAGCGCTCGACGAGTTCGTCCTCCTCGGCGGTGTCGTCGCGACCGAACAGGCGGGCGAGCAACCCCTTCTCGATGTCGCCGTGCTTGCGCGGGCCGTAGGAGATGTTCTCCCGGATGGATTTGGGGAAGGGGTTGGGAGACTGAAACACCATGCCGATGCGCTTGCGCAGTTCGACGAGGTTGGCGTTCGGGTCGTATATCTCCGTTCCTTCGAGTTCGACCGAGCCGTCGATTCGGGCGGCCTTGATGCGGTCGTTCATCCGATTGAGACACCGCAGGTACGTCGACTTCCCACAGCCAGATGGGCCGATGAGCGCCGTCACGGAGTTCTCCGGGATGGCCATCGAGACGTCCTTCAGTGCGTGGTCGTCGCCGTACCAGACGTTCAGGTCTTCGACCGAGAGCTTCGGGTCGCCCGCGAAGTCGTAGTCGGTCCACGCTTCGCGGACCCGCTCTTCGCTCTCGCCGGCCGTCGTGGTCGACGTCGGCTGTCTGTCTGTACCCTCTGTCGTCTGCTTCGTCTCGCTGTCGTTAAGCGCGTTACTCATGGGTTAGTTTCCTCCGGAAGTAGGTCCGCGCCGTGATACCCACGGCGTAAAAGGTCAGTACGACCAGCAGCAGGACGAACGCCGACGCCCACCCCATCGACGGGGAGCCGCTGACACCGGCGGCGATGACTGCCCACACCTGCGTCGGCAACGAAGCCGACGCCGAGAGGAGCGCGTCGTTGGCGACGAACGGCGGTTGCGCGGTGAAGCGGAAGCCGTCCAGCACCTGTGCCGACTCCGTCGCGTTCAGCGTGGATCCTAACACGAGGATGAGCGGAGCCGTCTCGCCAGCGATGCGGCCGACGCCGAGGATGACGCCGGTGATGACGCCGGGCATCGCGGCCGGCAGGACGACGCTCTTGATCGTCTCCCACTGGGAGACGCCCAGCGCCGCACTCGCGTCCCGATACTCGTCGGGGACCGACTTGACCGCCTCGCGGCTGGTGATGAGCACCAGCGGCAGGAGCATGAACCCGAGGACGAGCATCCCCGCGAGCAGGGACTCGTCGCCGCCCAGTCGGGGGATGAGGAAGGCGGCCCCGAACAGACCGAACACGATGCTCGGGGTCGACCACAAGGCGTTGGTCGCAATCTCGACCAGCGCGGTGAAGCGGCCCTGCTCGGCGTACTCGGTGAGGAAGACGGCCGCGCCGACGCCCAGCGGCACCGCAAAGAGCGTCGCGCCGGTGACCAACCACACCGTGCCGACGACGGCGGGCAGGATACCGCCGGGTTCGGCCCCCAGCGGGACGTACGTCTGCATCGTCATCGGCCACGAGAGCGTCCCGGCGTTCGCGACGGTGACGCCGAAGACGGTGAACGACACCTTCGTCACGGCGACGTGAAGCCCCAGCAGGGTCAGGAAGCCGGCGACTCCGGTCAGGCCGAGGGCTATCTCCTCGCCCAGCAAGCGTCGCTGGAGCGTCTCCCCGGATTGGCGTTTCGCGTACGCGACCAGCGCCGTGGCGGCACTCGCAGCCACGGCGCCGGCCAGCGCGACGCCCGGGACGACGTTGACCGGACCGACGCTGGGCGTGACCGTCGCCGTCGCCTGCAGGAAGAGGGCCGACGTCAGCAGGGCGAGGCTGCCGAACACCCCAAGCGTGAACAGCGTCGCGCTGTCCTGTGCGCGGTCGGCCAGCGCGCCCTCGCCGGTGAGGACGCCGACCAGCGGGAGGGCCGCGAGGACGACGGCGGCGCCGGCGGCCAGAACCACGACGGCGAGGCCAAGCGTCCCACCGAGCGGGAGACCGAGCGGTCGCGGGCCGACGAGGAGGAACAGACCGGTCAGCGCGACCGTTCCCGCGACGGCCAGCGGGAGGGTCTGTCGAATCGTCTCGGCCCACTCGACGCGGCTCCCGACGTTCCGCAGCGAGCCGTACGTCCGGAAGAAGTAGACGGACAGCAACAGCGCCGGGGCGACGAGCAGGAGCGACCCGACCGTCGGTTCCGGCGTCACCGCGATTGCGGTGTCGAGCGACTGTTGGGCCCGGTTGACCTGTACCGAGTAGGTGAACGGGTAGGCCAGTCGGTCGCCGGTGGCGAGCACCGACAGGAGGAGGGCCGTGAACGACCCCACAGCGGCCAGCGGGAGCAGCCGGAACAACTGGCGCGCGCCGGTGTGCCAGTCGTCCGTCCCCGCGGGCGTCCGTGCGTTGTTCACCGCGACGACGAGGGCCGGCGCGAGGAGGACGAGCGCGGACAGCGCACCGATGGTGAACCCGTGGAACGCGTAGCCGGCGCCTTTCACCGTCACGAACACGACGATGGTCGCCATGACGGCGACCATCAGGAACGCGTTCAGGTTGATGACGAGGAAGGCACCGAACTCGCGGCCGCGGGCGCCAAAGCCGGCCCGGCACTTCGCGGCCGACCACGACGAGAGAATCGCCCCGACGAGGACGAAAATCGGGATGACCGCGCCACCGGTGAACCCGCCGGAGAGCGACTGGGGGTTCCACTGCCAGCCGACGCCGACGACGGCCGTCGCGATAGTGAGACCGAGCGTCCCGACGACGAGCGCCGCAGGAATCGTCGACCCGACGTCCTCGCGCGGGAGGACCGTCAGGGCCGAGAGGACCAGTCCGGCACCCAGCGCGACGGCGACCCACGCCGGCGAGTCGAAGCCGACGAGCGAACCGCCGATAGCGGCCCCGAGAGCCAGCCCGAGAGCGCCGAAGACGACGCCAGCGAGCAAGCCGGCGCTCGTGTTCGGGCTGGTGTCGACCGTCTCGACGCGCGAGGCCACGCCAGCGACGGCGACGGCGACGGCCTCGACGACGAGCGTGAGGCCCAGCAGCGTCGCCAGTGTCACCGGGACCGCGTAGGCCAGCACCGTCAGACCGAGCGTGCTGACGACCAGTCCGAGCGCGATGCCGCGGACCCGCTGGGACTCGACCAGCGTGACGTTGGCCCACGAGGAGACACCGACGATGCCGACGCCGCCGACGACGACGGCAAGAATCAGCCCGAGCGACTCGCCCAGCGCCGCGCCGCTGGCGCTCAGCGGGACGGCGTCGACGAGCGTGACCATCCCGAGCGCGAACGTCAGGACGCTGAGGCCGATGGCGGCGTCGAGGCCACGGTCGTAGACGTTCGACTCCGCGTTGACCAGCGTCGTCTCGGTAGCGTATCCCTCGCTCATGCTTCACCTCGGAGTTTCTCGCGCATCTGGCGCTCGATGTACTGGGAGACGACGCTCATGCCCGCGACGATGACGAACAGCATCACGCCCGCGACGAACAGCACGTCGACCGTACTCTCCGAGGCGCTCCCGTAGTTGACCGCGATGAGACTCGTCAGCGTCGCGCTCGCGTCGAAGACGTCGAACAGCGGGTTCGCGAGGCCGACGCCGGCGGCCATGATGGCCGCCACGGCCATCGTCTCGCCGATGGCCCGGCCCAGTCCGAGGATGACCCCGGCAGAGATACCCGAGAACGCGGCCGGGATGGAGATACTCTTCATCGTCTGCCAGCGGGTCGCGCCCATCGCGATGGAGCCGTCACCCATCGCGTCGGGGACGCTGGAGAGGGCGTCCTCGCCGACGGAGACGACCGTCGGGAGCGCCATCACGCCGACGACCACGCCCGCGATGAGGAAGCTCGCGCCGTCGTCGAGGAACGAGGTCTGAATGAATCCGTTCAGCACCTGAAAGCCGATGAAGCCGTAGACGATAGAGGGGATACCGGCCAGCACCTCGACGCCGGGTTTGATTATCTCGCGCAGTCCGTCGCTGGCCACCTCGGCGATGAACAGCGCGCCGAACAGACCCAGCGGTCCGGCGATGGCGCCCGCGATGAGCGTGACCATCACCGTCCCCCAGATGGCGGGAATCAGCGAATAGGCCCCGCCGGCGGGGTTCCAGTAGCTCGTGCTGGTCGGGAGGACGGCGTCGAGCCAGAAGAACCAGCGAACCTCCCCGCCCTGAATCGGGACGAGCAAGAGCCCCAGCCCGTGTTCGACGAACGCCGGGAAGGCGCTGGCAAAGAGGAAGATAGTGATGAAGGTGACAGTCAACACCGTCAGCACGGTGGCGATTAGCGTCAGCAATCGTGCTATCTCGGCTTGGTACGTGACCCACCCCAGCGCGGTCACGAAGATGAACGCGCCGACCATCGGGACGGCGATGGCCGGACGGAACAGGAACACCAGAATCGTCGCCGCGAGCGTCGCCGCCGACGCGCCGACTGCCAGCAGTGACCCCTCTGTCGCGTCCCCGCCGAGGATCGTCTCTCGTGTGTTCGTACGTACGTCGTCTATCATGTCGTTGTATCAAAAATCGGTGCGGTCGGCATCCTGTCTCCCCGGCAGCCGTGTCCGCGCCGTGGCTGCTTACGCCTGGCTGGGGAGCTTGTTCCGCTGTTCCTTCTGGCGACGCTTGCCCAGCGCGAAGTAGTTGTTCGGCGCGACGAACGTGTCCTGCCCGAAGTCCGAGAGGACCATGTTGATCACCGCGGCCTCCTTCTTGGAGGTCCCCTCCCACGTGTAGCAGTGCAGGTCACGGGAGAGCGGGTATTCTTTGGAGTCCAGCCCGTTCTGGTCGTCCTGATAGCTGTAGGTCGTCCCCTCCCACTCGAGGGCGATGGGGGCGAGGCCGTCCGTGTTGATGAACGCCAGCGCGAGGTAGCTGATGGCGTTGTCGGCCTGTGCGATGGCCTGTGCGAGGCGCTGGTTCTGGCCGAAGCGGTTGGCGACCTGCGTGTCCTCTTCGGGGTTGCCGAAGACGTTCGAGACGAAGGAGGTGCGGGTGCCCGAGCCCTTGACGCGGCCCAGTACCTGAATCTCCTTGTCCGGGCCACCGAGTTCGCTCCAGTTCGTGATTTCGCCCTTGTAGAGGCCCTTCAGGTCGTCACCGGTGATCTTCTCGACGCCGGCGTCGGCGATCTCCTGGGAGACGACCAGCGGCTGGCCGTCGACACCGACGACGTGGTCGACGAAGCTGTCGTAGGAGTCACGGTCCGGGAGTTCGTCCTCGACGTTCCCCGAGGAGTTCCCGATGTCGTGCTGGCCGTTCATGACCTTCTCGACGCCGGTCCCGGAGTGAGAGAGGCCGACGGTGAACTGGAACGGCGGGCCGTCTTCGCCACCGGCCTCGAAGCCGTAGAGGCCCGCCCAGTAGTCGGCGAGATTCTTGTCGGTATCGATGTCGTACTCGCCGTGGGGCCAGTACTCGGAGTCACTGGCCGGCCGGTTGGCGTTCCAGTAGGACGCCGCGGTGTTCATGATGGGATACACCGTCGAAGAGCCGCCGGCTTCGAGCGCCGAGACCCCGCCCGACTCGTTCCCACTGTCGGTGTTCTCGGTGCTCTCCATGCCTTCGGAGGACTCCTCGTCGGAACTGCTGTCGTCCCCGCTCGAACAACCGGCAATAGCTGCTGCACCCGTTACCCCTGTGGCCGCGATGAACTTACGCCGCGAAACGCGGTCAGACAGCATCTCTGAGTCCTGCGTCATCACCTGAAACAGGCCGAAGGAGTATTAAACCCGTTTATAATAGGGGTATTTTCGGCTACCATGGATCTAGTCATCTACAAAAGAACAATACCGGTACGGCTAGCTATTGAGCCGAACGTATCACTCATAGCTCGCTCGACATCACCCGCGGACAGATTCCCAGTCAGAATCAGCGCGGACGTCGACGGTAGCGACAGCATGCGGTTTCCTCACTGAGACCCGGTCTACGAATCACGCAGACACGCAGGGAGCCACCGCTCGTTACTCGGTGGCCCCGACGAGCGACAGTTGGCGGGAACGGGCGGACTCGCCGCCGTCGGCGGGCGCGTTCGCCGACCCGCTGGGTGCTCACACGGCGTCCGACGGCTATTCGCGTCGGCCACCGTCGCCCATAACCGTGTCCGTGCTCGACTCGCGGCGACGGCCGCGTCGCCGACTTCGAACCGACCGAGCAGCGTCTGAAGGCGCTCGGCCCGGTCGGTGAGCGACTCGACGTTCGAACCGACCTGCGTCATCGACGACGCCCGTTCCTCGGCCGCCAGTGCGCGGGCGATGAACGCCCGCTGGCGCTGCCCGCCGGAGAGCCGACCGACCCGGCGGTCGGCGAAGGCGACGATATCGACCCGGTCAAGTGCCGCCGTTATCGCGTCGTGGTCTTCGTCACGGAAGGGGCGAACGAGCCGACGTGGAACCGACCTATCCGTCCCGCTTCTTGGGTTTCCACTGCCATCACACCCCGAGTTCCGAGAGTAGATTGAGTCCCGGTCTGTAGCAGGCTCGGTGACTCAGAACCGTACACACGCTGGACGAGTCCTGGTCGACCTGTTCCACCGTTCGATGAACGAGTTTTTCACCGGTGGCGGGCTATCCCCCGATGGTGGCAATGACGAAATGTTACCCCCGCAGAGCCCCTTGTGAAGATAGCTTACCCTGAGCCACCAACTCTCCGAAACGCCGAGAAAATCTATTAATAGATATTGCGTTACCCCCGCAGAGCCCCTTGTGAAGATAGCTTACCCTGAGCCACCAACTCTCCGAGACGCCTGACGAATCTATGAGTAGACTTCTCGCTGAGCCTCTCGTGACGAGGCGTTTCCGACCGAGCCACCGTCTGATACCGTGAGCGGTGTCGCCGGTGGGCGACCCGAGCGTTTATGTCCCGTCCCACTGAGCGCCGACGTAGATGGTGGAACTCTGGCGGCTAACGCGGAACCGCTACGGCCGTGCCGTCTACGACCGATTGGCTGCGGCGGGCGTGACGGCGACGCTGCTGTCGGAGTACGTCGCCGACCCTGCGGCCGTCGACCCGCCCGGAAGCGAGTCAGTGTCCGTCGAGGTGTGTGACCCCGCCCGCGTCTCGGAACTCGGCGCGCCAGTGGACGAACTGGCCGACGGAGAGGTCGTCCTCGGCGCGTTCGAGGGCGGAACGCCGCTCGGATACCTGTTCTGTTCGCTCGATGCGACCCACGACATCGCGCCGCTCGAACGCCGACAGTCGTTCGAGGGGGCCTACCTCCGTCGCGTCTTCGTGGCACCCGACCACAGGCAGCGCGGTGTCGCCTCGGCACTCGTCGTCGGGGCCTGTGACTGGGCACACGGACGCGGGGCGACACGGGCGAGCGCGCTGGTCGCTCGTGACAACGTTCCCTCGCGGGCGTTGTTCGCCGCCCACGGGTTCGACGTGGTCCGAAACCACCGTTACGTCCGGGTCGGCCCGCTCTCGCACTACAGCGTCCGAGCGGCCTGAACCGGAACAGAACGGACCATAGATATATAGATTCCTCCCAAGTAAATAATTCTCGGAGTGGATTTATACGTCGAGCGGGCTGTTTCTCTCACACGCCCATGTCAGGGGAACTGCGTAAAGCGCTCCGAGGAGTCAGAGAGCGGGTCGACGCGGCGGACCGCGTGGTCGGCGAGCGGGGCGACAGAACGGACGTACTGGCACGGCTGACCGGCGCGGACTACATCAGCCTCGGCGCACTGTTCGTCGGCTGGGGAAGCGCGTTGATCTTCCTGCGAAGCGAGCCGAACTGGGCGCTGCTGGCGATGTTCGGGGCGTTCCTGCTCGACAAACTCGACGGCTGGTGGGCGCGGCGGACCGGCGTCTCCTCGCCCTTTGGCCGCCGGGTCGACTCGTTCATCGACATCTTCGCGTACGTCGTGCCGGGAGCGCTGCTGTATCACGTCGCCATCGCGCCCAACGACCTCGCGAGCCTCGTCGTCGGCTTTCTGATACTGGCCTTTGGCGGCCTCAGGCTCATCCGCCACAGCAGTGAGGGCTTCGGGTCGGACGAGGGCGCGAGCTACTATCACGGGACGACGGTGGTCCACACGAACCTCGTGGTCGTCGCGAACTACTTCCTCGCGACGCTCGTGGCCCCGTGGAACGGCTGGCTGGCTGGACTGGTCGTCGCCGCTGTCTGCCCGCTGATGGTCTCGGACTACAAGGCATACAAGACCGACGTGAGCCACGCGCTGGCCGGCCTCGGCGCACTCGCCGCCGCGGGACTCGCGCTGGCGCTGGAGTGGGGCTACCTGTGAACGAGGCCACCGGCCGGACCGTTCGGATCGATACGCACCTCCACACTACGGCCTCCTACGACGGGGAGACACTCCCCGAAGAACTCCTCAGACGGGCCGAGGCCGTCGGCCTCGACGGCGTCGTCGTCACAGACCACGACACGGTCGACGGTGCCCACGCGGTCGCCGACCTCGCCGCCGAGTCGTCGGTGACCGCCATCGTCGGCTGTGAGGTCTCGACGGCCGACGGGCACCTGCTGGCTATCGGGGTCGAGGACGCCCCGCCAGCGGGCGATCCGCTCGCCGAGACGGCCGAACGGGTGCGCAAGGCCGGCGGCGTGGCCGTCGTCCCGCACCCGTTCCAGCGGTCCCGGCACGGCGCCAACGCGACCACCATCGACGACGTCGACGGCGTCGAAGTGTACAACGCCCACACCCTCGTGAACTTCCGCAACGAACAGGCCGAACGCTACGCCCGACGGCACGGGTATCCCGCGTTCGGCGGGAGCGACGCCCACCGGCCCAGTGGTATCGGTCTGGCGGCGACCGAAGTCCAACTCGAGCCCGGAGCCGCCTGCACGCCCGAGGCCGTCGTCGCAGCGATGCGGGCCGGCCGGACCGCCGCCGTGGGCCGCCGCACCTCCGCGTGGCAGTACGTCAGGAAACTCGTGGCGAACGCCCGCTCCAAGACGCCCTCGCTCCGCTGACGATGGTGGACAGTGACGACACTGACGACGGCCGGGTGTTCGCGTCCGCTGTGGCCCGTCGTGACGCCATCGTCCGGACCCTCGTGCTGGTCGGAGCCCTCGTCGCGGTCACCGTCGCGCTCCGTCTCGCCGTCCCCGGCCTGACCGACCCCGAGTGGGTCAGGGCTCGTATCGCCACCTTCGGCGTGCTCGCACCGCTCGTCTTCCTCGCGCTCCAGACCGCACAGGTCGTTCTCGCGCCGGTTCCCGGGCAGGTGCTCGCCAGCGTCGGCGGATACCTCTTTGGAACCCTCCGGGGCACCGGCTACAGCATGACCGGCGTCGTTCTCGGGAGCACGCTCGTGTTCGTCGCGGCTCGCCGCTTTGGTAGACCCTACGTCGAGCGAGTCGTCGACCCTGCCACGCTGGACCGCTGGGACGAGTTCGTCGCTCGGACCGGCGTCCCCGGACTGTTCGTCCTCTTCTTGCTCCCGACGTTCCCCGACGACGTCCTCTGTTTCGTCGCCGGGCTGACCGACATCCGTCTCCGAACCTTCCTCACGCTGGTCGTCGTCGGGCGGACGCCTTCCTTCCTCGCGGTGGCCTACGCCGGCACCCAGTTCGCCGACGGTGCCCTCGGCACCGCTGCACTCGTCCTGACGCTCCTGACCGCGGGGTCGGTCGTCGCCTACGCGGTCCGCCACCGCATCGTCGCTGGCCTCGAACGCGTCACCTGACGTCCGCCCACCTTATGCCAACGGAGCCACATATAGCACTCAATAGGCGTATGATGGCCCTGACCCACGGGGCCGTGAGCGTCGCGCTCGTGGCCCTCGCTACGCCCGCGCTACCCGATACGGTAGCCCTGCCCCTCCTCGTGGTCGCCTTCCTCGGCGGTATCCTGCCCGACCTCGACATCGTCGCCGACCACCGGAAGACCCTCCACTACCCGGTCGGCTACAGCGTACTTGCGTTCCTCCTGACCGTGGGCTACGTCGTTGCACCGTCCGGGACGCTCCTCCTCGCGGCGGTCCTCGTCGGGTCGGCGGCCGTCCACACCTGTTCGGACGTGCTCGCCGGGAGTGTCGAGGCCGAACCGTGGAACCCGACCACCGAACGGGCGGTGTACAACCACGCGCTCGGCGCGTGGCACCGCCCGCGGCGGTACGTGCGCTACTCCGGCGCACCCGAGGACTGGCTCCTCGCACTGGTCGCCGCCGCCGCGGCGATACGCTCGCCAGCGTCCGGGTCGACGGTCGAGGCTGCGCTGTTTTGGCTGGTCGCCGTCGCGGGTGGCTACACGCTCGTTCGCAGGCGGTTCTCGACCCTCTCTGCGCGCTTCCCGGCCCGCCTCGCAGCGGTGCTACCGGCCGTCACCGTCGAGGAGACGGAAAGCGGGGCGACGACGGTGGCGATCCGGTTCCGGTCCTGACCCGCTCGCTTCGGCTGGAAAACGACGGGACGGGAACCCGACACCGACCGGTCACACTCCGGACGAAACCGCCCCCAATAGCCTATGGGACACTCCCGAGAGCTCCGGATGCGTTCCGCCGCGGACTGTTACCGCATCGGGAACCGACTGGAGGTGGGCGTCGCCGAGCGAAAGCGCAACGGCGAGTGGGCCGACGCCCTTCCGGGGAGTATCCCGTTCCAGTCGCTCGCAGACGTTGTTCCTCTGTGTGGGCCTGTCACGAGCGCCGTCTGGACGCCGAGACGGCCCGCCTCAGAACGGGGCGTCCGGGCCTTCGTCGGCCGCCGCTTCGGCCGTCTCCGCCGACGCGGCGTCTTCGAGCGGTCCGTCCCACCCGTCAAGGCCGGGTTCGAAGCTCTCGACCGTCCCGTCGAACCCCTCGTAGGAGGCCAGCAGGCGGGCGGCCTGCACGCTCGATTTCCCGTGGGGGCACACCGTCACGACGCGGTCCGCACCCTCGAACCGTTCGACCTCGTCGACGAGCGACTGGAACGGGACGTTCTCGCTGCCGGGGATGTGGCCTCGCTGGAAGGCCGCCGGCGGGCGGATGTCTACGACGCGGGCGTCCTCGTCGTCGAGTAGCGACCGGAGTTCATCGCTCCCGATTTCGCCGTCCATGTGCGACTGCTAGCGGTCGAAGCCTAAACGTTCACCGGACGCGGGTGGGCGCTCGCACACAGCGGTCTACAGCAAGCCCTCGGCCTGTGCGAGCAGGATACCCTCGATAGTGGCGTCGTTGGCCGGTTCGCGGCGAGCAACGGCCAGAGCGTCCTCGATGGGTACGGTCGTCACCGAGAGGAACTCGTTGTCGTCTAAGTCTCGGTCGACCGGTTTTAGTCCCTCCGCGAAGACGATACCCCGGCGGTGTCGTAACACGCCCGTCGAACACCAGAAGTCCTCCAGCAACGAGACGCCGGACGGCTCGAACCCCGTCTCCTCGCGGAGTTCGCGGGCACCCGCTGTCGTGTAGGACTCGCCGTCCTCGACGATGCCGGCGGGGAGTTCCAGACACTGCTCGCGGATGGTCGGGCGGAACTGATCGACCATGACGAGTTCCTCGCCCGTGCGCGCGACGACGACGACGGCGTCTGGCAGTTCGGCCCAGTAGTAGTCCTTCTCGGAGCCGTCGGGTTGGCGCACGCGGTCGTAGCCGCCGGTGTACCACCCGGTCTCGTACTCGGCTTCCGATTCGACGACGGGCCAGTCGTAGGTCGGCTCTCGGCTCATGGTTGCTGTGTCACCGCGAGGCGGTAAAGCGTACCGTCGTGTCGGACCAGTACCGTCTCGCCGTCGGTGGCCTCGGGCACTCGCTGGCGGAGGGCGTCGAGTTCGTCGAACGGCGAGTGAGTGAACGCGCCTTTCAGTCCGATGGGGCCGCGCCAGTAGGGGTCGGACTGGCCGGTCCCGTCGCTCTCGTTGGCCGTCGCGTCGTCGAGCGCCGCCGTCGTGTAGGGGTAACGCTGGGTCGAGAGATTGCTGGCGTTCACGGCGCTGGCGTTCCCGTCGAGGGCCGTGGCGTTCCCTTCGGCCGGCGTCGCCGTCAGGTAGTACGGGTCGCCGCTCTTGAGGTAACTCGGGAGCGCCCCCAGCGCCAGCAAGAGGACGACGACGACGGCCACGCCCAGAACGAAGTTGCGAGTGACCGTCCGCATCAGACGACCTCGCTGTAGATGCGACCGAAGGCCTGCCGTCGGAGGGTGCCGACGGCGGCCCGGCGCTCGGACTGGAAGGTCGCCGCCACCGCTTCGTCGGCGAACGGCGGCGCGTGCCAGACGACGTTGTCGACGTTCTCGGACCCGACGAGGGTCACGTCGTGGTCGGCGTCGGCCCGCCACGACGCGAACTCCTCGGCGGTGCCGACGGTCACAGCGAGCGACTCGGCGAAGAGGGCGTCACGCGCCGTCTCGACCACCTCGCCCGTGACTCGCTCGCTGTACTCCTCGGCGTCCAGCCCCATCGCCTTCGCGACCTCCTTGACCACGACCTGTGCGGTCGGGCCGAACGCCTCGTAGCGGTCACGCACCTCGGCGACTGTCGTCGGCGAGAACTGCCCCTCTGTCTCCATGGACGGGTGTAGGGGACGGCGGGCTTATTCGGTTTCGTCTTCGGACTGGTCGGCGTCCTCGTCGAGCATCTCCCGCGTGAGGTCGCGGGCCTCGGCGAGAACCGACCGGTCGTCGCCGCTCATGGAGCGGGGGCCCCGCTGACTGTCGGCCCCCGGCGGCAGGTCGCTCGTCGGGGTGTGGCCGTGGTCGTGGTCGTGGCCGCCGTCGACACCGCTCTCCTCGAACACCTGCGGGAACTCCGTCTCCTCGGCGTGGTCGACGACGGCCTCGGCCAGTTCCGATTCCCCCATCTGGCCCCAGTCGTCGACGTGGTCGTCCAACCACGCCTCGTGGTCGTCGCCACCGGTCAGCGCCGTGAAGGCGAGATGGTTCGCGAGGTGGCCGGCGTCGGACTGTGGGTCACCACACACTGGACAGGCGTATCCCATTGTACGTCCACAGAGACATCCCAGCGGTATATGCCGTCGGGTCTCAGCGCAACCGGACCATCACGAGGGCGTTCTCGCCGTTGCTGTAGTAGTTCGGGATGGTCTTGCGGTGCTCGAACCCGAACTGTCGGTAGAGGCGTCGCGCCCCGTGGTTGTCGGTCCGGACCTCCAGTTTGACCGACCCGGCGCCCGCCACGGCGAGGACGCCCAGCGCCCGTTCCAGCAGCGCGCTGGCGACGCCCTGCCGTCGGTACTCCTCGCGCACCGCGATGTCCTTGATGTGGCCCAGTGGCGTCCCGTGATTCGGGACGGTGTCGGCGACGACGTAGCCCGCCACCGACGGAACGTCCTCGGGACCGGCCGTCTCCGCCACCAGAAACCCCTCTTCCCCCAGATAGCTCTCCAGCGCCGAGAACGGCCACGGCTGCGGGAACACCGACTGCTCGATGCGGTGAATCTCCAGCAAGTCGGCCCGCTCTGCCTGCCGGACCGTCGGACTGTCGGCCCCGTCTGGACCGTCCGGTGCGACGGTTGTCACGTCTCTGAGTATGGTGTGAGTACACAAAGGTGTTGTCGCCGACTCGCCGAGTGATCACTGACCCTGACTATCACGATTGAAATGTATTTATATTGTCGTACCACGGGACGGCTTGGCCGGAAGGTTCTTAATTATCACCGTCGAAGCTACGGCTGCACCCACTTTGGGTGCCACCACCCCCCACCCCCACCCCCTCTTTCCGATCGCTTCCGTTCGGAGTGACTACGCGCGTCCGACAGCCGCGTGTCTGGTCGTCACGTCTCTAGACACCGGACCGAAGACCGACGGGTCAGAGCGACCTTCGACGCACCCCTCGCTACTGCTCTACGGCTCTCTCCGGTCGCCGCTCCGCCGAGGGCCGCTCACGCCCCTCGCTACTGCTCTACGGCTCTCTCCGGTCGCCGCTCCGCCGAGGGCCGCTCACGCCCCTCGCTACTGCTCTACGGCACTCTCCGGTCGCCGTTCCGCCGAGGGCCGCTCACTTCGGTCGCGCCCCTCGCTATTCCCACCGGAACTTGCCGTCTTCTTGCACCACGTCGCCGTCGACTTCCAGCCGTGACCCCTCCCCCATCGTCGTGATGAGGTCCTCGTGGACTGCACTGTCGTTGCCAGCGACACCGTCGGGCAAGCACGCGTCGTAGGCCCGGCCGAGCGCCAGATGGACGGTTCCGCCCATCTTCTCGTCGAAGAGGATGTTGTCGGTTACTCGGTCGACGCCGCGATTCATCCCGATACCGAGTTCTCCCAGTCGGCGGGCGCCGTCGTCGGTCTCCAGTACCTCCTCGATGACCGCCTCGCCCTGCTCGGCGGCGAAGTCCACGACGACGCCGTCCTCGAAGGTCAACTCGACGTCCCGCACCCGCCGGCCCTGAATCGTCATCGGTACGTCGAACGTGACGACGCCCTCGGTACCCTCAGGGGCGGTGAACACTTCGCCCGAGGGGAGGTTGTGCGAGTCGTAGGCGACGCTGGCCGCGGAGTTGACCGCGGTGCGGCCCTCGATCGACATCGTCAGGTCGGTGCCGTCGGTGACGATGTGGACGGTGTCGCCGGCGTCCAGAATCGTCTTCAGTTGCGCCTGTTCCTCGGCGAGTGCCTCCCAGTCCCGGAGCGTGGCGTCGTAGACGAAGTCCTCGTAGGCCTCGTAGGCCATGCCCGCCTGCTGGGCCATCGCTCGCGTCGGGTGCTGGGTCGACACCCAGTCGGTGTTAAGACGCGCCTCGCGGATGGCTCGTCGGGCTTTCGAGTGGGCCTGCCGCCGTTCACTGGGCACGTCGGCGGTGCCGGCGGTGTTGGCGGAGCCTTTCAGTATCAACACGCTGTCGGCGCGCTCGTACATCGCGAGTTCGTACTCGGGGTCTGCGTCGAACGAGCCGTCGTGGGCCCGGAGATAGGCGCGCCGCAGTTCGGCGGAACTGTACGTCGAAAGCAGGTTCGCCCCCCGTGTACCGAGGTGCTCTGCGACGGCGACGGCGAGGTCGTGTGCCCCCTCGTCGACCTGTACGACGACGTCGTCACCCGCCTCAATGCGGGCGCTCCAGTCGACCAGCGTCCGTGCGTGCTCGCGTACGCGTTCGTCCATGCGCCGTCGAGGGACGGCGACCGGGAAAACGTACCGCCTCTCCGAGCGAGGTGTCGGGAGTGTCGTCCGACCGACAGCCACGTAACCGCGTCAGGGCGCGTAGCAGACCCGGCCACGCGGCGGTACGGATATCTGTACGACAGGACCCCAGTGCTGGACGAACCCGAAGACTGCCACGAGAACCACGTTCGACTCCCGAACAAGCCGCTATCGGGGTCGCAGCGCAGTCCGCGGACCTCCCGAGGTGTAAGCGGAATGGGGAGCGAGCGGTAGAGCGCCCACCAGCGGTTGACCCGCATGCCGACGACGAACGGCCCCTCGCGTTCGGCGTGGCCCGTCCTCACCGCTCCGTCTCCAGCAATCCCTCGACGCGCGCCTCGAACTCCCGTTCGTCTATCTCGCCGGTAGCGTACCGTTCGCGGAGTGTCGCCAGTGCGTCGTCGCCGGCGTCGTCAGCGAGCGTCTCCGGTTCGCGTCGCCGTTTTGCCAGCCCCAGTGCTAGCGGGAGGACGCCGCCGTATCCCACCGGGAAGGCGACCCACGCCCACGGGACGCCGAGGGCGAGACCGCCGAGACCGACAGCGAGGATGCCGAGTGAGAGGGCGCCTGCGAGCGGTGTCGTATCGTGTGTCGTGTGCATCTGTGCGTGGTAGCTATGAGCCCCGGCGTGATAAATCTGAGTGAGTACTCACTAAACGTCGGAAACCGACGCGCCCACCCCGCCGACGCACTGAATCGGAACCCCTACTTGTGCGCTCGGCGAGTCCCCGCGTATGGAACTAGGCGTCATCGGACTCGGACGCATGGGACGTATCGTCGTCGACCGCGTACTCGACGCCGGTCACGACGTCGTCGTCTTCGACATCGACGAGGACGCGGTGGCCGACGCCGCCGACGCGGGTGCGCGGCCGGCCGACTCGATTCCGTCCCTCGCCGACTCGCTGGGCGAGGCGAAACGCATCTGGCTGATGGTCCCGGCGGGCGACCCGGTCGACGCCGCGCTCGACGAACTCGACGGAATAGTCGACGGCGAGGACGTGGTCGTCGACGGCGGGAACTCCTACTTCGAGGACTCGATTCGCCGCGCGGAGTCGACCGACGCCGCGTACCTCGACTGCGGGACCTCCGGCGGTCCCGCCGGCGCGGAACACGGGTTCTCGCTGATGGTCGGCGGCCCGCAGTGGGCCTACGACGAACTGACGCCGGTGTTCGACGCCGTCGCCACCGGGCCGGCGGGCCACGACCGCATGGGCCCGGCCGGGTCGGGCCACTACGTGAAGATGGTCCACAACGGCGTCGAGTACGCCCTGATGCAGGCCTACGGCGAGGGGTTCGAACTGCTCGCCAACGGCCGCTACGACCTCGACTTAGAGGCCGTCTCGCGAACGTGGAACAACGGCGCGGTCATCCGTTCGTGGCTCTTAGAGCTGTGTGAGGAGGCGTTCCGCGAGGAGGGTAACGACCTCGGCGACGTGGCCGACCGCGTCGAGGGCGGCTCGACGGGAACGTGGACGGTGCAGGAAGCCCTCGAACAGGAGGTGCCGGTCCCGCTCATCTATCAGGCGCTGGCCGAGCGATTCGGGTCGCGCGCCGACGACGGCCGGTTCTCGCGACGCCTCGCGAGTCGCCTCCGCTACGGGTTCGGCCGGCACGACGTGCCCCGCAAGAGCGACTGAGGGACAGCCCTCGCCGGTGCCCGCGTTTCTCCCAGCGGGGACGGCGAAACGGCGGAATCCAAAGCTTAGTTAAACCAGTACTCCATAGCCGCGCACATGGTTGAACTCGCAGGGCTCCTCGGCGGGGCCACGCTGACCCTCATCGTGGTGGCGTTCCACTACGCGAAGGGGACCGGCTGGGAGGCGCCGGAAGACATCTCCCAGGAAGTCCTCGAACAACGCGCCGCGTCGGTCCCGGAGACCGACTTCGCCGAACCGTACAACCGCTCCATCGGCGGTGGCGGTGCGGCCGCCATCCCCGCCGGCGGTGCGGAGGGCGAACTCGCCGAGGGAGAAGAAGCCGAGGAGGAAGACGAAGGCTTCGACCCCGACTCCATCGCCGACGACGAGGTCGAGTACTACGAAATCGAGTTCGCGAAGGAAGGCGAGACCATCGAGGTCGCCAACAACGAGACCATCCTCGACGCCGGCGAAGAGGAGGGCTGGGACCTGCCCTACGCCTGCCGGCAGGGCCAGTGTATCTCCTGTGCCGGCCACATTCAGGACGGCCCGGCCGAAGACTACATCCGACACAGCCAGAACGAGTCGCTGTTCGAGGACGACATGGAGGACGGCTACTGTCTGACCTGTGTCGCCTACCCCGTCGACGACTTCACCATCGAGACGAGCGAATCGCCCTGACTCGCGGGTTCACAACTCTTACAAGCGGTTGCGGAGTATCTCGGTACGTGGGCGGCTAGTTCAGCGGACAGAACGCCTGGTTCCGGACCAGATGGTCGGGGGTTCAAATCCCCCGCCGCCCGTGCAACAGAACGGCCGAGCGGCAGCGAGGCAGTGAGTGAACCGGCAGCGAGAGATTCTGAACGACGGAACGAGGAGCGGCAGCGAGTGAAGTTCAGGTGGTTCAAATCCCTCGCCGCCCGTTTTTCGGCGAACGGACGTGAGCCGTGAAAACGGCCCGAGGATTTGAACCACGCGAGACGAACGAAGTGAGTCTCGCAGTCGGGTTCAAATCCCTCTCCCTGCAAGAACGTGAGTAGTGAGCACGTCTGGCGTCGGTGCAGACCTCTCGCGGACGGGATGGCCACGCCCGCGGCTCACGCGGTGCATACTTTTGCCGCCGCCGTGCGCAGGGTGACGCATGGCGAACGTGAGCGACACGGCCCGTGCTCTCGGTGTCGCGGCCGGATTGCTCGTCGCCGGACTGGCCGTGAGCGTCGTCTTCGGCGTCGTGTTCACCGTGCCGCTCGTGTTGTTCGGGCCGCCCGTCGGTAGTCCGGGCGGGTTCCTCGTCCTCGCCGCGGCCGGCCAGCTCGCCTTCCTCGTCGTGGGCTCGCTCTACGTCCGGCGACACGGGGGCGTGCGGGTTCGCTGGCCGACGTGGCGGGACGTTCGGTACATGGTCGGCGGACTCGTCGTCACCCTCGTCGCTGCGCTCGGTCTCAGCGTGGTGTTCGCGTCGCTGGGGCTGGCCCCCGAAGGGAGCGTGTTCGAGGACCCCATCATGGCCGACCCGCGGGTGGCGCTCGGACTGGCGGCGCTCTCGGTCGTCCTCGTCGCGCCCGCGGAGGAACTGCTCTTTCGCGGCGCGATTCAGGGGCGACTCCGGCAGTCGTTCGGGCCCACCGTCGCAATCGCGCTGTCGAGTCTCGTCTTCGGGAGCATCCACCTGTTGAACTTCACCGGGTCCGTCGTCGGTTCGCTGACCGGTGTCGCCGTCGTCACCGTCGGCGGCCTCGTCTTCGGCACCATCTACGAGCGGACGGGCAATCTGCTGGTTCCCATCGTCGCGCACGGCAGTTACAACGCGCTCCTGTTGGTCGCGGCCTTCCTCACGGTCTGAACGGGGGAGAAATGCGGGCGGTCAGCAGGCAGTGGCACCCGCCGCGACCGACGTCTCGTTGGTCCGGTCGTCGACGGTCTCGACGACGGCCACCTGCAGCGAGAACGCGACGCCGGCGAACAGCAGGACGAACGCGACGGTGAGGACGGCGGTCACCGCGAGAACGACGAGAGTCAGCAGTCCGGTCGCCAGCGCGGGCGTGGGGTGGCGAGCCAACCAGCCGACGCCGTAGCGGAACGCTGCCACCGGGTCGGACCCGCGCGCCAGTTCGACGTACGTGGGAATCAGCGCGAGCGCGACGTACAGCGCGACGTAGGCCGCGACGAGCGCGGCGACTTCGCCGGCCAGCGACCCCTCTCGGAGCGCCGTCACGCCGTAGGTGACGGCGACGGCGCCGAAGGCGACGGGAACGCCGCTGAACAGCGCGCTCGCCACGCCGTTCCGGCGCACGACGGCCCACACGTTGGCTCGGTCGATGCGGTTGTGGTCGCTCCGGAGGCCGCGAACCGCGGCGTACGCCGCCAGCGTGGCCGGGCCGATAGTCACCAACGGCAGCGAGGCGACGACCCACGCGAGGCTGACCAGCGCGAGCCGGAGGCCGTTGTGATAGACGAACCCCGGCACCTCGGCGATAGCGCGTCGAAACGCCGCCTGATCGGTTTCTCCGGTCATGACGTCATCCCGTCCCCGCCTGCATCTGGACGCTGGAGATGAGTTTGTCCTGGAACAGCAGGAAGACGATGAACAGCGGGAGCGACGCCAGCGCGAGCGACGTCATGATGACGTTCGGTGCCAGCGCGTTCACGTCCCGCAGGGTCACCACGCCGACGGGCAGCGTGTACAGCGCGTCGTCGTTCAGGACGATGAGCGGCCAGAGGAACTGGTTCCAGCTCCAGATGAACACGAACAGGCCCAGCGCGGTCAGGATGGGCGTCGACAGCGGCAGGATGATGCGTGCGTAGATGCGCAGCGACGAGAAGCCGTCCAGTCGCGCCGCCTCCTCCAGTTCCTCGGGGATGTCCCGGAAGAACTGGACGAGCAGGAACACGCCCAGCGGGCCGGCCGCGAACGGGAGGATGATGGCCCAGTAGGAGTTCATCAGGCCGAGGTCGTTGATGAGCGTGTACAGCGGGATGATGTTCACGTAGCCCGGAATCATGAAGCTCGCCATGATGATACCCAGAATCAGTCCTCGTCCGGGCCACTCCAGCCGAGTGATCGAGAAGGCGATCATCGAGTCGACGAGCAACACGATAGCGGTCGTGATGCTGGCGATGGTGAGCGTGTTGAACGCCCACTGGTAGATGATTGGCTCTTCGATCAGGTAGCGCTGCCACACCGCGAAGGTAATCTCCGGCGGTATCCAGTTGAACCCGCCCTGCGAGAGGACGGCGATAGGCGTCACCGACAACTGGAACATCCGCCAGTAGGGGACGAAAAACACCACCGCCAGCCCGTACATCACGGCGTACAGGCCGATTCGGTAGAGCGTGTCCCGGTCGGTGAGACGCTCGGTCACCGATTGGGTGGCGTCGGCGTTACTCATCGTTCCCTCCGACGAGGACGTAGTTCAGGACCGACACGCAGACCAGTATCAACAGCAGCGTGTAGCCTACGGCGGCCCCGAACCCGAGTTCGCGCGTCTGGAACCCGAGTTCGTAGAGGTAGTACACGAGCGTCTCCGTGTTGCCGACCGGACCGCCCTTCGTCATCAGGTACGGCTGGCCGAACACCTGAAACTGGAAGATGGTCGAGGCGATGACGACGAACAGGAGCGCGTTCTTCATGTGCGGAAGCGTGATGTCCCGGAACATGCGCCACGGACCGGCTCCGTCGAGGCGGGCGGCTTCGTACAGTCGCTCGGGGACGTTCTGTCGGGCCGCGAGCAGGACGGCGAAGTAGAAGCCGGCCTGCCACCACACCGTCGTCACGACGATGACCGGCATGGCCCAGAACTTCGAGTTCAGCGGCGATCCGCTGAACAGCCACCCGAAGTACTGCGTGCCGACGCCGCCCTGTGCGAACATCTGTGCCCAGACGATACCGACGACAGAGACGGTCAGCACGTACGGGCTGAAGTAGACGAACTGCAGGAGGCGACTGCCTTTCAGTTCCTTGTTCAACCCGAGTGCGAGGACGAGACTGACACCGACGATGAGCGGGACAGTCATGCCCACGAACTCGAGCGTGTTCCACAGCGCGTTCCAGAACGCGGGGTCTTCCAGCAGTCTGGCGTAGTTCTCCAAGCCGACGTACGTCGACTTCGACGGTTCGAGGAAGTTCCACTCGTGGAGGCTCATGTACAGCCCCTTCAGCAGGGGGTACAGCAGGAACACCGAGAACAACACGAGGTACGGGGCCGCGAACAGCAACCCCACGAGCAACTCCCGGGTGGACCGGTCGAACAGCTGTTCCCAGCGGCTCGTGGTCCGGTTGTCTGTGGTCGCTTCGACGTTACTCATGGTTGTATCCTATTGGTCTAGGGCCTGCTGAAGTTCGTTAGCGCTGGTGGTCACGCCGGACTGCACGTCGGTGTTCTGGAGGTATATATCCCTGAACGGCCCCCAGAACCGATCGCTGTTGATGTTGACCGACGTCTTCGGCTGGTAGCGTACCTGCCCGTTGGTGACCATGTCGTACATCGTCGAGATGGTGCCGTAATCCTGCCAGAGCGCGGTGTTCTTGACCTCGCTGGAGGTGGCGACAGATTTGGCCGCGGGCAGGTGGCCGCCGGCCGACGCCCACAGCGTGTTGTTCTGCGTGACGTACTCGGCGAACTCGACGGCAGCCTGCTTCTCGGCGTCGGTGTGGTTCGAGTTCTTCGGGAAGTACAGCGAGTTGGACTCACACCACGCCACCTCGTCGCCGTCGCCCGGGAACATGAACGGCTTCTGGAAGCTAAAGGAGAGGTCCTCCGGAATGTTGCCGCTCTCGTTCTCGAAGTTGTTGACCGACCACGTGCCTGCGATGAACATCCCGAGGTTGCCGCTGACGAAGTCCTGAACCCGCGCGGAGTCGCTCTGGAACTGCGGGGTGTCCCAGCCGAACTCGCCCGTGACCTTGCTCATCAGTTCGGCCGTCTGCATCCCGACGTCGTCGTCGTAGGCCACCTCGTAGCTCCCCGGGTCGCCGGTGACGATGTCGCCGCCAGCCTGCGTGAGTGCGATGATGTACGCGCGGAACGCGGCCTGCCCGATGTTCCAGTTGAGGAACGAGAAGGCCCGCGAGTCGGTGTCGCTGACGATGGTGTCACAGGCGTCGGAGAACGCCTGCCAGTCGGTGAAGTCCGGGTCGACGCCGGCCGACTCCAGCACGCTGTCGTTCGTGTACAGCGCCTTCCCGTGGATGTCGATGGGGAGCGCGTAGGTGGACCCGTCGACCTGCAGGTTCTCCCACGCGATGTCGAAGTACTCGTTCTTCGCGCCGTCCGAGAGGTAGTCGTCGATGGAGTGCGTGATGGGCTTCAGGTGCCGGCCGAACGACCCGTAGTAACTCGCGACGTGGGGCGCGTTGCCGGAGTTGACGGCGGTGAACAGTTTGTTGAGGAACGCCCCGAACGGCACGCTCTGTTTGTTGACGTGGATACCGTTGTCCTTCGAGTTGAACTCGTCTACGAGGGTCGTCATCTCCTCGTTCTCCTGTGCGCCGAAGTACATCCAGTAGTTGATTTCCACGTCGCCGCTGGAGCCGCCGTCGCCGCTCCCGTCGCTGCTACTACTGCCACCGCTACCGCCACCGCCGGTCAGGCCGGCACACCCGGCGATGCCGGTGGCGAGCGCGGCGCCCCCGGCGCTCAGTGCGCGGCGGCGAGTGAGTTTCGTGCTGTTCGGTTCGTCGGATTCGGTGATGTTTCGTGACATGAGTTTTCGTATTATTTACTATCGTTGTTAATTTCTATCGCGCTATGCGGTGACCGAGGACCCGTCGACGTCGGCCGTCACGCCCTCGTCGACGACGAGGTTCTCGCCCGTCTCGGCGTCGAAGACGTGCAGGTGTTCCGGCGGGAGCGAGAACTCGACCGTCTCGCCCCACTCGAACCGCGTGTTGCCGTCGACGCGGACCGTCCACTCGGTGTCGCCCTTCGAGAGGTAGAGGTAGTTGTCGCTCCCCTCGTGTTCGAGGACGTCGAGGGTCGCCGCCACGGTGTCGGCGCCGTCGGTATCGACGGTGACGTGTTCCGGTCGGATGCCGAGGACGAGGTCGTCGCTCCGCGCGTTATCGCGGACGACGTTCGCTAAGTCGCTCGGAATCGCGTACTCGAAGTCGTCGCCGTAGAGGACGCCGTCATCCAGCGAGACGTCGAAGAAGTTCATCGAGGGCGACCCGATGAAGTCCGCGACGAACTTGTTGACCGGGTCGGCGTACACCTCGGCCGGCGTCCCGACCTGCTGAATCGTCCCGTCGTTGAGGATGACGATGCGGTCGGACATCGTCATCGCCTCCGTCTGGTCGTGTGTGACGTAGACGGAGGTGGTCTCAAGTTCCTCCTGAATGCGCTGGAGTTCCGTGCGCATGTGGAGGCGAAGCTTGGCGTCTAAGTTGCTGAGCGGTTCGTCGAACAGGAACACGTCCGGTTGCCGGACGATGGCGCGACCGGTGGCGACCCGCTGTTGTTGCCCGCCGGAGAGGTTGTTGGGCTTCTTGTCCAGCAAGTCGCCGATGCCCATCATCTCCGCCGTGTCCTCGACGCGCCGGCTGATCTCGTCGTCACCGAGGTCCGTGGTCAGTTTCAACCCGTAGGACATGTTCTGGCGGACGCTCATGTGCGGGTAGAGCGCGTAGTTCTGGAACACCATAGCGACGCCACGGTTCTGCGGCGCGATGTTGTTGACGACGGTGTCGTCGATACGTATCTCCCCACCAGTGATGTCCTCCAGTCCGGCGATCATCCGGAGGAGCGTCGACTTGCCGGACCCGGACGGGCCGACTATCGTGAGGAACTCCCCGTCTTGGACGTTCAGGCTCACGTCGTCGACGGCCCGAATCGTCCCAGCGTCGGAGTCGTACTCCTTTCGTACATTGTCTATTGTGATACGACCCATCGACAACAACACTCGTGCGCTACTATTTCAAGTTTTCCCAACTAGAGTGATTAATCTTCTGTAGCGGCGAGTTCCCAGACGTCGAGGGACCTGACGGTAACTTCGCAGTCGTCGGCATACAGCCCGACCCCCGTGCTATCCGGGCGTGTCGGGTAGATTCGGGAGGTGAGCGCCTGCGCGTCGTTCGTGAACAGTTCGAGGACCGACCGGTCGAGGAACAGGTGCAACGAGAACGTCCCGTCCTCGTCGAGCGTGAGGGGCATCGAGTCCGAACTGTCGGCCGCCGCGTCGCTGTTGGACGACTGAGAGCGGTCGACGACTACCTCGCGATGGCGAATCTTACAGCGGACGACGGTGCGTTCCTCGCCGTCGGGCGTCTCACGCAGAACGAGGCCGAACTCGCCGACGTTCCGCGCGTCGACGGTCATCTTCACCTCCAGCGTGTCCCCCTCGATATCGGCGAGCGGATTCGTCCCGTCCGGGGAGACGGTGAGGTCACTGAACGAGTGATGGGTTTCGCGGAGGGCTTCGAGTTCCGTCGGGAGCGAGAACTCCGGCGTGCCGTCCGCCGCCAGTGAGACGACGCGCGGGAGCGACATGGCGCCGGACCACCCGGCGTCCCACTGGGCTTCTCTGTCTCGGTCCTCCTTCAGCCACCCGAACATGAGCGTCCGGCCGTCGTCCGCCGCGAACGACTGCGGCGCGTAGAAGACGCCGTGGTCGAGGACGCCGTGGTCCTCGGGTTCGAACCGCTTCGCCGCCTCGTCGTACTCGCCGCTGAAGTACGCGACCTTCGAGTAGTCCGAGACGTGGAGCAGCGACCCCTCGTCGAACCGCAGGAGTTCCGGACACTCCCATATCGGGCCGGTCTTGCGCCAATCGCCGGTCAGAATCGGGTGGCAGTACTCCCATTCGAGGAGGTCCTCGGACTCGAACAGGAGGGCTGCACCCCCTTCGCCCTCGATGCCTGACCCGACAATCTGGTACCACGTCTCACCCGTCCGCCAGACGCAGTGGTCGCGGAACTCCGCGCGCCAGTCGATGCTCTGTAACACGTCCACGTCGGCGGGCATCTCCGTGATGAGCGGGTTCTCGGCCGCCTTGGTCCACGTCCGCAGCGAGTCGTCCTCGGCGCGAGCGAGACACGGCAGTTGGTCCCCGTCGTCGCCGCCGGTGTACATCACGCTCGGCGTGCCCTCGTCGTCGACGAAACACCCGGACCAGACGCCGACGGCGTCCGGACCGTCCGGGTCGGGTGCGAGCGCTATCGGTTCGTCCTCCCAGTGGACGAGGTCGTCGGAGACGGCGTGGCCCCAGTGGATGCTGTCGTGGAACGGCCCCGCCGGGTTGTACTGATAGAAGAGGTGATAGCGGCCGTTCCACTGGACGAGGCCGTTGGGGTCGTTGAGCCAGTTCGCGGGCGGCGTGAAGTGATAGGCGGGGCGGTGGTTCGCGTCGGGGACCGCCTCGCGCATCGCCTCGAACTCCTCGCGTCCCTTCGGCCGGCCGACAGTCCGTGGGTCCGACCCCTCGCCCGCGGCGTAGGCGAGGCAGTTGTCGAGGAGCGTCTCCTGTACGTCGGTCTGGAGGGCAGCGAGGCCGTGGCCGACGCCGACGACCCGACCGTCACCGACCTCCCAGCGGAGGAGCGACTTGAGATTTGGCCGGTCAGTGCCGTCGTCGCGTCGGGCCGCGAGAACGTCGGCGTCGTTCGGATGGAGCGAGTCGTAGTGGACCGAGACGGCGTCTGTAGCGGGTGCGCCGTTGGGGCGGAGACCGTCGATGCCGCCGAATACCGGGTGGTCCTCGAAGAGGCGGCGGACGAGGAACCCCGTCTCGTCGGCGTCGACGCGTCCGACCGAATCCGGTTCGTGCGCCTCGATACCGAGTGCGGCCGCCGCCTCGACGGCGCCGTGGGTGAGGAGGAGACCACCGCCGTCCGCGACGAACGCTGTCAGTTCCCCACCGACCGCGTCGAGTCGCTGTCTAGCGGCGTCGTCAAGCGCCGACTCGCAGTGCATCCAGAGGACGTCGTACTCGTCGAGCGCCTCGACGGAGAGGTCCGCGAGCGGGCGCGTCTCGTACGGCAAATCGGGCTCAATCGGAGTCTCGGTGACGAGAAGCGTCGTCTGGGGACGAGGGCCCGTCCCGAGAGTGGCGTTCGAGTTATCCATTTTCACAACTATCGTGAGGATTTTCTTTAGGTTTATGTGTGTCGGTCACGTCATTGTCCACCATGGTTCCGGGCACCGGTCGTGTTCAGCAAACGGCTTATTGCGGAAACTCTAGCACACGACAATGACTGCAGAGGACGACGCGAAACTCGCCCTCCTCAGGGAGACACTCGAAGACAACGTCGACCTGACGACCTACGAGACGGAGGTGTATCTCGCACTCGTCCGGGGTGGGACCCAGACGATGACCGACATCGCGGAGACCAGCGATGTCCCGAAACAGCGCGTCTACGACATCGTCGACGGCCTCCGTGAGCGCGGGTTCGTGGAGGTCATCGACGACTACCCGCGGAAGGCCTACGCCGTGGACCCCTCCGAGGCGCTCTCCTCCATCCGCGACCAGATTTCCCGGGCCGAGGAGTATCTGGAGGAACTCCACGACACCGTCGAGACCGTCGAGAGTGGCGTCGCCCTGTTCAAGAGCGAGAGCACCATCAAGCGGTACGTCAGCGACCTCTTGCAGACGGCCGAACACGACATCCTGTTGCTCCTCCCCGTCGACCGACTCTCCGCAGTCGTCGACGACCTCGAACAATGTGCGGACCAGCAAGTGCGTCTCGTGCTCTCGAACGCGTCACCGGACGCACTGGAGGAGGAGTCTTTGCACGAGTCTATCCCCGACACGGTCGACGAGGCGCGCGTCGTCTCGACGCGGGAGGACTTCGCTCTGACCACCGACCGTAGCCGGGGGCTCTACTGGGTGCAGGAGGGCCGCGACTACGTCGAGGACGAGGGACAGGGCTACTACGTCACGAACCCCAGTCTGGCGATGGTCCTCGACCGGTTCGTCTCCGAGTCGATATGGCCGCTCGCGCAACCGCTGGAGCGGTCGTCTAAGCGCCCGACGCTGCCGCGACAGTACATGCGCATCCGCGACTGTCTGGCAGACGTCTCCGTCCTGACCGACAGCCAACCGGTCGACGCCTTCGATATTACCTTCGAGGGATACGACACCGAGACGGGCGAGGAGGTGACCGAGACAGGGACGCTGATCAGTTACTACTACACGGAGTACGACATCCGGTCGTCCCTGACACTCAGTATCGACACGGCGACGGAATCGCTCGCGTCCCCGAAGATTACCGTCGGTGGCGTCGGAACGCGCAACGTCGATTACACCGCCTACAGCATCGAATTGCGGCAGAACGGGACGAGCCACACCGACACGATCGACGACGAGACGCGACGCCACTTGGAGGCGTGCAAGACGGAACTGCCTCCCGAGTTCGGCAACGGGTCCGTCGCCCTCTGTTTCGATGCGTTCATCGACCGCATGCGCGAGTTCATCCAGCGTCGGCCCGGCGGCGAGTACGAGCAGATTCGCCAGTTCGACGCCTTCCGGGAGGCGCTCGTCCGCTACGAGGCCAGCGAGACGCCGCCCCGCGTCGAGTGGCGCCAGACCCGCACCGAACCCGGCGGCCTCATCGCCCACACCGGTGGCGTCTTCGACGAACTCGGGTACGACGTGACACTCATCGGGCAGATGGGCGACCCGATACGGGCCGAGTTCGCCCGAAAGTTCCGCGACCAGACGCTCGTCAGCCTCGGCCGGACCACCAGCACCGACTACGTCTGGTTCGAGGACCGGAAGTTCCTGCTGACGGAACCGAACCCCGAACCGCTGAACTGGGCGCGCATCGAGGACCGAATCGGGGCCTCGGCGTTCGCCGAGTACATCGACGGACGGTCCGTCGTCAGCATGGGGTCGTGGTACTCGACGCCGGAACTGGTGGACATCGTCGACCACCTCAGAGACGACATCTGGCCGCGGCTCAGTTCTCCACCCGAACACGTCCACTTCGACCCCGGCGAAGTCGACCAGCTATCGGCCGAAGAACTCGAACGCGGCTGTGAGGCGCTCGGTGCGCTCGACGACGTCGTCCCCGTGACGATAACGGCGAACCGAAACCAGACCCGCCGGTTCCGTGACAGCCTGTTACAGGGCACCGACGAGGAGACGGTACCGACCATCCAGCGCGTCCGCGAGCGGTTCGACGTGACCCGGTACGTGATGCACTCACAGCGGGGCGCGACGCTCGCCTCCCGTGACGACGTGCTTTCGGTGAAAGCTCCGCAGGTCGTGAACCCGCATCAACTCCGGAACGTCGACGAGCACTTCCTCAGCGGGATGACGCTCGCACTGGCCGAGGGACTTTCCGACGGTGCCGCCCTCGTACTGGCGAACACCGTCGCCAGTTACTTCATGCGACACAAGAAGCCCCCTGAATCTCGGGAGATTCGGACGTTTGTCTCCGAGTACGAGGCGTTCTTCGCGGAGTAGCGGACCACGGGCCGGCCCACGGAACTGGTTTTATCACCACGATGGTCGTCACACCGGACGTGACAGTTGCTATCGGAGCCATCGGCCTCGGCGGACTCGGCCAGCAGGAGTGTCGACAGTACGCTGACTTCGACGACGTGACGCTCGTCGGCGGCGTCGACGTCTCGGACGACGCCCGCGAGACGTTCGAAGACGCGTTCGACCGACCAGCCTACGAGTCGGTCGAGGAACTGCTCGACGGCCACGGCGACGAACTAGACGCGGTCAGTGTCTGTACGCCCCACACCCTCCATCACGACCACACGATGGCGGCGCTGGAGGCGGACTGCCACGCCTTCGTCGAGAAGCCGCTGACGACGGAACTGTCGACGGCGCGTGAACTGGTCGAGACAGCCGCCGACCGAGACCGCGTGTTGCAGGTCGGATTCCAGCGCCACTTCGACCCGCTGTTCGACGAACTCCGGCGCATCGTCCAGTCGGGCGAGGTCGGCACGCCCCACACCGTCAACGCCTATCTGGGCCAGCGCTGGATAACCGACCACGAGGGGACGTGGCGCACCACGCCGTCGCTCTCCGGCGGCGGCCAGCTGTTCGACTCCGGCACCCACCTCGTCGACGCGATGCTGTGGGTGCTGGACGCGGAGCCGACGGCCGTGACCGGCGTCGTCGACGACCGGGGCCACGACGTCGACGTCAACAGCGCGCTGGCGGCGACGCTGGACGCGGACGGGGGACGCGTGACAGCGAGCGTCTGTGTCAGCGGCGAGGGCACTGACGTCGTGCCCGACGAGGGCATCACTATCTGGGGGACCGAGGGGCACGTCTCGCTCTCGGACGGCGACCTAACCGTGACGACGCCCGACTCGACCCGCGAGGTGCGCGTCGACGGCGACCGGGACTTCGAGACGCTGACCCGCCGGAAACTCCGCAACTTCGTCGACGCCGTCGACGGGGCAGCAGACTCCGTCGTCACCGGGGAGTACGGACTGGCGGTGACAGCGTTCCTCGAAAGCGCCTACGAGGCGGCCCAGCGGGGCGAAACCGTCCACGTCGACGACCTCACGGACGGGTGACGTAGTCGCTCGTCGGCGCGCGGAAAGCGAGACGGGGCGTAGATTCAAACCGGTCGGGCCCAGAGGAGACGACATGACCGACAGCGAGTGGATCGGCGAGACGTTCACGAGCGACGTTGGCTGGTCGCATCTGGAGACGCTGGTCGACGTCGGGAACCGGATGGCCGGCAGCGAGGGCGAACGCGAGGCCGCGGAGGCGACGCGTGACGCCCTCGCCGAGTACGCCGAGGACGCCCACCTCGAACGGTTCGACATTCAGGGCTGGGTCCGCGGCGACAGCAGCATCGCCGCCGACGGGACCACCGTCGCCGGGGCCGACCACGAGGTCATCGCACTGCCGCGCTCGCCGGCCAGCGAGGCCACCGGCGACCTCGTGGACGTGGGCTACGGCCTGCCGACGGACTTCGAGGACGCCGACTGCGAGGGAAAGGTGGTACTGGTCCGCTCGGACGTACCTGAGTGGTACGAGCGATACATCCACCGGCGCGAGAAGTACTACCACGCCGTCGAGGCCGGGGCAGTCGCCTTCGTCTACCGGAACCACGTCGAGGGGATGCTCCCGCCGACGGGGAGCGTCGGCACCGAGGACGACCCGATAGGCGAGATCCCCGCCGTCGGCGTGGCCGGCGAGACGGGGGCGCGACTGGCCCGGCGCTACGCGGGCGACCCGGTGACGGTCGCCGTCGACTGCGGGACGCCCGCCGCGACGAGCCAGAACGTCCACGCCGAACTCGGCCCGGATACCGACGAGCGAGTCCTGGTGACGAGCCACGTCGACGCCCACGACATCGCCGAGGGAGCGAGCGACAACGGCGCCGGCACCGCGACCGTAGTCGAGATAGCGCGCGCACTCGCCGCCCGCGAAGACGAGCTAGCGAGTCGCGTCGAGTTCGTCGCCTTCGGGGCGGAGGAGGTCGGACTCGTCGGCTCCGGTCGACTGGCAGCGGAGCGCGACTTCGATTCGATACGGGCGATACTGAACCTCGACGGCATCGTCCGCGGCCGGACCCTCCAGTGTTTCACCCACGGGTTCGACGCGCTCGGCGAGGCCGCCGAGTCGGTGGCCGACCGGTTCGACCATCCGGTGACGACCAGCCCCGAACAGAGCCCCCACAGCGATCACTGGCCGTTCGTCACGTGGGGCGTGCCCGGCGTCCACGTCACGAGCGAGACGGGCGAGACGGGTCGTGGCTGGGGCCACACGCACGCCGATACGATAGACAAACTCGAACCACGAACCCTCCGCGAACAGGCCATCCTGTTGACCGACCTCGCCGTCACACTCACCGAGGAGTCGTACGGCCGCACAGCCCCCGAAACGATAGCCGCCGCACTCGAAGCAGAGAATCTCGCGGCAGGGATGAAGATAACCGGCGACTGGCCCTACGACGACTGAGCGGGGGACGACGAGTTCCCGTCCGACGGGACCCACACACCGTCTCGACGCCGGTGCTGGTCACCGGTTGCTAGCGCATTTGCGGTCGGAAGGTAACACCTGGGCAACAGCTATTAGTCCATCGACCGTAGTTTTCCGTGTGTGATGCCGTATGACCCCCGTTGAAGACCCGCGAACGGACCTTTCGCTCGACGCTGGCGAACTCGAGGGCACGGCGGGACCGCCACCCGACGACCTGTTCAAAGCGCTGGCGAGCGAGAAGCGACGGCGACTCCTCGCGATACTCACCGAGCAGGCGGCGATTCCGCTGGACGACTTGACCGACGTACTCGTCGGTTGGGAGGCCACTGACAGCGGTCCTGCGGGCCCCGACGAGTGGGCCCGGATGAAGATAGAACTCGTCCACGCACACCTCCCGCTGCTGGCCGATACCGGCCTCGTGGTCCACGACGAGACCGCCGGGGAGGTCCGCCTCGCGTCGGTTTCGGACCCGATCCGTGACTTGCTCAGATTCGCCACCGAGTACGAACGCGTCGTCGAGACGGGTCGTTCCCAGCCAACGGACTCGTGACACTCGGTTCGATTCTCTCCGAGGTCGCCGCCGAAGAGAAGACGGTCGTCGTCTACTCGCCCGACGACACCGGCGAGGACTTAGCCGAGCGACTGGCGACGCGAAATCTGCACGTCGACCACCGAAAGATACCCTCGATTAGCGCCGACGCGTTCGTCGTCGTCCGAGACGGCAGTCGGTTTCGGGGTGCCCTCTCGCTGTCGGACTTGCTCGTGTTTCTCTCCCCGCCCATCCATCGGCCCGAAGACCTCGACTCGGTCGACGCCGCGTATCGAACCCTGTTCGAACTGCTCGACCAGACGGTGTTCGTCACACTCGACCGGCGGCAGTTGCTCGCAACCTCTCGCGAGATAGAGGACCGGGCGTGGCGGACCGGCCGCGGACGACTCCACGTCGGCTTTCAGTCGGTAGCGGCCTTCGAAGCACAGGCGGGCCTCTATCGGGACCTCGCAGCAACCACCGACATCGACGTCCACGTCTACGTCCCCGCGGGCGCACCCAGTGGCTACCTCGACGACGCGCCGCTTACGGCTCATACGGACGTCGACGAGGACCTCGCCCGGTACTGGTTCATCCTGTTCGACGGCCGCGGTGAAGAGGGCCCTCCAGACGGTCAGACGCCGTCCGACGACGAGACTGAGAGCACCCAGAGCTGTGCACTCATCGCCGAAGCGACCGGTCCAGACCGCTACCGCGGCGTCTGGACGTACGACCCCGACCGGGTCGCGCGAGCGTTCGAGGCCGTGGCCTGACCGGGTAGCCGAACCCGAAAGACGATAATCCGACAGATTATGTAATGAACGAGATAATTGTCCAGAAATAGTTTCCTCCGATAGATAGCGTATAACTCACGTCCTCGGCGTGAAAGAACTTACTCGGTTCGAAAGTAACATATTTCGTAGATTATTTATCTGAGTGGCGACTGTCTACCGATGGCGGGCCATCAGGCCGACCTCGGTGACCGGTCACCCCCCACCCACTGCCCGGTCACCAGACCCCATTCCCACATGGTGTCTACACCATTTCCACGGCCGACCCATGCCTGCCGTCGTCAGTCAGCCCCACGTGGCCGCTCTCGTGTCAGGGGCGGCCCCGTACACCAATCCAATCGCTGGTGCCACGCCGACCCACCACGGCGTGGCACCGACCTGCCAACCGTTCCTGTAAAGCGTAGCAGTTAGTCGCCGAACGCGCGTTCAGCGTCCGCTTTGGCCTGCGGGATGACGCGCTGTTCGGCCCGACGCATCGCCCGGGCCGCTTCGTCGGTGAACTCCACGCTCAGTGACGGGAGCGCCCGCGCGAGTCCGCCCAGCACCTCACCGGGGTCTATCTCCAACTCGAACGTGAAGGCGTCTCGTTCGTCTCGAAGCGGCGTACTGAACTCGAAGTGTTCCTCGACGACGTCGACGGCCCGGTCGTAGTCGTACGTCGCGACGACGGCCGTCCAGAAGTCGTCGCTGTCGGCGGCCACCAGCGGTTCGATGTCGTCCCCGAAGGCCCGCTGGCGGTCTAGCAGTCGCTGCCGGATGGCGTCGCGTCGCTCGCCGCGGACCGACGGCCGGAGCGCGTTCCAGTACAGGTCCCGGTCCAGAATCTCGTCTTCGTACGCCTCGAAAGACGCCCCGCGATCGGCCGCGTAGTCGAGGACGGGGTCGAACTGGTGGAGGAGCGTCCGCTGGTACTCCCGCAGTTTCGGCCGGACGACGTGGCGTTCGAGAGGGTCGCTGTTCTTCAGTAGTTTGCTCGCGGCGCGACTCCCGCCGCTGCGTGTCCCACGCAGGACGGCGGCCACGTCGAACGCCGCGTACGTCTCGTCGACGAGGTCCGAGAGGTACCTCTCAAACCCGTCTTCGACCGCTCGTCGTGTCACACCCCTCCCTGAGGACTGCACCGACCTATCGTTTGCGGCGAGTAAGCGGTCGACACGGGTGCCGGCCGCCGTCCGAACCATTTATTTCCGCCACCGATAATCTCGTGGTATGACTCAACGAATATCATCGGTCGAGGAACCGGTCACGGCGGCCGGGGAGCGAGAGCTCGTCGTCGGCGGCGACCGCCCCATCCGTCTCTCGGCTGGCCATCGGCTCATGCACCACGACGGGAAGTGCTCGCGCCCCCACGGCCACAACTACGAGGTGACGGTTCGGGTGACCGGGGAACTCACCGACGAGGGGTGGGTCGTCGATAAGGGCGACGTGACGGGCGTCATCGAGGAGTGGGACCACCGCTTCCTGCTGGAACGCGGGGACCCGCTCATCGAGGCGTTCGAGACGAGCGGCGACGGCGACGCCCTCGTCGTGCTGAACCACCCGCCGACGGCCGAGGTGATGGCCGTCGTCCTCGAATCGCGACTGAGCGACCGCCTCCCGGACACCGTCTCCGACGTCTCGGTGTCGGTCCGGGAGACGAGCGAACTCTGCACTCGCTGATGCCCGTCGCTAGCGACACCGACGGCCTCGACGAGGCGGTCGAACGGACGGACGACGCACGGTCCGGGGACGACCTGCCCATCAACGAACTGTTCTGCTCGCTCCAGGGCGAGGGCCGACTGGCCGGCGTCCCATCCGTCTTCGTCCGCACGAGCGGCTGTAACCTCCGTTGCTGGTTCTGTGACTCCTATCACACTTCGTGGGAACCGACCGGCGACTGGTACAGCGTCGACGACGTCGCGGCCGCCGTCGAGACGTACGACGCCGACCACGTCGTCCTGACCGGCGGCGAACCGCTCGTCCACGAGGCCAGCGTCGACCTGCTGGACGAACTGGGCGACCGTGGGTACCACACCACCGTCGAGACCAACGGGACCATCTACCGGGACGCGGCCATCGACCTCGCGAGCGTCAGCCCCAAACTCGCCTCCAGTACGCCCACTGCCGACCGGGATCCGAAAGGCGACGGCGAGTGGGCGGACCGCCACGAGGACCGGCGACTCGACGTGCCGACGCTCGCCGAACTGGTCGACACCTACGAGACGCAACTGAAGTTCGTCGTCACCGGCCCCGAAGACATCGGCGAGATAGAACGTCTCGTCTCTCGCGTACGCGAGGCGGCCGACGCCGCCGTCCCCGACGACCGGGTCCTGTTGATGCCGGAAGGCCAGACGCGCGAGCGACTCGAACAGACCCGCGAGGTCGTCGCAGACCTCGCCATCGAGTACGGCTACCGCTACACGCCGCGCCTACACGTCGACCTCTGGAACGACGCACCGGGTACGTGACCACCGAACGACGACACCGACCGATGATACACGACGACCGCGCTGTCGTCCTCGCCTCCGGCGGGATGGACAGCGCCACGGCGGCCTACGAAGCACAGTCCCGCGGGTACGACGACCTGTACCTGCTGCACACCAGTTACGGCCAGAACACCGAGCAACGAGAGTTCGAGTGTGCGCGATCGCTGGTCGACCACGTCGACGCGGCGGACTTCTGTCACGTCGAGACGAGTCACCTCCAGCAGATCGGCGGGTCCTCGCTCACCGACGAGGAGATGACCGTCGCCGACGCCGACACCGAGAGCGACGAGATTCCGAGTTCCTACGTCCCGTTCCGGAACGCCAACCTGCTGTCGATGGCCGTCTCCTACGCGGAGGCCAACGGTTGCTCGGCGGTGTTTATCGGTGCTCACAGCGAGGACTTCTCGGGGTACCCCGACTGCCGGCCCGCCTTTTTCGAGGCGTTCCAGCGAGTCGTCGACGTCGGAACGAAACCCGAGACGGAGATAACGCTCGTCACACCGTTCGTCGAGTGGTCGAAGACGGACATCGCCGAGCGCGGGCTCGAGCTTGGGGTCCCGTACGCCGACACGTGGTCATGTTACCGCAGCGACGAACCCGCGTGTGGCACCTGCGACGCCTGTGCGTTCCGCCTAGAAGCGTTCCAGCGACTCGACGAACGGGATCCGATACCGTACGAAGAGCGGCCGGAGTACGCCGACTGAGCGACGTCGGCAGGTCGGTCACTCCGTCTCGATGTCGGCGGCGACGCCGTCTAAGACGTACTCGGCAGCGGTCCGCGTGGTCGCGAGCGGCACGTCGTGAACGTCACAGATACGCAAGAGCGCGGAGATGTCCGGTTCGTGTGGCTGTGCCGTCAGCGGGTCGCGGAGGAAGACGATGGCGTCCATCTTGTCTTCGGCCACCAGCGCGCCGATCTGGGTGTCGCCGCCGAGGGGGCCGCTCTGCTTGCGGTCGATAGTGAGGTCCGTCTCCTCCATGATCCGCTTTCCGGTCGTGCCCGTACTGACGAGGTCGAGCTCCGAGAGGACACCCTCGTAGGCTTCGACGAGGTCTATCATCTCCGGCTTCTCGTCGTCGTGAGCAATGAGTGCAACGCGTACCATATCGCGGTCAACGTGGGCCGCCGGCAAAGTGGTATCGACGCCTACGCCACGGTGACGTCCCCGGCGGCCGTCACGGTCACTTCGTGGTTCTCCACGTCGAAGGTGATCGACTCGCGGTCACCGTCGCCGACGACCGCACGGAGGTCGGCGGCGTCGACGTACGACTCGATCGCGTCGACGTCGTCGCGGTCGAGATCTGTCGCCGCCGCGACGGCGTCGATGATTACTTCCGCTGCAGGTTCGGGGCTGATCCACTCGTCGCTGCCCTCACCGGCGGCACCACCCCGTATCATGTACACTGTTCCGTCGTCCGATTTCATACGAGCATCTACTCCGTCAAACGATATAACGGGCTGTGCGTGGTTTCAGAACGTGAAATAACCGGTCCTCTCCGGAGTGGTCGCCGAGGCGTACGGGAGTCATTTGTTCGGTAACCCGAGCTGGTGTCGGTCCGGTGCGGCGAGCGTCTGCTCGACGAGCGTCCCAGTGCCGCGTCGCAGTCGTTCGGAGGCCGCCTGACTGGAGATGTCGAGGACGCCAGCCAGATCCGAGAGCGACGCGTCCCGCGGGACGGTGAAGTACCCTTCTTCGAGTGCGAGCAGGAGGACCTCTCGCTGCGGGTCGGTCACGCCGAACGTCTCCGTCGCTTCGTCGGCGTCGTCCTCAATCATCGAGCGGACGTCGACGTCCAGATTCTCCGCGACGACGTGTTCGCGGAACGTGAGGACGGCGCTCCGGTCGGGGAAGCGCCCGCGGATCGACCAGCCACCCTCGTCACAGGTCGCACGGACGAACACGCCGTCGGTACGCAATAGCCCGTTGCCGATAGTGGTGAGCGGTCCGTCCGTCGTGTGGACGACGTACCAGTGGCCGCCGGCCTCCGGCCCGACGTGGACCGCTCTGGCGACGCGGTCGTCGCTTACCAGTGTCGCGTCGACGCTATGTTTCTCGTCTGTCCCGACCCAGACCACGGTTCGGCACCCGTCTTCGGTACACTGGAGATGTTGCATCGTGACCCCGTCGGCGGCCGACCCACCGACCTCACGAAGGAACCCTGTCTCTACGTGAAATTCTACAATCATGTCGTCACGTCCGGGCGGTGATGATATAAAACTCAGGCAGACAACCGTCCGACGGGAAAATGGTGTCCGGGAAACGGGGAACGTGCTGTCAGAGGCATGGCCCGGCGACCCGAGACACCAGTCGATATTACCGAGTGGTATTACTTAAACATACACGCTTCACGTCACGGTTTGCCGTGGCACGGACAGTCCCGTCGGCCGGGGACGTGCGTGCCGGTCCGGCGTCGACGGCTCAGTCGAGGTTCTCGCGCTGGTACGACCCCTCGTAGGTCCCCTCGTGGGCCGCCTCCGCGAGAACGAGTTGGGCGATGCGGGCGCCTTCCGCCAGTTCGATGGGATGGTGGACCTCTAACAGGCCCTCGCCGCGTCCCTCGTAGCCGGCGTCCCAGACGGCCGTATCCAGCATACAGGAGTTGCGTAGCAGCGAGGATCGAGGGTACAGAAAGCCGACGTGTCCCTCCGGGATGACCACCCGGTCGGCGTACTCGACGACGTAGCCGCCTCGCTCCAACGAGTAGACGCCGTCCTCGGCGTCGAGTTCCCTGCGTTCGCCGACCGTCTTGCCGCCCTGTTCGATTCGTCCGGGTTCGATCTGTTCGTACACCGCGCCCAGCGTCAGATCGACGCCGTTCGGTTGCACCTGTGCCTCCCGCACGTCGCCGAGTCTGTCGGCGACGAACGCGCCACTCTTGAACATGGCGGTGGGTCCAACGCCCACGGCGAAAACGCTGCTGTTTGTCCGCCCAAAAAAACCGACCGACATCGGTAGCGGTCGATGAAAAATAGGGCGGAATACGCGGGATTTATACGCGCTGGCAATCGACATGGGGACGTTATGGGACAGACGCTCACGGAAAAGATTCTCGACGACCATCTCGTCGAAGGGGAACTCACACCCGGAGAAGAGATCGGTATCGAGATCGATCAGGTGCTCACACAGGACACGACCGGCACGCTCGTCTGGCTACAGTTCGAGGCGCTGGGTCTCGAAGAGGTCCAGACGGAACTGGCCGCCCAGTACTGTGACCACCAGACCTACCAGTTCGACTTCAAGAACACGGACGACCACCGCTTCCTCCGCTCGGCCGCGGGGACGTTCGGTGCGCATTTCTCGCGCCCCGGCAACGGTATCTGTCACAACGTCCACAAGGAGAACTTCGCCGCGCCCGGCAAGACGATGCTCGGCTCGGACTCCCACACCCCGACGCCCGGTGGCCTCGGCGAACTCGCCATCGGTTCGGGTGGGCTGGACGTCGCCGTCGCGATGGGTGGCGGCGCCTACTACATCGACATGCCCGAAGTCGTCAACGTGCGTCTCGAAGGCGAACTGCCCGAGTGGGCCACCGCCAAGGACGTCATCTTAGAGCTTCTCCGCCGCCTCTCGGTCAAGGGTGGCGTCGGCAAGGTGCTCGAATACACCGGCCCCGGCGTCGAGACGCTGACCGTCCCCGAGCGGACGACCATCACCAACATGGGTACCGAACTCGGTGCCACCTCCTCGATCTTCCCGACGGACGAGCAGACCGAGGACTACCTCGAACGCCTCGGCCGCGAGGACGAGTTCGTCGAGATCGGTCCCGACGAAGACGCCGAGTACGACGACGAAATCGTCGTCGACCTCTCGGACCTCGAACCGCTCATCGCCGAGCCCTCCATGCCGGACAACGTCGTCCCCGTCAGCGAAGTCGAGGGCGTCGACGTCGAGCAGGTCATCATCGGCTCCTGTACGAACGGCGCCTACGAGGACATCCTGCCCTCGGCGAAGATGCTCGAGGGGCGCAACATCGACAAGAAGACCGAGATGATCGTCGCCCCCGGGTCGAAGCAGGCCTCCGAGATGCTGGCCCGACAGGGCTGGACCGCGGAGATGATGGCGGCCGGCGTCAACTTCTCCGAGGCGACGTGTGGTGCCTGTATCGGCATCGGCCACGTCCCGGCTTCGGATTCGGTCTCGCTGCGGACCTTCAACCGCAACTTCGAGGGCCGCTCCGGCATCGAGGACGACAACGTCTACCTCTGCTCACCGGAAGTCGCCACCGCGGCGGCGCTCAAGGGCGAAATCGTGGACCCGCGCAACCTCGCCGACGAACTCGGCGACCTCGAGGCGCCCGGCCTGGAGATGCCCGACGAGTACATCGGCAACTCCGAATCGGACCTCATCGCCCCCGACGAGGCCGTCGACGACGACCTCATCAAGGGCCCGAACATCGGCGACGTCCCGCTGAAGGACCCGCTGGAGGCCGACGTCGGCGGTGAAGCCCTCCTCAAGATGGAGGACAACATCACGACGGACCACATCATCCCGGCCACGCAGGACATCCTGATGTACCGGTCCAACGTGCCGAAGCTCTCGGAGTTCACGCTCTCGCGCGTCGACGACACGTTCGCGGAGCGCGCGCTTGAGTCCGACGGCGGCGTCCTCGTCGCAGGCGAGAACTACGGGCAGGGCTCCTCGCGCGAGCACGCGGCCCTCTGCCCGATGTACCTCGGTATCGAGACCGTCCTCGCACAGAGCTTCGCCCGCATCCACAAGGCGAACCTGTTCAACTTCGGTATCGTCCCCCTCGAAATCGACGAGGAGACCTACGAGCGCATCGATCAGGGCGACGACATCGAGATCGTCGACGACACCGCCGAGGCCGTCCGCTCCGGCGACGAGGAGTTCACGATCCGCGTCAACGACGACTGGGAAGCGACCGGCTACCTCGACGCCTCCCCGCGCGAGCGCGAGATCCTCGCCGCTGGTGGCAAGCTCTCGCACACGAAACAGCAGCACGAAGAGGGCAGCGGCGCGACGCCCGCCGACGACTAACTCGGCACTCGAACCGCGCTATTTTCTTTCGCGCCAGTCCGTGAGCGTCGCGACTACGGCCGGGAGCGGTCGCCGTGCCGCGACCCGGGTGCGGGCAGGCCCACTACGAGCATCCGCACCGCAGGCGCGGTTTCCCCGGAAGCGCGGCGACGCCGCTATTTCCGGTAGTTTTCCCCGCGTTTTTGGAGTACGGGGTTCCCGCAGCGAGCAAAGCGAGCGAGGAAACCCCGTGTGGTTCGAAAGACGGCGAAGCCGTCTTTCGTCATCACGAGAGAGGTTCGCTCTCTCGAACGACTGCAAAAAGTGGTCGTTAGATAGCGAGGAACTGCGTCACCAGCCACTTCGTGAAGGTGCCGGTGATGGCGCCGATCCACGAGAGGACGACGAAGTGCATGTAGGTGTTGGCCTTGTGGCCGCCGTCGACGGTCCGGATCATCAGCGACGACAGCATCGCCGAGAACATGATGATGATGACCAACAGGAACTCGATGAGCGGGATGTTGTAGACGCCGGTGTTGATGAGTGAGTTCACGTCCAGCCGGCTCCCGGCGTTGAGGTTCAGCGACATCTGTGCGAGGATGTTGACGACTTGCAGGCCGATGAAGAACGCGAACGTCGAGGCTGCCGTAATCCCGTACAGCAGACCGACGAGCGTCGTCGTCGCCTGTTTGCGCTTCTGTCGCAGTTGGAGCACCTGATTCATGTTCGAGGCGATGAGTTCACCCAGTTGCTTCGGTGACCCACCCATCTCTCGCCCGATGAGATACATCTCGGAGAACGTCTGAATGAGGTAGGAACGACAGTCGGCGGTGAAAAAGCGCCAGGCCGCCGTCGGTTCGATACGCATGTTGAGCCGTTTGTACAGGTCGTCGATGTTCGCGGTCAGCGGTCCGAAGTCCTTCTTGCGGAGGGTGCGAAGCACCATCCCCGTCGTCGACTGCTTGGCGCCTTCGGTGGCACCCAGTGCCCGGATGAAACTGGGGAACTCCTCGTCGCGGGCCTTGACTTTCTGTTCTTCCTGCCGGAAGACGATGCCGGGGATAATCATCGGCGTGATGGGGACGACGGCGTAGAACGGCAGGGGGACGGTATCGAGGAAGAAAAGCAAGTCACCCAGCGTGATCGGCGAGATGCCGAACATGCCGCCCACGGTGACGAACGCGAGCACCACGGAAAGTCCGACGCCGGCGTACATCGACTTGTCGAGTCGCTCCTCTATCGGCGAGGGGTACTCTTCGGGGTGGAACCAGACCGGGTCGTAGGGGGCCATCGAGCGAATCGCGAGGAAGAACCCGGACTGGACGAAGATGAACATCACGATGACGGCACTGACCGTCATCGTCGGGTTCGTCCCGGTGAGCACCGGGAGGACGACGGCGAACACCAGCGCGAACGTCATCGAGAGGATCATCGAGAGGTAGAGGTCTTTCATGACCTCCAGACTGTCCAGCGAACTCCGGTAGACGGTGGTGTAGTGCTGGATAATCTGCTCCTGTTCGGAGAGGAGGTAGTCCTCCAGTGACTGGCCGGCACCAAGCGTGTAGGCGAGTCGGTCGAGGAAATCCGAGAAGGCGTCGCTTGGCACCTCCTTCGCGCGGCGGCGACAGGCGTCATCGAGGCTCTGGTTCCACGTGTCGACCAGTTGGGTGATGCGGTGCATCTCCATGGCGAGTTCGCCGTACTCCTCTTCCTGTGCCAGGGTGCGAAACACCTCCATGCGGTCGATTTTCGTCGTCGCCAGCACGGTCATGTGGGTGATCAAGAGGTGAAAGCGGTTGTTGAGTTCGCGCTTTCGCTGGCTCAGCAGAATCTTCGGGTAGAAGATGGCCGACGTCATCGCGAGAAAGCCCAACAGCGGAATCGGCGCACGGATAGCCATCGGGAGGTCGAGCAACAGCGCCGCAACCGTCGAGACGACGAAAAAGGCCACGGACGGCAACAGGATGAAAAAGAGGTACCGCTCCAGCGGAATCGTCATCTGGCGGTACGACTCGACGAGACTCTGGACGGTCTCGGTGATGGTGAGGTCGATACCGCTCTCTGCTTCGCTCTGGGCCATCGTTAGTTGGGCCGCGAGATGTTGAACGGAATCCCCTCGACGCCGTCACGCTGGAAGTCGGAGATGAAGTCGTTGACTTCGTGGTATCCCAGAATGCCCTCCTGGATCGCGCGTTCGATCATGTCGGCGCGAAAGCGCAGGTCGTCGTAGATGTCACGGGTGTCCTCGTACCCAAGCAGCGTCGCGATCTGTTCTTCGAGGACGAACGAGTTGTTCATCCCCTGGAAGACGATTTCGTCCTCGACGGGGTCCCAGTTAAACACCTGTCGGGTGACGACACCGTCCATCTCCTTGGAGTAGCCTTCGATCTCCTGTACGCTCGTGACACGGCGCAAGACCTTATCGCCCTGCTTGACGCGGTTCTGGAACAGCGCCACGTCGGCGACGTCCATGAACGTCTCTGGAACGTTGATTGGTTCGCCGGTGAAGCGCTGAATCATCGAGACGATGTCGCTGGCGTGGAAGGTCAGCATCACCGGGTGGCCGGTCTGGGCCGCCTGGAACGCCATCCGACCCTCTTCGCCACGAACCTCCCCCACGATGATGTAGTCGGGGCGCGACCGGAGTGCGGCCGCGACGAGGTCGAACATGTCGATGCTGGTCCCCTCGTCTTCGCCCTCGCGAGTGAGGAGTTGCTGCCACGTGTTGTGTGGCGGCAGCACCTCGGCGGTGTCCTCTGCGGTGTAAATCTTCGCGTCGTCGGGGATGAACGAGGTGATGGCGTTCAGCGTCGTCGTCTTCCCGGAGGCGGTCTCCCCGACGACGAACACCGTCTGTTCGTTCTCTAGACAGAGCCAGAGGTACGCCGCCAGTTCCGGCGAGAGCGTCATCCACTTCGTAATCTGGAAGATGGAGAGGGGAATCTCATCGCCTTGACGGATGGTGAGCGACGGGCCTTTGAGGCTCACGTCGTCGGAGTAGATGAGGTTCAGACGCGACCCGTCCGGGAGCGTCGAGTCGACGATAGGGTCCGAGTCAGAGACCGGGTCGCCCATCCGTTCGCCCATGTTCCGAAGCCACTGGTCGAACGCCTCCTCGCTCTGCCACTCCACCGTCGTCTCCAGCATCCCGTAGACGCCGTGATCGACGTGGCACTCGCTCCGGCCGATGACGTGGATGTCCTCGTTGGCCGGGTCGCGCATGACCGGTTCGAGCGGCCCGAGACCGACGATGTCGCGGTTGAGTCGGTAGAGGATGTTCTCGTAGGTGGACTGAGTCACCTCGACGCTGCCGACGTCGGTGAGATTCGACAGACGGGTGAGGACGCCGCTCTCGGCGTCTTCGTCGCGGACGCGTGTCGTCTCCTGAAGGAGTTCCTCGATTCGGTCGTCGTACTCCGCCTCGTCTTCCGGGGCGGGTTTGTTGACGCTCTTCTGGAGGAGTCGGTTGCGGACCTTCCCGAAGACGACCTGTTCCTCCTGGTCCAGTTCCGGTTCGATGGCGTAGTACTTCATGTCCTGCCCGATGTCGCCGTAGATGTGACAGAAGATGGGGCCCCCGACGGGGTAGAGGACGTTCGGGCGCTTGGACTCGTACTCGCTGTCGGCCTCGTCGATGAGCATCGGGAACTCCCCGGTAATCTGTTTGAACTTCTTGAGGTGATCCCGGAGATGCGGCCGCCGGGCCGCTATCTGTCGAAGTTCGTCCGAGGGTTTCGCACGTCCGTGGTCTGTCATATCTTAGAACACCTCTTAGGCGACGCTCCGCGATTCGATGACGATGCCGGTCCCCGACCGCACCGAGAACCCGATGGTGTCACCGACCTGTTCACCCATACCGGCAAAGCGGAGGACGTTGATCTGCCGGCGCGTATCGTTGCCGACTTCGATCATCTCCAGTTCGATGAACACGTCGGCGATGGCCCGGAACGGGCCGATGGCCTCCTCGTCCAGCGTCGAGGGGTCGACGGTGAGCATGATGCACTTGCCCTCGGAGATGATGTCCCTGAAAAAGGAGATGATTTCGAGGGCCGCCTGTCGCTCATCGTTCTGACGGACCAGCGCCTCGAACTTCGGATCGTTCCGGAGGATAGCGTCGAACGTGTCGATGACGACGACGTCGGCGTCCCACATCACCTCCGCCTCCATCAGGCGGCGGAGCAGTTCCTTTCGCTCCTGTTCCTCGTCGCCGCCGGAGAACGTGTTCGAGTCCCCGATGTCCGCGTGCAAAAAGAGGACGTCCTCGTCGAGGATGTGGTCGACCATGTCGTAGGACAGCGAGTGCATCTGGTCTAAGAAACTCCCGACGGTGAGTTCCGTCGAGAGGTAGGTCACGTCGTGGCCTTCCTCACAGAGGCCGTAGGTGAACCGCTGGCTCATCGCGGACTTGCCGGCCCCGTAGTCACCCTCGACGAGGATGATACTGCCCGGCGGGATGCCGCCACCCAGTTCCTTGTTCAGTCGGTCGTGGTCGTCCAGTCCCAGCGAGAACAGGTCGGTACTTGCGAGACTCATGCTCGGAACCTGAACACCTCCTCGTCGCCGTTGACGATTATCTTGACGCGGTGGTCACCCGCCGACAGTCCGGACGTCGCTATCTCGACGCGGACCACCGTCCCGGGGCGCCAGACGCCGTCGGTACCGTCGAGCAGCGTCACCCCGAAGTTCGAGACGAACTGCCCGTCGAGGAACAGGTCCATCTGTCCGGGGTCGGCACCGAGTGGTTCGGACCCGGTGTTTTTGACGTGGAGCGTGACGTTCTCGTTGCCGTCACTGTTGTAGACGGCGCTACTGCCGCTGTCGGAGATGACTTCGACGTCGGTCCGGACGTCGCGACTGACGTCCAGTCCCTGTTCGGAGACGGCGTTGCTCAACTGCCCGATGCTGTCGGTGAACACGCCGGCGACGCTCGCCGCGATCATCATCGACGCGATGAAGATGATGAGGTGAGAGACGGAGACGCTCGCCATCTAGCTCACCACCTGCGTCGTCTCGACGGCCGAGACGCCGGGCCCGGTGACGATCTTCACCCGGCCGGGGTCCGTCGTCAGACCCGTGGCGTTGACGACGAGTTGCTCCTCGGGGAGCCAGATGTCCGTCGTCTCGTCGCCGTCGACGGCGGTTCGGTAGCCCGTGAGATACGCGTTGTTCGCCAGCAGGTCCACGTCGGCGACGGTCAGGTCCGTCGACCCCGTGTTGACGACGGTGACGTTCACCGAGTCCGCCGTCGTGTTGTAGGTCACGTCGGTCACGTCGATGGCCGTGTTCTGCTGTTCGAGCGTCCGGTCGGCCTGTGCATCGCGGGCGTCGTTGACGTTCTCGAAGCCGTTGGCCGTCGCCGAGTAGAACATCCCGAAGCCGACGAACATGGCGACGAAGATGAGGGCCGCCGAGCCACTAACGCTGAAGCCCATCGGCACCACCTCCGACGAGTTTCGAGAGCGCGACGGCGTCGGCCCCGCTGTCGTCGTCCAACTGCGAGATGTAGCGGAGGCTCTCGGTGTGGTGGTCGATGGTGAGACCACTGCCGGTGTCGTCCACGTCGTCGAACCCACGGAGGTACTCCGAGAGGGTGTCGGCGACGGACGCGTCTATCCAGCCGATGGTCTCGTAGTAGTCTATCGCACGGGACGTCTCGCGGTAGCCCGCCTGACTGACGAGGAACTCCAGCCACTCCACGACGATGAGGTCAGCGGCAAAGCCCTCAGGCATCGTCTGGAGGTACGGTTTACCGCCGTCGCTGTCGGCGTCGGAGTTCGCCTCTGTCGTCGGTTCGGGGTCCGGTTCTGGCTCCGGATCGGGCGTGACTTCGGGTTCCGGGTCCGGGTCGGACGTGACTTCGGGTTCCGGGTCCGGGTCGGACGTGACTTCGGGTTCCGGGTCCGGGTCGGACGTGACTTCGGGTTCCGGGTCCGGGTCCGGGTCAGATTCGACCGCGTCGGCGGTCGGTTCGGCCGTTTCGTCGTCGGTGTCGCCTAGCCCGTCGTCCTCGATGACTTCGTCGAACAGGTCGTCGTTTTCGAGGCCGCCGTCGTCGTCTTCCAGCAGGTCGTCGCCGTCGTCTTCCAGTAGCTCTTCGTCTGCATCCATCGACGCCTCGTCGTCGGCCTCGTCGCCGCTGGCCCAGTCGGCGTCGCCCGACTCGTACTCGTCTTTCAGTTCGGCGAAGGACTTCCCGCCCTCGCTGTCGTCGCTACCACCCTCGTCCACGTCGAGTCCATCGTCCATGCTCATGTCGTCTTCCTCCTCGAAGTCGTCGAATTCCTCGTCGAACGAACCGCCGTCGTCCTCGAAGTCGTCTCCACCGAAGTCGTCGTCGCCGAACATATCGTCGCCGTCGTCCATCGACATCCCACCGCCGTCGTCCTCGACGAGGTCCTCGTCGAAGAAGCCCTCGGCGTCCGCGGTGGCGACGTCGTCGTCGATGTCCGCTTCCTCGTCGTCACCGCCGTCGTCGTCGAACAGGCCGAACGACCCGCCGCCACCCATGCCGCCGCCCATCCCGGCGTCGACGTCGTCGGCGAAGGGGTTGACCCCGCGGGTGACCATCTCGTAGATGTCGAGTAACTTCCGGACGTTCTCCTGTACTTCGTCGACCGATTCGGAGATAGATTCGTTCTCCGTACGGACCGTGTTGACCGTCGAGGAGAGGCTGCCGACCTCGTTTTCCAGTTCGTCGATTCGGTGTTCCAGTTCGTCGGTGTCCGGCCCGGTCGCATCCTCCATGTCGCCGAACTCGTCGTCACCGAACCCGCCCATGTCGTCGCCGCCGTCGTCGAGTCCGCCGAGGCCGCCGAGGTCGTCGCCGCCACCCTCTTCGGCCATCAACCCACCGCCGTCGGCCATCTCGTCGTCGCCGTCGTCGCTCTCGTCGTCCGACATGATAGAGTCGAACATGTTCTTGATGCTCATACCGACGAGGCCTCCGGAGAGGAGTACCAGCAACGCGGGCACGAGCGCGACCACGTCCGGGGCCAGTGCCTGCAGCGTCGGCAGGAGAGCGAGACTACTCATTAGCCAGTTAATTGCCGCAAACACCCTTGAATATTCCGTCTAGCCTATCATCGTTGATAATAAAGCCGATAGTTTCCTCTTTTCATCCATAAATTTCTTATCTTATCTCCCGGATTATTTTACAGAGGGTCGTTTCGAGTGGAAATCTGCCGTGGAGACGTCTGAAGTCCGCGTTTCCGGCAGACAGGCGTCAGACACCGTTCGTGATACTGTGGTCCCCCAGCTATCAGGAAGAGAAATCAAAGTGTCGTCGACTCGGTGTTCGCGCTCTTGACCACGAAGTCGCCGGTGTCGGCCTCTAACCTGAGCGACCGGCCGTGGTCCCCACCGACGTCTTCGCCGAGAAGCGGGATGTCGAACTCCGTCAGCGTTTCCCGGACCTGATCGGCGTTCCGAGAGCCGATAGAGGGACCGTTCTCCGAGAAGTCGAGCATGTCGCTCCCACCGGCTATCTTCGCGCGCATGCCGTCACGCGAGGCGCCCTCGGCTTCGAGTGCCTCGACGAGCGCCGCCACACCCGTGTCGGCGAACTTCGCCCGGTTACCACCTTCGACGTCCTCTGCCGTCGGCAGCATGACGTGGACGAGGCCGGCGACACCCGACGCCTCGTCGTAGATGCCGACGCCGATACAGGATCCCAGGCCGCTGGTCGTCAGCACGGCCGAGTCGGTGGCCACCTGATACTCGGCGATGCCGACTTTGATACGCTCTGGTTGGCTCTGTTGGGCACTCTCTGTCTGGCTGCCGTCGTACACCTTCATTATTCGAATATCTGTTCGACGTCCGCCTCGGTCTCGTCGGCACGCTCGACGTCTAAGTCTTCGAGCGCTTCTCGCAGTTCCTTCTCGTTCGGTAACGCGTGTATCTCCGCGTTGAACTCGACGTCGTCGGTCCGCATCGTCGAGTTGATGATGAACGCGTGTTCCTGGTGCTGGCCGACCTGTGCCGCGAGCGGGTCGACGATGGACCGGCCCATGTCGTGGACCAGTCGCGGCGGCGTGTGGTCGACCGACGTCTGGAGCACGTTCGCCCACCCGTCGACGAACCCGCTGGTCATGATGTTGCCGAGTTCCTCGATGGCAGCCTTGTGCTGGTCCGTCACGCCATCGCCGTCCGTCTCGACGGGCATCATCGCCTCGGCGACGGTGACCGCCGATATTTCGTCGAACAGCACCATCAGGTAGCCGCTCGGGACGCCGGTGAACTCGACGACGGTCCCGACGTAGGTTTCGGTCCCGATCTGTTTGGGCACGTCCTCGATGGGCGCGAAGCTAATCTCGGTTACCTCCGCCGTCGTCGGAATGCCCGTCATCATCTCGACGTTGCCCGCGGCCTGCCGGGTGCCGCTCGTCGTCATCTCGTTGAACGTCTGGAGTTTGTCGATGGGAATAGCGTCGGCCTCGGGGTCACCGTGTTCCATCATCATCTCCGCGAGCGGCTCGTACTCGGGGAGCATGTAGATGTAGAAGTTGACCGATTCGCCGACCCACTCTATCTCCGACTTGAAGACGAACACCTGCTGGTGCTCGTCGGACTCCGGTGCCTCGGGCAACACGTCCTTGCCCGACTTCTCGATGTACTCGGGCGGGGAGTGGTCGATGGTCGAGTCGAGGTAGTCGGCCCACCCGTCGATGAACCCGCTCATCATGATGTTGCCGATCTCTGTGACGCTGCTTTGGGCCATCGCCGGGTCGTCGCTCGCTCCCGGCATCAAGGAGTCGGCGATGGTGTCTGCCGACTCCGTATCGAAGACGAGTACCGTCTCCCCCTCTAGTGCCCCCTCGAACCCGAACTGGACGCCGACGAACTCCGACCCGGTGAGACCCTCACCGACGTCGGCCCGATCCAGCAGCGTGATCTTGGTCACGTCGACGACGGCGTCGATACCCGTCATCTGTGCCAGCGACTGCGTGGCCTGCTGGGCCCCCTCGTGGGCGAGTTGGTTGAACGTGCCGAGCGACTGGATGTCGACGTTCATCTATGTCGGGACGACGTCTTCGATGGCCTCGATGACGCTCGGCTTCTGGAACGGCTTCGTGATGTACCCGTCCGCGCCGGCCTTGACTGCCTCTTTCATCTTCTCTTCCTGACCGACGCTCGTACACATGATGACGTTCGCGTCCGGGTTACTGGACTTTATCTCGTCGGTCGCCTCGATACCGTCCCGGATGGGCATCACGATGTCCATCATCACCAGGTCCGGCGTCTCTTCTTTGTACACTTCGACGGCCTCCACGCCGTTCTCGACCTCTCCGACGATAGTGTGGTCCTCTTCGAGAATCTCCCGGAGGAGGTTACGCATAAACTCCGAATCGTCAGCAATCAGTACGTCTGGCATGACCTATCGACACGAAGTACCGTGATTAGCTAAATAAAGGTGTCCCGTAAATTATCGCCACTGATACCGGTGTACTGCGGGCGGACGGCACGCTCGTCGTCGCCCCGCTCACAGCGTCGGCAACAGGTCAGCGACGACCCGGACGAGGTCGAAGGCGTACGTCCCGTACTCGAAGTACACCAGTCCCGACAGCACCAGCAACGCCGTCGTGAACCCGGCCGGCAGTGCGAGTCCGACGGCGGCGGTGCGGGTCGTGACGCGCTCGGGCGCGAGCGTTCGCCCGACGACGGCGATGGCACAGACGGCCGCCGCCGCGAGGTTCCACAGCGCGTGATACTGCACGGCCTCCCCGAGTGCCAGCCCGAGACCTACGATACCGCCGAGGACGACGACCACTGCGAACAGGAGACTGAGGACGTAGGCCCGGACCAGCCACCCGGTCGCGTCGGTTACGGCCGTCCGAACCGCGGGCACCCGGCAGACGCCGTACACCGCGAGCGGGACGACCGGATGGAGGTACCGCACCGTCAACTGACTGTAGAGCGGCAAGCGAGGGAGGTAGATGACGGTCAGGACCACCGCGAGTGCCACGACGAGGAGATCTGTCTGGCGTCGGGGCGAGAGACGTCGTGGCTGTGACGGGCGGAGCGATCGCTGCTCGGTGCCGACCAACCGTCGGCCGACGAGCACCGGCAACGCCAGCAGCGTCCCGAGTATCGGCGTCGCCTCCAGCAACGCGAGTTCTATCACCTCGTACTCGTTGAGCCGGTATTTGACCCCCGGAATGTGGCCGCTCCGGACGAAGACGTTCGAGAGGCGGGCCGGGTCGTCGAGGGTTCTGACCCCGTCGACGACCGCCCCGCCGGCGAACTCGCCTATCGGCCCCGTCGCGTCCAGTACCGTATCGAGCGGCGAACTATCGGGTCCCCCGCTGGCACCCTCGCCACCGGAGTCGATACCGTCCGCCGGTCCGCCGCGCTCACCACCAGAGCCCGCGTTTCCGCCCGATTCGCGGTCTGTGGCCGGCGAGAACTCGACACCGCCACCGCCCTCGACGTTCGGTAACAGGCGCGGCGGTTCCGCGGGATTACCGGAGATAGCGTCGTTCGTCGCCAGCATCGGCGTCGCCGCCAGCAGGAGGACGAGGCCGACGACCAGCAGGTCTCGCGGTCGGTTCGACCGCGCCGTCAGGAGGTCCACGACGCCGAGGACCCCCACGACGAAGAACGCCTCGAAGGCGTGGACCCACGTTATCACGCCGGCGAACGCGTACGCCGCCGCTCTGGCCCGGAGCGCCGTCCGCCCCTCGGACCGCCTGCTCACGGCGAAGGCGTACACCGCCGCGAGGACCAACGCAGCCACCAGCGTGTGTCGTTTCGGGATGGTCGCCCAGAAGCCGACGGGTGTCGCGAGACCGAGTGCGGCGCCGGCGGCCAGACCGACTCGTCGCCCGTGCCAGTCGGCGACCAGCCGGTACAGCACGAGTCCGGCCGTCGCCGCCACGGCCATCGTCGAGAGCTGGTAGGCCGCCAGCGCGAGTCGGGTCGGGTCGAGGTCCGTCGCCGTCAGGACGCTCCCGGCAAAGAGGAGTGCGACGGCCATCGAACCGACGGTGACCGTTCGCTCCCGGTCGGCACCGTCGAGTCGGCCGACCTGCGTGACGAACGCCAGTCCGAGGCCGGCCCACAGGCCGGCGAGGAGAAGCCGCGGGTCGACCACCGTGGCGAGCCCTTCAAGCGCCCAGACCAGCGGCACCGCCAGCGCGAGTTGGCCGTAGTTGCGCCCGTACAGCAGTCCGTCGGCCCGGTGGAGTCCGGGCTGTGACCCCAGCGTGAGCGAGTAGCGAATCTCCGTGACGTGTAACTGGCCGTCGGCGAGTGCGACCAGCGTGTTCGCCGTGGCGTAGGTGTCCTGTAGGAAGATGCCGACGCGCCACGTCAGCCCGAACCAGCAGAACAGGCCCAGCCACAGGACCAGTCCGTACCGGTCGGCGAACGCCCAGCGCGCGAGGGTGCGGAGACGCCGCCGCACGGAGGCACCGTCGCTCACGTCGCCACCTCCACGGTCACGTTCTCGCGATAGACCGTCCGGTCGGCGGTGAAACTCTGGACGCGGACCGTCAGGGTGCCGTCGTACGTCTCCGCCTCGGCGGTGCCACGCGCCAGCCCCTTGTCTTCAGGGACGAGTCGATACGTCCCCGACCTTCGTACGACCGCCGTCTCAACGAGGTCGACGTCGATATCCGGCACCGAGACGAGATAGACCAGCCGTGGCCGGCCGGTGACCGACGCGACGTGAACCGTCGCCGTCGGCGGCCGGAGATACTCGACCGCAGTGCCGAATCGACCGTCCGTGACACGGATGGCTGCCGTCTCGGCGCGGACCGACGACACCGTCGCCGTCCCCTCACCGAAGTCGGAAACTCGCTCGGCCGTCACGTCGCTGCCCGCGAGCGGGCCCGTCGACAGCGAGACGACTACGACGAAAAGTGCAACACCAGCCACCAGATACCGTCGGACCATCGCCTGCCGGAGAACCGCCCCCACCGGTGTTAAAACTCTCGCCGCTCAGAACTCCGCGCCGTCCCGCTCTTCGACCGCTTCGACGAGGTCCGCGATGCTGTCGTCGGGGGAGAGACCGGTCGACCGGACCATCTCCTTGAAGCTCCCCGGCGGATACTTCACGGGCACGTTCGACTCCGAAAGGAGGATGCCCAACACGTCTTCGACGGGCGTCGACCCGTCCATCTGCCGGCCGTACCAGAGCATGAAACTCTCGAAGGCGGTGACGATGTCGTTGGAGACGAGTTGCTGCTGGTCGACGTCGCCGTCGAACTTCGCTGTCACGTCGAAACCGTACCGGCTGTTCGAGTCGGCCATCTGTTCGGCGAGCCACTCGTGGACGTTCGCGTCGGTGAACTCCGGGGTCTCGGGTTCCGGGTCCGGCGCAGGCTGTGGGGCCGGATCGGAATCTGCGGATACCTGATTGCCGTAGGAGTCGTCGGTCCGCACGTCCGGTGAAACGACGTATCGACCTTCGTCTATCTCCGTGACGTGGTCGTCGTCCGCGATATCCAGTTCCTCCGGGGAGAGTATCTTGCCGTCTTCCGGTTTCGGTTCGTCTGACCCCGGGGCCATACGCACTAGTGCGTGAGGGAGTGGTATAATTCCGTCGCTGGTGGCGGATCGCTTCCGAGAAAAGAGAAACGGTAGCCGGCTTACAGCGTGACGGCGGAGTTACCGGACAGGGTCTCCGGAACGACCAGGCGGACGGTCGTGGTGCCACCGGACTGCGTGTTCAGTTGGATCGTCGCGGTCGCACCCTCACCGAGGCCATCCCCGTCGGCATTGTTATCTGAGTCGCTGTGGATGTCAGTGACGTCAAACGATAGCGTCGCTCGGTCAGACGGGTCGTTGAGGACTTGGCTACTCGAAATCGAGGAGTCATCGTCCTGCACCTTAGAGACACTGAACGCCGTCGAGTTCGGTGCGTCTGTCGCGTCACCATCATCTATACCCTGAACGAGATCGTATGAGCCCGACGAGTCGACCCACTGTGCGATCGTGCTTCCGATGTCGATGTTCGCTGCACCGGGCGCTTTCTTCACCATGATTTCGACGGTGTCTATCTGCTTGTTGGTACTGTCGATGTCGGTCCCGACTGCACTCACCACTTCGAGGCGATTGGTCACTTGGTCACTGCTCTGTTGACCGGTCTCCTCGGCACTGCTCTGGAGGAACCCGGCCGTGTTGATCAGGACGCCCGCGGCGATCGCGGCGACCAGCACCATCGCGATGAACACGATGAGGGTACCGATACCGACCTGCCCGCGGTCGTCGTCGTTTCGTAATTCCGTGAACATTGATATTTCCGGGCCTGTCTGACCCTACCAACAGTCAATCTTTCACCTGTAATAATATCTCTCCCCAAAATATCTATCCTGATAATAGTTGTTCTTGAGTTCTCTTCGTGTGGTTCTATCCGGACAGCTCAGTCGAGCGAGACGTATGCGATGTCATATGTGTCGAGTGCGATGACGAACGTAACTAACGAGGTTAAACGAGAGGACGTGACAATTATTACGTATTGTCGACAGGTACCTGTCAGCGTATTCGGTTCGGCATCGTCGAAAAACACGTCACTTACGGTAAATATCTCAAGCGATCAAAGAGAGAAATGGTAGCCGGCTTACAGCGTGACGGCGGAGTTACCGGACAGGGTCTCCGGAACGACCAGGCGGACGGTCGTGGTGCCACCGGACTGCGTGTTCAGTTGGATCGTCGCGGTCGCACCCTCACCGAGGCCGTTCCCACCGCTGTCGAGTGCGGCCGAGTCGAACTGGAGCGTGGCACGGTCGGACGGATCGTTCAGGACGTTACTGTCCGTGATAGACGTGTCGTCGTCCTGAACGGTCGAAACGTTGAAATTGGTCGAGTTGGCGGTATCGCCCTGCGTCAGATCGTACGACCCAGAGGAATCGACCCATTGAGCGATCGTGCTTCCGATGTCGATGTTCGCCGCACCAGGTGCTTTCTTCACCGTGATTTCGACGGTCCCGACTTCCTTCGTGCTGGAGTCGATGTTGGTCCCGACCGTACTCACCACTTCGAGGCGGTTGGTCACTTGGTCACTACTCTGTTGACCGGTCTCCTCGGCACTGCTCTGGAGGAACCCGGCCGTGTTGATCAGGACGCCCGCGGCGATCGCGGCGACCAGCACCATCGCGATGAACACGATGAGGGTACCGATACCGACCTGCCCGCGGTCGTCGTCGTTTCGTAATTCCGTGAACATTGATATTTCCGGGCCTGTCTGACCCTACCATCACCCAAAGTTTCGCCAGTAATAATACCACCCCCCAAAATATCCATCCTGATAACGAGGTATTCAGCCCCTGAAAAGCCGTTTTACCCGAATTTGTCCCCCCGATATCAGACCGAGACGTGATGTGAATACGTCTGTGAAAGAACGGGTAGGCGCCTCTGAACCGCCCGGTCGACAGCGTACGCCCGGTCCAGTACCCGCCCGTCACCATCGGCAGTTCGGTAGAAAACGCGTCGTTAACTCTCCGCGCACGTGCGCGAGAGTCCTGATTCGAGCGACGGCGAGAAATGGTCCGTCAACACGACCGGGTTGGCGTGTGTCGACAGGTAGTCACTCGTAGGTGACGAGGCTGTACATCACGAACAGATATCCGAACGTCGTCAACCCGCTGTTGACCAGAAGCAGTGAGCGCACCCCTTCGAAGTCGTTGACGAACGCGCTGATCATCGTCGCGGCCGCACCCGCGACGGCCAGCGAGAACCCCAGCGAGAGGTGGAGCATCGCTTCCCGGGACGTCTGGACGTACGCCCGCATCGCCATCCCGACCATAGTGAGGCCGGCAACGACAAACACGAGCGTCGAGATGGCATAGAGGAGTTCTATCATCGGCACTGGGTACGGCTATGCGAAACCCGTTATTAAATCCACCTTCTAAAATATCGGTCCTGATAATCAGAATAGAAACCGACGAGGGACGCTATCCGTCCGAAAGCGTCCGCCACGCTTCGTCGAGTTTGTTGGTCACTTCCGAGCGCTCTTCGACGTTGATGGTCAGGTCTTCCTCGAAGTCCACGCTGACCTCGTCGACGTTCCGTCGGTACACCTTGATTCGGCGTCGGTCGTCCGAGAGGATGTTGTCGTGGAGTTCCAGCAGGTCGTGTTTGGTGAGTTCGTCGATACGGCGGTAACAGGTGGCGATAGGGATACCGAGTTCGTCGCTCAACTCCTGCGCTGAGACCGGTTCGTCGGTAGCGTCGAGTATCTCGGCGCTGTATTTGTTCCCCAGCGTCTGGAGAAGATCCGCTGAAGCCATCGTTATCAAATCATGAATTTAGATTTTTATAAAACTATCGCCGGTGATACTACGTGAGTTCGGCCGTAATGATCGATTAACGTGGAAACGGGGAGAAGCCGCCCTACGGGACCTGAATCAGGCATTTCACCCAATAATAACGGATTAAGCGGCTCCTATATCGGTGACTCTTCTTCGCTCATCATCGAGAACGCGCTGGCGTTCTGATGGACCTTGATGCCGCCCCAGTCTATCTCCATCGGATAGATGTCGGTCTCGATGTTCTGCTTTCGCATCTTCGCGACCCAGACGTAGCGGTTGACACCGGTGTCGGTCGGCGTCTGGATCAGGTAGATGTTCCCGTCGGTGAGGTAGTTCTCAAGCCCGATCTCCGTATCGGGGAAGACCGCCCCCTGCTCGTTCGTCAGGAGCGACGTCAGTCCGTTCTCCCGGAGGATGTCGGTGAACTTCAGCAGGTAGGTCCGTTTTTCGGTCTCGTCATCGAAGAACAGTTCGAACATCGCCAGCGAGTCCAACACCAGCCGGTCGTACTCGTCGTCCTCTAGGTCGTCGAGGAGGAGTTCCAGCGACGAGGAGAAGTCGTTCTCGCGGAGCAGTACCTGCTTGTCGTACACCTTGATGTCGCCGTTGTCGACGTACTCGGGCCACTTGCCGAACCCGAGCGATTCGGCGGCCTGCCGGAGGTCGGACTCGTTCTCCTCGAAGGAGAGGTAGATCCCCTTCTCGTCGAACTGTTCGACACCGTTGTAGAGGTACTGGAGGCAGAGAATCGACTTCCCGGCACCGGGATTCCCGCTGATGAGGGTCGTCGAGTTTGTCACGATACCACCGTTGAGGATGTCGTCGAGGCCGTCGATGCCCGTTTTAGTTTGCTCTATCATAGTATCTGGGTCGGGAGGAGGTTGTGTAAGTCTGTGTCGTAGATGTTAAAAGTCTTGTTCACGAACGCCCGGGAATGGCGGTTTTCAGCCCTCGCTGTGGACGATTGCGGGGTCGACCCAGATGACGAAGTCGTCGTCGCGCTTGACCACGCCACGGATAGATCCCGTGTCGTTGGCGGGGGACTGGTCGACCTGTTTGGGCGATATCTGGACCACCTGAAACACCTCGTCGACGAGCCATCCCGCCGCCCCCTGATTCTGTACGATGGCCGGGTCGAAGACGATGATTCGCTTCCCGTCGGTGTCGTCGTCGATACCGAAGACGGTCTTCGGGTCGACGATAGAGGTGGTCCGACCGCGGAGGTCCATGACCCCCTCTACGTGCGCCGGCGCGTTGGGGACCTGTGTGAGGTCACCGACGTCGACGATTTCGGTCACGTAATCGATGCTGACGCAGTAGGTCTCCTCGCCAAGTTCGAACTCGAGTACCTGGCCGGTCGTGGCTGACTGTGCTGACATAGGTCCCGGAGTACCAGAACGTGGTCCGTAGGCGTGTATAAAGATGTCTGCTGGGCTATCAACTTTGATTACGTGGGCGGTGTCTTTATTTCGGGCCGAACGGGAGTACGGCACAGGAATGCAGATGCTCCGCCCGCAAACGACGCCCACGTCACAGGAGCCCGTGTGACGATGGCCGGTGGTGTGCGCGCAGTCGTCGCAGACGACTCTCACTTCATGCGAAGTGTCATCTCCGACATCCTAGCTGATGGAGGAATCGACGTCGTCGCACAGGCCCGGAACGGACGGGAGGCCGTCGAGGCAGTCGTACAGCACGAACCCGACGCCGTGACGATGGACGTCGAGATGCCCGAGATGGACGGCATCGAGGCCACAGAGCGAATCATGGCCGAGCGACCGACGCCGGTCCTGATGCTGTCGGCCCACACCGACGAGAACGCCGACGTCACCTTCGAAGCGCTCGATAAGGGCGCGGTCGACTTCTTCACCAAACCCGGCGGCGAGGTGTCGATGGAGATGTCCCGGCTGAAAGACCAACTCGTCGACATCGTCTCCTCCGTAGCCGAAGTCGATGTCGGCGGGAGCGGCCAGTCGACGGCGACGACGACGCGACAGCGCGACCGGTCTAGACCCGAGTCGGCGTCGTACACGGCGAACCCGACGCTCGTCGTCGGGTCCTCGACGGGAGGCCCGAAGATGGTTGAACAGGTGTTGTCGGCCCTGCCGCTGTCGGCCGACCTCAGAGTCCTCGTCGTCCAGCACATGCCGGAAGGGTTCACGGGCCGGTTCGCAGAGCGCATCGACGCGCGAAGCGACTACGACGTGACGGAAGCGACGGATGGGGCGCGAATCGGCGGGGGCGAAGCGCTCGTCGCTGCTGGCGACCGCCACATGGAGATCAAGAACTACCGAAACGGACGCCTGCGGGTGAAACTGACGCAGGAGGACCCGGTCAACAGCGTCCGACCGGCCGTCGACGTGACGATGGCGACGGCCGCCGACGTCATCGACGACCCCCTCGTCGGCGTCATCCTCACGGGGATGGGCGAGGACGGTGCGGACGGCATCCAGCGCATCAAAGCGGCGGGCGGCCGGACCATCGCACAGGACGAAGCCACGTCGGCCGTCTACGGGATGCCAAAGCGAGCGGTCGAGACTGGCTGCGTGGACGACGTGCTCCCGATAGACGACATCGCGAACGGTATCTTAGATACGATTACGACAGAGGTGACCTCATAATGGACGACCAGTATCTCGACGCATTCATCCGCGAGAGCGAGGAGGCGATAACGGAACTCAACAACTCTTTGCTCGACCTGGAATCGGACCCCTCCGACGAGGAGGCGATGGACGCTATCTTCCGGACCGCACACACGCTGAAGGGGAACTTCGGCGCGATGGGGTTCGACGACGCGGCGAATCTCGCCCACGCGATGGAGGACCTACTGGACGCGATGCGGCAAGGCGAGATGGAGGTCACGCCGGACGTGATGGACCTCGTCTTCGCCGGTGTCGACCAGATAGAGGTCATCGTCAAGGAGATAGAGGCCGACGGCGAGTCACAGACCCAGACCGACGAGATGGTGACCGAACTGCGGTCCGTCCTCGAAGAGGGCGCCGAGGCCGCGGGCGAAACGGCGGCCGGGGGCGAGACCACCGAGACGGACGACAGCGGCGACGCCACCGACGTCGCGCCGACCGACGTCGACCTCGACCCGAGTGCGGCCGACGGGCAAGTCGTCCACGTCTCGGTCGGCGTCGGCGACTCCGACATGCTCGGCGTGGACGCGATGCTGGCACTGGAGGCCATCGAGGACGTCTTCGACATCCTCGCCTCGGACCCCGAGCGACCGAGCGTCGAGGACGGCGAGTTCGAGGAGACGTTCGACCTCTATCTCGACGCCACCGACGCCGCGACGGTCGATGCTGAACTGGGGACTATCGGCACGGTCGACACCTTCACCGCGACCGACGTGACAGACAGGTTCGAATCGGCCGGCGGGGCCACGGCCGAGGCGGGTACCGACACCGACCTGACCCCCGCCGCGACGGAGGACGAAGAACACAGTGTCGACGAGATCAAGTCCGTCCGAGTGGACGTCGACCAGTTGGACGACCTGCACGGACTGGTCGAGCAACTGGTGACCAGCCGTATCAAGCTCCGCCGCTCGGTCGAACAGGAAGACGTCGACTCGGCAGGCGAGACGCTGAACGAACTGGACAAGATCACGGCGAACCTCCAGAACACGGTGATGGACATGCGGCTCATCCCGCTGAAGAAAGTGGTCGGGAAGTTCCCGCGACTGGTCCGTGACCTCGCCCGCGAACTCGATAAGGACGTCGAGTTCGAGATAGAGGGCGAGGACATCGAACTCGACCGAACTATCCTCACCGAGATTTCGGACCCGCTGATGCACATCCTGCGAAACTCGGTGGACCACGGCATCGAACCACCGGCAGAGCGTGAGGCGGCGGGCAAGCCCGCCACCGGCCACATCACGCTCCGGGCCACCCGGGAGCGGGACCACGTCATCATCGAAGTCGAGGACGACGGTGCGGGCCTCGACGTCGAGGGCATCAAGCAGAAAGCCATCGAGAAGGGCGTCCGCTCACCCGAGGAGATAGAGGCGATGGACGACTCGGCCATCTACGACCTCGTCTTCCACCCCGGGTTCTCGACGGCCGACGAGGTGACCGACACCAGCGGTCGCGGGGTCGGGATGGACGTCGTCCACGACACCGTCACGCAACTCGACGGCTCTGTCAACGTCGAGTCCACCGAGGGCGAGGGGACGACGGTCGCACTCCGCCTCCCCGTGACGATGGCCATCGTGAAGGTGCTGTTCGTCGAAGTTGGCGACGAGGAGTACGGGGTTCCCATCAAGAACGTCGACGAGATCACCGCGACGGACGCGACCAAACGGGTCAATGGCAAGGAAGTCATCAAGCACAACGACGACATCTACCCCGTCATCCATCTCGACGATACGTTCGACGTCCGGGAGAGACGGCGAACGGCGACGGCATGCTGGTTCGCATCCGGGAGTCAGAGCGACAGGTTGCGCTGCACTGTGACTCGGTCAACAGTCAGGAGGAGGTCGTCGTCAAACCCCTCGAGGGTATCCTCTCCGGAACGCCCGGTCTCTCCGGAACGGCCGTGCTGGGCGACGGCAACATCGTCCACATCCTCGACGTGGTGACCCTATGAGCAAAGGCAACGACCGCCAGTTCCACCGCCTGCTTGAGTTCATCGGGTCGGAGATGGACTTCGAGTCGGGATTCTACAACGACGCGTACCTCGACCGACGTATCACCGCGCGGATGCGCCGGACCGACACGGAGACCTACCGGGAGTACAAGCGCCTGCTCGAACGCGACGACGGCGAGCGCGAGCAGTTGCTCGACTCGCTGTCTATCAACGTCACCGGGTTCTTCCGGAACCCGGAAGCGTGGGAGCACCTGCGGCCGGTCCTGCGCGACCTGACCGCCGAGAACCGGCGAGTGCGACTCTGGTCCGCGCCGAGCGCCGACGGTCGTGAACCGTACTCGGCGGCGATGCTGGCGCTCGACGATCCCGAGGTGGACGACAGTCGCATCGAGATAACCGGGACCGACATCAACGCCGACATCCTTCGGGAGGCTAAACGCGCCACCTACGAGACGTCACAGACGACGGACATCGCCGAGGAACTCGCACCGCTTGATGACTACAGCGAGTACGTCGAGGAGGACGGCAACACGTTCCGGGTCCGTGACAACGTGACGGACATGGTCACGTTCCAGCAACACGACCTCATCCGCGGGGACCCGAAACGGGACTTCGACCTCGTGTTCTGCCGGAACCTGCTCATCTACATCGACACCGAGTACAAGGTCCCCATCTTCGAGACCATCCGCGGGTCGCTACGAGAGGGCGGCTACCTGATGATCGGGATGACCGAGACGCTGCCGACGGAGTGTCGGGACACGTTCGAACCGGTCGATAAACAACACCGCATCTACCGACGGGTATGAGCCTCTACGAACTCGAACGCGACGGCGAGGTACAGGAACTCATCCGTCTGCTTCGAGAGAGCGACAACGAGCGAGTGAGCGTGCGCGCCGCGGAGTTGCTCGGCAACTTCCCGGACCACGACGACCGCAAAGACGTGGTCAGTGCGCTCGTACAGGCCGTACAGACCGACAGCGACGCCGTCACGGCGGCGGCTATCGACTCGCTCGACGAACTCGGCGGCGACGCCATCGAGCAACTCATCGGGAGGATGGCCGGCATCGAACTCGACGACGACGCGGCCGACTGGGTGCGGGCGAAGGCGTTCGTGCAGGCGCTCGACGCCGAGGTCCCGGAGTTGCGGATGGCCGCCGCCAACGGTCTGGGCCGACTCGACCAGACGGACGCCGTCCCGAAACTCACAGAACGCTTCGAGGACCCGGACCCGCGCGTACGGGCGCGGGCCGCCCGGTCGGCGGGAAAGATAGGCGACTCGCGGGCGACCGGCCCGCTGGAGTCGCTGCTGACAGACCCGAAAGGCGCGGTACGTCGGGAGGCCGCCGAAGCGCTGGGCAACATCGGGAACAGACAGGCCCTACAGGCCTTGCTCCCGATGTACGAGGACGACAACGAACAGGTCCGGCGCATCGCCGTCGGCGCGTTCGGGAACTTCGAGAACGACCGCCCGGTCGACTACCTGGTCGAGGCGCTGTCGGACGACTCGGCCGGGGTCCGTCGAACGGCCGTCTACTCGCTCGTCGAACTGCTCTCGAACGTTCCGACCGAGCAGAGCCACGACATCCGCGAGACGGTGGTCGAAAAGCTCTCGAACACGGACGACCGCAGCGTCGTCGTCCCGCTGGTCGAGATACTCGAAGAAAGTACGCAGGCCGCCCAGCGGCGGAACACCGCGTGGTTGCTGGGCCGGGCGACCAGCGAGGCGGAACGGGACCGCGTCATCGACGCCCTCGTGAGCGCACTGGCCGACGACGGGCAGATGCTCCGGCAGTTCGCCGCGACGAGTCTCGCCGAACTCGGCGGCGAGGACAACAGGGTCGAACGGCGCCTGCTGAAACTCGTCCAGGACGACAGCGTCGACCCAGCGGTTCGCGGGCAGGCCATCTTCACGCTGGGGAAGGTCGGCGGCGAGCGCTCTCGAAAGGTCCTCGACAAACTCATCGACGAGACGGACCACGACATCGTCCGGAAGAAAGCGTTCTCGGCCATCTCGAAGCTGGGTGGGCGGCGATGAACGGGCCCCGACCGGCGGGACGGCCGGTCCGATTAAGGCCGAGCGGGTCGTATCACCCGGGCATAGCTGAATAGAGCGATGGCCGACGGAGAACACGCACTGGTCGATACGAAGGGGAAGTTCGTTCAGGTCGTCAAAGACGGGCGCAAGCGCAACGACATCGAATGGCTACCCGGCCGCATCCTCCTGTCGAACAAGCGCCTCGTGCTCGCGACCAACGACGGCAAGCGGACCATCCCGCTCTCGAAACTCACCAGCGTCACCGCCAGCCAGATGAACCAGTCGCTGGCACAGGTCGACAGCTACGTCAAGCTACAGGCGGGCCGGGACGTCACGCTCGTCTCGGCGAAGGCCGAGGAGTTCCAGGAGGAACTGTACCGGGCGCTGTTAGACCAGATCGTCGTCCTCGTCAAACACCCCGCCGTCGAGGGCGGTGTCGTACAAGACACCGGGTGGGAGAAAGCCCGCCTGAAACTCGACGACGAGAACGAGGACACGCTCAACCTCGCCATCGCCAGTGGCACCTTCGTCGAACTGGACATCGACGACGTCGGCACCGTCGAGGCCAAGCAAAAGGAGATTCGCGGCGCCGAACGCCCCCTGCTGGAGGTCGAACACACCATCGACGGCACCAGCGTCGAGACGCACATCTCCGGCGGACGACGGCACGTCTCGCTCATCGAGGGGCTGGTCCGACAGGGCGAGCAGCGAAACGCCGCCGACGACGTCGACCTCGAACCCGAGGAGACGCAGGTGCTGATGGCCCTTTACTCCGGTATCTCGCCGTTCAAGATTCCCGACTTCGTCGGCATGGACGTCGACGAGGTAGAGGACGTCTACGACCGACTCATCGAGGCCGATATCCTCGAACCGGTCCGAACCCGCCGTGAAATCGAGTTGGAAGCGCGCGGGCGGTCTATCGCCGGGGACGCCATCGCCGACCAGTAGTCAGGGCGGCGGCGAACTGCCCAGCAACCGCGCGTAGTGGACGGTTTCACTGACCGCCCGAGAGAGCGGCAACAGGAACTCGCCGCTGGTCGGGAACAGCGACAGACCCGCCACGAGGAGGTACACCGTCGTCGCGCCGGCGGCGACGCCGAGGGTACACGCACCGACCCGGAACCCGGCGTCCGTCAGCACCGCGGCGACGGCCCACACCGCGAGGCCGACGGCGACGGTCAGCGCGACGAGCGAGAACAGTTGGACGGCCTCGGAGAGCACCAGTCGACCGACGGCGATGGCGGCGAGGGACGTGGGGGTGCCGAGGATGACGGTGGCGGCGTAGGCGAACGTCAGCGTCCGACGCTCGGTGGCGACGACACGGCGAACCGTCGGCATGCGGACGAGCCAGTAGACGCCGAGGGCATACAGCGGGTGGAGGTACCGAACCGTGAACATGTGGTGTGACGGGAGCGTCTCGAGGTACAGTCCCACGAGCAAGAGCGCGTACAGGACGGTAAACGCGTCGAGGACGCGGGCGGGCGACCACTGTCGGGGTGACGGGAGCGGCCAGTCGGACCGAGCGATTCCGCGCCGTATCGCGAGTACCGGATAGCCGACCAGCACGCCCAGTAGCGGCATCGATGCCAGTACGCTCAGGTTGACCGCGGCGTCCTGCGTAGGCCGGAGGGTCGGGACGTAACCGGTTCGGACGAACACCCGGAACAGGTGTTCAGGGTCGAACAGTAGCCCGTAGGAGTCGACGAACTGCGAGGTGATACGCGACAGCGGTGCGGGGAACAGCGACCCGCCCGTCGCGGTCCCGCCGCCACCGCTAGCGCCACTGTCCCCGCCACCGCCCCCGCCGGAACCGCCCGCCGACGTTGGCGCGTCGGCCTCGGACGGAAGCACGTCGCCGGTGTACTCTGAGAGCAATCGCGGCGGTTGCAGTGGGTTGCCGGAGACGGCTGCGTTCGTCAGCAGGAACGGGAGCAGCGAGAGCGCCAGCGCCGCGCCGACAGACAGGAGGGCACGGACCCCGTTCCACCGGGCTGTCGGCAGGTCGACGACGCCGACGGCGACGAGCAAGACGAACCCCTCCGGCGCGTGGACCCACGCCGTCGCGCCCACCCAGACGTACGTCAGCGCCCGGAATCGAGTCGCCGACCGACGAGTGTCGGCTTCGCGGCTCCGGTACAGCGTGTACATCGCACAGACGACCAGCAGCGCCGTCACGCTGTGGCGTTTCGGAATCGGCGCCCAGAACCCGACGGGCGTCGCGGCGATCGTCGCGACGGCCGCGGCCACGCCCAGACGGCGGTCGTACAGCCGAGTCACGAGACGATAGCAGACGACGGTCAGGAGGACCGCAGCCAGCGCCGTCGTCAGTTGCAGGGCCAGTAGCGGGAGCCACAACGTCGACAGCGGCGTCGTGAGGGCCAGCGACGCGACGAACAGCCCCGCGGCGGCGACGATACCGGCGACGCGTCCCGCGTCGGGGCGGCCGACCACCCGGCCGACGCCCACGCCCACACTGGCGACGGCGAGCGACCACAGGCCGACCAGCAACACGCGAACGTCGGCGACGAGCGAGAGGGAGCGCAGGACGACGTACCACACCGCCGAAACGAGGACGACGCCGTAGTTCCGACCGTAGACGCGACCGTCGACCAGATAGGTCCCCGGTGTCGCACCGGACGCGGGGCCGTAGACGGCCTCGGTGACGTGCAGGTGGCCGTCGGCGACGGCCAACAGCGCGTTTGCGAAGGTGTACTGGTCGTTCGAGAAGAACCCAAGATGCCACGTCAGGCAGACCCAGACGAGCGACCCCATCGCCAGCGTCGCGCCGACTCGGTCGCCCAGCACGGCCCGCCAGAGCGCGTCCCGCAGTTCCGATACGTCGACCGTCTCGCCGGCCAGCAGGCGGTCGGCGACGCTCACGAGGCGACCTCCAGCGTGACTCGCCGCTGGAGGACGGCGCGGTCACGCTCGCCGGACTGGACCCAGACGGCGACGATGGCCTCGTACTGTCGCCGGTCGACCCGGTCCGGACTGACGGTGACGGGACTCGGGCGCAACTGGAGACGGCCGTCACGGCCGGCGATTTCGTATCTACTCGTCGCGGTCAGCCACACGCCGGGGACGTCGATAGTGTACCGGAGCACCGGCGTGCCGGTGACGCCGGAGACGGAGACGACGGCGGGCGGCGCGTCGATGTGGTAGCGCCCGCTCCCGAATCGCCCGCGTTCGAGCGTGAGACTGCCGTCGGGTATCGACTCGACGGTCACGCTCGCGTTGTCGGTGGTCGAGCGGGTCGACTCGCCCGCGACGCCGAGCGGTCCGACGGCGACGGCGGCGACCACGACGACCAGCGAAAACCCGACGAGCAGGCGCCGCTCCATGGATACCGGCGGTTGGCGAGCGCGGTATATGACTGTGGTGGGGCAGTTATCAGATCGGAGAAAACCGACTGGTCAGTCGGCGGACTCGGACCCGCCGTCGGTCATCGACGCCCTGCCGGTGTCGGCGAGCCGGTCGAAGTCGAACGACGCGTCCGACACGCGAGCAGCCACGAGAGCGGCGGCCGTCGAGACGAGGAAGGCGCCGGCGAACGAGGTGAGATACAGCGGGTCCGCCGCCGGAAGGAGGTCCCCGACGACGGGAATCGCCGTCGTCACGCCGCGCAGGTCCGGGAAGTACGCTAGGCCGACGGCGAGGCCGGCGAGACTGCTGACGAGCGCACCGGGACCGGTCAGCCCCCGGGAGTAGAGCCCATAGACGAGGGGGAAGGCGACGGCGGCCCCCAGCAGGTCCGCGAAGAAGAACAGGCGGAGGACGCTCCGAGCGCGCAGGCTGACGTAGATGGCGGCGACGGCGACGACGACGGTGAGCGCCCGCGCGCCGAGTCGGAGGGTACGGTCGTCCGGGTCCGCGAGCAGTCGCGGGAGGTCCGCGGTGACGAGACTCGCAAGCGCCGAGAACAGCGAGTCGACGGAACTCACGACCAGCAAGAGCGCCAGCAGGACGACGGCCAGCAAGAGCCACTCGCCGAACGCGCTCTCGACGAGGACGAAGAAGGCCACGTCGGCGTTGTACGCCGAACTGGAGATGTCGGTGACGACGTCCGAATGCCCGGCGGCGACGACGCCGAGCAGTGCCGCGACGAAGACGGTAGCGCCGTTGAGGACGGTGGCGTTACGGAAGCCGCGAGCGACCGTCTCGCTGTCGCGCCCGGCGTAGATGCGCTGCCACCACGTCTGGTTGATGAGTTCCGCGCCGAGGATGGCGAAGGCGAGGCCGAGTCCGAACTGGAGGCCGGGGAGGAAGCCGACGTCTACGAGCGTGGGGTTCGTCGCGGCGACGCCGGAGTACACCGCACTGGGGCCGCCGAGTGCGACGACGACGCCACCGGCGACGAGTGCGAGAAGCGGCAGAACGAGGACGGCCTGTACCGTGTCCGTGACGATGGTCGCCCGGAGACCGCCATACCCTGTATAGAGGAGGACGAACCCACCGACGAGGACGGCCGTCTGCCACTGCGGGACGCCAGCGACCAGCGAGAGCGCCCCGGCGATGCCGGTGAGCTCCGCGGCGACGAAGACGAACATGTACAGCGCGCTGATGAGGACGACGAAGCCGTACATCGCCGACCCGTAGCGGGCGTGGGCGTACTCGGTGAGCGAGTGGCCCTCGGGGAGGAGTTCGCGGATTCGGGGGCCGAGTTTCGAGTACGCCAGCATCGGGAGGGCCTCACCGATAGCGTACCCGACGACGGCGGCGACGCCGAAGCCAGCACCGGCCTCGGGCGCGGCGAGCAGAATCCAGACGCCCATCACGGAGGCGACGAGCGTCGCCGTCATCCGCCCCTCGCCGACGGAGTCGCGGGCGGTGAGGAAGTCGTCGGCCGAGCGGTCCTGACCACGGGTGTACCAGACGCCCAACGCGGCGAAGGCGGCCAGCGTGACGACGGTCAGTCCCAGCGCGACGGCGGTAGTCACCACGAGCGGTCACCTCCGTCGGTCGCCGTGCCAGCATCGTCGGCCCCGTACGCGGCATCGAAGAACGCGACTTCGAGGTCGACGGTCCGACAGAACAGGTCGGCGAGGCGGGCCTGTCTGCGCTCGCTCGCGGCCGCGCCGGCACGGTCCAGTTCCGTGCGAAGCCACTCGACGAACGACTCGAAGGCCGGGACGGCGTGGAGGTCGACCCACTCGGCGAGGTAGAACCGCTCCGGTCGGTCGCGGTCGCCCTCGGCCGTCGCCCACGCGAGGTACACCCACTCGGCAGGGACGAGGACGGCCAGCGTCTCGGCGTACCCGCCCTCGCGGGACGCTCGCAGGAGCAGGTCCCGAAACGCCGCCGTCGTCTCGGTCAGCGCCGGGTCTTCATAGGTCGACTCGGACACGCCGAGGGCGTCGAACGACCGCTCGAAGTAGTCGTTCTCGTCGTCCGTGAGCGTCCCGAGGAAATCGACCAGTCGGGACTTGGCGGCCATCGACGGCGCGTCGCCGACCGAATGCCCGAACGTCCCGACGAGCGTCTCCAGAAAGGCGTAGTCCTGCACCAGATACCGCCGGAAGACGGCGTCATCGAGCGTGTCGGCGTGGAGTTCGCGGGTGAATCGGTGGTCGGTGGCGGCGTCCCACGACGGCCCCGCCTGTGCGCGAAGCCACTCGGTGAACCGGGGGTCCTCGCGGTCCTCGGCGTAGGCGGCGTAGGTGTCCGGCACCGCCGACGAGTCGCCCGTCACACCGACCACGTCTCCTCTCGCCACGCGGCGTCCCAGAAGCGGTACTCGTACCGGGCCGACGTCTCGAATAGCTCGCGATAGCGCTCGCGTTCGGCCTCGGTGGCGTCGGCGGCCACGTCGTCCATCAGGCCCTTGCACCACTCGGCGAGGTCGGTGAACTCCTCGCCAGCGTACATCTCGATCCACGCGGCGTACTGCTCGTGGTCTGGTCGGCCCTGTTCGTCCAGTCTCCGGGCCGTCTCGTTGAACCCCCACATACAGGGCAGCAGCGCGGCCACGAGGTCGCCGAACGTCCCGGTGGCGGCGATTCGCACGAGAAAGTCAGTGTACGCCCGCGTCGTCGGTGACGGGTCGGTGGCTTCGAGGTCGGCCTCGCTGATGCCGAACTCGGCGGCGTACTCCCGGTGGAGGTCCATCTCCGTGTTGATGGTCGTATCGAGAAGCGTAGCGAACGTACCCATCCGGGCGAGGTCCGGGGCGTTGGCGGCTCCCAGCGCGAACACCCGCGCGTACTCCACGAGGTAGACGTAGTCCTGTCTAACCCAGTAGCGAAACGGGGCCTCGTCTAAGGTCCCCTCCCCTAGCTGTTCGACCATCGGATGGTCGACGACGGCGTCCCAAATCGGGTCGCCCACGTCGGCCAGCTCGTCGGTGAAGCTCATAGACGTGCATCGTCGGTCCACGGTGATATAACTTCCCGATACAATCCAGTTATAGGCCGCAGCGCCGTCGATGTCGAACTGTTAAGCCGTGGGTCGTCCAACCCCGTGGTATGTCGCTCCGGTTGCCGAGCGAAATCGTCGTCGAGGACGTGTTGCCGACGCTCCGTGTACTGCTCGCCCGCGAACTCGCGGACCACGGGCTTACCCAGCAGGAGATAGCGGCGCACCTCGGCGTGACGCAGGCGGCCGTCTCGACGTACGTCAGCGGCGACCCGAGCGTCGAGGCACGGATCGCCGAGCACCCGCGAACCGCGGCGACCGTCGAGCGAGTCGCCGACGGACTGGCAAACGACGAGATGGACGCCTACGACGCGCTCGCGGCCGTCTTGGAACTCGTCCGTGCGTTCGAGGACCGCGGCCCCATCTGTGAACTCCACGAGGAAGCGATGCCGGGCCTCGAAGGACTGGGGTGTGACCTCTGTGTCCGCGGCGTCAACCCGGAACTCCGGACCGAGCGCGCAGTGCTCGACAGCGTCCGGGAGGCCAGTCGCGTCCTCGCGACGACGCCGGGCCTCGCCGCGTTCGTCCCGAACGTCGGCACGAACGTCGGTACGGCGCTCCCGGACGCCGAGAGTCGGTCGGACGTGGCCGCGGTGCCCGGCCGCATCTACGTGATGGACAACAGCATCGAAGTCCCCGCGAACCCGGAGTTCGGCGCCTCCGCTCACGTCGCGACGACGATTCTCGCGGCGATGACCGTCGAACCCGACCGCCGCGGTGCGCTGAACCTCGCTACCGACGACGCCTTCCTCGCGGCCGCCCGGGACCGCGGCCTCGATATCATGGAGTTCGACGCCGGCTACGAGAACCGCGGCGACCGCCTCAGCGAGCAGTTCGAGGAGCGCGGGAACGTCCCCGACATCGTCTTCCACCGCGGCGCGTTCGGTATCGAACCGATCACGTACGTCCTCTCGGAGACGGGTGCCGATGCGGCGCGACTGGTCGCAGAGTTGGTCGCAGCGACGGAGTCCTAGAAGTCATCGAGAGTGGGCACGATGCGGTGGCCGGGAGCGCGTTCTGTCGCGCGACCCGGGGACAGGCAGGCCTGCCTGTGAAGCATACCGTGCCTCCGGCGCGAGGACACCCCTCGCAGTAAAAAGTGGGAGCCTAGACGTTGACGTCCTCTAAGAACCGGCTCGCCACGACCTGTCCCTTCGGGGTGAGCGTCGGGCCGTCCGACCCGTCCTGAATGAGGCCGTCGGCTTCGAGGTCCTGCAGGAGCATCGACACCGCCGCCGAGTCCTTCCCGAGGATGCCCGCCAGCGGCATCCCCTCCATGTCGCCGGTCGAGTACATCGCGACCAGAACCTCCTTTTTGTCCTTCGTGAGGTCGACGTTCTGTAGCTCCTCCATGAGACCGGAGTACTCCCGGCGGAGGTATCGACCGAGGATGGACATCTTCCGGGACGAGGCCAGAGCCGCGAGCGTCGTCACCGCGGTGCCGTTCTGCATGTGTCTGACGACCAGCACTGGCCGGGTCCCGCCGGCTATCTCTCGGCTCGTACGGTCGAAGTCGGAGACAGTCTCGAGGTCGATGGCGAAGGTGTCGTCGCCGCGGCGGAACTCGACGGACCCGGGCGTGAGAAAGAGGCCGGCCGACTGGAACTCGTCGTCGGTGACGCGACCACCGACGCGGGCGCGCTCTTTGACCGTCGTCTCGGTGCCGTTGATGATGGCCTTAAACAGGAGCGTCCCGAACTTCTCGATCTTCTCGTCGTCGGCCTCGATGGCGGCGACGAGTCGACGACCGCCCTTCTCGAAGGCGATGGTCACCGTCGAGTCGAAGAAGTCCCCGAGGTCGGGCGGCACCTGCCCGATGGCGATGTCGAAGATGGTATCGAGGGGAATCGTCAGTTTGTCGTCCTCGCTGGCGGCGAGAACGAGGCGTTTCTGCGAGAGGACCACGCGGCCCTTGACAGGATCACCGCGGCTGGCCACCTCCGAGTTGAACTGGCCGACGAAATCCGCGATGACTGATTCCGACATGTCGCTCGTGGTACCGGTTACAGCCGCCGGTCTATTGAGCGTTTCGCGCCAGTATCAGTCGGGAAAACCGGGGCCGACGCAGTCATCCGTCGAGGTCTCGTGCGATGTCGGACAGCGAGGAGTCCGGGGAGTCGGTCGCAGTGTAGACGACGCGAGTCCCCGGCGTTCGGAGGCCGTACTGGTGACCGGCAGTGACGACGTCGAGGTGAGCCGACCCGCCCAGCGAGACGCTGCCGTCGGCGATCCACTCGGCGAGGCGGTTCTCGCCCTCGTGGTCGCGTGCGACGCGCCGGTTGTCGGCGACGTGCGTGACGACGACGTCGCCCTCGATGCTCGTCTCGATAGCCGCGTGGTAGGTGTCGCCGTCTAGCGCCATCCCGACGACGTCGCCCTCCTGCAGGTCGACGGCGTCCGGGAGTACGACTCGCGGGCGGTCGGTGCGCCCGATGGACTCGACGGGGACGCGGTGTGTCTCGACGGCGTCGTGGTCGCTCGGAACGCGCTCGCTCACTCGTCGTCGGCACCAAGCAGGTCGTCGACCGGTTCGCTGCCGCGGCCGACGATTGTGGCGTTGATCTGGCGCGTCTCGTCGCTGATTTCGCGTCCGCGGATGGTGATGCGCTTTCGCTCGCCGTCGGTGGTCGGTTCGAAGCCGATACCGCCGTCGGACATGATGGACTTCGTCTGGATGCCGCGGACGTCGGGTCGCATCGGTCGGCCGGCGGTGTCGGAGCCACCGGTGAGTTCGAGCGTGTAGCCATCGAGGCCGACGGCACCGGCGTCGACCTCGTCGCCGAGTTCGCGGCCGATAAAGCGGTTTGCGTCCTGTCCGTCGACATCGATCTGGTACGTGTGGCCGCTCTCCGGGTCGGAGACAGCGACAGTGAATTCAGCCATACCTATTTCGTATCTATCGCGCTTCAAAAGCGCATCGAAGCGTCCCGGCCAGTACCTCGTGACGGTCCACCACGGTCTGTCGGAGGCCGACTGCGACGGCGAGACGCTAACTGGTTAGGTACTGCTGGCTCAACGACCCGGTGTGTCGGTGGGAGTATGAGCAAGACGACGAGGGCGGCGGAGCGGGTCGGTGGCGGCGAGTCGGTACGGGACTTCGGCGACGCCATGGGGACGCTGAGCGGGTCGATGAGCGACTTCAGCGACGAACTGACGACGCTCCAGCGGGCCGTGACGGACCTGCAGGACTCGACCCGTCGAGCGAGCGAGCACCAACGGGCAGTGTCGGCGTCGCTACACCGCGCCGCCGACAGTTTGGCGGGCGAACCGTCGGCGGACGAACAGCGTGCCAGTCGAGTGAGCGATAAGTCGACGGCCGCGACGGCGTCGATGGTCGCCGACGACTAGCGTTTCTCGGCGTCGACGATGGTACTGACGCGGGCGTTCGCCTTGAGGCGGAGTCCGGCACCGCCGACCGACAACGGGATTCTTGGCAGTTCGTCGACGTGGAGCGTCGGGTGGGTCCCGCCGCGTTCGAGGAGTTCGGTCCGTGGCTGGACGGTCACCGTCGCCTCGCCGGTCAGGGACTCGTTGAACTCGACGAGGTACTGCCCGGCCCGGAGCGTCCACCACTCGTAGTCGTCCTCGGGGTCGCGCTTCGCGCTGGCGTGGGGCGCGGTCCCGGCCGGTTCGAGTTCGCCGCCGCCGAAGTCGATGCGACCGGGGTCGACCACCTCGTACACCTCGGCGACGGTCAGGTCGAAGCCGGGACTGTCCGTCTGTGTCTGTTCGTGGACGACGTCGGTGACGTACTCGCTGAGGTCGGCCATACGTGGACGTGTCGGCCCGGCGTCGCAAAACTATGGGGGCGGACTGACACCGAACAGTCAGGTGATATCGATACGCCGGCCCTCCCGTTCCCGGTCGTCGAGAGGGAGCGTGACTTCCAACACACCGTCCTCGATGGTCGCCGTGATGTCGGCCTCGCGAATCGGCCGCGGGAGTCCAATCGACCGGTGGAACACCCGCGAGCGCTCGCCCGGTTCGTGGCGTTCGGCCTCGACGTGGAGGTGCCGGTCGTGCCACCGCAGGTCGACGTCCTCGCGGTCGAACCCCGACAGTTCGACGAGGACGACGAACGCGTCGTCCTCGCGGTACAGTTCGACGCCTTTGGCGGGATGGTGCGTCACCATACGTGTTACTTCGGCAACTAGATGGAAAAAGGGCACAGGCGGTTCCCAGCAGGGGAGACGGCTTCGGGCGGCCCGAACGCTGGCTGGGAGAACGCCGTGCTTTTGCGTTCCGAACGACTCGGAGCCAGTATGAGCAAGCACACGGAGTTTCTGGCGGGCGAGCGGCCCGACGACGTCCTCTTTTTCCTCCACGAGGACGCCGTCTCGAACCCCGGCGCGCTGGCGGAGTACGCCGACGCCGTCGACGACGGTCACGTCCTCGTTCTCCCCGGCGACGACGGGCGCAGCGCCTTCCAGTCGGCCACCGGCATCGACCCGATGGGGCTCGCACAGGAGGCGATGGGCACCGACGGAACGGTTCGGGACGACCTGACTGGCGCTGTCTGTCCCGTCGAGGAGGAGGAACCCGAGGAGAACCACACCACGCGGTTCGTCTTCGCCTTCGCGGAGGCCCAGAACGAGGAGGTCGGCGGCCTCTACGCCGAAGGCGACGTGATTCACGCCTACGCCGTCTGTGCCTGTGGCGAGCGGTACAGCGACAAGTGGGTCGTCGACGAGTAATCGCGCCTCGACCCGCTACCGCTCGGTGTCGACGCCTTCGTCCTCCTCTTCCGGCAACCGCTTGAACGCGTCCACGATGGCCTGTTTCGCCACCGCGCCGTGGGTCGTCCGAGTCCACCTTTTTCTTCGTCGGGTGGTCTCGCTCCGCTCGACCACCACTCCTCGAAAAACGTGGGCGAAAAAGACCTCGCTCCGCTCGCGTCCGGTCTACCGCTCGGTGTCGACGCCTTCGTCTTCTTCCTCGGGTAGCCGCTTGAACGCGTCCACGATGGCCTGTTTCGCCACCGCGCCGTGGGTCGTCCAGTGGTGGGCGTAGTCCATCATGTCGTCGTAGATGTCCGGCTTACACCCCGCCGCCTTCGGGTGGCCACCGCCGTTGACCTGTCGAGCCACCTCGTGGGCGCGCTCGAAGTTCTCGGTACCGCGGATGGACGCAGAGCCGGCGGGCTTGACGATGACGGCGGCGTCGGCGCCCTGTTCGCGCAGGGCCTCTGCGACCTCGTTCTGCGAACAGCGACCGTAGGTGACGCCGACGGTCCATTCGCCGACCTCGCGCAGTTCCGCGCGGTCGACGGCCTTCTCTATCAGCGCGTCTTTCTCGACGCGCTTCTCGGCGAGGAACTCCTGAACCTCCGGGGAGAGGTCGGGACCGTGTTCGGCGACGGCCTCGATGTACTCCTCGGGGTCCGACCAGTACGAGAAGTCCGCGAGGTCGTCGCTGCGCTCGTCGTCGCGAATCCAGAGGTCGTGGTCCCGCGTGACCGCCGCGAGGTCCGCCCAGCGCTCGTCGAACGCGTAGTCTAGCTGTTCGAGGGCCACGTCGGCGGTACACACCTCGTCGCTCTCCCCGACAGTTCGCTCGACCCCCGCGTCGTCGACGATACCGCCGAGTTCGGCGTCCCACTGGTGGTGGTCGAACCACACGACGCGTTCGACGCGGGCGACGAGGTTCGAGAGCGCGCCGAGGTCCGACTCGCTGTCCGGACAGAGGTCACAGACGAAGACGGTCGCCTCGGGTTCGGCGTACTCGGCGGTCCACGCGAGCGCCTCCTGCAGTTCGTGCGGGCCGGCGGGCAGCAGTGCGCCCTCACCGTGGGCTTCGCGAATCAACGCGGTACAAGCCAGTCCGTCGGCGTCGGGGTCGGCGATGACCACCACGTCGGCGTCGGAAAGCGTCTCGGCGGCCTCGGCCTCGGCCTGCTCCTCTTCGTAGGAGTCCGGGATGAAAAAGCCCTCGCCGGGGAGCACAGACTTACGCTCGATAGAGAGACGGTCGTCGTCGATGAGCCAATCGTCCATGCCCGTTCATGCCGACCGCCAGCAATGAACCCCGCGGTCCGTCTCAGACCTGTTCGCGTTCGGGGTTGACCGCACCCTCTAACTGGCGGACCGACAGCACCGGCATCGGGGCCTGTCGGACGATTTCCTCGGCGACGCTGCCGAGCAGGAAGCCGTGTTCGCCGTGCCGGCCCCGGGTTCCAGTGGCGACGACGTCGGCGTCGTGGTCGATTGCGTACTGGCAGATCTCGTCGGCGGGGTCGCCCTGCCGGACAGCGGTGACGATGTCGTCGCTGTCTGCCTCGGCGATGGCGGCCTCCCGGACGAACGAGAGCGCGCGCCCGCCGGTGGTCGCCAGCGCACGTTCCAGTTCGGTACGCACTTCCTCGGGCGTCGACTCGACTTCGCCGGAGTCGACGACGTACAGCGCGTGGACGGTCGCATCGAAGTGTGCGGCGAGGTCGAGGGCGGCTTCGACGGCCCGTTCTGCGCTGCCGGACCCGTCTGTCGCGATGACCACCGTGTCGAACATATCTCGGCCTACCGCGGGCACGACCAAAAAGCCGCCCCATCAGATCACAGTGCCCACTGCGGGATGAGGTGGCTTTTTGTCCGGGCCGGTCACAGAGACAGGTGATGGACATCGACCTCGTGCTCGTCCCAGTCGACGGCAGCGACCGGTCCGAGCGGGCGGCCGAGTACGCTATCGCCATCGCCGAGCGATACGACGCCGACCTCCACCTCCTGTTCGTTCTCGACGAGCGGCTCCGACGGGACATCGACGATGGCCACGTCGACGCCGAGACCATCGCGGAGGAACACCGCGCGTTCACCGATCGGGTGCGCGAGCAGTTCCGAGGCTCCGGCCACGACGGCACCCTCGATACGTCGACAGCGACGGCGTTCTCGGAACACCGCCTGATGCAGACGCCGGGCAGCGTCGTCTTAGACGTCGCCGAGGACGTCGCGGCGGACTTCATCGTCATCCCGCGAGAGGGTGACAGCGAAGAGCCCGTCGGCCGCGCGGCGCTGTACGTCTTAGAGTACGCGAGCCAGCCAGTCCTCTCGGTTTAGAGCCGTATCGCCATCTCTATCTCGAAGCTCTCGGCGTTGCTCGTCTCGAACCCGACCTTCCGGTAGAGGCTGGCGGCGGCGTCGTTCCACCGTTCGACCGTGAGCCACACCTTCTCGATGCCCGCCCGCTGGCCCTGTCCCAGTAGCGCCTCGACGAGGGCAGTGCCGATGCCGGCCCCCTGAAACGACTGGAGGACGAAGATGGCGAGTTCGTGTTCGCCGTGTCGGTCCGGCACGAGCGTCGCGTGACCGACGACGTCGCCGTCGTGGCGCGCAACGACGTTGACACAGTCGCCGTCCAGAATCGTGTCCAACCAGTCGCGGATGCCCTCCTCCTTGGCAGGCGGGATACCCTGTGCCCGGTCGGCCGGGTCGAAGTCGACGTACATCGCGACGATGGCCTCGCGGTCGGCCTCGTCGGCGGGGACTAATTCGACTTCGCGACCCTCCTTGTCGGTGACCGTCCGGGGCGGCGCGGGGAACTCGCCGGCCGGTTCGTCGGGGTAGGTCCGGCTCATCGGATGAGCGTGACCGGCGTCTGTGCGTTCAACAGGACGAACTCGACGACGGAGCCGAGTTGAATCTTCCCCAGCGTGGAGCGCTCACCGCCGCCCAGTACGATGCGGTCGAACCCTTCGCTCTCGGCGATGTCGACCAGTTCGCTCCCGGGCGACTCGCCGCTGATGTCTCGTATCGACGCCTCGAAGTTGGTCTCCGAGAGCGTCGACTCGACGCGTTCTCTGACCGCCTCCGCGTCTGTGTCTGCCTCCTCGTTGTCGAAGATGGCGATAGTGAGTTCGTCGTCCGTCTCCTGTGCGCGTGCTATCGTCTCGTCCAGTGCGTGGTAGGACAACTGGCTGCCCCCGACGCCGAGCAGGATGTGCATACGCGGTCACTCGGTCGGCATCGCTCAAAAAGCCACCTGACGAGCGAGACGGAGCGGTCGGGGGCGATACGCTTTTTCGGCGCGGGCACACACAGACGGCCATGACACCGCCGGACAGCGACGAGGAGCCGACACGGGTGGTCACGCCACACGAACCAGACGACGCGCCCGACGAGGGGACGGCCGCCGACGAGGCAGGCGTCGACGCCGCAGATGGCGGCGTCACGCCGGCCAGCGACGTGCCCGAGGACGTCCGGAAGTACGAGCGCTTCACGAAGATAGAGGGTGGCACCTACGACCGGGCCAACGAGTTCCTGCGCGAGCGGACGTACGTCACTGCCCGCGAGTGGGCTATCGCTCGCCTGTGTGCGGACTTCCGGACCGAGACCGGCGTCGAGATGACGAAGATAGGGGAGAACCTCCCCGAACTCGTCCCGTTCATGACCGATACGTACACGCCGCAGGCTGTCAATCAGGCCCGAGCGTCCTTCGAGGAGAAGGTCCGCAAGGCCGGCGCGACGTTCCTCTACGGTGCGATGTCTGACTTCTTCACCGCCGAGGAACTGGACGACGTGATGTACGAGTCCACCGAGGTGGCGAAGTTCCTGCTGGAAGTCGAGGGCGTCGACCTCGCCGTCGAGGAGGAGATGGAAGCAGAGGACCGCATCTCCTCGGTCATGCGCGAGGTGCGCGAGCACTCGGCGGCGCTCCGACACGACGAGGTCTGCTGTCCGGAGTGCGGCCACGAGTTCGACGTCGACGAGTGAGTCGGCGGCGGACCCCGGCACCGTTTGCTGTCGGTCGCCCGAACGCTGGGGCGATGGACCCCCGCACGAAAGTCCACCTACTGACGAGTTCCTCGCCGTTCTGGCGCTCGCGCAGGTGTGGCTCACCCTCGACGAAGGTGTCTCGCCGCCGCTCGCGGCGCTGTTCACGGCGACGACCGCCCTCGCCTACGACGCCGACGAACACGGCGTACTGGACCGACTACCGGGAACGCGACTGCACCAGACCGTCGCGCTCGTCGCGGTGGCCGGGACCGGCATCGTTGCGCTCGGCCTCGGTCTCGAACCCGACGCTGCGGAGACGGTGCTGTTGGCGTCGCTGGCCGGTCTCGGCGGCGGCATACTCCTGTATCGGTGCTACTTCGGTCTCGTCCGCCCGGTCCCGGAGACGAGGCTGCGACGGGCGAGCAAGCGGCAGGTCTAGCTCACACCGAGGACCTTCCCACACTTCTTACACCGGTAGACGTCGCGGATGTCGACGCCGATCTGGATGCGTGGCGGCCCCTCGTCCTCGTCTACGAGATTCAGTTCGTCGACCTCCTCGTGTTCGAGGTCGTCGGCGGTTTCGAGTTCCGCTCCGCAGTTCTCACAGCGTGGCATACGTCTCTATCACCGCGTTGACGTAAGACCACAGCGCGATTATGTGTTGTGGACACACACCACGGAAACCGACATATAACCGGCTTACTCCAGCACTTCGCCGTCGGCGTCGCGGACGTTCTCGCCCTGGTGACGGTAGAAGACGTCCTCGTCGGAGTCCCGCTCGTACACCATCGTCCCACGGACCATCGTCCACTCGGGGAAGATAGCGTCGAAACCCTCGAAGGGAGTCCAGCCACAGTCGGTGTGCAGGTTCTCGCCGCGAATCTCCGTCGTCTCGGTGGTGTCGACCAGCACGAGGTCGGCGTCCTTGCCGGGTTCGATACGCCCCTTCTGGGGCACGTCGAACACGTCGGCGGGGTTCGCGGCGGTGAGGTCACGGACGCGCTCGTAGGTCAGGCCGGTGTCGGGGTCCCGGGCCTCCGCTAGCAGGAGCGGCAGGACCGTCTCGACACCCGGCACGCCGGACGGAGCGTCCCAGATACTCGCGTCTTTCTCCTCGCGGGTGTGGGGCGCGTGGTCGGTCGCGATCATGTCGACGGTGCCGTCGACGACGCGGTCGTACACCTCGCGGCGGCGCTTCTCGCGGCGGAGCGGCGGGTTCATCCGGCCGAAAGTGCCCAACTCGCCGAGGTCCTTCCGCGAGAGCAGGAGGTGGTGTGGCGTCACCTCCGTCGTCATCCCGGCGTCGGCGGCGATGTCGATGCCCTCCGGCGTCGAGGTGTGAGCGATGTGGATGCGGGCGCCCATCCGCTCGGCGGCCTCGCAGGCCCGCGTTACGGCCTCTGCCTCGGCCTCGGCGGTGCGGTAGGCGCTCCACGCGTCGGCGTCGTCGCGGGCGCGGGCGTCGTCGTTGAATCGGTCGGCGTCCTCGGCGTGAACCGTGACGGTGACGCCCTCCTCGGTCGCCAGTTCCAGCGCCTCTTCGAAGAGAGCCGTCTCGATACCCATATCGCCCGTCGAGTCCGCGAGGAACACCTCACCAAGCGCGAACAGGCGCCGGCGCAGGAGGACGTTCGGTATCCAGTCGGCCGTGACACCGCCGTTGATTCCCCAGTCGATTATCGAGTCGGCGGCGAACTCGGCTTTCTGGTCGAACGCTTCGCTGTCGACGGTCGGCGGGTCGGTGTTGGGCTGGTCGACGACGGTGGTGACCCCGCCTGCGGCGGCGGCGCGCGACCCGCTCTCCCACGTCTCCTTGTGTGGGTAGCCGGGCTGACGGAAGTGGACGTGGACGTCCATCATGCCGGGAAACAGTCGCTTGCCCGTCGCCTCGATAGTTCCCTCGTCGTCGGGTTCGAGGTCGCGGCCGACCTCGGCGATGGTCTCACCACGCACCCGGACGTCCCGTTGCCGGCCGTCCGCGAGCGTCGCGTTGCGGATGAGCATACCGTCTGTCGTCCGGGCGCACCCCTAAGTGTCTCGGATGTGGTTTCGGGGGCGACCCCCTGTCTCACTGGACAGTCCGCCGCTCGGAGACCGAACGCTCCCCGACGAGGGCGCGTTCGAGCGCGTCCACTACCTCGGCCGGGTCGCCGCGGCCGCCGGCACGCGACACGCTCCCCACAGAATCGGGGTCGAACGGGACGCCGAGCGCGTCGTACACCGGGTCGAGCACTGCCGCGATGGCTTCGTGGTCGCTGACGACGACGATGCCGGCGGTGAGCGCGACCTGTCGCCGAACACGCTGGGCGAGGCCCGCTACCTTGCCGTCGGCCTGCAACGAGTGGGTGCCCGGACAGAAGGAGTCGGGCGGTTCGCCCTCGGCGGCGTCGACGCCGACGGTCGCGAGGCCGCGCCGGACCGCCGCCGAGACGCGGTCGTAGCGCCCGCCGATATCACCTCGGGAATCGGCGACCGGTTCCGTGAGGGCGAAGGCGACGGTGGACCCGGTGTAGGCGACGGCCCGCCCGCCGACGGCCCGTTCGAGGACGGGATAGCCCCGGTCCGCGGCGGCCTCCTGAGCGCGGTCGTACCCCTCGGCGCGGCGGTCACGGCGGCCAAAGGCCACCTGTCGGTGTGGCGTCCAGACGCGAAGCGCAGGCGTGCCGTCGTCGGCGACGCCAGTGACCATCGCTCGCGTGCGCTCGTAGTCGCGTTCGTGGTCGCTCGCTCGACCGCGGAGGAGTCGCATGGCGGTCGTAGGACAGCGACGGATTAAACGCTCTCGCAACCGGTGGCGAACAGGCGACACACGGCAGTCACGACGGGACGTGTCGCACACCCGCGGCCCCCGTCGCGGTGTCGGTCAGCGCACGCCCGGCCGTGGTCCCGTCTTCGGACGTAAACACTCGGACGATAGGCACATACCCCGGCGTGCCCAACTCCTCGCCGATGGCCGTCACCGTCCCGCGGGACGTACTCCACCGCTACTACCGATTCTCGCTGTACAACTCGCCGTTCGACGCTCACGACGACGGGTGTGCCATAGACCTCTACCCCGAGGGTGAGCGCGCACCGTCGCCCGTGGCCGGCGAGGTGCTTGACACGAAGGCGGTCCGCGCCCCGCCGAAGCCCTACGCCGCAGAACACGACCACCTGATTCTGGTCGACACCGGAGAGTACGTCGCCCGCCTCCTCCACGTCGACCCGAGCGTCGAACCGGGCGAGACGGTTGCCGTCGGGGACGACATCGGCGAACTGGTTCGGGCCGGGTTCTTCGCGCCGTGGGTCCCGAACCACGTCCATCTGGGCTTTCGGGACCACGACGCCGACCCCTACCGAGCGTCGGGGTCACTGCCCGTGGACGTGGGCGTCGACGTCGAACCGCTGGCGTGGGACGGCACCGGCACCGTCGTCGAGACGGGCGAGACGTGGGCGCGACTCGACAGCCCCGAACACCCCGCCCCCGGCGAACGCTTCGCGGGTGTGGCGAACGACGGGGGCGGCGTCCTCGACGGCGGCCTCCCGCACTACGAGTGGGGCGGGGTACTGGGTGACGACGGTCCGACGCGAGCGAGCGTCGCCGGCCAGCAGGTCGGCACCGCCGACGGCCGAACGGTGGCGTGGGATAGCGTGACCGTCTCCGCGAACGGCGACCCCGTGACGGGGCTGGCGCTGTTCTGCTCGCGGGACGACGCCGGCGTGAAACTCGTCGGGGAGGGGGTCGACCTCCCGGTGGGCGAGCGCGTCGAGGTTACCGTCGAGCGACGCTAACTCAGGCGAACTCGACGGCGTCGCGCTCGGTGACCTCGCCGAACAGCCAGTCGGCGTGCTCTAAGGCGTACTCGCGGTGGTCTTCCTCGATGAAGCCGACGGCGTCCTCGGCGAGCACCGGGCGGTAGTCGCGCAGGCCCGCGCTGGCGGCCGTATGGAGCACACAGACGTTCGCCAGCGTGCCGCAGACGACGAGGTCTTTGACGCCGTGGGCGTCGAGCCACCCCTCCAGTTGCGTCTGGTAGAAGGCGTCGTAGGTGTGTTTCTCCACGACGAGGTCGTCCGCTCGCAGGTCGAGTTCCTCGACGAGTTCGGCCTCCCAGGTCCCCTCGACGACGTGTTCGCCCCACCGCTCGAACTCGTCGTAGTAGTGGTTCTCCTCGAACTGTTCGGGCGGGTGCACGTCGCGGGTGAAGACGACGCTCGCGCCGGCGTCGCGGGCCCGGTCGACGAGTTCGTTCACGGGGTCGATGGCCGCCGCGCTGTCCGGTGCGTAGAGGCTGCCGTCGGGGTGGCAAAAGCCGTTTTGCATGTCCACCACGACGACGGCCGTCTGGGTCGGGTCCAGTTGCATAGTCGACGGTTCGGCCGCGAGGCCTACGAACCTTACTCTGAGCGTGTGACTTTTCACCGCGCTCCCCCTCGATACGGTAGATGCGCCGCCAGTCTGTCGCCCTTCTGTGTGCCGTGACGCTCCTCCTCGCCGGGTGTCACGGGTTCGAGAGCAGCCTCGGCGCTCCCGAACAGCCGGCGACAGCGACGCCGACAGCGGACACGGTGTTCACGCTGGAACTCGAATCGAACGGGAGCGGCGACAACGCCCACGCGAGCGAGACGGCCCGACCGGACCCCGATTCGGACGTGCTCGGCTGGGAGGGTGGGTACTGGCACAACGAGACGCTGGCCGTGACCGAGGCCGACGGCCTCAACGAGAGCGAACGCGCCGCCGTCGTCGCCCGGTCGATGGCCCGCGTCGAGTTCGTCCGCGAACTGGAGTTCGAGCGGACGGTGTCCGTCGAGGTCATCTCCCGTGAGGCGTACCGCAATCGGACCGGCGGGAGCGACCCCGGCGAGTCGCTCCGCCGGTTCGACAACGCGAAGTTCGAGGCGCTGTTCCTCGTCGGCGAGGGCCGGGACTCTATCGCGGTCCAGCGGAGCGAACTCGGCGAGAGCGTGCTGGGGTACTACAGTCCCAGTCACGAGGCCATCGTCCTCGTCTCCGACGCGGAGACGCCGACCGTCTCGGAGTCGACGCTTGCACACGAACTCGTCCACGCCCTGCAGGACCAGCAGTTCGGTCTCGACAGCGACGCCCGGACTCGCGATGCCGTACAGGGGTACAACGGCCTCGTCGAGGGCGACGCGGTGGCGACGACCGATAGCTACACCGCTCGCTGTGGCGTCCAGTGGGAGTGTCTGTCGAGCGAACCCGGTGCAAGCGGCGGCGGCGACCGACATTTCGGACTTGGCTTTCTCCTGTATTTCCCGTACAGCGACGGCACTGGGCTGGTCGACGACCGCCGGGAGCGCGGTGGCTGGGCGGCGGTGAACGACGCGTACGACGAGGCGCCCGACGGCGCTCGCGAGGTCATGGCCCCCGGCGAGTACCCCGACTGGGAGCCACGCGACGTGCAACTGGCCGACCGGTCGACCGACGAGTGGGAGCGAGTCAGGCCTTCGGGCCGCCCGGACTACGCCGTCGTCGGCCCCTCGGCCATCGCCGCGACGATGGCCTACACGCTCGCCGACGACTACAACGAGTCGGCCGTCGTCGCCCCCGACGAGGTGTTCAACTACGACGGGCGGTCACTCGACAGCGCCGACCCGTACGACTACGCCCTCCCCGCGACGACCCGGTGGGAGGGCGGCCGGATGCACGTCTACACGAACGGCACGGAGACGGCCTACACCTGGCGTACTGTCTGGTCGACCGAACGCGACGCCGAGGCGTTCGCCCGGGCGTGGACAGCCGTCCTCAGCCACTGGGGCGGGACACGGACTGCCGACGGAACGTGGGTGCTGGCCGAGTCGAGTCCGTTCGCCGACGCCGTCGCCGTCCACGTCTCCGGCGACACGGTCACCGTCGTCAACGCGCCGACCGAGCGCGAACTGAACGAGGTCTACGATGCGTAAGGAACTACTACTCGCACTGACTGTCGTCCTCGCTGGCTGTACCGTCCCCGCCTTCGGCGGCAACGACCACCCCGACGCCCCGAACGGCGAGGACAGCATCGGTTGGGAGAACGGGTACTGGTACGACGACCCCGTCAACGTGACGACCGACGACGGCCTCAACGAGAGCGAACGCGAGGCCGTCACCGCCCGGACGATGGCCCGCGTAGAGCGGATTCGGGACCGCGAGTTCACCGAGACGGTCCCCGTCGAGGTCGTCTCGCGGGCCGAGTACCGCAACCGTTCGCGGGGCAACGGCAGCGGTGCCGGCCCGCCCGAGGACCCGTGGAACGATCAGGTGTGGGAGTCGCTGTTGCTCATCGGCGAGGACTCGGGGAGCAGCGAGACCATCGACGACACGCTCTCGACCTCCGTGCAGGGCTTCTACTCGCCGAGTCGGGACCGCATCGTCATCGTCAGTCCCACCGAGACGCCGCAGGTCGACCGGCGGACGCTGGCACACGAACTCGTCCACGCCCTGCAGGACCAGCAGTTCGGACTGAACGGGTCCGCCGAGACCCAAGACCAGCAACTGGCCCGCGACGGCCTCATCGAGGGCGAGGCGAACTACGTCCAGGCACTGTATCAGCGACGGTGTGAGGGCGACTGGAACTGTATCACCCGCCCCGACCGGAACGGTGGCGGTGGCGGTGGCGGCCCACAGAACCCCGGGTTGTTCACGGTCATCTACCAGCCCTACGCGACGGGACCGTTCTTCATCGACGCCATCTACGACGACGGCGGGTGGGACGCCGTCGACGCCATCTACGACGAGTACCCGGAGAGCACCGAACAGGTCATCCACCCGAAGAAGTACCCCGACGAGAATCCCGAGAACGTCACCGTCCCGGACCGCTCGAACGGTGAGTGGAACCGGTTCGACCACGACCCGGTGGCCGACACCGTCGGCGAGGCCTCTATCTTCGCGACGATGTACCACAACAACCAGACCGACGCCAACCGCTACCGCTACCAGAGCGAGCCATCGGCGGGGTGGGCCGGTGACAGCGTCGTCCCCTACCACAACGGGTCGGGTGCCGGCGGCTACGTCTGGGTGAGCACGTGGGACTCCGAAAAGGACGCCCGCCAGTTCGCACAGGCCTATCGGGCCGCGCTGGTCGAGGAACACGGCGCGACCCAGCCACGGGCGAACGTCTACGTCGTCCCCGAGCCAAGTCCCTTCGCGGACGCCTTCCGAATCAGCCGGTCCGGCGATACCGTCCGCATCGTCAACGGGCCGACCGTCGACGACCTCGCGAGCATCCATCGGCCGCGCGGATGAGCGGACGACGAATCCCGTGACGACGGCGAGTATCGCGAGTCCCGACGACCCACGCTGCCTGTCCCGCTCGGCCCGTCAGCGGGGCTGTGTCGTCCGGGCCGTAGTAGACAGTGACCGAGTCGCCGGCGCGGTATCTGGTTCAGCGTGCACGCAGCGCGACGGCGCCACCGATGCTGTCAGTTCGCTGATGACACACATTCATATAGAACGAATTACATCTAGAGTGTAGATGCAACCGATGATGTCCGCATCAGCGACGGACCGAGACGAAGCGTCGTACGCCTGCCCCCTCTGTGACCACTCCGGGGAGACGGCAACGGACATCTATGTCCACCTGCAGGTCTCACACCGCAAGAGTGAGATAAGCGAAGCGCTCATCGAGGCGATTACCGACGACCGTACTCGGTCCGAACTCGCCGAAAAGTAGTCGAACGGCGCTGCGACCGCTATCGAACCAGTGTGTCACCGTGACGACCCGTGGACCGGGGTCCTTTTTGAACTACCTGCCGAAAGCGGGGTATGAGCGAGGAGTTCGACGTCGTGCCGCCCGAGGCCATCCGAGAGGGGCGGGCGACCGACGCCTACTTCGACCGGACGATGGAGGCACTGGACCACGCCGGCAAGAACCCCGACGTGGTCGCAGAGGTGACGGCCAACCAGTTCGCTACCGGGACGTGGAAGCTACTGGCGGGGCTGAAAGACGCCGCCGGACTGCTGGCGGGGCGCGCGATAGACGTCGACGCCCTCCCCGAGGGCCAACTGTTCGACGGCGGCCCGGTCATGCGAATCGAGGGCCCCTATCAGGAGTTCTGTCGGCTTGAGACGGCGCTACTTGGCTTTCTCTCGCACCCGACCGGCGTGGCGACCCGGGCACTGGAAACCCGGCACGCAGCGCCCGACTCGACGGTGCTGTCTTTCGGTTCGCGGCACGTCCACCCGTCACTGGGCGCGATGATCGAGCGCTCGGCCCTGCTGGGCGGGCTGGACGGCTTCTCGAACGTCGCCGCCGGCGACGTCCTCGGTCGCGAGGCCGGCGGAACGATGCCACACGCGCTGGTCATCTGCTTCGGTCGAGGCCACCAAGAGGCCGCGTGGCGGGCCTTCGACGAGGCCGTCCCCGAAGAGACGCCCCGCATCGCGCTGACCGACACCTACTCTGACGAGGTGGACGAGGCCCTGCGGGCCGCGGCGGCGGTCGAGGACCTAGACGGCGTGCGCCTCGACACGACCGGCTCTCGGCGCGGCGACTTCCGCTACATCGCCCGGGAAGTTCGCTGGACGCTGGACGCCCACGACCACGAAGACGTGGACGTCTTCCTCTCGGGCGGCCTCGGCCCCGAACAGCTCCGAAATCTGCGGGACGTGGCCGACGGCTTCGGCGTCGGAAGCTACGTCTCGAACGCCGACCCGCTGGACTTCTCGCTCGACATCGTCGAAGTCGACGGCGAACCGGCCGCAAAGCGCGGGAAGTTGACGGGGAAGAAATCGGTGTACCGGACCGCAGACGGCGGCCACCACGTCGGTCTCGCCGGCCGCAAGGGACCGGCAGACGCCGAGTCGCTCATGGAACCCCTGCTCCGGGACGGCGAACTAGTCCGCGAGTTCGACCTCGACGCGGCCATCGAGCGCGCCGCCGCCGACGCCGAGTTGGTCGGGTTTACGAGCGAGAACGGCGAAGCGGAGTAAACCACCACTCGTCGCCGGCGGGATGACTGACGGTTTCTGACGACGACGCAACCGACGGTTTCTGCCAGTGACACGGCCGCCCAGTTTCTGCTGACGACGCAACCGACTGTTTCCGCCGGTGACGCAAACCGACTGGGTGGACTGAAAGGGGCCGGGCGGTCGCGTCAGAGAGAAGTCGCCTGCTCGACCACTATCCGAGCGAGGCACGAGCGAGGATATGTCGGGCAGCGACCGCGACCGACCGGGGGCTTTCGACATTACGGTTACGGAAACGCTCTCAGCGGACCGGCCGGGGGCTTTCTACGCCGCTGGAGCGGTATCGCTGTCACACCGGACGAGCGGTTGTCCACGTTCGCAACTGAACCGAGTGAACGGGGTTAAGTTCACAGCGACGCTACGAGCGGACATGGCAGACCGCATCATGAAAGTCAACGCGTACACCACCTTCGACCTGCTAGACGGCAAGGTGGAGGGCCACGGCTTCGACGAGGAGGCGCTGGCGGTGCTGAACGTCACCGCACCCCGGAAGAACCCCAACCACGTCGAACTGCAACTGGAGATGGACAACACACAACTGGACGCGGTGAAGCCCCACGCCGACACGGTCACGCTCTCGGCGGCACAGGCCCGCGAACTCGCCGCCGAACTCGAAGAGTACGCGGAGAAAGTCGAGGCCGCACAGTCCGAGTAGAGCGCTTTCTTGTGGTTTGTCGGCGTGTGAACGACCCGGTGGTTCTTTGATGTGTCGCCACTTACCACGGGCCATGTCGACCGACGCGCCCGGGAACCCCGCGGCACGGGAACTGGGGTACTGCCCGTGCTGTGGCTACCGGACACTACCGAAAGGACGGCCGGGGTCCTACGAGGTCTGCCCGGTATGTCACTGGCTCGACGACCCGACCCAGTTCGGCGACGTCGACTGCGTCAGCGACACCAACCACGTCTCACTGGCGGCGGCACGAGAGAACTTCCGCGAACACGGGGCCTGTGACCCCGACGAAGTCGAGTCCTGCGTCTCGCCCGACGGGTTCGACCGGGACCCCAACTGGCCGTACGACAGGTAAATCACTATTACCGACCGGTGGCAACGCGCCGGGTATGGGCGAACAGCGACGGGCGGACATCTCGCCGGAGGAAGCGTTCGCGCTGGTGGGCCACGAACTCCGCATCAGCATCCTTCGAGCGCTGGGCGAGGCCGACGGCCAGCGGCTCTCGTTTTCGACACTGCGGGAGCGTATCGGTGAGCGTGACAGCGGGAAGTTCAACTACCACCTTTCGAAGTTGGAGGGGCGGTTCGTCGCGAAGACCGACCGAGGAGTGTACGCGCTGACCTACCCCGGTCACCGAGTCGTCGATGCCATCCACAACGGCGCGTTCCACCGACAGGACGGCGTCGACGCCGAGCCAGTGTCGGGGTCGTGTCTCGACTGCGGGGGTGGGCTGGCATTTACCTACGACACGCTCGAAGGCGGTCGGGTCGCCTGCGTCGAGTGTGGGCGGCGGCACCTGCGTCACCCCTTCGACCCCGGCGGACTGGTCGACCGGAGCGGCGACGAGATCGGGCGCGTCTTCGACCGGGTGGCACGCAACACGTGGGCACAGGCACAGACAGACATCTGTCCGGTCTGTGCCGGACACGTCAGGCGGTGGCTCAGAACGGACGCACCACCGAAGGCCGTCGCCGTGCCGGGGCATCCCGTCACCGTCGGCTTCGACTGCCGGCAGTGTAGCTACCACGGGAACGTCCCCACCGGGGTACTCCTGTTGTCACACCCGGCGGTACGGGGCTTCTGTTACGAGAACGGGGTCGACCTCCGGAGCGAACCGCTGTGGGAACTGCCGTTCGTCGTCGACCCGGACGCCGTCACGGTGCGCAGCGACGACCCGTGGGAGGTGGCGGTGGCCGTCGCCGTCGGGGACGAGGAGCGTGTGGCCGTCGTCGACGAGACGCCGACGGTCACGGCGTTCGATTAGTCGTCAGCGGGGGCGCCGGGGCACTGCTCGGCGGGATGGCTGGGGTCGATACCGGCGTAGGCGACGGCCCGTTCGCCCAGTTCGGTCAGTCGTTCGCGGTCGGCGTCGGGGAGTGCTCCGTCGATAGCGTGCGAGTCAGTGATGGCGGCCTGATGGGGGAGCACCCACGCCTCGAACGCCCGACAGACGCTTCTGAGATGTTCGAGGGCGGGGAGGGGGAAACTGCCACCGGAGACGGCCAGCAGACCGACCGTGGTGTCGTCGAACTCGTCGAAGCCACAGTAGTCGAGCGCCGTCTTCAGCGGCGACGAGTAGGACCCGTGGTACATCGGCGTTCCCAGCAGTACCGCGTCGGCGGCCTCGATACGGTCCGTGAGCGCCTCGACGTCGGCGGGCGGGGTCGCGTTCGGGTCGAACGCGGGCAGGTCGTACTCACGCAGGTCCAGCAATTCGGTTCTGGCACCGCGTTGACGGGCGGCCGCGAGGGCACATTCGGTCGCTTTGCGGGTGACACTTCCGTCGTTCAGGCTCCCGACGACGCCGACGACCAGCGGCCGGGACGGGGTCGGTGACATAGGAGAGTCGAGGGGCGACTCCCCCCTTAATGTTTCCAGACATACATTTCTGTAGCCGCGTTTACTGAAACTCAGTTCAGGCGGCCAGCGAGATGTCCAGATACAGCATGACGATAGTGCCGCCCATCAGCCCCAGCGTCGCGATGCGCTCGTGACCGTTCCGGTGGGTCTCGGGGATTATCTCGTCGGAGATGACGAACAGCATCGCACCCGCTGCAAAGCCCATCGCGTAGGGGAGCAGCGGTTCGACGAGGGTGACGGCGACGGCGCCCAGAACCGCCAGCGGGATCTCGACCACGCCCGCGCGGATTCCCGCGACGACGGCGTACAGACGTCTGTCGAGGCCGGCGTTGATGGCCGCCACCGACACCGCTAGCCCCTCCGGGATGTTCTGGATGCCGATGGCGAGCATCAACGCGAGCGCGCCGCCGAGTTGCGACGGGTCGCTGGCCGCCGCGCCGAACCCGACGCCGACGGCGAGCCCCTCGGGCATGTTGTGGAGCGTGATGGCGAGGATGAACAGGACGACGCCGGCCAGTCGCTCGTCGTGGACGGGGAGCGTCTCGCTCTGGCCGGCGGCATCGGTCCGTTTACTCCCGGTCAGGAGGTAGTGGGCGTGGGGCAGAAAGCGGTCGGCTTGGTCCAGAAAGAGCGCACCGAGGCCAACGCCGACGAGCGTCGGAATCGGGTTCCCGCCGGAGTACTCCTCGATGCCGGGGATGATGAGACTCGTAAACGCCGCCGCCAGCATCACCCCGGCGGCGAAGCCGAGTGCGGTGTCGAGCGCCTCCTGCGTGGGGTCTCGCCACACCAACACGAGCGACGCTCCGAAGAGGTTCAACGTCGCGATGACGAGGCCGCCGACCAGTCCCAGCACGAGCGGGTCGGTGCCAAAGAGCGACGAGAACGTCTCGGCGAGTCCTGACTGCATCGTCGTTGCCTGCGGGACGCCGACCTTTGTAGCTACCGTCCGAGGACCCCGGAAGGCTTTTTTCTGCCGTCGGCGGAGACGGGGGTGATGGAACGTGCCACGCGCGGTGTCGCTCTCGTCGGCCTCAGCCTCCTCCTCCTCGTCGGAACGCTCGCGGTCGGCGCGGCGACGGCACCGGACCGCGGTATCGGCGGCGACGGCAGCGAGGGCGCGACGCTCGTCGGGTCACAGGGCGGCGGCCCCGGATGGCACGAGAAGGGGAGCGTCTACCTCGTCGAAGACGGCTCTATCGCGTGGCGCGAGGGCAGCGCCGACAGCTACTTCGACGTGACGATGCTGCCGGACGGCACCGTGATGGCCGGGTTCATGCACTCGGGCTACGAATCCGGGTGTGGCCCCTACGACGCCCCCTGTACGAAGACCGGGTTCCGTATCATCGACCCCGACGCCGAGGGCGGGCCGAGCGTCGTCTCCGAGTACGCCTTCCCGGTCCGCACCGCGAAGAACAGCGAGACCCACGACGTCGAACGGCTGGATTCGGGCGAGTACCTGCTCTCGGACATGGAACACGAGCGGATATTCACCGTCCGGAACGAGACGGTGACGTGGCAGTGGAACGCCTCGTCGTTCTACGACGCGCCGCCGGACGTGACCAAGCGCGATTGGCTCCACATCAACGACGTCGACGCCGTCAACCAGACCCACTACCTCGTCTCGGTTCGCAACGCCAACCAGATTCTCCTGATAGAACGCGGTGCGGGCGTCGTCGAAGTGATAAACGAGGACCGGGGCGGCGACGACAGTTCCTGTCTGGGCAACGGGCAACTCTCGGACTTCGACGGCGACGGCGACGTGCGCTGTGGCAACCCCGAGCTACTCGACCACCAGCACAATCCCCAGTGGCTGGGCGACGGCGCGGTTCTGGTCGCGGACTCGGACAACGACCGCGTGGTCGAACTCCACCGCGAGGACGGCCGCTGGGAACCGGCGTGGACGCTCGAACGGGCGGGCGGCATCGACGTCCACTGGCCCCGTGACGCCGACAGACTGGACAACGGCAACACGCTGGTCACGGACACCCTGAACAAGCGCGTCTTCGAGGTGACGCCGAACGGCACCGTCGTCTGGAGTACGGGGACCCCAAGCGACTCGCCGATTCCCTACGAGGCCGAGCGACTGCCGGAAGGCGAGCGTGCCGGGGCACAACAGTACGGGACGGCAGACGGCGAAAGCGGGGCCGGGACCGCCACCGAAGCGGCGACCAGCACCGGGACGGCCACCGACAGCGGGCGGATTCCGGGCCTCTCGCTGGCGCTGGTCGGCGTCCGAGCGGTGGCCCCGTGGATACCGTTCTGGTTCGGCGAGGCCCACCTCGCCCTCTCGTTCGTCGCGATAGTCGGCGTCGCCGCCGGGAGCGTCGACTGGTATCGCCAGCGCGGGTGAGTCGTACTGTCGGCTGTAACGTCGTAGCGGGATTCGCTACGGGCGGTAAAATCTCACTTGTTTACAGCCGACAGTATCAGAACGGGCCCGACGTCCCGACCAGCCGTCGCATCTCCATCGCCGAAGCGAAGTCCGCCCGGGTGACGACGTGAACGCCGTCGGGGCCCTCGATGAGGGCCGCGCTGGCCCGGGCCGTATCGAGTTCCACAAGCGCGTCGAACGCGGGACTGTCGGCGGCCATCCGGGGCAGGTCCGTCTCCATCAGGTCGGCGACGGTGTCGGCCTCGCGCTCGGCCTTCGAGAGGGCGCGGAAGTCCTCGATGGTGACGACTCCGATCACCTCGCCGTTCTCTGTGACGGTGAACTCCGAGGAGCGGTCGGCGAACATCCGGTCGACCAAGTCCTCGATGCTGGCGTCGGCATCGACGGTCAGGGCCACGGGTCGAGCGACGTCGCCGACTGTGAGGCCGTCGAGCAGGTCAGACAGCGCGACGGTCCGGGACTCGCCGGTGGCGGCGGCGTAGATGAACAGTGCCAGTAGAATCAACAGCGGGCTAAAAGTCAGCGCTCCGAAGACGGCAAAGAGCACGGCGAAGGCCGTCCCGATACGGGCGGCGATGCGGGTCGCGGAGGCGTACGGACGGTTCCGCGCGAGCAGCGCCCGCAGGACCCGCCCCCCGTCCATCGGGAACGCCGGGACCATGTTGAACACCGCAAGCATGACGTTCGTCACGGCCAGCCACCCGACGACGAACAGCGTGACGGTCGCACTGGCCGGGAGCGCGAGCACTCCGGCGTAACAGACCGCGCCGACGGCGACGCTGGTTATCGGGCCGGCGACGGCGATCCAGAACTCCCGGTTCCACTCTCTGGGCATCTGCTTGAAACTCGCCAGCCCACCGAGAATCCACAGCGTGATGGACTCGACTTCGAGGTCGTAGCGCATCGCCGCCCACGCGTGGCCGAGTTCGTGGAGGGTGACGCTGACGAACAGGCCGACGGCGGCGAGCGTGCCGACGAGCCACGGGGTCGTTCCGGCCTGCAGGCGGACGAGGTCGAGTTCGGTCCCGGCGAGGCCACCGACGATGCCGGCGTAGAACTCTATCTGTGCACCGCTCCCGATGAGCCACGCGAGCACCGGCAGAAAAACCAGTAGGGAGATGTTGACACGAATAGGAATCCCCCACACTGTCGTGATGTGGTAGTTTCGCACGCTCGAACGGACGGGTGGGAAACGGTAATATCTTCGGCTCAGACCCCGGGGACGCCGACGACTCGGACCCCGAGGGCGGCGGTAGTGGCCGCGAGGTGTCTCACAGCGCGCCGGCGAGCAGGCCGACCACGAGCGAGAGCAGCGAGGACCACCCGACACCGTTCGGAGACCGGCGAACAGTGTCTTTGCCGGACCGAGAGCACAAGAGTGAGAACGATGCCGGGCCGAGCCGTACATATGGTCGACTGGGACGTGTATCTGGTGACGGGCGAGTCGCTGTCGGCGGGCCGAACCACCCGCGAGATAGTCCAACGGGCAATCGAAGGCGGCGTCGGCGTCGTCCAGTTGCGCGAGAAGGGCCGAACCGTCCGCGAGCGCTACGAGATGGGCCGCGAGATTCGGGACCTCACCCGCGAGGCCGGCGTTCCCTTCGTCGTCAACGACAGAATCGACCTCGCACAGGCACTGGACGCCGACGGCGTCCATCTGGGCGACGACGACCTGCCGGTCTCGGTCGCCCGCGAGTTGCTGGGAGAGGACGCCATCATCGGCCGCTCGGTGTCGTTCGTCGAGGACGCCGAGGCCGCCAAAGCGGCCGGGGCCGACTATCTGGGCGTGGGGACGGTGTACCGAACCGGGTCGAAAGACGACATCCCCGACGAGGAACACGGCGTCGGCCCGGAGCGAGTCGCAGACATCGCCGCCGCTGTCGACATTCCCATCGTCGGCATCGGCGGCATCACGGCCGAGAACGCCGCCGAGGTGAGCGCGGCAGGGGCCGACGGCGTCGCGGTCATCACCGCCATCACGCGGGCCGAGGACCCCACGGCGGCGACGGCGGCGCTGCGCGAAGCGGTCGAACGCGGGCGGACCGAGCGGTAGCTACGCCGTCAGCTTCCGTCTGAGTCGCCGCTCGTCGACGCGGTACTTGAACGCCGGGGATCCGTCGAGCAGGACGTACGGGACCCGTTCGCCGTACTCCTCGCGCAGTTCCTCGTCGGTGTCGACGTCGACCAGCGAGAGGTCGAGCGCGACGCCCTCGTCGTCGGCGACTCGTTCGATAGTGTCGATAGCCTCCTCGCAGAGGTGACAGTCCTCGCGCGTGTACACCGTGACCGACACGTCGCTCATCACCCGGCCGTACCCGCTCCGCGGGCAAATGCCCATCTGTTTCGCCGAGGGGTTTCTGTGTGTTCGTCCCCAACGACGGGCTATGGCAGGGTGGACCGCCGACGACATGCCGGCGATGGAGGACAGGACCGTGGTAGTGACCGGGGCCAACAGCGGCCTCGGCTACGAGGGAACGAAAGCGTTCGCCGGGAAGGGCGCGACCGTCGTGATGGCGTGTCGGAGCGTCGACCGGGGCGAACGGGCGGCCTCGGAGATTCGCCACGTCGACGGCAACGCCGACCTCGACGTCCGGGAGTGTGACCTCGCCGACCTCGACAGCGTCGCGGCGTTCGCCGAGGGCGTCCGCGAGGACTACGGCGCCGTCGACGTCCTCTGTAACAACGCCGGCGTGATGGCCATCCCCCGACAGGAGACGGCCGACGGCTTCGAGATGCAACTGGGGGTGAACCACCTCGGTCACTTCGCGCTGACGGGCCACCTGTTCCCAGCCTTGCGGGCGAGCGACGGCGAGGCCCGCGTCGTCACGCAATCCTCGGGCGCCCACGAGATGGGCGAGATGGACTTCTCGGACCTCCAGTCCGAACGGGACTACGGGAAGTGGGCGGCCTACGGCCAGAGCAAACTGGCGAACCTCCTCTTTGCCTACGAACTCGACCGGCGACTCGACGACCACGGCATCGACGACGTCCGCAGCGTGGCCTGTCACCCGGGCTACGCCGACACGGACCTCCAGTTCCGCGGCCCTCGCGAGATGGGGTCGTCGCTCCGGATGGCCGGGATGAAAGTCGCCAACGCGCTGTTCGGCCAGTCGGCCGCACAGGGGGCGCTCCCGATGCTGTACGCCGCGACGGCCGACGACGTCCTCGGCGGCGAGTACGTCGGTCCCGACGGCCTGTTGGAGATGCGCGGCCATCCGGAGTTCCAGCAGTCCAACGAGGCGTCCAGAGACGAGGGCGACGCCGACCGTCTCTGGGCGGTCTCCGCGGAGTTGACCGGCGTCGCGTACGACTTCGAGACGACGACGATACAACACTAGCTTTTTCCACGAACGCGGCTGAACTGCCGGGCGATGCAACCCGTCGAGATAGCGGTCAGACTGCTGGCCGGGGTCGGGCTCATCCTCACCAACGGCTTCTTCGTCGCCATCGAGTTCGCCCTGACGCGGGCTCGGCAGTTCACCGAAGACGAGTTCGTCAGCGACGGCAACGCCGCCTTGGAGCGCGCGTGGGAGATGACGAACGACCTCGAGATATATCTCACCACCTGTCAGGTCGGCATCACCGCCTCCTCTATCGCGGTGGGTATCGTCGCCGAACCCGCGCTCGCCGCGCTGTTCGAGCCAGTGTTCGCCGGGTCGCGACTCGCCGGTATCGGTCTCGGAGCCACCATCGCCTTCCTCATCATCAACCTCGTCCACCTGACCCACGGCGAGCAGACGCCGACGTATCTGGGGGTCGAGCGGTCGCGGTTCGTCTGTCGCTACGGCGCGACGCCGCTGTACTGGTTCAACTGGCTCATCTCGCCGCTCATCACGCTCGGGGACGCCGTCGCGAAGTGGACGCTGCGACTGTTCGGCATCGAGATGACCGGCGCGTGGCTCGAAACCGAGGAGGACGTCATCGAGTCCCGGGCCGACCTCCGGAACAAACTCGGGTCGGTACTGAACGAGGGCGGCCTCTCGGAAGAACGCCGCGAGGAGGTGCTTGCGGCGCTCCACGCCGGCGACCAGCAGGTCAGGGACGTGATGGTCCCCGCCGAAGACATGGTCGTCCTGTCGACGAGTCTCGACGAGACTGAGAACGCCCGCCGAGTCGCCGAGACGCCCCACACGCGGTACCCGCTGGTCGGCGAGGACCTCGGTGACTTTCTGGGCATCGTCTACGTGCCCGAACTCGTCCGCGAACACGGCGAGGAGCCGGTCGACGGCACCGTACTCGGCGGTATCGACCTCGAAGCGATCGCGGCCCCGCCGATGACGATGACCGCAGAAACAAGCGTCAGCGACGCCATCGACCGGTTTCAGGCAGAGAGTCAGGAACTCGCGCTCGTCCTCGAAGACGGCGAAGTGCTCGGGATGCTCACCGTCACCGACGCGCTAGAGGCCGTCGTCGGCGACATCCGTGACCCGATGGACGAACAGGCCGGCGTCGCCTAGCGCGTCGGCGTGGTAGTTCTCCGGGCCGCCGACGCTGCGGCCCGACGGCCTTCTCGAAACTGCCGCTCCGCTCGGGGTTCAAGACGCCGACGGCGTCGGCGGTCCTGACCGCGCTGGACCCCGAGCGCGCGGGAGCGTCACTGACCGGTACCGCCGCCCCCGTGACCGTGGGACCCAGATATTTCAGGGAACGATAGGGTATACTATATACATAGATTATTTCGAAATCGCCGTACGCGGTAGGTCATATGTTATTAAATGTGATTGATAGATTCGAACGATTCATAACGGACTTCCAACTACGTGGAAAATGTACATCATGTCAACAGCAGACATCCGGAGCGTCCTGCGCGGGGGCGGGGACCGGTTCATCTACCTCACGTCCGCGCTGGCCGCACTGAACGGTCTCCTGTTCGGGTTCGACACAGGCATCATCTCAGGGGCGTTCCTCTACATCAACGACACCTTCACGATGTCGCCGCTGGTCGAGGGCATCGTGATGAGCGGCGCGATGGCCGGCGCCGCACTGGGCGCCGCCGTCGGTGGGAAACTGGCAGACAGACTGGGGCGTCGCAGGCTGATACTCCTCGGGGCTGGCGTGTTCTTCGTCGGGTCGCTGACGATGGCCATCGCCCCGTCCGTCCCGGTGCTCGTCGCCGGCCGACTGATAGACGGCGTGGCCATCGGCTTCGCCTCTATCGTCGGCCCGCTGTACATTTCCGAAATCGCGCCGCCGCGCATCCGCGGGGCGCTCACCTCGCTGAACCAACTGATGGTCACCGTCGGGATTCTGGCGTCGTACTTCGTCAACTACGCCTTCGCCGACGCCGGCGCGTGGCGCTGGATGCTCGGTACCGGGATGATTCCGGCCGTCATCCTCGCGGTGGGGATGCTCAAGATGCCCGAGAGCCCCCGCTGGCTGTTCGAACACGGACGGAAGGACGAGGCCGAGGCCGTCCTCCAGCGGACCCGACAGGGTGACGTAGACGAGGAACTCGAAGAGATAGCCGAGACCGTCTCGAAGCAGTCCGGCACGGGCGTCCGGGAACTCCTCGAACCGTGGCTCCGCCCGGCGCTGATCGTCGGTCTGGGACTGGCCGTCTTCCAGCAGATCACCGGCATCAACGCGGTCATCTACTACGCGCCGACCATCCTCGAATCGACCGGGTTCGGGAGCACCACCTCCATCCTCGCGACGGTGGGCATCGGCGTCATCAACGTCGTCATGACCGTCGTCGCCATCGCGCTCATCGACCGCGTCGGCCGCCGCCTCCTGTTGCAGGTCGGCATCGGCGGGATGGTCGTCACGCTCGGCGTCCTCGGGACGGTGTTCTACCTCCCCGGGTTCGGCGGCGCACTCGGCTGGATCGCCACGGCGAGCCTGATGCTGTTCGTCGCGTTCTTCGCCATCGGCCTCGGGCCGGTGTTCTGGCTCCTCATCTCGGAGATTTACCCGCTCGCGGTCCGCGGGAGCGCGATGGGGACCGTCACCGTCGCCAACTGGGGGGCGAACCTGCTCGTGTCGCTCACCTTCCCGATGCTGACCGCAGGCGTCGGCAAGCCCTCGACGTTCTGGCTGTTTGGCGCCTGTAGCCTGGTCGCACTGCTGTTCACCTACCGACTCGTCCCCGAGACGAAGGGGCGCTCGCTGGAGGCCATCGAGGCGGACCTCCGCGAGAACATCGGCACACCCACAGAAGCCGCGGACTGACTGTCGCCCGCGGTTCGGCCGTCAGACGGACCGTGTCACACGAACGCAGGACACCCGTCTGACGAGAGTATTTACCCACCCGTACCCTGTTTCGAACCCGATGAACGAGACGTTCCTCGACCTCGAAGAGGTCGAACTCGAACTGGACGAGGCGTTGCTCGAAGCGGTCGACGAGAAGGCGTTCGCGGACCACCGCGACAACCGCGACGCCGCGATACGGGACCTGCTCGACGAGTGGCTGAAGCGTCGCGACGAGGAGTGAGCGGAGCGCTGTCGTCGACGGTCAGAGCCTGACAGCCTCGCCGAGTGCGGGCGCGCTGGCCGTGAAGCCATCGGCACGTAACTCCTCGGCGAAGGCCGCCGTCCGGTCGCCGTGGTTGATGAGGACCGGCGTCTCCCGGTAGCTATCGAGGAACTCGAGGAGGCCGTCGCGGTCGGCGTGGGCCGAGAACTGGTGGAGTTCCACCTGCGCACTGACCGGCATCACGCGCCCGTCGAGTTCGGCGCTGCCCGTCTCTAGCAGTTCGCGACCCGGCGTCCCTTCGACCTGATACCCGGTCAGCGCCACCTTGTTCGTCGGGTGCTGTCGGATGGCTGGGACGTAGGTCATCGCCGGGCCGCCCGAGAGCATCCCGCTCGTCGTGATGATGACGGTGTTTTGCTTCGCGATCCGTTTTCGCTGTCCGTCACGGCCGTCGACGAAGCGTGCAGACGACGTCGCGCCGGCCAGCGCGTCGGCGTCACGCAGGAACTCGGGGTGACGCTTCAGTTGCGTCGTGACTCGCTGGCCCATCCCGTCGACGTAGCAGTCCACGTCGTGGGCCGCACAGACGAGCATCGCCTCCTGCGTGCGGCCGATGGCGAAGGCGGGGACGACGACGGTGCCGCCCTGCCAGACGGTCTGCTGGATGCTCTCGGCGAAGCGCTTCTCGACCGTCTCGCGGGCCTCGTGGGTCACGTCCGAGTACGTCGACTCGCAGATTACGGCGTCGGCCTCGGGACGCGCGGTGGAGGGAGCGACGAGTCGCTGGTCGCCGGTGTGGAAGTCGCCGGTGTACAGGAGACGGGTGTCCCCATCGTCGACGAGGACGTGGGCGCTCCCGGGGATGTGGCCGGCGTTGAACAGCGTCACCTCGTAGCCGGCCGCCTCGAAGGACTCGCCGTAGCCGTGGGTCACGGAGGCCTGCGTGAGACGGCGTACGTCGGTGTCGGTAAAGGGACAGCGCGGGGTCGAGCCGTGGAGTTTCAGCGTGTCTTCGGCGAGCGTCGTCGCGAGGTCACGGGTCGGCGGCGTCCAGTGGACCGGCGGCAGGTCGCCGCTCGACATCAGTGCGGGGACGGCCCCGGCGTGGTCGAGGTGGCCGTGGCTCACGACGACGGCGTCGGGGTCCACGTCGCCGACGGGGTACTGCGGCGGCGACTCGCTTGCCATCCCGTAGTCCAGCAGGAGACTGTCGTCGATGAGCACGGCGCTCCGGCCTATCTCGTCGGCACCGCCGAGGAACTGGACCTCCATCGGCGTCGAGTACGGCCCTCGTCGGTTAGTGTTCGTCGGTCCAGTTTCCACCGTCGGCGACGTCGACCGCGACTTCGTTCCGCCGCATGAACGGCGGCGTCCACGGGTCGTTGTACTGGAGGACGACGGGGTCGCCACGGATTTCGATACCTCGGTCGGCGAGCGTCTCCAGTAGCGCCTCGCGTTCGCTGGCGACGCGGTCGGCGGTGGCGTACCACCCGAACGCGCGGACTGCGGCCGTCCGCGGCGGGTCGACGACGAGGCGGACGGTGGAGTCCGTCGGTGCCGGTGCCGTCGCCGGGGTGTACTCCGCGGGGAGGTAGAACGCCATCGTGACCGGGTCGTCGTCCGCGTCGCCCGTGCGGACCGGCGCCGTCATCGTTACGTCGGTACCGATTTTGACCGGTGCGGTCATCTCGACGGTCGCGCCGTCCGTCGCGACGGGTGCCGTCATATCGACGTCCTCGCCCGCCTCGTTCTCGCCGGAGATGTACCGGAACAGGCGGCGGAACGCCGCGCCGGCGGTGGGCGCCGTCGTCTCGACGAGAACCGTGCGGGGATAGCGGCGTATCTCGACGCCGTCGAACTCGTCGAGCGTCTCGTAGGGGACGTGTTCTGTCGTTCTAGTTATATACAGTCCCCAGCCGACCCAGAGCATGACGGCGGCGGCGAGCGTCGCGAGGAGTTTGCGGGTTCGTGCGGCCATACGAGGAGAGACGCACCCCGGCCCCAAAGAATGTAGCCGAGCTAATGGTTCAGGAGCGTAGCGTCGCAGTCTTGCGGTATGTGTTCCTTGTTAGCACTCGGATTGAGGCGCGGTACCAATAGCACATAAACAATTATTATGATTGGGCGATAAGGTGAACCTGTCATGGCGACACGCCAGCAGACACCGACGACGTACCACACGTGCAGCTGCGGTGAGGACTTCGACACGACCGAGGACCTCCTCGAACACGCACGAGAGGCGCACGGACTGAGCGTATTCTGACTGGCGTCGCGGTCCCCGTTTTTTTACACCTCAGAGCGACGGCTACGACCGCGTATCGACGTCCGGTCTGACGCTGAACCGGGCGTAGCCGCCGTGAGAGAGGTCGAGCGCCCCCAGCCACCAGTTCCACCGCTCGACGAGCGTGTAGTCGCCGGGGGCGTCCTGTAAGTTCCGGACGACGGTGTCGACGGTCAGTTCGCCGTCGAAGTCGGCGTCGAACTGCCCGGCGTCGGCCAAGTCGCGAGCCTGTCGCGCGACGACGGCGACCGGCTCGTCGTCCGCGTCGAACGTCTCGCGCAGCACCGCTTCGAGTTCCTGTCGGTCCACACGGTGTGCTTGGCGGCCGTGCTCTTCAATCCACGGCTAGGATACGTCAGCGTGTGTGCTGAACGGAACGAGAGTGTCGGGGCTTTCTCGTGTCGTAACTGCTGTTAGTCGAAACTCACGCACGGCTCACCGACCTGCGCGCAAAGAAATCAGTGAAGTTAGAACGCCTTAGCTGCCCTTCTCGATGGGAGCGCCGACGAGGTTGCCCCACTCCGTCCAGGAGCCGTCGTAGTTGATGGTGTCCTCGTAGCCCAGCAGTTCGTGGAGCGCGAACCAGGCGACGGAGGAGCGCTCGCCGATACGGCAGTAAGCGACGGTCGTCGAGTCGCCGTCGATGCCGTACTCGCCGTAGAGCTCTTCGAGTTCGTCGTAGCTCTTGAACGTGCCGTCGTCGTTGGTCACGGCCGCCCACGAGATGTTCTCCGCACCGGGAATGTGGCCGCCGCGCTGGGCCGTCTCCTGCAGTCCGGGGGGTGCGAGAATCTCGCCGGAGTACTCCTCGGGCGAGCGAACGTCGACGAGCGGAACGTTGCGCTCGATGGCGTTGTCGACGTCTTCTCGGTAGGCGCGGATGGACTCGCGCGGGCCGGAGGCCTCGTAGTCGACGGCGGAGAACTCGGGCACTTCGTCGGTGAGTTCGTAGTCGTTCTCGACCCAGTACTCGCGGCCGCCGTCGAGGAGTTTGACGTCGTCGTGGCCGTAGTACTTGAACTGCCAGTAGGTGTAGGCGGCGAACCAGTTGGAGTTGTCACCGTACAGGACGACGGTGGAGTCCTCGCTGATGCCGTGGGAACCCAGCAGGTCCTCGAAGTCCTCCTTCGAGAGGATGTCGCGGGTGGTCTGGTCCTGCAGGTCCGTCTCCCAGTTGAACCCGATGGCGCCGGGGATGTGGCTCTCGTCGTACAGTTCTGTGTCCACGTCCACCTCTACGAGGCGGTGGGCGGGGTCGTCGCTCTGGAACTCGTCCAGGTGCTCGCTGACCCAGTCGGCCGAGACGAGCACGTCGTTGGCGTAATCAGTCATTGTGCGACCAACTATTCGACTACCACACATATATTACCACGAGTGGCGGCATGTACGGCCACTCCTCCCCCGTGACGGCATATGTTGCCCCTATCACGTGAACGCATATTGTGAACGAGACGCATCCGTAGAGAGCGGACCGGAAGATGCGGCCCCGACCTGTCCAGTCCCCAGAGCCAGCGCGGCACACATCCGGCAATAGTTGCCACCACCTTCGACCAGCCCCGATGAGAGTCTTCAAGCGGCCCGAGTGGGTACGGACGGCCAATGACAGACATCGTCTCCGCGGACTGGGTCGCCGACCACCGCGAGGACTGTCGCATCGTCGACGTGCGTGACGCGTGGGAGTACGACGCCCTCGGCCACCTGCCGGGCGCCGTGAACGTCCCGTTCGACCGGTTCCGCACCGGCGAGGGCGAGGCGGGGATGCTGCCGAGCGAGGACGACTGGGCGTCGCTGCTTTCGGAGATCGGAGTCACCGGCGACGGCGACGTCGTCGCCTACGACGACCACCACGGCGTCTTCGCCGCGCGCTTTCTCGTCACGGCGGAACTGCTCGGCCACGACCCAGAGAAGCTACACCTCCTCGACGGGGACTTTTCGAGTTGGCAACTCGAACGCGAGACGACGAGCGACGCCCCCGAGGTAGCGGCCACGGAATACGTCGTCTCCCCGCCCGAATCGTCGCCGCTGGTCGGCCCCGACGAGGTGTCCGCCGCGGCCAACGACCCCGAGGCAGTCCTCGTCGACACCCGCGAGGACGAGGAGTACGCCGAGGGCCACATCCCCGGGGCCGTCCTGCTCGACTGGCGCGAACTCGTCGACGACGAGACACGCGGCCTCCTCGCCCGCGAGGACGCACTGGCCGTCCTCGAATCGGTGGGCATCGTCCCGGAGAAACGCGTCGTCCTCTACTGTAATACCGCCCGTCGCATCAGTCACACCTACGTCGTTCTCCGGCACCTCGGCTTCGAGGACGTCGACTTCTACGAGGGGAGTCTGACCGAGTGGGAAGCCGAAGACCGACCGTTAGAGACCGGCACGGCCGAGTAAGACGCGTCCTCGCTTATCCCAGCGCCTGCTGTTCTGGTCCCCGTTCCTCCGCGAGCAGATTCGCCGTCTCGGCCAGTAGCGCGACGACCACTGGACCCGCGATGAACCCCACCAGCCCCAGCGACAGCACCCCGCCGGTGAACCCGACGAAGTAGAGGCTGGCGGGCATCCCCGTCGTGTAGCGGGCGAGGCGGGGACGGATGACCGCGTCCGGCAGGAAACCGACGAGGGCCAGTCCCAGCACCGTCACCAGCAGTGCGCCGACGACGTCGCCGGTCACGACGTCCGCGGCGGCGATGGCGACGACCACCACGCTCGGCCCGACGACGGGGACGAACTGGAGGATGCCAGCGACGACTGCCAGCGAGAACGCGCTCTTGTAACCCAGCATCCCGAACACCGCCCACGCCATCAGGAAGGTTCCGAAGGCCGTCGCCGCCTGCAGGACGTAGATGGCGTACAGCGTCCCGCGCAGGCGCTCGTGGAACCGCGTGACGAGGTCGTGATACGGTCGTGGAATCGTCCGATACAGCACCTCGCCGGGCGCGCTGGGTCGCCAGAGCATCGCGTAGACGAGTATGGTAAAGAGGACGATCTTCAGCGCGATGATCGGCGTCTCGCTGGCGAGTGCAACAGCGACGGCCCGCAGACTTTCGCTGAGGCCGGCCAGCGTCTTCTCGATGTTTATCGGGTACCGGAACCCGCCGACGACGATCGTGACACTGTCTGGGAGTTGTTGGAAGAACGCGAACAGGTCGCGGCGGCGACGGTACAGCACGGCGGCCGGCGGGACGAGGACGAGCGACCCCCCGACGAAGGCGATGACCGTCGTGACTGCGGCGGCGAGTCGCTTCGAGAGGCCGTGGCGTACGAACCACTCCGAGAGCGGAAAGAGGACGTAAGCGACGGTGATCGCGAAGAAGACGGTCGCCAGCACGCTCGACAGCAGCACAGTCGTCAGGAGCGACAGCGCAACGAGCAAGCCCGCGAGTACGTACGTCCGCTGGCGAGTAACCACGACCTATCTTTCGTATCGCCCGTGAAAAACGTTCCCGCAGTTGACAGCCGAGCGAAACGAGACTCAGGGGGCGACGCCGACGGTCACGAGCGTCCCGAACTCTCGGTAGCGCTCGACCATCGCCTCGCGCGTGTCCCACTCCTCGGTCGGGAACTCGCTTTCGGGCGGAATCTCGATGTCGCGGTCCGGGACGTTGTCCTGTACGGCGACGGCGAATCCCGCCTCGCGAAACGCGTTACGGTACTCGGCGGCGCTCCAGCGGGTCATCGGGACGTCGACCAGATCGTCCCACGCGTGAGAGTGAACGTTCTCTTCGTAGTAGTTCACGGCACAGTGGAACGTGCCGTCGGGACCGAGGACGCGGGCCACCTCTTCGAGGACGGCGTCGGGGTCGCTCGCGTAGTAGAACGCCTCCATCGAGAAGCAGTGGTCGACGCTGTCAGTCTCGAACGGCAGGTGCTCGAAGTCCCCGACGAGGTAGCCCACGTCCGGGTCGTCGGTGTACGATCGTGCGTTCTCGGCCATCGCCGGCGAGGCGTCGATGCCGTAGGCTCGGCCCGCGTCCTTCGTCTCTTTGAGAGCGCGGCCGGCGTAGCCGCTCCCACAGCCCAAATCGAGGACGGTGTCGCCCGCTTCGACGGGCATCCGGGCCAGTACGTGCTTGGCGGTGTGCCAGTGGCGGTCCTCCATCCAGCGGTCTTTTCCACGGGCCGCCCAGTCGTCGAACTCGTCGCTGACGCTCATGGCCCAGTGTGGGAGTGGCCCGGCCAAACACCCTTCGACTCCGTCCGGCGGCCGCTCCGGGAACGTTATCACACCGGGCCGTCCACGAACGGGTATGCGCCGCCGTCGCCCCCGGTACCGTATCGCCGACACCGCACAGCAGGTCGTGGGCGGATTCCTGCTGGCCGGTCCGTTCGTCGTCACCGAGGAGGTGTGGGTGCTGGCTGCGAACATGACGACGCTCCACGCCGGACTGGTCGCCGGCATCGTCTTCGCCATCGGCTACGGCGCACTCTACAAAGCCGACGCGGACCGCGACCTCGACCGCGAGGCCGAAGTCGCCGGCGTCCCGATACGGTTCGTCTCGCTGATGGTCGTCGCCTTCGGGTCCGTCGCCGTCCTCGCGATGGTGTTTACCGCCCCCGATACGTTTCTCGTCGACGGCGAGATTCTCCCGGACCCGACGCCGATGGCCGTCACGGTGACGACGCTGAAAGCCATCTCCGTCGGCGCTATCTTCAGCGTCGTCGGCGCAGCCACCGCCGACAGCGTGTTCTGAGCGATACCCGCAGACTTAATGACTGTCGCCCCGCGTTTCGGGTACATGGAGTATACGCTGGCCATCGACAACACGCCGGACACCGTCGAGGGCGGGACCGGTATCCTTCTCCTGCACCCCAGCACCGGCGAGACGGACCGACTCGACACTGACTTCCTGTCGACGGACACCGACGCGATGCTGGTCATCTCGACGCGGACCACTGCTCGCGAAGTCAAGCAGAAACTGGAGTACTACGAAGTCGACGAGGACACGGCCACCATCCTCGATACCCTGTCCGTCGAGCGCGGGTACACCCGCCGCCAGTCCGAGAGCGTCCGTTATGCCTCTGCTCCGGACGACCTGGAGGGCATCGTCGCCGAGACGGAGACGTTCTTACAGGACCACGACGGCAAACTGCGCGTGAGTTTCGACTCGCTGACCGAACTCATCTACTACGCCGACGAGGACCAGGCCATGGAGGCCGTCGAGGACATCCTCGAACTGCTGGACGAGTACGACGCCGTCGGGATGTTCCACCTCGCGGAGGGCGTCCACGACGAGGCGACCGTCGACGAGTTCCGGGCGTTGTTCGACGGCGTCGTCGAACTCGGCGAGGACGGCACCGTCACCAGCGAGTTCTGAGGCCACGGCGCCGACCCCCAATCGTCGGGTGTGTCACCAATTACCAAAGTACCAACAATTAAGGCGCTATAGACCGTCATTCGCATCTGTATGCCGGAATGCCAGAACTGCGGCAATTTTGTAACGGCCGACTACGCGCGTGTCTTCACGCCGAATGGGGTCGAGAAACCGCGGGTCTGCCCGCAGTGTGAAGACAAGATTCGCGACGGGGCCGACGTCCGCGAGGCCAGGTCCACGCGACGCGGGTAATCGAACTGGGGCCGAACGGTCGATTCTCTCGCCCGGACTGTCTCTTTTCGGGTGTGCTCTACTGGCGGTGAATGCCGACAGCGTCAGGTCCGCGCGTCGGACAGCAGGTCCCGCGCCGTCGCCAACGCGTCGTCGGCGCGGTCGGCGTCGCGGGCCTCTGCGGTGACCCGAATGAGCGGTTGGGTCCCGCTGGCCCGGAGGAGGAACCACGCGTCCCCGAGGTCGACGCGCACGCCGTCAAGCGTGGTCACGTCGGCGAACTCGTCGAGCACCCGGTCGCGGACCCCCTCCATCACTGCGCCCTTGTCGTCGACCTCGACGTTGTCCCGGCGGATGGGGTAACTCGGGACCTCCGCGGCCCGGTCGGCGAGCGGTCGGTCGGCGTCCAGCGTCACCGCGGTACAGGCCGCAAGCGGCCCATCGGGACAGAGGGTGTGGTCGGGCCATATCCACGCGCCGCTTGGTTCGCCGCCGAAGGCGACGCCGTCCTCGCTGGCGGCCTCCGCGACGTAGACGTCGCCGACGGGCGTGTACTCCACGTCGACGTCGATTTCGGCGAGGTGGTCGCCGACGGCGAGACTCGTGTCCACCGGGACGGCGACCCGGTCACCGGGGCTGGCGGCGGCCCGTGCAAAGAGCGCCAGCAGGACGTCACCGGAGAGGTAGGTGCCGTCGCCGGCCACCGCACGCATCCGGTCGGCGTCGCCGTCGTGGGCGATACCCACGTCGGCGTCGGACTCGGCGACCAGCGTCGCGAGCGACTGGCAGTTCTCCGGGGTCGGTTCGCTCGGGCGACCGGGGAACGCACCGTCTGGTTGGCCGTTCAGCGTCTCGACGTGACAGCCCATCGCCTGCAAGACGTCGGCGGTGACGCCGCCAGCGCCGTTGCCCACGTCGACGAGGACGTGGCTGGAAAGCGAGTCGCGGTCCAGTTCCGAGCGAATCGTCTCGGCGTGGCGGGTGCGAGCGCCCGTCGCCCAAGATTCGAGGGTCCCGCACTCGTCCCAGTCGGCCGGGTCGAACGCGCCGTCTTCGAGACGCTCCTCGATGGTCTCGCGCCGCTCTGTGTCGAACGCCTGCCCGGACGGTTGCCAGAGTTTGATGCCGTTGTCCTCGGCCGGGTTGTGACTCGCCGTGATGGAGACGCCGGCGTCGGCCGCTTGCCACCCAACCGCCCGACCGACCGTCGGCGTCGAGGCGAGGCCGACGTCTACGACGTCCGTCCCGCTCTCGCGCAGGCCCGCGACGAGCGCAGACTTGAGGAACTCGCCGCTCTCGCGTGGATCCCTCCCGACGACCACGCGGTCGCTGTCGACACCCAGTGCGCGGCCGACGGAGAGCGCGAGGTCAGCAGTCACCGTCTCGCCGACCGGTCCGCGAATGCCACTCGTCCCGAATAGTGTCATACTCGGGTCCCCGAGTGGCGGCGGAAAAAGGATACCGGCACGGGACGAGTCACTCCGGCGACCACTCGCAGGCCGCCCCGGTCGTCAGGTCCTCGGCATCGACGTGGGCCGACAGGCAGCCGTAGTTGCAGAACTGCGCCGTCGGCGTGCCACCCGCCTCGGCCGAGAGATATAGCGGGTCGTGGTCCTCGACCGGGCGCCCGCAGTACGTACACTCCATATCTGAGCTGAGCGGCCCGAGCAACAAACGTTTTGTCCGCGTCCGCGGCATCTCCGCACATGAAACAGGGCGGCTCCGACGCGGCGAAGCGCGCGGCCGGCGAGGCGGCGGCCGAGACAGCCGAAGACGGGATGGTAATCGGGTTGGGGACCGGTAGCACCGCGGCCCACGCGATTCGGGCCATCGGCCGGCAGGTCGACGCCGGACTGGACGTGGTCGGCGTCCCGACCTCCTTCCAGTCCCGCGAACTCGCCCGTAACGCGGGCATCCCGCTGGCTGACCTAGACGAGGTGACAGTCGACCTCGCCATCGACGGCGCTGACGAGGTGGCCGGCGGTGACCTCGTGAAAGGCGGCGGCGCGGCCCACGCCCGCGAGAAGATCGTGGACGCGAGCGCCGACCGCTTCCTCGTCGTCGCAGACCCCACGAAGATGGCCGAGACGCTCTCGTACCCGGTTCCACTGGAAGTGCTCCCCGCGGCACGGACCACCGTCGCCGAGTCGGTCCGGGAACTGGGCGGGGACCCGGACCTGCGACGGGCCGAACGGAAAGACGGACCCGTCGTCACCGACAACGGCAACCTCGTGTTGGACTGTGCGTTCGGCGAGATAGCCGAGCCAGCGGCGCTGGCGGCAGACCTCGCGGCACTGCCGGGCGTCGTCGAACACGGCCTGTTCGTCGGCGTGGCCGACGCCGTCTACGTGGGCAGCGAGGACGGCGTGACGGTCAGAGAGCTGTAGCTGTCCGGCTGGCATCGAAAGAAAGAGTGCTCGGAGACGACCTTACAGGTCGCGCGGCTGGACCGTCTTGCGGTCGTTCTCCTCGGCTCGTCGAGCGGCGTCGGCGAGCAGCTCCTCGACTTCGGCGTCGAGGGCATCGTAGAAGTCCGAGGCCACGTTCATGTTGTCGAGCTCTTCCTTGACGGCGGCTTTGACGATTAGGTCTGCCATACAACCCTGTGTAGCGCAGGGGTTACTTATATACTTTCCCCAATGCGATGGCTCTCGCCGGTATTCACGGGGGTTTGAGACGTTTTTGGTCGTCGGCCCCTATATAAATAGCCCCTGAGTCGGATATATCAGGGTCGATAGCCCTCCACGGGCAGGAATCGAAACGAGGTACGCCGAGCATCGGCGTCTGGAGTGCTCGCGCGCGCCCGGCCCGGACCGACGGATAGGAGTAGCCGGCCCTCCGAAGAGGGGGCATGCGCGACCTACTCGATGCAGTCGCGGCGGGCGAGATCACCCCCGCCGAGGCCGAAGCGGAACTCGCCGGTTACGCCACCAGCGGTGCTGGCCGGTTCGACGCGGCCCGAGAGACCCGTTCAGGCGTCCCCGAGGCGGTGCTCGGCGACGGCAAGACGCCCGAGGAGATCGCCGACCTCGCGTCGACGGCCGTCGAGACGACCGGCAGAGCGATCGTAACGAGAATCGACGCGCCAGCGGCCGCCGCCGTCCGACGCGAACTGGCGACCGAAGCACCCGAGGCGACGGTCCGCTGGTCCGAGCGGTCGAACTGGCTGGTCGCGACCGCCCCGGAGTTCGAGCGTCCGGACCTGAACGCTACGGTCGGCGTCGTCACCGCCGGCACCTCCGACGCCGTCCCGGCCGGCGAAGCGGCGATGCTGGCCGCCGAGATGGGCGCGTCGGTCACCCGTATCTCGGACGTCGGCGTCGCCAGCATCGCCCGGACGATAGACGCCGTGGACCGCCTTCGCGATCAGGACGTCCTGATCGTCGCCGCGGGCCGCGAGGGGGCGCTTCCCACCGTCGTCGCCGGTCTCGTCGACACCCCCGTCATCGGCCTGCCCGTCTCGACTGGCTACGGGCACGACGGCGCGGGCGAGGCCGCGTTCTCGGGGATGATCCAGTCCTGTACGACGCTCTCTGTCGTCAACATCGACGCGGGCTTCACCGCGGGCGCACAGGCGGGCCTCATCGCACGACGGGTCGCCGATGCACGGGGTGACGATGTGTAAGAGCAGACCCGTTTCTGGGAGAGAATACCCACACATTTGGGTAAACGAATATCCCGCTGGCAACCCTTCTCACGTACGTCGGCGGTGGTGTCGCCGACGAACACGATGCCTGAATGTGACCATTGCGGCGCGCACGTCTCAGACCAGTTCGCCCGTGTGTTCGCTGACGAGCGCGGACACATCCGGGCCTGCCCGAACTGCTCGGCCAACGCTGGCATCGCCGAGGTATCGAGAGAGCGCGCCCACCAAGTGTGAGGCCCACTGGGCCGCCCGCATCGTGCGATGACCACCACGCGGAGCCCTGTTCACTACGCCTACGTGCTGCGGTGTAGTGACGGAAGCTTTTACACCGGCTACACGACGGACGTCGAGCGCCGGGTGCGTGAACACGACGCCGGCGACGGAGCGAAGTACACCCGTGGCCGGACGCCGGTCGAACTCGTCCACGTCGAGCGCTTCCAGTCGAAGTCCGCGGCGATGCGCCGCGAGTACGAGATCAAACAGCTCTCGCGCACGCGGAAGGAACGGCTGGTCGAGTCCTCGGACGCCGAAACGGACTTCGACACGTGAGCCGACGGGTGATTTTTTCACCGCCCACCGAGAGGTATCGGGTATGGACGACGACGACGCCGCGGCGATCACGTTCGGCACCGACGGTTGGCGAGCGACCTTAGACGAGTTCACCGCGCCGCGCGTGCGGATGGTCGGACAGGGCGTCGCGACGGCGCTGCGGGAGCACGGCCAGAGCGGGACGGTGGCCGTCGGCTACGACGCCCGCGAGACGTCGCGCGGGTTCGCCGAGGAACTGTCTCGCGTGCTGTGTGCCAATGGATTCGACGTGCTCATCCCGGACCGGGACACGCCGACGCCCGTCGTCGCGTGGACGGTCACAGAGCGCGACCTCGCCGGGGCGCTCCAGATAACGGCCAGTCACAACCCGCCGGCGTACAACGGCGTGAAGTTCGTCCCCGCGTCTGGTGCTCCGGCACTCCCAGCGATGACCGAGGACATCGTGGCGAACCTCGGCGACCCCGACCCGCTACCCGAGAGCGAGTGGGGGACGGTCACCGAGACGGACCTCGTCGGCGACTACGCCGACCACGCCATCGACTACGTCGACGCCGACCTCACTGGCCTCTCGGTGGCCTACGACGCCATGCACGGGAGCGGTCGGGGCGTCACCGACGCTCTCCTCGAACGTGCCGGTGCGGACGTGACTGCGCTGCGCGACGAGCGAGACCCCGAGTTCGGCGGCGGGTCCCCGGAGCCAGCGGCCGAGAACGTCGAGGAGTTGATCGCCCGCGTACGCGAGGGCGAGGCCGCCCTCGGCGTCGTCAACGACGGCGACGCCGACCGCATCGGCGTCGTCACGCCCGAGCGCGGCTATCTCGACGCGAACCTCTTCTTCGCGGCGCTGTACGACTACCTGCTGGAATCGCGGTCCGGCGACGTGGTCCGTACCGTCTCCACTTCCAGCATCGTCGACCGGGTCGCGGAGGCCCACGGCCAGTCTGCCCACGAGGTGGCGGTCGGGTTCAAGTGGGTCGCCGAGGCGATGGCCGACCACGACGCGCTGCTGGGCGGCGAGGAGTCGGGCGGGTTCGGCCTCACCGACCACCTCCGTAACAAGGACGGCGTGTTGCTGGCGCTGGTGGCCGCGGCAGCCGAGTCCGAGGAGTCGCTGGACGCCCGCGTCGACCGCTTGCTCGACGACCACGGCGAGATTCATCAGGGACGGGTCAGCGTCGACTGCCCGGACGAGCGCAAGGGGCCGGTGCTGGACGCGCTGGAGGACGAACTCCCCGACTCGGTGGCCGGCGAGAGCGTCGCCGATGTCAACACCGTCGACGGATTCAAGATACGGCTCGCGGACGATACGTGGGTGCTGGTCCGGCCATCGGGGACCGAACCGAAGCTCCGCGTCTACGCCGAGGCAGGGAGCGACCAGCGCGTCACGGAACTGCTGTCGGCGGGCCGCGGACTGGTCGCCCCGCTGGTTTAACCCGACAGCGCGCGTTGGTCGGGCATGGACCCCGACGTCGAGTTCGCATACACCGAGGGACTGACCGAGGCCGAGGTGGAGACGCGCCTACGCGACGCTACGGACGGCGTCCTCGCGCTGGCCGACGACGGCGACGCCTACGCGATTCCGGTGTTTCACCACTACGAGAACGGGTCGCTGTACGTCCGACTAGGCGAGACGCCCGACAGCCGAAAGGCCGCCTACGCCGAGACGACCGACACCGCGACGTACGTCGTCTACGAGGCCGAAGCCACGGGCGACGACGCCGAACAGTACGGTTGGAGCGTCGTCGCCCGTGGGCCGATTCGAGCGGTCCCGCCCGACGACCCGGCCTACGACGCCGTCAGCATCAACGACCGATTCGCCCCCATCCGGGTGTTCGACGAGGCGCTGGACGAAATCGAGTTGACGCTCTACGAGTTGCGCATCGAGGAACTGGCCGGGCGGGCGAACTGACAGTTCGTTCCGGTGAGACACGGTCAGGCCGCCGATTCGACCACGAGCGTGTTGGCGATTCGGTCACCGAGTCGCTGGGCGTCGTCGTCGGTGAACAGCAAGAGCGCTTCGACGGTCAGCCACCCACCCATCAGCATGAGTGCGAGGACGAACCCAACGAAGGGGATGAAGACGCTGGCGAGCGCCATCAGCGGGAGGGGCGCGAGCAACACGGCGGTCCGCTGTATCGTCTGGTCTCGCGTGACCGGGCCACCGTCCTCGCCGACGAGGACGACGCCGGCGACGCGCATCCCCAACGTCTGGCCGCCGTCGGTGAGGAAGTAGACGAAGTACCCGCCGACGACGAGGCCGATGACGGCCCACTGGAGTAAGGAGAGGGCGAAACCGAGGGCGACCATCCCCAGCATCGTCCCGGGACTGTCGACGGTGGGCGCACCCATCGCCCCGCCGGTAGTAACGAGCATCCTGACGCCGGTGAACACCACCCAGACGACGACCGTCGCGACGGTGAGGAGGGCGAAATCGAGGAGGAAGCCGAGGACCCGGTCGTCACGCACCGACGCCGGGTCGGGGTTCTGTGAGGACATGGCTCGATAATTTCGTCTCGTCCGAGTGTGGAAAGACTATCGCAATCAGCCGTCGGTCGAGCGCGTCCCCCGCCAGCGACCGGCCTCGTCGACTGTCTCGACCGTGAATCCGAGGCCCTCGTAGAACGGTTTCACGTCGGCGTCGAACGCCGCCGTCAGTCGCTGTCGGCGCTCAGCGGCGGCCTCGACCAGCGCTGTCCCGATGCCCTGTCCGCGGCGACGGCGGCGGACCGCGACGGCCGCGACGTGGTCACCGTCGAGGACGAGCGCACCCAGTACTCGCTCGCCGTCCGCCGGGGCTAGCGGGCCGCCGGGCCGCTCGTCGGACCGGGAGCGCTCCCCGCCCTCGCACGCGACGAGCGTCCCGTCCTCGGCGATGCTCTCCCGGACCGTCTCGACGTCGATAGAGAGCGCCGCGCCGTCGAGGACGTTCATCACGTCCGGCAGGTCGGCCACTGTGGCGTCACGAACGAACATGGGTCAGCGAGTCCGAGCCTCGTCGGCGGCATCGAGCAAGTCGTCGACGCTGGGCCGGTCGAACGTCGGTTTGCTCCGGTAGGACCACGCTACCGCGGGGCCGTCCCGAAGGTCGACGAGGACGGCCTCGGGCATCCGGCCGAGGAAGTCGCTCCAGTCGCCCAGAAAGCCGAAGCGAACCGGCTGGTCGTACGCTTCGCCGGCCGTCGCCTCCGGATCGGCCACGATGGGATACGGCGGGTCGTAGCTGTCCTGCCACTCCCGAACGCGCTCGTGGGGTTCCGGCACGATGGAGACGACTTCGGTGTCCCGGTCAGCGGACTCGTGGTCGGCGGCGAGCGCCGACGGCGGGTCCGGACCGGGGCCGACGTTGGGCAAGGAGAAGTCGGTCGCCTCGATGGACATACCGTAGCGTAGGGCTCGACGGGCAAAAACGGGGGGTTGTGAGTGTCTCGCCGTCCGCTCAGCCACCCTTGATGAGTCTGACCACGCGTACGTGGTCGGCCTCGACTGGCTGGTTCGTCGGGACCGTCTTGTCGTCGACGAGTACCGAGACCGCGTGTGGCGAGAGCTCTAGTGGGGCCAGCAAGTCGGCGTAGGTGGCGTCGTCGGCCACGGTGAGTTCGTGGGTGTCCTCGCCGGCCACCTCGACGGTGACGTTCATAGGCGTGTGTATCGGGATGGACGGCTTGAGCCTGTCGGCTAGCAGTAGGCGACGAGTGAACGGTGTCGAGAGGGAGCGAGGTCGTAAACAGCCAGAGAGGGGCCGGAGGCTTTCAGTCCCACCCGATTGAACGGTCCATGGGGTTGGACTGAAAGGGGCGGTCGGCTACGCGAACCCCGGCGACGCAAGGACCGCAGGAACGAACGCAGTGAGTGACGAGGAGCGCAGCGAGCCGCGGGAGCGTAGCCGTCCGGGGCTTTCTGGCGGGTCACGGAGTGCTCACGAACGCTGCATCCGAACACTGCTAGCGGGGCGTTTAAGGCTAGCCCGCGCCTCCCACCGAGCATGAGTGAGGCCGAGTCCGAGTCGCGGGCGGGACGCGAAGAGGTGTGGATAGAGAAGTACCGCCCGGAGTCGTTAGACGACGTGATGGGCCACGAGGACATCGTCGGCCGCCTGCAGAGCTACGTCCGGCGCAACGACCTCTCGCACATGCTGTTCTCGGGGCCGGCGGGCACCGGCAAGACCACCTGCGCGACGGCCATCGCCCGCGAACTGTACGGCGAGGACTGGCGCGAGCACTTCCTCGAACTGAACGCCTCCGACGAGCGGGGTATCGACGTGGTCCGGGACCGCATCAAGAACTTCGCGCGGACGAGTTTCGGCGGCGTCGAGTACCGCATCATCTTCTTAGACGAGGCCGACGCGCTGACGAGCGACGCCCAGTCCGCACTCCGCCGGACGATGGAGCAGTTCTCGAACAACGTCCGCTTCATCCTCTCGTGTAACTACTCCAGCCAGATCATCGACCCCATCCAGTCCCGGTGTGCCGTCTTCCGGTTCTCGCCGTTGTCGGACGACGCCGTCGAGTCCGAGATACGCCACATCGCCGCCGAGGAGGACATCGAACTCACCGACGACGGCGTCGACGCGCTCGTCTACGCCGCCGCCGGCGACATGCGCAAGGCCATCAACGGCCTGCAGGCCGCCTCGGTCAGCGGCGACGTGGTCGACGAGTCGGCGGTGTACGCCATCACCTCGACGGCCCGCCCCGAGGAGATTCACGACATGGTCCAGTCCGCACTCGACGGCGACTTCACGGCCGCCCGCGCGACGCTGGACAGACTGCTCACCGAGGAGGGCATCGCTGGCGGCGACATCATCGACCAGTTGCACCGGTCGGTCTGGGAGTTCGACGTCGACGACGAGGCGGCGGTCCGCATCCTCGAACGCGTCGGCGAGACGGACTACCGCATCACGCAGGGCGCCAACGAACGGGTCCAGCTAGAGGCGATGCTGGCGAGTCTCGCGAAAGGGCAGTAGCGGCCTCACCCCGAAAGCGTCGTTTTCACCCGCGATAATTGCTCACGCAGGTTTATACGAGAGTGGTCGGTTAGTTATCACCAACGGAAATGCACAGTTCGAGCAATCGACGCCGGGGCGAGCGTGGGCAGGTGGGTATCGGGACCCTCGTCGTGTTCATCGCGATGGTGCTGGTCGCGGCCATCGCCGCGGGCGTCCTCATCAACACGTCCGGCTATCTGCAGAACTCGGCGGAAGCGACGGGACAGGGTGCGAGCGACTCGACGACGAACCGGGTACAGGTGGTGAGTGCGACCGGGAGTCACTTCGAGAACAACGCGGTCGGCGTGGTGAACATCACGGTGAAGAAGTCACCGGGGGCCGGGAACGTCGACCTCGGACAGGCGACGGTACAGTGGGTCGGGCCGAGCGGGTCGTACTACCAACTCGCAGAGAACGGCGCCTCGGGGAACCCCGACGGCCGGTTCGGGGTCGCCGTCGTGCAGGACGACGACTCGCCCGCGTCGTCGCCGGTCCTCGACTCGACGGAGGACCGTTTCACCATCGCGCTGGACCTCGGGAACTCCGACCTGCCCGGCGCGACGGAGTTCGGCAAGAACTTAGCGGAAGGTGAGACGGCGACAGTCCGCATCACGACAACCTCCGGCGCGACGACGGTGAAGCGAATCGTCGTCCCGGAGACGCTCTCCGGCGGGTCGGCGGTTTCGGTGTAGGCCCCTTCGGAACTGTTTTACCCGCTGCTGGGCCAACACTACGCCAATGAGTGACCTCGACGAGGCCTACCAACTCGATTACTTCGACGAGGCCGGATTCCATCGACAGGAGTGTATGGAATGTGGCGACATGTTCTGGTCGCGCGCGGACCGCGACACCTGCGGCGAACCGCCCTGTGCGGAGTACGGCTTCATCGACAACCCCGGGTTCGACGAGGAGTTCTCCCTCTCGGAGATGCGCGAGGCGTTCCTGTCTTTCTTCGAAGCGCGTGATCACACCCGTATCGACCCGTATCCGGTCGCAGCGAACCGCTGGCGTGACGATGTCCTGTTGACGCAGGCGTCCATCTACGACTTCCAGCCACTCGTCACCTCGGGGACGACGCCGCCGCCGGCGAACCCGCTGTGTATCTCGCAACCGTGTATCCGGATGCAGGACATCGACAACGTCGGCAAGACGGGCCGGCACACGATGGCCTTCGAGATGATGGCCCACCACGCGTTCAACGCCAAGGAGGACATCGAGGACCCCGAGGAGTACGCCTATCAGGGCGAAGTGTACTGGAAAGAGGAGACGGTCGCGTACTGCGTCGAACTGTTCGAGGAACTGGGCGCCGACGTGGACGAACTCACCCTCATCGAGGACCCGTGGGTCGGCGGCGGCAACGCCGGGCCGGCCTTCGAAGTCATCTACGAGGGCGCGGAACTGGCGACGCTCGTCTTCATGTCCTTAGAACAGGACCCCGACGGCGAGTACGAGATGAAAGACGGCAACCGCTACTCGGAGATGGACACCTACGTCGTCGACACCGGCTACGGGCTAGAGCGGTGGACGTGGGTCTCGCAGGGTACCCCCACCGTCTACGAGGCCGTCTACCCCGACATGATACAGTTCCTCAAGGACAACGCCGGGGTCGAACTCACCGACGAGGAGGAGGCCATCGTCCACAACGCCGCGAAACTCGCTGGTCGGATGGACATCGACGAGGCCGAGGACATCGAGGCCGAACGCGACACCATCGCCGAGGCTGTCGGCGTCAGCGTCGAGGAACTGCGCGACCTGATGGGGCCACTGGAGGACATCTACGCCATCGCCGACCACTGCCGGACGCTGGCGTACATGCTCGGCGACGGCATCGTCCCCTCGAACGTCGGGACGGGCTACCTCGCCCGGATGGTGCTGCGCCGCACGAAGCGACTGGTCGACGGCGTGGGCGTCGACGCCCCGCTTGACGAGCTGGTCGACATGCAGGCCGACCGACTGAACTACGAGAATCGCGACACCATCCGCGACATCGTCCGCACGGAAGTCGAGAAGTACCGCGAGACCCTCGATAGGGGCGGCCGCCGCGTGCGCCAACTCGCCGACGAGTACGCCGAGACGGGCGAACCGATTCCGACCGAGGAACTCGTCGAACTGTACGACTCCCACGGCATCCAACCGGACATGGTCGAAGAGATAGCCGCCGAACGCGGCGTCGACGTGGACGTGCCCGACGACTTCTACTCCGTCGTCGCCTCCCGCCACGGCGGCGGGGACGACACCGCAACGGCCGAGGGCGTCCCGTACGCCGACCGCCTCGCAGAGCTTCCGAACACCGACCGACTCTACTACGAGGACCAACAGCGCACCGAGTTCGAGGCCGTCGTACTGGAGGTGTTCGACCGCGACGACGGCCGATTCGACGTGGTGCTGGACCAGACGATGTTCTACCCCGAGGGCGGTGGGCAACCGCCGGACCACGGGACGCTGGCCACCGACGACGTGACCGCCGAAGTCGAGGACGTCCAGCGCTACGACGACGTCGTCCTCCACACTGCCGACGAGGACCCCGGTAAGGGCGAGTTCGTCCGCGGGCAGGTCGACGCCACCCGCCGGAAACGCCTGATGCAACACCACACGGCGACCCACATCGTCGTCCACAGCGCCCGACAGGTGCTGGGCGAGCACGTCCGGCAGGCCGGCGCCCAGAAGGGCGTCGACTCCTCGCGCATCGACGTGCGCCACTACGAGTCGGTGACCCGCGAGCAAGTCAAGGAGATAGAGCGGTACGCCAACGACCTCGTCCAGGACAACGTCCCGGTCACCCAGCAGTGGCCCGACCGCAACGAGGCCGAGGAGAAACACGGCTTCGACCTGTATCAGGGCGGCATCCCGGCCGGCGAGCAGATTCGGCTCATTCAGGTCGCAGACGACATCCAGGCGTGTGGTGGGACCCACGTCGCCCGGACCGGCGACATCGGCGCCATCAAACTGCTGGGCACCGAGCGGATTCAGGACGGCGTCATCCGGCTTACCTTCGCGGCCGGCGACGCGGCCATCGAGGCGACCCAGCGCACCGAGGACGCCCTCTATGCGGCCGCCGACGTCCTCGACGTCGCGCCCGAGGAAGTACCCGACACCGCCGCGCGGTTCTTCGACGAGTGGAAGGCCCGCGGCAAGGAGATAGAGGACCTCAAGGAGCAACTCGCGGAGGCACGGGCCTCCGGCGGCGCCGACTCCGAGGAGGTCAACGTCGACGGGACGACGGCCGTCGTCCAGCGCATCGACGCCGACATGGACGAGTTGCGCGCACAGGCCAACGCCCTCGTCGAGCAGGGCAAGATAGCCGTTCTCGGGTCGGGCCGTGACGGCGCGCAGTTCGTGGTCGCCGTTCCCGACGGTGTCGACGTGGACGCTGGCGAAGTCGTCGGCGAACTGGCCGGCCGCGTCGGCGGTGGCGGCGGCGGCCCCGCGGACTTCGCACAGGGCGGCGGCCCCGACGGCGACGCACTCGACGACGCACTCGACGACGCCGCGGAGATTCTCCAGTCCGTCGCGAACGTCTGAAAGCGACGCGAGTCGCCGCCGTTCGAGTTCGTACCGCGACCTCTCGCGGGGAAAGAACGATACGCCTGCCCCCAGATACTAGCACCATATGCCGTACTGTACGGCCTGCGGGGCCGCCGTCAGGACCACCGACGCCTTCTGTCCGGAGTGTGGCACGAAGCGCCACGAGCCGGACGGGGAGGTGTCGGTGCCGTCGACCGACGAGCGAGCGGACCAGCGCGCCGCGGAGCCGGGTGGTTCGACGGCCGACGAGCGACCCGGCGAGACGGCCGAGGAAGCGAGTCCGTTCGAGCGCGATAGCCTCTCGTTCGGGCTCTCGTATCCAGTCAGTGACGGTTACGAACCGTTTCTCCTGGGGAGCATCTTCGCACTCGTCGGGTCGGTGGTGCCGTTCGTGGGCCTGCTCACCAACGGCTACGCCTTCCAGTTGGCGGGCGCGGCCGCGAGCGGACGGCCCGACCCGCCCGGATTCGACGCCTTCGTCGGCCTGTTCGTCGACGGCCTCAGAGCCACCGTCGCCCTCCTCGTTCTCTGGGGCGGGACCGCCATCGTCGGAGCCGCCGTCGCGGCGGTGGCCGAACAGGTCGGCCTCACCGGGGGCGTCCGTGACCTCGCCGTGGCGCTGATTGCGTTCGCCGGGCTCTATCTGACGCCGGCCGTGCTGACCGCCTACGCGGCGACCGGGCGGTTCCCCCGCGCGTTCTCCGGCCGCTACACCGGGGCCTTTGCCGCCTCGAAGGAGTATCTGGAGGCGTTCGCCGCGTGGGTCCTCCTCCTCGTGATGGCGACGGTGCTGTGGCTGGCGTCGATACTGACGCTCGTCGGGCCGGCGTTCGTCGCGACGTACGCGAGCTACGCCTTCGCGGCGTTCTGGGGCTACCACTACCGGGAAGCAGCCAACGCGGGCGTCGTCCCGCCACTCGCGGCCGACGACGAACGGGAGCAAGCGGCCATCAGCCCGACGAATCAGTCGCCCTGACAGTACTCCCGGGCCTCTCGGAGCGCGTCGTTCGTCTCACAGATGAGCGTGAGGTGGTCGCCGGTCGAGAGCGTGAACGCGCCGTCCGGGACACGGTCCTCGCCGTCTCGACTCACCATCGCCACCAGACAGCCCGAGGGCAGGTCGTCGGTCACCGCCTCGACGGGCCGGCCGGCGAGGGCGTCGTTCCGGAGTTCGACTTCGAGGACGTCGCCGGTCCGGCCGGCGTCGGCCAGCCAGTGGCTCAGGGCCGGCCGCTCGATGGCGTCGTCGATGGCGTCGGCCACCGCGAACCCAGCGGAGATGGGTTCGACGTCGAGGTCCTCGAAGGCCGCGAGGTTGTCCGGCTGGTTCGCCCGCGCGACCACGGTTTCGACGTCGAATCGGGTCGCCGCGAGTTGGGCGACCAGCATGTTCACGTCGTCGTCTGCAGTGGCCGCGACGACCACGCTGGCCCGCTTGGCGTCGGCGGCGTCGAGGGTCGACGCGTCGGTCGCGTCGCCGTGGACCGCACGGTGGCCGGCGGCGCGCGCTCGCTCGACGGCCGAGGCGTCCTTGTCGACCATGATGACCTCCTCGCCGCGGGCTTCGAATCTGTCTGCGAGTTCTGTTCCGACACGACCGGCACCGACGATGAGCGTGTGTGTTGGCACGATATCCAGCGCCTGTGCGAGATGACGGGCCAATCCCCCTTGAAAGATGACGGTGGCGAAGATGACCGAGAAGACGGTCCCGACAAGCACCGTCGCGGCCGTCGGGTTCGTCGGCCGCAACTCGATGGCGAACAGCGTCGCGACGCTCGCGGGCACGATCCCCCGAGGACCGAGTAGGCCGATGAACAGGCGCTCGTTGGTGGCCAGCGACCCGCCGACCGTCGCGAGGAGCGCGCCGAGCAGGCGGGCGAAGACGACGACGAGCACGACGACACCCAGTCCGGCGACGCCGAGCGCACGGAGGTCGTCGAGTGACAGGAGCGCCGCGAGGACGATGAAGACGAACGAGAGGACGAACAGCGTCACCCCGCCCTTGAATTCCGCGATGAGTTCCCGGTGGGGGATGTCGCTGTTCCCGAGGACGAGACCGGCCGTCGCCGCCGCGGCGATACCGGCCTCCGAGAGCAACGACCCGGCGATGGCGAACGCGGCGAGCGCCGCGGTCAGGACGACCAGCCGAGCGCTCTGGGTCGCGGTGTCGGCGGCAAGTCGGAGGCGGTCGAGCAACGTCGCGACACACCAGCCGACGGCGGCCCCGACGGCCACGCCGACGAACAGACGGAGGAGGAACGCCTCGACGACGACCAGCGGCGTCGGGCTGTCGGCGACGACGAACTCGAAGGTAGCCACCGCGAGGATGGCCGCGACCACGTCGTTGATGATGCCTTCTGTCTCCAGCGCGGCGGCGACCCGGTCACGGACCGGGACGACCTGCAGGATAGGCGTGATGACGGTCGGCCCAGTCGCGACGAGTAACGACCCGACGAGGACGGCGACGGCCCAGTCGACGCCGAACACCACTCGGACGGCGGTCGTCGTGCCGACGAGCGACAGCAGCGCCCCCACGGTGACGAGTCCAAGCGCCTCGCGGGATGCCTCGCGAACCCGGTCGACGGTGAGGTGAAACGCGCCCTCGAAGACGATGATACCGACGCTGAGGCCCACGATGGCCTGTAGCCCGGCTTCGCCGAACAGTTCCGGACGCACCACACCGAACCCTTGCGGGCCGACGAGAACCCCCGCGACCAGCAGGAATCCGACGCTGGGGACCCGTAGCCGGTCGGCGACGAGTTGTGCGGTGACCCCCAGTCCGGCGACGAGCACGACAGCACCGACGAGTGACGTAGCAGTGGACACGACTCGGGAAGGGGTTGGTAGTGATACGTGTTAAGCGGTGGCAATCGAAAGAGCCACCGGCGGGCCGGACGAACCGCCGGGTGATGCCGACTGCAACGAACCGCGGCGTGTCGCTACACTACGAGACCGACGGCGACGGACCGACCGTCGTCTTCGTCGGCGACGTGGGGTACGGCGCGTGGCTCTGGGGGTGGCACTACGACGCACTGGCCGGCCCCTACGAGACGGTCGTCTGGGACCTGCGCGGCACGGGCGACTCCGACGCCCCCGCCGGCCCGTACGACGTGCCGACGCTGGCGGCCGACCTCGAAGCCGTCCTCGCCGACCACGGCGTCGGTAGCGCACACCTCGTCGGGGCCGGCCTCGGTGGCATGATAGCGCTCCGCTATGCCCACGAGTACAACCGGGCGCGGACGCTGACGCTGTACTGTACGGCGGCGTCGGGCGACGCCGTCGACGCCGACGCGCTCCGGTCGCTCTCGCTGGAACACGGTACCGAGGCGTCCCTCGACGGCGCGTTCTCCCCGGCGTTGCGCGAGGCCGACCCCGACCTCGTCGAGCGCGTCACCGCGTGGCGGCGGGTCGACGACGCGACGGGCGAGGCGTTCGCGGCACAGGCCGCGGCGGCGACCGGGTTCGAGGCCCCGCCGCTGTACGAGGTGACCCAACCGACGGAGGTGTACTACGGCGTCGAAGACCCCGTCGTGCCCGTCGAGGCGGCGGAGTCACTCGCGGACGACCTGCCCCGTGGGACCGGCGAGGCCGTCGAGGGACGGCACTGCTGTTACGTCGAACACGCACGGGCGGTCACCGACCGTCTGACAGCGTTCCTCGACGAGCACACCGACCACGAGGTTTAACCCGTGCGCCGTCGATTGCGGTAGATATGTCCCCTTCCGACGACGCCTCCTCCGACGACGAGGACCCGGCGGACGAGACGCCGGACGAGGGAGCGACCGGCTCCGAACCCGAGAAGCGCGAAGCGACCGGCGAGACGGAGAACGCCGCCTCGATGGCCGAGTACGACCCCGAAACAGGGGAGCGACTCGACGACTCGAAGTACTGCCACGCCTGCGGGACCGAAATCGCCGCGGGCGCGGCGTACTGCCCGGACTGTGGCGCCCGACAGAGCGACGTCGACGCGGGTGAGTCGGGCGACGGCCGCGACGTGGACCGCGTCACGGCGGGCATCTTCGCCATTCTGCTGGGTGGCCTCGGCATCCACCACTTCTACCTCGGGAACGTCGGTTTGGGGGTCCTCTACCTCTGTTTCTCGTGGACCTTCATCCCGGCGCTCGTCGGCGTCATCGAGGGTATCATCTACCTCACGAAGACCGACGAAGAGTTTCAGCGCCAGTACGGCGGCGAGTGAGGCGGCGAGCGTGGACCGCCGTCGCGAACTCCGTCGCGGATTGGCTGCGACGCTCCCGTACCTCCTCTCGCATCACATCCCCGCGGATCGGCATCGCTGTCACCGGCTCTCAGTCGGTGGACGGACGCTCCACCTCTGTGCCCGCTGTTCGGGCATCTACCCCGGTATCGCGCTCGGGGTCGGCGTCTTTCTGCTCGGTGTCGGCCGCGGAGCGTGGCTCCCGGTCGTCGCGTTCGGACCGCTCCCCGCGCTCGTCGACTGGGCAGTGACGACGGTCACCGAGCGACGCGGGACGAACGCCGTCAGGACGGCGACGGGCGGACTGCTCGGCGTGGCGTACGGCCTCGCGCTCCCGTGGGTCCTGACCACGTGGCGACCGGCCCTGCTGGCGATTGCCGTCGGATACGGCGCGCTGGCGGCGGCCGGCCTGTGGCTGACGTCCGAGTGAACGGCAGTTCCTGCCGTGGATGCAGGCATTTTTGGTGGTCCGACCGTTCCCTAGAACCGATGAGTCTGCGCATCGCCCTGCTGAACGCGGCCCACGACGGCGAGGACAACCGCCGGAACTTCCGGCGGGAACTCGACGCCGACCTCGTGGAGTACGACGTGACCGAACGCGAACTGCCCGACACCTTCGCGTTCGACGGCTGTCTGCTCACTGGCTCGCGAGCCTCCGTCTACTGGGACGAGCCGTGGATTGCCGACCTCGAAGCGTGGGTCGGCGAGGCCGTCGACCGAGGGTTGCCGTTCCTGGGCGTCTGTTTCGGCCACCAGTTGCTCGCCCACGCGCTGGGCGGCCGGGTGGAGGCGATGCCGGAGTACGAAATCGGCTACCGGACCGTCGAACACGACGGGGAGAACCCGCTCCTCTCGGGCGTCGACGACGAGTTCACCGCCTTTACGACCCACTCGGACCACGTCGCGGAGCTCCCGCCGGGCGCCCAACTGTTCGCCGAAAACGACTACGGCGTCCACGGCTTCCGGAAGGGCGACGTGTTCGCGGTGCAGTTCCACCCAGAGTACGACCCCGTGACGGCGGAGACAGTGACGAAGGGGAAAGACCTCCCCGACGAGCGCATCCAGCGGGTGTTAGACGGTATCACCGAGGAGAACTACCGGGCGGCCTGTGAGGCCAAGCAGGTGTTCGACAACTTCACGGACTACGTACGAACCCGGCGGACGGCGGAGGGCGACGCGGCCCGCGTCGCCAGCGACGACTAGCCCAGTCGGGTCAGCAGTTCCTGTTCTGTGACCAGTACGGCGACAGCGACGACGATGATACCGGCCTGTAACGGCGAGGAGAGGATGCCGAGACCGACGATGAGCGTCGTCGCACAGGCCGGCGCGTGACCGGTGTCGGTGAGGAGCATCCCCGCCGTGGTCAGCGCGACGGCGACGACGCCGCTTGCCGCCAGACGGAGCGTGCCGAGCGTCGCGGCCCCCATCGACGCGGTGATGACGACGCCGCCGGCGACGACGTGGTACGCGAGGAGACCGGCGAGGACGCCGACCGCGTGCCCGCCCAGTACGCGACGGGCCGACGACTCCGGGGCGGCCGGCCGCGTCGCAAAGAGATACGCCGTCGGGCCGAGACTGGGAAAGAGGAACGGGAGGCCGCTGAGCCAGACGACGGCGCCCAGCGCCGACAGCAGCGCTCCGACCCGGATGCCCTGTCGGATCCACGCGCGGCGGGTGTACGGTTCGACCACGGTGGCCGTACGTCCCCGTGGCCGGACAAAACGGTGACGTTCCGCTACGGGCCGCTCGTTCGGCCGAGCGGCCAATCACGGCGGTGACGCCGTACCGACGCTACCGCCGGAGAATCGCGATAGCCAGCGGGACGGCGACGAACAGCGTGACGAGCGCGAACACCGGTGAGAACACGGCGACGACGGTGACGAGCAACACGAGGGTAATCAGGGCGACGAGTTTCTGGCCGATGGAGAGCATCGGCCACAGCGTCGACGGCCCGATACGTAAGTCTAGATGAACCGGCCGGTCTGGGCGTCACACACTGTACAGAACGTCAGGAGCGCGTCGCGGTCGTCGCTCAGTGCGACGCGCTGTGTGGTCCGCTCACCGCAGTCCTCGCAGTGGCGGACCATCTCCGTCTCGCTCGCGTCTTTGGGCGCGCCCATCGCCAGCGCGACGACGCGTTCGTCGCCGCCGTTGTGCCCGAGTTGCCACTCGCCGGGCGCAAAGTGGATTGCCTCGCCGGCGCCGACGGTGACGTCGCCGTCTTCTGTCTCGAAGGTGGCGGTTCCCGACTGGACGTAGAACACCTCCTCCTGCTCGGGGTGGCGGTGATACCCGAGTCCGAACGTCTCACCGGGCGCTAGCTCGTAGTAGTTCAGCGCGAGTTCCGTGGTCGAGAGCGCCGTCGAGAGGGCACGCTTGACCGTAGCGGGCCCCATCCGGTCGTCGAGGTCGTCGAGACTGACCCGTTCCATGGTCGGGTCTGTGCAGGGAGCGATAAAACGTTGGTCCGGGCCGAACGTCCCGTCTCGCGGGGTCGACGCCGCCGGATCCGTACTGCGAGGGCGACAGCTTACTCCCGACGGTCGATGTCGAGTTCCTCGTCGAGTTCGTCGAGCCAGTCGGCGTTCTCGAGTTCGGCCATCTGCTCACGGAAGTGCGTCTTGCAGACCCCGACCTTGACGCCGTCGCTCTCGACAGCGATGTCCGCGTCGCGGTCGCAGTAGTGACACTGCATACGACTGACTTGGGACTGTACCGCATTGAACCCTCGGTTTCCGTCTGCCAGCCGTCAGACGATTTCGGCCCGGACGCGCTCCCACGCCGCCGCGTCGAGGCCGGCCCGCCCCAGCGTCTCGTCGTGGGCGTCGCTCCCCCCGGTCGGGACGAGGTCGTACCGTGCGATGGCGTCCTCGACGAGTTCGGTGTCGACGGCCCGGTCGTAGGGGTACCACCGCTCGACGGCGTCGAGGCGGGCACAGCGGGCTAACGCGCCCTCGGTGTCCGGATACCGGAACGGGTGGGCGAGGCCCACGAGCCCACAGGCCGCCGCGAGCAGCCGCCGTCCGCGTTCGAACGAGGGGACCTCGCGGGCGACGAAACACGGACAGTCGTCGCCGATGAGTTCCTCGAAGGCCTCCTGATAGCCGTACTCGGAGACGTCGGCGATGGCCCGTGCGATGTGCGGGCGACCCAGCCCCGCACGGGGTTCGACCGGAAGCGAGACGTCGAGGCGGTCCTCGACGCACTCGATGATACGCATACCGCGTTCGCGGCGGTTCTGCTGGATGCGGTCACACTCCTCGCGGAGTTCCGCGGTCGGATCGAGGCCGTATCCCAGCAGGTCCAGTCGCTGGTCGTCGGCCTCGACGCGGAGTTCGATGCCGTGGACGACGGTGAGGTCGTCCCGGGTCGTCAGTGGGCCATCGAGGGACGGATGGACCCGGTCGTGGTCGGTGACGGCGACGACGTCGACACCGGCGCGGTCGGCGGCGTCGGGGAGCGTCGGGAGAGTGAGCGACCCGTCGGAACGTGTCGTGTGGACGTGGAGATCCGCGACGACCATACGGCCCGGTCCGGCGCCAGCGACAAGCCACTTCCTACCGAGTCGTGCGTCGTGTGAGCGTTTCTCGCGTGTACCTTAAACGCACTAAGGTGTATTAACATTATCAATAGTGAAGGTTTATTATCTACCATGCACTTTCCCGTCGTATGCGAATGATGTCCAACGCGGCAGAGGCGTTCGAAGCGTACGACTACCCCATGACCACCGAAGAACTCATCGAGGCCGAAGGCGACATGACACTGGAGTTGCCAAACGGCACCGAGACGCTGCGCGACGCGCTCAGTCGCTCGGCGCCGGAGACGTTCGAGACGGCCGAAGACGCGCGACTGACCGCGTACGCCGGCGTCTCCAGTAAGGCCATCGGCCGGAAGGGCTACTCGGACCGCGACCCCATCTGCATGGGCGAGGACGGCCCCGAAGAAGTCTCGTTCTGAGGACACACCGCCCAGTCAGGCCCCAGCTCAACCTTTTTCACGCGGCCACCGCCGAGCGACAGCGCCGTTCAGAAGCCGAACTCGTCGTCGTCCCGCAAAGCGGGGTCCTGCTGTTCGGCCGCCGTCTGGCCGAACATGTCGTCGTCCATGGTCGTCTCGGACTCCTCGGTCGTCGTGTTGTACGCCGAGATGCCTCGGGAGAGGAGGTCTTCGACGGCCTGGTCGCGGTTGAGGAACTCGCCCTGTTCGACGAGACGCTGGATATCGGAGTCTACCTGGTCCGGTAACTCGACTTTGATTTTGCTCATACGCGGCGGCTTGTCCGGTCTGGCTTATAACCTTGTTGGGGACGTACGCTACCGCTCCAGAAAGTCCGGCCGGTCGACGGCCTCGGTGCTGTCGACGGACTGCCGGTCGAGCAGTTCCGTCGGTTCCAGCGCCTTCGGGAGGCCGTCGCGGCCGCCCGTCGGCACGTCGTCGGGTTCGACGAACGTCGTCTCGCCTTCGACCAGTTCGGCCCAGACGGCGTCGGCGCTGTCGGTGCCGCTCTCGGCGGCCGCCTTGGCCTCGTTGCGGCCCTCGTCGTACGCGAGTTCGACCATGCTCCGGTGGTACGCCGAGCCCATCTCGGCGTAGATGGCCTCCAGTTCCTCCCGGTTGTACTCACCGAGACGTTCGGCGACGCCGATGGCGTAGGCCCTGTCGGTGGCCTCGTCCTTGCCGAGCGTGTCCCAGTCGGCGTCGAACTCGCGCTCGTAACGGCTCATGTTTCGACCTTCGTGTCGGCGTGGACCTGCAACCCGCGGTCGCTGAACGATATCTCACGGATGTCACAGTCGATGGCCGTCCCGCGCATCTTGATGACCTGCACGCCGCGAGTCATGCTCCCGCCTTCGAGGAAGTTGTGGAAGAAGACGACCCCGTGGGCGAGGTAGTGTTCGTCGCTGTAGGAAGACGGGTCGGTCATCTCGGAGATGAGCAGCGTCGTCGCCTCGGTCTGTTTCAGCGCCGAGAGAAAGCCCGTAATCTCGCTGTCGACGTCGTTCATGAAGTGCTGGAGGAGCATCGTCGAGTCGATGACCACACGCTGGATGTCGTTCTGCTCGATGTAGGCGACCAGTCGGTTGGTCAGGCCGCCGTCGGTGCCGAACTGCGTGATGGTCCGTTTGCCGCTCTCCGTGACGAGGTTGAGGAACTGGACGGCGTCGGACTGCATGGCCCGGTCGAAGCCGAAGTCGTATCCGGACATGTCCTGCATCAGTTCTGTTTTCGTCTCGTGCATCGTCACGTAGAGACAGCTTTCGCCCTCTTTGGCTCCCTGTGTGATGAACTGCGAGCAGAAGGTCGTCTTGCCGCTGCCCGGCGGCCCGCTGACGACGTACAGGCGGTCGGTGAGCAACCCCCCCTGTACGAGTTCGTCGAAGCCGGGCACACCGCTAGAGATACGCATACCACCAGCATGCGCGCGTCTGGACATATGTCTTGGTACTCCGTTTTCACCGGTGATAACTCCCTCGCCGCACTCACCGCTCGACAGCGAGGGCCCGAACGAAGTGAGGGGTCTCGAAGCGAAACGGCGACCGGCGGGAGCCGTGGAACAGCGAAGCTTCGGAGAGACGGACGGTCTGCGTCGCCGTATCGGACCCGCACTATAGCTCGGTCAAACTCGACTCGATTGTCCCGTTGGCGGTGAGTCGCACTCGGTACCCCTCGTAGGGGTATATCCGCGTCGAGAACCGGTTGCCGTTTGCCAGTCGCACGGACGCGTCGACGGGACCGAGAGCGTTGCTGACGAACTCGGGATACTCCAGGTACCGCTGTGAGTTGCAGCATAGGTCTGATTCAGTGTGGCCTCGCCCGACCTGAGCGTCACTCGGAAACTGCCGTTGTACTCGTCGACGACAGCGAACCGCTCGGAGGGAGTTATCGTCCGCGTCTCGGTAGCGTCGGCTGTCTCGCTGCCGTCGAGAAATCCGGAACAACCGCTGCAGAGAACCAGTACGAGCACGAGTGCGTGTGCGACTTTCATATCGGTCAGCAGTTATTTTCCCGTTTCTCAGCCCGTACGTATCGCCGGTGTCGTTACCGATCGACGACAGCGCTCGGGGGGTCGTCGACGAGGTCCAGCAACGTCTCCGTCCCCGACTCGTCGAACCGCATCGGCCGACGCCACCACGGCCCCTTCCCCGAGTCGGAGGAGCGCTCGGTGACCAGCCAGTTGGCGTCCGTCCCGCCGGTCGGTTCCGACAGCGGCACCACCGTCTCGTACAGTCGCGAGTCGGCGGGGTTTCCCAGTACGAGGACGCGGGCGTCGAACTCGGCGCGTTTCACGTGGGCGTTCGAGGCGAAGACGGCCCGTTCGTCGTCGGCCATCGAGCGGTACTGCTCGCCGGTGACGGCGTCCCGGGCGAGTCGGAAGTGTCCGACGAGGAAGGCGCCCCACGACGGCGGCGCCCAGTCGGCGTCGCCGCTGGTCGACAGCGTAGCGTAGAAGAAGAGGTAGTCACCGGCCGAGAGCTCCGAGAGCGGGCCGGCCTTCACCCCGTGTTCGTCGCCGTAGGTGTAGCGCTCGCCGCCAGCCTCGGGAAACTCGGGGTCGAAGTGGACCGGCCGGTCGGCGACGCCACCGACGTCCGTCTCCAAATCGAGGTCGGCGTAGGTCGGGACCGGTTCGGCGGTCGGTTTCGACTCGGGAATCGGGATGTACTCGAACCCCCCGTCGGAGTAGCACGGGCCGCGAAAGCCGGGTTCGTTGGTGTTGGCCGCGACGTTGATGGCGACGCTCCGCATAGCCGGACGTCGCTGTGGGCGGACAAAGGGCTACCGAAGCGACTCGGTACAGGACCGGCAGTACCGGACCATCCGGTGGGCCTCGTTGACCGTCCCGCAGTGGTCACAGGGGACGACGCCCTGTACGTCGGTGCCCGGCGACCCGTGACCGCCGTGGCGGTCGACACGTCCCTCGGTGGTCTCGGGTGAGGGGTCGCTCCGCCGGAAGTACCGGTAGAGCAGGACCTGTAGCAGTCCGAACCCGACGACGTACGCGATGAGCCACACCCAAGTGTCCATGGGCGTTCTCTGTCGAACTGCTACTTCCGTGTTCGGGCCACAGTTTCAGGAGTGATACTGTCAGCGACGCCCGTCCGCCGCAGAAGGCGGGGGCTCAGCGGTCCGGCGGCGTGAGGTCGCGCTGGAACTCGTCGAACGGGTCGATGTCGTCGGGGAGGTCGTAGTCGAGTCGTCGCTCTTCGCGGCGGTCGACGTTCGCGTCTTCGAGCGGGTCGGCCACCGACTCCCACCCGTCCTTGATGGCGATGGACTTGGCGGGCGTCCCCGCGGCGATGTGGTGTGCGGGGATGTCGCTGCCGGCGATGGATTTGGCGGCGAGGATAGCGTTCTCGCCGACTCGGACCCCGGCCCGGACCATCGAGTCGTAGGTCAGGCGCACGTCGTCCTCGACGATGGTGTGGTAGTTGTCGACGTGCGTCTGGTCGACGACGTCGTGGTCGTGGCTGTAGATGTGCGTGTCGTCGGAGATGGAGACCCGGTCGCCGATAGTGAGTTTCCCGCGGTCGTCTAAGTGGACGTCGTCGTGGACGACGACGTTGTCACCGACCTCGATGTTGTGGCCGTAGGTAAACGAGATGCCCTTGAAAAATCGGCAGTTCTCTCCGCAGGACTCGAAGAGGTGGTCGGCCAGCATCCGGCGAAAGCGAAGCGCGAACTCGACGTTGTCGGCCATCGGTGTCGCGTCGAACTGTCGCCAGAGCCACTGGAGGTGTTTCGAGCGTTTGAACCGCTCTTCGTCTTTCTCGGCGTAATACTCGCTCTCCAGCGTGGTGTTACACGGGTCGTACCCCTGCAGACGGACCCGTTCTGCAGGTGAGACGTCCTCGCCGGACTGCCAGCGTTCGTAGGCGTCCCGGTCCCCGTGAAGGTCGATAAGGACGTCAGTGACCACGTCGCAGGTGTCCTCCTCGCCCGAGAGTCGTTCGTCGACTTCGTCGATGAACGCTCTGAGTCCCTCCTCGGCGAGCGGTGGTAACGACACGTGGCGCTTGGTCATACGGCGTCGAACGGCGTGGCCGGCAATAGGGGTTTCCTTACCGGTCGGTGACGGGGAGACACCGATGTCAGCAGCGGCCGACCGGACCGCCAGTGTCGCCGTGGGCCACCGTTTGACGGTCGCGCCGTCGTCCGGTCGGGAGCCAACAGTATAAACCGACGCCGACCGACGCCCCGACATGGTCAGGTCGGACTTCATCATGGAAGTACGCGGGTACCTCATTAATCCCGCGGAGCGACGGTTGCGCACGCCGTGGCGACTCATCGTCTGGGCGTTTCTCGCGGGCTTTGTCGGCATCGTCCTCGGCGCCCTCTTCGGAGTCGTTCCCGCTCCGGAGCGCACGACCGGACTCACACCGGCCCTCTACGCCATCGCCGAGCAGACGTGGGGCTTTCTCGTGCTCTCGGTCGGTGGTCTCGGCATCGGCTACCTGCTGGACCGACGGACGCTGGCCGACTACGGTCTCGACCCGGACCGCCAGTGGTGGCGCGACGCCGGGTTCGGCCTCGCGCTCGGGTTCGGCCTCCCGACGCTCGCACTGGCCGGACAGGTCGCCGTCGGATTCACCACCGTTACGGGCGTCCTGTCGACGAGCCCCACCGATAGCTTCGTGTTCGGGACCACTGGCGCGCTGGTTCGACTCGCACTGCTCGTCCCCTTCTTCGTCGTGCAAGCCTCCGCGGAGGAGATCATCGTGCGGGGCTACCTCCTGACGAACCTCGCCGAAGGGCTGGCCGGCACGCTCGGGAAGTGGCGTGCGGTCGTCGCCGCCACCGCCGTGACGGGCGCGCTGTTTGGCCTCCTCCACTTTGCCAACCCCAGCGCCTCGCTTCTCAGCACGGTGAACATCACGCTCTACGGAATCCTGCTGGGCGCGTGCTACGTCCTCACCGGCCGTCTCGCAATCGCCTGTGGCTTCCACGTCGCGTGGAACTACACCCTCTCGCTGTGGGACTTCCCAGTCAGCGGCCTCGACACCGGCGCCGCGCTTTTGAGTACCGAATCGACCGGCCCGGCCGTCGTGACCGGTGGCCGGTTCGGTATCGAAGGCGGCCTCGTTGCCCTCCCACTGCTCGTCGTCGGGACGGCGGCGCTGGCGTGGTGGGTCCACAGAGAGTACGGCGAGGTCGAGATACTGGAGGCCATCGCCACGCCGGACCTCCGGATTCGGACGCGCTCGATAGACACGTAGTGTACGCGAGCGTCGACTTCGCTGTCGGTGGTGAACCACGACGGATAAGTGCGGAGCCCCCCAACACGTCACTATGAAGTACGATACCCTCGGGAATTCGGGCGTCGAGGTCTCGGAAGTCGGCTTCGGTGCCTGGGTCGTCGGCACGGACTGGTGGGGCGACCGGACGCGCGAGGACGCCATCGAGATGGTCCAGCACGCCGTCGACCGGGGCGTCACGTTCGTGGACACGGGCGACGTCTACGGCCACGGCGACAGCGAGGAACTCGTCGGCGAGGCGCTTTCTGAGGTCCGGGACGAAGTGACCGTCTCCACGAAGGTCGGCTACGACTTCTACAACAACCCGCAGGCGGGCCACGGCGAACTGCCGAAGAAGGTCACGCCGGAGTGGATTCGCACGGCCCTCGACCGCTCGCTCGACCGTCTCGACATGGACCACGTCGAGGTGCTGATGCTCCACAACGCCAACGTCGACGAGGTGGACGAAGACGTACTGGAGACGCTCGACGAACTCCGCGAGGAGGGGAAAGTCGACGCCATCGGGTGGGCGCTCGGCCCCTCCATCGGCTGGCTCGCCGAAGGTGACGCCGCCGTCGCCGAGGAGTTCGACGTCCTTCAGACCGTGTTCAACCTCTTCGAGCAGACGCCGGGCCGGCACTTCGTGGACACCATCCGCGAACAGGACGCAGACACCTCCATCGTCGCGCGCGTCCCGCACTCCTCGGGCCTGCTGAACGAGCAGGTCACCCCCGAGACGGAACTGGGCGAGGGCGACCACCGCGCGCACCGACCGACCGAGTGGTACGAGACCGGGTGGGAGAAACTGGAGACCATCCGCTTCTTAGAGCGTGACGGCGAGCGAACGATGGGACAGGCCCCCATCCAGTGGCTCCTCGCTCACGACGAAGTCGCCTCCGTGACGCCGACGTTCCGCACCACCGACGACATCGACGAGTGGGCCGCCGCCCCCGACACGCCGTCGCTCAGCGACGCGGAGTTCGAGCGGGTACAGGACCTGTACGCCGACAACTTCGGCATCGACCGCGACGACGGGATGGACGCCCTGCGCTCCTCGGTGGGCGGCGAGGACCTGAAAGACACCGGCATGAAATCGGCCGGCGACTGACGGCGGTATCGACGACGGGACGACCGACGACCACCTTTTGCCGGCGCTGGCGACAGACAGCGATGCGCGAACGTCCCAGAATCTGCAGATGACAGCGTAACCCCCGATGACGTGTGGAATCGCGCCGTCGTCGTGTGGTTTTCTCTCACAACCCCTCGGTTTCGACAGGAGATGTATCGCCCTCTGGCGGTTCTCCGTCCCTCGATTCACTTTCACTCCGGTGCGTCTGACGCCCGACAGACGCCAGACGGGAGCGGGTTCGAGGTGAAACGAAGGGGTCGCGGGGACACGTCACATAGTTCGGACGAGCGAAACGTCGCTGTCCCGGAGCGACCACTAGGCGGTGAGAAATAGGAGGAGAGACAGCGTGGGAAAGACGGAGCCGCGTTACTCGTTCATCAGGCCGCCTTCCTCGACGCGCATGACGCCCTCGCCGTCGGGCAGGTTCGGCGCGTCGACGAGTTTGACGATGCGCTTATCGCCCTTCGACTTCCGGAGGTAGATTCGGAAGGTCGAGGTGTGGCCGAGGATGTTGCCGCCGATGGGCTGAGTCGGGTCGCCGAAGAAGGAGTCCGGGTTCGAGGCGACCTGATTCGTGACGACGACGGCGGTGTTGTTCAGGTCGCCGACGCGCATCAGGTCGTGGAGGTGTTTGTTGAGTTTCTGCTGGCGTTCTGCGAGTTCGCCGCGGCCGACGTACTCGGCGCGGAAGTGCGCGGTGAGCGAGTCGACGGCGAGCAGGCGGACCGGGAACTCTTCCTCTTGGGTCTCGCTGGCTATCTCCTGGGCCTTCTCCGCGAGCAGAATCTGGTGGTTAGAGTTGAACGCCTTCGCGACGTGGATTTTATCGAGGACGGACTCGACGAGAGCGTCGAACATCGCCTCGTCGGCGGCGTCGGCCTCGCCCTCCTCGGCGACGCCGTGGAGTTCCATCGTGTCCTCAAGTACCTCGTCGTCCTGCCCTTCGACCATCTGCTCGATACGCTCGGGGCGGAACGTGTCCTCGGAGTCGATGAAGATGGCGCTGCCCTCCAGCCCGCCGTGTTCGGCCGGGAGCTGGACGTTGACGGCTAGCTGGTGGGTCACCTGCGACTTGCCGGCCCCGAACTCGCCGTACACCTCGGTGATGGACTGGGTCTCGACGCCGCCGCCTAAGAGGTCGTCGACCTCGTCGACGCCCCACGTGAGCTTCCCGATCTGTTCGCGCCGTTCGAGGACCGTCGCACCGGTCTCGAACCCACCGATGTCGGCGGCGTCACGGGCGGCGTTGATGATGTCGGCGGCCGAGGACTCGCCGATGTCGGCCGTGTTCGACAGTTCGCCGGGAGAGGCGACGGCGATCCCCTGATAGGAGTCGAAACCGTTCTCTTTGAGTTTCTCTGCTGTGGCCGGACCGACGCCCGGCAGGTCTTCGAGGTCCTCGCTTGCGGACATGGATACGAGTTTTGCCCGGTGGCATATAAACCCCCGTTAACACCGGAGTGAAAGTGAAACTGTGGGAGGGCGGCGGGACAGGGAAGAGCGGTATCGGGACGTTTAGAAGGGAAGAGGGCAACCGGCCGGTAGTGACGCGGCTGCGACGGTGTCAGAGACGCCCGCTCCCGATGTAGACCAACGCGAGACCACCGACTACGATGAGTGCGCCGGCCTGCAGCCCGGACAGCGAGAGCGCGTCCCGTCCGAACTCGCCGGCGAGCAAGAGTGCGAGCGCGGCTGTCGACAGGAGCGGGCGTTCCGCGAGCGTCTGGCCGAAGGCGCGGGCCGACCAGTAGAGGCCGTCGAGCGACGAGCGGACGACGGCCCGCCGCGACCGGTTCCCGTCCGGGTTCTCGGTCGCCTCGAACCCCGAGAGGTCGGCGGTCGGGACGGTGACCACCTCGCCCGTGTGCCGCCGGCGGCCGTCGGCGTCCGCCACGCGCAGGAGCGTTACGCCGTCGTCGTCGGTGCCGACGACGCGGTAGACGCCGTCGGGGTAGTCGGCCCCGCTCGGTCGGTAGTGGTCGTAGACGGCGGGGGTGTCAGCCACGCGCTACTCCCACGGGTGGTCCCCGGCGCGGTCGGGCCACAGCGGGTACCAGAACTCCTTGTCCCCTTCGACGGTGAGTTCGCCGTCTAAGTTGCTCTCTAACTTGAACTCCGCCGTCGTGTTGCGCTCGTGGTCCCGGTCGGGGTCCGGCGCGAACGGGTAGTACGCCCCCCGTCGGAAGGAGTACACCCAGTAGACGGGGTCGCCGGTCCGCTCGTCTTCGAAGCCGAAGAGGGCGGCCAGCAACCGCGACCCGTAGCGTCGTTCGATGAGCGTGTCGGCGGCGAAGTGGATGGACGTCACCAAATCTTCGAAGTCGTCGTCGTGGAGGACCACCCACTGGTAGCCGTGAGCGTCCTCGGTGAACTCCGCGACGGTGCCCGTCTCGTCCTCCCCGGCTTCGAGGATGGTCTCGACCTCGTCTTTGGCGTCCTGAAAGTCCGTGCTGTCCACGTCACCGAAACAGAGGGCGGCGTCGCCGGTGGGCGTATAGCCGAGGTCGGCCTCCATCGTGATGAACGCTGTCGACATCCCGAAGAGGTCCTCGGGGTCGGCGTCGCGAGTGGCGTCGGCCTCGGCTTTCACGCCGAGGACGCTCTTGAGTCCGTCCAGCAGTCCCATACCGGAGCAAGGCGGGCCGGGGATAAGGCGGTTTTCGTGCGAGTAGCGGTGTGAGTCGAGGATGGCATCGGGAACGAGGAGTCTCTGAACGGCCAGAAAGCCCCGGTACGTGGAACGTCCGTCGAGGTGGGACTGGAAGAGGCCGAGCGTTCCGGCTGTAACTAGCGGTAACAGCGCTACAGAAGGCGCAGTATGTATTTCTAGCGACCCTCTAGTTCGCGTTCCATGTCCCGGAGGCGGTCGATGCGCTTCTCGGTCGGGGGGTGGGTGCTAAAGAGGCGACCGATCCAGCCGATGCGGATGGGGATGATGAAGAACGCGTTCATCTCCGACTGGCCGCGCAGGTCGTCTTTGGGCACCTTCTCCATCCCGCTGTCTATCTTCATCAGCGCCGTCGCCAGCGCCGAGGGCTTGCCGGTGATAGACGCCCCGCCGCGGTCGGCGGCGAACTCGCGGTACCGGGAGAGCGTCCGAATCAGGAGGAACGACAGGATCCACACCACCAGCGAGGCGAGGATGGCGACGAACATCGGGGCCTGTTGCTGGCCGCCGCGGTCGCGGCCGCCGGTAAACAGCCACCCCCAGCGGACGATGAGGAAGGCGATGGTCGAGAGGAACGACGCGATGGTCATCACCATCACGTCTCGGTTCTTGACGTGGGCGAGTTCGTGGGCGACGACGCCCTCCAGTTCCTCGTCGTCGAGCATGCGCATGAGGCCGGTCGTCACGCAGACGGCCGCGCTCTTCTTCGAGCGGCCGGTCGCGAAGGCGTTGGGGGTGCGCGAGTCCGCGACGGCCACCTTCGGCTTGGGGAGGTCGGCCTGCTGGGAGAGGCGGTCGACCATCCGGTGGAGTTCGGGGTACTCGTCGGGTTCGACCTCGCGAGCCCCCATCGAGTACAGCGCGAGCTTGTCGCTGAAGAAGAACTGGGCGCCGAGGAACAGCGCCATCACGAGGACGATGGGGAGCAATCTGTCCTTGAAGTACAGCGTGAGGAGGCCCAAGAAGACGATGTAGAGCCCGAACAGCAGGAACATCGTCAGGGCCATCCGACCACGGAGTCCCCAGTCGGTTTGCCACTGCATGTCCGGGGGTATGCGACGAACGGTCTAAAACCCCGCCATCGTGCGTTCATCTGTCATGGGGCGTCGGGGAGCGGCGTTTGCAGGCGCCCGTAGGCCTTTGTGTCGCCACCGATTACGTCGGCCATGACCGAGACAGTCGTCGTCACCGGCGGCCGCGGCCGCTCCGGACGCTGGATTTGCGACCACCTCGCGGGCGACTACCACGTCGTCTGTGTCGACTTAGACCACCCGGGCTGGGAAGTCGCCGAGCGAGAGCACGTCGAGTTCAAAGCCGTCGACGTGACCGACGGCGCGGAGGTCCGTGACCTCCTCTCGGAGTACGACCCCGCAGCCGTCGTCCACTGGGCTGCGATTCCGGCCCCCGAGCGCCACGCCGGGACCCGCGTCTTCGATACGAACGTCTCTGGGGCGTACAACGTCCTCGACGCGGCGGGCCGGGCCGGTGCCGATATCGTCTGGGCCTCCTCCGAGAGCGCCTACGGCCTCGCGTTCGCCGAGGAGACGCCGCTGCCCGCCTATCTGCCGATAGACGAGGACCACCCGATGGCCCCCGAGGACCCCTACGGCACCTCGAAGGTGGCCGGCGAAGAGATAGCGAAGATGGTCGTCCGGCGCGACGGCGTCGACGTGGCCTCGATTCGCCCCTCGTGGATTCAATACCCCGGCGAGTATTCGTGTCGGGACGTGGCCGAGGGCGACCTCGCCGGCGGGATGGGCAACTGCTGGTCCTACGTCGACGTGCGGGACGTGGCCTCGCTGGTCGCAGCAGCGCTAGACGCCGACCTCGGGGCCACGAGCCCTTCCACGCGGCCGCCGCCGACAACTACGTCGGCCGACCGACCGCCGACCTCGTCGAGGACCACTGGGGTGACATCCCCGAGCGGTGCGAACTGGACGGCGAGCAGTCGGCGCTCTCGACGGCGAAAGCGCAGGGCCTGCTAGAGTGGGAACCGACCACACGTGGCGCGAGGCGGCCGACGCCGACGTGCCGGAACCGAGTCTGCTCGGGGAATGAGCGGGCAGACTCGCGCCAGAGCGGAACGCAATACGTAACCGCTTGAGCCCAGTATCCCGAACCAATGAGCCGGTCTGGAGCCTTCTGCCCGCGCTGCGGGGACGAGATGGCGGCACACCCCGAGGACCGCCCGGACCTTCCGGGCGCACAGCGGGACTCCGAGCGCGTACTGTGTGACGCCTGCTACTTCGAGGAGTTCGACCTCGTCGACGCGCCCGAGAAGATACAGGTGCGCGTCTGTTCGCAGTGTGGTGCGGTCCACAAGGGGAACCGCTGGGTGGACGTCGGTGCCGAGGACTACACGGATATCGCCGTCGAACAGGTCAGTGAGGCGCTGGGCATCCACGTCGACGCCCAGTCCATCGCGTGGCAGGTCGCCCCCGAGCAAGTCGACAAGAACAACATCCGGATGCACGCCGAGTTCTCCGGCGTCGTCCGCGAGACGCCCGTCACCGAGGAGGTCGTCGTCCCCGTCAGCATCTCTCGACAGACCTGCGAGCGCTGTGGGAAGATAGCCGGGGGTTCCTTCGCCAGCGTCGTACAGGTGCGGGCCGACGAACGTGACCCGACCGAGGAGGAGATCGAGCGGGCGAAGACCACCGCCGAGGAGTACGTCGCCGACCGGGAGGAGACCGGCGACCGCAACGCGTTCATCACCGAGACGAAGGAGGTCCCGGAGGGGCTGAACATGAAGATATCGACGAACCAGATGGGACTGGGCATCGCCAAGCGCATCACCGCCCAACTCGGCGGGACGTACTCGGACTCGAAACGCCTCATCACCGAGGACGAGGACGGCCAGAAGCTCTACCGGATGACCTACGCCGTCCGCCTGCCCCGCTACCAGCAGGGCGAGATAATCGACCCCGAGGACGGCGACGGCCCAGTCCTCGTCCGCTCCATACAGGGGAACCTGAAGGGCGTCCGACTGGCGACCGGCGACCACTACGAGGCCAGTTTCGAGGCGGGCGAGGCCCCCGACGGCGAGCGGTTGGGCTTCCGCGAGGACGGCCAGACGACGACGCTCGTCGCCGTCGAGGACGAGAACGCCGTGCAGGTGCTGGACCCGGACACCTTCCAGAGCGTGACGATTCCGCGGCCCGACTACCTGGACACCGGCGCCGACGAACTGACCGTGTTCAAGAGTCAGGCGGGGCTTCACGTCCTGCCCGAGAACGGCGACGACGATGCGTGAGGACGACGCCGACCCCGACCAGCACCTCGCCGTCGTCGTGGCGAAACCGCGCGCCCAGACCGTCATCGATGCGCTGTCCGACGAGGGCGTCTACGACGCCGACCGGAGCGTCCGCTCGTGGGACGACGACGGCGTCGCCGTCCCCGTGACCGCTCCGCCGCAAACGGTCGACGTTCGCGAAATCGTCCAGCAGGTCGGCGAGCCACGCCTGCGGACCCTCGAAGACCACCTCCGTCATCGGGGGTGGACCGACGACGAACTCGACGCCGCCCCGTCCTCGTGGGCCGTCGTCGGGTCCGTCGTCCTCGTCGACGTGGGCGACGCCCCGCGTCCCGAAGAGGTCGGACAGGCGTTGCTCGCCCTCCACGGCGAGGCCGACACGGTGCTCGACCGGGGCGGCATCTCCGGCGACCACCGCGAACCGAACGTCACCGTCGTCGCCGGGGAGGGCGACACCGAGACGGTCCACACCGAACACGGCACCCGGTACGGACTGGACCTCGCCGAAGTCATGTTCTCGCCGGGGAACAAGGCCGAGCGAGCGCGGATGGGCGACGCAGTCGAAGCAGGCGAGCGCGTCCTCGACATGTTCGCCGGCATCGGCTACTTCACGCTCCCGATGGCCCGCGCTGGCGCGAGCGTCACGGCCGTCGAGCGCAATCCGACGGCGTTCCGGTATCTGGTCGAGAACGTGATGCAAAACGGCGTCGACCGGCACGTTCAGCCGTATCGAGCGGATTGCCGCGACGTCGTCCCGGAGTTTGTGAGAACAGAGCGCGCCGACCGCGTGATGATGGGCTACTACGAGGCCCACGAGTACCTCGACAGCGCGCTCGACGCGCTGGCACCCGGCGGCGTCCTCCACATGCACGAGGCGACGCCCGAAGCGCTCGTCTTCGAACGCCCTATCGAACGGCTGGAGGCCGCCGCGGCCGACGCCGGCCGCTCGGTCGAGATACTGGACACCCGGCGCGTGAAGGGCTACAGCGAGGGCGTCGCCCACGTCGTCGTCGACGCTCGCGTCCAATAACCGACCACAAACTATTCACTACCCGTCCGACAGCTTCGGGTATGCGACGCCGCCAGTTCCTCGCTGCCGTCGCCGTCGGCGCGACCCTCCCCCTCGCTGGCTGTTCGGACCCTCGTGGGTCCATCCGCCTGACCGACGTGAGCGACGACGCCGCACTCGCCGACCGGTGGGCGATTCCCACCGGCGACCTCGCCGACTCGTACCGTGACCTCTCCGTCGGCGCCATCGAAGACGACGCCGAGCGAGCGACGGTAACCGACACCCGCCCGCCGTTCGACCCGACGTGGCCCATCGCGTACGAGGGGTCGTACTACGCCGTCGACTACGAGGCGACGAACGAGCGGACCCGGATGCAGTACGGCGTCGAGTCGACGTTCGACCCGGACCCGACACCAGAGCGGACGGTCGCATACGCCGACCTCCCCGCCGTCGACCGGGAGAAACTCGACCGCATCTTCGACTCCGACACGGCGCGGGACCCGGGCGAGACGCTCGGCGCCGGCGTGCGCTACACGGATGCCGAGGCTGCCGAGTCGGTCGTCGTCCCAGAACCCGAGTACGACGGCGTCACCCGGGACGGGGCGACGTTCGGGGTCGCCGTCCGGGGCAGCCGAGAGGTGACTGTCGCCGACTACCACTACCGGGCTGAATTGCTCGCCGAGGACGCGCCCGGATTGGCCGCCATCGCTCGCGAGCGGTTCCGGTTCTCGTTCGGTGCCCTGCCCGCCGACCAGCGGGCCATCCTCGACGAGGCGAAAGGCGGCGAGGCCGAGTCCGAGGACCCGCCGTCAGAAGCGTTCACGGCGCTCGTCGAACGGTTCCGCGACCACGACGACGTCGCCGTCGAGGTGACCGAGTACGACGGGACGTGGCTCCTGCGCTACGACGGCGCGGACTGGTGGGCCGACGTCCGCTACCCGGAGGAGATGAGGGGTTAGAAGAGCGGTTCGAGGTCCCCGTCGGTGACCGACAGCAGGTCCGCGAGCTTCGTCTCCGAGCTATCGCTCAACTCGCGCATCGACTGCTGGGTCTCGATGGCGATGCCCTGCAGTTCCTTGACGCGCGGGACGTCGCTGACACCCGAGAGGACCACCGCGGCGGCCACCTCGTCGGCGTCCGGGACCGGGAAGTCCCCGCCCCGGACCTCCATCGTCCCCGTCGCTTCCTCCAGCCAGTTGCGGGCCTTCTCGACGCCCTGCCGGCTCAGTAGCTCCGGCGGCCCGGCGACGACGACGAGTGCGCGCTCGGCGCTCGTTATCTCGCAGGGCAGCGAGAGCCGACCCAGCGTGGCCTGCCGGACCGTCGAGAGGATGCGTGGCGTCGCGTCGGAGGCGTCGGCGGCCTTCTTGCCGCCGAAGAACCCGCGCTTGCGCTCGACGGGCGAGGCCGCGTAACCGAACGAAGAGACCCCGCCACAGGCGAGTGTGTTGATTATCTCGCTGGCGTCGACCACCTGCTCGGGGACCACGCGGCCGTCGGTCTCGCCGGCGGCGAGGAGGACGCCGAAGCGGCGAGCGAGTTGCTCGTTGGCCCGCGCGAACCCGCTGGCGAGGCTGTCCCCGGCGCCGCTCATCGTCTCGTTGTCGTAGACGACGAGGTTGTCCACCTCGCGGACGAAGGTCATGAACGACCGGGCGGCGTTGAGCATGTAGATGCCGCCCTCGTCTTTCGCGGGGAGCAGTCCCAGCCCGTAGACCGGTTCCTCGTACCGCCGGCCGAGTTCCTTCGCGAGGTACGGCGCGACGCCGGACCCGGTGCCGCCGCCGAGGCCGGCGACGAGCATGAACGCGTCCACCTCGTGGGTCGGGATGTCGGCGACGGCGTCCAGCACCTCCTCGCTGTCGGCTTGGGCGATTTCGGCGCCCAGTTCGTTGTCGGCGCCGACGCCGTGGCCCTTCACGCGGTCGGTACCGATGAGCAGGCGGTTGCCGACTGGGACCCGCTGGAGGCCCAGCAGGTCCGCTTTGGCGGTGTTGACCGCCAGCGCGTCGACGACGACGTCGCTGTCCGTCCGGTCGGCGTACTCCAGAAAGGCGTCCGTGACCTTGCCACCAGCCTGACCGACCCCGATGAGTGCGAGACGCATGCCTGATTGTACGGTAGGGTCGCCTTAACAGTATGCACGCCTCCGTGGCCCGTCGTAACGCCTAATTAGTCGTCAGCCGAACGGCGTGTATGGACAGACAACAGGTGATGGCGGTCTTTCTGGCCTTCCTGATGGTCGGGTCGGCCGTCGTCTACGGACTCGCGTTCGCGTTCTTCTAGTCCCACACGTCCGAGAGGGGGTGACTGCCGCCGCCCGACCGCGAGCGAGAGCGGTCGTGCCGGCGTTTCGCGCTCGCACTGACGCTCGAAAGCGCCCGGTCCGGCGCGAAGTCGGGCAACTCCGGTTCGGACATCCGCACGACCTGTTCGTCGAACCAGTCGGGCATGTCGTGACGGGCGCGTTCGAACAGGTCCAGTAGCGACGTGTCGGCGAGGTACGTCGCGCCGTAGTCGTCGGGTGCCCGCACGACGCGTCCGCAGGCCTGAATCACCGTTCTGAGTGCCGTCCGGTAGTACCAGCCCCACTGCCCGTCCTCCAGTCGCCGGGCGACCCGCGAATCCCGCGTGTTCGGGTAGGGGGCCTTACAGAGGACCTGCCAGCGACAGAGGTCCCCCTCTAAGTCCAGTGCCTCCTCCATCTTCACCGAGAGGAACACGTCGGGGTTGTCGCTCCGTTTCCACGCCGACAGCGCGCCGTCCCGGTCTGCCTTGTCGTGGCTCCGAACTCGGGGGCCGACGCCGAACTCGGTCAGCAGGTCGTCCAACTGCTCCTGTATCGCGTAGGAGTGACAGTGAATCAGGCCCTTCTCGTCGGGGTGCTGGGCCATGATGCGGACGATTTTCCGGGCCACCTTCGGCAGGGTGTCGTCGCGGTGGTCGTAGGTCATCTTCCCCTGCGTGACGTCGTACAGCGGGCGGTTCTCGACGGGGAAGGTGTGGCCCACCTCGACGAGGGCGACGTCGTCGGGGTCCAACCCGACGTTGGCACAGAAGGCGTCCTTGTTCAGAATCGTCGCCGAGAGGAGGGCGAACTTGTTGCCCCGGTCCCAGACGGTGTGTTTCAGGTACCGCTCGGGGTTCATCGGCTTGATGGTGACTGGCGCGCCCTCGCCGTCCGGTTGGTCGACCACCCACGTCGTCGCGCTCTCGGGGTCGCGGTAGTCCTCCTGAAACCACGAGAGGTCGCTCCGGAGTTTGTTCAGCGAGTCGCGCTCGGCCACCTCGTCGGGCGTGAGTTCGGCGTTGCCCCGCAGTTCCTTCACGCGGCGCTCGGTGAGGTGTTCGAGTCGCTCGGCGAAGGCGACGGCCTCGTCCAGTCCGTCGAGGTTCGGCACGTCGAGGTCCGACCACATCGGGATGGTCTCGGGCGAGAGGTCGATGGTGGCGTACATCTCCGCCCACTCGCCCAGTCCGTGGGCCTCGTCGACGACGACCACGTCGCGTTTACCGAACACGTCGCTCCCGGCCGTCTGCATGAAGTACGCGAGCGTCATCGCGGCGATGCGGCGGTTCGAGGCGATGGCGCGGTCAGAGAAGTACGGACAGCGGTGTTTGACCTGACAGTCGAACTCGCGTTCGCGCACGCAGGGGGCCTGATTGACCGGCGTGTCCGTCTCCCCGGGGAGGATGCAGTCGTAGTTGTTCTTCCCGCGGATGACACAGAGGTCCTCTAACAGGTCGTCCTCGGCCACGTCGTCGAGTTGCGACACCTGTGGCGTCGTGTAGTAGGCGTCGACGACCTGTTCGGCGGCGGCCTCCCCCGCGGTACGGGCACATCCCGCGATAGCCCGGGCGAGCAGGGACTTCCCGCTCCCCGTCGGCGCTCGCACGAGGACGACGTCTTTCCCGCTCTCGAAGGCCGCGCGGATGTCCGAGAGGGCGCCTTTCTGGTTACCGCGGTAGCTCGGAGCGGGGAACTCGTCGTGGATCCGCGCCGGGTACACGCGAGAACGCAACGCACCGGTGGGGGTAAACCTTTCCTGTCAGGTGCCGGCGGCGACGGGCGGCGGGTCCCGCCCCATCGACGGAGTGGTGCGTGTTCACACCCACACGGTCGTGGTAGTGGTACCCTCGGAAGTCTTATACATATACCCCCTGTATGTTTGTTTGCAATGGCAAACGGTAAGGTTGATTTCTTCAACGACACAGGCGGTTACGGTTTCATCTCGACTGAGGACGCGGACGAAGACGTTTTCTTCCACATGGAAGACGTTGGCGGCCCGGACCTCGAAGAAGGCGAGGAGATCGAATTCGACATCGAACAGGCCGACAAGGGCCCCCGCGCGACGAACGTCGTCCGCAACTAACGCAGATTTCCGGTCGCGTTAGCGACCATATCTGACGCGTTTTATCGAACACTACATCCAGAGCGGCAGCGTCGCGCCGCCGACGACAACGACCGACAGCGAGCGACGGCGACTTACGACTTCTCGGAGAGCGCAGCCACGTCCTCGGCAGTCACCTCGGCGTCGTCCGGAAGCCTGTCGATACAGTCGTAACAGAGGAAGTGTTCGGTGCCGTCGCCGAGTTCGAGGACGATGCCTTCGGTCGGTCTGCTCTCCTGTGTCCAGATGTTGGCGATACCGCCACCTATCGAGACGCGCTCGCCACAGCCGTCACAGGGCTGTGATGCCATAGGTTCTCTACCGAGGACGGCGGTAAGGACCTTTTCTTTTTGCTGCGCGGTATCGAACACCACGGTATGGAGGTCGACTGCGAAGGCTGCGCCGGGTGTTGCATCGACTGGCGCCCGCTCACCGGCCGCGACATCGACCACGAGCGCCGCGGGCCGTTCGAACCGCTGGACGACACCTACAACCTCGTGCCGCTCTCCCGCGAAGAGGTGCGCGGATTCGTCGACGCGGGGTACGGCGACGCCCTGCGTCCGCGCCTGTGGCGGGCCGAGGACGACGACCGGAGCGTCACGCTCGACGGCGTCGACGTGGCCGCCATCGACGACCGGCCCGTCTTCTTCGTGGGCCTGCGCAAGCCACCGAAACCCGTCGCGCCGTTCGACCGGCCGTCGACGTGGCTCCGGGCCTGCGTGTTTCTGGACCCGACGACGCTGCAGTGTCGCATCCACGACAGCGACCTGTACCCCCACGCCTGCAGTACCTACCCCGGCGAGAACCTGCTCTTAGAGACCGAGACGGAGTGTGAGCGCGTCGAGTCCGTCCACGGCGGTCGCCGCTTGCTCGACGACGACCCGCCGGACGTGACGCCGCTGTTCGGGCCGGGTGCCGTCGGTGAGCGCGTGTTCGCCCACCCCGAGCCAGAGCGCGTCGCGGGTACGGTCAGGCGATTCCGCGACGACGACCTCACCGCCGAAGACCGGGCCGAGTTCGTCGCCGTCGCCGCCGCGTCCAGTCCGGGGACGCTCGTCGTCAACGACGAGCGGTACGAACAGGCGCTTGAGGCGGTCTCGAACGCCAGTTCGTGGGCCGGCCGAGCCATCGAGCGGTGGACCGAAAGGGCCGGTGGGTTCGGTGCGAGTGCGCCCGACCCCGACATCGCCCACCGAGTCGAAGACGACGACGGCGCACCGCCGACGCCCGGGTGGTGAGCGGGCGGCCGGGTGAGAGCCCGCCGGGTGAACTGGCCACACGACAGGGGAGCCTTTTAACCTCGTGCCGCGCTGTGAGTGGAGCATGCACGTGCTGGTGACCGGCGCGACGGGGTTCGTGGGGAGCCACCTCGTCCCCGCACTCCGCGCCGCCGGCCACGACGTCCGCGCGCTCGTCAGGGACCCGTCGGCGTACGACCCACCGGACGGCGTCGACGTGGCGACGGGCGACCTGTTGGAGACGGACAGCTTCGAGGACGCACTGGACGGCGTCGACGTCGCTTACTATCTCGTCCACTCGATGCGGGCCGGGGCCGACTACGCCGAGCGTGACCGTCGGGCCGCGAGGAACTTCCGGGCTGCCGCCGACGCCGCCGGGGTGGACCGCGTCGTCTATCTGGGCGGCCTCGGCGAGGATGACGAGATGCGCTCGAAACACCTCCGCTCGCGTCGCGAGGTGGAGTACCTCCTCGCCGACGGCGCGTACGACCTGACGGCGCTCCGGGCCGCCATCGTCATCGGTACCGGGAGCGCCAGTTTCCGCCTCATCCGGGAACTGAACGCGCGACTCCCGGTGATGCTGACCCCGCGCTGGGTCCGCACGGACTGTCATCCCATCGCCATCGAGGACGTCGTCGAGTACCTCGTCGGCGTCCTCGAAACGCCGTCGACGGCCGGCGAGACGTACGAGGTCGGTGGCCCAGAGGTGATGACCTACGCGGAGATACTCCGCCGGACCGGACAGGTGATGCACGACGAAGAGCCACGCATCGTCCCGATTCCGATACTGAGTCCGCGGCTGTCGGCACTCTCCATCGGACTCGTGACCGACGTACCCTCGACGGTCGCCAGACCGCTCATCCGCGGCCTGAAGACCCCCGTGGTGGCGAGCGACGACAGCATCCAGCAGTCAGTTCCGGTGACGCTGACGCCGTTCGACGAGGCCGTCGACCGGGCACTTCAGGGTACCCGAGAGAGTGCCCGCATCCCCGCCGTCGCCGACGGTGGTGCGTCGAGCGAAGCGAGGCGAACCTCCTCAGAGCCCCGGCCTGACGGCTGCGAGCACGCGAAGCGCGTACGAGCGCCCGAAGACCAGCGGCCTGACGGCGGTGAGTCCGATGAGCAGTGAGAGTCCGCACCCCGAATACGGCGAGACGTGGGTGTACGAGAGCATCGTCGGCGCGCTGCCGGGGATTCGCCTGCCGACGTGGGCGGCACTGGCCATCCAACTGGTCGTCTTCGAGGTGGCCGTCGTCGGGCTATCGTGGTACTACGACGTCTGGAACGCCGCCATCGCGGCGACGGCCGTCGTCTTCGTCGCCACCATCGGGAGCATCGAGATGCTGCGCATCAGCACGCTCATCCGCCGCATCGACGTCCCGCCGACCTACCGAGCGCTGCTGTTCTCCTCGAACATGGAGGTGGTGCTGTCGGTGCTCGCGTACATCGCGATGCTGACCCACCTGTTCGTCTTCGACCCACAGACCAGAGAGATGCCGCTCGTCACGACGCTGTTCGGCGAGGAGCCGCCGGTACTGGTGGTGTACCTGACGCTGCTCATCCTCTGGGACGTGAGCTACCGCATCGGCACGGGATGGTGGGCCAGCGTCACCGGCCTCTGGCGGTCGCTGCGCTTCCAGTTCGACCCGGAGACGGCACGGGTCTTCCAGCGGGCCGACTTGGAGACGTGGGGGTTCGGCGTGCTCCAGTTGGTACTGGTGCCGTTCGTGCTGAACCAGCCAGTCCTGCTCGCGGCGCTGATAGCTCACGTCGTGGCGGTGACAGTGGTCACGGCCGTGTCGGTGACGTTGCTACAGGTCCGGTCGAGAAAGGCCGGCGTTACTCGGAGTTGATCTGCTTGAACTGGTCCAGCAGCTCCTCGGTGGACTCCCCACTGTCGTAGTCGACAGTCCCGTGATACGCTGTGCGGTCGTCGTCCTCCGACAGGTCGACTTCGTTGTTCTTGCGTTCACGGCGTTCGTGTTCGTCGTCGTCATACGCTCCCATAGACATGCGTTACCACACTCAAACTTGCGTGTTAGTACCTATCAATGTAACGGTCGGAGTGATTTTCGACGCTTGGGCGCTCTGTCTGCCGTTCTCGGCCATTTCGCCCCGTGCGATGCCCGGATGCGGAACGCACAAGACCACCGACCGACTACTGACGGGTGTGGCTGGCCCACTTCGATTTCGCTACTCGACCGAGCGCTGGAGCGAGGACCGCGTCCGGCGTGACCTCCTCTCTCCCCTCCAGAGCACCTTCGGCGCCGAACTGAACGGCCCGTGGTTCGCCCCACCCGAGGGGTGGACGGCCCGCCGGCTGGAGATGGACAACGGCGACCTCGCGCTCTTTTGCTGGAACGGCAACGAAGCCTACTGGCTCGGTAACACACAGACGCCGGAGACCCTCTGGCGGACGAACAAGCGCACGTTCGAGGAGGCCCCCGACCCCATCTCCGAGTGGGCCCAGCGCGAACTGCTGGCCCAGTTGGAGGTCGAGGACCCGTGGCTCACCGAGTACGAAACCGTCTCGCACTTCTTTCTCCCCGTCTTCCTCTCGAAGGACGGCCGGGAGTCCACCCGCGAGTTCTTCCGCGACCACGCTGGGGGGTTCCCCGACGCCAGTCAGGCCGAGGGCCTTCGATTCTACGACGACTTCCTCGCGACCGGTGTGTTAGACGAGTACCGCTACACGATGGCCAGCAAACTCGGGACCAGCGAGGGGTTCGACCTCTCGCGGATGCAGGCGACGATGGGGGAGTTCAACACCGCGAAACTGCTCGTCGACTCGGGCAACGACATCGAACCCGAGGTGGAACTCGGGTCGGGCCACTCCGTCGACTTCCGCGTCGAGGACACTCTCGTGGAGGTGACGCGTCCCCGCCCGCCGACTCGCCGGCAGGTCGACACCGCCATCGGCGCGCTGAAGGCCTCCGGCGACGCGAAGACCCGCGACCAACTGGCCGCCCACCCGGGGGCCGTACTGGTCGTCGACTGCACCTCCTTCCGCGACGACGAGTGGCACCGCGTCCACGCCGAGAAACCCGGCGTGGGCTACGAACCGCTCGTGGTGTTTCGCTACCGCCCCGACGGCCGCGTCGAGGGGTACTCCCGCGGGTCGGTACCGTTCCCGCTCCCGTTCTGACGTGCGTCCCCGTTTGTTTCATCGCCGCCCCAGTAAATGACGCCGCTCGACGGGAGAAAGGTTTCAACCCCCCGCGTCGAATCGGTGGCCGTGGCCGAGCAATCGGCCGAGATACCATGGACGTCGATACATTCATCAACGCGAACCGACCGGACGAGGGCGGCGACACCTTCCAGCTAGAGAGCAGCAAGCTCCTCGACATCGCCGTCGACGGGACCGTACTGACGAAAGCCGGCGCGATGGTCGCCCACGACGGGGACCTCACCTTCACCGGGAAGTCCAACGCCGAGGGCGGCCTGACTGGCTTCATCAAGTCGAAGGCGACCAGCGAAGGTACCCCCGTGATGGAGGTCGAAGGCACCGGCCACCTCTACGTCGCCGATCAGGGGAAAGAGATACAGATAATGGACCTAAACGAGGACGAGTCCATCTCCGTCAACGGCAACGACGTACTCGCCTTCGAGTCGAGCATCGACTACAGCATCTCCACCATCGGCAGCCTCGCCGGGTCCGCCACCGGCGGCCTGACGAACGTCTTTCTCGAAGGCCCCGGCAGCGTCGCCATCACGACCCACGGCGACCCGCTGGTGCTCACCCCGCCGGTCAAGACCGACCCGGCGGCGACCGTCGCCTGGAGCGCCGACAACTCCCCCTCTAGCAGCGTCAACCGGAGCCTCTCGGACATGATCGGCCAGTCCTCCGGCGAGCAGTACCAACTGGAGTTTTCGAACCCCGACGGGTTCGTCATCGTCCAGCCCTTCGAGGAAGTCGGCCCGCAGCAGTAAGTCGGTGGGCCGCTTTTAGTCCCGGCCGTTGTACCTCGGGCCATGCCCCACATCGCGGACACGCACATCGTCAATCGCGAGCGAGTTCAGCCGACCCACGCCAACAACTACGAGAGCGCCCACGGAGGCATCGTCATGAAGTGGATGGACGAAATCGGCGCGATGTCCGCGATGCGGGCCGCTGAAGAGACCTGTGTCACCGCGCAGATGTCCCGCGTCGACTTCGAGCGCCCCATCCCCATCGGCGACACCGCCCTCGTCGAGTCGTGGGCCTACGCCACCGGCCGGACGAGCGTTCGTGTTCGCATCGAAGTGTCGCGCGAGAACCCCCGAACCGGCGAGACCGAGGAGACCACGAGCGCCTACGCCACCTTCGTCGCCGTCGAGGACGGGACGCCAGTCCCGGTGCCCGAACTGACCGTACACGGCGAGAAGTGCAAGGAGTTGCGGGACCGAGCGCTCGCCGAGGAACCCGAGCGGGAGTGAGCGGCGAGCCGTCGGCGCAGTGTGGTTTTGGTGACACTCCCAGTCGGTATTTGCACCGGAGTCAGACGTTCCTGCTCGTCTCGCTACGCTCGACTTCGCGAGCGGCGACTGACGGGGAGTCAAATCCCGCGTCAGTCTCGCACGTCGACACGGGACGCGGCGCGACGAGACGCGCCGCTCGCAGGCGGTCTCCGAGAAGAGCCTAGGCCGGAATTTGAATCCGGGGTCTCGTCCTTACCAAGGACGCGCTTTACCGCTAAGCTACCCAGGCGCGTTTCGATGTACCCGGCAATTGTCTTTAGGCGTTTCGATTCGGTGCCGGCGTGGCGATTGTTCTCAGTGGTCGGCGGCGGCCTCGGTGCCGTCACTCGGGGGGTGGTCGGTCCGGGTGTGGGCCGTCAGCGCGTCCACTATCTCGTCGCCGACGAGACGGCCGTTCTCGGGTAGTCCGTCGCTCCCGAGGTCGGTGGCGAACTCCCGCAGCGTCGGCGTGGGGTGGACGCCGCCGGCGGTGACGCCGGCGACGACGGCGAGTTCGCAGATGTCGACCTCAAGATTGGCGTCGAGGCGCTCGTCGCCGGTGGTCCGCTGGACCGTCTGGTCGTGGCCGAACGAGCGGACGACCTGCACGGCGGCGTCGGCGGCCTCCGTGCGAGCCAGCAGGTAGAACCCCCGCGAGACGAGGATGTCGGCGATGAGGATGTCGAGGTCGGCGGCGTCGCGGTCGCCGCCGTTCCACGGGTCCTCGTGGGCGAGTTGGCGAGTGAGCCGGAGCCCCTCGTAGATGAGTTGCACGCCGGCGGCGCGGTCGGCGTCGCCGTCGGCGGGGTCGGTGGGATGCTCTCTGGCGGCGCTGGCGCTGACCAGCGTCAGCACGCCGGGCGAGAGCGAGGCGTCGTCGAGGCGTGCCGTGATGCGTTCGCGGAGACGTTCGGGCTCGACGTCGTCGACCGCCGCCAGCGCGGCTTGGCGGACCGCCGCCACTTCCTCCATTGGTGCGACCTAGCGGCGGCAAGGGCAAAGACCTTTGGAAACAGCGGAGTCAGACAGCGCATGGTCCGAACGACGGCCGAGGGTAACGTTCGGGTGCTGACACTCGACCGACCAGACCGACGCAACGCCCTCGACCACGAGGCGCTCCGGGCGCTCGAATCAGCCGTCTCGGAGGCGACAGAACCGGTCGTCTACCTCCACGGCGCTGGCGAGGCGTTCTGTGCCGGGGCGGACTTAGACGTAGTCGAGACGCTGGACGCCGAGGCGGCCAGCGAGTTCGCCGCGCTGGGCCAGCGAGTCGCCACGACTATCGAACGGTACGACGGCGCGGTCGTGGCCGGCATCGACGGGGCGGCCCGCGGCGGCGGCGTCGAACTGGCGCTGGCCTGTGACCTCCGGGTGGCGACGCCGGATGCGACGGTTGCGGAGACGGGCGTCAAACTCGGTCTGTTCGGCGCGTGGGGCGGCACGGGACGGCTCCCCAGAATCGTCGGCGAGGGCGAGGCGCTGGACCTCGCGCTGTCGGGTCGCACCGTCGACGCCGAGACGGCTCTGCGGATGGGACTGGTCTCCCGCGTCGTCTCCGACCCCCGTGCCGTCGCCGACGAGGTGGCCGCCGTCGACCACGGGGCACTGAGAGAACTGAAGGCGCGGATGCGCGACGCGTCGGACCAGCGGACGATAGAGGACCGCGAACGGGCGGCGTTCGCCCGACTGGTCGAGGCGGGCGAGTTCTGACGAGCCGGTGCCCACGACGGCGAGTGGGATGCCGGCGGTGGGTTCGCTCCCGCCGGAACGAGATTTATAGGCACGCATCACCTAGCGGGGTGCGTGAACCGCACGGCAGCGCTCGACGCCGTCGTCTTCGGGGTAGACATCCAGAGCGGCGACGTGCGCGGTGACGCCCCCTCCTACGCGTTGGTGGTGTTCGACGGCGAGAGCATCGAGCGGGACGTGGTGTCGCGGCGGAAGCTCCGGCGGCTCGTCGACGACGAGGAGCCGGACATCCTCGCGACGGACAACATGTACGAACTGGCGGCCGACAAGGACCAGTTGGTCCACTTTCTGGGCTCGCTCCCCGACGCGACGAAACTCGTGCAGGTGACCGGCGACGAGCGCCCGGAACCGCTCTCGCGGGTCGCCAAACGCCACGGCGTCCCCTACGGAAAGAAGCCTATGAAGGAAGCGGAGGCCGCGGCCCGACTCGCCGCCGCGAACGTCGGACAGGAAGTGTCGGCCTTTACCGACACGACCGAAGTGAAAGTCTCGCGCGGCCGCTCGACCGGCAAGGGCGGGTGGTCCGAGGACCGGTACACCCGCCGCATCCACGGCGCCGTCAAGAAGCAGGCCCGCGAGGTCGAGTCCGAACTCGACGGCGCAGGACTGGCGTACGAACGCGACGTGACAGAGAAGTACGGCGGCTTTTCGAGCGCCGTCTTCCGCGTACAGGCCCGGCCACAGGACATCCCCGTCTCCACGCACCGCTCGGGTGACACGCGCGTCGAGATAGAGCGGGTCCGCCGGGACGGCATCGAGTTCCGGCCGCTAGCGAAGCGGCGGGACCACGTCGTCGTCGGCGTCGACCCCGGGACGACGACGGCCGTCGCCATCGTCGGGTTAGACGGGGAGGTGCTGGACGTCTACTCCTCCCGGACGAACGACCGGGCCGACGTCGTCGAGTGGATAATCGAGCGCGGGCGCCCGGTCGTCGTCGCCGCCGACGTGACGCCGATGCCCGAGACGGTCGAGAAGTTCCGGCGGTCGTTCGACGCCGCCGGGTGGGAACCCGAACGCGACCTGCCCGTCGACGAGAAGAAACACCGGACCCGCGAGGAGGCCTACGACAACGACCACGAACGGGACGCGATGGCGGCGGCGCTGTACGCCTTCGACCACCACGAGAGCCAGTTCGACCGCGTCGCCGGGAAGGTCCCGCCACAGCACGAGGTGGGTCCCGTCGTCGCCCGCGTCGTCGCCGGCGACGAGTCCGTCGAGTCGGTCCTCCGAGACATCGAGGGCGACGACGAGAGCGAAGCGGAGTCGACCAGCCACCAGCCACGCGAGTTGAGCGACGAGGAGAAGGAGATAAAGCGGCTGGAGGCCCGCATCGACCGCCTCGAATCCCACGTCGACGACCTGAAAGACACTATCCAGCAGAAAGACGAGCAGTTACGCGAGAAGGACAAGCAACTGGAGAAGGCCAGACAGGAAGGCCGCCGGGAGGTCCGCAAGGACCGCGAGGTCACCAGACTCGAACGGCGCAACGAGGCGCTCGAACGGAAAGTCGAGGACGAACAGGCGAAACGCGAGGAACTGGCCGAGAAACTCGACCGACTGAAGTCGCTGTGGAAACTCGACCACTCGAACTTCGCCGACGTCGCCGACGAACGGGACGGACTGGTCCCGGTGAAAGTCGTCGAGCAGTTCACCCGCGACGCCATCGAGGCCGCCGACGAGCAGTTCGGCCTCGTCGCCGGCGACGTCGTCATGCTCCGGGACGCCTCGGGCGCGGGGCGGTCGACGGCGGAGCGCCTCGCCGCGGTCGACCCCCGGGTCGTCCTGCGCGACGGGAACCTCTCGGACGCCGCCGACGAGGTGCTGTTCGACCACGACGTCCCTGTCGCGCCCGTCGAGATGGTCACCGTCCAGGAGATAGACGAACTCGCCGTCGCTCGCGAGGCGGAGGTCGAAGCCGCCATCGCCGACTGGGAGGACCGGGCGGAAGACCGGGAGCAGGCACAGAAGGCGGAGATGGTCGACCAGATAATCAGCGAACATCGGGCCGACAGGCCAGTGGAGGACTAGCGAGTGACTGAGCGAACGCGACGGGATGGTGCCGACGGACGTCGTCGAGGAATCCGACGGGCCGGCCGTCGAGACGGAGGCGGCGGGGCGTGCTTCGCGTTCGATTTGCAGGCCGCTTAGGGCATCCCGCCGCCCATCCCCATCCCGAAGGAGGCCAGCAGACTCGTGACGAGGCCGTAGACGACGAGGCCGAGGCCGCCGACGACGAGTGCGATACCGGCCGCTACGATTGGTTGCTTCCATGCGACGAGGCCGATACCACCGAACAGGACGACGACGCCCGCGATACCGGCGGCACCGAGTTTGTCGAGCATACCCGAGTTCGCCCGGCGGGCGGACAAAAGCCCGTCGGTCAGTACTCGAACTCGGTGTCGACGCCTTTGGCGGCACCGACCATCTCCGCGACGGCGTCCTGTCGGCGCAGGAGCGTCATCGTATTGCCGGTCACGTCGAAGGTGCCGTTCATCACGGACTCGGAGACGTCGAGGTCGCCCTGTAACATCGCCGCCCAGGCCTCGTAGGGCCCGCGGAGCGCGAACTCGTAGTCGGCGTCGCCGTCGACGAGGTGAGCGTCCGTACAGACGCCGTCGCCGATGGTGACCAGGAACCGTATCGGGTCACCGTCGTAGACGTCGTCGGCCTGAATCTCGAAGAGGAACGTCGCGTCGAAGTCGGCAGCGGCCTCGGCGAAGGCGTCGCGGTCGTTGATCCGGTCGCGCCACGCCTGCGCCCAGTCGTCGGCCTCGGCGGGCAGCCTGAGAGTCATGCGCGGCGCTTACGGTGGCCAGACCTTGTGCCTTACCACTCGGGCGTCTCGCTTGGCGACGGGCAATCGTACAAAACTTAACCCTCCCGGGGCCGAACACTCAGCTATGAGCGACAACGAGGGCCGGAAAGACCTGCGGATGCCGGACGACGACGAGGTGTTCGCCGTCGTCACGAACATGCTCGGCGCGAATCGCGTGAAAGTACGCTGTATGGACGGCGTCGAACGCACAGCCCGGATTCCCGGCAAGATGCAGAAGCGTATCTGGATCCGCGAGGACGACGTCGTCCTCGTCGAACCGTGGGACTGGCAAGACGAGAAAGCAGACATCACGTGGCGCTACGAGAAGCAAGACGCAGACCAGCTCCGCGAGGAGGGCCACATCAAGGAGTAGCGCCGTAATGCACCGCGCCCCAGCGTCGACGGAGGGCCAGACGTGAGCGACAGCGAGGCGGAGTTCGGACTGCTCGAAACCGACGAGGCCGAGGGCGTCGGCGACGAGTGGGAGGAGATAGACGTCTCCGACACCGAGGCCGACCGCATCGCCAGAAAGCGGGACCGGGAGTTCAGCGAGTTCCGGAAACGCATCAAGGACGCCGACCAGTTCAAGGTCGAGGCCAGCGTCTTCGACGACGCCACCTACGGCGCGCTGTACAAACTGGTGCAGGACGGCCACATCGACGCCTTCGGCGGCCCCATCTCGACGGGGAAGGAAGCAAACGTCTACACCGCGCTCTCGGGCGACGAGGAGGTAGCGGTGAAGGTGTACCGCATCAACGCCTCCGATTTCAAGGACATGCGGGGGTATCTGGACGGCGACCCCCGGTTCGAGGGCATCGGCTCGGACAAGAAGAAAGTCGTCACCGCGTGGGTCCGCAAGGAGTCCTCGAACCTCAAGCGTGCCCGCCGCGCGGGCGTTCGCACGCCCGAACCCATCGCCGTCGAACGCAACGTCCTCGTGATGGAGTATCTGGGCACCGAGGAGGGGCGGGCCAAACGGCTGAACGAAGTCCACATCGAGAACCCCGAAACGGCCTACGAGGTCGTCAAGGAGTACGTCCGCCGTCTCTACGACGCCGGCCTCGTCCACGGCGACCTCTCGGAGTACAACGTCGTCTTCCACGAGGGCCAACTGTACATCATCGATTTGGGGCAAGCGGTGACCATCCACCACCCAAACGCCGAGGACTTCCTCGAACGGGACTGCCGGAACGTCGCGAACTTCTTCGCCAGACAGGGCGTCGACGCCACGCCCGAGGAACTGCTCGACTACGTCAAAGAGTACGCGACGCCGAAAGACGACGACGACACCGCACCCGGCAGCGACGACGACGCCGTCCCGCAGGGGACGCCCGAGGACCGACGCGAGGAGTGAGTCGCCCGGTTTTCCGGCCACCGCAGTGACGGCCCAGAGACGAGATGCGGGTGGGACTGAAAGGGGCCGGACGCTCGCGCCGCCCCGAGGAAGCAAGCACGCGAGCGAAGCGAGCGCGCACAGCGACTCGCGGCGGTACGAGCGTCCGGGGGCTTTCTGGTGGTTTGCAGTCGGCTGTTCGTCTGGAGACGCCGCCGAAGCTAGACGCCGAAGTCTTAAACAGGCAGAACCACGTACTCCGAAGCATATTATGAAACACGTGAAGATTCCGCAGGACCGAATCGGCGTGCTGATCGGCGAAGGTGGTGAGACCATGCGCGAAATCGAAGAGCGGGCGGAAGTCCGTCTGGACATCGACTCCGAGGACGGGACCGTCAAGGTCGAGTCCGTCGGCGACCCCGTGACCGCGCTGAAGGGGCCGGACATCGTGAAGGCCATCGGCCGCGGGTTCGCGCCCGAGGACGCGCTGGCGCTGCTTGAAGACGACATGATGATGTTCGAGATGATCGACATCGAGGCCGCCGCCCGCAACAAGAACGACCTCCGTCGCCAGAAGGGGCGACTCATCGGCGAAGGCGGGCGGACCCGGGAACTCATGCAGGAACTGACCGGCGCCGCCGTCGTCATCTACGGGTCGACGCTGGGTATCATCGGCGGCCCCGAACAGGTCGACGCGGTCCGCGAGGCCGCCGAGATGCTGCTCGACGGCGCACCCCACGGCTCCGTCTACTCGTTCCTCGAACGCAAACACAACGAGATGAAACACAAGGGACTGGAGTACCACCAGTTCACCGGGTGAGCGGGCGACGCGGCTTTTTCCTCCCGTTCGGGCGTAACATATAACGCCGCGGGCCGTCAACGATAGCGGAGAACGACCGTGTCAGACGACAGCGACGGCGCCGGCGGGACCGACACCGGCCAGAGCGTCGGCGACGTGATGGACCGGCTGGAACGGCTTCGGGCCGAGGACGAAGAGCGCTCGGAGACGGTCTCGGAGGGCGTCCTGCTGGACCAGTTGCGCGAGGTCGAACAGCGTCTGCTGGCCTTCGGAGAGGCGCTCGGCGGCGACCCCGAGGACGTGACGGACCTCCCCTTTACCGAAGAGGCCGGCCTCGATCACATGCCCGAACCGCTGTACGTCCGCCACGACACGGCGATGCTGAATCAGGTCACCTCGTGGCTGTTACAAGACCAGCACATCGGCCTCGTGAGCCCCTACGGGACCGGGAAGTCGGCGTTCCGCGAAATCGTCCTGCGGGACCTCTCGAAGCACGACGACTTCGTCGTGACGCATCTGGACAATCCCCGAGAGACGACGGCGCGGGCGCTGTACCAGACGGTGCTCGAAGCGGCCTACGCCGCCGGCTTCTCCATCGACTTCGGGCACTACTCGCAGGTGCGCAACGGCATCCCGTGGGCGACGGCGGAGGCGAAGACGGCGGTCCGTGAAATCGTCAAGCGGGTGCGCGAACACGGGAAGACGCTCTTGCTCGTCGTCGACGAGATAGAGGTACTGAAAGCGGACTTGCTCTCGCCGTTGCAGGTGGCCGGCGACGCCGGCGTCCGTCTGTTCCTGACCGGGACCCCCGAAGGGAAGCGCCGGGTCGCGGAGATTCGCGGGACGCTCGACTCCCGACTGCGCTACTACGAGGGTATCGAACCGTTCTCCCCGGACGACGTAGCGGAGTACGTCGCCCGCTCGCTGGCGTACTTCCGCGGGGAACCGTACGACGGCGAGAGCCCGGACCTGTTCACCCAGGCCGCGATAGCGGACATCCACGAGCGAACCGAGGGGGTCCCCCGAGAGGTGCGCATCGAGTGCCGCGAGTTGTTCACGCGGGCGGCGTTCGTCTGGTACCGCACCGGACAGGACGTCGACCGCATACAGGTGACGCCGGAACTGCGCCACCGGCGGTTCGGGATGGGGTACTGAGAAGCGCCGACGCCGCGTCACAGCGGGACGTATCGACCGACGCCGATGCGAACAGGTCGGTGATACTGTCGAGGACGCCCACGTGCCCCCTCCGTGCGTTCGTTCGGACGAACACGTGACGAATCCTCTCGACAGTTCACGCTTACCCGCCCAGACGTCCGAGAGAGACTATTTAAACACACCACGACAGACAGTGCCACACCGCCGAGAGCGATAGACAGTACGGTGATACATCGGCCGCCAGCAAAAGCATTATATAGAAGCACATTCAATCATCGTCTGACTATGGCTCAACAGCAGATGGGCAACCAGCCCATGATCGTACTTTCCGAGGAGTCCCAGCGCACCTCAGGGAAGGACGCCCAGTCGATGAACATCACGGCCGGCACGGCCGTGGCAGAGGCCGTTCGGACGACACTCGGCCCGAAGGGCATGGACAAGATGCTCGTCGACAACTCCGGGTCGGTCGTCGTCACGAACGACGGCGTGACCATCCTCGACGAGATGGACATCGAACACCCGGCGGCCAACATGATCGTCGAAGTCGCCCAGACCCAGGAGGACGAGGTCGGGGACGGCACGACGACGGCCGTCGTCATCGCCGGTGAACTGCTGTCGAAGGCCGAGGAACTCCTCGACCAGGACATCCACGCCACCATCCTGGCGCAGGGGTACCGTCAGGCCGCCGAGAAGGCCAAGGAGATTCTCGAAGAGAACGCCATCGAGGTCGACGCCGACGACACCGAGACCCTCGAGAAGGTCGCCGGCACGGCCATGACCGGCAAGGGCGCCGAATCCTCGAAGGACGTCCTCGCCGACCTCGTCGTCCGCGCCGTCCAGTCCGTCGCCGAGGACGACGGCACGGTCGACACCGACAACATCCAGCTCGAGACCGTCGTCGGCGGCGCCACGGACGAGTCCGAACTCGTCGAGGGCGTCATCGTCGACAAGGAGCGCGTCCACGACAACATGCCGTTCGCCGTCGAGGACGCCGACGTCGCGCTCCTCGATACGGCCATCGAGGTCCCCGAGACGGAACTGGACACCGAGGTCAACGTCACCGACCCCGACCAGCTCCAGCAGTTCCTCGATCAGGAAGAGGCCCAGCTCAAGGAGATGGTCGACAAGCTCGTCGAGGCGGGCACAGACGTCGTCTTCTGCCAGAAGGGCATCGACGACATGGCCCAGCACTACCTCGCCCAGGAGGGCATCCTCGCGGTCCGCCGCGCGAAGAAGTCCGACATCGAGGCCCTCTCGCGCTCGACGGGCGCCCGCATCGTCTCGAACATCGACGACATCACCAGCGACGACCTCGGCTTTGCCGGCTCAGTCGCCCAGAAGGACATCGCCGGCGACGAGCGCATCTTCGTCGAGGACGTCGAAGACGCAAAGGCCGTGACGATGATCCTCCGCGGCGGCACCGAACACGTCGTCGACGAAGTCGAGCGCGCCATCGAGGACTCGCTCGGCGTCGTCGCCGCCACGCTGGAGGACGGCAAGGTCCTCCCGGCGGCGGTGCCCCGAGACCCAGCTCGCGCTGGGCCTGCGTGACTACGCCGACTCCGTCGGCGGGCGCGAACAGCTCGCCGTCGAGGCCTTCGCCGACGCCATCGACGTCATCCCGCGCACGCTCGCGGAGAACGCGGGTCACGACCCCATCGACTCGCTGGTCGACCTCCGCAGCAAGCACGACGGCGGCAACGTCACCTTCGGGCTGGACGCCTACTCCGGCGAAGTCGTCGACATGGAGGAAGACGGCGTCGTCGAGCCGCTCCGCGTCAAGACGCAGGCCATCGAGTCCGCCACCGAGGCGGCCGTCATGATCCTCCGCATCGACGACGTCATCGCCGCTGGCGACCTGAAGGGTGGCCAGGGCGACGACGACGACGAGGAAGGCGGCCCCGGCGGCCCCGGCGGCGCGCCCGGCGGCATGGGCGGCGGCATGGGCGGCATGGGCGGCGGCATGGGCGGCATGATGTAAGAGAGGCGAGCGTAAGCGAGTCTCTTCGAACGGGCGAACGGGCCGTCGTCTCGTGAGCCGAGTGCGGGTCCGGGACTCCAGACACCTCGGGCGTGCACACGGTCAGTAGCCCGCGAGCCCCATCGAGCCATCCCCCGACCGCCTGCCGCTGTATCGCTCCCGAACGATTTTCTCTCCGTCCCTCGCGTCCGTAGCCGGTGGCCCGTCCAGTGACGAGGCGCCAGTCCTCTCCCGGACTCGACCGACGACGTCTCGACGCCCGTCCGAGGCCGAGTCACACCGTCGGTCGGTTGGAACGACGGCACGGACACTGGTGTGTGATTGGGCACCATGCCAGACCCATCTACGCACTGTCAGTATCGATATAACGAGTGTCTAGAGAGTAATTAACGATATTACGAGGTCATCTGGGATGGAGATCGCCATCGACGAACGGCGATGCTGTGATAGCTGGCAAGCAAAAGTGTGTGCCCGGTACATACAGTTTTTTCTCCGGGCTGGCTGCCTCCGCTATGGTCGGGTCAACAGTCGGCGGGGAACGGAGCGAGACACCATGTCAGTGGTGAAGTGGGTCACGCGAGTGTTACACGGGGCACAGTCCTGCATCCTCTATGAGTGTCGCATCTGCGGGTTGACGATGGACCAGCGACTGGACGCCTGTCGTGAGTGCGGGTCGCGAGAGATCGCACGGTACGAACTCTGCTGACCATCGGCGGCCGACGGTAGAAAGCGAAGTCGAAAGGATTCTTGCCGTCGCTACGAGAGTGTGCGCGTGTCACTGCTGAGTATCTTCGCGTCGGCCATCCTTCCCGTCGTCGGCGTCGCGGCCATCGGCTTCCTGCTGGGTCGCCGCGAGGGCATAGAGGTAGACGGCCTCACCACGGTCACCGTGTACGTCCTCGCGCCGGCGCTCGTGGTCCACAGTCTGACCACCTCGGAACTGGCCGGCGGGACCATCGTACAGGTGGTGCTTGCCGTCTTCGGGTTCACCGCGGCGATGCTGTTCGTCGCCGAACTCGTCGGCCGCCTCTCGGGCCACTCGGAGCCGCTGTTGGGGGCGTTCGTCCTCGTCACCGTCTTCCCGAACACGGGCAACTACGGCATCCCGCTCGCCGACTTCGCGTTCGGGGCGACGGGCCGGAGCGTGGCGGTGCTGGTGACGGCGTTACAGGGCGTCCTCCTGTACACCCTCGGCATCTACGTCGCGGCCCGCGGGGGCGAGAGCAACCCGCTGTCGGACATGCGCCGGGTGTTCGGCGTGCCGCTGGTGTACGCCGTCGTCGTCGCGCTGGCGGCCCGATGGCTCGGCGTCGTTCCGCCCGAGTCCTCGACACTGATGACGACGCTGGAACTGCTCGGCAACGCCTCCATCCCCGTGATGTTGCTCATCCTCGGCATCCAACTCTCGACTGTCGACGGGACGGACACGCTCCGCCCGGTCGGCACGGCGAGCGGGCTTCGCCTCCTGCTCGCGCCCGTCGTCGCCACCGGCGTCGTCCTGCTGGCCGGCTTCGCGAACCCCACCGTCGCCCGCGTCGTCGTCCTCCTGCTCGCGACGCCCACCGGCGTCACGACGCTCATCCTCGTCGGCGCGTTCAGCCGCGAAACGGACGGTGTCGCCCCCGGTGAGTTCACCAGCGCGACGGTGCTGGTGACGACGGTGGCGAGCGTGCTGACCGTGACGCTACTGGTCGCAGCGTTGCAGTCCGGGCAGGTGGTGTGAGATACGACAGCCATAGTTATGTCAACTCGTACCAAACAAATCCGGTATGGAGCGTGGCACCGACAGGGAACGGGCAGCAGTTCGGGACCGCTGGGAGGCCATGGAGCGCCAGCGGACGCTGACGACCGACCTGCTGGCCGGGCTCTCGCTCGTCGCGGCCGGCGCCATCGTGCTGGGTCTGGCTGCCGCTCGCGGCGTCTGTGAGACGAGCCTCAGGGGGCACGTCCTCGGGTGTACGCCCCTCGCCGGCAGCGAGTCGGCGCTCCTGTTGGTCGCCGTGGGTGTCGCTGCGCTGGTCGCCGGGCTGTGCCGTTGCTGGCGGGTCGCCCGGACGTGACTGCCCCCGCCGCTCGTCGCGGTTACAGCGACTGCACGAGTCGCCAACAGTCACGCCGCACTGCGGCGGCCGTCTCGTAGCGCCGGAGTTTGTCCTTGGCCGTCGCCTTCGTGACGATTTCGTCGACGGCCGCCGGGAGACACGGGTCCACCGACGTCGGGGCCGGCGGTCGCTCCTGAAGGACGCCGCGGCGAACCGCGTCGTACTCGCCGGAAAACGGCGGGCGGCCGGTCAGCAGGCGGTAACACACCGTCCCCAGCGCGTACACGTCCGTCGCGGCGTCGATGCCCCCGTACTCCCGCGAGAAGTACTCCGGAGCGGCGTAGCGGGGGTCTAAGTACGCCGACGGTTCGAAGTGTGCGCGCACGGCGTCCATCAGGCCGACGTTGTCGAGCCGTGGGGCCGGCACCCCCTCCAGCGACGACGCGGGGTAGACGACGGTCTCGGGGTCGATACCGCCGTGGACGAGGCCGTTTCGGTGGCAGTTCGCGAGCGCGCCCGCGAGGTGAGCCACCTCGCGGAGGGCGCGTTCGGTGCTGGGCCGGCCCCGGTCGGCCAGCGAGCCGTCGAGGTACGGCGTCGCCACCCACGGCCGCGGATGGTCGCCCCAGTCGTGGACAGTCACCAACCCGTCGTGGTCGGCGACGCCGGCCCAGCGAGCCAGCGACTCGGCGACGCCGGCGGCGAACTCGGTCCGGGCGTCGGCCTCGTCGGGCAGGTCGAACAGGCGCAGGGCGACGCCGCGTTCCTCGCCGTCGAGGGTCGCACGTGTACGCAGGACAGACCCGTATCGAATCGCCTGCTCGGGTTCGACGACGGCGAGGTCGTCGAACTCGCCGAACAGTTTGATGGCCCGGAAGGCGCGGGACTGCTCGGCACGGGCCAGTCGGTCGCGTCTGTCGACGGCCGCCGGATCGCCGCGGTGTGCCCGTTCGGCCGCGCGGTCCGCATCGGCGGCCGGCCCGTCGTCGGTACTCGCTCGTTGTGCCACGCCCGGACCGGGGTCGCGCGCGTCGTCCGTCTCGACGACCTGCCGAACCGCGTCGGTGACGCTGCCGCCGTCGGCCCGTTCGGCGAACGACCAGCCGTCGGCCTCGTCGATAGCGGTCCGGACCCGACGGGGCGCGTCGCAGTCGGCCAGCGCCGTCCGGACCGACTCCCGGTGGTCCGTGGCGAGAGTCGCCAGCGTCCGAAAGAACGGGCGGCGGTCGTCGGCCGCCGAGAGGTGGTCGAGGAGTCGCGTCGCGAGCGGGCGCGAGAGCGACTCGTCGGCGTCGGCGAGCAGACAGAGTGCGCGGGCGGCCTCGCGCGGGGCGTCGCCGTCGAGCGCCGCGAGCAGGGGCCGTCCGAACACCGCGAGCAGTCGCTCACCGTCCCGGCCCCCCGACTGTGCGCCGCTACTCATGCGTCGATGATTACGGGCGTTCCCCCATGAACGTACGTCAGACGGCCGTCACACGACGTGGCGCGTCAGACCGACCGTCGTCGGTATCTGCTCACGGGGTCGGCGAATACCGGGAAACGGCCACGGCAGTCCCCATCAGTCGTCGGCGATAGCGACACCCTCGGCACGGGGGTCGGCCTCACGCCACGTCCCGCGGAGGAACCACGCGGCGGCGATACCGGCCGCGAGGACGTTCGAGACGCTGAAGGCCAGCCAGATGCCCTGTTCGGCCAGAGAGAAGGCGAAGGCGTCGACGACGGTCGGGCCGAGCCACGCCGGGACCACCACCGACCGAGAGGCGACCCACGCGACGGGCAAGCGAATGACGCCGAGCATCGTCACCGCGAGGGCTGCGGCGGTGAGCGTCTTTCCCGACCCACGGAACCCCCCGGAGTACGAGCGGACGATGCCGATGAACCCGAAGGTGGGCGCGACCCACTGGAGGAACTCGGCGCCGATTTCGACGACCGCGGGGTCGTCGCTGAACACGCTGACGACGGTCGGCGCGGCGAAGATGGTGACGGCGCCGAGCGCGGTCAGGATGACGAAGGAGAACTTCGCGGCGAAGTGGTTGGCCTTCGCGGCGCGGTCGGGTCGGTCCGCGCCGAGGTTCTGGCCGGTCATCGTCTCGACGCCGCGGTCCATCGCGATGGCGGGCATAAACACCAACGAGAACACGCGGATGCCGACGCCGAACGCGGCGACGACGGTCACGGAGAACGTCCCGACGATGAACAGCATCGCGTTGACCGACAGCGCTCGCCCGGTCCCCTCGACGGAGGCCGGGATGCCCAGTTCCAGCAGTTTCCGGAGGTACGTAAAGTCAGGCACCATGTCTCTCGGGTTGACGCGGATGCCACGGTTCCCGCGGAGCATGATGGCGACGCCGACGGCGAACGCGAGCCCACGGGAGAAGACGGTGGCGACGGCCGCACCGACGACGCCCAGTTCGGGGAGCGGCCCCCACCCGAAGATGAGGAACGGGTCGAGGGCGATGTTGAGGACGACGGTGCCGAACATCACGAGCATCGGCGTGACGGTGTCGCCGGCCCCCCGCATCAGCGAGATGAACACGAAGAAGCCGAACATCGTCGACAGGCCAAGCGAGACGACCTGTAGGTAGCCCGTCGCACCCGGCAGGACCTGCTGTGAGGCCCCGAGCAACGCGAGGAAGTCCTCGACGAAGAAGAAGCCGACGGCACCGAGGACGACGGAGGCCCCGACGGCGAAGGTGAGCGTCTGCGAGGCGGCGTACTCCGCTTCCTCGGGTTCCTCTGCGCCGGTGTGCTGGGCGACGAGGACGCTCCCGGCCACCGAGAGACCCATCCCCAGCGAGATGAGCAGGAATATCATCGGGAACGCGAAGGAGATGGCCGCCAGCGCCGTCGTGGAGTACTGCCCCAGCCAGAAGGTGTCCGCGAGGTTGTACGCGACCTGCAGGAGGTTGGTGATGACGATGGGAAAGGAGAGATACAGCAGGGGCTTGCCGATGGGGCCGCTGGTGAGTTCGAGGTCCTCTTGGCCTTTGAACAGACCGCCCAGTCGCTCGCCGAGGGCGGCCATCCGGTCGCGGACGGTCACGCCTCGACCTCCCGTTCGGTCGCCAGCACGTGGGTCTCGACGTACTCGGCGAGCATCCGTCGCGTGCACTCGACGGAGCGGCCGGACGTGACGCGTTCGGTGGCCGCACCGGTCAGCACCGTGACGACGAACCGCGCGGTGTCCTCGGGGTCCATCTCCGGATCGAAGGTCCCGTCTTCGACGCCGGCTTCGAGGACGGTCGTGAGTTCGTCGGCGAGGTATTCGTCGAACCGCGTCAGCCGTTCGCGGAAGCCGGGTTCGTAGGGTGCCTGTGCCCGGATTTCGAGGATCGCCGTCCCGAACTGCTCGCTGTCGTCGTCGGGCTTGTCCAGCACCGCGTCGACGAGTGCGAGGAGGGTCTCGTGGTGGTCCTCCCCTCCGACGTCGGACGTTCGCTCGACGAACCCGTCGTAGAGGTAGTCGAGGAAGGCACACAGCAGGTCGTGCTTGCTGTCGTAGTGGTAGTGCAGCGCCGCCTTGCTCTTCTCGGACTCGTCGGCGATGTCCTGCATCGTCAGGTCGGCGTACCCGTGGGCACACAGCGCGCGGTAGGTCGCGCCCATGATCTCTTCGGAGGTGTCGCCGTCGCTCATTACCAGTAACTAACTGACCAGTCAGTCAAGAACCCATCGGTCTCACGGGTCCCCGGGCAGACGAACGGCAGAAAGGGTTACTCCTGAAGGTCCAGTTCGAACTGCTCGTGTTCGGTCGCCGTATTGAGGACGACCGACGTGTTGGACTCGTTTATCTCGGGGTCGGTGAGCAGTTCTTTGATCTGGGCGTTCATCCCATCGGTGTCCATGAACTTCCCGACGGCGATGATGTCGTAGTCGCCGGTGACCTCGTACACCGAGATCATCTGCTTGTGCTGTTTGAGGCTCTCGGTCACGTCGGGGAGCGAGGACCCCTCTACCTTGAGTTGGATGATGGCCGTGACGTCGTATCCCAGCGCGTCGTAGTCGACCTTCGGTGTGTAGCCGTTGATGATGCCGTCCTCTTCGAGCGCGGAGAGGTGGTTCGAGACGGTCGTGACGGAGACGTCGAGGTCCTCACCGAGACTTCGGAGACTCGCCCGTCCGTCCCCCAGAAGCGCATTTACCAACTTGCGGTCGAGATTTTCGTACGTCATTACACCCACACACGTTCTCGGGGGATTAGAATTTTACGAATGTCCAACTGATGGGCACAGCCTCGGAATCCTTGCGTAAAACGGCAGTATTTTAGTGGTAGCAATGTTCCTACCCGGTGTCCAAAGATGACAAGCGAACTCTCACCGGAAGCACAGGAGGTACTCGACGAGATCGAAGAAGAGAACGTCGACTTCCTGCGACTGCAGTTTACAGACATCCTCGGCACCGTCAAGAACGTCTCCATCACGGCCGATCAGGCCGAGAAGGCCTTCACCGAGGGCATCTACTTCGACGGGTCGTCCATCGACGGCTTCGTCCGCATTCAGGAGTCCGACATGCGACTCGACCCGGACCCGACGACGTTCGCGGTCCTGCCGTGGCGCGAGAGCGTCGAGGGCGGCTCCAGCGCTCGCCTCATCTGTGACGTCATCAACACGTCGACCGGCGAGCCGTTCTCGGGCGACCCGCGCGGAGTCCTGAAAGACGCCATCCAGCGCGCCAACGACCTCGGCTACGAAGTCAACGCCGCCCCCGAGCCGGAGTTCTTCCTCTTCGAGGAGGACGAGGACGGGCGCGCGACGACGAAGACCAACGACGCCGGTGGCTACTTCGACCTCGCGCCGAAGGACCTCGCCTCCGACGTCCGCCGTGACATCATCTACGGCCTCGAGGAGATGGGCTTCAACATCGAAGCGTCCCACCACGAGGTCGCACAGGGCCAGCACGAGATCAACTTCACGTACGACGACGCCCTGACCACGGCCGACAACGTCGCCACCTTCCGGTCCGTCGTTCGCGCCATCGCGGCCGAGCACGACCTGCACGCGACGTTCATGCCCAAGCCCATCCCGCGCATCAACGGTTCCGGGATGCACACCCACATCTCGCTGTTCACCGAGGACGGCGAGAACGCGTTCCACGACGAGAACGACGAGTTCAACCTCAGCGAGGAGGCCAAGCAGTTCACCGCCGGCATCCTCGAGCACGCCCCCGCGCTCGCGGCGGTCACGAACCCGACCGTGAACTCCTACAAGCGACTCGTCCCCGGCTACGAGGCACCTGTCTACGTCGCGTGGTCCGACCGCAACCGCTCGGCGCTCATCCGCAAGCCGGCCGCCCGCACGCCGGCCGCCTCGCGTATCGAGGCTCGCTTCCCCGACCCGTCGTGTAACCCGTACCTCGCCCTCGCCGCGCTCATCCACGCGGGTCTCGACGGCATCGAGAAGGGCCTCGAATGCGACGAGCCGGTCCGTGAGAACATCTACGAGTTCGACGAGCAGAAGCGCGAGGAGTACGGCATCACCACGCTGCCGGAGAACCTCGGCGAGGCCGTCGACGCCCTCGAAGCGGACGAGGTCGTACAGGACGCACTGGGCGAGCACGTCTTCGAGAACTTCGTCGAAGCCAAGCGCCAGGAGCACAAGGAGTACCTCGTCGACGTCTCCCAGTGGGAACTCGACCAGTACCTCGAGAAGTTCTAAGCGGGATCCGTCTTCACGTTTTTTTCGCGACGCGCTCGCCGACGAGCGGCAGCGCCAGCGACAGCGCCATCCCGGTACCTGCCAAGAGCGCGACCAGCGGCGGGACGGACTCGGCGGCGGCGATGCCGACCGCGAGCACCGCTATCGAGAGCGCGCCAAGCACGACCGTCACCACCGCACCCCGCCGGGTCGGTTCGGGGACGCTCGACAGGAACGGCCACGCGAGCGCGCCGCCCGCCGCGAGCCCCAGTCCGGCGGCCATGTCGCGGGTCAGTCCGCCGGCCGCGACGCCGACGAGCGCCAGCGCCACGGCGAACGCGAACACTCGGTCTGGCCGGTGCAGGTACGTCAGGACCACCCAGAGCGCCGTCCCCGCGATGGCCACGCCGGCCAGAACGTCGACCAGATAGTGGACGCCGATTACGAGTCGGGACAGAGAGACGAGCACGACGGCGACCCCGGCCACGGCGTAGCGGGCGCGACGGGTGCCGGCTCGGAGCGTCGCGGCGAACCCGCCCCACACCAACACGGCCGTCGTCGCGTGGCCGCTCGGGAAGCCGTAGCCGTCGCCGGTGGCCATCGACTCGTAGACGCCTCTGAGGACGGCTGGTACGAGGTGAGCGTTTGACGCCGTCCCCGCACCCGGCGGTCGTGGGAGGACGAACACCGCTTTCAGTCCGACAGCGAGCGCGACGGCACAGGAAAGCAGACCGAGGAGTCGCGCCGCTCGGTCGCGTGTCAAGCCCCGGCCGAGCCATGGCGTCTGCGTGCCGACCCAGTAGGCGAGCAGACAGGCCGACGCGGCGAACCAGAAGTCGCCGAGTTGCGTGACCAGCGCGAAGCCCACGACGGCCACACCCGGAAGCTCCGAGAGGAGGTCCGTGACGCCGACGGTTCGGCTCATCTACGCCAGTCGCGGACCTTGTCGATGGCGATGCCGGGGAGCCCGGTCACGCGGAAGGTGACGCCGACGAGCAACATGACGACGTACAGACCGAGCGTCGAGAGCCAGATGACGAGCATCGCCAGTACGGCCCACAGCCCCTGATCTTGCAGGTAGTAGAACGCCCCGAGGGTCATAATCGTGCCATAGAGGAGGACGACGTAGGGACCCCAGCCACGGGCGTGTCCCCGGCGCATCCGCCGGCGGACGTACTTCTTCAGGTCGTCTTTGACGTCGTCCTGGTGGAGCGTGCGGTCCTCGATGTCGTCGCGGAACGACTCGAACTCCTCGCGCAACTGTTCGAGTTCCTCGTCGGTCAGGTCGTCGCCGGCACCGGTAGCGTCCGGCGGTGGCGTCTCGCCCGACGGCCTGTCGGCGTCCTCGCTCATCGCTTTGCTGGACCGTCGGAGCGGTTCCTGTTGTAGTTGCCGGTCCATATCGCCCAGGAGGACCTTGTTGAACGCCGCCCCGACGAGCAGAATCTGGCCGGCGAAGTAGAACCACGTCACCAGCAAGAGCGCGCCGCCGATGACGCCGTACAACTGGAAGGTCCCGGCCTGCGAGGCGTAGATGCTGAAGGCGGTCCCGAACACCGTCCAGGCGACGGCGGCGAGCAACGCCCCGGGCAGGGCCTCGCGGAGCGAGAGGTCCGCGTCCGGAAAGAGGTAGTACAGCGGCAGGAAGGCGACGGTGAGGACGGGGATCAGCGCCAGTCCGCCGAGAGCGACGGTGACGCCGAAAAACGCGCCAAGCGACCCGACGACGAACAGACCCGCGAGCGCCAGTCCGATACCCGCCAGTGCCAACGCAGCGTCGACCACCGTGCCGACGAAGGAGTCGTCCCCCAACGTACCGTAGATTTGCGAGAACGCGAGGTCGAGTCCACGGAACACCTTCAGCGCGCCCCAGACGGTCACGGCCAACCCGAACACCGTCGCACCGCCCCGTCCGACGGCGCTCGTAAGGGCGTCTTCGAGGAGGTCGGCGGCGGCGGGCGACAGCACCGACCCGACGGCGCCGACGACCCTCTCGGCGAACGCCTCGCCGCCGAGTATCGACCCGACGACCAGCGAGAGCAACAGGAGCGGGAAGACGGAGACGAACATGTAGTAGGCGATGCTGGCCGCCAGAAACGAGATCTGGTCCTCGCGGACCGTCTGGACGAGTTCGCTGACGACGGCGACGGCGCGTTTGCGGTCCACGTCGGTGTCTCGGGCGGCCGATACAAATATGTCGGCGCTACGCCACGGCGTCGCCGGTGAGACTCGCTAGTCGTCCAGCGCGGCGTCGGGCCGATAGGCCCGACTGACCACCCGCCACGTCCCGGAGTCGAACCGGTAGTAGGTGATAGCGGCGGGGACGGCCGTCTCCACGAGCAGGGAGGCGTACAGCGCGAACAGGCCGATAGCCGGGACGAGCACACCCACGTAGGCGACGGGGAGCGCAAAGAGGTACATCCCGGCGAGTTGGGAGTACAGCGGCCAGTTGGTGTCGCCGCTGGCCCGGAGCGGTCCCGTCGCGCCGCCGTCGACGCCGCGGAAGACGACGCTGACGCAAGCGACGGCGACGAACACCGTCACCAGTCCGATCACGGCCGGGTCGTCGACGAACAGACGGCTAATCTGGCGGGAGAAGGGCGTGAGCGCGGCGGCGACGAGGACGTAGACGCCGATGCCGAGACGGAGGACGGTCCGCGCCCACTCGGTCGCCTCGCGCTCGTCGTCCTCGCCCAGCGCCTGCCCGACGAGGCTACTGGAGGCCAAACTCAGCCCCCAGTTCGGCGTGTCGAGCAGCATCCGGACCCGCAGAGCGACGACGTACGCCGAGACGACGGTCGGGCCGAACAGGCCGACGATGAACAGGCGCGGAAACTGCGCGCCCGTCCGGGCGAGGTTCGTTCCGACGAGCGGCGTCCCCATCGACGCGAGGTCACGGGCCAGCGACGCATCGAGGAACGGTCGCGAGAGCGGAATCTGTACGGGGAACTCGACGCCGGGCAGACCGCCGCGGGCGAGGCCGACGGCGAAGGCGGCGGTGACGAGGACGTTCGCGACGACGGTGCCGACGGCGGCCCCGACCACGCCCATCCCCAACCCGAAGATGAGCGTGGCGTTGAAGACGACGTTGACGACGGCGCCACCCCCGCGAACGAGCATGGGCGCGTAGGCGTCGTCGGCCCCGACGAGGGTGCGACTGCCGACGAGGTTCAGCGCGGCGAACGGGACGCCGATGGAGACGACTTTGAGGTAGCGTTCGCCGTAGCCGACGGCGGCGTCTCCGGAGCCGACGAGTTCGACCAGAAATCCGGGGTAGAGCCAGTACGCCGCCGTCACCGGGAGCGTGATGGCGAGGACGACGGCGGCGCTCGTCGTCACCGTCAACCCCAGTTCCTCGCGGGCGTCGGCGCCGAACCGTTGGGACACCATCCCGATGGTCCCGCCAGCGACGCCGCCGCCGAGCGCGAACGCCAGCCCCCAGAACGGCGAGGCGAACCCGACACCGGCGATGGCCGTCGGCCCGATAGCCAGCCCCACCATCGCCACGTCCGCCGTCGACTTCGACATCCGGGCGAGTCCCGTGACGATGCGGGGCCACGAGAGGTCCGTCGCCCGTGCGATTCGCTCGCGTTCGGCGAGGCCGGCGCGAGCGAGGAGGCCGCCGACGAACAGCAGGAGGGCACGGACGGGGTTGTAGCGGGACGACACGAACACCACCTTGTCGGCCGACCCTGAAATGGGTTAAGACCCGACCCGGCCACACAGGGTTTATACTCGGGCCGAGCGAGCACCGAGACATGGAGACGGAGATGGCCATCCGGTCGGCGACGATGCAGGTGACGATACTGTTGCTCGTCGCGGCCGGCCTGTTGCTCGCACTCGGCGTCGCCGGCGTGCCGGCGTCGCTCCCGCTGGTCGTCCTGTTGCTCGCGCTGGCCGGCGGCCTGTATCTCACCCGTCCCGACGAGGGTGAGGTGGGCTTCGTCGTCGGCATCGACGTCGACAGCCTGCTGGACTCGCTGTGGCTGGCGCCGGCTATCGCGGCCGCCCCGCTCGTCCTCGAACTGGGCGCGACGCCCGAAGAGGTTCAGGCGCTCGGCGGGTTGCTCGGGTTGGCCGGGATGGCGAACTACTTCCTGCGCCCGGCGTACCTGCTGGCCTACGGCCTCGTCCGGTCGCTCGGAAGCGGGGACAAACAGGTCAACGGTCGATAACCCGGCTACTCCGCCGTCGCGTCCCGAATCTCCGTCACGTCGGCGTCCGTCTTGAACGTCGTCCCGCCGTAGTGGGAGCGAGAGGCCTCGTACCCGGCGTCACGGAGTTTCTCGATGAACGTGTCCATCGCCTCGGCACCGCGACCCCACCGCTTGCAGAGGCGGTGCTGGTCGTAGTGGGTCGGCGTGTCGAGTTCGGCCCCGAGCGTCGCCAACAACTCCTCGGCTTTCTCGGCGGTGCCCATGTCCTCTGTGAGGTGGGCGCTGACCGACGACACAAACTCGGGGTCACAGGTTCGGCCCAGCCAGATGGGACCGGCGGTCTGGAGGTGTTCGTCACAGACCGGGCAAGCGTCGGGCGCGTCGGCGATGAGGCCGTAGTCGTGGTCGCGCCACAGACAGTGCTGGCAGTGGTGGACGTAGCCCAGTTCGTCGATGCAGTCGTTGGCGACCCGCGCGCCGTGTTCGAAGTCGAGGTACGTGCGAGCGTAGTGTTTCGTGGCGTGGCTGAGAATCGGCCGGGCCGCGATGTCGTAGCGGGCGGCGGTCCGCACCATCGCCGACAGGAGCACCCGCATCCCCATCTCGGCGTGGAACTCGGTGTTTCGCGGGACGGCACCGTAACTCCGGACGCCGCTCTCGAAGTGAGCGCCACACAGCGGCGCGGTGTCGGTGGCCGTGACACAGAGGAGGTGTTTCGTCCCCTGCACGGCGGCGTCGGCGAAGGGGATGGGCGTCCCGAACGGGTCGACGTCGACCACGTCGAACGCCTCGCTGTGCATCAGGACGTTAGCGTTCTCGTGGCGGACCTCGCCGGCGAGGTCGTTGCGAGCGAGGTTGTCCTCACAGAGCGCGACGGCGTCGTCGTCGACGTCACACAGCGTCGTCTGCCACCCGTCGGCGGCCGCCCGCACCCCGCGGATGCCGCTGGCGGCGGTGGCGTCCAGATAGCGCTCGACGCGGTCGTCGCGCTCCCGGTAGGCCCGCAGCGCCGCCACGGTGAGGTCACGGTTCAGTTCCTGTACGGGGTTGAAGAACACGTCCGCTCCCTTGCCGGCATCCGGTTGTTCGGGGACCGAGACGGTGACCTGCCCCTCGCTGACGCGCATACCCGACTCTCCGTGCGGGCGCCGTTAAGTCGTTCGAAGGTGGGTCAGGCCGCGGCGGGGTCGCTGACGACCGCTCGCTCCCGAGGGAGTCGGACCGTCGCCGTCGTCCCGTCGCTCGTGTCGAAGGCGAGGTCGCCTTCGAGCGTCTGGACCGACCAGTGAACCAGCCACAGACCGATGCCGCTCCCGTGGTCCAAATCCGTCTCCTGCCCCCGTTCGATCACCGACAGTTCGTGTTCGGGGACGCCGGGGCCGTCGTCGGCGACGGTGAGAACCACGTCGTCGCCGTCGGCGTGGGCACGCACCGAAACTGTCGCGTCGGGGACGTGCTGCAGCGCGTTCTCGACGAGGTTGGTGACGACGACGCCAAGTAACACTGGCTGGGTCCGGAGCGTGAGGTCGTCGGGTACCTCGACGCTGACCGGCCCGTCGTACTCCTCGGCGAGCGGCCTCACGGTGTCCTCGATGCGTTCACGGAGGGCGACCGGTTCGATATCTTCGGCGTCGACGCCGGCCGTCGAGAGCGTGCGGGCCTTATCGCCGGATTCGACGAGGCGGTCGACGGCCCGTTCGATGGTCGCGGCGTGGTCGGCCGGTTCGCCCTCCAGTTCCGCCGCCAGCAACTCGGCGCGGGCCTGAATGACGACGCTCTCGTTTCGGACGTTGTGGCGGAGAAAGCGGTTCAGCACCGCCAGTCTGCGCTCGCGCTGTATCTCGTCGGTGATGTCCTGAAAGACGGCGGTGTACCCCAGATGGGTGTCGCCCGCGTCGCGTAACTCCGTCTGCTGGACCTTGTAGACGTCCCGCCGGCCGCCGTTCTCGACGGCGAACCGGTCGTAGGCCTCGCCGACGGTAAACGTATCACCGACGAGCAGTCCGTCCAGCGGGTCGGTCAGCGCCGACTGCTTCTCGACGCCCAGCATCGACTCGGCGGCCGGATTGAGGTTTACGATGCGGCCGTCGACGTCGACGATGGCCACCGGCGTCGCGATGTCGTCGATGGCCGCCCGCTCGCCCGCCCGCCGAGTCGCCGGGTGGAACTCGAACATGTCACTCCGGGCGAAGGCGTACGAGTCGAGCGCGATGTGCGGGAGGAACGCCAGCGTCGTCAGGTTCGCCGTCGGGCCGATGCCCAGCGCCCACACCAGCACTGCGAGGCCGGGCGGGACCGGACTCAGTCCGACGGCGATGGCCTCGCGGCGGTACAGCGGACCGTAGCTGATGACGGTGTCGAACACCAGCACCGTCCCGAACATGACGAACAGCATGGCGACGAAGACGACGACGTACCCCAGCGGCTGGAACGTGTACTGGACGAGCGAGGCCCCGTCGACCGTCGTCAGGCGGAAGCCGTCCCACAACAACGCGTGCAGCGAGTTCGTCAACGCCAACAGGGACGCGACGGCCGGGACGGCCGCCAGCCCGCGGAACAGCCGACTCTCCAGTATCGTCGTCCGACCGGTGTATCCCAGCGCGAACGCGAGGAAGAAGAACCCGATCCACACCAGACACACCCACGTCACCGCCTCCAGTCCCCGGCGGACGAGCGGCGTCGAGACGAGGACGGCGACGCCGTAGGTACCACACCAGACGGTGATGGTCGCGATGGTCGCGACGAACCACTTCGCACCCGGCTTGTCCCAGTGTTCGCGGAGTTGAGCCAACAGATACAGCGACCCCACCCCCGACGCGAACGAACCCAGTGCGAGCCAAGGGACAGCGCCGACCATGGCACATCGTGGGTTCGCTCCCTGTTTATGGTTCCGGGGCCCTCGCGGACCGAGGGAGACGACGCTGTTTTGTCACACCTCTGCCTAGCCAGCGTGTGACCGCCGTCGACGACTGGGTTGCGCTGCTGGAATCCGAGGGGGAACTTACCCCGGAGGCAGTGACAGCTATCGTCGACGCCCACGGCGACCGCGGACAGCGCGCCATCGAGGCCGTCGGCGAGAGTCGCGTCAAAGGCTATCGCGATTTCACCGTCGTCGTCGGCTACGAGGACGAGTACATCGTCGAGGACGGCGGGTGTCACTGCGCCGACGCCGAGTACAACCTCGACAGCGAGGACCCCGACGACCTGTGCTGGCACGCCATCGCCGTCCGCATCGCCGAGGCCATCGACGCCGTCGACGACCACGACATGTGGTACTCGGACGTCCGGGACTTCCTCTAGTACCTTTTTACTTCGGCGGGTGTCCTCGCTCACTTCGTTCGCTGTGGGCACCACTCCTCGCAAAAACTTGGGGAAAACTGCCGAACTCGCGTCGACGCCGCGAGTTCGGTGACCTGCGTGAACAGCGTGAACGCAGGGCTCGTCAGAGCGTCGCTCTGACGGTGAAACCGCGCCTCCGGCGCGGTATGCCCTCGATGGTGTGCCTGCCCTTCCCCGAGTCGGCCGACAGAGCGGCCTCCCGGCCACCGCAACCGCGACGACAGTCTACCGCTGGTCGACGCAGTAGTCGACGTAGTTCCGCAGGATGCGCAGGCCCGTCTCGCCCGACTTCTCGGGGTGGAACTGGGTACCGAAGACGTTGCCGGCCTCGTTGGCGACGATGGAGGCGAAGTCGACGCCGTAGTCGGTGGTGGCGACGACGGCGTCCTCGTCGTCGGGGACGGCGTAGTACGAGTGGACGAAGTAGGCGTACTGGCCGTCGACGCCCTCGACGAGGGGGTGGTCTCGCTGGACGTCGAGTTCGTTCCACCCCATGTGGGGCACCGTCTGGTCGCGAGCAAAGCGGACGTTCTTCCCGGGGACGAGGTCCAGTCCCTCGGCGTCGCCCTGTCCGGCGTGGTCGGCCTCCTCGCTGGTGGTCAGGAGCATCTGCATCCCGAGACAGATGCCGAAGAGCGGTTTGCCCGCGTCGGCCTGTTCGACGAGTGCGTCGCGGAACGGCCCGGCGTTGTCCATGCCCTCGGAGAAGGCCCCGACGCCGGGGAGGACGATGCCGTCGGCGGCGTCGAAGTCGGCCGGGTCCTCCGAGAGCGTGACGCTCGCGCCCGCGCGTTCGAGGCCGCGCGTGACGCTCCGGAGGTTCCCCAGGCCGTAGTCGACGACGACCACCTCGGCGGCGGTCTGTCTGGTGTTCATGTGCGCGAGTAGGCCGAGGCGGGCTAAGTGCGTTCCCCTTCGGACAGGTTTCGCCAGCGAGTGCGGCGTGTCACCGAACCCGTCCAGCGCGAGGCGTCGCTAGAAGTCCCCCAGCCGTCGCTGTCCGCTCTCGCCGTCGGAAAAGTCGGCGGCCTTCGCTAACGTCGACGCGAACGTCTCCTTCTGGCTGGGGTCGTACAGCGTCGCTGCCGGGTGGACGCAGACCATCACGCGCCGCGGTTCGCCCTCGATTGTCACGTCCACCACGTCGCCGGCCTCGCCGGTGACCGCCACGTCCCGGCCCAGCAGGTGTTCGGCGGGCACCTTCCCGAGCGTTATCACGAGTTCCGGGTCGACGCGGTCGATTTCGGCCTCCAGATACTCGCGGCAGTTGTCGAGTTCCTGCTTGTGCGGGTCGCGGTTCTCCGGCGGGCGACAGCGCACGCAGTTCGTGATGCGGACGTCGCCCCTGTCAAGCCCCACCTCGCGCAGGCCGTCGTCCAGTACGTCGCCGCTACGGCCGACGAACGGTTCACCCTGTTCGTCCTCGTTGGCGCCGGGCGCCTCGCCGACGAACAGCAGGTCCGCGTCGGCCGGTCCGACGCCGTTGACGATTCGGGACCGCGACTCGCAGAGCGCCTCACAGCGCTCGCAGGCGACCACGTCCAGCCCGTCCATCTGCTCCATACCCGTCGTTCGGCCCGGGTCGTATCAAGACCGGCGGTTGTCGGTCACTCGGCGTCGACAAGCCCACGGGCGGCCAGTCTGGCGACACGCAGTGGTTCGGGCCGGCCGCCCTCCGGGGTGAACGCGCGGACCACGTCGGCGGCCGCGTCGTCCTCGATACCGACCGCGCGGACGTACACCGTCTCGCCGTTGACCGTGACCGGGCGGCGGTCTGGCTGGGCGCGGTACGTGTCGAGGCGGTCCCTGACGGTCTCGGGGTCGTCGAACGCTTCGCGGATGGCGTCCGCTAAGCCGGTCGAGGACTCGAACGTGACCGAGATGGTCGGCAGGTCGGTCCGGCCCTGAATCGCGTGCAAATCGAGGACGTTGAACCACGCCGGCGCGATGCCGGCGACCAAGAGATAGCGGACGTCCTCACGGTCCAGTCGGTCGACCATCGCACAAATAGTCTCAGTCGCGTCGCGCCCGCCGACGGTGCAGGTGTCGAAGACGAACCCGTCCACGACGCGACTGGCGCGGACGACGGTACCGGCGAGGTGACTGGTCGAGTGCCGATACGACTCCGCGATGCCGAGCGCACGAGCGCCGGCTTTCACGTGTTCGTGTTCTCGTCCTCCTTGATGTCTTTCAACCGGTCGAGTAATTCGTCGTTCGACGCGGTAAATTCGTATTCGACGGCGCCCTCGTGGGCGTTCTCCTCGGCGTCAAGCCCATCCTCGTCGTCGAACTCTGTGTCGTACTCCTGATTGTCTTGTTCCGACTCGTCGTAGCTCCCGAACCCCATGGTACGTGTACAACTATGTAGTTCACCGTGAAAAATCACTCGCCGTTTCGAACGGGGAATCGTGTATCTCACGCATGGGCGCGAGAGAGGGCAGTATCGACCAGAAGCGGCGGACGGGTTACAGCGACTCGCGCGGGTCGACGTTGCGGTTGCCGGCGTGGGCGTCGGCTCCCTCACTCGGCGTGGCCCACCGGACGGCGTTGTCCAGTACCTGCTGGACGTCCTCACGGTGGTAGATGGGATACGTCTCGTGGCCCGGACGGAAGTAGAAGATGCTGCCGCGACCCCGCTGGTAGCAACACCCGCTTCGGAACACCTCGCCGCCCTCGAACCACGAGGTGAAGACGAGGCGGTCGGGTTCCGGGACGCCGAAGGGTTCGCCGTACATCTCGGCCTCCTCGATGACCAGCGAGTCGTCCAGTCCGTCGGTGATGGGGTGGCCGGGGTCGACGACCCAGCACCGTTCGCGCTCACCCTCCTCGCGCCACGTCAGGTCACAGGGCGTCCCCAGCAGTCGCTTGAACGGCTTAGAGGCGTGTGCCGAGTGGAGGACGAGCAGGCCCATCCCGTCGTAGACGCGTTCGGCGACCCGTTCGACCACGTCGTCGTCGACCTCGTCGTGGGCGACGTGGCCCCACCACAGCAACACGTCCGTCTCGTCGAGTACCGACTCGGTGAGGCCGTGCTCCGGGTCGTCGAGCGTCGCCGTGCGGGTGTCGTGACCCCGTTGGTCGAGCGCCTCGGCGATAGCCGTGTGGATGCCGTCGGGGTACACCTCGGCGGCGTCCCCGCCTTCCCGTTCGTGGACGAACTCGTTCCAGACTGTGACGGATGCCATGTGGTGACCCTCCATCCCTCGACGTATAGCTTCGGCGACTGGGACGGACAGACTCGACGCCACCGCGCCGCCACAAACACTCAAGCGACTCCCGCCACACGGCACGGACATGGAGGTCCACAACGTCACCGCCGACGCCGAGACGTTCACCTGTAACGCCTACCTCGCCATCGGCGAGCGCACCACGCTCGTCGACGCGGGCGCGATGGAGGGCGTGGTCGACGTGATTCGCGAGCACACCGACTCGCTGGACGCCGTCGTCCTGACCCACCAGCACGGCGACCACGTCGAGCGACTGGACGCGGTGCTCGACGCGTTCGACGCGCCGCTGTACGCCTACGGCGAGCACGTGCGCCGGGACCACGCCATCGAGGACGGCGACGAACTGCTCGTCGGCGACGAGGCCTGCGACGTGGTGTACACGCCCGGCCACGCCGACGACCACGTCTCACTGGTCTCGGCGAACTCGCTGTTCTCGGGCGACGTGGTGGTCCACGACGACGGCGCGTTCGACGACGGGTCGTTCGGCCGCACGGACTACCCCGGCCAGTCCCGCGAGCGACTCATCGAGAGCATCCGAGAACTGTTAGACCGGATGGGCAACGGCGTCGAGCACATGTACTCGGGCCACGGGAGCGTCTTCCACGGCGACGTGCGCGAGGTGGTCGAACGGGCCTTAGAGCGGGCCGAGCGCCGCGAGCCGAAGTACCCCGACGAGTGAGAGTCGGCAGAGAGCGCCGTCGCTGGGCGTGTCGCGGCGACCGCCGACCGGAAACGGGCGGCGAGTGAGAAGCGAGACGGTCTCAGGCGCTGCGCGTCTCCTTCGCCTTCGGGCGAAGGTTGCCGTAGCCGCACTTCCGGCACTGCTGTGCGCGCTGGGGGTTCCGGGCGTTACAGCGCATGCAAATCTGTTTGTTCAGGATTCGATCTGATGCTTCCTCGAAGCTAGCCATGCGAGTCGGTTGCCAGCGTGGCCGTTTAAGCTTTGAGTTTCCGACCGGCGCGGTTTTCAGGCGAGCGACCCTCCTGCCCCCATGTACGACCGAGTCGCGGACCTCCCGCTGCACGTCGAGAACTGTACGTTCGAGTTGCGCGAGCGAGCCACTTCCAGCGGATTCGATAGAGCGACGACCACCATCGAACTGGCCGGGGCCGACGAGACCGGTCGGGGCGAGGACGTCACCTACACCAACGAGGCCCACGAGACGCTGGTCGACCACGACGTCGATCTGGCGGGCGAGTACACGCTCGATTCGTTCTCGGCGGTGCTCGACGACGCCGACCTCTGGCCGGAGCCCCCGGACGAAGAGCGGTTTCGCCACTACCGCCGGTGGGCGTTCGAGAGCGCCGCGCTCGACCTCGCGCTGAAGCAGGCCGACACCAGCCTCGGGGCCGCACTCGGCCGCGAGTACGACCCCGTCTCCTTCGTCGTCTCGACGCGCCTCGCCGAGTCCGAGGGGGACGACCCGCCGACGACCGACCGACTGGACGCACTGCTCGACGTCCACGACGACCTCGCGTTCAAACTCGACCCGACGCCCGACTGGAGTGACGACCTGTTGGCCGCACTCGCAGCGTACGACGTCCGCGTCCTCGACCTGAAAGGGCTGTACGAGACAGCGGGCGTCGAAGTGACCGTCGACGCCGACTTCTACCGCCGCGTGGTCGACGCCCTGCCCGACGCACTAATCGAGGACCCGAACCTGACCGACGAGACGCGGCCAGTGTTCGACGGGCGAGAGGACCGGGTGACGTGGGACGTGCCCATCACGGGCGTCGAGAGCATCGAGGAACTGCCGTTCGAGCCGTCGTGGCTCAACATGAAGCCCTCGCGGTGTGGCACCGTCGAGTCGGTGCTGGAGACGGTCGCACACTGTGAGACGCAGGGCATTCGACTCTACGGCGGCGGTCAGTTCGAACTGGGCGTCGGCCGCGAACACATCCAGGCGCTGGCGTCGCTGTGCTACGCCGACGCGCCCAACGACGTGGCACCGGGCGGGTACAACGACCCGGACCCGTCGCCCGACGTGCCGGGCAGTCCGCTCGCGCCACCGACCGACCCGCGCGGTATCGGCGTCGGGTTCGGCGACCCGGATAAATAATGGTTAATCTACAAGACCGTTGGCGTGGTAACTCACCACATGCGCTGTCCGAACTGCCGCGAACGAATCGACGACGTCATCGAGGCAGAGACCCGCAAAGCGTGCCCGCACTGCGGTGCGTCGCTTCGTGACCCGGTAATCAGTTGACTCACTCCTCAGCCAGATAGTCGTCCTGCACGGCGACGACGGCCGAGGAGTCCGCACAGTCGGCGTAGCGGGCGAGCGGTTCCTCGTTGAGTTCGAGGAAGGTGTGGCCCCACGAGAACTTCGAGAGGATCTCCTCGGCGTGGTCGCGTTCGCCGAGGATACACAGCGCCCCGGCGAAGGCCTCGACGGTGTTCAACTGGAACGCCGTCCCGTAATTTACGGGGTTGCCGGCGACGAGGAACGGAAGGGAGCGGTGGACGCCCTGTAAGTCGAACGCCTCGCGTTCGGCCGTCTCCCACGAGCAGTCGAGTGCCACCAGTCTGCTGTGGCGGGCGCCGTCGCCCGCCGTCGGTGCGTCCGCCGGCGAGAGGGCTTGCTCGGCGAAGGGATTGAGGACGATACCCGGCGGTGTCGAGCGGGTCGCCCGGTGCAGTTCGGCGAGGTCGAAGCGTGCGAGTTTCCGGGCGCTACACTTATCAGGGTCGTCGTCACCCTCGTAGCGAACGTGCAGTTCCACACCGTCAGTTCCACCTCAGCGGGCAAAAGCGGCTCGTTCGCCGGGTCGATGTCAACCACCCTTAAGTATCGGTAGGTATAGATGCAACTGTGATTGGGGAGGGGACGGTAGCGCCGACGTTCGAGTTACCGGCGCTCGTCGACGGTGAGTGCCGACGGGTCGCCCTCGAGGAGTACCTGGGCGACGACGTCGTCATCCTCGCGTTCTACCCGGCCGACTTCAATCAGGCCTGTGACGAGACGTCGTGTGACCTCGACGAACTCGACCTCTTTACGATGCAAAAGGACGTCACCATCCTCGGCATCAGTCCCGACTCGGTGTACAGCCACCGGGCGTTCGCCGACCACTACGACCTCAAGGTGCCGTTGCTGGCCGACACCGCCGGCGACGTCGCAGCGCAGTACGACCTCGGGGTGGTCGACGACATCGGCCAACACCTGCTCGAACGGGCCGTCGCCGTCGTCGACCACGACGGCGTCGTCCGGTACGCGTGGCACACCGACGACCCGACGGCACTCCCTCGCGTCGAAGAACTGAAAGACGCCATCGCCGACACCGGCGGCGACGACACCGCCTTCGCCCGCTACCGCATCGGCTACGCCCACTACACCGAGGGACGGCGGGCGTTCACCGCGGCGATGAACGAGTTCGGTGACTCCGAGTGGATGCTGGCCCAGTCGGACTTCCAGCGCGCCCGCGAGGCGTTCGAGGAGGCCGAGTCCCAGTTCGACACCGCGGTTCGGTTCGTCGACGACGAGTCGCTGGAACCCATCTACGACGGGGCCCGGACGAAAGCCAGTTCGCTGTGGCAGGCCGCCGACTGGCTCACGCAGGCTGCCAGTGCCTACTCCAGTGGGAACGGTGCCGAGGGACAGGAACTCCGCGACGACGCCGAGCGACCGCTCGAAACCGCCCGAGGGTACGAGGAACCGCCGGACCCGGACGGCGAGTGGCCGCCGGCAGTCGACGACGTAGAGAAAGCCGAGGCGGAGCTATCGACCATCCTCCCGACCGCTCCGGAGACGGAGGACGTGGCACTCGACGTGGACATCGACGACGAGGTGACCGAGACGAGCGACGCCGCGGACGAGAGCACAAACGTCACCGATAGCCCGGCACCGACGACGGGCGACTCCCAGACGGCGGCGTCTGATACGTCCGGAACGGTGGCGTCCGCGGACGGCGAGGACGGCGAAATCGACGACGACGAACTGGCCGAGATACAGGCCGAACTAGCGGCGAGTACCCCCGAGTCCGAACCATCGACGGAGGCGGGGGCCGAAGAGCCAGCGACGATGGTCGAGACACTGCCGGGGGCCGCCGAGGACGACGGCCCCGATAGTGACGACGAGGCGACCGACGGCTCCGGGGACAGCGACGGTGCGGCGACCGTCGATGACGAGACGGCCGTCGACGGTGAACTGGACCTGACCGACCCCGCGTCCGACGAACGCGAGGGCGACGGAGGCGACGATGACTGACGGCGACGAGACGCCGGCCGACCCCGCTCGCGCCTACTACCGGGCGCTGGACGAGGGCGACTACGACCTGCTGACCCGACTGCTCGCGCCGGAGTTCGTCCACGACCGGCCGGACCGGACCATCGAAGGCCGCGAGCGGTTCGTCCAGTTCATGCGCGAGGAGCGACCCCAGACGGACACCACCCACCCGATCGACGGGGTCTTCCGACAGGCGGACGGCAGCGGCGTCGCGGTGCGCGGGCGGTTGCTCGACGCCGACCGCGACCCAATCGCCCGCTTCGTCGACGTGTTCCAGTTCGCCGAGGGACACATCGAGCGAATCGAGACGTACACGAAGTGAGACGCCGATTTCACCGACAGGGAGAACGTGTCGCGGCGGCCGAGTCAGTACCGACGGACCGGTATCGGATCAGCAACGGTAACGCGTAACACAGGGCTAGACGGGGTACGGCCGTCATACTATTCCATCGCGGCGCCGGGTTCTGCCGTCGCCCGGTGAGCATTAGGAAGCGTTTATTTATACGTTCCAGACGGGTGTGAGTAGTGCATGGCGAGACGGCCGAGTCCCCATAGCGAACCAGCGTCCGAGCGCCACCACGGGTCATTCCGCCTCAGAGACGGTGCGAAAGGGCTGGTGACGTCGGCGTCGAAGGTGCTGCTGGTCAGAGAGCGCCACGCCGACGGGACGCCGTTCTGGACGCTCCCCGGCGGCGGCGTCCATCGACACGAGGACGCGGCCGAGGGACTCCGGCGCGAACTCGGCGAGGAACTCAACTGCCGGGCCCGAGTCGGCAGGCCGGTGACAGAGTTCTGGTACGCCCACGACAGCCTCGACGACACCGTCTCGGTGTACACGGTGTTTGACTGCTCGGTCCTCTCGGAACCGGAAGCCGACCAGCGAGAAGGCATCTTCGAGTGTCGGTGGGTCGACCCCGACTCGCTCCCGGCGTCGACGCTCCCGCAAGTGCGACACGTCTGTCAGCAGATGGCCGACCTGTCGGCCTCGACCGCGGGTGACGACTGACTGTTACTCTTTCTCGCCGGCGCCGACGGCGCTCTCGCCGACCGGCGCAGAGCCCTCGATGACCGCTTGGCCGCCCATGTACGGCCGGAGCGGTTCTGGCACAGTCACGGTGCCGTCCTCGTTCTGGTAGTACTCGAGGATGGCGACCATCACGCGGGGCACCGCGAGGCCGGACCCGTTGAGCGTGTGGAGGTACTCCGCGGACTCGTGGCGCTCGGGTCGATAGCGCAGGCCGGCCCGCCGGGCCTGAAAGTCCTCGAAGTTCGAGACGGAGGAGACTTCCAGCCAGCGGCCGCCGACGTCCGGGCCGTCCGCCATGTCGTCGCCGGGCGACCAGACCTCGATGTCGTACTTCTTGGCCTGTGTAAAGCCCATGTCGCCGGTGCACATGTCCAGCACGCGGTAGGGCAGTTCGAGGCGGTCGAGTACCTCTGCGGCCTCCTCCAGCAGCGATTCGAGGCGGTCGTAGCTGTCCTCCGGGCGAACGAAGTTGACGAGTTCGACCTTGTGAAACTGGTGGACGCGGACGTACCCGCGCGTCTCGGTGCCGTGTTCGCCGGCCTCGCGCCGGAAGTTCGGCGAGAACGCCTGATGCTTGACCGGCAGATCGTCGTCCAGCAGAATCTCGTCGCGGTACATGTTGGTGACCGGGACTTCGGCCGTCGGCAGGAGCCACAGGTCGTCCTCGTCGTAGTCGTCGTCCTGTCGCGCCCCGACCCGATAGGCGTCGTCGTCGAACTTCGGCAACTGGCCGGTCCCCTCCATCGACGCGGAGTTGACGGGAATCGGCGGGAGGATGTCGGAGTATCCCTGTTCGCGGTGGACGTCCAGCATGAACTGGATGAGCGCGTGCTCTAAGCGCGCGCCCTCTCCCTTCACGAACTGGTAGCCGCCACCGGTGACCTTCGCGCCACGCTCGAAGTCTAAGATGTCCAGTTCCTCGCCGAGGTCGTAGTGCGGGATTACCTCCTCGGGGAGGTCACGCAGGTCGTCGAACCCCTCGCGGTAGGCCTCGACGTTGTCGGCCTCGTCCTCCCCGGTCGGTACGGACTCGTGGGGGACGTTCGGCAGTTCCAGCAGCGCCGCCTCCAGTTGGGACTCCAGTTCGTCGGCGCGGTCCTCGACCGCCTGCAGTTCGTCTTTGAGTTCCTGCGAGCGGTCGATAGCCTCCTGGGCTTTCTCCTCCTCGCCCGCCTGCTTGTACTCCCCTATCTTGCTCGAAATCTCGTTGCGCTCCTGTCGCAGGCCGTCGCCTTTCGCCTTCAGTTCGCGCCACTCCTCGTCGATAGCCAGAATCTCGTCGAGGTCGACGCCCGTGACGCCCTTGCGTTCGATGGCGTCACGGACCGTCTCGGGGTTCTCCCGGACGAACTGTCTCGATAACATGGCCGACGGTTCTCGACGGCGGAAATTAGGCGTGTCGGTCCTAGCATTCACGGCAGGCCGGACCCGGAGAGGGGAAGTGAACAGCCAGAAAGCCCCCGCTCGCTGTTCGGCGTCGTCCCGTCGGGACGACGACCGACGGCCGTTCCCAGCGAACACAACCGTTTTCCGCACCCCAATCGCCACCCTACCTATGGCAATCGGTGACGTGTACGAGGCCGAGGCGTGCGAGGACGTCTACTACGTCGACACCGGGATGTACGACGTGCCGGAGTACGGATCGGTGTACATCGTCGACGCCGAGCGACCGGCGCTGGTCGACACCGGTCTGGGCACCAACTACGAGCGCATCCTCGATGCGATGGCCGAAGTGGGTCTCGCGCCCGAGGAGTTGGAAGTCATCGCGCTCACGCACATCCACCTCGACCACGCCGGCGGGGCCGGGTTTCTGGCCGAGGCGTGTCCGAACGCGACGGTGTACGTCCACGAACTCGGCGCCCGCCACCTCGTCGACCCCGAACGAATCTGGGAGGGGACGAAAGGTGCCGTCGGCGACCAGATAGAACACTACGTCGAACCGGAACCGGTTCCCGAGGACCGTCTCGTCGAGATCAGCGGCGGCGACGAGATCGACCTCGGCGATCACACCTTCGAGGTGGTCCACGCGCCCGGCCACGCCCCGCATCAGGTCGTCTTCCACGACCCGACGATAGACGGCGTGTTCACCGCCGACGCCGCGGGTATCTACACTCCCTCGACCGACGAGATGCACGTCACGAGTCCGCCGGTGAACTTCGACCTCGAACAGGCACTCGACGACGTCGAGACCATCGCCGAACTGGGCCCGGAGACGCTGCTGTTTGGCCACTTCGGCCCGGCACCGACCGGCGACAAACTCGACGTCTACGCGGAGATGCTCGCCGGCTGGGTGGCCGCCGTCGAGTCGAAACGGGCGGAACTGGGCGACGACGACGCGGTCGTCGACCACTTCGTCGAGACGGTCGAGACGCCGGACATCTGGGGCGAGAGCAAGGCCAGCGCGGAGGTGGCGATGAACGTTCGGGGCATCATCGTCGCGCTCGACCGAGACAACTAAGAGTCGAAGCGGGCGACAACGGTACGTTCGGCCGGAGTGAGTGCGTTTATACAGGGGGGTACCCTTGTCCGGGCTAGATGGAGGACAGCAGTGGCTGGTAGCTCGACACTCCTGATTCCGTTGGTCGCCGGCATCATCGGGCTGGGCGTCCTCGCACAGGTACTCGCCGCCCGGTTGCAGGTCCCGAGTATCATCTTCTACCTGCTGGTCGGTGTCGTCATCGGCCAACCGGGACTCGGCCTCGTCGGGAGCGAGACGTTCGGGGGGGCGCTGTCGGCAATCGTCGGCCTCGCCGTCGCCATCATCGTCTTCGAGGGGGCCTACCACCTCCGGTTCGAGCGCATCCGTGAGGCACCGACCGCGACGTTCCGACTGGTGACGGTGGGGGCCGCCATCGCGCTCGTCGGTACTGCCGTCGCCGTGAAGTTCGCGTTCGCCGACGAGGCCGTCTCGTGGAACCTCGCGTTCCTCATCGGGGCGCTGCTGGTCGCGACGGGGCCGACGGTCATCACACCCATTCTGAACGTCGTCCCGGTCCGTGACCGGGTCGCGACGGCCCTGGAGACGGAGGGCATCGTCAACGACGTGACGGCGGCCATCATCGCCGTCGTCGTCTTCGAGACGGTCAACCCCGGTGCGACCAGCGACGGGTTGTTGCAGGCGTTCGCGCTCCGGCTGGGGACGGGCCTGCTCGTGGGGCTGGTCGTCGCCGGCCTGCTGTACTACTTCCTGCAGTACATCGACCTCTCGCCGGGGGACGCCCCTCGGAACTCCCGACTGCTGGTGCTCGCCGGTGCGCTGGTGGCCTACGCGGCCGCCAACACCATCGCGACGGAGGCCGGCGTCGCCGCCGTCGCCACGGCCGGGATAGCGCTGGGGAACGTCGACCACCCATACGAGGAGGACATCGAGTCGTTCAAGGGCGACATCACGCTGCTGGTGCTGTCGTTCGTCTTCATCGCGCTGGCGGCCCAGTTGAGTCTGGACGCCCTCATCGACGTGGGACTGGCCGGCATCGCCGTCGTCCTCGCCGTCGCGCTGGTCATCCGGCCCGTACTCGTCTTCATCTCGACGGTCGGCGACCGCTTTACCCGAGCCGAGAAGCTGTTCGTCAGTTTCGTCGGGCCGCGCGGCATCATCCCGGCGTCCGTCGCGACGCTGTTCGCCGTCGAACTGAACAGCGTCGCCGAGGAGCGGCGAGCGGAGGCCACCAGCGTAAGCGGCGAGGAGGCGGCGGAGCTACTTGCACAGGCGGAGTTACTGACCAGCCAGGCCGAGATTCTGCTCGGAACGGTGTTTCTGGTCATCTTCGCGACTGCCCTGCTGGAAGGCGGGCTAGCGCGATACATCGCGGAAAAACTGGACGTGATACCAATGCGAGTCATCATCGTCGGCGGCGGAAAGGTGGGCCGGGCGCTCGCCGAACGCCTCGAAGACCGAGGCGAGAACGTCGTCATCATCGAGGAGGACGAAGAGATAGTCGAACGAGGGCGCAACGAGGGGTACACCGTCGAAATCGGTGACGGTACCGATACGGACGTGTTGCGCTCTGCAGGCGCGGACAACGCCAAGACCATCGTCGCCGCCACCGGGGACGACGACGCGAACCTGTTAATTTCACAGCTAGCGAGTTCGAAGTTCGACATCGACCACGTCATCGCCCGGGCGAACAACCCGGACAACGTCGAGGCGTTCGAGGACCTCGGGGTCCGGACCATCTCCTCGGCGATGGCGACGGCATGGGCCATCGACAACCAGATAGAACGGCCCGCCATCGCCCACTGGATGACCGACGTGGGGCGGGTCGGCGACGTTCAGGAGGTCGAGGTCCGCAACGACAAGTTCATCGGCGAGGCCGTGCGTGACGTCGGGCCGATGCTCCCGGAAGCCTGTCTCATCGCGCTCGTCAGCGGCGAGGACCACACGGAAGCGCAGGTGCCGACCGCCGACTACGTCCTGCAGAAGGGCGATATGGTGACGCTACTGGGTCGCCGAGAGTCGGTGCGCGACGGTATGCGGATGGTCGGTGGCGACTAGTCGGAGAGCTTTTCGACCGACTCCGCGTCGACGCCTTCGGTCCACGGGGACTGCCCGCCGTCGCCGTCGGTCTTGTACGTCCCGCGAGCACTGGCGACGTGGTGGTCGTCAGCGTCGTACACTTCTACGTCGACGACGGCGACGCTCCCGCCGTTTCTGACGACCTCGGCCGTCGCTCGCAGGTCGTCCGTCGCGGGCGCGAGATAGTCGATGCGCATGTCTACCGTCGGGGAGATACGCTCCGACAGCGAGACGACGGCGGCCCCTCCGACAGTGTCGACCAGCGAGTACGTAACGCCGCCGTGGGCGATGCGAGCGTTGGGATTCGAGGAGTGTTCGTCGCGTAACGGGAGGCGTGCCTCGGCGTGTCCGTCACCGACGTCGGTTAGCTCTATCCCGAGTTCCTCCACGAACGGGATGTCGTTGAACAAGGTCTGCAGGCTCATACCGAGCGGTGTATCGCCGTCCGTATAAGTCACAGCGAACGCGAAACAACCGAAGAGACGTGGTCGATGGTGTGTCCACCGACAGATGCCATGCCTCGTCGTCCGCCGTCGTCGGATGACGACGAACGCTGACAGCCCCCGGCACCGGCAGTATGAGACGCATTACGTGTAAGTATTTCTATTATTTCTCTCATCAGATATACAACGACACCGCAAAGTCGGCAAAGGGGTACCTCTTTGCCGACTGGATTGGAGAACCCACTAGAGGCATGGGGCCACTCATCGACCAACTCGAACAGTTCGGCTTCTCTCAGACGGAAGCAGAAACCTACCGAGCGGTGCTGGAACTCGGTCAGGGGACAGTCGGGGAGGTCGCGACCGCGGCGGACCTCTCGAAGGGGTACGCCTACGAGGTCATCGGTGACCTGCAGGAGCGAGGCGTCGTCACCGTTGACGACCACCTCACACCGACACAGGTCAGAGCCCAACAGCCAGAAGAGACGGTGCGGGACCTGGCGGCCGGCCTCGACCGACTGGAGTCGTCCCTGCGAACCCACTACTCACACACCGACCCGGACCACCCCGAGGTAGAGGTCATCAAGTCACGTCAGCCGGCCGGCAGACGGCTTCGGCGGGCAATCGAGGCCGCCGAGACCGAACTGTACCTCTCGGTACCGTACCCGGCGCTGGAACGGGTCGTCGACGTGCTCGAAGCGGCCGTCGGCCGCGGCGTGTTCGTCCTGCTGTTGCTGAGCGACTGTGACCCGGCGTCCGTCACCGACGACGTCGAGGGCCGGGTCACCGCGGCCCGGCGTTGTCCGTACGACATCCCGTTCGCGACGATGACTGACGGCGGCACGGCGATGGTCGGTGACGCCGGCGTGCTGTACGGCGAACACGACCGGACGGAGTTCGCGCTCCTCGTCCGCAACAGCCCGAAACTGTCGGGCGCGGTCGGCGCGTTGTTCACGAACTTCTGGATGAGCACCAGCGAGGCCTACGTCGCCCCGCCCGACGACCTGCCGGCGACGTACGACAGTTTCACCGAGGCCGTCTTCCAGACGACGTTGCACCTGCGGGGGGGAAGCGACCTGTACGCGACGGCCGAGTTGCTGTCCGGGGCGACTATCGAGGGCCACATCGTCGACGTCGAGCAGAGCCTGTTAGGCCCGATGACCGCACAGTTCCCGCTGCAGAACACGATCGTGCTGTCGACGGCGGACGGGACGGTAAGCGTGGGCGGCCCCGGCGCGTTCGTCGAGGAGTACAGCGCCGGCGTGGTGCGGTTGCGGCGAGCGGACGACAACTGAGTTACCAGTCCCCGCTCCAGCAAAACCGGAGGTGGTCTGCGGCGTCTTCGACGGCGTCGGGCACCGTATCCAGCGACCGTGCGAGGTCCCGGACGAGCAGTGCGTCCTCGACAGCGAGGTCGTCGAACGCCCGCGAGGTGACCGCGTGGCGGCGGTCGTCACACTGTGATTCGATGCCCGCGATGCGGTCGACGGTCCCCGAGACGTGGGGCGACGGACCGGCGGTCGTCAGTGACTGGACGTAGCCTCGCGTCGTCGAGACGAGGAGCCGAGTCGCTCTGGCCGCCAACGCGGCGACGTCGGTAAACGTCGCTAGCGTCTGCGGGTCGAGTTCGGGCGAGACAGCATCGAGGTCACGGACGAACGTCTCGGCCGCGTTCGGTATCTCGTCGATACAGGCGTACAGTTCCACCAGCGCGTCCGCCCGGAGGTAGACGTCCGTGAAGTTCGGTGTCGCTCTGGCGATGTCGGTCCGGAGCGACCGGAGATGGTCGTCACAGGCCGACTCGCGGTCGGCGAGTTGCGTCGTCAGTGCCTCGCGCCGCGCCGGGTCGTCGTCGTACGCGGCGAGTATCTGTGGCAGCAACAGGACGCAGTCGGCGACTGCATCGAGATAGGTCGCCGTTCGTGTCGTGACGGTGTTCGCGTACTCCGCTGTCGGTATTGCCATCACCGACCTGTTTCGAAATCCCAGTTGAAAACGCTACTATGACCGATATATAGCCGTACAGCGACCGACCGAGAGCTATCCGAGCGTCGTCGTCATCGATCCGCCGGTCGGTCGGTGGTGCGACAGCGACAGCGGTTCGATCCTGACCGTCCCGCTGGACGTCGCGGTAAATGGCACGAGCGTCGGTCGGAACGAGTCCGGGACGGTCAACGACGGTGCGATGCGGTGCCACGTCGTCCCGTCCGTGCTGTACCGGCCGACACACCGACGGCCGGCCAGTGTCAGTTCGAGCGTGACCGGGAGCGAGACGTCGAGCGTGGTCGTCGGGTCCGGCGGCCGCGAGGGCGACGCTCCTCGACCGATGGCGACCCCGTGGGCCGGTGACGCCCACACTGCGACGATACTCGGATCGTCGGCGGCGCTCTCACCGTCTCTGAGTGCGATGCCGCCACATCCCCACGGGTCTTCCGCCGCGGCGCGAACGACCCTGACGACCCCGACGACGTTGGGTTCGCTATCGTCCATCCGACCACCACCCCCCAATTGCCCACACATACCACACCGGTCACAAGGCGTGATGAAAAATGTTTTCATAAATATTATTGGAGAATTCCGCCAGAGATGCAATCAGCGAGGGGCTACCGGAGAAACCACGTGAACGGTGCAATAAAGAGGGTCGCTGTCCTCGGATGGCTTAAATGGATTCGACAGTCGACCGCCTGACGCAGTTCGGTCTCTCCGATACGGAGGCAGAGACCTATCTCGCGGTCCTCGAACGGGGATCTGCGACGGTCGCGGAGATAGGGTCTGCGACGGACATCTCGACGGGGTACGTCTACGACCTCGTCGAGAGCCTCGCCGAGCGCGGGTTCGTCGTCGTCGACGACCACCGGACGCCGACGCAGGTGCGTGCCGTCGATCCGGAGTCGGCCATCGAGTCGATGACCGAGGAACTGACCGACCTCGAATCGAACCTCTCCGAACGCTTTACCGACACGAAACGGGACTACCCGGCTATCGAACTCGTTCGAGCGAGACAGACGCTCTATCAGCGACTGGAGACGCTCATCGACGGGGCCGACGAGGAGATATTCATGATGGTGCCGGCCCCCGTCGCCGACCGCCTCACCGAACCGCTCGGGCGGGCCCGCGACCGCGGGGTGTTCATCGCCCTCTTGCTCGGCGGGGAGGACCGCGAGACCGTCGACCGGACGGCCGAGGTCGCAGACGTCGTCCGGACGTGGGAACCACCGGTCGAGAGCATCGTCATGATAGACAACGAAGTCTCGGTCACCAGCGACTCCTCGCTGTTGCGGGGCGAACACCGCGACGGCGACTACGGCCTCGTCCTCGAACAGAGTCCGAAGGCGTCCGGGGCCATCGGGTCGCAGTGGTTCAACTTCTGGGCCGCCGGCGATGAGGTCGCCAGCGCGGACCCGCTTCCACTGCCGGCCGAAGACCTCTCGTTCCGACACGGGGTCTTCGTCGCGACCAAACACGCGGCGGAGAAAGACATCGAGGTGACAGTCGACCTCTTCCCGGGGCAGGACCACGGAACGCTCACCGGCACCGTCGCCGACATCAAACAGGGACTGCTCGAACCGACCACCTACGACTTTCCCGTCCAGAACACGCTCGTCCTAGACGTCGACGGCGAACAGGTCAGCGTCGGCGGTCCCGGGGCGTTCGTCGAGGACTACTCCGCGAAGACGGTGACAGTTCGGGAACAGACGGACTGAGTGGCGACGCCACTCGCGTTCACGGGCGCTTTGTGTCCTTGCGACGGCCGGTGGTGCTCGATGGCTACGCGCGTCATCGTGTTCATCGTCGGGTGTGCTCGTGTCGCTCGCACACCGCTCCGTCGTGGTAGCGGTATCAGTGTCAGCGAGCCAGAACGCCCCACCCGTAGCTGGCTACTCGAACGGGCCGGGTGGGAGAACGGGGCGACTGGCTGTCTGAATCGCGCTGCTCCGTGACTGTCTCGTCACTCCCCACCGCCGCCGTGCGGTCGTCGCCTACAACGCTCGTCGCAACGAGATCGTGACAGTGTTGCCGCTCTCGTCTGCGGTGTGGTCGATGCTCCCGCCAGCCAGGTCGACGATCCAGTAGACGAGCCAGAGGCCACAGCCACGGCTGTGGTTGACAGCCGTCATCTCGTGATCGCCGAGCAAGACTCGCCGGTCGTACTCCGGGATAGCCGGAGCCTCGTCGGTGACCGACAGTTCGACGTCGTCAGCCGTCGTTCGGACGCTGACGGTGACGGTCGGGCGGTCCGAGCGGGCGTGGCGGATACTGTTCTCGACGAGTTCTGCGACCACGATCGACAGTTCCCCGGGCCCCTCGACGATGACAGACTCCGAAGCCGCGGTGTCGATGGTCGCGTCGGGGTACTGGTCGCGGAGGGGTGCGACCGCGTCTCTGACCGCGGCAGCGACATCCGTCGTCGTGGACTGTGGCATCGTCGTGAGGACGTTCACGATGTCGCGTTGCTTCTCGGCCGTCTCCAGAAGCGTCTCGCCCGCCCGCCGAATCATCGCAGTGCGGTCCTCGCGTTCGCCGTCGAGGTCGGCTTCCAGAGCCGCCGCGTTGCCGAGGACGACGTTCAACTGATTGCGGACGTTGTGCCGGAGGAAGTTGTCGATGACGAGCAGTTGGCGTTCCCGACGGCGCCGGTCGGTGACGTTTCGGCTGAACCCGGCGATACGAACCACCTCGCCGTCCCGAACTATCGGTTCGCCTTGCACCCAGAGCCAGCGGTTGTAGTCAGTCGACGGATTGACTCGCATCACCAGGTCGGTCTGAACCCCGTTCGAGAGGCGGTCCATCGCTTCCTCGGCGACCTGCCGGTCCGGCGGGTACACGGCCTCGAGGAAGCTCTGTGGGTCGCTCTCCAGTTCTTCGATGGGGCGACCGAAGACGTCCTCGTAAGCCGGGTTACAAAACAGGAGTTCCGACCAGTCGCCGTCGAACATCCACAGCACGTCGTCGGTCGTGTCGGCGAGTTCCTGCAACCGCTCCCGCGTCGCTCGGCGGTCGCGCTCGGCCTCGACGCGGTCGGTGACGACCCGCGAACTGACGACGTACCCGCTTAGCTCCGAGTCGGTCAGGTTCGACATCCGACTCTCGAGCCAGACCCACGACCCGTCGCTGGCCCGATGGCGGTAGGTCGCGGTGTCGGCAAGGAACGCCTCGTCAGTCCGGACGATCGACTCGAACTGCGTCTGTACCTCGGCGCGGTCTTCAGGGTGGATGTACTCGAAGACGTTCTGCCCGACGAGGGTGTCGGGGTCGTACCCGAGGATACGCTCGGCCGCAGCGTTTGCGTACGTGTACGCCCCCGATTCGTCGAGCACCGCGACCTTGTCCTGCGTGTAATCCAGCAGGATCGCCGAGGGGGCCGTATCGTTCATTCTAGTCACGTACTCGTAGCGAAGACCCAAAGTACCGGCGGCGAGCACAGCGCTCGCGGGAACTCGGCGGCATCGACCGGTACAATCATTCCACAGGCGAGCGAACGGCGAGCCATGGACCTCGCACACGTCGCCGTCTGCGTCTCGGACCTCGACCGCGCGATGGCGTTCTACGAAGCGCTCGGCTTCGAAGAGACCCACCGATTCACGCTCGACGGCGTCGAGAACGTGTATCTCGGTCAGGACGGTGACCCGTCCCTCCAGTTGCGCTACGACGCCGACCGAACGACGCCCATCGCGCCGACCCGGGCCGACGTCGACCACATCGCCTTCACCGTCGACGACGTCGAGGCCCAGTTCGAAGCGGCCATCGACGCCGGCGGCGCTCCGGTCCTCGAACCGACGGAAATCGAGGCTGCAGACGCCTACGCCGCTTTCATCGAGGACCCCGAAGGGTACACGCTGGAGTTCTACCGCACCCAGTAGCCCCGATGGGGCTACCCGTCTTCGGCACGTAACGCCGCCATGGTCACGCCCGGAGAGATGTACGTCCTCGTCGTGACCGGTTTGGCGTTCATCGCCCTCGCCGTGGCGATTCCGGTCTTGCTCCGTATCGTCGTCGACGGCCGCGAGCGGTGGCGCGAGGGGCCGCCAACCCACGCAGGGGAGGGGGAGACCCCCGGCGAGGGCGGCCAGTCAGCCGACCCGGATCGCCCGCGATGCCCCCACTGTGGCACCGAGAACGACGCCGACTTCGTCTACTGTCGGGAGTGTCTAGAACAGTTGTGAGCGACGCGAGCACGCCCGACGACGAAAAAGGTGGGACGCCAGGACTGGGATTTGAACAGATGGTAGACGTTCCGGGCGTGCAGCCTCACTGGCTCACGGCGTTGCCGTTCGCCTATTCGAGACCCTTCGCTCCGCTCGCGTCTCGTATCGCTCGGCCGTTCCGGGGCTGCGACTACCGTGCTCAAACCCAGTCGCCACCGTTTCAGGACTGCTGGCTCATTCGTCGCTGCCGCTCCTCACTCGCAGTCAGTGGCAGAAAGCGCCAGGACTGGGATTTGAACCCAGAATCCCGAAAGGGAACACGCTTTCCAGGCGTGCGCCTTGCCGTTCGGCCATCCTGGCACGCAACCGAGTGTGCGTGGTCGGTCGGTTAAGGGCTTTCGTTTCCGGGCAGACGGCCGTCGACCGCGTACGTAAGAACAGTGGCCGCCACAGCGACGAGGAGGGCAACGCCGACCTTGGCCCCGACCGAGACGGGCGTCGCCGCGAGTAGTTCGTACCCCTGCAGGAGGACGAGGAAGGCGAGACCGGCGACCACGCCCCACAGGAGGCTGGATTTCGTCTGTGCGTCCATCACTTCGTGGCGACGGCCTCGATCTCGACGGCGGCACCCTTCGGCAGGGCGTCGACGGCGACGGCCGACCGGGCGGGCGGGTCGGTCGCGAAGAACGTCTCGTAGGTGGCGTTCATCTCGTCGAAGTCCTCGATGTCGGCCAGATAGACGGTCACCTTCAGCACGTCGTCCACGCTCGTTCCCGCCTCGGTGAGGACAGCACGGAGGTTCGAGAGGGCCTGTTCGGTCTGCTCGGAGACCGACGCCTCGTCGCGCATCTCGCCGTCGGGCGTGAGCGCTATCTGGCCCGACGTGAACACGAGGTCGTCGGTGGTCGTCGCCTGACTGTACGCGCCGACGGCGGCGGGCGCGTCGTCGGTGTGGACGGTCCGTTTCATACTGGCAGAGGTCACGCCAGCCGTATAAAACGACCGTCAGACCAGCACTTCGACCTCGTAGCCGTTCTCCCGCAAGGCTGCCAGCAGTTGGTCGACGTGGTCGGGACCGCGGGTTTCGAGGTCCAGTTCCACCTCGGCGTCGTTCATCGCCACGTCGCGGTTGGTGCGGTCGTGTTCGATGCCGTAGATGTTTATCTGTTGGGCCGAGAGAATCTGGACGAGTTCCTCTAAGGCACCGGGCCGGTCCTTGAGGACGGTCCGAATCTTCAGGTACCGGCCCGTCTCGACGAGGCCGCGCATGATGACGTTCGTCAGCGTGTTGAGGTCGATATTCCCGCCACACAGCGCCGGGACGATGGTCTCGTCGTCGGCGTAGTCGAACGTCTCCTCGGTGACGGCGGCCAGCGCGACGGCGCCGGCCCCCTCCGCAAGTGTCTTCGAGCGCTCCAGCAGCGTCGTCAGCGCCACCGCGATCTCGGAGTCCGAAACCGTGACCACCTCGTCGACCCGTTCCGTGATGACCTCGAAGGTTCGTTCGCCGACGGTGCGGGTGGCGATGCCGTCGGCGATGGTCTCGACGCCGTCGCGTTCGATGCGGTGGCCCTTCTCCAGCGACTCGGCCACGCTCGACGCGCCTTCGGCCTGTACACCGACCACACGGATGTCCTCGTCTTTGCCCTTGAGTGCGGTGGCGATGCCGCTGATGAGGCCGCCGCCGCCGATGGGGACGACCACCGTCTCGACGCTCGGAAGGTCCTCGTAGATTTCGAGGCCGATAGTCCCCTGCCCGGCCATCACGTAGTCGTCGTCGAAGGCGTGGACGTAGGTGCGGCCCTCCTCGCGCTCGATTTCGTGGGTCTTCTCGGCGGCCTCGTCGTAGTCCTCGCCGTGGAGGACCACCTCGCCGCCGTAGCTTCTGGTCGCCTTCACCTTCGAGATGGGGGCGTGTTTCGGCATCACGATGGTCGAGTCGACGCCGATGCGGGTCGCAGCGAGGGCGACGCCCTGTGCGTGATTACCGGCGCTGGCCGTGACGACGCCGTTCTCGCGTTGCTCGGCCGAGAGCGTGGCGATGCGGTTCGTCGCGCCCCGAATCTTGAACGATCCGGTGCGCTGGAACAGTTCCAGTTTCAGGTGGATATCGGCCCCTGTCATCGCGGAGAACGTGTGCGAGTAGTCGAGTGGCGTGTGCCGGGCCGTCTCGGCGACCCGGTCCTGAGCGGCCAGTACGTCCTCGAACGAGAGCATAGCCCCGCCTACTCGCCGGTGCGTGTTATACTGTCGGGCCACAGCGCTCACGGCGACGGCGTCGGCGGAAAACGGGTGGGGAGCGTGTGACTGCGGTCGAATCGAGCGTGCGAGCACACTTAAACCCCGTCGTAGCGGAGCGAAAGTGTAACAGCACGACAGAGCCGCCGTCGATCGCCCGTCAGCCCGGCGTCAGACGGACGGCAGACCGATACCAGCCACACGGGCGAATCCAGCCGTCGTCGCGGCTGTCAGAACTGTTTTACACCGCCTCGGCAACTATGTGGTAGATGGATACCTGGCAGCGACGGACGCTGTTGTACGTCGTCGGACTGGCCGGGATAATGCTCGGCTACGCCGTCGCCTACGACTACGGGATGAGCGCCTTCGAGAACGACCCGCGAGACTTCCTCCACTCGCTGCAGGTCGTCGTCGAGACGTTCACCACGACCGGATTCGGTTCCGACGCGCCGTGGGAGAGTACCGGGATGCGCCTGCTGGTCATCGTGATGGACATCACCGGCGTCGTCCTCATCTTCCTCGCCCTGCCGGTCCTCCTCTTCCCGCTGTTCGAGGAGGCGATGGAGACGGAAGCCCCGAGCCACGTCGAGCGTGACCTCTCGGACCATATCGTCATCTGTCACTTCACCCCACGCGGGGAGACGCTGGTGACCGAACTGGAGACGTGGGACGTCGACTACGTCATCGTCGAACCGGACCGGGACCGGGCCGACGACCTCTACGACGAGGGGTACCACGTCATCAACGCCGACCCCCAGTCCGTCGAGGGACTGAAACAGGCCCGCCTCGAAAGTGCGCGAGCGCTGGTCGCCGACGCCTCCGACCAGGTCAACACCAGTATCGTCCTCACCGCCCGCGAGGTGGACGAGGCGGTCCGGACCGTCAGCGTCGTCGAGGAACCAAACCGAGCGAAGTACCACGACTTAGCGGGCGCCGACGCGGTCATCTCGCCGCGCCAGCTGCTCGGCGAGAGTCTCGCCAGCAAGGTGACGACTGGCGTCTCGACGACGCTGGGTGACGACTTCGAAATCGGCGTCGACTTCGACATCGCCGAACTCCCAATCCACCGCGGGAGCGACCTCGTCGGGACGACGCTGGCCGAGAGCGGCATCCGCGAGGAGACGGGCGTCAACGTCATCGGCGCGTGGTTCCGCGGCCAGTTCGTCAGTCCGCCCGACCCCGACGCCGAACTCGACGGCAGTACGGTCCTCCTCGTCTCCGGGACGGCCGCCCAGTTAGAGCGGCTGAAGTCGAAGACCCTCTCCAGCGTCCGGGGGTTCCGGCGCGGCCAGACGGTGGTCGTCGGCTACGGCGAGGTGGGCCAGACTATCGCCGAAGAACTCGCCGTCGCGGGGGTCCCCTACACGGTCCTCGACCGGACCGAGAAGGCCGGCGTCGACGTGGTCGGGGACGCCACCGAACCCGACGACCTGCGGGCCGCCGGCGTCGGGGATGCCCGCACCGTCATCCTCGCGCTCTCGGAGGACACCGACACCGAGTTCGCCACGCTGGTCATCCGCGACCTGAACCCCGAGGTGGAGATCATCGCCCGCGCCGAGGAGACCGAGAACGTCAAGAAGATGTACCGGGCCGGCGCCGACTACGTCCTCTCGCTGGCGACGGTCAGCGGCCGGATGCTCGCCTCGACGATTCTGGAGGACGAGAACGTCATCTCGATGGACCAGCAGGTCGAAATCGTCCGGACAGACGCCGGCCAACTCGCCGGCGATACGCTGGGCGAGGCCGACGTGCGCTCGCGAACCGGCTGTACGATTCTCGCCATCGAACGCAACGGGGCCGTCCTCACGGACCTCGGCCCGGACGTCGAAGTCGAGTACGGCGACAAACTCGTCATCGCTGGCACCGACGACGGCGTCAATCGATTTACCGAGTTGCTCGGGTGACGCCACACGCGGCGCGTCGATACGGATTCGGCCCCGAGGGCGTGAAGCTGAAAACCGACGACCTACCGCTCGTCCAGCGGCATGAACGCCGTCTCGTCGGGTGCACTCGCGTCGCTCGGACACCGCTCCTCGAAAAACGTGGGCGAAAAAGGCACGAATCGCTCTGCGATTCGCGTGGGCTGTGCTACCGCTCGTCCAGCGGCACGAACGTCGTCTCGTCGGGGTCTGGACCGGTGTACCGGGCACGCGGCCGAATCAGGCGGTTGTCCTCGATGTATTCGATGACGTGGGCGACCCAGCCACCGACGCGGGACATCGCGAAGATGGGAGTGTAGATGTCGATGGGGATACCCATCTGGTAGTACGTCGACGCGGAGTAGAAGTCGACGTTGGGGGCGAGGCCCTTCTCCTCGGCCATGTACTCCTCGATAGTGGTGGACATCTCGTACCAGTTCAGGGAGCCTGCGGCCTCGCCGAGTTCCTTCGAGCGCTCGCCGAGAATCTTCGCACGGGGGTCCTTGACGTTGTAGACGCGGTGGCCGAACCCGGAGACGCGGCGGCCCTCCGAAAGCGCGTCCTTGACCCAGTCGAGCGGGTCCTGGTCGGCGTCGTCGACCTCCTTGAGCATCTCCATGACGTCCTGATTGGCGCCGCCGTGGAGCGGGCCGGCGAGCGTCCCGATAGCCGAGGTCACCGAACTGTAGACGTCAGACAGTGTCGAGGCGGTGACCATCGCGGCGAACGTCGAGGCGTTCAGGCCGTGGTCGGCGTGCAACACCAGCGCCTGATCGAAGACGTCGGCGAGGACGTCGTCCGGTTCCTCGCCGTTGAGCATGTACAGGAAGTTCTCGGCGTGGTCTAAGTCTTCACGCGGTTCGACGGGGTCCTCGCCGTCGCGGATGCGCGTGAACGCGGCGATGATGGTCGGAATCTTCGCGGTGATGCGCCGACCCATCGCGAGGTTGACCGTCTCGTCCGTCGGGTCGGCCTCGGCCGGAGCGGGGTCGTACGCCGAGAGCATCGACACCGCGGTCCGGAGCGCGGCCATGGGCTCCTCGTCGGCCTCTGCGAGTTCGCGGACGGTCGCCATGACGCCGTCGTCGACCTCCCGTTCGGCTGCCATCTCGGATTCGAACTCGGCGAGTTCCCCGGCGTCGGGGAGGTGGCCGTGCCAGAGCAGATACAGTACCTCCTCGTAGCTGGCTCCGTTCGCCAGGTCCTCTATCGTGTACCCCCGGTAGACGAGCTTACCCACGTCACCGTCGATGACACTGAGGTCAGACTCGGCGACGAGGACTCCCTCCAGCCCTTTCTTGAGGTCGTCGGACATACGACAATGGTTCCCGACCTGCCGGGAAAAGCATTTTCTTTCCGGGCGTCTGTGTCACACGGTCGGCGGGAGTGAAACTGGACGTTCCACCACTGCTGTAGATATTTGCGTGAATAGCTGGCAGATATTCCCCACCAAGCACTCGTTCTGTGGCACCGCGTGCCGACTTGTCGCTCGTGACCGGCTGTCACGGGACGGCGAACGCTTTTGAGACGTGCTGTCAAAGCAGCGTACATGGAGCTGACGGGAACCGTCGAGTACGAACCGGTGAGCGTGAAGGCGGTGCTGGCAGAGATGAAAGACACCGCGGAGCTGCTCATCGACCTCTCGTACTCGGCGGTGCTGTTGCGAAGCGACGACGTGGCCGCCGAGGTGTTGGAGTTAGAGGCGAAGATGGACGTCCTTCAGATGCGAGCGCGGATGAGCCTGCTAATGGCCTGCCGGTCGACCGACGACGCCGAGACGCTGGCCCCGGTACTCGGGATGGTCGGCGCCGCCGAGAAGATCAGCGACGCTGCCGGCGACATCGCGAAGATCGTCCTCGAAGACATCGGCCTGCCGGATACGCTGCGGGCGGCCCTGCCGGAAGCCGTCGAGACGCTCGTCAGGGCGACTCTCACCGCCGACTCGCCGCTGGCCGGCCAGACGCTCGGCGAGTTGAACCTAGAGACCGAGACGGGCGTCCGTGCGCTGGCGATTCGCCGACAGGGCAACTGGCTTCTCAACCCCGACCGGGAGACGCGACTCGAAGCCGACGACGTGGTCCTCTTCCGGGGCCCCGAGGCCGGCGTCAGCGAGGTGTACGCCGACGCCACCGGAGCGGCCTACGAACCGCCGGCACCGCCCGAGGGCGAGGACAAGGACCTCGAACGCGCCATCGACTCGATAATCCTGATGAAGGACATGGGCGAACTCGCGGTCGATCTGGCCTACGGCGCGGTGCTGTTCGACAGCAAAGCCGTCGCCGAGGAGGTCGTCGAACTCGAAGCGGAGGTCGACGCCCTCCAGTCCCGGTTCGAGGCGTGGACCTTGCGGGCGGCCGCGGACGTGGCGGACCCCGTCTCTCTGCGGGGCCTAGTTCATCTGGCCCGGTCGACGGAGGTCATCTCCGACGCCGCCCTCGAGATCAGCGAGGGCGTCCTGCGCGGCCTCTCGACGCACCCGGTCGTCGCCGAGGCCGTACAGGAGTCCGACGAGATAATCGTCCGCACCACCGTCGACGCGGCGAGCGACCTCGCCGGCCAGACCATCGGCGAAGCGGCGATCAAAACCGCGACCGGGATGCGCATCATCGCCGTCCGGCGGGCCGCAAGCGAGAGCGAACGGACCGGCCGCGAAGGCGCCGATTGGGTCGTCTCGCCCGGCCCCGAGACGCCGTTGCAGGCGGGCGACGTGCTCATCGCGAAGGGGACTCGAACCGGTGCCGAGCGGTTCACCGCGCTGGCCGAGGCTACCGGCGAGCCAACCTGACCGCCGAGACGATGGTGAAGACGGTCGTCAGTAAGCCGCCGAGCGAGACGACCAGTACGAACGCCAGCGCGACGTACAGTACCGAGGGACGCGCGGTACCGGGCAGGACGAACACGGCGACGATGGCGGCGGTCACGAGCACCGCCAGACCGAAGCCGAGTTTGGCGTTCCGCGGGACGTTCAGCGCCGCTATCATCGCGGCGGGGCCGCTCTGTTGCTCGGACTCTGACACGGACGCGCATACGGTCTGCCCGCAAAAATCCCCGTCGGTCCGCGCTCGCCGCCCGGGAAACACCCACCGGACGCCGGGGACCGTCCGCCGTCGGGCCTCCAGCACGGGAAATCCGAACCAGTAAAGGCGGACAAGCCGAACGTGCCGGTAATGGTAACTCTCGGCACAGCGAGTGCCGCTCCCGGTGAGATGGATACGGGGCGGTTGGAGGTCGGCGAAACCCGCGACGGTAGCCCGGTTGGACTCCCGGTGGCCGTCGTCAACGGCGCCGCCGACGGGAAGACGCTCTACATGCAGGCGGCGAGCGACGGCGACGAACTGAACGGCGTCGGGGTCATCCAGCGGGTCCTCCCGCAACTGGACCCCGCGGAACTCTCGGGGACGATTCTGGTGTGTGGCATCGTCAACTACCACGCCTTCCAGGTCGCCGAACACCGCAACCCCGTCGACGACACGAAGATGAACCGGGCCTATCCCGGCGACGCGAACGGAACCTCTAGCGAGCGTATCGCCGCCGCGACGTACGACGCGGCGGTCGGCGCCGACCTCGTCTTGGACCTCCATCAGGGCTCTACCTCGCGGATGATAGACGAAGTCCGGGTGCGCTGTGGCACCCGCCACCGTCTCCACAGCGAGTGTCTCGAACTCGCGAAGGTCTTTGGCTGTGGCTACATCCTCGACCAGAAGGGGCCCGACGGCCAACTGGCCCGAGCGGCCCCCGACGAGGGCGTCCCGACCGTCGACCCCGAACTCGGCGGCTGTGTCGGCTGGGACGAGACCTCCATCGAGAAGGGCGTCGACGGCGTGTTCAACGTCCTCACCTACTACGGCTTCCTCGATGGCCGGTACAGCCCCCGCGCCCAGACCCGCGCCACCGGGTTCGAGCAGTACGGCTCGCCCGCCGGTGGCCTCGTCGACTTCCACGTCGACCTCGGCGACCGCGTCTCCCGCGGCGAGACGCTGTTCGAAATCACCGACGTGTTCGGCCAGTCCAAAGCCGAGATTACCGCCGACTCGAACGGCGTCTTCTGGCGCTCGCGCCGCCTCCCGCAGGTCGCCACCGGCGAGTACGTCTGCTCGGTCGGGACGAATCTGGATACCTACTAGACTCCCGTTGTTTCCTGCAGGGGGGTCACGTCGCGAACCCCCACTTGCAAAAACGTGGGGAAAACGACCGGAATCGACGCGCCGCGCCGGTTCCGGGGAAACGCGGCGCAGTGCGCCGCGTATGCGCACCCGCTCGTGCCTGCCCTCCCCCGTCGTCGCTCGGGCGTGGCAGCGCCACGCCACTCGCTCCCGGCCATAGAGCCGAATCAGTGGGCCCGAAGCACGCCCACCACCGTCAGGTCACTGACGCTCGGACGTTTCGTCGGGACTCCCATACGGGTCCGAGGGCGTGACGTAGTCGCCGTCGCGCTCACTGGCCGGAACGCCTAGCGCCACACGCGCAGAGAAACCGGGATGTCGGCGTCGACTGAGATCCACTGCGTCTCGACGTCGGACGGGTCGACGTCGGCGGCATAGCAGATGTACCGCTCGGTCCCGTCGGAGCGACTCCGCACGACGGCGGGGAGGACCCCCTCGTCTGGGGCGGGCGAGGGGGTCCCGCCAGTCGGGGACCAGTGGTCCGTTCCCATGCCGAGAGGCGTCGCTGAGGGACGGTATTGTTACAAGTTGGTTATACGATGGAAGGGACTACCGAACGCTGTCGAGTTCGACGAGGGCGTCGGCGGGAGCCGCCAGCCAGCGGGTCGCCACCTCGTGGCCGGGCCTGTCTTTCGGGTAGAGAAGCACGCGCTGTCCGCCGTCGGCCGCAGGTTCCAGTTCGGCCACCAGTGTCGTCTCGGCGAAATCGTCCTGTGGTAGCGGTAGTCCGTCCTTCTCGGCCAGCCGCCGCTCGATACTCATACCCGTCACTAATGGGGGTGTAATCCTTGTTATAACACGCATAACCCGAGTTTCGACTGTCACGACCGGCGATATGCCGAGCCAACCGCCGCCCAAACGGTCGCGCACGCCCTCGCGCTGGGTCGCCCGCCGACGCTCACCGCTCCGGGTGTATCGGCCCGTCGAACCCGCCGCGAACCAGCGGCTTCGCGATGTGGCGACGCGCCACCGGCGGCACCTCGTACCACCCCGGTTCGAGGACTCGGTCGACCGCCCGTTCGACCTTGCCGTCCGCGCTGGTGTCACAGTCCCGACAGCGGTACCCCTGATTCCGACCGGCCGAGGACATCGACCCCCCGCAGTCGGGACACGTCGGCGTCACGCGTTCGGTGGTCACCAACTCGCGGGCGGCGAACTTCTCCAGTTTCAGCGTCCCGTCGGACACCTCGCCACAGACCGTCACGCGGTCGCCCTCCCGGAGGGCGCGCACGCGGTCACGGAAACGCTTCGTCGGTTCGAAGGCCGCACACTGGAGGCGTGCGTCGCCGTCGGCGAGCGTCAGGAAGACGTGGCCACCCCGTCGCGTCTCGGGCGGGGCTACCACCGTCCCGGTGACGCGGAAGGCGCTGTCTTCCCTGACCTCGCCGAGGGGAGCGTCCTGTAGGTGGACGTCGGTGCCCTGATTCGTGAGGAACGTCGCGCTGTCGGCGACGGGTTCGCCGTCGATGGCGTCGGCGACGGCCCGGCAGGCGTCGGCGTCGTCACCGCGGATGCCATAGAGGATGGGACACGGCGTTCGGGGGACACACACCGGATAGCCAGACTCGTGGTCGACGGTGTCCCACACCGTCGGGTAGTGCGCGTCGGCGGCGGCCCGCACGCTCTCTGCGTCTACGTCTCGCTCGGTGCCCCAGCGCGACTGCTCGCGGTAGGCGATGTGTTCGTACGTCCAGTCGGAGAGGGCGGCCCACGCCCCGACGGCCGCCAGCGCACCGACGAGGCCCCGGCCGTTGCCGCGTTCGACGCGGGCAAACCCCGCGAAGTCGGCGAGCGTCGTCGCCGTCACGCGGTCCTGTATCTCCCGGATGGCGTCGAGTGTGAACTCGGCCACCTGCGGCGGGACGGCGTCGGGGTCGCAGTCGGCGACGATTGCACCCGGATTCGTCTTCGGGTCGTCGGTCCGTGCGAGGGAGAGCGTCTCGCGGACGAGCGCGGTCGCTCGGTCGGCGTCGAGGTCGGTGTGGACCGCCAGTGCGGCGTTGCCGCGGGTCTTGTGCTCGACGGCGGGGTTCAAGCGGACCAACAGCACACGGTCGACGGTGCCACCAGCGTCGCGTACGGCGTCGGCTAACTGGGCCGCTGCGTAGGTCGTACACATCCCCGTCTCGCGCGAGTCCGTATCGTCTATCCCGACGACAGTCACGAACGAATCTACCCGGGTGTCCGGGAAACCTGTTTCGCAGTGTCGTGTCGGCCGAGAGACACTGCGCTGGCGGCACAACTCATATATTCGGTGACTGGCTTACCATCAATAGAGGTACCGAGTACTATGTCACGGTCGGCACTGGTCGGCAACGTCACCGCCATGCTCGAGGACGCCGGGTTCCTCGTGAGCGACCGGTGTGCGATTCGACCCAAGAGTTTCGACGTCGCGGCCCGCCGCGGCGAGGACGTGTTGCTCGTGAAGATACTCGGCAACATCGACGCCTTCGACGCCCGCACCGGCGGCGAGATGCGCCGTCTGGGCACCTACCTGAACGCGACGCCCATCGTCGTCGGCCTCCGAACCCGGGACGAGGAACTGAAACCGGGCGTCGTCTACTTCCGCCACGGCGTCCCCGTCCTCTCGCCCGATACGGCGCTCGACCTGTTCGTGGAGGAAGTCCCGCCGCTCATCTACGCCGCGCCGGGCGGCCTGTACGTCAACATCGACTCCGAAGTACTGGCGGACGCCCGCGAGGAGAGAGAGTGGTCGCTGGGCCGTCTGGCGAAGGAACTGGGCGTCTCCCGCCGCACCGTCTCGAAGTACGAGGACGGGATGGACGCCTCCGTCGACGTCGCCGCCGAACTGGAGGACCTCTTCGACGCGCCGCTGACCTCGCCGGTCAGCGTCCTCGAGGGCACCGAAGACATCCGCGACGACGAACCCACGCCGGAGGACCCGGACGTGGCGCCGGAGGACGAACCTATCGCCACCGTCTTCACCCGCATCGGGTTCGAGGTCCACCCCACCGACCGCGCGCCGTTCAAGACGGTCAACGAGAACGCTCGCCGGCGCGAGCAGGTGCTGACGGGCCACTCGGCCTTCACCGAGGCCGCCGAGAAACGGGCCCGCATCATGTCCTCCGTCGGCGAGGTCACTCGCACGCGCTCCGTGTACGTCGTCGACGAACTCACCCGCGAGTCCGTCGACGGGACGGCGCTCATCGAGGAAGAAGAGATGGAAGAGATAGAGGACGCCGACGACCTGCGGGACCTCATCATGGAACGCGGCGAGGACCCCGAGGAAGTGGCATAGACCGTCTGGACGGAGGCCGCGTTCGACGAGAACCGGATCGCGGGAGCACGGCCTCCAGCCTTCGACAGCAGTCGCTCGCCGACTGAGTCGGGTGAAAACGCGTCCGGACTTACGCCGCGCCGCCGCCGTACGTCTCTTCTAAGTACTCCACGATGTCGTCGGACTCGGGCATCCCCTCGATGCCGTGGTCGTTGTCGACGAGGACCGGGACGCCTGTCTGGCCGGAGACGTCCTTCACTTCCGTGCGCTCGCTGTGGGACCGCGGAACCATGTGAGACTCGTAGTCGAGTCCGAGTTCGTCGAGTTTCGTAACGACCTTCGCACAGTAGGGACAGCCTTCTAGTTCGTAGAGTTCGAGGTTTGCCATCTCGGAGGTGCATAGATGTTCGACCGGAAAAAGGGCGTCGGTGATGTGTGTCGGTCGAACAGCGCCGTCAGACCGCGCTTGAGAGGACGCCGCCGGTTCGGACGACGAAGTAGAGGACGAACGCGGCGGCCAGTATCCACTGGCCGACGAGGACGTCGTCGAACTCGCCCTGCGCGGTCTTGACGATAGGGTAAGAGATGATTCCGGCGGCGATACCGTAAGCGATGGAGTAGGTAAAGGGCATCACCATGATGGTCAGGCCGGCCGGCACGGCGTGGGCGAAGTCGTCCCACTGGATGTCGACGACGTTGCGCAGCATGAGGACGGCGACGACGACGAGCGCGATGTGAGAGGCGTACAGCGGAATCGCGCTCGCCAGCGGCACGATGGCGAGCGACGCGAGGAACAGGACAGCGACGACGAGAGCCGTGAGTCCCGTCCGGCCACCCTCCTCGATGCCGGTCGCTGACTCGATGAACGTCGTCACCGTCGACGTGCCGAGCATCCCGCCGACGGTCGTCCCGACGGCGTCGGCCATCAGCGGCTTGTCGATGTCGGGGAAGTCGCCGTTCTCGTCGAGGAAACCGCCGGCCTGCCCGACGCCGACGAGCGTCCCGGCGGTGTCGAAGAAGTCCACGAAGAAGAACGTGAACACGATGAGCGCGAAGGTGAACGCCTCGACGTTGCCGAACCCGGAGAGGAACGCGCCGGCCAGCGGCGTGATGTCGTACTGTGCGGAGGCGAGTCGGGAGGCGTCGAAGCCGCCGTTCCGGACGGCGTCGGTCGCAAGCACGCCGGGTTCGACGAGGCCGGCGAACGTCGCGATTGCGCCGGCGAGCGTCGTCAGGAGGATGCCGGCGATGATCGAGCCACGGAGGCCCGCCGCGTACAGGACGAACGTGAGGAACAGACCGACCACCGAAAGGATAGCCACGGGGTCACTGGCGATGTTGCCGGTGCCGACGAGCGTCGCCGGGTCGTCGACGACGATGCCCATCGCCTGCAGGCCGATGATAGCGAGAAAGAGGCCGATACCCGCGCCGACGGCGAACTTCACGGGTTCGGGGAACAGTTTGATGATGTACTCGCGAGCGCCGATAGCCGTGAGGACGGTGAAGATGATGCCCTCGACGACGATGGCCGCGAGCGCCGTCGGCCACGGCACGCCGAGGACGCCGACGACGGTGATGGAAAAGAAGGCGTTCAGGCCGAGGCCGGGCGCGAGGCCGAACGGTCGGTTGGCGTAGAAGGCCATCACCAGCATCGCGACGGCAGAGGAGAGGATCGTCACGACGGCGAGCATCTGGAATATCTCGCCGGGGCCGTAGCCGGAGATGGCGATGCCACCCGGCGTGTTGTCGTCGGGGAAGGACGTGAGAATCGCCGGGTTCAGGACGACGATGTAGCTCATCGTCAGGAACGTCGTTATCCCGGCCAGAATCTCGGTCCGTACGTCGGTGCCGTGTTCTTCGAGACCAAACAACTCTTCGAGTGTTCCCGCCATTTATCCCACTCTCTGTACAGACCGGCTTAAGCGTGGCGAGAGTGGCTAATAATGGTCGGCTGGACGACGAGTCGACGGACGCCGGGCGTGTCCTGTCGTTTGCTCGCGGTTAGACGTCGACGTCCTCGGGCGCGTCGGCCAGCAGGTCCGATGCCGTGACCAGCGACTCCAGTTCGAGGCCGTGTTCGGCGAGGTTCTCGCGGGCGCCCTCCTCGCGGTCGACGACGACGAGGACACGATTGACCACCGCACCCGCGTCTCGCAACGCCTCCGCGGCGTCGATGGCGCTCTGGCCCGTCGTCGCGATGTCCTCGACGACGACGACCTCCTCCCCGTCTTCGAGGTTCCCCTCGACGAGGTTGCCGGTGCCGTACTCCTTCTGTTGTTTGCGGGCGATGACGTAGGGCAGGCCCGTCTCGACGCTGGTGACCGCCACCAGCGGCACGCCGCCGAGCGCGACGCCGGCGAGTTTCGTGTCCGCGACGCGCTCTGCGAACGCCTCGGCGATGAGTTCCAGACACCGAGGGTTCGTCTCGAAGACGTACTTGTCGACGTAGTAGTTCGAGGTCCCGCCGTGGGAGAGTTCGAACTCCCCGTACTTGACCGCGTCAGCGTCACGGAGCGCCGCGATGAGTTCGTCGTTGGCCATACTCTCTGGTTCGGGGCCGGTGGCTAATGGCTGTTGGAATCGCTCTCGCCACGGCTGTGGCTCTCGGTGCGAACGAAGACGAGGGTCAGAACAGTCAGAAAGCCCCGTGGAACACCCGACCGGGCACTTTCTGGCTGTCGGAAGCGGGCCGATTGCCGACGACAAACGAACCATCGCCACGAGCTAGCGGCGACATTCATAAGCCGGTCGGCGACGCAGTCCCGCGTGAATGCACGTGTTCGGGTCGAGCGGTGTCAGGGGCGTCGCGGGCGAAGAGTTGACGCCGCGGTACGTCCTGCGGGTCGCACAGGCGGCCGGGAGCGTCTGGACCGAGGAGTACGACCGCATCGCCGTCGCGCGGGACACGCGGACGACCGGTCGGACGTACGTCAACGCCGCCACCGGCGGCCTCACCGGCATCGGGTTCGACGTCGACCGACTCGGCATCGTCCCGACGCCGGGGTTACAGGCCTACTGCGAACGCGAGGCGATTCCCGGCGTGATGATTACGGCCAGTCACAACCCGCCGGCGTACAACGGCGTGAAACTCGTCGGTTCCGACGGCGTCGAGTTGACGCGAGAGACGCTGGACCGCGTCGAGTCGGCGCTGTCCGGCAACATCGAACAGGCCGCGTGGGACCGCGTGGGCGAGGACCGCCCCATCGAGAACGCGCGGCGGTCCTACCGCGAGGCGGTTGTGTCGGCGGTCGACCGCGAGCGCATCGCCGACGCCGACCTCACCGTCGTCGTCGACCCCGGCCACGGCGCGGGGTCGCTGATCAGTCCCGACCTGTTCCGGGAACTGGGCTGTACGGTCCACACCGTCAACGCCCAACCGGACGGCCACTTCCCCGGACGGAACCCCGAACCGGTCGCAGCGAACCTCGGGGACCTGCGGGCCTACGTCGAGGCGACGGACGCGGACCTCGGCATCGCCCACGACGGGGACGCCGACCGGGCGATGTTCGTCGACGGGACCGGCGAACACATCGAGGGCGACGCCGCGCTGGCGGCACTGGCGGCAGCGGAACTCGACCCCGGCGATGGCGTCGTCTCGGCGGTCAACGCCTCCCAGCGACTCGTCGACGTGGTGAACGCCGCCGACGCCACCCTCTCGTTGACACCGATCGGGTCGACGCACATCGTCAGCCGCATCCGCGAACTGGAATCGACGGGCACGCGCGTCAGCATCGCCGGCGAGGGCAACGGCGGCATCCTCTTCCCCGAGTACCGCATCGCCCGCGACGGGGCCTACACCGCGGCGCGCTTTTGTGAACTCGTCGCGGAGACGCCCGCCAACGAACTGATCGCCCCCTACGACGAGTACTACAACGTCCGCCGGAACCTCACCGTCGACGACGAGGGCCAGCGCGAGGCGATGCTCGACGGCATCGAGGCCCGCGCCGACGCCTCGGGCGCCGACCTCGATACCACCGACGGCTGGCGACTCGACTACGGCGACGGCTGGGTGTTGGCTCGCCCGTCGGGGACGGAACCGGTCGTCCGCGTCTACGCCGAGGCCCGCTCGCCCGAACGGGCCGAAGAACTCGCCGCGCAGATGGTCGACGCCGCCACGAACCAGACGGCGACGAACGACGCCTGAGCCACGTTACAGCGGGCCGTACTCGTCTAGTGCCGACTCGATAGCGTCCCGCTCCGCTCGGAGCGAGTCGAGTTCCCGGTCGACAGCGCCGTCTTCGAGTCGCTCGCGCTCCTCTGTGGACAGTTCCTCGCGAGCGAGCGCGCTCTCTCGAAGGGTCGCGTAGTCCTCGCGGTCGGCGAGCGCTCGCACGTCACGCAGGCACGCGATCACCGAGTCGTCGGCGAAGCCAGCGAGTACGGAGCGGTACTCGCGGACGAGCCACGGCAAGTGGTCGCCGGGCGGCGGCGGCCACCCGACCGTCAGCGGTTCGGCGTCGAGATTCCGGAGGTAGGTCCGGCGCGTGGCGACGGTCTGCCGGAGGGCCGCCGTATCGTCGACGTAGTGGTCCAGTTTCGACGCCGAGTAGTCGGCGTACTCCAGCAGTTTCGGAATCGGTTCGGTGCCCGCCTCGTGGTCGCGGACGTAAGCCAGCAACTCCTCGGGCGGGGACTGAAAGTCGACCAGCGGGAACGCCTCCGCTCGCTCGACCGCGGACAGCACCTCGCGAGCGGGTGCTTCGTCCCGGAACTCGCTGAAGGCCTCGCGGGCCGACGCGTCGTAGGCGTCGATCGGCGCTCGGAGGTCGTCGACCGGGGCGTCTAAATCCGCGTCGCCGAGACGCTGGAGGCGGTCCAGCTCGTCGATTCGCGCGTCGATCTCGCCCAGTCGCTTCCGGGCGGCCCGCCGGGCGTCGGCGTAGTCCTCGCGGGCCTGTGCCCACTCGTCGAGACGGCCGACGAGGTCGGCGACCGGGTCGAGCCTCGACCGGGCCGACTCGAAGTCGCTCTCGGTGAGCCGTCGTTTCTGCAGGGACTCGTCGATGGCCTCGAACGTCTCGCGTTCGGGCAGGTCCCCGTCCAATCCGTCGGTCAGCGTCGCGACGGCACCCTGAAACTCCGTGAACGCCTTGAAGTCGCCGCTGCCCGTCGCCGTTTCCTCGTAGCGGTCAAGCAAGTCCCGAAGTTCCCGGTAGGCAGTCTGGCAGGCGCGAAGACGCTCCTCGCCGACGTCCTCGACTCGCTCGCGGGCCCGGTCGCGCTCCTCGGCGGCGGTTCGCAGGGCCACAGCAGCATCGGTCATCAGTACACGTCGTCGGGGTCGAACACCTGTTCACCGACTTCCTCGCCGTCGACGGTGCGGTAGAAACAGGACTCGTAGCCGGTGTGACAGGCCCCGCCCGATTGCTCGACCAGATAGAGGAGGGCGTCGCCGTCGCAGTCGACGCGCACCTCCTCGATTGCCTGCGTGTGGCCGCTGGTGGCGCCCTTCTTCCAAAGTTCGTCGCGGCTCCGGGAGTAGTAGTGGGCGTAGCCCGTCTCGCGGGTCCGTTCGAGCGCTTCCTCGGTGACGTAGGCGAGCATCAGCACCTCGCCGGAGTCAGCGTCCTGTGCGACCGCCGGGATGTACTCCTGCTCGTCGAACGCGAGGGCGACGTCGGTCATACCCGAGAGGTCGCCTGTCCCGAAGATAGGTCTTTTGTCGTGGCTGGGAGCGGGGATGTTCGCCAGCCAGAGCCGTTCGGTCCCAGTGTCGTGCGCGGTCCGGGTCGTGTCCCGGGCGAACTCACGCCACGCCGACGAGTCCGAGCAGGGCGTACAGCACGTCGCCGTACACCAGCGAGACGACCAGACCGGCGAACATCGGGACGAGGAACGGGATGCCCGGCGATATCCACACCTCGTCCTCGCTGACGAGCACCTCCAGCCCCTCGCGTAACTGCTCGGGCGAGGTGCCGTAGGCCGATCCTTCGATGTCGTCTAGGAAGCGCTCGGCCCCCCACGGGTCGGCGGTAGCGGCGGTCCCGAACTCGGTGGCGGCGTCGGGCGAGACGCCGCCGTCGGAACGGGATTCCGACGAGGTTCGCCTCGCGTCGCTCGGCTCCCCGCCGTCGGAACGGGATTCCGACGAGGTTCGCCTCGCGTCGCTCGGCTCCCCGCCGTCGGTGACGATAGCCCCGTCGCCGGGGTCGTTGGGAACCCGCGGGAGCGAGTCGGGGTCCCGGTGCCGGTCCGGGTCGGCCCGCACCTCGGCGAGCGTGGCCCCGCGCCACTGAAGGTACATCCGGAGGGCGTCGATATCGAGACCGCTCCGGGTGAACCCGTCGGTGGTCTCAAGCAGGCGGCCGTACTCCTCGGGGACGGCGTCGACGGCGACGGGTTTGCCGATGAACATCGCCAGCGAGAAGCGTCCACGTGCGAGGTTGCTCACGGCGACGCCGAGCGGGTAGACCACCCCCGCGAGGACGGTGTTCGAGAGGATGGTCAGCGAGAACACGCCCAGCGCCGACGGCTCCAGCGGGAGCGCCGCCGTCGGGAGGTAGTAGACGGGGTAGACGGGAAAGAGGACGGCGACGAGCATGAACGCCTTCGCGTCGGCGCCGCCGAACCCGCCGACGAGCCAGAACCCGTAGGCGAGCGGTGCGACGAAGCCCAGACTGATCGCCACCCGGAGCAGGAACGCCCGGCCGGCCGTCGGCCCGGTGAGGACCGTATAGCTGTCCCACAGGAGCAAGACGACCGCGAGCGCCGCCAGCGGCACCCACGCCCGGTTCGGGACCCGGCGGGTCTTCACGTCGCGGTACGCCGCCCACCCGAACACGGGGACCGCGAGCAGTCGCAACAGGTCCGGTATCGACCCCAGCACGCCTTGTGGTCTCACGGCGACGGCCCTAATGGTTCCGGGTCGGGGAAACGCGCTACGGTACAGCAGCGGCTCCTCGGGAAGAAAGCGGAAAGAACCGCAGAACAGCGTTATATGACGCGGTTCTGCAGGTAGTCGAGGTGCTTGGCGTTGTAGACGATCTTGACCTCGTCGGCGTCGGGGCTGCCGATGCAGGTCAGACGAACGTTCTTGTCTTCGACTTCCTCGTCGCTGAGGATCTGCTGCATGTCCATGTCGATGTCGCCTTCGATGACGATGGCAGCGCAGTTCGCACAGGCGCCAGCGCGACACGAGAAGGGCCAGTCGTAGCCCTGAGCCTCGGCAGCTTCGAGGATGTATTCGCCTTCGTTGACTTCGAGGGAACCGTAGTCCTCGTCGTCGAGGTCCATGTCGGCAGCCTCGCCGAAGACGTCGTCGTCGTACATGTCCCAGCCGTTGTCGTCCACTACTTCGTAATTAAGGTACTCTACCGTGGGCATCACCTGCGTAGTTCGGAGGCCGACTTGTTAGACTTTGCCCTTCAGGACGATCGCATGAACGATTGTGAGGGACGGCGAGGGGGTCAGACGATAGGTGAGAAACGAAACACGAGGTACGCCGCGACGGTGGCAATCGACGGGACGACGTTCTGGAGGAAGATGACCCGTGCGGTCGTCCCGGGTTCGAACAGGTCCGACGCCGTCGGGACGTCCTCTCGGGATTCCTCGCCGATGGGTGCGGGGTCGTCGGCCGGCGGGTCCTCCGTCTGGTCGCCGACGGTCGGTGCGGAGTCCGAAGTCAACGACCCGACGGAGGCCGCCGGCACCTCGCCTTTCATCGTCTCCGAGAGCGTCGTCGTCCGGGTCGCACGGCCCCACCCGAGGCCGACGATGCTCATGGTCGCGATGATGACGAAACTCGCGGGGATGCCAAGCGCCGAGAGGAACGTGACGATGGTCGATGCGACGGTGGCGACGACGATGGCCGCGACGAGGGGCAGTTCGGTGAGGTCGTTGCCGACGGTGTCCATCGTCCGGCGGGCGATGGTGAACGCGCCGAGGCCGATAGCGCCGCCGCCGAGCAGGATGGCCGGGTAGAGGTCGAGCGACCCGTTGCCGACGAGCGGTGCGACGGCGTTGGCGACGTTCGACGCCCCCGCCGAGAACCCCATGTAACACCCGATGCCGATGACGACGACGGTCCCGACGAACTCCCGTGGCGTCGTGTTCTCACCGAGTTCCGGGCGCGGGAGACTCCCCGAACGGTCTATCGTGAGCAATGACCCCTCGCTCTGGGAGACGGCGAACCACTCGACGAGCGTCGGGTAGAAGTACCGGCCGATGACGCCGCTGACCCAGAAGGCGATAATCGGCGAGACGAGCCACCACGAGACGATTTCCAGCATCAGTCCCTCGTTGAGTGTCTGTCTCGCCAGTCCGAGGCCGGCGATGGCCCCGACGGCTGTCATCGACGTCGAGGCGGGTACGCCCGCGACGTTCGAGAGGAAGAGCGCCGTCCCGATGAAAAAGAGGACGACGATGCTGACGAGCGGCGAGAACTGAGTCGCCACGAGGTCACTCCCGAGACTCTTGACCACCGCGGGGCCGACGAGCAGGCCCCCCGCGAGCGCGAAGACGGTCATCAGCGCCGCCGCAGAGAGTTTGGTGATGGTGTTCGACCCGACCGCCGGGCCGAAGGCGACGCCCGTCGAGGAACCTCCGATGTTGAAACCGACGAAAACGGCGACCACGAGTCCGAGCGCGAAGAGAACCTCGACCATACGGGATGCAAGCCCGGCGGCCGGTAAAGCCTACCGTCTCGCTACCGCGTACCGTTCGCGTGCGATACCCTTCCCGTCGGTCAGGCTCTCGCTACAACACGTACTGGAAGACGAGGTAGGACGCCAGCGCGGAGATAGACGGCGTCAGTATCCACAGCATCACGACCCGACCGGTGGCCGAGGGGTCGAACAGGTCGGCGGCGGTCGTCACCGACTCGGGGTCCTCTTCGCCGATTTTGGCGACCGGTCTCGCTTCACCGGACCCCGATGACGTGGGGTTCTCTTCGGCGTCGACGTTGAGCGCACTGACCGAGACGCCCGTGCCCCCGCTCCCGCCGGCAGCGGCACCAGTGACTGCGGCCCCCGCCGCCTCGGCCAGCCGCGTCGTCCGCGTCGCCCGACCCCACCCGAGGCCGACGACGCACATCGTCGCCGAGACGGCGAGGCTCGCCGGAATACCGGCCAGCGACAGCAGGCTGATGATGGTCGCACTCACCGTCTCGACGATGAGCGCCGCGAGAATCGGCAGTTCGGTGAGGTCGTTGCCGACGGTGTCAAGCGTCCGGCGGGCGATGGTGAACGCGCCGACACCGATGGCCGCGCCGGCGAGTGCGACGCCCGGATACAGTTCGAGTTCCCCGCTCCCGACCAGCGGTGCGACGGCGTTGGCGACGTTCGACGCCCCCGCCGAGAAGGCCATGTAACAGCCGATAGCGACCACGAGGAACTGTCCCACTCGCTCCCGTCGGGTGGTTCCCGGTCCGTCGGTCTCGAAGACGATGCGGGCCGCCAGATGCGGGTAGAGGTAGCGACCGATGACCGCCGACAGCCAGAAGGCGACGATCGGGGCGACCAGCCACCACGAGACGATGCGGCCCATTACGTTCCAGTCGATGGTTCCACTGGCTACGCCGAGACCGGCAATGGCGCCGACCGCCGTCATCGACGTCGAGGCGGGCACGCCAAACAGGTTCGAGACGAGCAAGGCGAGGCCGACGAAAAACAGGACCGTGACGCTCGCAAGCAGCGTGAACTCGCTGCTCGGGACGATGCGGCCTCCCATCGTCTCGATGACCTCAGTACCGACGGTGGCGCCGCCGAGCAGTGCGAAAACCGTCATCAGGCCGGCCGCCATGGTCTTCGATATCGTGTCGCTCCCGACGGCGGGGCCGAAGGCGACGCCCGTCGAGGAACCCCCGATGTTGAAGCCGACGAAGACGGCAACAGCTAGTCCGAGCACAAAGAGAACCTCGACCATACAAGACGCCAGACCGGGCGGCGGTTAAAGACTACCGACCACAGTCGCGACCGCACGGCCGGTCCGTGCAGATCACTCCGTGTCGTCCTCGCTGTCGGCGTTCGCCAACCGTTCGCGCTTCTCTGCCGCCGTCTCCTCGACGTCGCTCGCGGTCTCTTTGGCAGCCTCGACCTCTTCGGTGACGGATTCGGCGGTCTCTTTGGCGTCGCTGGTCTTGTCTTTTGCTTCCGTCGTCTTGTCTTTGACCTCGGTCGCCTTCTCGGCGGCGTCCTCGTCGCCGGTCGCTGTCGCGGTCTGTTCGACCTCGTCAGCAGTCTGTTCGACGTCCTCGGCCGCCTCGTCGACGGTCGTTGCGGCGTCCTCGACCGAACCAGCAGTCGTCTCCAGTTCCTCTGCGGTCTGTTCTAGTTGCTCTGCGGCCTGTTCGAGTTCGGCCGCTTTGGTGGCGACGTCCTCGTTGGTCCGTTCGAGGACGTTCGCCATGACGAGAAACTGGAGGAGACCGACGACGACGAACGCCGAGATAGCGATGCTCGCGGCGGTCGCGAGCATCAACGTCGTACCGTCCGAAAGCGGCACGAGACCGAACGCGGCCAGCCCCCACGAGAGCGACAGACCGACGGCGACGACCAGTACGGCCTGTGTGAACACCCGATACTGGTCCTCGTACTGTCCGAACATGATGGCTTCGAGACGACGCGCTATCGGAGAGAGGACCGGAATCGAAGCGGACATAGTTATCTATTCACACGCCATCGTATAAAGGTAATCCGACGACCGACACGCTTTCGCCCGCCGACGCCCGAGCCTCGGCCATGTTTCCCGAGTTCGAGGTCGTTCCGGCCGTCGACATGCAGGACGGGCAGGTCGTACAACTGGTGGGCGGCGAGCGTGGCACCGAGAAGACGTACGGCGACCCCGTCGAGGCGGCCGAGCGCTGGGTCGAGGCCGGCGCCCGAACGCTCCACCTCGTGGACCTAGACGGCGCGTTCGAGGGCGAACGCGAGAACGCCGACGCCATCGACGCGGTCCTCTCGACCGTCGGCGACGACGTCGACGTGCAACTGGGTGGGGGCATCCGCACGGCCGAAGACGCCGTCTCGTTGCTGGACCGCGGCGTCGATCGGGTCATCCTCGGCACCGCCGCCGTCGAGAACCCGGACATCGTCGCCGAAATCAGCGAGTCCCATCCCGAAAGCGTCCTCGTCAGCCTCGACGCGAAAGACGGCGAAGTCGTCGTCTCGGGGTGGACGGAGGGGACCGGACTGGACCCCGCCGAGGCCGCACAGCGGTACGAAGAACTGGGTGCCGGCGGCGTCCTCTTCACCGACGTCGACGTCGAGGGCCAACTGGAAGGCGTGCGCACGGACCCCGTCCGCCGCATCGTCGAGGCCGTCGAGATACCCGTCGTCGCGAGCGGCGGCGTCGCCACCGTCGAGGACGTACTGGCCCTCGAATCGGCCGGGGCGGCCGCCGTCGTCGTCGGCAGCGCGCTCTATGAGGGCGCGTTCACCCTCGAAGCAGCGATGGACGCCGTCGCCGAGCGAGCCTAACGCTGCGCTTCTCCGAGGGCCGCTCCCGTCGGTCGCATCCGCACAGCCCACACCACCCCCGCCTGCTCGCGGTTCCTGCCAGTCACCGCTGCGCTTCTCCGAGGGCCGCTCCCGTCGGTCACGGCCCTCGCTAGCCCTCATACAGCGTCACCGACCGGGCGCCGTACCCCTCGTAGAACGGCCCGATACCGCCGTCGGTGTTGCCCGCGGCGATGCGACCGTCCGAGGTCTCGAAGACGATGCTGTTCTCCATCGGGAAGTCGTTCGTCGGGTCGCCGACGAGGTTCTGGCGCACCGCGACGACCGGGACCCGCTCGTAGCGGCGTTCGGTCCCGGCCTCGACGTCTTCGAGCGTGACGTCGGCCAGCAACTCCCGGCCTGCCGCCCGGTGGAGCGCAGCGTTGGTCGCTGCCGTCCGGAGGTGACCGTAGGTGGCCGGAAGCGGGTCGGGGTCGGTGACGTAGTGGTCCTCGCCCATCGGCCAGAAGTTGGCGACGGCGTTGCCGAAGAAGCCGCTCCAGACCTCTCGCTGGGCGAACGCAAGCGCGTACTCCTCGCCGTGTCGACCCGAGAGGATGCCGTGCGCCCCGAACAGCCCCGTCGTGTCGTCGACGAGGACGTGGACCGGCGGCGCGGCGTCCCACGTCCTGACGACGTCGGTACACGCGCTCCAGTCCACGTCTAGCGTCTCAGCCGAGAGAGGCGCGACGGCGAGCAGATAGACGAAGACGCCACGGTCCCGGGCATCGGCGAGGGCGTCGTCGAGGTGGGCAACCTCCGGGGCTGGGAGCACGAGGAACGCCTCCCGGTCGGCGGCGGCGAGGTACTGCGTGGCCCGCTTTCGGACCGTCGACCGGGAGTGGACGACTTCGAGCGCCGGGCCGTCGTCGGCCGGCGCAGTGTACAGCGTCTCGACGCTCTCGCGCACCTCGTCGAGGCGGGAGGCGAGCGACGCCAGCGCCTCTTCGGGCGGCCGGGCCCGAAGGACCGTCGGACTGGCCGTCTCGTCGATGGTGACCAGTCCGCGCTCGGTGAGCGATCCAGCGATTTCGTAGACGTAGCCCTGGGAGACGTCCGCGGCCGCCGACACCTCACCAGTCGTCGCCTCGCCGACCCGCAGCACCGCCAGATACGCCGCTATCTCCTTCTCCGAGAGTCCGAACGTCGCGAGATGCTCGCGCAGCGCCTCCGCAGACATGGTAGAGAGTTATTTTACTACATACAAAATATTTTTCCCATAGGGCGCTCAGACCAGAGTATGGGCGAGACGGCCACCGCCACAGCGGCCGAGACGGACCACGAGAGCGACACCGAGCGGACGAGCCGACGGTGGTGGACGGTCGTCGCGTTCGCGTACATGGCACTAGAGGGCGCTGGCCTGCAGATGCGCGGGGCGGTCATCCCGGCCCTCCAACAGCAGTTCGGCGCGCCGGAGTGGCAACTCGGACTGGTCGCACCGGCCGGCACCGTCGGCTTTCTCGTGGTGGTGATGCTCGTCGGCGCGGTCGGCGGCCGGTTCGACACCCGCCGCCTTCTCTTGCTCGCGGTCGTCGGCACCGGCGCCGGTATCCTCGTGATGGGCGTCGCTCCCTCGTTCCTGTTCTTTCTCGCGGCGCTGTTCGGTCGGGGGATGTTCACTGGCGTCGGCCGCGGGAGCGCCCGCCCACTCTTGAGCCACCTCTACCCCAGCCAGCGGGGGCGGCTGTTCGGCTACTACGACATGATGTGGGCCGTCGGCGCGACCATCGGCCCGCTGCTCGTAGCCGGGGCGCTCCTCGCGGGCGACTGGCGCTACGCCTACTTCGCGCTCGCCGTGGCGTTCGTTCCGCTCCTCCTGCTGGTCCACTCGCTGCCGGCGCCCGCGGTGGGCGGCGGCGACGACCCGATGAACCTGACCGCAGTCCGGCGTCTCGTCCGCCGGCCCGAAGTGCTGGCGATGGCCGCCGGCGTCTTCCTCGTCTCCGGGTTCGAGGGCGGTATCTTCACGTGGCTGACCACCTACGCACAGAGTCGTCTCTCCGACACGCTGGCGACGGCGTCGCTGTCGGTGCTGCTCGCCGCGTACGTCCCGGGTCGGTTCGTCTCCGGACGCCTCTCGGAGCGGTTCGGTTACCTCCGCCTGAGCGCCGGTCTCGTCGCGCTCTCGGTTCCGACGTTCTGGTATACGTTCTTCGTCGCCGATGGGTACGGACTCCTCGCGGGCGTCTTCACCTTCGGTCTGTTGCTCTCGGGCCTGTACCCGACGCTGGTCGCCTACGGCGTCGACGGCATGCCGGAACACAGCACCCCGGTCAACTCGACGGCCGCCGTCACGTCTTCGGCGGGATTCGCCGCCGTCCCCGCCATCATGGGCTTCGTCATCAGCGGCTCGGACGTCGTCCAGGCGATGCGCCTCCTGTTGCTTCCGCTGTGTGCGCTCCTCGCCCTCCTCCTCGTGGCGTGGTACACGACCGGGCGCGTACAGGAGTCCTGACGGCGACGAACCAGCCACCGTCTGTGTCTTCCGGTTAGAGGACTATCGGGCGGGACCGAACGGGGCCGGTCGCTGGGCGTTCGAAACGACGCAAGCACTGGACTGAGGCGCGAAGGACGCACACAGCGAGTTGCAGTAGTCCAGCGGCCGGGGGCTTTCTGGGTGTGCGCGACAGAAGTGCCGACCCCGAGCGGAGCACCAGCGACACCGAGCGGACGCAATTCCCATATAGACGGCCCGTTAGAGGCAACGTATGAGCGACCGCACCGCGGCCGTCACCCGCGAGACAGCCGAGACGGACATCGAGGTGACGCTCGATATCGACGGCGACGGCGACTCGACCGTCGACACCGGTATCGGCTTCTTCGACCACATGCTCGATTCCTTCTCGACGCACGGCCTCTTTGACCTGACCGTCGACTGCGACGGCGACCTCGACGTCGACGACCACCACACTGTCGAGGACGTGGCCATCACGCTGGGGCAGGCCTTCGAGGAAGCGCTGGGCGAGAAGCGCGGTATCACCCGCTTTGCCGACCGGAGAGTCCCGCTGGACGAGGCCGTCGCCAGCGTCGTCGTCGATGTCTCGGGCCGGCCGTACTACAGTTTCGACGGCGAGTTCTCCCAGAGCGAGGTCGGTGAGATGACCAGCCACATGGCGAAACACTTCGGGCGCTCGCTGGCGACCAACGCCGGTCTCACGCTGCACTGCGGCGTCGACGGCGAGAACGCCCACCACGAGATAGAGGCGCTGTTCAAGGGACTGGCGCGGGCGCTGGACGACGCCACCCGCATCGACGAGCGACGGAGCGACGTCGCGAGCACGAAGGGCGAACTGTAGCGCCGATGTTCGACGAGATAATGGCGAAGTTCGAGGACTCGCCGGGCCAGCAGGCGGTCATCCGCCTCCTGCTGGAGCGGGGGTTCTCGGTCAACGAGGAGGGCCGGGTCGTCTCGGGCGGCATCGAGATTCCGAACACCGGCATCGCCCGCGAGGCCGGTGTCGACCGCCGGGTCGTAAACGCGACGACGGACGCCATCCTCGACGACGAGGAGTTACGGCGCATCTTCCGCAACATCTCCTCCGTCCCGAGTCTGCTCGATTTGGCGCCGGTGCTTGACCTCACCGCCATCACCGTCTCCGTGCGGTCGGCCGAGGAGTCGGGTATCGTCTCGACGGTCACGGGCGCCATCGCCGACCGGGACATCTCCATCCGGCAGGTCTTGAGCGAGGACCCGGAGTTCACGGACGAACCGCGCCTGTACGTCATCACCGACGAGGCGTTGCCGGGGGACCTCATCAACGAGATTCGGGCGATGCCGTTCGTCCGGACCATCGAACTGGCCTGAGCGTTTTTCCGAGTGCGGGCCGATTGCGTCGTATGAGCTACCCCGCCACCGTCACCGTCGAGACGCCCGACGGCGAGGTCCGCGAGGTCAGCGCCGAGACCGGGACCGTCCTCCGGGACGCCCTCCTCGACGCCGGGATCAGCCCGCACGGTCGCTACGCCCGTCGTCTCAACTGCGGCGGTCGCGGCCTCTGTGCGACCTGTGGGGTCCGACTGGCCGAGGCCCCCGACCCCGACCACTGGCACGACGACCTCGCCGACCGCTTTGGCTACCCGCGACTGTCCTGTCAGCTACGAGTCCGGGACGGGATGCGGGTGCAGGTACTCGACAAGCGCGTGTGGGGCGGGCGCGAGACCGGCGGCGGGTCCGGCGAAGGATAAGGGCTATTCGCCCGCCGGGAGTACCGACCGGCGTGGCAGAGAGCTATCTGACCGTCGCGGAACGGGCGGAGGCCCGCTTCGAGGTGCAGGGCTCGGAGTTCATCGGTCACGTCGCCCCCGTCGAGACCGTCGACGAGGCGGAAGCGTTCGTCGAGGAAATCTACGAGACGTACGCCGACGCCACCCACAACGTGCCGGCCTACCGCGTTCGGGCCTCACCGTTCCGGGAGTATTCGAGCGACGACGGCGAACCGAGCGGCAGTGCGGGCAAACCGGCGCTGAACGTCCTCCAGCAACAGGAGTTAGAGAACGTCGTCGCCGTCGTCACTCGCTACTACGGCGGGACGAATCTAGGGGTCGGTGGGTTGGCCCGAGCGTACGGTCGGGCGGTCAAAGAGGGCGTCGACGCCGCGGGCGTCGTCGAGTCGGTCCCCCACGAGCGGTTCACCGTCACCGTCGAGTACGACGACTCCGGGAGCGTCCGGGGACTGCTCGAATCCGCCGACGTGGAGTTCGAGGCCGACTACGAGGCCGAGGTGCGCTTTGCCGTCCGCGTCCCGACGGCGGAGGGGGCGGCCCTCAGAGACCGCATCCGCAGTGCGACCAGCGGCCGAGCGAGTATCGACGCGAGCGACCCCGAATGACGGTTCGACAGCCGACGACACCAGCGAGCACCTGACCCGTCATGCGTGCGTCAGATACCGTTTCGTGTGGAAGTAAATTCAATAGCTGTCTGTCGTTTTCCAACTGAAGTGAAGGGGTTCGACAGCCGACGAAAACGTCGAGGGACCCGGGACGTCACGGCTGTTGTGGCATCCCGCTTATACGGATTTCGGGTCGCGCTCAGTCCGTACGGAACGCGCGGTCGCCGGCGTCGCCGAGTCCGGGGACGATGAAGCCGTCGTCGTCGAGTTCGTCGTCGATTGCGACGGTCAGGAGGTCCACGTCGGGGAACGCCTCGGCGACGCGGACGACGCCCGGCGGGGCCGACACCGCCGAGAGGACGATGAGTCGCTCCGGGTCGGGCCCGTTGCTCGTGATGTGGTCGAGGACCGTACACATCGTCGACCCGGTGGCCAGCATCGGGTCGGCGACGATGACGGTGTCGTCCTCGCTGATGTCGGGCATCTTCTCGTACTCGACGGAGATGGGGAACTCGCCGTCCTCGTTCATCCCCGCTGACTCGTCGCGACTCGCCGAGATGACTCCCTGCCGGGCGCGCGGGAACGCCTTGAGCAGGCCCTCGACGAACGGCGTCGCCGCCCGGAGGACGTTGACGATGACGACGTCGTCGAGTCCTTTCACGCGTTCGCCCATCGTCGTCGTCAACGGCGTCTGGATCTCCGTGTACTCGGTCTCCATCCGACCGTCGATTATCTCGTAGCCGCAGATGCGGCCCAGTCGGACCAGTCCTTTGCGGAACTCGACCTGTTCGGTCTCGACGTCGCGCAGTCGCGAGAGTTCGTCCTTCGCGAGGGCGTGCGTGACGAGCGAGGCGTCGCCGCGCTCTTCGATAGTCATACCCGGCCCGTCGGTGCGCGCCGATTAAACTGTGACGACATTCGAGTGGCCGCGTCGCGGCGGCCCGCCGTCAGTTCACGCCGGTTCCGCCCCGGCTGCCGACTCCGCGACGGCCTCCCCGCGCCGGCGGTTCTCCAGCATGAGCGCGACGAACAACACGAGACCGACCGCCCGGAGGCTGATGTCGACGACCAGCGACACCTCGCCGCCGCCTACGCCGACGCCGATCAGTCCCAACAGATCGTACAGCCCGGAGACCGCCAGTCCGGGCGCCATCAGGAGGAGGGAACTGACCGCGAAGGCCCCCCGCTGGCTGCGAGAAACCGGGGCCGAGACGTAGCCGATGACCGTCGCCGCCAGCGCGACGACGCCGATGAACACCCCGGCGACGGGGATGAACACCTCGAAGATGGCGAAGCCGGGGTCCAAAAAGTCCGTTAGCTGGACGACGCGGTACTGCTCGCCGAGGGGGAGTTCGTCGGCGTTGGCCTTCCGTCGCAGGAGGACGATGCCGGGTGCGAGGACGAACGCGAACGGGACGATAGCCTTGTTCAGCGACAGCGAGAACGCCTCGATGCCCGTCTGGAAGGCGTCGGATTTCGCCACCCCCGAGGCCGCGTAGGCGGCGACGGCCACCGGCGGCGTGATGTCCGCGATGACGCCGAAATAGAGGATGAACAGGTGCGCGGCCAGTTCCGGAACGCCAAACCCCACCAGCGCCGGCGCGAGCAGAGAGACGAGGATGATGTACGTCACGGTGGTCGGCATCCCCATCCCGAGGATGATGGAGGCGACGGCAGTGACCAGAAGCAGGAGGACCAGCGACCCGCCGGCGACGGCGCGGATGAGCGCCACCAGATTCGGCCCGAGACCGGAGACGCTGATGACGCCGGGGATGATGCCCGCCGCGGCGACAGCGATGACGACAGGCACCGCCGTCCGAGCGCCGCTCTCCATCGACTTCCCGAGGAAGACGGTGAGTCGGTAGAGCCCGTTACTCGCCAGTTCGGACCGGCCGATGGCGTCGGCCGTCGTCTGGGCGGCGTCGTCGACGGCGTCGTCGAACGAGAGGATGGGCGAGTCGAGAGCGGGGCGCGTCGCCAGCGTCAGGACGCCCGCGACGATCGCCATTCCGCCGAGGCCGCCGACGGTGGCCGCAAACGCCGCCTGTACCGACTGGCCGCCGGTACCGTCACCGAGCAGCGCACCGAGGAATCCGACGCCCGCGAGCAGTTGTGCGACGAAGTTGGCGACGAACAGGGCGCCGAAGATAGCGACGAGTCGACCCCGCGTCTCGTCGCTGTACGCCGCCACGAGGGCGACGAGCGCCCCGATGGCGATGAGCGTGAACCACGCCGACCGGGCGACCGAGAGCCGTTCGATAATGAGGTAGTACAGCAGGAGGCCGATGGGGACGAGGTAGAACCACCCGGTCTTGAGGTGCTGGCGGATGTCCACCAGTTCGGAGGGGTCCAGACCGCCGATGTTGCGCTTTGTCGCCTCGAAGTGGACCATCACCCAGACGCCGAAGAAGAAGACGATGGCCGGGATGGTGGCGGCGATGATGACGTCGCGGAACGGCGTCACCGTGTACTGGACGATGAGGAACGCGGCGGCGCCCATCACCGGCGGGAGAATCTGCCCGCCAGACGACGCCGAGGCCTCGACGCCGCCGGCGAACTCGGGGCGGTAGCCAGACCGCTTCATCAGCGGAATCGTGAACGCGCCCGTCGTGACGGTGTTGGCGATAGAGGACCCGGAGATGGTCCCCATGAACCCGCTGGCCAGAATCGAGGCCTTCGCGGGGCCGCCCCGCCGGGTCCCCGTCGCGCCGTACGCGAGGTCGATGAACCACTGGCCGGCCCCGGACATCTCCAGAAACGCCCCAAAGAGGATGAAAATGTAGATGAACTGCACCGAGACGGTCACCGGGATGCCGAACACGCCGTTTTCCGTGTTGTACCAGAGGTTCTGAATGATGGAGTCCCACGCCAGCGGCGGGATAGAGAGGACGCCCACGTACGCCGCGTCCTGCGGGATGAGAAAGCCAAAGCGGGCGTAGACGACGAACGCCGCGACGATGACCATCAGGTAGAGGCTGATGGCCCGCCGGGTGGCTTCGAGCACCAGCAAGACGCCGACGACGCCCAGCACGAACGCGTAGGAGGTGTCCGCGAGCGGTCCGAGCAGTCCCGCAATCGGTTCGAGGAACGTGAACACTCCCTGAATGGGTCGGCCGGACTCCAGTCCGAGCGCGCGCATCCGCTGTATCTCCTGAAAGTCGGTGATGAAGTACGCCGCCGCCAGCACCGAGATGCCCATCAGCACCACGTCGAGCGGCGTCACGCGGTCGAAGTCGGGGTCGACGAACACCCACGCGAGCGCTCCGCCGGCCCAGTGTACGCCGCGGACCACGGGGTGGTCGGCCCCGAGCCGGTCGTCCAGCCACGCCGTCAGCGTCACGCACCGGCGCGTTACCGGCCCATCTCCGGTCGACGTGGGGTACAGCAGGAAAGTGAGCACGAGTCCGAACGCGACGTGGACGGCGTTTATCTGGAGGAGTTGGAGCGCCGCGAACTGAACCGTGCCGAGACCCGGCAGGTCGACGGAGAGGACGAACCCCTTCGCTGCCAGCCACATCTGAAACACCGAGAAGGTGATGCCGACGACGGCGACGACCACCGCCGCAGCGCCCTGCAACGACCGCTTGCGCTCTATCTCCTGAAGGACTTCGTCGACCTCCTCGTCGGTGACGGCGACGTCCTCGGGCGAGTCCACTATGTCGTCTCCGGGTGGTGTCGTGGTCATGTATCGAGTGAATCCGTAGCGGCCGCGAGCGCCGACCGCCGGGTGAGGTGGAGGGTCACGGAACGCTCGTCGCTCAGTGCGACCAGATCGTAGGTCCGGTCGCCGACGTGGAGGCGGTGACCTGCAACGGCACCGGGTGCGACGGTGAATCGCGTGTAGGCCCCCGGTGGGTCGTAGACGAGCGTCCCGTTCTCCCGGGTGACGTTCGCGCCGCTGGGCAGCCCCCAGCCGTACGATTCGAACTCCATCCGGGTCATGACGAGTCGGTCGCCTCTGACGGTGTAGCCGTCGTAGACGCGGGTCTTCTCGACGCTGTGGGTGTACGAAAGCGCCACCGTCGTCCCGTTCTCGACGGGGACCGTCAGGTACGGCTCCCCGTTCTCGGCGTCCTCGACGACGAGGACCCGCTGGGTCGGTACCGCCGCGGCCGTCCCGAGTGCGAGCAACGCGACGAACGCGAGTGCGACGGCGACGCGCCGAGTCATGTCGTGGGCGTCCGGCGAGCGTGGGTAGCGGGCGATGCTGGCACCACGGGTCGGGTCAGGCGTCGAAGTACGCCGCCGCCCCGGGGTGGAGTTCGATGGACATGCCGTCCTGGGCCGACTCCTTGCTGATGAAGTCCGTCTTGATGGTGAGTTGGTCGACGTTGTCGAAGATGGCCGCCGTCACGGTCTCCACCGTCGATTCGGACAGTTCCCTGCGGGTGGCAATCATCGCCTGCACGGCGACAGTCTGGACGTCGTTCCCGACGCCCGTGTACGTGCCACCGGGAATGGTGTCGTCGGCGAACCACGACGCCGCCTCCTTTACGGCCTGTCGGTTCTGGCCCCGGATGGGGACGATGACGAGGTTGTTCGTGTTCGCTAAGTCCTCGATTGCGCCGACGGGCCACCCGCCGACGACGAACGCCGCATCGATGTCGCCGTTCCGTAACTGGTCGGCCGCCTGCGAGAAGGAGGCGTTCTGCTCGGTGAAGTTCGAGATACCCACGGCCTCCAGAATCTGGAGGGCGTTGACCTGCGTGCCCGACCCGAGGTCACCGGTGTTGATCGTCTTCCCGGAGAGATCCGACAGTTGCGTGATGCCGGTGTTGGCCAGCGTGACGATGGTGATGGTCTCGGGGTACAGCGTCGCGACCCCCATCAGGTTCTGGACGGCATTGTCCTTGAACGCGTCAATGCCGGTCCCGTTCTTCGCGAAGGAGGCGATGTCGTTCTGGATGAGCGCGAAGTCGGCGTCCCCGCTGGCGAGGTTGCCGACGTTCTCGACGCTTGCGCCCGTCGACTGGACGTTCAGCGTGAACTCGGTGTTGTCCTCGACGATGGTCTTGAACTCGTTCGAGAGCGGGAAGTACGTCCCACCGGTCCCGCCGGCGTGCCAGGAAAGGCGCGTCTCGGTCTGTCCATCGCCATCGCCGCCGTCCCCGGTGGTCTCGGTCTCGCCATCACCGCCGTCGCCCATGGCGGTGGTCTCGGTTTCGGCCCCGCCATCGCCGCCGTCGCCACCGTCGCCACCGTCGCCGCCACAGCCTGCGAGGGCGACGACACCTGTCAGTCCGGCCGCTCGAACGAAGCGCCGTCGGGTGGATTTCCGCGTAGGGTCTTCTGACATACGTCCATTGAAAATCCCCTGCTACGCACTAAGATATACACAGGTTACAGCGCCCCTTCCGGACGAAAAAGCAGGTCTCCGCGGGCGCGATGGGACGGCCGAAAACCGAGCGACGGAATTAGTAGCGTACTCGGATTAGGCCGGGCTTTCGACGCCCAGTTCCTCGAGTAGCGTCCGAGCGGCCGCCGCCGAGGAGGGCGGGCCACGGGCGGTGATCAGGTCGCCGTCGACGGTGACGCTCGTGTCGGCGTCGAGTTCGGCGTCCCACTCGGCGCCGACAGCTTTGACCTCGTCCTCGACCCAGTAGGGGAGTTTGCGACCGTCGGGCATCAGGTCGTCCTCGTCGACGATGCCCTCCTCCCACGCGTTCGGGAACCCGGTGACCGACCGGCCCGCCGCGAGGAACCCACCGTCGCTGTCGCGGGTGAACGCGAGGATACCGACGGCGTGGCAGACGACCAGCGCTTTCCCACTGTCGCTCTCGACGGCGTCGCGCAGGAGTCGGCGCGCGTCGCTGTCCTGATTGACGTCCCACGCGGTCCCGTGGCCGCCGGGGAAGACGACGGCGTCGTAATCGGCGGCATCAGTCCGGGCGATGGGCGTCGGGTCGTTGAGTCGCTCGTCGGTTTCGTGGACCTCCATGACGTGCTCTGCGGTCTCCTCGCCGACCTCCTCGGGATCGACCGAGCGCTCGTCGACGACCGGTTTCTCGCCCGACGGCGTGGCAACGGTGACGTCGACGCCGGCATCTGTCAGCGTCGTCAGCGGTTCGATACACTCCTCGCCCCAGTAGCCGTGCTCGCTGACTACGAATAGTGCAGATGGCATCACGACATAGTACACGGTCAATCCAGATAAGTGGCCGCCGCCCACCGGGGCGGAAACGCTTAACCGGCCGGAGCGACAAGTCGTTTCAAGCACGGTACCAGACCGTCCGCACCACGAACTCGTTCTACAATGGCAGATATCGAAGAGAGCGTCTCCGGATTCAAGACACAGGGTGGTTGGGTCGACGTAGTCGAACACGGCGAGCGAATCACACAAGCACTGAAAGACCTCGTCGACGACGAGACCACAGAGGTAGACGACGGCGCCCTCTCGGAGTTCGACGAGTGGCGCCCGAAGAGCCACGAGCGACTCGACGAGGACGTCAACGAGAAGACCGCAGAGCAGGCGAGCGTCGACGAAGGGAAGGGAGAGCAGGCGGGCAAGAACCCCGACGAGGACCTCCAGACGGCCGGTGAGAAGTTGAGCGAGTCCTACGAGAACCTCGACGAACCCGACGAGGCCATCGACAAGTGGGGCGAGTCCGTCGACTACGTCGCGCGTGCGGCCGACTCCGCCGGCCGGAAAGCGCTCCGGAAGGTCGAGGACGCCGTCTACCGCAACGTGATGACACAGATAGCGCCGTACTACTTCGACAACGAACTCGTCAGCGCGAATCTCCGGCGCATCGGCGACGAGGACCGCCCCGAGTACGTCTTCGAAGTCAACGTCAACGACGACGACCTGAAGATGCGCGTCTCGAACCGACTGGCCGACTACGACCAATCGGTCGACCGCTGGCACGTCGACACCGAGAAGGTGACCGAGGCCGTCGAGGCCGCCGAGGGCGTCGAGGCGACGGAACCGGGTGAAGAGACCGATGCGAAGACGAACTGAGGCGACGTTCGTGTCGCCGACCGCGTCTTCCAGCATCGCTGACGCGAAGACGAACTGAGGCGACGTTCGTGTCGCCGGCTCGACGGTGGGTGTGAGACGGCCAGCGGTTGTTTCAGCGCCTGAAACAGCACCACCCCCTTTATTTTATACGCAGTCGTATTGAAACAGAACGTCTCCGATGTCGTACGCTAGCCCTCACAGCGGACCAAACAGCAGTCGTGCAGTGTCCCCCGTCGTCGGCGTCATCCTCATGGCGGGCATCGTCGTCGTCCTCGCGGCGGTGGTCGCGTCGCTCGCGGTCGGGTTCGAGGGCGAACTCCAAGAACCCGCCCCCAGCGGCGGGTTCGACCGCGAGTACGCGCCCTCGGGCGAGGGGAACACGGACAACCGGCCGTACGTCGTCATCACGCACGAGGTCGGCCGGACCGTCGACGCCGACAACGTGCTGATCAAGGACGATGCAGGCAACAGCATCTACTGGGACGACGTGTGGACCGGCGGGCCGAAGGTCCACGCCGGGGAGTACGTCCACATCGACGGGTTCGCGAGCGACGCCGTCCTCGAACCCATCTGTGAGGGTCGGACGTACTGGGTCATTCTGCAGAACGAGGACGGCGACTCGCTGGTCGTGAACAAGTGGACGGCGTCGACGCCACCGCGGATTCCCACCTCCTCGCCGCTCGACAGTAACGACAACCACGTTCCGGACCACTGTCCGAACGACTAACGTCGGCGTGCGAGAAGCGCCGCAACCACCAGTGCGAGGAGCGTGACCACTGGACCGAAACCGACACCGCTCGCACCGGTCTGCCGGTCCCCGGTTGTCACAGCCCCCGTCGAGGAGTCGGTGGTCCGTACCGCCGCAGTCGGCGTGTTTGGCGTCCGTGTCACCGCTGTCGGCGACTCGGTCACCGTGGCCGTCGACGTCGACCGCCCGTCGACCGCGCTCTCTGGCCCCGCGAACGACACGTTCGGGACCGGCGTCGAGACGCTCTCGACCGTCGCCGTCCACGCTTGTACCGGGTGTCCGCTCAGGCGGTACGCCGGGTCGGTTACCGGACCGTCGAATCGTCCGTCGTCGTCGCCGTCGCGATGGGCGACGACGAGGACGTGATCGTCGACAGTACGCGGCAACTCGAAGTCGTCCATCTCGGTCTCGGTAGCCGTCCCGACGGGGTGGAACGCGTCCCGCGTTTCGTCGTACTCGTAGGCGACGAGGAACCCGCCTTTCGGGAGTGATACGTCGTCGAGGTAGACGGTGGTCGTGGTCTCGCCTCGGTAGCCGGGGTGGGCGTCCCACCATATCGACGGCGGGTCCCCCGCCCCGCTCCGGTACTGGCGGTGGAACACGGTCAGGTCGTACAGGCCGGGCGACGAGAGGGACCGCGTGTCGAGCGTCGTCTGGAACGTGCCGTTCGCGTGGACAGTCGCAGTCGCCCGCCGCGAGACGGTCGGGTCCTGTCGTGAGACGAGCGAGATCCCGAACTGCGACCCCGGCATGATTGCCGTCCGTCCGGAAATCGTGGTCCAGTTACCGGCCTGCACGTCGACTGTCTCGGCACGGACGCCGTCGACACTGAGCGACGCGTCCGCCACCTCGAACGACTGTTCGGCCTCGACGTCCCGGTTCGCTATCACCGACGTCTCCTCGATTTCGAGGTCGAGAGTCTGCTCGGCGGCGAGCACCCCTTCGAGGCGAGCGGTGTCGAGGAGGAGATAGAGGGTCCCGTTGCCGGCGTCGACGAGGGCCCGAACAGACCCCCGTTCGGTCGCACTCTCACGGAGCAAGATGCCGCCACAGGGACCGAATATCTCTAGCTCGATGCCGTCCGCGCGGAGCGAGAGTACTCGGTCGGTCGTCGTACCGTTGGCGGCGGCTACCGCGCCGACAATGCTCGGCGCGTCGATGCGGAGCACGGCCGTCTCGCCCTCGGTGACCGTCGGAATCGAATGCGACTCGGTCCCCGACCGGAGGAGGCCAGACCGGTTGGCCGCACGAACGTCGGCGACCGTGGCCGACTCGAACACCTGCGGCGCCGCGCGTTGGACGGTGATACCGCCGATCTCCGGCGTCGTCACCCGGAGCGACCGCTCGGCGACCGCGGTCCCCGTCTGCGTCGCACGGACGGCGTAGTCACCGGGCTGGAGCGGCGCACGTGACCAGTTTGTGACCGTCACCGTATCATTACCACGGACACGATAGGTGCCGGCGTCCGTGCCTGCGTGCGCGGCGAGGTACGTGTTCACGACGAGGACGACCTGCCCGTCGCCGTCGTCCCGAATCGCCAGTGCTGTCGAGTCGGTCCGGTCCGCCCCGACCGAAACCGAGACGTTCGCGCCGGCCGGCACCGACAGCGGGACCGCGGCGACGTCACCGAGGGGGACGCGACGGTCGTCGGTCTCGTTTACGACCGGGACCGACGCGGGCGGTGTGGCGCCACGGCGAGCGGTCGGCGTCCCCATCGCAGATGGCTGTACACACCGCGTGCCGTAGCGTGACGTGTCGACCGACGGTGCCGACCGCTCGTCGCTCTGTGCGTATGCTGGTCCCGCGAAGAGCGTCGTCACGAGCAGGACCGACACGCCGAGTGCGAGCAGTCGCTCGGCTGTGAGAGAGGAGCGCGTGGAGGGCATCGATGGGTGTTCGACCGGGTGTCAATTAACCGTTCTCACCGACACGGCACCCCATAGTATGGCGGCACCGCCCTGCTCGGGAACTATCCTCTGGGGCCGGCAGCGTCGTCGCGGACCACTGCTACCGTCCCGCGACGGGAGTCGTTCGAACGGTCGCATCGTCGAGACGGGAGGGTGCGTACGCACGGAAAGCGATGCAACCGGTCGTTCCATGTGGGGCGTTGCCATACCCCTTCGCTTCGGGTGGAGATACGCGACGGCGCGAGCGGTAGCCTCATTGGGGGCAAAGGCAAACGCGGGTATAGATGGTAGCGACGAATGTGCTGGTGACCCTTGTGGTCGCGTCGATGGCGAGTCTGTTCATGGCGTGGGCTATCGGTGCCGGGTCCTCTGGATCGACGCCGTTCGCGCCCGCTGTCGGGGCGAACGCGATTTCGGTGATGCGGGCCGGCTTCTTCGTCGGGATTCTCGGACTGGCCGGCGCGGTGTTACAGGGTGCAAACGTCACCGAGACGGTCGGGGGCGGCCTCGTCCTCTTCCCGGACGGCGGCGGTCTCTCGGCTATCGCCGCCATCGTCGCGTTGCTCACCGCCGCCGTCCTCGTGGCAATCGGCATCTTCACCGGCTACCCCATCGCGACGGCGTTTACCGTCACGGGCGCCGTCGTCGGCGTAGGGCTGGCGATGGGCGGCCAGCCGGCCACGGCGAAGTACGTCGAAATCGTCGCGCTGTGGGTCGCCACCCCGTTCGTCGGCGGCGGCATCGCCTTCGCCACGGCGTGGCTGCTTCGCCACGAGGCCGCGCCCGAGCGACTGCTCGTGCCCGTGCTGGGCGGTCTCGTGGCCGCGTTACTGGCAAACGTTCGGTTCGTGTTGCTGGCGCCCGGCGCCCAGCAGGCGTCGGTCGCTGGCGCCGCCGCCGAGACACTGGGGACGCCGCCGCTCCCGACCGTCGTGGGCCTGACGCTGGTCGCGGCTGCCCTCGGCGGCGGCCTGCTCTACCGGGACGTGCGTGCCGACTCCGCAGCCGGGCAACGGCACTTCCTGTTGGTGCTGGGCGGCCTCGTGGCGTTCTCGGCAGGCGGGAGTCAGGTCGGTCTGGCGCTCGGCCCCTTGCTCCCGCTGCTGGGTGAGGGGCCGACGGCGGCCATCCCGATTACGGGGGTGCTCCTGTTCGGCGGCGTCGGCCTGCTAATCGGCTCCTGGACCGGCGCGCCGCGGATGATAAAGGCGCTCTCACAGGACTACTCCTCGCTCGGGCCGCGTCGCTCCATCGCGGCGCTCATCCCGAGTTTCGTCATCGCGCAGGCCGCCGTCTTCTTCGGCATCCCCGTCTCGTTCAACGAGATAATCGTCTCGGCCATCGTCGGGTCGGGTGCGGCCGCCGGCGGCGGCGAGGTGAGTCGCGAGAAGATGGCCAAGACGGTGCTCGCGTGGGCCGGGTCGCTCGTGCTGGCGTTCGGTGTGAGCTACGGCGTGTTCGTCGGCGTCACCGCGCTGTTCTGAGTTACTCCGGCTGGGCTTCCTCGGTGTTGCCGTCGGCGTCTGTGTCGGCTTCCTCCTCGTCGAGGCGGACGACGCGGGCCTTCATGATGCGCGTGTTCTCGACCTGTTCGACGCGAATCTCGACGCCGTCGTAGGTGATGGTCTCGCCCTCCTCGACGAGGCGGCCGGCGCGATTGAAGATGAAGCCGGCGATGGTCTCGAACTCCTCGCCCTCCGGGAGGTCCAGTTCCAGCGCCTCGTTGACCTCCTCGATGTTGACCTCGCCTTTGACCGTCACCGTGTCGTCGTCGACGTACTCGATGGGCTCTTCTTCCTCGCCTTCGAGGATCTCGCCGACGATCTCCTCTGTGAGGTCCTCCATCGTCACCAGCCCCTCCGTGGTCCCGAACTCGTCGATGACGATGACCATGTGCATCCGTTCGGCCCGCATCTCGGTCAGCAGGTCGTCGACGTTCTTCGACTCGGGGACGTGCAGCGTCGGTTCGATGATGTCCTCGAGGACGATGTCCTCGGGGATGGCCTCGCTGTAGTTGAGGTCACGAACGAGGTCGCGGATGTGGACGACGCCGATGACGTTGTCCAGACTCCCCTCGTAGACCGGCAGGCGTGCGTGGCCGCTCTGGATACAGGTCTCTAGCGCCTCGCGCACCGAGTTGTCTTTCGCGACGGCGGTCATGTCGAGTCGTGGCGTCATGACCTCCTTGGCGATAGTGTCGTTGAACCGGAGGGTGCGCTGGAGCATCTCTCGTTCCTCCTCGTCGAGGACGCCTTCGCGTTCGCCCGTCTCGATGATGTCCTGAATCTCCTCGCGGGTGACGTAGGAGGTCTCGATGGCCGAGCGGCCGCCGGTGATCTTGTTGACGACGCGAGTCAGGTAGTCGAACAGCAGGATGAGCGGGAGCAGCGCCTTCTCGGCAACTTTCAGCGGGCGAGCGATGGTCAGCGCCCACGATTCCGTGTTCTCGACGGCGTAGCTCTTCGGGGCGCTCTCGCCGAACAGGAGGACGATGGCGGTGATACCGAAGGTGGCGACCGCGACGGCCTGCCCCTGCGTGAGATACATCGCGAGCAGCCCCGTGGCGATGGAAGACATCGCGATGTTGACCATGTTGTTGCCGACGAGGATGGTCACCAACAGTCGGTGCGGGTCGGACTTGAGGTGTTTGAGCGTCTTCGATCCGGGAACGCCTTCCTCGACGAGCGCCTCCGTCCGGTGGGCGGGCAGCGAGAACATGGCGATCTCCGAGGACGAAAAGAACGCCGAGAGCAAGATGAGAAAGAAGATCGAAACGACGCCACCGACCAACACGGCACTCTGCGGAATTCCGATGCCGGCGACCTCGTAGGTCTGGAGCATCGTATCGGACAGCGCGAACGTCACAGGTGGGTCCAGGGCCATCGACGGTCGAAATTGTCAGTCCCGGGGATTAAGGCTTGTCATGGCCCACTCGCCGAAGCCCTTACCCGACTCTCCGGCATAGCAGCGCCATATGAGCGAGCCCACCATCACGCTCTACCGGTTGCAGGCGTGCCCGTTCTGTGAACGCGTCGTACGGAAACTCCACGAACACGGGCTGGAGTATCGCTCGCGGTTCATCGAGCCGATGCACTCCGAACGGGACGTGGTCAAGCGCCTCTCGGGGAAACGGACGGTCCCCGCCATCGTCGACGAGAACACGGGCGTCACGATGAGCGAGAGCGCCAACATCGTCGAGTATCTGGAGCGGACGTACGGGGAGCGGCCGCAAAGCGAGCGCGAGGAGGGGGGTGCCTAGATGGACCTCGACTTCGACGTCATCGAACTGGGCGAAGCCGACCACCCCGCGGAAGGCGAGAAAGCGCCGGAGTTCACCCGGCCGCTGGTCAACGACGAGTTCTGGGAGGACGTCGCCCTCTCGGAGCTGTGCGCCGAAAGCGAGGGGTCCGTCGTCCTCGTGTTCCACGCGATGGACGGCGCGTTCCCGGCGACGTACGTCTGGAACGAGATTCGCGACCGCGGGTGGCACGAGCAGGCCACCGTCGTCGGCCTCTCCATCTCGACGCCCTACGCCCACAAGGACCTGCTCGAAGAGCGCGACATCGAGGGCGACCATCGGCTCTATTCGGACCCGGCCAACGGCGTCGCCGAGCAGTACGGTATCGCCATGGACTTAGACGGGATGACGGGCCTCGCCGAACCGCGCCCGGCCGTGTTCGTCCTCGACTCGGATCGGACAATCGAGTACGCGTGGGTCGGCGAGGAGTGGCCCTCCTTCCCCGACTACGACGCGGTCGAAGCCCAGTTGTAACATGTCCGAGGAACCAGACGAGGGCGACTTCGAGGCCGCAGCGGCGGCTATCCGCGACGGCGACCTCGTGGTGTACCCGACGGAGACGGTGTACGGGCTAGCCGCCGACGCGAGCGACTCCGGTGCCGTCGAGCGAGTGTTCGAGGCGAAGGGGCGGGCGCGGGACAAGCCCGTCTCTATGGCGGTGCCCGACGTGGACACCGCACTCGAGTACACCCGCCCGACCGAGCGCGAGGAACGGTTCATGCGCGAGTTCCTCCCCGGCCCCGTCACCGTCGTAGTCGCGCGCCGCGAGGCGGTGCCGGACGTGCTGACCGCTGGCGAGTCGCGGGTCGGGGTGCGCGTGCCGGACCACCCGGTCGCGCTGGCGTTGCTGGAGCGAGTGGCGCCGCTGACGGCGACCAGCGCGAACGTCTCTGGCAACCCCAGCGCCCGCACCGTCGAGGAGTTAGACGCGATTCGGGACGAGGCCGCCGTCGTCCTCGACGCAGGCGAGACGCCCGGCGGTACCGGGTCGACCGTCGTGGACGTGTCGGCCGGGACCATTCACCGTCGGGGCGCCCGTGCCGACGCCGTCGAGACGTGGCTGGCCGAGCACTGACTCACAGCAGCGAGCGCAGCGACCGCGTTCTGACGCCGCAGTCCTCGCGGTACTCGCAGGGGCCACACTTCGCGTCAGTGTCGGCCCGGGCGGGTGGCCCATCGATGCTCTCGGCCGTCCGAAGCGCCCGTCGGTAGATTCCCGTTCGCCGGGCGGTCAGTTCGACGTCCCGGACGATGCCGTGGGCGGGGTACTCCGCGTACGCACGCTCGACGGGCCGTTCACAGCCCCACGAGAGCGCCTTCGCCGCTGCGACCAGTCGAACCGTCTGTGGCTCCCAGACGCCCTGTTCGGGCGGCTTCCCGGCGAAGACGAGCGACGGGACCGGGCCGGCGTCCGTTCGGACGAGTTTGTGCGCGACGCCGCGAGCGTCCGTCCCCGAGAGGTAGACGTCCCGGTCGACGGGGTCGGCGAGTGCGTCCCAGTCGTCGAGGCGGTCGCGGGCGGCACGGAGACGCTCCCGGACGGTGGTCGGGTCGACCTCGATAGGCGCGGTCAGCAGTGCGGCGTCGTCGGTCAGGAGTCGGTCGTAGTCGAACGCGAGGTCACGTATCGCGCCGATACCCGCTGGTACGTCCGGCGGACCGTCGCGGCGGCGGTAGTAGAGCTTTCGCGGGCAGTAGGCCGCGGTTTCCAACTCGCGGAAGGTGTGGTCGGCCATAGCCCCCACTGGTCTTGCGTTCGGTCAAAAACGTTCGCCGGCCTACATCGAGACGTCGGCGTCCGAGTCGAGCGAGTCGATGTCCTCGGTCGCCTCGTCGAGGCCGCTCTCGCGGACGGCGGCGGTCATCTGTGTCGCGAGGCCGGCGTCGGTGAGGACGTCCTCGAACTCGCTCTGGAAGCGGTGACTCACCTGACGACTGGCGGCCTGTGTCTCGACGATGCGGCGGTAGTGGGCGGCAGTGTCGGCGTCGACGGCGAACGTCTCGGCCAGTTCGTCCACCGTCGCGCCGTCGACGGCCTGCCGGCGGAACGCCGCCATGTCGAACTCGACGTCGGCGTCGTCGTCCTCGCGCAGGAGGTGGAGATCGAGACGGGCCTCGAACACCGCCGACTCGCCGACGCCGAGGTCCGCCGCGATGTCGTCGTCCCCGTCACCGTCATAGAAGCCCCGGACGATCGATACCAGCGCGTCGTCGTCGAGGTCGGTGCGGAACGCATAGCGGTCCCGCATCCGGGCGACCACGTCCGCGAGTCGGTCCTCGACCGTCGACTCGTCGACGTCGGTCAGCGACCCGTGTGTGGCCTCTTGGGACTCCGTGACCGTCCCCTCCTCGGCGACGTCCATGAAGATGTCACGGAGTTCTTCGGTCTTCTCGTCCATCGGACCGGTACCTTCCACCGCCGAGGTATATAGTTGTTTGGTGGGCGACGGGATTCTGCCAGAAACTTTCAACCGTTTATAGATTCTCGGAGACGGCGGCGGTTCGTGCCAAGTTTCAAGTGTCAGCGTGTCTCGTGGTAAGGCATGTCACTCGTGCTGCAGACGACCACGCGGCCGACGTTCTGGCGTATCGGTCCCGTGGGGAAGGTCCTCTTTTACTATCTGGCCGCGCTGTCGATTCTCGTCTTCCTGTACGGCGTCTACGGCCGCGTCTCTCGATACGCGCGCGGGAGCGAGGACCCGTTTAACCGAGTGGACAACCTCCCGGACCGCATCCTCACGGCGGCCCGGTTGGCCCTCTCGAACCGCAAGCAACTGGACCGGGACACGGTAGCGGGCGTGATGCACGCCTTCGTCGTCTGGGGCTTTCTGACCCTGCTCATCGGGACGACGATTCTCGGTATCGACATGGACCTCTACCGGCCGCTGACGGGTGAATCGTTCTTCGTCGGCCGGTTCTACCTCTCGTACTCCTTCGTGATGGACGCGATGGGACTGCTGTTCGTCGTCGGCGTCGGCGTGGCCCTCTGGCGGCGCTACGGTCGTCGGATGGAGCGACTCCACGACCGACACACCTCCCGGGAGGACGACCTGTTTCTGGGGGCGCTGTTCGTGCTGGGCATCGGCGGCTACGTGACGGAGGGCGTCCGTATCCTCGGGACGTCGACGGTCCGTGACGTCTCCTTCGAGACGGTGAGTTTCGTCGGGTGGTTCGTCAGGGACGTGCTCTTACTGGCCGGTGTGACCCCCGAGACGGCGGCGGGTGCCTACCCCTTCGTCTGGTGGAGTCACTCGCTTGTGGCGCTGTGGTTCGTCGCGTGGATTCCCTACGCCAAGCCGTTCCACATGCTCTCGTCGTTCGGGAACCTCGTGGCCCGCGACGAGAAGGCCGGCGTCCGCCTGCCGGGCGTCCCCGAAGACGCCGCCCCCGAGGACATCGGGCCGAGCGAGATAGACGACTTCTCGTGGAAGCAGTTGTTGGACCACGACGCCTGCACGAAGTGCGGGCGCTGTTCGTCGGTCTGTCCGGCGAAGGAGGCGGGCCGACCGCTCGACCCGCGGAACGTGATTCTGGACCTGAAACGGTACCGCGAGGACCGGGACGCCGGCGGCGAGGACGTCCCCATCGTCGCCGACGGCGGCACGTCGGTCATCGACGCCCACACGATGGAGTCCTGTATGTCCTGTATGGCCTGCATGGACACCTGTCCGGTGGACATCGAACACGTCACGCAGTTCACGGAGATGAACCGACGGCTCACCGAATCGGGCGAGATGGACGAACACGTGCAGGACGCGATGATGAACGTGTTCCAGCACGGCAACACCTTCGGCGACCCCGAGCGCAAGCGCCCCGACTGGACCGAGGAACTGGACTTCGAGGTGCCCGACGCCCGCGACCAAGCTGTCGAGTACCTCTGGTACGTCGGGGACTACCCGAGTTACGACGAGCGCAACCAACAGGTGGCGAAAGCCCTCGCACGGGTCTTCGAGGCCGCCGACGTCGAGTACGGCATCCTCTACGAGGCCGAACAGACCGACGGCAACGACGTGCGACGGGTCGGCGAAGAGGGCCTCTACGAGATGCTCGTCGAGGACAACGCCGCCGCCATCGGTGACTGCGAGTTCGAGTCCATCGTGACGACTGACCCGCACTCCTACAACACCTTCACGAACGAGTACCCCGAGTTCGAGGCCTGCGAGTGGGACGAGTCGGACGTGTTCCACTACACGCAGGTCGTCGCCGACCTCGCGGAATCGGGAGCGCTGGGCCTCCGCGGCGACGAACTGGACTACACCGTCACCTACCACGACCCCTGTCACCTCGGGCGGTACAACGACGTGTTCGACGCCCCGCGTGACCTCGTGGACGCCACCGGGTGCGACCGCTACGAGATGCCCCGCAACCGCGCCGATTCGTTTTGCTGTGGTGGCGGTGGCGGCGGCCTGTGGATGGACTTCGAGGAGGAGACCAAACCCAGCGAGGAACGCCTGCGCGAGGCGCTCGAAGACACGGACGCCGGCGAGCGCGTCGAGAGGTTCGTCGTCGCCTGCCCGATGTGCATGACGATGTACGAGGACGGCCGCAAGACCGGCGGCTACGAAGACGACATCGAAATCGTCGGCCTCACCGAACTGCTGGCTGAGGCGGTCGACGCCGGCGCGTAGTCAGACTGTCGCGAGCCGTTCCGAAAGCGTCTCGATGGCCTCCTCGACAGTCGGACAGGTCGCATCGGCGTAGTACTGGACGAAGTGTGGGGGCGTCTCGCTGACGACGACGGTCGGATGGTCACACCGGACCGCGTGTAGCAGTTCGGCCATCGTGCCACAGGACGGGTCGGGGAGATACGCGAGGAAGGCGTCGCTGTCGGCGACCAGCGAGAGGTCCCGTTCGACGATGTCGGCGACCACCTCTGGGGGCGTGTGTTCGGGGACGAGCGACGGGTCGGCGAGGACGTCCTCGAACGACGTGGCGGCGACAGCGTGGGAGACGGCGTCGAGGTAGGGCTCGTCGGGCAACTCGTCCAACCGCTCGCCGATCTCGGCCACGTCGTCCGTCTCGGCGACCAGTTCCAGCGCTGCGGAGTACTGGTCGACCGGTTCGAACCCCGCCTCACGCAACCGGTCGCGGATAGTCAGACGGTAGTCGACGATGGTCTCTACGTCCTGAAAGTCGATGGGGCCGGCGAGGAACACCTCGGTCATACCGATAGCTCCGCCCGCCGGGGGACTTCGCCGACGGGGATGCCAAGCACGTCGTCGGCGCCGACGGCCGCGTCCCGAGCGATGAGCGCCGCCCCCGTCGCCGTGCCGAACCGCTCGGAGACGTGGGTCGGGACGATGTCCTCGAAGGCGTCGGTGAGACGACCACGAACGTCTATCGGGTCCTCGATTCGGCTGAGACGGCCGCTGAGGACGATGGCTTCGAGCGGGTCGTCGTGGACGTGGCGGGCGAACGGGAGGCAGGCGTAGACGTGGTTCAGCGTCGCCCAGTAGGCCATCTCCAGCAGTTCCGGGTCGGGCGTCCCCTTCACCGCCTCGAAGTCGTAGTCACGCTGTGCCAGCACCCCGGACTGCATGTAACAGTCGTGGTAGTCCTGATCGCCGTCGCGCAGCCGTCGCAGCATCTCCATGTCCGGGTGGGCGTGGATGAGCGCCAGCCACGTGAACGCGCCCCGAATCTCGCCGTCCTGAACCAGCGTCGCCATCGAGGAGGAACTCGTGTTGGCGGCGATGAAGTGGTCGGCGCCGTCCTCCCACTCGTCGAGACGCCGTTTCGCGTAGCGCGTCATCGCGACCTTATCGGCACCGGTCAGGTTCGAGTAGTGCCGGAAGTACGGATGGAGCGAGGGGAGGTCGTCGTGGACCCCCGGGAAACAGACCGTCGGGACGGCAGAGCGTTTCAGTTCGTCGTAGACCAGCGTCCCGGTGCCGAAACTGTGGCCCGCGCCGATGTGGTCGACCACCCCGCGGCCCTCGATGGACTCGATGTCGGTTATCGAGGAGAACCCGTCCCCGTAACTGTAGCCGATAGCCGCCATCTCGACGTCCTCGACGGCGACGTGGTCGGCGAGGATGTCGAGGAACGACCAGTCGAACGGATCGTCCGCCGAGCGCTCTATCTTGAACGAACCTGTCCGCTCGCCGTCTTCGTCGACGACAGCGACCTTCATACCGGTCGTAGAGTGGTCTATCCCGACAAACATATATCCACATCGTCGTGATTGTTACTTCAAACTTTTTTCTAGATAGAGTAAAGTTTTCAATCGTGAAGCCAGACGTTGTACTCCGGGAGTATCCGGTGGAATTATCTAGGAGTCACCGACTACCACGGCGTATGGAGACCGCCACAGAGCCGGCATCGTCGATGGACAGCGTGGTCGTCAAAGACCTGGCCGACGCCGACGAGATGGCAATGACCAACGAGGCCCAGCTCAGCAACCACTTCCACCTGCTCCGGCAGGCCCTCCTCGCCGACGTGCCCGGGGACGTGGTCGAACTGGGCTGTTTCCGCGGGACGAGCGCCGTCCTGTTCCAGCAGGTACTGGCCCACTACGCGCCGGACCGCGACCTCCACGTCTATGACTCCTTCGAGGGGCTGCCACCAAAGAGCGAGGCCGACGGCGACGCACCGCTCGAAGAGGGGTTCTGCTATGCGACGCCCGAGGAGTTGCGCGACCGGTTCGACGCGTTCGACGCCGCCCACCCGACGGTCCACGAGGGGTGGTTCGAGGAGACGCTCCCCGAGGAACTCCCCGAAACCATCGCCTACGCCCACCTCGACGGCGACTTCTACGACTCCGTGCTGACGAGTCTGGAAACCGTCTATCCGCGGCTGGCGGAGGGCGCCATCGTCGTCGTCGACGACTACGTCGACCCGTCAGTGCTCGACCACCACGACATCCTCCCGGGCGTCAAGCGGGCCTGTGGCGAGTTCTTCGCCGACAGACCCGAGGAGGTCGCCGTCCTCGCCTGCGGCGAGAATCAGGCCCACGGGTACGTCCGGAAACAGTGACCTACCGGGCGCGGTCGTACGCCGCGAGCGCCTGCAACGCGGCCGTCTGCGTGACCGCCGGCGCGAGATAGCGGGGCGCACCCTTGTTGTACATCACTCGCGTCGGCTCCCACCGCCCGTCCTCGCCCTGTGCAGACAGTAGCCACTCGACGCCGGCGCGAACCGCGGAGTGGTCGGCGTCGACGCCTGCCGCGAGGAGGCCCTGTACCGCCCACGCCGTCTGTTCCGCCGTCGACGGTGCCACGCGGTAGTCGAGGGCGTCCACGTCGGCGGTCAGCGAGTAGTTCGACCGCTCGCCCCACCCGCCGTCGTCGTTCTGGGCGGCGAGGAGGGCGTCGACGGCGTCGGCGACCACGTCGCGGTCCGTCTCCCCCACGGCGTCCAGTCCGACGAGGACGCGACTCGTCCCGTAGGTGTAGCCGTCGCCCCAGACGCCCATCCACATGTCGGCGTCGGTGACCGACCGCTCCAGATAGTCGAGGGCGTCGGCGACGACGGCGTCGGCGGCAGTGTAGCCGTATTCGCCGAGTGCCTCTAGCGCGTGACCGGTGACGTCTGGACAGGCCGGACTGGCAAAGAGGAGTTCGTACGTCTCCTCGCCGGCCTGCTGACGGAGCACCTCGGCGATAGCGTCGGGGAGCGGGTCGAAGTCCGTGAGGAACCCCGACCACGCGCCGTCGCTCCGCTGGGCCTCGACGAGGAACTGGACGGCCGCGTCGTCGACGGGCCGGTCGCCGCGGGCGAGGGCCGTCAGCGCCGCCGCGGTGTCGTCCCAGTCGGCGTACATCGCCGGGCGGAACCCCCACCCGAACCCGAAGTGTTCGCGGAACTGCGCCGGGTCGCGGTCGAGTACAGCCTCGTCGGTCGATTTGGCGTCTTCGAGCCAGTCCAGTGCGTCGGCCACCTCGGGGGTTTCGGGGTCGGCGCCCGCCTCGAACAACGCCCGGAGCGCCCACGCCGTGTCCCAGACGGAGAGCCGGTACTGGACGATGCGTCCCTCGTCGGTGAGTCGCTGCTCCCGAAGCCAGTCAAGCGCCGGCCGGAGTTCGGGACCGTCGGGGTCGTAGCCGGCCTCCGACAGCGCCAGCACCGCGAAGACGTTGTCCGGACTCGTCTTCCAGTTGCCCGAGCGGAGCCGTCGGTCGAGTAGCACCTCGACCGGGAGGTCGGTGTCGACGTCCTCGCCGTCGGGGCGCTGGGATTCGATGGCACCGCCGAGGACGGCCGTCACCAGCAACGCGTCGATGGCGTGAGGGTGGACGGTGTGGCGTTCGTAGTCGACGCCGCCGTCGTCGATGCCCGGCGTCTGCCAGAGGATGCGACCGATCTGGAGGTGTTCGTCGTTCGGGAACAGCGTCTCGACGGCGTACTCGTCGCTCATCAGGGCGTAGAACCGCTGCATCCGAAACAGCGGGAACGTCAGGTCGTCGGGGTCATCGGGCACCAGCCGCATCCCTTCGCGTTCGATTTCGGCCTCGACGGCCGCGCGTTCGTCCCCGTAGTCGCCCGGTAGCACGTCCAGTAACAGCCGACCGCCGAAGTTCGCCGCCGCATCGCCCCACCCGCCGTCGTCGGCCCGTCGGGACAGGACGTACTCGACGGCGCGGTCACGTGCGGCCGCGTCGGCGCGGAGTCGCGTAAGCGTAAGCGCGTAGTGAATCGTAAAGCGGACGTCCCCGATACCGTCTGGGCCGAGCGAGCAGTCCGCTTCCCAGTGGTCGCTCCGATACGACGAGGCCTCGAACAGCGCCGTACGTGCCGCCGCGACGGCGTCCTCGACTGCCGCCGCCGACGTGTCGGACGGAATCTCAGACATCAGTTATAATTCGACAGAGTTGTATTAAACCGTACCGGTGCGTATCAATCGAGGACGTCGACGGAGAACTGGCCGGTCCAGCGGTAGCGCCGGCCGCCCCACTCGAACTCCGGTTGCACGACGCCGTAGGCGAGACAGGCGCCGAGGAGGAGAAAGCCCGGCCACGCGAGCAGGAACGTCCAGCGGTCGAACCCCGCGACGGCGTAGGCGGCCCCGACGACGGCAGTCGTGATCACACCCGTCAGGAGTGGCACGAGCGCCGTACCGACGGCGACGAGTGCCACGACCAGAAACATCGCGACGAGCGCCGGCGGGTCGGTAAACAGCATGTTCCGAGTAAAACGGACCGAACGGTGGAGCGAACTCCGAACGGACCCCTCGACGGTTATCTCGCGGGCCAGCGAGAGGTCGCCGTGGACGGCGTCTATGTGTTCGCCCATGAGGACGTCGTCGCTGACGGTCCGGCGCAGGTCCGCGACGAGGGCCGGCATGTCCACCTCGTCGCGGTGGAAGCAGGCGGTGCCGCCCCACAGTTCCGCTCCCAGCAGGAACACCGGGAGATGGAGGAGGTGACTCGGTCCTTCGAGGAACTTCCCGAACAACCCCTCGCTCGCGAACATTGGCACGGACGTGACCGCGCCGTGTTCCTCGACGCCCGCGACGACGTGGTCCAGCCACCCCGGCCCGTGGTCGAAGTCGTCGTCGGTACAGACGATGATGTCGTCCGTCGCGGCCGCCAGTCCGGTCGCAACGGCGTTGCACTTCCCCGAGCAGCCCTCCGGGTCGCCGGCGATCAGCACGTCGGTGTTGGCGGGCGTCGACCGCTCGGCGACCGGGTCCGAAGCGTGGTCACAGACGACGAGCAGTTCGTCGTCGGGGCCGACCTGTTCGGCGAGGTCCACACAGGCGTCGGTCCACTCTCTGGTCGGCAGGATGACGCTGACCATCTCAAGTTTGTCGTTTTCGTCCGAAGGGGAAAAACTAACCGCACTAGGGTAGAATACAACGCTCGACGCCGACCGCCCGAGCCAACCCTTACTTCGCTCGCGCACCACCGACCGATATGGACGTAGCGCTGGTCACCGTCGGCGACGAACTGCTCTCGGGCGATACGGCGAACACGAACGTGACGTGGCTGGCCCGGCAGTTGAGCGACGCGGGCGCGACGGTCACGCGGGTGCTTACGGTTCCCGACGACGAGGCGGTCATCGCGGACGCCGTCACCCGGTATCACGACGCCTTCGACGCCGTCGTCGTCACCGGCGGCATCGGCGGGACCCCCGACGACGTGACGAAGGCGGCGGTCGCACGGGCGTTCGACCGCGAGTTGGTCGTCCCCGAGGACGTCCGCACCCACCTCGAAGCGAAGGCCGAGCGGTTCGCCGACGAGAATCCCGAGATGGTCGACCGCTACGACATGGACCTCGATTTGGACGCGTGGGCGAGCGTCCCCGACGGGGCCGAACCGCTGTTGACCGACGAGAGCTTCGCCGCTGGCTGTGTGCTTGACGGCGTCTACGTCATGCCGGGCATCCCCGAGGAACTGAAGGCGATGTTCGCCACCGTCGCCGAGGAGTTCGGCGGCGACCGGACCACCGAGACGCTCCACACGCCCGCCCCCGAGGGCGCCGTCGTCGGCGTCGTCACAGAGGCCCGCGAGCGGTTCGGCGTCGCCGTCGGGAGCTACCCCCGGAACGACGACACGCCGGGCCGGGTGAAAGTGACCGGCGACGACCCCGAGAGCGTCGAACGGGCGGCAGCGTGGCTCTACGAACGCATCGAGACGGTCGACTAGAGCAGTTCGAGCACGCCCATCGCCGCCGCGGCGAGGAGTATCTCGAACGAGAGTGTGCCGAGCGCCGACAGCGGGACGAACCGCTTGGTCTCCATCCCGGCGACGCCGGCGGGCACCGTCAGCATCCCGCGCGTGAACAGGAGCGTGTTACTGAGCGGCACCGCAAGCAGGCCGAAGCGGTCGAACATCGTCCCGAAGCGGTCCATCTGGTCCTCGTCGACGCGGAACCACGGCCGGTCTAAGAGCCACTCGCGGCCGCCGCGCTTCGCCAACAGGAAGAGCGCGGTCTGGCCGGCCGTGGCGCCGAGGACGGCCACGACGAGGATGCCAGCGACGGCCAGAAGGTCGTAGCCGCCGGCGGTCCGCGCGAGGACGGCGACGGCCGCCGGAACGAGGCCCTCACTGGGGGCGAAGTAGAGCAACATCGCGCCTTCGAGGACGAAGACGAAAAACAGTGCCAGTAACCCGTAGCGCTCCAGCAATCGCTGGGCGTAGGCCGTATCGCCGAAGACGTACAGTGCGATACCGGCGACGCCGAGGACGGCAAAGAGGCCTGCGACGACGAGCAGGCCGTAGTCCTCCGCGAAGGTCCGGACCGGGCCGCGAACGTCGGTGGCGTCTGTCGCCATCTATCTCTCAAGGCGGCCAACGCCGACATATGTTTTCTGCATCACCCGTCGGCCCGGTCGGACGTGGGAACCACTGACCGCGGTCGTGGCCAGCGAGCGAACGTATCACACACGGACCCGGCCCGAAGGAGAAACCGCACGAGACGAGTCGCACAGAACAATTTAGTATTCTGGGTGTGTTGTTGACATTTGCCATGGCAACAGAACGGCTCACCCGTCGAACCGCAGACACCGTCGAGGAAAACCCGGTCCGCCTCGATACCGATAAGGCCGAACAGATCGTCGGCGCGCTGAACCGGGACCTCGCGGACGCGTACGTCCTCTACCACCAGCTGCACAAGCATCACTGGAACGTCGAGGGTGCCGAACACCACGACATCCACGTCTGGCTACAGGAGGCCTACGAGGACGTCGAGGAGGCCGCCGACGACGTGGCCGAACGGATTCAGGCGCTCGGCGGAGTCCCACACGCCGGCATGCCGGCCCTCGCGGAGGCCGCGACCGTCGAGGCCGAGGACGAAGACGTCTACGACATCCGGACGTCGCTGGCGAACGATCTGGAGATGTACGGCGACATCATCGAGAGCTACCGCGACCACATCGGACTGGCCGAGAACCTCGGCGACCACGCCACGGGGGAGATGCTCCGGCAGCAACTCCTCGACTTAGAGGAACACGCTCACGTCATCGACCACTACCTCGAAGACGACACGCTCGTCCTCGAATCCGCGACGCGATAGCGGCCGAAAAGACGACCGGTCGTTAGCTGACGTCGGGCGCGGTCTCGTCGGTGCTGCCGGGGAGTTCGATCTCGATTTCGAGTTCCGGGTCGTCGACGCCCTCGAAGTCGATTTCGACGGTCACCGGTTCGCCGAAGGCGAAGGGCAGTTCCCACTCGTCGCCCTCGATGGTGAGTTCGTCGTTCTCCCGGAGTTGCTCGCCGAGGTCGACGAGGAACTCGCCTGCGTCGGCCGCGCGCAGTCGGTACTCCTCTTCGAAGTTCCGTCCGGTCGTAATCGTGGTCTTCTCGGTGTCGGTCGTCGTATCGTCCGTAGTCTCTGTCATGGGTAGTCGTTCGCTTTCGGATGGTCGAGCGCCTGTCGAACTGTTCGAGTCAGCGGGCGTCCGCGGGGTCGACCGTCAGGTCGGTCGCGATCCACCCGTCCGTGTTGTCGGTCGCCGTAAACACTACTTGCCCCGGAACGGTCTCCTGCGCCGTGACCTGCGGCGACGAGTCGGCGTCACGCTCCGGCGTGTCGGCAGCGACAGTCGTGGCCTGCGGTTCCATCTTCGACAGTTCGTTTAGGTTTGCCTAAACACTATAACCTTTCTCGTTTGGCCCGCGCCGCGGGGCGGCGTCGACGAAGAGAGCGAGCGACGCGGGGTTTTTTCTCGTCGGCGTCGAATGAGCCGACAGATGGAACTCGAATCGGTGCCGGGCGTCGGGGCCAAGACGGCCACGGCGCTGCGGGAACTCGACGACCCCAAACGAGCCCTGCGCGATGGCGACGTCGCTACCCTCTCGCAGGCACCGGGCATCAGCGAGGGGCGGGCCGCCCGCATCGCTCGGGGCGCCATCCGGGCCGACCACGACGACCCCGGCGGGTTCGCCGCGACGCCGCGGGCCCGCGAGATCTTCCGTGAGGCGCTCGGCCTCCTCCAGTCCCGGACCGTCACCGACTACGCCGCGAAGCGACTGGAGACGCTGTACCCCAGCGGGGTCCAAAGCCGCATCGAGGAGGTCCGGGCGTTCACCGAGCGAGCGATGGATCGAGAACCAGACCCCGACGTTCGAGCGGCACTCTCCGGCGTCGAACCGCTCGCCGACCCCGGCGACGTGCGGGTCCGCGACCGGTGTCTCGCCACGAGCGACGCCGAACACTACGCCGCCGCACAGGAGGCCATCCCCGAGGTCAGCGTCGAAGTCGTCGACGACGCCCGCCAACTCGCCGAACTGGCCCGCTCGTACTCGACGGTGGTCGCGCTGGACGAGGCCTTCGCCGGCGTCGACGTCGAGGGCGACGTACGCGTCGAACCGAACGCGCTGGAAGAGCCCGCGTCGGTCGTTCCCGAGCGCGTCCTCACCTTCTTCGCGCGCAATCGCGACCGGGTGGCCGCCGCCGCGGAGGTCCACCGCGTCGCCGGCCTCGACGCTCCCTGTGACCTCGACGCGCTCGCCGACGCACTCGACAGACTGGACGAGGACGGGAGCGTGCGCGGCGACGACGAACTCGACCGACTGGCGACGGCCGTCGACGACTTAGACGCGGCCGTCTCGACGGCCGAGAGCGTCGCCAACGACCACCTCCGGGAGGCCATCGAGGAGCGGGACGTGACCATCGAGGGGACGGACCTCCTCTCGCTGGTCGAACGCGGCGCGGGCGTCGACTCGCTGCTGGGCCGGGAACTGGCCGACGAGTACGCCGCCGCCGTCGAACAGGCCCGCGACCACCTCGTCGACGCGCTGAACCTGCGAGACACCGAGACGATGGCTCGCCGGGCGTTCCCCGACGAACCGACCTACCCCGTCGAGCGACAGGAGGACGTGGTGAGTCGCCTGCGCGAGGAACTGACCGCCGCCCGTGACCGGCGAGCGACCCGCCAGAAGCGCGAGTTGGCCGACGACTTAGCCGACGTGCGGGGCGACGCCGAGCGACTGGTCGCCAACGCGCTGGAACTGGACGTGGAACTGGCCGTCGCCCGCTTTGCCGCCGACTTCGACTGTACGCTGCCCGAGATCACCGAGGACCGCGGGTTCGACATCGAGGGCGGACGCTCGCCCCTACTCGACGTCCCCTTCGAGGCCGTCGAACCGGTCGACTACGGCGTCGACGGCGTCACCGTCCTCTCGGGGGTCAACAGCGGCGGGAAGACCTCCACGCTCGATTTGGTGGCGCTGGTGACGACGCTCGCACACATGGGGCTGCCGGTACCCGCCGAGTCCGCCCGCATCGGCCGCGTCGCCGAACTGCACTACCACGCGAAAACGCAGGGGACGCTCGACGCTGGCGCTTTCGAGTCGACCCTGCGGGAGTTCGGGGCGTTGGTCACCGACATCACGACCGACCGCTCGGTGATGGTGCTGGTCGACGAACTCGAATCCATCACGGAACCCGGCGCGGCGGCGACCATCATCGCCGGCATCCTCGAATCGCTGACCGAGCGCGAGGCGACCGGCGTCTTCGTCTCGCACCTCGCCGAGGACATTCTGGAAGCGTCGGACGCCGACCTCGCTATCGACGGCATTCAGGCGGCGGGGCTGGTCGACGGCGAACTGCGGGTGAACCGCTCGCCCGTGAAGGGGCAACTCGCCCGCTCGACGCCGGAACTCATCGTCGAGAAACTGGCCGACGACGACGGCGAGGACGGCTTCTACGCCGGTCTACTCGGGAAGTTCGACTAGGCGTCGGTGCCGTCTTCTGGACGCGTGTCTCCGGCGACGGCGGTGCCGAGGGCTCGAACGACCGCACCCTCTCACACTCACCCGTGGACGGCTCGCCGGCGCGAAACTGGCCGACCGTCCGGGCGACCAACGACGGCAGACCGCAATAGCCCTCGAACACGCCGGCCACAGGCGGTCCGACGCCGACTGGCAGTTCCACTTTCACTATCGGTGGCAAATGGTTAAGTGGTCCGGGAAGCTCGGTGAAAGTGATGAGCGACGACCCCGAGGAGGGGATGCTCGGCTGGGACGAGTCCGTGTTCCGGGACGAGCACGTCTTCGAGATAGACTGGCTCCCGGAGACGTTCAAACACCGGTCGAGTCAGATGGAGACGCTGAAGTACTCGCTCCGCCCCGCCGTCCGGGGGTCGCGCCCGCTCAACGTCATCGCTCGCGGCCCGCCCGGCACCGGCAAGACGACGGCGACCCAGATTCTGTTCGACGAACTGTCCGCCCAGACGGACGTGCGCGCCGTGCGGGTCAACTGTCAGGTCGACTCGACGCGCTACGCCGTCTTCTCGCGGCTGTTCGCCGAGATTTTCGACTACGAACCTCCCTCCTCGGGCATCTCCTTCAAGAAGTTGTTCTCACAGATAACCGACAAACTCGTCGAGGAAGACGAGGTGCTGGCGGTGGCGCTGGACGACGTGAACTACCTCTTCTACGAGTCCGAGGCCAGCGACACGCTGTACTCCCTTCTCAGAGCGCACGAGGCCCACTCGGGCGCGAAAATCGGCGTCATCTGCGTCTCCTCGGACCTCGAACTCGACGTCATCGAGGCGCTCGATACGCGTGTGCAGTCGGTGTTTCGCCCCGAGGAGGTGTACTTCAACAAGTACGACCAGACCGAAATCGTCGACATCCTCGACGAACGGGTCGAGCGCGGGTTCAACGAGGGGGTCGTCGGCCCGGCGGTACTGGACCGCGTCGCCGAACTCACCGAGGAACAGGGCGGTGACCTGCGAGTGGGCATCGACCTCCTGCGACGGGCCGGGATGAACGCCGAGATGCGAGCGTCCCGGTCGGTCGAACTGGAGGACGTCGAGTCGGCCTACGACAAGTCCAAATACGTCCACCTCTCGCGGCGGTTGCAGGAACTCTCCGACTCTGAGACGGCGCTCGTCGAGGTCATCGCCGAACACGACGGCAAACGCGCCGGCGACATCTTCGACGCCTTCAACGACGCGAGCGGACTGGGGTACACTCGCTACTCCGAGATTATCAACAAACTCGACCAGTTAGGCATCATCGACGCCGACTACACCGACGTCGAGGGCCGCGGTCGGTCCCGCGAGTTGACGCTCAACTACGACGCCGACGCCGTGCTGGACCGGGTGTAACACGCTGTCAGTCGGCGTACACGCGCCGCGGCGAGTGCCGCCGAACGGCCTCAGGCGCGGCCGTTCAGCGGGCAGACGAAGTAGTTCGGCGGGCCGAAGCCGGGGTTTCCGAGGCTCGTCTCGATGTAGTCGGCGTCGAGAATGTCCTCGTCGTTCGAGAGCGGCGCGTCGTCGTTGAACGCGTCGACGTCCGTCACCTTCGCGCTGTAGGTGGTCCACATACCGCCGTTCCAGTCCTGGTCACCGGGGCCAGATTCGGAGACGAAGGGGGACAACTGGTCCTCGCTCACGTCCTCGTTAGCGACGATGGGGCCGTCGCCGTCGTGGAGGAAGTAGAGTTTGTCCTCGGGGTCGGGTCGCTCGTCGAGTTCCCGCACTACGTTCGTCCGCCACAGCACGTCGTTGGCGTAGACGCGACCGAACTGTCTACCGTGGTCGGTACCGCTACCGGCGGCCGCGGCGCCGGTAGCGCCCACGCCCACCGCGGCCATCGCGAGGGCCCCGGTCGTGCGGAGGAGTCGTCGTCGGGTCGGTGTTGGCTCGTCCATGGAGTCACGGGAGGCGGGTCCCTCCCGACTGGGACGACGAACGAGGAGTAAAAGGCCGTTTTTCGAAGTTCGGGCCGACTCTGTGCCGAGTTCGGGTAGAATCTGTATCGACTCTCTTCCAACTCTGAATCGACGCTGTCAGTCGAGTTTCTCGAAGGTCGTCTCGGCCCACTGAATCGCGTAGTCCGCGCCGTACTCGCGGTAGGCCTCCGTATCGAGTGCAGCGAACGGGGCGGGCAGGTCGAGGCCGTGTTTGACGCCGCTGCAAGCCAGTTCCGCGGCCGCGGCGAACCCGGTCTGGCCGCGGGCAATCTCGCCCGCGAGGTCCGAGAGGCGGGGTTCGAGGCGCTCGCCGGCGTCGGCCCACGCGTCGTACAGGTCGGGGTAGTCCTCGGCCCACCCGCTGAACTCGGCGCGGGTCTGGATACCGAGGTAGGCGTCGTACAGCGCCGTGGCGAGTTGATAGGTGTCGGCGGGGCCGAGTCGCGGGTCGGTGACGCGGGCGAACTCGGGATAGCGCTCGCCGAAGAAGCCGAGGAAATGTTCGGGTTCGTCCAGTCCCACTTCGACGAGCGCCTCGGCGACGAGGAAGTCGACGAACGCCGACGGCGAGGTTTCGAGGCGCGGTTTGACGAACACGCAGGGTGGCCCGGTCTGGTGAGTCCACGCGACGCCGCCGTCGCCGGGCATCCCGATAGTGAGGTCGCTCCCGGCGAAGCGACGGAGCGGGTCCGGGGCGTTCTCGGGGACCCACGACGAGTCGTACGAGAGTGGGTCGACCGAGTCGGTGACGAGCAAGAGTTCCTCGGCGACGGCCGAGTCCAGCGTCTCGAAGTCCCGCTGGCAGTTCAACACGAGCGCGTCGGGGGCGTACTCGGCCCGAACGTCGGGTAGCTCCCCTCTAGCGTGCGCTCGGTGAACATCAGGCCGAGAACAGAATCAGATTGGCGACGATGGCGAGTGACAGCAGTGCCGATGCGGCGATAGTTCCGAGGACGAGTTTCGTTGCCGTGCTCATGTGAGACCCTATCGCAGGCCCCGCATTAAACCTTGAGAAACGACTATCGGCTTGCCGGACCTCACGGCCGGTATGAACAGACAGCGCGTCTCGACCGGGACCGAGTGGGAATCGCAGGTCGGTTACTCGCGAGCGATACGGGCCGGCGACACCGTCCGGGTCGCCGGGACCATCGCCACGGACGACGACGGGGCAGTGGTCGCGCCCGACCAGCCCTACGAGCAGACGCGGTACGCGCTGGGCATCGTCACGGACGCGCTGGACGATCTCGGGGCGAGCGCCGACGACGTGGTCGCCACCCGGATGTACGTCACCGAGATGGACCACCAGACGGAAGTGGGCCGCGCTCACGAGGAGGTGTTCGGCGACGTTCGGCCGGCGGCGACGATGGTCGAGGTGTCGGGGCTGGCGGCCGAGGGGGCCGTCGTCGAGGTGGAAGCGGAAGCGGTTCTGGAGTAGTCAATCGTCGGCCACGCCGACGCCGGACCGCCGGGCCACGTCGCGCCACTTGCCCGTCCAGAATCGGCCGGTGTTGACCGCCGCCTTGAGGTAGAAGTCACCGACGAGGGCGACGAAGATGGCGGGCAGACCGAGGCCGAGGCCGGGCGAGACGGTCACCCCGACGAGCGGCACCGTCGCCACGAACGACGCCGGGAGCGCGAGCGCCGCGACCGGGAGTCGGAAGCAGTAGCCGCCCAGAATCGCACCGTAGAGCGGCCAGCGCGTGTCACCGGCCCCGCGGAGACTCCCCCGCATCGTCCGTGAAATGGAGAATCCGGCGACGATGAGGCCGAACACCCGGACGAACTGCGCCGCGAGTGCCGGGTATTCGGTGCCAAACAGCGAGACGACGGGCCGGGCGAAGACGACGAGGACGGCGCCGATGGCGAGTTGGACGGCGAGTGCCACCCGAAGGGTCTGCCAGCCGTACTCGGCCGCCGAGGACTCGTCGCCCGACCCGAGGTGCTGGCCCACGAGCGTCGACGCCGCCGTCGCGTACCCCCACGCGGGCATCAGCGCCAGCAACATCACCCGGCGGCCGATGGCGTAGGCCGCGAGCGTCGGCGTCCCAAGCACTCCGAGGACGAACAGGAACGGGAACCGCGCGAACGTCTGGAGGAGGCGCATCCCAGACAGCGGCAGCGCCACGCGGACGATTTCGGTCAGCAAGCCGAGGTCGACCTGCGGGCCTCGCAGGGGTAACCGCACCGCGTACCGCCCGGAGACGAGGAGTCCAAAGAAGATGGCCGCTGCCAGCGTGTTGGCGACGGCCGTCCCGATGGCCGCCCCCGCGATGTCCAGTTTCGGGAACGGCCCCAGTCCGAAGATGAGGACGGCGTTGAGCACGACGTTGGTCGGCAGCGTGAGCAGGCGGACGTACATCGGGGTCCGGGTGTCCGCACTGCCGGCCAGCGCCCGCGAGGCGACCATGCTCCAGAACCGTGGGGCCATCGACAGCATCACGATAGAGAGGTACGTCGCGCCGAAGTCGATAGTGGCGGCGTCGTCGGCGAGGATACCGACGAGTACGTCCGGATACAGCCACGAGACGGCCGTCAGCGGCGCCGACAGCAGGAGGGCTAGCCACAGCGACTGCTTGACCGCGAGGTTCGCACGGGCCGGTTGGTCGCTCCCTTGCAACCGAGAGACGACGCTGATGGTGCCCGAGGACACCGCGAGCGAGAGGCCGAAGCCGACGAAGTAGTACTGAAAGCCCAGTTCGAGGCCGGCGATGGCGGCGTCTCCGAGTGCGATGCCGACCATCAGGAAGTCCGCCAGTCGCAGGAGGATGCGGAGACCGCCCGTGACCATCACCGGCGCGGCGAGGTCGGTCGCCTCGGTGGCCATCCGGCGGTCGACCAGTCCGGCGCGGGCAAGCACGGCCGGCACCCCCTGTACGAGTCGGCTGAAGAGACGGCGGACCATCTACCGGGACTGGGGGCGGCAGGCCCCTGTCAGTTTCGTCGTCAGGGAACCAACTGCTCGCCGTCGTCGTCGTAGATCGTGATGGCCTCGACGGGGCAGGCACGGGCCGCGAACTTCGCGTCGAACTCCGCGTCTTCGGGTATCTCGCGCACGAACAGGTCCTCAGATTCTTCCTCGCTGTCCGCCAGCACAGCCTTGCCGGCGTCTTCGTCTCGCTCGAAGGCGTCCCACTCCGCGACACACTGGAACATCCCGATACAGGTGTCACGGTCGTATTCGACGTACATACAGTCGCGTTGTCCCGTGACGGCCAAAGGCGTTCCCCTCGGGGCCGCGCTGATGACGACAGTTTAAATCGGAGTGGGGTCCAACGGGGGTGTAATGGACGTTGCGGACCTGCCGGGAGTCCCCGACTGGCTCCCCGACCACCTGCGCGACGACGGTATCGAGGAACTGTACCCCCCACAGGCCGAGGCCGTCGACGCGGGGGTCACTCAGGGACAGAACATCGTGGCGGCGATACCCACCGCCAGCGGCAAGACCCTCGTTGCGGAGCTAGCGATGCTCTCGGCCGTCGCCCGCGGCGGCAAGGCCCTCTACATCGTCCCCCTGCGGGCGCTCGCAAGCGAGAAGCAGGCCGAGTTCGAACAGTTCGAGCAGTACGGCTTAGAGGTGGGCGTCTCGACGGGCAACTACGAGTCCGACGGCGGGTGGCTGGGCGACAAAGACATCGTCGTCGCCACCAGCGAGAAGGTCGATTCCCTCGTGCGAAACGACGCGCCGTGGCTCGAAGAGTTGACCTGCGTCGTCAGCGACGAGGTCCACCTCGTCGACGACGGTCAGCGCGGCCCGACGCTGGAAGTGACGCTCGCGAAACTCCGCCGACTGAACCCCGACTTACAGACGGTGGCGCTGTCGGCGACTATCGGCAACGCCGACGAACTGGCGACGTGGCTGGACGCCGAACTCGTCGACTCGGACTGGCGCCCCATCGAGTTACAGAAGGGCGTCCACTACGGGCAGGCCTTGCACTTAGAAGACGGGAGTCAGCGACGGCTAGCGGTCCAGAACAACGAGAAACCGACCGCTGCCGTCGTCCGCGACACCCTGCAGGACGAATACGACGAGGACGGTAACCTCGTCGAGGAGGGCGGGTCCTCGCTCGTGTTCGTCAACTCCCGGCGCAACGCCGAGGCCGCCGCCGGGCGACTGGGGAGTACGGTCCGACCTCACCTCACGAGCGAGGAGGAAGCCGAACTCGCCGACGTCGCCGCCGAAATTCGGGACGTGAGCGACACGGAGACGAGCGACGACCTCGCCGACGCCGTCGAACAGGGCGCGGCCTTCCACCACGCCGGCCTCGCTCGCGGCCACCGCGAACTCGTCGAGGACGCGTTCCGGGACCGACTCGTCAAGGTGGTCTGTGCGACGCCGACGCTCGCGGCCGGGGTCAACACGCCCTCCCGTCGCGTCGTCGTCCGGGACTGGCGGCGCTACGACGGGACTGCGGGCGGGATGCAACCCCTGTCGGTGCTCGAAGTCCACCAGATGATGGGCCGGGCCGGCCGACCGGGACTGGACCCCTACGGCGAAGCCGTCCTCGTCGCCAACAGCCACGACGAACTGGACGAACTGTTCGAGCGCTACGTCTGGGCCGACCCGGAGCCGGTCCGGTCGAAACTGGCCGCCGAACCCGCGATGCGGACCCACATCCTCGCCACCGTCGCCTCCGGGTTCGCTCGCTCCCGGTCGGGCCTGCTGGAGTTCCTCGAAGAGACGCTGTACGCGAGTCAGACCGACGAGACGGGACGGCTGGAGCAGGTCGTCGACGACATGCTGACCTACCTCGAACGGAACGGCTTCCTCGAAATCGACGGCGGGGATGGCGAGGCGCGGAGCGCCTCGAAGTCGAGCGGCGATGAGCCGCGAGACGAACTGGACGCGACGTCGCTTGGCCACACCGTCTCCAGCCTCTATCTGGACCCGATGAGCGCCGCGGAAATCATCGACGGTCTTCGGGACTGGCAGCGGTCGGCGGCCGAGTCGCCGACCGCAGCGGCCGCCGAGGGCGGGTTCACCACCGCGAGCGAACTCGCCGACGAACAGGCCGCCGCGGGCGAGGTGGACCCAGACGACCTCTCCGCGCTGGGCCTGTACCACCTCGTCTCGCGCACGCCGGACATGTATCAGCTCTACCTCCGATCGGGCGACCGCGAGGAGTACGAGATGGAACTGTACGAACGCGAAGACGAACTCCTCGGCCCGACGCCCTCGGAGTTCGAGGACGAACGCTTCGAGGACTGGCTGTCGGCGCTGAAGACCGCCCGCCTGCTGGAGGACTGGGCGGACGAAGTCGAGGAGGACACCATCACCGAGCGCTACGGCGTCGGCCCGGGCGACATCCGCGGCAAAGTCGAGACGGCCGAGTGGTTGCTGGGGGCCGCCGAGTCGCTGGCCAGCGAAATCGACACGGACGCCGCCCGCGCCGTCAGCGAGGCCCGAATCCGCGTCGAACACGGGGTGCGCGAGGAACTGGTCGACCTCGCGGGCGTGCGCGGCGTCGGTCGGAAACGCGCCCGCCGCCTGTTCGAGGCCGGCATCAGCGACCGCGCCGAACTGCGCGACGCCGCGAAACCGGTCGTGCTGGCGGCGCTTCGCGGCCGCCGGAAGACCGCCGAGAACGTGCTGGAGAACGCGGGCCACCGCGACCCGTCGATGGAGGGCATCGAACCGGATTCGGACGTCGACGTCCTCGACGACGACCCGCGGGACGACGACGAGGACGGCGTCGAGACGGGCGACGACCAGTCCAGTCTGGGTGATTTCTGATGGAGGTCGTAGACGGCATCGCGACCATCGAGGACGTAGCCGAGTTCGTCACGGAACTGGACGCTATCGGCGAGCGATACGACGCGACCGTACAGGCGTTCGACGCGCGCTACGTCGTCGACCGCGCCCACCTCGAACGGGCCGTGGCGCTGGCTGAACGGGCCCGAGAGCGTGACGACGCCATCGCCGACGACTTCGGCGTCGAGATACTGCTGTACGCGGCCGGCCGCCGGCAGATAAACCGCGCGCTGGCGATGGGCGTCAGCGAGGGCGAGTGCCCGGTCGTCGCCGTCGTCGTCGGCGGCGACGAGGCCGGGGCGGCCGAGGCGCTACAGGCCCTCCTCGAATCAGGCGAGACGCTCGACGAGTACGACCCCGAACGAGTACGGTCGTTCTTCGACGTGAGCGACGCCGAACTCGCCGCCACCGACGGGACGCTCGCCGACGCCGTCCGCGAGCGAGTGGCGCTGTTGCCCGTCGAGAAGTAGCGAGGACCCGACCGCCGTCGGTTCTTCGAATTGCGAGCGGCGAGAGCCTGAGCCACGAAGCGGGCCGCCGCGCCCGAGCGCCAGCGTTTTGCCGAGTCGTGTGCTACCCGAACGCATGGATCCCCAGCAGGGCAGACGGGGACGGTCGTGAGTGACCTCACCGACCCCGTGACCGTCGGCGGCCTCACGCTGCCGAACCGCCTCTACCGCGCCCCGGTACTGGAGTGTGCGGGGAACGGCGACGGTGCGGTCGACACCCTCGTCGACGAACTCGAACCGACCGCCGCCTCCGGCGTCGGCCTCGTCTTCCAGGGTGCGAGCATCGTCACGACAGACGGGGGGTGTGCGGCGCCGAACATGACGCGCGTCCACGACCCAGCCTTCGTCGAGCGACTCGAAGAGTTGACCGACGCGATTCATTCACACGAAGGCAAGATATTCCTGCAACTCGCTCACGGCGGGCTTCGGAGCATGGCGACGTGGCACGCCGGCTACCGGGAGCGCCACCCCGAGGAGCGACAACTGGCCGTCTCCCGGCCACCGTGGCAACTGCGTGCGCTCGACCGACTGGGACTGATTTCGCTCGACCCGGCCGTGCTCTCGACGGACGAGGTGTACGACCTCGCAGCGCAGTTCGGGCGGTGTGCGGGCTACGCCATCGACGCCGGCTACGACGGCATCCACCTCTCGGCGGCGAACATGAGCCTGATACAACAGTTCCTCTCGCCGTTCTACAACCACCGGACCGACGAGTTCGCCGACGGCGTGCGCTTCCTCGAAGCGATTCACGACGCGGTCCGGGACCACGCCGGGGACGTGCCGCTGGTGACGAAGGTCCCCGCAGAGACCGTCGCCCCTAGTTTCGTTCGTAGGTATCTGACGCTGTCGGACGGTATCGACGTCGCCGAGCGACTGGCCGCCATCGGTTACGACGCACTGGTGCCCGTCGAGGTATCGACATTCTGGGACATGAGCATCGTCCGCGGCGCGTTCCCGGACCGGGCGTGGGCCGCCAGCGACCTGCGGGAGGACTACGCGGCGGCGTTCGGTGGCCCGGTTCACGCACGGGCGGTAGAACTCCTGAACCGTCTGCAAGCGCGCCGCTTCGACCACGAACCGGGCTGGAACGCCGACTTCTGCCGTCGAGTCCGTGAGCGCGTCGACGTGCCGGTGTTGCTGGAAGGCGGCCTGCGGACGCGGGCAGACTGTGACGCGTATCTGGGTGCTGCCGGAGCCAAACCGGCGGCCGACATGGTCGGGATGGCTCGCCCGTTCTATGCCGAACCGCGCCTCGGCGCCCGGTTGCTGGACGGGCACGACGCCCTGTGTGCGAATTGCAACAACTGCACTATCCCACAGGTGACCGGCGAACCGGGTCGGTGTCGGACCCCCTCGGTCGTACGGGCACAGGCACGGCTCTCGAAGAAAGGTGCCTACGAGAGAAACGACCGGGAGACGTGAGTCGCTAGCTGTCGACTCGTGCTCGGCGTCGCGTCCCGCCCGCTCGAAACGTCATTCAGAACACAAGTTATTCTGCGGCCGGGCGTCCTGAGAGAAAGTCTCATCCCCATCGAACACTGACTGGCGCGCGATGACGGCAGAGATTACGTCGGAGCGCCTCGACCTCACCGTCGACGGCGACGACATCGACTTGCACTACCGCACCGGCGGCGACGGACCGCCGATGGTGTTCTTACACGGCATCGGACTGGACGCCGCCACCGTCTCGTGGCGACACGCGCTCCCGGAACTGGCCGAGGAGCGGACCGTCTACGCGCCCGACCTGCCGGGTCACGGCGAGAGCGACAAGCCCGACCGCGCGTACACGACGGCGTACTATCTGGAGACCGTCGAGGCGTTCATCGACGCACTCGACATCGACGCGCCGGCGATGGCCGGCCTCTCGATGGGCGGTGCGCTGGCGCTGGGCCACGCACTCGGCGGTGGCGACGTCGAACGTCTCGCCCTCGTAGATAGCTACGGACTGGGCGCCGACGCCTACTGGCGGACGGCCGCCAGCGGCGTGTTGCAGACGCCGGTCCTCGGAAACATGCTCTGGCAGGGCGTCAGTGCCTCGAAACCCGCCATCAGGACGGGACTACGGAGCATGGGCGCAACCGAACCCCCGCAGGAACTCGTCGACGACGTGGACTCGGTCGTCGACCGACGAACGGTCCGAGCGATGCGGCGCTGGCAGCGCAGCGAGTTCCGACGGACCGGATTCCGGACGGACTACTCCGACCGACTCGAGGAAGTGTCGGCGCCGACGCTACTCGTCCACGGCGAGGCCGACCCGCTCCTTCCCCAGGCGTGGTCGAAGCGCGCGGCCGCGACGCTTGCAGATAGCGAGTTAGAGATAGTAGAAAACTGCGGACACTGCCCTCCCCGTGAGCGACCGGAACGGTTCAATCGGGTGCTGCGCTCGTTCTGTTAGTTCGGCAGGTCGTCGATGAGGACGACGGCCTCGCCGTCGATGACGATGTCCTCCTCGCTCTTGACCCGTGTCGTCAGCCGGTACTGGTCGTCGCCGAGGTCCTCGACGATCTCGCATTCGGCCGTGAGGCGGTCGTCGATGCGTACGGGATTGTGGAACTCGAGGTCCTGCGAGAGGTAGATCGTCAGTCCGGGCAAGCGGGCCAACGCCGCGCTGATGAGGCTACCGACGAGCGTCCCGTGGGCGATGCGGCCGCGGAACCGTGTCTTCTCGGCGAACTCCTCGTCTAGGTGCAGCGGGTTCGTATCCCCGCTCGCGGCGGCGAACTGCTTGACATCACCGTCGGAGATCGTCTTCGTAAACTCGATTCGGTCACCGACGCCGAGGTTGTCCGGATGGTCCTCGGATATCGTTACGTGCCACTCCGGGAGGTCCTCGTTCGGTTCGATACGCTCGGCAGGAGGGGCGGCAGCGTCCTCGTCTTGTTGGACGCCGAAAGCCGCAAATGCTGCCCGATTGGCTGCAACGACGCTGTTGAACATGTGGGAGGAGGTCTCGGTCCACGTATCGAGCAGCGGATTCCGATGTGATTCAGAACTCATCGATGGGTCGTATTTAGAGGTCCGACTATTAAATCTTGGTGTTATTTTGTACTCTACGGCCACGAGACGGCTTCTACCGACCGACAGCGGCGTTATAGCATCTCGATGACGACTCCAGCGGCGGCGAGCGCCTCGCTCACCATCTCTCAGCACCCCGAACCATTCAATGGTATCAGATGGTAGCAGATGGTAAATAGGGGGAAGTTTTAAGTCATTGAACAGTGTAGGTGAGTGTACAGATGACCGATGAGGACGATGGTCTGATGTGGCCCCCGATGTTCAAGGGGATGCAGCAGGCGAGCGAGAATGCGATGGAACAGCAGCAACAGTTGCTGAAGCAGTTGTTCGCGAGCGGTGGTATGCCGAGCTTCGATATGAATCAGCTCGGTGCGATGAGCCAGATGGCGACGTTCAAGACCCGCGTCCAGAGCGGCGGACGAATCAGCATTCCCGATGCCGAGCGTGAAGCGCTCGGAATCGAAGAAGGCGATATCGTCCAGACGGTCGTCCTCCCGGTCAGCAACAACAACAGCGAGTAATACAACAATGGTAGACTACACAACCCCCGTCACGACCGCTTTCGAAATGCAGCGCGCGTCCATCGAACAGAGCCAGAAGGCCCTCGAACAGACCGTCTCGTTCCAGCAGAACATCAACGAGGCAGTCATCGGCAGTCTCGACACGCAGGAGTCGGCCCAGCGCCGCGGTGTCGAGCTCTCGAAGACCGTCTTCCACAGCTATCTCGACGCCGTCGAGAGTACGGTCCCCGGCGCCGCCGGCACCGTGGACGAGATCCGGCAGGCCGTCGACGAGCAGTACGACTTCCTGCTCGAGAACCACGCCGAAGTCTTCGACAACATCGAGAGCGAGTTGGTCGAAGGCGTCGATTCCTACGACGAGCTGACCGCCGACTACGTCGACGCCGTCGACGAGCAGGTCAAGCTGCTCGTCGAGGCCCACGAGGAACTCGAATCGCAGTCGGTTCAGGTCGCAGAGCAGTTCGGTGACCAGCTCGAAGAGGTCCAAGAGCAGGTCGAGGAGATGCAGGCGCAGGTCGAAGAAGTGCAGGCGCAGGCTACTGACGCCGTCGAGGCGTAACGAACCAGCCATTTTTTGTGCGCGACAGCGCGAGTTACTAGAGATACTATGAGCGATACAAACCAGATGCAAGACGAGTGGGCGGAGATGGTCGAACAGATGAACGACGCCGTCGCCGACTCGATGGAACAGAACATGAAGGCCCAGGCGGCCTTCGTCGAGTCGTGGGCCGACGCCGTAGAGGACTCCATCCCGGAGGAGAACGAGCTCTCCGAGGGGCTACAGGGGTACAACGCGGCCTACGAGGAGTGGATCGACGCGGCCGAGCAGATGGTCGAGCGCTCGACCGAGGCCGCACAGGGCGAGGACGTCGACCCCGCGGAGTTCCGTGACATCTGGCTGCAGTCGGCCAACGAGGCGTTCAAGCACGTGATGAGCACGTCGGCGTTCGCCGCGGCCAACGGCCAGCTCGTCGAGTCCATGATGGAGATGCGACAGCAGGCCGACGAGATGAGCCAGGACACGATTTCCCAGCTCGGCTTCCCGACCCGCGACGACATCGACGAAGTGGGCGAGCGCCTCGTCGAGATGGAGCGTCGCCAGCACGCCGTCGAGTCCCAGATCGAGGAGGTCGCCGCCCGGCAGCAGTCGCTCCAATCGACGCTCGAAGACCGGTTCGACAAGGTCGACGAGCACCAGGCGACTGTCGAAGAGACACTCGACTCGCTCGAATCACAGCTCGACGAGAGCCAGCAATCCGTCGACGACAAGCTCGACTCGCTCGAATCACAGCTCGACGACGACACGGAAGAATAACCAATGTCCTCTGACCCATCCCCCTTCAACCCCTTCGCGGCCGCGCTCGACTGGCAGGCCAAGACGCTCGAGGCCATGGCCGAAACCGCCGAGACGAATCAGGTCGCCGACGAGCGGCTCGAACTGATGGAGTCCGTCGAAGTGGGTCAGACGCCCTCGGAGGTCGTCTACGAGGAGAACAAGCTCGAACTACTCCACTACGACGCCGAGGCCGCCGGCATCGAGGTCGACGAGGACGAGAAAGAGCCCGTACCCATCCTCATCGTCTACGCGCTCATCAACCGGCCGTATATCCTCGACTTACAGGAGGAGCGGTCCGTGGTGCGTCGCCTGCTCGAAGCGGGTCACGACGTCTACCTCATCGACTGGAACGAGCCCTCGCGACTCGACCAGCACCTGACGCTCGACGACTACGTCAACCGCTACATGGACAACTGCGTCGACGTCGTCCGCGAGCGCTCCGGGCAGGACGCCATCAACATCCTCGGCTACTGCATGGGTGGCACCATGTCGGTGATGTACACCACCCTCCACAAGGAGAAAGTCAACACGCTCGGCCTGATGGCCGCCGGCCTCTGTTTCGACCAGACCGGCGGTGTCCTCGAAGAGTGGGGTTCAAACGAGTACTACTCCCCGCGAGACGTGACCGAGACGTTCGGCAACGTCCCGGCGGAGATGCTCGACATCGGCTTCGCGCTGATGGACCCCGTCGACAACTACGTCTCGAAGTACATCCGCCTCGCCGAGAACCTAGAGAACGAGTCGTTCGTCGAGAATTTCGGCCGGATGGAGAAGTGGCTCGGCGACGGCATCGACGTCGCCGGCGACACCTACGTCCAGTTCCTCGAGGACGTCTATCAGGACAACAAGCTCTACAAGAACGAACTGGAGATCGGCGGCGAACACGTCGACCTGGAGAATATCGACATGCCCGTCCTCCAGTTGATGGGCGAGTACGACCACCTCATCCCGCCGGAGGCCTCCAAGCCGTTCAACGAGGTCATCCCGAGCGAGGACACGAAGACCATCGAGTTCTCGACCGGCCACATCGGCCTGTCGGTGTCCTCGTCGACCCACGCGGACCTCTGGCCCGAAGTCGCCGAGTGGTACAGCGAGCGCAACCCGTCCGAGGAAGTCGACATCGAGGTCGAGTCCCCCGAGGAGACGGCCGAGGAAGCCGTCGAAGAAGTCGCCGACGACGTCGTCGATGCGACCGAGGCCGACGACGACACAGCCGAGGAGGCCGTCGAAACCGAGGAGTTCGGCTCCGAGGCGGGCGCCGACGTCGAGACCGTCTCCGGCATCGGCCCGACCTACGCAGACCGGCTGCGTGCCGCCGGCGTCGAGACCGTCGGCGACCTCGCCGAGTACGACGCCACAGAGCTCGCCGAACTCGCAGAGACGACCGAGTCCCGCGCACAAGACTGGCTCGACCAGCTATAGACCGGCGATACCTTTTCTCACTGCCCGTCGAAGGCGTACGTATGCGCATCTCCGTCATCGGCGGGTCCAGCGTGACAGACGAGCAGTACCGACAGGCACGGACGGTCGGCCGGTTGCTCGGCGAACAGGGGCACGACGTCGTCTGTGGCGGCCTGACCGGCGTCATGGAAGCCGTCTGTAAGGGTGCCGGCGAGACCGGCGGCCACACTATCGGTATCCTCCCGGGCGAACACCGGGCGGCGGCAAACGACTACGTCGATACGGCCATCGCGACCGGGATGGGGAGCGCCCGCAACGTCCTCGTCGTGCTGAACGGCGCGGCGGTCGTCGCCGTCGACGGTGGGGCCGGGACGCTCTCCGAGATAGGCCACGCGCTCGACATGGGCCGACCGGTCGCAGGACTGGGAACGCACGCGGTCGAGGGCGTCGACGGCATCGAACACGTCGAGACGGCCGCCGAAGCCGTCGAGTACGTCGAGAGGGCGGTGTAGCCGGCTGCCCCGTCACTCGAACCAGTCGACGAAGCTCCCGTCGAGCAGCGTCGCCTTCTGCCGCCTGATGTAGGTAGACTGCATCCCCCAGATGGCCTCGGGGAGCGGGACGTGTTCCTCGATGCGACGGCGGACGGAGTCGTGTTTCCAGCGGGCCGGGGTGAGCCGACGGTCCACTCGCTCGCGCAGCGGCCGGATGTACTCGTGGGCCTCCTCGGCCGAGAGACCGCGCTGTTCGAGTCCTTCGCGGGCGTGTTCGAACAGTTCGCCGTACAGTTCGTCCGTCGAGGTGGTCGTCGCGCCGTCGGCCGTTATCCACTCGATGTCGGCCCGCAGTCCCTCGCGCGTGGCCGCATAGAAGTTCTCTTTGGCCGTCTCCCAGTCCAGCGACTGGATGGGATGTTCGAGTCGCGGCAGACTCTCCATCAGGCCCGCGAACAGCGCTTCGAAGGCGATTGCGTCGTCGACGGTCGGTTGGGCCGGCAACGGGCGGAACTCGATGCGGGCGTTGGCCGCAGAGCGGGTCTGTCCCTCGAAGACCGGCCGCACCCACCGCCAGTACGAGCCGTGTTTGTGCCGGAGATGGACGAACGCGTCGTCGAAGCGAGTGCCCGACTGGACGTCCATCGGGACGATGGTGTCGTCGGCGACGATGTCGTCGATGGCGTCCTCGACGGTGTCGAAGTCGGGCGGGAAACACACCTTCGGCGGCGTCGGGTCGTCCTCGGGCGGGTTGAGGACGGACTCGAAGACGCCGATGCGGTTCTCCATGTGTGCGTCTTCGAGTATCTCCTCGGCCGGCGCGTCGTCGTAGAGGTCCGGCGGGAAGAAGGGTGCGTTGACGCCGAGTGCGAGGAGTGGCGCGGCGACGCGGAGGGCGTAGCTGAAGTACTCGGGGAGGTCCGGCGCGTGGGGAATCTGGTAGTGCGGTTGGATGGAGGTGATGAGTGCCTCGGGCATCACCGTCTTCGCTTGCAGGGAAACGTGTGGCGCGTCGAGTTCGAACGCCGACGGGTAGTCGGTGTTGGCCATCGTGTGGTACCGCACCGCGTCGGACATGTTGGTCCCGATGCGAATCCCGTCCTCGGAGACGGCGTCACAGAGGTAGCTCTCGGCCGTCTCGCCGTTCGGCGGCACCGTCCACATGCCGTCGGAAACGAGTCGAATCCCCTCAGTACCGAGTCGCTGCTGGGCCGGCATCAGCGACGCCTTCAGTTCGTTTCGCTGGGCCGCCAGTCCGTGGGAGTTCAGTGGCTGGGGGCTGGTCTGCATCTCCGCGTTGTGGAGGCCCAGTTCCTTCTCGAAGCCGATGAGTTCGAGCAACTGTCGGGGGACCCGCCGCAGGGCGTCGGTCTGGTCGTCGACGGCGTACAGTTCCAGTTCCATCCCGACGATGGCCTCGGTGTTGTCGAACGTCCCCGACCTGACCTCCGTTTTGAGCTGTTCGGCTTCCTCGCGTGCGCTCGTGTGGAACTCCTCGGGGTCTACGTCCAGCGCCCGTGTGACCGCCGCAGCCAGTTCCGATGCCGACATGGACGCGGGTTCACGTCGGGGCGTGTTAAGTGTGGTCCAGTCGCTACGAGACCGCTGTGTCTCGCGGTTCGGCCCACGTCACAGCAGGTCCTCGACGTCGCTGTGGGTCTCCGCTAGCGGGTCCGCGTCGGGCGTCGACAGCGCTCCCTCGACGGCATCTCTCGCCCCGGGGAGCGGGTCGTGACTCTCGACGTAGGCCGCCAGTGCGAACGTCCGTTCGCCGACACCGGCAAGCGTCCGCGCGTCGCCGCGTGAGAGCGTTCCCGAGAGCCAGTCCCGGACGATATCGCGGCCGCGCGGTCCGAGCGGTGAGACCTGCTCGCCGAGGCGGTGGAGCGTCTTCGCCGCGGTCACTGGCGGTATCCCCGCGGCGTGTCCGCAGTCGTCGACGGCGTTACCGGCGGCGTACGAATCGACGACCGTCGCCGCCGTCCCGGCCGAACACGGCAGGTCCTCGGCGAACGGTTCGAGTCGCTCGGCCAGCGTCGCGTCGGTGTCGTCGACGGCGGCCACCCCACACTCGCGCTGTCGCTCGGTCACCTCGATGCCGGCGGCGATGTCTGCCAACCCCATTGATACCACAATAACAGCCGCGTAATTTAACGGTGGTGGCTTCGCGCTCGGTCGGTGCCAGCGCCAGACGGTATACCTACCGGTGACCGGTTGGTAGTTTCGCCCAAAACCGCCCGCAGATGGGCTCTTCCATCGGTTTTTTAACCCACCACCCGGCCGTAGCTCGAAGTACGATGAGTACGACAACGACGGGGTGTCCCGAGTGTGACGGGGCACTCCAGCAGGACGGCACAGAGACGGTGTGTAACCACTGCGGCCTCGTCGTCGGCGAGGACGCCATCGACCGGGGGCCGGAGTGGCGGAGTTTCGAGGACGACGACACCCGTCGGGCCCGGACCGGCGCGCCGCTGACGCGGTCACGCCACTCCCTAAAGAATCAGTAGGCGTCCTCGAAGCTCCACCACTCCGGCCCTCGGTGTGGGGTTATGAGCAGGATGAAAGGTGTCCAACCCCATGAGCAACGAAGAGCTACACGAACTTGAACCTGAACAGGCCTTAGAGATGTACGTCACTGAACGACGTGAAACAGATAAAATAGCGGACTCAACAGTGAAGAGCATCCGGTCACGGGTGGGAATGTTCGCTGACTGGTGTAGAAAGAATGGAATAGACACATTGCATGAATTAGACGGTATGGACCTTCATCAATGGCGTCTAGCAACCGCTCAAGATATCTCCGAGCGGACGCTCGCCTCTCGTCTATCCAGTGTTCGGAGCTACTTGCGGTGGGCCAGAGACGTTGATGCGGTCCATTCGGATCTACCCGCCAAAATTGACGTACCAGACGTAGAGAGCCCCCGAGAGAGAACCCTCGAATCAGGTGCAGCAGAATCGATATTAGATTACTTGCGGAAGTTCGACTACGCCAGCCGCGACCATGTGATCATCCTCTTGTTCTGGAGAACAGGTATGAGGCTAGGAGCATTACGGGGCATCGACCTAAGCGACTACTACTCTGATAACCACAGTGTTGAGCTTGTTCATCGTCCAGAAACGGATACGCCGCTAAAGAATAGAGAGAGTGGAGAGAGGTTCGTTTCATTGTCCGAAGACACCTGTACGGTCATAGACGACTATCTAATCCACCATAGACCAGACAGCACTGATAAGAACGGCCGTGAACCACTGCTGACGACGAAACATGGCCGAATCGGAGAGGTAACCGTTAGACGGACTGTGTACCGTCTCACTCGCCCCTGTGTCTACTCAAACGAATGTCCAGTCGAAAAGAATTCAGAGACTTGTGAAGCCGCTCAAAATTATGATCGGGCAAGTCGGTGTCCCGAAACTGTCTCGCCCCACGATATCCGACGTGGCGCACTAACTCACATGCTTCGAAGTGAGATTCCGGAAAGAATTGTATCGGATCGATCCGACGTATCTCCAGATGTTCTTGACAAGCATTATAACCAGATGACGGAACGAGAAAAGATGGAGCAACGCCGAGATTATCTCGACAAAATGTAGATATCACTACCCCCGTACCATAGCATATGTACGGAATATAGCAATTCGACATCTATAACCACAGTACGGGACTGTGGTAGTGGTACGGTACAGTATGAAGTAGAGTACTGGCAGTGCAACCGTCTTCGAAATTAGCTATGCAAGTCAGTGACTAGAAAGCCTATTACGACCGATAGTCGATATCGCATATGTTTCAACCGTCCAACTGGATTCGGTTGACTTCGTTGGCGGTGTTGCTACTTCTGGTAGCTGGTGTGGTTGGATTCGCGTTTTCGATAGCGGGTATTGAGCCGGACGTTGCCGCCCCAGACAATGAGGCAGAGACGGAGACGCCCGAACCGAACGAAACGCACACCGAGACGCCCGACTGTGAAGCCGTCGGTGCCAGTATCGACTACCCCGAGTGCGACGACCAGATATACACCGGGACAGAGACGAACGAGACGGACGCAGACGGCGCATAAGACGATTGTAGTGGATGCATTGGTAGAGTACTCGGGGGTCACAGAAAAGCAGGAGCGCAACGATACGGACGGCGCATAGAGACGTGGGTGGTTGACACCGTTGTAAGACTGGCAACCGTTCAGAAACGGTAGCACTACGGAGGAATCCATGAGCAGCGGTCTACGATAGATTTCTAGATATCTGAGATCGCAGCTACATGCGGTGCGGCCTTGCTGTCCTTCTCTTGTGGGGGAGGCTGTGGCGGTGCGTGGCGGCGTCCCCACATGATTTAATTGTACTACCTGCTTGCTGTGTCGTAGATGGTCGACAATTTCAACGAGAAGGCCGATTTCATATGGTCTATCGCGGACCTTCTTCGTGGGGACTACAAGCAGTCGGAGTATCAGAAAGTCATCCTGCCGCTGACGGTGCTTCGCCGTCTCGACTGCGTGACCCAGCGGAACAAGGAAGACGTACTCGAAAAGTACGAGCAACTTCAGCAGTCTGGCATTGAGAACGTCGCGCCTGCCTTGCGGAAGGCTTCCGATGAGAAGGTGTACAATACCAGCGAGTACACGTTCCAGACCCTCTGTAACGACCCCGACCAGATTGCAAGCAACCTCCAGTACTACATCAACTCTTACGACGAGGAGACGAAGGAAATCTTCGATAAGTTCGACTTCGACCACCAGATACAGCGCCTCGACGAAGCCGATCTCCTCTACAAAGTCGTTCGGCAATTCGCCGAAATCGATCTCCACCCCGACGAAGTGCCCAACGAGGAGATGGGGTACATCTACGAAGAACTCGTCCGGAAATTCAACGAACTCAGCAACGAGACCGCCGGGGAGCACTTTACGCCCCGCGAGGTCATCGAGTTGATGGTGAATCTCATCTTCGACGAGGACGACGAGGTTCTGACTACGGAGGGTGCTGCTCGGACAGTCTACGACCCGGCATGTGGTACCGGTGGAATGTTGAGCGTCGCCGAGGACCACGTTCGAAGTTTCAATAGCGAAGCGAATCTCCACGTCTTCGGACAGGAACTGAATCCTGAGAGCTACGCCGTCTGTAACTCGGATATGCTCATCAAAGGGCAAGAGCCCGAGAATATCGCCTATGGCAACTCCTTCACGAACGACGGATTCCCCAATCGGAGGTTCGATTACATGCTCTCGAATCCGCCGTTCGGCGTTTCGTGGAAGAAAATCAAGGATGAAATCGAACGGGAACACGAACAAGAAGGCTTCGCCGGTCGGTTTGGAGCAGGGACACCGCGAATCAACGACGGGGCCTTTCTCTTCCTCCAGCACATGGTTAGCAAAATGAAACCGCCAGAGGAGGGCGGATCCCGTATCGCTATCGTGTTCAACGGGTCGCCGCTGTTCAACGGGGGGCCCAACAGCGGTGAGTCGGCTATCCGCCGCTGGATTCTCGAAAACGACTGGTTGGAGGCTATCGTTGGACTGCCGGAGAATCTGTTCTACAACACGGGGATCAGGACGTACATCTGGGTTCTCTCGAATGATAAACCGGAGCATCGTAAAGGCAAGACCCAGCTAATTGATGCTCGTGATATGTACAAGGAGATGGACGAAAGTCTCGGTGACAAGCGGCACAAACTAACCGATGAGCATATTGAGGAAATCACTCAAATCTTTGGTGACTTAGAAGTTAATGGCCGCTCGAAGGTGGTTGACAACGAGGAGTTTGGCTACCGGCGCATCGTAATTGACCGGCCGCTTCGAATGCGGTTTCAGGTGAAAGAGGAACGGATTGAAGCACTTGACGATGAGCGTGCGTTCACGAATCGTGAGGAATCGATACAGGAAGGTGTCAAGGAAGCACTCTTAAAGATGGATGAAGAGAAGGTCTGGATGGACCGTGAAGCCTTCCTGAACGACGTTGAGCTACAACTGAACATGGCTGGTCTCAACGTGCGAAAAAGCGTCTACAACGCGATAGAGCGGGTGATGGGGGAGCGAGACCCTGACGCAGAAATTTGCCGAGATGGGAATGGTGATCCCGAATACGATAGTGACCTTCGTGAGAGAGAACGTGTGCCGCTTGACAGAGATCCGTATGAGTACTTTGAGGAGGAGATTGTGCCGTACTTAGATAACGCGTGGGTCAACGAGAGTAGCAAGTACCACGATGATCAAGATGGCGAGATTGGTATAGTAGGATACGAAATCAATTTTGAAAGATGTTTTTATAAGTATGAACAACCACGAGCGTTGGATGAGATTGACGCCGAGTTATTAGATACATCTCAGGATATAGAAGAACTTCTGGAGGAAGTCATAAAATGAATCGTCGAACTGAATATCCGGAAGTCAGTCTTCAGTGGTTAACTCGAATCAATGCAGGCGGAACTCCTGATACCGATAATCCGGATTATTGGGATGGTGATATTCCGTGGATGGCATCAGGAGAAGTAAATCAGGGCAGGATTTCAACCCCGACAGAGTACATCACGGAGCGGGGTCTAAAAGAATCAAGCACTAAATTGTTTGATGAGGGTACGGTTGTTGTTGCACTGGCGGGGCAAGGAAAAACAAAGGGAATGGCAGGAATCCTTCAGAAGCCGGCTGCCGTAAATCAGTCACTATCTGGGCTTGTCCCTCGCGATGACCAGATTATACCGGAATATCTCTATTACTGTCTCAAGAGTGATTATCAGCATCTACGAGGTCTTGCAGGAGAAGGACGTACAGGGATCACATTATCTGATCTAAAAAACTGGAAAGTACCAGTACCGCCAAAACAAAAACAAAGAGAGATAGTCAAATACCTTCAGCAGAATGTCCCATCTCTCGCCGAACTCATTAGTTCGCTTCAATCCCTAAAGAGTGAATGTTACTCTAAAAAGCAGTCTGTGATCTATAACGCAGTAACTGGAATGGATGCCGAAGAGACAATCCCTGTTGAGGCAGGGTGGATCAATTCGATTCCAAAGCATTGGGATATCGTCAGAACCCGGTTCGTTGCTCAACTTGAATCTGGTCACACACCCAGCAAATCTAACGATGAATACTGGGTGGATTGCGATATTCCGTGGGTGACGACTTCTGATATCAAACCGTTCCGCGATGGTCGGAAAGTCTACCTCAACGACACTGAGTACAAAATCAATGAACTCGGATTGTCGAACTCCGGGGCTCGACTTCTACCCGAAGGAACGGTCTTCCTCTCACGGACAGCATCGGTTGGCTTCTCGGGTATTATGGGGAAGAAAATGGCCACGTCGCAGGACTTCGCAAATTGGGTCTGTGGCGACGAGATTCTTCCCGAGTATCTGTTGTACGTCTTCCGTTCGATGGATCAGGAATTCGACCGTCTCACACAGGGATCTACACACCAGACGATCTATATGCCCGATATAGAGTCGTTCAAGACACCGCTTCCGCCGATAGACGAGCAGCGGGAAATCGTTGAGCACATTCAGGAAGAGACCGACCGTATCTGGGAGCTTATCGACAAGGTAGAGGAAACCATTGAACTACTCGAAGAGAAACGGCAAGCGTTAATCACTGCTGCTGTCACAGGCCAAATCGATTTAACCGACTGGCAACATCCTGATAAACAGAAAGCCAGTCCATGAGTCCGGGTATATACGACGAAAAGAAATTTGAGGACGCTATCGAAGCCCATCTCCTCCAGCATGGGGGCTACGAACAACTCCCTTCCGAAGAGTTCGACGCCGAACGGGGAATATTTCCTGATGTCGTCGTCTCGTTCGTCAAAAAGACACAGCCAGAGAAGTGGGAGAAACTGGAGACTGCCTATCAGGGGAACGCCCGCAAGCGGTTCTTGCAGGATCTTACCAGCGCCCTCGAAAATCTTGGCACGCTCGAACTGCTTCGCCATGGGTTCAGGACGACGGGCACGACTATCGAACTCGCCGCGTTCAAGCCCAATACCGGACTGAATCCCGAAGTTCAGCGTCGCTACGAAGCCAATCGGTTGGGCGTCACCCGCCAACTGTATTACTCGACGACAGACCCCGGCAAGTGTATCGATCTCGCTCTCTCGATCAATGGGCTTCCAGTTGCGACGGCAGAACTGAAGAACCCGATGACCGGCCAGACTCTCGAATCCGCGAAGACGCAGTACATGAGTGACAGGGACTCCGGTGAACCAGTCCTGAAATTCAAGCGCGGAGCGCTGGTCCACTTCGCCGTCGATCCCAACGAAGTCGAATACACGACCGAACTCGACGGCGACGATACGCACTTCCTGCCGTTCAATCGCGGTCACGACAACGGTTCTGGGAACCCCCCACACGAGTCTGGCCACCGGACAGCGTACCTCTGGGAAGACGTGTGGGCCAAAGATAGCTGGATGGAGATACTCCAGCGGTTCATCCACATCGACGAGGAGGAGATCACGAAAGACGGGATGAAAGTCGACACCGAGGAGACGATGATCTTCCCGCGCTATCACCAACTGGAGTGCGTCCGTAAACTCGTCGAGAGCGCCCGCGAGAACGGGGCTGGTGAGGACTATCTAATTCAGCATTCTACCGGAAGTGGGAAGAGCAAGTCTATCGCGTGGCTGGTCCACCGTCTCGTCTCGTTACACGACGACGCCGACGAAGCAGTCTTCGACGGTGTGGTTGTCGTCACGGACCGGACGGTCCTCGACGAACAGCTACAAAAGACGATCTACGAATTGGACCACAAGACCGGCGTCGTCCACGGTATCGAGGGTGATCAGGGTTCAAAATCCGAAGAGTTGGCTGACGCGCTAGAGGCGGGCAAGCCTGTCATCATCACCACTCTTCAGACGTTCCCCTACGTCATCGAGCACACACAGGGCCTTCCAGAACGGAATTACGCTATCGTCGTCGACGAGGCTCACAGCAGTCAGACCGGCGAGATGGCGAAGGAGATGAAGCAGATCCTTTCCAGGCAGAACGTCGAGGAAGACGACGACTGGGAGGACCTCCTCGCAAAAAGTGCTAAATCTCGTGGACAACAAGAGAATCTCAGCTTCTTCGCGTTCACTGCGACGCCGAAAGGCAAGACATTGGAAGCGTTCGGCCATACGTCGGAGGATGGTGAGAAGCCAGATCCGTTCCATCTCTACTCGATGCGGCAGGCTATTGAAGAGGGATTCATTCTCGACGTACTCCAGAACTACACGACCTACGATACGTTCTACGGCATCGCGAAGGCAATCGAGGAGGATCCACAGGTCCCGCAAAAGAAAGCCGTCAAAGCCGTCTCACGCTTCCTGAAGCTACACCCACACAACATCTCCCAGAAGGTAGAGATCATCGTCGAACACTTCAGGAACCACACACAGCACAAGATTGGCGGCAAGGCGAAGGCGATGATTGTCACTTCCTCACGGGTTCAGGCCGTCCGGTACAAGAAGGCCATTGACGAGCACATTGAACAGAATGGGTACGACTTGAACGCGCTCGTGGCTTTCAGCGGGACTGTCGAGGACGACGGAATGGAGTACACTGAAAAGGGCATGAACAACGGTATCAAGCAATCTGAACTCCCGAGCAAATTCGATACCTCGGAATATCAGGTTCTCGTCGTCGCCGACAAGTACCAGACTGGCTTCGACCAGCCACTTCTTCATACGATGTACGTCGACAAGAAGCTCTCCGGCGTGCAAGCCGTTCAGACGCTCTCTCGATTGAACCGCACACACCCCGGAAAAGAAGATACCTTTGTCCTCGACTTCGAGAACGATAGAGAGGACATCTACGACGCCTTCCAGCCCTACTACGAGAAGACGACAGTCGAGGAGACGACCGACCCCCAGCACATATACAAACTGGAATCCGAATTGAACGGCTTCCAGATCTATACACAACAGGAGGTAGACAAGTTCGCAGAGGCGTTCTTCAGCCCCGAGAACAGAGGGACAGAGCAGGCTCATGCGAAACTAAACGGGCATATACAGCCTGCTAGGGACCGCTTCATGGTCAAGGACGAGGAGACACAGGACGAATTCCGCTCGAAACTCCGCTCCTTCCTCCGGCTGTACAAGTTTCAGTCACAGGTCGTCAACTACGCAGACACCCAGTTAGAGAAGTTGTACACGTTCGGTCGGTTCCTGTACAAGGAACTCCCGCGAGACTCGGACACTTCACGAGTTGAATTCAACGACGAACTCGCGCTTCAGTACTACAGGCTGGAGAAATCCGAGGAAGGGGAAATCGAACTCGATTCCACAGGTGGTGGCGTATCTTCCCCGACAGAGACTGGTGGTGGTAGTGAAGAAGACCCAGAAGTTGAACTGTCTACTATCGTCGAGAAAATAAACGACGAGTTGGGGACTGACTTCACAGAGGCTGACCAGCTATTCCTCGATCAACTCAAAGAGGATGCACTGGAAGACGATCACCTCCGCCGCTCCGCGCAGGTCAACAGCAGAGAGAACTTCGCGCTAGAATTCGACGACGTCCTGACCGACATGTTCATCGACCGGATGGACCAAAATCAGGAACTCTTCGCGAAGTTCATGGACAACGAAGAGGTTCAAGAGGTAATCACGAAACACCTCCGACGTGAGGTGTATCAAGAGAGCCAGAGCGCCGAAGGCTGATTCATCGACTCGCTGGGTACGATTTCCAACGTTTCCGTACAGACTGCACGAAAGGCTCTAGGTTTTAAGTCAGGTAGTACCCTGTACGAATGATCGCATGTTATTGCCGTGTATCGACCGCTGATCAGAACCTTGACCGCCAACTCGAAGCGACCCACCAATACGCTCAAGAGACGCTCGGAGCGGAGTTAGGAGACATCGAGACATACCGCGACAAAAGCACTGGAACGACTACCGAGCGGGAGGGATATCGAAAACTGATGGGGGAAGTAGAGCAAGGCGAAGTTGAGGCTGTCGTCGTTCACGATATTAGTCGGATGGCCCGGTCACTGCAAGACCTCGAACGAACCGTTTCACGGGCGACTGAGGCCGGTTCTGAGATACATTTCGTCCGAGACGGTCTATCCTTCGGGGATGGCAAGGAACGGCCTCTACACCGACTACAGATGCAGATGCTCGGCGCATTCGCGGAGTGGCAAGCCCGAGTCAAGCAGATGAACACGCGAGAGGGGATCGTGGCTAGACAGCAATCGGAAGATGAGTATCACCATGGCCGCCCTCCGTTGGGTTTCGAGAAAGAGGACGGTCGTCTGATTGAGGCCGATAATTACGATAGCGTAGTTGCTGTCCTTGATATGGTTCAAAAAGACGAGCTCTCTAAACGGAGCGCAGCACAAGAACTCGGTACCTCTCGGACGACGGTCACACGGGCACTAGATCGCTGCGAGATGTACGGTATCTAAACTTCGTTGCTGTCGTCACGCCGTTCCAGTAGACCTCTATCGACAAGTTCCTCGAAGACCTCATTAGGATCAACATCTGGATTTATTTCATATTCATCGGATAGTTTATCCAACAGAGCTAGGTCGTCCCCGCTATATCGCTCAATCTCTATATCCACGGTAGCTTGAGTTATTTCGAACGACGCATCGGAACCGTCTGGGAACTCGTGAAGTTCGGCTTCGGCTTTTTTTATCCCCTTTTCGAGTATGTCTTCGAACTCGTCAGTACCGAACCCTTGTGATTTGAATCCACTGTATAGAAACGCAACTACGGAGACGATATTTTCCCTCATCTCGCTGCTGCTAACCTCTGCCAGAGAAGGGTGACCATCCAGTGAATCGAAGATCTGTTCTAAGTCAGTCAAACCGATATTTTCCCAAAGTAGCCGAAAATCACTCATCGCAGTCACGATACGTTTTCGGATTCGAGATCTTTCGACACGTTCGCTGTTCGCGTCCTCAATTTGCTTTTTTCCGCGAAGATACTCGCGCTGTCCTTTAGTCAACAAACCCGGTGAGCTATCTGGCATTACAATATAGTGTTTCGTCGATACACTATAATGTATTGCATCCCGTAGGAAATAGTGGCCATGCGTTCCAATAAATCAGACGATACGACCACAATAACGGTGAAAGAAACGGTATACGAGAGGCTCACCGATGCGAAGCCTTTCAATAGCATGAGCTTCAGCGAGCTGCTCAACGACATGGTTGAACAGTACGACCCAAAGGAGGCTCTGGAGGATTAAGCGAAATCCGGGAGAAGCACCCGGCGTATCCAGTCGAAGCTTCTCCCGCCGTTCGCAAAAGCGTTCCGACGCCTATGCGAGACGGCAGGATCTTCCACTAACGGATTGCCGAGAGGTGTTTGCTTGATGACTCGGAACCGACAGCCGCAGAACAATGGTGCTGTTGACCGAGAACTGCTGGTGGAACGCGTTGCAGAAGACCCCGAGCTACAGCCGGGCGAGAAAGAGACAACCTTCCACTTCACGAAGCCTGATGATAGAATTCGGGTGTATTCAGAGGAAGCCGGAATCACTCGCCGATTGCTACAACACCCGGAGTTTGAAATTAAACAGCTGCGCGTTACTACCGAAGATGGTACTTGGGGCAAGAGAGTGAAGCCACACCGTTTTGACGATGATACAATCACTGGTGTAGAGGGATGCATCCCAATTGGTGCTCTGAAGGTCAGAGCGGGCAGCCGCTCCAACTCTGGACATGCCAGCGTCGTCTCAAAGGCAGCAAAGAAGACAACCAACGAAGCTCCGGAGAAAAAGAACAATGAGTAGTGGAAAGTCAGAGGTTACGAGCGGTAGCTATGTCAACCCGAGAACAGTAGTTACCCGTCGATTGGCAGAGGCCGGTATCTCCGCAAATCCCTTTGTGCGAATTGATAAGATAAAAGAAGTATTTGATCACGATAGCCGGTTTGAGAGACCGCCCGACGGAAACTATGGTGTATATTCTGTTGAAGATTTAGCCTTTGTTGATGTTGACGATAAAGAAGCTTTCAGGGCACTACCAGTCAGCTTGCCTCCGACTTTCACAACAAGCTCACCGCATGGAGGCGAGCATCGATATTATATCATAGACAGAGAAATTGAAGGGAAAGTGCGTGACTGGGGCGAGCTTCGAGTTAATAATATGTATGTCGTCGGACCCGGTTCAGAACTCACAGAATGCCAGAAAAATCAACACGACTGTAGCAAACCCGGTGAAGGCCACTATCGTATTCAACAGGACCAACCGATAACCGTACTCGATAACGATACTTTATTTTCATTTCTTGAAGCGATTGACGGTGACGAAGAGAATAGTACTGTAGGAGCGACTGCTGGAGGTGATACAAGCGGAGCAGCTACCGATTCTATAGCTTCAACCCACACTAATGCCCAAGACATTAAACCGAACTCGTCAACCTCGGATAACGGCTACAGCACCACATCTACGGACCTCACAGTTGATGAGCGTCAACGACTAAACAAGGCCTTCTCCTCGAAGAATGGTGAGCGACTTCGAGCGCTATGGGAAGGGAGATATTCAGAAACCGAATTTGACGATGATCGTTCCCGTGCAGAACAGTCGCTAGTATCGTCTCTCGGATGGTGGTTTCAGAACGAGATGGATACAGTCGCTCGACTCATGAACTTCGCTTGCGAACGATATCCGGAGACAGATACTGGTGAAATCCGAAAATGGAGAGAACGAGACGACATTTATCGTACTTTGACGCTCGAAAAGGGGTGTGACCACGAGACGACCTTCAATCCACCCACACCACCACTTCCATACGCGGAAAGACCAGCAGTGAGCTATGTGACTCGATCTAATGTGCAAGAAGCGGTTCTAGAATTAGAACCGGCGACCACACAGGAAATAGCCGATCATTCCAACGTTGACCGAAGCAAGCGGCAAGTGAGTCGTGCATTGAATCAACTTGAAGAAGACGACAGTGTAGTTGCAAAACAAGATCCAGCTGATAGACGACGCTGGCTATATGCTATTACACCGCACTGTCTCTCAGAATGACCACGTCGTCTGTGGGTGAGAAAATAACCGTATTTGAAGTAATCACCAGAATACTAAGTGAGTTCTACCCCCACTTGCGGATACAACCCTGTGCCAGCGTCGGGGTGCAGTCGTCTAACGAACGAGATAGTAGGACGAGCGGCCGATGTCAGTCGAGAGGCCGTGTGCCGTCTGTCGGTTATTGTTGTTAATTATCGGTCGTAGGAAGGACCGGCGCGCCGCTGACGCGGTCACGCCACGACCGCGGCCTCTCGACTGACATCGGCCGCTCGACGCGGCTCAAGGGCCGGAAGCGTCGCCAGATGGCACGCCTCCGCCGAGAACACCGCCGCGCGCAGGTCAGTTCCAAACGCGAGCGCAACCAGATTTACGCGTTCACCGAGATTCGGCGCATCGTCGGGTCGCTCGGCCTCTCGAACGCCATCCGGGACCGAGCCTGCGTGCTGTTCGAGTCGGCACAGAACGAAGACCTCCTACAAGGGCGGTCGCTGGAAGGGTTCGCGGCGGCGGCGGTGTACGCTACCTGCCGGACGGAGGACGTCGCCCGGACCGTCGAAGAGTTGTGCCGGGCGGCCCGCGCCGACCCGGACGAACTTCGGGCGGCCTACGACGCCCTCAACCGGGACCTCGGCCTGCCGACGGGGCCCATCGACCCCCGCGAGTACGTCCCGCGGTTCGCGACGGAACTGGGCCTCTCGGAGAGCGTTCGTAACCGCGCGGAGCAGTTGGTCGACGAGGCACGCGATAGCGGTATCGTCGGCGGGCGTAACCCCGCTGGCGTCGCCACGGCGTGTCTCTACACCGCGGCACAGGAGCACGGTATCGGGCTCACACAGGCCGAAGCGGCCGAGGTCGGTGACGTAACCCCGGTGACGCTCCGGGGGACTTACACCGAACTGCAAGAGTAGACGGCGGCGGCGAGTTTCTCGAAGGCGTCGCTCGCAGGCGAGTCGGGCGCGGTCTGGCGGACCGGCGTCCCGTGACGCTGGGCCGTCGCCAGCGCGTCGCTGTCTGGCACCGTGACGACCGGCGCGCCAAATCGATCTGCGGTCGGTTTCGTCACCGGGTCCGACCCGGTTCGGTTGAGAACGACACGACAGAGACCGGCGTCCAGTTCGCGGGCGAGTTCTCGCACCCGGAGTGCGTCGGCGATGGCGGCCGTCGCCGGCGTCGTCACCAGTACCGTCGCGTCGGCGACGGCGAGGGGGAGTCCAACGTCGGCGCGCAGCCCCGCCGGGGAGTCCACGACGACCCAGCGATACGTCCGGTCCAGCGTCTCTAAGGCGTCGGTCAGCGCCGTCGGGTCGGCCGCTCGTGCCCCGGCAAGCGTCCGTCCGCAAGGGACCGTCGTCACTGGGCCGTCGACGCGAACCGCCTCGTGGACGGTCGCTCGGCCCGCGAGAACGTCGTGGAGGTCCGGGCCGTGACCGGCGGGTAGGTCCGCCATCGCGAGGTCACCGTCGACGACGACGCCGTCTAGTTCCGCCGCGAGGTTGTACGCGACCGTCGACTTGCCGACCCCGCCCTTGCCGCCGGTGACGGCCAGAATCATGCGATGCGGGCCAGCGTCTCGACCGGGACGGTGGCGGCGGCACGGCGGTCGGCGAGCGCCGCCGCACGTAGAGCGAGTCGCCTGAGTCGTCGTTCGTCGGTCGCTCCCGACTCGGCGAGCGTGCGTACCTCGGCCAGTCCGCCGGCCTCGCTGACCGCCGCGGTCGCCGCCGGGAGCGTCTCGGCGTCGGCCAGCGTCTCGGCCACTTCGACCCGGGCGGCCATCGTCTCTAGCCACGGTTCGACTGCCGCCGGTACCCGACCGTCCGTCTGCGGTCGCGCCGCCGTGGTAGACCGCGCTGCCGGTCCGGCGTCTGACTCGGTGACGGCATCACACGAGTCCGCGTCAGTCGTCGCTGCAGCGCCGGCCGGGACGGCGTCGGCGGGCGGCGACGGATCACCGAGTTCACGGACGACGTCGGCAGCGCTTTCGGGAGACACACCGGCTCCGTCGGCGTTCGGTGCCGGCGTCGCGTCGTCGAGAACCGCAGGCGGGTCGGCCGGTGGCGCCGGCGTGGCGTAGCCGAGCGCGTGGTCCCCGGGGCCGACGACGCCCTCGAAGCCCGTCTCGGTCCAGCCAGTGACCGGGAGACCCTCACGACGTGGCGGCCACACGGGGCCGTCGAGGCGGTTGCGGACGGTCACCCGAGTCGATTCGTCGAGGTCCCGCAGGGAAAGCGCGACCAGCGTCACCCCGTCGTGGTGACTGGTTGTGCAGTCGAGCGTAACCATGGCCCGAGGTGGCCGCCCGTTTGGATTTAAACCTCAGCACCGGATAATCGGTGCGTCGAGGACGTCTGCGGCCGCCGTCGGGTCGGCAAAGCAGTCGGTTCCGACGACGACCGGGGCCTCGGTCCGGGCGATGCGGAGGACGGCCAGAGCGGCCGTCACCGGTGACGCCTCGAACGGGTCGGTCGGTCGCGATCCCGGGACTGCCTCTAGCGCCGCGACGTACCGATCGTGGAGGCGGTCTACGAGACACTCGCGGGCGTCGCGCTGCCGGTTCGCGAGGGCATCGGCGAGTTGACGCCGCTCGGCCAGCCGGTCTCGGTAGGCCCGTGCCAGTTCGCGCCGACGCCGCCGACTCTCCTCGGCGGCGACTCGCTCGGTCTCTCGCTCGCTGAGCGTCCGGGTGGCCTCGCGGACCGCCTGCTCGGCCGCATCGGTGTCGACACCGAGTGTCCGTCGGGCCTCTAACCGACCGCGCTGGGTGGCTGCCGCCTCCCGCTGGTCCGCGAGCGTCGACCGGGAGACGTCGTCACGGACCGGGGGCAACGACGGCGCGTCGGGGTCCGCCGACGCTAGTCGCTCGCGCAACTCGTCGATCGCGTCGTCGTGTGGGGTCTCGTAGCCACGGGAACGGCCGGCGGCGGCGAGAGCCGTCCGCGTTCGGAGGCCCATCGCAGCGTGGACGTGGCCACAGTAGTCGTACACCGGCGGCGGGTCGGCGGAAGCGACAGCGGGGAGACAGCGGTCGCCGCGAACGGCCGCCGCGAGCGTCGCGCCATCGACCGCCCGCCCCCGGAGGTCGACGACACGGCCTTCGTACGTCGTGCCGCCGACGGTGAGCCTCACAGGTCGGCCCCCGCATCTCGTCGGGGCCGGCAGGTCCCGCCCGACGCGAACCGCGCGTACGGCGTCGACGGGTGGTCGCGGTCCTCGTAGATGTCGGCCGCTTCCTGTACGTGGTCGGGCGCGTCGGCGGGTTCGAACGGAACCACACGCTCTAGCTGGACGTCGAGTCCGTGTTTCTCGTGGAGACGGAGGGCCTGAAACGCGGCGAACTCCGTCCACGACAGCAGCGCCGCCCGTCCGAACCGCCTGACGACACAGTCATCGTGCGCTCGGCAGACGTTGCGCAGGTCACGTCGGGCGGGACGCGAATGGGCCACGACCAACAGCACTGCCGAACGGTCCGCCCGCCGGGTATAAAAATTTACGTTATCTATCTCGAAAATTGTCTCGTCCGAACCGTGCGCTCGCCGTCGTCCACCTCGACGACGGTGTCGAACAGCGGCGCCAGCGTGTCGACCGTCTGTCGGTCGTGAGCGGTCGGGTCGAGGTGGACGTGTGCGCTAGCGTCGGCCGCGTCGAGTTGCCCGACGACGGCGTGGAGGAACTCGTACACCGTCTCTACGGGGACGTTCTGGAGCAGTGCGGTCAGCGAGTCGAAACAGAGGACGACGTCGTCGGCCGCCGATAGCTCCTGACTCAGCGTGATGCCGAGACAGGTCAGGTCGCTCGGCGTCGAGACGGTGTCGACGTCGACGTCCGCAATCGAGGGGTCGGCCGCCGTCGACGCGTCACCGACGGCGACGACGGTCAGCGAGGGGGCGTCGTCGGTCCCGACAGCACGAGGATACGCCTCGAGACACGCCGCCGGCGGGCACGTAAACGTCACCAACACGACCGTGGAGTCCAGCCCCGCCGACGACAACAGGCCCAGACAGGTCTCGCTCCCAGCGTACCCACTCTCTCCGGGCATCGGCGAGTGACACAGCAGGGTAGTACTGGCGTTCGCGATTGTATCGGGTAGTTCACACATAGCGCTCCTCGCTGGTCGTCCACAGACCGCTCAGTCGACGGCCGATACTGAAAACGTCACGGAGTCAGCGACGAGTTCGGCGACCCGCTCTCGCGCTTCGGGTTCCGACGCGGCGAGGACGACGAGACCGTCCGCCGGCCCGTCACCGCTGGCCCGGTACGCCTGTAGGTCGCCCTCGAAGTCGGCAGCGTAGGTCCGTAACACGCCGCGGACGTCCGATTCGAGGTCCGAGAGCGAGCACTCGCCGGCCTCGAAGGCGGCGAGCGCTTCCTCGACGTTCCGGAGGGCTGAGATGCGGTCCATCTACGTCGTCCGAAGGTGGTCGGTACGAGGTTCGTACACCTCGCCTTTCTGTTTGAGTTTCTCTATCTCGTGTTCGGCCTTCGACTCGTCGATGCCGACCTCCTCGGCGCGTTCGACGACGACGTCGATGGGCGCGCCCTCGTCGTACTCGTCCTCGATGTCGGCGATGATGCCCCGGATGTTCTGGATGCGGTCGCGCTGGCTCTTCGAGGTGCCGGTCTCGACCACGTCGGCGTCGAACTCGCCGGTCTCGGGGTCGACGCCGATCTCCTTCAGGCAGTAGTGGGCGATGTCGACCGCCCGGTCGGCGTCCGCCTCCTCGACGGTATCCGAGAGGCGGATGCGCGCCGACGCCTCGGCCAGCCGGACCAGTGCTTCGAGTTTCCGGGCGGTCACCGGCACCGGCGCGTCGTCGTCCTGCCCTTTCAGTCGCAGGTCGACGTAGAAGTCCTCGATGACCGTCTTCGCCTCCTCGGTCATCGTCGGGAAGCAGTTCCGTTTCGCGTAGGCGACGTACTTCCGGAGGAGGTCCGGTTCGATGGTCGGGGCCACCTCGTCGGTGACCGTGTCGACTTCTTCCTCGGAGAAGTTCGAGGTGGGGTTCTGGGTGCGATGGGTGTGAAGTTCGCCCGCGTAGTTGGTCTGGATGATGTGTTCCGCGAGGTTACGGTCGGCCTCTTCGTCTGGCTTGTCGGTGACGGTGAAGATGAGGTCGAACCGGGAGATGAGCGCGGGTTCTAAGTCTATCTGCTCGCCGATGGGTTCGTACTGGTCGAAGCGACCGTACTTCGGGTTGGCCGCGCCCAACAGCGAACACCGCGATTTGAGCGTGGCGTTGATACCGGCCTTCGAGACGCTGATGCGTTGCTGTTCGAGCGCCTCGTGCATCGCCGAGCGGTCCTCGGGGCTCATCTTGTCGAGTTCGTCCACTGCGGCGATGCCCTGGTCCGCGAGGACGAGAGCGCCGGCTTCCAGCGTCCACTGCTGGCCGTCGCCGAAGTCGTCCCGGACGGCGGCGGCGGTCAGCCCTGCTGAACTGGAACCCTTCCCGGAGGTGTAGACGGACCGAGGTGCAATCTCTCGGATGTATGATAGCATCTGGGACTTCCCCGTCCCAGGGTCACCTATCAGCAACATATGGAGGTCCCCACGTATACGCGAACCGTCAGGAAGGTCCTTGGTCACCCCCGAGAACAGCTGGAGCATCATCGCGAGTTTCTCCTTCTCGTAGCCGTAGATAGAGGGGGCGATGGCGCCGACCATCTGGTCGTAGATGTCGGGTTCGTTCGAGAGTTCGACGATCTCCGTCTTGTCGGCGTCCGTTATCTCCATGTCCTCGAACTGCTCGTCCTCGATGACGACGCTGACACCGTCCATGTAGATGTCGAACATCGGGGACTTGTCCTGATCGGACCCCTGCTGGTCGAGTTTGAGGATACCCGTCGCGCGGACGTGGTCGCCGGCGGTGACCTTCCCCGTGATGTCGTCCTCGATGTTGATGTCGATAGACTGGGGCGTCTCCCCGCCGCGCAGTCCCTCCGGGGACTCCTGAACGCGGATCTTCTGCGCGTCGATGAACTCGGACTGGTCGGTGTTCAGGCGGAACGGGCCCTGTCGCTCACAGCCCTGACACTCGTGGGGTTCCTGAAAGTCGCCGGCGGCCTGTGGGATACGGGTGAGGGTGCCACAGCGCTGGCACTCGAAGGCGGCAGTGAGGACCTTCGGGCGGACGTCCGTCGCCTTGCGGACGATGCCCTGTACGGCGATGAGGTTGCCGTGGTGTTCGTGGCGTATCTCCCTGATGTCCTCGGACTCCGGGAGGTTCTGGACGCGGACGTGGGCCTGCCCGAGCGAGACGTCCACCGGGAGGTCGTAGAGGCGCAGAGCCTCCTCGGCGTACTCTTGCAGTTGCTCGGGTTTCGTGCGGTAGTCGTCGGCGAGGTCGGGGTCGAACCGGTAGAGGTCCTGCCAGTCGACGTACAGCGACTTCTGGTCGTTCGGGTATTTCTGGGCGAGCTCACCGATTTCGTTTCGGTAGTAGTTGCGGTAGAACTCCTCGAAGCGGTCGATGAGTTCGGTGTTCTCGGCGGTCGCCATCTGAGTGCACAGAGGTTACGCCCACTCGCCTAAGAAGGTTCGCAAACCTGAGTGGAAGTGGTCGATGGCGGCTACGATGTGCGTGACTGCGGTAGTTTCGCCCCCGAAACGAAGGGGTGGGTCGGTCACTCGCCGAGACTCCGCAGACTCTCATAGCACGCGCCGATGGGATGGTAGCCGGGTTCGACCGCGGGACCGTCGCCGGCCGGGTACGCCTCGTTGTCGGCGTCGACCCGCTCGTACCACCCACCCGTGGGCGCGACCATGGTGTCGAGCGCGTACTCCCAGAACCGCTCGTACCACTCCCGGTACCAGTCGTCGTCCGTGCGTTCTGCGAGCGCCGCTGCGGCGCCGATAGCCTCGGCGACTTCCCAGCTATACTTGTCGTCGACGACCGGGTCGTCGTCCTCGTCCAGCGTGTAGTAGAAGCCGCCACGTTCGTCGTCCCACCCGTCGAGCGCCGTCTCGAACAGGTCGGGCGCGCGCTGGCCGGGCCACCGTGCGTCCAGATGCCGGTCCAGAACCGAGAGAAGTTTCGCCCACTCGATGTGGTGCCCCGGTTGGTACCCCCACGGCCGGAACTGGTGGGCCGGGTCGTCCCGGTTGTAGTCGAAGTCGGGCGTCCAGTCGGTCTCGAAGTGCTCCCAGAGACGTCCGTCATCGGTCGAAAGGTCGACACAGAGCCGCTTGGCGACGGTCTCCGCTCTGTCGAGGTAGTGTTGCTCGCCGGTGACTTCGTAGGCGACCAGCGCCGCCTCGCAGGCGTGCATGTTCGCGTTCTGGCCCCGGTAGGGGTCGGCCTCGCTCCAGTCGGCGTCCCACCCGCTACGATAGAGGCCGTGCTCCGCTTCGAAGAAGCGCTCGTCCAGCAGGTCCCACGTCTGGGCCAGATACTTTCCGGCGTTCTGGACGCCCGCGTCGGCCGCCCGAGCGTACGCGAGGACGACGAAGGCGTGACCGTAGCAGACCCGGCGGGAGTCCATCGGCGTCGTGCCGTCGAGTACCCAGTGATAGCCGCCGCGGTCGGCATCCCAGAAGTGGTCCTGCAGGAACTCGACGCCGCGCTCGGCCGCTTCGCGCCACCACACGTCGCCGAACACCTCGCTCGCCAGCGCGAAGTTCCGAGTGAACCGCGCCGCCGCGACGAGGTGCTTGCTGTCCGGGTCGTACACATCGCCTGTGTCGGCGTCTAGTTGCGCGACGAACCCGCCGTGTCGCTCGTCGACGCACGTCGGGTAGTAGAACTCTAGCACCGCCCGCATCCGGTCCCGAAGCCAGCCGGGGTCGGTGTAGTCCGTCATCTAGAGACGGTGACGGTTGTACGGGGCAAGAAGGTTCGGGCGGAGATGTAACTCGGGGAGATAAAGGAGTTGGATGGGATCGCCCAGATTTGAACTAGGGGCACGGGCACCCAAGGCCCGAAGGTTACCAAGCTACCCCACGATCCCGTACCACCACTTCTGCCCGTCACCGAGTAAAGGGTTTCGTTGGGCGGCGGGCCATGTCACGCAGGCGCGAGGCCCCAGAAGAAGGCGATGCCGAGCGTGGTCACGACGGCGAAGACGGCCTGTAACGGTGCACCGACCTTCAGGTAGTCCGTAAAGCGGTAGCCACCGGGACCGTACACGAGCAGGTTGGTCTGGTAGCCCACCGGCGTCATGAACGCCGTCGACGCGGCGAAGGTCACCGCGAGGACGAACGCGAAGGCGTTGGCGTTCAGTTGCTGGGCCGCCTCGACGGCGACGGGAATCATCAGCACGACGGAGGCGTTGTTCGAGATGACGTTGGTCAACACGGCGGTGACGACGTACATCAGGCCCAGCACGACGATGCTGGAGAGGCTCGGGGCCGCGAGGACGAACAGGTCCGCGAGCAGGTCCGCGCCGCCGGTCGCCTGTAAAGCGATACCCAGCGGGATGACGCCGGCGAGCAGGAAGATGACGTCCCACTGGACGGCGTCGTACAGTTCCTGCGGGCGCAGACACCCCGTCAGGACCATCGCCACCGCGCCGGCCAGCGCCGAGACGACGATGTGAATCGGGGTGAGGGCGGCGACGCCGACGACGGCGGCGACGATGCCGACGGCGACGGGAATCTTCGACCGGCGGAAGTCCGGGCGTTCGACCTCCTGTGCGACGATGAAGTCCCGGTTGACGTTGAGGCGGTCGATGCTGTCGGCGGTGGCCTGGACGAGCAGGGTGTCGCCGACTTTCAGGGTGATGCGGTCCATCCGCTGGCGGAACAGTTCGCGACCGCGGCGCAGGGCCAGCACCGTCGCGTCGTAGCGCTGTCGGAAGTTCGCCGAGGTCAGCGTCTCGCCGACGAGCGACGAGCCGGGGGCGACGACGAGTTCGACGAGGTTCTGGTGTTCGCTCGCACTCTCCAGTTCCGCGTCGTCGACCTCCACTTCGGGGATGAGGTCCAGCCCCTCGGCGTCAAGGAGGTCGACCAGCGTGTCCCGGTCGGTCCGAAGTGCGAAGACGTCGCCGGGCCGGATCGTCTTCGGGTCCAGCGGTTCGAGGAAGACTCGGTCGCCACGGACCAACTGGACGACGTCGACGTCGAACTCCGTCTCCGAGAGGGCCCCACGGACCGTCTGGCCGACGATGGGAGAGTCCTCGCGGACGACGACTTCGGTGAGGTACTCGCCCATCTCGAACTCGTCGGTCAGGTCCTCGCGCGGCTTGATGCGGCCGGGGACGAGCCAGCGACCCACCGTCATGAGGTAGACGGTGCCGACGACGGTGACGACGATGCCTAGCTGGGTGAACTCGAACATCCCGAAGGGGTGGTCTAACAGTTCCGCCGACAGCTGGGAGGCGAGGATGTTCGTCGAGGTGCCGATGAGCGTGAGCATCCCGCCGAACATCGAGGCATAGGAGAGCGGGAGGAGAAGTTTCGACGGCGAGGTCTTGCCTTTGTGGGCGATTTCTGTCACCATCGGCAGGAGGATGGCGACCGCGGCGGTGTTGTTGATAAAGCCGGAGATAGGGCCGACGAGGCCGACGGTGGCACCCAGTTGCCGCGTCTCGCTGTCGCCAGTCAGCGAAACGAGTCGTGACCCGAGCATCTGGACGATACCCGTCCGCTGGACGCCGTCCGAGAGGATGAACATCGCGAGGACGGTGATAGTCGCCGTCGAGGCGAATCCCGAGAGTCCCTGTGTCAGCGGCGAGACGCCGTCGCCGGGCTGGTGGAGGACGTACAGCGGTTCAGCCAGCAGACCGGCGTCGACGAGCGACGTGGTGACCGGTTCGACCAGCATCAGCGCGACCATCAGGGTGATTGCGGTCACGTCGACCGGCAGAGCCTCCGTCGCGAACAGGACGAGCGCGACGAGTATCAGCGCGAAGACGAACGCCATGGCGGGCGTGACCGGAGGCAAGGACACACAGGTGAGTAGACCGGGTCCGGCAAAAGATTGCGGATTGCATCAGGCGTCTCGCCCGAGGTCGGCGAGCAGGGCCTCGTAGCTCCGGGCGAACACCGGCACCGTCCGGAGGGAGTTTGCCGCGACCTGAAACACCGGGACTGCGAGGGGGCCGTCGGTGCCGCTGACCACGACGACGGCCTCGTGGTCGGCGTCCGCGGACCACTCGCCGTCTAGCTCCCGAACCAGTACCTCGCCGAAGTAGCTCCCGAGTTCCGTGGTGACGCTCGTAAAGGCCCGGTCGTCGAACGTGGCCTCGCTCCCGAAGGTGGCGTCCTCGAACCGGTCGTCGTCCCACTCGGTGCCGACGAGGTCGTCGAGGCGGGCGAGCGACGCCGGGGTGAAATCGAGGTCGCGTTCGGCCCAGAAGTCGGTGAACTCCGTCGCGGCCGCCGCGTACTCGGCTCGGAGTCCGTCGTCCGCCGGTGGGTCCGACGCCGGGGCCGCCTCGCCCTCCCTTTCGGCGTCCGTCGTCTCGGGGTCGGCGTGGTCCGCTGCTCCCGATGCGGCCGGCGACCCGGCCGAAACGTCCGCGTCGCTCTCTGGCGCTACCTCGGGCGGCGCTTCGACGGCGTCCATCGTCGGGTACACCTCGTCGGCCACAGTCCCAGCGGCACCCCCCGAGGCCGTCGGGTCCGCGGTCACAGTGTCGTCGTTCGCCTCGCCCACGTCCTCACTCGGCGCGTCCGTTGTCTCGTCAGCCTCGATCGGATCGGCCTCGGGCGCGGTGAGGGCTCCGTCCTCGTGGTCCGCCGTCGCACCGGTCGCCGTGTCGGCGTCGCCCTCGTCCGTCTCGGCCGAGTCCTGTGTCGTGTCGGCGTCGTCGACTGTCTCCGCCGAGTCAGTCGCATCGAGTCGGCGTTCGTCGGCTACCCGCTCCGCGACGACCGCGAACACCGGGTCGCCGGCGACCGACTGTGCCGCCACCTCGAAGACGTCGACGGTCACCTCGTCGTCCGGACCGGCGACGGCGACCGCCCAGCCGTCCTCGGCCGTCCACTCGCCGTCGTAGGTACGGACCAGCACCTCGCCGAAGTAGCTCCCGAACTGGACGGCCTTCGGGGAGTAGGCCGTCCCGTCGGACGGCGTGTCCTCCGTCCAGTCGTCACGGCCGGCGATGGCCTCGTCGAGCCGTTCGAGTGAGGTCACCGAAAAGTCGAGCGGGTCGCCGTCGCTGGCGGCGTTCTCGGCACGGTCGCGGAACTCGTCGGGACCGAGTGCGGTGACGTCGACCAGATCCGACCGCGCCTCGGTCTGTTCTGACCCGTCGTCGCCCCCGCCGACCGCCCGGCGGATACTGTCGAACAGCCCCATGACCACGGCAAGACGGTCGGGCTACAAGAAGGTACGGCCCTACTGCTCCTCGCGTAGCTCCATCTCGGCGACGATGTCGTAGGGGTCGAGCCCCTTCCGGATGCCATCGAGCAACTGGAACGACTCGTCGGGCGAGAGGAAGTGTCGAGTGACGGCCCGGCCGAGCGGCGTCGGCGAGAGGCCGTCGATGAACTCGTACTCGAGCAGTTTGCCGAGTGCGTGTTTCGTCGGTACCTCGCCGACCATCCGGTCGTTGAGGCGTTTGGCCTGTGTACCGGCGACGGTGACGTTCGCCAGCGTCTCCTCGACGGCCGCGCCCTCGTCGTAACGGGTGATGACCGGTTCCATCTCCCCCTTCAGTAACTTGAACGCCACCTCGTCTTCGGTCATCTCCATGCTGTTGTGGTACGAACAGTCGGGTTCGACCAGCAGGTACACCGTCCCCTTGTCGTGGTAGTCGGGCCGACCCGCCCGGCCGAGCATCTGCTCGAACTCCTGGACGGTGAGCCACTCGATGCCCATCGCCAGCGAGTCGAAGACGACCTGCGAGGCCGGAAAGTCCACCCCGGCGGCCAGCGCGGCCGTCGTGACGACGGCCGCCAGGTCCTGATCGGCGAACTGCTTCTCGACGCGCTGGCGCTTGCGGTTGTCCAGTCCGGCGTGATACGGCGCGGAACTGTACTCCAGCTTGCGTGAGATCTGGTGACAGCGCCGCCGGGAGTTGGTGAAGATGATGGTCTGGCCGCGATAGCCCTTGCTCGATTTCGTATCGAACGCCCGCTTGACCAGTTTGTTCTCCGTGTCTATCTTCTCGCGGCCGTCGGCGAAGGTGACGTGGCGTTCGATGGGCACCGGGCGCTCCTCGAACTCGATGAGTTTGGCCTGCAGTTTCTCGGCCAGTTGGCCGGGGTTGCCCACCGTCGCCGAGAGGTATATCCACTGGGTGTCCCCGTCGGCTTGCTCGCCGCCGCCGCGGTCGTGTCGGGCGGCCTCCGTCGTCCCGCGCTCACAGTAGTACTTCAACCGCGAGATGAGGCCGTCGAGGCGGTGGCCGCGTTCGTCCTCGCCGAGCGTGTGCACCTCGTCGATGACAACGGTGCCCACGGAGCCGAGGTCCTTGCCCGTCCGCAGGGCGTGGTCGATACCCTCGTAGGTACCGACGATGACGTCGGCTTCGGGGTCGAACCGGCCGCCCTCGTCGGCGATGCGACTCGCGCCCACGCGCAGGGAGACGTCGACCATGTCGCCGTAGCGCTCCTTGAACGACTCGTACTTCTGGTTGGCCAGCGCGACGAGCGGGACCAGAAACAGCATCGTCCCCTTGCCGTTGAGCACGCGGTCCAGTCCGGCGAGTTCGCCGACCAGCGTCTTCCCCGTCGCCGTCGCGGAGACGACCAGTTGGTCCTGTCCGTCCATCGCGCCGTGGTCGACGGCGAGACTCTGGACCGGGAGCAGCGTATCGAACCGGGACTCGACGTGCTGTTGGATACCCGGGTGGAGGTTCAGCGTCTCCGTCGACACGAGGTCGATGTCGTCGACGGTCGCCGATATCTCGTCGAACTTCGTCAGGTCGGGGTCCAGTTGGCCCGACAGGAGGTTCGTGATGCGGTCTAAGTCCTGCACCTCCAGCAGGAGTTCTTCGAGGCGCTTGCGGGCGTCGCCGGTGATGTCCCCTTCGAACGCGAGTTCCCGGTCGAGTTCCTCGCGGGCGCAGTCGGGACAGATGGTCTCCCCGTCCGCCTCGATGGCCGTCTCGCTCGTGATGGGCGAGTACCGGCCGGCAGACGAGCAGTACCGACAGGTCCGGACGACCTTCGCCTCTAGCTGGTAGCCGTCGAGCATCTCGCGGATGCGCTCGCGGGCCAGCGGCGACGTCTGCTCGGAGATGCGGATACGCGTGGCTCGGCGCGCCAGTTCGACGAACTGGTCGGGCGCGCGCAGGTCCTCGCCGGAGCCGTCCTTGATGCGGAGGCGTCGGGGTCGCGGCCCCGCGTCCGTCTCCTTCAGTTCGAGGACGCCGTGAAACAGGCGCCCGCCGTCTCGCTGGGCGACCACCCGGACGTCCTCGCCGTACTCGTGGAGGAACAGCGTATCCACCTTCGCGGCCTGCTGCGACACGACTGTACGTACGACGTGGCAGCTACTTCAGTCACTCGACACCGACCCAGCGAACGTACCGTCAGTACTGGCGACTGAGAGTGCGATTCAGAACGGCAAGAAAGCCCCCGACGGCCCCTTTCAGTCCCATCCCGTGGAACAACCGGCCAGGGCTTTCTGGCTCTGTGCTCCGGTTCCGTCGGGCGGTCTCCTTCAGAATCGCCAGTCTCAGCGGTTGCTGGCCACAGCGCGTTTAAGTCGGTCGGCCGACAACAGTATCACATGCGTCGGTTCCGCATCGGGAGCGCCTTCGGCATCCCCATCCAGCTCGACCTGACGTTCCTGCTGGTCCTGCCCCTGTTCGCGTGGATCATCGGGACGCAGGTCGAACAGACGACGGAGCTGTTGAACGACTCGCTCGGTGCGGGGCTCGACCCCGCCGTGCTGACCGACGGGGGTCTCGTCTGGGTGCTCGGCGTCGTCGCCGCCGTCGGCCTCTTCACCGGCGTCGTCCTGCACGAACTGGGCCACTCGCTGGTCGCCATCCGCTACGGCTACCCCATCGACTCCATCACGCTGTGGCTGTTCGGCGGCATCGCCCAGTTGACCGAGACACCCGAAGACTGGAAGCAGGAACTCGCCATCGCCGTCGCCGGACCCGTCGTCAGCGTGGCGCTGGGGGTGCTCTCCTACCTCGCCTTCTTCGTACTCCCGGGCACGCAGTCGACCATCGTGGAAGCGACCCGGTTCGTGCTTGCCTACCTCGCCGTGATGAACCTCGCGCTGGCGGTGTTCAACATGCTGCCGGGGTTCCCGATGGACGGCGGGCGGGTCCTCCGGGCGTTACTGGCCCGCACCCGCCCGTACGCCCGAGCGACGAAGATAGCCGCCGAGGTGGGGAAGATATTCGCCATCATGCTCGGCCTCTTTGGCCTGTTCGTCGCCGGCAACATCTTCCTGGCCGGGCTGGCCTTTTTCATCTACATCGGTGCCGAGGGCGAGTCCCGCCAGACGGCGATGGCCGCCGCCTTCGAAGGCGTGACGGTGCAGGACGTGATGACCCCCGCAGACCACGTCACGTCCGTGACGCCGCGGATGTCCGTTCGAGAGCTCATCCAGACGATGTTCGAGGAACGACACACCGGCTACCCCGTCGAGAAGGACGGCGAAGTCGTCGGCCTCGTCACCTTAGAGGACGCCCGCGCCGTACGGGAGGTCGAACGCGAAGCGTACACCGTCGGCGACGTGATGAGCACCGACCTCTACACCGTCTCGCCGGACGCCGACGTGATGGACGCACTCACGCAACTCCAGCAGAACTCCGTCGGCCGACTGGTCGTCACCGACGAGGACGGCGAGTTCCTCGGGCTACTCACCCGCTCGGACATCATGACCGCGCTCTCCATCATCAAGTCCAGCAGTGAGTACGGCTCCGTCGGCGAGTCCGAGTCGCGGACGCTGCGGCCGGAACCGTAGGCCCAACCCGTTGGACACAGACGTACCTCACACCAACCTTGGAGAAATCCCCCGCTAGTAGACTGTAACTCGAGACGGAATGTTCCCTAGACTGGGCAGAATCAGGCGTAGCCCGCTGAAAAGGACCAATACCCGGCGAGCTCCTGTGCTATGGCACACTGGAGAACTCAACCTGGGCATAGCCGTCAAATATTCCAGAGCACAGAGGGGTTCCAAGCTTAGTGAAACCAGCAGATGCTACTAACCTTGGACGTCGTTCTGGACGAAACTGTTTGAGATCTGTTTGGTCAGCAGTAGACGTAGAGTGGGCAGGTGAAATCGGCATCGTTCGCATGCAGCGTTCTGTGGGGCGCTCCTCGATAGGTACGTCGACGAAACGGCGTGTGTAGACGCGCTCTTCCCCACGGGAACTGTGCCATCTAGGCGTGAGTGTGTCTCTATCTCTTGTGTCAGGCGGAGGTATTTTCCAAGGTTGGGAGGTGCGCGGAGCGGACGCGGGTCTCCCCACGGCGAAAGCCGTGGGCTTTCACGCTGTTACCGTATAAACTGGCTCTGCAGTCTGGCCTCGTCGAAAAAACGAGGGTAGTATCAGTTGCCCCCGACGGGCCGGGCATTCGTCGAGGACGGCGTCGATACGTGGACCATCGGAGTCGGCGGCGTCACCGTCGACGGGGACGGGGAGGGAGTGAGAGCCAGACTCACAGCAGGTGATGGGACGATGGCGGTCAGAACCTCCGAGACGACTGTCTATGCGCGAGCAGCGAACTCGGTGTTTCGGACGACGATGTTACAGGGGAACGGAGAAACGTACCAGGTCTTGGGTGTCGGTCACCAAGGGTTGCTCGACGTCGCCCACCTGTTACCGTGGCGTGCATATCCTGAATAGTGGGCGGCTGTGGGATGCGTATTGGCGTTGAGTGAACTGCATCACGCGACGTTCGACAGTAGCTGTTCACAATCGACGACAAGTACCGACTTCGGATTGTGCCGACGTTCGAGACTGCGAGTGACGCGTTGCGGTGGATGCTCGCGGAGCGAAATGGCGGCCGGCGGGCGATTCCCGAGGTGTGTGGAGGTGGAGTATGTCAGGAGATACCAAGGCGGTGACGTGGGTACAGGTGTGACGCTCTGAGGGACTGCTCGAACACACTCTCGTAATTTTTCAGTGCACCCGCGACGGGTGCGGGCGCACGTAGTGCCCGTCGTCGATTATGGCACGAATACGAATACGACGAATACTGGCTGGACAGTCCAGAGAACGAGTGTGGGAGCGATTTACACCCGAAACGAGGGGGTTCCAATGAGCGAATATCCCTGCCCGGAGTGTGAACGTGCCTTCGCGTCGAAACGGGGACTCGGGGTTCATCATGCACGGATCCACGACGAACTGCTTCCGAACATGGAGTGTGCTCACTGCGAGACCGAGTTTCACTGTGAGTATGAGAAAAAGTACTGCTCGGAGAATTGCCTCTCAGAGGCTGTCTCCTTCGCTGGAGAGAACAATCCGAACTACAACGGGGCAAAAGAGCAAACGACCTGCAAGATCTGTGAAAGCAACTTCGAGTACTACCCCTCAGAGAAGCGTGGTCTATACTGTCCAACGTGCGTCGAAACCGAACAGTGGCAGATAACGCCGAATACCGAAGGGGCGGATAATCCGCGCTGGAATGGCGGGAAACAAACTGCCCCCTGTGAGGTGTGCGAGAAGAAAATCGAACGCTGGCCAAGTGAGTTTACCGACGTAGCATGCTGCAGTGAGGACTGTCGAAGCAAGTGGCTTGCCGAAACATTCGTTGGACCCAACCATCCGAACTGGAAAAGCACTAAAAAGCTAGCCTATGGCCCAGGATGGAACCGGATTCGCCGTCAGGCACTCGAACGCGACGGCTATCGCTGTCGCCTCTGTGGAATAACGCATTCCGAACTCGGACAGAATCCAGACGTCCACCACATCGTCCCAGTACGCTGGTTCGTCGATTCAGACGACCATACGCGCAGCGATGCGCATACACTCAATAACGTGGTTTCGCTGTGTCGGACCTGTCATCGACGTGCAGAAGGCGGCGACGTTTCGGACGGGAGGCTTCGCTCGCTCACCCAGAGTGAGGGAAACACGTAGTCTCATCTCTACCACAGACTTTGTTTCGTAGTGTTTCGGTTAAAATTAAGTCCGGGCGCGGGAATTGAACCCGCCTCTTAGCCACCACAAGGCTAAAGGATGCCACTACCCCAGCCCGGACGCGCGTGCTGAAGCATCCTTAGATAATCCGGAAGTACAGAAATACGTTACGACTCTAGAGGCCATAGCGGTGAGCCAACGATACACAGTATTTGCCCCGGCAATCGGACCGAGCGACGGGAGTATTCTCTGCAGTCACACAAATATGAAGCACAAGAATGGTCTATTTAGTGCCAAATACTTTTTTCCACCATGCAGATGTACAACGGGATGAGCGAGGACTCCGGTGACGGGGCGATGGAGCCGTTCCTCACCACCGAATCTGAACGAGAGGAGGTCACGAGAGCGGCGCCTCAGACCGATATTTCCGAACCCGGACCGCCGGACCCCCCGTCCGACACGACGCCCCCGTCGACAGTCGCTCAGACGGTCGTCGCGGACGCCGTCGAACACTTCCAAGCGCTCGAGGACCCCTTCGCCCCGGCGCCTGACGCCGATGCGCTCACGTCGTCGTTTTTCGACTTCGAGTATCTCGCCGAATTCGAGGAGATAGAGGGATACTGGGTGAACCCGCCGTACGCGTACGTCTCTATCGTCTACGACCCGGAGACGGAAGACCGACGGTACGTCGTCGTAGAGCCGGAACTGGCCCCGTTCGAAGCGCACCTCCGGGACGACGTCGCAGGTATGCTCCGCGAGACGCTGCTGAACGAGAACATCGACGAGACGACCGACCGGTCGGCCGTCCTCGACGAGCGAATCCGTTCCTTGCTCGAAGAGTACGCGCCCGACTCCGACGCCGCGACGGTCCACAAGATTCGGTACTACCTGCAACGAGATTTCACCGGCCTCGGGAAGATAGACCCGCTGATGTACGACCGCCGCATCGAGGACATCTCGTGTGACGGCGTCGGTATCCCCGTCTTCGTGTATCACCAAGAGTATCGCGACCTAGAGACGAACGTCCGCTACGAGAAGGAGGAACTGAACTCCTTCGTCATCCGAATGGCACAGCGGAGCGGTAAGCACCTCTCAGTGGCCGACCCGATGGTCGACACGAGTCTGCCCGACGGCTCTCGCGTGCAGATGACGCTGGGCGAGGAGATCAGTCCCCGTGGGTCGAACTTCACGATTCGGCAGTTCGCCGACGTGCCCCACACGCCGATAGACCTCGTCAAGTGGGGGACGTTCTCCGTCGAGCAGATGGCGTACCTCTGGCTCTGTATCGAGAACAACATGTCGCTGGTCTTCGCGGGCGGGACGGCCTCGGGCAAGACCACGAGCATGAACGCCGTCTCGATGTTCATCCCGCGGAACACGAAGGTCATCACGATAGAGGACACACTGGAGATTACGCTCCCGCACAAGAACTGGATTCGCGGCCTCACGCGGGACTCTACGGCCGCCGACGGACAGGGGAAAATCGACATGTACGACCTGTTACAGGCCGCGCTTCGCCAGCGGCCGGAGTATCTGCTCGTGGGCGAGGTCCGAACCGACCCGGAGGTCGCGCTGTCGTTCTTCCAGGCGATGGCGACCGGGCACACGGCCTACACCACGTTCCACGCCGATTCGGTGCAGACGGTGCTCTCGCGCCTCCAGAACCCGCCACTGGACATCCCCGAGCAGATGATACAGGAACTCGATATCGTCGCCATCCAGAAGCAGATTTACCGGGACGACAAGCGCGTCCGTCGGAACATGACGATCTCCGAGTTGGCTCCCGGAGAGCGCGGCATCGCGCGGACGCCCATCTTCTCGTGGGACGGGGAGACGGACACGTTCTCGCGGGAGAACGAGTCGACGAACCTCGCGGAGATACGTCGCCTCCGTGGATGGAGCGAAGCGCGGCTTCAGACGGCACTCGACCGGCGCGAGAGGCTCCTGACGTTCCTCGTCGAGAACGACGTCGTCCAGTACGAACGGTTCATGGCGGCCCTCAATCGGTTCCGAACGGCGGGCGAACAGTTCGTCGACCGCATCGATGCCGGCGACGTCGACGCCGAGACGTTCACTCGCGAGTCCGAGCGATGAGCGACGAGTACCCGCTGCTCGACACCGCGCTCAGTTCGCCGACGACGTGGCCGATTCTCTCGGAGTGGTACGCCCGTCTCAGGAGCTACTTCAGGGAGAGAACGGCGACCTACGACGACTTCCGTCGCAACCTGATGAAGGCCCACATGCCGGTCACGTACGACGACTACCTCGCTCGCTCGGCCATCTACGCGGTGATAGTCGGTGTCGCCGGTATCGTCGGTGGGGGACTCCTGACCGCGGTACTCGTCGAGGCGGGCCTCGTCGGCGACGTCGACCTGCCAGTGTCGTTCGGCCAGTTAGGCAGGACAGTGGCCGCCTACGAAGGGAGCCTGAAGACGGTCGGTGGCGCACTCCTCGCCGGTGTACTGTTCGGATACGGCGCGTGGCAGGCGTTTCTCCGGTGGCCTGCCTCGAAGGCCGCGGGACGCAAACGACAGATTAACGTCACGCTGCCGCACGCAATCGTGTTCCTGTACGCGCTCACATCGGGCGGGATGAACGTCATCGAGGCGATGCGAGCGCTCGCCGACGCGGAGGACAGCTACGGCGAGACGTCGCGGGAGTTCCGGCGAATCGTCGAGGACATGCGGACGTTCGGCACCGACCTTCCCTCAGCACTGCGAAACGCGCGGGAGGCGACCCCGAGCAAGGCCTTCGAGCAGTTCCTCGACGACATGCTGACCGTCATCGATACCGGGGGCGACCTCACGTCGTTCTTCGAGAGCGAGTCCGACCGGTACCTCACGCAGGCGCGCAACGAGCAGGAGGACCTCATCGAGTTCCTCTCGCTCATCGCCGAGATGTACATCACGTTGCTCGTGGCCGGCCCGCTCTTTCTCATCATACTCCTCCTCGTAATCGGCCTGCTGGGGGGGTCGACCATCACACAGGTGTACGTCATCATCTACGCGGGCGTCCCGCTGTTGTCGCTCGCCCTGCTGGTGTTGCTGGACACGATTGCAGAGCCGTTCACGCAGACCAACTGGCAGATAGACGAGGAACGGAGGACGACTGCCGACAGGCCCGAGGACGATGCGCAGGCCAAGCAGTACGCCCGCCGGAAGCGTCGGAAGCAACTGCTCAATCGCCTCCGCGACCCGGTCCAACTCGTCTCTCAGTACCCGAGTCTCTCGCTGGTCGTGACGGTGCCGGCGGCGGCGCTCATCGTCGGGGCACTGAGCGCGTCCGGCCTGCTGACTCTCTCGTATGAGAGCATGCTCACGTCGCCGGTCGGGACGACGACGGGCGCGGTCATCCTCCCGTTCTACCTCGTCTCGGTCCCGTACATGGGCCTCAAAGAGCGCGCACGAAGGCGGCGGCGGCGTATCGAGAAGCGCTTCCCGGACGTGCTCGCGATGATTTCGAACGCGAACGAAATCGGTCTCACGCTGGCGGAGTCGTTCTCGCTGGTCGCGACGCGGGACAACAGCGCCATCGCACCCGAACTCCGGAAAGTCCACAACGACATCGAGTGGAACGGTGACATCGGGGCGGCGATGGTCAGACTGGCGAACCGCCTTCGCGTCCCCAGCGTCTCCCGGACGATGCGCCTCCTCGTCGAGGCGAACCGGTCGACGAGTAACCTCCACCAGATTCTCGGCGTGGCCGCCGAGGACGCCAACAGCCAAGAGCGACTGAAAGCAGAGCGCGCCAGCGAAGTCAGCGCCTACACCGCCGTCGTGGTCATCACGTTCTTCGTGTTCCTCGGCATCATCGTCATGCTGGACGTGTTCTTCCTCGATACGTTCGCCGCGCAGGCGACGCCCGACACCGGCGAGATGGGGGCACCCACCTCGTTCAACGGCCTCGCTATCGAGGAGTTCCGGATGGCGTTCTTCCACGCCTCGCTGGTGCAGGCGCTGTTCGGTGGGCTACTCGCCGGGAAGATGGCACACAACGAGACTGCCGTCGGTCTGAAGTACAGCATCGCGTTGGTCACCCTCTCGGTACTGGTGTTTCTGGTCCTATGACGGGACGAGACGCGCCAGCGTGGACTCGACGGTCCCCACGCGGCCCCGACACAGACGACCGAGCGGTGTCTGAGGTCCTCGGGGCCGTCTTGCTGTTCGGCCTCCTGCTGACGATGATAGTGGCGTTTCAGGTGACGGCGGTGCCGGTGTTCAACCAGCAGGTCGAGTACGAACACAACAAGCGAGTTCAGGGACAGCTAGACCTCCTGCGGACGAACCTCGTGGTGACAACGACCACCGGCAGAGGGACCTCCTCACACGTCACCTTGGGCACCGATTACCCCGGCCGACCGTTTCTGGTCAACCCACCGCCGGCGAGCGGGACGTTACGCACCGGGCCGCCCGGGGCGGTCGAAGTGCGAAACGCCGTCGCGACGGGCGAGGTCGGCGACTACTGGACTGGTGCCGCACAGACGTTCACGACTCGGTCGATTACCTACACGTCCCACTACAACGAGTACGGCAACGCGCCGGTCACCCGCATCGAGAACGGCCTCGTCTACAACCAGTTCGACGGCGCTCAGCGCACGCTGTCGGACGAGAACCTCGTCGACGGGCGTCGCATCTCGCTCCTGCTGGTCAACGGGTCGCTAGCCGAGTCCGGGACCGCAAGCCGTAGCATCGACGTCGAACCGACGAGTGCGCCGACCCGAACGGTCACGGTTCGAGACGGGTCCGCCCCGATTACCGTCACCGTCCCGACGCGGCTCTCTGAAGCGGCGTGGCGGGACCTGCTGGCGGACGAACTCGTCACGCAGGGCGGTCACGTCACGTCGATATCCTACCTCGACGGCACGCCCTACAACCGACTCTCGCTCGAACTCGAACCCGGCGTCACGTACGAACTCACCCTCGCGAAGGCCGGCGTCGGGTCGAGAATCGACCGGCCCGGTCCTCACTACCTCACCACTGTCGGCACCGAGTCGTCCCACCTTCCGCCGGGACAATCGACGCTGGTGACCGTCGAAGTTCGGGACCGGTACGACAACCCTGTGAGCGGGACGACCGTCGATGCCTCCGTCGTCTCGGGTTCAGGGTCCGTCACACCGGTCGACCCCGTCACCGGCACGGACGGGCGGGCGACCTTCCGATACACCGCTCCGGCGAGCGAGACGACGGCGACGGTCGAAACCCGAATCTCGGCCACGCCGTCCCCGCGTGAAGCCGCGACGGCCACGGTCGACGTGTTCGACCCTAGTCGAACGGACGACTTCCTCGACATGGGACAGCGTTCGAACGTCGTGTTCGCCAGCGTCACGAGTCCAACGGGGAACAACAACAACAAGGCCGAGATCGACTTCACGAACCGCGGGAGTACGGCGAAGGAGATAGTCGCCGCCCGCTTCGTCTCCTACTACGACAGCGCACCGTCCACGCCCGCACCAGCGGGCCTCGTACTCGGGTCCTCGGGGACGACCCTCGAAAACGGCGGCGTCACGACGACGGTAGCCACACCGATTACGATTCCGGCAGGTGCGACCGAACGAATCGTCTTCGACTTCCGCGACGCCGCCGGGGACCCGTCGGGTTCGATTTCGAAGGCCGACTTCGTCGTCGTGACGTTCAGGTTCGCCGACGGCACCGAATCGATGTACCTCGTCCAACTGACGACGAAGTAGGCCGCGAGGTGCGTCGGAGCGACGGCGGGAGTCCCGAGACGCTTTTACACGGTCGGTGACTATACGCCCCCAAGCGTGGCCATCACGGACAAGATATACGTCAAGAACCACCAGCAACTCGCCTCCCAGCTAGAGACGAGTTTCCCCAAGGGGCGACGCACCGGTCAGTCAGCGATCGGGGTGATTTCGATGCCCGTCGCCGCGATATCTTCGACTGTCGCTCGCCACCCACCGACGGTGAGCCTCTCGTCCGACGTCGACAGTGTCAGCGACGAGACGGTCGGTGGAGCCAGCGAGAAATCGATGGCGACCTCGCTGCGCAGTTCGTAGTCGGCGATCTCGCCCTCCCACGTGTCGGGTTCGTGTGAGTCGGTGTGGTACCCCTCGATTGTCGCCCGGAACCGGGTCCCGTCGTCGAGTTCGGAGCGGAGGTCGGTAATCGCTCGGCGCGGGTCCAGATACCGACGCGGGAACGTCCGCCCCGTCTGGACGACGGCCGACGCGCCCCAGACGGTCTCGGTGTAGTCCTGCAACAGCAAGACGAGGTTCGATTCCTGTGTAATCAGGTATCGTTGCGTGTCCTGTATCGGATGGTTGCTCCCGAAGATACCGTAGGTCCGGTCGGCGGCGACGACCGTGTCTGCCGTCGCGCGGGACCGGACTGACATCTGCTCGGGATACGTGTGCTCGACGGTCGAGTCGTCGCCACTCATCAGCAGTCTGACGGTGACGCCGCCGTCGAGCGCCGCCTGGAGCTCCGGTTCAATCTGCCGGTAGATGCGCGGCGACGTGGCGACGACGAGCCAGTACTCGGCGGCCTCTATCGCCCGCTTGATGTGCCGGAGCGCCGTCTGTTCACGGCTCGCCATCGTCACGTAGTCGTCGGACACGTCGATGGTGTCGTCGTGGACCCGGCGCAGTTCCGAACTCAGCGTGTCGATAGTGTCGCTCAGTTCGTCGATTCGCCGTCGTTTGAGGTCCCCCAGTACGTCCTCGGGTGACGGCGCGATAATCTCTTTCCCCCGCCCGCGGGACCGGATTTCGACGAGCCCCATCTCCTCAAGGTCGTACAGCACGTCGTAGATGCGCCCCTGCGGGACGCCAGAGACGTCGACGAGGTCCTGCGGGGTGGCTTTCCCCGAGCGAACGGCAGCCACGTACGCCTTCGATTGATACGACGTCAGCCCGAGTTCTTCGAGTCGGCCGGTCAGTTGACTGTCACTCATGCGTCGAGCGCGCCGGCACCGTTCTGTCGTCTTCGCTGTGCGTTGGTTCGCGCTGGCTCGGGCGCCTCGAAACCGTGTACATCAGACGTGTAAACGCACCCCACGTTATTTAACACCACGATTCGTGGTTGTCATCATGTCGACCTACGCGACGCTCCCGGACATCGACGTCGCCACGGCGGAGACGTTACTCGAACCGTCTGGAGAAGGACAGGGGAACTGGGTGGGCGCGCCGTGTATCCACCGACACGACGGCGTGGCGTACCTCGCCGTCCGGTGGCGTGACCCCGACCGGCGCGGCCACGAGGTGACGGTCTACGAGTACGGCGACGACGGCTCGCTCACTCAGCAAGCGAACCTGACGGCGGCCGACCTCGGGGTGGTGAGCGTCGAGCGAGTGGCACTCGCCACGAATCCGCACACGGGCGCGCTCCAGTGTTACGTCCCCGTCGACCGCGGTGGGAACGACTGGGTGATACAGAAACTCGCCGACGCCGACAGCCCGTCGAAACTCGACCCAGCCACCGCGCGGACCGTCCTCAGGCCCGAACCGGGGACGACCGACGCGGGGACGGTGAAAGATCCTGTCATCGAGACAGTCGGGGGGCGGTACTACATGTTCTATGCGGGGGCCGACGGCCGTTCCGAACAGGCGCATCTGGCGACCAGCGTCGACGGCGAAACGTGGACCCGCCACGGGGACAATCCCGTCATCAAGCGCGCGTACTGGCACGACCACCACGTCAGAATCTCGGCCGTCGTCCCGGCACCTGACGCACCCGTCTGGCTCGTGTTCTACGAGGGCAGCGGCATCAGTGACACGGGCCGGACGTGGAACCTCCGGACGGGCGTGGCAATGTCGCCGGACCTGGAACGGATGACCGACACCTCGCCCGACGGCCCCGTCTACAGCGGTCCGGCCGCCGAGCGGGGGACTGGGGTCGACACCTTCGCCACCTGCCGGTACGTCGACGTGTTGACCCGCGGTGACGAGTGGGAGGTCTTCGCCGAAGTCGCTCGCGAGGACGATTCGTTCGACCTCCGGCGGGCGACGGTCCCGGCACCGGGACTATGACGTCAGCTTTCCGGTAGTCCGACCGAGCGGTGCGACCGTGGACGTCGGGTCAGGCGTCTCGACCCCGTGCGGCGACTGAACGGGCACTGGTGGCTATCACCTCGCCCGTCTCGGCATCGAACAGGTAGACGTCCGACGGCGAGACGCTGAGATGGACCGCATCACCGGGTTCCGGTTTGACGCTCGGTGGCGAAACGGCCGTCACCTCCGTCTCACCGACCAGCAGGTGGACGAAGTTATCGCTTCCCTGATACTCCGTGACGACGACCTCCGCTTCGAACGTCGGCCCGTCGGTCGACGGCGCGTCGATGTCGATGTCCTCTGGTCTGATGCCCACGACGACCTCCTCTCCCGGGGTGCTCGTCACTCCGCTCGGTACGGCAGCGAGCGAAACCGTCGGGTCGTCGACCGGGTACCGGGCCGTATATCGGTGGCCGTCCTGTCGGTCGAGGACCGCCGAGAGTTGGTTCATCGACGGATTTCCGAGGAAATCGGCGACGAACCGATTCGTCGGGTCCGCGTACACCCGGTCCGGCGGCCCCGCCTGCTGGAGGACCCCGTCGTCGAGAACGGCGATGCGGTCAGCCATCGTCATGGCTTCCTTCTGGTCGTGGGTGACGTAGACGGTAGTGATGTCCAGTTCCGATTGGAGGCGCTGGAGCTCCGTCCGCATCTCCGACCGGAGTTTCGCGTCGAGGCTCGCCAGCGGTTCGTCGAGGAGGAAGACGTCCGGTTCGCGGACCATCGCCCGGCCGAGCGAGACCCGCTGTTTCTGTCCGCCAGAGAGGTCAGTCACCGGCCGGTCCAACAGGTCCGCGATGTCGAACATCTCGGCCATCTCCTCGACCCGCGCCTCCCGCTCGGCGGCCGGGAGGTCCGTCGAGTGCTTCAGCCCGTAGGCCATGTTCTCGCGGACGGACATCATCGTGTAGAGCCCGTAGTCCTGAAACACCATCGCGATGGACCGGTCGCTGGGGTCGAGTCCTGTCACGTCGCGGCCGTCGATGCGGATGGCCCCGTCGGAGACGGTTTCGAGTCCCGCAATCATCCGCAGCGTCGTCGTCTTGCCACATCCGGAGGGGCCGAGCAACACGAGCAGTTCGTCCTCGACGGTCAGCGAGAAGTCGCTGACGGCGGTTTCAGTCCCCTGTGCGTCGTCGTACCGCTTCGTGACGCTGTCGATGTCGAGTTCAACCATCGTCCATCCGCCTCCCGTCGGCGTCGAAGTACGACATGGCGTCCGCGTCGAACGTCACCGCCGTCGACGTGCCACGGTCGAGGCTCTCCGGCACCGACCGGGTTCGGACCTCGAAGGGTCGGCCCCCGGCTTCGACCGTAAGTTCGTACGCGCGACCGATGGGCTCGACTACCGTGACCCGGCAATCGATGGGGGAAGTCTCCTCGGAAGGTCCGGCCTCTGTGCGCTCGCCCGCGAGATAGACATCCTCGGGTCGAATACCGACCCGTCGCGCCCCCGGCGGCTTCGTGGCGGTGAGAGCATCGACGACTGGCCCGCCCTCGTCGGTGACGTCGAAGACGTTCATAGAGGGGTCCCCGAGGAAGGCAGCGACGAACTCCGAGTTGGGTCGGCGGTACACCTCCTCAGGAGTCCCGACCTGCTCGATACGTCCCCCGTTCATGACGGCGATACGGTCGGCGAGGCTCATCGCTTCCTCCTGGTCGTGAGTGACGTAGAGCGTCGTGATGCCGAGTCGCTGCTGGAGGTCCCGGAGTTCCGACCGGGTCTGTACGCGGAGCTTCGCGTCGAGGTTCGACAGCGGTTCGTCCATTAGGAGAACCGATGGGTTCCGTGCAAGTGCCCGCCCGACCGCGACCCGCTGGCGCTGGCCGCCCGAGAGCGCGGCCGGTTGTTTGTCGAGAAGGTCCGCGATGTTCAGGAGCGCCGCCGTCGACTGGATGCGCTCCGTGACCGCGGGCTCGTCGAGGTCCGTCTTCCGGAGCGGGAACCGGATGTTCTCGCGGACTGTCTTGTGGGGGTACAACGCGTAGCTCTGGAACACCATCGCCACGTCGCGGTCCTGTGGAATCGTCCGCGAGACGTCCCGGTCGCCGATAGTGACGGTGCCATCTGTTATCGGTTCGAGCCCGGCGACCATCCGTAGGGTCGTCGTCTTGCCGCAGCCGGAGGGACCGAGCAATACGACCAGTTCGCCACTGTCGACCTCGAGGTCCACGCCGTCGACGGCCAGCGTCTCGTCGAACTGTTTCGTGAGCGCGCTCAGTTGGACCGAATTACCGCCGACGGCGTCACCGACCGCCCCGATGGCGGTACGCTCGGACGAGCCGTCTTCGGTCAGGTCCCCCGCCGCGGGACGACTGTGTTCAGACATCGTTACCCCTCCACCGCCCCGGCCGTCAGTCCTTTGACCATGTATTGTTCGAGGTACAGGAACATCACGATAATCGGCAACGTGGTGAGGAACGACGCCGCCATTATTTGTCCCCAGACGTTGTTGAAGTTGCTGTTCATCTGCTCGATTCCGATGGGGAGCGTGAGCTTGGCTTGTGACTTGAGGAACACCGACGCGAAGATGTACTCGTTCCACGCTATCTTGAACGCGAAGAGGAAGGCGGCGACGAGCACCGGAAGGCTCAGGGGAACGACCACGCGAAAGATAGTCTCGACCCGGGAGTAGCCGTCGAGGAGCGCCGCCTCCTCTATCTCGACCGGCAGGCTCTCGAAGTAGTTCCAGAGCATGTACAGCGTGAGCGGGAGCGTACTCACGGTGTACGTGATGAACAGGGAGAGCCGAGTGTCGACGAGGCCGAAGCGCGCGAGCAACTGGAACAGCGGGACGACGACGGTAATCGCCGAGAGCATGTAGACGATGACGACACCGCGTCGCACGATACCGTTGCCCGGGAACTCCAGCCGCGTGAAACTGTACGCCCCGATGACGCCGACGACCAGCGAGAACGACGCCGTCACCAGCGCGACGAGCGCGCTGTTGAAGAAGTAGCTCGTGAACGCGAACGTCTGGGAGGTGAACAACACGGTGTACTGCGACAGCGTTATGTCCCCAGGGAGCAGCGACGGGTTGTCCGAGTAGATGGCAGCGTCCGGGGTGAGGCTCGTGACGAGCATTACGTAGAACGGGAGGAGCGCGATGAGGAGCGTCAGCCCTAGACTCACGTAGAACCCGACGTGTCCGAGTCGGCTATCGGTGTCGTATCCCGTTTTGAGGACGCTCAGACTCGACCGGACCTGTGTGTAGATGCGGAGTATCATATCTTGTCCTCCCCGAACAGCGTGACGAACCCGATAAGGAACATCACCTGCACGAGGAACAGGAGGAGCGAAATCGCCGCACCGGTCCCCTGTTCGAAGTTAGCGAAGGCGGTCTGATAGGCGAATATCGGGAGTGTGAGGACCTGCCGCGTGAGCAGCCAGACCTGCGCGAAGGCGTTGAACTCCCAGATGAACCTGAGCAAGACGACGATGGCGATGGTCCCGCGTAGCTCCGGGAAGGTGATGTCTTTGAACTGGGCGAGTGCACCCGCTCCATCGATGCGCGCCGCCTCGTACATCGACTCCGGAATCGCCTGGAGACGGGCGACGATGAGGAGGAACGCGAACGGGAAGTTCCGCCACGCCGAGAATATGATTACCATGGGGAGCGCTGTGGAACTCTGGGCCAACAGGCCCGTACTGTTGCTGTATAGCCCCCACTGGGCGAGCATGTTCGGAATCGCGCCCCAGAGCGGACTGAGCATGAACTGCCAGACGAACGCGACGGCGATTATCGGGGTGACGTGTGGCAACAGCACCAACCCGCGGGCGAGCCGCCGCCCTCTGAACTCCCGGTTGAACAGTATCGCGACGGCCAACCCGGCCACTGTCGAGACGACAGTGCTCCCGACAGTGAACACGAGCGTCGTCCAGAACGCGTTCCAGAACCGGGGACTAGACAACAACCCGGCGTAGTTCTCTAGCCCGACCCACGTCGGCGCCTTGTCCGGGTTCAACGGGACGGTGGTGAAACTGAGGTAGACGTTGTAAGCGATCGGGTAGAGGATAACCGCGCCGATGAGGAGGACGGCCGGCAGAATCAACCCGATACCGAGGAGCGTCTCTCGTCGCTGTGCCGGCGACTCGAAGTACTGCTCGAGACCCGTCACGGACGCGAGTCGAGTTCCGACAGACATCATTCGAGCGCGCTACGCATCTTTTCCGCCTGCTCAGTCGCGACGGTCTGGGGGTCGTCGCCTTTGATGCAGACGCGGTTAACCGCTTCTGCGACCAGCGACTGGCTAGATATCTGGCCGAACTCCGGCACGAGAGTCCCGTTGACTACGTCGAACCGGTCCATGTTCCCCAACGCCGAGGAAATCTGATTGATGGTGTCGCTCCACGCCGAGAGCGTCTCGTTGTCGCGATACGCCTCGCTCTCAGAGGTCGACTTGAGGACCGGCATCGTGCCGCCAGGTTGGGTGTGCACCCACTTGACGTACGAGTCGCCGGTCATGATGTGGTTGACGAGATTTCTCGACGAGGCGAGTTTGGCGTCGCTGTCGTCGAAGATGCAGTGGCCGAGTACCTGCCCGTACGTGCTCCGTCGCTGTTTCTCGGTCGCCGGGGCGAGCCCCGTATCGGCGACCATCTCTTCGCCCTCGTCGGCTAACAGGTCCGGGAGCAAGTACGACGAGTAGAGGAACATGTGTTCTTGTTGGTTCCCATAGAGGCTCCGCGTGTCGTTGAACGTGACCGAGCCGGGCGTGTACTGGCCCAGTTGTTGATAGTACTCTAGGGTCTCGACCATCTCCTGCGAGTCGAAGACGACGTTCGCGTCCTCGTCGAGGACCTTCGCGCCATTGGAGCGCGCGAACTGCGTGAAGCACTGGCGGGCATACGCGTCGACCTGCGTCCCGAACCCGATACCGTACGTGTCGTTGTCCGGGTCGTGGAACGTCTCGGCCGCCGTGAGGATGGCGTCCCAAGTCACGGGCGGTTCAAGACCTGCCTCTTCGAACGCGCTCTTGCGGTACCAGATGCCCTGGACCCACGCGTCCGCCGGAACGCCGTAGTACCCTCCCTCACCGTCACCCATGAACTGTAACGGCCCGTCCCGGAAGTCGTCCTCACCGACCTCGTCGACGACAGACGTCGTACTCTCTGAGGACAGCGTGCCGTCGGCACCGAGTCGCTGAATCGTCTGAATCGCCAGCAGTCCCACGTTCGGCAACGTATCTGACGCGACCGCGCTCGACAACTGTTCGGAGATGTCGTCGTTGTCGACGTATCGAGTATTGACAGTCATCCCAGCACTCTCCTGGAAATTGCTGACGATGGTGTTGATCGGTTCCCGAAAGTCGTCGCCGTTGTGGATGTTCCAGTACCCGATCTTACTCGCGGTCTCCTGTCCACCACCGTCGCCGTCACCGCCATCGCCGCCATCGTTGCCGTCGCCCCCACCACATCCAGCCAGTCCGGTTGCGGCCGCGATACTACCCAGTTCGAGGAGTCGCCGCCGACTCAGCGACCGTCGCTGCGTTTCCGCCGCCCGATCATGTCCCGTGTTATCATGCGGAGGCATATGCAGAACTGTTCGTAACAATCATTTAAAACTCTATTGGATAACAACCTCTTGGAGTTGTTGTTTTCATCCAAAGTGTTATTTTTCTGCCCGTCACACTCTGGACCATGGTTGCAATCCAAGCCGAATCAGCTTCCGACCCGCGTGAAACCGTCAGACGAGGGTGAACAGATGGCTCAGGAGACGCTCGTGGACGGGTATACGTACCTGGTGTTCCCGACCGCCGACCACACCGATATCACCGCCGGTGACACCGGCGGGCTGTACGACCGGGATACGCGGTATCTCTCTCGACTGTCCTGCGGTGTCGCGACGGGAACGTTGACACGACTTCAGTCGACGCTGGTTTCTCCACGGAGTCGAACCGAGACGCTCGCTCCGGCCACGACCGAGGTGAACGCGATGACCGGTACCGGAGAGGTCCCGAAACACACAGACCGGTCGTTCACACGCCGCCTCAGCGTGACGGAGGGACACGGTGCCGTCCAGACCGTCACCGTCCGTAACCATTCACCGGAACCCCAGTCAGTGGAGTTACGACTCGGGTTCGAGGCTGATTTCGCCGACTTGTTCGAAGTGCGGGGGTTCGAAGCCGACATTGACCGGACGGTCGAGACCCGCGTCTCGGACGACACTGTCCGTAAGGCCTACTCGTTCGCACACGGCGACGCGGACACGGCGTACTCGACGACCATCGCCTTCGATCCAGTCCCCTCGGGCCTCTCTGACGACGAAGCGCGATTCTCGCTCACCGTCAAGCCGCGAGATACCACGACGGTGACGACCCGAATCGGTCTCGATGACACGCTCCCCCCAGCGGAAACGCTGGCGACGGACACAGACCGCGTCGATATCCCTGCCGTCCCTACGGCCGACGATGAAGTCGCTGGCGTGGTTGAGCAGGCCGCTGCGGACCTCCGCGCGCTGACCACGGATACCGAGTACGGCTACGTCCCGTTGGCTGGTACGCCATGGTTCGTCGCCCCGTTCGGTCGGGACTCGCTCATCACGGCCTATCAAGCGCTCCCGGTCGCCCCAAAACTGGCGACCGGAACGTTGCGGTATCTCGCGGCACATCAGGGCCAGCGAGACGACGAGGGCCGCGAAGAGGAACCGGGGAAGATATTCCACGAACAGCGCCACGGGGAACTCGCGGCCCGCGGGATCGTGCCGCACACGCCGTACTACGGCACTATCGACGCGACGCCGCTGTGGGTCCTCCTGCTCGCCGAGACCTGTGACTGGCGAGGGAGTCCGGCGTTAGCCACCGAACTCGCCGGGTCGTTACGGGCGGCCCTCGACTGGATATACGACACGAGTACGTCCGGACCCGACGATCCGTTTCTCTATTATACGACCGCCGACACCGGCCTCGCACACAGGGGCTGGAAAGACACGACGGCGAGCGTTCGGTTCGCTGACGGATCGACCGCCGACGGACCGCTCGCCCTCGCAGAGGTGCAGGGGTACGCCGCGGCCGCCCTCCGGCGTGGAAGCTCTCTCCTCGCGCAGGTAGCCCGTCGCGAGGTCACTCCCGACGTCTCGATGGACCGCTGTGCGGACTACCGTGAACAGGCCACGGCTATCGAATGCACCTTCGACGACCAGTTCTGGCTCCCAGACCGTTCGTTCTACGGCCTCGCGAAGACCGGCGAGGGAGATATCGTCGACGCGGTGACGTCCAACGTCGGCCACTGTCTGTGGACCGGACTCGTCCCAGAGTCGAGAGACGAGACGGTCGTCCAGACGCTCCAGCGGCCCGAACTGGCCGACGGATGGGGAGTCCGAACCATGAGCGCCACCGACGCTGGCTACAGTCCTGTATCGTATCATGCGGGCGGCGTCTGGCCACACGACACGTCGCTCATCGCCATCGGACTCAGCCGCTACGGCTACGGCGATGTCGCAGAGCAGATTGGGCGACACGTCCTCGACGCCGGCGCGAGTACACGACACGAACGACTTCCGGAACTCTACTGTGGATTCGACCGCGAAACCGAACCGACTCCCTACCCGGCAACCTGTGTCCCGCAGGCGTGGGGCGCTGGCGCTCCGTTCGCACTGCTCCGAGCCGCGTTTGGACTCCAACCCACCGACGACGGGACCATCGTCTCCACCCGGTCGTCGTCGTTGTTCCCGGAGCGCGCTCTCGACCACGTACGTGACTGCTGGGGAGAGATAGAGCGACAACGCTAGCGCCGACGGCACCGAGTCGGTGTGCCGATTCCACAGATGGCGACGGAGGCCGATACGCACTTTGAGGCGGCGGCGGGAGTCCCGAGACGCTTTTACACGGTCGGTGACTATACGCCCCCCAGCGTGGCCATCACGGACAAGATATACGTCAAGAACCACCAGCAACTCGCCTCCCAGCTAGAGACGAGTTTCCCGAAGGGCGCGTTCAAGGGAGCGACGCTCGACATCCTCTTTCAGGGAGAGGGACTGGCCAAACTCGACGACGCCTCGCGCGAGCGAGTGCTCGACTTCGCGGAGGACTTCATGGACTGTGACTGTCAGGCCGCGCCCCACTGTGGCTGTCCGGAGCGGAAGTTCGTCGCCTATCTGCTGGAACTGCGCGAACAGGGGCTCGGCCCCGACGCCATCGTCGACGTGATGAGCGACGACTACATGCTGTACGCCTATCCCGGCGACGTGCTCTCCTTTCTCGACGACTCGGTCCGAACTCTCGAAGCGGTGGAGACGCTGGCGGACGTAGACGGGGAGCGAGAGGTCGCCGAAGAAGTACAACGGCGACGCAACCGGCTGGTGTAGCGAGTTGGCCGCCGCCCGGTCAGAAGTGAGACACTGACCGTAGCCGTCGCTCGGTGTCCGCGCCACTGGCGAACCAGTTCTACGTGCGACTGTTCCGAACAGTGGCGGCCGAGCAGATTTTAGGCACACCTAAATACCCGGAGTGTTACTTTTTAGGTTGTCCTAAATACTATCGCCGCGTGTTGCTTTAGGCTGACCTAAAGTCTAGTGGTTTTATATTCTTTTAGGCTGGCCTAAAGCCTGTATGCGAGAGTCGAAGACACGACGAGAGCGGTATCGAAGGGTCACACCGGGCGGTTTCGGAGGGGTCACGCCATGAACTACGTGGACGGCGGCAACGACGCCATCCTCTCCCAGCAGGCCAGCCGGGAGTCGAGCGCGCGGACCTACCCCCGCCACCTGCCACTGGCGATACGCGACGCACAGGGATGTTCCGTGACTGACATGGACGGCAACGAGTACTACGACTGTCTCGCGGGGGCCGGAACTCTCGCGCTCGGACACAACCACCCGCGCGTCGTCGAGGCGATGGAGCGCGCGCTGGCGGCCGAGCGGCCGATTCACACGCTCGACATCTCCACGCCCGCAAAAGAGCGGTTCGTCGACTCGCTGTTCGAGAGCCTCCCAGAGGAGTTCAGCGAGCGCGCGAAGGTTCAGTTCTGTAGCCCGGCCGGGACCGACGCCGTCGAGGCGGCGCTCAAACTCGTCAAGACGGCCACCGGCAACCGAAGCGTCCTCGGGTTTCAGGGCGCCTATCACGGGATGACCAGCGGTGCGCTCTCGCTGATGGGCGACACTGACGCCAAAGAGCCGATACCGGGGCTGATGAACGACGTCCATCATTTGCCGTTCCCCTACGACTACCGGTGTCCGTTCGGCGTCGGCGGCGAGGAGGGCGCTCGCATCGCCAGCGAGTACGTCGAGAACCTGTTGGACGACGGCGAGAGCGGCATCACCGACCCGGCGGGCATGATTCTCGAACCAGTGCAGGGCGAGGGCGGGGCGATTCCCGCGCCCGACACGTGGCTTCGAGAGATACGGCGCATCACGCGCGAGCGTGACGTCCCGCTGATTCTGGACGAGATTCAATCGGGACTGGGACGGACGGGCGAGACGTACGCCTTCGAACACGCCGACATCGTCCCGGACGTGCTCACCCTCTCGAAGGCCATCGGCGGCGGCCTCCCGCTGTCAGTCGTCGTCTACGACGAGTCGCTGGACGTCTGGGAACCCGGCGCGCACGCCGGGACGTTCCGCGGCAACCAACTGGCGATGGCGGCCGGCGAGGCGACTATCGACTACGTCCTCGAAAACGACCTCGACGACCACGCCGCCGAGATGGGCGCCCGGTTGCGCGACCACCTCGAAACCACGGCCGAGGGCGTCGACGCCGTCGGTGACGTCCGCGGCCGCGGCCTGATGCTCGGCGTCGAGTTCGTCGACCCGGACGCCGACTGGCAGGGTGCCGGCCCGCACGCGCCGGACGGCGACTTCGCGGCGGCCGTCCAGGCCGAGTGTTTCGACCGTGGTCTCATCGTGGAACTCGGCGGTCGCGACAGCGCCACCGCGCGGTTCCTCCCGCCGCTCGTCGTCTCGCGTGAGCAGATAGACGACGTGGCGGCCATCTTCGACGAGGCCGTCACCGCCGTCCTGAACGAGGAGGCCCCCGCGGAGGTGGCGGCGTGAGCGCTTCTGACCTGTTCCTCGGGTCCGAGGCGGGCGATGCGGCCTACCGCGAGGCGATGGCCCGGGCGACCGACGCCGTCGTCGAGACGGTCGCAGACCGCGACGCGCCGTACACGGGTCACTCGCCGCAGGCACTCGCCGAACAGTTCGGTGCGCCGGTCGTCCCCGAGGACGGCGTCGGCCTCGACGCCGCGATAGACGAGGTAGCCGAGACGGTGCTTGCACGCTCGGTCGCCACGTCGAACTCGCGGTGTAGCGCCCACCTCCAGTGCCCGCCGATGGTGCCGGGGCTGGCCGCCGAGGCGATGCTCACCGCGGCGAACCAGTCGCTCGACTCCTTCGATCAGGCACCGGCCGCGACGGTCCTCGAACAGCGAGTCGTCGACGCGCTCTGTGACCTGTTCGACCTCCCGAACGGCGCGGACGGCGTCTTCACCAGCGGCGGAACGCAGTCGAACTTTCAGGCGCTCCTGCTCGCCCGCGACCGGTACTGCCACCGGGCGTTCGGTCGGGACGTACAGGCCGAGGGACTCCCGACCGAGGCCGAGTCGCTCCGCATCGTCTGTTCGGCGGCCGCCCACTTCACCGGGAAGCAGGCGGCCCACCACCTCGGTCTCGGCGAGGACGCCGTCGTCACGGTGCCGACCGACGAGGAGCGCCGGATGGACGTGGACGCTCTCGATAGGACGCTCGCCGACCTCACGGACCGCGGCCGGCGGCCCTTCGCCCTCGTCGGGACGGCCGGCACGACCGACTTCGGCGCCGTCGACCCCCTCGCCGACCTCGCCGACCGGGCCACGGAGCACGACCTCTGGTTCCACGTCGACGCGGCCTACGGCGGCGCGCTGGCGCTGACCGACGACCACGCCGGCATGCTCTCGGGCATCGAACGCGCGGACTCGCTGGCCGTCGACTTCCACAAACTGTTCTACCAGCCCATCAGTTGCGGGGCGTTCCTGGTCCGGGACGGCGAGGACTTCCGGTGGATGGCGCGTAACGCCGCCTACCTCAACCCGGAGGCCCACGACGAGGGCGGGGTCCCGAACCTCGTAGCGAAGTCGGTCCAGACGACGCGCCGTTTCGACGCGCTGAAGCCGTACGTCGCGTTTCGCGCCGTCGGCCGCGAGCGGTTCGGGGCGCTCGTCGAGGCAACGCTCGACCTCGCCGCCGACGCGGCGGCGCTCCTCGACGACGCCGAGGACTTCGAACTGCTCTCGGACCCGACGCTGAACACCGTCGTCTTCCGCTACCGGCCACGTGAAGGGATGACCGACGAGGCGGTGAGTCGGCTGAACGCAGACCTCAGACGGCGACTGCTGGCGGACGGGCGAGCGCTCGTCGCCCGAACCGACGTCGACGGCGTCACGAGCCTGAAGTTCACGCTGCTGAACCCGACGGCCACGCTCGACGACGTCGCCGCGATGCTGGACGTGCTCCGGGACTGTGGACGGGGTGCGCTCACGGAGCAGGGGGCGAGCGCATGAGCCTCGGCGTCGAACGGGACGAGGCGGCCGCCGTCGACCCGGAACAGCGGGCCGACGCGGCCACCGTCCACGCGTTCCTCAACTGCTATCTGCGGGAAACCGGCGACTACGAGGTACACGAAGACCCCGTGGCCGGCATCGACCCAGGTCCCGACGGCCTCCTCCGGAAACGCCTGCCGGAACAGGGCGTCGACCTACTCGCGCCGCTCGCCCACCGTTCACCGACCGAGCGCCACCTGTTCGAGATACCGGTCCGGTACCGTCTCCCCGACGGAACGACCCAGCCGGTGGACGCGGCGACGCTCGCCTCGCTCGTGGTGAAAGACCTCTCGCTCGAACGGGACGGCGAGGCCGTGCCGGACGCGTTACTGGAGCGCGTCCTCCGGAGCAAGCGAAACGTCGAGACGTTCGTCACTGCACGGACGGACGACCCGCACGCCGCCATCGACCAGACGTTCCGGGAGGCCGAACAGTCGCTGGTGTTCGGCCACCACCGACACCCGACGCCGAAGAGTCGGCAGGGCATCGCCGAGCGGAACCGCGAGACGTACGCGCCGGAACTGGCGGGGTCGTTCCCACTGCACTACTTCCGAGCGTCGCCCGACATCGTCGCGGCCGAGTCGGCCCTCGATACGGACGCGGCGGCGTGGGTGAGCGACGCGCTCCGCGAGGACCCAGCGGTGTCCGATTCGTTCGTCGAGAACCACGTCGAGAGCGAAGACGTGCTGCTGCCGGTCCACCCGTGGCAGGCGGCGTTCCTACTCGACCAACCCCACGTCCGGCGACACCTCGGCGACGGCCTCTCCCACCTCGGGCCGGTCGGTCGTGAGTTCTACCCGACCACGTCGGTCCGGACGCTGTACGCCCCGGACGCACCGTTCATGGTGAAGTCCTCGCTGAACGTCCAGATAACCAACTCCGTCCGGACGAACAAGCGACCCGAACTCGAGCGTGGCGTGGCCGTCGCGGAACTGCTCGACACCGCCTTCGGCGACGAACTCGACGCGGCGTTCCCGAATTTCGACGTGGTTCGGGACCCGGCCTATCTCGCACTCGACGTCGGCGACGAGCAGGAGTCTGGACTGGAAACCGTCCTCCGGGCGAACCCCTTCCGCGGCGAACTCGCCGAGCGGTCGACGCCGCTCGTGGCGCTCTGTCAGGACGCCGTCGTGGGGCAGTCGCGTCTCGGTCGCCTCGTCACCGACATCGCCGACCGAGAGGGCCGCGCCACCGAAGCCGTCAGCGAGGACTGGTTCCGTCGGTATCTCGAAACCGCGATTCGGCCGGTGCTGTGGCTCTACCTCGAACAGGGTGTCGGCGTCGAGGCCCACCAGCAGAACTCGGTGCTCACGCTCGATGCGGACGGCTACCCCAGCGAGTTCCGCTACCGGGACAATCAGGGCTTTTACTTCCCCGAATCGCAGTACGACCGGGTCGAGACGTACCTGCCGGGCGTCGGCGAACGGGCCGACACCGTCTGTCCGGACGCTATCGCCGACGAGCGCCTGCGGTACTACGTCGTCCTGAACAACGCCTTCGACGTGGTCAACGCGTTCGGGAGCGCCGGTCTCGTCGACGAACGGCGTCTGCTGGCGTGTCTTCGCGAGGAACTCGAACGCGCTCGCGACCGGTACGACCGTCCCTCTTCCGAGTTTCTCGCCCCGCTACTGGAATCGCCCACGGTCCCCTGTAAGGCCAACCTGCTGACGCGCTTCCGGGGACTGGACGAACTGGAGAACGACCTCGAAGACCAGTCCGTCTACACGGACGTCACGAACCCGCTCGTCACCGAACTCGACGCATGACAGGACCAGACGCGACTATCGCGACGGCGTACGACTACCAGACCTACGACCCGAGCATCGACCGCACGATATCGTTCCGACAGGCCGCGATGGACCGTGACCTCGGCCGACTCCACGCGTGGCTCTCCAGCGACCACGTCAAGCCGTACTGGCAACTCGACCTGCCGCTCCCGGCGTTCCGCGACCGTCTCGCGGCGAAACTCGACGACGACCACCTCACGCCATACGTCGGCTGTCTCGACCACGTCCCGATGAGCTACTGGGAGTGTTACTGGGCGGCCGAGGACGACGTCGCGGCCCACTACGACGCCGACCCGGCCGACCAGGGCGTCCACCTGCTCATCGGCCCCGAGGAGTATCTCGGGAACGGTTACGCGCGCTCGCTCTTGCGGGCCGTCGTCGCCATGCAGTTCCGACACTCCGAGACCGAACGCGTCGTCGCGGAACCGGACGTACGCAACGACCGCGTCGTCCACGTCTTCGAGCAGTGTGGGTTCGAGCCACGCGGGGAGTTCCACTTCGAGGAAGCCGAGAAGGACGCCCTGCTGCTGGTCTGTGAGCGCGACCACTTCGAGTCAGAAGTCCTCGCAGACGCCACGGCCGTCCCGACCACGGGGGTGTGGGGATGAGCGAGACGGTCCACGACGTCGTCGGCGTCGGCGTCGGCCCGTTCAACCTCGGCCTCGCGGCCATGCTCGACGGCGTCGAGGAAGAGGTCGACGCCGCGTTCCTCGAACGCGACCCAGAGTTCCACTGGCACGAGGGGATGTTGCTGGAGGGGACGACGCTGGAAGTGCCGTTCCTCGCCGACCTCGTGAGCCTCGCGGACCCGACGAATCCCCACAGCTACCTCAACTACCTGCGGGAGACGGGGCGCATCTACGAGTTCTACTTCTACGAGACGTTCCAGATTCCCCGCCGGGAGTACGACGACTACCTCCGCTGGGTCGCCGAGCGTCTCGACTCGTGTCGGTTCAGCCGCGAGGTGACCGACGTTCGCTGGGACGACGGCGACGAGTGCTACGTCGTCACCGCACGCCACCCGGAGACGGACGAGCGCTTCGAGTACCGCGGCGAGCACCTCGCGCTCGGCGTCGGCAGTCGGCCACAGGTTCCCGAGCAACTGCAGGGCCACCCCGAGGAAGACGTCTTCCACACGGCGAAGTACCGCTTCAACCGCGACCGTGTACTGGACGCGGACTCCGTCACGGTCGTCGGGTCGGGCCAGAGCGCCGCCGAGGTGTTTCAGGACCTGCTCGAACGCCAGTCGGCCCACGACTACCGGCTGGACTGGCTCACCCGCTCTGACGGGTTCTTCCCGATGGAGTACTCGAAACTCGGACTCCAGCACTTCACGCCCGAGTACGAGCGGTACGTCTACGACCTCCCGCAGGAGACCAAAGACGACCTCGTCCCGAATCAGGACTTGCTGTACAAGGGCGTCGACCCCGGGACGAGCGCCGAGATCTACGACCTGCTCTACCGTCGGTCCATCGGCGACCGCGACCCCGACGTCGGCCTGTTCGCGATGACGGAGGTGCGGGACATCGCGTCGGCGGGCGACGCCTACGCGCTGGACTGTCACCAGTGGCAGGCCGAGACGTCGTTCGTCCACGAGAGCGAGGTTGTCGTCCTCGGGACCGGCTACGAGCGCCCCATGCCGGGGTTCCTCGAACCGCTCGAAGACGCCATCTCGTGGGACGAACGGGGTCGGTTCGAGGTGACCGAGGACCACCGCCTCGAAATCGACGTGCCCGGCGACGTCTTCCTCCAGAACGCCGACCTGCACACCCACGGCGTCGGCGTCCCCGACCTCGGCCTCGGCTGTCACCGCAACACGCGGTTCGTCAACCGACTCCTCGGCCGCGAGGCCTACCCCGAGGACGCGGACACCGTCTATCAGGACTTCTCCGTCGAACAGTTCGTCGAACACGCCCCCGATACCACCCGACAGCGTGGGCCGGAACCGACCCCCGCGCAGGACGACTAACTCATGAATCCCAACGACACCACGCGACGAGACGCACTGAGTACAGACGTATGGCAGACCGTCGAGCGACGCCTCCTGACGAAGATGCTGGAGGAGTTCGCCTACGAGGAGATACTCGACCCACGGGCGGTCGACGGCGACGGGGACCACGCCGTCTACCGCTTCGACCTCGGCGAGACGAGCTATCGCTTCGAGGCCACAGAGCGGTTGCTGGACAGCCTCAGCGTCGACGACGGGACGGTCGAACGGCGCGCGGACGGGGAGTGGGAACGGCTCGACGACCCGCTTCGCCTGCTCCGTGACCTCGGCGAGACGACCGACCTCGACGGCCTCACCGAGGGGAACCTCGTCCGGGAGTACAAGCGGACGCTGCTGGCCGATGCCCACATCGAGGCCCGAAAACGGGACCGCGAGGACTTCGACCCCACAGACCTCGACTACGCCCACCTCGAAGGCGAGATGGAGGGCCACCCGTGGATAACCTACAACAAGGGTCGCCTCGGGTGGGGGTACGACGACTACCGGGCCTACGCACCCGAAGCCAAGGAGCCCGTAACGCTCTCGTGGGCCGCCGTCCGCAAGTCGAAGTCGACGTTCGTCGGCACCGAGGACGTCTCCCACGACTCGCTGGTCCGGCGCGAACTCGGCGACCACTACGACGTGTTCCGTGACCGCCTCGCCGACCGAGGGCTAGACCCGGACGCCTACTACTTCCTCCCGGTCCACGACTGGCAGTGGGAGAATAGCATCGTCCCCCTGTTCGCCGACCACATCGCCGCCGACGACGTCGTGCCGCTGGGCGAAGGACCGGACGAGTACCTCCCACAGCAGTCGGTCCGGACGTTCGTCAACGTCGACGACGACGAGAAACACCACGTGAAACTCCCGATGCGCATCCTCAACACGCTCGTCTGGCGCGGCCTACCGGGTGAGCGGACGGAACTCGCGCCGACGGTCACCGAGTACATCAAAGACATCTACGAGCAGGACGACTACCTGCAGGAACAGGGCCTCGTGCTGCCGGGCGAGATAGCCGGCGTCAACTACGACCACGCTGATTTCACCGACATCGAGGAGTCGCCGTACCAGTACCACGAGTTGCTCGGCGCCGTCTGGCGCGAGTCCATCTACACCTTCCTCGACGACGACGAGCGAGCGATAACCCTCTCGGCGCTGATGCACGTCGACGGCGAGGGCGTGCCCTACGTCTCGCGACTGGTCGAGCAGTCGGGACTTACGACGGACGAGTGGCTCGAAGCGTTCTTCGAGACGGTCCTCCCGCCACTCCTTCACTTCCTCTATCGCTACGGGACGGTGTTCTCTCCCCACGGGCAGAACACGATGCTCGTCCTCGACGACGACGGCGTCCCGTCCAGACTGGCCGTCAAGGACTTCGTCGACGACGTGAACGTCAGCGACCAGCCACTGCCCGAACTGGAACGGCTCTCCGAGGACATGCACGACGTTCTCCGGAAGGAGCCCCCGGAAGGGCTCTGCCAGTTCATCTTCTCCGGCCTGTTCGTCTGTGTCCTCCGGTACGTCGCCGACATCCTCGAAACGCACGAGGAGTACCCCGAAGACCGGTTCTGGACCCACGCGCGGGACGCGATACTCGACTATCAGGAGCAGTTCCCCGAACTCGAAGACCGGTTCGAACTGTTCGACTTGCTGGAACCCGAGTTCACGAAACTCACGCTCAACCGGAACCGCATCTTCGAGTACGGGTACGACGACGCGCCCGGTCGCCCCCACGCGTGCGAACACGGGACAGTGACGAATCCCCTCCACGAGGTCGCAAGCGGGCAGTCGCACGACGTGGCGCGTCAACAGGCTGACGACGACTGAGACTGCCGGCTGTCGTCCGTGACGATAGTCGCCACCTCGGGTGGCGACTCCGTTCGAAATTGTACAGCCGGTCGTATGAGACACCGCTACGGCCGACTGCCGCGTCGGGCGCGTTCGTAGCGACGCTGACAGCCGTCGACGGAGGAGAGCGGAGAAACAGTGGTCGGTGGCGGCCCCAGACGGCGTCTCAGACGTCCTCGAAACTGCCGATGCGGTAGGAGGCGTCCTCCTCGTCGCCCTCGTCTAAGTCTTCTAAGTGGATGACCTCGTCTTGGTCCATCTCGTCGAGTTGCTGGCGGAGTTTCGTCACGTAGCGTTTGTGTTCTTCGAGTTGCTCGCGCAGGTGTTCGGCTTCCAGTTCGAGGCGTTCGTGTTCGCGGACGAAGCTCTTTGGCACCTCGACTTTCGGCGGGAAGCTCTCGGTACTGCTCTCCTCGGCTGCGTCTTCCAGTTCGTGTTCCGGCGCGACCTTCACCTGCCCGTCGTGGGCCACCAGCGTGTCGACGTAGTCTCGAAAGACCGCAGAGAGGGAGATGTCTCGCTCCTCCGCGATTTCGCGGAGCGTCTCGAACTTGTCCTCGCTCACGCGAAAGGAGATGGTCTTGTTCTTGTTCCCCATCGTTGTGTCCTACTCGTCACTCATCGTATTTAATCGTTTGTCAGACGCTGGCACGCAGCGGCGACGGGCGGAATAAACTCGCCCGAAGAGCGAAGCAATTTAGCCCGGCCCGCTCCCCGCCTCGCACATGGACGCGACCGCACACCACTACGCTGTCACCGTCAGCGACCTCGAACGCGCCGTCGAGTTCTACCGCGAGGTCCTCGGGTTGGAGGTCGTCTCGCGGTTCTCCGTCGGCGGCGAGGCGTTCGCGACCGGCGTCGGCGTCGATGGCGCCAGCGCCGACTTCGCCCATCTGGACGCCGGCGGCGCCCGCGTCGAACTCGTCCAGTACACGCCTGAAGGTGAGCCCCGCTCCGACGGCGACCTCAACCAACCCGGCGCGACCCACCTGGGCCTCGAAGTCGATGACCTCGATGCGGTCTACGAAGGCCTGCCCGACGGCGTGGAGACGCTCTCGGAGCCACAGACCACCGAGAGCGGGACGCGCATCTGCTTTCTGCGGGACCCGGAGGGCACGCTGGTCGAACTGCTTGAGACCTGAGAGAGAAGACCGAACCGCGGGCGCCGGCTTCAGTCGGCGCTCGCTTCCGCTTGCTCGTCCTGCATGCTCTCTAGGGCGCCGACGACGGACTGTCGGTACCGCTCGACGTCGTCGCCGTACTCCTCGTGGGCCATCTGGATGTACTCGTCGACGTCGGGAGCCTCGGGGTCGGCGTCGCCGAATCGACGGATACGCTCCAGCGTTCGCTCGGCCGTCTCGACGACCCAGCGGTCGCGCGTGGCCTCGTCGACCTGCGAGATAGACTCGGGGCGGACCGAGACGTTCACGTCGCCCTCGTCGGTCTCGTAGGTCCGTGGCTTGCCGACCACGGCGACGTACGCCGGCGGTTCCAGTTCCCGCAGCATCGAGGCGGCGTCTGGCTGGTACTGCCCGGCGTACATGAAGAACGTGTCGCCGTTGGGGTCGACGACACGACCCTGCCAGTACTCGCTGTCCTCGCCGACGTCTTCCGTCTCGGTGAGGGTTCCGACGAGGAACACGCGGTTGGCGCGCTGGCCCGTCGGGAGGAGGACGTACACCGGGGCGCGGTCGTCGTCGGACTCCTTGAACGTGTAACTCGCGTCGTTGAACTCGCGGGCGAAGACGCGTCGGGCGACTTCGCGGGTTGGTGTGCTCGCCATTTAGATCGACCTCGCTTTGATCAGCACTTCGTCTGCATCCACTGGTCCGGCCAGTCGCTCCTGGTCGTCCGCGAGGACGTACCGGCCGAACGTCGGTCCGGTGACCCGGTAGTAGCGCCCGAGGATGTCCTCGCGCATCTCGTCTGCGACGACGGTGGTGTCGAGCGCGTCCATCGCCATCTCCTTCGCTTCTTCGAGGGTGATGCCGGTGAGTTTCTCCGTGGCCTCCTCGTCGAAGATGACCTCGGTGACCTCCTCGCCGTCGTCTAAGACGCCCTTGATGCGGAGGTCGAACTCGCCTTCGACCTCGCCGTGTTCGCTACAGCGGCCGTTCTGGAGGACGCGGGTGCAGTCCTCCTCGGGGCAGCGCTTGATCAGCCCCGACCCCGACTGGATGTCGACGAGTGCGCCCTCGACTTCGACGCTGTCGTCGCCGACTTCGATGGTCTCGTCGAGTTCCTCGATGGTCGTCGTTCGGTTGAGTTTCACCGAGAAGCGGCCCTGATACTCGTCGGTGACGACGTTCCGGAGGCTGTAGGACTTCCCTTCCTCCAGTTCTGGAAGGTCGGATTTCGACCACTTGGTGAACTTGATAGTGCCCGTCTCGTCGCCGAGCAAGCCGACCTGTGCGACGGCGTCGGCGCGCGGGTCCCACAGTTCCACGACGGTGACGCGCATGTCGACCCACTCCTCGGGCGAATCGACGTCGGCCACCTCGACCTGTTCGTTGCCGCCGCCACCGCCGCCTAGCTGGTCGCGGTCCATCCCGGCCTCGTCGAGGTACGTGTTGGTGACGCTCCGGCGGGCCTCGTTGAGGGGGACCTTGTACTCGTTGACCAGCGTGTCGAGGCGGTCCTCGACGTCGTCGACGTCTATGTCTAGCTGGTCGGCAAACTGCTCGTGTATCTCTTCTGCCTGTGTACGCAAATCTGATGCAGTCATGTGCTGTCACTGTCTCCGCCTTGTTTTCGATGGGAGACAATCGACGCTTGGTCGGCTTCATGTATAAACCCTCCCACGGCACGGTGAAAGTGAAACCAGACGATAGCGACGCCGCAGGCAGCGTCGCGGCGAGAGAAACGTGGTCAGACGAACCGCTGCTGTGGCTCTGGTGTCGTGCAACGAGTGGAGCGACCCGGAGTGTCACCGGCGAACGAGTCAAGCGTGCGTCGCTACGTGGGTCGGGTCTGGGAAACGGGCGAAGAATCAGTCGGGTTACTGCTCGCTGTCGGTCGTCTCGTCGCTATCCGTGTTGGTTTCGGTCTCGGTCGTCTCGTCGTCGCTGTCGTCGTTCGCAGTGTTTTCGTCTTCGTTCTCGTCGTCGCTGTCGTCAGCGTCGTCGGGGGTGACGTCGCTGACCTGTTCGCCGAGGTTTCCGTCGAGGTCACCGGCCATGTGCTGCTGGACCAGCGAGTGAATCTCGCTGACGAACGACGGCACCTGTTCGGGGAGGTCCGCGGGCGGGCCGCGTTCGCCGTCCGGGCCGACGTCAGCGGGCGGGCCCTGACTCTCGGCGGCCGCGCTCGCGTTCGCTTCCGCGGCGTCCGAGTCAGACTCGTTGGTCTCGCTGGTCGCCTCGCTGTCGGCAGCGTGGTCCTCGGCGTCCGTGGCGTTCTCGTCCGCGTACTCGTCGGCCTGTGCGCCGTCCGCGTTGTCCGAAGCCTGTGCGCCTGCCGCCGCGGGCAGCGCCGCCGCCGACCCCGTGATGACGAGGACGGCCAGCAGCGCGCCGGTAATCTGTGTGAGCTTCATCGTGCGTTGACTCCACCCGACTCTGTGGACCAGTGCTACTTCAAGGGGGAAAGCAGAAAACCCGGATTAACCCGTATTCAAGCCATTTAGTTCCGCTAACCGGTGTTTTAATCCGGGTTAAACGAACGTCACCGGAATCGGGGCCCGTTTCCGCCGCCGAGGTCCGTCAGTGCGGCCCGCCGCGAGAGTGGACGGTTCCCCGGCACGCGAGAAGATTCATCTGCCGGCAGTCGTTACGTGGTGGTATGGGCGACGAACGAGACGAGGCCCGACTCGGGCGGTTCATCCAGGGGACGCTCCGGTCGGTCGGGAACCAACTTTCCGAGGCAAAGCGCGCGTACAGCGACGGAAAACGCGCCGCGCTGGCCGGCCTCCCCCGCGACGAGGACGGGCGGGCGCGAATCGTCTGTCGACGTCACGCCGAGCGCCGCGCCGTCTCGCTGGACCCCGTCTCTCGCCCCGACTGTTTCGACGCCGACCACCCCGACTGTCAGGGCTGTGTCGAAGACATCCGCGACGGCACCGTCGAGACGTGGTGACTACCCTCGGCCCGCGCCGAGGCGGCGAGGAACGGTCCCGGAAGTAACAGTTGGTCGAACGATTCGGGTCGCGCCGGTCCGCAGTGGAAACAGGGGGGTTTGCACGTCGGTCACACAGACCAGTTGTCGGCGAGAGGCCCCGTTCCCAGCAGGTGTGTCTCCCATATTTCGCCATTCATCGAGATCTCGTTCGAGCGAGACGCCCCGAGGACCGACGGAAAGGTGTGTTTCGACTGGACGGGGTGGCGGGATCGTTGGCGACCAGCGCGGGCCCACTGTCGGGGAAAGTGTCATTACCGTCGCCGGTGACGCAGGCAGTATGGACGGGATGGCGCGGCGCTTCTGGCTCACGGTCCTTCCCTTGCTGACCGGCTTCTCGGCCGTCGGGTTGTTGGTACTGGCCGCCCTCTTTCCCACACACCTGTACGAGGTGGGAGGAACCGGCTACATCGCGACGGCGGCCGTCGCACTCCTCTCGCTGGGACTGTTGGTCTGGCAACTCGCGGTCGGCGGGTCCAGCAGGGACCGTTTCCAGCGACCGGGTCGCTAGCTCCGCATCGCCCCGCCGTCGACCGGGAGGGCGGTCCCGGTGACATACGAGGACCGGGGCGAGGAGAGAAACGCCACCACGTCGCCGAGTTCTTCGGGTTGGCCGACCCGTTCCAGCGGGGCGTCCGACCACGACTCGATGCCGGCCTCGTAGGAGTCGTACTCGCCGCGTTCGACGGCGTCCTCGACGAGTTCCTCGATGCGTGGCGTCTCGTGGGCGCCGGGGAGGACGGCGTTGACCCGCACTTCGGGCGCGAACTCGCGAGACTGGGTCTTCATCAGCCCGATGACCGCTCGCCGGACCGAGTTCGAGAGGACGAGGTCGTCGATGACCTCACGTACCGACCGGGAGGTGATGTTGACGACGGTGCCGGCCTCGGAGTTGCGCAGGTACGGGTAGGTGAACCGCGTGGTCCAGACGACGCTCATCACCAGTACGTCGTAGGCACCGTACCACTCCCGTTCGGTCGTGTCGAGGAACGACCCCGGCGCGGGACCGCCGGCGCTCGTGACGACGTGGTCGAGGCCGCCGAACGTCTCGACAGTCTCCTCGACGAGTGCTTCGATCTCGTCGCGGTCGGTGATGTCGGCCTGTACGGCCAGTACGTCACCGTCACCGGCCGCCGTCAGCCGCTCGCGCGCCCGGTCGACGTGTTCGGGCGTCGTGCCACAGACGGCGACGTCGGCCCCTTCGCTCGCGAGTCGCTCCGCGCTCGCGAGGCCGAGTCCACTCGTCGCGGCGGTACACAGTGCGGCGTTGCCGTCGAGTTCGAGGTCCATAGCCGACCCGACGGTCGAGTGACCCAAAAAGTTCCGTGGTGACTGTCCCTAGCTGCCCCAGAAGTTGTCGCGGCTGCCGAGCCGTTCGTCCGCCTCGTCGTCATCGTCGCCCTGATAGCCCCGTTCATCGTCGTCCTCGCTGTCTTCCTCGTCGAGTTCGAGGCGTTCGAGTTCCTCCGCTCGTGCGTGGTTCGAGCGGACCTTGGTTATCTGGACTTTGGACTTCGCCGGCGGCAGGACGCCGTCGACCATGACGATGAACCCGTCTTCGGTCCGGCCGACGCCGGCACCGCTCTCGTGGATGTCGTCGACGGTGACGACGACTTCCTGTCCGGGCTTGACGGGTTGACTCTTCAGGTCCGAGATGGGCTGGTTGTAGTGATTACACCACTCGGCGCCACCTCGGTCGCCGTAGTGCGTACAGCCCATGCCCTCGATACGTTCGGTAAAACTGGGGCATTCGTCTGCGAGCGGACAGTCGGGCATAGCATCGCGTAGATGGGCCGCGGGCAAAACGCTTGCGACCTGCCAGAGGGCGGCAGTTCACCGTCGGGAACGCGCGTTCACCCGGCGAACGCTTTTTCATTCTGGAATGACAATTTGTCACACGATAGCGAGGAGCAAACACACATGCGGTCCCACGCCGTGGCAGTCCTGCTGTGTCTCTCGATTCTGGTCAGCGCTCCGTCCGTGTTGGCCACCGAGTCGCAGGCGAACGCCGCCGACGACGTCCAGTCGATGGACGTCCGTTACGTCGTCGACCGCCTCCCGGAGCAGGTCGGCCGAGTGCAGGTCACCGCCGTCGTCGACGTGCCGGACCGTGTAAGCGACCTCTCGGTCCGCACACCGACGAACACGACGGTCCTGAGCGCCGACGGCCTCGCGTCGACCGGCAATCGCTGGCGCTGGGACGGCAGCAGCGACACCGTCTCCGTGACCTACACCGTGCCAGTCGGCCTGCGGACGGCGTACGGCCAGCGAACCGCGGACACCGCCGAGTGGGCGCTGGTCGTCCGCCGTGAGGTCGCGCTCCACGCTCGCTGGCGCTGGCAGACCGGCCCCGACCCCGGCTGGAACGAGACGATGGCGGTCGCGGCCGGACAGCGCGGCGTCGGCGGGGAGACGGCCGTCTTCGTCGGCCCCCACGAGACGATAACCCGGACGACGCCGGACGGCACCGTGCGACTGGTCGTCCCCGACGCGGCGACGCTCGAACCCGACACGGTCGCCGTCCTCGATACCATCGGGGACGCACAGCGCTCGACCACCATCGGGGATACCCACGACGCAGTGACGGTAATCGCCACGCCCAACAGTCTCGCCGTCGGCGGGTACACCCCCTCGAACGGCGCTCCCGTCGCCCTCGTCAACGCCGGCGAACGCGTCGGGGTACCGACCAACGTCTGGGTCCACGAGTACCGTCACACGCGCCAGACCTACCACACCAGCGCCGGGATGGCGTGGCTCGAGGAGGGGAGCGCCGACTACTACGCCGCCCGGATGACGTATCAGCAGGGCCGCATCGACTACGACCGCTACCGACGGCGTGTGACGACCGACCGGTACCGCGACGCCGACCTCACCCGTCCGTCGACGTGGTCCTCGCCCGACGTCCAGTACGACAAGGGAACCCGCGTCGTCGCCGCCCTCGACGTCCACATCCGACAGGCGACGGACGGCGAACGCACCTTCGCGACCGTCCTCCGACGGCTCTCCCGGTCCGACGAGCAAGTCACCCTCTCGCTGTTCGCCGAGACGGTCTCGGCCGTCGCGGGCCGCGACCTCGACGCGTTCGTGCGGCAGGCCGTTACCGGCCCCGCACCGCCCGTCCCGGCGGACCCCGACGGTGACGGCGTCTCGACGCACGCGGAGCGAGAGCGTGGGACCGACCCCTACCGGGCGACGATGGCCGACGGGCGGGCCGACCATACCGCGACCCGCGTAGACGACGCGATGCGACGGCAGAGTGACGAGGACACTGGACGGGCAGCGACGGACCGCGTCGGCGTCGCCGGTGGGCCCGAGGCCGGTGCCGACCGGAGCGCACCCGGGCGCTCGGACGTCCCACCGGTGCCGCTCTGGCTCGCTGTCCTCGCCGTGTGGCTCGTCCTCGCCGGCGTCCTCTGGCGGGACCGGCCGCGCTAGACCGCCCGTTCCACGGCCGCGAGAGCCGCGTCGACATCGTCGTCGCCGACGGCGGCATCGTAGGCCGTCTCACGCATCGCGTCGCTCGGCCGGGTGACGGTGTCGCTCCGGAGGTCTATCATGCGCCTGCGTAGCAATCGTATCCTCAAAAGGTCGGGGGCAGTTCCTATCGGTCCAGCGCCCCCGCGAAGAACGAGCGAAGCCGCGGCCACGAGTCCGCGTCGGCGCGGGCGATGCCCTCGACGGTGCCACCGAAGACCCGGCGGTCTCCCCGTCGCCGCGGCCCCGCCGGCCCGTACGGGATAGCTATCCGGTGGCCCGCGTCCGGGTAGTGGCAGTGGGTCACGTCGTCTCGCCGGCCGTTGGCCTCGAACCGGTCGACGGCGCGGTCGGCCTGTGACCCGGCCGGCACCACTCTGTCGTCGCCTCCCGAGACCAGTAGGACGGGCCCGCCTATCTCCTCGACCGGTATCGTCGCCCGGGCGAGTCGGTCCGGATTCGCTCGTTCGACCCCCGCCTCGAACGCCGGTCTGGTGGCGACGCCGTCCTGCGTACGCTCGAACGCATCGGTCGGCACCGAGACGTACGGGAGCGGCTCACCGTCCTCGGTCCACGGCGACCCGCCGAAGGTGTCGAACAGCGAGACGACGGTCGACGCGGCGTAACTGGCGACGGCCCCCACCCGGTCGAATCGCGTCCCCGCGAGCAGGGCCAGTTGCCCGCCCAGCGACCACCCGACGAGGCCGACGCGCTCCCCGGCGACGGCCCCGTGACCCGCGAACCAGTCGACGGCGTCGCCGACGTACCCCAGCGGGACCTCGACCTGCCGGTCGGGTATGGGGTCGGGGTCGCCGAAGTACTGCACCACGAGCGCCGCAAACCCGCGCGAGGCCAGCATCCCGCCGACGGGGTGGAGCGGCCGCCCGCCCCCGCCGTGGAGGACGACCACGCCGGGTCGCGGGTCCCCGTCGTCGGGCCGGTACAGCCACCCGACGAGGCCGTCCCGGTCGACCGGCGTCCGGGTGGCCGAGTCGGCCATCGTCCGTCGCCGGAGTGTCGCCGTCGCCACGGACTCGCCGTCGACCACGGCCGCGAGACCGACCCGCTCCTCGTGCGGTCGGCCGGTGTCGAGCGAGACATCCTCGAACGTGTGGACCCGGTCGAGGTTCCGGGTTCGTCGCATCGACGTGACGAACCCCATCTCGCCGTCGCCGTCCCACGTTCCCTCGACCGGCGTCGCATCCGCGAGGTTCGCGACCCCGCGCTCGTCAGTCCGGACCGTCGCATGGGACTCGACGGTCGACCCCTGCCGGGCGATGGCCCACACCGTCACCTCGGTGTCCGGGTCGAACCCCGAGAGTCGAGGGGCGACGACCTCGTCCTGCAGGACCGGCCTGTCGGGAACCTCGATGCGGGCGGCATCCGACGCCGACGTGGACGGCGACGGGTCGGATGGTGTCGACTCGTCCGATTCGGTGACCGTCTGGCAGCCACCGAGGACCGGGAGCGTGGCGGAGAGCGCGTGGAGGACCGAGCGGCGGGTCGCGTCGACCATGGCCCGTTCGTGACACGCGCAGTATAAATCAGTCACCTCTCCGGAACGGTGTCGGTCGTTCGCGCTCCGGACGGGGTGGGCGGCGGTGTCGACGGCGACGCTTGCTGTGAGCGTCCGTGGCGCACCGCGCCACGGTTCACCGGAATCGCCGTCGGCGATTCCATCCTGTTTCATCGACTTTTTGCGAGGAGTCTTCCTCGCAGCGCCGTAGGTGTGAGGAAGGGCGACGACGAAAACGGTCGACGGGCACGGTGGGAGCGGAATTTTCGGGTCTGTGCGACTCGATTACTCGTAACAGTTTGTTTCATAGGTCTGGAAGGAAGTCGCTTCGCTGTTCGGCCTGTTCTCGGTCGGAGCGTCGGTCGTAGTGTCGATCCAGAATATCCTCGCTCGCGTTGAGCCGGTCCTTCACGATGCGCCGAGGGACGTCTTCTCGACGATAGTACGTCACCCGGCCACTACGAACGTCGTGCGGCGAACGGGAGGAAGGACATTGACTCGCTTTGTCGAGATGCGTTGCTTCGCACTCGTCGATGTCGCGGTCGTGCGGACACTCTTCCCCGCGCCAGCAGGGGCGCGTGACTCGATAGAGTGTCGTCCGGAACGTGTTGCCTGCCGGTCGGCCGTACTCAGTCGTGATCAGCGGTCGCCGGTCGTAGTCGTCGGTCACGTCGTCCCGGTGATACTCGATGTAGTCCTCGATGTAGCGAGCCGTTTTCTCGCTGATCCGGTTCCACCGAGTTCCTTTCTGCTGGTTCTTCAGCGGCGTCCCTTGATCCGGCCGGTGGACGAACTGAAGCGCAGGACCAGAGAACCGAGGATGGGTTCCGTCAAGGTCGAGATCGTCGAGGTCGAGGCCGCGAATCGCACCGGTTCGAGCGCCGGTTTCCCACAGTAACAGGAGAATGATGTGGTCACGGGTGCCCGGTTGTGCGTGTTCGAGGTAGTCGAGGATTTCGACGGTACGCTCAGGCGAGAGCGTCGAGTCCGACACATCCTCGCCGTTCTTCATCGTCGGCAGCGTGATCTGCTCGTACAGTTCGGGCGGTACGGCGTCGATGTTCGAGGCGAACCGGAGGAACCGGCGGAGTGTCGCCAGCTGGCCCTTCAGTGTGACCAGTTTGATCGGTTCTCGGCCGTCGCCCTGTCCTTCCCGTCGCCAGATGCGGTACTGGAACAGGTCCCGACCGGAGAGGTCATTCAGGTTCTCGATTCCCTCTTCATCGCAGAACTGGACGAAGGCGCGGAGCCGGTGCCGTTCAGCCTTGCGTGTCGACTCTGCGTGTTCGTCGCGCATCGCGTCGATGAACATCTCGACGGCGTCGACCGGAGAGATCGGGTCGAGGTCGTTCACGGGAAGGAATCACCCAATTCAATGACTGCCTTCATACTGTGCTACTGTAGCCGGGCCGAACTTAAATGTTGCTACAGTATGAAATGCATATCGTAGTACGCCAGCACTAATTAAAACCGACAAGTACGACAGTAGCACAATGGCACGACCCAGTTTCAGCGTAGATGACGAACTATTGGAGAGGGTAGACAGTCGACTAACATACGGCGATAACCGGAGTGCGTGGCTCCGAGATGCGATAGAGCTGAAACTGGGTATCGTCGAAGAACTCGATGAGGCAGAAATCGAACTGACTGATGAGGAACGGAGAGAGTTCGTCGTCGAGGCCGTCCGCGAAGCGATTGAGAACGAGTGAATGAGCCCTATTTTCGCGTGAGTTAGCAGTAATATTCATATCGATAGAGACAGCGAACTGAGGTGTGTATCAGTTCACGCCCGACGAGATCGACCGAAAGCGTGCCAATCACCAAGCCGTCAAACAGGGAGCGGACAACATCGACGCCAAACGGATTGGGAACCTGGGCGAAATTGCTTTCGAGCAGTTCTGTCGAGAGTATCTCCCTGCAGAAATGTGGGAGTGGAAGAACGAGGACGCGATTCGACGATGTAACCCCGAGAGTTTCTCCGGACACGATTTCGAGGTCTTCGGGTACGAGATCGACGTGAAAACCTCACGTGACGTATCTGCTTTCCATCCAGAAACGCTGGTCGAGAACGATTCAGATGACGACATTTTGGTGATGGTATGGCACCGGGACAACGAGGACAGTCTGATCATGCTGGGATGGGAGCGAGTCGAGACGCTGAAATCGAAGGTCGAGACGGAGCAACAGTTCTCGGGTAATTCTCCGGACAAGCTCGAACACTTAGCGACGCGCCCGATGAACGAACTTCGAGACCTCGGGCCGAACACGGCGAACATGAACCAGAAACCTGAGAACCCGTTCCAGCCAGGAGATCGTGTCGAGAAGCGAGGCGAAGAAGAGGCATCGGTCGGCGTCGTCGTCGAGGTGCTACCACCGGAGACGCAGATCGAACTATACGGACAGGAGCTCGACGGCGAAGGAGTACGAGTCGCGTTCCCCAGCTCGCTCGACGAGGGACCAGGAGACTGGCGAGACATCGACCCGGCGCTGTTCTCCTCGTACTGTGACGACCAAGACGTGAGTCTCTATACCTACAAGCACGCGAATCTGAAATTCGCAGATAACCCGTTCACGGTCGGCGACTACGTCATCAAGTCGTCTCACGACGACCCGAATCCGGCAGTCGTGATCGACGTCGACGGTGACGAGGTGAGCGTCGTCTACGAAGGACCACGTGGAGACGAGGTAGCACCGGCTAACCTCAAGGACCAATGTGAAGAGGAAGAGCTGTCGATCTACAGCTATTCACACGACGAGATGGAATTTATCGCGAGCGAGTGAGTTAGCCGTCGACGGTTCGATACTCGTCCTCGACGCGCTGGACCGGCGACTCGATCTTCCTGCCACAGGCTACGCACTGGAAGCCAATCCGACTATTCGGAAGGGTCACAGCGTTGATGCTGGCGTCACACCCAGCAGGGCAACGTATCCAATCATCAAGCGGCATGGAATCTAAAGTAAACCAGCGTGGGTATAAAAGTCAGAGCCTTGTCCGCGTAGTGAAAGTGAAAGTGAAATCGGCCACCGGTGGGTGGGTCGGTGGGTCGGTGGGTGGATGAAATAGAGAGTGACAATATTTAATCTGATTCTTCTTCTGATTCTTCTTCCTCTTTGAATTCATCTCTTAGCAGGTGATTAGGGATTTCCGCATTTTCTCTCAATTGTTCACCATCCAGATCATCAATCGCTTCAAACTCGCCTTTCTTTTCACCGAAAGTTATAATACCTGAAATAAGCCGAGCAAAATTCAGAATGAGATGAAAGAGGAAGAACAAGAATACATGAAGTCTTAAATTAGTAATGCCAAAAACTCCAATAGCCATGCTTATCAACACGGTTAAAAGAGCAATTGCGATATTATATTCAAATAAGAAAAATAATTTATCATAAGAGTCGTTCTTTTGAAGAAAAGATAAAAAACGTTCACCAGACAGTGAAATAAGAATAACAAGTCCTGTCAATACAAGTCCGGCAAGAGCTAGAGCAACTGACCTTCCTGTTTTAGTAATAAATAGTACATCTTGGTTAGTTAACATCCAAAAATCAAGGATATAGCTGAGGAAGACAACTACCAAGGGGACCCAAAAACTCCATGACCGTACAATCTCTATAAGTCCATATGTTTGTAGTCGACCTACGGTCCCCTTGTTTGTCATCTTAGAGGAATGTCATTACTTTACTAATCAACTCATCCTTGCGAGCTTTGACTCCGCCCACCGTATCAATATCGTCTTCTGTTGTCTGAGTTACGGGGTCTTCTCCATCGGTAATAACCTGCAATTCTTCCCTTTCATCAACATAGACTACTTTCCATGTATCCCCATATTTTGTCTCAGCCATTTCTGCCACCTGTGATATGAAGCCTTCTTCCATGTTGATACCTTCCTCTTCAAATCGTTCTGCGTCTATTCCAAGCTTATTGACCAGCATATTTCTCATTGACTCGTCAAGATCTTCCCATGCGGGGTCTGGTCCTGGATTAGAAGGGTGGAGCTCTGCTTCAATTTCATAAATCGGATATTCACTGATGACTTGCTGAAGCTCCTTGTCATTTGTTACGGGCGTAATCTCAATTTCTAAACTACCACTGCTATGTTTGTCAAACCCCTTTTTAAAATATTTAATAAAGTTCTTATTCCTTACTCGGTATGTAGAAGTATAAACTATTAGTTCTAATTCTGTATCAAGTAAGAATACGGAATAGTCTGCTTCGGTTGTTTTGGATCCTAGCTGAACAAAATCGCCCTCTTCTTCATCATATATCAATGGTTCATCTGAGTATACGCGACCAAACTTACCATAGAATCTATGCATTTCTGGATCAACACGACCGAAATACCAACCTCCATCATCTGTTTCGACTACTGCTTCTTTACGATCAAAGAATTCATCAAACTGATTAAAAGCAAGATCATCTTGCGACCAGTCGCGTTGGAGATCTTGCATACCTGGAGTGCCTGTTATTTCATAGGTCGCGTAATAGAATTTTGTACCAGCCATATACCAACACAATTTAACAATGCCCTTATAAAATGATTTCGACAGTATCCGAGCCAAGAGCTTCAAATTGATGTTTTATTACTCTAACAAATAGCCCGTCTCGATACTTGATTATTTTAAAATCGAGTTCGACCGCTTCGACCAGTGACCAGCCTAACCAGAGTATCGAACGCAGCCTACTCAGCGGTCAGTTTCAGCAGGCCCGCGCTCTTGGAGGAGATCGAGTAGCGCCGGCCAGTCGACATCTTTCTCGAATAGCCCTGCACGAAGATTCCACGCCCACGGCGCAGCGTCGTCAGGATCATACCCGACAGCCTTCTCAATCTCTTCGAGGCTGCCACCAAACAGCCGGTCAGTCGGAGCATCAGCGTCAGCTGGCCACGTCTCGAAGAATTCGGCGGTCTTCTTCGCAGCCTTGTAGAACGCCAGGGTATTGAGGCGCTTACGCTCGGGATGAAGGTCCTTTCCGGTGTGGACAACGACGGCCTCCAGGTCGACACCGAGCTTCGCGTAGCGCTTCGCCAGCGGCGTGTACTGTTCGGCCACTTCCCGGCGGTTGGTCCGGGCATCGAAGTGCGTCGACCCTTCGTCGATCAGGATAGCCTTCGGTCGGTCGCGGTGTTCGAGCAGCTGCACCGCGAGGTCGTGCGCCGAGGTGACGACAATATCCGTCGCGTCCCACGTCCGAACGTTCGAGAGGACCAGGAGGTTGTCGAGGTCGAGCGCCCGCAGCGTGATCAGGAGGATGGCCGTGTTGGTCTTGCCCGTGTTCGGGTTGCCAGCGGCCGTGATGAACGCCGGAGCGCCGTTGTTCTCAATCTCGTTCAGGAGCATCATCGGGAGCCGCAGCGCCGAAGCGTCGAGATCCTGTTCCGTGACACCGACCACGTGCGACATGACCGAGCCGTTCCCAGTGGCGACGGCTTCGGTCGCCGTGTCGGTCAGGACCTTCTGGGAGATCACCGAGCCGAGGTCGGTACCTTCGAACGTGGAACTACCTACCGGTGGCCGGTCGGTTTCCTGCATCGCAGTCTCGACGAACGACAGCGCCGCGCGGTCCTGTGCGTCCTCGACGATACCGGTGTGCGGAAGGAGCCGTTTGTCACCGTCGAGGTCCCCGCGCACCTGCTCGTAGAGCTTCGCCGCAGTCAAGAGGTGTTCGTCTACGTCGCCGTTCATAGGTAACCAGCCCTCCATAGCTGGAGCCACGCAGCGAGAGACGAGACACCGACCAAGGCGGCACCGAAGAGTTCAACGGATTCAGTCATCCGCTGGAACACCTCCCTCACCAGCACCGGCGAGGTCAGCAAGGTCTTCGTCGAGGTCGATGCGAACACCGGGAACGTCGGACGCGGGCGACTCGTCCTCCTCCGAGCGACGAATCTTCCGTTCGAGTCCAAACTGTTCGATGGCGTTGTCAATCTCGTCGGTCAACCCCTCACCTTCGTCTGGAAGGGTGTTGCGCTCGAACGTCGAGACGACACGGAGAACGGCTTTCCGAGTGGCGTTGCGGATGATAGCGAACGCCTGCGTCTCGATGGCGAAGCCACGTTTCGCGTCGTCCTCCAGCTGGCCGCGACACTCCTCGACGGCCTGGAGGGTCCGCAGTAGCTCACGGTCGGTGAGGGTCCCACGCCAGCAGCCTTCGACGGTCTGCTCGGCGAGATCGACGCGCTTGCCGAACGCGAGATTTGGACTTACCCAGTCGAGTTGCCCGTCCTCGACGGACCACTCTCGGAACCGCTGGCCGGGCATCCGGAAGATACCGCCTTTCGTGCGTCGAGCGTCAATGTCGACGAGCCAGATGTAATTCGGGTCCCACAGTAGCGACCGAACTTTCTTCGCGGTGGGTCGCCCGACGAGGATGACCGTGATAAGTCCGGTCAGTCCGATGATACGGAGGTTTCGGGGAAGATCGTACCCGAGGACCGACGCAATCACGAACAGGACGATACCGACACCGGCACCGATAGCCAGCAGATGTTCGGAGAGCCATCGGAACGCCCGGTAGGTCCGTGACCGGTCCGGTCCAGGGTCAGCGTTGTGCTGCATCTCCTCCCGGTCGAGGTCGGGGTTCTCGTCGGTCATGCCAGTCGCTCACCTCGCTGGGAGGCACCGATTTTAGCGGAGACGGCTTCGTAGAGGACGGCGACCATGACGCCGAGAGCGCCGCCGAGACCGGCGTCACGAACGTCCGCACCGGACCACGGCCCAGTGATCAGGAACGTGCTGGGCTTGCGCAGATAGTGCCACTGGTTGTTCTGCTCCATGGACTCCGCAGTCCAGAAGGAGACGCCACCAGGGGACGCGATGCGAACCGTCGTGATTGTGTCCTCGTCGAGGACGAACGCGCGAGCGGTGACGGTTCCACTCTCAGAGCTATCAGCCCGTGGCGCGACACTGATCGACTTGAACTCCGAGGACCAGAACTTGATGATCATCTCGCCGTCCTCGTAGCGGTACGACGTGACCACTACGTCGGAGTCAACGACGAGTTCTGCGTCCGGTGCGCCGGACGGCGCCGAGACTGTCGAGTTCGAGGGTGTCGCGGTCGGCGTCGAGGTCGCTTGCTGTGCGCTGGCGACACCAGCGAAGGCGATGCTACTCAGGACGAGGATGATGACGATGTGCGATTTCATATGAAGGAAGTCGGTCAGTTCACCAGAACGTCCACGAATCGACGAACTGGGATTCTATCCAACTGATCGTAGGGTCGAGGACGCTCGCCGACAGGAGGTCGATGGCTGGTCCCAACACGTCGACGCCCGACAGCTGCAAGGCGACGAGGACGCCGCCGAACAGGTACAGTCGGGGGTCGCGGGGTACGAGTGAGAGGAGCAGCCACCAGACCATCAGTATCGCCTCCGGTCGTCTCGTTGAGCGTAGAAGGCGACACCAGCAACGATCACCACGACCAAGAGTAGAGTCGAACTGGAGCCACCGAACAGTACACCACCACCAGACGTACCGAGGTTCTGCTGCCGGGTTTCCAATTCGGCGACCGTCTTAGCGAGATCGTCGTATAGCTGTGTCATCTCCGTGACGTTCGCGGTGCTGTACTGCTTCTCGTAGATGGTGATGTTCGTCCGGCGTTCGCCGCTGTGGGTCTGAATCGCGTCGAGCGTGAACGTCCCGGTCAACTCGTGCATCTGACTGTCAGTGACGATGTACTGTTGCCCGGAGATGTTGGCGGCGTCGTAGGTCTGGTTGACCTCGAACTGCCCGCTTGACGGGTTCGACTGGGACATCAGAACGCCAGTGTAGGTTTCGGACCCGGTCGTGACGTTCATGTATCCGATCTGTTCCATCGCGTCGGGGCTATTCTGACCCAACATCGTCAGTTGAGCAGCAGCCCATCCCTGATACTCGTCGCCGGGGTTGTACTGTGATTGCAGGACGTACGGATCTTGTAGGTCCGAGTTGTCGATCTCACCAGCCGTGTAGGCATCGTAGGTGTTGTTGACGACCGTGTCGAGTTGGTCGTTCACCGATTGGGCCTGACTCTGGATGTTCGTCCATCGGGTGTTGAAGTCGACAGGGTCGAGATAGACATACTCGGAGCCGCTGCTGGTGGCATTCATCTTCAAGCGTCCACCTTCGTCAGCAACGCCACTCTCAGGATTGTCGACGAGACCGGTGTTCACACCGACCTGCCCACTGCCGTAGGTACTCCCGTCGGAGTTCTTCCAGAGAGCACGGTAGCTATCGTACGCTACGTCAGTCCCGTTCAGCAGGGTGGCGTTGGTCTCACCGCCGTAGTCCTGATAGGCCCAGAAGCTCCCGCCAGATTCCAACTGCTCCATTCGGACGAAGCGATCGGTACTGCCGGTACTCTGATCGTCCTGTGTGATACCCGTTTCAGACGACGCGACACTTTGGAGGTACTCGTAGTGCTTGATCGAGGATTCCCACTGGACGATGAGATTCGTCTGTTTGACCGAGTAGTAATCGTTGACAGCGCTGTGGGCAGCACTCCGAGCAGCAGCCTCGCTGCTGCCGTTGTTCAACGCCCGGATGTAGGCGTTTTTGCCGATGATGAGTGCCTGCGTTTCGGTGTCTTGCAGGTAGTTATCCATCACCGTGAAGTAGTTTTCGTGGGCTGCACGCTGGTTAAGACCACTCTCGTAGAGGTGTTGTTTGGTCTGCTGGGCTTCGAGCTCGCTGTAGGCAATGTTTCCGTTACTGGGCTGGGCCTCACAGTCGAGTTGGGTGAACCCACTGTCGACCGCTTTGCCGATCCGTTCGCCGAGATCGCATTTGAGATCGGCGTCACCACCAGTGCCACCGATGACGGTGTATCGGTCAGGCGTAACGAGCCGACCGCCGTACTCCTCGGTCGTAGCGGTACCGTTGCCGGTGACAGTAGCGTTCACTGAGTCGTAAGCAGCACCAGCGTAGAGAGCGACGCCGTCCGTCGAGGTCGTGTCAACGTCCGTTCGAGCGAGGACAGTACTGCCAGAGCCGGGAGTTCCTTCGGTGTGCCATTCAACGGTGACAGTACCGGACATCTCGGTCGTGTTGATCACGACCATATACGGTTCGCCGTTGAACTCGTACGTCTCCGTGTTCGCCGCTGCGGTGGCAGTACCAGAGGTGTAGGGAACCGCCGCAACCACCACTAAGACAGCGATAAAAACGGACGCAAGGCGGGTTGTTCTGTGATACATGAATTACTTGACCGCCGCTCCCCAGCTGACGACGGTCACGAAGAACGCGATCTGCATCCCGAGCGGGTCACCGATCTGCAGGAGGAGGTCCGTCACTTCGACGGTGAAGTAGTCACCGAGAATGACGAGCGGCCCGAGTGCGATAGCAACCTTCTCCAAACCGTCGTAGTACTGGAACTGTTTGGTCTCGGAACTGGCGAAGGCGACGATCCACGCACCGAGGGACACCATAATGGCGTGATCGGCCGTGAGCGTATACGACAGCCACTCCAGCGTGATAGTCCCGATACCTCCGAACTGGTAGAGGGACGCCGCGAGGAACGCTCCCGAAAGGACCATTGGGACCTTGCGAACATTCAGGTAGTCGTTCATCATCCCGCTGGCCTTACTCTGGTAGCTCACTCAGCGTCACCCCGCTTGAACCGGACTGCCTTCGGATGGTACTCGATCTCTTCGCCGTCGTCGTTCGTGAACGAGTCAGTCTCTTCGGAGGTCTTGACGGCCATCAGCGAGCCGACGACCAACTCGTTCAGTAGCTGCTGCCGCTGGGACCAGTTGAGACTGTACGGCCGCCCGTCGATTTCGACAACGCCGTGATCCTGCGCGTCAAGGCGAATATCGGTGATCTGCCCACCGAACTGTTCACCAGCATCTGGGTTGATCCACTCGGAGTTGCTGTCGACTTCTTCGGGTTCGTCGAGGTCGTCGAACGTTACTTCCGGCGTTCCGCTACTGTCGGTTGACATACTACATACCAATATTCAAGATATATCTAGTATAAAGTAGACAGCAGGAGAGACAGAGTGAATCTTTATATGTGAAAAGCAGTAGAGGCACGGAACCGGCAGGAAATCACATTTCCAAAAGTTCGTCATTGAACGCGGATAGAGTCGCTACAGGAATCACATTCGAAGAGAGATAAGCACTCATCAGAAAGTTGTTTCTCATATTGATAGTGTCCCGATTCACAGGATTGACAATCATCGTTGAGACGAGGGTTCTGGAAACCACTTTGAGAGTCAACATGATACTCAGTATCGTCCCAACTTTCAGTATCAGTAAAGACCTCGGTCATTTGAACGCCATTGCCAGGACTGGCAGAGCGAAGCTCACCGTCTATCTCGATTGAGTGAACGCGCCACTCGGGAACGCGCTCTTGGTTGAGCCAGTCGGGTTGGTGTTCGGGGTCATCAAGATCGGGACGCTCAAAGCCAGCCAAAAACCCGCGTACGAGGGCTTCGGCATGGTTCTCAGGCAGATCCGACTGAAGCATTCCTAACAAACCAGCAACACCAACGTTCGGATGACGCTGCACCTTCTGTTCAATCCGTTCGATATATTCGACAGCCTCGTTTTCAAACGCGTTCTCAGGAACGTATGCGTCGTCAGGAATCGGGACAGTCGCATCTACTGCACCTTGGTACTCTGCACAGAGAGGACACTTATTCGAGCCATCAGGGTGATTGCACTGACGGTCTACTGTAGTCGGTTCACAGGCACGCCATGCGTCGACCCAATCAGTCCATAGTTCGGTGGAACCACCGTCAGAGAGGATTTCATGACTTTCACCGGAAGGGGGGTTTAGACGGTGGTCCGTGAGCGTACGGGACTGGTCGATACCATGAGGAGAGCCACACTCAGCACACTCAACGGTGTTAGTCCCTTTATCCGAGACAGTAAGCCGGTCGCCATGTTCACCTTCAAGATCAGAATGTGGTGACTCGTGGCGTTGTCTACACCGGTCAGCGATAGCAGCCCATCGAGCCGAGTCAGATCGAGAGACAGTCCGTATATTTCCGGCAGTCATCGCAGCTGCCCAAGCGATATACGAAGGAGATCGTTCGAATAGGTCGAGCGGATCAATAGAGGCGTAATCGGCTACGTATGCAGCGAGGTTTTCAACGGACTCGGGATCACGGACGGAAACAGGGGTATCGCAGTCGTCACAGGCACCCTCAGCCGCGTCCCAGGGGTTTGAAGCGGAATCAGCGTGTTCGGCACACGGCGTATTCGTATGCGCGTCGAGTCCGGCACCCTCGGTTGCGGATACATGGGTTTCCATAACGGGTGCAAAGTCGGACTGAGCGATTTGCCCGTCTACGACGATAATCGCATGTTCGTGAGCGTAGCACTGATTTTGACCAGTACCGGGGTGAGGCTCTAAAACACGCCAAAACTGCCACTCATCGTTATCGAAGCCGAGCTTATCGAGGACGTACCGGAGTTTCTGATAGACCTCTCGCCACGGATTGCGGACCCGATTGGCATGATCAACAGGGCCGACACGGGTATCGTCAGGAACGGAAGAAGCCGAGCGAGTCAGAAAGGCGACAGACGGGTTATCGAACGTAGCGGCAGTTTCACCTCCGGAGGGACGTTCACCACCGGTGAGTTCTCGAAGCCAGCCCTGACACTGAGCATAAAATTCGCGTTGATAGTCGGGCGACCAGCGGTCAGAAGCCGAGAAACTGAATTTCGTATATTCGGGATCACGGGGCCAACCGTATTGGAGGTTAATTGTAGTCTTGCGGGTCTGTTCGTGCGATTCAAGCAGATTTGCGACTGCTTCAACCCACGAAATACCCTCAACTTCCGAGACTCTCTCACCACGAACGGATTTGCGAGCGACCCAGGAATCAGCAGCATCAGCAGGAGATAGCGAGAGTCTATCAATAAGGTCAGAATGGGCTTCAGAAACGTGTTCAGACGGGTTCTGAGAAGAAGGGGAGAAGGAGGATTCACACCGACCACAGTAATAGAGAACGTCCGAATCCCATGATTCAGTTACACACTCAGTATAATCTTCTCGAACAGGGGTCCCTTCCTCAAAGGCGACGGGCACGTCAACGAGGTCGGGGCATTCTTCGATGAAAGACCAGAGAACATCATCGGCCGAAGGGAGATCCAGATCATCAGATTCGTCAGTCGGTGTATCAGGGCTTGAGGTGTCTGTTTCACACTTATTCTGATTGGTTTGCCGAGAGCCGCACGCCTCAGAGTGCCCCTTACTCATCGAACTCAGAAGAAGAAGCAGCGTTCACCAACGACCGCACCGCACCGGACCCACGTTCCGGGCCTTCGGCCGGGCTTTCGCGTTGGGATGGGTCCTCCCTACGGTCGTCCCGTGCGCTCTCTCGGTCAGTCGGACCCCCATGTGAGGGGGTCGCTCCCTCCACTCGCTCGCTTGTGTTGGATGGAGAAGCCTGCTGGTCGAGGAGGTACTGCTCAACTTCCTCTAAGATTGTGTCACGGAAGCAGTCTTGACAGAGGTCGGACTGCGCACGGTCAGTCTCAGAGTGATTGATGCAGATCTCGCCGCAGTTATCGCAGTCGTAGTGACGGTAACTCGGCCAGTCCGTCATCGAATCACCTGCCCTTCTTTCGAGACCGAAGTTACGCCGGGTTCGTTGAGACGTTCGAGAGCGACCGAACAGCGAGCGCAGGGAGTAGGGGCGAGTTCGGAAGCGCTGTTATCGCACCATCGACACTGAGGACGAGCAGGGAGGTCGCCCGTCATCGTCGGTCACCATCCTCGACGCGCTCGATGGCTCGACGAACATCCTCGTCGGTCGCCTCCAGGAGTCGAGACGCACGGATGAATTCATCTCGAGGATACGGCCAGTTCTCAGGCGAAGGAGTGTCCGTCACGAGGGGACACCCCCGTTCAGGTGATAGTTGGAATGTTCTTCAGGAGGTCGAGCTTCGAGGTTGCCCGGCTGGTTGTTCCAGCGATCTTCGTCGACGTGGTGAATGTGGAGGTCTGACCAAAGGTCGTCAATCTCGCCGTGCGCGTAGGCCGTGAGCCGGTGGAGGTACAGGTAGCGGTCGTGTCCGGCGTTGGGGTCCCAAACGCGAACCCGAGGATAGTGGTCGAGATCGAACTCGACACGCGGCCGGAAGATCACGCCGACCACCCCCTCAGTTCAGATGGAACAACGAAAACCGACAGCCGACGGCGGGGGCCGTTCAGGTGATGAACGAACTCCGAAATCCCAGTCTGAGATTCAGATTCAGAACGGGACGGAGACGCAGTAACTCGGCGGGAATCGTAACTTCCACGTAGAAGCACTAAACAGCCGGTTTTGGTACGGGCACGGTGGGATTCGAACCCACGACCGTCGGATTAGAAGTCCGACGCTCTATCCGGACTGAGCTACGTGCCCTCACCCGGAGGTAGTAGGCGAGTCTCAAAAGCCGTGTGGATTAGCCGTCGAACTCCACGTCCTCGTCGGTGGCCTCGGTAGTCGTGATGGCGATGGCGTCGGTCGTCTCGACGGCGGCGAGGCCGTCGATGTCACAGATAGCGTCGACGCGGTCGTGAGGGACCGACACCGCGAGGTCGTCGAACTGGAGGTGGCGTTCGACCGTGCCGCCGCGGTCCTCGACGGCGGCGGCGACGGTCTCGGGGTCGGCGTCGTCGGTCGTCGTCAGCGCCAGTGCGACCGACTCCCCCTCGATGGGGTCAGCACGGATACTCTCGACGGCGCGGGAGACGTACATCACTCGGAGGATGGGCCGCCGGGGCCTTGGTTGTGCCGCTCGGCCGTTTCGAGTCGGGACTCCGCGACGGCGAAGGCGAGCGTGCTCGCCAGTCCCAGCAAGGTGCCGCCGGTGAGGACGACGGCGAGGTATTCGAGGTCCTGAATCCCGAGGAAGAAGGCGCTCAGGCCGTGGAGGACCGCGCCGATGGCAAGCACGTAGAAGGGTGCGTTGAGGTAGCGCCACTTGAACGAGTCGTGGAGGTACTCGTCGGTGACGCGACCGAGACTGGAGGTGATGCCGGCGGCGGCGAACCACCGGACGGCACCGTTGACCAGCGCGGCCAGTACCTCGACCGGCGAGAGCGGGTCGGGTTGGGATTCGAGCGTGTTGACGCCGCTGACGCCGCCGATGGTCAGCAGCGCGGCGGCGACGACGTAGGTGATGATGGTTATTCGGCCGGCGTAGAACCCGGAGGTTGCGCGGTCGACGGCCTCGTCGAGCAGTCGCTCGGCGCCCAGTCCGCGGGCGAGGACGTACAGGCCCAGCAATCCGGAGATGATGCCGAGTGCGGACCCGGGAAGGCCAAGCGAGTCGACGGCAATCGTCAGCGGATAGATGAGCAACAGGATGCCAAGCGGTACCAGAATCGTGCCCCGGGTCTCCGGGTCGTCAAGCACCTGCTTGATGGTGTAGTACATCGATTCGAGGTCTTGGGCCTGCCGGACGACGACGCGGCGGACCCCGTCGATGCGGATGCGTGAACGGATGACGGGGACGACGGACTCGTCCTGTGCGCCGTCGGTGACGACGAGGGCACGGACGTCTTCGCTGGCGGCCAGCGACGCGAGGACGGTGTCGACCTCCTCGCCGACGGCGCGGTTGGCGGCCACGTCGCCGGCGTCGACGCCGGTCACCGCGGCTACCTCGACGGGTTCGTCGTCGATACCGTCCGCGATGTGGACCCCCTCGAAGAGGACGTTCACGTCAGAGTCTTCGGGGTCGGCCTGCGCGAGGGCGACGGCGGCGTCGACGACGTTGTCCCGCCCGACGACCGGCGTCTCGACGTCCGTCTTGCGGCCGAGGTCGTCGTCTAAGTCCACACACAACACCAGCAGCATCGTGAGAGGGTACGCCAGCCGCGTTTATCTGTCTTCGGGCCTGTGGTTAGACGGCGTCTGTGGCCGCCTCGCGAGTGCGTCGCTCGACGACGAGCAGTGCCGCCAGTCCGAGGATGATGAGGGTGTACGCCGCCGCCGCGAACAACGCGGACCGCTCGCTGGCGTACTCGCCGGTTCGGAAGATGATCGCTTTCCGGACCATCGCGATGACGCCGGTGTAGATGACCAGCCGGACGATACGCCGAGTCTCGCTCTCCTGTGTGTACGCGACGACAGTCTGGTACACCTCGACGATGATGAACAGCAAGAGCGCCGTGTCGATGAATCCGACGACGACCAGCGGGTCCGTGATGTCGCCGCTGAGCGCGCGTTGGACGATCTGGAGACCGAGGTCGAAGACGCCGATGGCAAAGAGGACGACGAGGACGAGTGCCGCGACCACCTCGACGTAGCGCATCAGGTCCTCGCTGCGGGCCAGCACCCGTTCGTCGAGCGTGTCCGCCGGCGTGAGTGAGCCACCGACCGGGTCGTCGCCGTCCTCGTCCATGCGAGAAACTATGCCTCGAGTTACATCAAACTCCTCCCTATCTGACGTGACCGGGGTCTGCGGGCCGTGGTTCGGGTGACTCCTCCGGCGTGCCGAGTCTGGCCACGAGTATCCCCACCGGGAGTAAGAGGAGGCTACCGACGACGAACGGCGACCAGAAGCCGACGGCGGCATAGAGGCCGCCCATCACCGGCGGGCCGACGGTGCGTGCGAGGCTGCCCGCGCCCTGCGTGACGCCGAAGGCGCTGCCCTGTACGTCCGCGCTGGCCCGCTGTGAGACCAGCGCCGTCAGCGTCACCGAGAGGATGCCGTTGCCGACGGGCAACAGCGTCAGGACGGCCAGTAGACCGAGCAGTTCGGCGGTGAGAAACGGGGCCAGCGCGGTAAGGTCCGGGAAGACGACGCCGAGCGACCGAGAGAAGGGGAGCGCCCCCACGCTGACGACGAGCAGTCCCGTCCCGGCCAGCGAGAGGGTGATCGGGCTGTATCGAGCCGTGAGTCGGCCGACGAGGACGCCCTGCGTCACGACGGCGAGCAGGCCGATGTAGGTCAGCAAGAGAGCGCTCTGGGCCGCCGTGTAGCCGTAGATATCGGCGACGTAGGGGATGAACATTATCTGGACCCCGGAGAAGGCAAAGGAGACGAGGAAGAACGCGCTCAGCAGTTCCCGCAGGCCCGGCGTGGCCACGGCGGCGCGCAGTTGGGCGAGCGAGGAGGTGCGGTCTGGCTGTCCGTCGGCGGCGTTCGGCGTCCGCGACTCCGGGAGGAACAGGAGGGCGACGACGACGCCACAGAGACTAGCGAACGCGGCGGCAAAACTGGGCAGGGAGAAGCGGTTGATAGGGATCGCTGCCGGGAGGGTTGCGTCGACGGCGGCGACGGTGGCGTCGAAAGAGAGGACGGCGCCGATACCCGGCCCGAAGATGAACCCGAGGCCGAACGCGGCGCCGATGAACCCGAGCGCGGCGGCCCGGCGCTCCGGCGGCGTCACGTCCGCGACGTAGGCCTGTGCCGTCGAGATGTTCCCGCCCATCGCGCCGGCGAGCATCCGCGAGGCAAAGAGCAGCCACAGCGCGTTCGCCAACCCGAACACCGTCCACGCCAGCACGGAGCCACACAGCGAGAGGACGAGGATGGGACGCCGGCCGACGCGGTCCGAGAGCGACCCGAGCAACGGCGCGAACCCGAACTGCATCGCCGAGTAGGAGGCCGCCAGCAGGCCGATGACGAACTCGGTGCCGCCGGGGAACGACCGGGTGTAAAAGGGGAGGATAGGGATGACGATGCCAAAGCCCAACAGATCGAGGAAGACGACGGCGAAGACGATTGCGAGGCCGCGGCGGCGGCCGGCGTCGGACATGGCAGGGAGTGGGTCGGGCGAGGGGATAAGCCCGGGGGCGGTGTCGACGCCAGCCGGCCCATGCCGACCCACACCACGCCGACGACGATGCGCACGCTTTTTCCCGCTGGACGCGGTTCTAGCCGTACACGATGATCTCCGAGGGCTGCGAGCAGTGCGCCAAAGGCGGGAAGATGGTGCTGTTCGTCTACGGCTACTGCGACCAGCGAGACTGCTTCTACTGTCCCCTCGGGGAGAACCGCAAGAACGTCACCCAGATGTACGCCAACGAGCGTCCCGTCGAGGACGACGAAGACGTCATCGAGGAGGCAAAGCGCATGAGCGCACTGGGCACCTCCATCACGGGTGGCGAACCGCAGGAAGCACTCGACCGGACCTGTCACTATCTGGAACTGCTGAAAGACGAGTTCGGCGAGGACCACCACACGCACCTCTACACCGGCATCACGGGCGGCCGCGAGAACATGCGCCGGCTGGCCGAAGCGGGCTTAGACGAGATTCGTTTCCACCCGCCGCTGGAACTGTGGGGCGACCTCCACGGCACCGAGTGGGAGGAGATACTCTACGTCGCCCGCGAGGAGGGGCTGACGCCGGCCTTCGAGATTCCGGGCATCCGCGCCGAAGAGGAGTTCCTCGAATTCCTCGACGAGGGCGCCGCCGACTTCTGTAACATCAACGAGTTCGAGATGTCCGACGGGAACTACCGCCGGATGCAGGAGGAGGGCTTCGAACTCAAAGAGGACCACATGAGCGCCGTCGAGGGGAGCCACGACATCCTCGAAACGATGGGCGACCACGAGAAGGTGTACTTCTGTACGAGCGTCTTCAAGGACGCCGCCCAGCACCGCTCCCGGCTCAAGCGGATGGCCCGCAACATCCGCCGTGAGTTCGACGACGTCACCGAGGACGGCACCCTCGTCTACGGGAAGGCGTGGGTCAGCGAGGCCCGACTGGAGGAACTGGGCGTCCCCGAGGAGTTCTACGCCGTCAAGTCCGAACACGTCGAACTGGCGTGGTGGCTCTTAGAAGAGATGGTCGAGGAGGGCGACGTCCCGAAGGGCGAACTCGTCGAGCAGTACCCGACCTACGACGGGACGGTCGTCGAGCGGACGCCGCTGTCGGGCGGGTCGAGCGGCGAACGAGCCACTGCAGACGACTGAGCGGACGACGACCGGACCGTTTCACTGGTGACGAACGCAGTGAGTCACCCGGCCGTTTCCGCCCAGCGTGGTCGAGGGGCTATCGGCGTCGGCGACGACGCCCGGTCGGGTCGCGGTCTTCTGACGAAGCGAGAGGCGCCCGGACAGCACGGCGCCCCGAGCGGGTAACCGACCGAGTAGTGAATGGAGCGTATAGCAATCGGGGGGCCGGTCGACCGGGGCGGTATGAGTAACCAGTATCCAGCGGTTACGCGCCGGGAGATGGTAGCGCTCGCGGTTGGCACGTCGCTCGCCGGCTGTTCCGGCTTGCTACCGGCCGGTCAGGAGGGCACCGCGCAACCGGTGAATCGACAGGGGACGGCGACCAGTACGGACGGCGCGCAGCAGGAACGCACCGGCGAGACGGTCCGGGCCTTCGTCGGGTCGTACCACTGGGGATACTTCCTGCTGGACGCCGACGGCACGGAGCGGGACCGGCTAACGCTGTCGCCCGGCGACGAACTCCGCCTGACGCTGTTCAACGTCGAAGCCGACAGCGCCATCGAACGCCTGCCGCAGGCAGTCCGAGCGGGTATCCCGGGGGCCGAGGACCGCGCCCGGCGGAATGAACAGAACATCCCCATCCCGCGAGGGACCTCACTCGACGCGCTGCACGAGGCCGCCGAAGCGGCGTATCCCGACCACAGCCTCGCGCTCGTCGGTGACGCGTTCCTCCAGCCCAGCGGGCGGGGACAGGGAGAACCGCCACATGGCCCGGGTGGCGGTCCGTACGGCCCCGGCGACGGTCCGTGGGGCGGCCATCACGGGCCACACGGCCCCGGTGGTGGCCGAGGACCGGGTGGCGGATACGGTCCCGGTGGTGGGCAAGGCCCGGGCGGTGGACAGGGGCCGATGGGACCCGGCGGGTGTTGGGGGCCGGCGTTCGGCGGGACGCTCGCCCCGACGACGTACCTCTGGCACCACTCGACGGTGCCCGCGGAGTTGGGCTTCGTCGTCGACACGACCGGGTCGTTCGGCTTCGCGTGTACGGTCTATTGCGGGTACGGCCACCCGTACATGGCCGAACCCGGCCGGGTCGTCGTCGGCGAGGAGTGAACTGCGTGTAAGCGGCGCCGACGTCCGGACAGGGAGGCGGTTATCGACTCCGAACAAGATTCATATCGGTGAGTCGAGTGTGTCTACCTGTTGCCCTCCATGAACTTCGACATCGACAGCGGGAAGCTGCTGTACGCGCTCGGCGTAGTGTTCGCCGCAGCGGCGTTCGTGTACTTCGTCCGAGACGTGGTGTTCGGCCTCTCGATTACGGTGAAAGCCGCCCTGCTGTTCGCTGCGTTCGTCGCCTTCTTCGTCGCCGGCGTCACCGTCCAGCGCGACGTCCTCGACGTCGTGGCGTTTGCCCTCTCGGGGCTCTCGTACGTCGTCTTCGTGGGCTACGTCGCCCTGCGGTACGACCCCGGCGAGACCGGGGTCTTCCTGTTGCTCGCGCTCTCGGCGGCCCTGTTCGTCGCGCTCGGATACGCGCTCCGAGAGGGAGAGCTGGGGCTCCCGGTCCGGACCGCCGCCGGCGTCGTGGTCGCACTGGTTCTCGTGAGTACCGTCCTCGTGGGCGTCGACGCCGTCGGCGGCGGCGTCACCTACGAGTTACAGACGAATCAGTCGGTCACCGTCGACACGCCGCCGGCCCACCCGGAGGCCCGCTACGTCGAGACCCGAGAGCGCATCGGGACGATGACCGTCACCAACGAGTTCGTGTTCACCCGGGCGATGTCGCTTCCGCGGCTACAGGGGTGTCTGGCCGGCGTCGAGGACGTGCCGCGTCGAGACGTGTGGGTATCGTATCAGGGCAGCGACTACAACCGCGACGACACCATCGCGGGCGGGGTCACGCGGCAGTTCAGCGTCGAGGCCGACATCCCGGTCGACGTGAACCAGACCGAGTCGACGACCTACACCATCGAGCGAGGGAGCGACTGTACCGTCGACCGCTCGTCGCCGACGCTCGTCGTGAACGTCGGCGAGGAAGACCTGCGGCGGGACTGAGTCAGACGGACTATCGTGAGTCAGCACGACCGCGTGCCGAGACGCGGTCGTCCCGATGCCCAGTTACGACGACCCGTATCAGTCGTCGAGTTCGCAAAGACACTGCCGGCAGTAGGTCACGCCCGCTCGGTTCTCCCTCCCGCAACTGGGACAGGCGACCGTGTCCACGGGCACCGGGTCGCCACCCGTCACCGTCGCTGTGACGGCGGCGTCGTCGAAACCCCACTCCGACCCCGACTGTTCCATCGCCTCGGCGCGCTGCTGTGCGCGTTCGATGAGTTCGTCGTCCCGCATCGCCTCCAGCCCGCGCCACAGGGCTAGGAACATCACCGTCGGGGCGAGGATGACGAACAGCCCCGAGACCACCCGGAGCGCCAGCTCTAGCTGGCCGATTGCCATACACCCACATGGATCTGGAGCGACGAGAAGCCTTCGGCGCTCAGTAGTTGTACAGCGAGACGACGTAGGGGAGTTGGTTGTACATCCAGACGGCGAGCGGGATGCCCACGATGGTCAGCGTCAGCGTGTAGGCGACGCCCGTCCAGATGCCGCTGGCCCACCACCCGACCAGCAGGAACCACACCGCCCGCACGAGCAGGGAGTGCTGGCTGCCGCCGTCGCTCTCCTCGACCAGCGTCTCCCGCCGTTTCAGCGAGAGTACCAGCGGCACCCTGTTTATCATCTTGATGCCAAGCGGGATGCCGATTATCGTGACGTTGAGCAGCCACGCTATCGAGAGCCACACGCCGGTCAGCCACCACCCGACCAGCACGAACCACACCGCTCGCACCAGCAGGGAGCGTTGGTCACTCATAGCCGGCACTAGCCCGCCGCGGGACATAAGCTTCCTGTCCGAGCACTGAGGACAGAATTCGCGACGGCACGGGACGCTCTCACACCCCTGAGCAACGCTTTTCTACGGGCCGAGTGAGCCGGGAATCATGGCAGTCCTCCCAGAGTCCGACGCGTTCGGTGCGATGTGTCGGGACTACCACGAACACGGCGAGGCGTTCGAAGTGGTCGAGCGCGACGACGGGTTTCTGAACCTCCCCGGCGGCCCGGAAGTGTACTTCACCACGCCCGACGAGTGGGGCGACCTCGACCACACTGCCGTGGAGTGGGCCGAGGGGCACGTCCTCGACGTCGGGTGTGGTCCCGGCCGTCACGCCCTGGCGCTGCAAGAGCGGGGCCACGACGTGACCGGTATCGACCGCTCACCGGGGGCGCTGTCGGTGGCCCGCGACCGGGGCGTCACGGACGCGCGACGGTGTGACGTGGCCGACGCAGCGAGCCTCGACGAGCAGTTCGACTCGGCGGTCATGCTCGGCAACAACTTCGGTTTGGTCCAGCGCGCAGAGCGAGCGCCCGAGATACTCGGTGCGCTGGCCGACGCGACGACGAGCGACGCCGCGCTCGTCGCATCGAGCATGGACCCGACGATGACCGACGAGCAGGTCCATCTGGACTACCACGAGCGCAACCGCGAGAACGGTCGGCTCCCGGGTCGGGTCCGCATCCGCACCCGCTACCGTCGCTATGTCGGCGAGTGGCACGATTACCTCCACGTCGCCCCCGATACGATGCGCGAACTGGTCGACGACACGCCGTGGACCGTCGTCGACGTCGAACAGCAGGGACCGCACTACGTGGCGAAGCTCCGGTCGGCGTGAGTTGACACCATTACAGTTTCTGATATTTGTGACGGAAATAAAACCAAGAATACATTTCATCAAGTACTCTATATATCTTATAGCTTTTTGTGTGGTTCCTCGGGACGACCACACGGATGGCCAGTCGAGATACACGTCTGGAAGCCATCAGGTCGTCGCGGCTGGTTCCAGACCTCGTCAGAAGACAGTTCGTCCGAAAGTTCGCCGCCGCCCTGCTGGTGGCTATGCTGGTCGCTGGTGGTATCGGCGCGTTCCTGTACGCCGACGCCACACAGACCCTCGACCAGCGCGTCGAGTCCCGCGTCGTATCGACGGCCGAGTTACAGGCCGACGGCCTCGATAGCTGGGTGAACGGGTTCCGCCGACAGACACGTACCCTCTCGTCCGTACGTGAGTTCCAGAACGGACAACCCGAGGTCATCAAGGACTACCTCCTCCTTGAGGCCACGGACCTGACCGACGCCTTCGTCGCTGTCCACTACGTACAGGCCTCCGACGGGACAATCGAGGCCAGCACCGCCCACGGCCTCAGCGGGAAGACGCTCGGCGAGTTGGGCGTCCCGTGGGGCGAGAACATGGCCCCCATCGACAGTCGGACGGACCAATCGGGCACCGTCCTCGTCCCGGAACAGCCCTACGAGTCGTCGGTGACCAACGACACCGTCCTCGCGTTTGTCAGTTCCGCGCCACAGAACACCGAACACGTCGTCGTCGTCGAGGCGAATCTGGCGGCGCGTGCGGACAGGTTCTATCAGGGGACGTCCGGCGGCGAGACGGCCGTCGTCGACGCCGAGGGGCGGACCGTGCTGGGGACGGCACTCACGACAGATAGCGCCGCCGTCACCGGCACGGGTGCGAACGCGAGCGGGTTCGTCCGGGACGGGGACACCGTCGCCGGGTACGCGGCGCTCTCGACGCTGGACTGGACCGTCGTGACGCAGGTGCCGGCCGCCAGCGCGTACGGCCTGCGCAACCAGATCGGGTCGAGCCTCCTGTTGACGCTGTTCTCCGCGCTCCTCGTCCTGGGCGGCGTCACCCTCGTCGTCAGCAAGCGGTCAGCGAGCGCTCTGAGCGAACTCACCGAGAAAGCCACGGCGATGAAACGTGGTGACCTCGACGTCTCGCTGGACTCCGACCGGCGGGACGAAATCGGCCAGTTGTACGGCGCGTTCGGCGAGATGCGCGACTCCCTGCGCGAGCAGATTTCCGAGGCCGAGGCCGCGAAAGAACGGGCCGAATCCGCCCGGGAAGAGGCCGATAGGACCCGGGAGCGGGCGGTCGAACTAAACGAGCAACTCGAAGCGCACGCCGCGGCCTACGGTGCGGTGATGGACGCCTGTGCCGAGGGCGACCTGAGCCAGCGGATGCCGACCGACGCCGAGAACGACGCGATGCGGGCGATTGCGACCGCCTACAACGACGTCATGGACGAGTGGGAGGCGACGATTCGGGAAGTACGCGCCTTCAGCGACGCGGTGGAGTCTGCGAGCGCGGACGTCTCCGAGAACGTCGCCGCCGTCCGCGACCACAGCGACGACGTGCGCGAGGCCGTCGTCGAGATGGCCGACGGCGCCGAACGGCAGTCCGACGAACTCCAGACCGTCTGGGAGGAACTGGACGACCTCTCGGCCACCGTCGAGGAGATGTCCGCCGCCGCGGACTCGGTCCGGGAACGCGCCGACGACGCACTCGACCGGAGTCGAGACGGTCGGGCCGCCGCCACCGGCGCGGCCGACGCCCTCGAGGAGATAGCAACATCCACCGACCGGGCCGTCGCGGAGGTCGAGGAACTGGAGTCGCTGATGACCGACGTCGAGACCGTCACCGACCTCATCGCCGACATCGCCGACCAGACGACGATGCTCGCGCTCAACGCCAACATCGAGGCGGCGCGGACCGACGTCGACGGCGACGGGTTCGCCGTCGTCGCCGACGAGGTCAAGACGCTTGCCGACCGTACCGTCGACGCGACGGCCGACATCGAGTCGTCCATCCAGCGCATGCGCGGACAGGTCGAGCGGACCGTCGAAGAGATTCACGCGACCCAGTCGAAAGTCGACACCGGAACCGAGACGGTCGAAGACGCGCTGGTCGCGTTCGACGGCATCGTCGACGACGTCGAGGCCGCCACCAGCGGGATGCGTGAGATAGACCGTGCGACCGGCGAACAGGCCGAGTCCGCACAGGAAGTCGTGGCGATGGTCGAGACGGTCGGCGACATCAGCGACCGGACCGCCGAGGAGGCCGCGACCGTCGCCGACGCGACGGGCGAACAGGTCGATGCCGTCGGAGACGTCGAGGCCGACGTGACTCACCTCTCTGAACGGGCGAGCGAACTCCGAGACCTACTCGCGACGTTCGACGTGGACAGCGTCGGCGAGACGGACGTGTTCGACCCGACCGTCGCAGCGACGGTCCCCGAGGACGCCGAGGCGGCGGCGGACGAACCGCATCTCGGTACCGACGACGACTCCCGGAATCTCCCCCTCGCCAGCGACGGGGCCGGGGAGTGAGACGCTGATCGGCCGGTTTACGCTTCGAAGCCGTCCTCGAACCGGAACGTTCCATCCCGCTGGACGACGTCCCCGTCCACCTCGATGTAGGAGTCCTCGCTCATGTCGACGATCATGTCGACGTGGACGGCCGAGTCGTTCTGCTCGTTGCCCTCACCGACCGTCTCGTCGTAGGCGCGACCGACGGCCATGTGGACGGTGTCGCCCATCTTCTCGTCGAACAGCATGTTGTAGGTGAACTGGTCGATGTCGCGGTTCATGCCGATGCCGAGTTCGCCGAGGCGACTCGCGCCCTCGTCGGTCTCTAGCACCTCCGTCAGCAGGTCTTCGTTCTTCTCGGCGCTGTGGTCGACCACCTCACCGCCCTCGAAGCGCAGCGAGACGTCGGTGACCTCGCGGCCCTGATGGTACAGGGGTTTGTCGAACAGCACCTCGCCCTCGACGCTGTCGGGAACGGGTGCGGTGAACACCTCGCCACCCGGGAGGTTCTTCTCGCCGTAGTCGTTGAGCGTCACGTTACCGGCGACGGACATCGTCACGTCGGTGGTGTCGCCGGAGACGATGCGTACCTCGTCGGCCGGGTCGAGGACGTCGACCATCTGGGACTGGTGTTCGCGCACGGCGTCCCAGTCCTTGTTCACGGCGTCCCAGACGAAGTTCTCGTAGCCCTCGGTCGACATCTGGGCCAGTTGGGCGTTGGCCGAGGCGGGGTACTGGGTGAGACACCACGTCTTCGAGAGGCGTTCTTCGAGGAGGGGTTGCTGGGCCTGTTGGTAGGCGGCAGTGGTCTCCGGGTCGACGTCGCTGGCTTCGGTGACGTTTTCGTTCCCGCGGATGGCGATGTAGGCGTCCATCGCCTCGTAGAGGGCTTCGAGGTGGCCCGGCGTCTCGAACTCGTCGCGATTGCGGAGGAACGCGCGCTGGAACCGTTCGCCGAGGCGCTCCTGTACGACAAGCGGGTTCGCGCCGCGGTCGGCGGCCAGTTCGTGGAGCGCGACGACGAGGTCCTCTGCGACGGGATGTGCGTCGATGACGATGTCGTCGCCCTCGCTCAGGTCGATGGAGTGGTCGACGATGACTTCTGCGTGTTCGCGGATGCGCGGGTCCATACAGGAGGGTCCGGCGACGGGCCCAAACCACTTTCGCCGCCGGCTACCTGTAACAGCGAGAGAGTCACGCCCTTCCCGTGAGGGACGAGTGTTCCGACGCGCTGTCGGACCGGGGACTGAACAGGGCGGGCGTGAATCGCGTACGCTCTGGTGAGCAACCGCCGTGTTACTGCTGGTCTTGAGTCTCCAACCGGTCGGACCACTCTATACTTTCACTGTGGATGGCTGACGTTCAAGCCCGAAGCGAACAGATACTGAAGTGGCTGATGAAGCGCACCAACACGTTCGCCGTGCGACCGCTCTCTGATACCGGAGAGCAACTGCTTCGGGACCTGTTGGACGCTTCCGCCGCTCTCTGGAACGAAGTTACATACCAGCGCCTCATGCGGTACAACGACGCAGACGGCTTCGAGGGCGACGTGTGGGACGCTGATACTGGTAGTCTCGAAGGGCAGTACAAAGGCGCTCTAGGCGCGTCCACCGCCCAACAGGTACTACGGAAGAACAGCGAAGCGTGGCGAGCGTTCTTCCGGCTGAAAGACCAGTATCACGACGAGTCGAACACGTCGGTTACGGACCATCCGGAACCGCCAGGCTTCCGTGGTAACGAGGACGATGGACGCCAACTCAAAACCGTCATTCGCAACGATGCCTACACCGTCGCATGGGGTGAGCGGTCCCGGCTTGAGATACTGGTCGGGAGCGAGTTGAAAGACCGATACGACCACACTGGACGTCTCCGCCTGGAAATCGCTGGCGACCCGAATTGGCCCGACTACGAGAAACAGGGCCGGTTGGACCTGTGGTACGACGAGACAGATTGCACGTTCAGAGCTTCGCAACCCGTGACTGTTTCTGATGATACACGGGCCACTCCACTGGCCGACGAAACGGCCGCTCTGGACATTGGTGCAAACAATCTCGTCGCCTGTACCACCACGACCGGCGAGCAATATCTGTACGAGGGCCGCGAGTTGTTCCAGCGATTCCGCGACACGACACGAGAAATCGCCCGGCTACAGTCGAAACTCGAAGAAGGCAGATACAATAGCGAGCGTATCCGGCGGCTGTACCGCAAGCGAACCCGCCGCCGCGACCACGCGCAAGAGGCACTGTGTCGTGACCTGCTGAAACGACTGTACGCCGAGGGTGTGGACATGGTGTATATCGGCGGCTTAACCGACGTGCTGGACACGCACTGGTCGGTCGAAACTAACGCCAAGACGCACAACTTCTGGGCGTTCAAGCAATTCACCGAGCGACTGGTCTGTACCGCCGAGGAATACGGTATCTCAGTGGAGGTTCGGTCGGAAGCGTGGACTAGCCAAGAGTGCCCCCAATGCGGTACGACAGACCGAACGACACGACAACAGGACACGCTCACCTGTCCGTGTGGGTTTGAGGGCCACGCCGACCTCACGGCGTCAGCAACGTTCCTGAAACGGCACACAGAACAGGCAGTCAGGCCGATGGCACGGCCCGTGCGGTTCGAGTGGGACGACCATAACTGGTCGGAGTCACCACGCTCTCACCGTCCTAAAGAACAGCGCACAGACCCGAGTACCGTCCACTACGACGGGAATGTTGCCTCCGGCGAGTCGTAGACAGACTGAGACGGAGGAAACCCCGCCGTTCACGGCGGGGAGGATGTCATTTCTCCTTGCTCTGTTGGAACCCCTCTCTGAACCCCTGGAAGGTCCGGCGGAGCATCAGGTACATGAAAAAGAAGAAACCGAGCACCGCGGCCAGCAGTCCGTAGATGAGCACATCCTGCATACCCGGCCGTTGACAGTCACCAGACAAAGAGGTTTCGCCACCGTTCGATAGCAGCCCGGAAACCGCCGATTTCGAAGAGTCAAATCCGTCTTTGAGCGATATGTGTAACGACCGTCGTACCTTGGCAAAGACTCATAACGCCATAGTACATATCGTATTCCATGTCGTTGCTGCCCTCTCGGGACCCGGCGATTCCCGACGCGGAACCCCGGGTCATCGGGGTCGACAGCGAGGACGCGGACGACGTCCTCTCGGCACTCTCCTCGGAGACTGCCCGCGAGTTGCTGGCGGCACTCAACCGTGAGCCAGCGCCGCCCGCGGAACTCGCCGACCGAGTGGGGACTTCGCTCCAGAACACCCAGTACCATCTCAAGAAACTGAAGAACGCCGGTGCCGTCGAAGTCGTCGATACGGCCTACTCCGAGAAGGGCCGCGAGATGGACGTGTTCGCGCCCGCGAACCAACCGCTGGTCATCTGTGCGGGCGACGAACAGGAGACGTCGGGACTGCGGGCCGCGCTGTCGAACCTGCTGGGTGCCCTCGCAGTCGTCGGACTGGCGAGCGTACTGGTCCAACAGGTGTTCGGGCGCGGACTCGGGACACTGTTCGGCCCGACGGTCCGGAGTGGCAGTGCGGACACGGGCGACCCCGACCCGAGTTACTACATCGAGAACGGCACCATCGCCGACGGCGGCGGCGTAGCCACGCAGACGGCGGACGCGGCGACACAGGGCGGCGCGGAACTGCTCGGTGGCCTCCCGCCCGGACTCGCTTTCTTCGCCGGCGGGGCGTTCGTCCTCGCGATGGTCGGTGCCGCCTGGTACGTCCGCCAGTAAGTGTCAAACCAGTCTTTCACTCTCCAATAGGTCCTTTATTTCCGAGTGTCAACGTACCACACGCGCCGAACTGCTCGGCGCGAGACGGTCCGCAGTTGGCACTCTCATCTGGCATTCCCCGGCGACGACGCGGCCGGTTCCCTCTCACCGCTCTCGGGCCGCCGTCGAGAACACCGCTCCATCTGGCGACCGGAGGCGGACACGGACGCGTCCGTCGTCTGCCACCAGTTCGGCGTGGGCTGGCCGATAGCGGCGCGGGTCGGCGTAACTCCCCGGATTGACGAGTAACCGACCGCCGAGTTCCCCGATCTCGGGCCGGTGTGAGTGACCCACGACGACCACGTCGGCGTCCTCCTGTCGCGCGAGCATCCCCAGTGCCGTCTCCGAGTGTTCGTGACCGTGGACGACGAGTACCGTCAGCCCAGCCCACGAGAGCGTCGCCACGTCCGAGAGCCGGTCCCGGACCCCCATCGTGTCGTTGTTCCCGTAGACGGCGGTGAGCGTCGACGCGTCGGTCTCGACGGCGTCGAGGACGGCTTCCGTGGTGAAATCGCCCGCGTGGACGACGTGGTCGGCCGCTCTGACTGCTTCGAGGGTCCGCCCCTCCAGTCGGTGGCCGTCGGTGCCGTGCGTATCCGAGACGATAGTGAGCATACCACCCGTTGCGGCTCCAGCCCTAAATCCAGAACCACTTTCCCACAGCCTCGTGAGTGGCCGGGCATGGCAGGCAGTAAATCAGTCGTCCTCGCCGCCCTCGTCGCCAACGCCGCCATCGCGGTCCTGAAATTCTTCGGATTCCTCCTGACCGGGAGCGCCGCGATGCTGTCGGAGACGTACCACAGCATCTCCGACACCGGCAATCAGGTGTTCCTCCTCATCGGCATCCGGTTTTCCGAGCGCGAGGCCGACCGACAGCATCCCTTCGGCTACGGCAAGGCACAGTTCTTCTACAGCTTTCTAGTCTCGGTGTTCCTATTCGGCATCGCGGGCTGGGAGAGCCTGAAACACGGCTACAATCAACTCACCGCCGGCGGCCACGGTGGCGAGGCCGCACACGGTACCGTGGAGTTCCTGTTTATCAGTTTCACGCCGCCGACGTGGCTCGACCCCCTCTGGGTCAACTACAGCGTCCTGCTGGGTGCCTTCGCCTTCGAGACGTACGCACTCGTGAAAGCGCGCGCCGAGATGCGACGGCAGATGAAGCGCAACGACTGGTCGAGCTATAAGGAAGCGTTCCGCAAGACCAGCGACGTGACGACGCTGACGGCGCTGACTGAGGACACTATCGCCCTCGCCGGCATCGTCATCGCACTGACTGGCCTGTTCCTCGAACAGCAGACCGGCAACCCGATGTTCGACCAGATATCGGCGGTTCTCATCGGCATCATGCTGATGGGCTTCGCGCTGGCGCTCGCGTGGGAGAACAAACGCCTCATCCTCGGCGAGAGCCTGCCGGCGGACGTGGGCCGAGAACTCCGAGCGGCCGTCGCCGACCACGAACACGTCACCGACATCGTCGACTTTCGGACGGTGTACTTCGGACCGAACGAGGTCGTCGTCTCGGCCGACGTAGTCTTTACGGATAGGCTAGAGACAGAGGAGATAGACGACGCCATCACCGCCATCGAAGACTCGCTGAAGGCGATCAACGGCGACATCCGGAAAGTGTACATCGAACCCGAGACGGCCTGAGTCAGCCGTACAGTCCGATTTCGTCGGCCCACCACGGTACCGGGACGCGGTCGATGCCGGTCATAACCTGCCACCGGAGGACGAACACCGTCCCGTCGGTCCGCCGTTCCCAGTGGTCGACGTACCGGACGATACCCATCCGGTCGACGTAGATGCGGGACCGCATCGCGACAGCCTGGTCGGGGTCGGCCCCGCTGACGGGGACCTCCGTGTCGGTCGACGCGACGACGGCGAGTGCCCGCCCGTCGCGCTGGACCGTCCCGAGACGGTCGTACCCCTCGGCGTCGAGGACGACGCGAAGTCTGGCGGCGCCCGACGCCGAGGGGACGTACGGTATCTGCCCGTCGCTGGCCGTCGCGGTGTAGTCCGTGTCGGGGTCGTCGCGGACGCTGCGATACAGCATCCCGTCGGCGACGACGGCGTCGTCGGTCAGCGGGCCGAACGTCCGCCGGACGCGGGTTATCCCGCGCTCTCGGTCGACCCAGACGTCCCGCGTGTTCTGTGGCCCCTCGCGTTCGACGTGGCGGTTGAAGCTCCGGTCGGCGAGTGCGGCCTCGTGCCGGTCCAGAATCCGGTCGAGGTCGACGCTCCCGTTTTCGCGCGGGAGCGCGACGGTGCCTGTGGTCGTCTCGGGCACCGGCGCGGGCGTCAGTGGACGCTCCGGCGAGGACGTGTCGGCACTCGCGAACAGGCCCGAACAGCCCGCGAGCGCGACGACGGCGACGACGAGCACCGGGCGCCACATGGATAGAGACAGGAGTGCGAGCGGGATAGCTGCTGGGGCGAACCCTTTTGCCCGAGAACGGCCAACGGACCCCCGTGGCGACGACAGACGACGGCTACTTCCGCTTTTTTCCCTACGAGGAGCCGTACGACCACCAGCGCGAGGCGATGGCCACCATCTACGACGCCTTAGACGACGGTCGGGACGTCCTCTTCGAGGGGGCCTGTGGCACCGGCAAGACGCTGGCCTCGCTCGTCCCGGCGCTGGAACACGCCCGCGAGACGAACAAGACGGTGGTCATCACGACGAACGTCCACCAGCAGATGCGCCAGTTCGTCGAGGACGCCCGCGCCATCACCGACCACGAGGACCTTCGCGCGGTCGTCTTCCGTGGCAAGGGGTCGATGTGTCACATCGACGTCGACTACGAGGAGTGTCAGGCCCTGCGCGACACCACCCGCGAACTGGTCGACGTCGAGGGCGACATCGCCGACCTCGAACGGCGCGAGGGGGAACTGCTTCAAGCGGGCCAGTCCGGCGACAGCGAGGCCATGGAGGCCCGTAGCGCCGTCGTCGAGGAGTTGCGGGACCTACAAGAGCAACGCGACGAACTGGAGTCCGAACGGTCGACCTGCGACCACTACTACCGGAACCTGACCGTCGACACCACCGAGTTCTACGCGTGGCTCTACGACGACGTGCGCACGCCCGACGACGTGTACGAGTACGCCGACGACCACGGGCTGTGCGGCTACGAACTACTGAAAGAGGGGATGGACGGCGTCGATTTGGTGGTGTGTAACTACCACCACCTGCTAGACCCCACCATCCGCGAGCAGTTCTTCCGGTGGCTCGGGCGGGAGCCAGAAGACGTCGTCGCCGTCTTCGACGAGGCTCACAACGTCGAGTCGGCGGCCCGCGACCACGCCCGGCGTACCCTCACCGAGAACACGCTCGACCAAGCGCTGGACGAACTGGCGGAGTCCGAAGACGCCCGGGCCGACGGTGCCGCGAACGTGCTCGAAACGTTCCGCGACGCACTGGTCGAGACCTACGAGGACTCCTTTGGCTTTGGCGACCGGGAGGCCGTCGACGAGCACTGGGACGACGTCACCGTCGCCAACCACGACAAGAAAGACGACCTCACCCTCTCGTTCTTCCGGGGGTACACCGGCCCCGGTTTCCACGAGGAGGTCGACCAAGCGCTGGACCTCGGGCGCGAACTCGACGCTACCTACGAGGAGCAGTTCAAGGAGGGCGAACTCGACACCCGCAAGGAGTGTCAGACCCTGCAGGCGGCCGCCTTCCTCTCGGCCTGGCTGGCCGAATCCGACGAAGCCGGCCAGTACCCCGTCGTGAGCGTCCGCCGGGACGAGAGTACCGACGAGGTGTACGGCCGGGCGGAACTGTACACCTGCATCCCCGAACAGGTGACCCGGGACCTGTTCGACGACCTGCACGCGGCCGTGTTGATGAGCGCGACGCTGCGCCCGTTCGACGTCACCGAAGACGTCGTCGGCCTCTCGGACCCGGTGACGATGGCCTACGGCGCGCAGTTCCCCGAGGAGCGCCGACGGACCTACGCCGTCGACGGGCCCGCCCTGTTCTCTAGCGAGCGGGACAACCCCGAGACCCAGCGGACCATCGCCCGGACGCTGGCGGACGTCATCCGGTTCACACCGGGGAACACCCTCGTGTTCTGTCCGTCCTACAGCGAGGCCCGGCGCTACCACGACATGGTCGCCGTCAGCGGCACCCGGTATCTGGACGAACCCGGCACGCAGGCGCGTGACCTCCGAGAGGCGTTCACCGACGACGACGGTGCCGTCCTCTTCACCTCGCTGTGGGGCACCCTCGCGGAGGGCGTGAGCTACGACGGCGACGACGCCCGCACCGTCGTCGTCCTCGGGGTTCCGTACCCCCATCTGGACGACCGGATGGAGGCGGTGCAGGACGCCTACGCGACGGCGTTCGGCGACGAGGATACCGAGGAGGCCGGGTGGCGCTACGCCGTCGAGATTCCGACGGTCCGCAAGACCAGACAGGCGCTCGGTCGGGTGGTCCGCTCGCCCGAGGACTTCGGCGCGCGAGTCTTGCTCGATAAGCGCTACACGGAACACGCCGAGATGGACATGCGCGACTACGCGGTTCGGGGGGCGTTTCCACCCGAGGAACGCCGGGAGATGGTCGACATCGGCCCGGAGAAACTGAAGTTCGCGCTGTTGAACTTCTATCAGGACATGGGCGCCTACGACGGGCCGCCGCCGAAGCCATAGCGAGGTTCCGAACGAAGGGAGGAACCTCGAAGCGACGCGGTGAGCGGAGCGAACCGCGGAGCAATAGCGAGGGGCGCGAACGTCCTCAGAGTGAACGGTCAGAAAATTTAATATATCGATGCCGAGATGGTATCTACGTGATGCGCCCTCCACAGTCCTCCCTCCGCAGTAGCCTTACAACCGCCGTCGCCCTCGCTATCGCGGCCGTCTCCTGGACCGCGGCGACGACCCGCACAGCGGTGTCGTTGGCGTGGACGACACTCCGCAGGGCAACAGCACGACTGCAGTCGAGCGCACGAACCGGGCTCCGCGAGAGTCATCGCGTCCTCGCCGGACCACTCCGGCGGGCGATCACTGGCCCGATTCGAGACGCACTACTCGGTCGTCGGTTGGTCCTCTCACTGCTGATAGGCCTGCTCACGGTCCCGCTGGCTCTCGGGTCGGTGTGGTGGGTCGACGCGAACGTCGGCTACGATGCGCTCGTCGAACTGGTGTCGGGGACGTGGGACGGGACGAGCCCCGAACTCGGCGTCTTCCTCGCCGCCGCCGTGCTCGTCGGTCTCGGTGCCCTCAGCGCGGGGCTGAACTCCGGGCTCCTCCCGACGAGCGGACTGGTCATCGCGCCTATCTTCGGCGCGGCGCTCACGCGCTACGGCACCAGCGTCCTGACGTACGGCGGCGGAACGACCGTCGTCTCGCTGCCCGAGGCCGTTGCGTATGCCGCGTACGTCGGCGTCGCGTTCGGCGTCCCCATCGCGCTCTGTGGCTTCCTCCTCGGCGTCGGCCTCCGCCGCGTCGGGGTCGTTCTCACCGACACCGCTGGCCCGTCCCGGCCGACAGAGCAAGCCTAGAGCGCGGTAGCCGGTTCGGCGTTCGCGAGTGGCGGCACAGTCCCACCGTAGCGGCGACGGTGGACCGGACCACTGGGTGAGTGGTCGCCGGGACCGAAAAGGTGGGATAGAAAACCCCCCGCGTAGAACAACCGGGCAATGCTAGTCGCGTTCGACTTCGACGGGACGCTCTCCGATTCGGAGATGACGGTCCTGCTCGGGAACCAGAACGGTACCGCCGAGGACATGGCGTCGATCACCGAGCGAGCGATGAACGACGAAATCGAGTACGCCGAGAGCCTGCGTCAGCGCTGTGCGCTGCTCGAAGACCTGCCCGACGAACAGGCACAGACCGCCTTCGAGCAGGTCGAACTGCGGCCCGGCGCCGCAGACGTCATCGGCGCGCTTCGGGAGGCGGGCCACTACGTCGCCATCCTCACCGGCGGGTTCGAGCGCGGCGTCGAGGCCGCACTCGAAAAGGAGGGCGTCGAGGTCGACGCCATCGTCGCCAACCGCCTCCCCGTCGCCGACGGGAAGCTCACCGGAACCGTCGAGGGGCCGCTCATCGAGGGGACGAAAGACGACGCGCTGGAGGTCGCGACGGCCATCGTCGGCGAGGACCGCGACCAGACCGTCGCCGTCGGCGACGGCGCTAACGACCTGCCCATGCTGGAAGTCGCCGGCCTCGCCGTCGGGTTCGAGCCGAAACCCGCCGTCGCCCCGTCGTGTGACGTGACCGTCTCGACGATGGACGAACTGTACGACCTCTTCGAACAGAAAGAGATTCTGTAGTCGGGCTACTCGGTCGCCTGCGCGATGGCCTGATCGAGGTCGGCCTCGATGTCCTCGACGGATTCGGTCCCGACCGAGAGCCGCACCATGTCGTCGGTGACGCCAGCCGCGGCCTTCTCCTCGTCGGTGAGTTGCTGGTGAGTCGTCGACGCCGGGTGGATAATCAGCGTCTTCGCGTCGCCGACGTTCGCCAGCAGGCTGGCGATTTCGGTCGATTCGACCGTGCTCCGGGCGGCCTCGTAGCCGGCGTCGAGGCCGAAGGTTATCATACCGCCGTAGCCGCCGTCGAGGTACTTCGTCGCCGTCTCGTGCGTCTCGTGGTCCTCCAGTCCGGGGTAGGTGACCCACGACACCTCGGGGTGGTCGTCTAAGAACTCCGCGACGGCCATCGCGTTCTCGCAGTGGCGGTCCATCCGGGTCGGCAGGGTCTCTAAGCCCTGCATGGTCTGCCACGCGTCGAAGGGGGACTGCTGGCAGCCCAAATCGCGCAGCCCGCGGGCGATAGCGGCGTAGGTGAACGCGGCGTCGCCGAACCGCTCGCGGAAGTTGACGCCGTGGTACGCGGGGTTGTCGCCGGCGATTTCGGGGTATTTCTCCTCGTACTCGTCCCACGGGAACGAGCCCCCGTCGACGAGGACGCCGCCGACGGTGGTGCCGTGGCCGTGAATCCACTTCGTCGTGGAGTTCCAGACGAGGTCCGCACCGTGTTCGAGCGGGTTGCACAGGTACGGCGTCGCGAAGGTGTTGTCCACGAAGAAGGGGACACCGTTGTCGTGGGCGATCTCGGCGAGTCGCTCGAAGTCCGGGGTGACCAGCGCGGGGTTGCCGATGGTCTCACAGTGGACGTAGGCCGTGTTCTCGTCGATGGCCTCCTCGTAGGCGTCGTAGTCCAGCGTGTCGACGAACCGGGTCTCGACGCCGTTCCGGGGCGCAGTGTGGGTGTAGTAGGTGTAGGTGCCGCCGTACAGGGACGAGGCGGTGACGACGTTGTCGCCCACGTCGGCCAGCAGGAAGGTGGCGAGGTTCAGCGACGCCATCCCCGAGGCGGTGGCGACGGCCCCAACCCCGCCCTCGAGCGCCGCCAGCCGTTCCTGTAACATCCCGACGGTGGGGTTCATCAGTCGGGAGTAGATGTGTCCCGGTTTCTCCAGCGCGAACTGGGCGGCGGCGTCCTCGGCGTCCTCGAAGACGTAGGAGGTGGTCTGGTAGATGGGCGGTGCGCGAGCCCGGGCCTCGGCGTCCGGTTGTTCCTGTCCGACGTGGAGCGCCTCCGTCTCGAATCCGCGGTCGTCGTCACTCATACATCGGAGTAGTCACGGGCGACCCCCTTAATTCCCGTCTACAGCGGCGAGACACCCCCCAAATCCGAGATAGCGGTGATTTTCCCACCGTAGTCCGAACGGATTCGGTGGCCGTTTGACCACCAGAGCATTCCATGCGTTGTCGCCCGTAGCGCAGTATCGTCTCGGTAAATATCGGCTGGGAGGCGGCACTCCGCCCGGTCGCGGCACCGTCACCGCGTTTTGTGACGGCACCACACCTCGACGCCGCCGACCCGTCACCGGTCGAACGACCCCGCGTACGACTGGTCGCGAGCGACGACCGTCTCGGGGTCGAACCGCACGAGGCCGTACCCGTCGCCGCCGAGTCCACGGAACCGCTCGTCCCACGCACCCCGGTCCCGGCCGAGGTACTTCGTCAGGAGTCGGTCGGCGCGGTCGGCGTCGAACGGTTCGAGCGTCGCCGTCCCGCGCATCCCGACGTGTTCGACGCGCCCCGACTTCGGGTCGAAGTCCACGACGGCGAGGGCGGACTCGGGGAACTGTCGGAGACGGTCGGGATACGAGCGGCCCGCTTCCATGGCGATGAGCCACACCTGTTCGCCGTCCCAGTGGAACCACAGGGGCGAGACCCGGGGGCCCGACTCCGAGGAGTGGGCGAGGAAACAGAACAGGGGCCGAGCGAGGAACTCGTCCAGCGAGGCGTCGAGGGTGTTCTCGACGATGTCCATAGCGGCGTGTCCACCGCCTGCGGGAAATAGGTTGGAGTGGAAACCGGGGGCTAACTGGTACGTATCTGGTACGAACGTTCGACCCCGGCGACGACCGGGGTGCCGCGACCCACCGTCGGGCTAACTGCGCCGAGCCTCCGACCGCGTTCGCGAGGACGGTGCGTGTGGCCTGCGAGCGAGCGGGCGGTCAGGCGAACTTCCGCACCGTCATGTCCAGCGTATCGAGGTCCAGAATGGGGGCGAAGCCGGCGTCGGGGTCGATGTTGACGGATTTCTGGAAGTCGGTCTGTGCCTGCCAGCACCCCGAGTTCAGCGCGAGGACGTTGTGGTACTTCCCCCAGCCGAGTTTGTGGACGTGGCCGGTGTGGAACACGTCGGGCACCTCTTCGATGACGAGGTAGTCGCGGTCCTCCGGCGCCAGTCGGGTGTGGCCGCCGTACTGCGGGGCGACGTGGCGCTTCTTCAGCAGTTGGTACATCGCCTTGTGGGGGTCGTCGTAACTGGCCTCCTCGTCGGGGAGTTCGGCGATGACCTCGTCCAGCGAGACGCCGTGATACATCAGCACTGTGACGCCCTCCACCGTGACCAGCGCCGGGTTCGAGTGGACGGTGGCGTCGTGGGCGGTCATGATGTCCCGCAGTTCCTCGTCGAAGCCGGGCTGTGGCTCCGCGAGGCGGACGGCGTCGTGGTTGCCGGGAATCATCCGAATCTCCATATCGCCGGGCACCTCCTTGAGATACTCCGAGAACTGCTCGTACTGCTCGTAGATGTCGATGATGTCCAGTTCCTCGTCCTGATCGGGGTAGATGCCGACGCCCTCGACCATGTCGCCGGCGATGAGGAGGTACTCGACGTGTTCCGCTTCAGCGGTGTGGAGCCAGTCGGTAAAGCGATGCCAGGCGTCGGCCATGAACTCCTGACTGCCGACGTGGACGTCGGAGATGAGCGCCGCCTGCACGTGGCGGTCGGCCGTCGACGGCGAGTGGGTCCGTGGCACGTCGGGGAAGTGCAGGGAGTCGACGAAGAGGATGCCCGAGTCGTCCGCGAGCGTTCCGTCGACGGCGATGACCTCGTCTAAGAGGAGTTGCTGGACCAAATCGGCGATGGGGCGGTCCTTCATCACGAGACAGGGGAAGGTCCCGTTCGTGTCTTCGAGTTCGACCAGCCAGTGGCCGCTGGCCGTCGAGCGGATGTCCGAGACCATCCCGATGAGTGCGGCCTCGCTGCCACCGGCCATGTTCTCGATGGCGTCGGTCGGTCGGTGGTTCACGCGACCCCGGAGTTTGCTCGCGAGTTTCTCGTAGCGGTCACGGAACACCGACACGAAGTCGCTGTACTCGCCGGTCCCGGTCGAGTTACCGGTCATGTCGTTTGCGACCTCGATGGCCCGTTTCGAGAGGTCGACGTCGCGAGACCCCTTCGTTTCGTGTGGAACGTCCCCGCCCGCGTCGGGCGACACTCCGGAGTCTGTTCCAGTCGAAACAGAGGGGTCTCGGGTCGCGGTCGCCCCGTTCTTCTGTTCGGCGGCCCGCTGACTGCCGGCGGTCGCGTCGGCTCTCGATTCTGCCCGGTCGAGCACGCCTTCGACGTGCCCGGCTGTGAGCTTCAGCGCGTCGTCGGGCATCGTTTCGACTGCGCGGTCGAGCGCGCGTTCTGGGTCCGGTGCGTCGGCCAGTTTCGTCACGGCCTCGCGTTCGGCGTTGTAGCCGCGGCTGGCGAGTTCGCTGACGATACGGGCCGGCGTCGAGAGCGGCACGTTCTCTACTCCGCGTCGGCGGGCAAAAACGTAGCGGACCGGCAGAGGACGTGGTGACACAAAGTTGATACCGTGGTGCTGACAAGCCGAGGTACGGATGGAACCCGACGTGTCGGCAGAGGACGACGACCGCAGTGCCGCCGTCGGTGCGGACGGCGACGTAGACGAGGAGGACGTGCCGTTCTCGGTGTACGTTCGCGACGTCGCTACGAGTGTCGGCGCCGTCGTGTTGGTGGGCCTGTTGCTGTTCGCCGTCAGCGGCGTCTGGCCCCCGCTGGTCGCCATCGAAAGTGGCAGTATGACACCGAACATCGACACCGGAGACATGGTGTTCATCATGGAGGAAGACCGGTTCCCCGGACCCGACGCCCGACACGGTGTCGTCACCGCCGAGACCGGAGCCGAGTCGAACTACGTGATGTTCCGCGAACCCGGCGACGTCATCGTCTTCGAACCCAACGGCAACGAACGGCGGACGCCGGTCATCCACCGGGCGATGTTCTACGTAGAGAAAGGAGAAAACTGGTACGACCGCGCCGACCCCGACGACGTCGGGGCCGCCGATAGCTGTGCCGACCTCCGGAACTGCCCCGCCCCGCACGACGGGTTCGTGACGAAGGGCGATTTCAACGACGCCTACGATCAGGTGACCGGGACCAGCACGGTCGTCCGCGACGAGTGGGTCGTCGGCACCGCCGAACTCCGGATCCCGGGTCTCGGATGGGTCCGGCTCCAGTCGGGGACCCGACTCGGCGGTTGACCGCCCGCTGGGATAGCCCGGACAACGGAACGTTGATTGTGCGTCTCTCGGTAGTCCCGGTAGAATGTCCGGTGACGACCGTCCGTCGGCGAGCGACGACGGTGACGAGGACGGGGCTGGTGTACTGGTGTACGTGACCGACATAGTCGGGAGCGCCGGTGCAGTCTTGCTGGTCGGCCTGTTGCTGTTCGCCGTCAGCGGCGTCTGGCCCCCGCTGGTCGCCATCGAGAGCCCGAGCATGGACCCACACATCGAGAAGGGCGACCTCGTCTTTGTCATGGAAGAGGAGCGGTTCGCCGGGGCGAACGCACAGGACGGCGTCGTCACTGCCGACCGCGGCGAGAACTACGTCCGATTCAGCCGACCGGGCGACGTCATCGTCTACGCGCCCGACGGGAACAATCAGACGACGCCCATCATCCACCGGGCGATGCTGCACGTCGAGGAGGGGGAGAACTGGTACGACCGGGCCGACCCAGCGGCCATCGGGGTCGCGGATAACTGCCGCCAACTCACCAACTGCCCAGCGCCCCACGACGGCTTCATCACGAAGGGCGACAACAACGCCCGTTACGACCAGGTGGGGTCGAGTCCAATCAGCGACCCGGTCAGGCCCGCCTGGGTCGTCGGCACGGCCGAGTGGCGCGTACCGTTGCTCGGCGAGATTCGACTCGGCTGGAACCAGGCCGCACGCGTCTCGGCAGCCGAAACGTCGGTCGGCGCGGAGAATACTACTGTCGCCGTCGCGTAGTCACGCGGGCGCACACTCAGTTGTCGAACCGTGCTTGGACGAACGGCTGGACGTCGTCGATGTCGCCGAGTCGCGAGTCAGAGAGGAGGACTGCTTCGGTCTCTTCGGTCGGTACCGACAGGGAAATTTCCTTCGTCCGGCCGTACCGGCCCTTCGAGACGACGACGGCGTTGACGATGCCCAGCATGTCCAGTTCGGAGATGAGGTCCGTGACACGGCGCTGGGTCAACACGTCGGCGTCGATCTCCTCACAGAGGTTCTTGTAGATGTTGAACACCTCGCCGGTGTTGATGTTGCGGACGCCGTTTTTCTCTAACAGGATGATGGCAAAGAGGACGATCTTCGACTGGGTCGGGAGCGTCCTGACGACCTCGACGACCCGGTCGAGTTCGATCTTCTCTTGGGCCTGTCGGACGTGGTCTTCCTCGACCTGATCGGTCTGGTCGCGTTCGGCGAGTTCGCCGGCGGTCCGGAGGAGGTCCAGTGCGCGGCGGGCGTCCCCGTGTTCCTGTGCGGCGAAGGCCGCACACAGCGGGATGACGTCGTCGGAGAGCGCACTCCCCTTGAACGCAACGTCAGCCCGCGCCTGCAGGATGTCCCGCAGTTGGTTGGCGTCGTACGGCGGGAAGACGATCTCCTCTTCCCCGAGGCTGGACTTGACGCGGGGGTCGAGAAAGTCGGTGAACTTCAGGTCGTTGGAGATGCCCATGATGGACACGCGGGAGTTCTCCAGTTCGGAGTTCATCCGCGAGAGGTTGTACAGCGTGTCGTCGCCGGACTTCTCGACGAGTTTGTCGATTTCGTCCAGCATGATGACGACCACGCGCTCGTGGTAGTCGACGGCGTCGAAAAAGGAGGAGTACACCCGGTCGGTCGGCCACCCGGTCATCGGCACTTCCTCGAAGTCGTCTTTGTCGGCTTCGAGGGCATCGATTTCGCTTTCGAGTGCGTCGACGCTGTCGAACTCCGTCGCTTCGAGTTCGGTGGCGTCCTCGCGTGCGCGAGACAACACGTCTTCGAGCGTCTCGATGCGGTCGTCGATGACGTCGGCGTTCTTGTTGATGAACTTGTTCGCGAGCTGTGCGAGGACGCGGTACTGGGTGTCGGTCACCTCGCAGTTGATGTACTCGACTTCACAGGGGACCTCGTACTTCTGTGAGGTCGTCTCCAATTCCTCGCTGACGAACTTCGCGCTGGCCGTCTTCCCGGTCCCCGTTTTCCCGTAGATGAGAATGTTCGACGGTGTGTCCCCGCGGAGGGCAGTAACCAGAATGGTCGCCATGTTGTTTATCTGCTCTTCTCGGTGCGGGAGTTTGTGCGGCGTGTAGGACGGTCGCAGCACTTCCTTGTTCTCGAAGATGGGTTCGCCTTCGAGCAAGTCGTCGAACAGGCCGCGGGAAGCCTCGTCGGAGTCCCCGGTGCTTCCCGTATCGAGGTTGTCGAAAACGACGTCGTCCAGGTCCGGTGTCTGTGAGGACTGGGCGTCGGTCGTGTCGTCGTCGGACGAGAGTGAGTACTCCGGGTCCTCCGATGTGTCGGGCCCGGCGTCCGAGTCGTCGAGTGAATCGGTCATTGTCGAGAGCGCAACCCCTTTGTTTCGAGTGGAGAGCAACGGAGATGCCCGAAGAGCGGACGTGAGGACTGCGTCTGTGCCACCACTGACGAGTGTCGACGCTCTCGGGTGCGTCCAGTTGAACCACATGAACCCGTGGGTGATTCGATATTAAATATTTCGGTCGAATCGTGGCGGCGGATCCACCGGAAAGAGTCCCCCGGTACGAACGATGGCGACCGAGTTACGGGAGTTCGTCGCTGCTCTACTGCCGATATAGTAGAGGCGTAAGCTCTCGATACCGGTGATACTCTCAGTGAGAGTGTCGTGGCGGGGACTGCACGGGAACTAGGGGGAGGAGCGACTGGCCGTAAGGCTACGAGGACCGAAGAGAGGGACAAGTAGGAGAGTCATACCGGCGCTACAGTTCGCGAGAGTGACTAGAATCCCACAGTTCCGGTGGACCCCCCACCCTTCGTTTCGGGTGGAATGCCCTGCGAGGGAGGGAGGGGGTGAGCGAACGAGCCCCTGCTCTCTAGACTAGGAAAGACTTAATACATATACAGAAAAACCAAATCCGCACCATATAGAAGAAAACGACTAGAGGATTACAGCTGTTCTAGACTAGTGTTTCGACGCCTCTGCTCTATGAATCTGCTAGTCTAGCTCGTAGCGCGCTCTTCACTTCCGCCTGTCGAGTGCCGTCTCAGTGCCGTCCATCCCGGGGTCGTTCGCCGTTCCACCTGAAACGAAGGGGTGGGGGGCACACACCTCCCCCCTGTTTCCCCTCCGCATCCCTCGTCATGGTTTCCCCAGCTTCGGTCGAAATGTCCGTTGGTGTGTCTCAGAGTATCGGTCCCTATCGCTCATCGCTCTACGGCCCTCGTTTCGCGTGCGTCCGAAAGCGCGGGTGAGACACCGAAGGCACCTGTGAGTTTGCCCAGTTCGTCCGTTCCCGGGTCGACCCCCGTGTTTCGTCTCGACGGTGACGGGACTTCCCAACTATATAATTAAATTTACACTTGTCTGACGTAGCCTTAAGTGAATTCGCCTTTCTTCTACGGGCAGAAGCCGCCAAACCGGCGAGTCCGGGCGGCGGGAGGATAGGATGGGACTGTTAACAAACCTCAGAGATAGCATTTCACGGGCAGCATCGACGCTGTTCTCCGAAGAAGACCCAAAGCGTATCGGGATATACGGCCCGCCGAACGCCGGGAAGACGACGCTCGCGAACCGTATCGCACGCGACTGGACCGGCGACGCCGTCGGCCCGGAGAGCCACGTGCCACACGAGACGCGCCGCGCGCGTCGGAAGGAGAACGTCGAGATAGAACGGGACGGGAAGAAGGTGACAATCGACATCGTCGACACGCCCGGCGTGACGACGAAAGTCGACTACACCGAGTTTCTGGAACACGATATGGAGAAAGACGACGCTGTGCGTCGGTCTCGGGAAGCCACGGAAGGGGTCGCGGAAGCGATGCACTGGCTTCGCGAGGACGTCGACGGCGTCATCTACGTGCTCGATTCGGCGACCGACCCGTTCACGCAGGTCAACACGATGCTCATCGGCATCATCGAGAGTCAGGACCTCCCGGTGCTGATTCTCGCGAACAAGATAGACCTAGAGGAGTCGTCGGTCCAGCGGATTCGCAACGCCTACCCACAACACGAGACCATCCCGCTCTCCGCGCTTGAGGGTGACAACATGGACGAGGTCTACGACAAGATAGCGGAGTACTTCGGGTGATACCATGGCAGAGATAAAAGGCCCCGACGACGGCGTGCAGATAGACCTCATCAGCGGCGAACGGATGGACGGCCTCGCCTCGATGGAGAAGATACGCATCATCCTCGACGGGGTGCGCGACGGCAACATCGTCATCCTCGAAGAGGGGCTCTCGCCCGACGAGGAGTCCCGTCTCATCGAGGTGACGATGACCGAGATAAGCCCCGACGAGTTCAACGGTATCGAGATAGAGACCTACCCCAAATCGGAGACGGCAGACCAGAGCATCCTGGACCGCATCATGGGGAAAGAGTCGACGAAGAAACTGACCGTTATCGGTCCGGCCAACCAGATCGAGACACTCCACAAAGACGAAACCCTCATCAGCGCGCTCGTCTCCCGGAAATAATGCCACACCAGTGTACGAACTGCGGCCGCGCGTTCGACGACGGCTCGAAGGAGATGCTGTCTGGCTGTCCGGACTGTGGCGGCAACAAGTTCCAGTTCCGGCCCGGCGGCGTCGACAGTTCGAGCCCGCCGGACCCGAATGCGGAACCGCCAGAACCCCCAGAGCCGCCGGGTGCCGACAGTACCGTGGCACGCACCGTCGGCAAGACGGCAGCGACGGTCCGGGACATCGTCGGCGGCGGGAACGACGACCCGACCGTCGGCGCCGACGCCGGGGCCGCCAGTTCGACTGGATCGAGCGGCTCCGACGACGCCTCGCCCGCCGTCGACCGAAGCGAGGCCGCGACCCGCCGGGAGGTCGACACCCAGACGGCAGACACCGAGGACGCCGCACAGGCGAGCGCCCGCGCGGACGTGGTGACGCCGGACGAACTCCCCCAGGAGCCACAGACCGACTCCGAGAGCGAACATCGCTTCCAACCTGTCGGCGCAGACTCTGACCCGCCGGAAGAACCCGATGAGACGGAGCGGCCGGACCTCAAGGAACTGCGCGAGGAACTCAACGACCAGTTCGAGTCCATCAAGGTGCTCGAACCGGGGCAGTACGAACTGAACCTGATGGAACTGTACGACCGCGAGGAGTACATCGTCGCGTTACAGGAGGACGGCCGGTACTCGATTCAGGTCCCCGAGACGTTCCGCGAGTAATCCCCTTATTTTCGGGTGCGATCCGGCACAATCGTTATATAATGCCGCGTAGATGAATCGCGTACGAACCATGGCACACCGGAACTGTTCGCCGACGGAGTCACACCTCGAAGAGTGGGCGTCGCTCCTCGGGACAGACATCGCCGAGGAATCACGGGAGCGGACCGAGAACGGCGACTGGCCGGACTAATCAGACGGCGTCCGAAGACAGAGAGAAAGGCGGCGAAAGTCCTGACGGCGTTACTCGATTTTAGCGTACTGGTCGGAGAGCTTCTCGGCCGCCTCGGCCATCAGGTCCTGTTCGTAGTCGTCTAAGTCCCACTCGACGATCTCCTCGACGCCGTTCGAGCCGAGTCGGACGGGGACGCCGAAGGCGGTGTCCTCGTGGCCGAACTCGCCCTGCAGTTTGACCGAGGCGGGCAGGACTTCGCCGGTGTCGCGGACGATGGCCTCGACCATGTGGGCGACGCCGCGGGCGGGGCCCCACTCGGTCGCGCCCTTGCGCTCGATGACGTCCATGGCAGACTCCTGTAGGTCGCCGAGAATCTCCTCTCTCTCGTCGCCGTCGAATTCGGGGTCGGTGCCGTCGACGCGGACCTTCGAGAAGACGGGGACCTGTGCGTCTCCGTGCTCGCCGAGGATGGTCGCCTCGACGTTCTGGGTCGGGGCGTCGAAGCGCTCGGAGAGGACGTAGCGGAACCGCGCGGAGTCCAGACGACCGCCGAAGCCGATGACCTGTTCGCGCGAGCGGTCGCCGGCCTCGTAGAGGTGGCGGTTGAGCAGGTCGACGGGGTTCGACGTGGTCAGCGAAATGTAGTCGTCGTTGTGCTCGTCGAGCGAGGACTGGATGTCCTCCATGATGGGGGCGTTGTCGCCCGCGAGGTCGATGCGGGTCTGGCCCGGCTGGCGCGGGATGCCGGCCGTGATGACGACGACGTCCGAACCAGCGGTGTCCTCGTAGCCGCCCTGTCGGACCGTCGTGTTCGAATCGTATGCGATGCCGTGGTTGGTGTCGGCGGCCTGCCCGATGGTGTCTTCTTCCTTGTCCGGGATGTCGACGAAGACGACTTCGTCGGCGATGTCTCGGAGCGCGATGTTGTACCCTGCCGCGGCGCCGACCGTTCCGGCCGCACCGACTACGCTTACCTTTGTCATACCATTCGAAACGCCTTCGGCGCGAACGTTAAACGTGTCGAAACCCCCCTCCACGGGTCACTGATCGGACCCGAAAACGGTTTTCAGCGCCACGGCGTTGATACGTGTATGAGCGACTTCGATAAGGAAGCCGAACGCGAGAAACTCCGGGAGAAATTCGAGAAGGAGGAAGAACAGCGTGCGGCCACCGAACAGATGAGCGAACTCCTGTTGAAGGGTGCGACGATGACGAACGCCCACTGTTCGGACTGTGGCGACCCCATCTTCCGCTACGACGGGCAGGAGTTCTGTCCCACCTGCCAGAAGCCCATCACACGCGAGCAGGGAGCGTCGGAGGACGGGACCGACGACGAGGCCGGTCAGTCCGCCGACGGGGACCACATCGAGGTGGCGAACCCGAGCGACGAGGCCCGCGTCCAGTTCGGCGCCGACGAAGCGGACGACAGCGAGGCCGAGGAAGCCCGGACGGACGAACAGGTACAGGACACGAACTCCAAAGCGGTCCCGGAGACGAACCACGCCGGCCAGAACGAACCCGACCGGGGGACGGACGCCCAGACTGCGCCACCCCGGGAGGTGCCGTCGGCGGACCCCGAGCGGACTCCAGACGAAGCGGGGGGTCACCGAGAGACGGATGACCGTCGACCCGCTGACCGGCAGTCACACACCGCCGGTCGCCGGTCTGTGGGACGCGACGAGCAGGCGGGGCGACGGGCGAACCCGGACGTTTCGACTCGAACTGAGCGCGCTACCGGTGACGTACGTGCGGACCTCGACGCTGCGGCGTCGCTGCTTGCGGAGACGGTTCGGCGATTTGCGGAGCGGGCCGCGGCGGCCGACGACCCGAGAGAAGCGCGCGAACACCTCGCTGCCGCCCGCGAGGCGGCGGAGGCGCTCGACGCGGCAAAGCGCTGACCGCTGTCAGCCGTCGGCGCGGACGCCGTCCCCGACGTCGACGGTCCCGTCGTCGCGGTGGACGTCGATTCGGTCGACGAGGGCGTCGATAGTCGGGACGTCCTGTGGCTTTGGCCCGCCGTGTCTGGAGACGATGCGGAGTCGGTCCTCGACGCACTCGAAGAGCACGACGCCGGGGAGGCTAGGGATCGTGCGCTGGAACGGGGCGAACGCATCGAACTCGTCGGGTGGGGCGTCCCGACGGTCGTCGTCGACGCCGTCGTCCGTGGGGTCTGCGAGCATCGGGAACGGGAGTTCGTAGCGGCGGTGCCACACCAGCGCCCGTTCGCGGATGTCGGGCAACACCGGGACGACGGCGGTCCCTCGCGTGGCGAACTCCCCGTAGTGGTCGGCGAGTCGACTGACGAGGTCCCGACACAGCGGGCAGTAGTGGTTCCGGAGCAAGACGGCGAGGACGTAGTCGTGGTCGGCAGCGAGACGCTCGGACGTCAGCGTCGCACTCCCTGCACCGACGTTGTCGAGTTCGAAGTCGAAGTAACGGTCACTACCGGTCGTCGTATCTGTCACCTGAGGATCCCCTTATCGGAACCACACTATACAACTGCTTCAAACTTTCTCTGCACGAACAGATCGGTGAAATCGAATCGTCGTCTCAGGGATCGTACTCGCCGCTAACGACGTCGCGGATACGCGTCGCGGTCACCTCGCCGATGCCCGCCACGTCGAGCAAGTCGTCGTGCTCGGCGGTCATCACCGCTTCGACGCTCCCGAAGTGGGCCAGCAGGTTCCGGGCCGTCACTGGTCCGACTTCCGCGACCGAGGTGACGACGTACTCCTGTTGCTCGGACAGCGTCTTCGACTGTTTCTCGCCGTGGACGCTCACCTCTCGGTCGCCCTCGTCCTGTTCGCGGGCGGCGATGACCTCCAGCAGGTCGGCCGTCTCGGTCTCGTCGGCGGTGCGCATCACGCTGGCGCCGAAGTCGACCGCGAGCGAGGCCAGCGCCCCGTTGATGGCCTTGTGGTGGACGTTTCGGGCGCCATAGAGGTCCTCGCCCTCGACGACGACCACCGGGCGGGCGTAGTGGCGGGTGGCGTCGCCCACCTGTTCGAACATCGACCGGTCGCCGCCGGTCAGCGTGTCCATGAAGTCCGCGACGGTCTTCCGTTCGACGACCACGCGGTCCGAGAGGACGTAATCGCCGACCGCGAGCGTCTCGAGTCGCGTCTCCACACCGTCGCGGGTCGAGAGGTCACGGGCGATAGTCGAGTCGAGTTCGCGCTGGTCGGCGACTATCTCTATGGTCTCCTCGTCGCCGTCGGCCGTCGCGACGGTCCCGTCCAGTTCGTCCGCCTCGGTCCCTGCCTCCTCGGCGACGTCCTCGCCGGCGAAGGCGTCGAGGCCGGCCTGCCCGTCGTCGGTGGGCGCGCTCTGTGCGCCGTCGTCCTCGGTTTCGACTGGAGCGGGCGACGACCCCTCGCTCTCGGCCCCAGTTTCCGATCCGGCGTCCCCGTCTGGGTTCTCGTACTCGTCCAGCCCGGTCTGGTCGAGTTCGGCCTCCAAGTCGCCGGCGACGCTCTTTAAGTTCTGTAACTCCCGTTTCATCCGTTTCTGGTCGTTTCTGGCCTTCCAGAAGTACGCCTCGTCGCGGGTGTCCTCGGCCAGCAAGACGACGACGCGGCCCTCGGCCTGTCGGCCGGTTCGCCCCTTGCGTTGGATGGCGCGGATGGCCGTCGGGACGGGTTCGTAGAACATCACGAGGTCGACTTCCGGCACGTCCAGTCCCTCCTCGGCGACGGATGTCGATACGAGGACCTCGAACTCGCCGTTCCGGAAGCGGTCAAGCGTCTCCTGTTGCTCGGTCTGAGTCATCCCCTCGCTGCCGTCGGTGTCCGACTGGCCGACGAACTTCTGGGTCGAGAAGTGGTCCGAGAGGAAGTCGACGAGGGTTTCGGCGGTGTCCCGGGACTCGGTGAAGACGATGACTCGCTCGCCGTTCTCGATGCCGAGCGTCTCGGCCAGCAACATCCGCGTCTGGCGGAACTTCGGGTGGAGGTCGTCGTACGCGGTGGCCTTGCGCATCGCCTCGCGGATCTTGGGTTCGCTGACGAGTCGCTGGTCGGCTTTCGACGCACCGGACGAGCGGGCGGCCTCCTTCAGGCGCTCGAAGTACCGCCGCAGGGACTTGACGCTCTGGGTCTCGACGTAGGTGACCGCCGTCCGCAACTTCCGAATCTCCGCGAGCAGGCTCATCCCCTGATACCCCTCGCTCTGGTCGTTGTCCATGAGTTTCCGCAACTCGGCCTGCATCCCCTGAATCTCCCGTTCGGAGAGGTCCGGCGAGGACTTGTTGGTGACGCCGAGGTCCTTTAACTGCGCCAGTCGGTCGGCGACGACTTCGTTGATGGCGTCGCGTATCTCTATCACTACGTCGGGGAGTTCGATACGTTTCCACTCGACGCTCGTATCGTGGGTGTACTCGGCCACGTCGGCGTCGTCTTCGGTCATCACGGTGACCTCCGAGAGGCCGAGGTTCTCACACACTTCGAGGATGGCCTCCTCGTCGTCGCCGGGGGAGGCGCTCATCGCGGTGACGAGGGGGTCGTCGGCGTCGGCGTGGTAGCGGTCGGCGATGTAGTTGTAGGCGTAGTCGCCGGTCGCGCGGTGACACTCGTCGAAGGTGCAGTGGGTCACCGACGAGAGGTCGATACGGTTGCCCACGAGGTCGTTCTCGACGACCTGCGGCGTCGCGATGACCACTCGCGCGCGCTCGAACAACTCCGCTCGGTCGTCCGGTCGGACCTCACCCGTGAAAACGACAATCTCGTCGTCGGGAACGGTCAGCGCCTCACGGTAGAACTCGGCGTGTTGTTGGACCAGCGGTTTCGTCGGGGCCAGCAGGAGGGCGGTGCCGCCGACGCCGTGGAGGCGGCGGGCGGTCACGAGCAGGGAGACGGTCGTCTTACCGAGGCCGGTGGGGAGACAGACGAGGGCGTGGCGATCGTCGGCGGTGTCGGCGAGTTCGACCTGATACCGGCGGTTCTCCAGCAGACCGTCGGTAACCAGTGGCTCGGTGACGTACTCGCCACCGGACTCGGCGTCGGTGGTCGCCATTGGCGAGGCGTTGGCCCCGCCGGCGGTTAAGGGTTCAGGTAGCGTGGTGGAAGTGAAACGGGGTGGACGAAGGTATTATTTCATCTTCTGATAATTATAAGCTATGACGGTGACCAGCCCGGTCGGACTCGCACTCGTGGTGTTTTTCACGGTTTCGGGGCTGTCACTCGTTGCGCTCACGGTGTATCTCCGGACGTATCCCCACGAGATTCGCGGCGTCCGCTCGTTTACCGCGCTGTTGGCGCTGATGGCGGTGTGGTCGTTCGCCGCCGCCGCGAAAATCGTCCTGCCGACCGCGGTCGAACGCGTACTGGTCGCGCTCGAACTCCCGCTTGGGGTGCTGTTCGTACTCGTCTTCTTCGTGTTCGCGGCCCAGTACACGGGCCGAGACTGGCACCGCCGCCCCCTCTTTATCGCGTACGTGGTGGTCGTGCTGATGGGGCTCGTGCTGGGTATCCTCACGAACCCGCTCCATCACCTGTTCTGGGAGGGTATCGACCTGTCGACGGCGGTGTTCCCCCATCTGGTTCACAGGGGACTGGGACCGCTGTACTTCCTCTATGTCTTCCTCTCGTACGGGCTGTACTGTGTGGCGGTGTACGCGTTGCTGGGCATCCACCTCCGGAGTCGGTACAGCACCGAATCGGTGTTGCTCGTCGCCTTCGGGAGCGCGCTGCCGCTGTTTATCAACGTCGTCTCTGTACTGGACAGTGCCCCGATTCCGGGGCTGGATTACACGCCGATCGGCCTCGCCCTGTTCGGCATCGCGACGACGTGGTCCATCCAGCTAGATTTTTTCGACATCGTCCCACTGGCTCGCGATACGGCCGTCGAGCAGAGCAGCGAAGGCATGGTCATCCTCGACGCCGAGCGCCGCATCCGTGATTTCAACCCCACGGCATCAGAGCTCCTCCCGTCGCTTGCGAGCCACCAGAACGAGTCCATCGAACGAATCGTCGAGAACGCCGAAGAGTGGTTCGAGGACGTCGACGGCGGCCGTACCGAGTTCGCTCCCCAGACCGACGAGGACCGGTATCTCTCGGTCCAGACGTCCGCGATAACCGACGGCCCGCACCACCTCGGCTGGACCGTCGTCCTCTCGGACATCACCGACCAACAGCGACGACAGCGTCACCTCCACCTCGTCTCGCGCGTCCTGCGACACAACATGGCCAACCGCATCAACACCATCATGGGTCACGCGGAGGTGTTAGAGGAGTACGTCGACGAACGTGGTCGGCCCCATCTGCAGGCTATCGACGACAGCGCCGGTTCCATCATGGAGACGAGCGCGAAACTCCGGACGATACAGCGTATCGTCACGAGCGAGCGAGCCAGAGAGCGAACCAACATCTCGACCACTGTCGAGGCCATCGTCGCCCGGTATTCGGCGAAATACCCGGCGGCGACGGTGACGGCGTCGTGTCCCGACGAGGTGTTCGTCCGATCGACCGTCGGGCTACAGGTCGCCCTCGAGAACCTCGTCGAGAACGGCATCGAACACGACCCGGATCCATCGCCGTCGGTGACTATCACCGTCACCGTCGATGCGGACACGGTCCACGTCACCGTCGCCGACGAGGGCCCGGGCATCCCCGACACGGAGCGTCGTATCCTCGAAGAAGGTGAGACGCCGCTCCAGCACAGTTCCGGCGTCGGACTGTGGCTCGTCTACTGTTTCGTCGAGCAGTCGGGACACGACCTCACGTTCGAGTTGCGCCCGGAGGGCGGGAGCGAAGTGTCCTTCTCGCTGGACCGGGCTCTGCCCGAACCGGACGGGTGACCGCGCTAGTCGCCGTAGACGGGGAAAGCCATCAATTCACTCCGATGTGTAGCTTGACCTACCATGGCGTACCACAGCCGCTCGACTCCCGCACAGGTCTGGCAGACACTGACTCACTCGCTCTGGTGGGCACAGCAACTCAGCGTCTTGCAAGGGGTGGTCGCGGCCGCGAAAGCGGCGTTCGCGGCGGTGTTGCTCGGAGTCACGGCGCCGGCCGCACCGGTCGTCGTTGGCCTCGTCTCCTTTGCCGTCTACACGGCCAACGACCTCGCCGACATCGAGGAGGACGCCATCAACTGCCCCGAGCGGTCGTCATTCGTCACGGACCACCCGGTGGTGGTCGCCGGCCTCGCCGTCGGTGGCCTGCTACTGGGGGCGGGCATCGCGCTGTGGGTGGGCGGGCTGGATGCGCTCGTCGTCGCCCTGATTCCGGTCGTCGCGTGCGTCCTCTACAGCGTCCCGCTCGCACCCGGGTGGCGGCGACTGAAGGACGTGTTCGTCGTGAACACGGGGCTGGTGGCACTGGCGTGGGCGTCGACCGTGACCCTGCTCCCACTTGTCGTGGCGGGTCGTCCCATCGGCCCGGTAGCGGTGGCGGTCTGTCTGTTCTTCCTCCTGCGGTCGTTCGTCTCGGTCGAGGTGTTCAACGTCCGGGACGTCGTCGGTGACAGGGCCACGGGCGTCGAGACGCTCCCCGTCGTCCTCGGTGTCGGTCGGACGCGGCAGGTACTCGCGCTGCTCGATGGCTGTTCGCTCGCGGTGCTGGTCGCGCTCACGCCCGTCGCGCACGCGGCCCTGCCCGCGGTGTTTGCCCTCCCGGTCGTGAGCTATTCGCTCTCGCTCACGTGGGTTCTGGACCGGACGAACGCGATGGATACGCTCTGTCTGGCCAAAGACGGCGAGTACCTCCTGCTCGGACTGGTCGCCCTCGCCGTCTAGAACGGGACCAAGACCAGCCCGACCCACATCGCGGCGGCCGCGAGCACCGGGATGGCGAAGTTGTCGTCGACGACGTAACCCGCGATGGTGGGTTTGACCCCGTCGGCGAACGTCGCGGCGACGCCGCCCAGCACCGCCGCGGCCGGCGAGACGAACGGGGACGCGAGCAGCGTACACACGCCGAACATCACGAGCAACACCCACGCCTGCTTGACGTTGCTGGCCTCCGCAGAACCCAGCAGGCCGCTTATCGGGTCGCCGATGGCCAGCATGAACATCGCCGGTACGGCCACGGTGGTGGGCAGTCCGACGGCGACGGCCCCGGCGACGACGGCCATCCCGACGATGTACAGCGCGTAGCCCGCCGGGTTGTCCTGTTCGTACTCGCGGGTGAGACGGTCGTAGATGGCCCAGTCGAGACCGATCGAGAGACGAACGAACTCCAGGAAGACGACGGTAACCAGACACACTGCCAGAAACGTCTGGACGACCCGCCAGGTGACGAGGTCCGGGGCGAGGAGGTACGAGAGCGGGACCGCCGACCCGGTGGCGTGGACGAGTCGACGGGCGACCTCATCAGCCATCTTACAGGTCGTCGAAGGTCGTCTCGCCCTCGGTGAGACGCTCTAGCGTCTCCGCGAGGCCGTCGATGGAGACGCGTTTCTGCTCTGTGCTGTCCCGTTCCCGCACGGTGACCGTGTCTTCCTCTACGGACTCGTAGTCGACGGTAACGCAGTAGGGCGTCCCGATCTCGTCCTGTCGGCGGTAGCGCCGGCCGATGGCACCGGAGTCGTCGTAGGTGACCGAATGCCCGGCCTCGCGGAGGGCGCTCGCTATCTCGCGGGCGTACTCGGCCATGCCGTCCTTGTCCATCAGCGGGAAGACGCCGACGGTGGTCGGGGCCTGTTCTGGCGGGAGGTCGAGGTAGGTGCGTTCCTCACCGTCTACCTCGTCCTCGGTGTAGGCGTGGGCCAGCACCGTGTAGATGAGGCGGCCGACCCCGAAGGAGGGTTCGACGACGTGCGGGCGGACGTGTTCGCCGTTCTCCGTGACCGTCTCGACGCTGAAGTTCGTCTCTTCGACGGGGACGGTGTAGGCCTCGCCGTCTACCTCGACGGTCACGTCCTCACCCTCGAAGGCCTCGGGGTCCCGTTCGGCCAGCGCTTCGAGTGCGTCGGCCACCGACTGGGCGTCGCCGCCGAACTCGGGACCGAGATAGCTCATGTCCGGGTCGACGGTCGGTCGTTCGACGGTGACGGGTTCGTCGTACTGCTTGAAGACGGTGTAGTCCTCGCCGGAGTGTTCGGCGTGCTTCTGCAGGTCGTAGTCGCCCCGGTAGGCAAAGCCCGTAATCTCTATCCAGTCGCCGTCGATTTCGGCTTCGGCGTCCCAGCAGTCAGAGGCGTAGTGGGCGAGTTCGCCCGGGAGGTGCTGGCGGAACCGGAACCGGTCCATGTCGATACCGATGCGCTCGTACCAGTCGCGGGCGACGCCCAGATAGTACGCCACCCAGTCGCTGGTGACGACGCCCTCGTCGACGGCCTCGCCGACGGTCAGCTGTTCGACGCCGCCGTCCGCTGCCTGCTGGCTCTCGCCGGAGTACAGCGGGAGCGTCACGTCCTCTACGTCGGCGAGCGGCGGTTCGTCCTCCTCGGGGTCGACGAAGTGTTCGAGTTCGGCCTGCGTGAACTCACGCACGCGCACGAGGGACTTCCGGGGGGAGATCTCGTTGCGGTAGGCCTTCCCGATCTGTGCGACGCCGAAGGGGAGCTGGTTACGCGCGTACTCCGAGAGCTGCGGGAACTCGACGAAGATGCCCTGTGCCGTCTCCGGCCGAAGGTAGCCCGGCGAGGAGGTGCCCGGGCCGATGTTCGTCGCGAACATCAGGTTGAAGTTGTCGACGGGTTGGCCGGCCAGCGACGTGTGACAGGAGGGACAGGCGATGTCGTGGTCGGCGATGATGTCCATGACGTCCTCGTTGGGCAGGGACTCGGCCTCCTCGATGTCGGTGTTGTCCTCGACGATATGGTCGGCGCGGTGGGTCGCGCCGCACTCGCCGCACTCGATGATCATGTCGTCGAAGCCATCGAGGTGGCCCGACGCCTCGAAGACGGCTTCGGGCATCACGTCGGGGGCCGAAATCTCCTGATGGCCCTCTTGCAGGACGAAGCGGTCACGCCACGCGTCTTCGACGTTCGACTTCAGGGCCGCGCCCTGCGGGCCGTAGGTCCAGAACCCGGCCGCGCCGCCGTAGGAGCCGGCAGCGGGGAAATAAAAGCCCCGGCGCTTGGCCAGTTCGGTCAGTCGCTCGCCCTCGCTCATAGGCCCTCCAGTAGGTCGACGTCGCGGACGATACCGTCGAGTTCGTCGCCCGCGACGAGTGGAATCTGTTCGATGTCGTGTTCGATCATCAATCGGGCCGCCTCCGCGGCGGTGAGGCGTTTGCTCACGGTCACGACGTCGGCGGTCATGAACTCGCTTACGGGTTCGACCGGAATCTCGACGTTTCGGGTGGGCATGTAGCGGCCGCCGACGGCCTTGATGCCCTCCCAGGCCCACTCGTCGTCCTCGTTGGCGATAGACTCGCCGGTGTCGTCTTCGCCCTCGACGACGCGGGCCACTTCGATGATGTCGACTTCGGTGAGCATCCCGGTCATCTCGCCCTCGGCGTCGAGGACGACGCCGTAGGGGACTTCGGCGTGGGACAGTTCCCGCTCGGCGACGGTCAGTGGCGTCTCGACGTAGATGCAGTTGATATCGCTGCGGGCGAGATTTCCGACTTCGGTGTCGCCGTCGACGTCGCCGTTCGCGATAGCGTGGATGACGTCGGTGACGGTGACGATGCCTTCGAGACGCCCGTCGACGACGGGGATGCGGCGCTCGTTCTCCGCGACCATCAGGCGTGCGGCCTCCTGAATGCTGGCCTCGGCGGTGATGGTCGGGACTTCCTCGACGAGCAGCGCGAGCTGGTCCTCGTCGGGTCGGTCGATGAGGGCGTCCCGTGAGATGAGTCCGCGGAACTCCTCGCCGTCGTCGGTGTCTTTGATGACGGGGACGGACGAGAACGCCCGCTCTTGGAGGTACTCCAGCACGTCGTCACGGGTGCCCGGAATCTCGACCGTGACTACCTCCGAGCGCGGCGTCATGGCGTCTGCGACGTTCATACTGCCAAAACTTCCTGCCCGCACCTACTAAGTCCTTAACATCCACCGCTTTCTCTCGGCGCTCGGTCCGAGTCGCGTGGGTCCACGCCCGTCCGAGGCAGACAGCCGAAACCGCGCTGTGCAGGCCTCGACGACGCTGAAACCTCTGCTCGACATCCTCGTGAACGGGTACGTTCACATCCGTTACCTAACACCGAGAGTAGGCCGGCCGTACCACTCGCTGCTCGACTGAATCTCGGACGAACCGCGACACTGCGCGCGGATGCCGTGGGTAGTCTCGGTCGTCCCGTCGTGGTAGTAGCGCACCACCAGTCAGACAGATGTCTGACACTGGTCCGACTCCGTCCGGGGATTTCGCTACGTTTATATGTGGGTGTTACATATTGTCATGCATGGAGCCGGACACGGTTGCCCCAGCGGAGGTTGCTGAGGACGCGGAGGTTATGGCTTCCGTCGAGGAAGGCACGACTGATACGCTCGTCATCGCAGACGTCTCGACCGACGAGGCGTATATGACACTCCCGCTGGTAGACGCCGCCTCGCTGCCGGAATGGCGGTAACGCGCGGTCCGGGTCACTGCGGTTCGACCCGTGGTTTTTACATTTTCGGCGCTCACGACTCGTAGCGACTGCCGACGCCGTCGTGGCGTTCGGGCGTCCTCGAACCGATCAGGTATCGCTCTCGAAATCGAGCAGTGGTATCCCCGCCAGTTCGCCGTCGGCGGCCTGCGGTGCGTCAGCGGCGGCAGGACCGGTGTCGGGCGAACGGTCGAATACGCTCTACAGTATTTCACACACGCGACACCGACGGCGACGTCGGTCACGGCTCGCCGGCACCGCACGCACGCGTTGAGAAAACAAGCGTTATGCCGCCCCGGTAAGTTCGGTCCGGTATGAAGGTACTCGTCACGGACCCCATCGCCGACGCCGGCCTCGCCCGGCTCCGCGAGGCGGGCCACGAGGTGGAGACAGCCTACGACGTCGAGGGCGACGCGCTGCTCGATGCAGTGTCCGATGCGAACGCGCTCATCGTCCGCTCTGGCACCGAGGTCACCGACGAGGTGCTCTCGGCCGCGCCCGAGTTGGTCATCGTCGGTCGGGCCGGCATCGGCGTCGACAACATCGACATCGACGCCGCCACCGAACACGGCGTCATCATCGCCAACGCCCCCGAAGGCAACGTCCGGGCCGCCGCCGAACACAGCGTCGCGATGGCGTTCGCCACCGCCCGCTCCATCCCGCAGGCCCACGACCGTCTGAAGGGCGGCGAGTGGGCGAAAGGGGCGTTCCTCGGCACCGAGGTCAACAAGAAGACCCTCGGTGTGGTCGGCTTCGGCCGCGTCGGCCAAGAGGTCGCGAAACGACTGGGCAACCTCGGCATGGACATCGTCACGTTCGACCCCTACATCAGCGAGGAACGCGCCAAACAGTTCGGCGCCGAACTCGTCGACGAACTCGACGAGTGTCTAGAGAAGGCCGACTTCGTCACTATCCACACGCCGCTGACCCCCGAGACCGAGAACATGATCGGCGAGGAGGAACTCGCCCAACTCGAAGGCGGGTACGTCGTCAACTGCGCCCGCGGCGGCATCATCGACGAACCCGCCCTCGCGGAGGCCGTCGAGGACGGCGTCCTCAAGGGCGCGGCGCTCGACGTCTTCGGCGAGGAACCGCTCCCCGAGGACAGCCCCCTGCTCGACGTCGAGGACATCATCGTCACGCCGCATCTGGGCGCGTCGACGGAGGCCGCCCAAGAGAACGTCGCCACCTCGACGGCCGACCAGATTATCGCCGCGTTCAATCAGGAACCCGTGGCGAACGCGCTGAACGCGCCGTCGCTGGACCGCGCCACCTTCGAGCAGGTCGAACCGTACCTCGAACTGGCCAGTACGGCGGGCCGCATCGCCGTCCAGCTATTCGACGGCCACATGAGTTCCGTGGAGGTCACCTACGCGGGCGACATCGCCGACGAGGACGTCGAGTACGTCACCGCCAGCGCGCTGGAAGGCGTCTTCGCACCCTCTGACATTCAGGTCAACGCCGTCAACGCTCCGCAGATCGCCGAAGAACGCGGCATCGACGTGACCGAGTCGAAGACGAGTGCCGCCGAGGACTACCAGAGTCTCATCACCGTCACCGTCTCCGACGGCGCGGAGTCCGTCTCGGTCTGTGGAACCCAGTTCGGCGGCGAGGAGTCCCGCATCGTCCGCATCGACGACCACCGCATCGAGGCCGTCCCGCACGGTCACATGCTCGTGGTGCGCAACAAGGACGAACCCGGCACCATCGGCTTCATCGGGACCGTGCTGGGCGAAGCGAACATCAACATCGCGGGGATGTTCAACGGCCGCGAGACCATCGGCGGGGAGGCCATGTCCGTCTACAACCTCGACGAACCGCCGACGGCCGAGGTGTTCGATCGACTGGCCGAGGACGGCCGCATCATCGAGACGACCTACGTCGCCCTCGGCGACGAGTAAGCCACGCCGCGTTTTCCTAGCCGAGTCTCTGGGGGGAATCGTTATCTGTCGCGCTAGTCTTGTCGAGTAACGAGCTGGTGGGATGGAGACAGACGACAGCCGACAGGTCCGGGCCCTGTTCACCGATAGCGGTGTGGCTCTCGACGCGGTCGAGGCGGTCCTCGCCGAACGCGGATTCGACGTCGACCGCGTCGAGAGCCCCACCGTCCTCGAACGCGGCGAGACTGACGCCTACGACCTCGTCGTCGTCGCACACGACGAGACGACGACCCCCGAACTGGACGGCATCGCCGGCGTCGAGACGGCAGTCGCTGCCGTCGACTGTCCGGTCGTCATGTACGCCGTCGGCTTCCCCGGGGCCGACGTGGCCGTCGACGCACTCGACGCCGGGGCCGCCGACGCGGTGTACGTCCCGCCCGAACGCGAGTCGCTGCTGGCCTGTCGGTTCCGGGACGCCGTGACCGACGGCGAGTCGTTCGGTCCACCGAAACAGTTGTTAACGGACTTCTTCGAGCACTTTCCGGAGGACGTGTTCGTCAAAGACGACCGTTCGCGTATCGCCATCGGGAGCCACGAGACGACACAGCCACAGGGGTACGACCGCGACCAACTGGTCGGCTTGACCGACTACGAACTGTTCCCCCCGACACTGGCCGACGCGCTGTACGAACAGGAGCAGCGCATCCGCGAACGGGAATCCCCGGAAGTCGACGTCGTCGAACACTTCGTCGAGGACGGCGAGGACCGCTGGATATCCTCGACGAAGGTCCCGAGATACGACGAAGACGGCGGGGTGACCGGTATCGTCGGCGGCACCCGGGACGTGACACAGTTACGCCGCAGGGAGAAACTCGTCGCCTCGCTCAACGAGTGGAGCCGTGACCTGATGCGAGCGGAGACCGCCGCTGGCATCTGCCAGTTGACGACGGCCATCGCCGCGGAGATCAATACGCTCCCGTCGGCACAGGTGGTCCTCTACGACGGCCACCGCCTCACGCCCGCCGACACCGACGACGACGGCCCCGCCCTGTTCGACACCCACGAGCGGTGGTTCTGGCGCGCCTTCGAGACAGCGGACCCGCAGTACGTCACGACGAGGCCCGACGGACGGACGACGCGGACCGACGCCGCCCCACCGGACGAGATCGAGGCCGCCGTGTTACCGCTGGGCGACCACGGTGCCCTCGGGCTATCGCCCAGCGACTCCATCGACGAGTTCACGCTCGACCTCGCGAACGTCTTCGCTGCGACCGTCGAAGCGTCGCTCGACCGGGCCCAGCGCGAACAGGAACTCCGAGAACACGAACGGGAGCTAGCGACACAGAACCAGCGGCTGGAAGCGTTCACGACGATGGTCAGCCACGACCTCCGGAACCCGCTGCAGGTCGCACTCGGTGCCGCGGAACTGCTGGAAGAAGAGTCAGAACACGTAGAGCGCATCTACACGGCGCTAAACCAGATGGACCGTCTCGTCGACGAACTGCTGGCGCTGGCCAGACAGGGCGAGATCGTCGGGGACCGCGTCGCCGTCGATGTCGCCGAGCTCGCCGGGGCCGCCTGGGGGGCCGTCAACACGGGCGAGGCGACGCTGACGCTCGACGACCCCGGTACCGTCGTCGCCGACCGTGACCGCCTGCAGGAACTGTTCGAGAACCTCTTTTGGGTAGTACTGGAACGCGTGGCGGACGACCCCACCGTCCGCGTGGGTTCGCTCGGCACGGGCGGGGTCTACATCGAACACGCCGGCCGGACGGCGGCGGCCGGCGACGCAGACCCCCTGTCGACGCGCCCGCTCGACACGGCCGATTGGACACAGTACGGCCGGTACATCGTCTCCACCATCGCGGAAGCGTACGGCTGGGACGTGACCACGGTCGACACCGACGGCGATCACGTCCGGTTCGAGATAACCGGACTGGAGGCACGATGACACCGACGCCGGGTGGTGGGTGCCGATGAGCGAGGCCGATCCGCTCCCCGTCACTTGCGTCGACCCGGACGGTCGACTCGGCCCTGTCGTCGCTGCACTCCGGACGGCCGACGACGTGGCAGTGGCGGTCGTCGAGACCGTCGACGACGTCTCCGCGACGGCGGCGTGCTGTGTCCTGTTGCACGCCCCGGAGACCGCGTCGCACTCGGCAGTCGACGGATTCGCCCAACTGGAGGCGCTCACCGACGCCCACCCCGAGATGCCGGTCGCACTCTACGGCCACGACATCGGGTCGATGACGACCACGACGCGGGCGTTCACCCACCGGGCGGTGGACGAGGGCGTCGACGCCGCGATAACGATGGGCGGCAACCGACCCGAACTCATCGTCCGCCGGGTCAAGCAGGCCGCCGGTCGCGAGACGCACTTCCAGTCCGACTCCGAACTGCTTGACTCGCTGCTGGACTCGTTTCCCCACCAGCTGTTCGTCAAGGACGACGTCGGCCGGTTCGTCGACACCAGCGCGCTCACGGCCAGCGAGTACGACTTCGACCGGGACGAACTGGTCGGCTTGACCGACTACGAACTCCTCCCACACCACCTCGCCGACGAACTCTACGAGGAGGAACAGGGCATCATGGCCGCCGGCGAACCGATGCTGAACAAGGTCGAACACTACGTCGACATCGAGGGCCGCAGTCGCTGGGTCAACACGGCGAAAGCGCCCCGGTTCGACGCCGACGGCGACCCCATCGGCATCGTCGGGAGCACCCGCGACGTCACCGACGAGAAGCGACAGGAACACATGGTCCGGGCGGTCCACGAGGCCAGCCGTGACCTCGTTCGGGCGGGCGACCGGACCGAAATCGGCGAGGTGACCGTCGCCATCGCGAAGGACATCCCGGCGCTTCCCCGAGTGCAGGTCGCACTCGTCGACGCTGACGGCGGGACCCTCCGACCGGTCGACCCCGACGACCAACGGCGCGTCTACGACCGGTACGCGGAGTGGTACGACCGCGCTTTCGACCGCGGCGAGACGCTGTTTGTCACCGCCGACGGGGCCGACGCGGTGGCCGAGTGGACGGCCGCCGACGAACCCGCCGCCGCCCTCATCCCAGTCGGCGACCACGGCGTCTTCGGCGTCACCACCGGCGAGGGGACCGTCGACGAGTTCACACTGGACCTCGCGAACATCCTCGCGGCCAACGTCGAGGCCGCACTCGACCGGGCCGAACGCGAACGCGAACTCGAACGCCAGAACGAACGGTTAGAGGAGTTCGCCAGCATCGTCAGCCACGACCTGCGGAACCCACTTACCGTCGCCGACGCCTACGCCGAAATCGCCAGAGAGGACCCACAACCGAGACACTTCGACAAAATCGAGGGCGCCTTAGACCGGATGGCGCAGTTGACCGAGGAACTGCTGACCCTCGCGAAGAAAGGACAGGCCGTCGGCGAGACGACGGCCGTCCGGTTGCAGGACGCGGTCGACGAGGCCCGCGCCTCCGTCGGCGCCGACCGTTTCACGGTTCGGACCGCCGACTGTGGGACCGTCGAGGCCGACGCCTCCAGACTGGTCGAACTGCTGGAGAACCTCTTCCGGAACGCCGTGGAGCATGGCTCCTCCCACAGTCGACCAGCGTCCGACGACGCCGAACACGGGACCGCAGACGACGAGGCGGTCACTGTCACGGTCGGGATGCTCCCGGACCGCGAGGGGTTCTACGTCGCCGACGACGGCCCCGGTATCGCCGAGAGCGAACGCGAGAAGGTGTTCGAGATGGGGTACACCGACAGCGAAGACGGCACGGGGTACGGGCTCTACATCGTGAAAACCATCGCGGAGGCACACGGGTGGACGGTGACGGTCGTCGAGAGCGACACCGGCGGCGCTCGGTTCGAGGTCAGAGACGTTACCGCCCGCTGATTAGCGCTCGTCGAGCAGTCGTTCGTACCGCTCGACGACCGCCTTCCGGCGTTCGCGTTCGCATTCGAGCGCCGTCTCCAGCGCGGCGATGCGACAGTGCAGGACGGTTAGTTCGAACTGCGCGATGCTCGTCGGGGTGGCACCGGTGGAAGTGCGGTCGACGTCCGACCCGGACTCGGGCGTCGCCACTTGGGTGGGTCGTGTGGTCACATACCACGATTGGTGTCGAGCGGCAAAAGCACCCATCGGACGGTCGTCACACGCCCGTCATGCGGCCGTCGGCGGCCTGAGAGCGCAGGCCGACTACATGAAGTCCGCGATGCCGGACTGCTTGTTGTGGTCGAATATACCATCGACTTGTGGTTATTCCTATCGACTTATCGTGGCGCGACACCTACGCTTAGTATGGCTACTACACCCCGGGATAAGCTCGCCGCCCGGTTCAAAACCTTCGATAGCTACGTCGACAAGGGCGAGATCGATGAAAAGACGGCTGATGCTATCCGCGAACTCGTTCACGCCTACGACGATGAGAACGTCATGGTGCCCAAGCCTAGTGGCGAAAGCTATCGGGCACCGAGCACCCTCATGTCGTGGTTATATCGACTTGCTGTGTTCGCACGTCAGCGGGACCTGACGACCGCTACAGCTGACGAATTAAATAGCGACGTACAGGACATGCACGACGGCACGCATCCACACGTCAAAGACGAGGGACTCTCGAAAGGAACTCTCGCTTCGTATCAAGCGGCACTCCGCAAATTCTACGGCTACCATGATTTCGAGATCGATGCTACTGAAATCCCGCTGTTCAAGAGAGGAGATACGTCGATTGACCCGAACGATATGCTCACACGCGAAGAGATTCAGGAGGTAAGAAAGGCAGCAGGGAATCCACGTGACCGTGCGGTTGTCGATCTTCTACTCTATACTGGTCAGCGGCGGGAGGCGCTTCGCACACTCCGTATCAAGGACGTAGACGTACAGGCCGGAACGTTCCGTTTGAATCCCGAAGTTGATGGACTGAAAGGTGCGTCCGACCGTAATGGCAAGCGCCCGCTCCTCGGCGCGAAGGGCACTCTTCAGAACTGGCTGGAGTACCATCCTGCCCCCGACGAACCCGAGGCATACCTGATCACAGCGCGTCCGAGCTACGCTGCTGTGGACCCGTTTAGCTCGGTCAGCGGGGAGACGATTCGCCGTATCATGGCAGACATCAAATCAAAGACGAGCATCCAGAAGCCGATGCATCCGCACGCCATGCGGCACAACTTCGTCACGATAGCCAAGCGTGACCACCATCTCGCGGATGACACCATCAAGTATCTCATCGGCCATGATGCCGCGAGTACCGTGATGGAAACGACTTATGCTCACCTCTCCGGGGACGACCACATTGAACGCGCGGAGACGGCTTGGGGTATCCGTGAACCAGATGACGAATCACCTCTCACGCCCGATGTGTGCAACGTCTGCCACAATCCGCTAGAAGCCAACGCGAAAGCTTGCGCCCGCTGTGGGACCGTCTATACGCCAGATGCGAAGGCCGTGCTGGAGGAGATAGATGACGATGTGAAACAGTCCTACGGCGTGACTGATCCCAACGACGGCGATACCCTTGATGAACTCGATACTCTCGATGAACTGTTAGAGGACCCGTCGGTTCGTGCTGCATTGCTTGACCGGATGGGTGTCGAACCATAACTAGCAGCGGGCCTGCTGTGAGATACCCACAGGTCATAGTCGAATTTAAGACAGAACGGCCTTGTTGAAACCTTCAATCGGTGATAGGTTCAAGCAGCCGTGCTGAATACAGCGCGCGTATCGGTCAGCTGTCTTCCCCTGAAAAGCGGGAGTATGGGTTGGTCAATACAGGTGAGCGACTTATCGTTCCACCCTTTGATTGAGTAATTAGGCAAGCCAGTCACAATCTGAGGGTGTCGGATTCTCAACTCTCCCCTGAAGAACCACTTCACCAGAGGCCGTAGAAGTGAGAATCATCGGCCACATAGACCGCCTCGTTAACAATCGCTGGAGGGGCGGAGACTGCTCGGTCCGTATGGAGCGTCCACAAGCGGTCCCCCGTCGCCTTCTCGATTGCTTGGAGGCTCCGACCTTGGTCGATGTAGAGCGTGTCAGCGTCGGCGGCCGGCTCCACGAAGGGCGGCCCCACCGACCGCTTCCACCGGACTGTTCCATCCGCTCGGTTTAGCGCAATAAGGAACAGATTCTCGGTCGAGGTCCCTGCGATGATGTACACCGACTCGTCATCGACTACTGGTGACACACCGTCGGAGGATTCGCCGTACTCGTCGTACGTCCACAACAGCTCTCCTGTCTCGGCATCGAGGACGTACAGGATAGCATCTTCCGTCTGCGTGTACACTACCCCATCAACGACGGCCGGCGCGTGCATCATATCCAAGTGGTCCATCCCGGGCGAGAACTGCCACTCGCGCTCCCCTGTGGCGGCGTTGAGCGCATGAAGCGATAAGTCCCAACTGGTGACGTATACGCGCTGTTCCGTCGCGGCAACCGGGGCGTAGGGTGTCCCTCGGCGACGCGCCTTTACTTGAGAATCGTTATCTCCCTCGATTGATTGGGTCGAGGGAAGCCCCTCAATGTCGTGGGTCCACTGGCGAGCGCCAGTGTTGGCGTTCAACGCAAGAACTTCTCCGGTACCGACACCGATGTAAACGGTTCCTTCGACAACGCGTGGAATCCCGATTCCGGGGAGTTTCTCTTGTTCATCGGAGAGGTCAAGGAACCAGCCCGTGACTTGATTCTGAGTGTCTACACAAGCGAGGTTATCCCCATCGACAAGATAGAGTCGGTCGTCGGAAAGCGTCGGTGAGTGTCGGGGGACGAGCCGTTCATGTGACGTATCCGTGTACTGCCACTGTTCTTCCCCCGTTTGCGCATCAAGAGCGACGAACCAGGTGTCGGCATTTGTTTGGTCCGGAACGTAGACGAGGCCGTCAGAAACCACGGGACCAGTATGCAACCCGCCCTGCGGATTCTGAGGCAACGTCCACCGCGTCTTGACACACCCGCTCGGCCCTGGTACGTCAGTCTGGCCGGTGTTCTGCATGTCGTGGAGTTCGGTCGGCCACGAGCCGTCGTCGGGTCCGTTTGAGGAACCGGACGAGAGATCCTCGACGCAGGAGATATCACCGGGACGCAGTCCCTCATCTCGGTCATCAACAACGCCGAGGCAGCCGCCGAGCGACACCATCCCGCAGGCGGCCACGTATGCTCGCCGGTCCATACCGGGACATATCACTGGACACTCAAGAATAGTCGGCACTTTCCACGTTTACTGCTTCGTCGGGATGAGAGCGGTATTCGATAAGCACACCTACTGAACGATCGATACAGTGGACTGAAGCAACGCCGACCAGCTATCAATACGCCCCTTGCCAAGAACCGCGAGTTGAATACAGAGGTCGAAATTTGTGAGGTCAAGAGAACGTGGTAATGGTAACTAGTATTCATGCTCAACATCCGGTAGCCCAACAATCTACATCATGGACCTCCGAATAAGGACGCCGATTACTCCACCGACACCACCAATGATAGGTAAGACAACTACACTGATAATCCCCACACTAGTGACAAATCCAATGAATCCCTGATTGAACAATGTAATCTCTATTCTCCCAGATGTGATAATATGCTGAAATAGTGTACTAATGATCAATACCACACTAGCGACAGCCAGCCCAAGAAACACGGAATAAATTCCACTCCTGATACCCCCTCGAATAGTTTTTGATTGATGAAACCCCGCTACGGCAGGCCCGGGCAAAGATGTAAATAGAAATATAATAATCAATACGATGGTCGGGTCAGCATGAATCTGGTCAGCAAATTGGATGCCTAATTGGAAAATGATTATTAAGACGAATATGACATATCCTAATACTGCGATACCACTCCCAAGTAGGATCGCCGATCCAATTCGTTGTGGACGGAGTAGAATATCATCGGGTGATTGCAATCTACGTCGGAGGACAACGAGCATAATGCCAGCAACAACACCGATTAGGAGTGTAAAGGACCCCGCAACCAGACTCAAAAACGCGCCAAACAAAACGTTCCCTGCTAATGCGTTTAAATCAGATATCGTATCTAAGGAGCCATCAAAAGAACCGAACACTGCCGAAGAAAAAATCGGGTGTCCGAATACCCCTCCAATAAGCCACATTAATGGATGGGCCAGAAGCACAGTGAGCAAGCCAAAAATTCCACCGCGAAGCACTGTTGGTTTCCCTGGCTGTTCGATCAGTCCCCACCAGAGTACACCAGCAATTAGACCAGCACCAATTCCAGCGGGGAGGTTGAAAATTCCAGCAAGAAAGAACGAAACACCGGCCACGAACAACAACCAGAGACCCGTAGTCTTGTTAATCGTCATATGTGTGAGCGATGACTAACATACTGTCTATCCACCATTTGTTATGAAGAAGTTATTAATCACCGCAGACTGTATTTTTAATACCACTAATCTAATTAGTAGTATTTCCATCTATACTAATGCAAGATAAGCACGCTCTATTCAGCACGGTTCTATGAACATCGACATTTTTGATAGGGGGTACGTTGGTCAGTTCGCAGGCTTGTCTTCACAGCTGTTTCATCACTTGTGGGCTGAAACGAACAGTAGCCGTGTGCTGCATAGATGCTCTGTATGCAGCACGTGTGTATTGTCAAAGGCTGAGGGTTTCAATAGAGCCGAGGAGTTCCTACAAGTCTGGTAGCTCGGACAATGTCTTGTGAGGACACAAACCATTCTCCGGTCAAGTCATCGTCCGGGGGTGGTCCTACAGTGGTCTGGGTAGAAAATCACAGGGCTTCGATCTTATGGTCTGGTTGGTACGGGGGATATCCCAACCGTCGCAGGTAGTTGTGTATAGGTCTTGTAGCTTGCATTCTTAGGAATACGATTTCCTCCGGACCATACAGCCCAATCGTTCGATGTGTGGTTGTTTGATACGGTTCTAACCGGGCCAATAGCTGAACGATAACCCGAAGCAGAGATATGGTCTTAAGTACGCAAGATAGTCGATTCAGTAGTCCGAGATACTCGAATCGGTACTGCCCCCACTGTCGTTGCTGCCAGCGTCAATATAGTCGCGGCCCTGATCAGTGAGTTGTAGGCCGGTATAGCACCGAATACGCTCGCGCTCATCGGGGAGAACAGTGTTCACAGTATTGTTCCGTGGTTTGGCATCGTCAACTCCAGATTGCCGTTTGAGATCACGGGTAAGCGCCTGCTTGCGTTCAGGAGCAAGACCACGGTTGTCGCACATGGCTTTATACGCAGTATAAGCGTCTCTCTTCGAGAGTCGGTCATCTTTATCGCCGGTCACGTCAAGACACCGATCCACGAAGCGGTCCACGCTATCACCATAGGCGTGCCACATTTCCTCTTTTTCGCCAAGTAACCGTTCGCCAGAGAACCCCTGTTGTTTGACGAGTCGGGCGTAGCCAGCGATCATCCAATTGAGGATGCCCGAGGCTTCCTCACGGAGAAGTTTATCCGAGAGGTTACGTTCTTGCTCGTGACGTGGGACGCTCGTGGGGAATGTGACGAATAGCCAGCGATTATAGAAGGCTTCATCGGCGGCGTCCATGCTCGGGACTTGATTAGCGGCGAAGAGGTGTTTCGCTGTCGGGACGAACGTGAACTTATCTTCGCCCTTCCTCTCGGCGTCAATAGCATCTGATCCACTCGTAATCTCCTTGAACTTCTGTGGATGCTTGAGATCGCCCGGAGAGAGCTCATTGCGGATGTTAGCAAATGCATCGTAGAGGTTGGCAGTCCCCCCCCGTGTCTGGACGAGCGAGTACAGAGATTCGTTTGCGACGTTCTTCGGTCCGAGGATGGCATGGAGGACCGAAAGGAACGTGGACTTACCGGAGTCGGTCGGGCCGAGGCAGACGAGTGCCCGCTTGAATGGCTGTCCCCATGTAAGTAGGCAGTATCCAGCATACTCCTGAAGCTTGTCGCGGTCCTCGTCACGTACCACGTCATCAAGGAAGGCGACGAACTCCGGACACTCCTCATGTGGGTCAAATGTGTCTGGGGCAGTCGGATTCACCGCGTAGGGAAGCGATCTGATGAATTCATGCTCGGGACTATGCGGCCGAAGAGTCGGATCAGAGGACATAGATAGATCGAGCACGCCGTTTGACACGCAGACCATACCTTTTGGGCCATCTATCTGTTCGCGGTCGGTCCAATTACGATCTTTCAACCGTGAGATGATCTGACTGCGTTCATTCGTCGTGTAGAATGATCCGAGCCTTCGATCAAGTATACCGCCTATGTACTGCTCACCGTCTGGTTTGTAGATGCCCATTTGCTGATCATACCGATACAGGTTCTCGGTGTCTCGTAGAGCGAGCAAGTGTTCTTGCTGGTTAATCTGGTTGAACGCGGCATCACGAGCGACGTGCTTCGGCGTTGTGTCTTCGACATAAAGCGATTCAATCGCTTGCCACCGTTCGGTTAATACGTTCCCTCTCCCATCAGTATCTGGCTCATCTATTGCTGTGCTCTTTGTCCGTGAAACAGACACGGGGATATCTTCAGTCTCAGTAGGGATGACCTCAACTGTGTACGATCCGAGTTCCCCGTCCTCGTCTCGGACTTCATTCGCTGCTGTTGTCCACGTTCCACCATAGTCAATGTCGTCGCGTTCAACTACCTTCGATATTGACAGATGTTCCTGAAACCAACGTTCTGCGATGTCTTTTGGTATTCCATGGCGGGCAAGCTCTTTGCAGATAACCCAGTCGTGCGTCGATCTATCACTATCTCGTGGATAGCCCTCGACGAGATCCTTCGCTTCCACGACTAGCTCCGGATCGGGGTATCCCAGATTGTCGGGCATAGCCTCATACCCTTGAGCACCGTTTTCGGTCGTAGCGTCGGTAGAACCATTCAAACGACCGTCTTGGTGTGCGCTCGTGTCGGGGCAATTAGAATCGGCCCGGAGCATGGCAGCGAGGTCATCTGCACTGATGGTTGCGATGGGCCGGTCGTCGGCAATAGCGTATCGACCGCCATCATGAGTCTCACAATCGGTACACCAATCTTTATCGCAGCCGTCGAGTTGTGAGCCCGGACCGACGACATACTGGTTATGGACACGAACCTCACCCCACGAAGGTCCCGGGTTTGTAGCACCATCCCAGACGCCTTCACAGGCTTCCTGAGCTGTGTCGAATTCTTCACCAGACTGAACCACGTAGAACCGGTGCCCTCCACTCTCACCGTCCGTGTGTGGCGTCTCGACGGTCAGCGTGGGTGGCAAGTTACTAAGGACAGCAAGTGCCTCGTCAGCCACGGCAGTGTAGTCGTCGATATCAATGCCCACGAGGCCGCCGGAGACCTCGCCATTCGCGTAGATGCCATAGTTTCCGTTGACATCCTGTGGCCCGAACCGATCATGATTCGTGGAACGTTTGCAACCATCTTGAACGTCTATGAACTGTTCTGTATCGAGACCGGCCTCATGCAGCCTCTCAGCAACAAGCTCGGCACATATCGCTGACGCCTCATCCTCGGGGGCTTTGTCGGTGTCCTCGCTCATAGAGAATCACCTCGATGGTTTTCATCGATATCGTCAAGCAGTTCTAACAGTCGACGAGCCCACGGGGCCGCAGGAAGGTCCGTGTCTGCGAGGGCTTCTAGCGCCTCACGATGCTCTCGAATCGCTCCAAACTCCTCGTCTGGGTGGTTCCTCATCAATCCCGGCCTCCTCGGAACCGAGACCAGTCTGCGCGGCCCGATACGGTTCCGACCTGAGCCCACAGATTAGCAGGGAGTTGTCTCGGGGCTCTATCGATCATACTTGGCCGTCTCGCGTCAGCCGAATGCTTTTGCGAACGGCGGAACAATGGCCTAATAGGGTGAATGGACCGTTGTTCCATTCGGTCGTTAATCTTCGATAGGCACCTCCTCGGGTTCGTACTGAGTCACCATTGCACGCAGAAGTTGGTCGTAGCTCTGTCCTCCGCGCTTTTGTGCTCGCACGAGGTCTCGCGTTGCCTTTGAGACCGGGATGCGGCACATCGATTGACCGCCGTTGTTAGCTTCGTTCACGATTATCCAGATGAGGGGCAATTGTAAAGTGGTTGTATGACCATCCGATTCCTATGGTCTCTGTAGACGACGATGGCCGTGAACGTGGCATCTTGACGACATCCGACCGTAGATATCTCCGTGGAGACAGCGACATCACCGAAGAATCAGCGGTAAACACGCGTGTCCGTATCCGGGACCGAATACGACACGCACTTGCGGACTTCGATCTGCTCTCACACAATCTGACGGAGAGAGATCGGCGACTCCTTTTCGAGGATACCGGTCACCGGAAGCGCGAAGAATTCGTCGCTGAAGGAGTTGTGGCTCGTAGTGGTGACCGTGGAGTAGGTTGGCTCGAACAGATCATTGTCTTCGTGTATATGGTATGTCGAGACTGGAATCTTGACTTCGAGGACCTCATAGAACGGGCGGTGAAACATGCCGAGACTTCTGTCTGGCTCGATGGACAGTTTGACCGTACGGACGATGTCTATGAGGCCGATGTTTCCATCGAGTTGCAGCGTGACCAACAAATCGACGTGGAACGGGCGAAGAACCGATTCGAGGAAGGCAAGTATCTCAGCAACGCAGAGATCGGTGCTCTCGTCCGTGAAGGGATAGTCGAAGGCGACGATCTTCTCCAGTTCAAAGACGAGCAGTGGTCGATGGACGTAGACGACGGACAATCGGATCAGCGTTGACTCGGGGATTCTACTAATGGAATCCAATGGTCAACGGGGTTTCATCAGACCTCATTTATAAATAACCGACCGTATAATGGCCGAAAATACGGATTCCCAAGGTCAGGCGACTGTGTGGCTCGAACCGGGACAGGTCAACGAACTGCGGACTGCGGCTCACGCCGACAGATTTCTCTCCTACCTCCGGAACCGGAACGAGACGATAATCACTCTCATGTACGATACAGGGCTCCGTGTCGGCGAACTCGTCCAACTCGACGTGGAGATGTTCCGAAATGGATACGAACAGCTATTCCTCCCCGGCCACATCCAGAAGGACTACCCAACGGAGTCGAGTCCGAGTGCAATTACGATAGAACTCGATCCGGACGACGCGCTGGGCACGCCCAGAATAGCGAGTTCCTACATGATTAATCGTTGGAAATCGGCCCCTGCGCTGTTCCCCTCACGCGTGAGCGACCGCATGACTCCCCAAGCAGTCCGGGATATGCTGAGCGAAGTGGCTGCTGAAGCAGATGTTCGCCCGTTCAAACTTGATGGATCTCAGGCCACTCACTCAGCCGTAACTCCACATGCACTCAGGCACAGTGTGGCATATCGGATGCTCCATGAGGAAGACGGGTATACCCTCTATGACGTGAGAAACCGATTGAGGCACCGGTCCATACAAACTACTGAGAGGGTTTATGACCACTTCAGAACCGTCTGATACACGTAGCCGGTCCGATCCACTTGGAACTTCTGCACTCAAGCCCTTCCTTTGTGTGCTGAAACCGCTCTGCGATACATTAAATCTGGAATACCGTCCTGAACTCACTGCGTGAGGGATACTCTCGTATCACCAACCAAATCATGCCCGACTCAGTAATGTACTGGCCGCTAGAAACGAGTCCATTACAATGGAATTCGCTATTAGACTACTCAGTTAGGATATGGTCCAGAGAACTGTCTCTATCGTCGTTGAGGGGGGAGCCGATGGTTTGCGGTGAGAACATAGCTATCGTGGTTCTCTCCATCATTGCCTTGCCGCTGACGTTCTTTCTATCGATTGCTGCGTTTATCGTCGGAGAGCCCAATATCGCACAACTGTTGATGGTGGGTGTCGTTGCAGAGATAGCTGGTGCTATTTGGGGTGGGGCTAACTGCGCCTGCGGAAATATTTAGAGCGAATATCGCTCTCAGAGACCCCGAGTCACATGAAATCACCAAGACTCGTAGGCCTATTGTGGTCGTTCTCGAACACCGACTCGATAGAGCGTTCGAGAATCTTCAGCCGCTGTTTCGTGTAGTCGCGAGCGCCGAACTCGTCGGCGACGCGGATGGCCGTGTCGATGTACTTCGTCACCGACCCCTCGTGGACGGTGAGATTCACCCGGCCGCCACACTCTCGGCAGTCGCCGGTCAGCGGCATCCGGCGGAACGACTCCCCGCAGTCCAGACACCGCACCTCCTGTCTGGAGAACGCCCGGAGGTTGCCGATGAGGTCCGGCAGGAAGTGGTATTCGATGATGCGCTCGGCGACGTCGGACTCGACGACGGCCCGGAGTTTCCGCGAGAGCGACAACTGGGCGTCCATCTTCTCCTCCATCGACCCGAGCGTCTTGTACGCCGAGAGGTCCGGCCCGGCCGCGAGGTCGGTGGTGTCGTGGGTGTGCCGGAAGTCGGTGTACTCGCGGTCGGTGCCCAGCGTCTCCTCCGCGATTTTCATGATGTCCTCGACCTCCGCGGGGTCGGCCAACTCCCGCGTGGCCTCGTAGAACGCTCGCGGGTAGCGGTCCATGATGTCCATGTTGTGGGCCTCGTCGTCGATTTCGCTCGGGTCGATGCGCGAGGACATGACGAGTGGGGCGTCCATCTGCCCGCCGCGCTTGTTCGGGAGGTAGGACTTCGAGAAGTTGAGCAGGCCGTCCATCAGGAGCATCACGCAGTCCTCGTCGCCGTCGCACTGACCGACCAGTATATCGTTAGCAACGAGCGTGTGCGTCTCCGCGACGGTCAGGCAGTACGTGTGTGCTACGTCGCTCTCGACGTAGTCGACCGAAACCACTTCGTCGAGGAGCAACTCGCCGCCGTCGCCGAACAGTCGCTGTGACCGTAATTCGACATTTTCGAGTGCGTCAGTCAGCGTTTCCTGTTTCCGGTCAAGGTGGAACCCCACCCGGTCGGCGAACCGTGCCGCAAACTCCGACGTGAGTTTGAGCACAGTCGTCTCGAAGGTCGGGGACTCATCGTAGAACTCCCCGACCGGGCCGCTTTCGACGGTGCGCCGTTCGGTGTAGGTCTTCGACGCGATTCCGAACCGCTTCAGCAGGGCGACAGTGTCCGAAGCCAGTTCGTCACTGACTGTGTGTGCTCGTACTTCGAGACGGTCCGCAGAAGCACTTCCGTCCCCGCTGAAGTATGCAGCGAGGAACGCAGATGCCGTGTCTTCCGTCCCAGAGACGATACAGTTCGGGATTCGTTTCGTCTCTGCGCGACAGCCAGCATCGAGTACATCGGCGAACAATGCGGCCACGAGGCGGCTCGACATCGTCACCTTCCACTCGTTTTCCTCGTACGCGCCGATACCGAGCACCTCGTCGACGGTTTCGATGATGTGCTCTCGTGCCGTCTCGTCTGGCGTGCAAATCGTCGTCTGGTAGAACTCGCCCGGTTCCCGACGGGTGAATCCTTCTGCCGCGTAGTACCCAAGGACAGTAGCCATCGCCGTGTCCACGGTGAACTGTCGCTCGACGGTTGCCGTATCTCGCCGCATCCCAAGGCGAACGTCCACGGGGATCTGCTCGACGACTCCTTCCGTTCCGAGTAGTGCAGTGAGTGCCGATGCGGGAACGCTGTCGCGTGACACCCAGTTGTACACCGTCGACTGGCTGATACCGAGTTCGTCCGCCGTGGCCTTGCAGTAGCCGTCTCCCGGCGTCGCATCGGCGAGGATATGTTTCAACTGTTCGGCACCGATATCTCGGATAACGAGGTCGTCGTTAGAGACGGACTCGACGGCGAGGAATTCTTCGAGGAGGTCGTACTCGGTTTGTTCCCCGTCGACCGATACAGAACCCGGAGCTGGCAGTGTGTCGCCGACCTCAATTTCGTGCGCATGAGCCGACTCGATACCATCGCGCCAGCGACGCATCTCGTGGTCCGGCGTGACCGTCAGTTCCCGTCCGCTTCGTGTTTCGATTCGCACGAGATGCTCGGGTGCTGGATGCTTCGAGACGGCCTTGACTGGCTGAACTGTCGACGAACCATCCGCAGTGAGTGATGGAACGGACAGGTCCCCATCGAGTTCTTGTACGAGCGTCCCGAAGTCGTCCTCCTCAGCCGTCTCTACGTCGAGTCGTTCCTCGACTAGTGTCGCTATCTGCTCGTAGTGATGACACCCTTCCTCGTCCTCGTACCAAAGTTTCGTCTCCGGGTGGAAGCAGTTCCGCCGTTTCGCGGCGTGGAAGTACGGGTGGGCGTAGCCGACGGCCGCCGAGGTGAACCCGACCACCCGGCCGACCGTCGCCGCGGAGGTGTGGGGGGCCATCCCGAAGACGAGTTCGCCCACGAGCTCTTCGCGGTCGTCGAACTCGTAGTACGAGTCGAGGCCGTAGTACTGCTCTAGGAGGTCGTCGACGAACGCCGCGGTCTGGAGCATGTGTTCGGCCGCGCCGTCCGAGAGGACGATGTCCTGCACTTTCAGTTCGACCAGTTGGTCGGCGCGGGTCAGCGGGTCGCCGTGGATGTCCGTCTCGTAGCCCAGATGCCGCAGGCGGTCGGGGTCGACGTCGAGTTCGGCCGGTCGGACCGCCGTCACCGGCAGGTCGGTCATGTCGTAGCGGACGGTGCCGTCCTTGAACGCCGAGACGTCGTGTTTCGCCCGAAGAATCCCCTTCTCCATCGGTTCGGGCAGTTTCTCCTCGGAGGTGAGCCCTTTGACCGCTTTCAGCGTGTCGAACGCCGTCTCGCGTTCGCCCACGCTCTGGAGGGCGTCGCGGTATATCTCCTGAACGTCCAGTTCCGTGTACTGAGTGGGCGAGGCCAGCGTCTCACAGCGGCCACACTCCGCGCGGCCGGACTCGTCGGGTTCGACCTCCATCTCGCAGTCGGGACAGACGTACACCGTCTCAGCGACGGCGTCACACTCCGGACAGCGGGCGTCGTGGGTCTCCGTGCCGCAGTCGGGACAGCGCCGGCGGGCCACCTCCACGTCGACGCGGCCCGGCGTCTCGCTCATCGAGTCGGCGTGTCTGGTCGCGTCGGCGACGCTCCGCTGTGCCCCGCCGGCCTCGCCGATGGGGAAGAGCGTGTGGACGGCCGGCGAGAGGTCCCGACGCTCTGACTTCTCGGGCCGGCCCATCCGGTTGCCGATGCGGGTCGGGGCGCGCTCGCGGATTTCGAAGGGCGACACCTCGTTGACCGCGAGGACGGCGTTCCGACCCGCCTCGTCGCCCAGTTCGTCGTCGACGTAGCCGATGGCGTCGGCCGCCTCCTGTTCGCCGTAGGTCTTCGCGCGGTCGGAGAGGTCCTCGATGGTCCACTCTCGCTCCAGCGAGCGGTCGAAGCCGAGCGTCCGGACCAGCGGTAGCCAGTCGGGGACGACGAGGCGGTCCTCGTCCTGTACGTGTTCGACCAGCAGGCGTTCGAGGGCGGCCTGTGCGTCGTCGGTCCGCGGGAGGACGAGTTCGCCGTCGGCCGCTCGCGGGTCGCTTCCGCGGCGTGTCGCCCCGCTCGCTCCCCGCTCGCCGTCCCGAGACGCGTCCGGCGGACGCGTCTCGCGGGCACCGTCGGTCTGTGCGACCTGCCCCTCGTCGATGGCGTCGGCCAGTGCCCCCATCTGGTCGACGGTCACGTCGTGCCAGAGGTAGGTGTACTTCGGGTGGAGGGGTGTGTCGTACTCGGTCGCCCACTCTAACGCCTCCTCGGCGCTGGGGTCCGCGAGGTCGACGGTCGGACTGTCCCGCATCGCCTGCACGTCGGCCCCGGCCGCCTCGAAGTCCTGTTCCCACCACTCGACGGTGTAGGAGGCGGGCGCGAGCGGGTGGTTGTTCTCGACGAACTCGCCGTAGTTGACCAGATACTCGCCCAAATCGAGTATCTTCTCGACGCCGTTGCGCACTTCCAGCGCCTCCTCGGCATCGTCGATGCGCCGGACGTCGCCGTTGGCGAGGCGGACCGTCGGTCCCTCGATGGTGTCGACGGGGACGACGCCGGCGGCCTTCCCCGGCCGCTCAGTCTTTATCTGGGTCCCGGTCGCGAGGAAGTCGTCGACCAGATGCATCGTCGCCGGGTGGACCCCCGCCGTCGCGAACCCGTGGTTGCGCGCCCGACCGTAGCGCAGGCGGAAGCCGCCGGACTTCGAGGGGTGTGAGAAGACCGGGCGGCCGGCGATGAGGTCCCGGAGGTACTTCTTTGCGGGTTCGACCCGGGGCGGACCGCTCTCTTCCGCGCTGTCCTCGTCGCCGCCGTCGTCACCGTCGGCGTCCTCGCTCGCGTCGTCGCTCTGGTCTCCGTCGTCTTTCGAATCGGCCTCGTCGTCTTTCCCGATAGTGCCGTCGATGAGGTCCTGCAACCACGGCCAGTCGACCTCGTCCAGATTCCTGGTGTAGCGCTGAATCTTCGGGGCTTTCAGTGCGATGCCCTCCGCGAGGACGAGACACATCCCGCCGCGGGCGGAGTTCGAGTCGACGCGTTCGAGGTCGCGATAGCCCGAGACCTCCTCGTCGCCGGTGGCCTCCCCGTCGAGCATGATGGGCATGTTCTCCGCGATGAACTTCGTCTCCTTCTCCTTCGGCGAGTACTGGAGGCCGGTGTCCTTGTCGTAGAGGTCTATCTCCTCGGCGTAGCGGCCTATCTCCTCTTCTCGGGCCTTGTACTGGTCGATGCCCAGCAATGCGCGGGCGTAGTCGGCGACGAGGACGGAGAGTGCCTGTGCGGTCCCACCCGCAGAACGGATGGGGCCGGCGTAGTAGACGTTGATGAACTCCGTCCCGTCGTCGTTTTCCAGCAGTTCCACGCGGTCGATACCCTCGATGGGGGCGGCGACCACGCCTTCGGTCAGCAGGGCGACGGCCGTCCGAACTGCACCCTCGACTTTCCCCTCGCGGGTGTCGTAGTCACCGACGGTGCCCTCCACGAAGTCGTCGACGAGTTCGAGAGCCGCCTCCTCGCGGGACATCTGTCCCTCCAGTTCTCGGACTCGCTCTGCGACCCCGTCGATGCCGAGGATGTTCTCGACACGGTCGGCCATGTCCCGCGCGGTCGGTATCTCTACCTCCGGTTTGGGGTCGCCGCCGCGCTGGCGGGCACGCTGGGCGACGTCCATCGCCGATTCGAGTTCCGTCTCGAGTGTTTCGAAGTACTGTTCGTCGGCCTCGCGCATCTCAGAGCTCCCAGAGGTCGAGGTCCGTCGGGTCGTCGTGTTCGCGTTCGAGGCGCGTATCGAACGCTCGGACGTACAGTTCGCCGGCCCAGACGGTCCCAGCGTTCAGGTGCCCGGCCAGCGCCTCGCCGTCGGGTCGCGAGAGGACGGCGTGGGTGTGGGCAAAGCGCTCGCCCTCCAGCCACGAGACGTTGCCCACGCAGGCGGCCACCTCCAGCGGTTCGTCGAAGGTGACGGCGTCGTACTCCGTGCGCTCCTGGTCGTAGAACCAGATCTCCGCGTCCTGTACCGCACCGAGTCCGTAGAAGAAGGCCGCGTCGACGTTCTGATCGGCCGCGAACGACTCTATCTCCGTCCGCCAGTCGGCACCGTGGTCCAGTCGGCAGACGAACTCCGAAGCAGTGTCGACCTCCCGATAATCCATACAGAAACGGGACGGTAGGGGACGGCAAAAACGTACCGCCCTGACCCGCGACGTCCTACGCCGGCAGGGACACGCGAGAGACGGACTGCCCGCGTTCGGCGTCGTAGAAGACGAGTTCCTCGACGGTCCACTCGACGGGGTCTATCTCCCGGTCGACCAGTCGCTCGGCCGCCGCCGGGTCGCCACCGCGCGCGACGGTGACGTGCGGGACGTAGGCGTCTCCTTCCATCCCGTCGACGGGGTCGAACTCGACACAGAGGCGTTCGTGCAGCGCCCGCAGGCCGGGGCTCTCGACGGCGAGGTACACGACCGGCGAGGGCCCGGTCACCGCCGTCTCGAACTGTTCGAGGCCGGTGACACGAACCCTGAAGGGGTCGGTCCCGCGGAGCGCGTCCCGCGTGCGCCCTTCGATGCGGGCGTAGGTGGCGTGGTCGCCGCTCCCCAGTCGTTTGGCGACCATCGTGTGCTCGCCGCGGGGGCGGGCCTGCGCTCGCGGGAGGTCACGAGCGAGGCGTCCCGCCAGCGCGGTCACCGACGACGGGAGGGACACGTTGAGGCTGTACACGCCGCTACTGAGTCGGGCAGGCGGCAAAAGGGACGCGGTCCGCCGGTTACAGCCGACCGGTCAGGTAGAGGACGATGAGGACGATGAGCGCGATGCCGAGGAGTGGCTGGAGCGGGCCGAGGAGCCACCCGAGGATACCGAGGACACCTTCGACCACTTCCAGCGCTATCCAGACGATGACGAGAAGGAGCAGTACTTTCAGCAGTGTGTCGACATCTATCTTCCCGCGGTCCATAGGTGGCGGTTCCGCTCGACGGCTAAAACCAGTTGTGGCCAGCCGTCGGCAACAAACCATATTGTCGCCGAGCGTAAACTGCCTACAGAATGCGACGAATCGGTAGCTTACTGGTGGCTCTGTTGCTCGTGACCGCGCTGCTGCCCGCGACGGCGGCAGGCGCCGCGTTCGGCGGCCTCTCCCAGCAGTCGGTGGACCCCGACGTTGTCGTGATGACCGCCGACGTACAGGCCGACGGCGACGCGCAGTGGGCCGTCGCCTACCGGATTCGACTGGCGACCGACAACGACACGCAGGCCTTCGAGGAGTTACAGGCCGACATCCGCGCCAACGAGACGGCCTACACCGACCGGTTCGGCGACCGGATGGCCGGCACGGCCCGTGCCGCCGAGAACGCGACCGGCCGGGAGATGGCCATCGAGAACGTCAGCGTCACGGCCACACAGGAGTCGTTCGGGCAGACGTACGGCGTCGTCACCTACCGCTTCCGGTGGACGAACTTCGCCGCCACCGAGGACGGCCGTCTCACGGCCGGCGACGCCTTATCGGGGCTGTTCCTCGATAGCGAGACGTCGTTGACGATGTCGTGGCCCGCGGGCTACAGCGCCCAGACGGTCGCGCCCGCCCCCGACGACCGCTCGAACACGTCGGCGACGTGGCGGGGCCAACAGCAGTTCGGCACCGACGAGCCACGGGTCGTCCTCGCGCAGACGGGCGGCGGGGGCGGTGACGGCGGCCTCGACACGGCGCTCGTCGGCGGGGCGGTACTGGTGGTCCTCGCTCTCGTCGGGGGCGCGTACTGGGCGCGCCGGTCGGGCCTGTTCGGTGGCGGCGACGAGGGCGACGAGCCAGTCCAGCAACCGACGGCGGCGTCCGAAGACGGGGACGGGGCCACGACGACAGACACCGACAGCGCGGCAGCGAGTGCGACCGCCGGGGCCGCCGGCAACGGCGCGTCCGCACCCCCGGAGGAGCTGCTCAGCAACGAGGAGCAGGTGCTGAAACTGCTGAACGAGAACGGCGGCCGCATCAAACAGCAGGAGGTCGCGAGCCGACTCGACTGGACCGACGCGAAGACGAGTCAGGTCATCGGCGGCCTCCGCGAGGACGACGAACTGGAGACGTTCCGCATCGGCCGCGAGAACGTCGTCACCCTCCCCGATACGGACGTGACCGAGACGACCGACGACGAGACTGATAGGTAATAATTGTTTCGGCGTTTCATCACTCCTTTGCCCCGAGTGCCGTCGCTGTCCTGCGTTTTAATCCGGTTTAATCGGCGACGAACCGGGCTGACGGTGAGGGATTTATACGTGGATAGGGGGCCAAGCAGTGGATACGATGAGACGAGCCACTCCGGCACTCCTGGCCCTCCTGCTCGTGACGAGCGCACTGGCTGCGGTGCCAGCGGCCACGATGGCACAGGAGACGTCGACCCAGACCGAACAGCGCAGTGAGAACGCGACCGTCGCCCCCGGGGCACAGTTCGCCGGTGCGGTCGGCGTGCAGGGCGCCGAACTCGGCGGTGAGGTCGAGGCCCGCGCGTACGGTATCAGCGTCGCCAAGGCCAACACCGACAACGCCCGCGCGGCCGTCGTCGCCGAGGAGACCGGCGAGCTAGAGGTGCGCCTCGAAGCACTCCGACAGCGCAAGGCGGCCCTCCAGCAGGCCCGCGAGAACGGGTCGATGAGCGAGGGCGAGTACCGCGCCCGGATGGCCCAACTCCACGCCGAGACCCGAACCGTCGAGCGACTGGCCACCCAGACCAACGAGACGGCGAGTACGCTGCCCGCCGAGGCGCTCGAAGCAGAGGGCGTCGATATGGCGGCGGTCCGCTCGCTGGCCGACCGCTCCGAGGAACTGACCGGCCCCGAAGTGGCCGAAATCGCACGCAGTATCGCCGGTAACGACGTCGGCGAAGGCGTCGGCCCGGCAGCCGACCGCGGCTCCGAGGCACGAGAGAACCGCGGCGAGCGCAACCAGAGCGAGCGCAACGAGACGGGTGCCGACGCCGAGGCGACCGTGACGGTCGACGCGGAGACGAACGACACCGACACGACCGTGAACACGACGGCCGACACGACCGTCGAGGCCGAGACCGGCGACCTGCCCGACGCGAACACGACCACCAACGAGACCGTCCCGGCCCCCGACGGCGAGTACTGACGACACTCTGTCAGCAGTCTCCGTGTGATTGACAAACACGCCTCCTCGAACACGGAAGCTATTAGTACGGGACCTACGGTAGTCGCAAGTACATGACGCGGACCATCGTCGCCGACGCGTTCGCCGCCGTCGACGAGCGGTCCGTCCGCTTCTCCCCGAGCCGACGACGACGGGCCCTCTGCTAGGCCCACTACTCTCCTCACTTCGTTTCACGGTTCGTTTCGACTCCGAGTACCGCCGGTCGGCTGTCCGGCGTGTCAGTCCAAACCGACAGTCACACCACGGAACCCACAGAGTACACAACTATGTCAGAAGGAAACGGAACCGTCGCGCTCGCCTTCTCCGGTGGGCTCGACACGACAGTCTGCGTATCGCTGCTGAAAGAGGAGTACGGCTACGACGAGGTCATCGGCGTCACCGTCGACGTCGGCCAGCCCGACTACGAGTTCGAGGAGGCCGAGGAGACGGCCGAAGCGCTCGGCGTCGAGCAGTACGTCGTCGACGCGAAAGAGGAGTTCGCCGACCTCTGTCTCAAGGCCGTGAAGGCCAACGCCGACTATCAGGGCTACCCGCTGGGCACCGCGCTCGCCCGCCCGGTCATCGCGAAGGCCATCCTCTCGGTGGCCGAGGAGGAGGGATGTAACGGCATCGCCCACGGCTGTACCGGCAAGGGCAACGACCAACTGCGCTTCGAGGCCATCTGGCGCGACTCCGACATGGAGGTCATCGCCCCCGTGCGCGAACTCGGCCTCACCCGCGAGTGGGAGAACGAGTACGCCCAAGAGAAGGGCCTCCCCGTCGAGGGCGGCGACGGCGGCCGCTACTCCATCGACACGAACCTCTGGAGCCGGTCCATCGAGGGCTCCGAACTCGAAGACCCCTCGACGATTCCCGAGGACGACATCTACAAGTGGACCGAGAACCCCTCCGGCAAGGACGCCGAACTCGTCGATATCGAGTTCGAAGACGGCGAGGCCGTCGCCGTCGACGGCGAGGAACTGGGGACGGTCGAACTCATCGAGCAACTCAACGAGCAGGCCGGCGCCCACGGCATCGGCCGCACGGACATGATGGAGGACCGCATGCTCGGTCTGAAGGTCCGCGAGAACTACGAGCACCCCGCGGCGACGGTGCTGCTCACCGCGCACGAGGCGCTCGAAGGCCTCGTCCTCACGCAGGAAGAGCGCGCGTTCAAACAGCAGGTCGACCAGCAGTGGTCCCAGAAGGCCTACGAGGGCCTCGTGGACGCGCCGCTCGTGAGCGCACTCGAAGCGTTCATCGACGACACCAACGAGCGCGTCACCGGCACCGTCACCGTGAAGCTCGAAGGCGGCCACTGCCGTCCGGTCTCCCGCGAGTCCGACTACGCCGTCTACAGCGAGTCGGCGGCCTCCTTCGACGAGGAGGACGTCACCGGCGGCATCACCCAGCAGGACGCTACCGGCGTCGCGAAGTACCACGGCTTCCAGTCCCGTCTCGCCAACGGCATCTTAGAGAACGCGAAGAAGGGCACGGCCGTTCCCGACGGTGGCGAGGACGACCACGGGGAGTCCTCGGAGGAATAACCCCATGAGCGACGGAGAGGACGACGCCGGACACGAACCGGACGACGAGACGGTGGTCCGCCGCGACCGCTTCGCGGGCGGGCCCGCGCGGTCGTTCCTCTCCTCGCTCGCCGACGACGAGCGCATCTTCGCAGCCGACCTCGCGGTGGACCGCGCCCACGTCGTCATGCTCGAAGAACAGGACGTCGTCGACCGCGAGACGGTCGGCGAGATTCTGTCGGCGCTGGACGACGTCGAGGAGGCCGGCCACGCCGCCCTCCCCGACGGCGAGGACGTCCACGAGGCCATCGAGAGCGCGGTCATCGACCGCGTCGGACCGGAGGGCGGGAAGATGCACACCGCCCGCTCGCGCAACGACGAGGTGGCCGCCTGCATCCGCTACCGCCTGCGCGAAGATATCCTCGAACTGGTCGAGACGGTCGTCGGCGCCCGCGAACAGTTGCTGGACGTGGCCCGTGCGGAAGCGGAGACGGTGATGCCCGGCTACACCCACCTTCAGCCAGCACAACCGACGACGGTGGCCCACTGGGTGCTGTCCTACGAACAGGCGCTCCAGCGCGATACCGCTCGATTGCTCGACGCCTACGAGCGCGTCAACCAGAACCCGCTCGGGTCGGCCGCCTTCGCCGGCACGCCCTTCGACGTGGACCGCGAGCGCACCGCCGAACTGCTCGGCTTCGACTCAGTGGTCGAGAACTCGATGGACGCCTCGGCGACGCGGGACTTCCTCGTGGAGGTCACGAGCGCCGTCGCGACGCTGGCGACGACGCTCTCCGGTCTCGCGGAGGACGTCGTCGTGATGGCCAGCAAGGGACACGTCGAACTCGACGACGACTACGCCTCGACCTCCTCGATAATGCCACAGAAGAAGAACCCCGACACGCTCGAACTGGTGCGCGGTCGCACCGGCGACGCGACGGCGGGGTTGAACGGTTTGCTGACGAACCTCAAAGGCCAGCCCCGCGCGTACAACCGCGACCTGCAACGCGCGGGCCGGCACGCGTGGGACGCCATCGACAGCGTCACCGAGAGCGTCGAGGTCGCGGCCGGTGCGGTCGCGACGGCCGAGTGGCCCGCCGAGACGCTGGCGGCCGCGGCCACCGAGGGGTTCGCCACCGCGACGGGCGTGGCGGACTTGCTGGCGATGGCAGGCGTCCCGTTCCGCACGGCCCACGAAGTGGTGGCCGAGGCGGCGGCGGGTCTCGGTCCAGAGGAGGACGCCCCGGACTACGAGGCCATCTCGGCCGTCGCGGAGGACGTCCTCGGCGACCCACTCTCGCAGTTCGTCGACCGGGAGGCCGTCGAGAACGCGCTGGACCCCACGGAGAGCGTCGCCATGCGCGACTCCCGCGGTGGCCCCGCACCCGAGGCCGTGGCCGACCAACTATCGGTCGCCGAAGAAGTACTCGCCGGCCACCGCGAAACTGTCAAGACGGCCGCCGACGCCGTGGAGCGCGCACACGACCGCCGTCTATCGGAGGTCGACCGCTATGTGTGAGCGACGACGAGCCCCGCGAGGGGTGATTGTACCATAAATCTGATACAGAGTTCGAGAACATGCGGTAATTTGCTTTTAGACGCCATTAGGTGGCAGTATGGGTTACTAATTGGTACTGATAGGTTCGAAGATTTTAAGTGGGTGCGGGCGCGAGAGAACGGTACAATGGCAGACTGCATCGAGTGCGGGGCGGAAGTCTCCCTGCACGACAACCTCGAAGTCGGAGAGATCGTCGACTGTGCGACCTGTGGTGCCGAACTCGAAGTCGTCGGCACTGACCCCGTCGAGCTCGACACCGCACCCGAGCTCGAAGAGGACTGGGGTGAGTGAGGTGTTCGCGGTGGCGCGGCGCTTTACGTCGCATACGACTGTGACCCGTGACGCCGCGACCCGCGAACACACGGAGGACACAGCATGAAAGTCGGAATGCTCTACTCGCGCATCCGCCGGGACGAGAAGCTCCTGCTCTCGGAACTGCGCGACCGTGACCACGAGATAGAGAAGATAGACGTCCGCAAACAGCAGTTCAACATCAGCGAGCCTCCCGCGAAGTTCGAGGGTCTCGACGTCGTCGTCGACCGCTGTCTGGCGACGTCTCGTAGCGTCTACGCGACGAAGTTCGCCGCGGCCTACGACGTGCCGGTCGTCAACGGCCCCGACGTCGCGGAGGTCTGTTCGGACAAGGTCAAAAACAGCCTCGCGCTGGTCGAGGCGGGCGTCCCGACGCCCAACACCGACGTGGCGTTCACGAAAGACGCCGCGCTGGAATCCATCGAGGACTTCGGCTACCCGTGCGTGCTGAAGCCCGTCGTCGGGTCGTGGGGTCGTCTGATGGCGAAAATCGACTCCCGCTCGGCCGCCGAGGCCATCCTCGAACACAAGGAGACGCTCGGCCACTACGAGCACAAGATATTCTACGTTCAGGAGTTCGTCGACAAACCCGGCCGGGACATCCGCGTGCTGGCCGTCGACGGCGACCCCATCGCGGCGATGGTCCGCTCCTCGGACCACTGGCTCACCAACGCCGCGAAGGGTGCCGAGACGAACGAGTTCGAACTGGACGACCGCGCGCTCGAACTGGTCGAGAAGGCTTCCGACGCCGTCGGCGGCGGCCTGCTGGGCATCGACCTGATGGAGGTCGGCGTCGGCGACGACGGGGAACCCGAGGACTACACGGTCCACGAGGTCAACCACACCGTCGAGTTCAAGGCGCTCAACGAGGTCACCGACGTGGACGTGCCCGCAGCGGTCGTCGACTGGCTCGAATCGAAGGCGGCAAGCGAGAGCGACGCGGAGGTCACCGCATGACGTACTCCGCAAGCGTCGTCGGTGGCTCCGGGTTCACCGGCGGGGAACTCCTCCGCATCCTCGACGGCCACCCCGAGTTCGAACTCGCACAGGCCACGAGTCGGTCGAAGGAGAACAAGACCGTCGGCCACCAGCACCCGAACCTCCGGCACTCGGACCTGCGCTTCTCCTCGCCCGAGGACCTCGAATCGGTGGACGTGCTGTTCGCCGCGACGCCCCACGGCGTCTCGATGGAGCAGATAGACCAGTTTCAGGACGCGGCCGACACCGTCGTCGACCTCTCGGCTGACTTCCGTCTGGACACCGAAGCACAGTACGACGAGTGGTACGACGGACACACGCGTCCCGAACTGCTCGAACAGAGCGAGTACGCGCTGCCGGAACTCAACCGCGACAACCTCGCGGGCGCGGACCTCATCGCTTCCGGCGGCTGTAACGCCACGGCGACGATTTTGGGCCTGCTCCCGCTGTTCGAACACGGCGTTCTCAGCGGCGACGAGCAGATAGTCGTCGACGTGAAGGTCGGGTCCAGCGAGGGCGGGGCCGGCGGCGGCGAGGCGTCCAGCCACCCCGAGCGCTCGGGCGTCGTCCGCCCTTACGCCCCGACGGGCCACCGTCACGAGGCCGAGATTCAGCAGTTCCTCGGCGTCGACGTCTCCTTCACCGTCCACGCGGTGGACATGGTCCGTGGCGCCAGCGCGACCTGTCACGTCTTCCCCGACGGTCCCGTCTCGAAGGGCGACCTCTGGGGGGCCTACCGCGGCCAGTACGAGGACGAACCGTTCGTCGAGATGGTCGCCGGCGGTGGCGGCGTCTACCGCTACCCCGAACCGAAGGCCGTCGCGGGGACGAACAAGGCGGAAGTCGGCTTCGAACTCGACCCCGCCAACAAGCGGCTGGTCGTGTTCTCGGCCATCGACAACATGATGAAGGGGTCGGCCGGGCAGGCGGTCCACGCCGCCAACGTCGCCCTCGGCCTCGAGGAGACGGCGGGTCTGGAGTTCCAGGGACTCCACCCCGTCGGCGCACCGTAATCCCTGACGAAGCTTTCTATGACAGTAGTTATCAAAGTCGGTGGCGCTCGTGCTGTTGACCCAGCGGGGGCGCTCGCGGATGTGGCATCACTCGTCGAGCAGGGCGAACAGGTCGTCGTGGTTCACGGCGGCTCGACCAAAGTCGACGAGACGCTCGAACGACTCGGCATCGAACCGGAGTACGTCGAGACGCCGAGCGGCGTCGTCGGCCGCTTCACCGACGAGACGACGATGGAGGTGTTCGAGATGGCCTTCGGCCACCTCAACACCCAACTGGTCGCCGGCCTCCAGAGCGAGGGCGTCGACGCCGTCGGTCTGAACGGCGTGGACGGGAAACTGCTCTACGGCCCCCGCAAGTCCGCCGTCCGCGTCGTCGAGGACGGCAAGAAGAAGATCAAGCGCGGCGACCACTCCGGCACCATCAAGCAGGTCAACGGCGACCTCTTGGGGTCGCTGTTGGACGACGGCTACACGCCCGTCGCCGCGCCGCCGATGGCGGGTAGCGAGGCGCGAAGCGCCTCGGAAGGTTCGAGCGGCGACGAGCCGCGAGAACAGGTCGTCCCTGTCAACACCGACGCCGACCGCTCGGCGGCGGCTATCGCCGCCGAACTCGACGCGACGCTCGTCCTCCTGACCGACGTCGAGGGCGTCTACGAGGACCCAGACGACCCCGCGACGCTCATCGAGTCGGTCGAGACGAGCGAGGAGTGGGCGGATCTCGAAGCCGCCGCCGAGGGGTTCATGGGTCGGAAGATAATGGCCGCCGAGGAGGCACTCTCCGGCGGCGCGCCCGAAGCGGTAGTCGCGGACGCCAACGCCGACAACCCCATCCTGTCGGCGCTTGACGGCGACGGGACACACGTGCAAGCGAGCGCAGTTCAGGAGGCAGACCAATGAGCGGCTTCGTCTTCAACGAGAAACCCATCCAGATAGAACGCGGCGACGGTGCCTACGTCTACGGCGACGACGGTACGGAGTACCTCGACATGGGTGCGTCCTACGCCTGCGTCCCCCTCGGCCACGGCCACCCCGCGGTACAGGACGCGGTCACCGAGCAGTTCGAGAAACTGACCTACGTACAGGCTTCCTACCCCAACGCCCAGCGGACGGCCCTGTACGAACTGCTCGCCGACACCGCCCCGGACCCCATCGACAAGACGTGGCTCTGTAACTCCGGGACAGAGGCCAACGAGGCGGCGCTGAAGTTCGCGCGCTCTGCGACCGGGAACTCCAAAATCGTCGCGACGATGAAGGGCTTTCACGGCCGCACCATGGGGTCGCTCGCGACCACGTGGAAGAACAAGTACAAGAAGCCCTACGAACCGCTCATCGGCGACGTGGAGTTCGTCCCCTACGACGACGCCGAAGCGCTGGACGAAGCGGTCGACGAGGACACCGCCGCGTTCATCGTCGAACCCGTACAGGGCGAGGGCGGCATCAACCCCGCGTCGACGGGGTACCTCGACGCGGCCCGCGAGATTACCGAGGACGCTGGCACGGCGCTCATCTTCGACGAGGTCCAGACCGGCATGGGCCGAACCGGCGCGCTGTGGAACTCTCAGCGGGCGAACGTCACGCCAGACATGATTACGTCGGCGAAGGGGCTGGGCAACGGCTTCCCCGTCGGTGCGACGCTGTGTCGCGACTGGATCGCCGAGAACTACGGCTCACACGCCTCGACGTTCTCCGGTGGCCCGGTCATCTCGGCGGCCGCCGGGGCGACAGTCTCGACCATCGTCGAGGACGACGTCCCCGAGAACGCCGCCGCCATGGGCGAGTACCTACAGACGGAACTGGCGGCGGCCATCGGCGACGAGGTGCGGGACATCCGCGGCGAAGGACTGATGATCGGCGTCGAAGTCGGCCGCGGTGCGAACAAGGCATTGAAGCAACTCGCGCTGAATCACGGCATCCTCGCGCTGCCCGCGGGCCGGACCGTCGTGCGTCTGCTCCCGCCGCTGACCATCGACGAGGCCCATGCCGACGAGGTGGTCGACGCCATGGCCGAGGTGGTGGGATGAGCGAAGCAGTCGGCGAGGAGGCCGATACAGCGGCCCGTGAACTGCTCGAAGCCGTCGTCCGCATCCCCTCGGTCACCCCCGAGGAACGCGAGGCCGCCGAACGTCTCGTCGAGTTCTTCGAGGCCCACGACCGCGAGGTGTGGATAGACGACATCGGCAACGTGCGCGCGCCGGCCGACGACGGCGTCCTCCTGACGTCCCACATCGACACCGTACCGGGGGACATTCCGGTCCGTATCGAGGAAACCGACGAGGGCGACGTGCTGTGGGGCCGCGGCAGCGTCGACGCCAAGGGACCGCTGTGTTCGATGGCCGTCGCCGCCGTCCGAACCGGGGCCTCTTTCGTCGGCGTCGTCGGCGAGGAGGTCGACTCCCGCGGCGCTCGGTACCTCGTCGAGGACCGCGGCGCCGAACCGGACGCCGTCGTCAACGGCGAGCCCTCCGGTTGGGAGGGCATCACGCTGGGGTACCGGGGACTGCTCGGTGGGACCTACGTCGCCACCAGCGAGTCCGGCCACTCCTCGCGCCCGGAGAACAACGCCATCCAAGACGCCATCGACTGGTGGGCCGCCGTCGAGGACGAGTTCGACCCCGACGAGTGGGTGCCCGTCTTCGAGCGGGTCACCTGCAAGCCCGTCGACATCGACGGCGGCATCTCCGAGGACGGCCTCTCCGTCGAGGCGACGATGGTCGTACAGCTACGGGTCCCCCCGGAGTACACCACCGACGAGATTCGCGAAATCGCCGACGGTCACCTCACCAACGGCTCCGTCCATTGGGACGACACGATCGAACCCGTGATGCAGAGTCCCCGGACCCCGGTCGCTCGGGCGTTCCGGGCCGCTATCCGCCAGCACGGCGGCGACCCGACGCTGCTCCGCAAGACCGGCACCAGCGACATGAACGTCTTCGCGAAGGCGTGGGACTGCCCGATGGCGACCTACGGCCCCGGCGACTCCGACCTCGACCACGCGCCGAACGAACACATCCACCTCGCGGAGTACGACCGCGCGGTCGGCGTCCTTACGGACGTCACCGAACGCCTCCTGTAACTATGCACCTGCTCGACGTCGACGACCTCACGACCGACGAACTGTCCGCCGTGCTCTCTCGCGCGGCCGAGATCAAGGCCGACCCGGCCGACTACGAGGACCTGCTGGACCAGCAGACGCTGGGGATGATATTCGAGAAACCCTCGACGCGAACCCGCGTGTCCTTCGAGACTGGGATGACCCAACTGGGCGGCCACGCCCTCTTTCTCGGCCCCGACGACATCCATCTGGGCCACGGCGAACCGGTCAAGGACACGTCGCGAGCGTTGGCCCGCTACGTCGACTTCGTGATGGCCCGCGTCTTCGACCACGAGGACGTCGAGGAACTGGCCGCGTACAGCGACGTGCCGGTCATCAACGCGCTGACCGACGACGCCCACCCCTGTCAGACGCTCGCCGACCTGCTGACGATTCGCGAGAAGTTCGGCGGGTTCGACGTGAACGTGGCGTGGGTCGGCGACGGCAACAACGTCTGCCAGTCGTTCGTGTTGGGCGCGGCGATGACGGGTCTCGACCTCACCGTCGCCACGCCTGCGGGCTACGAGGTGTCCGACGAGGTACTGGACCGGGCCGCCGAGTTCGGGAACGTCCCCGAGACCACGAACGACCCCGAGGCGGCCGTCGACGGGGCCGACGTCGTCTACACGGACGTCTTCGTCAGTATGGGACAGGAAGACCGCCGCCACGAGAAACTGGACGACTTCGACGGGTTCCAGATTACCACGGACCTGCTGGGCGACCGCACGCTCATGCACTGCCTGCCCGCCCACCGCGGCGAGGAGGTCACCGACGCGGTCATCGAGAGTGACAACGCCGTCGTCTGGGACCAGGCGGAGAACCGCCTGCACGCTCAGAAAGGGCTGCTTGCGTGGCTGGCCGAGCAGAACTGAGAGTCGGGAGCGAAGCGAGGTCGCGGGGCGACCTCGAATATCGAGCGGCGTAGCCGCGACATAGGGCGAGCGGTTTTTCCGAGGTCTCGCGCGGACCGGAGCGACTCGAACGCCTTATCTGCCGACGCTCTCCGGGAGCGACTGCTCGTCTGCTTCACGCACGTCGATGCCGCGCGACCGGAGTGCGGACGCCATCTCGCCGGTCGAAAGTCCGCTGAACCCGGCCGCCTGCTCCAGCGTGTACGTCCTGCTACGGTACAGTGTCAGCGCCGTCGTGAAGGACTTGGATGACATTCTCCAACGTCTGCTGACTAGCAGCACTAGGTATTAAACATTCTGTGGCAAACTGTGGCTAGATTTTTTGGCCAACTAGGAAAAACACTACATATGTACTGTTATGGGTTGCATAGGTGGACGAACATTTTTTCCTCCTCGCTGCCGAACGTCGAGCGGACTTCCGTCGGGTTGACGACGGTGACGCCCACGTCGTCGCCGATGGACTGCTTGGCTCCACCCGAAACGCTACCCTTTTCGATACGTTCGTGACCTGTCGACACAGTTTCGGCCGTGCCTGAATCGTCCGGTTCCACTCGAAACGCTACCCTTTTCGATACGTTCGTGACCTGTCGACACAGTTTCGGCCGTGCCTGAATCGCCCGGTTCCACTCGAAACGCTACCCTTTTCGATACGTTTGGGAACGGTTGGCACCCGAGCCGTCAGTTCGGCGGGTCGTCGCTCTGTCCGGGCACACCACGGCCCTGGTAGAACTCGCCGCCCCAGTTACCGACCCAGATGTCCTGATTGGCGAGATAGAGGGCGTCGGCGGTGTAGAACCGGTCGTCGGTGACCGACCACTCGCCGGCCTCGGTGTCGTACGCGACTTCCCCGTTGTAGACGCTGGCCTGCCCGAACTCGCCGCCGGCCTTCGGCGGGAGCGGCGGTTCGTTCCCCTTCGACTGGCTCACCGACGGCGGCCGCTGGGCACGCTGGAGTCGGCCGGTGTTGAACGTGCTGTCGAAGAAGCGCGCGAACAGCGGTCGCACGTCCGAGTTCCCCAACACGGCGTCGGCGGCGTTGAGACCGCCGGTGATGTCCCCGGCGTCCCGCGCGGTGATGGCGTACGTCGAATCGCCCGTCCCGGAGGCGAAGGTGCCGGCGTCGTCGTCCCACAGTTCGTCGACCATGTAGCCGACCACGTCGCCGGCGGTGTCGGTGTGGTCGACGCCGTCCATCTGGGAGGCCCACAGCAGGCCCTGTGCCACCATGCCCTGCGTGGCCGCCTGATTGGCCGCGCCGTTCTCGACTTTCCCGTTGCCCGCGAGGTTCGACTGGACGACGCTCGCGAGGCCGTTCGCGTAGTCGGCGGCGGCACTCAGGTCGTCCTCGGTGCCAGCCTGCGGCCCGTAGTACCCGATCGCACCGAGCATCAGTCCGACCGAGCGGGTCGACTCCTGTTGGGCCACGTCCTCGGGACTGAACAGGTCCATCGTCGTCCGGGCGACCCCGTCGGTAATTTCCTGTATCCCGACGTCCGTCTCGAAGACGGCGTCCGCACCGGCCTCGCTGGGAAGCAGCGGCCGGGGGTTGACGTACCCGAACCAGCCGTTCTGTGCGAGGCTACTCATATCCGAGAGGAACCACGTCATCGCGGCGTGGTGATGGGGTCGACGCGTCTCGTCCTCGATACGGCCCTCGGCCGGCCGGTACTCCGAGAGGAACTCCCAGCTATCGCCGTGGGTCAACGCCCCGTTCCCGCGGGACCCGCCGACGAGAATCGCGGCGTTGATACCTATCTGTCCCAGCGTCGAGAGCAACTGGGCCCGGAACCGTGGGGCCATCTCTGTCGGCAGCAGATCGAAGTGCTTCTGGAAGTTCTTCGCCCAGGTGACGCCCTTGAGGTGTGTCCACGCCAGCGACGATGGGCTGACGACGCCGGAGGACTCGCTCTTGTCCCACGCGAGCGTCTTCGCGTCCGGTCGGCCGGTATCGTCTTCCAGTACCGGCCGCTGCGTGAAGTGTGGGTCGCCCTCGGTAAACGCCGCAAACGAGAGATTGGGGTCCGTAATCGGCGGGCGCTCGACCGCGGCCCGTTCGAGCATCGCAGGAAGGCGCTGGTCCCGCATCTGTTCCATCTGCTCGTTCAGCGGGAAGGGGACGCCGTTGCCGCTCATGGCGATGTTCGTGCTCATGTTGTACAGCGAGTACCAGTAGGCGTCGAACGTCGCCGCCGCGAAGTCGTAGGCCTCGGTCTGGCCACCGCCACCGCCCGAGGGGTCGCCGACGACGACGGCGCCTTTCATCCCGAGCGAGCGGTGGGGATTACAGAAGTACAGGTGGATGCCCTCGCTGTCGAACGAGCGCTCGTACGCCGCACTGGCCTCCCCGACCGGGTCGCCGCTCTCGAAGGACCCGTCCTCGGCGACGACGTTGTGGCTCCCGCCGTTGCCGGTCCACTCCCAGACGACCGTCGTTCCGGGGTCGACGTGGATGGCCGGCGGGTCGAACGCGAAGGCCCCGCCGTTGCCCTCCGCGCCGACGGCGACGGTCACCGACGACTCGCCGCGCAGGTCGGTCGTCCCGTCGAAGTTGTCGGTGTCGGAGAACCAACCGCCGTAGTCGACGTCGCTACCGCTACTGGTTTCGGTCGGTGTCCCGGTGGGCGTTCGCGTCGAGGCGTCCGTCGCCGCGTCCGTAGGCGTCGTCTCCGTCCCGCCGAGGCCCTGACAGCCGGCGAGCGCCGCCAGCGTCCCGAACGTCCCCGCGAGGACCGTGCGTCTGTCGTGCATCGTATGCCGGGCTACCCAACTCTGGGAAATAGCGGTACCTCGCCAGCGTGGCACCGACACACCGACGGGGAACGGTTAGATAGGTGGAGCGACCGGCGAGCATAACTGTTCGCCGGTCGTGCGCCCGTGTGACACACGCTCTCGTCCGGGAGTTGATAACTCAGGTGTGAGTGCCCGACAGTATAAACCGATGGCGCTGGTACCGCCACGCAATGGAGCCACTCGTCGTCGACGCCGGCGAAGCCGACGTCGAAGCGCTACTGGACGCGCTCGAAGACGGCCAGCGGGTCGTCGTCCGCACGGAGTTCCTCGGGGAGTCCCACGAGGTGACGCTGCGTTACGACGGCGTCTGGTACTGCGATACCCCGACGCGACTGCACAAACACGACTCGCGCGAGGAGATGCGGACCTGTTTAGAGCGGCAGGGCTACGGGCGGGAGTGAGCGGTAACGCCGGCTTCACCCGGTGAGCTACAGGTAACGGCCCCGTTTATGCGTGGCGCGTGCCTATCCGTCCGCACATGGCAATCGACCCATCGCCCGACGCCTTCCGCGAACTCATGGTCGACGACGAACCGCCGCTCGACGAGGTGATGGCCTGCGTTTTCGGCGTCCAGCGACACGAGGTCCGGACCTATCGGACGCTGCTCGACACCCCGGGTAGCACCGTCGAGGAACTCGCCGCCGAACTCGACCGGGACCGTTCGAACGTCAACCGCTCGCTGTCGACGCTCCGCGAGAAGGGCCTCGCGAAGCGCGAACGACGCTTGCTGGACGGCGGCGGCCACGTCTATCAGTACACCGCGACGCCGCTCGACGAGGCCCGCGAGTTGATGCACGAGACGCTGGACCAGTGGACCGCGGCGGTCCACGACCGCATCGACGAGTTCGACGCCAGCAACGACTAGCGTATGCACTGTCACTTCTCGTCGCCGGACGGTCCCGTCCGTGTCGGCTGACCGACCACCCGTTCCGTAACGCCGCTCGCTGATTGCCGCTGCGGCCGACAACCGTCCGACTTTTGCCCGGTGGGACCATGGCGTCGAACAATGGCTGACCTGCAACTCACCGACGACGTGCCGTCGGCGGCCGACGACGGCGTCTGGCTCGCCTGCATCGAGTGCGGCGAGTCGTTCGCGCCCTTCGAGGACGTCCGCTACACCTGCGACCACTGCGACGGCCTGCTGGAGGTCCGGTACGCCGACCTGCCTACCTTCGAGGACTTCGAGGGCGAGGGGTCGGGCGTCTGGCGCTACCACAACGCGCTACCGTTCGACGTCGGCGTCACCCTCCCGGAGGGGAACACGCCGCTCCACCGCGTCCCGCGCATCGAGGACGAGGTGGGCGTCGAGAGCCTCCGCGTCAAACACGAGGGGATGAACCCCACCGGGTCGTTCAAGGACCGCGGCATGACCGTCGGCGTCCGGGTCGCCAAAGAGGTCGGCGTCGGCCGACTGGCCTGTGCCTCGACCGGGAACACCTCCGCGGCGCTCGCGGCCTACGGCGCCCGTGGCGGGATGGAGACGCTCGTCCTCCTCCCCGCCGGAAAGGTCGCCGCCGGTAAAATCGCACAGGCGGCCCTGCACAAGGCCCGAATCCTCGAAGTCGACGGCAACTTCGACCAGTGTCTCGACATCGTACAGGACCTCGCTCAGCGAGGCGAGGCGTACCTCCTGAACTCGCTGAACCCGTTCCGACTGGAGGGACAGAAGACAATCGGCCTCGAAATCATGGAAGAGCACTACGCCGACTACGGCGAGTACCCCGACCGAATCGTCCTGCCGGTCGGCAACGCCGGCAACACCGCGGCGCTGTACAAGTGCTTCCGCGAACTCGTCAAGGCCGGTGCCATCACCGAGGACGAGGTGCCGAAGATTACCGGCGCACAGGCCGAGGGCGCCGCCCCGATGGTCGAGGCCATCGAGGAGGGCCTCGACGAGACCCGCCGCTGGGAACACGTCGAGACCCGCGCGACGGCAATCCGCATCGGCAACCCCGTCAACGCCCCGAAGGCCCTGCCGGGCATCCGCGAGACCGGCGGGACGGCCGTCGCCGTCTCCGACGAGGAGATCACCGAGGCCCAGCGTGACCTCGCTGGCGAGGGTGTCGGCGTCGAACCGGCCTCCGCCGCCTCGCTCGCCGGCCTCCGGAAACTCCGCGAGCGCGGCGTCGTCGGAGACGACGAATCGGTGGTCTGTCTGACCACGGGCCACCTGCTCAAGGACCCCGATGCGGCCGCCGAGGCGGGCAACGACCCCGAACCCGTCGCCAACAGCACGGAGGCCGTACTGGAGCATCTGGCCGAGAACTGACCGACCGGCCACTCGCCCCGGTAGCAGGCAATTCTTATCACCCGCACGGGCGAACCTAACTCGACATGGCCGATACACGCCGGGACCGACCGGACCGTCCGACGCCCACAGGCACACCTCGTGACCGGGGGGAGCGATGACCGGCGTCTACGAACGGGCGCTGGGCGAGGCGGCCGACGACCTGCACCCGAAGGTCCGCGAGCGCTACAGCATCGGCACCGAGGACGGCGTCACGGTCGGTCGCGGCGAGATGGACGTCTCCCGCGGTACGCACGTCCTCCCGGCGCTGTACGCGATGACGGCTCGCGACATGCTGTTTCCCGAGGCCGGCCACGATATCCCGTTCTCGGTGACGACGGTGGGCTATGACCTCGACGGCCACGAAGCGATGACGACCCGACGAACGTTCGAGTTCGGCGGCAAGACGCGGCGTTTCGACTCGGTGACGGTGTGGGACGCCGACGGCGAGCGTCTGCTCGACTTTCTGGGGCGGGGCGGTCCCATCGCCACGGAACTGCACCCTCGCGTCGAGGCCGGCGCGCTCGTCGTCGAGGCTGGCCGCCAGTGGGTCCATCTTGGCGACCACTACGTTCGGCTCCCCAGCCCCCTCGCCGCCGACGTGGAGGTCCGTGACCGCTATGACGACGCCGGCGAGTGCTACTACGTCCTCGCCACCGTCGAGAACGCGCTGGCCGGCCACATCCTCAGCTACCGAGGGTCGTTCACGCAGGAACTGACCGAGCGAGACGAGGTGGCAGACCTCCGACCGATTCGCCGCCTGCCGACGCTCCCGCCGCGATGAGCGAGTCGTTCGGCCGGGGGTCGACGGCGAGGGCAGCGGCCTCCCGGCCGACCGTCGTCGGCATCGCCGTGACCGACCTGAGCGCCGTGTTCGGCGCCCTCGTCTGGGTCGCGGCCGTCCTCGTCGCCGGCCTCGGGCCGGTCGAACGGGCGCTCACACTCGCACCGCTCGTCCTCGTGCCCCTCGGCGTCGGCATGGCCGCGACGCCGCCGTTCCGGGGCACCGCCGGATACGTCGTCCGCGCCGCCGTCTGGCTTCAGCCAGTCGGTGCCGTCCTGTTCACGGCGTCGCTGGCACGTCCCGTCGGCGAGGTGACGGCCACCGCACTGGCCGCGCCGTGGCTCCTCGTGACCGGACTGCTCGGCCTCGCCGCCGTCGCCCGAACGCGCGCTCGCGGCGGCCTCGAACTGCCCGAGACGGCCGTCGACGCCGGTCTCGCGTACGTCTCGGTCGGCGCGGTGGCGCTCCTGTTGTATCAGCTGGACCTCACGTTCTGGTTCGGTCGAACCATCGTCCTGCTCACGGCGGTGCACTTTCACTATGCCGGGTTCGTCCTCCCGGTGCTCGTTGGGCTCTCGGGCCGCGTCCTCTCGCCGTTGTCCGGGGGGTTCTCGTCCCTCGCGGGCGTGATTCTGGTCGGCCCGGCCATCATCGCCGTCGGTATCTCGTTCTCGCCGCTCGTCGAAGTGGTGGCTGTCGGCGGCTTCACCGTCGCCGTCGCGCTGTTCGGCGGGTACGTCCTCGCCCGGGTCGCGCCGGCCCGGTCGCGAGTGCAGGGACTGTTGCTCGGCGCGTCGGCCGTCGCGCTCCCGGCGTCGATGGCGCTGGCGCTGGGCTACGGCGTCGCGACGTTCTCCGGGACGGACCTCGGCCTCGACATCGCCACGATGGTGGCGCTCCACGGCTCGCTCAACGCCTTCGGCTTTGCCTTGCTGGGGCTGGTCGGGTGGCGTCTCGCGGTGCCAGCGGGCGTCGCGTGACCCTCTCTCTTTGGCAACTCGACTGTCAGCGACGCCTCGTGCAGGCGTTCCTGTCGAGGGCGTCCGGCGCGCCGCGGTTCCGTCGGTCGTCGCATCGTCGAGGACGCCGCTGTACTCCGCGGGGACGAACGTAACGAGGACGACGAGTGCGTCGGTGATCTGGGCCGACCGTACCGACCACCGCTCGTGGCGACAGACTACCGCTCGTGGTGAGTCGACTACTGCTCGGCGCGGCTCGGTTCGAGGCGATACCGGACCGTCGGTTTCCCCTCGAACCGGGGCCCCTGTCCCGTGCGTGTAAATCCCGTCGCCTCGACGGCGGCCTCGACGGCCGACTCGCCGTCGGGGACGAGCAGTTCGACGTCCATCCGTTCTCGTTCGGCAAAGGAGATGGGTTCGTCGAGCAGTCGTTCGCAGGCGTCGGTCGACCCGGCGAGTTGCGTGACGTGGACGGTGCCCCGTTTGGCGTCGTAGCTGACGAATCCCACGATGCCCTCTGTGTTCCCGTCTGTGGCGACTCGCACCGTTCGGTCGTGGACGAGGTTGCGCATCACGTCCGGAGGACTGTCTGCGAGGTCGGCGAGACGCCCGGCGTCGGCCTCGACAGCGTCACGTATCTCCATGGCTGTGACTGTGTGCCCCACGTAAATAAACGGTGTGTCGGACAGTACCATCCGACGCCGGAATCGGGCCAGATGAACACAGTTATCCCGAGCGGCGGCGAACGCGGGGGCATGACTCAATCACACACGGCACAGGTGGTTCGATGCGCGTAGTCGCGAAGTTCGGGGGCACTAGCCTCGGCAGCGGCGACCGAATCAACCGGGCCGCAGACTCCATCGCGGCCGCGGTCCAGCAGGGTCACGAAGTCGGCGTCGTCGCCTCGGCGATGGGCAACACGACCGACGAACTGCTGGAGGGCATCGAGTACGAAGCCGCCGACGAGGACCGTGCCGAAATCGTCTCCATGGGCGAACGGACCTCCGTCCGGATGCTCAAGGGCGCACTGGCGGCCCGCGGCATCGAGGCCGTCTTCCTCGAACCCGGCAGCGAGGACTGGCCCATCATCACCGACGAGTACGGCGAGGTCGACGTCGAGGAGACCAAAAAGCGCGCTCACGCGCTGGCCGGCCAGATGAAAGACGTCGTCCCGGTCATCACCGGGTTCCTCGCGGAGGACCACGAGGGCAACGTGACGACGCTCGGCCGCGGTGGCTCCGACACGACGGCGGTGATGCTCGGCAACTACATGGACGCCGACGAAGTCGTCATCGTCACCGACGTCGAGGGCGTCATGACCGGCGACCCGCGCGTCGTCGAAGGCGCCCGGAACGTCGGCGAGATCAGCGTCGACGAACTCCGCTCGCTCTCCTTCCGCGGGGCCGAAGTCGTCGCGCCCTCTGCGCTGTCGTACAAGGACGCGAACCTCGGGGTTCGGGTCACCCACTACCAGCACGGCGACCTGCTCACCGGCGGCACCTCCATCGAGGGCGAGTTCCAGAACCTCATCGACCTGCAGGAGCAACCGGTTGCCTGTGTCACCGTCGCCGGGCGCGCCATACGCAACAGCCCCGGTATCCTCGCGGAACTGTCAAGCGCCATCGGTAACGAGGATATCAACATCGAGGCTAACTCCTCGGGGATGGACTCGCTAACCTTCTACGTCGACGCCGAGGACGCCGACGAGGTGGAGGCGCTGCTTCACGACGAAATCGTCGACGACGAGACGCTCTCCTCTGTCACCGTCGAGGACGACATCGCGGTCATCCGCGTCACCGGCGGCGACCCCAGCGAACACGCGCTTCCCTACCGCGTCACCCGACCGCTCGCCGAAGCGCACATCCACCTCTACGACGTCGTCACCTCCGCGACTTCGGTATCGGTGTTCGTCCCGTGGGACGACCGCGAGCAGGCCCTCGAACTGGTGCAGGGCGTTTTCTAGGAAACCACGCTCGCTGACTCACGGCGCTTCGCGCCGTTCGTCTATTCGCGATCGCAAGCGACCGCGCACCGCTCACGCGGTATGCCGACTGCTGACTTTCCACCCGCGTGCCTGCCCTCCCCCGTCTTCGTGAGCGACGCTCTGACGGCGGGTCGTGCGCTGAGTGCACTCCCGGCCGGAGACGGTCATTACTCTGGCTATCTCATTCCGGGAGCGTCTGCTCTGGTATCCGTTCGACACACGGCGGTTTCTTACTGGAAGGTGTTATAGAATCACTCACAGTCCCCTGAAATGTGAGCCGATGAATCGCTCAATACGGTGCCTTTCGTCATCATTCTGTTCGCGCAGCCTGGCCCGGGAACCGCTGACTGGCTACCTCACCGGGTTCGCAACGGGGAGCAGACCCGAGGAGATTATTCGGCGAAGGAGGACGACGATACCGTTCTCCAGGCCGTTAGCGAAGACCGCCTGCTCATGTGATTCGTCGGGGTCGGCGTCCGGGTAGAAGGAACTGACCAACAACGTCGTGCGGTCGACCAATAGCAGGCGGCTGATGGCGATCTCGTCGTCGCTCGCGGGCCCCAGGAGCCAGTCCAATTCGGTTTCGAACACTTTCACGGATGGCAGCTCGGTACCGAGTTTGGCGATGATTGCGTCCGTCCCGCCACCGATGATCACGTCGACGCCGCGGTCGACCGCGTCGTGGAGCCGCTCGTACAACGCCTCCGTCAAAATTTCCTCCTCGACGACCAACAAGACGATCTCCGATTCGGCGTCCTCCAGCAGCGTGTGTGTCCGGGACTCGATGCCATCGTGACCGGACAGCGCCCATACCTCCTGCATTCGGTCGCTGTCGTCGACTTCCGGTTGGTAATCGAGCGCTTCGAGCTGTGACTGGAGGGTGTCGATCCGCGTGTCGTACTGTTGACGCAAGACCGCGGTCGCCTCCTCGATGCTAACCGCGCGAAACTGTTGGGGGCTGGAGTGCTGCACTTCGACCAGCCCCTTTGACTCCAGCACTCGGACGGCGTCGTACACCCGGGTCCGAGGGACCTCGGAGATCTCGCTGATTTCCTTGGCGGTCCCCCTTGAGAGTTGGGTCAATGCCAGGAAACTCCGTGCCTCGTACTCCTTCAGCCCGAGGTCCTGCAACAGACTCACCGTCTCGGCTTTACGTTGCTCAGCTGCCATTAGGTGGTCCTGTCATATCTGACTGGTTGAGAGGGCTAATTCACGCTTGGTCGGGATTTGACTGACTGACTCTCCACACTTCGAGCAGGCGTCCATCTCCTCGCTGATGTACGTCGCCTCACAGGCAGGGCACGAAAACAGGGCCGTGGTGGCCTCGTCCTCGGAGTCGTCGCGAGAGGACGGTGTCTCGGCCTGTGTGGGCCCACCGAGTCGGGAGAGCCACGTGTTGAGACGCCGGCTCATTGGGTTATGGCCACCCCGCTGGCAGTTTGTCTTCGTGGTCGGCCATCAACCGGAGACACGGCGCGATCTCGTCGAGGGAGTCCGGGACGTACCGACGAACGCGATCTGCCGATGTACTACAATTATTGGTTACCGCCTCGGTTGATTCGGCCATACCGTGGCAAGAACGAGCTAACGAATAAGCTCTTCTACGCATATAATCGACACATTTGTAAAATTCAACCCCAACCAGTTATCTGTGGATATATTGAAATCTAAGTGCGAACTCAGAGCCAATAGACACGGATATATTTGAAAATTTCAAGCAATCCCCGACTATCCTTGATCGGTGACCGACCCGTCGTCGATGTCGTCGTCCTGGCGCGCGTCGGGGCCCGGCCGTGGATAGAAGTGGTCCCATGACTGGACCCGTGTCTCGGAGATGATCTCAGAACTGTTGATCGTCAGGCCCAAGTCCGCTAGTTCGTTGCGGATCTCTTCGATCTCTCCGACCGTGTCGGCGACGACCTCGACGTGGACATTTCGTTCGCCCCCAAGCAAATCGCGGGTGGTCACCACACCGCGAATGCCGAGGATCTCTTCGGTCAGCGAGTCCACCTTGTTCGGATTGACCGTGCAGACGAACATGACGTGGAGAGGGTAGCCCGCTTGCTCGTAGTTGATCTCGGGCGATAGCCCGAATCACGCCCCGTCTTCGAGTTTGTCGAGCCGATTCCGGACCGTCGTGGAGGTCACATCCACCTTCTCGGCGATCTCCGTATCGGTCTGGCGGGCGTTGAGTTGGAGTTGGTGCAGGATGCTCCGGTCCACGTCGTCGATTTGAATGCCGTCCATACCGTGTCCTTGGACGGTCCGACTGAAAAGTCCGCACGGGTCCTTCACTAGCATAGATTGAACCAGTTCGTCCGATACCTCCCCACACCTACCGAGCGGAAGATCCACGCTCTATTATCCGAAACCAAGGCTATGTGAAATTTGTATGACACTCGCTATCGGGGTATATTGCTGTGTCGCCGCGCCGGGATTGTCCGAGTGCGACTGTCCCGCGTTCCAGACCGACCATTTACCGCCCTTGGGTCAGTCGGAACCCGATTTTCCGGGGGAGGCCGGCGTCCTCGACGGCGTGGACGACCTCGGTGGTGTCGTACTCGACGCGGCGGTCCACGACGGTCATCGAATCGAGGTCGAGGACGGCGTAGGCGGCGCGGTGGTCGCCGTCACGCGGTTGTCCGACGCTCCCGGGGTTCATCACGATACCCTCGTCGTACACCTCGTGGTGCTGGTGGTGGGTGTGGCCCATCACGAGGACGTCCTCCTCGCCGAGGAGGTCTGGCCCGAACTCGTCGGGGTAGGTGTAGTGGTCCGGGTCCTCGGGGTGGCCGTGGACGAGTTTCACCCGGTCGTTACACGTCAGGCGTTCGTCGGGGAGGCCTGCGAGCCAGTCGAGTTGCGCCTCGTCGAGTTGCTCGCGGGCGTGTTCGACGCCGGCCTGTGCCATCCCGTTGAACGCGAACGGCGTCTCGCCGGCGACGGCCCGGTCGTGGTTGCCCATCACTGTCGGCACCTCGCTGTCGGGCCAGTAGTCCTCGCCGTCCAGCAGTCCGCGCATCGCGTCGACGCAGTCGGCGTGCCACGGGTTGTACCCGACGACGTCGCCCGCACAGACCAGCCGGTCGACCGACGGCATGTCCGCGAGTACCGCTTCTAGGGCCACCCGGTTGCCGTGGATGTCTGAGAGAACGCCTACCTTCATTGTGTTGTTCTAGCGGGTGAGGGGTCTTGAGTGTCGGCACTGCATCACGTACTGTGGTGGTCGGCCGACTGCGGCCGTCACTCGCCGTTGTACACCGAGACGTCGAAGTCGCCGGCCGCGCCGTTGACGCCGGCCGCACAGACCGCGTGTTCGAACTCGTGGTCGTACACCTCGCGGGCGGCCGCCTCGGCGGCCGTCGCGTCGAGGTCGAACGCCGTCGGGCTATCCTCTTCGTAGGTGGCCACGAGCGTCGGTTCGGTGACCTCCTCGACGAGGAGGGCGTCTCGACGGACGGTGCCGATGACCGCGCCCGGGCCGTCGGCGTTCGTCGTGGGGTCCTCGGCGTCGACGCCGACGATGCCGGCGATGCGGGGCGTGTCGTAGTCGTCCTTCTCGAAGTCAAGCGAGAGTAGCGGTTCGGCGAGGGCGTCCCGTGCGGGGTAGCCCAGTTCGAGTTTCTCCGCGATAGGGTCGACGTGCGAGCCGTTGCCGACCACGGCACCGCGCTCGGTCACGCGGACGCCGTTGTAGGAGATGTAGGGGTTGTCCGTCTCCGGTGCGTCCGGAGTCGGTTCGACGGTGACGGTCCCGTCTCGCTGTACTGCCTGCCGGTTCGGGAACGACCGCGAGGAGACGCGGTAGGCGCCTACCTCGGGGCCGACGACGACGAAGCGTCCGACGTACATACCCGACGGTGGCGGCCAGCCCGCAAAAGCCGTGTCGATTCTGCCGGACGCGGTTGCCACTGTCGCCCCCTGTTGAAGTGTCGGCTGGCCGAACTGCTGCCGTGACCGACCTCACCGCTCGACGCTTCGACCCGGCCGACGCCGACAAGGAGATGACCGTCTCCGAGATGGTCACTCACGGCGACGCCAAATCGAAGCGACGTGCCGAGATGGCGAAGTGCGTCGTTCTCTGTGCTAACTGTCATCGGAAAGAACACTACGGGAAACCACCGCACGTCCGACCGCCCGACGGCACCCCGTCGGATGCCGACGACTGACACGCCGGCCCGAGTCCGCAACACTGAAATACAGCAGCCGGCTATACGGTAGTGTACGTCACTGAGCGAAACCAGTGACGAACGTGTCAAAGTTCCGTGGGGTAGTGGCCAATCCTGTTGCCTTCTGGGGGCAACGACGGAAGTTCGAATCTTCCCGGAACTACTCTCCTCCGTTCACTAACTCGCGAGCGATAGCGCCGTCACCACCCGACTTCTTGTACGTCCCCACACGAGGTGAGATATGGCGCCCGAACACGTCCTCGTTCCGCTCGATGGCTCGCCGCTGGCCGACGAGGCGCTGGTCCACGCCCTAGAGACGTTCGACTGTCGGCTGACGGTGCTGAACGTCGTCGCGCCGCTGGACAGCGCCATGAGCGAGGGCGGGATTCTCGAACCGGGCGAGGAGCGCCGCGAGGAGGCGACAGCACGGGCCGACCGTCTCGTCGAACAGGCCGAACGCCGCGCCGCCGAATTCGACCGCACCGTCGAGACGGTGGTGGAGACGGGCGATCCCGCCGAGACGATTCTCGACTACGCCGCGGCCAACGACGTCGACCAGATCGTGATGGGCGGACACGGCGGAGACCGGAACGAACTGGCCCGACGACTGCTCGGGACGGTGGCGACGGCCGTCGTGGGCGAGGCCCCGGTGACGGTGACCGTCGTCCGCTAGCCCAGTACCGTCGCGAACGCCCGGTAGAGGCCGAACCCGACGGCGACCGAACTGACGAGGGTGAGCACCCAGAAGCCGACCGTCACTCCAATCTTGCGCCGGGAGACGCCCGCCGACCCGCCGGCGAGGCCGCCGCCGATGACTCCCGAGATGATGATGTTGTTGAACGAGATGGGGATGCCCAGCGCGATGGCCGTCTGGGCGATGATAAAGCCCGGGACCAGTGCGGCGATAGAGCGCCTGACCCCGAGTTGGGCGTACTCGCGGGCGGTGGCCTGTAACAGTCTGGGCGCGCCCATCCACGCGCCGCCGAGGATGCCGACGGCACCGAGGCCGAGCAACAGCAGGCCCGGAAGGCCCAGTTCCACGCGGTAGAGGTTTTCGAGGGGCCCGGTCGCCAGTCCGACCTGGCTCCCGCCGCTGGAGAAGGCGACGACGCTCCCGAGGACGACGAGAAACGTCTTGATGCCCTTATCGACCGACTGCTGGGTGCGCCGACGGATGAACAGGAAACTCGCGACGGCCGCGAGGGCCGTCACGAGGGCGGTGATGCCGGGCAGGGGGACGAGCATCGCGAAGAACCCGGCGATGGAGTTCTGCGTGGCGTCGGCCGGCGCGGGGATGACGCTCAACTGCACGTTGGCGACGATGCCGCCCACGACGGCCGCAAGCAGTGGGACGCCGACCGTCTCGGGGATGTCGTCACGGCGAAGTATCGTGGCGGTGAGGTACGCCAGCCCACCGGAGACCGGCGGGACGAGAACCCAGAACGTCGCGATTTGCCGGTAGGTGTCGAAGACGGGCGCGCCGCCCAGCGAGAGGCCGACGCCGACCATCGCGCCCGTCGTCGCGAACGCGGCGGGAACGGGGTAGCCGCTGTAGATGCCAAAGGCCATGAACAGCGTGGCCGTCAGCAGGCCGGTCGTCGCCGCGAGCGACGTGATCTGGACGCCGTCGATGAGTCCAGCACCGACCGTCTCGGAGATGCTCCCGCCTTGCGTGAGCGCGCCCAACGCCGCGAGGATGCCGATGAGGAAGGCCGCTCGCATCGTCGAGATGGCGTTGGCGCCGATGGCCGGCGCGAACGGCGGCGAGTTGCTGTTGGCGCCGAGCGTCCACGCGGTCACGAGTCCCGTGACCGTCGCGAGGACGACCAGCGCCCAGAAGACGAGTCCCGCCACCGACGACTCAGCCCTCCCGGTCCGCTCGCGTCGTATTCATTGGCGAGCGTTCACGCGCCCGCCCGATAAACGTTCCCGCGGCCGGCGGTCGCGTCAGTGAACGGGAGAACGCGTGTTCAGTAGCCGAGCGACTCGCGGACGAGGACGAGCGTCGTGCGTCCCTCTTCGGCCTCCTGTCGGTAGACGAGTTGTTTCGCGATGACGCTCCCCGCGCCATAGGCGTCCTGTGCGCGGGCGTCTTCGAGCGGATACGCCACGTCTTCGAGGCGGTCCAGCGCGGTGTCTAGGTCCGCAACGATCTTGTTCGTCCCGGCGACCAGCAGGAGGTTCTCGGCGGCGAAGGGGTAGGCCCCGATACGGCTGCCGGAGGCGTCGGCGGCGACGAGTTCGCCGGTCTGTGCGATGGCGTTGACGCTCCCGAGGAAGTAGTCGCTGGCCTGTGCCTCGCGGCGGGCGCGCTGGCGTTCTTCGTCGTCGTCGATGCCGTAGACCTCGCTGTGGACGTTCTCCCACTCGTGGTCGCCCTCGGTGAGGTACTCCACGAATCCGATTTCTTCGAGCGTCGTTGAGTGGCCGTCCATCACGGACGCGCCGGCGGGTATCCGCGCCTGTATCTCGTCGAGTGCGGCCTCGCCGTCCGTGACCACGACGACGTCGAACCCGTTGGCTTCGAGGTTCTCGATGGCCGCGTCGAGTTCGTCGTCGCTGGGTCGGTCGTCGAGCGACTCGTCGTAGGACACCGCGTCGGCGTAGCCGTCCTTGCGTTGGGACATACCGATACCGTCGCGTCTCGGGGTGAAAAGCGCTCGCGGACGCCGTTGTTACCGGGTGACGGCAGTGTTACCGTCGGCGTCGACACACTCATATGCACGTATGCTCATATGTAGGCTTAAGCAATGAGCCAGAACCCTACGACCGACGACCGGGAGTGCTGTGCGCCACTCGAACACGACGTCGACGGGCGGCAGTTCGCGGCCCACGTCCGTCTGCTCTCGGGGGCCGGCAACGACACTCGCTACGAACTACTGCGACTGCTGGCCGCCGCGGAGGGCGAGGTCTGTGCCTGTGAACTCCCTGAGGCGGTCGGTCTGAGCCAGAGCGCAGTGAGTCACGCGCTCTCGACGCTGTACGACGCCGGTCTCGTAACGCGCGAGAAGGACGGTCGCTGGCGATACTACGGTCTGACTCCGGCCGCCGAGTCGCTCATCGAGACGCTCGACGAGATACTCCCAGACCATGACTGACACCGACCCCACCGCTTCGACTGCACGGACCGCCGACGAACAGCGACGCATCGTCCGGGAACGCTACGCCGCAATCGCCGCCGACAGTGGCGGGTGCTGCGACGAGGGCGGGACGGACGGGAGGGCGACCGACGAGATGGCCCGCAAACTCGGGTACGACGACGGTGAGATAGGGGACGTGGCGGGTGACGCGAACCTCGGCCTCGGGTGTGGCAACCCGCAGGCTATCGCCGACCTCGAAGAGGGAGAGACGGTGTTGGACCTCGGGTCGGGTGCCGGATTCGACTGCTTTCTGGCGGCCGATGCCGTCGGCCCGCAGGGTCGCGTCGTCGGCGTGGACATGACTCCGGAGATGGTCGAGAAGGCACGCGAGAACGCCGTCGAGAACGACGCCGGCCACGTCTCCTTCCGCCTCGGCGAAATCGAACACCTCCCGGTCGCCGACGGGACGGTCGACGTGGTCATCTCGAACTGCGTCGTCAACCTCTCGCCCGACAAGCCGCAGGTGTTCCGCGAGGCGTTCCGGGCGCTGCGACCCGGCGGCCGGATTGCCATCTCCGACGTGGTCCAGACCGCCGAGTTCCCGCCCGAGATTACGCGTGACCCCGAGTCGCTCGCGGCTTGCGTGGCCGGCGCGTCGACCGTCGATGCGCTCGAAACGATGCTCGAAGAGGCCGGGTTCGAGGCAATCGACATCCGTCCGAAGGACGACAGCGACGAGTTCGTCCGCGAGTGGGCCGACGACTACGACCCCAGCGACTACCTCGTCTCCGCGAGCATCGAGGCTCGAAAGCCGAACTAGCGCCGTCGGGACGGGATTCGGGCCAGCGGCCACCCGTGCTAGCCGAACACTCATGTGCCACGCCGTCCCACTCCGAGGTATCGAATGTCGCGCCGCTACGACCACGCACGGGTCAAGGAGTACTGGCAGCACGTCTGGGACCGGGAGGGCGTCTACGACTGCCCCGACGACGCCGACGATCCCACCTACGCGCTGGGGATGTTTCCCTACACCTCTGGCTCGTTGCACATGGGCCACATCCGCAACTACGCCATCACCGACGCCTACGCCCGCTACCGCCGGATGGCGGGCGACGACGTGCTCCACCCGATGGGGTGGGACGCCTTCGGCCTCCCGGCCGAGAACGCGGCCTACGAGCGCGACACCGACCCCGAGTCGTGGACGCGGGCCTGCATCGAGCGGATGCGCGGCGACTTAGAGGAGATGGGTTTCGGCTACGACTGGTCCCGGGAGATAACGACCTGCGACCCCGAGTACTACCGGTGGAACCAGTGGCTGTTTACCCGCCTGCACGAGGCCGGCCTCGTCGAGTACGACTCGGCGACGGTCAACTGGTGTCCCGACTGCGAGACGGTGCTGGCCGACGCACAGGTCGAGACCGAGGCGGACGGCGGCCACGACCACAGTCACGGCGGCGTCTGCTGGCGGTGTGGCACCGCCGTCGAACAGCGCGACCTGGACCAGTGGTTCCTCACCATCACCGACTACGCCGACGAACTGTACGACGGCCTCGACGACTTGGACGGGTGGCCCGAGGGCGTCCGTGACAGCCAGCGCAACTGGATCGGCCGACAGGAGGGTGCACGCGTCACCTTCGCGGTCGACGGCCACGACGTAGACGCCTTCACCACGAGGCTGGACACCGTCTACGGCGCGACGTACCTCGCGCTCGCCCCGGGCCACGAGGTGGTCGGCGAACTGACCGAGCGAGACGACGCCGTCGCCGAGTACGTCGAGTCGGTCGCCAGCACGGACGACGCCGGCCTCAGTGGCGTCGAGACGGACCTCACCGCGACCCACCCCTACACCGGCGAGGAGATACCCGTCTACGTCGCCGCCTACGTCTTAGACGACGTGGGCACCGGCGCGGTCATGGGCGTGCCCGCCCACAACGAGCGCGACCATGCGTTCGCCAGCGAGCACGACCTGCCGGTCGAGCAGGTGGTCGAACCCGTCGACGGCACCGGTACGAACCTGCCCGAGGAGCCCTACACCGACGACGGGATGCTCACCGACAGCGGCGAGTACGACGGCCTCGCGAGTACGGCCGCTCGCGACCGCCTGCTGGAGAACGACGACGCCGCCGAAGCGACGACGTATCGCCTGCGGGACTGGCTCATCTCCCGCCAGCGCTACTGGGGGACGCCGATTCCGATGGTCCACTGCGACGACTGCGGCCGGGTGCCGGTCCCCGACGAGGACCTGCCCGTCGAACTGCCCGAGTACGTCCAGACGACGGGCAATCCCCTCGACGCCGCCGAGGAGTGGAAACGGACCGAGTGTCCCGATTGCGGCCGGGACGCCGTGCGCGAGACGGACACGATGGACACGTTCGTCGACTCCTCGTGGTACTTCCTGCGGTATCTCTCGCCACACTTCGCCGACGCCCCGTTCGACCAGCAGACCGCCGACGAGTGGCTTCCGGTCGACGTCTACGTCGGCGGCGAGGAACACGCCGTCCTCCACCTGCTGTACATCCGTTTCTTCACCCGCGCACTCGCCGACTTGGGCCTGCTGAACCGCCGCGAACCCGTCGACCGACTCATCAATCAGGGGACGGTCCTCCACAGCGGCGAGAAGATGTCCAAGTCGAAGGGTAACGCCGTCGCACCACACGAGTACGGCGCCGAGACCACCCGGTTGTTCGTCCTCTCGGCGGCCCACCCCGAACAGGACTTCGAGTGGACGGTCAAGGACGTCTCGACGGCCTACGAGTTCCAGCAGACGCTCTACCAGATGGTCAGCGACTACGTGGAGGGCCGCGAGACCCGAACCGAGAGCGCCCCCCACGACGCCTACCTCGAACGCGAGATAGACCGGACCGTCGCCGCGGTCACCGAGGAGTACGACCGCTTCCGGTTTCACCGCGTCGTCGGCGAACTCCAGCGGTTCGCCCGCCTGCTCCGGCGGTATGCGGGCTACGACACGCCCTACCGCTTCGCGTACAGTCGCGGTCTGCGCGTGCTGACGAAACTGGTCGCGCCAATCGCGCCGTACCTCGCCGAGGAACTGTGGCACCTGCTGGACGAGGACGGCCTCGTCGTCGAGGCACCGTGGCCCGAGTCCCTGCGGGACGTCGCCGCGTTCCGCATCGAGCGCCAACTCGTCCGGACGACGCTCGACGACGTGCGCGACATCACCGACGTCGTCGACATCGAGGACCCGAACGAAATCGAGGTGGTGGTCGCCGAGGACTGGAAGTACCGGGCCTACAGTATCGCACAGGACGCCGACCCCGGCGACGCAATCGTCGGCGAAATCATGGGCGAGGCGTCGATACAGGCCCACGGCGACGCCGCCGCCGACTACGCCGCCGACCTCGCCGAACGGGGTGCGGGGCTCGAACCGGTCGTCGACGGCGACCGGGAACTCGAAGTGCTCTCGCAGGCCGCGTGGCTGTTCGAGGACGAGTTCGGGGCCGACGTGACGGTGCGCCGGGCCGACGGCGACGACGAACTAGCGCGGAAAGCCCGGCCCAACAAGCCTGCAATACATATCTCTTGAGGCGGAACCGGGCACGTACGCCAGATTCGGGCCGGACGTCGTGCGAGTCACAGCGGCCCCGGTAACGTCGTCTTAGCGACGGTCACGTCTCCTTGTCACACGGTATCTCGACGCAACTACGAGCGCAAATATGTCTGTGACCGTATAACTACGTTCGGTCGTGACGCCGCTCTATTCGGGCTGTTTCGGCCCGGAGAATGCCATGACACGAGACGACGAACCACTGACACACGGCGACACCGACATCGATGCCCTTGCCCCCGACGAGTCACGCGACCGGGACACCGACGCGGGCCACTTCGCTGCGCTCCCGTTCTTGCGGCGCGACTTCCTCTCGGACTCCGCGAAACTCGGTGCCGGCGCGCTCGCGCTCTCCTCGGCTAGCGGCGTCGCCGCCGCGCAGGCCGACGACGGACAGACAGACGACGGCCAGACCGGCGACGGACAGGTCGACCAGCCAGAGGGCCTGAGCGTTGAAGTGCTCGCCCCGCACGCGACTTTCACCGACGACGTGGGGATGGCGCTCGGCGTCACCTTCGAACAGGGCGGCGACGAAGCCGCGTTCGTCCGTGACGCCTCCACCATCGTCCTCGCTCGGGTGACGCTGGAGCCGGGCGGGACGACCGGGTGGCACACCCATCCGGGTCCGGTCGTCGTCAACCTCGCCGAAGGCGAAATCGAGGTCGTCTTTTCCCACACCTGCACCACCCACACCTACGCGGCCGGTGAGGCGTTCGTCGACCCCGGCGGCCACGAAGAAGTCGCGAGGAACCCGAGCGACACGCAACGAGCGGTCGCCTACGCGCTGTTCCTCGCCGTCCCCGACGGCGAGTCGCCGACGACGCACGTCGAGCCACAGGACTGCTGAGTGCTCGACGGCGCTCGCGGACGCCGGCTACGAAATCGTCGGATAGATCAGTTACCGACCGCCCTGTGGGCGGCCTCGACGGCCGTCAACAGTTCTTCGCGGGCCTCGGCGGACACCAGATGTGTGCGACAGCCACAGTCCGAACAGCCGAAGCCGGACACGGAATCGGTCACCGCGGCGTCGTGCAGTCGCTCGGCGACGGCACACTCGACGTCGGCGCGGGTCGTGACCACGGTGTCGAACCGCGTGGCGTCGTCGCCCAGCAGATAGTCGACGTGCCAGTGGCGGGCGTCGTTGTCGCCGCTGGCGACGGCGCGGTGGCGGTCGACCCGCGAGAACCCGCCGGACCCGAGCGCGCTCCCGGTGTAGGCGTACCACCCCGCGGGGAGCGATAGGTCGCCGAGCGCGCCAACCGCGATGGGGCCGTCGCTGTCACGTTCGAGAACGATGGTGTACGTCCCGCCGTCCATCCCTTACGCGCCGGTTTCGGGGTCGGCAGCGAGGTCGCCGAACCCGCCGATGCGGAACTCTCGAGAGTCGGTGCAGTCCTCGTTCGCCGCGGCGAGTTCGCCGACGAGCCAGTTGAAGCGGCGCTCGAACCCGTCGTAGGGGGCCTCCTCGAACGTCTCCAGCACGGCGTCGGCCGTGAGGTCCTCGTCGTACTGCTCGGCGAAGGACGCGACGTTCTCTGCGGCGGTCTGTGCGGTGTCTGCGTCGGTCTCCTCGCCGAAGGCGTCGGCGAGCGTCTCGCTGATGTCGGACATGTGCGATGGAACGCCGTGTGGCCACGTATGCGTTCTGGACTCCGACGGCCGGGTTACCCTGACCTTTCTTGTGCGCTGCCCGACAACACTACCCCATGCGCCGTCCCGCCGAGAGTCCGACGCTCGTGACACTGCTCGCCATCGTCGCCGTGTTCGCCCTCCAGCAGGTCGTCGGACTCGTCGCACGCCAGCGACACCTCTTTGCGCTGTCGAATCCCTTGCTCGACCAGCCGTGGACGCTCGTCACGAGCGTCTACGCCCACGCGGGTCCCTCACACTTGCTTGCCAACGCCGCGGCGCTCGCCCTCGCGGGCCTCCTGCTCGAACGGACGACCACCAGCGCGCGCTTTCACGGCTTTTTCGTCACCGTCGGCGCGCTCTCCGGGGTCGCACAGGTCGCCTTCGTCGGGACGCTCGGGCCGTTGCTTCCGGGCATCCCGGCGAGCGTCAGCGTCCTCGGTGCCAGCGGCGCCATCTTCGGCCTCTTTGGCTACCTGCTTGCGGCCAACCGCTTCACCGAGACGGTCGTCGGCGGCTTCGAACTTGCTCCACGCGCACAACTGGCGCTGGGCGGCGTTCTCGCGGCGGCGATAACCCTGTTGACGGCCAACCCCGGCGTCGCGCTCGTCGCCCACTTCACCGGCCTCCTGTTGGGCTTTCTCGCCGGACGGGCCCACCTGCTGCGACCCGCCGACACCGCGCCGGAGGCCGACCCGGCCCGGTTCTGAGTCAGCCGACGAACACGTCGTCGTGGAGGCTCCCCGTCACCTCGTCGGCCAAGGTCCGGAGGTTGACGGTGTCCTCGCGGTTGTACGACACCAGCGTCTCTAAGGCCCCGTCCCGGCCGCTCTCGTGTTCCCGCCAGAGGCGGACTGCGTCGCGCCCGGAGATGTCGGGCCGGTCGCGCTCGATGCCGATGTCCTTCTCGACCTGCTTTAGACCGCCCGAGAGGCCTATTTTCTTGCAGGTGTACAGCAGGTCGAGGTGTGGGCGCTGGAGGTCGACGTCGAAGTTCGCTTCGAGGAAGGGGACGTCGAAGCGCTTGCCGTTGAACGTCACCAGCAGGTCGGCGTCGTCGAAGGCCGCCCGGAGGTTCCCGGTGGTCAGGTCGTCGCCGGCCACGAGCGTCTCCGTCTCGCCGTCCTGATGGAGGCTGACCGTCGTCACCCGGTTTCGCTGCTGGTTGAGGCCGGTCGTCTCGATGTCGAAGAAACACGCGCGGTCGCGGAACGTCTCGTAGAGGCGCCACCGCTCGCTGCTCGGGAACTGGTTGTCGAAGTAGGCCACGTCGGCCGCGTCGAGGTGGTCGCGTCCCTCCTCGATGAACTGCTCGATGCGGTCGCCGCGCTTGCCGCCGACGACGCTGGGTTCGAACTCGTTCCAGTGGGTGATTCCCTGCTCCCAGATGGACCGCTCTGTCTGCTCGCCGACGCCGTCGACCCCGATGAAACTGTTCTCGACGCGCACGCTCTCCGGTACAGGCGGGGGCGTATGTAAGTTCGTCGGGTAGCGACCCGTGGAGCGGGTAGCGAGGGCCGCTCACTTCGGTCGCGCCCCTCGGACAGCGAGCGGCGGGGCCGCGAGCAGTAGCGAGGCGTCTCGGAGACGGGGTGATCGACGGGAACCGCGGAGCAGTAGCGACTCGGCGCCCCGCCGAAACGCCGAAGCCACCCGAGCGCCCACCCCGAAGTATGACCGAGTATCTCGTCGGCGCGTCGTCGGTACACGTCACCGCGGCGGCCGCGGACTACCTGCAGGACCGTCTCGACCCGGCCGAGGACAGCGTCGTCGTGGTCGGCGTCAGGGAACCGGACGCCCCGTCACGGGACGCCGGCGACGCCGCCAACGTGGCCCGGTCGCGCCTCGCGGCCGTGATGCCGACGACGGAGACCAGAGACGGCGACCCGGTCGCGGAACTGCTGGCGGCCGTCGACGACCACGGCCCCGACGTGGTCGTTCTCGGCGCGAACCGCGGCACCGAGGGCGCCGACGGCGTCGGGTCGACGGTCACGAACCTGCTGGCCCGCGTGAACCGCCCGGTCGTGGTCGTTCCGCTGCCGGACCTCTAACGGCCGACGCGGTCGAACAGACTCTCCTCGGGGAACTCAAGCGCGAGGTCCACGTCCAGCAGTGCCTCGACGGCGTCGGCCACGGCCGGTGCGAGCGTCGATTCCGGGTCCAGTGCCGTCGGAACCGACGCGTTCGGGCCGGCGGCGGGAATCTCGTAGTCGGCGGCCTCGATGGACAGTGCCCCGTCGACGTCCGTTCGCGTGGCGACGACGGCGTCCGCCATCGCGTCGAGGTCACGACACCGACCCTGCTGTCGCGGGAGGAGGTCCCGGCCGCGCTGGGTCGCCGGGACGACGAGTGCACGACGCTGTGCGGTGGTGAGCGCCGCGATGGACTGGTTCGCCGCGACGGGTGGAACGTCGAGTATGACGTGGTCGAAGCGACCGGCGGCGTCCGCGACGGCCGTCTCGAAGGCCCGCGCGCTCTCGGGCGTCTTCGCGCGGGCGAGGCGCTCGAACGGCGCGTGGGCCGGGCAAATTTCGACCCGGCCCGGCACGTCGAATCCGGCGTCGTACAGCGCGTCGTCGAGCGCTGCCTCGCCCGTCACGACGCCGGTCACGTCGTCGGTGAGTCGTCCCCCGACGTGTGTCGCCAGTCCCTGCGTGGCGAACGCGGCGTCTAGGACGGCGACGGCCCGACCCGCGCGGGCCAGTGTCGCCGCAATCTCGACTGTCGTCCTCGTCGTCCCGGCACCCCCGGTCACCCCTGTGAGTGCGAGCGTCGTACACCCCATACGACAATCCTATCTCGCATTGAAATAAAAAGTTCTAGATGAATCATCGAGAAATTCAGTCCTTCGAGTGATGAGAATAGTTATGGCGCCGCCGAGCGTTACGTACGTTCCACTAGGGTGGCTGGATGACACGAAAGGGTGGCCGTACGCTGTGGCACCGGCGTGAGTTGCTCCGCACGATGGGGCTGACAGCCGCGACTGGAGCGCTCGCCGGGTGTGAATACGCCACAGACAACGAGTTCACCGCAGACGCTGTCGTGTTGCCACCGGCGGCACAGTCGTCGCTCGGGTTCGCCTCTATCGTCGAGCAGTCCCGGCGACGAGAGGTCGAACGAACCGTCAATGGGCGGGACGTCACCGCGACCATCGAGCGTTTCGTCTCGGTGTATGCACAGACCGACGGCGAGATGTCGTGGCGGGACTCGGAACCGGGGCCGCTCCTGCTGCGGTTCTCCGGCGGGTCTGTCCCCTTCGACGGGACGACAGACCGACTGTTCGTCGGTCCCGCGACGGCGTTCGACACCGTCGGGGGAACCCTCCCGTTTCTCCGGGACGGCGTCGTCGACCCGCGCGGTGTGGTCCTGTTCGCACCGGGGGCGGCGCTGTCCGGGGCCGTACTCGACGCGAACGAGGCCCTCGCGGTCGCCCACCGTTCGGCGCTCTCGGAGGGGCCGTTCGTCCCCACCGACACCGGCTTCTCGGTCCCCGACTCGGCGTTCTTCCCGAACTCGGTGTTCGACGTCGACGCCGAGTGGTTCCCGAACAAGAACTGGATACTGCCCGACGACGACGCACGCTCGACCGTGGCCGTCTTTCCGGGCCCCGGCGTCGACAGCGGGGCCGTCGGGACCGCGGGTCGCTCGTTCGAGGCAGGGGCGGAACTCGACGCGACGTACGTCGCCGCGCCGGCGGACGTGTTCTTCGATACGGGCGTCTCGGTGACCGACCCCGGCCGACTGCAGACGTTCCTCGGGACCGACGCGGATCAACTCGGTGCGGTCGCCCCCGAACGCCCCATCGACGACGCCGGCGTCGTCGTCTTCTCCGACCGGGAGCGCGGCGTCCCGTTCGCGTATATTCCCGGTGAGACGCTGTTCCCCGACTCGACGTTCTTTCCCGAGGCCGTCTTCTCCGCCGACCGGCCGATACTCGCCGCGTCGCTCGGCGACCTGTTCCTCGACTCGACGTTCTTCCCGGACTCGTTTACCCTCTCGGAGTCGCTGCTGAACCCGCAATCGCTGGCGCTTTTCTTCCCCTCGGAACCGGTTTCGTCGGTTCCCGACCCGTTTACCGTCGTCGACTCGGGGGCCGACCTCTCGCCCAGCGGCACGGTTCTGTTCTTCCCGACCGGTCCGGGCACCCTCGGCGGCGCCGACGAGGGGCCGTTCCCCGACTCGGCATTCTATCCCGACGCCGTGTTCGCTCCCGATTCGCTCTTCTGGCCGGACTCGGTGTTCTGGCCGGACTCGGCGCTTTTCCCCGACGCCGCGCTCCTGCCGATGGAGACGAACGTACACCCCGCGACGAGCGCCGGACTCCCGGTGTCGTTCCCGAGTTCGTTCTTCTTCCCGGGAGCGACGTTCTCGCCGACCGAGGTGCTCCACCTCCCCGGCGATTTCGGGTTCTCGGCCGACCTGTTCGAGAACGCCGGGACCGAGGTCACGCACGCACGCTCGGCGACGGCCGAAAAGCAGGACGCGGCCGAGATGGACACCGCGCCACTCAGCCTCGGCGTCCTCAGTACGCCGGTGGCCAGCGTCGCCGGCCAGTCGATCAACACGCTCGCCGGGCTCACCCTCTCGGACCTGCTGACGAACGACCAGGCGGAGTCGTTTCTCCTCTCGGCCGGCGTCGGGGACGGCGGCGTCGAGTGGGCACGTGGGCCGACGCGACTCGGCACCGAAACGGCGTCGCTGCTCGGGGACCCGGTCACGATGGAAACCCACGCGGGCATCCTCGACGAGTCGAACCCGATTGTCGTCTATCTCCACCTCGCTCGCGCCGAGAACGGAAGCAGCGTCGTCGTCAGCGCCGGGGTCCACGGGTTCGAGGTCTCGGACACCGACCGCCCGTTCGTCGGCGCGGACGGCTACGTCTCACAGGACCGTCTCGACCGCTACCGCTCGACCGTCGTCACCGCCGACGAGGCGCTGACCGTCCGCTAACTCAGACGCTGTCGCCGATTGCCGCCGCGATGTCGTCCAGTTCCGCCTCGGGGAGGTCCGGCCGGTCGCCGAAGATGGCGTGAATCGGTCGACCGCCGTCGTCGGAGAACCGCGGGACGATGTGGCCGTGGACGTGCGGGACCTCTTGGCCCGCCTCCTCGCCGTTGTTGAACGCGACGGTACTCGCGGGGGCGTCGACGGCCGCCTCCACGGCGGGCGTGAGCTCGTGGAGAGCCGCGAACACGTCGCCGCCGACGTCCTCGGGCAGGTCCGCCATCGTCTCGTGGTGGGCCTTCGGGATGACGAGCGTGTGGCCCCGTGCGAGCGGATTCGCGTCCAAGAACGCCAGCACCGTGTCGTCCTCGTAGACGGTTCGGCTCGGGATGTCGCCAGCGACTATCTGGCAGAAGATGCAGTCGTCCATAGCTGGGTAGTCGAGTGGTTTTCACATCAAGGTTGGGCTACTGACGACGACTGCTGGGCCGGCGCGGTTCAGTTCGGCTGTGGCACCGTCTCGGCGATGGCGGCGACGTATTCCTCGTAGTCGTAGTCCAGTCGCGAGAGCCACACCTCCTGATAGCTGGGGTGGAGCAAGGGTACCACCGGCACGCCGAGCGCGTCGCTCTCGAACGGCGAAAGGACGGTATCGAGGAAGCCGGAAAGCGAGTCGTCGTCGAGTGCCAGCACCGTCTCGGTGGCGTGTTTCCCGGTCGTAAGCACCGCTTGCGGTTCGACGGTCTCTACCTCCTCGACCAGATAGGGGCGGCAGTTCGCCAGTTCCTCGGCCGTCGGGTCGCGATTGTTCGGCGGGTGGCACTTCACCGCGTTCGTGTAGTAACAGTCGCCGTGGCCGAACCCGGCATCGGCCAGTAGCGTCCGCACCTTCCGGCCGGAGGTCCGCGATGTGTAGGCCATGCCGGTCAGGTTGCCGCCGTGCCACTGCTCGGCCTCTGGGTCGCCGCTGGCCGGGGCCTCACCGACGACCACGAGGGCGGCGTCGAGGGGGCCGTTCCCCCACGAGATACACTCGCGGCTCTCGGCCAGTGCGGGACAGCGGTGACAGTCGGACGCGAGCGCGTGGCGCGTCTCGCCGTCCGGAAACTGTGGCACGCTACTCGTCGGACAGGTGACCGGGACGCCACTCGCCGTCGAACTCGCGGTGGGTGAACGGCAGGGCGTCGTCGCCGGCGTAGGTGGCGACCAGCTGCCCGTCGCCCTCCAGATAGTACTTGTAGGTCGTCAGGCCCTCCAGCCCCACGGGACCGCGGGCGTGAATCTTGCCCGTCGAGATACCCACTTCGGCACCGAGACCGTAGCGGTAGCCGTCGGCGAAGCGGGTCGAGGCGTTGTGGAAGACGCTGGCGGCGTCGATGCCGGTCATGAACGTCTCGGCGGTGTCGGCGTCCTCGGTGAGGATTGACTCGGTGTGTTTCGAGCCGAAGGTGTTGGCGTGGTCGATGGCCTCGTAGACGTCGTCGACGACCTTGATTGACAGTTCGAGGTCACCGTACTCCGTCTCCCAGTCGTCGTCGGTCGCGGGGTCGACGTCGACGACGTCGCGGGTGGCCGCGTCGCCGCGCAGGGTCACGCCGGCCTCGCGGTAGCGCTCGACCATCTCGGGGAGGAAGTCGTCGGCCACGGCGTCGTTCACGAGGAGCGTCTCGACGGCGTTACACACCGCCGGGTACTGCACCTTCGCGTCGAAGGCGACGTCTGCGGCCATCCCGAGGTCGGCGGCCTCGTCGACGTAGACGTGACAGACGCCCTCGGTGTGGCCCAGCACGGGAATCTGGGTGTTGTCCTGGATGTAGGAGACGAACTCCGAGGAGCCACGCGGCATGACGAGGTCGACCTTGTCGTCCATCTCCAGCAGTGCGTCGACCTCCTCGTGGGCCTCGATGAGCGTCGCCCAGCCGACGGGGAGGTCGCCGGTCGCCTCGACGATGGTCTCGTAGAGGACGCGGTTGGACTCGCTGGCCTCGCTGCCGCCCTTCAGGATGACGGCGTTGCCGGACTTCAGCGCGAGCGCGGCTATCTGGACCAGCGCGTCGGGGCGGGACTCGAAGATGGTCCCGACGACGCCGATGGGGACCGCGACCTTGTACAGTTCGAGGTCCTCGTCTAGTTCGCGGGCCGCCAGCGTCTCCCCCAGCGGGTCGTCTTGCTCTGCGACGGACTCGACCATCTCGGCGATGCTCTCTAGCTTGCCCTCGTCGAGTTTGAGTCGGTCGACGAGCGCCTGCGTGTACTCGCCCTTCGCGAGCATCTCCTCGGCCGCCTCGACGTCCTCCTCGTTGGCCGCGAGGATAGCGTCGCTGTTGTCGCGGATGGCGTCGGCGATGGCCGAGAGCGCGGCGTCGCGCTCGGTGGCGTCGACGTTTGCCAGCCGCAGGGCCGCGGACTGTGCAGCGGTCACCTGTTGCTCGGTCGTCTCAGTCATCTGTCTCACCGTTGATGGGGACGAATATTGTGCCCACCGATTCCGCCTCGGCGACCTTCCGCAGGACGTCCGGCTCCGTCGACTTCGCGATGATGGCCGGGATGCCGTGTTCGCTGACGTCCCGCGCGCCGCTGACCTTCGTCTGGATGCCGCCGAAACCGCCCGTCGAACTCTCCGTGACGACGTCTTCGACCTCGCTGTAGTTCTCGCCGACGACCGGGATGTGCTCGGCGTCTGGGTCTTCCTTCGGGTTGCCGGTGTAGACGCCGCCGACGTCGGTCAGGGTCACCAGCAGGTCGACGCCGACGCCGATGGCGATGGAGGCCGATATCATGTCGTTGTCGCCTATCTGGAGTTCCTCGGTCGCGACGGCGTCGTTCTCGTTGATGATGGGGACGATGCCCCAGTCCAGCAGCGTCTCGACGGTGTTGCGGAAGTTGGTGAACCGCTCGGGGTTGTCGAGGTCGTGTTCCGTGATGAGTATCTGGGCGACCTTGCGGTCGTACCGGGCGAAACTCTCCGTATAGCGGTGCATCAGGTGACTCTGGCCCACCGTCGAGAGCGCCTGTGACTTCTCGACGGTCTCGGTGTCGTGGTCAATCCGGCCGATGCCGGCGCCGACGGCCCCGGAGGAGACCAGCATGACCTCCTTGCCCCGCGAGAGCAGCGACTCGATGTCGTCGACGAGTTTGTCGAGTTTCTCGTCGTCTAAGTTCGACTCCGCGTCGGTCAGCGAGTTCGTGCCGGCCTTGACGATGACGCGCTCGGCCTCGGCGGCCTGTTCGCGGGCGCGAGAGAGCGAGGCGGCGTCGACGCGCTCAGTCATCTTCGAATGCGGCCGCCAGTTCTTTCGAGCGCTGTTCCGCGGCCGCGACGGCGTCGGCGAGCGCCGCGTCGGCCTCGCTGTCCCAGAGCACCTCCATGCCCTCGATGGTCGTCCCGTTGGGCGAGCAGACCGCGTCGACGAGTTCGTCGGCGGTGCGGTCGTCCTGCAGGACTGTCTCGGCGGCGCCCTTGAACGTCTGGGCGGCCAGCACCTGCGCCTCCTCGTGGTCTAGCCCGCCGGCGATACCGGCCTCGGTCATGGCCTCGATGAAGTAGAAGACGAAGGCTGGACCGCTCCCGTTGACGGCGGTGGCGATGTCCATCTGTGCCTCCTCGATTTCGGCGAACTCGCCGACGTCGTCGAGCAGTTCGCGGACTTCGTCGGTGACGTCGCCGGTCGCCGCGGCCGCCATGTCCCGCGTCTCGGCGGCGAGGTTCGGCATGATGCGTACGACCCGCGCGTCGGTCCGGGCCTCGACGAACTCCGTCGGGACGCCGGCCGCGATGGAGACGAGCGTCTGGTCGGCCGAGAGGTCCAGTTCGTCAAGCACCGCTTCCACGATGTCCGGTTTGACCGCGAGGAAGACGACTTCGGCGTCGGCCGCTCGACCCACGTCGTCGGTCGTCTCCCCGCAGTAGTCGGCGACGGCGGCCAGCGCGTCCGGGTCGAGGTCGCAGGCGACGACCGAGTGGTTGCCCGACGCGTAGAGCCCCCTCACGAGAGCGCTGCCCATGTTTCCGCAGCCGATGACACACGTACGTACCATAGTCTCTAGTCCACCGGACGAGATGGGGAGACTAATTGTGTTTTCATCTCGCACGGCGGGTGGGACCACAAGACTGGTACGGTCGCCGGCCCAGCTGTCGGACGCATGCCCTCCTACGAGTACAGACTGTTCGACGTCGACACGGGAATGTTCGGCGGGAGCAGCGTCCCCGTCGACGAACTGAACGAACTCGGCGCCGAGGGGTGGGAGGTCGTCGCTCCCATCACGGAGAACAGCGGGCAGACCGCCGGCCTGTTACTCAAGCGCGAGCGCTGACCTGCAGGCCCCCGCTCGGCCACACAGACAACCGATTGTCCTTTAACGCCGGCAGGGTATGTGCCGGTATGGAACGGTTCGCCGCGGTCGACGACCAGTACGACCCCGAGAGCGTCGAATCGGGGGTCTTCGAGTACTGGGACGACGTCGACGCCTACGAGCAGACGGTCGAGCACCGCGCCGACGGGGAGGACTTTTTCTTCGTCGACGGGCCGCCCTACACCTCCGGGGCCGCCCACATGGGGACGACGTGGAACAAGACGCTGAAAGACCTCTACATCCGCTATCTGCGGATGCAGGGCTACGACGTGACGGACCGGCCGGGCTACGACATGCACGGCCTGCCCATCGAGACCAAAGTCGAGGAGCGACTGGACTTCGAGAACAAGAAGGACATCGAGCGCTTCGGCGAGGAGAACTTCATCGAGGAGTGCAAGGCCTTCGCCGAAGAGCAACTCGACGGTCTCCAGACGGACTTTCAGGACTTCGGCGTCTGGATGGACTGGGACGACCCCTACAAGACGGTCAATCCCGAGTACATGGAGGCCGCGTGGTGGGGGTTCCAGCAGGCCCACGAGCGCGGCCTCGTCGAGCAGGGCCAGCGCTCCATCAACCAGTGTCCCCGCTGTGAGACCGCCATCGCCAACAACGAGGTCGAACGCGAGGAGGTCGGCAAGCCGTCTATCTACGTGAAGTTCCCGCTTAGCGAGGCCGACCACGGGGAGGCCTCGGACGAAGCGAGCGGCGAAGCCGCGAGCAGTGAGAGATATCTGGTCATCTGGACGACGACGCCGTGGACCATCCCCGCCAACACGTTCGTCGCCGTCGACGGCGAGGTCACCTATCAGGGCGTCCGCGCCGAGAAAGACGGCGAGAGCGAGGTGCTGTACGTCGCCGAACCCCGCGTCGAGGACGTCCTCTCGAAGGGCCGCTACGAGGACTACGAGGTAATCGAGGAGGTCACCGGCGAGGAGATGGTCGGCTGGGAGTACGACCATCCGCTGGCCGAGGAAGTACCCGACCACGCCCAAGGCGAGGGGTCGGGACAGGTCTACACCGCGGAGTACGTCGACGCCGAGGACCAGACGGGTCTGGTCCACTCCGCGCCGGGCCACGGTGAGGAGGACTTCGAACGCGGCCGCGAACTCGGCCTCGAAATCTTCTGTCCCGTCGGCGGCGACGGCGTCTACACCGAAGAAGGGGGCAAGTACGCGGGCACGTTCGTCCGGGACGCCAACGACGACGTCGTCGCCGACCTCGATTCGAAGGGGCTCCTGCTGGCCAGCGAGTCGGGCTACACCGTCAACGAGGGCCACTGCTGGCGTTGCGATACGGGCATCGTCCGCATCGTCACTGACCAGTGGTTCATCACGGTCACCGACATCAAGGACGAACTGCTCGACAACATCGAGGACAGCGAGTGGCACCCACAGTGGGCGCGTGACAACCGCTTCCGGGACTTCGTCGAGGACGCCCCCGACTGGAACGTCTCCCGGCAACGGTACTGGGGTATCCCCATCCCGATTTGGCTGCCCGAGGACAGCGCGGACTCGTCCGCGAACGGAGGCGGCGACGCCGCCGGAGGGTGGAACGGGTCGATGGACGACGCCATCGTCGTCGGCGACCGCGAGGAACTCGCAGCGCGAGTCGACCAAGACGTCGACCCCGAGACGGTGGACCTGCACAAGGGGACCGTCGACGACCTCACGATCACGGAGGACGGCACGACCTACACCCGCGTCGGCGACGTCTTCGACGTGTGGCTGGACTCCTCCGTGGCGACGTGGGGGACGCTTGACTACCCCGAGAAGGAGGAGGACTTCGAGCGCCTCTGGCCCGCCGACCTCATCATGGAGGCCCACGACCAGACCCGCGGGTGGTTCTGGTCCCAACTCGGGATGTCCACCGCCGCCACCGGCAAATCGCCGTACAAGGAGGTGCTGATGCACGGCTACGCCAACATGCCCGACGGCCGCGGGATGTCGAAGTCGAAGGGTATCCTCGTCGACCCGCACGAGGTCATCGAGAAGCACGGCCGCGACCCGATGCGCCTGTTCCTGCTCTCCGTGACCGCGCAGGGCGAGGACATGAACTTCTCGTGGGAGGAGACCCAGGAGATGCAGCGCCGTCTCAACATCCTCTGGAACGTCGCCCGGTTCCCGCTTCCGTACATGCGGGCCGACGACTTCGACCCCGAGGAGACCACCGTCGAGTCCGTGCGCGAGGACCTCGAACTCGCCGACGAGTGGGTCCTCTCGCGTCTCCAGAGCGTCGAGCAGGCGATGACCGAGCACATGGAGGCCTTCGAGAACGACAAGGCCGCCCACGAACTGCTCGACTTCGTCGTCGAGGACGTCTCGCGGTTCTACATCCAGGTCGTCCGCGAGCGGATGTGGGAGGAGGAAGACAGCGACTCGAAGCAGGCCGCCTACGCCACGCTCTACCGCGTCCTAGAGGAGGTCGCCGCCCTCTTCGCGCCGTTTACCCCGTTCGTCGCCGAGGAGATTTACAGCTCGCTGACCGGCGACGCGGGCCACCCGACGGTCCACATGTGCGACTGGCCCGAACCGACCGAGGACCTCCACGACCCCGCACTCGAAGACGAGATGGAGGTCGTCCGGGAAGTCGAGGAGGCCGGCTCGAACGCACGCCAGCAGGCCGAGCGGAAACTCCGCTGGCCGGTCACCCGGGTCGTCGTCGACACCGACAGCGAGGCCGTGGCCGACGCCGTGCGCGCACAGGAAGCCATCGTCGCCGACCGCCTCAACGCCCGTGCGGTCGAAGTCGTCGGTGCCGACGAGGCGTGGGGCGAACTCCACTACTCCGCCGAGGCCGACATGAGCGAACTCGGCCCGGCCTTCGGGGACGACGCTGGCCGCGTGATGAACGCGATGAACGAGGCCGCCATCGACGACCCGTCACTCGATGCCCTCGAAGGGAGCGTCGAGGAGACGCTGGGCGAATCGGTCGAGTTGACCGAAGAGATGGTGACCTTCCGCCGCGAGACGCCCGAGGGCGTCACCGGTACCGAGTTCGCCGCCCTCGACGGCGGCGGCGTCGTCTACGTCGACACCACGCTCACCGAGGACATCGAGAGCGAGGGCTATGCACGAGAAGTCATCCGTCGGATACAGGAGATGCGCAAGGACCTCGAGCTGGACATCGAGGCCCGCATCGTCGTGGACCTCTCGATTGCCGACGAGCGAGTCGACTCGCTGGTCCGCGAACACGAGGCGCTCATCGCGGAGGAGGTCCGCGCCGACGAGTTCGGCGACGTCGAGGACGGCCACCGCAAGACGTGGGACGTCGAGGGCGTCGAGATGGAGATAGCCATCGCTCCGGTCGCGGCGGCGGAAGCGTCCGATTAGGACAGCACGCGATGCGAGGCCGACCACCGGGAGGCCTCGGAACAGGCGAGCGGCGACTGACGGGAGCCGCGAGGCACGGTGGCGGAAGCGTCGGACTGAAACGGCCGATTCCTCCTTCAGAACCGCTCTCGGAGCAGTATCCGGGAGCATCTGGTAACAAATGCTACCATGACTCACGGCGTAGTTCCCCGTAGCGCTCACCACGACGCCACGCAGTCCGGGGGGACACGTCGAACAGAGCGCACGGAGACACCGATGGCAGCAACAGCACCACTAGACGAGGAAAAGCGAATCGCCCGCCAGTTCCCGGAGGAAGTCGCGACCGAGGGGAATGTAGACCTCATCGACGACATCTGCACGCCGGACGTCGTCGACCACAGTCCGCTCGGCGAGGTGTCCGGCCGCGAGGACCTGAAAGCACAGATACGCGGCATCCGCGAGTCCTTCGAGGACTTCTCGGCGTCCGTCGAGGACATCGTCGCCGAGGGCGACACCGTCGCCATGCGGGTGGCCCTACGCGGGACACACGTGGGCGAGTTCATGGGCGTCGAACCGACCGACAAGACAGTCGAGATAGAGAACATGGTCTTCACTCGGTTCGAGGGCGGACAGATAGCCGAGCGGTGGGTCCAGCCAGACATGCTCGGCCTCATGCAACAGGTCGGCGCCGTCGACCTGCCGGAGGCCTGACGGCCGTTCCGGTTCGGCACTCGACCGTTTCTTTCACCGTCTGCGAGCCCGCGAGCATGGCGCTGTTCGCCGACGAGGGAGCGGCGTCGACCGTTACCGGCGTCGCGGCGTTCCTCGGCATCCTCACTGTCCGACCCGGTCCGGCGGGGCTGGCCGAGTAGTGACTCAGAGCTCCGCGGCGACGACGGGGGCGGCGCTGACCTCGCTGACAGCGCGTTCTAGCGTGTCGGTGCCGTAGACGGCCTCGACGCCGGCCGCCGAGAGCTTCGTCAGGGCGTTGCTCGCCAGCATCGGGTGGACGCAGGTGACGAACACGCGGTTCGCGTCCCGCTCTGTCAGCACTTCGACGGACTCGCTCATCGTCGACCCCGTGGCGATGATGTCGTCGACCAGCACCACGTCGCGACCGGTCACGTCGGCGTCGCTGGGCGTAATCTCGATGTCGCCGCTGTCGTAGTCGCGGTCCTTCTCGAAGTAGTCCGTCTCGCCCTCGCCGTAGGCGTCGCGGGCCGTGACGGCGAGGTCGATGGCGCCCTCGTCGGGCGAGAGAAAGAGCGGGCCTTCGAGCGCGTCGGGCAGCGGGTCCGCGAGGAGGCCCGCGGCGTCGACGTGGGCCGTCGGCACGTCGAAGAAGTCACAGACCGACGGTTCGTGGGGGTTGACCGTGATCACGCGGTCGGTGCCCGTCGAGATGGCCCGCGCTATCGCCCGCGAGGAGACGGGTTCGCCCGTGCGGAACGCCTCGTCCTGTCGCGCGTAGCCCATGTACGGGAGGACGGTCACCACCTCGCTGGCCCCGGCTTCGCGGGCCGCGTCCTGCAACTGGAGCACCTGTACGTGCGCGTCGCTGTCGACGGTGGAGGCGACGACGACGGCGCGCTCGCCCGCGACGGACTCGGGCAGGCGGACGACGTGCTCGCCGTCGGCGAACTGTTCGTACTCGACCCGCCCCAGTCGCTCGTCGGTGGCGTTGGCCAGCGCCGCGGCGAACGCCTGTGTGTCGGCCCCGGGGATAATCATGTGCGAGGGGTAGCCGGCCGGGCTAAACCACTTTTCGATTCTGGGGCTCGCAGGTGTGTGTACGGCACTCACTGGCGCATTCGGGACCAACCGCCGGAAAGCCCCGACGCGCTCCGTTTCCACTGGGTCCGCCGTGACTTCTAGTACGGGAAACGACCGCCGGAAAGCCCCGACGCGCTCGACTCGCGCGCCTCGCTGTCACCGAAAATCAGAGATTTTCGAGATGACGAAAGAGCGGCGCTCTTTCGAACCATGCGCTTCCTTCGCTCGCTGCGCTCGCTCAGTCCAGTGCTTGCGTCGGCGTGCTTCGCCGAGCGCGTCGCCCCTTTCAGTCCACCCGGTCGGCTGTGTCGTGTCACCGGCCGAACTCCGGCGGCTGTCGCGCCGGCAGGAAGGCCGTTCGTCAGGCCACGGCGACGCCGACGACGTCGGGGACGCCCAGCGAGCGCTGTCGCCACCCGCCGCGGCCGTCCGCGGTGGCCTCGTCGTCGGTGTCCACGAGGAAGGTGCCGTTCTCGGTGATGGCGTAGGTGTCCGTGCCGTAGGTCACGTCGACGACCCGTTCGCGCACCGGGAGGTCACACGCCTGCCAGTCGCCGTCGACCAGTTCGGAGAGGCCGTCGTCGTCGGCGGCGTGTGTGCGGGTGTCGTCGCTCGCTACTGCGCCGTGGCGGCCCGACCGCACCTCGACCCACGCGCCGTCGTCGAGGGCGTAGAGGCCGTCGGCGGTGGCGGCATAGCCCGGTGCCACGTCCGTCACGTCCGCGAGGCCGAGACGCTCACAGTCCGGTAGGCGGTAGACGCCGTCGGCCGCCGCCAGCAGGCCCCCGTCGATGGCCCGGACATCCTCGACGGCGCCGAGGTCACGCCACGCGCCGTCGGCGTAGCGTGCGACCCGGCCGCCGCCCGCCGCGAGGAGTCCCTCGGCATCGTAGCCGACGGCCGTCGCCGGCCCGAACCCCGTCGGTGCGAACCCGTCGGCCGTCGAGACCAGCACGGACTCGTCGGTGGCGACGGCCACCTCGCCGTTGGCCCCGGCGACGTCGCGGGCGGTACAGCGCTCTTCGAGACTGAACCGGCCGACCTGTCCGCCGGCCGTCTCGACCCGGGTCACCCCGAGGCCCGACGCGACGTAGGCGTGGGTCTCCGGCCGTTTCTCTCCGTACATCCGCTTCTCCGAGAGCGCGATGTCGTCGTCGCTCACTTCATATCGCCTCTTTGTAGGCTTCGAGGGCATCGTCTACGTCTTCCGCTGTGTGGGCATCACAGATGAACTGTGACTCGAACTGGTTCGCCGTCAGGAAGACGCCCCGCTCTTTCATCGCGGGCCAGAAGAGTCGCTCCCACCGCTCGGTCTCGGCCTGTTTCACGTCGCCGCCGTCCTTCGGGCAGTGGTCGTAACGGGGGCACTCGGGCCGCTGCTGACAGCCCGCCTCGCAGTGACCCTCGAAGGTATCTGGGCCGTCGCGGGTGAAGACGACCTTGAACATCGAGTCCGTCCCGACGACGGTGTACTCGGGGGCCTGCTCTTCGAGGATGTCCTGCAGGCCCGAGCGCATCCGCTCGCCCAGTCCGTTCACGTGGTCGTATACGTCGTGTTCGGCCGCATACCGCAACGTCTCCAGTCCTGCGGCCATCGTCACCGGGTGCCCGGAGAAGGTGCCAGACTGGAACACGTCGCCGGCGGGCGTGAACTGCTCGATAATCTCGCTCTTGCCGCCGATGGCCCCGACGGGGAACCCGCCGCCGACGATTTTGCCGAACGTCGTGATGTCCGGTTCGATGTCGAACTTCCCCTGTGCACACTGGAGGCCGCCGACGCGGAACCCGGTGATGACCTCGTCGAAGATGAGCAGCGAGCCGTGGTCGTTACAGAGGCCCCGGAGGGTCTCGTGGTAGCCGTCGACGGGGTGGACGATGCCGTAGTTCCCGAGGATGGGTTCGGTGAGGACGGCGGCGATGTCGTCGCCGTGTTCGTCGAACACGTCGCGGGCGGCGTCGGGGTCGTTGAACGGCACCGTCAGCGTGTGCTCGGCGAAGCTCTCGGGGATACCCGGACTCGACGGGTGGGTGTGGTCGCCCTCGCCCTCGACGAGCGTGGACTCCTGTGCGCCGTGGTAGCCGCTCTGCATCACGACGATCTTGTCCCGGCCGGTGTAGCCCCGTGCCAGACGAACTGCGGAGACGGTGGCCTCCGTCCCGGAGTTGACGAACCGAACCATCTCGACGCTGGGGACGTGCCGCGTGACGAACTCCGCGAGTTCGACTTCGACTTCGGTGGGCGCGCCGTACATCGGTCCCTCGGCGGCCCGCTGCTGGACCGCAGACTGGACCTGTTCGGGCATGTCGTGGCCCAGTAGCAGTGGGCCGTAGCCCATCACGAAGTCGATGTAGCGGTTGCCGTCGGCGTCGACGACGTGGCCGCCGTCGCCCTTCTGGACGAAAAAGGGGTACGGGCGGACGGCCCGGACCGATGAGTTGACGCCACCCGGCATGACCGACAGCGCGCGGTCGTACAGCGCTCGCGACTGTTCGTGGTTCATGGCGCGGGGTTCGAACGCTGTCAGAAAGAACCTGACGGGTCACGCCGTTCGGGTCGTGACTACTGGACGAATGCTGTTCGAACCACGCATCGGATACAACTTCGTCAAGAGATAGCGTTTTGTGTTGGGTGTCCATGCATCTAAGCAGAGATATGTTTGCCGAACGTGCGTATAATCCGGCGCTCGCCGGACGGACGTGCGCCTGTCGGGCGCGTGGTGTGGCATGAGCGACTGGGTCCCGACGACGTGTATGCGGTGTGCGGTCGGGTGCGGGCACATGCACCGGGCCGCCGACGTCGGGTACGGTATCGACACGGTGCGCGGCGACGCCGCCCACCCCGTCAATCAAGGACTGGCCTGTGCTCGCGGCATTCAGGAGAGTCGCGACCCCGACGGCCAGTGGCTCACGCGGCCGATGGTCCGCGACGACGGCGAGTTGCGCCAGACGACGTGGGACGTGGCGCTCGCCCGCGCCGTCGAGGGCCTGCGCGACGCCCACGAGACCGACCCCGATTCGGTCGCCGTCCTCGGGAGCGGCCAGCAGACCAACGAGGCCGCCTACGCCCTCGGGAAGGTCGCTCGCGGCGGCTTCGGCACCCGGATGTACGACGCCAACACGACGCTGTGTATGGCCAGCGCCGTGACGGCGTACTATCAGGCCTTCGGCAGCGACGCCCCGCCATGTACCTACGCCGACATCGAGGACGCCGACCGACACGTCGTCTGGGGGGCCAACCCCGCCGTCGCCCACCCCGTGATGTTCCGCTGGATTCGGCAAGCGGCCGACGCCGAGGGCGTGGAACTCCTCACCGTCGACCCCATCCGCTCGGAGACGGCCGAGAACAGCGACCACCACGTCGCACCCGACCCCGGCAAGGACCTCGCGCTGGCGCGGGCCGTCCTCGCACGACTGGTCGAGACCGACCGCGTCGACGAGGCGTTCGTCGCCGAGGCGACCGACGGGTTCGAGGAGTTGCTGGCGACGCTGCCGACCGCCGCCGAGGCGGCCGACGAGGCCGGCGTCGAGATGGCAGACGTGGACCTGCTGGCCGACGCGATGGACCGCCGCGCCCTGCTGTACTGGGGCATGGGCATCAACCAGCACGTGCAGGGCACCGAGACGGCCCGCGCGCTCGTCGACCTCACGCTGGCCTCGGGCAACCTCCGACCCGGCGGCGGTCCGTTCTCACTGACCGGACAGGCCAACTCGATGGGGACGCGGGTCTGCTCCTCGAAGGGGTCGTGGCCCGGCCAGCGCGCCTTCGGCGACCCGGACCACCGCCGACTGGTCGCCGACGCGTGGGGCGTGCCGGTCGACCGTCTGCCCGACGACCCCGGCCCGGGGCCGGTCGGGATGCTCGAAACCGAACCCGAGGCCGTCTGGGCCGTCGCCACGAACCCCGTCGCGGGGATGCCGGACGCCGACAGCGCCCGCGAGACGCTCGACGACACCTTCCTCGTCGCACAGGACGCCTTCCACACGGAGACGACTCGACTGGCCGACGTGGTGTTGCCCGCGGCGACGTGGGGCGAGTCCGAAGGGACGACGACGAACATGGAGCGGACTATCTCGCGGGTCAGGGCGGCGACGGAGGTCCCCAGCGGCGTCCGACAGGACCTCGATATCGTCGCCACTATCGGCTCGCGCCTGTTCCCTGCCCTCTTTGACGCTACCTCGCCGGACCCGAGCGACGTCTTCGACGAATTCGCCGCGCTCACCGAGGGCACCGTCGCGGACTGCTCGGGAATCACCTACGACCGCTTAGACGAGGCTCACGCCGTCCGCTGGCCCGCGCCCGACGAGGAGAGCGCCGGCGGCTACCGGTACTACGAGGACGAGGCGGGCGGCGCGGAGTCGTGGGCGTTCCCCACCGCGAGTGGCAACGCCCAGTTCTCGACCGGGCGGCAGGGCGACCTGCCCGAACCGACCGACGACGACTACCCGCTGACCCTGACTACCGCCCGCGAGGCCGACGGGTACAACACGGGCGTCCGCTCGCGGGGCGGTGCCGCCGGTGACCTCGTGGCCCGCATCCACCCCGAGACGGTCGCGGCCCACGCCGACCGCGTGGTCGACGACCGTCTGACGGTGACCTCCCGGCGCGGGTCCGCGACGGTCCTCGTCGACGAAGACGAAGGCGTCCCGCGCGGGATGGTGTGGCTCCCCATCCACCACCCGGCGACCAACCGCCTGACGCTCTCCGAACGGGACCCGCAGTCGAAGGAACCACACTTCAAGCAGTGTGCCGTCCGTCTCGTCGCGCCCGAGGCGTCCGACGTGACGGACATGGTCGTCGAAGCGGACGATTGACCGCCCGGACGGGCGCTCTTCTCGGAGTCCTCTCAGCAGTCGTGACGACCGCGTCCGTCGTCGTATCACAGGGGACAGCGCACCGGTACGGCTTCGACCACGGAATCGGGGGACAGTCCAGACGTGGCTGCTGTTCGCCCGCGGCGGCCGGTTGTCGTGTGATCCGGACGGGTGACACACCTTCTCAGCGGGTGTCGCGGTTTTCTTCGCAGATGTCAGATTTTCCCCGCGGCTGGTGGACGGAATACGTCCTTAAGGTGAGAATATCCGATTGCAGATTGGCCACCCGTCCAAACGGAGGTGACTGAAATTCACGTTCGTCAACGATTACGGTTATTAGGTACTGTGACATTCGGATTATCTGTGAAGATGTGGTCACACATCCAGAATAATACTGATTCGATGGACGAACAGTCGTCAATGAATGTACATGGTGTACACCCGGTCGCTTCGCCGGAGGTGGTCCTATGGGGCTGATCAAGATGACGAAGTACCGGACGCTGTTGCTCGCGACCATCGGGTTCAACTTCTCCTTTCTCATCTGGTTTTCCTTCGCGCCCTTCACGGGACCGATGGCCGAGGAGTTCGGGCTGACGACGGCCGAAATCGGTATCCTCGCGAGTTCGGCCATCTGGATGGCGCCGTTCGGCCGGATGCTGACTGGATGGCTCTCCGATAAGTTCGGCGCCCCGACGATTTTCGCCATCGTGCTGGCGTACGTCGGCGTGTTCTCGATGGCCAGTGCGTTCATCGAGACGTACTCGCTGTTTTTCGTGACGCGCATCATCGTCGCGACGGCGGGCATCACGTTCGTCATCGGCATCCAGCACGTCGCCGAGTGGTGGGAAGAGGAGAACCTCGGCCTCGCCGAGGGCATCTACGCCGGCGTCGGGAACGCCGGGGCCGCGGGCGGTGCGCTCATCCTCCCGCGCGTGTTCGGGAGTGGCTGGAGCGGGCCGCTGTTCTCGACGAACTGGCGGGCCGCCTTCTTCTATACCGGCATCGTCTCTATCGGTCTCGCCGTCGCGTACTACACGCTCGGTGAGGCCGCAAAGACCGAGGAGAAGCGTCAGGCGACCAAGGACAACGCGAGCTTCAAGGACTGGATACACACCGCCACTCGCTACGGGACGGTCGTCCTCGCACTCGCCTACGTCATGACCTTCGGTCTCGAACTGTCGATGAACGGGTGGCTCGCCACCTACTACCGCGAAGCGTTCAATCAGGACAACCTCGTCATCGCGAGTACGTTCGCCGCCACGTTCTCTATTGCGGCCGGCCTGCTCCGCCCCATCGGCGGCTACGTCAGCGACGTGCTGGCCCGCAAGGAGATGGACATCCTGCCGTTCTTCGAGGGCCGCTACCGCGAACAGTGGACGTTCGTCTCGCTGTGTTTCGTCGTCGTGACCATGTTCGGCATGACGCTCGCCGGCCTCTCGGGCGTCCTCATGAACGCGGTCGTCGTGGGCTTTCTCGTCGGGACGGCGTGTGCGTTCGCCGAGGGATCCATCTTCGCACAGGTGCCCGCGATGTTCCCCAACAGTTCCGGTGCCGTCGCGGGCGTCGTCGGTGGTGTCGGGACCGTCGGCGGCATCGTCTATCCGCTGTTTTACTCGGCCCCGTGGCTCGCGAACCTCCACCTGGGCTACTCCGTGGCTGCCGTCACGATGATCCCAATCGTGTTGCTGGCCGCGTGGGTGTTCCGCCCCGAAATCGCGAAAGTCGCCAACACGGCCGGCTTCGTCGGTAGCACCAACGCGACGGAGACGGTGGCGTCCGGGGACGACTGATGCGCAGTGGCGTCGTCCTCGCGGGTGGGTACTCCACCCGCTTCGGTGCCAAAGACAAGGCGACGGCCGAACTCGACGGGACGCCGCTCGTCCGCCGCGTCGTCGACCGCATCGAACCGGCCGTCGACGAGGTGGTGGTCAACTGCCGTCGCGGACAGCGCACAGCCATCGACGACGCGCTGACCGGCCACGACTACCGCCTCGCCGTCGATCCCGTTCCCGACGGCGGTCCGGTCGCTGGCGTCCGCGCTGGCTGTCGGGTCGCCCGCGGACGGGAGACGTTCGTCACGGCCTGTGACATGCCGTTCGTCCGACCGCTGCTGGCCGAACGGCTGTTCGAGGCCAGCGAGGGTGACGGGGCCGTTCCGCGTATCGGCGGGCGCCTCCGACCGCTGGCGGCCGTGTACCACACACGGGCCGTCATCGAGGCCGCGGATACGACTCTCGGACTCGGGTCCGGTGCGCTCAGAGACATGCTCGACCGCCTGTCGATGACGGTCGTGCCCGGTCCCGCACCGGCGCGTGCCGTCAGCGACGTCGACACCCGCGCCGGCCTGCGGGCCGCCGAGTCACGGTCGACGTGACAGCCACGTCGCGGTCGAGGCCCACGGAACCGGGCCGCAGTCTGCTGGTTTTCGGGTCTCGACCGCCCCCGACCTTAGACCCATTAAACACCTCCCAGATGGCTTAATTCTGGACGGGCGTCCGGTGCCACCCCGAGGTTTTGGATTTATTCAACGATTAGAGTTTTAGTCATCCATGTACACGCTTCTATCGTAAATTAGCGTACGTTCGAATACTAATGAACGATAAAAACATACGATACTTCGTAACTGAGGCGATCTGACGATGGCGCACAAAAAAGAGGACGTCAAAGGCGAACTGTACGGCGACGAGGTACGCGAAAAGCTAGAGGAGTTTGCCGAGAACGGTTGGGAGTCCATCCCCGAGGACGAGCGCGAGGCGTGGTTCTCGCGGTTCAAGTTCTGGGGCGTGTTCCACCACCGCGGTGGGCAGGAGTCGTACTTCATGATGCGACTCACCAACTGCGGCGGTATCTTAGAGCCCGACCAGTTGCGGGCCATCGGCGAAGTCGCCCGTGACTACGCGAGAGGTCCCGCAGAGAACCCCGAGTTCGGTAACGGGTGGGTCGACTTCACGACCCGGCAGTCCATCCAACTGCACTGGCTGAAGCTCGAAGACATCCCCGAGATATGGGAGAAACTCGAAGCCGTCGGCGTCTCCTCTCGCTCCGCGGGCGGGGACACGATGCGCAACATCTCGGGGTGTCCGGTCGCCGGCAAGGCCGAGGAGTACGTCGAGTCCCGTCCCATCTTAGACGAGATTCAGGAGACGATTCGCGGGGACAACGACCTCGCGAACATGCCGCGGAAGTTCAACATCTCGGTGTCGGGGTGCCGGCAGGGGTGTGCGCAGGACGCCATCAACGACATCGGCCTCGAACCGGCCCACAAGATAATCGAGGGGGAGGAAATCGAGGGGTTCAACGTCCGCGTCGGCGGCGGTCTCGGCGGCCGCGAACCGCGCGAGGCGCGCCCGCTGGACCTGTTCGTCCGTCCGGAACACGCTGTCGAGACGGTCCGGGCGTTCGTCGAGTTCTACCACGACGAGGGGAACCGACAGAACCGCTCGAAAAACCGCGCTCGGTTCTTCGTCGACGAACTCGGTACCGACGCCATCCGCGAGGAACTGGACGACCGTCTAGACTTCGAGTTCGAGACCGCCGGGACGGACTTCCGCGGCGAGTACAGCTACAACGCCGGCAAACGGACCGAGTACGGCGCCCACGACCACGTCGGCGTCTACGACCAGAAAGACGACAAGAACTACGTCGGCCTCTCGGTCCCGGTCGGACGCATGCCCGCCGAAGACGCCATCGAACTGGCCGACCTCGCCGACGCCTACGGCTCCGGGGAGGTGCGACTGACCCGCCGGCAGAACCCGCTCATCATGGACGTGCCAGACGGGAACCTCGCGAACCTGCTGAACGAGCCGTTGCTCGACACGTACTCGCCGGAACCGAACCCGTTCGTGCAGGGCGCGATGGCCTGTACCGGGACGGAGTTCTGCTCGCTCGCGCTCACGGAGACGAAAGCGCGGATGGCCCGCCTCCTGCGATGGCTGGGTGACAACGTCGAGGTGCCCGACGACGTGGACCGCATCAAGATGCACTTCTCGGGCTGTACGGCCGACTGCGGGCAGGCGATGACCGCCGACATCGGCCTGCAGGGGATGCGCGCCCGGAAGGACGGCGAGATGGTCGAGGCGATGGACGTCGGCGTCGGCGGCGGCATGGGCGAGGACCCCACGTTCATCGAGTGGGTGCGCCAGCGCGTGCCCGCCGACGAGGTGCCCGGCATGATAGCCAACATCGTCGAGGCGTACGCGGCGCTGCGCTCGGAGGGCCAGACCTTCAGCGAGTGGGTCGACGCCACCGGTCACGAGACCATCGTCGAACTCGCCGAACCCGAGGAGGTCGAGGGGTACACCGACCCCTGCCTCGCCGACGGCAAGCAGTCGTGGTACCCCTTCGACGACGGCGAGAGCCCGGCCCCGACGGACGCCAGCGGCGAACCGCTATCGGCGGACGACTGACCATGCCAGAACAGCGCGAGGACAACGCACAATCGGCGGATTCCCGACCGCAGGAGGTGGCCTACGACGCCGCACCGGAACTCATAGAGTAGCGCGAGGCTGTACGACGGCCTCGTGAGCTACGGTGTGCGGCCGCCGGTCCGAACTCCGGCACCCCGACGGAGCACTGCTCGTGTCCATTGTCGCTCCGTCGGTTCGTTTTGCGTTCCGTCGCTCGTGACTCAGAGCCACCGCGCTAGCCCCGCGCTCGTCGCCATCTCGACGACGCCGAAGACGACGGCCGGGAGCGCGGCGTCCGGCGGGAACCCCGCGGTGACGACCAGCGCCGCCGCGACGGCGAAGTCACGCATCCCCACCGACAGTGCACCGGCGATACGGACCGGGCGGTCGCTGCCGGTCGTCACGAGCCACCCGAGACCGTAGCCAGCGCCGTTGAGTGCCAGCGCTCCCACGCCGACGAGTGCGACGGCCGCGTAGTCGCTCCGCAGGAGCGCCGCGTTGGCCCCGGTCACGCCACCGATAATGAGGACGACCATCACCGCCGAGACGGCCGGGTAGCCGCCCTCGTGTGCGGCGACGCGCGCCGGGTATCGCGCACGAACGGCGATAGCCAGCGCCATCGGCCCGACGACGGCGACGAGTAACTGCTCGACGATGGGCCACGTCTCGACGGTGACGCCACCGGCGAACAGGCCCGTAGCGACGGGGACGACGACCGTACTCCCGACGCCCGCGACGACGAGGACGACCGACGACAGCGCGGTGTTGCCGCCGGCCAGTTCGGTCATCGTCGGCGTCACGAGTTCCGGCGTTACCGCGCCCAGCAGGACGAACCCAACCGTCAGGGCCGGGGAGAGCGAGAACACGCGCGCGAGTCCGTACGCCAGCACCGGCATCGCGAGGTGTGCGAGGAGCGTCGCCGTCAACGGTCGCGGGTCGATGGCCCGGAAGCGGTCGGCCGACAGCGTCAGCGAGACGCTCCCGACCATCACCGCGAGAATCGGCGTGGCGGCCCGCGTGACGACGGCCACCTCCGGGACGAGGACGCCGACGGCGACGGCGAGCAGTACCCACCCCAACAGGTAGTCTTCGACGACGTCGGTGAGGGACACGCCGCGACGTGGGTGGGCCGGCCAGTTGGGCGTTTTCACTCGCCGACGCGGGAGACTATCGCGTCGACGTCGATGCTGCCCTCCTCGTCCTTGTCCCAGACCGTCTCGCCGTCGGCGGCTACCCGGAAGACGCCGCCGTGGTCTGGCCTCAGACGGACGCCGTCGAGGTCACGGCCGTACTCGTCGAGCAGGGCTGTCTGGAGGTCGATAGCGTGGTCACGGAGCCCACAGGGGACACAGTACTCGATGTCGACGTGCACGTCTGTGCCGTGGCTACGAGGGAGCGTAAAACGGCTGTACGCCGCAGGGAACCGGGTTACCGTGTGGAAACCCGCCACCGCCCTTTTGGTCTCTGGCCGGCGTAGTGACGGTATGAGCGAACCGCGTTCGGACGCCGACTGTGCGGCGTCGTGGTGTGCCGACGACCCGTGGTGTGGGTTGACCTGTGCCGTGGACGTGTTGGGACACAAGTGGCATCCCGTCGTCGTCCACCGGTTGCTCGCACGCGGACCGCTCGGATTCGGCGAACTGGCCGACGACGTCGGCGCTGTCACCAACAAGGTCCTCTCCGAGACGCTCGCGGACCTCGAAGCGGCGGGCGTCGTCGACCGGGCCGTCGTCGACGACCGCCCGGTCCGCGTCGAGTACTCGCTGACCGACGACGGCGAGTCGCTGGCCCCGGCAATCGAGGCGCTACAGGACTGGGGTGAGCGGTATCTCGACGACTGACTACAGTACGTCGCCGGCGTTCGTGTCCACGGCCACGTCGGTGTCGGCGTCGATGTTCTGGATGAGGGCGACGAGCGATTCGAGTTCCGGGAACGTGTAGACGGTCATCCCGAGGTCGCCGTCCTCGACGGTAATCTGGGAGTCGATGACGAAGACGAGTTCCGATTCCGGCCACCCGCCCATCTTGTCGACGATGCCGCTCGCGGGGCCGAACACGAAGTTCGGCGTCCCCATGTCGATGGTCGTATCCAGCACGTTCGCCCACCCGTCGATGAACGCCGAGGTCATGATGTTGCCTATCTCCTGCATCGCCGACTGTTCCATGTCGGAAAAGCCGCTGCCCTCGCTGGGGTCGCCCATCCCGCCCATCATCGCCCCGGCCAGCCGTTTGCTGTCGGCCGGATCGAGCATGAAGAGGACGTAGCCATAGGGCGGTTCGTTCAGTTCGACGAAGATGCCGACCCGTTTCTCGGTCCCGATGTGCGTTTTCACGTCCGCGATGTCGAGGAAGTTGATCTGTGACGTGTGTACCGACGCGTTCAGGCCAGTCAGTTGGCCGAGGTTGTCAGCGACGGTCCCCGATCCCTCTTTGGCCATCTGGTTGAAGAGGTCGAGTTTCCGCACGTCGACTTGCAGGCCCATACGCCATCGAACGGCGCGACCGGCTTAACGCCACCGCACGGCGAGGCTGGTACCGCTGTCGACGGATGCCACCTCACTCCTCGCCGGGGACGTACGGGCCGAGGTCGTAGCAGTTGCTCGCGGGGTACTCCTCACAGCCGTAGGCCGCGTCCCGGGTCACGTCGACGAACTCGTACCGCCGCGTCTCGGTCTGTTCGCTGGCTGGCAGCCCCTCGACGATGGGCACCGGACGGATGGCCTGATGGTCGCAGGCACGCATCGTCTCGCTTCCCATCCCCATCGCGTAGGTGGCACCTTCCAGTTGCTTGGCCACGTCCGGCGGACGGAACGTGCCGGCCCGTTCGACGGCCGCCGCGTACTGCAGGGTCTGACCGTACGCGAGCTGGGCCTGATCGGACGGGAGCGAGCCGTACTCGGCGCGGTAGCTCTCGGCGAGACTGTTCGAGAGCGGGGTGTCGATGCTCTGGTCCCACGCGATGGTCCCGAGGACGCCCTCGATAGCCGACCCGGCGAACGACGCCAGACTCCGACTCAGGATGGGGACTACCACCGTGACGTCCGTCCCGAGTATCTGCTCGGCCTGCTGGACGGCGTTTGCGCCGTCGATACCGCGGTAGTTCAACACGACCACGTCCGGGTCGGTGTCGGCCGCCGCCGACAACTGGGACTCGTAGTTCTCGGTGCCGACGCGGGTCTCCGTCGTCCCCGTCTCGTTCCAGTTTTCGTCTTGCATCCGCTGTCTGAACTGGTCGGCCTGCGTGTACCCGTAGTCCGAACTGGCGTGCAGTTGGTAGAAGTCGGTGCGGCCCTCGAACCGCGCTGTCAGGACCGGCGCCAGCGCGTTGGCGGCCATCGTCGCGTTGTACATCTCCTGAAAGCCATAGCGGCGACAGTCGGTGCCGGTGACGTTCGTGCCCGGAGCGAACCCGAGCATGTGGACGACGCCCCGGGGCTGGCACACGTCGAGCAGTTTCTTCGCGGTGTTGGTAGACCCGCCGCCGGCGACCATTATCGCACCCTCGCGGTCGATGAGTTCCTGCCCGACCGTCGCCGCCGTCGACGGCGACGACTTCGTGTCGCCGACGGCCGCCTCGACGGTTCGGCCGCGGAGTCCATCGCCGTCGAGCGCACCGAACAGGTCCGCGTCGACCCAGCCGCCGCCCTCGTTTACGTGCGCGACCGCCAGTTCGAACCCGCGACGCTGGTCCTCGCCGTCGGGCCCGAACGGGCCCGACTGCGGGACAGTGACCCCGAACGTGACCGTCTCCTCACCGACCGGATAGCTCGCGAACGCGGCGTTCTCGGTCGGTGTCTCCGTCTGTGCCCCGCCGCCCCCGAGACAGCCAGTCAGTCCCGCGAGTGCGCCGCTCGCTGCGGCCGACCGCAGAACGTCCCGACGTGTCGTCGACTCACGCATGCTCCACCCATATCTAGTGAAAAATATAGTACTACACCTGTTGGTAATTCTTTCCTGTAGCCGGAACGACGCTCAGAGCGGTGCCGAACGTGTTCTGAACGTCACCCTTAGCAAACGGATGGAAAAGCGGGCCCGGTGGACCGACTACGCGTCGGCGTCGTCGACCGGGAACTGCTCGTGTTCGCGGACGGTGTTCAACACGACCGAGGTGGCCGCGCTCTCGATGTCCGGATCCGTGAGCAGGTCCTTGATGCGGGCGTTCATGTCGTTCGTATCGCGGAACTTCCCGACGGCGACGATGTCGTGGCTACCGGTGACCTCGTACACCGCGACCATGTTCTTCAGGTCGCGCAGTCGCTCGGTCACGTCTACGAGGCCGCTGCCCTCGACCGACAACTGGAAGACGGCAGTGACCTCGTAGCCAAGCTCCTGATAGTCTATTCGGGCCGTGTACTCCTCGATGACGCCGGATTCGACCAGTTGGTCCATCCGTCGCGAGACGGTCGTGGCAGCGACGCCGGTTTCGGCGGCGACGTCACGGGCGCTCGCCCGACCGTCCCGGAGCAAGGCGTTGACGACTTGTCTGTCGATGTCGTCGACCATCGCGCGCCGCTCAGACTGCCTCTGGGCCCGTCTTGCCTGTTCGGACCTGGTAGGCGTCGTCGACCGGGAGGACGAATATCTTGCCGTCGCCCTTTTCGCCGGTGTGGGCACCTTCGGCGATGGCCTCGACGACGTCGTCGGCGGGGATGTCCGCGACGACGGTCTCTATCTTGACCTTCTGGTGGAGGTCGACGACGTACTCCTCGCCGCGCCACTGGCCCTTCTTTGCGGGCTGTGAACCGCGTCCGGAGACGTTGGTGACTGTCAGCGAGGGCGCACCCACTTCCGCGAGCGCCTGCTTGACGTCTCCGAGTTTGTCCGGCCGAACCATTGCGACAACCATCTTGATGTCAGTGTCTTCAGTCATCTTTGGAACCTCCGTCAGTACGCACGTTCTCACTCACCATGCCACCGTCGGCGACCACGCTGTCACCGGAGCCGAACTCGGGGTAGGTTTCGACGCCGTGTTCGCTGACGTCGAGGCCTTCCTGTTCGTGTTCGGGCGTGACGCGGGCCTGGCCGATTGCCTTGAGAATGCCCCACACCGCGGCCGTCGCGACGATAGTCCACGCGGCGATAGCGACCACGCCGATGACCTGCGCGATGAACGCGTTCACGATACCGCCCGCGGGTGCCTCGGCCGCAACGAAGGGGAACATGAGCGTCCCCAGCACGCCGGCGCTCCCGTGGACCGGGAACACTGCACAGACGTCGTCTATCTTCAGGCGCTTCTCGATGAAGTTGAACACGAGCGGGAGCTGTGCACCCGCGAGGCCGCCGACGAGGAAGGCGCCCCACCAGCTGGTGGTGTCCGGAATCGCGGTGATGCCGACGAGGCCCGCGAGCAGGCCGTTGGCGACGTACAGCGTGTCGACCTTGCCGGTCTTGGCCCACGCGACGGCGGCGGCGCCGATGGCACCGGCGGCCATCGCGATGGTCGTCGTCATGGCGACGCGACCGACGTAGGAGAACGCGCCGAGCTGGAGCGAGCCGTCAGTGAAGACGAAGACGCTCGCGGCGGTGCCGACGTTGAAGCCGTACCAGCCGAACGCGAGGATGAGCGTCCCCAGCACGGCGAAGGTAAGCGAGTGACCGGGGATGACGTTCGCGGAGCCGTCCTCGTTGTAGCGACCCATGCGCGGGCCGAGGACGTAGGCGGCGGTGAGGCCGGCGATGCCGCCCATGCCGTGGACGATCATGCCGCCCGCGAAGTCGTGGAAGACCGCGCCGCCGAAGCTAATGTACGACCCCGCCCACGTGATACCCGTGACGACCGGGTAGATGACTGCGGCCAGCAGGAACGTGTAGGTGATGTACGCGCGGAGTTTCGCGCGGCCGGCCACCGCCCCCGAGACGATGGTCGCTGCCGTCATCGCGAAAACGGCGCCGAACAACCAACCGACCCAGTCGTTCGGGTTCTCGGCGACGAAGGCCGGCGAGAAGCCGCCGCCACCGACGAGCGAGGAGATGCCGGCACCGATGACGAAGAACACCGACACACCGACCGACCAGGTCAGGAGGTTCTTCGTCAGTTGGTTCGCTACGTTCTTCGAGCGTACCTGCCCCGCCTCGAGCATGGCGAAGCCGGCGTGCATGAAGAAGATGAGGAACGTTACCACCAGTACCCACAGGAGGTTCACTCCCGTGACCAACGTTTCGAGCGTTTCCGGTGACGTCTGCAGTGGTGCGAGTACCATGATTTGTATCGGGCTGTGATTATTGCGTTTGAACGTCCAACTTTATCGTCTTCAGTGCCGTCTTTGTCAACTCGTTCACGGAGAAACCTCTTGCAACAGCACTACATAAGGATTTGGTTTACGAAACCTCATATTCGGGGATGTTCGGTAGACGAACGTCCGGATTACCGTATGATATTATGGATATAAGGTTGTTCTCCGTCAAGAAACTCGGCATCTGTCTGCCGTGATTTTGGACGAATGTCGACCGCGAATCCGGCCGAACGGGTCGAAATCGGCCGGTTTCGCTTGCGCGCGCTCTCGATATCGCTCTCTCTGGACGCGCGTCTACTGTCGACACTTGTTACTGGACGGTTGGCGAGATACTGACGAACGAAGTGCGCGGTCACAGGGGTCGCCGCTCTCAGAGCCGGTCGGCCACGTCCTCCGCGAAGTAGGTGAGAATCAGGTCGGCACCGGCCCGTTTGATAGAGAGCAGCGACTCGTAGGCGACGGCCTCCAGATTCAGCCACCCCTTCTCCGCGGCGGCGTGCAACATCGCGTACTCGCCGGAGACGTTGTAGGCGGCGACGGGGTGGTCGTAGCTCTCTCGGACGTCTCGGACGACGTCCAGATACGGCAGGGCGGGTTTGACCATCAGCACGTCCGCGCCCTGTTCGACGTCGAGTTCGACTTCCCGGCGCGCCTCGCGTGCGTTCGCGGGGTCCATCTGGTAGTGTCGCCGGTCGCCGAAGGCCGGCGCGCCGTCGGCGGCGTCGCGGAAGGGCCCGTAGAACGACGACTCGAACTTCGCCGCGTAACTCATGATCGGGACGTCGGTGTGGCCATCCTCGTCCAGAGCTTCGCGGATGGCGCCGACCATCCCGTCCATCATGCCCGACGGCGCGACCATGTCCGCGCCTGCGCGTGCGTGGCTGACCGCGATGTTCCCCAACAGGCCCAGCGTCTCGTCGTTGCGGACGGTGAGGTCCGGGTCCGACTCGGCCGTCTCCTCCAGTACCCCGCAGTGGCCGTGCTCGGTGTACTCACAGAGACAGACGTCCGTGATGACGTAGGCGTCCGTCTCGTCGGTGATGCGCCGGACCGCCGCCTGTACCACGCCGTCGCTGGCCCACGCTCGGCTCCCGCGCTCGTCCTTCGACTCGGGGATGCCGAAGACCATAATCGCCTCGACGCCGGTTTCGAGGACTTCCTCGACGCGGGCGACGCTCTCCTCTACCGGGACGCGTTCGTGGCCCGGCATCGTCTCGATGGGGACCCGTTCGTCCGTCGTCGCGTCGACGAAGACGGGCGCGATGAGGTCCGACGCCGAAACGTCCGTCTCTCGGACCAGTGGGCGGACGCCGTCGGTCCGAAGCCGTCGGGGGCGACGTGTCATGTCCATACCGACAGTCTGCCCTTCGGCGCCATGAACCCACCGCTCGGGAGGTCGACGAAGCCGCCAGTGGCTCCGGAGCGTGTGACACCAGCACACGGGGCGACGCCGGACGCGACGCGCTTTTTGCCGTCCAACGAGAACGCCTGTCTATGTCTGCTGTCGCGGAGAAGATGGCTGCCGCCCGGGAGGACCTCGCATCGCGAGACGGCGTGGTGGTCGCGTTCTCCGGCGGGGTCGACTCGAGCGTGGTCGCGGCGCTGGCCTACGACGCCCTCGGGGACGACGCCGTCGCCTGTACCGCAAAGTCCGAGACCCTACCCGCCGAGGAACTGCAAGACGCCACCCGCGTCGCCGAGGAGATCGGCATCCGTCACGAAATCGTGGAGTTCTCCGAACTCGACAGCGACGAGTTCATCCAGAACGACGACATGCGTTGTTACCACTGTCGTTCGATGCGTCTGGGCGCCATGTACGACCGCGCCCGCGAACTGGATATCGACGTCGTCTGTGACGGCACCAACGCCTCTGACGTGGGCGAGGGCCACCGCCCCGGCCTGCGCGCCGTCGACGAACTCGACGCGTACTCGCCGCTCTTAGAGCAGGACATCGAGAAAGAGGAGGTCCGGGAAATCGCCCGCGAGTACGACCTCTCGGTGGCCGATAAGCCGTCGATGGCCTGCCTGTCCTCGCGCATTCCGACCGGCCTCGAAGTGACCGAGGAGCGCCTCTCCCGCGTCGAGAAGGCCGAACGGCTCCTGCGGACGTGGGGCTTCGAGCAGTTCCGGGTCCGCGACCACGACGGCCTCGCCCGCATCGAGGTCGGCGAGGACGAACTGGAGACGGCGCTGGACCCCGACTTCGTCCGGGCGGCCCGCGACCACGTCGAGGACTGCGGGTTCGACCACGTGACCTTAGACCTCCACGGCTACCAGACGGGGAGCGTCAGCCCGGAGGACGAGGAGAGCGAGGAGGACGTCGTCTCGAACGTCTTCGACGCCGACTATCCGACCGCCGAGTAACTCACTCGCGCCACGGCCGCGCGCCTTCTGCGACGAGTTCCGCCACCGACCCGTCCAGCCGTAGTTCCGTCACCGAGCAGTTCGGCGGCGAGTGGGCGGTGATAGTCGCCTCCAGCGAGCGATCGGTCACTGCGGCGAGCAGGACTTTGACGACGCCGCCGTGCGTGACGAGCAACACCGTCTCGTCCGGCCCGACCGTCGCGCGCAGGTCGGCCCACGCCGACTCGACGCGGTCACAGAACGCCGCGACGCTCTCGGCGTCCTCCGGCGTGGCGTCGAGTGACGACACGCTCTCCTCGGGGTCGTGGCCGGGGTGGCGCTCGAACAGCGTCTCGGCCAGAAAGCCCTGATAGACGCCGAACCCGCGCTCGCGCCACGCGCTGTCGACGGTCGGGTCGGGCAGTCCCGTCGCGGCCTCGCGGACGTGCTCGGCCGTCTCCCGGGTCCGCCGGAGGTCCGAGGTCACGAGGCGGTCTACCGCTCGCTCGTCGGTGAGCCACGACCCCAGCGTCCGCGCTTGCTCGCGACCGCGGTCGGTGAGTCTCGTCGGGGCCCACCCCTGCACCCGTCCCTCGCGGTTCCAGTGTGTCTCGCCGTGCCGGGCTACGAGAACGGTCGCCACGCGATGGTCACTCCTGTGTCTCGGCGGGGTTCTCGCTACTGCCGTCGCCGCCGCGGCGGTAGCGTGCGACCAGCAGGCCGCCCTCGAACAGGACGACGAGCGCGGCCGCGACGCCGACGGCGGCCGTCGTCGCAAGGCCGAACTGGTTGATGAGGCGGAACAGCGTCGGGTCGGGGCTAGAGAGGTAGCCGACGACGATGGCCACGGTCCAGACCGGCAGGCGGACCGTCCGAAGGCCGCGCCAGAGCTTCACGCTGCCGTAGTAGTTCTTGTTGAGGTAGGCCGTCAGTTCGAACAGCACGATGAGGCCGCCACCGACGAGTATCGGCGGGGCCAGTCCGACCTCAGCGAGCGCGCTCGTGACACTTGCGGGCAACCGGCCGTAGTACCCCGTCGGCACCGGTGCGGGGCTGAGGACGTACCCGACCAGCGCGAACAGGAGGTAGGCGTAGGGCCGCCGGTTCGCGAGGTCCTCGGCCGTCGGAACGGGCGAACTGCTGCCCGTCCACTTCAGCAGGAGGAGCGTCCCCTCGAAGAGGCCGATCATCGTCACGGCGACCATCAGCGGCGCCATCCCCGTCGGGTCGGGGCTGAAGACGAACGCGATGGCGGCGAACGCCCCCCAGAAGTAGAGGCGGCGGTCGACGAGCCACCGTCTGGTCGTGACGCCCATCATGATGGCGAGCATCACGAACAGCGGAATCTGGAACACCAGCGCGAAGAAACCCAGCATCAGGATGATGAGGTTGAACGTCTCACCGAGGCCGAAGGCGAGGTCGGCGGCCCGGTCGGAGTAGGTGATGAAGTAGTCGAACATCGCCCGCAGGACGGCGAAGTACGCGAAGCCGACGCCGATGGCGGCCAGCACCAGACTCGTCGGGACCGCCGCGAGGTAGTAGCGCCGCTCGCGGGGGTACAGCCCCGGACGCATGAACAGGTACGTCTCGTAGACGAACACCGGTAAGGCGGCGATAAAGCCGACTAACGAGGCGACCTTCAGGCGCGCGAGGATTAGCGCGAGCGGGCTGTAGACGTGCGGACAGTCCGCACCGGAGACGGTGCTCTCACCGCCCGGCTGGGCCTCGACGGCGAACTGGCCACACGCCTCGGCCGGGCCGTCGAGGAAGGAGTACCAGAGGAAGTTGATGAGTTCGTCCGACGCCGGAAGCGTAAGCACCGCGACGGCGGCCATCACGCCGACGACGATGAACAGGCGCGTCGCCATCTCCTCGACGTGGTCGGCCAGCGGCATCTCCTCGTCGTCGGGTGCGCCGCCGATGCCGGCCTCGTCGTCGGGGTCGTACCCCGGTGCACCGGCGCCCGCCTCCGATCCGGGCGACCCACCAGTCGGCGAGGGCGTGGCCGGGATACCCCAATCAGTGGGGACGTCCGCCGGCGTGGCGGCGGCAATCTCCGTGGGGTCGCGGTCGAACAACCCGGCACGGGTCGGTCCCGGGAGGCCGTGTGCCCCCGCCGTCGCCTCGTGGCCGCCGACGGGTCTGTCACCCGGGCCGCTCACGTCGCCCGTGGCGTCGGAGGTATCGTCGACTTCCTCGTCGGCGTCGGAGGCGTCGTCACTGCCCTCGTTCGGGCCTGTATCGTCCGGCTGGCCGTACGGGTCGTGGCCGCGTTCCTCGGGGTGGACGTCGCTGTCGCTCCGGCCCTCCGAGGACAGCAGCGGGTCTTCGGGCCGTGGGCGGTCGTCGTCTGCGTCACCGTCCACCATCTATCTGGGAGCGGTTTGGCGGTTGGTAGTTGTAAACTTTCTTTTCGAGCGGCCCCGCTCGCCGCCGAACGCCCCTGATGAACAAATTGATAACGCAGAATCGGCTACCCTCACGGAAGATGGCGAGTGCAATCGACGAGGACACGGTCCAGACGGTCCAGAGCGGCCGTGCGACGCTGGGTGCGATGCTCAGCACCGCCCAGACCCACCTCCAGAAGGTGTTCATCGTCTTCGTCGTCGGGATGATCGGGACCATCATGGCCCTGCAGTACGGGGTCTGGGACCGACTCAAACAGGACCTACTGTACTCCCAGATGGACCTCACGACGCAGGAGGCGACCGACATCGTCGCCGTCACGCCGTTCGACGTCATCCTCCTACAGGTGAAGATAGGGGCCGTCGTCGGCATCCTCATGTCGCTCCCCCTGCTCGTCTACTTCGGCCGCGACGGGTTGCGACGCCGCGGGTGGTGGCCCGCAGAGAAGATTCCGCTCTGGAAGGGTGCGCTGTTCGTGGTCGTCAGTCTGGGTCTGTTCGCCGCCGGCGTCGCCTACGCCTACGAACTGTTCTTCCCGCTGATGTTCAACTTCCTCGCCGGCAACGCCGACGCCGCCGGGTTCCTCCCCCAGTACTCCATCGTCAAGTGGGCCCAGTTCGTCTTCCTGCTGGCGGCCTCCTTCGGACTGGCCGCGCAGTTACCGCTGATGATGACGGTCCTCTCGTACACGGGCATCGTCCCCTACGAGACGTTCCGCGAGAAGTGGCGCTACGCCGTCATCGCCATCTTCGGCTTCGGCGCGCTGTTCTCGCCGCCGGACCCGTTCACCCAGATCATGTGGGCTGCCCCGCTGTGTGGTCTCTACGGGCTGAGTCTCGCCCTCTCGAAACTCGCGGTGACGGTCAAACGCTCCAGCGACCTCGTCAGCACTCGCCGGGTCGCCGTCGAGCACTGGAACACCGTCCTCGGGTCGGCCGTCCTCGTCGGCGGCCTGACCTACTACGTGCTGACGACCAGCGCGTTCCAGTACGTACAGGCCGTAGAGGCGTTCGCCGCACAGTACTCGACCCGGCTCACCGGGAACCTCGCCCGACCCGAACTGTTCGGCCTCTCCGTCGAGGGGACGGCCCTCTTGCTGGCCGCGGTGTTCGGGTCGTTCGCGACCGTCGCCGTCGTCTACTACCACGTCCTGCAAGCGCTCGACCAGAACGCGGTCGGGCCCGGCCGTCGGCACGGCGACCCGACGGCCATCGACATCGACGAACTCAGCGCCGCTGCTATCGAGGTCGCGCCGCCGGAAGCCTTCGAAGAGATGACCGAGGAGGAGGCACTGGCCCACGCAGACACCGCCCTCTCCGAAGAGAACCAGGAGAAGGCACAGTTGATTCTGGACCGCTGGGACATGGCCCACGAGGGCGACCCCGAGGGGGCGGCGGCCGCCGAGAGCACGGACGGCGAGGGAGACACCGAGGACGAAGAGGGCGTCCTCACGTCGACGACGGCCGGGATGGTCAACGCTTTCACCGAAGAGGAGACCACAGAGGACGACGTCGGCGGCTACTACTACGACATCCGCTTCATCTTCGACTCCATCGCCTCGAAGGCGTTCTGGATACTGGGTGTGTTCGGCCTCGTGCTGTCGGCGGCGTTCCTGTTCCTCTATCAGGGCGGTATCGGTCGCATCCAGCGCATCTTCGTCAGCCGCCTCCCCGAGGGGATGGCCGAGGGCGTCAACATCGTGACGTTGCATCCGGTCGAACACCTCGTGTTCATCGTCAAGTTCTCGACCATCCTCGGATTCATCTCCGTCGTCCCCCTGCTGCTGTACTTCGCGTGGCCGGCGATGCGCGAACGCGGCCTCGTCGTCGGCGACCGGAACGTCCTCCTCGTCTGGGGCGGGACGCTGTTCGTGGCGCTCATCGGTGGGAGTCTGCTCGGGTTCCTCTACGTCGCCCCGATGACCATCTCGGCCATCGCCTACGACCAGTTGCAGGCCAACATGGTCATCGCCTACCGCATCAGCAAGTTCGGGTGGCTGGTGTTCTTCCTCACCATCGGCATCGGCTTGCTGGCGGAGATTCCGGTGACGATGTTCCTGTTCCACCGTGCGGGCATCGTCCCGTTCCACCTGATGTACGGGCGCTGGCGAGAGGTGGTCATCGGTATCGTCGCCCTCTCGGCCGTCCTCTCGCCGAACGGCATCTTCACGATGTTCATCGTCGGCATCCCGACGGCGGCGGCCTACCTACTGGGCCTCGGTATCCTCTGGGTGTACACGCTCGGCGGCCGCCGGACGCCGAAAAACCGGAGCGAACCGGCCGACTGAGACGACGAGGCGACCGATTTAAGCACGGCTGTCGGTATTCTGTGGATATGCCCAAGATAAGCGTCGAGGTGCCCGCGGAACTGTTGGAAGACCTCGACGACCACGTCGGCGAGGAGGGGAAGTTCGTCAACCGGAGCGAGGCCATCCGCGCCTCCATCCGGAAGACGCTCGACATGTTAGACGACATCGACGAGCGACAGGGACGACTCGACGATGAGCAGTAGCGGCGAGCACCCGATTCGGGTCGGCCTCGTCGCCCTGTTCGTGACGGCGCTGGTCGTCTCGCAGGTCACGGCGTCGAAACTGCTGGCCGTCGGCCTCCCGTTCTCCCTGCCCGTTGCCGGCGAGACGCTTGTCCTCCCCGGCGCGGCGCTGGCCTACGCCCTGACGTTCTTCGCCTCCGATTGTTACGCCGAACTGTACGGCCGCCGGGCCGCCACCGTCGTCGTCAACGTCGGCTTCCTGATGAACTTCGTCCTGCTGGCGCTGGTCTGGAGCACGATTCTCGCGCCCGGCCTGCCCGCCGCGGCCCAACCGGTCGACCCGACGGCGTTCCGGAACGTGCTCGCGGCGAGCACCGGCATCGTCGTCGCCAGCCTCGGCGCGTACGTCGTCAGCCAGAACCTCGACGTGTTCGTCTTCCACGCACTGCGCGACGCCACCGACGGCGAGGCGCTGTGGCTTCGGAACGTCGGGTCGACGGCGACCAGCCAACTCGTCGATACGGTCATCTTCATCGGCGTCGGGTTCGTCCTGTTTCAGGGCGTTTCCCTGTCGGCGGCGCTGTCGCTCGTCGTCGGGCAGTACCTCCTGAAACTGCTCATCGCCCTGCTGGACACGCCGTTCGTCTACGCCGTCGTCGCGCTGGCCGACATCGAGGACGACGAGGACGAGGCCGCGCCGGCGGTGCAGTAAGGGCTCGCTACTCGGCCGGCTGAGCGAACGCGTACCGCGGTTTCACGTCGTCGACGCGCACCTCTAGCGTCTCGCCTTCCTCGACGCCGCTGACGAACAGCGTGAAGTTCTCCACCTTGGCGATGCCGTCGCCCTCCTCGCCGACGTCCTCGATGGTCACCTCGACCACCTCGCCCTCGCGGACGGGGGCCGTGAGGCGGTGTTTCGCGACGAGGTACAGTTCCGAAGACGAGTCGCGCGAGGCGTCGGGGCGGACCTCGCGGACGTACTCGAACTCCGGTTCGATGTCGGCCTTCAGGTCGTCGAGGTCCTGTCCGTCGAACACCTTCGCGGCGAAGTCCCCGCCCGACGAGAGCAGATCCGTCGCCACCTCGAAGGCCTGCCGGACGAGGTGGACCGACCGGGCGTGGTCTAAGTCGTACTCGCCGGTCATGTTCGGCGCCATGTCCGAGAGGACCACGTCCACGGGACCGCCGAGTTCGTCGGCGTCGCCGCCGACGACTTCGCGGACCTCGTCTTTGGTGCTGTCCTCGGTCATATCCCCGCGGACGTACTCGACGGTCGGCTCCGGGTCCGAGAGCGGGTCGATGCGCTGGCGGTCGACGCCGACGACGGTGCCCCGTTCGCCGACGCGTTCGGCGGCCACCTGTAGCCAGCCACCGGGTGCGGCACCGAGGTCCACGACGGTTCGGCCCTCACCGAGCAGTCCGGCAGTCTCGTCCAGTTGTTGGAGTTTGTAGGCCGACCGGGCCCGATACCCCTCCTGTTTGGCTCTGTTGTAGTAGTCGTCCTTCCGGCTCATTTGTTGCCTATCGTACCCGTCCGAGCGGTTTACGCGTGTCGCTGTGCCCGAGATGAGACACGGGGTACCATTCCACACCCGAACACGTTCATCTCCCTTCCTACGCCGTGAGAACCCGTCTCAGGTCCTGAGAGCTCCCTTTCTGGTATATGTGTGGCCCGGACGGAGATACACCTGCAACGGAGGTCCCACTCATGTCATCCATTCCGACGGCGACGCGGCGTCGCGTGTTGCAGGCGCTGGGTGTCGGTACGGCCGCCATCGCCGGTTGTGCCGGTGCCCCTGGTGCCGAGACCGAACAGCCCACCGAACGGACCACCCCACAGGAGCCAAGCATGAACCCCGCAAAGCAGACTGACGTCGACCGTATCGCCGCGGACCCCACCGACATCCCGGACCCCATCGACCGGTCGGAGCCGAAGACGGTGTCGGTCGAGATGACGACGAAAGAGCAGGTCGCGGAAGTCGAACCCGGCGTCACGTACACGTACATGACCTTCGACGGGCAGGTTCCGGGGCCAATGATTCGAGTCCGCCGCGGCGACACCGTCGAGTTGACCATCACTAACGAGGCGGGCAACTCGATGCCCCACAACATCGACCTGCACGCCGTCCGTGGTCCGGGTGGCGGCGCCGAGGCGTCGATGGTCACGCCCGGCCAGACCAAGACCTTCAGGTTCAAGGCCACCTACCCCGGGAGTTTCATCTACCACTGTGCGGTCCCGAACCTCGACATGCACATCTCCTCGGGGATGTTCGGCATGATACTGGTCGAACCGAAGGAAGGCCTGCCGGAGGTGGACCACGAGTTCTACTTCGGCCAGCACGAACTGTACACGAAGGGCGAGGCCGGCGAAGAGGGCCACCACGACTTCGACATCGAGTCGATGAAGGCCGAGGACCCGACCTACGTCCTCATGAACGGTGAGAAGTACGGCATCACGCCCGACGGCTACGGTGCCCCGAGCATGAACGTCGGGGAGACGGCCCGCGTGTACTTCGCCGTCGGCGGTCCCAACCTCGACTCGGCGTTCCACCCTATCGGCTCCGTGTGGGACGAGGTCTGGCCGCAGGGCGCCACCGCCAGCGAGCCCCACCGCTTCGTCCAGACGACGCCGGTCAAACCCGGCTCGACGGTGGTCGCGACGCTGCACGCCGAGGTGCCCGGCCCCATCAAACTGGTCGACCACGCCCTCTCCCGGGTCGCCCGCAAGGGCATGATGGCGGTCATCAACCGCGAGGGCAAGGCCAACCCCGAGGTGTTCCAGCCAGAGGGCTGACCGACTGACGAGCCACGCCACCCGTTTCAGTCGCTCTGTCGGTCGCGATACGCGCTGACGACCGACTCGCATCGGGAACGTACGACGCGAGTGAGCATCGAGGGCTTTGCCGGGTCCACACGCCGTCGTCTGTGTCCTCCCCGCTACTACACTCGCGGCCTGAGTGTGCAGGCTCCCGGTCGAGTCGTGGTCCGTGACCGGCACGTGCTGACTCGTCGGGGCGGCCGCGGTGCCGGCCGAACTGAGGGGTCGCACGCGCACGCGGAGTCAATGAGGGACTTTTTAATGCATGGGGGCGTAGCCGGGTTCAAGATGTTCAACGCCATCGTGAGTGCGGACACGCTCCAATCGGCTCTCGATTCAGTGAGCGTGCTGGTGGACGAGTGTAAGATCCACCTCGAAGAAGACGGGCTTGAGATTCGGGCGGTGGACCCGGCCAACGTCGGGATGGTCGATCTGCGACTGGAAGCCGCTGCCTTCGAGTCCTACGAGACCGACGGCGGCCTCATCGGCGTCAACCTCTCCCGACTGGAGGACATCGCCGGCATGGCCGACGCCGGCCAGTTGGTCCACCTCGAACTCGACGAGGAGACCCGGAAACTCCACATCGCCATCGACGGGCTAGAGTACACACTGGCTCTCATCGACCCCGACTCCATCCGACAGGAACCCGACCTCCCGGATCTGGACCTCTCTGCTCACATCGTCATCGAGGGGAAAGACATCGACCGGGCGGTCACCGCTGCCGACATGGTCAGCGACCACATCGCGCTGGGTGTCGACGCCACCGACGAACTGTTCTACGTCGACGCCGAGGGGGACACGGACGACGTCCACCTCGAACTGACACGGGACGACCTCATCGACCTCACCGCCGGGAACGCCCACTCGCTGTTCTCACTCGACTACCTGAAGAACATGAACAAAGCCATCCCGAAAGACGCCGAAGTCGAGATGGAACTGGGCGAGGAGTTCCCCGTCAAGATGCACTTCAACTTCGCCGAAGGCGAGGGCCGGGTCACCTACATGCTGGCCCCGCGCATCCAGAGCGAGTAACGACTCAGTCTGCTGTCTTCGTCTGTCCCCCACCGCCTGCGATGGCCTATCGACGCCCTCTCTGGCCGTCTCGGGTCCGACGAGCGTCTGACGTACCGTTTTGTGGGGGCGGGACCAACGCCCACCCATGGAGAGTCTCGGAGACGCATATAGCGGTGATTCCCGCTTTGCGGGGCGTGATCCCCGCCGCGTCTACGCTGGCGCTGCCCTCGGCGTGCTGGGAGCGCTAGCCGTCGTCGTCGCCGTCCTCGTGGTGACGACGCCGCTGTCGACCGTCCTCGGCGTGAGCGACCTCCGGGCCGCCGAGAAACTCGCCGGGACGCTGGGTGGACTGGGTATCCCTGCGATGTTCCTCTCGGTCGTCGCCGTGCTCCCGTCCTCGACGCGCGAACAGGTCGGCGTCGTTCTCGGAACGGGCCTCTGTCTGGTCGGTATCGGTCTCTTCCAGCGGGCGTACCCCCACCGCTGGACGACCGGCGCCGAGACGATGGCCTTCGAGACGACGATGGCGTACTTCCTCGGGGCCGGTCTCGCGTTCTGGTTCGTCTTCACCGCCATGACGAGTTTCCGGGCCCGGAACAACCCACAGGGGATGGTCCGACTGGAACTCACCCAGCAGGGCGAGTCGAAGACGGTGCAGGTCTCCCCCGAGGAGTACCGTCGCTACGCGAAGGCCATCCGGAGCGACGGCGGCGAGACCGAGGAGATTATTCGGGAGCTAGAGTCCCGGGCAGAGGACTGAGTTAGCTCTCGGTGGTCGTGTCGTCCGCCGTCTCCGTCTCGGTCGTCTCCTCGCTCTCTACCTCCTCGACCTCGACGTCTTTGCCGGCGACGCCGCTCTCGCTGATGACCGGCAGGAGGTTGTAGCCGTTGGGTCCTTTCTCGACGACGTTGATGTCGAAGACGAACTCGACGGCCTCGTCCGCGACGATTTCGAACGGTTTGACGATCTGGAGTTTCTCGCTGGGCACCTTCACCGGGACTGCCTCGCCGTCGACGACGCCCTCGACGTCGCTGACGTACAGTTCGACCTTGCTGTAACGCCCGGTCTCCAACTCGCCGTCGAGGACGCCGATGGCCTTCTCGCCGACCACTTCGGTCAGGTCGACGGTCGGGCTGTCGAGGTCGAACACTTCGAAGCCGCCGTCGCCGTCACCGGCGTCGGCGTCCGTCTCGTCTTCGCCCGTCTCCTCGCCGCTGTCCGCTTCATCGTCCGCCGCTTCGTCGGGTTCCTCGGTTTCGGTTTCCGTTTCTTCGCCGTCCGTTTCCTCGGTTTCGCTCACCGCGGTCTCAGTCTCGTCGGCCTTCGCCCGGAAGACCCGTGCCCTATCGAAGGTCACGTCCAGCGAGTCGAAATCGCCGATGTCGGCGGGCCGGTCGCTGATGAGGAGGCGGAACGTCCCCGTCGTCGACGATGCCGTCACCGTGCTGTCTGTCGCGTCGCCGTCGGTGCTGCCGCCACCACTCTGGCCGCCACACCCGGCGACGAACGAGACGCCGACTGCGGTGGTCGTACTGATGAATGTCCGTCGGTCCATACACACCCGTCGTCCCCATGTTCGTATATAAAGCACCGTTCGTTCAGGCTCGTGACGGCGGTTGAACAGAATAAACGCTCGACGTGAACGGTTTTTGTCGCTGCGGGTCGACGGTCCGACAATGGCAAACTCGAACGCGAAGGGGGACCGACGTGAGCGGGAGTTGGTCAACGCCTTAGACGAGGCCGGGTTCGCGGTGATGCGAGCGCCGGCCAGCGGCAGCGCCACCGAACGAGAACTCCCGGACGTGCTGACCGGCGACGGCGAGACGTTCTACGCCATCGAGGCCAAATCCAGCGCCGGCGACCCCATCTATCTGACCGGCGAGGAGGTCGAGGCGTTGCTGTTCTTCGCGCGGAACTTCGGCGCGAAACCCCGTATCGCAGTGCGATTCGACCGCGAGGACTGGTACTTCTTCCACCCCGGCGACCTCTATACGACCGACGGCGGGAACTACCGCGTCAAGAAGGAGACGGCCCTCTCCGAGGGTACCGACTTCGAGGAGTTGGTCGGCCACTCCGAGAAGGTCACACTCGACGAGGTGGCCGACGACGGCCCCGACGCGGCCGTACTGGACGTCCTCTCTGCGTTCGAGCGCGGCGACCTAGAGAAAGAAGAGGCGGCGGCGATGCTGGAGTAGCGAGGTGTCGAACGGAGTGCGACACCTCGAAGCGACGCGGTGACCGCAGGGAACCGCGGAGCAGTAGCGAGAGGGCCATCGCTTCGCTCACTCCACCAGTTCCGCGTCCGTCCGATGGAGTCGACTGTAGGGGAACGCGTACCGTCGCGGGTCGTCTCGACGGGTCGCGTCGGCGAGGTACGTCACTTCGACCACGATGTCGTCCGGCGGGTAGCCCTCGTTGGTGTCGTGGGCGGCGACGGTCCGGCCGGTCGCCTCGATGACGTACTCGTCGGCCCGGTCCTCGCTCACGCCGGCGACGACGAGGCTGTCGCCCGTCTCGCGGTCGACGACGACGTCGCCCGGCAGGACCCGGCAGTTCTCACAGAGGTGTGGTGGGTCGGCGTCTTCGGACACGAACGTGACGGCACCACAGACGTCACAGCGGGCGCGCTGGTGGTGTGGCGGTGCCACTCGCCGGGCCGTAATCTCGATGGCGACACGGCGGAGGTGTTTGCATTGCTCGCCGCGAATCTGGTGGTCGGGACAGGTACAGGAGTGGTCCGTGAGGTCCACGAGGTACGTGTGGCCACTCTCGGAGGTGACGGCGTAGGTACTGCCCTCACGCGGCCGGACGGCCATGCGCTCGGTCCAGGCGCGGGCGGCCCGGGAGTCGAGTTTGCTGGGGTCCGGTGCGAGTGCAGTCCGCTCCGAGTCGGCCGATGGCTCTATCAGTGTCATAGCGGGCGGACACGGCTGTATTTCTCGGTGTGTCCAGTCGAAACGTAGGGTCTCGAGCGAGGTAAACGTCTCGGCCAGCAGCCCGCTGTGGGTATGGTTTGGGGTCGCTTCGACACCCTTTTGCCCGGGCCACCGATATCGCGCCACATGGAAATCGACCGGGAGGCCATCGTGCAGATAGTGGTCTCGACCATCGCGCTGCTGACGTTCGTCGCCGCCGCCGTCTTCGTCTCGCTGAACTACTCCAGCAACGGCGGGCTTACCGAACAGGGCGGCATCGCGATAATCGGTGCTATCGGACTGTTCATCGTCGTGATGCTCGCGGCGGGCATCTGGATGGAACGACAGGAGTTCTAGGCGTCGGCCTCGTCCTCGCCGCTCTCGCCGTTCTCCTCGCGCCAGTCGACCAGGTCGTCGTCTTCGGCGTCGTCTAACTTCTTCTCGTAGTAGGCCATCGGGTGTGAAATCCGCTCACAGAGGTCGTCTTTGTTGACGCAGTCGCCGTAGGACACCATGGTCGAACACGCCGGCGTCGAGTACTCGGTGGGGCTCGTGTCGCCGCGGATGTGATCGACCTGATAGCGGGTGGCCTCCTCGCCGAAGCCCGGATTCACCTGAAAGAGGTCGACGATTTCGTCGGTCGTCATCCCGATGCTCGTGAGGAACGCGGCGATGGCAAAACGGGAGTGGTGTTCGAGGTGGTCGCCTTTCTGGACCTGATCGAGCAACGCCTGCATGCACGGCGGGAACATCTCGGGGACGACGGTGTCTATCTCGCGGGTGAGGTCGAGTTCCGCGAGTACCTCCTGTAGGTGGTCGACCTCCTCGTCGAGTTCGCTCGCGATGGTGTCGGGGACGTCGAACGGGAGGCCGTCGGTGACGCGGTGACGGATGGCCTGTTTCAACAGGACGTGGAGTTCCTCGGCAGCGATGCGGACGCGGCCGTCGGCCAGCGGGCGGTTGACCAACCGCCACTGGTCGCCCCGCTGGTCGGCCGCCAAGTCGAGGTACGCGCCGACGTCGACCCAGTAGCCCGTCTCGGCTTCGTGGACCGACCCGGCGAGGTCGAACTCCGCGAGCAGGTCCCGCAACTCGATGCGCTGGCTCTGAGTGGACTTGAACTCCGTCGTCGCCTCGAACTCGGTACTGAACTGCTCTCGGGCCGCCTCGGCCTCCGCGCGAGCGTACTTGCGGGTACAGACGTGCTGGTCGACCAGCGAGACGAGGACGCGGGCCACCGGATACGACAGCAGTTCGACGCGGGTCCGTCGGTGTGGCTCGCCGACGGTGCCGTCCGTGATGGCACGTTCGACCCGCTCCAGCGCTCGCTGGGTGACCGCGTCGTCGGTGGCGACGACCTCACCGAGGTCGACCGCGGCGGCCTCGACGGCCTCGCGGGCGGCGGCGAGGAACGGATAGCGGGCGTGGAGCGGCTGCATGGACTGGCGTTGCGCGTGTGGCCGAATAAAATCCTCGTTCCGGCCGCCTCGAACCCAGATGAATTATCACCTCGCCCCTGTGTAGTGGGTGACGTGTCCGCGACCGACCGCTCTGTCGACCTGACCGAGGGGCCGCTCTTGCGCCCGCTGCTCGCCCTCTCCTTGCCACTCGTGGGAACACAACTCCTGCAGGTCGCGTACAACCTCGTGGATACGTTCGTCGTCGGCCGACTAGGCGACGGAGCCGTCGCGGCGCTGACCTACTCGCTCCCGTTCATCTTCCTCACTATCTCGCTGGGAAGCGGGCTCACCGTCGCCGGAACCGTCCTCGTCTCACAGCACCGCGGGGCCGGCAACGACGACCGGGTCCGGGCCGTCGCCGGGCAGACTATCGCCGTCACCGCCGTCGTCTCGGGCCTGCTCTCGCTCGTCGGCTATCTCCTCGCGCCGACGCTCCTGCCCTCTATCGGGACGACGCCGGGGACGGAGATTCACGCGATGGCCGTCGAGTACACCCGCATCGTCTTCGCGGGGACGGCGTTCATGTTCGGCGCGTTCGCGTTTCAGGCCATCCTGCGGGGGTGGGGCGATACGAAGACGCCGATGTACCTGATGTTCGGCAGCGTCGTCGCCAACGCCGTCCTCGATCCGTTCTTCGTGCTGGGCTTCGACGGCAACGTCGTCTTCTCCCTGCTCGGGCTTGGCGGCCTCGAAGCGACGCTGTACGCGCTCACCGGCTTCTCGGGGATGGGCGTCGCCGGAGCAGCCGTCGCCACCGTCATCTCCCGAGGCGGCGCCGCACTGGCCGGATTCTGGCTCCTCTTTTCGGGTCGACTCGGCTTCGCGCTCTCCCTGTCCGACCTCGCCCCCGACCGGGAGACGGTCCGGAAGATTCTGGATGTCGGCGGACCCGCCGGCCTCGAACGCTCGGCGGACTCGCTGGCCTACACCGGGATGACCGTCCTCGTGGCGATGGTCGGGACGAACGCCGTCGCCGCCTACGGCGTCGGCAACCGCATCAACACGCTCGTCTACCTCCCGGCGGTGGGCCTCGCACAGGGCGTCGAGACGGCCGTCGGCCAGAACCTCGGGGCCGACCAGTCGGGCCGCGCCCGCCGGGCCGTCCTGCTGGCGGCAGGTCTCGGTGGCGGCGTCTTCCTGCTCGCCAGTCTGGGCGCGTTCGCTTTCGCCGCGGCCATCGTCGCGCTGTTCTTCGACGTGAGCAAGACGGCCCCCGAGGTGCTGTCGATGGGTGCCGACTACTTCCGTGTCATCGGTCCGACGTACGTGTTCATGGGCCTGTTTCACCTCCTGAACGCCGCGTTCCGCGGGGCCGGCAGCACGCGGACGGCGCTCGGTTTCTCCGTCGCCTCGCAGTGGTTCTTCCGCATCCCGCCGACGCTCGTCCTGATAACCGTCGTCGGGATGGGTGCGATGGGCGTCTGGTGGGGCATCGCCGTCTCGCACGTGGCCGCCGCGGCGCTCGTCGGCGTCTGGTTCCTCGTCGGCGACTGGGACGAGTCGGTGGTCGACGAGGACGAGCGCGGGGACCGGTCGGACGACGAGGCGGCCGCTACCGCCGACTAAACCGGTTGCGTGAGGGAGATTCACGTACTCACGGAACGGCTATACTGACTGGCCGTCCAGTCAGTACCATGTCGGTCCCCCTCTCTTTCCCTTCCCTGAGGTGTCGACGATGACGGCGACGAGCGAGCAGTCCGAGCGGTTCACGCAGGGGGCCCTCCTCTGGCCCCTGCTGACGCTGGCAGCGCCGCTCGTCGCCACGCAGCTCCTCCAGACGCTGTACAACATCGCCGACACCTTCTGGGTCGGTCGCCTCGGGCAGGACGCCGTGAGCGCCCTCTCGTTCTCGTGGCCCATCGTCTTCCTGCTTGTGAGCGTCGGCGGCGGCATGACCGGCGCCGGCACCATCCTCATCTCCCAGCACACGGGCGCGGAGAACGACGGCCGCGTGAGCCACGTCGCCGGCCAGACGCTGGTGTTCGTCACCGCTCTCTCGGTGGCTATCTCCGTCGTCGGCTACCTCCTGACGCCGACGCTGTTGCAGGTCATCGGCACCGAGGCCGGCACGCCCATCCACGAGATGGCCGTGACCTACACGCGCTACGTCTTCCTCGGCCTGTACTTCATGCTCGGCTTCTTCGTCTTTCAGGCGCTGCTGCGCGGCTGGGGCGACACGAAGACGCCGATGTACCTGATGGTCGGCAGCGTCGCGCTCAACGTCGTGCTGGACCCGATACTCATCCTCGGGTTCGCCGACAACCCCCTGTTCGCGTGGCTCGGTCTGGAGGGCCTCGCGGCTACCGCGTTCGCGGCGACGGGATTTACCGGCCTCGGCGTCGAAGGTGCCGCCATCGCCACGATATTCTCGCGCGGTCTAGCCGCCGTGGCGGGCCTCTGGCTCCTGTTCTCGGGCCGAGTCGGTATCGAACTCTCGCTGTCGGACCTCCGACCCGACCTCTCGGCGATTCGCAAAATCGTCAGCGTCGGCGCGCCACTCAGCGTAGAGCAGAGCACGCAGGCCCTGTCGGTGACGGTGATGACCGCGCTCGTCGCGCTCGTCGGCTCCGACGCCGTCGCGGCCTACGGCATCGGCGGCCGCCTCACGTCGCTCGTGTGGCTCCCGATGGTCGGCATGGGGATGGCCGTCGAGACCGTCGTCGGCCAGAATCTCGGTGCCGGCGAGCGAGCGCGCGCCCGTCGGACCGTGCTGCTCGCCAGCGGGATTCTGGTGGCGGTGTTCCTCGTCGCCAGCCTCCTCGTCACGCAGTTCGCGCCGACCATCGTCGGCGTGTTCATCACCGGTGCGGGCGCGGCCGCCGTCGTCGACCACGGCACGGCGTTCCTCCGCATCGTCGCGCCGACGTGGGCCGTGATGGCCGTCTTTCACATGATAAACGGCGCGTTCCACGGCGCCGGCTCGACCCGCCTCTCGATGGGACTGGGCCTGCTGACGCTGTGGGGCTTCCGTATCGTGGCCGCCGCGGTCCTCGTCGTCGTGGTTGGTATGGGCGCGCCCGGCGCTTGGTACGGTATCGCCGCCTCCAACGTCGCCGCCGCCGTCGCCGGCATCGCCTTTTTCCTGCGCGGACACTGGCTGGACGACGTCATCGAGGAGGAGTCGGGCGAGGACGTCGGCGACGGGGCGGCCGCTACCGCGTAGCCAGCCGGAAAACGAGGGGGTCGGCTACTGCTCGCGGGTCGTTACGCTCCCCGCTCGCATTTCGGAGATTCTCGTTCGCTTCGCTCGCTCCGAATCTCCCTACGTCCTCCCCGGGTCGCGTCGCTCCCCGTTTCGGATAGCGGTTCTTCGCTCCGCTCAGAACCGCTCTACGTCCCGTGCTGCCAGGAGTCCATATACTCGGCTTGGGTCTCCGTCAGGGAGTCGAACTCGACGCCCTCCGCCGCAAGCTTGATTTCGGCCACCTCCTTGTCAAGTCGGTCGGGAACGTCGTGGACGCCGGCGTCGTAGGCGTCGCCGTTCTCGACGAGTTCGCGCACGCAGACGGCCTGAATCCCGAAGCTCTGGTCCATCACCTCGACGGGGTGGCCGAGCGCGACGGGCGTCGCGAGGTTGACGAGCCGACCCTCCGCGAGGACGTTCAGGCGGCGGCCGTCTTCCATCTCGTAGGCCTGCACGCCGTCGCGGGCCTCGTAGGTGTCGACGGCGAGGTCCGAGAGGGTGTCGAGGTCGATTTCCACGTCGAAGTGGCCGGCGTTGGCGAGCAAGACGCCGTCCTGCATCTGCTCGAAGTGCTCCTCGACGATGACGTCGCGGTTGCCGGTCGTCGTGATGAACACGTCGCCCTCTTCGGCCGCGTCGGCCATCGGCAGCACGTCGTAGCCCTCCATGTGGGCTTCCAGCGCGCGGCGGGGTTCGACCTCGGTGACGACCACGTCTGCGTTCTGGCCGCTTGCCTTCTTCGCGACGCCCTTTCCACAGTAGCCGTAGCCGGCGACGACGACGGTCTTGCCGGCCCACGAGAGGTTCGTCGTCATCGCGATGGAGGCCAGCGAGGACTCGCCGGTGCCGTGGACGTTGTCGAACAGGCGTTTCATCGGCGTGTCGTTGACCGCGAACACTGGATAGTCGAGTTCGCCGTCCGCGTCCATCGCGCGTAGGCGGTGGACGCCGGTGGTCGTCTCCTCGGCCCCGCCGACGATGGTGTCGATGAGTTCGGGGTAGTCCTCGTGGATGGCCGCGACGAGGTCCATCCCGTCGTCGACCGTAATCGTGGGTTCGTGGTCGATGACGGCCTCGATGGCGGCGTAGTACGCCTCGTCGTCGACGCCGCGTTCGGCGTAGGAGGTGACGCCGTCGACGGCGTCGAGTGCGGCGCTCACGTCGTCGTGCGTGCTGAGCGGGTTACAGCCGGTGATGGCGACTTCCGCGCCGCCTCTGGCCAGCAGTTCCGCGAGAATGGCCGTCTTCGCTTCGACGTGCATCGCCATGCCGATGCGCTCGCCCGCGAAGGGCTGGTCGGCCTCGAAGTCCTCGCGTAGCGACGCACAGATGGGCATGTGCTGGGCGGCCCAGTCCATCTTCCGGCGGCCCGACTCCCGGGCCGTCTCCACGTCGTCGAGTCGCTCCGAAATGGGCGGGGTCATGCCCGAACGAAAGAACAGAGTTCGTAAAACGCTACCGAAGGCGCTCAGTTACCGGCCCTTGGCGTTGCCGTTCGCGTGGTCCGGCAGGCCGTTCTCGCCGCCGTCGTCGTCGGTTTCTTCGTCGTCAGTTTCCTCTTCGTCTTCGGTTTCTTCGTCGTCAGTTTCCTCTTCGTCTTCGGTTTCTTCGTCGTCAGTTTCCTCTTCGTCTTCGGTTACCTCTTCGTCGTCTTCGTCAGCGCCGCGGTCCTCGGGCGGGCCCGCGTGGTCGGGGGCGTTCCCGGGGTTGTTCTGGGTCACGTACTCGGAGACTTCCGGACCGATACCGGTGGACCCGTTCTCCAGTAGGTAGTGGACGAAGTCCGAGACGCCGGCGAACTCCCGGTCCTCCTGTGCCGTCTCGTTGACGTATTCGAGTTCGACCGTGGTGGCGTCGGAGGCGTTGTCGGCGCTGGCGTTCACCGAGACGGTGACGTTCTCGTCGGGGGCGACCAGCGACACCTCGCCGTCGGCGTCGGTCTGGTAGTCGCCGGTGCCCTCGTAGGTGGCGTTGCCGTCGGTCGAGACCGAGACGTTGGCGTTCTCGATGGCGGTGTCGTTGCGGGTCACGTCGACGGTGACGGTCCCGTCGTCGTTCTGGGCCGCCGAGACGTCGATGCCGTCGACCAGCGTGACGTTCCGTTCGACGGTCTCACCGTCGGTCACGGTCAGTGTCATGGCTTCGTCGCCCTCGGGCGTCGGGAGGACCACGGTGCCGTTCTCGCCGGTCTCGTAGCTCCCGGCGCCGTCGTAGTCGCTGTTCGTCTCGCGCGTGCTGACGTTGACCGTCGCGTTCTCGACGGCGGCGTCGTCGCGCGTGACCGTCACGACCACGTCACGGTTCTGTTCGACGTCGACCTCGAAGTCGGGGTCGAGTTCGACCGTCGTCGCCGCCGTCTCGTCGTCGTCGCTGGCGGTGACGGTGACGTTCACACGCTCGTCGGGCGTCGGGAGGGCGACGGTGCCGTCCGCGTCCGTCTCGTAGCTTCCCGACCCGTCGTAACTGCCGTCGACGGCGGCGACGGTCACCGTGGCGTTCTCGACGGCGGATCCGTTCCGCGTGACTTCGACGGTGACGTCGTCGTCCTGTGTGACGGTTACGGCGAGCGATTCGTCCGCGGTGTCGGCGGCGGCCGCCGCCGGCGCGAGGGCAGCGCCGAACAGTGCAGCGACCGCGAGGAGGGCAATCACTTGGTTTCGCATTACGTACTAGTCGTTTACCGGATACCCCTCTAAACCCCCCTCTCGTTCACACCGTTCAGTCTGATTCGCGGGTTCGGATACACGGCCGCAGAACGCCTCATACGGTTCACTATCCGCTCTGAACGTTTAATTGCCTTCGGCTCGGTCGACGAGTGCCGCCGCGTGCTCGCTTGCACGCTGTCGGACCGCCGCCTCGTCGAACACCGTCACGTCGCGGTCGCACAGCAGCACCTCGCCGTCACAGACGGTGTGGCGCACGTCGCTGCCGTGAGCGGCGTAGGCCAGATGTGAGACGAGGTCGTGGGCTGGGGTGAGGTGGGGCGTTTCGAGGTCGACGACCGCGAGGTCGGCGTTCGCGCCGGCCTCGATGCGGCCGCTGTCGAAGCCCAGCAGATCGGCGCCGTTGGCCGTCGCCATCTGTACGACCGTCTCGGCGGCGACGGCGCTGGCGTCCTCGGCGGCCAGTTTCCCGAGCATCGCCGCGTCGCGCATCTCGTCGAACATGTCGAGGTCGTTGTTCGAGGCCGCGCCGTCGGTACCCAGACCGACCGTGACGCCGCCGTCTAGCAGCCGCTGGACCGGTGCCATCCCGCTGGCGAGTTTCATGTTCGAGGCCGGGCAGTGGACCGCGCCGGTGCCCGTCTCGGCCAGCAGGCCGATTTCGGTCTCGTCGACGTGGACGCAGTGGGCGAGGAACGTGTCCTCGCCGAGTAGCCCCACGTCGTCGGCGTATTCGAGCGGTCGCACGCCGTGTTCTTCGACGAGTGGGTCGACCTCGTCTTCGGTCTCGTTGGCGTGGAGGTGCATCGGCAGGCCCGCCTCGACGGCCTCGGGGACGAACTCCCGCAGGTACTCCTCGCCGACCGTCGTGAGGCTGTGGGGCTGGAACGTGGTCGTGATGCGCCCGTCGGCCGCGCCGTCGAGTTCGCGGGCCACGTCCAGACTCTGTGTGACGTCCGCGCGAGCGCCCTCGTCGTCCTTGCCGACGGTGACGGCGGTGTGGCCGAGGACGGCCCGGACGCCCGCCTCCTCGACGGCCGCGGCTATCTCGTCGACGTGGAAGTACATGTCCGAGAGGGCCGTCGTACCCGACTTCACCATCTCGACGAGACCCAGTTCCGCGCCGACGCGGACGTCCTCGGGGGTGAGTTCGGCCTCGACGGGCCAGATGTCCTCCTGCAACCACGCGTCAAGCGGCTTGTCGTCGGCGTAGCCCCGAAGCAGGGTCATCGCGACGTGGGTGTGGGCGTTGACCAGTCCCGGGATGACGAGGCCGCCGCTGGCGTCGAGTTCGTCGTCGCCCGACAGTTCGCCGGGGGCCTCGACGGCCAGTATCTCGCCAGCGCTCTGGTCGACGAGGACGTCGGCGCGTTCGACTGTCAGGTCCGGACGGAGGACCCGTCCACCGCTCACGAGGAGTTCGCTCATGACCGGCGGTTGGGTGGCCCCGCTCTTAGTTCGGCCGGGTCCGCGGTCGCCCCTTCCGTCACCGTCATACCGGTCGAGCGCTTGCCTTCGGTACTCCGATGGCCGTCACCGACGCCGTTCGGCGCACCGTCAGCGACCTGCGGGAGGGCCACCCCGGACGGTTGCTCGGCGCCGTCGCGGCCGGGTGGTTCCTCGTCCTCGGGATGCGCTTCGTCGTCCCGGCGGTCCTGCCGACTATCACCGAGGAGTTCGGCCTCTCGAACGCGGCGGCGGGGCTGGCGGTGACGGTGCTGTGGCTCACCTACGCCGCGATGCAGTTCCCGACGGGGGCGCTCATCGACCGCGTCGGCGAGCGCACCCTGCTGGTCGCCGCAGCCCTCCTCTCGGGGGCGGGGCTGCTCGCGTACTTCGTCTCGGCGACGTACGCCCTCTTCTTGCTGGCGACGGCCGCCTTCGGTCTCGGAACCGGACTGTACGGTCCGACCCGCGGGACGGTCCTCTCGCGCACGTTCGACGCGAACGAGGGGACCGCATTCGGCGCGGTGATGGCCGCCGGGTCTATCGGTGCCGCCGCGCTCCCGTTCGTCGCCAGCGTCGCCACCGCCCGGTACGGGTGGCGAATCGCGCTGGGCGGCGTCGCTCCCGTCTTCGTCGTCGTGGCGCTCGCGCTCTGGCTCTCCGTCTCGGACCGACCGACGGCGACGGACGGCCGACGCCTCCGCGAGGACCTGCGGGCCGCCCTCGCCGGGATACGAAACCGCGGCCTTCTGCTGGCCGTCGTCGGCGCGACGGTCATGCTGTTCGTGTTTCAGGCGGCGACGGCCTTTCTGACGACGTATCTCGTGACGGTGAAGACGCTCGACCAGAGCACCGCCGGGGGCGTTCTCTCGGTGCTGTTCGTCGGCGGTGCCGTCTCGCAGTCCGTGACCGGACGCCTCGCCGACCGCTACGGGTCGCCACCGGTGTTGACCGCCGTGGCGCTGGTGAGCGCAGTGCCGCTGGCGTTGCTTCCACAACTGGAGGGCACCGTCGCACTCGCGGCTGGCGCGGCCGCAATCGGTATCCGCATGAGCGCCGGCCCGCTCTCGAACGCCTACATCGTCGACGTCCTGCCCGACGACGTACAGGGGACCGGGTGGGGCTTGCTTCGGTCTGCCTTCTTCGCCGTCGGGTCGCTCGGGTCGACGCTCGTCGGGTTACTGGCCGACGGCGGTCTGTTCGACGGCGCGTTCTACCTGATGGCCGGCCTCACCGCACTGGCGGCGCTGGCCTACCTCGCGCTTCCCCACCGAGCGTGACCCGCGAGGGAAAGACAGTTGGCCCGCCGCCGCACAGTCAGGGTATGCGCATCGCCGTCCCCAACAAGGGCCGCCTGCACGACCCGAGCGTCGAACTACTCGAACGGGCCGGCCTCCACCTCGTCGACGGGGCCGACCGCCAACTGTACGCCCAGACGGTCGACCCCGACGTGACCGTCCTCTATGCCCGCGCCGCAGACATCCCCGAGTACGTCGCCGACGGCGCCGCCGACGTGGGTATCACCGGACTCGACCAAGTGCGAGAGGCCGGCGTCGACCTCGTGGACCTGCGTGACCTCGACTTCGGCCGCTGTCGCCTCGTCCTCGCGGCGCCCGAGGACGACGACAGCGTCACCTCCGTCGCCGACTTCGAGGGCGGCCGCGTCGCCACGGAGTTCCCGAACATCACCCGTCGCTTCTTCGAGGAACAGGGCGTCGAGGTGGACATCGCCGAGGTGTCGGGTGCGACGGAACTGACCCCGCACGTCGACATCGCCGACGGCATCGTCGACATCACCTCGACCGGGACGACCCTGCGGATGAACCGTCTCGAAATCGTCGCCGAGGTGCTCCAGAGTTCCGTCCGCCTGTTCGCCCGTGAGGACACCGCAGACGCCGAGAAGGTCCAGCAGGTCGACATGGCGCTGGGGTCGGTCCTCTCTGCGGAGGACAAGCGCTACCTGATGATGAACGCGCCCGAGGACGCACTGGACGACGTGAAGGAGGTCCTGCCGGGGATGGGCGGGCCGACGGTGATGGACATCGCCGGGTCCGACGACGTGGCCGTCCACGCCGTCGTCGAGGAGTCGGCCGTCTTCGAGACCATCAACGACCTGAAGGGCGTCGGTGCGACAGACGTCCTCGTCACCGAAATCGAGCGCCTCATCGAGTGATCTAGCTGTTCTTTCAGAACACGTCCACGGTGCCGTCCTTGCGCGGTTCGGTCGCCCCCGACAGGGTCCCGTCCTCGTAGCGCGCTATCTGTGCGCCGCCGAAGTACAGCGGCACGTCCACGCGCACCTCGTGCCCCCGGCGGACGAGTTTCGCGGTCACGTCCTCGTCGAAGCGGGCCTCCGTCGCCAGCGTCCCGTCCTCGCAGTAGCGCCAGCGCGGTTCGTCCAGTGCCGCCTGTAACGGTAGCTCGCGGTCCAGCAGGTTCGAGAGGACCTGCACGTGGCCCTGTGGTTGCATGTACCCGCCCATGACGCCGAAGGCCGCCCAGTCGTCCTCGCCGAAGCGCGCGAGGCCCGGAATCAGGGTGTGGAACGGCCGCTTGCCCGGTTCGAGGCGGTTCGGATGCGAGGCGTCCAGTGAGAACGACGCCCCACGGTTCTGGAGCGTGAGGCCCGTCTCGCCCGCCACGAGGCCGCTCCCGAACCCGTTGAACAGCGAGTTGATGAAAGAGACGACGTTGCCCGCGCCGTCGGCGACGGTCAACAGGACGGTGTCGGCGTCCTCGGCCGGCGAGTCGACCATGCCAACTTCTGCGTTCTCGATGGCCTCCGACCCGACTTCTTCGGCCCGCCGCTCGGCCCACCGTTTCGACTCCAGCGGCGGCACGTCCTCGTACGCCGGGTCGGTGATGTAGTGGTGGCCGTCGGTGAAGGCGAGTTTCGTCGCCTCCGCAAGCAGGTGGGTCCGTTCGACGGGGTCGTCGGTCTCGGGGACGCCGACCGCTTCCGCAACGTTCAGCGCCTCCAGCGCGACGAGGCCCTGATTGTTCGGCGGGAGTTCGTACACCTCGGCGCCGCCGTACGTCGTCGAGACGGGGTCCGGATACTCCACCTCGAACCCGGCGAGGTCCGAGCGGTCGAGCAGACCGCCCGCGGACTGCACGGTGTCGGCTATCTCGTCGGCGATGGCACCCTCGTAGAACGGGTCGGCCCCCTCCCTAGCCAGCGTTTCGAGCGTCTCGCCCAGTTCGGGCAGGCGCATCTGCTCGCCCACTTCGGGTGCCCGTTCACCGTCCACGAGGTACTGCTCGCGGGCGGCGTCGTTGCGCAGTTCCGGTTCGCTGAGGGCCCACGCCGACGCGATGACCTCGCTGACCGGGAACCCCTCCGTGGCGTAGTGGACGGCGTCGTCGAGGACCGTCGACAGGGAGAGGCGGCCGAACCGCTCGACGGTGGCCTCCCAGCCACGGGGCGCACCGGGCACCGTCACCGCCAGCGGTCCGCGCTCGGGCATCTCGGCGTCCTCGGGCGGACAATTCTCGCGGTCGGCGACTCGCTCCCGCACCGTCTCCAGCGTCGCAGCCTCGGGCGCGCCGCCGCAGGCCCGCATCGCCCCCACGTCGCCCTCGGCGGTGCGGTAGAGCGCGAAGGCGTCCCCGCCCAGTCCCGTACTCATCGGTTCGACGACGTTCAGCGTCGCCGCCGTCGCCACCGCCGCGTCGAAGGCGTTCCCGCCCTCGCGCAGGACCTCGATGCCCGCCTCGGCGGCGAGCGGTTGGCTCGTCGCGACGACGCCCCGGGTCCCGTAGGCCGTCGACCGACGGGAGCTAAACCGGTCCAGATTCGGCTGGCTGTCCATAGACGAACCCGGTGGCTGGCGCTGAAAACTGTTTGGCCGGCCCTACTCGTCGAGTCGCCAGAGCGTCACCGCGAACACGAGTCCCAGCGCGGGGAACACGGCCAGTCCGAGGAAGGTGCCATTCACGCCGACGGCCGAGAGGAGATACCCCGAAATCGCCGCGCCGGCGGCGCCGACGCCGAAGTTCGTCAGGTACGTGTAGCCGTAGGAGAGCCCCCGGTCGCCGGGCGGGCTGTACTCGGCGATGGTGGCCTGATACAGGGGCTGGAGCGTAAAGAGCAGGAAGCCCAACAGGACGCTCACCGCGAGGAGCGGCGCCAGCCCCGCTTCGGCGGCCGGGACGAACAGCAGGGCGACGACGGCGAGGCCGCCGAACACCGCCGCGAGTCCGGTCGTCGTCTCGATTCGGTCGGTGAGTTTCCCGCCGACGTACTGGCCGGCGATGCCGACGGTCAGCAGGCCCGAGTACAGGTAGAAGGCGAGGTCGAACTCCTCGGCCAGCGGGCTCCCGGGTTCGAACACCCGCACGAACTCGGTGACGGGCGGGAGGAAGCCGCCGAGGACGTCCGGCAGGAACGTCAGCGTCCCGCGGTAGAACAGGCCGTTCGTCGTCACGACGAGCATCGCGAGGGCGAATCCGGTGGTGAAGAGGGCGCGGCTGTCCGCGAGGAACTCGCCGACGGAGGCCGGCGGGCCGTCGTCGCCGTCTCTCGCCTCGCCGCCGTCGGTGCTGACCGCCGCCGTCTCGTCGAACTCGGCGGTGAGCGCGTACGCCACCGCGCCGACGGCCGGGACGACGAGCAGGGCGGCGACGACGCGCCACTCGAACGCGAGCAAGAGGAGTGCGGTCAGGAGCGGCCCCAGCGCGATGCCGGCGTTGCCGGCCATCCCGTGGTAGGCGAAGCCGGTGCCGCGTTCCTCGACGCCGGTGGAGATGAGCGCCAGCCCCGCTGGGTGGTAGACGCTGGCCGCCAGTCCCCACAGCCCCAGCGCGAGGGCGATAGTCAGCACGCCCGGGGCGACGCTCAACAGGAGGAAGGAGGCCCCCATCCCGACCAGACAGACCGTCACGAGCAGGTTCGACCCGTAGCGGTCCGCGAGGACGCCCCCGGGCAGGGCGCCCGCACCGAACAGACCGTAGCCGACGGCCACCACCGTTCCGAGCAGTGCCGTCGTCACCGGGAACTCGGTGAGCCAGACGACGACGAAGATGGGGATAGAGAGTTCGTAGGTGTGGACCAGTCCGTGTGCCAGTCCGGTGAACGTCACGATGGCGCGGTCGTTGTCCTCCATTACACCAGCCCGAAGATGTTGTTCAGCGCGAACCCGAGCACCGCCGCGAAGGCAAAGTGCAGCGCGACCAGCGGCGCGGTCGACCGGGTCGACAGCCGATACACGGAACTGATGGCGATGCCGTCGGCCAGTAACGTGGCGGCGACGACGACGAGGACGCCGAGACTCGGCGAGACGATGCCCGACTCGACGCCCCACTGCTGGAGCAACAGAGAGACGACGGCGGGGACGACGGCGGTCTTTGCGGCCAGTTGGCTCGGGACGTCACCGATGAAGAACGTCGCTGCCAGATGGAGCGTGACGGCGTAGAACAGCCAGGTGAGCAACAGGGTGACGACGACGGCGAGGACGCCGCCGCCGGTCAGACTCGGCGTACCGGCCTGGAGCATACCTGCGGTTGGTCGCGGCGGCGCTAATGCGTTGTGTTCCCGAGTGCGTGGGCGGCCCCACGGCGGGTCGGGTCCCTAATCGAGGAGACCGAGTTCCTCGAGGCGGGAGACGATCTTGTCGACGGCCTCCTCTGCGTCCTCGGGCTTTTTCCCGCCGGTGATGACGAGTTTCCCGGAGCCAAAGAGGAGCGCGACGACGTCTGGTTCGTCGAGGCGGTAGACGAGACCGGGGAACTGCTCCGGTTCGTACTCGATGTTCTCCAACCCGAGGCCGATGGCGATGGCGTTGAGGTTGAGGTTCCGACCGAGGTCCGCGGACGTGACGATGTTCTGGACGACGATCTCGGGGTCGTCGTCGACCTGAATGTTCAGGTCGCGCAACTTGTCGAAGACGATGCGCAGACTCTGGTGGACGTCGTCCGTCGACTTCGCGCCTGTACAGACGATCTTGCCCGAACGGAAGATGAGCGCCGCGGATTTGGGGTCCTGCGTGCGGTAGACGAGTCCGGGGAACTGCTCGGGGTCGTAGTCGGCACCCTCGAGGTCCATCGCCACGCTCTGAAGGTCGAGCTCCTGGCCGATACCGGTCGAGGCGACGACGTTTTCGATGTTGATGGTCTCCTTGGGGTCAACCATGTCTCGATTTAAATCACGTATTTAAGGCTTATAAAGGTTCATGGCATCGACTGACAGGTCGCACAGCTAAAACGTCGCTGAGCTGATTGATCCGGCCTAAATAGGGCCGCGTGACGGCCGGCGACCGGCACGCTATTACCGGCACGGACGCACGATACCGGCGTGTACGTCCTCGAACTAGGCGGACAGGACGACGCCTTCGCGCGCCGGGAGGCCGCGGGCGCGGCGAGCGACGTCGCCGTACTCGCGCCGGGCCTCGCTACCGCGCGCGGCGTCACGGCGCGCGCGCGACACCTCGCGTTCACCCACCGGGTCTGTGAACTGGTGGGGACGAGTGACCCAACCGTCGAGAGCGCGCACGCACTGCTCGAGGCCGCGACCGTCGACCGCGAGGGGACCGTCGCGGTGCGGGCCGTCGACGTGCGGGCGAGTACGGGTGTCGACACCCAGCGAGCGGAACGGACGCTGGGCAGCGTCCTCACCGACCGTGGATTCGCCGTCGATTTAGACGACCCCGACCACACGCTGTACGCCTACTTCGCCGACCCGGCGGGCGACGAGGAATCGGGCGGTGGCGAGGGTGACCCCTCGTGGCGGAACGGCGACGCGAGGAGTCCTGACGCAGGCGAGGCGTGCTGTGCGCTCGGGTGGGAACACATCGCCAGCGTAAGGGACTTCGGCGACCGCCAGCCCACGAACCGTCCGTTCTTTCAGCCGGGGAGCATGGACCCGCTCGAAGCCCGTGCGCTGGTCAACATCGCCGGTGCGCGGCCCGGCGCCACCGTCGTCGACCCGATGTGTGGGACCGGCGGCATCTTACTGGAGGCGGGACTAGTCGGCGCGCGCGTCGTCGGCGGCGACGCACAGGAAAAGATGGTCCGGGGGACCCGGCAGAACCTCGCGTACGCGCTGGACGGCGACGGGCATCCCGACCGCACGGCCTATCCCGAGGCCGGCCGCTGGGACGTCTGTCGCTCGGATGCGGCCAGATTGCCGCTCAGTGACGACGTGGCGGACGCCGTCGTCTTCGATGCACCCTACGGCCGACAGTCGCGCATCGAGGGCGAACTGCGCCCCCTCGTTTCCGGTGCGCTCGCCGAGGCCCACCGCATCGCACCGCGCTGTGTGCTGGTCGCCGACCGGGACTGGAGCGACGCCGCCCGCGACGCCGGTTGGACCGTCGCTCGCCGGTTCGAACGTCGGGTCCACCGGTCGCTCGTCCGTCACGTCCACGTGCTGGAGTGACCGACCGTCCAGTTTTCTTGGACGCGCGTTCACTATTGTGACGTGGTAACAACGCTTATGCTATCAGGCTGGCCATACAGGCACACAGATGCCTCGATGGTCAGACCCTGCCCCCTGTGACGAGGACGAGAAGCTATTCGAGTGTCCGTCCTGTGGCAAGCGCCTCTGTAGCGACCGCTCGACAGTGACCTGCGACCGATGTGACGAACAGATGCAGAACCTGAGCGTTCCGCGGCCGGAGTAGCTACCGGACCGCCTCGAGTGCCGCTTCTGTGTCGCCGTCCATCCGGTCGAGTAGCGACCGCACTCGCTCGCGTGTCGCGTCGTCCGGCGTGACGAGCACCATCCCCTCGTCGGGTTGGCCGTAGACGACGCTCCCGCCGTCGGGTATCGCGAGGACGGCCGGCAGCGCGGCCAAATCCTCTTCGCCGTCGACGTCTACGAGCGTCGTCCCGTCGCCGTCGAGCGCGTCACGCATCGCGACGAGCAACGCGCGGGTGAGCGTCGCCGCCGGGTTCGAGACGGAGACGCGACGGTCGAATCCCTCGATAGCGGCGCTGACAGCCGCGTCGACGGCCGACCGCTTGGTCCGTTCGTCGACGAAGGCGACGTCGGGGACGCGGCCTGCCTCTAACAGGTGGTAGGTGACGATGTCGCCGACGGCGACGAGCGGGTCGCCTGCATCGGCCAGTAACGCCGCCGAGTCGGTGTACAACCGTCCCATCGGCTCTTTGAGGTCCGCACGCAACGCGTCGGGGAGTTCGAGAACGACGTCGGACACGCTAGCGGACTTTCAGCGCGTACTGGCCCGGCTCGGTCACTTCCATCTCGCGGGCGATTTCGGACTTCTCGGGGTGGGCGATGACGACGTAGCCGGCCCAGTCCTCGGTGAGCGAGGTGCCACCGCAGGCCTCACACTGGCTCTCTATCTCGGCGCTTTGCACCCGGTGGCAGTCGCGGCAGACGAGTCGGTCGGCCATCAGCTATCACCGACTTCCGCCGTACTCTCTCGTTTCTCGCGCTCTTCCTGTAGCCAGCCGTGTTTACCCAGCCCCACCTGTTTGGCCGTGAGGCCGATTTTCGAATCGCGGGGGTTGCGCTCGTCGATGCTCTTCGTGACGATGCGGGCCCGGACGGCGTCGCCGACGCCGAGGGTCCGGTTGGACTCTCGGGAGGCGAGTTGCTGGTTCTCCTCGTCGTAAGCCAGATACTCGTCGGAGATCTGGGAGACGTGCAGCAGGCCGTCGACCGGCCCGATGCCGACGAAGGCCCCGAAGTTGACGACTTCGACGACTTCCCCGTCGACCACTTCCTGCATCTGCGGGTCGAAGGTGAGTGCGTCGAACTCGGCCTCGTAGTAGACGCCGGGTTTGTTGGGCAGGACGGCACCGTCGCCGATGTCGTGGACCTCGATGACGGAGACGACGCTGCCGACGTCTTCGTCCATCCGGCCCTCCAGTTTGTCCTGCAGGAGCTTCTTGACCATCCCCGGACTGACGTCCGCGAGGTGGCGTGGCGGCACTTCGACCGTATCGCGTAGGCGTACCCGTTTGTACATATTATGGTTGAGTGATACCGAGTTTGTTCTGGCCCCTTAAACTAATTACTGGAACGCTTGCGCCGAGCAGGCGGCGTTTGAGGGGTTTGTCGTTCGTCACCGCGTGTGTCGTCTCCGGTCGCGTCGCGAGTTCGAGGACGGCGTCGTCGGCGTAGTCGGCCTCGGTATCGACGACCGAACACCGTTCGAGGAGGTCCCGTCCGACGCCAGCGGCCGTCGCCTCCGCGCCGGCGCCGTCGGCGAGTTTCTCCAGTTCCTCGCGGACCGCTTCGGGGACGACGTAGTCGCGGTCCGCCTCGGGCGTGTCCGAAAGCACCCTGTTGAGTTCCTCGAACACGCGGACGTTACATTCGACCGGCATCATGAGCGCGTTCGTATCCAGGACGATCATCCACGCAGCGTGCCGACGCCGATGAGTCGCCATCGGGCCCCGACACGGCGGTTGATAGCTATCTTCGCACCGGCTTCAGCACACACCGGCCGTTTGAGGGCGAGTTCACACTCCCCGTCGCGGGCGCTGGTGACCGACCCGACGGTGGTGGCGGTGCCGATGGTGAGCATCAGCGGTTCGCCGGTCGATATCTCCTCGACTTCGCCGCCGTCGTCGCCGACGATGCGTTCGAGTAAGTCCACGTCCATCGTGAACTGCTCGTGGGTCGGCGGGAGACTGCCGGGCGGCCCGGCGACCTGACCGGCCAACGCGTCACCTTTCGTGATGGCAGGGTCGAGTCCGGTCCCGACACCCAGCAGTCCGCCGGGCGTGACTTCGTCGACGAAGTCGCCGCCGGCCTGCAGCGAGCGGACGTCCGTGGTGACGGGGCGCCACTCGGTCTTGCCGCCTTCCTCGACTTCACGGCCGGGGCGCAGTTCGATCTCGTCGTCGGCTTCGAGTTTCCCCTCCACGAGCGACCCACCCAGCACCCCACCGAGGAGGTCCTCCCACGTGGTGCCGGGGCGGTTGATGTCGAACGAGCGAGCGACCATCATGCGGGCGTCGGCTTCGGGGTCCCGCTCGGGGGTCGGAATCTCGCGCTCGATGGCGTCGATGAGGAGGTCGATGTTGGCCTCCTGCTGGGCGCTGATGGGGACGATGGGAGCGTCTTCGGCGACGGTCCCCTCGACGAACTCCTGTATCTGCTCGTAGTTTTGCATCGCCCGTTCCTCGTCGACGAGGTCGACCTTGTTCTGGGCGATGACGATGTTGTCGATGCCGATGATGTCGAGCGCGCTCAGGTGCTCTTCGGTCTGGGCCTGCGGGACGGGTTCGGTGGCCGAGACGACGAGGACGGCGCCGTCCATGATGGCCGCACCCGAAAGCATCGTCGCCATCAGCGTCTCGTGACCGGGGGCGTCGACGAACGACACCGTCCGGAGGTAGTCGGTGTCTACGTCGTGCTCTTCACAGCGTTCGTCGACCGTGAAGGCGTCCGGTTCGTCCTCCTCGGGACAGCGCCGGAACGTGGCGTCGGCGTAGCCGAGCCGGATAGAGATACCGCGCTTCATCTCCTCGGAGTGCTGGTCGGTCCATTCGCCGGACAGCGCCTGTACCAGGGTCGTCTTCCCGTGATCGACGTGCCCGACGAGTCCGATGTTCACCTCCGGTTGTTTGTTCGATGTCATTTCGAGAGTAATCTTGGTGGAGATTCGCCGCGTGCGACTGATAAACCTACTGTTTGCGGTCGTGGGCGGCAGATGCCCGGATCCGCGACTCCGCGTGTCGCGTGTACGGTTCGCTCGGCGGCGCTACGTCGCGGCCTGTTTTCTGACCAGTTCGGCGAGGTCGGCGTAGTGGTCGGTGTTCGACCGCTTTCGCATGTACGCTGCGCCGACCGATTTCGCGGCCGTCGCGACGCCGCTCTCGTCGGTCGCCGTGTACAGGACGGCCCCGACGTCGACGTCGGTCTGTTCTACCAGCGTCACGCCGTCCATCACCGGCATCTCGTAGTCGGTCACCACGCAGTCGAACGAGTCGTCCAGTCGCTCTAAGGCCGTCGTCGGTGCAGTCGTGTAGGTCACCGACAGGTCGCCGTCGAGGTGTTCGAGGTACTCGGCGACGAGCGTCGCGACCATCGGGTCGTCGTCGACGACGAGCACCCGGTACCGGCGCTCACTCACGTCTCTCCCCGTTCCCATCTGCTGTCACCGGCCCCATATACTCCGACCGATTCTCTGTGCCGTAATAAACGCTCGGTGATTACTTCACGACCTGAAAGGTCCTCCTTCTCACATCGTCGACGACGCACTGGCGTTCTCCGGGGCACCGTCGATGCACACACCGTGTGAATCTCGGCCATCCGCTGGGCGGCCGTGCGGACGGCGTCCCGAAGCGGTGGTACAGTCGACGCAGCGCGGGCGGAAGCCCCATGGGGAAGCCACGGCCGGACCCGACGGTGACGGCGTTGAGCGCGTCCCTTTTATCGCTCTCGCCCCTGTCTCTGCCTGTGCGGGAGTTCGGCTTCGAACTGGCGCTGTGTGCGGCCCTCGAACGCGAGGGGCACCTCGTCAGCCGGCAGCTAGGCGGCCACGTCCACGGTCGACGAGTCCTCGATACCGTCGTCGTCCACCCGACCGACGCCGTCTCTCGGCGGGCCGCCATCACGGCCGAGCGTCTCCCGACGACCGCTATCGAGGCCGACGTGGGTCCGGGGCGGGCGCGCTACTGGAAGGACGCCTTCGACTGTCACCCCGACCGCGCCGAGCGAGCGACCGAACTGGCCGTAGAGCGGGGCTTCTTCGAGCGCGAGCGACGCGGCGGGCGCACCTACGTCCGCCAGACCGCCCGCTACCCCGACTGGGTCGGCGGCATCACGGCCGTCGAGAACAAACCGGACCTCGACCGACCGGGCGCACTCGAAGCCCAGTTGCGGACCGACGTCTCGCTCGGACTGGTCGACCGGGTGGTGCTGGCGACGGCGGACTACGTCACCGGCGCGCACCTCAACCGCATCCCCGATGAAGTCGGCGTCTGGCGATTCGATCCCGAGAGCGGGGACCGCGACGTCGTCCGCGAGGCGACCGACCTGCCGACCGACGAGGGCGGCGTCGAACTGCTGGCGCAGTCCCCGGCGCGGACGGACGTCCGCATCGTCACCGCCGTCGAGAAGGCCAGCGCCCGGACCCGCCTCGCCGAACGGGCCTACGCCAAAGGCTGGCGGAGCTTCGAGTACCCGGCGTGTGCGCGCTGTTCGCCCGACGACGACGGTCTCCCCCAGTGCGCGTGGAAAGGCCGGTCGGTCCGAGCGACAGAAGAGTGCGGGCCGGAGTGTGGCGGCTACGAGCGAGCGGACCCACCGGCCGTCGACGGCGAGGCGCTTCGCGCCGAGCGCACGCCGTGGGACCCCGATCCGGCGGGGACGCGGCGGCGACAGACGGGGCTCGACCGGTTCCGGTGACTCACTCGCGCCACCTCGCGGTCCGGCGCTGGTGGTCGACCGCCAGTGCCAGCGCGAACGCGATGACGGCGTCTACCGCCCACGCCACCTCGCCGGTCGCGAGGAGGTCGCCGCTCACCGAGACGAGAAACGCCACTAGCCCGCCCACCAGCGGATACGGCCACGTGCGGTCCACAGCGACCGATAGCGTCGCCCGTACTTACTGGACACGGTCGTTCTCGGCGTCGGCCGGGCCGTCGCGGGTCCAGTCGTCGGAGACGGTCCCACCGTCGCCGGCCGCGGTCTGTGTGTGGCCCTCGTAGTTGTCGGCGGTCACCGCCGGGGCCTCCGCCGCGACGTTCTCGGCGTGGCCGGTCCGGGCGCGGTAGTTCGCGGCCGTGGCGATGGCGACGCCGGCGACGAGGCCGACGACGAGGACCCAGTCGACGTAGTCGGCGAACAGCCACAACCCGGTGACGGCGAGGCCGCCGCTGACCAGCGCCGCCCCGGCGGTCTCCGCGATACCACGCCTGTCCATGCTGTCGTGTGTGACTCCACCGCACAAAAGTGTACGGTCGCTTTCACGTAGCCGAATCGACCGCCCTCACAGCGAGAAGCACTCGCCGTCGACGGCGATGTCGTCGGCGAACGCCCGGTCGGCGGGGACGTAGTGGGCCGTGTGGACGATGCGGTAGGATTCGGCGTCGATATCGTCGGCGAAGTCCCGCGCGCCGGGCAGGGTCATGTGCTTCGTGCCGAACGTCCGCGGCACGCCGTCATCGTCGTGGTGAGCGCCGCCCTTCGGGTGGAACTCGCAGGCCTCCTCGTGGACGATGCCCTCGACCAGCGCGAGGTCGGCGTCCGAGAGTGCGGCCTTCGAGCGGTCGGGAATCCCGTAGCAGGTGTCCCCCGAGATGGAAAGCACCGCGCCGCTCTCCGGTTCCTCGATGCGGAGACCGTAACAGAGCAGCGGCGGGTGTTCGACGGGGACCAGCGTCACTTCGAACCCGGCGACGGTGAACGTCTCGTGCGGGGTCTTGGCGTTGACCGAGACGGTGTCGAGGTAGTCGTAGCGACTCCGTATCCCCTCGGCGACGCTCTCGCCGGTGACCGGGTCCGTCTCGTCGGCGGCGTACACCGGGAGTTCGTCGAACAGGCGGTAGGCGTTGCCCAATCCGTCCAGATGGTCGAAGTGGACGTGCGTGACGATGGCCGCGTCGGGGGGTCCCACGTCCTGCGTGAGAAACTGCTGGCGAAAGTCCGGGCTGACGTCGACGAGCAGCGACTCGCCGGTCTCGTCGTTCCGGACGTACACCGAGAAGCGAGAGCGCTCGACGCCGTCGCTCGGGTCGACGCCTCGCTCGCGCAGCCGCTCGCACAGGTCCGGGCCGGGGTCGCGGGCACGCTCGCAGGTCTCACAGTCGCAGTCGACCGTCGGCGTGCCCGTCGTGTCGCCGGTGCCCAGCAACGTGACCTCCATCGCGTCACACTCCGTGACTGCCGTGGAAAAAGGTCGCGCCTCGTGAACACGCTCGCACCCTCCTTTCGGCGTGACACGACCGGTGCTAATTTTATAACGGATGGGGCTGAATGCGGTGACGATGTATCGACAGACTTCACTCAGGATTCGGCCGGTCACAGTCGCACTACTGCTCTCGGTCGGCCTCGTGGCCGCCGGGACGGGCGCGATGGTTGCGACGGCCGCGACGAGTACCGACGACCTCGCCGTACAGACCGCGTGGGCGGACCCGCTCTCCGAGACGTCGATGGTCACCGGGGCCAACGTGACACGGTTGCCGGACGACGAGACGGCGACCGTCAGTGTCTACTATCGACCCAACGGGACCAGCGACTGGCAACGTGAACGGGTCACCAACGTGACGACGACGGGCCTGCAGTACGTCGAACTCACGGGACTCCAACCCGAGACCGAATACGAGTACTACGCCGAAGCGACGGCAAACGGGTCGGTCGCGACGGGTGACGTGAAGTCCTTCGTCACCCTCCGTGACCGCCCCGACGTGGTCGCGACAGGGGCCTCGGACGTCACCGAGAGCGCCGCGACGCTACGGGCGAACGTCACCGACCTCGGCGGGGCGACCGGCGCAATCGTCACCTTCGAGTACAGACCACAGTCGGCCGATAGCTGGACGGTCACCGCCGAACAGCAGATCGGGAGCACCGGCCCGGTCGCCGAACAGGTGGCCGGCCTCGCTGCCAGTACCGACTACGAGTACCGCGTGACCGTCCGGGACGCCGACGGCGACGAGGCGCTCAGCGCCCGGTCGACGTTCCGAACCGACGACCCGGTCCGCGTCGTGACCGGCACGGCGACCGACGTCACGCAGCACAGCGCGACACTCACCGGCGAGATAACCGACTTCGGCGGCGCCAGTCCCGAGGTCGTCGCGTTCGAGTACCGGCGAGTCGGGGCCGACAACTGGGAGCGCGCCGACGCGACGCTGGCCTCCGACGGCACGTTCTCGGCCACCGTCGGGTCGCTGTCGCCGGGCACGTCCTACGAGTACCGCGCCCTCGCGAGTACGACCGACGGGGACGGCGACCGGGGCACCGTCCAGTCGGTCACGACCGTCGCCGACCCCGCCGTCCGCACCGGGTCGGCGTCGACCGTCGGCGAGACGACGGCGACCGTCGCCGGCAACCTCACGACGCTCGGCGGGGCCGACGAGGCAACCGTCGCCGTGCAGTACCGACAGGCCGGCACGGACGTGTGGACGACCGCGGCTACCGAGACGCGGTCGACCGTCGGTCCGTTCGCGGTGTCGCTCTCGGACCTGTCGTCGGGCACCGACTACGAGTATCGTGCGGTTGTGACGACGGCGGACGGCGCGAGAGACACCGGTGCAGTCCGGACGTTCAGCACCGACCGGGCGGCCTCGCCGCCGACCCTCGACTCGCTGTCGGCCCGCGACACCAGTCCCCCCAACCCCCACGTCGAACTCGACGTTGACTGGCGAGTGAGCGACGTCGACGGTGACCTCGACAGCGTTACCGTCACCGTCCGGGACGGCGACGGACTGGGTGTCCGTCCGGACGACCCGACCGTCGCCGGTGGGACTGCGAGCGGGTCGCTCTTCGCGTCGGTAAAGAAGGGCGCTGGCGAGACCTACACCGTCACCCTGACCGTACAGGACGTCGCCGGCGAGACGACGACCGGGGCGGTTCGCGTCTCGACCGGACGCTGACCGTGGCCACAGTGTGGACGGCGCTCGCGCCGTCGCGGGCCGTGTCTACTCCTCGGTCACGAGGTCTTCGGGGGCCAACCCGTGGCGACTGGCCGTGTCTGCGATAATCGTCTTCGCTCGTGCCTCGGCCACGTCGTCGACGAGACACTCGATGAACCCCGAGAGCAGGGCCGGCCGGATACGCAAGTCGACGAACTCCACTTGTCCCTCGGCGACCACGACGTCGATGTCCCACTCGCCCTTCTCGGGGTCGGTCATGCGGACGTCGACCCAGTCGTCGGCCGTCTCGTCGGTGTCTGTGAACACGTCGTCTCCCATGGGTATGCCAAATGACACCGAGCGGCATAAATGTCTGTCTCGCCGATGGGATCGCCACTACGGCGGGAGTGGCGTGCACTCACTTTCCGTGACGAACTGACGAACTATACGGCTCTGCGACGACGGGTGCAGTATGACATTCGTCGTTCCGTTCGACGACTCGGCGCACGCTCGCGCGGCCCTCGTCCGCGCCCGTGAGTTCGCCGACGCCCTCGACGAGGACGTCCTCGCGATCTCCGTCGTCCCGAACAACAACGTCGACTACGCCCGGAAGGCGGGGTGGCTCGGTCCCGAGGAATCGTTCGACCTCGACGCCATCGTTGCGTCGCTAGAGCGTGCGGTCCACGACATCGCACCCGAAGCGAGGTTCGAGTACGAGACCTGCGTCAGGGAGGCGACCGGGAACCGCATCGCAAAGCCGATACGGAAGTTCGCACGGCACAACGACGCGTCGATGGTGTTCGTCGGGTCGGCCAACGCCGGTCGACTCGTCACGACGCTCGGCAGCGTCGCCGGCCGCATCAGCACCGACGCGGCCTACGACGTGGTCATCGTCCGTCGCCTGCCCGAGACCTGACCGATCAGTGGTCGTGGTCGTGGCTGTGGCCGCCGTCGCTCGCTGCGTCGGCGTCCTCGGAGAAGTCCCCGCCGGCGACGAGGGCGTCGTGGTCTCCGTCTATCATGTCCATGTTCTTTAGGTTGTCACGCTCCTCGAAGTCCTTGATGGCGTCTTCGAGGTCCGCCTGAGTGAGCGTCGTGCGCTCCTCGGTCAGGGCCTCTAACACCGCCTCGCGGAGCACCATCCGGAGGTCACTCCCGGTCAGGCCCTCGGTGAGTTCTGCAAGCGTGTCCGGGTCGAAGTCGGTGATGTCCATCTCCCGGGTGACGATGCGGAGGATGTCCGCGCGCATGTTGCGGTCGGGTTTGGGGAAGTTGACGATTTCGTCGAAGCGCCGCCACGCCGCCGCGTCGAGTTGGTCGGGGTGGTTGGTCGCGCCGATGAGCAACACCTCGTCCTGAATCAGCGAAATCTCGTCGATGCTCTTCAGCAGGGTGTTGACGGCGCGTTTGATCGCGGCGTGTTCGTCAGACGACCGCGTCTTCGCGACGAAGTCGAACTCGTCCATGAAGAGGATACACGGCGAGAGCCGTTTGGCCACCTCGAACACCTTCTCGACGTTTTTGGCCGTCTCGCCGAGGTACTGGCTCGTAATCATCGACAGTTTCACCTCGACGAACGGGAGGTCCAAGTCGTGGGCGAGCGCCCGTGCGACGCTGGTCTTGCCGGTGCCCGGCGGGCCGACGAACAGCAGTTTCCCGATTTCGCGCAGGCCGATCTGGGCGAGGTAGTCTCGGTGTTCGATGGCCTTCACTATCTTCTGAATCTCGCCCTCCTGGTCGGGCGTCAGCACGAGGTCGTTCAGCGTCGTCTCGACCTCGGCGGGGGCGCGCACGTCGACGAGGTCCAGCATCTCCTCGTCGTCCTCGTCGTCGCTGTCGAACGCCTCCTCCAGCATCGCATCGATGAACGCGCGGTCGGCGCGCGCGGGACGGTTCGTGGCGCGTGCCGTCTCGTAGTCCAGGTCGAACTCGTTGCCGAAGGCCGCTACGAGCACGGGGTTGCGTTCGAGACGGTCGGCGTCGACTCGCTCGATGTACCACTCCTCGGCCATCTCCTGATCGGTGAAGGAGATGGCTCCGGAGAAGTCGTCGCGGTCGGTAAACATCAGGCCCGAGACGGCGCTCCACGGCCGTTCGACGCCGGTCGCTTCGCTCGCAGTCGTGTTCGTCGCCGACAGCGGTCGCTCGATATCACCGTCGCTCCAGAACACCGCCCGGTAGGCCGGGGGCAGGTCGTCTGGGTCGAGGTCCTGGCGCTCGCTATAGATGGCTGTCGTCAACAGGAACTCGACGACGTCCAGTTCCGGGTTGCTCATTCCCACCTACGTTGCCACGCGACCGGGATAAGTGACTCGAAGCGCCGGCGGCGACACAGTCGGTCCACCGGCATCGACCGGCAGATGCCGACCGCTCGGTGGCCTACTGACCGTCTGGTCGTCGCTCCACGACAAAACACCCCTCATTAGCCGGCGAACGCTTATGCTCCGGAGCGACGAATTTACAATGTCATGACAGTTGAGGACATGGAGCAGTACGGTCTGACGAAGATGAGCGACGAGGAGATGCGCGACTTCGTCTCGACCCAGCGGATGGGCGTCCTAGCGCTTCCCGCCGACGACGCGCCCTACGTCGTGCCGATGTCGTTCGGCTACGACGGGGCGTCGACGCTGTACTTCACGTTCGTCGGCGGCCCCGATAGCCGGAAGCGCACGTTGATAGAGCGAGCCGAGACGGTTCGGTTCCTGACCTACGCCGCCCAGTCCGCCTTCAACTGGGAGAGCGTCCTGTTGACGGGGACCGTAGAGCGCGTCCCAGAGCCGCAGTGGGAGGCGATACGAGACGTCCTCGAGACGGCGTGGCGGCCGGACGTGTTCGAGGCGGCCCGCGAATCCGAAGCGGTCGTCGTCTACCGGTTCACCGCCGACGACTGGGCGGGCATCAAACACACCGGCCTGCCGCCGGGATTCGACGCCGACGAGTCCTCGGCCTGAACGGGAGACAACTCGGGCCCCGCGGTCCCGAGTTTGTGAGCTTTTAACACAGCCCATGTCGTTGTCCTGTCCATGCCGACACCGGTCATCGTAGATGCGGTCCGGACGCCACAAGGGAAAGAGGACGGCGCACTCGCGGGCGTACGTAGCGAGGACCTCTCGGTTCCGCTCGTCAACCAGTTGCTCGCGAGTACTGGCGTCGAGAGCGACGAGGTCGACGACCTGCTCTGGGGGTGTGCCCAGCAACGCGGCGAGCAGGGTAACAACGTGGCGCGGGTCATCGCCCTGCTGTCGGACCTCGGCGAGAGCGTTCCGGCGTCGACTATCAACCGCTGGTGTGCCTCCTCCGCGGAGGCGCTGATGCGGGCTGCCGACGCCGTCGCGGCCGGCCAGCGTGACGTACTCATCGCCGGTGGCGTCGAGTCGATGTCCCGCGTGAAGATGGGCGAGAACACCCACAACGTCCACCCGCGACTCGCCGAACTCTACAACATCGGCGAACTCCAGATGGGGATGACCGCCGAGAAGGTCGCCGAGGAGAAGGACGTCGCCCGGCGCGAACAGGACGAGTACGCCGTCCGAAGCCACCAGCGCGCCGCCGAGGCGACCGATTCGGGGCGATTCGACGACGAACTCGTCTCCATCGGCACGGACGAGGGCCGCGTCGAGGAGGACGAGGGCATCCGCCGGGACACCGACGTAGAGACGCTCGCCGGCCTGCCGACGGTGTTCAAGTCCGACGGGACGGTCACGCCCGGCAACGCCTCCCAAGTCTCGGACGGCGCGGCCGGCCTGCTGGTCACCTCTCGCGAGTTCGCCGAGGAACGCGGCCTCGACGTGATGGCCGAAATCGGTGCCCACGAGGTGGCCGGCGTCGACCCGACGGTGATGGGCATCGGCCCGGTCCCCGCGGTGCGTCAACTGGCCGAGCGCACCGGCCGTGACACCGACGCCTACGACCTCGTCGAACTGAACGAGGCCTTCGCCTCCCAGTGCCTGTACTGCCAGCGTGAACTGGGCTTCGACGACGACATCTACAACGTCAACGGCGGTGCCATCGCCATCGGCCACCCCCTCGGCGCGTCGGGCGCCCGCCTACCGGTGACGCTCGTCCACGAGATGCAGAAACGCGACGCCGAACTCGGTCTCGCGACGGAGTGTGTCGGGTTCGGACAGGGTGCGGCCATCGAGTTCCACCGGCCGTAGCATAGCAGCGGTGGCCGGCACTGGCTGACCGACGGACCGAGCGGCGGGCGGTGTGTAGTGACGGGACGCCACGGAGCAGCGCGATTCAGACAGCTAGAACGCCTCCCGAGGCTGGCTGCTCGAACGGGCCGGCTGTGGGCCGCACTCTCAGCGACCCCCGACGACGGCCCACGCAAAGCGCGTAGCGCGTCGCGGGCGCCGAGAGCACCGGGGCGGTCTGACACTGCTACCGCTAACCGAAACAGACGGGCACGGCCGCCCGAACTGTTTTGAGTGCCCGGCCGTTGCTCCGCTCATGGAGTACACGACGCTTGGCTCGACCGGTATCGAGGTCAGTAAAATCTGTCTCGGCTGTATGAGCTTCGGCAGCGACCGCGAGTGGATGCTGGACGAAGACGAGAGCCGCGACCTGCTAGGGCGCGCCATCGAACTCGGTGTGAATTTCTTCGACACCGCGAACGTCTACTCGGCCGGCGAGAGCGAGCAGATTCTCGGCGACGTCCTCGCCGACTACGACCGCGACGAACAGGTCGTCGCCACGAAGGTCCGGTTTCCCGGCGCGAGCGACCACCGAAACGCCCGCGGTCTCTCCCGGAAGACCATCGAGCAGGAACTGTCGAACTCGCTCGACCGGTTGGGGATGGACACCGTCGACCTCTACCAGATCCACCGCTGGGACTACGATACGCCCATCGAGACGACGCTGCGGGCGCTGGACGACGCGGTCCGGCGCGGACAGGTCCGGCACGTCGGGGCCTCCTCGATGTGGGCCCACCAGTTCCAGCGCGCGCTCCACGTCAGTGAGCGGGAGGGGCTGGCGCGTTTCGAGACGATGCAGGACCTCTACCATCTGGCCTACCGCGAGGAGGAACGCGAGATGTACCCGCTCTGTGACCGGGAGAACGTCGGCGTCATGCCGTGGAGCCCGCTCGGCGCGGGCTATCTCACGCGCCCCCACGAGGAGTTCACGTCGACGACCCGCGGCGTCCACGAGACGGAGAACGCCGAAGTGCCGTACGCCGAGGGGCCGGGCAGTCGGGAGATAAACGAGCGCGTACAGGAACTCGCGGCCGACTACGGCGTGACGATGGCCCAAATCGCGCTGGCGTGGCAGTTCCAGAACGACGACGTCACCACGCCCATCGTCGGCACCTCCAGCATCGAGCATCTGGAGGACGCCGTCGAAGCGCTGGAGATCGACCTCTCGGCGTCGGACGTGGCCTACCTCGAAGAACCGTACGAGCCGGTGCCGGTGTACGGGCACGAGTAGCGAGGCGCCGAGTGAAACGAGGGGCCTCGGGTTGCGAGCGGCGCGACGGAGTGAACGGCCCTCGGTGAAGCGGGGAGTAGCGAGGTTCCGAACGCAGTGCGGAACCTCGACGGAACGGTGAGCGGAGCGAACCGTGGAGTAGCTGGATTTCGAACGCAGTGAGGGGTCCCGAAAACGAAGGCTGATCGGCGGGAGCCACGGCGCAATCCGTGTCTCCCCGCCAACGATTTGCACGGTCGGGGACTATCGTCACGTACAGTCTACGGCCCGACTTCGCTATGATTCCGCCCGTCGTCCGCCGCTGTCCCGAGTGTGGGCACCTGACGTGGAGCCACCGCTTCCCGGTCGTGAGCGCCAGCGACGGGCCGCAACTCGTCGAATGCCCGTCTTGCGGCCACCGGTTCGAGACGGTCGACAACCCGTGGCTCAACTGACCGCGGCATCTGGCCGCCCCGGTCGGCGTCTCGCGCGTGTCGCGACTACGGGTCGAGCAACTCGCCGGTCGCCACCGGCACCACGCCCCCGCCGACCGCGACGTGGACGTCGTCGCCCGCGCTCGCGTCGGCGTGGAGGGAGAGGAGCGACGGCCGTCCCATCTCGTAGCCCTGTTCGACCCGAACGTCGACGACGGGGCTGCCGCGGTACTCGGTGCGAGCGAGGTACGCGGCGAGACAGCCGTTCGAGGAGCCAGTCGCCGGGTCTTCGGGCACGTCGTAGAACGGCGCGAACACGCGGGCCGCGAGGTCGTTCTCCTCGCTCCGTGCGTCGGGCGCGAACGCCAGCACGTTCTTTGCCTCGCGGTCGCCGGTCACCCGGTCGTAGGCCGCGTGGTCGAGGTCGATACTCGTCAGCGCCTCGCGGTCGGTCAGCGGGACGACGATGGTCGGCAGGCCGGTCGAGACCACCCGCACGGGCCAGCGGTCGTCGAGCGCCTCCCGCGGCAGGCCCAGCACCTCGGCCAGCGCGGCGTGGTCGAGTCGCTCGCCGAACTCCGGGGTCCGCTGAGTCATCCACAGCGTCCCGTCCTCCCGCGCCTCGACCGGGACCTCGCCCACGCCGAGGTCGAGCGTCACCGTCGCCGGTCGGTCGTCGGCGAGGTGCTCTCGAATCACGTGGGCGGTCCCCAGCGTCGGATGGCCGGCGAACGGAATCTCGCTATTGGGCGTGAAGATGCGCACCGGCCACGCGCCGTTTTCGGGTGGTCCGGTGACGAACGTCGTCTCGGAGTAGTCCATCTCGCCGGCGATGGCTTGCATCGTCTCCGTCGAGCGGTTGCCGGCGTCGGTGACGACGGCCAACTGGTTGCCGGCGTAGCGCTCGCGGGCGAACACGTCGACGATGTGGAACGGGTGGGACATACGAGACGTCTCGCCGGCGACGACAAAGAGCGTGGGGATAGTGTGGTTCGCTGTCCCACACGGCTTTGGCCGCCCGCCTCGTCCATCCGGTATGGAGACGGTCGCAATGGTCTGTTACGACGGCTTCGACGAACTGGACGCAATCGGCCCCTACGAAGTGTTCGAGAACGCCACCCGGTTCGGTGCGACGTGGGACGTGACGCTCCGGACGGTCGATGACCAGTCGACGGTCACCGCCAGCCACGGCCTCACAGTCGACGTAGACGGGCCACTCGCCGACACTGACCCGGACCTCCTCGTGGTTCCGGGCGGCGGGTGGAACGACGGGAGCGATGCGGGCGCACGCACGGAAGCCGACCGGGGTGACCTGCCCGACGCCATCGCGGCCGCTTACGGGCGAGGGACGACCATCGCGGGGGTCTGCACCGGCGGGATGCTCCTCGCCCGTGCCGGCGTGCTGGACGGACGCCCTGCCGTCACCCACCGCGGCGCACTCGACGACCTGCGCGAGACGGCCGCCACGGTGGTCGACGCCCGCGTCGTCGACGACGGCGACGTACTCACCGCTGGCGGCGTCACCTCGGGACTGGACCTCGCGGTCCACCTCGTCGAGCGTGAGTGGGGCGCCGAGACTGCCGACGCCGTGACGACGGAGATGGAGTACGAGTCCCGTGGGTCGGTTCACCGGTCGGCGTGAGGGTGCTGACGGTCGGATCCGCCGGTAGCGTGACGACAAATTTTAAGTTCGTGTGTAAAGCACGTTTTACACGTAAAGCGAGCTTTACGGAAAGGCCGCTTTACGTGGTTCCCGATGACTGCAACCGCACACACCACGACGACGTATCGACGCACGTACTTCGGGCTCTGGGCCGCCGCTGGCCTCGTATTCGCCCTCCTCATCGCCGTCGGGTATCCGCTCGTCGGCGTCGGCGCGTTCGCGTTGGGGGCGCTTGGCGCGACCGCCCTGCAACACCGCTCGTCGGTCGTCATGTTCGACGAGCGAGACACGACCGTCTTTCAGGAAGCCGGCGCCAACACCGTCGCCGCCGTCGGGATGAGTTCGGCCGTCGTCTTCCCGACGCTGACGGCCCTGCGGGCGCTGGGCATCGTCGAGTGGCCCCTCTGGCTGGCGCATCTGGGCTGGTTCGTCGCCGGTCTGTTCGCCATCTGGGGGCTCATGGTCGCCGTCGCCCGGTCGAAGCGATGAACAACCGCCTGCCCGCCCTCCGCGAGGGCCGCGGCGAGAGTCAGGCCGACCTCGCGGCCGCCGTCGGCGTCACCCGCCAGACTATCAACGCGCTGGAACGCGACCGCTACGACCCCTCGCTGGAACTGGCGTTCGCGCTGGCCGACCACTACGACTGCGCCATCGAGGACATCTTCTCGCCGGAGGCGTGACTCTCGTCGGCGTCGCTCGTTCGGACTGCAGATACAACGGCCAGAAAGCCCCCGGTCGAGGGCTTCGTTGCGGTCCTCGGCATCACTCCGTTCGTCCCTGCGGTCCTTCCGTCACCCGTCTTCCCGGAGCGTGGGCGGTCGACTGTGCCGACCGCCACGCTGGTGGCTCCTTTCAGTCCCGCCTGATTCGGTCGGGACTTTCTGGTTGTTCGCGGCAGTCGCTGCAACAGATACAGCAACCCGTACTCGTCCTAGGCGCTCTGGCGAGCGTCGTCCAAGAGGGCCTGAACGTTCACGGCTTCGCCGCGCTCGCTGCTCTCGATGGCGGCGAAGACGATGGCCATCGACTGGAGCGTCTCCTCGACGCGGGTGGCCATGGGCTCGCCGCCGTCTAGCCATTCGCAGAACTGCTCGATGAGCCACGCGTTCTCCCAGAGGGGCCGTTCGGCGGGCGGTACCTGCTGACCGTCGCCCTTCTGGACGCCCTCCCAGTTGCCCACGCGGTCCGGGTCGAAGGGGAACCGTTCGACGTCGCGGTTGTCGAGGACGACGGTCTCGTCCTTGCACTCGGCGCGGAACTGCTCGTGGCCCCAGCCGTTGAGCGTCGTCGCGTTGGCGTAACTCCCCTCGTACTGCGCGCGGGTACCGTCCTCGAAGTGGAGGGTGACGAGGCCGGTGCAGTCGCCTTCGTAGTCGGCGCCGTCGGGAACCCACGTCTCGGCGTAGACGCGCTCACAGCGGGCGTCGGCGAACGCACGGAGCATGTCCAAGTGGTGAATGGCGCCGTCGAGCAACAGCATGTCCCCCATCTCGTGAACGTACTCGGAGTAGAGGCCACGCTCGCGGACGTTCCCGGTGTAGCGGGCGGTGAGGTAGTCGATGGGACCGGCCTCTGTGAGCGCGCGCCGGAAGGTCGTCTTGTCCTGATCGTAGCGGTGGCTCATCGTGACGCCCATCTTCGCGTCGGCCTCGCGGACCTTCCGAGCGATGCGGACCGACCCTTCCAGCGTGTCGGCGATGGGTTTCTCGGAGATGATGTCGAGGCCGTGGTCCAGCGCCGTCTCGATGACGGGTTCGTGGGCCGCTGGCGGCGTGACGACGGAACAGAAGTCCGCATCACGCTCCGAGAGGGCGGTCTCGAGGTCGGTGTAACAGCGCTCGGGCGAGAGGTCGAGGTCTGTCTCGGCGCGTTCGAGGCGTTCGGGGTCCATATCCACGGCCGCCACGACTTCGACACGGCCGGCGTCGACGTTGGGTGGAATCGCTTCGGTTGCCCAGTGTCGACCCTGTCCGCCGAGGCCGACGTGTACCATCCGGTATGTCATTGGTACGTACCAACGCCGTGCATCAATAAATGTCGCGCTATCTGCGGTCGGTGCGTCCTACTCGCTGTCGGGGAACTGGACGTGGCGCTCCATCCCGTCCTCGGCGACGAAGGCCTCGCCGTCGAAGCGCTCGCGGGCCTCCCCGGCGAGTGTGCCGGCCCGTCCGGCGTAGCGCGTCGAAATGTGGGTCAGCGCCAGCGACCGGACGCCCGCTTGCTGGGCCACGTCGGCGGCCTCTTTCGCGGTAGAGTGGGCCGTCGCCTTCGCCCGTTCCTTCCGGTCCTCGGCGAAGGTGGCATCGTGGACCAGCAGGTCTGCCCCCTCGCTGGCCTCGATGACCGACTGGGTCGGGAGCGTGTCGCCGGTGTAGACGACCGTCCGACCGGGCCGCGACGGGCCGACGACTTCCTCGGGGTGGACGGTCCGGCCGTCGTGTTCGACGGCCTCGCCGCGGTGGAGTTTCGAGTACTTCGGTCCCGGCGGGATGCCCAGTTCCTCCTCGGCCTTCTGGCGGTCGAACTCGCCCTTGCGGTCGTCCTCGGCGAGGACGTACCCGACAGAGGCACAGCGGTGTTCGGTCGCGATGGCACGTACCTCGTACTCCGGGCGGTCGAGTACGGTGTCGCCGGCCGACACCTCGTTGATACGGACCGGGTAGGAGGGGGTGGTCCCGTTGGCCTCGATGAGTTGCTTGACGTTCCCGCGGGTGCCCGCCGGCGTGTGGATGGCGACGGGGTCCTCGCGGTCGTTGAAGTCGAACGTCTGGAGGAGGCCCGGAATCCCAAGCACGTGGTCGCCGTGGAGGTGGGTGACGAAGAGGTGGTCGACGGCGAACCCGGTGCCGTAGCGCATCATCTGGCGCTGGGTGCCTTCGCCGCAGTCAAAGAGGAGGTAGTCGCCCTCGCGGTTGACGAAGATACTGCTTGTGTTTCGCTGGGTCGTCGGGATGGCACCGCTCGTCCCGAGGAACGTCACTCGCATCGTCGTACCGTCGGCCGCCGTCGCGTAAACGCGTGTCGAAAGCCGGCCGCCAAAGCCGACCTTTCGAGCGCTAACGTGTGCCTTGCACTCGGATGGCCCTCTCTTCGGTTCTGAACGGTCGTGGCGGTTTATCGGTCCAACCCGTGTCCCACCGCCCGCGTCGTCAACGAACTGACGCTACTGATTCACATGACACGGACTAAATTCGTCGCTGTGTTTTTGGCTGTCCTTGTGACCGGGATGCTCGCCGCGCAAGCGGTGGTTGCGGTACCCGGTATGACGGCACAGCAGGACACGCCGGAGACAGACAACGCGACACAGGCGGACAACGAGACGACAGCCAACCAGACTACTCTCACACCCTCGGTCACGTTCGACGACCAGGAGTCCGACGGGACGACCGTAACGGTGTCGAACGTCACGGTCCCGGACGGCGGGTACGTCGTCATCCACGACGAAATACTGCAGCGCGGTGACGCGCTCAACAGCGCTATCGGCGTCTCGGAGTATCTCGAACCCGGTCAGTACGACGAAGTGACCATCACGCTGTACGACGTCCCCGGTGCCGACTTCGGTCCGGAGACGACGGACGACGAGGCGACGGATAACGAGACCGCAGCGAACGAGACTGAGACGGGAACCGAGACGGGAACCGAGACGGCAACTGAGACGGGAACCGAGACGGGAACCGAGACGGCAACTGAGACGGGAACCGAGACGGCAACTGAGACGGCAACTGAGACGGGAACCGAGACGGGAACCGAGACGGGAACCGAGACGGGAACCGAGACGGCAACTGAGACGGGAACCGAGACGGGAACCGAGACGGGAACCGAGACGGCAACTGAGACGGGAACCGAGACGGGAACCGAGACGGCAGACGAGGGTCCGCAGGTGACGCTGACTGAAGACCAGACCCTCACGGCGATGCTCCACGTCGACAGCAACGACAACCAGACGTTCGACTACGTCAGTACGTTCAGTCTGGAGGACGGCCCGTACGTCGTTGACGGCGAACTGGTGACCGACAGCGCGAACGTGACTGTCGCCGACGCCGGGAACGAAACCACCGAGACGGAGACGCCGACCGAGGGCGGCACCGAGACCGCCACGCCCACCGAGTCGGGTACCGGCACGGAGACGCCGACCGAGGGCGGCACCGAGACGTCGACGGAGACGGGCACCGAGACCGGCACGCCCGGTGAATCCACTGGCTGATACCGGAACTCCCGCGACACGCCGACGGAGACTCACGGACAAAGCTCGTCTTTCTTTCGCTAACTCTGCCTTAGCAATCGGTTGGCCGGACCTTCGACTCTGAACTGTCTGAGCCGTTTATCGGCGCTCCTTCCTACCCATCGTTCGCGTCGTCGACCCACTGACGACACGAATTAAGCCATGATACGAACCAGAACGCTCGCCGTATTGCTCGCATTGATAGCCACCGGTGCGGTCGCCACGCAAGTCGCCGCCGTCCCCGGAGTAACACCACAACAACAGGACGGTTCGACAGCCCAATCGGCGTCGTTCACCGTCGATATCCTGTCGGCTCCCGAGAGCGCTGCACCCGGGTCGACCGTCACCGTCACCGCGGAGGTGACCAACGACGGCGCCCAGCGCGGCACGCAACCGGTCGAGTTCCGGGTCGGTGGTGCCGTCGCCGACCGGGCGGTCCTCACGCTCGCCCCCGGCGAGAGCCAAGTCGTCACGTTCACCGCCGACACGGGTGGGCTCGACCCCGGTGACTACCGCCACGGCGTGTTCACCCGCTCGAACGGACAGACGGCCGAACTCGTCGTCTCGGAGTCGTTCACTATCGAGGACTTCGACGCACCCGACACCGTCGAGGCCGGTGACACGGTTACCGTCGACGTCGAACTGGAGAATCCGAACGACTTCGACACCACGCAGAACGTCTCGTTCTGGCTCGCTGGCTCGCTGGTCGAGACGCAGGCGGTCACTATCGACGACGAGGACGACGAGGACGTGACGTTCAACGTCTCGACGGAGGGCGCCCCGCCCGGCACGTACGTCCATAGCGTGTTCACCCGCGACGATGGTCAGTTCGCCGAGATTACCGTCGAAGAGCCGGGGCCGGAGACCGCCTCGGTCGTGATGAACGATCAGGAGTCCGACGGCACGACCGTCACCGTCGACGAACTGGTCGTGCCGAGCGACGGGTACGTGACGATTCACGACAGTAGCCTGCTGGAGGGCAACGTCGTCGGGAGCGTCGTCGGCGTCTCGGAGTACCTCGAAGCGGGCGAGTACGAGAACGTCACGGTCACGCTGTTCGACGTCGAGGGTGCCGAGTTCAACGAGACGGCACTGACCGAAGACGGGACGTTCATCGCGATGCCGCACAACGAGACGACGGGTGACGAGACGTACGACTTCGTCGCCAGCGACGGTGCCGACGACGGCCCGTTCCTCGCTGACGGCGAACCCGTGGTCGACGCCGCGAACGTCACTGTCGCCGGCGCGGACGAGAACGAGACGGAGGTACCCGAAGAGAACGAGACGGAGGTACCCGCCGACAACGAGACGGAGGCACCGACGGCGAGCGTGACCCTCGACGACCAGAGTTCGGACGGGACGACCGTCGTCGTGACCGACGTCTCCGTCTCCGAGGGCGGCTACGTCGTCATCCACGACAGTAGCCTGCTGGAGGGCAACGTCGTCGGGAGCGTCATCGGCGTCTCCGAGTACCTCGAACCCGGCGAGTACGACGAGGTGACCGTCGAACTGTTCGACGTGTCCGGTGCCGGCTTCGCCGAACCGACCCTGACCGAGAACCAGACGCTCATCGCGATGCCGCATCTGGAGACGACGGACGACGAGACGTACGACTTCGTCGCGAGCGCTGGCGACGACGACGGACCCTATGTCGCGGACGGCCAACCCGTGACCGACGCGGGGAACGTCACCGTCGTCAACGAAACCGCTGGCTGACGACACTGTCACACGTTCACATTTTTATCCCTGGCTGTCGTACCCCGCGCCATGAAGTTCGTCATCGTCGGGTACGGTCGCGTCGGTACCCGGACCGCACGCATCCTCCAGAGCGAAGGCCACGACGTCGTCATCGTCGAATGGGAACCGGAGAAGGTCGACCGGGCCAGAGACGATGGGTTCACCGTCGTCGCCGGCGACGGCAGCGAGGAGTCGGTCTTAGAAGAAGCCGGCATCGACACCGCCGACGCCATCGGCGGCCTCACCGGGGACCTCAACACGAACTTCACGGCCTGTATGATCGGCAAGGAACACGGCTGTCGGACCGTCCTCCGCATTGACGCCGACTACCGCGAGGAGATTTACGAGAAGTACGCCGCCGATGTCGACGAGATAATCTACCCCGAACGTCTCGGCGCTGCCGGCGCAAAGACGGCACTGCTGGGCGGGGACTTCAACGTCCTCGCGGACCTGACCGAACGCCTGTCTATCGCCAGCGTCGAGGTGCCCGAGGGCTCGCCGGTCATCGGTAAGCGCGTCGTCGAGGTGGAGTTGCCGGGCGACGCCCACATCTACGCCCACGGTAGCAGCCACGAACCGATGACGATTCCGCTCCCGCAGACGGTCATCGAGGCCGGCGACAGCGTCGCCGTGATGGCTGCACCCGACGGCCTCGACGACGTTCGGGCGTCGCTCAAGGGCGGGACCTGAGGCTGCCTGCGGCGTGTCTGTGAAGAACGGAAAGGGGGTGCGGTGTCCGGGCGCGCGCCGGGAGGATGGGATGCGCTGCAAGCACGCAAGCAGCGGTGTAGATTGCCGTTGCGCGCCCGTATCGAGGGGAGAGTCCCGTCCGATATAAACTCCCGTCAGACGGACGGCACACGACACGGCTTTTTCCCTTGCCCGTCGTCCCCTCACGCATGAGTTGGGCTGACCTGTTCGAGCGAGCGCGGGCACACGAGACGAGCGTCGACGCGGTGCGGGAGCGACTCCGGGCGCACCGCGGGGAGGCCGACGATGACTGAGGCCGCGCCCGCCCGCGTCGTCGCCGACGCCGACGTCCTCGCGGCGGACGTGCTCTGTGGTGACGACAACCCTGCCCGCGATGCACTCGACCACGTCCGGCGACACTCGTGGGTTACCCTCGTCGCCAGCGACCCGCTACTGGACGACGGCGAGGCCGTGATTCGGGACCTGAGCGACGACTCGCTCGCAGAAGCGTGGCGCGAGCGAATCGAGCGCGAACGCGAAGCGGTCGAACACCCCGAGGACGACCACCCGGCGCTGGCCTCCGCCTATCGCGGCGACGCCGCGCACCTACTCACCTACGAGGAGAGTCTCCGGAGCGCGAAGGCCGGGCTCTCGCTCCAGTCACACATGCCGGTGAGCGTCCGGTCGCCCGACGCGTTCGCCCGCCTGTTCGACCCGGCATCGCTGTACGAGGCCGTCGAAGGCGGCGAGTATCCCGGTCCCGACCGGGACCCGCGGGCCTAGTCGTCGGCGCTCGACGCGACAGCCGTCACCCGTTGCCGGTCCGCAGCGCCGTCGCCGACCGCGAATGCCGTCAGCAGGTCGTACAGGTCGTCGGTCCGGTCGGCGACGGCACGGACCTCGTCGGTCACCTCGGAGATGCTTGCGGTCTGTTGCTGGGTCGCGGCGGCGACGGACTCGGCCTCCGCCTTCGTCTGGTCGCTCACGGTCGCTACCTCGTCGACCGCCACGACGACTTCCTGTGTCGTTTCGGCCTGCTGGGCGGTCGCGTCGGAGATCTCCTGGATGGCGTCGTTGACCTCGCCGACCACGTCGACGATGTCCTCGAAGTCCCGCAGCGTCGACTCGATGGTGTCGGTGCTGTCGACTACGCGCTCGTTCGTCGCTTCGACATCGCTGACGGTCTCGCTGGCGGCCGTCTGGACCGCCTCGATGCGCTCGGAGACGTCCGCGGCGGCGTCGCGCGTCTCCTCGGCCAGTGACTTCACCTCGTCGGCGACGACGGCGAACCCGTCGCCCTCGACGTCGGCCCGCGCCGCCTCGATGGAGGCGTTCAGCGCCAGCATGTTCGTCTGCTCGGCCACGTCGGTGATGAGGTCGACCACCTCGTCTATCTCGGCGATCTGCTCGACGAGGCCGTCGACCGACGTGGCGATGTCGTCGATGCGGCCCGTCATCGTCTCCAGTTCCTCGATCGCGTCGGCGGCCTCCTCGCGACCCTCCCGCCCACGGGCCGCGGCCCGTTCGGCCGTCTGGGCGGCGTCGTCGGCGGTGGCCGCTATCTCCTCGACGGTCGCCGACAGCGTGTTCATGTCGTCTGCGACCCGGTCGTGACGGTCGGACTGCTGGCTCGCGCCCGCGGAGATCTCCTGCACCGAGCGGGCTATCTCGTCGCTGGCCCGGTCTATCTCGGCGACGCTCTCGGTGACGCTGTCGCTGGTCTCGGCCACCTCGTCGGCGAACTCGGTCACCTCGCCGACGGTGTCCGCGAGCGTCGTCACGAGGTCGTTGTAATCGGCGACGACCCGCTGGAACTCCTCGTCGACGTCGTCGAACTCGGCGTCGATAGTCGCGGTCAAATCGCCCGTCTTCGCCCGCTCTGCCGCGTCGCCGAAGGCCGTCACCAGTTCCGAGAGCGCCGCGGACCGGCGTTCGAGGTCCTCGGTCATCTGCTGGAGTTCGGTCGTGTACTCGTCTACGTTGGTCGCCATCCGGTCCAGCGACTCCCCGAAGGTGCCGGGGACGTCCTCGTCCATGACCGGGTCGTCGAACGCCTGCCGCGAGAGCGCGTCGGCCTGCCGAGACACCGTCTCCAGCGACGATTGCATGGCGCCGAAGGAGGCCAGTAGACTCGCTACCTCGTCCTCGCGGTCGCTGTCTGGCACGTCGACGTCGACCTCACCGTCGGCGATGCGGTCCGCACGCTCCGAGAGCGTGACGACCGGGTCGACGAAGTCCTCGCGGGTGATGAACACCGTGTTGGCGAAGGCCAGCGTCGCGCCGGTCAGCAGAAGTCCGGTGAGAGCGACCTGTGCGACACCGCTCAGGAGGAACGCGACGGCGGCGAGTGCGACCGAGGCCGCAAACTGGAGGCCGACGGCTGCCAGTACCTTCCGCTCGACGGAGCCAGCGACTCCGAACACGTCGAGCGACCTGCGTATCAGTCCCTTGTACCGTCGGATGAACGTGTTCGACATACGCCGGTATTTGCCAGTACGGTATTTCAATACACGGAGCCGTTCTCAAAATTCGAAAAGGGGGACGTCAGCTGGACGGCCGCTCTGCCATGGAGACTGTGCCTCTCTGACTCGGCTTTCAGCCGTGAGACTCAGCGCCCACCGTTGACCCACGTCGCGACCCGGCGGACGACCGGCCGCGGCGTCACCCGACCCAGCAGGTCCACGACCCGCATCGCCCGACTCGGGACCACGACCGTCTCGCCGGCCATCAACCCCTCGTAGGCCGATTCGGCGACGGCCTCGGGCGTGTTCGAGGTGAGGCGACCGACCGCCGAGTCGCCCATCCCGGCCCGGGACTGGAACTCGGTGTCGACGGGGCCGGGACACAGCAGCGTCACGGCCACCTCGTCTCGCAACTCCGCGGCGATAGCCTCGGTGAAACTGTTGACGTAGGCCTTGCTGGCGTAGTAGCCCGCGAGGTTCGGTCCCGGCTGGAACCCGGCGACGGAGCCGACGTTCAACACTTTCCCGCCGCCGTCGAACTCGTCGAGGAAGCGGCGCGTGAGTTCGACGGGCAAGACGACGTTCAGTCGCAATTGGGTGCGCTCGGCGTCGAGGTCGCTCTCGGCGAACGGCCCGTAGGTGCCGACGCCGACGTTGTTGACGAGGATATCGACGTCGAGGCCGCGCTCGGTGACTGTCTCGTGTAAATCCTCGGCCGCCGAGGCGCTGTCGAGGTCCATCGCGACCGTTTCGGCAGCCACGCCCTCGCGTTCGAGGTCGGCGGCCAGCGATTCGAGACGCTCCTCTCGCCGGGCCACCAGCACCACGTCGTGGCCGTGGCCGGCGAACTCGCGAGCCAGCGCTTCGCCGATGCCCGCCGACGCCCCCGTAATCAGGGCCGTGCCGCGTTCGTTCATCGCTCGGCGTTCCCCTCACGCCCGTCCGGTCGTTTGGGGTGTACCGCCGTCGCTTCGCGCCGTCGGTGCAACTTCCGAAAGACGTGGTCGCGTCTTTCGACGTACGCCTCGCTCATCGCTCGGCGTACCACTCCGCGAACTTCGCCAGCGCCCGCCCGCGGTGGGAGACGGCGTTTTTCTCCTCGGTGCTCATCTCGGCGAACGTCGTACCGTCGTGTTCGAAGATGGGGTCGAACCCGAACCCGCCGTCACCGCGCGGCGCGACGATTTCGCCGGGGACACGCCCCTCGAACAACTTGACCGGGAGCGACTCCTCGCCGCCTTGTACCTGTTCGTCGGTGGTCGCGGCCCCGCGTTCGTCGCTGGCGAGGTCCTGTCCCCGTCGCTCGTCCCTATCGACCGGTTCCGGCGTCGCCGCGAAGTCCTCGCCGTCGCAGTAGGCGATGACCGTCTTGAACGCGGCGGCGTGGTCGTCTTCGGGTTCGGTCATCCGCCAGACGCCCTCGACGCCGACGGTGTCCTCGACGTACGAGGAGTACGGACCGGGGAAGCCGTCGAAGGTATCGATGAACAGGCCGGCGTCGTCGACGATGACCGGCCCGTCGGCGGCCCGGTAGGCCGACCGTGCGCCGTGGGCCGCGACCGCCCCCAGATCGTCGGCCTGAATCTCGGGGTAGTCGAAGTCGAACTGAACCACCTCGTCGTCCAGATACTCGGTCGCCTCCCGGACCTTCCCGGGGTTGGTCGTCACGAAATTGAGCATACCGAGACAGGGCGGGCGGCGACAAAAGAAGCGTCGGTCCGTCGTGTGGACCGCTCTCGGTCGACTCTGTCTCAGTCGACGACGACTTCGACGGGTTCGTCCTTCTCGTCTCCGTCCTCGAAGCCCTCGGACCCGCTGTTGCGTTCCAGATACAGCATGGCGCCGGCGACGAGGAGGACGACCCACGACCGCCAGTTGGCGAGGTTCAGCGTGTAGCCGATGCCGAACGGTTTCTCGACGAGCATCCCGTCACCGGGCTGCCAGTACGACGACACTAACCGCTTGAGACTCGGTCGCTCGAAGTTGTACGGCACGCCAAACAAGGTCCCTGACTGCGGTTTGTCTGCCATACGCCCGTGTACTCACCCCGACGTTAAGTCGTTTGTCACTACCCACTTTTTACTGCGGTGGATGTCCTCGCTCACTCCGTTCGCTGCGGGCACCCCCCTTGCAAAAACATGGGAAAAACGGCCGGCCGCTCACTCCGTTCGCGGCCGGTGAACCGCCTCGCTTCGCTCGGCGGACTGTTCGATGGCACGCCTCCCCCGTCTTCGCGGCACTGAGACCGCTCCCGGCCACCGTCCGGCGTGTTCACTCGACGGACGTGAGATACACGGCGAGCACCGCCATCCCGATGCCGGCGGCCTTCCGCGCTGTCAGGGACTCCTCCAGAAAGAGGATGCCGATGACGGAACTGGTCGCGATGAACATTCCGAAGATGGGGACGACGACGCTGACCGGGCCGGCCGCCAGCGCCCGGTAGTACGCGATGATGCCGACGGTCAGTGCGATGCCGGCGCCGTAGGCGTACACCGCGTCCTCGTGGCTGAGGTACTTCGCCACCGAGAGGTCGGTGGCGACGACGAGGCCGATGGCGGCGACGATTAGTATCCCGTTGGAGATGAGGAGGACGACGTCGCTGGGAATCTCGGCCGTCGCCAGTTTCGCCAGCGGCGGGACGAGCGTGTAGCCGACGAGCGCGAGCACCGCCCACGCGATGTAGTTCATACGCTGGGTGACAACTGGGAGGCCCGTGTGCGTTCCGGTTACTGGTACCGGCCGCGCCCCTCGATGTCCTCGAGGCTGGCGAAGACCGACTCGGCGTGGTCGCTCTCTGCCCGGTAGGCGTCCTCGGCCGCGGCGAGCAGCGTCTCGGGGTCGTCGGCGGTGCCCGAGAGCGACTGGGCGAGGACGTGGAGGTCCATCGCGTGGTCCTCGGGTTCGTCGGTGTAGTAGCCCAGACCGAAGTCGATGAGGAAGACGCGGCCGTCCTCGCCGGCGTCGACGCGGACGTTTCTGGTCGTCGGGTCGCCGTGGACGAACCCGGCGTCGTGGATGCGGGCGAGGTGGCGGCCGACGGCGGCCACGCGCTCCTCGGTCAACGCCTCCCGCAGGTCCGACTCGCCGACTCGCTGGAACACGAGTCGGGCCTCGTCGGGGTCGGTGTCCAGTACCAGCGGCGTCGGGACGCCGTGTCGTCGGGCCTCGCTGGTGAGACGGGCTTCCTGTCGGGTCCGTTCGATTCGCAACCGTTCGTCGAGCGCCGGATGGCGGTAGCTTCGAGGGACCCGGTCCTTGACGACGCGGTCGGCCTCGATGGTGACCGTCGCCTCGGCGCCCTGTACCTCGGTCTCCGTCTCGACCACGCGGTCGACGGATTCCTCGGGACCGCGCCACGACACCGCGACTTCGTCGGGTCGGAAGTTCGAGTCGATACCCGATTCCTCGATAGCGAGGGTGTCGCCTGCGGCGTACATCTTCGCGCCGAGGATGGCTATCATCCCAGCGTTGTCCCGCAGGAAGCGGTCCTCCGGCGCGAAGAAGTCGGCGCCGCGCTGCTCGCACATCTCGCGGAGCATCCGCTGGAGGCGGTCGTTCTGGCCGACGCCGCCGCCCAGCACCAGTTCGTCAGCGCCGGTCAGCGACAGCGCTCGCTCCGAGACCTCGGTCAACATGGCGAAGATGGTCTCCTCCAGTCCGCGACAGACGTCCTCGACCGGCACGTCGTCGTCGTACGCCTGCTTCGCGGCGCTCATGATGCCCGAAAACGAGAAGTCCATCCCCTTGACGACGTAGGGAAGCGGGTGAAAGTCGCCGTCGCGGGCGTGTCGTTCGACCTTCGGACCGCCGGGGTGTTGCCAGCCGACGTGCCGGGTGAACTTGTCGATGGCGTTGCCGACGCCGGTGTCCATCGTCTCGCCCAGCACGCGGTAGCGGCCGTTCCGGTAGCCCAGCAAGTGGGCGTTCGCGCCGGAGGCGTTCAGACAGACCGGCGACTCGAACCCGGAGCGGTGGCGTCCGACTTCGAGGTGGGCGACCATGTGGTTCACACCCACGAGGGGGACGTCGAACCGCTGGGCGACGGCGCGGGCGGCGGTGCCGACGATGCGGAGACAGGGACCGAGACCGGGCCCGCGTGAGAAGGCCACGGCGTCGATCGGTGGGTCGTCGCCACCTGCCCGTTCGCGGGCGTGGGCGATGGCCGTCTGGACGACCTCGGGAATCGCCTCGCCCATGTGTTCGGCGGCTTCGCGCGGGTGGATGCCGCCGCTCTCGGGTTGGTAGGCGTCGCTCTCGATGAAGACGTGTTCCTCGTCGGTTGCCCGGGTAGGGTCGTCAGTCTCGAACAGCGCAGCACTGGCTGCCCAGGCGGTACCTTCGATACCGAGAACGCGCATGGAGTGGCCTTACTTCCACTCGGTGTAGCCGCACTTGCCGCAGTGCTTGCGGTCGTCGTGGTCGGCCAGCACCGTGTCACCGCAGCGCGGGCAGTTCTCCTTGACCAGTTCGCCGTCCTCGTAGTACTCGTTGCGGGCCATCTATGCTTCCTCCGCCTCTTCCTCGCCGTCGGCGACGATCTTGTTGCGTTCGAGCATGTGGTCCTGCTCGACGTCACGGGCGTACTCGGGGCTGTCGTAGACCTTCGCGTAGCCGACCGTCTTGCGCATGCCGAACTTCGTGTCGAGTTCGTGGATGACGACTTCCTCGGCGTCCTTGTTCAGCGTCGCCGCCAGAGAGTCACGCACAGAGAGACGGGACGGCGTCGCTTCGTCGTGGACGACCTCGAATCGGACGTCCGTTCGGTGCAACATGGGATTCGTTTCTTCCTCGATGATGTCGATATCCATGGTTCGTTGTCCATAGATTCCCGCCGAAGCGCCTAAAAGGATTTCGAAGCCGCAACTCTCGGTTCTCGGGGATGTCACTGGTGTGCAGTTCACACGGCTACGTCTGTAGCTGAGCCAGCAGCCGCGAGAGGTGAATTCGCTCGTTGGCCGCGTCGGTCAGCGCCATGTCCGTCTCGCCGGCCAGTCGGTGGACTTCGGCGAGCCGCTGGCCGGAGTACCGCGACCGGGCGACGCCGAGCAGTTCCTCCAGTACGTCGTCGGCGCCGTACCCCTCGTCGACGAGCAGGTCGTCCAGCGTCGAGCGCGCGTCCGAGAAGCGCCCCTCCTCGGCGGCCTCGACCATGTCTTCGACCGCGTCGTCGGCCTCGACGTCGGCCAGCACCTCGTAGGCCGTCTCCATCGTCACCTCGCCGGCCTCCTCGTAGGTGGTCTGTGTGGCGAGGATGGCCTGCCGGAGGTCGCCCTCGGCGTACCCGGCGACGTACTCCAGTCCGTCGTCGTCGTGGTCGGCGTCCTCGGCCGTGACGACGTCTCGAAGCACCGACACCGTCTCCTCGTGGGTCGGCGCCCGCATCACGACGGGGAAACACCGCGAGCGGATGGGCGGAATCAGTGCCGAGGGCTGGCGGGTGGCGATGACGAACTGCGTGGCCTCGTAGTACTGCTCCATCACCCGGCGCAGGGCCTGCTGGAAGTCCTCGCGCATCCCCTCGGCGTTGTCGAGCAGGATGGTCTTGTAGGTGCCCGACATCGGCGTGTAGCTGGCCGACTCCTTCAGGACGTGGTTGATGAGGTCGGCCTTCGAGGACTCGCGCCGGCGCTTACTGTCGATAAAGGACGAGAAGCGCGGGTCGTTGGCCACCTCCTTCTTCGTCATGTCGAAGACGTCGGCGACGTTGAGTTCGGTGAAGTCGGCGTCGGGGTTGTCGTGGACCGTCTCGGCGAAGGCACGGACGCCGGCCGTCTTGCCGGCCCCCTTCGGCCCGTGGACCAGCAGGTTCATCGGCTCCTCGACGGCGCCCTGCAGGTGCTCGCGGGCCTTCTGCTGGGGGATGTCTTCGAGTGCCGGCGCGTGGGTCTCGGTCCACAACGGGGCGTCCATCTGTCGGCCGTGGGTAGGCGAGGCCCCGACAAGTATCCCGCGGTTGCGAGGATAGCGAGGGACCGAACACAGTGCAGTCCCTCGACAAAGCGCAGCGGCGAGTCCTGCGAGCCACGAGCAGTAGCGGGGGTCACGCTACTGCTCACGGGTCACTTCGTTCCCCGTTCGCTTCGAGGGCCGCTCACTTCGTTCGCGCCGCTCGCTAGCCCTCGAACAACTCCTCGAACACCTTCTGCTGGGCCGCACGGAGGTGCTGGTGGTACGTCGGCCGGGAGATGTCCATCGCCGTGGCGAGTTCGTCGCCGTCCACCTCGCGGGGCCACTCGAAGAACCCGCCGAGGAACGCGGTTCGGAGCGCCGTCTCCTGCCGGTCGGTGAACCGCTCGGCGAGCGACGCGCGGAACTCCTGTTGGGTCTGGACCGGCCGTTCGTGTTCGTGGTAGCCGACGAGGTCGGTGTTGCCGTAGTTGTCCTCGACCAGCGAGAACACCTCCCGGGCCTCGGTCTCGTAGGGGAGTTCGATGGCGTACCGGACGATGCCGCTCTCGCCGGAGATGGCCTTCGGTACCGCGCCGTGGTCGACAAGCGTCGCCAGCAGCGACTGCCCGACGGTGACGTCGAACAGGGCGCTGCCCCCGTGTTCGGCCACACAGGTGGCGCTGACGACGGCGTCGTCGTCGGTCAGTTCGGCGAGAATCGCCTCGCTGTCTCCGCCCTCGACCGTGAGGTACAGGCGGATGGCCCCGTCGTCCTGCGTGACCGCGCCGGCCGAAGTGAACGTCGCGCCCGTCGAAGCAGACAGTCTGCTCAGGAGGAGGTCGCGGTCGTCGACGGTGAACTCCAGTTCGACGACCTTGTCCGCCGAGAGAATCTTCCCGCTCTCGATGGCGTTGATGGCGTTGGCGACGGCCCGGCCCAACGCTTCGAGGACGACCTGCTCGCGGTCGTCGAAGGCGTCGGGTTCGTCGGCACAGACGTACAGGACGCCGTAGGTCGAATCGGTGTACGACAGCGGGATGGCCATCACCGAGGCGACGCCGGCCTCGCGGACGCGGTCGACCCACTCACGGTCGGCGGCCGCGAGGTCGTCCAGTATCTCGGTGGTGTGGTCGCTAAAGGCGACGCTGCCGGGTGTACCGTCGCCGATCGGGACCGAGAGGTCGTCCATCGCTATCGCGGCTTCGCCGCCCCACTCGCTGGGCAGCAGCGCGTTCCCGCGGACGTCGGGACGACCGACCCACGCGAAGGTGTAGGGGTCGGTCGCGGCCAGTTGCTCGCAGACGCCGACCTCGATGGCTTCGCGGGTGGTCGCCTCGACCAGCACCTCGACGGTGTTCTCGATGAGGCCGTTGATGCGGTCGAGGATGGTCGCGATGCGCTCTCGGGTCTCTCGGACTTCCTGTTCGCGCTTGGCGCGGTTGCACGCCGCCGCGGCGTTGGTCGCGAGCAGTGCGACGACCTGCCGGTCGATGTCGTCGAAGGCGTCGGGTTTCATCGACACGACGCTCAGCGTACCGTGAACGCCGATAGGGAAGTACAGTCCGGACTGGACCGCCGGGTCGGCGTCGTCGAGTTCGTGGGCCTCGCTCTGTGTCGTGGCTTCCCCGGACGCGAACACTTCTCCCGGTCGCCCCTCGTCGAGTGCGTAGACCGGGCGCTCGCCGAGTCGCTCGACCACTGCGTCCGTTGTCGCCGTCGGTCGCAACACCCGCTCGTCGGCGTCGTACAGCCGGACGACGGCCATATCGAGTCCGAGGACGCGTTCGGCCGCGCCCGCGACGATGGTCGCGACCTCCTCTCTACTGGGGGCTTGCATCAGCGCCCGGGAGGTCTCCTGTAGCGCAGAGAGCATCTCCTCGCGGCGCTTTCGTTCGGTGATGTCACGGATGACGCCCGCGGTGCCGCGAAACTCCCCGTCCGGTCCGTACAGCACCGTCATGTGGTCCTCGCAGGGCACCGTCTCGTCGTCCGCCCGCCGGAGTTCCAGTTCGAACGTCGTCCCCACGTCGTCGGGGCCGTCCGAGGAGAGCAACGCGGCGAGTTTCGACTCGGCCAGTTCGACCGTCTCGCGGTCCTTGATGACGCCCGTGTGTTCGCCGAGCAGTTCGTCGGCGTCGTAGCCGGTCAGGTCCGCCATCCCGCCGTTGACGAAGACGAATCGCCCCTCGTCGTCGAGCGCGTACACCCCGTCGTCCAGCGCTTCGATGACCTCGCCGTGGCGGTCGAACTCCCCGGCACCGACGGCCCCGGACCTGCGGTCGGCGGCCGCGACCGCTTGCTCGATGCGGTGGGCGAGGACGACGTACTGCCCGTCGGTCCCTCGCTGGACGTAGTCGGTCGTGCTATCTTCGAGGACGCCGTCGACGGCGTCGGCTGACCCAGTCCCGAAGACGACGACCGGGACGTCGGGACGGGTCTCCCGTAGCCCCGCCACCAGCGGTGGCACGTCGACACCGTCGCTCACGATACAGTCGACTGCGCCGACGGAACTCGCCGTCGCCTCGCCGTCGGCCGTCACCAGTTCGAAGTCGTCCCCCACCCGAGCCAGTGCGCGTGCCGTCTCCGCGACGGCGGCCTCGTCGCTCCCGCAGACGAGGACGGTAACCCCGCTATGCATACCTAACTGGTTAGCCCCTTCCACACAAGAATGTGTAGGTCCCGAAACGCCGACGCGCTCTCGTTACGGAGTGTGTCGCTCATCACCGGATGACACCGCGCACCGGGCCGCTCGACTGTCCGGTGTGTCTCCGCCGGTCGCCGGTTTCCAGACGTGTACCGCGTCTTCTTTGCCGTTGGAGCACTCCGCCAGCGGCGCCGCTCACGGGCCCGTCGTAACAGAATGCGCCGACCGGGAATTGAACCCGGGCTAGAGCCTTGGGAAGGCTCTGTCCTACCACTGGACCACCGGCGCGCTCACTTCGTTCGCGCTCCGTGGCTCGCAAACCCGGCGAGTTTGCTCACCACCGACGCACTGCACTCGCGCGGCGTGTCGCGATTCCTGCGGAACCGCTCGTCACCGACGCGTTCACTAACAGTTTCTACGACCGTCGCACTTGAACGTAGCGCTTCCGGCGGGACGTCCACAGGGTGGACACTGTCTCCGGATGTAGTCCGATCGCTGGACGCACGTCCGAAAATACCGCGTCGATGGATGGCTATTTGTTCGGTTAGGCCTACCGATAGGTATGGCCGAAGCCGACACCGTCGTGCGGGCGGATGACCCGCTCGACCTCACATTCTCGGAGGCCGAACTCGAAGCGCACCGCGAGCACATCACCGACTTCGTCGAGGGCCAACTCGACGCCGCGGGCGTCGACCGGGCGGTAATCGGCCTCTCGGGTGGCATCGACAGTACGCTGACCAGCCACCTCGCGGTCGAGGCACTCGGTCCCGACGCCGTCCACGGCCTCGTCATGCCCAGCGAGGTCAACCGCGCGGACAACATGAGCGACGCCGAACGGGTCGCCGACGAGTTGCTGGGCATCGAGTACGACGTCGTCGAAATCAACCCGCTGGTCGACGCGTTCCTCGACGCCTACCCCGGCGCCGAGGGCGACCAGTTGGCGGTGGGGAACCTCCGCGTGCGCTGTCGCGCCGTGCTGAACTACCTCGTCGGCAACCACGAGACGGCCCTCGTACTGGGCACCGGCAACCGGAGCGAGGCGCTGGTGGGCTACTACACGAAGTACGGCGACGGTGCCGTCGACTGCCACCCCATCGCGCCGCTGTACAAACAGCAGGTCCGCCAACTCGCGAAACACGTCGGCGTCCCCGACGACCTCGCCGAGAAGACGGCGAGCGCCGAGATGTGGAGCGGCCAGACCGACGCCACGGAGATGGGGATGGACTACGACACGCTCGACTCGATACTCGCGCTCCACGTCGACGGCGGCGTCCCGAAGGCCGCCACCGCCGACCACATCGGCGTCCCCGAATCCGTCGTCGAACGGGTCCGCGAGATGTACGAGTCCAGCGCCCACAAGCGCGCGATGCCGCCGGGGCCGGACCCGCTTTACTGACCACGTCTGCGCTCCGGACGTCGCCGTGCCGACTCGCACCCTGCTTTATTTGGGTGCCGACCGTCGGTCCGGTATGACGCGACGCGCGAACTACGCACGGTGTACGTTCCAGCAGCATCTCGGCCCGGACGAGGATTCCCTCGACGTTCCGTGGGCCGAGTTCTCCGGTGACAGCACCGATCCTGTCACCTTCGAGGTGCCGACCGACGTGCCGGCCGAACCGTACATCGAGATGCAGGTGTACGACGTCGACGCGTTCACGCACGAGATCTGCCTCAACGACGAGCCACTGTCGGGGTTCGACATCGCGCCGGGGTCCGGGTGGCAGTACTGGATGGACACCGTCGGCGCCGACCAACTCCACGCCGGGGCGAACACGCTCCAGTTCGAACGTGATCGGGACAGCGACGACGCCTTCGTCGTCGGGACGGCTATCGTCCACTGGAAAGAGCCCGCCGAGTAGATATATAAACCGGCGGCACGGGTGGGCAGACGATGTGCCAACCCGTCACACGATATTCTATGGTTTCGGTCGCAGTGTGGCGGTTTCACCGGTGGTCTGTGGATTCATATTGTCCCCGTGGTTCGCTCCTATCCTGTACTTTTATATAGAACCACATGCAATCTTTCGCTGACTATGAGCCAGCGCCAAATGCAGGGCCAGCCGATGATCATTCTCGGTGAAGACGCCCAGCGGATGAAGGATAAGTCCGCACAGGAGCACAACATCTCGGCCGCCCGCGCGGTCGCCGAGTCCGTACGCTCGACACTCGGACCGAAGGGGATGGACAAGATGCTCGTCTCCTCGATGGGTGACGTCACCGTCACGAACGACGGCGTCACCATCCTCACGGAGATGGACATCGACAACCCGACGGCCTCGATGATCGTCGAGGTCGCCGAGACGCAGGAAGACGAGGCCGGTGACGGCACCACCTCCGCCGTCGCCATCGCCGGGGAACTCCTGAAGAACGCCGAGGACCTCCTCGAACAGGATATCCACCCGACGGCCATCATCAAGGGCTTCGACATGGCCGCAAAGGAAGCCAAGGCCGAGATCAACGACATCGCGACCGACGTCGACCCCGACGACGAAGAACTCCTGAAGAAGGTCGCCGAGACGTCGATGACCGGCAAGGGCGCGGAACTCAACAAGGAACTGCTCGCCCAGATCATCGTCGATGCCGTCAACGCGGTCACCGTCGAAGCCGAGGACGGCTCCGTCGTCGCCGACCTCGAGTACCTCAACATCGAGACCCAGACCGGCAGCTCCGCCGGCGACTCCGAACTGCTCGAAGGCGCCGTCGTGGACAAGGACCCGGTCCACGAGGAGATGCCCACCTCGGTCGACGACGCGAAGGTGCTCCTGATGGACACCGCCATCGAACTGGACGAGACGGAAGTCGACGCCCAGCTTTCGGTCGACGACCCGAGCCAGCTCCAGAACTTCCTCGATAAGGAGGAACAACAGCTCAAGGACCTCGTCGACAAAGTCGAGGCCACCGGTGCCAACGTCCTGTTCTGCCAGAAGAACATCGACGACATGGCCCAGCACTACCTCGCCCAGAAGGGCATCCTCGCGGTCAAGCGCGCGAAGAAGTCCGACATCGAGTTCCTGAAGGAGGTCCTCGGCGCGAGCATCGTCTCGGACCTCGACTCGGCCAGCGAGGACGACCTCGGCCACGGCACCGTCTCCCGTGACGAGAACGAGGGGCTGTTCTACGTCGAGGGCGGCGAGGACGCACACGGCGTCACGCTCCTCCTGCGTGGCTCGACCGACCACGTCGTCGACGAACTCGAACGCGGCGTCACTGACGCGCTGGACGTCGTCGCCGCCACCGTCGCCAACGGCGCGGTGCTGGGCGGCGGCGGCGCACCCGAAATCGAGGTCGCCGCTCGCCTGCGTGACTTCGCCGACAGCGTCGAGGGCCGCGAACAGCTCGCCGTCGAGGCCTTCGCCGACGCGCTCGAAATCATCCCGCGCACGCTCGCGGAGAACGCCGGTCTCGACTCCATCGACACGCTGGTCGACCTGCGCGCCGCCCACGAAGAGGGCGACGTCAGCGCCGGCCTGAACGTCTTCACCGGCGACGTCGAGAACACGCTCGACACCGGCGTCGTCGAGCCGTCCCACGCGAAGACCCAGGCCGTCTCCTCGGCTGCAGAGGCCGCGAACCTCGTGCTCAAAATCGACGACATCATCGCTGCCGGCGACCTCTCGACGTCCGGCGACGGTGACGAAGGCGGCCCCGGCGGTCCCGGTGGCGCCCCCGGCGGCATGGGCGGCGGCATGGGCGGCATGATGTAAGCCACCTTTTTCGGCGTCACCTTTCCTCGCTCGCTTCGCTCGCTGCGGGAAGGCTCCTTGAAAAACGTGGGCGAAAAAGGCGGGACCTCGCTGCTCACGGCTCCGCCGTTCGCTTCGCGGTCGCAAGCGACCGCACACCTCTCGGTCCCGTGAACCGGCGCGCTGCGCGCGCCGGATGCTCACTGCGGTCCGTTTCTGCGAGACGCTGTCGGCGGTAGCTCACATCAAGAAGAACACGCCCGCACCGACCAGCCCACCGCCCAGAATCAGGTACATCGCGTCCACGTCCCGGGTGAAGAGGCCGAACGTCACCACTGCGAGGCTCACCCGGAACGGGTCGACGCCGGTCACGCCGAACGGTGACCCACCGACGACGGCGAAGGCGTCGACGGCGAGCGTCACCGTCGCGCCCACGATAGCGCCGACGACGGCGGCGTTGATGCCGTACAGCGCGGCCTGTACCGTCTCGTCGTCCCGGACGCGAGCGACGTAGGGGAACGCGCCGGTGATGAAGAGGAAGGAGGGGGCGAACGCGCCGAGCATGGCGACGAACGCGCCCAGCACGGCCCACCCGACCGACCCGTAGGCGTCGAGCATCAGTTTGTAGCCGACGAACGCCGTGGTCATCACGACCGGGCCGGGCGTCAACTGGCCGATGGCGATGCCGTCGACGAACTGCGTGGCGGTGAGCCACCCGAAGACGCCGACGACGTACTTCTCGATGAAGGGGATGAGGACGAGGCCGCCGCCGAAGATAAAGGACCCCGTGTACAGCATGAACAGGAACAGTTTGACCCAGAGGTTGCCCCAGACGGCCGCACCGACGGCGGTGAGCGCCGCCGGGAGCGGGAGTGTGTCACCGAGAACGGTCGCGGCGCGGGCGCGAAACGCGTAGAGGGTTCCGATTGCGACGGCGACGAGCGTTCCTAGCGAGGCGCGCCGCCAGTTGGCCCGGACCCAGTCGGGTCGGAACAGGAAGACGGCGACGGCTCCGGCGACGGCGAACTCGACGACCGGGTTCGGGTTCACGAGGACGGTGGCGACCAGCGCACCCGCGAGCAACCCGAACAGACGGAGGTCTATCGTCCACTCGTCGCCGCCGAGCGTGACCGTGAGGTCGGGTCGCCCCTCCCGCAGCGAACTCCGCCCCATCGAGTACGCCGCGCCGCCGATGAGGCCGATGACGACGGGGTTCACGCCGTAGAAGAACGCCTGCACCGACGGGAGTTGCCCGAACGCGAAGTAGACGTACGAGAGGGCGACGACGACGACGAACGTGGGCGCCATGAACGTCGCGCCGGCGACGAGCGCCCCCAGATTCCCGCCCCGGACCCACCCCATGAAGATGCCCAGTTGGGTCGAGGCCGGCCCCGGGAGCATGTTGCAGATGGCCAGCCCCTCCATGAACGTCGACTCGTCGGTCCACTCGCCGACGAGTTCGTCCTCCATCATCGCGATGTGGACCAGCGGCCCGCCGAATCCGACCAGCCCGAGTTTCAGGAAGAAGCGGGCGATGCCGGCGAGGCGTGACCGGGAGGCCGACCCCTTGTACTCGCTCGCGGCGTCCGCCGTCGCATCGGTGGTCGCGGGGTCGCCGGCCATACGCGATGTGACGGGGCATTGAACCAAAAATCTCGTCCACGGAGCGGTCCGGAGCACTCCGTATCCGTCCGGAGACTACGACTCGGTGACGGTCCCCCGGGGACACGCGAGCAGCGTCGAGGACACCGTCGACGTAATCGGTCCGACGCCGGGCACTCTGATTCGGTGACTGGCGCTGTTGCAGTCGAACCAGTTCCGGTCGACGCCGACCGTCGTCTGCCGGCCGTCGACGGGGACGCGAATCTCGACGGTGTAGGGTGCGGGCGTCAGCAGTTCGAACCGGCGGGCCGTGTCGGCGGCGTACTCGTCGCGGCGCTCCAGCGACGGGCCGTCGTCGGCCGCTCGCACACTGACCGCTATCTCGCGGGCGCTCGACCCGGCGTTCCACACCGCCACGTCGTGTGGCAGGTTGTCGCCCGGGTTCTCGACGCCCTCTCGTGTCCCGACCGCTATCGTCTCGACGACTCGCGTGGGGCCGGACGCGTCGTCGGCGTCGGTGGACCGCTCGGCGCTCGACGGTGACGCTGGCGTCGCTTCGGTCCCGGTTCCGTCTGGCTGTCGCCCGTCCGGCCCGGTGCTGTCGAGCGGCGAGACACAGCCAGCACCGAGAGCGGTACTCAGGAGGGCGAGATACGAGCGGCGCTTCATACCCTGTGCTGTCGGCCGAACGCAAAGTGCTTCGTGGTCGCTCAAACGGTCGCTGAACGACCGGCGCGTGCCGAATGCGGTTGGTCCGGCCACGCTACGGGGTCTCCTGTGCGGAGACTGTCCGACCGACCTTGCACGTGCCACGGTACCATGCAATAATTACCGCCACCTGGGAGCCGACAGGAGCGTGAAGTCGCCGGGAGAGGGCCTCTCGCCGGGCCGGATTCGGCGCTATAAATAACGGATAATTTATATCTCTGCACGCGGCGATTCGCTCGCCGACCCAGAAGAAGCTCAATTTTGCTGTCACAAACTCTCGGACGTCGAATCTCACACGTAGCGGCGACATCGGCCGGGACGCGACGAGCAAGGAGCGTGTCACTCGTTGGCACTACGTATGAGCGACGCCGAACAGCCGACCGAGGCGGGCGGACACGGCCACCACGAACACCACGACCACGAGGGGCCGGGCTACCTGACGCCACAGGCGGCCATCGAGGAGTCCGAACCGGAGGAGACGGCCTACGTGATGGGCCTGCACGTCGGGCAGGACGTCGACGCGCCGGATTTTCTGGCCGTCGTCGACGTCGACCCGGACTCGGACACCTACGGCGACATCGTCGAGCGCGTCCAGATGCCAAACCGCGGCGACGAACTCCACCACTTCGGGTGGAACGCCTGCTCGTCGTCCTGTCACGTCGAGGGGCTGGAGCGCCGCCATCTTATCATCCCGGGCCAGCGCTCCTCGCGCATCCACGTCGTCGACACGAAAGACCGGCGGGACCCGGAGATAACGACGGTCATCGAACCTGACGCGGTGTACGAACACGACCTCTCGGCACCCCACACCGTCCACTGCATCCCCGACGGGGAGATACTCATCAGCATGCTCGGGGACGCCGACGGCGACCTCCCCGGTGGCTTCCTCGAACTGAACGACGACTTCGAGGTCGAGGGCCGCTGGGACCCGCCCGGCGAAATCGAGATGAACTACGACTTCTGGTACCAGCCACGCCACAACGTGATGCTCTCGACGGAGTGGGCCGCGCCGAAGACCTACTACCCGGGGTTCGACTTAGAAGACGTCGAGAACGGCAAGTACGGCCAGCGGCTCAACTTCTGGGACTGGGAGGCCGGCACCGTCGAGCAGACCATCGACCTCGGCGAGGACGGGCTGATTCCACTGGAGGCACGATTCCTCCACACGCCCGAGAGCACGCACGGCTACGTCGGGGCTGCGCTGTCCTCGAACATCATCCACTTCTGGGCGGACGGGGGCGAGTACCACGCCGAACCGGTCATCGAGTTCGAGGACAGAGAGCACGAGGACTGGGACATGCCGATGCCGGCATTGCCGACGGACATCCTCGTCTCGATGGACGACCGCTACCTCTTCGGGTCGAACTGGCTCCACGGCGAGGTGTGGATGTACGACATCTCGGACCCGTCGAACCCGCGCAAGGCGGACTCCATCTCCATCGGCGGGTACTTCGGCGACATCCAAGAAGTACAGGGGCGCGACCTCGTCGCCGGGCCGCAGATGATCCAGCTATCGCTGGACGGCGAGCGCCTCTACTGGACGACCTCGCTGTTTTCCACGTGGGACAACCAGTTCTTCCCCGAGGAAGGCGAGAAGGGGTCGGTGATGCTCAAAGCCGACGTGGACCCGCGACGCGGGACGCTCTCGCTTGACGAGGAGTTCCTCGTCGACTTCGGCGACCTGCCCGAGGGGCCGGCCCGCGCCCACGAGATTCGCTGGCCCGACGGCGACTGTACCAGCGACGTCTGGCAGTGACCCGCGTCCGTCTGGTCTGGCGCGACGCCGACCGCGTGGCGACGGTCGACGTCCTCGCCGGACAGACCGTCCTCGATGCGGCCGAGTCCGCCGACGTCGCGCTCCCCTTTGGCTGTCGGACCGGCGCGTGTGGCACCTGTACGGCCCGGTTACTCGACGGCGAGGTGTCTCACCGGCGACCGCCACGTGCGCTCAAGGAGCGCCACCTCGACGACGGCTACGTCCTGCCCTGTATCGCCGTGCCCGAGACAGACGCCCGACTGGAGGTGGGGGCGGCGGTGCAGGCCGACCTCGTCCCGAACCCGTGGAAGTAGTTCACTCGCCGAGGTCCGGTGTCGTCGTCCCGAGGTCGCTGTACCGCATGGACTCGGTCACCCGAAGTCTCGTCCCGTTCCGGACGACGGTGTACTGCGTGCCGTAGCCGTAGACGACGCCGCTGGGGCCGACGACGGCGGTGAAGCGCACGTGGCCGACTCGCTCGGCGGGGACGACGGGGAACTGCGAGCGGTCGGTCGCCCCGTCGGCGACGACGCGGGAGACCGGCGCCCGGTAGGTCTGCATGACCTCCTCGCCGGTCCGGGTGACGGCGGTGACGTTCGCGCCCGAAAACAGCGAAGCGATGCGGCCGTTGTACGTCGGGTCGAAGAACAGCGCCGCTCGGGGCGACAGTGGTGGTGCGCCGATACCCCGGCCGTCGGCGACGATGGCCCGCCGGGTCGTCCCGTTCACCGTCGTCCACTGGACTGCACGCCCCTCGACCCACCGGGTCCGAATCTCCGTGTCCGGGACGCCGGTGCCGGTAATCGTGCGCGTGGCGACGTACTCGCGATAGTTCGCGCCGAACTCGCCGGTGGTGACCTGCCGCAGACGGACGGTGCCGTTCGCCGTCTCGACGGTGCGGGTGTGCCGGAGCGTGTAGGAGACGTTTCCGAGCGTCGTCACGTGGGCCCGTGCGAGCGCCTCCGTGTCGGTGACGCCGGCCTCCGTGAGTCCCGGGGCGACCCGTGCCGGCGGTTGTGCGGGCACCGGTGCCGGCGTCACCGTCTGGCCGGGCGACGGTGACCCGGACCCGACGAGGCCGGTACACCCCGCGGTGACGAGACAGAGTGCCAGCGCGACGACGGTGGCCCCCCGGTGCATGTCCCGAGCGATGGACTGTGGACGGATAACGACTCGGGGTGCCGAAATTTCTTTCGTGGGCAGAGACGCGGGCAGTATAAGTGCCGCGGCGTGCGACGTTTTCGCATGCAGACGCTGCTGCTCGGTCCCGACGACGTGGCGGAACACGCCGACCTGCCCGCGGTCATCGACGCCGTCTCGGCGGCGTTCGCGGCCGACGCTCGCGGGGACACCATCATGCCCGCGAAGTCCTACATCGACCTCCCGAAGTACAACGGCGACTTCCGCTCGATGCCGGCGTACGTCCACGCCGGCGAGTGGGACGCCGCCGCGGTCAAGTGGGTCAACGTCCACCCGGACAACCCCGCTGACCACGGCCTCCCGACGGTGCTGGGGACGCTCATCTACTCGGACCCGGAGACGGCGTTCCCGCTGGCGGTGATGGACGGCACCGTCCTCACGCGCCTGCGGACCGGCGCGGCGGCGGCCGTCGCCACCGACCACCTCGCCGTTCCCGACGCCGACTCGCTGGGACTGGTCGGCGCGGGCGTCCAGTCGTACACGCAACTGGAGGCCATCGCGAGCGTCCGGGACGTCGAAACGGTGGTCATCGCCGACCGCGACGCGAAGAAACAGCAGGCGTTCGTCGACCACTTCTCGGACCGCTTTGCGGTGCGCGCCGGGTCCATCGAGGAGGCCGCCCGATGTGACGTGCTCTCGACGATAACGCCCGTCGAGTCGCCTATCGTGGACCGCGAGTGGCTGGGCGAGCGCACCCACGTCAACGCTATCGGGGCCGACGCCGCCGGCAAGCACGAACACGCCGACCAGACCCTACTGGACGCGAAACTCGTCATCGACGACTACGAGCAGTGTACCCACTCCGGCGAAATCAACGTCCCGTGGAGCGAGGGGGTTCTCTCGGACGGGGACATCTACGGCGAACTCGGCAGCGTCGTCGCCGGGGAGATACCGGGCCGTGAACCCGAGGACGGCATCACCGTCTTCGACTCGACGGGGTTGGCGATTCAGGACGTAGCCGCCGCGCACGTCGCCTATCAGGGCGCACAGATTGCGGGTGACGGCCTGTCGTTCGGACTGGTCGGCACCGAGTCGCCCTAGTTCGACGGCGCCACGGCCTCGGTCACCTTCGAGATGAGCCAGACGATGAGGATGAACGGCAACAGCGGCATCAACAGGACCAACAGGCCGAGGAACACCCCCCACCCGATGACGTCCATGCTCTCGTCGTGGTGCGGGCCAGTCAGCGGCGTGACGGTTCGCAACGGTTCCGGCAAGATGGAGTCGGTCGACTCGTCGGCGTCGTCTGTCATACTGACTGATAGGTTCGGCGTGAGCATAAGGCTACGGCTGGCACTCCGTATCGCCGCTCGGGTCCCGTGAAGGGAAAGGTATAGCACCGTCCGTGTCCGAAATCACGGTATCATGACCACGACTGGCGAGGAACGCGAGCGTGGGTTCGACCACACCGCCATCGAATCCCACTGGCAGGCGGCGTGGGAGGACGCCGACGTGTTCCGCATCGACGACGACGCCGAGGACCCCGAGTACGTGCTGGCGATGTTCCCGTACACGTCGGGCAGTCTCCACATGGGCCACGTCCGGAACTACACCATCACGGACGCCTTCGCCCGCTTCGAGCGGATGCGCGGGGAGAACGTGCTGCACCCGATGGGGTGGGACTCCTTTGGCCTGCCCGCCGAGAACGCCGCCGAGGAGCGGGACACGAACCCCCGCGACTGGACGATGCAGTGCATCGACTCGATGCGCGAGCAGTTGACCGAGATGGGCTTCGGCTACGACTGGGAGCGCGAGATAGCGACCTGCGAACCGGAGTACTACCAGTGGAACCAGTGGCTGTTCAAGCGCTTCCGCGAGGAGGGTCTCGTGGAGCGACAGGGCGCCGAACTGAACTGGTGTCCGTCCTGCGAGACGGTACTGGCGGACGAACAGGTCGAGGAGGGGGAGGCTCCGGAGGGGCCTCACGGCGACGGCGGCGCCGTCGAAGTCTGCTGGCGCTGTGACACCCCTATCGAACACCGCGAGATGGACCAGTGGTTCTTTACCATCACCGACTACGCCGAGGAACTGCTGGCGGCGCTTGACGACCTCGACGGGTGGCCCAACAACGTCCGGGAGATGCAGCGCAACTGGATCGGCAAGCAGGAGGGCGCGAGCGTCGCCTTCGAGATTCCCGGCTACGACGAGGTGGACATCTTCACGACGCGACTGGACACCATCTACGGGGCGACCTACTTCTCGCTGGCCCCCGGCCACCCCGTCGCACAGGAGATCGCCGAGGACAACGACGAGGTCGCCGAGTACATCGAGATGGCCGAACAGGCCGACGAGGACGACCTCGACGTGACCTCCGGCGTCTTCACCGGCGAGTACGCGGTCAACCCCGCCACCGGCGAGGAGATTCCCGTCTACGTCGCCGACTACGTCCTGACCGACGTTGGGACCGGGGCGCTCTACGCCGTGCCGGCCCACGACGACCGGGACCACGAGTTCGCCGAAGCCCACGACATCGACATCGTACAGGTCGTCGAACCCACCGAGGACGCCGACGTGGACCCCGACGATATCGACGTGCAAGAAGCGGCCTACACCGAGGACGGCGTCCTCGTCAACAGCGGCGAGTACGACGGCCTCCACAGCGAGGACGCCCGCGAGACGTTCGTCGACGTGTTCGACGGCGACCACCGCACGGAGTACAACCTGCGGGACTGGGGCATCTCCCGACAGCGCTACTGGGGAACCCCCATCCCGATGATTCACTGTGACGACTGTGGCTTCGTCGAGGTGCCCGACGAGGACCTGCCGGTCGAACTGCCGGAGTTCGTCCACACGACGGGCAATCCGCTGGACGCCGCCGAGGAGTGGAAGCACGTCGAGTGCCCCGACTGCGGGGGCGACGCGGTGCGAGAGACGGACACGATGGACACGTTCGTCGACTCCTCGTGGTACTTCCTGCGCTACACCTCCCCGGACTTCGAAGACGCGCCGTTCGACACAGACCGGGCGAGCGACTGGATGCCGGTCGACCAGTACGTCGGCGGCATCGAACACGCCGTGATGCACCTGCTGTACGCCCGCTTTTTCACGAAAGTGTTAGACGACGGCGACCTGCTCGACGGCGTTCGCGAGCCCTTCACGAACCTGACGAATCAGGGGATGGTGCTGGGCGAGGACGGCCACAAGATGTCGAAGAGCCGCGGTAACGGCGTCTCGCCACAGCGCATCATCGAGGAGTACGGCGCCGACACCGCCCGCCTGTTCATCATGGAGGCCGCCCAGCCGGAGAAGGAACTGGCCTGGAGCGCCGAGGAGGTCCAGTCGGCTCACAGTTTCCTCCAGAACGTCTATCGGCTGGCCGACGACTATGCTGCAGGTGCGGTCGCCACGGACGAGGCAGACGACATCGCCGACTACGTCGCCCGCGAAATCGACGCGACGGCCGCTCGCGCCACCGAGGAGTACGAGGAGTTCCGCTTCAACCACGCCCTGCAGGCCGTGCGCGAACTCGTCTCCTTGCTCCGTCGCTACGAGGACGCGACCACGCCGGACGCCGCGGTGCTCGAACGCGGCATCACCACCGCCGCGAAACTGCTCGCGCCGGTCGCGCCCCACGTCGGCGAGGAGATATGGGAGCGACTGGGTCACGACGGCCTGATGGCCGAGGCCGAGTGGCCAAGCGCCGAGGCGCCCGAGGACTACGCCGTCGCGCGCCGCCTCGTCGAGAACACCCGCGAGGACGTCCGTGACATCGTCGACACCGTGGGTATCGAGAATCCGGAGACTATCACGCTCGCCGTCGCGCCCGAGTGGAAGCACCGAGTAGTCGACGTCGCTCGCGAGGCCGACAACGTCGTCCCCGCGGTGATGCAAAACGAGGACCTCCAGCAGTACGGCGAGGCCGCCGCCGACTTCGCGAAGGACCTCGCGGGCCGCGCCCAGTACGACGAGACGCTCTCGCCCGCGGGCGAACGCGCGGCGCTGGAACGGGCCGCGTGGCTCGTCGAACGCGAGTTCGACGCCGAGGTGGTCGTCCAGTCGGCCGAAGCGGCCGACGAGAGTCTGGCGAAGAAGGCCGAACCCGGTCGTCCGGCTATCGACATCGAGTCGTAGGCCGGCGCGCTCTCTTTCGAGACTACTGTTCTGTGGCGTCGAGTAGTCCCGCCTCGCCGAGGTCACGCAACACGTCGGTCGCGTGGCCCTCCGGGCGGACGCCCTCGTAGACGCCGACGACCTGATTCTGTGCGACGACGAACGTCGTCCGACGGCTTCGCCCGTCGACCAGGTCCACGTCGAACGCCTCGGCGACGTTCCCGTTCGGGTCGGCAAGCAGGTCAAACGAGAGGTCGTGGGCCTCGGCGAACTCGGAGTGGCTGTCGACGTCGTCGGTGGAGACGCCGTAGACGCCGACGCCGACGCTTTCGTACTGCTCGTAGCGTTCTTCGAACTCTTTGGCCTCGGTCGTACATCCCGACGTGTCGTCTTCCGGGTAGAAGTAGACGACCGTCGGGGTCGCAAAGTCCGGTTGTACCCGGTCGCCGTCCTGGTTCTCGGCGACGATGTCGGGCACCGCTGTCCCCGGTTCGAGGACCATCTCAGTTCACCGGGATGTCCATCCCGTCGTCCGCGTCGCCGCTGACCTTCGGGAGGCGGACGGTGAGCACGCCGTCCTCGTAACTCGCGCTGGTCCCCTCCTCGTCGACGGCCTCGGGGAGTCGGACGGTCCGACTGGCCGACTGCCGGCGGCGTTCGCGCTGGACGTAGCGACCGTCGGTCGTCTCGCTCTCCTCGCTGTGGTCGGCGGTGATGGTGAGTTTCCGTTCTTCGACCAACTGGACGTCCAGGTCCGCGCTGTCGAACCCGGGGAGGTCGGCGTGGACGACGAAGGCGTCGCCCTCGTCGAGAATGTCCGTCGGGACGGTGTCTACGTCCACCCCGAACTGTTCGCTCAGGGTGTCGAACGCTCGCTCCAACTCCGCAAGTGGGTCACGGTCGCTCATAGGTGGGGGTACGCGGCCCCGGGACTTAAGCGCTGTACGCGACCACCGCTCAGTTCAGCACCGTCACGCTGTCGTACGACCCGAGATGGCGGACCCAGCCGTTCTCGGCCAGTTCCTCGATGTCTTCGAGGGCGTCCTGCGTGCGCTCCTCGTAGAGGCCGGCGGCCGCGTCGATGTGGAAGACGTAGTCGCCCAGGCGCTCGCCGCTGGGGCGGGACTCGATGCGGGTGAGGTTGATGTCGCGGTCGGCGAAGGCCTCCAGCAGCTCCAGCAGCAGTCCGGGGTAATCGGCGTTCGGGTAGACGATGAAGGAGGTCTTGCTCCCCGCCTCGGTCCGTTCGCTCGCCGGTGCAACGGCGACGAACCGGGTGGCGTTCGAGGACTGGTCCTGAATGTCCTCGGCCAGCAACTCCAGTTCGGTGCCGTTGGTGGCGTTCTCCGGGTGGCCGATGGCGGCGACGCTCGGGTCCTCACGGGCGCGTTCGACGCCGCGAGCGGTCGAGGCGACGGCCTCCACCTCGACGTCGGGGTAGTGTTCGTCCAGCCAGCCGCGGCACTGGGCCAGCGCCTGTGCGTGGCTACAGACGAGGTCGAACGACTCGCCCTGTGCCAGCAGCGCGTGGCGGATGGGCGTGATTATCTCCTTGACGACGGCGACGTCGTACTCCGAGAAGGCGTCAAGCGACTCCGTCACCGACCCTTCGATGCTGTTCTCGACGGGGACGACGCCACGGTCGGCCTCGCCCTCGGCGACGGCCTCGACGATGGCGGTCATCGACTCCGCGAACTCGATGTCGCCGTCCTCGACCGCCTTCGCGGCCCGGTGGGAGTAGGTGCCGGCGGGCCCCAGCGTGATGGTCGTCATACCGTCGGGTAGTTCGCTCGTCATGAAAAGAACCCCGGTCGTCGCTCGTCGGTGCGGTCGCTGCCACGGGTGACGGACAGTTCGGTGAGTGTCCGGAGCAAACCGCCGAGGAGGACGAGCAGGCCGAGGCCGACCACCAGCAGGAACACGCCGACTGCGCCCGGTCCTGCCATCGGCCCGGCGGGGATACTGGCGATGAGGACGACCACCGCGGCGACTGCGACGACGGCCGTGCCGAGTTCGACGGCGCGGACGAACGCGTAGCCCGGACGTTCCGTGAGCGCCTCGACCACGGGGCCGTCGGTCCGGGCGGCCCGGTAGCCCGCGTACAGCGACTCGCCGATGACGGTCAGCGCGAGCGCGAGCGCCATCAGCGGGACGAGAAGAAGGGTCGTGATGCGCTCGCTGGGGACGATTCGGAGGTAGACGCCAGTCGAGTACAGGAGCGTCAGGACGATGGCGGTGAGCTTGGCGGCTTGGAGGGGCTTTGCACGATGGAACTGACGGAGCATGGGCTCACGACACCCACCACACCGCCCGGCAAACCTCTTGTGGTGCCAGCGGGGCTCAGGACAGCCGCGCCAGTTCCTCGTCGGAGAGGTCGATGGCGCTCGCGGCGACGTTCTGCTCCAGATGGTCGACGCTCGACGTGCCCGGAATCGGCAGGGTCACGTCCGAGTGCTGGAGCAACCACGCGAGCGCGATCTGGTAGCGCGTGGCGTCGTGGCGCTCGGCTATCTCGTCGATACCGTCGACGTCGTCCAGTTCGCCGGCCGCCAGCGGGAACCACGGGATGAAGCCGACGCCGTCGGTCTCACAGACTTCGAGGACGGCCTCGTCGTCGCGGTTGGCGACGTTGTACTGGTTCTGGACCGTCGCTATCTCGACGATGTCCTGGGCCTGCTCTAGTTGCTCGACGCTGACGTTCGAGAGACCGACGTGGCGGAGCAGCCCCTCGTCTTTCATCTCGGCGAGCGCGTGGACCGCGTCCTCGAACGGCGTGTCGGGGTCCGGGCGGTGGTACTGGTAGAGGTCGATGGGGTCCATCCGCAGTCGGTCACGCGAGCACAGCAGGGCGTTGCGGAGGTAGTCCGGGTCGCCGTGGGGGAGCCAGTCGGCGTCGGTGTTGCGCAGGAGGCCACCCTTCGTCCCGATGATCAGGTCGTCGCGCTCGGTGTCGAGCGTCTCACCGATGAGCCGTTCGGAGACGCCGGGGCCGTACGAATCGGCGGTGTCGATGAAGTCGACGCCGAGTTCGACGGCCCGCTCTAACACGGCGCGGGCGTTCGCCACGTCGTCGGGTTCGCCGATGATACCCTCGCCGGTGATGCGCATCGCGCCGAAGCCGAGCCGACGCACCGTGAGGTCGCCGCCGATGTCGAACGTATCACTCTCGTTGTGAACCATCGCCAGAGGTTCGTGTCCCACCCTGAAAGGGAGTCGGGTGGGTCAGACGTCGGTGCCGCGTTGTCGGATGCGCTCTAGGGCGATGCGGACGGCGAAGTAGCTCCCGGCATAGAAGACGAGAACGCTGGCGACGAACCCGGCCAGCGAGACGGTGCCCACCGAGAGGCCGTAGCCGGAGGGTGCGTACGGGTTAGCGCCGGCCGTCGCGATGTAGGACGCGACGGTGCCCTCGCCACCCAGCCCTATCGCGAACAGACAGACGGTGAGCAGGATGGCGAGGCCGCCGGTCCCGAGGCCGACGTATCGCGCGAAGTCCTCCACGTCGAGGACGGCGTGGGCCTGTGCTTCGGTGAGCGGTGCGAGGCGGACCCGGTAGGCCGCCGCGCCGACGAGCAAGGCGGCACCGAGGGCCTCCAGTAGCCCGCCGAACACGCCCAGTAGCAACACCTTCGGAGAGGCGATCTCCGGGTCGGCCGCCGGGAGGAACTGACCGACGCTCTCCGGGAAGAGGCCGTACATCGGGAGCAGTATCGCGAGCAGTCCGAGGAAGGCACTCTGGAGTGCGAGCGTTCGGGGGACGGTCTGTCTGAAGTAGGAGTGACGCTCGTACCGGACGCGTTCGTACGTCGTTCCGGAGAGCATCGTGTCGGTGATGTGGTCGTCTCGAAGTGGGTCGGAAGCCATGATTCTTGCCGGTTCTGCGCCTGGAGATATTTTCCGAAACGGCAATATAATCCTTTTGGACGGTACCGGCCCCGATCCGAGACGCGCCTCAGCGCGTGTGGATGGCCTCGCCGCGGGCGGCTTTCGCGGCCTCGTGGACCGCCTCCGAGAGCGTCGGGTGGGTGTGGACGGTGCCGACGACGTCTTCTAGGCGGGCGCCCATCTCGATGCCGAGACCGACTTCGGCTATCAGTTCGGAGGCCTCCGGCCCGACGATTTGGGCGCCAAGCAGGAACTCCGTGTCGGCGTCGGCGACGACACGGACGAACCCCGCTTTCTCGTCGAGTGTGAGCGCCCGCCCGTTCGCTCGCAGGGGCATCTCGCCGACGACGGGGTCGAACCCGGCGTCGTCGGCCTCGGCCTCGGTCATCCCGACGGTGCCGATTTCGGGGTCGGTGAAGACGGCGGCGGGAATCGCCTGCTGGTCCAGCGCCGCGGGTTCGCCGGCGGCGACTTCGGCGGCCACCTCGCCCTCGGCCATCCCCTTGTGGGCCAGCATCGGTTCGCCGGCCACGTCGCCGACGGCGAAGATGTGCTCGACGTCGGTGCGGGCCTGATCGTCCGTCGCGAGGAAGCCGTCGTCGTTCGGTTCGAGGTCGATGGCGTCGAGTCCCAGCGTGTCGGTGACCGGCGTCCGGCCGACGGCGACGAGACAGCGGTCCGTGTTGTACTCCTCGACGGTGTCGTCGGCGTCGGTCGTGCGCACCCGGATGCCGTCGTCGAGTTCCTCCCAGTCGCGGGCGGCCTCGCCGAACGCGAAGTCGATGCCCAGCGATTCGGCACGTTCCCGGACGACGTCGGCCACGTCCGACTCGTAGCCCGGGAGTACGTCGTCCAGCATCTCGACGACGGTGACGTCCGCGCCCAGTTTCGCGAACACCGTCGAGAGTTCCATGCCGATGTAGCCCGCGCCGACCACGAGCAAGTCCTCGGGCACCGACTCCAGTGCGAGGGCGTCCCGCGAGGAGAGGATGCGGTCGCCGTCGAACTCGAAGCCCGGCACCTCGATGGGTCGGCTACCGGTGGCGACGACGGCGTGTTCGAAGGCGATGGACTCCGAGCCCTGTCCCTCGCCGCCGTGGGCGACCCGAACCGTCTCCTCGTCGGCGAACTCGGCGGTGCCCGAGACGAGGTTGACGCCCGCGCTCTTACACAGCGACTCGACGCCCTTCGTCAGGCGCGTGACGACGCCGTCTTTCCACTCGGTCATCCCCGCCATGTCTACCGCGGGGTCGGCGAAGACGCCCATGTCCTCGGCGTGCTTGGCGTCGTGGGCGACGTCCGCCGCCGAGATGAGCGCCTTCGAGGGGATACAGCCGTGGTTGAGACAGGTCCCGCCGTAGGCGTCCTTCTCGACAAGTGTCGTGTCCAGTCCCAGTTGTGCGCCCCGGATTGCGGCGACGTAGCCGCCCGGCCCGCCGCCGATGACCAGCAGTTCCGTGCCCGTGGTGACGTCTCCTACGACCATAGCGACCACTCGACCGGCCGGGTGAAAAACTACGTGCCCTCGCCGTCGGCCGCCGTAGGGTCGTCCGCCGACGTGTGGCCCGTGTTATAGAGGGCCAAGCTATGTTACACCGGCGACCCAACACCCCAGTATGGCAGACCAGATCAGCGAGACGGAGGACCTACCCGCGACGCCGGGCCAGTTCGCCAAGGAGAACCCGGCGGTCTGGGAGGCGTACAGCGACCTCGGCGAGGCCTGTTCGGACGCGGGGCCGCTAGACGACGAGACGAAGCGCCTCGTGAAACTCGCGCTCGCGGTCGGCGCACAGTCCGAAGGTGCGGTCCACTCACACGTCCGGCGCGGACTGGACGAGGGATTGACCGCCGAGGAACTCCAGCACGTCGCCGCGCTGTCGATTCCGACCATCGGGTTCCCGAAGGCGATGGCCGCCAGAAGCTGGATCGACGACCTGACGGAGTAGCTACTCCAGCATCAGCCGCGTCGGGTCCGCGAGGTACTCTTTCAGCGTGTTGACGAACCGGGCGGCGTCGGCGCCGTCGATGACCCGGTGGTCGATAGCCAACGAGAGCGTGAGCGTCGGTTTCGCGACGACCTCGCCGTCGTTCGCGGTTTCACCGCTCACGTTGTCCGAGGAGCGAGACAGCTCGCTCCTCGCTATCGGCCGCTGTTTCAGTGCCCCGACGCCGAGAATCGCCGTCTCCGGGACGTTGATCACCGGGTCGGCGTACTCGCCGCCGATGGCCCCGAAGTTCGTCACGGTGAAGCTCCCGCCCTGCATCTCTTCGCGGGCGATGTCGCGGCTTCGCGCCCGGTCGACGAGGTCGTTGACTTCCGTCGCGAGTTCCAGCAGCCCCTTCTCGTCGACGTCCTCGACGACGGGGACCACGAGGCCGTGGTCGGTCGCGGCCGCCACGCCGACGTTCCGGTCGGCCTTGTAGACGATCTCCTCGTTCTCCGCGTCGAGTTGGCTTGCGAGGATGGGATGGTCGTCCAGCGCGGCGGCGACGCACTTCAGCAGGAACGGCGTGTAGGTGAGGTGGACGCCGCGTTCCTCGGCGAGTGGCTGGAGTCGGTCGCGGGCCTCGACGAGGCCGGGGACGGCCACTTTGTCGTGGTGCGTCGCGTGGGGGACCTCCCGACGGGAGCGGGTCATCTGCTCGCCGATGGCCCGACGGACGCCGCGGTACGGTTCCCGGCGGTCGCCCTCGGCCGCTTCGACCGCCGTGGTCGACTCGGCGGCCTCGTCGGCAATCGACTGCATCTCCGAGACGACCGTCTCGGTCACCTCGCGAACGTCTTCGTCGGTGACTTCGGCGGCTTCGGCCTCGGCGAAGGAGCGGACGGCAGCCTCGTCGACGTACGGTTCACCGTCGCGAGTCTCGTCGGTCGGCACCGCGTCGATGTCGACGTCCAGTTCGCGAGCGAGGCGGCGAGTCGCCGGCGTCGCCAGCGTCCGGTCGCGCCGTTCGGCCATCGGTTCCGCGGCCGACACCTTCCTGACGGCCGATTTGACCGCTTGGGCCTCGTCGTCTGTGGCCGATTCGCCGTCGCCGCCGACCCGCGAGACGACGCTGGTGGGGCCGTCGTCCTCGTCGCCGACTTTCGAGACGACGCTGGTGGGGCCGTCGTCGCTCTCGGTCGCCTCGGCCGCGGCCTCCACGTCGGCCTCCGTGACTCGGCCGCCGGGACCGGACCCCTCGACGGCGGTGATGTCGACCCCTTCTTCGCGGGCGAGGCGGCGGACGCTCGGCGCGGCGAACACCCGTCCGTCGGCGGTCGTGACGTCCGTCTCGCCGTCGGTGGCCGCGCCCTCGCTCGCCGGCGTCTCGGCGGCCTCGCTCTCGGCGGCGTCGCCGTCCTCCTCGATACTGATCAGCACGTCTCCGGTCTGTACCACGTCGCCCACCTCGGCGTGCAGTTCGCGGACGACGCCGTCGACGGGTGAGGGGACGTCGACGGCGGCCTTGTCCGTCTCCACCTCGGCCAGCACCTGGTCCTCGGTGACGGTGTCGCCGACGGCGACGTGCCACTCCAGCACTTCCCCCTCGGCGACGCCCTCGCCGAGGTCCGGGAGTTCGAACTCGAACATGCGCTAAAACTCCGCGGCCTCTCTGATACCGTCTTTGATGCGGGCAGGTTCGGGGAGGTAGTAGTCCTCCAGCGCATAGAGCGGGAAGGGCACGTCGAAGCCCGTGATTCGCGTGATGGGGGCCTCCTGATACAGGAGGACCTCCTCCTGAATCGTGGCGATTATCTCTCCCGCGAGGCCGCCGGTCTTCGGGGCCTCGTGGACGACGGCCGCTCGGCCGGTCTTCTTGAACGACTCGACGATGGCGTCGGTGTCCATCGGTTTCAGCGTCCGCAAATCGACCACTTCGACGTCGATGCCCTCCTCGGCGAGGGCCTCGGCGGCCTCCATCGTCGGGCGGGTCATCGCGCCCCACGTGAACACGGAGACGTCCTCACCCTCGCGGCGGACGTTCGCTGTGCCCAACTCGACGGTGTAGGCCTCGTCGGGCACTTCTTCGCGGAACGCCCGGTAGATGAGTTTCGGTTCGAGGAAGACGACGGGGTCCGGGTCACGAATCGAGGCGGCGAGCAGGCCCTTCGTGTCTCGCGGCGTCGACGGGACGACCACCTTGAGGCCGGGTTCGTGGGTGTAGAACGCCTCTTTGGACTCGGAGTGGTGCTCCGGGGCGCGGATGCCGCCGCCGTAGGGCGCTCGTATCGTCATCGGGCAGGTGTAGCGGCCCCTGCTTCGGGTGCGCAGGCGGGCGGCGTGACTCACTATCTGGTCGAAGGCGGGGTACATGAACCCGGAGAACTGCATCTCCGGGACCGGGCGCATCCCGTAGGCCGCCATCCCGACGGCGGTGCCGATGATGCCCGACTCCGCCAGTGGGGTGTCGACGACCCGGTCCTCGCCGAACTCCTCGTAGAGGCCCTGCGTCGCCCGGAAGACGCCGCCGTTCTTGCCGACGTCCTCGCCCATGACGAGGACGTCTTCGTCCCGTTCCATCTCGCCGTAGAGACCGTCTCGGACCGCCTGTACCAGCGTGAGACTCTGTGCGCTCATTCCAGTAGCACCTCGTCACCGTGTCGCTCCCGCAACGCCTGCAGATAGTCGAGTTGCTGTTCGAGTCGCTTCGGCATCTCCGCGTACACGTTCGCGAACATCTCCTCCGGGGTGGGTCGCTCCGTCGACTCGGCGGCGTCGATTGCGTCGGCCACCTCCTCCTTGATGGACTCGTCGATGGCCGCGACCCGTTCGTCGTCCAGCAGGCCCCGGTCGCGGAGGAACGTCTCCATCCGCGGGATGGGGTCTTTCTGTTTCCAGCGTTCGACCTCCTCGTCGTCGCGGTACACCGAGGGGTCGTCGGCGGTGGTGTGGGCACCGAAACGGTACTGTACGGCCTCTATCATCGTGGGGCGGCGTTCGCCCTCGCCGGGGTCACGGGCCTTCGCGACGGCCTCGCTGGTCGCCTGATACACCGCGAGTGGGTCCATCCCGTCGACCTGCACGCCGTCGAAGCCGTAGGCGTTTGCCTTCTGAGCTAACGTCTCGCTGGCCGTCTGTCGCTTTCGAGGGACCGAGATGGCCCACTGGTTGTTGTTACAGAAAAACACCGCGGGCACGTCGAAGACGCCGGCGAAGTTCAGCCCCTCGTGGAAGTCCCCCTCGGAGGTGGCACCGTCGCCGAAGTAGGTGAGGAACACCTTGTCCTCGCCCTTGAGCTTCGAGGCCCACGCCGCCCCCGTCGCGTGAGGTATCTGGGTGGCGATGGGGACGGCAAGCGAAAACACCTGCACGTCTTCGGGGGGTGCGTTCCCACGCTCGCTGCCCATCCAGTACAGCAGGTCCTCGGCGAGGGCCCAGCCCCGGACGTACAGCGCGAGGTGTTCGCGGTAACTGGGGAACGTCCAGTCGTCCCTGCCGAGCGCCATCGCGCTCCCGACCTGCGAGGCCTCCTGTCCGGACATCGGCGGGTAGGTCCCCATCCGACCCTGCCGCTGGAGACTCACCGCTCGCTGGTCGAAGTGCCGTCCCAGTTTGACGTTGCGGTACATCTCGACGAGCGTGTCGTCGGACAGGTCCGGCACCGTCGCGCCGTCGACGACCTGCCCGTCTTCGTCGAGTACCTGTACTCTGTCCGTGGGGTCGCGCTGGAGGACACTCAGAGAGACCACCTACCCTGGTGTGACATGTGGTACATCTTGACTCGCGACGGGCTTAGCGTTTGTGTGGTGTTATATCCGGACGAAAAACATTACTGCAGGGCATCTCCCACGTGGGTCGGAAACGACCGCTCTCAGTCCGCGAGCGTCGCTAGTTCGACCGGTTCCAGTCCCGCGTCGTCGAGGACGTCCCGGAGGACTGGGACTCGCTCTCTGAGTTCGGTTGGCGTGTGGCTGTCCGTGCCGAGGACGAACCCGACGTCCTTCTCGCGGAACACGTCGACGATGGCGGGGTCGGGGTGGACCCGGCCCAGCGAGCGATGGACGCGGCCGGCGTTGAGTTCGGGGACTGTCCGCGAGTCGGCCAGCGCCGCCGCGACGCGTTCGTAGTCCCGTCGAGTGGTGTGCCGACGGAGCGCGTCCATCCGCTCCGGCAGGTCGAGGTGGCCCAGCACGTCGAACAGGTCCGACTCCACGAGCGAGACGACGGCGTCGTAGTAGCGCTCGACGGCCGCCCGCCGGACGGCGCTGCCGGTCTCGGCGTACTGGCTGGCGCTGGTGTAGTCGTACGGCCCCGCGAAGTGGACGCTCCCGATGGTGTAGGCGAACTCGGCGTCGTCGAGAAACGCCGCCAGACGGTCCTCGTCGCCCTCGACGTAGCTCACTTCCGCGGCGTCGTACAGTCGCAGGTCGGTCTCTGCACGCGCCTCGTCGATGACCGCTCGTCGCTCCTCGTAGGTCTCGACGAGGTCGTACTGGTCGCGGCGACCGAACTCGTCCTCGGTCACGATGCAGTGGTCTGTGAGTCCGAGGCCGTCGAGACCGACGGTCTCGGCGGCGGCGACCATCGCACCGAGTGCAGACCCGTCCGAGAACGTCGTGTGGGCGTGCCCGTCCGTGTCCATCGCTCACTCGGCCCCGTCGCCGACGTCGACCAACCGCTGGTCGACCAGTTTCGGGACGACGTCACGGCTGTCGAACGCGAGGGTGTACTCGTAGAGGTCGGTCCGCTTGACCTGTGGCTTGCGTTCGTACTTCGGCCCTTTCCCGAACGTGACCATCTCGCGGAAGACCGCCCGCTGTTCCGCCGTCGGCGGTCGCTCGTGGAGGTGCCGTGCGATGTACAGCGCGCCCGCGAGGTCCTCGGGCGAGGGCTTGCCGTTCGACCCTGCTCCGACGAAGTACGTCCGCTGGTCGCTCTGCTTGAGGTGTTCGGCCACGGCTTTGCCGTTGGTCAGACCACCGACGTAGACGTCGACGTCGTCGCCGCCCGCCAGTCGGAGGTCGGTGACCGCGTTGCCGCCGTTAGTCGAGGTCATCGCCGTCGGTCGGCCCGCCACGTCCACGTCCTGGACGAAACTCGGGGAGTTAAAGAAGTCATAGCCCTCCTCGCCCTCGTAGTTCGGCCCGGAACTGCCGCCTATCTTCGCACGGGGATGCTCGGCCTTGAAATCTGGCTCGTTGCCCCGCTCCTCCGTGATGTAGATGTACTCCGCCCCGTTGGCGAACAGTTCCGGGACCGTCGTCGAGAACTGCGCGACGTCGACGACCACGTAGTTCCCGGGGTCGGGGTCGTCGGGAATCTGTGCCCGCGCCGGAATCATCGTCTCTAGCAGTTCCGCTTCGAGGTCGTCTTCGTCGTCGGTAACCAAGCGCATATGTGCCAGTTTTCTGCCTTATATATAACGCAGACTAAGATTGATATAATACAGTGCGTATCTCTATATAGTCAGTTCCGGTCCAGCCAACCGGGCGTCGACGTCGAATGGGGGTCGTCGGTCCGGAATGTGTCCGGGCCGTGGCCCTCACAGCGTGACGGCGATGACTGCGACGACGGCAAGCGACCCGATGAAGAAGCCGCCGTCGAGCGGGCGGATCTGCAAGTTGGCCAACTGCAAGTCCTTGCTCGCCGCATCGTGCAGGGAGTGAGAGAACCCCCGCGTCTCCATGGCTTCGACGGTGACGCGACTGCGCTTTGCGACGTTGAATATCATCGGGTAGAACGCCCGCATCGAGATCCGTAGGATGTACGCGTAGTGCCGCCACCGGAAGCGACCGGGCGAGTCCGGCGCGGCGCTTCGCAACCGATAGGCGTTGACGAGGTCGTGATACTCCTCAAAGAGCACCGGCAACATCCGGTAGCCGTAGGTGATGAGGAAGGTGAACTGCCGCGGGATGCCGAGGCTCCGAAGCCCCTGTGCGAGCGTCTTCGGACCCATGCTGGAGAACACGGCCAGACTCGACACCGAGATGATGGTCAACTTCAGCGTAAACGGTATCAACGCCTGAATCGCGGCGACCGGGTCCCCCGTGAAGGCGGTCACGACGGCGTACGACGCTAGCGTCGAGGCTACCGTAAACGCCATCAGCGCGACCAGAAAGAGGCTCACCCGGGACACGTACGCGAGCAGCGAGACGAACGCCAGCAACCCTAACAGGACGCCCGTGTCGTAGAACAGCCACGGGACGAACAGGAAGACGAAGTACCACAGCAACAGTACCCGAGGGTCGAGGCGGTGCAGGAACGACCCCTCGTTCTCGTAGGCCGTCTTCAGCAGGTCGTTCTTGATGGCGTCGACGGACGCCGCGTCCCGGAGTCCATCGAGGTACGTCACCGCTCGGCCTCCACGGGGGCGTCGCTAGCGAGACGACTCGCCAACCCATCGACGGTCAGCGGTGCGGGCGACAGTCCGAGTCGCTCGCTCAGTCGGACGACCTGTGGTGGTCGCAGATTCGCCCGCTCTAGGGCCTCGGTGTCCGAGAAGACGGCGTCCGGCGGACCGTCGGCGATGACGCGACCGCCGTCGAGGACGACGATGCGCGTCGCCCACGCCGCCGCCAGTTCGAGATCGTGGGTCGCGATGACGACCGTCTCGACGCGCTGTCCGGCGCGGTCGATGGTCCGACCGACCTCCTCCCGACTCGCCAAGTCGAGGCTCCCCGTCGGTTCGTCGAGCAGGACGATCGATGGGTCGGTCGCCAGTCCGATGGCGAGCGAGGCGCGTCGCTGCTGGCCGACACTCAGCAGGCGACCGTCTCGGTGCTGTAGGTCGCCGAGGTTCAGGTACTCGATGACGTCGTCGACACGCTCTTCGACGTCTGGGTACCCGCGGTCCCGGAGGTAGTGGGCGACGTCGGCACGCACCTCGTCTTCGATGAACATCTCCTCGGGGTTCTGGTGGACGTACACCACGTCGTCGGCGAGCGTCTCAGGGAGTGTGGACCCGGCGTCGACGCCGTCGACCGTCACGTGCCCTTCGTCGGGGCTCTCGATCCCGGTGACGAGTCGCAGCAGCGTCGACTTTCCGGCACCGTTGCTCCCGACCAGCACGACACGTTCGTCCGGGTAGAGGTCGAGCGAGAGGCCGTCGAGCGCTTGTCGGCTCCCGTCTCGGAGCGTCTCGTAGCTGTGAGAGACGTCGTCTATCTCGATGACCGGGGACTGCCCGTCGGCGGCAGTCGGAGACGCTTCGATAGCGCCGTCGGTACGCACGCCGCCCGCGGCCGCTCGGTCTGTGAACTGTGCCACGCCGTCGGCGACGGTCACCGGTAGCCGCCGCCCGTCGTCGTACACCTGCTCTGCGACGCGGGTCACTTGCGGCGGATGGACGTCCTGTGCCCGGAGGTCGTCGAGCCTGTTCAGTGCCTCTTCGACGGGGCGCTTCCAACTGACCGCCCCGTCTTCCACCAGCACGACGCTCTCGCAGTACTCCGCGATGAACTCGGTGTGGTGTTCGATAGTGACCACCGTCTTCCCGTGGTCGGCGTTGAGTTCGGTGAGGTGCTCGTACGTCGCCCGGGCGTTGACGGGGTCTAACTGGGCCGCCGGCTCGTCGACGACGAGGATTTCGGGGTCGAGCGACAGCGCCGCTGCGAGAGCGACGAGGTGTTTCTGGCCACCTGACAGTTCCCAGATGAATCGGTCTTCGAGGCCGTCGAGGTCCAGCAAGTCGAGCGTCTGATGGACGCGCTCGCGGTAGTCCTCGTGACCGTAGTTCAGCGGCGCGAACGCGACTTCCTCGAACACGGTGGGGTTGACCAGTTGGTTGTCGAACTCCTGGAACACGTAGCCGACGTGCTGTGAGAGTTCGGCGACCGAACTCGTCGCGGTGTCCAGTCCGGCGACGGTGACTGATCCCTCGAAGGTTCCTTCGTAGAAGTGGGGGATGATGCCGTTGAACGACTTACAGAGCGTCGTCTTCCCGGAGCCGTTCCCGCCGACGACGGCCACGAACTCGCCCGGCGCTATCGACACGTCGGCCCCGTCGAGGACGTTCGTGTCTGTCCCGGGGTACCGAAACGAGAGGTCGTCGACGACGATATCGGCGTCGTGAGTCGAATCCATCGGTGTTCAGGAGGTCTGTCGGGTCGCTCGGTACCAGACGACGACGGCGACGATGGCGGCGACCACGATGGGCACCGCGATGAAGCTCTGGCCGTACATCTCGAGGAACTCGGGTTCCCAGACGACGTTGATGGCGCCCCCGACCTCGCTGGCCGCTTCGGCGACGAACGCCAGCGGGAAGGCGACCAGAATCGCGAGGAACGCCTTGAGCGAGAAGCCGCCCCACATGGAGGCGCCGCGCTCGCCCTGATAGGGCTCCATGCCCAGCAACGGTTCGACCTTGCCGTGGAGCTTCGGATAGAGGTACAGCGCGGGAATCACGCCGAAGACGATGCCCGTGATGACCATCTGGGTGACGAGGTCGACGGCCTCTAGGACGAAGATGCTCTCGGGGAGACCCGGGACGGCCTCCAGTTCCTCGACGCCGACGTACACTTTCCCGATGTCGATGAACATCGCGAAGAACTCCTCCAGCCCTTCCGCGATGAACACGACGAGCGCGAGTTGGGTGGTGTTCTCCGGGTCCTGCAGGAGTTTCGCGGCGAAGTAGTAACAGACCGGAATCAGGAGGAGCCCCTCCATCGCGCCCAGTCCGTCGAACTCGCCCAGCAGGATTTCGCCGAACACGATTTCGCCCACCGGAACGGCCAACGCCGCCCAGTAGGTCCGGAAGAGAAGGACCAGCACGATGGGGATGAAGACGAACTCACCCACGCCTAGTTCCAGCGGTCCCAGCGTGAACTCCGGGAGTATCTCCGTCACGGCGTTTTGCAACCCCGTGAGGGACATGACGAGGATGAACACCATCATGTCCTGTTTGTCGAACGCGAACCACCCCTCTGATGCAGTCGACGTTGTGCTCATGCTACAGCCGAACCGATACCGAGCCCCTATTTGAGCGCTTATAATATTTCTATGACGGCCAATACTACGAGACGAGTGCTTGATACGACTATATGCGTGTACGTACGAACAATTCCTCTCCGTATCAGACGTTCGGCCCTCGGAACCGCCTGAACGGTCGGTGTGGGCCGACCTATGTAACACAATTTCTTCGATAGAGTGTTCATAGTCACCCTTAGATGGGCCCTTCGACGACGATACGACGATGCGCCCGCTCAGGTTCCGGAGTGACTGGCGGACACTCGCTGCCACGTACTGGCCCGCCGGCGCAGTTCTCGGGGGCTCGTTGCTGTACGTGCTCGTCCAACTGCTCGTCTGGCCCGGGGATACGACCTACGCCGTCCCGGACATCGTCGGCGAGGGCGCGGTCGTTCTCGCGCTCCTCGCGGCCGTCTTCGTCGTCCAGCGCGTGCCAGCGCGCCGACTGTACCGTCCGCTGATGGGTGGTCTCACCGTCTTCTATCTGTTCGCGCTGACGGACTTCTTAGACGAGTTCGTCCAACTCCCCGACGTCTACGCGCTCTTGTTCGAGAACGGCGCGGAGGCGGTCGGAACCGTCCTGCTGGTCGTCGGCATCTATCGCTGGACGGCCGCCCGACAGGAACGGGAACACGAACTCCAGTCCCGAAGTGACCAGCTAGAGGTGCTGAACCGTCTCCTCAGAAACGACATCCGGAACGACACGATGGTCATCCGGGGCTGGGCGTCGGTGCTACAACGCGAGACGGGACCGGACGCCGACGAGCGTCTCGGTCGAATCGTCTCCGTGGCGAACGGCATCATCGATCTGACCGAAACCACCGAGGAGTTCACCGACGTGCTGACGACGGCCGAGACGGTCGACCTCGAACGGCGCTCGCTGGCACCGACTATCGAGGGCGAAGTAGAGAAACTGCGGGCCCGCTACGAGGATGCACGCGTAGACGTCGACGGGTCCCTCCCGCAGGTCGATGTCGTCGCACACAGTATGCTTCCCGCCGTCTTCAGGAACCTGCTCACCAACGCCGTCGAACACAACGACGCCCCGACGCCGACGGTTCGAGTCAGTGCGGAACGCGTCGACGACACCGTTCGGGTCCACGTCGCGGACAACGGCCCGGGGATTCCGGACGAGCGGAAAGATGCCATCTTCACCAGAGCCGAGTCCGCACACGGCGGGTCCGGGTTCGGTCTCTACCTCGTCAAGACCCTCGTCGCGGAGTTCGGTGGCGACGTTCGAGTCGCCGACGCCGACACCGGCGGTGCCGTGTTCACCGTCGTGTTGCGGGTCGCCAGCAGCGGTCGGCTTCCCGACCTCGATCAGATGGACGTCCGCTCCCCTCGCTAAACGGTTTTGTGTGCGCTCTCCCTACGGCCAGCCGTGACCGACACCGACGGGACGACCGGGTCGAAACGGGGGCCGGAGAACAAGGTCAGTAGACTCATCGACCAGTACGACCTGACCGGGATAGGGGCGGAACTCGAACGCCGCTGGACTGCCGAGGGTGACGCGAGGGCGAGTCTCCGAGAACTGGCGACCGAGTTCAACCACCGACTCGTCGAGGCCGCACTCGCCGCAGAGAACGAGAGCCTGTTGGACGGCGAAGCGGCGAACCTGTACCGTCTGCTCACCGACGAGGACACCTCTACCGGAGCGCGCACCAAAGCCCGCCACCGGTTTCGCCGGAGCGGACTCGACGTCGAGGACCTCCGCGCGGACTTCGTCTCCCACCGCGCGATTCACACCTATCTCACGACCTGTCGGGAGGTGACGCCGCCGTCGGACCGCGACGACGACGACGAGGACCCGACCGCCCGTCGAAAGCGAACGCTCGACCGCCTCACGAGTCGGGTCGAACGGGTCACTGCGGGAACCCTCCGCGACCTCTCGGCGGCCGGCGAACTGACCGTCGACGACGTCGACGTGTACGTCGACGTGCAGGTACACTGTCCGACGTGTGGCGCCCAGTACGGACTCCACGACCTCCTCTCGCGCGGCGGGTGTGACTGTCAGTAAGCCGTCGACGGACGACTCGTCGGTCGGAGCACAACTCGTAACGCGAGTACGGCTGTAACGGGTTTCTCGGAGCGTAGACCGGCCGTCGAACGCCGTCTCGTCCGACGACTCTCGAAACCCGTAACGTGAGTATAGCTGTAACGAGTTTCGGTACCGGATGGCAACGGCTTTCATCGGTTCACGCTTGGACCGACACATGGCCCCGTCGACTGAGATGGCAGCACTGCACGTCGAGAACGTCGGCGGCATCGAGTCGACCGACGTCTCGCTGGCCCCCGGCGTCTCGGTTCTCACGGGACGGAACGCGACCAATCGGACGTCGCTCCTCCAGGGGTTGATGGCCGCACTGGGGAGCGAAGCGCCGTCGCTGAAGAGCGACACGGCCACGGGGTCGGTCGAACTGGCTCTCGACGGCGAGACCTACACGCGCACGCTCATCCGCGAGGGCGGGACGGTCACGTTCGACGGGTCGCCGTATCTCGGCGAGGACGTGACCGTCGCGGACCTCTTTGCGTTCTTGCTGGAGTCGAACGAGGCGCGGCAGGCCGTCGCCGACGATGCGGACCTCCGTGAACTCCTCATGCGCCCGGTCGACACCGACTCCATACAGCGCGAAATCGCGTCCCTGCGCTCGGAACGCCGGGAGATAGACCAGCGACTCGACGACCTCTCGACGCTGGAGGCGGACCTGCCGGACCTGCAGGCACGTCGGGACGAACTCGATGCGGAGATAGACTCGGTCGAGTCCGAACTGGAGGCGGCGCGCCAAGAACTCGAACAGGCTACCGAGACGGCGACGACAGACGGCGAACTGACCGACCGACTGGAGGCGCTTCAGGAGCGAACGTCGGAACTCGACGAGGTCCGCTTCGAACTCGAAGCGGAGCGTGACAGCCTCGACGCCGTCCGAGCGGAGTGTGCGGACCTCGAACGCTCGCTGTCGACGTTTCCGGAGGCCCCGGACGAGGAACTGGCCGGGGTGGCGTCGGAACTGGCCGACTGCCGCGAGCGGAAACAGCGACTCGACTCCGAGATTACCGAGCTACAACAGACGATACAGTTCAACGAACGGATGCTCGACGGTGGCGACCTCTCGGTCGCCCAGACGTCGACTGCGGACCGGACCGAGGCCGACGGGGTCGTCTGCTGGACCTGCGGGTCGGCCGTCGACCCGGCCGACGTCGAACGGACGGTCGAACAGCTACGAACGCTCCAGTCGGAACGCCGCGAGGAGCGAGCCACGGTTCAGGAGCGAATCGACGCCTTGCTCGACCGACAGGCCGAACTCGAGGAGAGCAAACGCCAGCGCGAGGAACTCCGCCAGCGACTCGACGACCTGCTGGCCGAACGCGCGGAACGCGCCCGTCGCGTCGAGACACTCGAACGGCGCCGTGCGGACCTCCAGACCGCCGTGGAGGACGCCCGAGACGCGGTCGGAAGCCGCGAGTCCCCGGACCAGTCGGACACGCTCGACCGTCACCGCGCCGTCAATCGCGCCGAGTTCGAACTCGAACAGCTCCGGGCCGACCGGTCGGCCGTCGTCGAGGAAATCGACGACCTGCAGCGTGAACTCGACCAGCGAGCGGACCTCCTCGCTCGACGGGAGGACATCGACGCGGAGATAGAGTCGCTCCGAGGCCGTATCGAACGCCTCGAACGGACCGCGGTCGCGGAGTTCAACGACCACATGAGTCAGGTGCTCGACATCCTCGACTACTCCCGACTCGCCCGAATCTGGATAGAGCGTCAACCCGAGTCGGCCGACTCGACGGGAACGGCGCTCTCCGAGAGCCGATTCGTCCTCCACATCGTTCGCCGGACCGACGACGGGACGACCTACGAGGACGTCATCGACCACCTGAGCGAGTCCGAGCGTGAGGTCACGGGCCTCGTGTTCGCGCTCGCGGGCTACCTCGTCCACGAGGTCTACGAGACGGTCCCGTTCATGTTACTCGACTCGCTGGAAGCCATCGACTCGGAACGAATCAGCAAACTGGTCGGCTACGTCAGGCCCTACACCGACTTCCTCGTCGTCGCGCTCCTCCCCGAGGACGCGCGGGCGCTCCCGGACTCGTATCACCGAATCCGGAACGTCTGAACGGACGAGCGAGGACCCGCGCTTTACGCGCTCCGCGCTCGCTCGCGGGCGTCGGCCACGTCCTCGCCGCGCCGAACCGCCTCGACGAACAGTTCGCCGGCGCGGTACGACGACCGGACCATCGGCCCCGAGGCGCAGTAGAGAAAGCCAAGTTCCTCCTCGGCGACCTGCCGCCACGTCTCGAAGGCGTCGGGGTGGACGTACTCCGAGACTTCCAGATGCGAACGGGAGGGCTGGAGGTACTGGCCGAGTGTCACCACGTCGACACCGATCTGCCGGAGGTCCGAGAGGGTCTGGTACACCTCGTGTGCGTACTCGCCGACGCCGAGCATCAGACTCGTCTTGGTGTAGATATCGCTCTCGCGGTCGGCCTGTCGCAAGACCGAAAGCGACTGCTCGTAGCCCGCCCGACGGTCCCGGACCGGCCACTGGAGGCGGTCGACCGTCTCGACGTTGTGCGCCAGCACGTCCGGTTCGGCGTCGATAATCTGCCGGACGAGTCGCTCCTCGCCGCGGAAGTCCGGAATCAGGCACTCGACGAGGATGTCCGAGTCCCGCCGCTTTATCTCCCGGATCGTCTCGGCGAAGTGGCCCGCGCCCTGATCGGGCAGGTCGTCGCGGTCGACGCTCGTCAGGACGACGTAGTCCAGTCCGATGTCGGCGACGGCCTCGGCCACCCGCTCGGGTTCGTCGGGGTCGAGCGGGTCCATCCCGCCGGTCTCGACGTCACAGAAGTTACAGCCCCGCGAACAGCGGTCGCCCATCAGCATGAACGTCGCCGTCCCCGGTCCGTTCCGGCCGCTCCAGCACTCCCCGAGGTTCGGACAGTTGGCCTCCTCACAGACCGTGTTGAGGTTCCGGTCGCGGAGGCTCTGTTTGATGTCGGTGAACCGCTCGCCCGACGGTGGCCGCATCTTCAGCCAGTCGGGCTTGCGCGCACGACTCATTGCCCGACGCTTGGTGCGTGCGCGCAAAAGAGATTGGGTTCCGGGACGTCCGTCGTCACTTCTCCAGACTCGTCAGGTCTTCACTGCTGCACTCCGGGCACTGGAACCAGTACGACCCGGGGTCGGCGTCGGACTGAAACTCGTTGCCACAGTCTTCGCACTCGTAGGACGGTTTCTCGTCGGCGATTCCGACCTTCTGCTTGACGGTTTGGAGTACGGACATAGTATCCAGTCGACGTATAACCGGGTGAGAGTGTTATAACCCTGCCGGGCGCTTCAGACTCTGAAACGCCCGATATCGACATCCCGGGCCGCTCCGGGGCGTCCTGCGGACGAATCTATCCGTTCGCCACGGTGAACGCCGAGAACTATCTCACTCTGGGGCCGTTTCAGACCGCGAAGCTCCGCGAGAGAACCGCCGTACCGCGTCGATATTCGTTCGACGCATCTCGACCCGCTCCCGGCGGTTCACTCCGGTTCTTCGGGCGACGCTTCGTCGTGGTCGATGTCTTCTATCTGGTCGACCGTCTCCCGCCGGAGCTGCAGGTCGACCTCGAATCCCCCGCCGGCCAGTTCGAAGCACACCCGCTCCAGCGTCGTCTCGTACACCTTGTAGTGGTTCCCGTCGTCGTCGACCCGGTCGGCCTCCCGCAGGAGGTCGTACTCCTGACAGACGTTCACCCGGCGGTACACCGTCGGCTCGGAGGCGTCCAGTCCCTCGGCGAGGTCCGGCACCGAGACGGGGTCGACGTTGGCGACGGCGAGGATGCGGCGGACCTCCTCGCTCCCCAGCACCTCGAAAATCGTCTCCGGCTCCCAGTCCTTGCTCACAGCCACGCTCATCGGTGCCAGCTACATAAATTCGCGGTCGCCGTCGGCCGAACAACGCCGCAAACGAGTCACCGCGTGGCCGCCATAGAAACGCCTTTGAGGTCCCGGACCCGCCTGTCTGACGTGTCACGCCGAGCCGAGAGTGAGCCGACGGTGGCGGTCGAGGAGGTGGTGCCCGACTTCGCCGACGCGTTCCCCTTCGAGCGGTTCAACGAGATGCAGTCGGCGGCGTTGCCCGCCCTGCTGAACCGCGAGGACAACGTCGTCGTCAGCGCGCCGACCGCCAGCGGGAAGACGGCGCTCGCGGAACTGGCCATCTGCAAGACGCTGGCCGAGGGCGGGACGGCCCTCTTTCTGGCCCCGCTTCGCGCGCTCACAAACGAGAAAGAAAGCGAGTGGGAGCGCTTCGAGGACATGGGCTACTCGGTGTACGTCGTCACCGGCGAACGGGACCTCTCCCCCCGCCGGGCCGAACGCGCCGACGTCCTCGTGATGACCCCCGAGAAGGCCGACTCGGCGACTCGCAAACACGATACGGCCCGCTACTCCTTTATCACGGACGTGGACTGCTGTGTCATCGACGAGGTCCACCTGCTGGACTCCGAGCGACGCGGCGCGGTGCTAGAAGTCACCGTCTCGCGGCTTCGCCGCCTCTGTGGCCCGCGCGTGGTCGCGCTGTCGGCGACGATGCCCAACATCGAGGACGTGGCCGACTGGCTGGACGCCCCCGACGAGACCACCTTCGCCTTCGGCGACGACTACCGTCCGGTGCCGTTGAACGCCGACGTGAAGACCTACTCCCACGGCGAGAACGCCTTCGCCGACAAGTACCGCCGGCTCTACCGCGCGCTCGACCTTGCGGAACCACACATCCGCGACGAGGGGCAGGCGCTCGTCTTCGTCTCCTCGCGACAGGACACCGTGCAGGCGGCGAAGAAGGCCCGCGACGAACTCACCGAGCGAGACATCCCGATGGGCGCCCGCGGGGACTACGACTTTCACACCGACGCCGCCGAACTCCAGAACGACACGCTCCGGCAGTCCGTCCTCGACGGCGTCGGCTTCCACCACGCCGGCCTCGCACGCGAGGACAAGAACCGCGTCGAGCAGTGGTTCAAGGAGGGGAAGATTCAGCTCCTGTTCTCGACGTCGACGCTAGCGTGGGGCGTGAACCTCCCGGCCCGGTGTGTCGTCATCCGGGACACGAAACTGCACGACCCACTGGAAGGCGAGGTGGACATGAGTCCGCTCGACGTCCTCCAGATGCTCGGCCGGGCCGGGCGGCCGGGCTACGACGACATGGGGTACGCGTGGGTCGTCTGTGACCGCTCGGACGCCGACAAGTACCGCCGTCTCCTCCGGGACGGCAAGGAGATAGAGTCCCGACTGGCCGCGGAACTGGACGCCCACCTCAACGCCGAAATCGCGCTGGGGACGATTCGGGACGTCGACGACGTGATGGACTGGCTAGGGACCACATTCTATTATGCCCGCGCACAGTCGGCCCCCGACGCGTACGACGCGGGCAGTGACCTCCGCGAACGGGTGAGCAACACCCTCTCGGAACTGGTCGCCGACGGCTTCGTCGAACAGGACGGCCTCCGCGTCGAGTCCACTCGACTCGGCCAACTCGCCTCGAAGTTCTACCTTCGGCTGGACACCGCCCGCCGCTTTGCCGACCTCGCGGAACGTTGTGCGGCGGCCGCCGAGAGCGGTGACGTGGACGCTATCGACGCCGACGACCTGCTGACGACGCTGGCCGGTGCGACGGAGTTCGACAGCGTCAGCGCCCGGTCGGACGAACAGGACGCGGTCCACGCTGTCATCGGCGACGGCGTCCCCGACCACCTCGATGCGGGCCAGCGGAAGGTGCTCGCCATCCTCCGGTCGGGGATGACCGGGACGACGCCGACGGAACTCAAGAGCGACGCGTGGGTCATCCGACAGAACGCGCTCCGACTGCTCGCCGCCCTGCGGGAGTTTCTCGACAATCTCGCGCCGGGCCGCTACGCCAACCTCGCCTGCCGCGTGGAGGCCCGCGTCGAACACGGCATCAGCGCCGACGCGGTGGGCCTGACCGCCATCGACGGCGTCGGGTCGGGACGCGCGAAGAAACTCGCCGCCGCCGGCCTCTCGACCCCCGCCGACGTGGTCCGAGAGGGCGTCTCGGGCCTCGTCTCCGCCGGTCTCTCGGAGGGCGTCGCCGAACAGGTGGTCTCGAACGCACGGGACCTGCCGGTGGTCGTCGTCGACTGGGGCGAGTTCCCCGAATCCGTCGCGCCCGGTGACCACGAGATGTGCGAGGTAACCGTAGCGAACAACGCCGGCGGCACTCGCGCGGGCCTGCGCGTGACGGTCAACGGTCGCGAGATGACCGCGAAACCGGCGTATCTCGGCCAGACGAACCTGCCCGTCGCCGTCTTCGGGGCCGACGCCGACGAACTGGAGTACACCGTCGAAGTGTCGTATCCTAACCTGCCACTCCCGCCGGTGACGTCCTCGCGAACGGTCGACGTCCGCTGACTACCGGCGGCACGAAGAAACGACTCCATAACCGAGAATAAAACTTCTAAAGCCCTCTCAAATCGTCGTATCTGCCCGCAAAAACGACGGTAAAACCGGATAAAATCGGACAGGTTCCGTGTAACCTCGCGAACTGTCCGTAAGCGTCTGACGTTTATATGGCGGTGCGGGTCGTCCCATACGACGAGGAGGAATCAGATGTCCAGTGCCTCGCCCTTCCAGTCCCCGTCCGAAGCGCTCCCAGACAGGAGTGTCGACTTTCGAACGCTCGCTTTCCGACCTATCCAGTTCCTCGGGTTCTGGACCGCGGTTCTGGCACCGCTTGCGTACCCGACAGTTCTGTTGAGCGGCCTCGACGGACAGTCGCTCCTGTTCCTCCTCGCAGGCGTGTTCCTCGCGAACGTCCTCGGCCTCGTCCTCGGCCGTGACTATCGTACGGACGCCTGAGTGACTATCGTACGGACGCCTGAGACACTCCCCACGCGCTCCGCTGTGGCCACCGGTCCCCGTTTTCCTCTCACCGACTCACTCGCCGAGCCACAGCGCCCGCAGGTCGTCGGCGTCGTCGGCCAGATGGTGGACCATCGAGAGGTCCGTCTCGTCGCCGTCGCCGCGGAAGCCGACGGTGGTCATGCCCGCACGTACGGCCGCCCGTGCGCCGGCAGTGGAGTCCTCGACGGCCCAGCACGCCGCCGGGTCGACGCCCAACTCGGACGCGCCGCGCTCGTAGATGCCGGGTTCGGGTTTGCCCGGGCCGTCGACGTCCTGTGCGCTGACCGCCGCGTCGAAGTGGGCGAGTAGGTCGAACCGCTCGTCGATGACATCTATCCAGTCCCACGGGGCCGAGGTGGTGAGCGCGAGCGGTACCCCGGCCGCACTGAGGTCGGCCAGCAGGTCGTGCGCGCCCGACAGCAGCGTCGCGTGGTCACGGTAGATGCGCTCGCCGGCTTCCTCGAACAGACGCTCGTACTCCTCGCGGGAGACGTCGACGTCGTACTCGGCGGCGATGTCCGGGTACACCTCGGTGTAGTCGCGGCCGGTGATGGCCGACAGCGGGATGTCGTCGTCGGGCGCGACGGTCGGGAGGATGTGGTCGCGCTGGACGCTCACCCAGTGGTCTTCGGACTGGACGAGGACGCCGTCCATGTCGAAGCAGATGGCGGTCGGTGCGTCGCTCATTGTCCGTCCTCAATCGCCCGAGGGTTTTGCGTGTTGTGGGCGAGGGTTTAGATACCGGGAGGGGGCCATCCCCGTCCATGCACGACGGAACGCGCGTGATGGCCGGCGAGTGTACGACTGTCTTCGAAGGGTCCCGGGAACGCGAACAGCGCGGTGACGTGCTGGTGGTGGTCAAACCCGACAACACCGTCCTCGTCCACGACGCCACCGGCTACCAACCGGTGGCGTGGCTCACCCGTGCGGAGAGCGTCACCGTCGAGGACGGCGTCGTCACCGCCAGCGACGGCGAGGAACTGCTCCGCGTCGTCGCCCACGAGGAACACGGCAGCGCCCGGTTCCCGGCCTCCCACGCCGGCGTCCCGGTGGCCGACTGCCCGGACTGTCCCGGCACACTCGTCCGGGCGCGGGGGAGCGTCACCTGTACCGACTGCGAGGGCGAGTACGGCCTGCCCTCGAACGCCACCGTCACGGGCGGGCGCTGTGCCGACTGCGGCCTCCCGACGATGCGCGTCGAACGCGGCGAGGTGTTCGAACTCTGTCTGGACCGGGACTGCGAGTCGCTGGACGACCGGGTGACCGACGCCTTCGACCGCGCGTGGTCGTGTCCGGACTGCGATGGCGACCTGCGAATCATCCGCCGCGGCGGCCTGCTGGCTGGCTGTGAGCACTACCCCGACTGCGACACCGGGTTCTCGTTCCCCTCCGGCGTCGTCGTCGACGAGTGCCCGTGTGGTCTCCCGGTGTTCGAGACGGCCGGCGGCCGTCGGTGTCTGGACAGCACCTGCGAGGCGGGACTCGTCGGCACGCTGTGACTGGTCCGCCGCGCAAGCTGATGAAACAGACGACCGGGTGGGGCTTTCGTAGCGTTCACGGTGGCAGTCGTAGTGACGACGGACTTCCAAACGACTGCTAGCCCCAACCCACAGAGGATTTGTCCACGCACGAACCACCCAGAGGCATGGACCTCACACTCGACGGCGACGTCGTCCGGGCGGGGCAACGCGCCCGGGAGCGGTTCTACGACTCGCGCGGCTACGGCCACGCACGGAACGGCGACCTCGACCTCGCGCCGGTGGAGGCGGCTCACCTCCTCTATCGGGGGGACATCGAGGCCGTCGACGGGATGGACTTCCGTGAACTGCTGGGGTCGTCGGCCGTCCCGATGGTCGACTTCCTCGTCTACAAGGACCTGCGCGACCGCGGGTTCTACCTCACGCCCGCCCGCGAGAGTTGGGTCGACGACCCCGACGGGGTGGACTTCGTGGTGTACCCGCGCGGGAAGGGGCCGTGGGACGACGAGATCGCATACCGGGTACGCGTCGTCGGCGAACGGGACGACGTGCCGGCGTCGTCGCTCGGCGACTGTGTGCTGGCCGTCGTCGACGAGGAGAGCGAGATAACGTATCTCGACACGACTGACCGCGAGGTCAGTGGGACCAGCGACGCCGACCTCTCGGTGGTCGACGGCGAGTTGCTGGCCGAGCGAGTCCTCTGCTGGGACCCGCCAGGCGCGCTGTACGAACGGGCGTTCTACGGGCAGCGGATCGACGACGATGCGGTCCAGTTGTCGCTGGTCGAGGCCGCCTACCTCGCCCGAGCGAGCGTTCTCTCTATCGCGGGCGGGGCCGACGCCGTCGTCGAACGCGGCCGTGCGGTCGAAGGTGAACGGTTCGACCGCCGACTGGCCGTCTACGCCGCGCTCCGCGAAGCAGGGGTCGTCCCCAAGACCGGCTTCAAGTTCGGCGCGGACTTCCGGACCTACGCCGACGTCGAGAGCGTCGACGACCTCGGGCACTCGGAACTGCTCGTGCGGGCGTTGCCGGCCGCTCACGCGTTCGAACCGCGGGACCTCGCGCTGGACGTGCGACTGGCCCACGGCGTTCGGAAGACGATGGTGTTCGCGCTGGTCGGCGGCGACGCTGTCGAGTGGGTCGAAGTACAGCGGCTGACGCCGTAACCGGCCCTGCTCGTTCGTACGGACCCGGAAGGCATAAGACCGTGTTCGCGCATGTCCCCCACATGGTGTCCACTCCCGTCGACGGTTGGCGCTGGCGCGTCCGGGAAGTGGACAGTCTCGCGGTTCCCGTCCGACGGGCGTAACCCGCCGACGGGTCCGGCGATGCTCCCTCCGCTTTCTCGGCCGTGGCTTCGACCGCATACCGACACGATACACGACACATGATGCGCGACTCACACACTGACGACGAATCGATAGACGGGCAGACGCGGACCGACGGCGGCGAGCCGAGCGAGGCGAGGCGAGCCTCGTCGGACCTCCGGACCGACGGCGGCACCGACGCTGCCGGCGCCGACGAGGTCAAACTCGACCCGTGGGGCTCCTCGACCATCGCGGACTACCGCAAACTGTTCGAGCAGTTCGGCATCGAGGAGTTCGACGCGGTGTTACCCGACGTGCCGAACCCCCATTACCTGATGCGCCGGGGCGTCATCTTCGGCCACCGCGACTACGGCCCCGTCGCCGAGGCGATGCGCGAGGGCGAGGAGTTCGCCGCGCTCTCGGGGTTCATGCCGACCGGTGACCCCCACATCGGCCACAAGATGGTGTTCGACGAGATAATCTGGCACCAACAGCAGGGCGCCGACGCCTACGGCCTCATCGCCGACCTCGAAGCCCACGCCGCCCGCGGCCTGACGTGGGCGGAGATAGACGAACACGCCCGGAGCTACGTCCTCTCGCTACTGGCGCTCGGGTTCGACCCCGAGGAGGGCGAACTGTATCGCCAGTCCGAGAACCGCGAACTGCAGGACCTCGCCTTCGAACTCGGCGCCGAGGCAAACGCCTCCGAGTTGCAGGCCATCTACGACTTCGACGGCGAGACGAACATCTCCTACATGCAGTCGGTCGTCACGCAGATGGCCGACATCCTCTACCCACAACTGGACGAGCCGAAACCGACGGTCATCCCCGTCGGCCCGGACCAGGACCCGCACATGCGGCTCGCAAGGGACCTCGCGGCGCGGATGCGCTACTTCGGGGTGACAGAGGCGTTCGCCAGTTTCGAGGCCCAACCGGAAGAGCGGCCACTGCTCCGGCAGGCCTACGACGCCCGCGAAGAGTACGCCGAGGACCCCGAGATGCCCCGCTGTGGCGAGGCCGCCGACTGGCTTCGGGACCACGAGCCAGCCCCGGCCGACGCCCGCGAATCGGCCGTCGAGAAACTCGAAAACGCCGGGAAGGAACCGCTCCGGCCCCGGACACGAATCTTCGACCGGCGGGCGACTGACGCGGCGTTCGAGGCGCTCATCGAGGCCGTCGACGGCGAGAAACGGGTGTACGACGAACACGTCGACGCCTTCGACCTCTCGCAGTCCGAGGCCGAGGAACTCGCCCGGCAGGTGGAACTAGACAACGGCGGCTACGGCTTCCTCCCGCCGTCGTCTATCTACCACCGCTTCATGACCGGCCTCACCGGCGGGAAGATGTCCTCGTCGGTTCCGGCCTCGCACATCTCCCTGCTCGACGACCCGGAGGACGGCTACGACAAGGTGAAGTCGGCCACGACCGGCGGCCGCGCGACGGCCGAGGAGCAGCGAGAGAAGGGCGGGAAAGCCGACGAGTGCCCCGTCTACGAACTGTACGCCTACCTCCTCTCGGGCGACGACGACGAGTTCGCGACCGAGGTGTACGAGGAGTGTGTCGGCGGCGAGCGCCTCTGTGGCGGCTGTAAGGAACAGGCTGCCGAGTTGATGGCGCAGTTCCTCGAAGACCACCAGGAGAAACGCGCCGAGTGGGAGGAGAAACTGGACGAACTGGACATCGACCTCGATACGGACCGCAAACGGTCGTGAACAGTTGGTAAGCCGACACAACGTCCCTTCGAGGTGGAGCCGTCCGTTCGACGGCGGCTTTCGGTCGGCTTACACCTGCGGTAAGGCGCTCTTCCGCCCTCACGAGTGCGTAAACGATGCTCTGTCGTTTTACTGTCGACGTTCTAACTATTGGGCGCCATGCAGCGACGGGACTACCTCCAGTACACCGGTGCAACGCTCGGTGGCACCGCCCTCGCCGGCGGCGCGGCGTCCGAGGCCGCGGCCATCCCCCTCCCCCTCGAGGACCTGCCCGACGGGCCGACGGCCGTCGCGTGGGGTGACGCCGACGACGACGGCCGTGCAGAAGTTGCCGTTGCGCTTCGGACTGACGACGGGCCGCGGTTCTGGGTCCTCGACGACGAGGATGCGGAGTTCGAGGTGCTGTTCTCCGGTGGTGACGAGTGGGGTGACAACGCCTTCGCGACGGCGCTCGCTTTCGGTGACTTCGACGACGACGGGGCCGACGAACTGGCGGTGGGTCGTCGGGCCGGCGGGAACGCCCGCTTTTTCGTTTACGACGACGCCGACGAGGACTTCGACCGCCTCCTCGCGGCGGGCCGAGACTGGGGCGACGACGCGAACACGACGGCGCTGGCGGCGGGAGACTTCGACGACGACGGAGTGGACGAACTCGCAGTCGGACGGTCCGCCCGGCGGAACGCCCGCTTCTTCGTCGTCGACTACGAGGACGAGGACGTACTGCTCCGCGGCGGCCGGGACTGGGGACGTGGTATCGCCACCTCGGCGCTGGCGGCCGGTGACGTGGACGACGACGGCGTCGACGAACTAGCGGTGGGGCGGCGGGCCGGCGGGAACGCCCGCTTTTTCGTCCACGACGACGCCGACGAGGACTTCGAGGTGCTGTTCCGCGGCGGCCGCGAGTGGGGGTCGGACAGCTATCCGACGGACCTCGCCTTCGGGGACGTGGACGACGACGGCTACGAGGAACTGGGCGTCACCAGACGCGCCCGCTCGAACGCCCGTTTTTTCGTCTTCGAGGACGCCGACGCCGACTTCGAACGGACGCTGGCCGCCGGCCGCAACTGGGGACGGGACGCCTACGCCACCAGTATCGACTTCGGCGACATCGACGACGACGGCTACGAGGAACTCGTCGTCACTCGGCGGGCCGAGTCGAACGCCCGCTACTTCGTCCACGAGGACGAGGACGCCGACTTCGAGTTGCGGTTTACCGACGGCGACGACTGGGACGACGACGGCTACGCCATCGACGCCGCTTTCGGCGATATGGACGGTGACGACTTCGCCGAACTCGCCGTTGCCCGCACCGGACAGGGACCACGTGTCACCCTCCGCGAAGACGAAGAGGCCGACTTCGAGTTCCGCGGGTTCGTCCTGTTCCCGGTGTGACCGAGCCGGCCGTCGGTGGCACAACGCTTTTTATCGCCCATTGCCACCGGACGGATATGGCACCCGAATCCCACCGTGCCGGCGCCGCTCGTCAGCCAGTCCGCGCTCCGGGATTCGGTTTCTTCTTCGCTTCCGGCCGGTAGTGGACTCGGGCCGCACCGAGAGGTAGCGGCCCGACGAAACCGCTGGCAGGAAGTGAGAACCGTTAACTGAGCGACCCGCGCTACTTCCCGACAACGACCGAGACACCCGTATGAAACGACCACAGGCACAGGTGGCCATCTTACAGGCCGCCGACGCACAGGAGGACAGACGAATCGACGAGGTGGCCGAGGAGGCTGGCCTCGTACCCGAAGCGGCGACGCGGGCCGCCTTCGAACTGGAAGCCGACGGTCTGGTGACCGTCTCCGAGGAGACGCTCGAACACTACGACCTGACCGAGGAGGGCGATCGGTACGTCCGCGAGAGTCTCCCGGAGCAGGACCTCTACGAGGCCGCACTCGACGCCGGGGCCGACGAGTCCCCGGTCCAGATGGGCGAGGTCATCGGTGCCTCCGGCCTCGAAGGTGGGGCCGTCGACATCGCGCTCTCGAACTTCGCCCGGAAGGGGTACGGCCAGATAGACAGCGGCGAGATAACCGCCGACCCCGACGCGGCGCCCGGCCGGGACCCGGAGATGCACGCGCTGGAAGCCGTCGCCGACGGCCGGGCCGAGGACGCCGACGCCGACGCTCTCGACCAACTCGAACGCCGCGGTCTGCTGGACCGCAGCGAGGAGACCGTCCGCTCGGTCCGACTCACCGACGACGGCGTCACGGCGCTGATGGAGGGCGTCGAGGTCGCCGAGACGGTCGACCAGCTCACCCCCGAACTGCTCACCAGCGGCGAGTGGGAAAGCGTCGAGTTCACCGAGTACAACGTCGAGGCCGACGCCGAGGACGTGCCCCACGGCAGGGAGCACATCCTCCGCCAGACGGCCAACCGCGTGAAGGACACGCTCGTCGGCATGGGCTTTCAGGAGATGGAAGGCCCCCACGTCGACGCCCAGTTCTGGATAAACGACTGCCTGTTCATGCCACAGGACCACCCCGCCAGAACCCACTGGGACCAGTTCGCACTGGAGCGACCGGACGAGATTCACGACCTCCCCGCGGACCTCGTCGAACGCGTCCGCTCGGCCCACAAGAACGGCGTCGGCCCCGACGGCGAGGGGTACCACTCGCCGTGGGAGGAAGACGTCGCCCGAGGACTGGACCTCCGTGGCCACACCACGTCGCTGTCGATGCGGTACCTCTCGGGCCACGAGATCGGCGAGTTGGAGCCACCGCAGCGGTTCTTCAGCGTCGAGAAGGTGTACCGAAACGACACGCTTGACCCGACCCACCTACTGGAGTTCTTCCAGATAGAGGGCTGGGTGATGGCCGAGGACCTCTCGGTGCGGGACCTGATGGGGACGTTCACGGAGTTCTACGAGCAGTTCGGCATCACCGACCTGGAGTTCAAACCGCACTACAACCCTTACACCGAACCGAGCTTCGAACTGTTCGGGACCCACCCCGAGACCGGCGAGGTCGTCGAGGTGGGCAACTCGGGCATCTTCCGCGACGAGGTGCTTTCCCCGCTGGGCGTCGACTGCGACGTGATGGCGTGGGGCCTCTCGCTCGAACGACTACTCATGCTCATGTACGGCTTCGAGGACATCCGCGACGTACACGGGACGCTCTGTGACTTGGAACTGCTTCGCGAGACGGAGGTGATGCACTGATGCCCGTCGTCGACGTCGACCCCGACGAACTGCGCCACCTGACCGGCCACGAGGAGAAGGACGACGAGGAACTCAAGTCGGACCTGTTCGACCTCGGACTGGAATTCGAGGGCCGCACCGAGGACGACGAGTTCCAACTGGAGTTCGCCCCGGACCGCCTCGATCGGCTCTCAGTAGAGGGCGTCGCCCGGTCGCTGCGCTACCACTACGGCGACGACCGCGGCGTCTACGTCCCGGCCACGAACAGCGCCGAGTGGACCATCGAAGTCACGGACCAACCCGAGGGACGCCCCTACGTCACTGGGGCCGTCGTCCGCGGCCTCGACATGAGCGAGGACGCACTGGAGTCTCTGATCCAGTTGCAGGAGAAACTCCACGCGACGATGGGCCGCAAGCGAGCGAAGGGCGCTATCGGCGTCCACGACCTGACGATGCTGAAAGGCGAGGCCGCCACCGACGGCACCGGCAAGTCCATCACCTACACGAGCGCCGACCCCGACGAGGCGACGTTCGTACCGCTGGACGCCGACCGGGAGATGACGCCCAACGAGGTCGTCGCCGACCACGAGACCGGCCAGACCTACGGCGACCTCGTGGCAGAGTTCGACCGCGTGCCGGCCATCTACGACGCTATCGGCCTGTTCTCGTTCCCGCCGGTCATCAACGGCCGCCGGACCGAGGTGACCGAGGACTCCCGGGACCTGTTCATCGAGATGACCGGGACCGACCAGTGGACCATCGACCGTATGTGTAACATCGTCTGCTACGCGCTGGAAGCGCGCGGCGGCAAAGTCGAACGCGTCGAGGTAGCGTACGCCGACGACGCGCCCGGCGAGTACCCCGGCCGGACGCTCTCGCGCCCGGACTTCGAGGTCCGCACCAAGACGGTCACGCTGGACCGCATCGAGAGCATCCTCGGCGTCGACCTCGAACCGCGCGAGGTAGTCGACTACGCCGAGCGTGCCGGACTGGACGCCACCGAGATACGAAGCGAGGACGGCGTCTCGTTCGAGGTGGAGGTCCCGCCCTACCGCGTCGACGTCATTCACCCGCTGGACATCATCGACGACATCGGGCGCGCGCTCGGGTTCAACAGTCTCGAACCGACCTACCCCGACGTCTCGACGGTCGGCGGCCGCCACGAGCGCTCCCGGTTGGAGGACGCCGCCCGCGACACGCTCGTTGGTCTGGGCTTCGAGGACCTGCTCAACTTCCACATGACCAACGAGGCCGAGAATTTCGGCCGCATGAACGTCTCCCCGGACGACGACTGTCTCGGGGCGGCCGACCCGGTGACCATCCAGGAACCGTACAGCGAGGACTACACGATTCTCCGGACGTGGGCGCTGCCCTCCCTGCTGATGGTGCTTGAGAACAACACCCACCGTCGCTACCCACAGGACCTCGCGGAGATCGGTCTCGCCGCCGGACTCGACGATTCCCAGAACACGGGCGTCGCCGAACACCGCACCGTTGCGGGCGCCCTCGCGCGCACGGACGCTTCCTACGAGGACGCGAAGGCCCGCCTGCAAGCCATCGCCGAAGCGTTCGGTACGGATCTCCGGACGCCGCCGACGACCCATCCCTCGTTCATCGATGGGCGGGCGGCCGAAATCGTCCTCGACGGCGACTCGGTCGGCGTCGTCGGCGAGATACACCCGAAGGTGCTCGTCGACCACGACCTGGAACTGCCGGTGGCGGCGTTCGAGTTCCGACTGGACGCGTTAGAATAGCCCGCGCCTTCGCTTACTACTCGGGCAGACGTACTCGACGTCGCTACAAATCGGCACCGACGGCGTCTTCGACGCTGTCGAACCCGTCCGCTTCGAGCAGTTCGAGCAGGCCTTCGTTGATGTCTCGGGCGGTAGACGGCCCGTTGTACACCAGTCCGGTGTACAACTGGACGAGGGAGGCGCCGGCACGAATCTTCCGGTAGGCCCCTTCGGCACTGGAGACGCCGCCGACGCCGACCACCGGCACGTCCACCCGTTCCGCGACGAAGCGGACCATCCGGGTCGACTGTCCCTCGATTGGCTTCCCGGAGAGGCCGCCCTGCTCGCTGGCGTTGGGCGAGCGGAGGCTGGCCGGCCGCTCTGTCGAGGTGTTGGTCGCGACGACGCCGTCCAGTCCCAGTTCCGTCACGAGGTCGAGGGTGTCCTCGACGGCCGGTTCGGGAAGGTCGGGCGAGAGTTTCACGAGCAGCGGTGACGCACCGGCGTCTTGCAGTTCTGAGAAGATGGCTGTCATCGCGTCGCGGTTCTGCAGTTCCTCGAAGCCCTGTGAGTTCGGACAAGAGACGTTGACGACGAAGAAGTCCCCGCCTTCGGCCACCCGTTCGTACGTGTACCGGTAGTCTTCGGGCGCGTCGGCGGTCCCGACGTGCTCGCTCTTGGCGATGTTGACTCCCACGGGAATCGGGGCGTCGGTCGCGGCCAGTCGGTCGCCGACGACGTCCGCACCGTCGTTGTTCAGTCCCATCCGGTTGATGATCCCCTCGTCCTCGCGCAGGCGGAACATCCGAGGTCGTGCGTTCCCCGTCTGCGGTTCGGCGGTGACGCCGCCGACCTCGGCGAACCCGAAGCCCAGGGCCGCGAGCACCGACGGGATTGTCGCGTTCTTGTCGAACCCCGCGGCGACACCGACGGGGTTGTCGAACGATTGGCCGAAGGCATCGACCGACAGACGATCGTCGGAGACGGTGTACCGTCGAGCCATGGCGCTGGCGATTGGCGTCCCCTGCACTGCTTCGAGCAGCGTGTGGACGCCGTTGTTAGCTGTCTCTGCTGGTAGTGAGAACAACGCCGGTTTCGCGATATCGTAGAGTCTCATGAGCGTTCTCGAACGCCGTCTCGGTGGCGCCGTGACACCGGTGACGGTCGATTAGAAGTCGTGTTCGACCTCTTCGGGGTCGGCCTTCTGGATGATAATCTTGTTGTCCCGCACCCGTACGAACACCTCGTCGCCGATCTCCATCCCGGCGACGGCGAGTTCGTCTTCGTGAATGTTGATATGTACGTTGTGGTACTCGCCGTCCTCATCCTTGGCGCCACTCGGGCTGAGCTTCTTTTTTCGCACCATCGCGCTATCCTATTCCGTGCATCGCCGTAGGATACACTTAAGTCTACCGTGCCGCAGGTCGGCAGACGGCGCGTGGTCCGGGTGCGCGCGCGCAGTCACGGCCGCTTTTTCGCCCGATTTCGGCGTGGATTCCGACCGATACCCACCGGAATAGCTCTTAGTATATAAATATACCCCGGGACGGGAGCCGGATTGGGGGGTATATTTATAATGTGCCATGTGCTGAATTGACATGGAGCGGTGAAAACCATGGCACGCGACAGTGACAAGCGCAACTTTGCGCTCCGTGAGGATGGCGATGAATCGAGCGTCTTCTCAGGCGGGACTCCCCGACAGGCTGCACTGAAGGCAGCCCGCCGGCTCGATCCGGCCGACAGCGAAGACGATGCCGACCGACAGGAGATACGACTCCGGGAGAAAGGGACTCACAAAGTCCACATCTACGAGGCGTGGGCGTGGGTCGAGGAGGCCCCCGACGACAAACCAGACTGGATGCCCGGCGACATTACCAAAGGGAACGTCTCGAAACAGGGTGTCGAACACCTCGACGACATCTGAGTCCCTGACCAGTCCGGGATTTTTCGACGAGTTACAATGACGCTCGTGTGAGCGCGCGCGAGCGCGAGCCATCGGGTTCCACCGCGTTTTCTGTTCCCGTGTGGCCGGCCCGTATGAGGCTCTCTCACCCGTGTAACCGCCTGACGCACTCGATTCGGTCCGACGGGGTTAAGTGTGGACCTCCCATCGGAGTTGATGTGAACGCGGTACGGGGCGACGCGCCCCGGTCAGGCCAGCTCCCGATCGTTCCACTTAAGTATAACAGTGGAATCGAATGGGACTCGAAGGTCGCTCATGTCGTGCGATTGGATGCGACCGAACACCGATGCCCTTATGTGATACAGGGCACTCGGATAGAACGCGAATGAGGCCTGGCCGGGGCCGACGAAACCCGGCCGAACTGGACTGCGGCGAGGTCACTCGCCATCGCAACTCGAAGCCTTTAAGGTGGCTTCGAGATAACATACAGGTCCGGAGAAATGAGGATTCCACACCTGCGGTCCGCCGTACAGATGGGATCTGATGTTAGCCCTGATAGTTCGGTGACACCCGGTCGACGGGTGTCCTCGAACACCCTTCGATAGCGACCACACCCTTACGGGTGTGATCCCGCCTAACCCCCCGGCATTGTGCCGGGATACATTCCGGTTGATCCTGCCGGAGGCCATTGCTATTGGAGTCCGATTTAGCCATGCTAGTCGCACGAACTTAGATTCGTGGCGTATAGCTCAGTAACACGTGGCCAAACTACCCTACAGACCGCGATAACCTCGGGAAACTGAGGCCAATAGCGGATATCACTCTCAGACTGGAGTGTCGAGAGTGAGAAACGTTCCGGCGCTGTAGGATGTGGCTGCGGCCGATTAGGTAGATGGTGGGGTAACGGCCCACCATGCCAATAATCGGTACGGGTTGTGAGAGCAAGAGCCCGGAGACGGAATCTGAGACAAGATTCCGGGCCCTACGGGGCGCAGCAGGCGCGAAACCTTTACACTGCACGAGAGTGCGATAAGGGGACTCCGAGTGCGAGGGCATATAGTCCTCGCTTTTCTGTACTGTAGGGAGGTACAGGAACAAGTGCTGGGCAAGACCGGTGCCAGCCGCCGCGGTAATACCGGCAGCACGAGTGATGGCCGATATTATTGGGCCTAAAGCGTCCGTAGCCGGCCGTGCAAGTCCGTTGGGAAATCGACGCGCTCAACGCGTCGGCGTCCAGCGGAAACTGTTCGGCTTGGGGCCGGAAGACCTGGGGGGTACGTCCGGGGTAGGAGTGAAATCCTGTAATCCTGGACGGACCACCAATGGCGAAAGCACCTCAGGAGGACGGACCCGACGGTGAGGGACGAAAGCTAGGGTCTCGAACCGGATTAGATACCCGGGTAGTCCTAGCTGTAAACGATGCTCGCTAGGTGTGCCACAGGCTACGAGCCTGTGCTGCGCCCTAGGGAAGCCGAGAAGCGAGCCGCCTGGGAAGTACGTCTGCAAGGATGAAACTTAAAGGAATTGGCGGGGGAGCACCACAACCGGAGGAGCCTGCGGTTTAATTGGACTCAACGCCGGACATCTCACCGGTCCCGACAGTAGTAACGACAGTCAGCTTGACGAGCTTACTCGAGCTACTGAGAGGAGGTGCATGGCCGCCGTCAGCTCGTACCGTGAGGCGTCCTGTTAAGTCAGGCAACGAGCGAGACCCGCACTTCTAGTTGCCAGCAATACCCTCGAGGTAGTTGGGTACACTAGGAGGACTGCCGCTGCTAAAGCGGAGGAAGGAACGGGCAACGGTAGGTCAGTATGCCCCGAATGGACCGGGCAACACGCGGGCTACAATGGCTACGACAGTGGGATGCCACACCGAGAGGTGGAGCTAATCTCCAAACGTAGTCGTAGTTCGGATTGCGGGCTGAAACTCGCCCGCATGAAGCTGGATTCGGTAGTAATCGCGTGTCATAAGCGCGCGGTGAATACGTCCCTGCTCCTTGCACACACCGCCGTCAAAGCACCCGAGTGGGGTCCGGATGAGGCCAGCATGCGCTGGTCGAATCTGGGCTCCGCAAGGGGGCTTAAGTCGTAACAAGGTAGCCGTAGAGGAATCTGTGGCTGGATCACCTCCTACTGATCGGGATTGGGGCTCTGCCCAACCCACCTATGGTGTTCGAGAACACTCGCCGACCGGGCACCTATGAACTATCAGGGCTAACACCTGCGGATCTGCCGGGCCCATAGCTCAGCGGCAGAGCGCCGCCTTTGCAAGGCGGAGGCCCTGGGTTCAAATCCCAGTGGGTCCATGTCACGTGCCAGCCCCGAACCGTGCCCTTAAGTGTGGGACGGCGATGGGATATGGTACGAAGACCGGTGCACTATCCCGGGTAAAACCGAGGATAGGAAGGGTCGATTCGCCCACCATCTACCACCTTGGGGCGAGTATGAAACCGTGTGTACGTGCGATCCAGGCGTCCACTGGACTCGTTCAGTTTAGCGAGTCACAACGACGTTGGCTACTATGCCAGCTGGTGGATAGCTCGGCTCGAGAGCTGAAGAAGGACGTGCCAAGCTGCGAAAAGCCTGAGGGAGCCGCACGGAGGCTAAGAACTCAGGATTTCCGAATGAGAATCTCTTCACAATTGCTTCGCGCAATGAGGAACCCCGAGAACTGAAACATCTCAGTATCGGGAGGAAAAGAAAACGCAACGTGATGTCGTCAGTAACCGCGAGTGAACGCGATACAGCCCAAACCGAAGCCCTCACGGGCAATGTGGTGTTTGGACTGACTCTCATCAGCAGACCGTCTTCATGAAGTCCCTTGGAACAGGGCGTGAAACAGGGTGACAACCCCGTAATGAAGACCAGTACGCTGTGCGTCAGTTCCGGAGTAGCGGGGGTTGGATATCCCTCGCGAACAACGCAGGCATCGACTGCGAAGGCTAAACACTCCTCGAGACCGATAGTGCACAAGTAGTGTGAACGAACGCTGCAAAGTACCCTCAGAAGGGAGGCGAAATAGAGCTTGAACTCAGTTGGCGATGGAGCGACGGGGCATACAAGGTCCCGTGACGAATGACCGAGACGCGAGTCTCCAGTAAGACTCACGGGAAGCCGATGTTCCGTCGTACGTTTTGAAAAACGAGCCAGGGAGTGTGTCTGTATGGCAAGTCTAACCCGAGTATCGGGGAGGCACAGGGAAACCGACATGGCCGCAGCGCTTTGCGCGAGGGCCGCCGTCTTCAAGGGCGGGGAGCCACACGGACACGACCCGAATCCGGACGATCTACGCATGGACAAGGTGAAGCGTGCCGAAAGGCACGTGGAAGCCTGTTAGAGTTGGTGTCCTACAATACCCTCTCGTGATCTATGTGTAGGGGTGAAAGGCCCATCGAGTCCGGCAACAGCTGGTTCCAACCGAAACATGTCGAAGCATGACCTCCGCCGAGGTAGTTCGTGGGTAGAGCGACCGATTGGTGTGACCGCCTCCGAGAGGAGTCGGCACACCTGTCAAACTCCAAACCTACGAACGCCGTTTGACGCGGGGATTCCGGTGTGCGGGGTAAGCCTGTGCACCAGGAGGGAACAACCCAGAGATAGGTTAAGGTCCCCAAGTGTGGATTAAGTGTAATCCTCTGAAGGTGGTCTCGAGCCCTAGACAGCCGGGAGGTGAGCTTAGAAGCAGCTACCCTCTAAGAAAAGCGTAACAGCTTACCGGCCGAGGTTTGAGGCGCCCAAAATGATCGGGACTCAAATCCACCACCGAGACCTATCCGTGCCCTTGATCGGGCAATCGAGTAGGTTGGCGCTCTCATTGGGTGGAAGCAGGGGTGAGAACTCCTGTGGACCGATGAGTGACGAAAATCCTGGCCATAGTAGCAGCGATAGTCGGGTGAGAACCCGACGGCCTAATGGATAAGGGTTCCTCAGCACTGCTGATCAGCTGAGGGTTAGCCGGTCCTAAGTCTCACCGCAACTCGACTGAGACAAAATGGGAAACGGGTTAATATTCCCGTGCCACTATGCAGTGAAAGTCGACGCCCTGGGGTCGATCACGCCGGGCTTTCGCCCGGTCGAACCGTCCAACTCCGTGGAAGCCGTAATGGCACGAAGCGGACGAACGGCGGAATAGGGAAACGTGATTCAACCTGGGGCCCGTGAAAAGACGAGCATAGTGTCCGTACCGAGAACCGACACAGGTGTCCATGGCGGCGAAAGCCAAGGCCTGTCGGGAGCAACCGACGTTAGGGAATTCGGCAAGTTAGTCCCGTAAGTTCGCGATAAGGGATGCCTGCTCCGGAACGGAGCAGGTCGCAGTGACTCGGATGCTCGGACTGTCTAGTAACAACATAGGTGACTGCAAATCCGCAAGGACTCGTACAGTCACTGAATCCTGCCCAGTGCAGGTATCTGAACACCTCGTACAAGAGGACGAAGGACCTGTCAACGGCGGGGGTAACTATGACCCTCTTAAGGTAGCGTAGTACCTTGCCGCATCAGTAGCGGCTTGCATGAATGGATTAACCAGAGCATCACTGTCCCAACGTTGGGCCCGGTGAACTGTACATTCCAGTGCGGAGTCTGGAGACACCCAAGGGGAAGCGAAGACCCTATGGAGCTTTACTGCAGGCTGTCGCTGAGACGTGGTCGCCGATGTGCAGCATAGGTAGGAGGCATTACACAGGTACCCGCGCTAGCGGGCCACCGAGCCATCAGTGAAATACTACCCGTCGGTGACTGCGACTCTCACTCCGGGAGGAGGACACCGGTAGCCGGGCAGTTTGACTGGGGCGGTACGCGCTCGAAAAGATATCGAGCGCGCCCTAAGGCTATCTCAGCCGGGACAGAGACCCGGCGAAGAGTGCAAGAGCAAAAGATAGCTTGACAGTGTTCTTCCCAACGAGGAACGCTGACGCGAAAGCGTGGTCTAGCGAACCAATTAGCCTGCTTGATGCGGGCAATTGATGACAGAAAAGCTACCCTAGGGATAACAGAGTCGTCACTCGCAAGAGCACATATCGACCGAGTGGCTTGCTACCTCGATGTCGGTTCCCTCCATCCTGCCCGTGCAGAAGCGGGCAAGGGTGAGGTTGTTCGCCTATTAAAGGAGGTCGTGAGCTGGGTTTAGACCGTCGTGAGACAGGTCGGCTGCTATCTATTGGGTGTGTAATGGTGTCTGACGGGAACGATCGTATAGTACGAGAGGAACTACGATTGGCCGCCACTGGTGTACCGGTCGTTCGAGAGAGCGCTGCCGGGTAGCCACGCGGCACGGGGTAAGAGCTGAACGCATCTAAGCTCGAAACCCACCTGGAAAAGAGACACCGCTGAAGGCCCCTGTAGAAGACAGGGTAGATAGACTCGGGGTGTACGCACTGAGGTAACGAAGTGTTGAGCCCACGAGAACTAACAGCCTGAAGCCATCATTCATACGCACTGTGACTCGCAGTTCAGCCATCGAGCTGACTGAACGAGTCCAGGCGCAAACTGGATCGCACGTACGCAAGGTTATTCGACCGAGACTGGTAGTTTCGCGGTTCGATTCCGCGACTCGGCGTTAGGCGGCCATAGCGGCGGGGTTGCCTCCCGTACCCATCCCGAACACGGAAGATAAGCCCGCCAGCGTTCCAGGGAGTACTGGAGTGCGCGAGCCTCTGGGAAATCTGGTTCGCCGCCACCATTCATATTCATACACATTCAGGCCTCGCGGAGAGTCATCTCTCTGCGGGGCTTTTTGTATATCATAGGCTGCAGGTAACTATGGGACCACGAAGAGAGGCATCTGTATGCCACGCGAAGTCAAACTGAACGAACTGACGGACCTCCTCGGGGAGGCGTCGTATCCGCTCTCGGCCGAGATGGTGCAGTCGAAGTTCGGCGACGTGACGCTCGTCTATGCTGACGGGTCGGAACCGATGTCGGAGGTACTGGACCGTATCGAGAGCGAACAGTTCGATTCTGCAGAGGACGTCCAGACCTCTATTTTCAACGCTGTCCCGGTTGAGGGTGTTGGCGAGCCGGGACAATCCGAGGGAGAGGGCTAGGCGAATTCGCTACCCTTAAGCGACCGACTTCATTATACCTAACTGCGCCAAGGTGGCAGAGTCCGGCCTAACGCAGCGGCCTGCAGAGCCGCCCATCGCCGGTTCAAATCCGGCCCTTGGCTTTCTGATCGAGGCCGTACGCTTTTGGTACTGACGAGAGTCGTGACGGATTCGCTCGGGTAGCCTACCACCAGATCCTCGGTCTTACTACGTCTATATACCATCTGTCTCATGGCAGACGAAGAAGAGTATGGTGTTTCGACGGTCGTTCCGCAAGACGAGCGGGCTCGCGGCTATCGGTACGGCAGTTGGCGAGACGGCCCTTTCGACAACCGATGCGGCCATAGCGAGGGTCACTGTGTGACTACGACGTTCGTGGAACGGGCTACAACGTCGGCGGTGTCATACTCACCGACTGTCCGTTCGCCGACTGTCGTCAGCGGCTTCCGGCGGACGGCGACGGGTCGGCGTCGGTACGCCAGCAGTCGTCGAGGACAGTGTTCACAGTCGGCAGCTACCACTTGAACGCCTTCACAGCGAGCGACGGGTGTATTCTCGGCCGTCAGTCTCGGTTGCCGTGGGTCGCTGTTACTGACTGGCGCGCTACGCGTCCCGCGTCTCGTCGTGGGGTCGAAAAGTAATCATTAAACCGCGCGCCGACTGACCGTCCGGATATGCAACGACGAGCCGCGGCGGCATACTTCGCGTTCTTCCTCGTCGTCAGTGTCGCAGCCTACGCGTACATTGGCGTCGCGGAGAGCCAGCGGCCGGAGGTGTCACTCGAAGCGAACGCTAACTTGACAAACGATACTACGTTCACCGTCGACGGAACGACGTACACTGCCTCGAACATCCACATGTCGAGTGGTGGTGGTGGCGGTCACGGTGGCGGTGGTGGTGGTTCGATGGTCGCTGACCTGTCGTGGACTAACGACTCCTGGCAGTACTCTGGAACCTTAGAGAACGGGTCGACGACGAGCATCGACAACACCACCTATCAGGTCACGACGAGCAACGAGTCCAACACGGTGACGTTCACCGAGCAGCTAAACGCCTCTCAACTCGTGACCGAGGACCCAGCAGTCGAGGACTCGCTGGCGACGCAGAACGGCACGCAGTACGTCGTCTACGAGGAGAACGGAACGCTCCAGCCGGTCAGTGAGTGGCTTCCGGAACCGGAGACCCGGACCTACCAGCAGTCCGAGACAATCCCCTATCAGAGCGACAGTGGCGTCCGGCAGACCACGCTGTCGCAGGTGTCCACAGACAGCGCGACCGTCACGTGGGTCGCACCCCGTAACCGGACTGTCGAACTCACCGAGGGTGGGAACGTCACGCTGCAGGGCCAGCAGTACTTCGCCCACTTCCCGAACCACGACTCGGTGCAACTGGTCAGCGTCGACGAGTACTCGACCTATCAGGAGCAACTCGACAGTCAGGACTACTTCCACGAGCGCAAGAACGGGCTCTGGGGCGTCTCCATCCTCGCCGGCATCGCGGCCGTCCTGATGCTGGGGATGGCGTACCTCCCGACTCGCGGCTGACTGCAGAAGAACGTTTTTCGTGGCTTATTCGCCGTCCGCCAGTCCGAGGTAGGCGAGCCCGGCGCCGACGATGGCCATCAGTACCACGCCGACGACCTGTAGCACTGCGCTCGCCATCGTCGCGTGGGTGGTCCACGGTGCGCCGGCAATCGTCCCCAGTGCCGCGAGGACGAGAAACGTCCCGGCGGCGACGCCAAAGGGTTTGAGTGGGGTCCCGAATCGCTCGGTGAGTGTGCTCATATGCGACCGCTCGGTGGTAAGCGTGGTAAATCAACCGGTCTTCAGAAGCCTACCGCCGCGGCATACGTGGCTCGACACCGCTCGCTGTCGCTCGCGGAGTACGAACGGGCCGGGAGGGAGTTGAACCCCCGACCATCTGGTTAAAAGCCAGACGCTCTGCCTGACTGAGCTACCGGCCCTCGATAGTCGGTGGGGGGAGTGGCGATTAAGGCCTTACGGTCCGTCGTCGAGCGTCGTCTCCAGTGCGTCGGTGACGACGGTGCTCGGGTCGGTGGCGTCGAGGGCCGCACGCCGTCGGAGTTTGCAGTAGGCGTCGACGTCGATGGTGACGGTGAGGCGGCCTAACTGGTAGCCTTCGGAAGCTAACGCGTCCTCGATGCTCGCGCCGTCGTTGACGTTGCTCGCGACCGAGCGGATCTGCCGGACCGTCAGGTCGTGGTCGAGTGCGGCCCACGCAAGCAGTAAGCGGGCCTCGCCGGCGACCCGGGCGATGTGTTTGGCCGCCGTCGGAGCGATTTCGCCCTTGGCGACGTGGATACGGATGGAGCGCGGGAGGTCGTGGACACGCGACCACTTGCGAATGAACGAGACGGTGGCCTCGCCACCGGCCCGTTCGGCGGCGGCCTTGTACGACCCTTCGCCGCGGACGAGCGCTGCACACGCCGCTGCGCCACGGAGCATGTAGACGTTGTCGTCAGCCCCGGCCGTGTTCTCGGAGAAGCGGCGAACGGTCTCTGCGGCGAGTTCGAGGCTCGCCGGGTCGTCGGGGTTGAATTCGACGGCCTCGTCGGCGTGCTGGCCGGTGAAGTTCGGGTCACCACGGATGACCGGCTTCCCGACCGGTGATTTGCGGTCGGTCGACGGCTCGTCCTCTGGCATCGTCTCCTCGTTCGCGGCCAGCGCACAAAAGTATCCCGTCCGGGGCCGTACTGTCGCCTGTACGCCTATCGAGAACGCAGTCGCTTCGGTGGCGAATGTCTCGAAAGAGTTACAGGTGTTAGTCGTCCGAAGCGCTTTCGCGCTCTTCGCTCATGTGTTCCCAGATCTCCGTACAGCCACAGCCGTCCTCGACGTTGTCGAGGTGGTCGGTGGACGGTTCGTCGATTTCGGCGTCGGTTTCGTCGTGCGTCTGTTGTGCGTTCGTCATCGTTTCTGTTGGTACGGCGACCCGAGTCGCCGCGTGTCGGTATCCCTTCGTAATAGACCTACCATCATAAGGGCGCACTCTCCTGTAATTGTGGCCCGCACTGCGGCTTACCGGCAACGCGTGCAGCTACCTTGTACGACACCTGACAGAACGTGACTCGTGATAGCCCGACACAGGGGCCGCCAGACGGGAGTGGGTTCGGTCCGACCCCGGCGAAAATTGCGAGCGCCGACGCCCTCAGGTAGTCGGGGGGCCTAATGAGATGTAATGACTACCGACGTTCATCAGCTCGACGACGGGGCGTGGATATCCGTCAACGACTCCAGAGAGGTGAACGTCTCGGATCTGTGGTTGTTGGCGCGAAGTGACTTCTGTGACTGTGAGACGACCGATTTCCTCGCCGAGGGGTTCGTCAAGGTCGGCGTCGACCACCCGGACATCGAGGCTCGCATCGCGGGGCAGTGTATCGCGTGTGGTGCGAGCGGTATCACAGACTGGCTGACCGTCGGTCGCGTCGTAGACCCGAACTCGGGGGACTTCTACGGTGTCGTCCACGAGAGCGTTCATTTCCCGGAGAAGCGCACCCGTCTGGCCCGCACGGCGGATTAGGCAATATTGTCCTGTTTCGGGGAGTGGGGGAGACGGTTGACGGCAAAGCGTGTCGTATAAGGCTGGGTATCTAGTGATAGTACACAATCAGCCATGCCGAGCAAAGTAGAGAAATGGAAAGACGACGTCTACGGTAACGAGATTCGGGAGCATCTTCTCGAGTTCGCAGAGCAGGGTTGGGAGTCTATCCCCGAGGACGAACACGACGCCTGGTTCGAGCGCTTCAAGTGGTGGGGCCTGTACCACCAGCGCTCCGGGCAGGAGTCGTACTTCATGATGCGTATCGGGACACCGAACGGTGTCATCAAGCCCGGCCAACTCGAGGTCATCGGCGACGTCGCGAAGGAGTACGCCACCGGCCCCGCCGACAACCCCGAGTTCGGCGACGCCTACTGTGACTGGACGACCCGACAGTCCATCCAGCTTCACTGGATCAAGCTAGAGGACATCCCGGAGATCTTCGACAAACTGGAGTCCGTCGGCCTCTCGACCCAGCAGGCCTGCGGTGACTCCTGGCGGAACATCGTCGGCTGTCCGGTCGCCGGCAAGGACAAGCACGAGCACATCGACGCGTGGCCCGTCGCCGAGGAACTCCACGAGATGTTCAAGGGCAACGACGACTACGCCAACCTCCCGCGCAAGTGGAAGGTCAGCGTCACCGGCTGTGACGAGGGCTGTGGGCAGGGCGACATCAACGACCTCGCCTTCGAACCGGCCGAGAAGGACGGCGAACTCGGCTTCAATATCCGCGTCGGCGGTGGGCTCTCCCGGAAGGAGGCCCGCCTCGCCCGCGACATCGACGTCTGGGTGCCCCCGGAGCAGGCGGCCGACGTCGCCGCCGGCATGTCCGGCCTGTTCAACGAGTACGGTGACCGCGAGGACCGCTTCAACGCCCGTATCAAGTTCCTCGTCGACGAGTGGGGTCCCGAGAAGATGCGTCAGGTCCTGCAGGACGAGTTCGTCGACTTCGAACTGGAGACGGCGGGCGAGGACATGCGCGACCAGTACACCTACAACTCCGGCGGCAACGAGGGTCACGACGACCACGTCGGCGTCCACGAACAGGACGACGGCAACTACTACGTCGGCCTGAACGTTCTCGTCGGCCGGATGGGCGCCGACGACACGCTGGAACTCGCAGAACTCGCCGAGGAGTACGGCTCCGGCGAGGTCCGTCTGACCCAGCGCCAGAACGTCATCATCATGGACGTCCCCGAGGAGAACCTCGAGGACCTCAAGAGCGAACCCCTGCTGGAGGACTACTCCCCCGAGCCCTCGCCGTTCATGCGTGGCTCCATCGCCTGTACGGGCACGGAGTTCTGTTCGCTTTCCATCGTCGAGACGAAGAACCGACAGGTCCGCTACGCCCGCTGGCTCAAGGACAACGTCGAACTCCCGGCGGACCACGAGGACTTCCACATCCACCTCTCGGGCTGTACGGCCTCCTGTGCCCAGCCCCAGATCGCCGACGTCTCCCTGCGTGGGATGAAGACCCGCAAGGACGGCGAACCCGTCGAAGCCCTGGACATCGGTCTGGGCGGCGGCCTCGGCGAGGACCCGCGCTTCGCCGACTGGGTGGAGATGCGCGTCCCCGCCGACGAGGTGCCCGGCGCTATCAAGAACCTCGTCGAGAACTTCAAAGACCGCCGCGAGGACGGCGAGACGTTCCGTGACTTCGTCGAGGCCCGCGACGAGGACACCCTCGCCGACCTCGTCGAACCCGAGGAGACGGACTACCACGACCCGTACATGCACAACACGAAGATGACGTGGTACCCCTACGTCGAGGACGACGACATGCAGTCCTCGCCCGCCCCGACGAACGGCGACGGCGAGCCCCTGCCCTCGGACGACTGAGGGACGACTCGCTCGGCATCGCTGTCTTCGTTTTCTCGCTCCCCGCGTATCCACCTGCACGGTGTCCGTCGTCGCTTTCTCGTAGCGCTCGTAGAGACACCGGCGGGACCGGTCCAGCAAAGTGCCAACAGGTCCCCCTCTGAGGCGACCGATTGTGACCCACCGCGGAGATCCGATAGCTGCGTGGCCCCACACTCCTCGAAACCGTCGGTACGTATATCCGGGTCCGTTCGTCCAACAGTGTATGGACGTCGCCGAAGCGGGAACGCACACGCAGTCGATTATCGACGAAGTGGGGGCCGCGGTAATCAGCGACAGGGCGTTTCTGGAGACCATCATGACGAGCGTCGTCGCGGGCGGGCACGTCCTGCTGGAGGACGTGCCGGGGACCGGCAAGACGCTGACGGCGAACAGTTTCGCGAACGCACTGGGACTGGAGTTCTCGCGCATCCAGTTCACGCCGGACCTCCTGCCGGCGGACATCACGGGGTCGAACATCTACAACGACGCCGAGAGCACGTTCGAGTTCGTCCCCGGCCCCATCTTCGCGAACGTGGTGCTGGCCGACGAGATAAACCGTGCGCCGCCGAAGACCCAGTCGGCCCTGCTGGAGGCGATGGAGGAGGGGCAGGTCACCGTCGACGGCGAGGAACACGACCTGCCGGACCCCTTCTTCGTCATCGCCACGCAGAACCCGGTCGAACAGGAGGGGACCTTCCCGCTGCCGGAGGCACAGGTCGACCGCTTCTGGTTCAAAGACTCCATCGGCTATCCGGACCGAAGCGGCGAGAAGGACCTCATCGACCGGCGGGCGGACCGACAGTCGTCGACGCCGACCGTCGATCCGGTGGTAACGACCGAGGAGATCACGCGGATACAGCGCCTACCGGAGTCGGTGACCGTCGACGACGACCTGCGCTGGTTCATCACCGACCTCGCCCGCGAGACCCGATCACATCCGGCGGTCGACACCGGCGTCTCGCCGCGCGGGACACAGCGACTGTTCGAGGTGTCGCGCGCGCGGGCCGTCCTCGATGGCCGGGACTTCGTGACGCCGGCCGACGTGACGACGGTGGCGCCGGCGGCACTGGCTCACCGTCTCGTCCTGACCGCACAGGCCCGGATGGACGACCGGGACAAACGGGCTATCGTCCGGGAACTCGTCGAGCGACTCGACGTGCCCAACGTGGACGGTGCCGAGTAGGTCAGTCGGCCTCGACCCGCGGAAGCCACAGGAGGGCGAGCAGAATCGCCAGCACCAGCACCCCGATGAGGACGACGCTGGGGAACGCCGAGGCGAGCGAGCGGTCGGTGGCCGCGGTGACGCCGTAGCCGACGCCGGCACCGACCCCGCCGACGAGCAGACTGCCGACGAAGTGTGCTCCCTCCGGTCGCGTCACGGTCAGCCGTCGCCCGACCTGTTGCCCGAGGACGATGGCGTGTTCCTGTACGTCCCAGATCAGAATCGCGCCGACGCCACCGCCCAGTGCCAGCAGCGGCCGGCCGTGACGGAGCGCCAACAAGACGACGCCCAGATACAGTAGCGCCGCGGCACCACGGACCCGCGCCGTGTGCCCCTCGCTCCGCGTGAACCCGTCGGCCACGCCGAGGAGCAACCGCAGGGTAAGCGCCAGCGAGAACAGCGCGAGGCCGACGGCTCCGAGCAGCAGCGCCCGGACCGCGAGTTCGTTGGGTAGCTGGTCTACAGTGCGGACCAGATTGCCGACGACGGACGCGGCCCGCGACGGGAACGGGGCGGTGAACGCCGCCACGGCCACGACCGCGGTCCCGCTCTGTTCCGTCGCCAGATTCGCGAGCGTGTCGCTCTGCGTACGGCGTATCAGGCCCAGCACGTACGTGACGACGAGCAGGCCCGCTTCGAGGAGGACGGCGACGGCGAGGCCGTCATAGAGCAATGGCGGGCCGACGAGGAACGGTATTCCGACGTTCGGCGACCCGAGGCGGACGAACATGGCCACGAGTGCGACCAGTGCGCCGAGACCGACCAGACTGCTGCCGAAGCGCCCCCAGTCACGGCCCTCGCGGGCCGACGGCGGCGACCGGAGGTCGAGCGCTTCCACGCGGACGAGCAGCAACCGCCACAGCACCACGACCAGCAGGACCAGTCCCGGCACCAGCGTCGTCGCCAGCACTGGTTCGGCCCGTGCCGCGATCAGTCGCTCCCAGACGGAGAAGACCGCCGTCGGCCGCAGGGTCGGCGGGAGGTACGCCACCCACCCGACCACGGGCACGAGTGCGACGGCGAGGATCGACTGGCTGACCAGCGAACGGTGGGTGCCGGCGAGACCGGTCCCCTCGCTGTCCTCGACGAAGGAGAGCTGGCGGGCCAACGCCACCACGACGAGGAACAGACCGAGGCCGGGGAGGACGAGCAGTTTCACACCCACGAGCGGCTGTGACACCCCGCCGTCGGTGAACCCGAGGTACCACCAGTAACAGACGAGGCCGACGGCGGCGGCGTAGCCGACCGGCGCGGCGACGTTCCCGACGAGTGTCGCCACGCGCGTCTCGCTGTCCGTGAGTCGTGCGGCCACCGCCAGCACCGCCGCCGCGCCGAGGCAGCCGGCGGTCAGCGTGACCGTCGCCACGGAGTCGATACTGACGGCGGCGACGAGCGCGGCGAGGGCCGCGGCGAGCAGGGTCCCGCCGACCCGCGGTCGGGGGTCGTGACCGCCCATCAGAGCCACCTCCTGACGAACGACTCCAGCGTGAGACGGAGCGGTTCGTCGGGGTCCCAGTCGACGACCGGGGCACCGCTCTCCTCTAGCACCCGGATGCGCTGTGCCCGTTCGGCGGTGCTGACCGCCTTCCCGACGGTCGTCGTCGCGGCCAGTCGCGGCGAGACGACGCTGACGTCGTGCCGGTGGGCCGCGAGTCGTTTCGCGAGGGCGACCATCTCGTCGTCGAGCAGCGGCGAGACGAGGACCACCTGTGCCGAGGCCGGTAACCACGCCAGCAGGTCCCGCTCCGGCGACACCGAACTGCGGTCCGCAACCGTCTCGGCGTCGGCAAACAGCTCCCGGCCGGTGGCGGCGTGGTCGGCCCCGACGCCGGGGTCGAGCGTCCGAACTCGGTCGGGATAGAGGCCGACGCCGACGCGGTTGCCGCCGGCCAGCAGTTCGTAGAACGTCCGCTCGGCGGCGTACAGGGACAGTTCCGACCCGGTCGGCCGGTCGGCTTCCGTCCGGGTATCGGCGGCCGCCGACCGGTCCACCAGCAGGACCACCGTCGCGGCGTGTTCCTCCTGATACTCGACCGTCGAGAGTTCGTTCGTGCGGGCGTAGCGCCGCCAGTCGATGCGTCGGGCCGGATCGGAGGTCCGGTACTCGCGGGTGCTGTGGAAACTGATGCCCTCGCCGGCGATGTCCGTCGGTATCTGGCCGGCCCGCCGGGCGGTCTGACTCGTCAGCGGCACGTCCTCGACGGGCACCTCACAGCGGAGCGTCGTCTCGACGGGCACGGTCCCTCTGCTGTCGTACTCGCCGCTCAGGCCCACGGAGGCGACGGTGAGGTCGCCAAAGTCGTGCGTACCGCGCTTGGCGATCACGTCGTAGGCGACCGTCCCCGTCTCCCCGGCGCCGAGCGAGAGCGACTTCCGGGGGCTCCCCTCGGTGACGCCCAGTTCCCCGGGGACGCCGTCGACCACGCGGAGGTCGGTCACGGCGTCGGCACCGGTGTTGGTGACCGAGAGCGTGACCGTGACGGACTCGCCCGGCGCGGGCGTCTCGGGGTCGAGCGTTCGCTCGGCCGACAGGCGGTCGGTCGCCGGGTCGGGCGTGGTCAGTTCGCCGTAGAGCACGTAGACGATGGGGACCGCGCCGGTCGCGTAGACGACGGGCGACTGGAGGGCCACACCGAGGACGACCGGGACCAGTATCGCGCCGACGAGGTGGCGATAGCGGTTGGTCCGCTCTGCCGTCGGGTCGGTCATCCGTCACCCTCCCGCTGCCGGTCTCGCTCCGCGAGCGCCAACAGCGCCCGTTCGACGCGTCCGATTCGACGGGCGGCCGCTCTGTCGCCGAGGAACCACTCCCAGACCCGTGTCAGCAGCGACGGCCGGAACTCGGGGTCGGGACTCAGGACCGCCGCGGCGTAGGCGTCGTCGGTCCACTCCCCGGATTCGATTCGCGCTCGCGCCTGTTCGGGGCGTTCCTGATACGCGTCGGCGACGAGCGGGACCGCCGCCTCGCGGACGTCTTCGAACAGGAGCGCCGGGTCGAGGTCGCCTCTGGTCCCCTCGGTTCGCAGCCGTTCGATGCGCTCGTCGAGGTCCCGCTGCATCACTCCCTCGTCGCTCGCGGCCGCAGTCTCGGGGTCCGAGACGTCGAACGCCGGGCGGCGGGTCGGGGCCTGCAAGACGGCGACGGTCCCGGCGAACAGGCCGGCGACGGTCCCGAGTCCCAGCCAGACGAACGCCGAGTCCGTCGGGACGAGCGCGAGCGCCCGCTGGAACTGCGGGGGATACAGCGCCGGTCGGAGCAGCGCCGTCGACGCGGCGCTGACGAGGCCGACGACGACGGCGAGTTTACACACCCGGAAGACCGTTCCGATCACGCGTCTCCTCCCTCGGTCGCCGCGGCGCCGTCGCTTGCCCCGTCGTCGTCACTTCCGAGGTCGGTCGCGGCCTCGATGACCGCCGCGAGGGTGTCGGTGTCAAGCGGGTAGTGGCCATACCTGACGTGGCGGAAGGCGTCGGTTATCCGCTCGACTCGCTCGGACGGATAGCCGTGGGACTTCGCCGCCGAGGCGACCCGAATCGGCGTCTCCGTCAGCGAGGCCCCGGGCGTCCGCTCGGCCAGTTCCACCCACGCCTCGACGACCGTCTCTATCGTCGTCTCGTCGGGCGCGTCGGGGTCGGCGGCGGCCGCGGCTACGAGTCCGGCCTCCGTCGTCGCCGCGTCGTCCGCGCCCCGGCGGTACGGGACGCCGCGAGCGCGGCCCGGAGGCAGCCCGGCAGCGCACGGAGCGCCGCCGGGAGGCCGCGGAGCCACGCGGCCAGCGCGGTCAGGAGCGTGCCGAGCGCGGCGACCACCGTCGGTGCCTGTCTGATGGCCTCCTCGATTCGCGCGCTCGCTCGGCGGGCGGCGTCGACGAGGGTCCGACCGACGGTTGCGACCATCTCACCGGCTGCGAGGACGGCGTCGACGACCCACCGAACCGTCCGCCGGGTCAGCCCCGCCGTCGCCGCCCCGCCGCGAGCGGCCTGTCCGACCAGTCCGTACCGCCGGGTGAGGCCGACTACGGCACCGACGAGGAGCGCCGCCGCGCCGCCGTAGAAGGGCCACAGCGGCCCAGTGGTGTGTCCGCGTGTGGCCCCCCGCTGGACCGTCCGCTGGAACGACGGCCGCGGCGGCAGTAGCGCAACCGTCGCCACGAAACGCCCGTTCGCGGCGGTTCGCGCGACGGCAGTGTCACCCCGCATGACGGTGGCGTTCGGGACCGGATGGCCGGCGATGGTGGCGTTCCCGGTCACCTGCTGTCCCGGAATCGCTCGCCCCTCCAGCGAGACGTTGATCGCGGTCGGGAGCGGCGCGTCCGCTGCGGCGCTCAGTTCGCCGCGCCTGACGGTCACGTTCAGACGCTCGCGGTAGGGCACCGTCACCGTCGCCGTCCCGTTCTCGTCGGTCCGCCCCCGTCGCTCGCCGTCGACGAGGACCGTCGCGCCGCGGAACGGGTCGCCGGCCAGCGTCGCCGTCACGCGGTGTGGCTGGCCGGGAACCGGGTCCGGTGCCAGCGTCAGCGACGTGTTCGAGCGGACGGCGAACGCCCGTTCGGCCGTCGCTTCGCCCCGCGAGACGGTCAGCGGGCCGTCGCGGACGTACGGTATCGTGACGACGGCGACGCCCTCGTCATCCGTACGCCCCGCCTGCTGTCCGCCGATGGTGACCGTCGCTTGCCGGACCGGCACGCCGTCGACGGCGGCAGCCACCCGAACCGTCTCGCCGGGCCGGCGGGCCTCGCCGACGTCGAGCGAGACGTTCAGGTCGGTGCCGCGAAACGCCGCTGCCCCGTCGGCCCCGCTCCGCCGGACCACGATTCGATACTGCTCGTAGTAGGGCACTCGCACCGTCGACTCGCCGTCGGCGTCCGTCTGGCCGACGATGTCGCCGGCCACTCGCACCGTCGCGTTCGGGACCGGAACGCCGTTGATAGCGGCCCGGACGGTGGCCTCGGTGCCGGGGGTCTGCGTCGTCGCGTTCGAGAGGCCGGACGCGGTCACGTCGACGTCGGTGTCGATGTCGTCGTAGGTCCGGGTCCCCTCCGCGTCGCCGCGCGTGACCGTCACGGTGAACGACTCCTGATACGGGATTCGGACGGAGGCGGTGCCGTCGCTGTCCGTCGTGGTCACCGCCACGCCGCCGACGCGGACCGTCGCGTCGGCGACCGGAACCCCCTCTATTTCGGCTCGAACCGTCGCGTTGGTCCCCGGCGTCCGGCGAGCTATCGAGGAGAGACCGATGGTCGTGTTCAGTTCTCGGCCGCCGCCGTCGCCGGTCTGCTGGGCGAAGTCCGGCGACGGTCGTTCGTCGGGGAACGACCCACGGGAGAGGGCGTTCGTCTCGTCGCCCTCACTGGTGTTCTCGACCGCGACGACGTCGACGTGGTACAGGACCTTCGAGTCGGGAATCGTTATCGAACCGCCGAGGCCGACCGATTCGGGATTGCTCCCGGCGGCCGCCGAGGGCGACTGGCCGGCGCCACTTCCACCGGATTCGCTCTGTGTACCGCTTCCACCGTCGCCTTGCTGGCCGCCGTCACCCGATTGGCTCCCTTCGGACCCGCCCTGTTGGCTCCCGCTGCCGGACCCACTGTCGCCACCCTCGGCCTGCCGTAGCGCCTTGTAGACGCTCACGTTCAACTGGGTGGCGTAAGGGACGACGCCGTCCACACGGCCGAGACCGTCCGTCCGACCGATGGCCTCGCCGTTGAACGTGACGAGCGCGTCGTCGAGTCGCTGGCCGCCGAGCGTGACGACGACCTGTATCTCGTTGCCCGGGACGACCCGGCCGTCGAGTCGCACGTCCGCGTCGACTTCCGGTGGCCGGTCGGTCGCTGTCTGTCGGACCCGGTCGGCGTCGGTCCGTGCGAAGTTCGGGTCCGTCTCCGGGCGGCCGAAACTCGCCTGCGTCGTCCCGGATTCCCGGAGTGCCTCCCGGTCGGCCGGCGTCGGGTCGAAGGTGACCCACCCGGTTTCGGGGACGTACACTTCGACCCACGCGTGGGCCTTCGAGCGGTCTATCCGCAGGCTCCCGTCGTCGGTCCGGCCCGAGGCGGGCGCGTACCCCTGTACGTATCTGGCCGGGACGCCCTGCGTTCGCAGCATCGCCACCATCGTACTCGCGAAGTACATGCAGTACCCCCGCTCCATCTCCGTCGCGAACGTCGTCGCGTAGTGGTCGGGGGGCCGGACTATCTGCGTCGAGTAGGCTTTCTCGGTCTGGAGCCACTGCTCGATCAGTATCGCACGCTCGTACGGCGTCGTCGCGTTCTGCGTGACCTCGTCGGTCAGCGTCCGCAGGCGGTCGGGCGTATCGGCGGGCATCTGTGTGTAGCGCCGCTCTACGTCCGCTGGGTACGCCCGCCCGGCCGTCTGGAGGTCCTCGGTGGACCACCCGGGGAGCGTCGCCGTCGCGGTGTAGGCGGTCCCGTTCGGAAGCGCGGCCGAGGCCGGTTCGACCCCTGCGCCCGTCGTCGCGACGCCGTCGGCGTCGAGGCCGTCGACGCCCTCCGGTCGCCACGGCACGGGGACGGCAGCCGTCTGGTTGACGACCGTATAGCGAAGGCGCACCTGCTGTCCGGCCCGCGGGTAGTCACTCGCCGGCCGGGACCGCTCCGCGTCGCTCGCCTGCCACCCCGACCCGGTGTAGCGCGCGTAGGAGACGGTCCGCCAGTAGGGGTCCTCCTGCGGGCCGATGGCACAGGTCTGGCCGACCACGTCGGCGACGGCGGGGTCGCTGAGGCCCAGTCGAGCGGCGTCGGCCCGCGTGCAGTTGCTGACCGCACCGGCCGCTCCAGCCGACCCGGATCCGCCGGACCCGCCCGCTCCGGACTGTCCGCTCTCACCGCTGGGCGTCCCTGTCTCGGACTGACTTCGGGCACCGAGGCCGCCGTCCGCGGACTGTGACAGCGCTCCTTCGAGGCCCGATTCGTCCCACGTCGTGCTCGTCTCCGCACTGTTCTCGTCGTCCACCCCGTCGGTCCCGCTGGTGTCCTCTCTCTGTCTGTCCCCGGTCGGCTGGCTGTCGGCGTCGCTCGACTGCCCCTCGGACGGTGGCGTCGCCGCGCTGTCCCCGTTGGATGTGCCGACGGCGTCGCCGGACGGTCCCGTTCCGGCGGCCGACGGCGTCGCGACTGGCCCGGAACTCAGCAGGGGTGCCGATAGACCGAAACTCGCGACACAGAGGAGTGCCAGCGTCACCGATAGCACTCGGTTCGCGTCCACAGTTGCTGTCTGACGCATGCGAATACCCCTGACATGAAAAGTATGTGGGACGACTCAACGCACGATATCTCGTCGCGGGACGGGGTGGTAAGCCTTATCGGCGGCAGTCGCCTACGTTCGCCCGGCAGCGGGAGGCCGGCTCCCGTGCCGAGAGGCATGAGGAAAGTCCCCCCACCTGCCGGACAGGTGACCGGGCGCAAGTCCGGGGCGGGAGACCGTCGGCTATGGAACAGCAACGACACGTCGTCACAGGACCGATGAGGTGCGCGAATCCCGAGCGACGGGGCGTGCGCGGCACTCCGTGTCGCGATTCGAGGCGGTGACACCGCCTCGACCCGGAAGCGAGGGAGAGATAACCCACCGAGGGCCACCGTGGGACACCGTCCGGTGTCCGACGCCTGTGACGGACCGATGGAACGGCGAATCCTCACCGGTGCAAGGCCGCGTCGACAGGTAGTCCGGTACCGCGCACGAGCGCTGGACGCGGCCGCTGAGCCGAATGCCGGCCCGAACAGAAGGGGGCTTACTCCCCGCAGCCAATTCGTGGCCACAACTGACTACTGCCGAGAGACCGACCTCCAGACGATGGACCGACGGCTGGCCGCGCTGGTGCTGTGTCTCCTCCTCGGCGGACTCGCGGGATGTAGCGCCGCCTCCGAATCGCTCGACTCGGCGTCTCGACTCGTCGACCAGCGACACCCGTTCGCAAACGAGACGGTGACCGTCGCCGTCGACGGAACCGCCCGCGAGCGAGCGCTCGCCGCGGACGGACTGGCCTACTGGGAGGCGAATGCACCGGAGTACGCCGGCTTCGCCGTCGACTTTCGCGTCCTCGAACCGGGCGAGACACCCACAGCAGGACCACCCGACGTGGCGATAACGTTCGTCGAGACGGTCACCGCTTGCGGCGAGTCCGACTACTCCGCGGGGTGTGCGCCGCGGCTCACCGCCTCCACGCGGGTCGACCGACCGGCCGAGGTGTCGATACGACGTGGCTTCGCCAACGAGTCGACGCGACTGGTCGTCGAACACGAGGTGGGCCACGTGCTGGGTCTGTCACACGACGACCCGCCGAGAGTCGTGATGCGCCACCAGCGCACGCTGGCGACGCTCCCGCGACCGAACGCCAGCGAGCGCCCGGTCCCGTGGAACGACACGACGCTGACGGTCGCGGTTCGAAACGAGAGCCGTTCGGCCGAGGAGCGGGCGGCCTACCGCGAGGAGGTGGCCTACGCGCTTGCGTACGTGAACGAGGGTGCCGACGGCGCCGTCCCGTCGAACGTCTCCGTCGAACTGGTGGCGGACCCCGAGGACGCTGACGTGGTGGTCGGACCTGTCGCGTCGAGCGACTGCCGGAGCGACGCGGGCTCTTGCCTGCTCGTCGAAGGGACCGACCCGGACCGCGACGGCGCTATCGAGACGTACACGCGCACGGAGATTCTGCTCGTCGACCTCGATACGGAGGCGACCAGTTGGCACGTCGCCCGACAACTGCTCGGCGTCCTCGGCGACGACGGTCTGCCCGCCCGTCTCACCGACGCCAGCTACGAGCAGCGCCGGGGCGCGTGGCACGGGTAGGTCCGACGGTTTCAAGCCCGCGCCGGGCGGAGTCGCCCCTATGACCGCCGACGACCTCATCGAATCCGTCCGCGACGACCAGCAGACAGAACTCTCCCGACTCGGCTCCTCGAAGACGCTATACGCCGACACTCGCGGCGAGATGGAACCCGCCGCCGTGCGTGCGGCCGCTGCCGCGCGCGAGCAGGCAGCCCACGACACCTTCTCGGCGTGGGCCGACGACGAGAGCGACACCGCGGCCGCCGGCCTCTTTGCCGATGCGGCCGAGGACGCCGCCGGCCGACTGGACGGGGTGGGCGCCGACCCGGCCGACCGCGACTTCGCGATGCACGACGCGCTCTCCGACCTGACCGACACCGTCGAGCGACTGGGCGGCCTCGTCGGCTGGACGCTCGTCGACGAGAAGACGAAGGGCCAGCTAACCGGGTTCTTCACGGGACAGGCCGACCCCCAGACCGCCAGCACGTTCCGGAGCGCCGGCAACGACGTCGAGGCCCTGCGTGAGGACGCCGCCGAACTGCTGGACGAGACGTGTGCCGACGGAGACGACTGGGACGCCGCCGAAACCGCCGCCGTCGACGTCGTCTCGGCTGCCTACGACGACTACTTCGAGACGCTCGAAGAACTGGGCGTCAACCCAAAGCCGGTCTGTTAAGCCCCGTTTCGCCACCGCTCTCCGGAGACCCTCGGGTCGCCGCGTCACGCCGACGGTCCGCGCTCTCCTCGCGGCGTCGCCGCTGCCCGAGGGTCGCTCACTCCGTCGTCGGGCGACGGTGCCGCCCGACTGCCCGAGGGACCGACGGTCCCTCGCCGTTTGCGCCCCTCGCTACTCCTCCGGTGCCGGCGCGTCCTCGACGTTCCCGGGACCGCTCGGGAAGTAGAACTCCCGTTCCGCGTCGGTCTTGAACCGACCGAGGACGTCGCCGAGCGGTGTCGCGTACCGCCGGAGTTTATCGGCCTGTTGGGTCACCTCGGTCAGTTCGGCGGCCTGCTCCTCGGCGGCCCCCGCCACCGTCTCGGCCTCGGCAGTCGTCTGGCCGGTGCCCTCGGCGACGTCTGACAGCGTCGCCGCCGCGCGCTCGACGTTCGCTATCGGCTCTGCTACGTCGATGTCTCGCTCGTCGGCGTGGCGTTCGAGCGCCGCAGCGGCGGCGTCCATCTCCTCTGTGGCCGCCTGCAGTTTCGCTCGCTGGTCGTCGGTGTCGATGGAGACGGTCTGGATGGACTCGGCTATCTGCTCGGAGGCGTCCTGCAGGCTGTAGGCGCTCGATTCGATGGTCTCACCGGTTTCGGCGACTTCCTCGGCGAACCGCTTGAGTTGACCGGTCGTCTTTTCCAGTTCCGACAGCGTCTCGTTGAAGTCCGCGGCGATTCGGTCCATCGCGTCGTTCTCGCCGTCGGGGTCCATCCGGACCGTCAGGTCACCGGCCGCACACTGCGCCAGTATCTCCGAGTACTCGTCGGCCCGTTCCTGCAGGTAGTCGTTCACCGCGACGGCCTCCGCGCGTGACACCTCCGCTTTCTCGCGTGCCCGCTCGGCCGTCGCTATTTCCTCTTTCAGCGCGGCCTGCATGTTCCCGAACGCGGCGGTGAGTCGACCGATTTCGTCCGCTCGCCGGCGGTCGAACGTCACGTCGAGGTCCCCGTCCTCCATCCGTTCGGCTTTCTTCGTCAGTCGTTCGAGTGCCGACCCGGTCCGCCGACCGAAGACGGCCGTCGCCGCGCCCAGTACCACCAGCGGAACGAGGACGAGGGCGGCGATGGTCGTCAGCAACTGGTCACGGAGCGCGTAGGCCTGTCGGGACGGGACGTGCGTGGCGACGGTCCAGTCCGTCCCCTCGACGGGTGCGTAGCCGACGACGGACCCGGACAGCGCCGCCACTCCGGTCGACTCGCTCCCTATCGCTCCGTCGGGTACCGGTGCGTCTGCGTGGTCCTGCCCGTAGACCAGCGACTCGTCCCCGTTGTGGACGGTAGTGAACGCCCCTTCGGTGGTCTGCTGGAACGCGCCTCCGGCCGACAGCGCCGCCTCCACGACGACGACGTGTTCGGTGTTCTGCGGCGGCGCACTGATGAACGCGACAACGGTCTCGTCGGTGGCCGACTCGTAGGGCGTGTCCGCGACGACGACGTTCGAGACGGTGTCCGTCGTCGCGTCTATCTCTCCGGTCCGCGTCGCCCACGGCACGCCCGCCGCTTGCAGGTCCGTCCCGCTCATCCCCTGTTCGGTGCTCTCGACGACCGTCGCGTCGCTACTCTTCACGTAGTGGATGGCGACGATGTCCGAGCGCGCGTTCTGCAGTCGATTCAGCAGGTACGCCTCCACCCCGTCGGTCCGACCAGTCTGGAACGGCGGGGCCTCCGAGATGGTACGCGTCTGGTGGCGCAACCCGTCGATCCATCCTTCGAGACTGTCAGCCTGTAACCCCGCAGTCGACGCCACCTGCTGTTCGACCTGTCCGTTCAGCGTCGCCGTCGCACTCGCGCCGAGGGCGACGCCGACGACCGCCGTCAACAGCATCGCCACGACGACGATGCCGAAGTACTTGCGGACAAACCGCCGCCGAACCACGTCCGGGACGACTCGGCTTATTCCCCCACCTGTATCGGTGCCTGACATGGTAAATCCGCCGTAATTCGGGGTAATAAAATCCTACTGTAAATATGATTTATAGGGACCGTCTCACGCACGTAGCACTACATACCGGTATGATGTGACTCGTTATCACTCGCAGGTCTCCGGTCACCGCGTCGCTTCGCTCCCCGCTGCGCTTCGTCGAGGTTCTTCGCTTCGCTCAGAACCTCGCTACTGCTCGCGGCTTCGCCGCTCGCTCATCCCGAGGGACCTCGTTTCACTCGGTCCCTCGCTAGCCTCAAGTCCGTCCAGCCCTACCCCCACACAATGAGCGACGCCGGAGGCCCCCTCTCCATCGACCGCCCGGACGCCGACAGCGAGTTCCGCGTCGACGCGCCGTTCGACCCCGCCGGGGACCAACCCGAAGCCATCGAGCAACTGGCCGCGGGGTTCCGGCAGGGGATGGACAGACAGACCCTGCTCGGCGTGACGGGGTCGGGCAAGACCAACACCGTCTCGTGGGTCATAGAGGAGATACAGCAACCGACGCTCGTCATCGCCCACAACAAGACCCTCGCCGCGCAGTTGTACGAGGAGTTCCGGAACCTGTTTCCGGACAACGCCGTCGAGTACTTCGTCAGCTACTACGACTACTACCAACCCGAGGCCTACGTCGAGCAGACGGACACGTTCATCGACAAGGACGCCTCCATCAACGACGAGATAGACCGCCTGCGACACTCCGCGACCCGGTCGCTTCTCACTCGGGACGACGTCATCGTGGTCGCGTCGGTCTCCGCGATATACGGTCTCGGTGACCCGCGCAACTACGTCGACATGTCGCTCTCGCTCGAAGTGGGACAGGAGATAGAGCGCGACGAGTTGCTGGGCCGTCTGGTCGACCTGAACTACGAGCGCAACGACGTCGACTTCACGCAAGGGACCTTCCGCGTGCGCGGTGATACGCTCGAAATCTACCCGATGTACGGCCGCTACGCCCTTCGGGTGGAGTTCTGGGGCGACGAGATAGACCGGATGCTGAAGGTCGACCCGCTACAGGGCGAGGTCGTTCGCGAGGAACCCGCCGCGCTCATCCACCCGGCGGAACACTACTCCATTCCCGAGCAACGACTGGAGCGGGCTATCGAGGAGATAGAGGAACTGCTCGAACAACGCATCCGCTACTTCGAGCGCAAGGGCGACGCCGTCGCCGCCCAGCGCATCGAGGAGCGGACCACCTTCGACCTGGAGATGATGCGGGAGACGGGCTACTGTTCGGGCATCGAGAACTACTCGGTCCACCTCTCGGACCGCGAGAGCGGCGAGGCCCCCTACACCCTGCTTGACTACTTCCCCGATGACTTCCTCACCGTCATCGACGAGTCCCACCAGACGCTCCCGCAGATTCGCGGCCAGTTCGCGGGCGACAAGTCTCGCAAGGAGAGTCTGGTCGAGAACGGCTTCCGCCTCCCCACCGCGTTCGACAACCGTCCGCTCACCTTCGAGGAGTTCGAGGCGAAGACCGACCAGACCCTCTACGTGAGCGCCACGCCGGGCGACTACGAACGCGAGGAGAGTGCGCAGGTCGTCGAACAGATCGTCCGCCCGACGCACCTCGTGGACCCCGCTGTCGAGGTGGCCGAGGCCACGGGACAGGTCGACGACCTGATGGACCGCATCGACGACCGTATCGACCGCGACGAACGCGTCCTCGTCACCACGCTCACCAAGCGGATGGCCGAGGACCTCACGGAGTTCCTCGAAGAGGCCGGCGTCGACGTCGCCTACATGCACGACGAGACGGACACGCTCGAACGCCACGAACTCATCCGCTCGCTCCGGTTGGGCGAGATAGACGTCCTCGTCGGTATCAACCTCCTGCGGGAGGGGCTGGACATCCCCGAAGTCTCGCTGGTGGCGATTCTGGACGCCGACCAAGAGGGGTTCCTCCGCTCGGAGACGACGCTGGTCCAGACGATGGGTCGCGCCGCGCGAAACGTCAACGGCGAAGTCGTCCTCTACGCCGACGACCGGAGCGACGCCATGCAGTCGGCCATCGAGGAGACCCAGCGCCGCCGCCGCATCCAGCAGCAGTACAACGAGGAACACGGCTACGAACCGACGACCATCGAGAAGGAGGTCGGCGAGACGAACCTCCCCGGGAGCAAGACCGACACCGGTGACGTGGCCGGCGACGGGCCGGCCGACGAGGACGAGGCGGCCCGCCGCGTCGACCAACTCGAAGAGCGGATGCAGGAGGCCGCCAACAATCTGGAGTTCGAACTCGCCGCGGACATCCGCGACCGCATCCGCGACCTGCGCGCGGAGTTCGACCTCGACGCGCCCGAGGCCGACGACGGCAGCGTTCCCGCGCCCAGAGCCGACGAGTTCTGACCGCCAGCGCACAGTTTGGGGCAACACTTATCAACAGTCATACATCTAACTACGTGTAACTGAGGCGGTCAGCGACTGGCCGTCGATGCCCACTATGGATGTCTCCTCTCTCTCCCGGCGGTTCTCCCCGAGCGGACTGGTCGTCGCCGCCATCGGCTTCTTCCTGACTCGGTTCACCGTGACGCTCGCGGCGTACGACGACCCGCTCCGGTTCCTCGTCGGCGGTCTCGTGCCCTTAGCGCTGGGGCTCGGACTCTCGGTGTTCGGCGTCTCGCTGGTCGTGGGTGACTTCGAGCGGCCGTTCGTCCGCACGGTAGCCACGTGGTGTGTCGCCGGCACCGGCGCGATGTTCGTCCTCGTGGTGTTGACGCTCGTCGCCAACGACACGAACCTCGCGATGGAACCGGTCCGCTCACAGACGTACCTCGCGAACTTCCTCATCGGCGGGAGCGCTGGCGGCGCGCTCACGGGCGTCTACGCGGCACAGACGGCCCGCCAGCGCCGCCAACTCGAACGCCAGACCGGTCGGCTGGAGATGGTGACGCGCCTCCTTCGCGACGAGGTACTCAACGCCGTCACCGTCATCCGCGGCCGCGCGGAGGTGTTACAGCGGACCCACGACGTCGACTCCGCGGCCGCCATCGAGCGCCGGACCGACGACGTGGCGACCACCGTCGAGAACGTGAAACACATCACCCGCGACGGGGACGCGGTCGGGGCGCTCGACGCGATACCGGTGGCCGACTGTGTGGTGGCGGCCATGGAGACTGTCCGGCAGCGGTACCCCGACGCCCGAATCACCGCCGACGTCTCCACGGCCGAGGACGCCACCGTCTGGGCGAACCCGCTGTTGGAGGACGCGCTGGTCCATCTCGTCGAGAACGCCGTCGTCTACGACGACGCCGAGGTCCCGACCGTCGAGGTGCGCGTGACCATCGACGAGTCGGCCGTCGCCATCGCCGTCGCGGACGAGGGTCCCGGACTCCCCGCCGACCAGCAGGCACTCGTCGACCGGGGCGAAGTCGCGGTGTACGAGGAGCGTTCGACCGGATTCGGACTGAACCTCGTTCGCCTGCTCGCGGGCAGTTACGGTGGGAGCGTCGACGCGGCGGTCGACGAGGCCGGGACGACTGTCACGCTGACCTTACGCCGGGCGGATACGGACGGCGGTGCCGGGGCCGACGGCGGGACTTCCTACGGACTCTCACAGCGGGGTCTCGGACTCGTCACCGGCGCATCGCTACTGGCGGGGGCGGTCATGGGGCTGTTGATGCAGTTCCTCGGCGGTGCCGTCCCCGTCATCGGCGCGCTCTATGGCACGACGGACGCCACGGTCGGCTGGATAACCCACGAGTTCCACAGCGTCGTCTTCGGACTGACGTACGCGGGACTCGTCCAACTCGTCCCGTCGTCGGTCGACGCCCGCGTCCACTACTACGGGACTGCCGTCGGCTGGGCGGTGGCGCTGTGGCTGGTCGCGGCCGGTCTCGTCATGCCGCTGTGGCTCCGACTCGTCGGCATCCCCGTCTCGCTGCCGAACGTTACCGCCGCGACGCTCGCCAGTCACCTGCTGTGGGGCCTGACGCTCGCTGGCCTGTACCGCTACGGTCGACGCTGGCTGGACGAGTAAACAACCCCGACTTGCACTAGTACAACCACAATTGTTTTAGGCGCTACTGCAGTTGTATAGCGTGATGTCCCGCGTCTCGCTTCCCTACGACGCGAAGGCAGGCCCGACCAAATCGGAGGTCCGGGCCGTCCTCGCCAGCAAACTCGCGCTCACAGCGGACGACCACTTCGTCGAAGTCGGGTCCTGTACCGGTGCGGTCACCGTCGAGGCGGCACGTCGCGCCGGTCGGGTCACCGCCCTCGAACGGAAGCCCGACCGCCTCGACGTGACCCGGAAGAACCTCGCAGCTAACGACACCAGCGCCGCCGTCGAGTTGCGCGAGGCAGAGGCCCCCGACGGCCTGCCCGAGGACGCCGACGCGCTCTTTCTGGGCGGGTCGCGCAACTACGAGGCCGTCCTCGACCACGCCGTCGAGACGGGCGTCGACCGCGTCGTGATGAACGTTTCACGGCTGGAGGTCGCCGGCGCGGCGACCGAGGCGTTCCGCGACCGCGACCTGCTGGAGGAGGTCGTCCAGTTTCAGGTGAGCCACGGCTACGAACTCGCCGGTGCGACGAGTTTCGACTCGCAGAACCCGGTGTACATGCTCGTCGGGAGTGCGAGCGAGGCCGTGGCCGCCGACGGCGGCCGCACGGAGGCCGACCGATGACGCTCTACGGCGTCGGCCTCGGCCCCGGACAGGCCGACCTCGTCACCGTCCGCGGGAAGCGCGCCCTCGAAGACGCCGACGTGGTCTACTCGCCCGGCCGGCTCTCCCGGTCGGTGGCGACCGAACACGTCCCCGAGGAGCGCATCGGTGACCTCGACTTCCCGATGACTCGGGACGAGGAGAAACTCCGGGCGGCGTGGAAGGAGGCCGCCGCGGAGATAGCGACGACTGCCCGCGACGGCGACGCGGCGTTCGTCACGCTGGGCGACCCGAACGTCTACTCGACCTTCGGTCACCTCCGCCGGACGCTCGCAGCCTTCCACCCCGAGGTCGACCTCGAAGTCGTGCCGGGTGTCAGCGCCGTCACCGCGTTCGCGACGGCGCTGGGCGTCGAGATAACCGCCGGGTCGAGCCTCGCACTCAGAGAGGCCGACGGCGGTCGGTCGCCGACCGGTCCCGACCGCATGGTGCTGTTCAAGGTGACCGACGCGCCGTCGACCCACGCTGGCCTCGTCGAGGCCGGCTACGACGTGACCTACGGCCGCCGCCTGTTCATGGAACAGGGCGAGACGCTCGTCACCGACGACCCGACCGACATCGACGAACGGGATTACTACACGCTGGCCTACGCCGAGAAACCCGACGCTCGTATCGAACAGGCGACCGACGCGTTCCTCGAAGCGAGCGACGAGAGCGGTCTGGTCTCGGACGGCGGTGCGCAGGACATCGCCCGACAGGAACGTTCCGAGGGCGCCCTGTGTGGCGACGAGCCGGGGGGTGACCGACAGTGAGCGACGAGACGGACCCGCAGGACGCCATCGATTCGGTCGCCGGCAATCGCGACGACCGGGTGTACGACCACAGCGCCGGCGACGAACAGGAGGGGATTCCCTTCGTCGGTGCCGGTCCCGGCGACCCGCGCCTGCTGACCGTCGCCGGGCGCGAACTGCTCGCCGACGCCGACCTCGTGGTCCACGCGGGGTCGCTCGTCAACAGCGAACTGCTGGAGGAGTACTGCGCCGACGCCGAGACGGTGACCTCCATCGGCAAGGACTTAGAGGAGCTGATTCCGCTGATGCGGGACGCCTACGAGGCCGGCGATACGGTCGTCCGCCTCCACAGCGGCGACCCGGCCATCTACGGGGCCGCACTGGAACAGATGGACGCGCTGGAACACGAGGGGGTCCCGACCTACATCGTCCCCGGCGTCACCTCGGCGTTCGCGGCGAGCGCCACCCTCCGGACGCAGTTGACGCTCAACGAGGTGGCCAACCACGTCGCGTTCACCCGCCCACAGGGGAAGACGCTGGACCCCGAGGAGGACCACATCTCGGAGTTCGTCGGCATGGGCGACGTGACGACGTGTATCTACCTCGGGACGCACGCCGTCAGCGAGACGATGGACCGACTGTTAGCGGACGGCCACGACCCCGACACGCCCGTCGCGGCGGTGTACCACGCGTCGTGGCCCGACGAGGACGTCGTGGAGGGCACCATCGCTACCATCGGCGATAAGCTGGAAGACGCGGGGTACCGCGCCTCAGCGATGGTCGTCGTCGGCGACGCCGTCGGCGGCGAGGACTACGAGCGCTCGTTCCTCTACGGCGACTGGGCGAACCGTTCCGATTCGTCGCAGGAGGCCGACGATTAGGATGGTCCACTGCTACCGCGTACAGCCAGAAAGCCCCCGGACGCTGGAGTCGCGCGACTCGCCGCGGTCCTCGGCCGTCGGCCTGCGGTCCTCGCGTCGTCGTGCTTCCTCCAGCGCCCGGCCCCTTTCAGTCCCGAAAGACGCCAGCGGCTTTCGACCCTCGCGAAGCCCTCGGCTTCGCTCAGTCCCACCCGCGTGGCTGACCGGCCGGCAGTCACGTGCGGTTGCGTCACCGGCCGAGAGGTTCTCATGAGTACGGACAACGACACAGACAGCAGTTCGAACAGTTGCAAAGCGCCCGACTCGGACGGCGAGGTGGCCGAGGACATCGCCATCGTCGCCTTCGAGCGGAAGATGGACACCGCCCAGCAAATCGTCGACGGCATCGGCGACCGCTACGACTCCATCGAGATTCTGGCGTACCACGGTGACGTCTTCGAGGAGCACTGGGGCGAGTACGACTGCTTTATCGGCCTGATGGCCAGCGGTATCGCGATGCGCAAGACCGCCCACCTGCTCGACGACAAGTGGGACGACCCCGCCATCTGCGTCGTCGACGAGGAACTGACGTGGGCCATCCCCATCACCGGCGGCCACCACGGCGCGAATCAGGTCGCCGACGACCTCGCCTCCATGGGCGCGGTGCCGGCGATGACCACCGCCAGCGAGGCGGCGGGCAAGCAGGGCGTCGAGAAGCAGGCGAAGGCCCTCGACGCCCACGTCGTCAACGGCGACTCGACGGTGGCGACCAACCTCGCGGTTCTGGACGACGAACTCGGCCCCGTCGAGCGACTCGACGGGCCGAAAGCGGTCCTCGTAGACGACGACGTGACCGTCCTGAAGCGCAACGGCGACGACGGCGTCGTCCTCGGGACCGGGAGCGTCGCCGGGGCCGACGTCGAGCAGTTCCACGCCGCGTGGGACCGCGCCCTCGACGAGGCGGGCCTCGACCGCACCGACGTCGACTTCGTCGCCACCGGCACCCGGAAAGCCGACGAAGAAGGGATGCTCGAAGCCGCCGAGGCGTGGGACCTCGGCGTCGTCGCCTTCGAGAAGGAGACGCTGACCGAGTTCGAGGGGCCATCGCCCTCGCGGTCGAAGGAACTCATCGGGTGGCCGGGCATCGCCGAGGCGTCGGCCATCGCCGGCGGGCGCGACCACGACCTGCTGGCCGAGAAGACGCGCTACGACGAGGCGGTAACGGTGGCGATAGGCGAATGAGCGGCACCGACGAGGCGTCGGCCGCGACTGCCACCGACGCCCGACGGTCGGCGTACGGCACGCTCTCCGTCGTCGGCATCGGCCCCGGCCTGCCCCACGACATGACCCAGCGAGCGAAGCAGGTCGTCCGCACCGCCGACTGCGTCATCGCCTCGAACCTGTATCAGGAGTTCCTCCGGAAGGACAGCACCCTCCCGCCGGAGAGCGCCGAAGTCGAGGCCAGCGCCGATACCGGCGTCGACGAGGAGGGGACCGTCCTCGAACGGCCCGACGGCACCCGACAGACGCTGGTCCGGTCCTCGATGGGGCGGCAGGTCGAACTCGCCCGCGAGGCCTTCGAGCGCGTGCGAGACGGCGAGGACGTGGCCCACGTCTCCGGTGGCGACCCGAACGTCTACGGCAAGTCCGATCTCCTCTTCACGATGGCGGAGGCCGAGGACGCCGGCGACGTGCCTATCGAAATCGTCCCCGGCGTGACGGCGGCGCTGGGCGGGGCGGCCAACCTCGGCGCGCCCCTCTCGAACGACTTCTGCACCGTCTCGCTGTCGGACAAGTGGCGCGGCTGGGACGAAATCGAGGAGAAACTGCGGGCGGCCGCGATTTCGGGGTTCGTCGTCGTCCTGTACAACTGCTGGCGCGACTACGAGCGGGCCGTCTCGGTCCTGCGCGAGGAACGGGCCGACGACGTGCCCGCCGCGATAATCAACGACGCCGGACGCGGCGAGGCCGGCCGCAACGTCGACGGCGAGACACAGACCATCACGACGCTGGGCGAGTTGCCCGACCACGACGAGAAGGTCGGCGGGATGGGGTCGTCCATCCTCGTCGGCACCCACGAGACCGAAGTCTGGGAGAACGACTACCGCGAGTTCCTCGTCACCCCGCGCGGCGGGCGTGACGTGGAGGATTTCTGACCCATGAGTACTGACAACACAGACTCCGACTGTGGCGCATCGACCGCAGAAGCGAGTACCGAAGCCGAGACGAGCACCGACACGTCGTCGAAGTGCGGGGCGAGCAGCAGTACGACCGAGACCACCGAGGAGACGGACTCGAAATGCGGAGCGTCGTCGTCCGCCTCGTCCGGTAGCGGGTGCGGCGCCTCGACCGACGACGCCGACGAGGAGGAAGTCGGCGCGACCGTCGACGACTTCGACGCCGACCCCGGACAACTCGTGGCGGTCGGCCTCGGACCCGGCCAACCGGAGGGGATGACCGCCCGCGCGAAGGCGGCGCTGGCAGACGCCGAGCACATCGTCGGCTACACGACCTACGTCGACCTGCTCCCCGACGACATCACGGAGAGCGCCGACGACATCTACGACACGCCGATGTGCGGCGAAGTCTCCCGAACCGAGGAGGCAATCGACCGGGCGCTCGCTGGCAATGACGTCGCCATCATCGGCAGCGGCGACCCGAACGTCTACGCCCTCGCCGGCCTCGCGCTCGAAATCGTCGAGTCGAAGGGTGCGACGGCGTCGATGCTGGACTTCGACGTCGTGCCGGGCGTCCCGGCGGCCCAGTCGTGTGCCGCCCGCGTGGGCGCGCCGCTGGTCAACGACACCGTTTCCATCTCGCTGTCGGACCACCTCACCGACATGCCGACCATCGAGTCACGCCTCCACGCCGCCGCCAAGGAGGGGTTCACCATCGCCGTCTACAACCCGTGGAGCCGCAAGCGCCGCGAGAACTACGAGAAGTGCTGCGAGATTCTACTGGAACACCGCGACCCCGAGACCCCGGTCGGCGTCGTCCACGCCGCGGGCCGCGAGGACGAACAGGCCGAAATCGTCGAGTTACAGGACCTGCCGGAACTGGGCGAGACTGACCTCGTGGACATGACGACGACCCTGCTGGTCGGCAACGAGGACACCTACGTCTGGGACGACCGGATGGTCACGCCGCGTGGCTACGAGACGAAGTACGACTACTGAGCATGTACCGAATCACCATCGACCGCGGGGCCTGCGACGGCGTCTTCGCCTGTCTCGTGCGCGACGACCGGTTCGTGGAGGATAGCGAGGGTCTCGCCGCGCTGGAGGTCGACGATTCACAGGCCGTCGCCGCCACGTTCGACGACGACCGGCGCGAGTCGGCCGAGCAGGCGGCCGCCGCCTGTCCGCTGGACGCCATCACCGTCGAGTCCGTCGACCGCGAGACGGCCGCCGCGACCGAGGAGGCCGAGCCATGAGCATCGAGACCGGCGCGCCCGGCGACCTGCTTTCGGCCCACCCGGAGACGGCGTACTTCTGGGGCCGGGTCGCCGCAGACGGGGAGTGCGAGGACGGCTGTGTGACCGTCAGGACGAGCGACGAGACGGCGGCCCGACGGCTGGCGTCCATCGCTGGTGCCGAACGGGCCGACCACCGCATCGTCGAGCGAGAGTACGCCCACGACACCTCGGTCACCCGGCGCGAGGACGAGTACACGGTGCAGGTCCTCGGTGGCCTCGCCGACCGCGCCAGCGCCGCGCTCGGCCTCCCCTTCGACGGGCAGGCCGGGGGCTACCGCTTCGATACGCTCGCAGCCCACGACCGGCAACTCCTCCGGGGCCTGTTGGAGGGGTGTGGCACGGTGTGTTTCAAGTCCGACGACGGGGCGGTGGGTATCTCGTTCGTCCACGAAGACGAGCGCCTCCTTCGGACCGTCCAGTCACTGCTCGAGGACTGTCCGGTCGAGGCGCCCTGTGACGACCTCGCCGACGCCTCGTCGGGCTACTGGTTCGGCGTCGCGGACGACGCGGTGCCGGTCCTCGCGGACTGGCTCTACGACGGGAGCGAGAACACGGGGCTGTTCGCGCCGAGCCGACGGCGCAAGCTCCGAAAGAGCGTCGAGCGAGTCCGATGAGCGAAGCGACCGCCGCCCGCGACGGACTCGACGACGAGTCGGTCCTGCTCGTCGGCCACGGCTCCCGTCGCGAGAAGTCCAACGAACAGGTGCGCGAACTCGCGGCCGACCTCGAAGGACGGCTGGGTATCCCTGTCGACGCCGCCTTCCTCGAACTCGCGGAACCGGCCATCGACGAGGCAATCGCGGGGTTGGCTTCGACGGTGTCGCAGGTGACGGTCGTCCACCTCTCCCTGTTCGCCGCCAGTCACGTCAAGAACGACGTGCCGCTGGCGGTCCAACAGGCCCGCGAGGCTCACCCGGGGCTGACTATCAACAACGGCGCGCATCTGGGTGTCCATCCGGCGATTCTGGACTTGCTGGACGACCGCGCGGCCGCCGTCGAAGCCGAGTTGGGCGTCGACCGCGAGGCCGACGACGTGGCCGTGGTGGTGTGTGCCCGCGGGTCCTCTGACCCCGACGCCAACGCCGACGTCCACAAACTCGCCCGCCTGCTGTACGAGGGCCGGGAGTTCTCGCGCGTCGACGCGTCGTTCATCGGCGTCACCGAACCGCTGTTAGACGAGGCGCTCCACGACCTCGCGAAGACCCGGCCCGACGCCGTCGTCGTCCTGCCGTACATGCTCGGCGACGGCGTGCTGACCGGACGTATCAAGGACGGGGCCGAGGAGTTCGACGAGGAGTACCCCTACGTCGACGCCGCCTATGGCGAACCGCTCGGGACCGACCCGCGTCTGCTGGACGTGCTGGGCGACCGTTGGCAGGAGGCGCGAACGGGGAGCGTCGAGATGTCCTGTGACACCTGCAAGTACAAGGTGGAACTCGACGGCTACGAGGCGGACCAGGGCGGCGCCCGCGCGATGCTCCGGGCGCTGACCCATCAGGCCGAACACGCCGACCGCGAGGACGTCGACGACGACCCACACGTCCACGACGCCCCGGAGAAACACGTCGCGGTCTGTACCAACCAGACCTGCGCACAGGACGGTGCGCCCGCCGTCCTCGAACGCCTCCGGCAGGCCGCCCGCGACAGCGACCAGTGTGACGCCCGCATCACGCGCTCGTCCTGTCTCGGGCGCTGTGGCGAGGGACCGATGGTCGCCGTCTACCCCGACGGCGTCTGGTACGGCGGCGTCGAGGAGGGCGACGCCGACAGTATCGTCTCGTCGCATCTGGACCGCGACCGAATCGTGAGCGAGTTAGTCGACCAGACGCTGTAACAGATACACCCATGAGCTGCTACGAAATCGAGGCCCTCCGACTGGGCCTCATGAACGTTCTCGGTACCGAAGACGACCACGCGCGCCAGCACGCGAAACAGGAGCTGGAGGGCCACATGACCGGCCCAATCGAGGCACTCGCGAACGCCGGGACGCTCGCAGATATCGAGCGCCACCTCGACGCGGCGCTCGTCGACTTAGAAGAGGAGATAGCGCGGACCGACAGCGACGACCCCGAGTACGACTACCTGCGGGGCCGACTCGTCGCGGTGCGTGACGCCGAACGGGCGGTACAACGACTGACGACACAGGGCGAGGACGTCCTCGCGGGTCTCGGCGAGGCCCACGACGTCCTCCACGAGGCGTTCCCAGTCGATGAGTGAACACGCGTCGACCGTCACGCTCGGCGACGTGGCGCCGGCCCGCTCACGCCAACAGGGCCGCCGCTCTGCGGTCGCGCTGACCGACGGCGTCGCCGTCGTCGGCACGGCGGACGGCGACCTGCGGGCGGTCGACGTCTCGGGACCTCGGCCGACGGTCCGCTGGCACCACGAGGGCGACGACGGGCAGAGCGTCGTCGCGGTCGAACCGTTCGGCGGTGGATCTGCCGTCGGCGAGCGCAGCGCCCGCGGTGAGATACGCTGTCACGACGTCGACGGGAGCGTGCGGTGGCGCTACGAGACGCGCGAGGACGTCGGGACGCCACAGGACGACACTCGCTTTCTCCTGCCGTTCGTCGCCAGTCTCACGACCGACGGCGACCGACTGTACGCGGCCGCCCGCCGCTACGAACGCGTCGACGGGGACCGAACGTTCCAGAGCGTCGTCTACGCGTTCGCGCCTGACGGCAGCGTCGACTGGACGTATCGGACTGATGCCTCGCCAATCGCTCTCTCGGTCCGCGACGACCGTCTCGCTGTGGCGTACAACCGCTGTCCCGGCGACCACCAGCACGGTCTCGTCGTCCTCGACGCCGGCGACGGCTCTCCCCGATGGATGTGGGACCCCGGCACCGAGGGCCAGCGACGGGTCGGCGACGTGACACTCCTCGATTCGGGTGCCGTCGTCGCCAGCCACGGTGACTACTGCGGTTACCACCTCGATGCGGACGGCGCGGAGCGCTGGCACATCCCGCTGGCACCGTCCCGCGACGTCGACGGCGAGGCAGTGTACGCCTATCCGAACCACGTTCACGCGACCGACGACGGCGCGGTGTTCGTGACCGGCAACACCTACCCCGAGGACGGCCGCCAGACTGACGCCCGTCATCCCCGGGAACACACCGCCGTAGGCGTCTCGTTCGACGGGACCGAACGTTGGACGGGTCCGGTCGGCGGGTTCGCCAGCGGGCTCGGTACCGACGACTCGCTCGTCGCGGTCCCGGGCGCACAGCACTTCCGCGACCGCGACGCCGACGCCCACGCGGTCCGGGTCTACGATACGCTCGGCGGCCGGGTGGCGACCCACGACACGGCGGGCGTCGTCACCGCGGCGGCCGTCGAGGGTGATACGGTCGCCGCCGTCGAGGAACCGGTCGTCTACCACGACGAGGGCCGGGAACGCGGCGCGTACCGCCTCCATCGGTTTTCCGCCGAGTGACGGACCGACCGTCACGACACTGTCGCTCGCCCGGACCAGTCGTCTTCGGTGAGCGCCTGACCGCCGACCGACCCGAATCTTTTGCCGCTACCGCCCGTGGGACAGATATGGACAGTCCGACGGCCGACGGCGACGCGACCGGAGGTGCCTAGCGTGGGCTTCTTCGAGAAAGCGGGTCGGGAGGTCGAGAAGTTCAAACGGACGGTCAGCGAGGCGGCCGAAGAGCACCGGACGGCGGAGTGTCCGGCCTGCGGTGAGTCGGTTCCGGACGACGCCGAGGAGTGTCCCCAGTGTGGGGCCGACGTGACCGACGGGAACTGACTCAGTCGGCCGTCGCCGGGTAGTCGGTGTCGACCTGCGTGGTCGCTGGTTCGCCGAGCCACGCGTGGACCGCCGCGAGGGTCGCCCAGAGCAGGGCCTGCCCGAACACGACAGTCCAGCGGTAGGCCGCGACGAGCGCCGCCGGAACGTCGCCGTGGACCGGGTTCGCCGGTGCGAGGACGACTGGGACGGCCAGCAACGCGAGCGGTGCCAGCGTCGCCGCGGCGGTAACGACACGGGACCGCCCCGCCGTCCGCCGGTACGCCAGCCCGCAAGCTACCGCGACGAGCGCGCCGACGACCATCAGGCCGCCGTACCACGCCAGCCGCGTTTCCGTCGGAAGGGCCTGCTCGACGCCCGGCGGTTGCGGCGGGAGGACGAGCCACGGCGCGCCGGAGACGGTCAGAAAGCCCGCGCCGGCCAGCGCCAGCCGCTTCGTCGCGCCGGTGCCGGGCAGCGCCGGTTCGAGGAGGTAATAACCCACGCCGAAGACGGCGACGCCGAACAGGAGTCCCCAGAGGACGCCGCCGCCGACGCTCGCGAGCGTCGTCGTCAGCCCCGAGACGACCGGGCCACTCCCGCCGTGGCCGTGTTCGAAGGTCTCCAGCCCGGCGGTGAAGCTGTTGCCCACCGTCGCGACGAACAGGCCGTAGGCGAGGCCGCCGCCGACGCCGGCGAGTGCGCCGCGTTCGAGGTGGTCGCTCGTCATCAGTGACAGGTGATACCGGCGCTGTGACGGAAGTTGTGCAGCGAGTCGTGGAGCATCGGCTCCTGCACGAACAGGAGCGCGAACCCGAGCGCGGCCACGAGCGCGATCCCAACGGCGACCTGTGTCCCCGAGAGACTGGCTCTGGCGCGTTCGAAACGGTCGTAGACGCTGTCGTCGGTTGACTGCATTGAAACTCTACTTGCTAAGAGAGCAAGTTAGATTGTAAAACTTCCGGCTGCTCTCACCCGTCGACTGCAGCGTCCACCCGGTCGGCGCTCAGCGCCGAGAGCGGGACGACCGCTGCGTCCGTCTCGTTGGCGACGAGGTCCGTCAGCCCCGCGTGTCCGCCGTCACCGGCGTCGACGACGAGGGTACGGTCGGCGACAGTACCGAGGGTACGCGCCGCCTCGCGGGTCGCGCCGACCGGGCTCCCGTCGGCGGTGTTCGCCCTGCCGTCGGTGACGAGGACGACGACTGCCGCGTCCGGGTCCGCCCGGGCTATCACTTCGCCCGCAGTTCGCAGACCGGCCGGCAGCGGCGTCCGGTCGCCGGTCGGCAGGTCCTTGAGATGGCGGGCCGCCCGAGTGACGCTGTCGGTCGGCGGCAACACCACGTCGGCGTCCTCGCCGGCGAAGGTGACGAACGCCACTTCGTCGCGGGCCTGATACGCGCCTTTCAGCAACTCCAGCACGGTTCCCTTCGCGGCCCGCATCGCCGACCGCATCGACGCGCTCGCGTCGACGGCGAACACGACCAGCGTCTCGGCGTCGCCCGCCCTGACAGACTGCCGTAGGTCACGGGACCCGACGCCGTCGGCGCCGCGTCTGGCGGCCGCCCGAACCGAGGCCGCCGCGTCCACCTCGTCACCGGCACCGGCACGCTCGGTCCGCACCGTCGCCCCGCGGTCAGTCCCGGTCGCACTCGCGCGGCCGCTGGCCGCGCCGCCGTCTGTGTCGACGGACGGGGCTGCTATCGTCGGGGCGTCGCTCTCTCCGATGTCCGCACGGACTGCCCGGGAGCAGCGGCGGGCCGCCTCGTCAGTGCCGTCCCCCTCGCTCTCTGGGCCGTCGTCGCCGCGGTCGCCGTCGCTCTCACCGTCGCCGGCCTCGGCGGGCGCTGGCGACCCGTTCCAGTCGCTCTCGTCCGGGTCGCCGCCGGCGTCGTCCCCGCGACTGTCGTCGTCGGTAGACGAGTCGCCGGTCGACTCGTCCGTCCCGTCGCCCTCGTCGGCCTCGGTGTCGCCGTCCTCGGCCTCGGACTCTCCGTCGTCGCTTGCGTCGTCGCTCCTCCCCTCGTCCGTCTCGCTCTCTCCCTCCTCACCCTCGAAGTGGTCGTCGAGCACGTCGTCGACGTCCGGTGGCTCCTCGAAGGGCCGGGACGTCAGCCGGTGTGGGAGCGCGAACTCGGCCGCCCGCTCTACGTCGGACGCCAGCACGGTCGTCCGACCGTCGAGTGCGGCGAAGGCCCGTGCCGCCCGCGCCGTCGCGATGTCGCCGCGGTGGCCGTCGATTTGGGCGTCCCGGCAGAGTTCGGCTATCTGCTCGCGGAACTCCCGGGCGATGTCGACGTCACCGAGCAACTCGCGGGCCGTCAGCAGGCGTTCCCGAGCGGACTCGTCTTCGTCTGGGTCGTCCGGGTCGACCGTCTCGTCGCCCCCCAGCGCACGGTCGATGATGGCTACCCGGTCGTCGACACCCTCGCAGGCCGTGACCTCGGTCTGGAGGGCGAAGCGGTCCCGGAGTTGGGGCCGCAGCTCGCCCTCCTCGGGGTTCATGGTTCCGACGAGGGTGAACTCGGCGGGGTGGGTCACCGTCACGCCGTCGCGTTCGACGCGGTTGACGCCGCCCGCGGCCGCATCCAGCAGGACGTCCACGAGGTGGTCGTCGAGCAGGTTCACCTCGTCGACGTAGAGGATGCCGCGGTTGGCTCGCGCCAGCAGGCCGGCGTCGAACTCGTACTCGCCGCCCAGCGCGTCGGCCACCGAGAGCGTCCCGACCACGCGGTCCCGCGTCGCACCTAGCGGCAGCGTCACCAGCGGCACCGACCGCTCCGCGACCGGCGGGTCGGCGCGCTCCCGACAGTCCGCACACTGCCGGGCGGCGTCGTCGGGCGGACAGCCGTACGGACAGTCGGCGACGGCGCGCTGGGTCGGCAGGAGGTCTGCCAGCGCCCGCACGGCCGTCGACTTTGCGGTGCCTTTCTCGCCGCGGACCAGCAACCCGTCGAGGCTGTCGTCGGCGGCGACCGCCAGCAGTCCGTCCTTGAGGTCGCGCTGGCCGACCACGCCGGAGAACGACGGCCCCTGCGAAGCTTTTTTGCCCGCACCGAATACAACCATACTTGTATTAGTGCAAACGGGAGTTTAACAACCTTATGCCACACATCGGACTCTACACCGCGACGGAGAACGAACTCGGGGCCGTCCAGCGCGCCGCCTCAGAGGTCGACGCCGACCTCACGGTGCGCTCGGAGAGCGACTTAGACGACGAACCGGCCGTCGAGGCGTTCCTCACAGAACTGGAGACGGCCGACGCCGTCGTCCTCTGGCTTCACGGCGCCGAGGACAGCATGCCCGGGTACGACCGGGCAGTCGAGCGACTTCGGGCGGCGGGCGTCCCATTGGTCGTGAAGGCGACCGGCGACGCCTTCGCGTTCGAGGACACGTCGGTCCCCGACGAACACCGGGCGACCGTCTACGAGTACTTAGAGCGGGGCGGGGCGAGCAACGTCGCCAACTGCGCGCGCTACCTCGTCGCGCAGTACGGCGACGCCGACCCCGCCTACGACGACCCGGTCCACCTCCCGACGGAGGGCGTCTATCACCCGGACCACCCCGCCGCGGGGTTCGAGGACCTGTACGCGACCTTCGACCCCGAGAAACCGACCGTCGCCGTGTGGTTCTACGAATCACACTGGACCCACGAGAACACCCGCTACGTCGACGCGCAGGTGCGGGCCATCGAACGCGAGGGAGCGAACGCGCTCCCCATCTTCTGTGAACCGGCGACCGACGCCGAGGGGCAGTGGAACGCCGAGCAGGTGACCGAGGAGTGGCTGTTGGACGACGACGGGAACTCGCGGGTCGACGCCGTCTGCTCGTCGTTCATGTTCTCGCTGTCGATGGACGAACGCGGGCGGAGCGCCAGTGACGAGGGCGACGGCGCCGAGGACGTGTTCCTCGACAGACTCGGCGTGCCGGTCCTCCAGACGGTGACGACGATGCGCTCGCGCTCCCGGTACGACGCCAGCGACACCGGCGTGATGGGCTTCGAACTCGCGCTCTCGGTGGCACTGCCGGAGTTCGACGGCAACGTGATTACGCATCCCATCTCCGGGAAGGAACGCACCGACGACGACGCCGACATCGGGAGCGCGCCGAAACAGCACTTCCCCATCGACGACCGGGTGGACCACGTCGCCCGCCTCGCGGTCAACTGGGCCGCCCTGCGCCACACGCCAAACGACGAGAAGAACGTGGCCGTCGTCCTCCACAACTACCCGCCCAGCGACGACGGCATCGGGACGGCCTTCGGCCTCGATTCGCCGGAGAGCACGGTGAATCTCCTCGACGAACTCGACGCGAGAGGATGTCATCTGGGCGATGAGATGCCCGACTCCGGCCAGTCGCTCGTCGAGCGTCTGACCGCTCAACTGACGCTGGACGACCGCTGGGTCGCGCCCGAGGACGTCCGCGAGATGAGCGTCGACACCGTCTCGCCCGACCAGTACGCCGACTGGTTCGCCGCCCTCGATTCGGGCTTCCGCGAGAACGTCGTCGAGGAGTGGGGCGACCCGCCCGACCGGCCGTTCGCCATCCCCGGCGTCGAGTTCGGCAACGTCCTCGTCACGGTCCAGCCCCCGCGCGGGTTCGGCATGGACCCCTCGAAGGTATACCACGACTCGGACCTCCAGCCACCCCACGACTACGTCGCGTTCTACCGCTGGCTCCGGAACGCATACGAGGCCGACGCCGTCGTCCATCTGGGCACCCACGGCAGTCTGGAGTGGCTCCCCGGCAAGACGGTGGGGCTGGACGGCGAGAGCGCGCCGGACCAGCTAATCGACGACATCCCGAACGTCTACCCCTACATCGTCAACAACCCCGGCGAGGGGACGCAGGCGAAACGGCGCTCGTACGCCGCCATCGTCGACTACCTCACGCCGGTGATGGCCAACGCCGGCACCTACGACGACCTCGCAGAACTAGAGGAACTGGCCGACCGCTACCGCGAGGCCGGGATGGAGGACGCCCGTACCGACGACGGCGACTATCTCGCGGACCTGATTCGGGAGACGGTCGACGAACTGGACCTCGCCGTCGAACTCGGTATCGAGGGCGAGATAGACGAGCGAGCGGACGTGAGGGGTCCCGACGAAGCGGGCACGACCCTCGCCGAGGGTGCCGTCGAGGGCGACGACCTCTCCATCGACGAACTGGTCGAGCGCGTCCACGAGTACCTCACCGACGTCAAGACGACCCAGATTCGGAAGGGCCTGCACACGATGGGCGAACCGCCCGCCGACGACCGCCTCGTCGACTACCTCGTCGCGCTCACGCGACTGGAGAATCCGGGTGCTCCGTCCCTCCGTGAGAGCGTCGCCGGCGTCCTCGGCGTCGACTACGACAACCTCCGCAACGCCCCCGGCGAGTACGACGAGGCGCTGGGGATGACCTACGCCGAGGCCGCCGACCACGTCCACGAGACGAGCAAGGACCTCGTCCGGACGCTGGCCGACCACGGGTTCGACGTGCCCGAGAGCGAACTTGACGACGGCGACTCGGAGGTGAACATGAACCTCCTCGTCGTCGACGTCGACCCGCTCGGGGACGCCCGCGCCCGCTCGGGCGCTCACGACGACCTGCGCGAGGTGTTGGCCTACGTCTGCGAGGAGGCTGCCCCGCGGGTCGCAGGCGCGGCCGACGAGATACCCCGAACTGCAGATGCCCTCGAAGGCGAGTACGTCCCGCCGGGCGGGTCCGGCGCGCCGACCCGCGGCGGCGTCGACTTGCTCCCGACGGCGCGGAACTTCTACACGCTGGACCCGCGGAAGGTCCCGGCCAAATCCGCGTGGGAGGTCGGCAGCGAGGTGGCCGAGGGCGTCCTCGACAGACATGAGACCGACGAAGGCGACTACCCCGAAGAGATAGGCGTCGTCGTCTGGGGCACCCCGACGGTGCGGACGCGCGGGGAGACCATCGCACAGGTCCTCGCGCTGATGGGCGTCGAACCGGTGTGGTCCGACGCCGGCCGCGTCGAGGACGTCGACCCGATTCCGCTGGCGGAACTCGGCCGGCCGCGAATCGACGTGACGACGCGGGTCTCCGGTCTGTTCCGGGACGCGTTCCCCGCCGCCGCGAGCGTCGTCCACGACGCCGTCGAGGCCGTCGTGGACCTCGACGAACCCCACGAGATGAACTACGTCAAGAAGCACGTCGAGGAAGAGACAGAAGACCTCGTGGCCGACGGGATGGCCGAAGACGACGCCCGCGACGCCGCGACACACCGCGTGTTCACGACCCGACCCGGCGGCTACGGCGCCGGGACGAACAAGGCCGTCGACGAGGGCAACTGGGACGACCGCTCGGACCTCGCCGACGTGTACGTCCAGTGGGGCGGCTACGCGATGGGGTCCCGGGGCCGCGTCAGCGACGCCCACGACGCCTTCGAGCGCCGCCTCTCGTCGGTGGAGGCGACGGTCAAGATAGAGGACACCGCCGAACAGGACGAGTTCGACTCCTCGGACTGGTACGCCTTCCACGGCGGGTTCATCTCCGCCGTCACCGAGATAGCCGGCGAGGAACCGGATTCCTACGTGGGAGATTCGTCGGACCCGGACGACGTCGACGTCTACACGAACGAGGAGAAGGTCCGCAAGGCGATGCGCGCCCGCGTCCTCAACCCGTCGTGGCTCGACTCGATGGAGGAACACGGCTACAAAGGCGCCGGCGACCTCTCGACGACGGTCGACGTGGTCCTTGGCTGGGACGCCACCACCGGTGTCGTCAGCGACACACTCTGGGCGGACGTGGCCGAGCGCTACGCCTTCGACGAGGACCGACAGGACTGGCTCCGCGACGTGAATCCGTGGGCGCTGGACTCGATTACCGATACCCTGCTGGAGGCCATCGACCGCGGCCTCTGGGACGCCGATGCCGAGACCGAGGACCGACTGCGCGACCTGCATCTCGACGTGGATGGTGACCTCGAAGCCCGTGCGAGCAGTGACCCCGCCGGCGACCCCACGGAGGTGACCAGCGATGACGACTAACCCGGACGACGCGACAGCCGAAGACGGGGCGGACTTCGACGAGTACGCCGACCTCGGTGCGACCACGGAGAACGCGATGGACATCGCGGAGACGTCGATGGACCGCGTGCGCGAACTGGTCCCAGACGAGACGCTGGCCGACCGGATTCGCCAGAAGTCCGTCCACGCGACCGGCGACCCCGAGTTCCAGCACCTAGTCCGGTTCACCGGCGTCGACGACGACGAACCGGTCAGGGCGGGCGCGCGTGCGGTCCTCGATACGGCCCCCGTCGTCACCGACATCACGATGGTGAAGGCTGGTATCACGGGCCGGGGCCACGACTGTCCGGTCCGGAAGGCAATCGGTAACGGGGCCGACCTCGCGGCCGAGACGGGGATGACCCGGACCGCCGCCTCGGTCCTCGAACTCGACAGGAAGGGCGTCTACGACGGGTCTATTGCCGTCGTGGGCAACGCGCCGACGGCGGCGCTCGCACTCGCAGACTGCATCGAGGACGGCACCCGTCCCGCCGTCGTCGTCGCCACGCCGGTCGGGTTCGTGAAGGCCGCCGAGAGCAGGACACGCCTCCGTGAGGTCGCCGCCGATCACGGCGTCCCGGCCATCACGAACGTCGGGCGTCGCGGCGGGTCCGGACTCGCGGCGGGACTCACGAACGAGTTGATTCACGTGGCTTCGGACGCTCGCGAGGGGGCGGTCGATCTGTGACCGCCCCCTCGGGAAGAGCGAGCGGGGAGGATGGACCCGCGAGCCGCGAGGGCGAGGTCGCACTCGATGACTGAGAGCGACGACTACGACCTCGACGGCGGCCCGGACCCGGCGAACCTCGCGGCCGCGGTCCCTGAGGACCCCGACGCCGCCCGCCCGGTCTACGCTGTCGGCATCGGCCCGGGGAACCTCGACTACCTCACGCCACGGGGTGAGCGAGCCATCCGCGAGGCCGACGTGGTCGCCGGCTTCGAGACTGTCGTCGAGTTCGTCGCCGACCGGACGGACGCCGACCTGCTGACCTGCGGGTATCGAGACGAGAGCGAGACGCTGGCGACGTTCGCCGAGCGGGTGGCGTCGGGAGAGCGCGGGACGGCGGTCCTGATGGGCGACCCGAACCACTCTGGCTATCAGTTCGTCGGGAAGGTCCAGCGCGCCGTCGACGCGCCGGTCAGGGTCGTCCCCGGCATCTCCTCGCTTCAGATGGCGGCGAGTCGCGCCCGGACGCCGATGGAAGACACGACGTTCGTCACGCTCCACAAGAGCGGCGACCTCTCGGCCGACCGCGAGCGGCTACGCCGTGACGTCGGCGAGCGGCACCTACTGGTGTTGCCCCGACCGTACGACCTGATGCCCGGTGACGTCGCCGCCGACCTCGTCGAGTCCGGAGCGGACCCGGACCTGCCGGCGCTAGTGTACGAGCGACTCACCCACGAGAACGAACAGCGAACCGCGACCACCCTCGGTACCCTCACCGACCACGCCGGCGGTGACGGCGCCGACGGGACGCCGTTTTCCGACCTCTCGGTGCTCGTGGTCCGGCGGGACTGACTACCGGCCCTCGCCGTCGGTCGCCATCGCGCGTGCCGTCGCGGTCAACGTCTCCTCGAAGGTCTGTGGCGTCGGACCCGTATCGAGGGCGCGTTCGGTCTCGACGGTCGAGACGATGGCCTCCGTGACGTGTTCGTGGTCGCCCAGCGGGGCCGCGTACGCCAGCCCACCCCGGTCGAGCTGGAGCTTCTCCGGGATGTAGTCGGCTGTGGCGGGACACTCGCTGAGAAAGAGCGGCACCGCGACGGCGTGGTCGCCGGTGAGGTTGTAGCGGACACACTCTACCGCGGGGTTCTGCCGCAGGTAGCAGGGGACGACTTCGCCGAACGCGGACCGTCGACGGAGTCGCTCGGCGTGGTACTCCGTGACCTGTCGCTGGTAGGGCCGTCTGCTCGACCCCGCCGCGACCAGTGCCACCGACGTCCCGGCGTCGGTCGGGGCGGCCGCGGCCGCCCGAGCCTCGACGGCGGCGGTCACGAGTGCGTTCCGGCCGACCGGTTCGCAGTACCGGACCGTCGCGTCGGCGTCACTCAACAGCGTCGGCACCGTCTGGAGCGTGACGTGGTCGTGTGCGACCGTCAGCGGGACGGCGACGACCCGGTCCGTGTCGAGGTCGGCGACGGCATCGGTCAGCGTCCGACGTGGCTCCTCGCCGTAGGTCAGCAACCGAACGTCGTCCACGAGGTCCCGGTCCCGGAGCCGCCGGGCGTGCGTCTCGAACGCGGTCGTCGCGCGGGCAGTCTCTCGACCGATGAGCAGGAGTGTTTCGTGAGGCATGGGTTCTCTGCCGACTAAATCAAGTCAGGTTGATTTAGCCAAACTATTGTTGCCTTGACGATGGAACGCGGGCACTAATAGCTTGTGGTCACCCACCTCGCGGCCCGACGCTTATTTCCCTCGCGGTGGTTACCCCGGTATGACCGTCTACGAGACAGACGTTCCCGGCGTGGGCAAGAAGTTCGAGGTGGAACTCGACGGGGACGAGCGACTCGTCATCGTCATCCACCACGACGGGAAACGCGAAGTGTTCCACAAGGACGGGCCGGACGTCGACGCCGACCGCCTCTTCACGCTCGGCGGCCGACAGGCCCGCGAGATAGGTTCTATCCTGCAGGGCGCGTATTTTCAGCCGGTCGAGACGGACTCGGTGGACGTCCCGCTGGGCGACGCCATCATCGAGTGGGTCGACGTCGGGGCCGAGTCGCCGCTGGCCGGGCAGACGCTCGCCGACGCGCAGGTCCGCCAGCAGACCGGGGCGTCCATCATCGCTATCCAGCGCGACGAGGAGACGCTCCCGAATCCCGACCCCGAAGACACCATCACCGCTGGCGACATCCTCGTGACGCTGGGGACCCGCGAAGAGCAGTCGGCGCTCGAAGACCTGATCACCCCCGACGACGATGGCTGAACTCCTTCTCGAAGTCGGTATCGCCGTCCTCGGGGTCGCCCTCGCGGGCATGCTGGCGGGGCGTATCGGCCTCTCGGTCATTCCGGCGTACATCCTCGTCGGCGTCCTGCTGGGTCCAAACGAGCCGACGGCGCTGTTGGGCGTCCCCGTCGCTCTCGTGAACGAGGGGGAGGTCATCGACGTACTGGCGGAACTGGGCGTCGTCTTCCTGCTGTTCTTTCTCGGGTTGGAGTTCAGCGTCGACCAGTTGCTCCGGGACCGCCGGAAGATATCCGCCGTCGGCGCGCTGGACTTCGTCGTCAACTTCGGCATCGGCGCGGTCATCGGCCTCGCCTTCGGGTGGACGTTCGTCGAGACGCTGTTTCTGGCGGGTATCGTCTATATCTCTTCCTCGGCCGTCGTCACGAAGTCGCTCATCGAGACGGGGTGGATAGCCAACGCGGAGTCCAGTCCCATCCTCGGAACCCTCGTGTTCGAGGACATCCTCATCGCCGTCTACCTCGCTCTGCTGGCGGCCATCACCGGCGGCGGGGGCTTGCGGTCGGCGGCCACCTCCGTCGGCGTGGCCTTCCTCTTTCTCGGCGGCCTCTCGGTCGCCGCGTGGTACGGTGCCGGGTGGTTCGAGCGCTTCTTTGCGACTGGCTCCGACGAACAGTTCGTTCTCCGGGTCGTCGGGCTGACCACCGTTGTCGCGGGGGCGGCGCTAGCACTGGGTGTCAGCGAGGCCGTCGCCGCCTTCTTCCTCGGCACCGGCCTCAGCCAGACGACCCACGTCGAGCGCATCGAACACATCGTCGCGCCGGCCCGGGACCTCTTTGCCGCCGTCTTCTTTTTCGCCATCGGGCTCTCGACGGACGTGACGCTGCTCGCGGGCGTCGCCGGACTGCTCGCGGTGGCGGTGGTGGCGACGACGGCCGGGAAACTCCTCAGCGGGACGCTCTCGGGCCGGGTGTACGGTCTGGACCAGCGGCGCTCGCTCCGGGTCGGACTGGGACTGGTCCCTCGCGGCGAGTTCTCGCTGGTCCTCGTCGCACTCGCGGCCAGCATCGGTACCGGCCGACTCGGCTCCGTCATCCCCGCGTTCGCCGTCGGCTACGTCCTCGTGATGAGCGTCGTCGGGAGCGTCCTCGTCGACCGGGCCGACGGCATCACCGACGCCGTCCTGTCGGTGATGGGTACCGACTCTCGGAGCTGACCGCCCGCCGTCCCTGTGTCTGTCGTCCGTCGCAGTCCCCGGCGACACATTTTAGGCCGGCCAAAAAATCGCAAACGGTATGTTCGGGTAGCCGGGTGTCCCCGTATGGAACGGCAACTCGGGAACGGTTCGACGGGACAAGGTGACCCAACGTGAACGACGAGGACCGCGATGTCGTCGTGGTCGGCGGTGGACCGGCCGGCTGTTCGGCCGCGGTCTTTCTGGCTCGCGACGGTCTGGATACGGTGGTCTTCGACCGTGGGCGGTCGTCTCTCAAGCAGTGTGCGTATCTGGAGAACTACCTCGGGTTCCCCGCCGGCGTCGACGTCGAGACGCTGTACGCACTGATGCACGACCACGTCGAGGAGGCGGGTGGGACGGTCGTCCCAGACCTCGTCGCCTCGGTCGAGCGCGCCGACGACGGCGACGGGTTCGTCGTCCGGACACAGGACGGCCGCGCGGTCACGACGCGGTACGTCCTCGCCGCGACCCGGTACGACGGTGCGTACCTCCGTCCGCTCGACGACGGCGCGATGTTCGAGCGCCACGAGTACGACGGCGAGGAACGCGAGCGCTTCGACCGTTCGTACGCCGACCCCGACGGGACGACGCCCGTCGAGGGCCTGTACGTCGCCTCACCGTCCCACGATACGGACCGGCAGGCAATCGTCGCCGCCGGGCGCGGGGCCCGCACCGCACTCGAACTCGTCGCGCACGCCCGTCGTGAACGGGGCTATCCGGACGCCGTCGCGGACCACTACGACTGGGTCCGCCCCGAGAACGCGCGTGACGAGGAGTGGGACGACCGGGACCGGTGGCGCGAGTGGTTCGACTGCCGCCTCCCCGAGGACCACGGCCTCGCCGACGAGCGACGCATCGAACTCCGGGAGCAGGCCATCGACCGGCGACTGGCGACGTACGTCTCCGAGGCGGAGATAGCGGCACGGACGGAGCGCGGCCAGCGGCGACTGCTGGACCACGTAGACGACGCCCTCGTCCTCGAACGCGCCCGCGAAATCGAAGAGGCGTCCGGCACGGCAGGCGAGTGACCGCTCGCGGACTCCGCCTTCGACGCCGCTACCGACGGTGCTACCACGACTCGGTCCCGGGCCGATGCCACGGTCGAAGCGTCGAGTAGCACATTTCGTATAGCGAAATACGATTTACCGACCATCTCAACCGGAACACAGAACCGGCGACGAAATCGCCCGAAAAGTCCCGAACGAGTCGAATTCGGTTCAGACGACGAAACGCTTCAGTGGATGGCCGACGAGCGTCCGCCATGGTCGACGAGGGAGCGGTCACGGTCGACGGCGCGCGAATCCACTACAGAGCGGCCGGTGACGGCCACCCTGTCGTCCTCTTACACGGGGGTATCATCGACGCGGCCCACGTCTCGTGGCCGCCGGTGTTCGACCGTCTCGCCCCCGAGTACTACGTCCTCGCGCCGGACTTGCTCGGCTACGGCGAGAGTGACCTGATCGACGACACCTACTCGATTCCGCGACACGCCGAGATAGTCGCGGGCGTCCTCGACGCTCTCGACTGCGGGCCGGTGACGCTGGTGGGCCTCTCGCTTGGGGGCGGTGTCGCCATCCAACTCGCCCTCGACAGACCGGACCTCGTCGAGACGCTGGTACCCATCGATCCGTTCGGTCTCGGACGCGACCTGCCGAACGGCCACCTCTCGCTGTTCCTCGCGCGGGTGCAGGTGTTCAACCGCATCGCCATCGCGGCTTTCCGCCGGAGTCGCCGTCTCACGCGTGCGAGTCTGGGTGGTCTCGTCCACGACCTCGATGCTCTCCCCGCGGCCGCCGTCGACGCCGTCTACGAGGAGGTCAAGCGACCGACCGCCGGTGCGGCGTTCCGGCGGTTCCGCGACGCGGAGGTGACCCGACACGGCTACCGGACGACGTTCACCGACCGCTACGACGACCTCGTGGTTCCGACCCGGTTGCTCCATGGCGCCCACGACGAGTTGTTCCCGGTCGCGTGGGCCGAACGTGCCGCCGAGGGGATTCCCGACGCCGAACTCCACGTCCTCGACGACTGCGCCCACTGGGCGCCCCGGGAGAATCCCGACGCCGTCGCTCGACACGTCGATGCGGCCGTCGCTGGCCGCTGAGAGTGTGCGACCGTCGCTCTCCGCTGGCTACGTCGGCCCTCTGAATAAATCCCATACCGCTATACAAAATCTCGCCACGGCGGTCGTGAGGGCACTCGGCAGCAATCGAGGGCCGGCAGGACTGCAGCGGCGGTCGCTACGGCAGGACGTCCCGTCTGACGTCGGACTGTATCCAGGCTCCCTCGTTCTCGGTGTCCTGGATGATCGTCACGAGGCCGTTCTCGCCGCGGTATTCGATGGCACGGTATCGCTCTAGGGTCGTCTCTTCTTGGTCGTCTTCGTTCGCAATCATGGTCGAATCTCGGTCGTGGTGTTCTCGCATCGGTTGCCGTTCAGTCCTGTACGGTCTCTACGGGCGACGATTCGGCACCGAGCGTCCTGACCGAGACGGTCCCGTCGTGGTCTACCTGTATCTCGTTGTGCTCGACCTGAAAACGGACGCGCCCGGACGTCGTCAGGTGGGCGCTTCCGGGCGAGTTGAACAGGGACGCGAGTGCGTCGACGTTGACGTAGTCGTTCAGCGCCGGCAGTTCCCGGGGTGACACTCCCCGTTCGGCAGCGAGTTTCTCGCTGATGGTGACGACCAGGGAATCCGGGCCGTCGGCGACGACGTTCTCGTTCGGTTCGGGGGTGGTTCCGATCATACTACAGTGTACTGTCCCTACTCACATAGCCGCTCTCGATAAGGATATACCGCCGAGCCGAACCCGGGTGCTAGATATCTAGCCTCGGTTAGTCGTCGCCGTCGAAAACCAACTCGAACAGCTCTCGCTCCCCGGTTCGGATGTGTCGGCTGACAGTCGGTTGCGAGATGTCGAGCATCTCCGCTAACTCCTGTCCGGTCGTCTCCCGCGGCCACTCGAAGAACCCGCTGAAGTACGCCGTCTCCAGCACTTCTCGCTGTCGTTCTGTCAGTCGGTCCCGGTAGTTCGCCTCGAACTCCGCGAGCGTCTGGACGGGGGTGTCTCGTTCGGTTCGCGCGGCCAGTTCACTCCCCTCGTAGCGCTCTAGGAACATCCGGACGAACGACTGCACGTCTCCACTCTGTGGTAGTTCGACACACACCTCTCCGCCGTCGGCGCTGGCGGTCACCGCCGTCGGGTGCGCGCCGTACGCGACGAGTTCCGCGAGGAACCCCGAATCGCCGACCATGGCCTCGTACCGACACGTGTCGTCGTGTTTCGTGAGCAAGTTGACCTCGTGGACCGACGGTATCTCGTCGCTGTACCGGTAGACGGCCTCGGGATCGGACCCGGTGACGGTGAAGAACACCCGAATACTGCCGTCGCTGTGTTGGACCAGTTCGTCGAACTCGAACTCGCTGTCGGTCGCTTTGCAAAGCTGGAGTGGGGGGATCGTCCCGTCGTCGACAGTGAACCTGAGTTCGACGGCGCCGTCGCTGACGAGGGCCTTCTTGCGCTCTATCGCGTTGATGGCGTACCCTATCATCGTGCCCAGTTCGGCGAGTACCGCCGTCTCCATCCCGTCGAAGGTGCCGGTTTCGTCCGCATAGAGGTTCAGGACACCGTAGACCGTATCGCGGAACATCAGCGGCACGGCGATGCTGGCGTGATAGCCGCTCTTGAGCGCCTGTGTCTGCCACGGCTCTAGGGGCGGATCTGCGTGCAGGTTGTTCTCGACGACGGGTTTGTGGGTTCTGATGGCGGTTTCGGTCGGCGTCTCGTCGCTCGCCGGCGCGTCCGCGTCGACGAACCACTCGAGGTACCCCTCGTCGTCGCCCGAACTCGCACGCGGGACCACCTCGTTGCCGCTCGCTCGCTGCTCGGCTATCCACCCGAAGACGTACGGATCGGCGTCGGCGAGGTTCTCACAGACGGCCCGCTCGATGTCGTCGCGCGTCGCGGCCTGTGTGAGTTCCTGGGTCAACCCGCGGATGATGTCGTTGAGTCGGTTGATGCGATGGAGCGACTCGTTGTGTTCCGCCAGTCGGGCGGTCTTCTCCCGCAGTTCCCGGTCGCGGTCGACCCGGTCGAGGGCGGCGACGGCGTTCGCCACGAGGATCTTCGCGACCATCACGTCGGCGTCGGTGAACGCGCCGGTCTCCGTCGCTCCAGCGATGAAGACGCCGTGGGTCCCGACCGGGAAGATGATGGCGCTCTCTAGCGGCGTCTCGTCCTCGTCGAGGCTGTCGTCCTGTTCGAGGTCGGCGACGACTCGCCCCTCACTCTCCGCGTACACCTGCGACGGGGCGCCCCACTCCGAACTGAACACCGGCCCGTTGCCGACGAGCGTTTCGAGTTCCGCCGTCTGGGCGGCCGAACGAAGCCGTCCGGCCGCCTCGTCGTAGTACTGGACGGTCGTCAGCGGGAGGTCGAGTATCTCTCTGGCCCCGCCGACGACGATGTCGGCCACTTCGCCCGCCGTCTCGGCGGCGGTCAGGGCCTGTCCGATCTCGTTGAGGCTGGCGAGTCGCTCCTCGCGGCGCTTTCGGTCCGTGATGTCCCGGACGACGGCGACCCATCCGTAGCCCCCGTCCTCGAACTCGAACGGCGAGATGTGGGTCTCGATAGGGACCTGCCCGCCGTCTGCCGTGGTCAACACCGCTTCGAGCGTGGCGCTCTCGTGTCCGTTGGTATCGGTATCTGCCTGCAGGGAACGCGCCTCGTCGGTGACCCGCGCATCGACGAACTCGCTGGCGTGGCTTCCGACGAGTTCCTCGCGGTCGTACCCGGTGAGTTCGGTGTAGGCGTCGTTGACGGCGACGAACTTCCCCTCGGTGTCGACTGCGTACAGACCGTCACGGACCGTCTGCATCACCGCCTGCTGTCGCTGGAGGCGGCGCTCTCGCTCTTTCCGGTCGGTTACGTCCTGCAGGGAGTACACCGCGGAAGTCACCGCGGCCTCCTCGCCGCGTAACGGCGCCCCGCGGACCGACAGCCACCGCGTCTCGCCGTCGATTCTGAGCAGCGCTTCGCCGCCGATCGTCTCGCCGTCCTGTATGACCCGGTCGTGCGGCCGCCGGTGCTCGTCTACGGGGACGCCCTCGAAGCGCAACAGTTCCGCGTCCAGCGCCGCCTCCGTGACCGGCCCCTCGTAGGCGTCGATGCCCATGATGTCGGCCGCCCGGTCGTTGATGTACCGGAAGGTGTCGTCCTCGTCGACGATGACGATACCGACCGGACTCGTCTCTAGGATGCGGTCTTTCAGCTCTCGCTCCTCCCGAAGGGCCGTCTCCGTCTTGAGACGCCGCAGCAATCGACCGAGGTCCGCGGCGACGGTCGTCGTCGCTTCGATCATCGCCTCGTCGGGTTCCCGAGTCTCGTCCAGGAAGAACGCCATCACCGCGACGACGGTGCGGTCGCTCAGTATCGGGACGCCGAGGGCCGCCCGCAGACCGGCGTCGTCGGCGGCCGACGCCCGTACGAACGGCGCGTCGTCGGTGGTGATGTCGGTCACCCACTCGGGCGACCTGGACTCCCAGACGTGGCCGACGAGACCGGACCCCGGTTCGAAGGAGATGGGTGACGTGGCGTTTGCGAACGCCTCTGCCGACTCGCTCGCGACGTACCATCCGGGAACGCGTTCGAGGTGGTCCTCCGCAGACCGGACCCACGCTTCCCCGTACTGCCAGTCCATCGCCGACCCGACCGCCTCGAGGCCGACGTGCAGGCCGCCCTCGAAGGAGTCGGCCTGAAGGATTCGCTGAGTGGTCTCGTGGTACAGTTCCCGCTCTGCCCGTAGCCGTTTGCGGTCGGTGATGTCGCGCATGACGCCCGTAAAGTACCGGTCGGACCCGACGCGGAACTCCGAAAACGAGATGCTGAGCGGGATACTGTGGCCATCCTTGTGCCGGCCGACCAGTTCGACGTCGTCCCAGTCGATGGTTCGCTCGTCCGTCGCGAGGTAGCGTTGCATCCCCGCGACGTGTCGCGCCGCGAGTTCGTCGGACATCAGCACCGTCAGCGGTTCGCCGAGCAGCGACTCCGGTTCGTAGCCGAACACGTCCTCGACGGCGGGGTTGGCATAGCGGACGACGCTCTCTTCGTCGACGGAGAGTATCGCGTCGGACATCGTCGAGGCGAGCGACGTCATGTGCTCGCTCAACCGCGGTTGCCACGTGGCGGACTCGTCCGTCCCGAGGTAGTTCTGGAGGTGGTGGCTGAGGAGGCGCCGCTTCTCGGGCCCGGTGTAGTGGACGACTTCGTCGATGCCGGTCTCGTAGGCCCTCTCGAACAGCGACCGGGGGCACTCCTCGGCGACCAGTATCGTGAGGACGCCGGAGTGTGCATCGAGACAGCGGGAGAGCATCGAGAGTCCGTCTCCGTCGGGCAGGTCGTACTGTGCGACGACGGCTGCCACCGACTCGCCCTCGACGGCGTCGAGGGCGTCCGCGGCCGTCCTGACGGTACGTTCGGCGCGCGCCTCGCCGGCGTCGCCCACCGCGGACCGCAACCCGTCGGCCCACAGTGACTCGGCGCCGACGTAGAGGACACGGCGCGCAGATTGTCCCTGATTGATACCCATGTATTTCCCATTTGGGTTCACCGTGGAAGTGGAACGCGCCTATTTTGTGAGGGTCGACCACGGACCCGTGACCTGCCCGCCGTCGACGGCCTACGTCGTGGTCGCTATCGCGGTGGTGAGACACCGGTCGAGGACCTTGCGCTCGGCCTTGCGGAGGTGCTGGTGGAACGTCGACGCGGCGATGCCGAGCGAGTCCGCCACGTCCTGTCCGGAGGCGTCCCGCGGCCACTCGAAGAACCCGGCGTGGTAGGCCGCTTCGAGGGCCGTTCGCTGCCTGTCGGTGAGCGCCTCGGTCAGTTCTCGCTGGAGGCGGTCGTCGCTGTCCCGCGTTCGCTGTCGACGCTTGAGGAGTTGCGCCGGGGGATACGCGTCCGTGACGACGTCGATGATCTGGCGTGTGTCGACCGTCGGCGAGACGCGAATCGTCATCCGGTAGTCGCCGTCCTCGATGACCGCCGACTCGACGAACCCGCCGACGGAGGCGACGACCGACAGCACCGGCGGTTCCGAGAGCCGGGCCTCGAAATCGGTCCCGTCGTCCCGGAACGTCACCGACTCCCAGTGTTGGATGGCGTCGGTGATGGCGTGGACGCTCTCGACGGCGTCCGGCGTCGCCGACCCGTAGACGACGTACTCGTCGTCGTCGACGGGAATCGCGTGGTCGAGCGTGACGGTGCCACAGGTCCCGACGTCGATGTCGAGCGTCTCGAAGACGTCGGGGATGTGGAACTGCAGCTCGACGACTTCGTCGCTCATCAGCGCCTGTTTCCGCTGTGTGGCGGCGATAGCGTGGCCGACGACCTCACCGAGCTGCTCGACGACCACGCGCTCCTGTCCCTCGAAGGCGTTCTCTCGGCCGGCATAGACGTTCAACACACCGTACATCGTGTCTTCGTGGACGATTGGGACGGCGGCCGACGCCCGGACGCCGTACGCTTCGGCCTGGTCCCGCCAGCACTCGTAGTGGTCTGCCGTCCTGACGTCGCCGACCGTCTGTATCTCGCCCGTCCGGATAGCTTCGCCAGTCGGCCCTCCGCCCCGTTCGTCGTCCGGGTCGACGGATATCTCGAGCCCGTCGAGGTAGTCCCCGGCACCGGATTCGGCCCGCGGGACGACCCGTTGTGAGCCGCTGTCACCCTCGCCGACCCAGGCGAACTGGTAGGACGCCGAGTTCGCGAGGTGGTGGCACACCGTCTCCTCTATCTCCTGGCGGGTCGACTGGGCGGCGACCGCCTCGGTGATCTCGCGGACGACCTCGTTGAGGTTGTTCAGCGCGTCGAGGCGCTCGCGCTGGCGAACCAGTTCCTGTTCGTCGGCGTGTCTGGCGATTGCCGAGGCGAGGATGGCTGCGACCGACTGGACGAAGTTGACGTCGTGGTCGGTGAACTCCCTGTGGGCGGTGTCGTGGGTCCCGAGAATCCCCCACGGGTCGTCCTGCGGTCCGATGATGACGCTGATACCGCTCCGGACGTCGTGGTCGGTCAGCAGATCGGGGCCGCTGAAGCGACGTTCGACCGCGAGGTCCTCGACGACGACCGGGGCGGACGACGCCAGCGTGTAGGACGCCTGCGAATCGTTGGCGACGGCGGACACCGTCGCCGACCCCACCAGTCCGTCGTCCCAGCCGACGCCCTCCCTGAGCAGCAGTTCGTCGGCCGCCGGGTCGAGGTCCAGTACCTTGCAGTACTCGTTGTCGAGCGTCTCGGCGACGAGTTCGGTTGCTTCCGCCATCAGTGCGTCTACGTCCCGGTCTGCGAGCGCTCGCTGGCCGAGGTCCGTCACGACCTCTTGCTGGTGGACCCGACGCTTGAGTTCGTCTTCCCGGTCGAGACGGTCGGAGATGTCCCGGACGACACCACAGCGACCGAACCCATCGTCGAGCGGGAACGGCGAGAAGCGAGCCTCACAGGGGACGGTGTCCCCGTCACTCGTCTGGATGTCGAGTTCGAGTCCCGCGACGCCCCGGCCGCCCGAGACGACTTCGTCGGCTATCGACTCGGCCGTCGCCGATATCACTTCGTCGTGGACTGTCGTCGCGTCTGCCCCGAGGAGTTCCGCCTCCTCGTAGCCCGTCAGTTCACAGAACTGCTCGTTGACGAGGACGAACTCGCCGTCGGTATCGACCGCGTAGATACCGTCGTCGACGGTCTCGACGATACTCTCGTACAGTTCTAGCTCCCGCTCGCGTTCCGTGCGGTCGGTGACGTCGCGGACGACGCCGACGCGTTCGTACCCGTCCTCCGTCTCGAACAGCGCGAACGTCGCTTCGCCGGCGAATGTCTCGCCGTCCGCTGTCTCCAACTCCGCTTCGAGGACGGCCTGCGTCCGTTCGCCCGCCACAAGTTCCTGTTCGAGGCGCTGGGCCTCCGCGAGGACGTCGTCGTCGACGACCGCCGAGACGTGTTTCCCGACGAGTTCCGACGGGTCGTACCCGACCATCGAGGCGTAGCTCTCGTTGACGTGGGTGAAGTGGCCGTCGTCGTCAGCGACGTAGATGCCGTCCTCGACGGTCTCGACGATGGTCTCGTACCGTTCGAGTTCCCGCTCGCGTTCGACGCGGTCGGTCACGTCCCGGAAGTACACCGAGAGCCCGGTTTCGGAGGGGTAGGCGGTGACCTCGAACCACGTCGCGAGCGGCGGGTAGTACGCCTCGAACGACCGGGACTCCTGGGTCTCGAAGGCCCGTTCGTACTCCGTCTGGAACTGGGAATTGACCGCCTCCGGGAACGCGTCCCAGACGCTCTCGTCGACCAGTTCGTCGGCCGAACGGTCGAGTAGCGTCGCGGCCCGGTCGTTGACGTGGGTGAACCGCCACTCCTCGTCGAGCGCGAAGAAGGCGTCGTCGATTCGCTCGAACACCTCTCGCAGTTCGTCTTCGACCCGTTCGCGTTGGCGTTCGAGTTCGGCCTGGGTCCGCCGCAGCGACGTGACGTCCGTACAGGCGAGGACCGCACCGTCGCTGTCCCCGGCCGCGATCGGCGACGCGGTGAGCCGTACCCACCGACGGTCCCCGTCCGGCGTCTCGTGTCCGAGTAGCCGATCGGTGACGGTCGCGTCGTCTTCGAGGACGGTCCGGATGGGATGACCATCCGGCGGGAGCGAGTCGCCGCCCTCGTCGTAGAACTCCAACGCCGTCGCCGCCGACCCCACCGACCCGTCGAGACCCAGCGCGCGCCTCGCTCGCGCGTTGGCGCGGTCGACGGTCCCGTCGGCGGCGACGGCCACCAGTTCGACGGGGGCCGTCTCGAACACTCTGTCGGCGTCCGCCTCTCCGGCGGGGTCGTCCGACGGCGGTCGCCACCAGACGCGGGCGCTCGCGCCGACTTTCTTCGTATCGAGACGACCGCGGTCGACGAGTCTGTCGAGGCGGTCGTAGGTACTCCGCCGACCGAGGCCGAGTCGCTCGGCGGCCTCCGTGGTCGTCACGGGCGTCCCCGCTCCGTCGAACAGTGCGAGCGTCTCTCGGAGGGCCTCGGTCAACGAGTGTCGAGCCATGCTCTCGGGTAGCAACGCCAGCCCGTTATAGACTCCGCCGACGGAGTCATACCGCGGTGCGTCGGCGGTCGACCGCTTCGTGTCGGCGTGCGTGACAGTCCGTGGGCGGAGCGGTGTGGTCCGCCGCCAAAACCGTGCGGTGTCCACAGTACCGCCCTAAAATCTTCTAGACCATCCTTACCCCCGCGTAGTGCGTTGGACAGCCTACGCCCACAATCCGACTGGATTGGCGATAGACTCATGACTCAGATACACAGCGACACCGACGGTGGACTCGTGGGTGCGGTCGAACTGACCGACAGCGACCGCCATCGACTCCTGACCGACGAGCGTCGCCGCATCGCTCTCGACGTGCTTTCTGACCGGGCCGGCCCGGTCCACCTCGACGAACTAGCGACGGAAGTCGCGACACGGGAATCTGATACGGGGATGGCTGACCCGTCCGCCGTCGAACGCGCGGCTATCGCACTCCACCACAACCATCTTCCTCGATTGGCCGCCTCCGATATCGTCGAGTACGACCCTGAGACGCGGCGAGTTCACTAGAGCCACTGTTTTCCACCCGTCGATCCAACGCGTGGACACATGGCCCCGGTTCCACAGCACTACCGCCTCGATACGACGCTTCCGGCCGCCGTCGCCGACTACTTCGCCCGCGAACGTCGGACGCTCGACGCGTACCTCGATCTGGTCCCCGACCGCTTCGGCCCCGGTGCCGGCGACCCGACCGTCGGCCCCGTTCACGCCGTTCCCTGGTTCTACGTCCCTGACCTCACCGGGTGGCGCGGCATCACGCTCGCCAGACTGCTCGCCGCCGACCGCGACTGTCCGTGTTTCCGACTGTCCGCGCTCGCCCGCGACGGCGTGGCGACGCTGTGGCGCGTCCTCGACGAGAGCGCCGACGGCCCGGTCGTCGTCCACGTCGAACTCCGGGGCGACACCGGCCCGATTCCGGGAACGCTCCGCGAGGCACTCCGGCGGGGGTACGACCAGCCACCCCAGTCGGCGGACGATGCCGACCTGGTGTCGGGCGACCCGGCCAACGCCCTCGTCGTGTTCACGGACACGCGCCCCTCGAAGCGCCTGACGTCGCCGCTTCCCGACGCCACGGAACCGGTCAGCGGCGCCGTCCTCTCGTACGCCCCCCGCGACAGCATGACCCCGGAACAGCCAGACGGGACCACCGTCCTCGACGCGCCGCCCGCACTGCAGGACCGAACCGAGCGCCTCGAACGCCTGCTGGCCGCATCGCTCGACGGCGTCGGAGCGCCCGACGCTCGCGACCGATTCGTCGAGAGCGCCGTCGAGACGCTCGCTATCACGCACTCGACGATCGGGAAGCAGGACCTCCTGTTCGACGTCTCGCCACGGGTCGCGCTGAAACACGGCCATCGGCTGGACCGTCTCGGCGTCGACGAGGCGCTGTCGGGCCTCCGGACAGACATCCTCGCACAGGTCCCCCAGAGTCCGGGGAGCGCGGACCTCCGACAGACGCTGTCGGACCTCCTTTCGGAGTGATCAGGACCGCTGCGGCCCGAGTGGCTGCCGTTGTCGGGCGCGTTCGCGCAGTCGCTTCACCCGGTCGTCCATCGGCGGGTGCGTCGACAGGAGGTGCGACAGCGGGCCGTCGTCGTCGCCGTGGACGTACAGCGGCGTCAGCGGTCCCATATCCGGCGTGGAGACGCGCTCTATCGTCCGGAGCGCCCGCGCAAGCGCCAGTGGCTTCCCGGTCACCTCGACGGCACGGTCGTCGGCCGCCCACTCCCGCCGTCTGGCGTACGCCAGCACGCTCAGCGTCACGGCCAGTCCCAGCAGTGCGACCAGTTGGAAGGCGGTACGCTGGGTGCGAGCGAGCCACGAGCGGGACCAGTCTTCGGGGCGTCCGCGTACCAGCGCCCACGCCCGAGCGATGCCGCCGATCAGGACGACGACGGGGAACAGTATCCCGCTGACGACGCCGACGAGCCCCTGTGTGAGGGTGTAGGCCAGCGTCTGGACCAGCGCGTCCCGCCGCTCCAGGTGGGCGAGTTCGTGGGCCAGCAGCGTCTCCATCTCGTCGGTCGAGAGGTACCCGAACAGCCGCCGGTCGACGACGATGGCCGCCCCGAACCCGCCGACGGCGAAGGCGTTGGGCACCGGCAGCCGAGCGACCAGTAACGTGGGCGTTCCGGCACTCATCCGCGCCGTGAGCGCGTCGAACCGTCGGTACGTCTCGGGGGCGCGCGAACGCGGCAGCACCACCGCGTCCAGCGACCGTTTCAGCCGCGCCGTCCCGGCCCAGTAGCTCACCACCCCGAGGACGAGCATCGTCCCGACGAGCGCCCCTGCCAGTACCACCGGCGACGGCCGGGACGCCCACACGGCTCTGAGAAATCGATAGCCGACCACTGCAGCCGCGACGTACAGGACGAGCGACGCGACGCCGAGTATCGCAAGCACGACTCGCCGACCTGCGTCCATCGACCGGTCGTACGGGCGGGACGCCCAAACGCCTTCTGCTCGCGCCGGTTCGCAGGACGGGGTAGCCGAACGATGACTGATTCTATATCGCGGATAGAAGTTTATGGCTCGGTGATGGTGTGTTCTTCCCGAACCGCTATCGACAGCGCGATGCGGCAACGAGACGCGCTGAGGACTGTTCGACCGGGACTTCGTCCCCTCGGCGACGACGGGGCGGAACGAACCTCGCGCTCTTCGTGCCGGCGACGGAGCGCTACTCGATGGACCGCGAGGGGTGTTGGCCGCCGCATTCCTCGCAGCGGTGCTGTGGGGCGGGGTATACGTCGTGGGGTGGGGGTTCCGGGCGTCCTCTTCGTGGCGTGTGCTCGGTGGACAGTACGACCCGCACACGCTCGCGGGCGGAGCGGTCTCCGTGTCGCGAAACCGCTTTTCGCCGGTACTGTCGGTTCCGCCGTTGGGCGCGTGGTTTCACTGCACTCCCGGTGTGCTCGGTCTCGGTGACGCCGCCCGACGGCGTCCGCTATCTCGGACTCTGCGGACGTGCGAGCGCCGCCGTGTTCGTTTTCGCCCAGTCAGCCTCGGTACGCTGTTGGGTGCCGTCTTCCTCGACGAACGCGTGGGCCTCGGTCGCGTTGATCGACGGCGTGTGCTGGTGACCCGCGAGTCACGTCGCCACCTCGGCGGGAAAACCGCTGAGTCGATAGATTTCGACGAATGACGCGTCTCAGCGCCGACGCACGCAGTCCGCCCGCAGAACGCGATAAATCACTATCTGCGATACAGAATCAGCCCAGCCGACTGCGAATCGTCTCCGCCGTCGCCGCGCCGACGCCGTCGACGCTGGTCAGTTCCTCGGGCGAGGCCTCGCGGACGTTCTCGACGCTGCCAAAGCGACGGAGCAGTCGTTTGCGCGTCTCGGGGCCAACGCCGGGGAGGTCGTCCAGCGCCGTCGACACCTCGTCTCGGAGGGTCTGGTGGTACTGTACGGCAAAGCGGTGGGCCTCGTCGCGGACGCGCTGGAGGAGGTGTAGGTGCGGGGCGTCGTCGGGCCAGTCGTACACACCGTAGCTTCGCTCCGCTTGCGACGAGGTCCCACTCGCTGCGCTCGCGGGACCCCTGTCCGGCGTGATTACGAGTTCCTCGTCTTTCGCCAGCGCGACGGCCGGGACGTCCCACCCCGTCTCGGCGAGGGCGTCGCGGGCCGCGCCCAGTTGTCCGTCGCCGCCGTCGATGAGTAACAGGTCGGGGTCGGGCCGGTCGTCCCGGTCGGAGACGGCGCGCTCGGCCCGCCAGCGGACCAGTTCGCGCATATTGGCGTAGTCGTCGTTACGCTCGGTGAGTTTCTTCCGGCGGTAGTCGGACGTCTCGGCGCTCCCGCCGACGACGGTGACGTTCGACCCGACGACGCTCGTGCCCTGCGCGTGGCTCACGTCGAACCCTTCGATGCGTTCGGGCCGGTCGATACCCAGCGCGTCGGCCAGCGCACCGACTTCGTCGTCGGCCCCGCCGCGCTGTCTGGCGTTCTTCAGCGCGAGGTCGACCAGCGTCGCTTCCCGGCCGGCGCCGGGCACCCGGAGGTCGACGCCCTCGCGTTCGAGCCACCGCTCTATCTCGGCGTCGGCGGGGTCCTCGGCACACAGAATCGTGCCGGGGAACTCTCGTTCGGCGTAGTACTGGGTGATGAAGGCCCGATAGACGCCCTCGGGTCCCTCGCCGTCGGGGGCGTCGAGCGTGTGGCGTTCCCGCTCGACGAGTTTTCCGCCTTCGGCGTGGAGGCGGGCGACGACGGCCCGGTCGCCCTCTACGACGGCGCCGAGGACGTCCGTCGCGGCGGCCCCGCCGACGTCGCTGACCGCCGCGTCGCCCTCGCCGTGGAGCGCTTCGACGGCACCGAGTTTGTCGCGCAGGTTCGCCGCGCGCTCGAACTCCTGCTCCTGCGCGGCGGCCTCCATCTCCTGCCGGAGCGGGTCCGCGAGGACGCCGATTTCGCCCTCGAAGAACCGCTCGACGCTCTCGACGTCGGCGGCGTAGTCGGTCTCGGTGATCTCGCCCGTACAGGGCGCGGTACAGATACCCATCTCGTAGTCCAGACAGGGCCGGTCACGGGTGCTGTACTTGTGATCCGAACACCCGCGCAAGCCGTAGGTCTCCCGCAGGGCCTTCACGACCGTCTCGACACGGCCCTTGTCAGTGAAGGGGCCGTACACCGTCGCACCGTCGTCGGGGTCGCGCGTCACCTCGATGCGGGGAACGGCGTGGTCGGTGAGTTGGACCAGCGGGTAGGACTTGTCGTCTTTCAGGCGGACGTTGTACGGCGGCCGGTGGCGCTTGATGAGGTTGGCCTCCAGCAACAGCGCCTGCGTCTCCGTATCGGTCACTGCGAAGTCGACGACGGCGGCCCGTTCGACCATCTTCGCGATGCGGTTGCTGCGCGGGTCCGCGTACGAGCGCACGCGGTCACGCAAGTCGACGGCCTTCCCGACGTACAGCACCCGGCCCTCCTCGTCTTCGAACTGGTAGACGCCGGGCTCTCGGGGGAGGTCACCTGCTCGCGCGCACACGCCGTCTGGGTCCATCGCCTCCGGGTTAGCGCTCGGCGGAGTTGAACGTCACGCCAGCGGGTCGTCCGGGGCCGAGGGTTGGGCGGTGTCGGACGGCGGCGTATCCGGCTGGATCGCCGCCCGGACTCGCTCCAGTACGGCGTCGTCGTCGGGTGCCGGGAGTTCGACGTCGTCGCCACCGGCTACCGAGACGACGAGCAACCGCTCGCGGCTCCAGAGGTAGACGCCGAGGACGACGGCGGCGACGGCCAGCGCCAGCCCACCGAACAGCGTCATCAGGTCGTCCAGTTGGGCCATCAGCCGGAGCATCCCCTGTAAGAGTCCGAGCATCCCACCGAGGCCCATCGCGCCGGCGCTGCCGACGCCGGAGAGCGAGACGCCCGCCACGAGGCTATCGAGGCTGACCATCTGCCCGGCCGCGACGAGGACGACGCCGGCGACGAGCGCTTTCACGCCCTGTTCGAGGAAGTCGGCGTTTCCGGCGCGTTGCCGGTCGACACCTTCCACGTTCGGCCGGTCGACCTGCCGGAAGTTCGGCCCGTCGCGGTCCGGCGTAAACGCCAGCAGACGGTGGCTCGTCACGACGACGCCGCCGTCGCCCACCCGGACCCGCTCCCGTATCGTCTCGCCGTCGTATAGGAGGTCCCCGGCCCGTTCGACCCAGTCCATACACCGTGTATGCCGACCATCCGATTTCAATGCTCCCCCGTCCCAAACGGCTATCTCGTCAGCGCCCCGACAGACAGGTATGGTGAGTGACCCCCGCTGTCCGTACTGCGACGGCAAGGTCAGTGCGACGGCGACGTGGTGTATGCACTGCGGGCAGGACTTCGAAACGCCGGTCGACGCCGACGGGGGACGCGTCGTCGGATACGAGAGCGACGACGCGGCGGCCTTCGAGGCGGCGCTGGAGGCCGGTGACGTCGACGGAGCGATCCGAGCCCTCCGAATGCGAGAGAACGGCCCGAAAGTGGTCGGCATCGTCCTCGGTTTGGTCGCGCTGGTGACGGTTCCACTCGTCTCCCCGGCCGGCGTGACGCTGCTGTATCTGGCGGCCGCCGTCGGCGTTGGCCTGTACGCGTCCCGTCAGCCCTCCGTCGACGACGCCATCCGGGACGGCGGCACCGTCCTCGCACTCGTCCCGCTCGTGCTGTGGTTGGCCGCAGCCCTGCTGTCGGGGTTCGTCGGGTTCGGTGTCGTCGACCTGCTCGGCCCGGTGCTGTACGCGGGACTGGTGTTGCTCGCCGTCCGGCGGCTCAGCTAACCGGGTCCCTGCACCGGTATCAAAACTACCATGGCCTCCGACGACGAGACTCCACCTATCAGGTGGCTTCCGTGACCAAGAAAAGCGAGTACACAGGCGACTACACCGACAAGACGCTGTATCTCCCCGGCCCGACCGAAGTCCGCGAGGACGTCATCCAGGAGATGGCCCAGCCGATGTTCGGCCATCGGATGGACCGGATGACCGACCTCTACACGACCATCGTCGAGGACACCAAGGAGTTCCTCGGCACTGACAACGATGTCATCGTGTTGACGGCCTCCGGCACCGAGTTCTGGGAGGCGACGACGCTGAACCTCGTCGAGGACTCCATGCTCTGTGCGACGAGCGGCAGTTTCAGCGAGCGACAGGCCAACGTCGCCGAGCGACTCGGCAAGGACGTCGACCGCATCGAGTACGACTGGGGGAAAGCCGTCAAGCCCGAGGACATCCGCGACGCCCTCGAATCCGGCACGGACTACGACGCCGTCGGCGTCGTGATGAACGAGACGTCGACGGGCGTGCGCAACCCCGTCGAGGAGATAGGCGACCTCATGGGCGACTACCCGGACACCTACTTCGTCGTCGACGCCATCTCCTGTCTCGGGGGTGACCAGATAGACGTCGAGGCGCACAACATCGACTGTATCTTCACCTCGACCCAGAAGGCCTTCGCTATGCCACCGGGCCTCGCGGTCTGCACCGTCAGCGACGACGCCTACGAGCGCGAACTGGACAAGGACTCCGCGTCGTGGTACGGTGGCTTCCAGCGCTGTCTGGACTACTACGACCGAAAGGGCCAGACCCACTCCACGCCGGCCATCCCGATCATGCTGGCCTACCGCAAGCAGATGAAACACATGCTGGAGGAGGGCCACGAGGCCCGCGACCGGCGCCACCGCGAGATGGCCGAGTACACTCGCGAGTGGGCCCGCGAGCACTTCGGGCTCTTCCCGGAGGAGGGGTACGAGTCCCAGACCGTGACCTGCGTCGAGAACACGCAGGGCATCGACGTCGCCGCCACCGTCGAACAGGTCAGCGAGGAGTACGACATGGTGTTCTCCAGCGGCTACGGCGACCTGAGCGAGGAGTCGTTCCGCATCGGCCACATGGGCGAACACACCGTCGAGAGCATCCGGGAACTCACGGACGCCATCGAAGACGTCGCCGGACTGTAACCGCCCCCATCTTCGCCGTCGGTGTGACGTAGCGGCTTGTACGGACTGCTGTAGCTGTGTACCGGGACGACTGCGAGCGGTCGTGCGGTCGCTCCGGTAGTGACCGACAGCAGTCCGTATTAGTGCCCGGGCCCCAGAGAACCGACAATGGCAGCCGTCGACGACCCCGAGACAGACAATCCGTACGTCTCCGACCCACCGACGGAGTTCGCTCCCGTCGAGGAACTGAGCGAGGCCGAGGCCAGCGAGCAGGCCGCCCAGTTGCGCGAGGCCGTCCGGTATCACGACCACCGCTACTACGTCGAGAACGACCCGGTCATCGGGGATCGGACCTACGACGCTTTGTTCTCGCGCCTGCAGACACTCGAATCGGTGTTCGACCTCGACACCGAGGGAAGCCCCACGCAACGCGTCGGCGGCGAACCGCTTGACGAACTCGGCGAGGTCGAACACGTCGCGCCCATGCAGTCTATCGACCAAGGCGGCGAGGCCGAGGACGCCCGGGCGTTCGACGAGCGGGTGCGGAGACGGCTGGCCGACGCGGACTACGACGGCGACGTAGAGTACTTCTGTGAGCCGAAGTTCGACGGCCTCTCGATCGAAGTCGTCTACGAGGACGGCGAGTACCAGCGGGCGGCCACCCGCGGCGACGGCGAGGTGGGCGAGGACGTCACCGAGAACGTCCGCACTGTCGCCAGCGTCCCCCAGCGCCTGCGCGGGGACTACCCCGACTTCCTCGCCGTCCGCGGCGAGGTGTACATGCCACGCGAGGCCTTCACGCAGTACAACCGTGAACGCGTCGAGGAGGGACGAGACCCCTTCGCAAATCCCCGGAACGCCGCCGCCGGGACGCTCCGCCAACTGGACCCCAGTGTCACTGCAAAGCGCCCGCTTTCGGTGTTTTTCTTCGGCGTCCTCGATGCCTCGGTCGAGTTCGAGAGCCACAGCGCACTCCACGAGCGGTTCCCAGAGTGGGGCCTGCGGGTCTGTGACCGCACCGCCGTCGTCGACGATATCGAGGCTGCAATCGACTACCGCGACGAGCAACTCGACGCCCGCGACGACCTCGATTACGAGATAGACGGCGTCGTCCTGAAGGTCGACGACATCGAGGCCTGTGACCTGCTGGGGACGACCAGCCGCGCGCCACGCTGGGCGTTCGCCTACAAGTTCCCCGCCCGGAAGGAGGAGACGACGGTACGGGACGTCGTCGTGCAGGTGGGTCGGACGGGACGGTTGACCCCCGTCGCACTGATGGACCCCGTCGAGGTCGGCGGCGTCACCGTCACCCGCGCGTCGCTGCACAACCCGTCGCTCATCGAGGAACTCGGCGTCGACGTCGGTGACCGCGTGCGCATCAAGCGCGCCGGCGACGTGATCCCGGACGTGGTCGAGGTGGTCGAGAAGTCGGGCGAGGGCCACTTCGAGTTCCCGGAGACGTGCCCGGTGTGTGACAGCGCCGTCGAGCGCGACGGGCCGATGGCGTTCTGCACCGGCGGCCTCTCCTGTCCCGCCCAGCGCGAACGCTCCGTCGAGCACTACGCCAGCCGGGACGCCCTCGATATCGAAGGGCTCGGAGAGAAGGCCGTCGAACACCTCCTCGACGCCGGTCTCGTCGACGACGCCGCCGACCTCTATGACCTCTCGGTCGACGAACTGGCCGAACTGGAGGGCTGGGGCGAGACCAGCGCGCAGAACCTCGTCGACGAACTCGACGACGCCCGGAACCCGCCGCTCGCCGACTTCGTCGTCGCGCTCGGCATCCCGCACGTCGGGGACGTGACCGCACGGAACCTCGCACAGGAGTTCGGGACGTTCGAGGCGATTCTCGAAGCGGGTGAGGACGGCGACCGCGAGGCGTTCGAGGCCGTCCCCGACGTCGGCCCGGAAGTCGCCGAGAGCATCGTCGAGTTCTTCGAGAGCGAGGGCAACCGCGACGTGCTGGACAGACTGCTGGACCACGTCGACCCGCAGGCCGCCGAGGCGACCGGCGGCGACGCCCTGGAGGGCCTGACCTTCGTGTTCACGGGGTCGCTTTCCGGCCTCACGCGCGGGGACGCACAGGACGTCGTCGAGCGCAACGGTGGCTCGGCGACCAGCAGCGTCTCGGGCAACACGGACTTCCTCGTCGTCGGCGAGAACGCCGGCCAGCGAAAGCGCGAGGACGCCGAGGCAAACGACGTCGAACTGCTGGACGGCCGCGAGGGGTTCGAGGCGAAACTCGGGGAGTACGGCGTCGACGTGGAGTGAGTGACGAGGAGCGTAACGAGTCGGAACCGCTGAGCGGCCGGGAGCTTTCTGGCGGTCCACCGACCCAGTCGCCATCGCGGCAGTAGAAAACGAACTGGCTGACCGTTCTAGAGGTCCGCGAGGTTGAACGTGTAGTAACTGACGCTCGCGGCGATACCGATCCACGCGAGCATGAACACGACGACGGCGGGGTCGGAGTAGTAGAACGGCAGCGACCCCGACCCGGGCGCGCAGGTGATGATAGTGCCGAAGACGCCTTCTTGGGCCTGCGGGGCGCCGTTGAGGACGTCGGCACAGATGGTCCGACTCGCTTCTTGCCCCTGACTGAACATCCCGTAGCGGGCCGACAGCGCAGGGGCCTCACCCGAGCCGAGGAGCGACCTGACGAGGGTCTTGTAGGCCTGATTCGGGTTGACGAGTTTCAACAGGAGGACGACGTGCCAGCGGATGGCGCCGGTGACGCCCAGTTCGTTCGAGAGGATGTTCCCGACGCCGTTGGCGCCGGCGTTCCAGAGGAACGTGAAGTAGAAGTAGACGATGAAGTTCGCGGCGGCCGACCAGAGGCTCTTCTTGAATGCCCCGGAGATTGAGACGACGATAGCGACGAACACAAGCGCGAACACTACCGTGAACAGAGAGAACAACGCGAACAGTTCGGGTTTGAACGTCAGCTCCGAGGCCGTCAGGAAGACAGCGGTGATGGCTAGCGAGGCGACGAGGGGGACGCCAAGCACCGCACACCGGCCCAGCACCTTCCCGATGATGACGTCTTTCCGGGAGTGTGGCAGGGACAGCAGGAGCTTCAACGACCCCGACGTGCGCTCTTTCGAGATGGCGGCGAAGCCGAGGAAGATGGCGACGATGGGCAACAGGAACGTCACCATGTTGAGATAGATGCTCGAAAGCAGGAACTGCATCCCCTGTTGCTGAATGGCCTGTCCCTGTTGGCCGAACCCGGTGTACAGTGCAATAGCCACCGGCGCGATGAACGCCGTCGTGAAGATGAGTCCCAGCAGCCACAGGCCCTTCGAGCGGATGGCGTCCTTGAACTCCTTTTTCGAGACGGTGTACCACTCGAAGGTGTTCCTGAGCAGACGGTCGAGGCCAGCGAGGCCGCCCTCGTCGGCGGTGCTCATGCCTCTACCTCCTGCCGTTCGGTGTAGGCGGTAAAGAGGTCCTCCAGCGAGGCCTCCTGGGTCTCGAAGTCCTCGACGGCGACGCCGGACTCCTCGAAGGTGTTGAGGACGGTCATCTTCGCGTCGCCGTCGCAGTTGACGGTGATCCGGTCGGTGTCCATCGTCACGCCGGACACCTCGGGGAGGGCACGCACGTCCTCGACGGCGGCGTCTAGGCCGTCCGTGTCGCCGACGGTGACGACGAGTTTCATGTCTCCCTGTGCGGCCGCCCGGAGGCCTTCGACGCTGTCTTTCGCGATGAGTTCGCCGTCCTGGAGGATGCCGACGGTGTCACAGACGGACTCGACCTGTCCGAGGATGTGCGAGGAGAAGAAGACGGTCGCGCCGCGTTCGCTCTCCTCGCGGACCAAGTCCCGCATCTTGCGGGCGCCGTTGGGGTCCAGTCCCGTCGTCGGTTCGTCGAGGATGAGGAGGTCGGGTTCGTCGACGAGTGCCATCGCCAGCACCAGTCGTTGTTTCATCCCCTTCGAGTAGCCGCCGGCCCGGCGGTCGGCGGCGTCGGCGACGCCGACGCGTTCGAGCAGTGCCATCGGGTCGTCGTCGGCGTTTTTCGACTCGATGACGAACTCCACGTGTTCGCGCCCGGTCAGCCGTTCGTAGACGTCGTAGCCTTCGGGGAGGACGCCGATGCGCTCGCGGATGGCTTTCGACTCCTCGTTGACGTCGTGACCGAGGACTGTCGCTGACCCCGCTGTCGGCCGAACGAAGTCGAGCAGGATGTTGATCGTGGTCGATTTCCCGGCCCCGTTGGGTCCGAGAAAGCCGAAGACCTCACCCTCCTCGACCGTGAGGTCCACTCCGTTCAGGGCGACGACGTCCCCGAACTCCTTGCGGACGCCGTCCAGTTCGATAGCGGTCATACGCGCCGGTTGTGCCGCCCTCCGGTATAGTCTTTCGTGTTACAGACCGACAGGTAGCGCAACGAAGTCGTTCAGACCTCCTCATCCGGGTCGCTCGTCGCTGCCATCCGCTCTGCTTCGGTGGCGTACCGTTCGCGCGTGTCCTCGTCACCGACCGGTTCGAGGCGGTCGGGTTCGACGTCGATGGCGGCGGTAACGCGCTTTTTCATCAGGAGGTTCGTCGAGAACTGCTTGGTCACGTGGCGGTCACCCTCCGGTGTGGCGTAGACGAGCGTCACCATGCGCTCGTCGCCGTAACTGGAGCGTTCGACCAGCCAGCAGCGGACTGTCTCGTCGGCGTCGGTCATCGACTCGCCCTTTCGGTGCCAGCGGTTTGTATCCTCCGAGGCCGGCAGCCCTGCCCGGCTGCGTTTCCGACCACCGGCCACCCGGACAAGATATCACACCACACGGGGAGAGTTTTGCCGTAACTCGTGGTTATAGATACGTAGAGATATATGCATACTGCACATGACCGACCGCTACGGATTCGGGACGAGATGCGTCCACGCCGGACAGGAAGAGCCAGACCCGGCGACGGGCGCGCGCGCCCCGCCCATCTATCAGACGTCCTCGTACGTCTTCGAGGACGCGGAGACGGCCGCCGACCGCTACGCCCTCGAGGACGACGGCAACGTCTACTCGCGGTTCGACAATCCGACCGTCCGGATGCTGGAACACCGACTTGCGTCGCTGGAGAACGCCGTCGACGCCGTCGCCACCGGGTCCGGAATGGCGGCGTTAGACGCCGCGACGACGGTGCTGGCGTCGGCCGGCGACAACGTCGTCTCGGCCTCGTCTATCTACGGCGGCACGCACTCTTATCTCGCGAACACCGCCAGCCGACGGGGCGTCGAGACCCGGTTCGTCGACACCTTAGACCCCGACGCGTACGCCGAGGCTATCGACGACGACACCGCCTACGTCCACTGTGAGACCATCGGGAACCCGTCGCTCGTGGTGCCACCGCTGGCGGAAATCGCCGAAGTGGCTCACGACCACGGCACCCCCCTGTTCGTGGACAACACGTTCGGGACACCGGCGCTCTGTCGACCGCTGGACCACGGTGCCGACATCGTCTGGGAGTCGACGACGAAGTGGATTCACGGGTCGGGTACCACCATCGGCGGCGTGCTGGCCGACGGCGGGTCGTTCCCGTGGGGCGAGTACCCCGAGAAATACCCCGAGATGGGCGGTCAGAACCCGGCGTTCGACGCGAACTTCGCCGAGCGGTTCGGCGACCGCGCCTTCGCGATGGCGGCCCGCCAGCGTGGGTTGCGCGCGCTCGGTGACGGACAGAAGCCCTTCGACGCGTGGGCGACCATGCAGGGCAGCGAGACTCTCTCGCTCCGGATGGAGCGACACTGCTCGAACGCGCTCACCGTCGCCGAGCACCTACAGGACCACCCCGAGGTGTCGTGGGTCACCTACCCCGGACTGGCGAGCCACGAAACCCACGACCTCGCCACGACGTATCTGGAGGGCGGGTTCGGCGGCGTCGTCACGTTCGGGCTTTCGGGCGGGTACGCCGCCAGCCGACAGTTCTGCGAGGAGACGGACCTCGCGCAGTTCCTCGCGAACATCGGCGACGCGAAGACGCTGGTCATCCACCCCGCGTCGACCACCCACGCCCAACTCTCCGAGGAAGAACAGCGCGAAAGCGGCGTCAGACCGGATCTCGTCCGGATGAGCGTCGGCATCGAGGACCCCGAAGATATCCTCGCGGACGTCGACGCGGCCATCGAGCAAGCCACATGACTGTCGAGTCACAGACCGTCTCGATCGGCGAGTTCGAGTTCCAGTGTGGCGAGACCATCCCCGACCTCGAACTGGCCTACGAGACCTACGGCGACTTTACGGGCGACAACGCCGTGCTGGTCTGTCACGCCCTGACCGGGAGCGCCCACGTCGCCTCGCGTGGCCGCTTCGAGGAGGGCGATCAGGCGTACGCGTGGTGGGACGACATCGTCGGCCCGGGCAAGGCCATCGACACGACGGAGTACTTCGTCGTCTGTGCGAACGTCCCGGGGTCGTGTTATGGCTCGTCGGGCCCGTCGAGTACGAACCCCGAGACGGGCGAGCCGTGGGGGCCGGCGTTTCCCCCCGTCACGGTCGCCGACTGGACCGACGCCCAGCGCGCACTGCTGGACGAACTGGGCATCCCCGCGCTGTACGCCGTCGTCGGCGGCAGCGTCGGCGGCATGAACGTCCTTGAGTGGGCCAAACGCCACCCGGACCACGTCGAGAAGATAGTGCCCATCGCCGCCGCCGGTCGACTCGACCCGCAGTGTCTCGCGCTGGACGGCATCGCACGCCGGGCCATCACTACCGACCCGAACTGGAACGGCGGGAACTACTACGCCGAGTCCGACGGCGGCGAGCACCCAGACCATGGACTGGCACTGGCCCGCGAAATCGGCCACGTGATGTACTTCTCGAAGTCGAGCATGGAGCGCCGGTTCGGTCGCCGCGCCGCGACGCGGGAGGCCGAACGCGCGTTCCCCACCGACCCTGCCGGGCGCTTTTTCCCGTACCGCGACGTGGAGTCCTATCTCGACTACAACGCCTCGAAGTTCGTCGAGCGCTTCGACGCCAACAGCTATCTCTACCTGACGCGGGCGATGGACAACTACGACCTCTCCTCGGGGTTCGAATCGGACGCCGACGCGCTAGCGGCCTTCGACGGCGAGGCGCTGGTGATGTCCTTTACCGGGGACTGGCACTTCACGACCCAGCAGTCTGAGGCGCTCGCAGACGCCCTGCGGGAGACGGACACCGGCGTCGCCCACCACGTCGTCGATTCGGACTACGGTCACGACGCCTTCCTCGTCGAACCCGACAGCGTCGGCCCGCCGCTCTCGGACTTCTTAGAGGAGGGCCTGCACGGTAGCGCCGTCTCGGACACACAGGAGAGCGAGGACGAACCCTCGGACTTCGCGCCGGTCCACAACAGCCTCTTCTCACGCTAGTCTTTAACACACTTCGGCGTGACTGTCAGTCTGTATGAGCGATATGTCCACACACACGGAGAGTGACGAGGTCTCGTTCGGACAGCCGGTGTACGACGACGAGGGCAACGAACTCGGGACGATACGGGGCTTCGACGAGCACGGCTTCTACGTGACCATCGATGACGGTATCGAGGCGCTCTCCAGCGAACACCTCTCGACGGGCAAGGCCGGCGAGGCCGAACTGATGTGGCGCTGCTGGGAGTGCGGTGAGATGGGCCAGATAGAGCACCTCCCCGAGGAGTGTCCGGCCTGTGGCGCCCCGAAAGAGGATATCTACTACTGGCAGGAAGACTGAGCGTCCGGTCCCGATTCCCGCGTCCGTCGAGTCAGCACCGCTCGACGCGGTCGGCCGTCGCCGCGTCGAGCCCCGTTTTCACCGCCGACAGCGCGTCCTCGGGCACGGCGAACCGAACCGTCTCTTCGCGCCACTCGACCAGCGCGACGCCGTCGGCGTCCCGGACGAGGAGGTAGGTCACCTCGTCTACGAGCGTCGTGACGGCGTCGAACGTCTCGCCGGTGAGCGGCACGGTGCCGGCGGTGTGGTCGCCGTCGACGGTGACGTCGGCGTGGCCCGAGAGCGTCTCTAGTTCGAAGCGTGGGCGCCCGGTGAGGCCCGCCCGCCGACCGACGTCGAGGTACACGAACAGTTCGTCGGGCCGACGCGGCGACGCGTCTAGCACCGCCGCGAGCGCATCGACCCGCGCCTCCGTGTCGCCTGCGGGCGGGCGAACCCGAAACCGTGGCCCGTCGTCGGGCCACGTCGGCGTTCCGGTGTCCAGTCCCGCCTGTTCCCACGCGTCGACGATGGCGTCGGTGAGGCGGTCGACCCCGACGGCGTCGATGGCCTCGGCCATCCGGTCGGCGTCTGACTCGGTGTCCATCTCGTCCATACGCCAGCTTCGTGACCGGTGCTGTTGTGGCTGGTGGTCTGTCCGCGTTGGAACCCTTTTGTACGGCCCCGCCCTCTCGTCGCGCATGCACATCGCCGTCGTCGGTGCGGGGAGTCTCGGGACCCTCCTCGGGGGGTTGCTCGCCCGCGAACACGACGTGACGCTGGTCGGCCGGGAGCCACACGTCGGCACCGTCGAGCGCGAGGGACTGGACGTGGTCGGCGCCGAATCCGTCCACGTCGACCCGGCGGCCGACACCGACCCACCGGACAGCGCCGACCTCGCGCTGGTGGCGGTCAAGAGCTACGACACCGCCGACGCCGCCGCGGCGCTGACCGACTGCTCGCTCGACGCCTGCCTCTCGGTCCAGAACGGGATGGGCAACGAATCGACGCTCGCGGCCGAACTGGACTGTCCGGTGTTGGCGGGTACCTGCACCTATGGCGCCAGACTGGCCGATCCGGGTCGGGTCGAGTTTACCGGTCGCGGCGAGGTGGTGCTGGGTGCCCGCGAGGGCGGCCCTTCGACGCTTGCCGACGACGTGGGTTCGGCGTTCGACGCCGCCGGCGTCGAGACGACGGTGGCGACAGACATGCCGACGCGTCTCTGGGAGAAACTGGCGGTCAACGCGGCCATCAACGCGACGACGGCACTCGCCCGCGTCGAGAACGGCGCGCTCACAGCGGGGCCGGGACGCGAACTCGCCGCCGACGCCGCCCGCGAGACGGCCCGCGTGGCCCGCACGCAGGGTGTCGACCTCTCGGCCGAGCGCGCCGTCTCGCTGGCCCGACGGGTGAGTCGAGACACCGCCGCCAACCGGTCGTCGATGTTGCAGGACGTCGAGGCGGGCCGGCGAACGGAGATAGACGCCATCAACGGCTACGTCGTCGAACACGGCGAGGGGACGGTGCCGGTCAACGAGACGCTGACGCGGTTGCTTCGACTGTGGGAAGCGGGGGACGAAGGCGACGAGCAATCGTAGCGAGCGGTCGAGTGAACCGCCCGCTCGAACGGCGACGCGGTGACCGAAGTGTCCCGCAGAGCAGCGACGCGACCAGCCCAGTGCGGTGACGACCAGTGGTTGGGCCGACGTAGTTTCTCACGCTCTCGAATCGCGTCTTCGGTCGCTCCCCGTCGATATCCCGCTCTGAACTGGCCGTAGGTGCCACCTACCGCCGCGCTGTGTCGTCGCCGGGGCCGAACCAGTAGCTGACTGCTCGACTGTCCACGTCTCGAACGGACGAGCCACCGACGCGTGCTCAGTCCCAGTCGGCGGGCTGTTCGACCTGCTGTCGAGAGATGCCGAGCATCTCGCGGGCCTCGTCTGGCGTCGCCACCTCCCGGTCGAGTCGGTCGATGATCTCGACGGTACGCTCGACGAGTTGCTGGTTACTCTGTGCCTTCTCGCCGCGGCGGTAGTAGAGGTTGTCCTCCATCCCGACGCGGACGTGCCCGCCCAGCAGGACCGCCATCGTCGTCAGCGGCAGTTGGTGTGGGCCGATGGCGAGGACGTTGAACTCCGCGCCGTCTGGGATGTTATCGACCATGGTGAGAAGCGTCTGCGGGTTCGCGGGCGTGAACGACCCGCCGAAGATGAGGTTGACGTACGGCGGTTCCTCGACTATCCCCTCGTCGACGAGCCGTCTGACCTCGGCGAGCTGGCCGGAGTTGAACACCTCCAGTTCCGGCTTGATGCCTTTCGATTGCATCTCGACGGCGAGGCGCTCGATGTTGTTTCGGGTGTGGTTCGTGATGATGTGTTTGTCGCGTTTGAACGGCCCCAGATCGAGGGAGGCCATCTCCGGCGGGGGGTTCGTCCGGATTCCCGCGACGCGACGCTCGTAGGGGCTCTGCCCGCCCGTGGTGTTCTGGACGATGATGTCGTCGCAGTGCTCTCGAACCGCGTCGTTGACCGCCTGAAGCCGCGATGCGTCGTTCTCACCGTGCTCGTTCCGACCGTGGAGGTGGGCGATAGACGCCCCGAGGTCCTCACAGGCTGCTACCTGTCGGGCAATCTCGTCTGGCTGCTCGGGCAGGTTCGGATTGGCGTCCTTGCCGTGGACTGCGCCCGTGGTGGCAACAGTGACGATGACCTTCTTTTGCCGGTGGTAGTCGTCGTATGGCACTGGTATCACTCGCACCGTTCGGCACTTCGTTACAACACGGCTATCGGCCTTAGAAGGCTGGTAACGACCTTATACGTGTAGAATGGCCACCATAACCAAACGCGCCGGGGCTGTCGTTCACGGCGATGGTCTGCCCACATCTCGACTACCGAGACACCGACGGGGAGCACTCGTTCGACCACGAACGGCCCTACTGTGAGATACAGGGGGCGTTCGTGTCGCCGATGGCGGCCGACCTGTGTAACGACCGTGCGCACTTCGACCACGAGACCCACTGCACTGTCTATCAGCGACACCACCTCGGCAGCGACCAGTTAGTCCCCGGTCTGGACCTCACCGATGCCGACTAGGGCGCGGACCGTCGAGCGACGCCAGTCCGACGACGACTACACGATTCGGTGGTACCGGCCCGAGGACCGCGAGGGGTTCATGGCGCTGCACGAGCGCATCTGGCCGGAGTATCCCAGCGGGTGGTTCGACTGGAAGTTCGCCGACAACCCGTATCTCCCGGAGGCACCCATCGTCGTCGCCGAACGCGACGGCCGGATAGTCGGCGCGCGCCCGAACCTCGCCTTCCAGATGCGGGCGGGTGACACCTACCACACAGCCATCCAGTCCTGTGAGACGATGGTCCACGAGGACCACCGCCGACGAGGCCTGTTCAGTCGGATGAGCCAGCGCCTGTTCGAGGACTACGCCGACGGCGGTGCCGACTTTACGTTCAACGTACCCAACCAGATGACGACCGCTGGGCTGGCGAAACTGGGCTGTGAGATAGCCGGCGAACACACCACGTACTACCGCGTGCAGGACCCCGCGGCCTACGCCGGCGTGGACAATCGACTCGCCGCCGTCGCCGGCGACCGGGCCGCGCGGACGTATCTCCGGGCCCGCGGCCGCCGAGTCGACGTACCCGACGAGGTGAGCGTCACCCGCCACACCGAGATACCGGCGTCGACGCTAGCCCGCCTCTACCGACGGCGCCCGCCGACCGAGATTCACGCCTACCGCGACGAGCAGTTCTTCGAGTACCGATTTGGCAACCCGCGGTGGGAGTACACGGTCTACACGGCCCGTCTCGGGGGTCGGCCCGTCGCCGGCGTCGTCACGGGGACACGGGAGACGGAGACGGGACACGTCACCAACGTCGTCGACGTGGTTCCGTTGCTCGGCGACGCCGAACGCGACCGGGCGCTCCCGGCCCTGCTGGACCGGCTGCTCGCCGACCACACCGACTCGACGGTGATCGCGGTTCGCGGCGACGCTATCCCGCCTGCCCTGCTCGCGGCCTTCGGGTTCCACAGCGACCAGCGCCTCCCGCTCCGACCGCTTGCGACCCCGACGACGATGATAGTCTCGCCCATCCCGCCGGACGGCGACTGGCGCGTCGCGGGACGGGACCTGCGTGACATCTCGAACTGGCGGCCGACGTTCGTCGAACACAACACGACCTAGGAACGAACGAGGGCGAATTCACGTCCGACTACCTCGTCACGCACGAACAGCCGGCAAGCCCCACTGACGGGTCGTCACGTCGGCCGTGTCTGCCAGATGCAAGCAGTCTGCCGACACCCTATCGCTAGTTCCGCTTCAGCACGTACAGCGCTGCAGCGCCGCCCAGCAACAGCGCGAACACGTAACTCGCGACCCGATAGAGGATAGCGATGACCGTCGCGTCCGTCTGGCCGATACTCGTCAGCGCCACCACGAGGACGACCAGCGCCGTCTCGACGGCCCCGGACCCGCCGGGCGAGGGGACCAGTCCGGCAAGCGTCGACGCCGGGACGATGAAGAACACGAGCAGGACCGTCAGTTCCGCGCCGATGGCCTCCGCGGCGAAAAAGAGCGGGAGCGCGAAGAACACCCACCCGACGTACGAGAAGAACAGCGCTTCCACGAGGGCGCGGCGGTCGCGGGCGATGCGCTGGAATGCCTGTTCGGTCTCGCGCAGTCGCTCTCGAAGGCCCGCGAGCGTGACGCGCGGCGTCTTTCTGGCCAGCGGCGCGACCACGTCGAGCAGCGTCTGGCCGAGTCGCTTTCGGAACCGCCAGCCGACGGCGGCGACGACGGGGACGCCCACCGAGAGGACGACGAGGCCCCCGGCCAGCGGTTCGATGGCCTCGGGGAGCGAACTCCCGTACAGCAGGGCCGCGAAGCCGACGCCAGCGAACGTGACGAACGGGAACAGGTTCAGCAGGTCCGCCGTGACGACGCTCGCGAGGCTATCCTGATAGCTCGCCTCGGTGTCCCGCGAGAGGACGTAGGCGATGAACGGTTCGCCGCCGGCCTGTCCCAGCGGCGTGACGTAGTTCGCGAAGGTGGCGGCGTAGTAGGTGACGACGAGACGGGAGAACGACTCGTCGATGCCGGCGACACCGAGCACTATCTGCCACGCCTTCCCCCACGCAGTGAGACAGAGCGCCGTCGAGACGCAGGCCAGCGCCAGCCACCCGAGGTCCGCCCGAAGGAGGCCCGCGACGACGTCGGCCGTCCCGACGAAGTCCACGAGGAGGTAGACGACCAGCCCCGCGACGGCGAAACCCAGCAGTATCTGGGCGACGGTGCGTCTGTCGGCAAAGTCGAGGGCGGCGCTGTCCGAACTCACGTCAGTCGATGTAGCCGAGGTCCTGCAGGCGGTCTTTGGTGTCGTCGTCCATCTCGTCTAAGACTTCGCCGTCGGCCCCGTCGGCCTCGTCCGGCCAGTCGGCGTCGACGTCCTCGATGAAGGCCCACAGCGCGTCTTCGAGGTGGGTGGGTTCGGCGTCGGTGCCGACGAGGTTCTCCGTCTCGCCGGGGTCGGCGGCCACGTCGTAGGCCTCGTCGGGGATGCGGGTACAGTGGATGTACTTCTCGTCGGCGGTACGGGCCGCGCCCATCCGGGAGTAAAAGCGGGACTGCTCGTCCAGTTCGATGCCCGCCGACTGGGCTTTCCCCTCTAGCTGGCGCAGTTCGACCACTGGCTGGTGGTACTCGACGAAGCCAACCTCACCGCGGGGCACGCCGCCTACTTCGCCGGCGAACTCGCGGTAGTCCGCCGACAGCAGGGAGCGGGCCGACTGGAGCGACTCGCCGCGGCCCTCCGCGCCCGCCGCGTCCAGAATCGTGTGATAGAGGTCGACCAGTTCGACCACCGTCTCGTCGTCCCGACCCGGTTCGACGTCGGGGTGTTTGACCATCAGCGGGACGTTCACCAGCGGGTCGTAGATGCCGAACTCGTGGCCGTAGAGGCCGTGTTCGCCGAACAGTTCGCCGTGGTCCGCACAGACCACGACCGTCGTCTCGTCCCACTGGCCCGTCTCTTTCAGGTGTGAGAACAGACGGTCTAGCTGGTCGTCGATGTGGGCCAGTTCCGCGTCGTAGAGGCCCTTGATGTCGGCCCACTCCTCGTCGTCGATGTCCCGGGCGCCGCAGTTGTACTCTTTCGAGTTCTGGCACACCTCCGTCGAGTCGACGCCGGGCGCGAACTCCTCGGCGTACTCCTCGGGCGGGTGGTAGGGGAGGTGTGCGTCCATCAGGTTGATGAACGCGAAGAAGTCGTCGCTCTCGTCGACGAAGTCGATGGTCTTGTCGATGACCTGCGGGGTCTTGGTGTCGCCGCCGCCACCCTCGGCGAGGTGTTCGTGAATCTTGTTGCCGACCTGCACGAGTCGGTCGGCCACCCCGCGCAGGGTGTCGTTGTCGTTCATCGTCTTCCAGAGGGTCGCCAGCGGGCCCGAGAGGAGTTCGCTGGGCATTATCTGGAAGAAGTTGTCGTGGTCGTCGAACCCGGCGGTGAGGTTCGTGTAACTGGTAATCCACGCGTTCGAGGAGTAACAGGCGGTGTCGTAGCCCGCCGCCGACAGCGACTCAGCGAGCGTGGTCGACCCCTCGAGGTAGGGGTTCTCCTGCGTGGCCTCGTGTTCGCTGGGGTACTTCCCGGTGAACAGCGAGGCGTGGACGGGGAGCGTCCACGGGGCCGGCGCGACGGCCTGTTCGAAGACGGCGGCCTCCTCCGCGAACTCGGCCAGCCGTGGCGTCGTCTCCATGTCGGGGTCGTAGACGGACAGTCGGTCCTTCCGGACAGTGTCCAGTACGACGAAAAGCACGTTCGACCCGCCCGTGTCGGTCATACTGGGACCATCTCCGCGACGACGTTAAAACGGTGTGATTTCTGCCGACAGTGTGACGACTCGCCGACCAGAACTGCCCTAACAGACACTCTACGTCCGTTTCGGGGCGGATTCCGGTTCGCGCCGACGGCGTCGGGCATCGCCGTCTTCGGGGGCAAGACGTATGCCACACCGCCTCGCCCGAGCGAGTATGACACTCGGAGTCTGCTACTTCCCGGAGCACTGGCCCAGCGAGCGCTGGGCGACCGACGTCGAACAGATGGCCGAGGCGGGCCTCGAATACGTCCGCATGGCCGAGTTCTCGTGGGCGCGCGTCGAACCGGAACGGGGCGAGTTCGACTTCGATTGGCTGGACGAGGCCGTCGAACTCGTCGGCGATTACGGCATGGAGGCAGTGCTGTGTACGCCGACGGCGACGCCGCCGAAGTGGCTGGTCGACGAGCATCCGGATATTCGACAGGCCGACGCCGACGGGACTCCGCGCGAGTGGGGGAGCCGCCGGTTCACCTGCTTCAACTCGCCGACCTACCGCGAGGAGACCGAACGCATCGTTCGGACGATGACCGAACGGTACGCGGACGACCCCCACGTCGCCGGGTGGCAGGCCGACAACGAGTACGGCTGTCACCGGACCGTGCGGTGTTACTGCGAGGACTGCGCGGCGGCGTTCCGGGAGTGGCTCGAATCGACGTACGGCGACGTCGAGACGCTGAACGAGGCGTGGGGCAACACCTTCTGGAGCCAGCAGTACCCGGACTTCGCGGCCGTCGACCCGCCGGGGCCGACGCCGGCCGAACACCACCCCTCGCGCCTGCTGGACTACTACCGATTCGCCAACGACAGCGTCGTGGAGTACAACCGCCTGCACGCGGACCTGATTCGCGAGGCGAACGACGACTGGTTCGTCACGCACAACTTCATGGGCGACTTCCCGACGCTCGACGCCTACTCGCTTTCCGACGACCTCGACTTCCTCGGATGGGACTCCTACCCGACGGGGTTCGTACAGGACCGCCAACCCGGCGAACCCACCACGGACGAACTGCGGGCCGGCGACCCGGACGAAGTGGGGATGAACCACGATATCTACCGCGGTGCCAAACGGGCGCCGTTCTGGGTGCTCGAACAGCAACCCGGCGACGTGAACTGGCCACCCCACGCCCCGCAACCCGGGGCGGGTGCGATGCGTCTGTGGGCCCACCACGCCGTCGCCCACGGCGCGGACGCGGTGCTGTACTTCCGCTGGCGCCGCTGTCGCCAAGGGCAGGAACAGTACCACGCCGGCCTGCGAAAGCAGGACGGCAGTCCAGACCGGGGATACCGCGACGCCGCCGCCACCGCGCCGGAACTGTTCGACCTCGCGCCCGTCGACGCGCCCGTCGCACTGCTCCACGACTACGAGAGCCTCTGGGCCACGGAATCTCAGCCGCACTCGCCCGACTGGCACTACTGGTCGCACCTCCGGGCGTACTACGACGCGCTCCGGGCGCGCGGCGTGCAGGTGGACGTCGTCCCGCCGTCGACCGACCTCGACGGCTACGCGGCCGCCGTCGCGCCGACGCTGTACCTCGCGGGCGAGGACCTCGCCGCCCACCTCACCGCGTTCGTCGAGGCCGGCGGCCATCTCCTGTTGGGCGCGCGAACCGGCGAGAAGGACCCGTACAACCAACTTCACGAGACGCTGGCGCCCGGCCCGCTCGCGGACCTCGCGGGGGCGCGCGTCGCCCGCCACGAGAGTCTCCCCGAGCAGTTCGACACCGCCGTCGAGTACCGCGGTGAGGCCTACGACTTCCGGACGTGGGCCGGGTGGCTCGACCCCGCGGCGGCCGAGACGCGCGGCCAGTACCGGAGCGGCGAAGCGGCCGGCGAACCCGCCGTCGTCCACGACAGCGTCGGCGACGGCACCGTCACGACCGTCGGGTGCTGGCCCAGCGAGGGCCTCGCGGACGCACTTGCCGAGGACCTGCTATCGACCGCGGGCGTCGCCCACACGGCCCCGCTCCCCGACGGGGTGCGCGCCGCAGAGCGCGACGGCTACACGTGGGTCACCAACTTCACGAGTGAGCCACGGTCACTCGCCGTGCCGGCCGACGCCGCGTTCGTCGTCGGCGACGACACCGTCGGCGCGTACGACGTGGCCGTGGTCGAGTCGCCTCTCGGCGTGGTCGGGCTCGAATAATACTAGCGAAAATAGAAGTCTGCATAATATAAAGAAATCTGACTATTCTACCACGTCTCGAATGGTAGTGACAGAAAATACGGTCTAGAAGTATCAAAGGCGTCGAATACGGCGATAGAAGGCTGTCGATTCGAGGACGACACTGGTCTTCCTCAACTCCTGATGTATCGAGAGCAGAATCGGTGCAGTGGGTGGAAAAACGCCGAAAAGCTCGACCAGCCGCGTACGGTATGATGTATCGTTATAAACTATAGGATTGATAGTAAGAAATGAAACTACTTGCGCCACTCGGTCGGTCCCGCCGACTCCCTCGCCCGACCGACGAACTTCGTTTCTCCGGAGCCGTTCATACCTCGTGAACGCGGGCGCTCCCGTACTCCGCGGGAAAGCGATAACACGGGTACTTCTGTTAGCATTCGTGCGGAGGCCCGTTGTCTGTGTCCTCACGGCCGGTGCGGTCGTTTTCTCCCGTGTCCGGCGTCTCGACGAGGTATCGCCAGACGAGTTTGTGTCACGTCCACGTCCGCCATCCGTTTCCACATCGTGAACGGTCGGTTCGAGGTTCGGCCGTCTCGAGGTGACCGACGCCCCGTGGCGCACCGACTTCGTGTGAAATCTCCGCACGTTCGCATACCGTGAACGACACGCCGCACTACGGACGCTCGTGTGGACACAACGGTTAAATACGGCATCCACAAACTCACGGACGATGACACCGACACCGTCACTCGCTTCGTGTGGTTCCGGACAGTCAGTACCCCGGCGACGGCGGGACGACTCGGCGACGACTACCACGACGCTCCAGACCGCCCACCGATGACTGACAGCACCGTACGGACGGACGGCGGCGACGCGAACCGAATCGTCGACTACGAACTGTTCGAGGTCCCGCCCCGGTGGCTCTTCCTCCGTATCGAGACGGCCGACGGCACCGTCGGCTGGGGCGAACCCGTCGTCGAGGGCCGCTCGCACACCGTCGGAGCGGCCGTCGAGGAACTCATGGACACCTACCTGCTCGGGGAGAACCCCGAGAACATCGAGGACCACTGGCAGACGATGTATCGCGGCGGATTCTACCGCGGCGGTCCCGTCCTCATGAGCGCCATCGCGGGCATCGACCAGGCGCTCTGGGACATCAAGGGCAAGCAACTCGGAGCGCCGGTCCACCAGTTGCTCGGCGGTGCCGCCCGCGAGCGCATCCGCGTCTACCAGTGGATCGGCGGCGACCGGCCCTCGGACGTGGCCGAGCAAGCCCGGGAACAGGTCGACGCCGGCTTTACCGCCCTGAAGATGAACGCGACCCCGGAGATAGAGCGCATCGACGACCCCGCGACCGTCGAGGCGGCGGTCACCCGTCTGGCGGAGGTACGCGAGGCCGTCGGCGACGAGGTGGACATCGGCGTCGACTTCCACGGTCGCGTCACGAAGCCGATGGCGAAGCGGTTGGCGAAGGCGCTGGAGCCGCACGAACCGATGTTCATCGAGGAACCGGTCCTGCCCGAACACAACGAGGCCCTGCCGGACATCGCCGCCCACACGACTATCCCCATCGCGACGGGCGAGCGGATGTTCTCCCGGTGGGACTACAAGGAGGTGTTCGAGGACGGCGCCGTCGACCTGATTCAGCCGGACCTCTCGCACGCCGGCGGCATCACCGAGGTCAAGAAGATAGCGTCGATGGCGGAGGCCTACGACGTGGCGATGGCGCCACACTGCCCGCTGGGCCCCCTCGCGCTGGCGTCCTGCGTACAGGTCGACGCCTGCTCGCCGAACGCGCTCATCCAAGAACAGAGCCTGAACATCCACTACAACGAGACGACGGACGTGCTGGACTATCTGGCCGACCCGTCGGTGTTCGAGTACGAGGACGGCTACGTCGCCGTCCCGGACGAACCCGGCCTCGGCGTCGAAATCAACGAGTCGTACGTCCGCGAACAGGCCGAGAAAGAGGTCGACTGGCACAACCCGGTGTGGCGACACGACGACGGCAGCGTCGCCGAGTGGTAACGGCCTGACCGGTCGGGCACCCGTCTCGCGCCGACGGCCGAGCGACGACCTTCGCCCGTCGTCCAGAGGATATTTCTCGGTCGGGCGCGCAGTGGCGATGGATGGTTTCGACAGACCCGACTGCGAACGCCGTACCGAACCGTCACGAACAGCGCGTCGTCGTCGTCACGGGGTCGACACGGGGCATCGGCGAGGGCGTCGCCCGTCGCTTCGCCGCGGAAGGTGCCTCAGTGGTCGTCACCGGCCGCTCCCGCGATCCCGGCGAGGCCGTCGCCGCGTCTATCCGCGAGGACGGCGGCGAGGCGACGTTCGTACAGGCCGACATGCGCGACCCCGACGAGATCGAGGCGCTAATCGACCACACCGTCGCCGAGTACGGCCGCGTCGACGTCCTCGTGAACAACGCGGGCGTCCAGACGGAGACGACGGCGAGCGAGGCCACCCTCTCTGACTGGGCGTTCGTCGTCGAGACGGACTTCCGCTCGTTCTGGCTCTGTACGAAACACGCCGTCGAGGCGATGCCAGAGGGCGGCACCGTCCTCAACATGTCCTCGAATCACGCCTTCCTGACGATGCCCGGACTGTTCCCGTACAACGCCGTCAAATCGGGCATCAACGGACTCACGCGGGCGATGGCGCTGGAACTCGGGCCCCACGGCATCACAGTCAACACCATCAACCCGGGGTGGATAGAGATAGAGCGCACGCGAGACGAACTGGGCGACGACTACGAGTACACGGAGGAGATCCACCCCACTGGGCGCCTCGGCACGCCCGCCGACGTCGCGGGGGTGGCCGCGTTCCTCGCCAGCGACGACGCGACGTTCGTCACGGGTGAGAGCATCCTCGTCGACGGTGGGCGGAGCCAGGTGATGCAGGACGGACTGTACCGCGAGTACCGAACCGGGGTCGAGTGAGTCCCGGACGGGACAGCACGCCACCGCGCTTTCGGATACGCGTACGGGCAGCGAACCAGCAGGGGCCGACGGTACCGACCCGCCGATGCGGAGACGAATATCGGCCGCTCGATGCTGTCGGTCGCACCGTCGGACACCGGTTCGTGTGAGTGGGTCGGTTGCCTGCGCACACAACTACGTGCGAACTGGAGTGTCCGACTCGGTGGCCGCCGTCTGTTCACGTATCGGAAACGGATGCGCCCCGTTCGACCGTTCGGTCCCCGTCGCGAGACGCCGCGTGGAGCGTGGCAAGATTTAACACCTCCTACAATATTGGATGTGGCATGGGCGAATTAGCCATACAGAACCTCACCAAGATATTCCACGACGACGGCGGCGATATCGTCGCCGTCGACTCGTTCGACGCGGAGATAGACGACGGCGAGTTCATTGTACTGGTCGGCCCCTCGGGCTGTGGGAAGTCGACCACGCTGCGGATGATAGCCGGACTGGAGACTCCCACGGAGGGAGACATCGTCCTCGACGGCGAGACGGTCACCGAGAAGAAACCGAAGTCGCGCAACATGGCGATGGTGTTCCAGTCCTACGCGCTGTATCCGCACATGACGGCCCGCGAGAACATGGCGTTCGGGCTGAAGATGACGACGGACCTCTCGGAGGACGAGATAGACGACCGGGTCCAGAACGCGGCCGAGATGATGGGGATCGGGACGCTGCTGAACAAGAAACCGGACGAACTCTCGGGCGGCCAGCAACAGCGCGTGGCGCTGGGACGGGCCATCGTCCGTGAGCCGGAAGTGTTCCTGATGGACGAGCCACTCAGCAATCTGGACGCCAAACTCCGCACGCAGATGCGGACCGAACTGCAGGAACTCCAGCAGGAGTTCGACGTGACGACCATCTACGTCACGCACGACCAGACCGAAGCGATGACGATGTCCGACCGCATCGCCGTCCTCGACGACGGGCAACTCCAGCAACTCGGGACGCCGCTGGAGTGTTACCACGAACCGGCCAACCAGTTCGTCGCCGGGTTCATCGGGTCGCCGTCGATGAACTTCTTCGGCGTCGAACTCGACACGTCGGGGCCGACGCCGACGCTGGTCCACGACGCCTTCGAGTACGAACTCGACGACGACGTCTACGCCGACATCGAGGGACACGGGTCGCGGTTCACGCTGGGTATCCGCCCCGAGGACGTGAAGGCGGTGCCCGAGGGCACCCACAACGCTCTCTCGCCGACGGTGCAGGTCACCGAACCGCTCGGTGACGTGAGCTACGTCTACCTCGACATCGCCGGCGAGCAGTACACGGCGACGCTCGAAGGCGACATCGTCATCGAGTCGGGCCGTACGCTCACCGTGCAGTTCCCGCAGGACCGCATCCACGTCTTCGACGGCAAAACTGGCGAAGCGCTTCGAAACCGCGCCCCGCCGGACAGCGACGACGTCGAGGCGCTAGTCGGTCTGGACGACGTCAGCGGCGTCGAAATCGGCGTCGAGTGAGCCACTCGCCCGGCAGTCTTCTCGTCTGCCCTGTTCGAGGACTCGGGAGCGTCGCCACTCGCTTCGAGTGGCGACTGGAGAAATGATAGCACGCTGTCGGTGACGCGTCGTCAGTGGAGCGCTGGGAGGTACGCTTCGTTGGCGGCGAGCAGTTCTTCGGTCATCTCGTGAATCTCCGGGAGGGTCAACTGGGCCGCCGTGAGCGGGTCCTGTTTGACCGCGCGGTGGATCTTCTCGCGGTCGTTTTCCAGTGCGCCCTCGACGACGAGTTGGTAGACGTTGGTGTGTTGCTGGGGGAAGGTGCGGACGGATGTGGGGAGTTCGCCGACCGAACACGGGTGGAGGCCGGTGCCGTCGACGAGGACGGGGACCTCGACGCAGGCGTCGGTCGGGAGCGACTCGATGGCGTTGGTCTCGTTGCTGACGTTGAGGTTGAACCGGCGGGTCGTATCCGTCTCGATGGAGTGGATGAGCCGAGATGCGTACTCCTCGGAGCGTTCGACGCCCACTTCGTCCAGATCGACGCCCAGTTCGGGGTCGTCGCGTTCCTCAGAGCGTTCCTGCCATCCCTCCAGGTACGTCGCGGTGGGCATCCGCTCGGCGTAGTCCGTGCCGGTCAGTTCCTCGATGGTTTCCTCGTCGGTCCGGAAGTACGGGACGTACTCGGACATGTGGTGGGAGGATTCGGTCGGGAAGTAGCCGAAGTGTTTCATCATCTCGAAGCGCACGGTGTCGCGCTCGTACGTCTCGGGGTCGTCGTAGGCCTCGCGGAGGTCGGGATAGACGCTCTCGCCGTCGTGTGTGGCTTCGAGGAACCACGCGACGTGGTTGACGCCCGCGACCCAGTACTCCAGTTCGTCCTCGGGACGTCGACGTAGTCGGCGATGGCCTCGGCGGTGTGGGGGACGCTGTGACACAGCCCGACGGTCTCGATGTCCGTCGCCTCGAACATCGTCTGGCAGAGGATGGACATGGGGTTCGTGTAGTTCATCAGCAGGGCGTCGGGACACAACTCTTCCATGTCGTTGGCGAGGTCGAGCATGGTCGGGATGGTCCGCAGGCCGCGGAAGATGCCGCCCGGTCCGATGGTGTCGCCGATGGCCTGTTCGACGCCGTACTCCTCGGGAATGCGTATCTCGTTCTCGAAGGGTTCGGTGCCGCCGACGTTGATCATGTTGAGGACGTAGTCGGCGCCGTCGAGCGCTTCGACGCGGTCGGTGGTCGATTCGACCGTCGCGTCGAGGCCTTCGTTCTCGACCATCGCCTCGGCGACGCGGGTCGTCTGGTCGAGTCGATGCTCGTCGATGTCCATCAGCGCGATGGTACTGTCGTTCAGGTCGTCGAACGAGAGGATGTCCCCCACGAGTTTCGTGGCGAACACCATACTACCCGCTCCGACGAAGGCAATCTTCGGCATGCACCATACTTTCCTGCATTCCAAGTAATAAACCTACTGCCGTGTGGGTCGCTGTCGCACCCGTTGTCCACGGTCAATCAGGGGAAACTATAAATAGGGATAGGGCAATGTCCCTGCTAGGGTTTGCACCATGTCAGACAGTAGTTCATCTGGACTCAGCAGGCGGTCACTCGTGAAAGCGCTCGGCGTCGGCGCGGCGGCCGGACTCGCCGGTTGTGGCGGCACCGGCGGCGACGGGGCCGCAGACGAGATGGGCGGCGACACCGGAGACGGCAGTACCACCAGCGGTGACGGTGGCAGCGGTGACAGCGGGAACGCCCCGCTGTTCTGGAACTACGCGTTCCCCAACGACGGCACAGAACCTATCTGGAAGGACACGTTCCTGAAAAACGCCGAGGAGCGTATCGGTCAGGAGCCCAGAATGGGACGCTTCGCCTACGAGGACCTCCGGCAGAAGTTCCTCACCGGTGCCCGCACGGGCGACCCGGACGTCATCGAGGGGGTCCTGAGCCACCTCACGGAGTACGTCAAGGCCGACCACCTCGAACCCATCGGGGGCTTCGCCGAGGGGCTCCCGTGGTACGACGGGTACGTACAGAGCGCTCTCGACGCGCTGACCTACCGAGGGAAACTGTACGGCCTCCCGTACAACGGGAACGCTCGGGCGTTCATCGTCCGACAGGACATCCTCGACGAACTCGGACAGGACGTGCCGCAGTCGGCTTCGGCGTTCCACGAGGTCGGCCGCATGATAAACAGCGAGTACGACGACATCTACGCCTACCACAACTGCACCAAGAAGGGGAGCGTGCGGGCGTTTCAGGAGTGGATGTCCCACGTCTATCAGCACACCGACCAACTGTACGTCCCCGACGGCGACTCCTGGAAGCTCAACATCAAGGCCGACCAGCTCGGCCAGATATTCGACAACTGGTACTACCAAATCTACGCCGCCGACGACCCGGTCGGCGACCCCGACACGCTCGGGACCGGCTGGCAGGTCAACGACCCCGGCTACCTCAACGGCCGCTGGGCGTTCATCGAGTGTGGGACGTGGCTCCGCGGCTGGACCTCCGGGGACAACATCAACAACAGCGAGAAGACCAAGGACATCCTCAACAACAAGACGCTCGTCGGCCACCTCCCGCGTGGCGAGGGCGCATCGAAGGGGACGTTCCTCGAAGTCAAGCCCGTCATGGTCAACACGCACTCCGACCAGAAGGAGGCCGCGAAGGGCATCGCGGCGTCCTTCGCCTCGCCCGATACGCTCACCGCGATGGGCGAGGACGCGAAGGGGAACGGCATGACCCCCGTCCACAAGGACGTGGAGTCGACCATCACCAACGAGAACTGGTCGCCGTTCACCGAGGTCTTCAAGACCGGGCGCGCGCTGGCGAAGATCGGCTGGGGGCAGGTCCGCTCCCCCTTCTACACCTACATGCAGCAGGTCGCCTACGGCAAGACCGACCCGTACAAGGCCGGTGACCAGTTCCACGACGAACTGAAGAGTCTGGCGAGCGAGCTCTGAGACACGCATGGCAACGCGCACCGATACCGAACCGACGGGTGGCGCCTACGTCGACGAGTTCCGGGCGTTCCTCGAGGACACCTGGCTGGGGTACGCGCTGGTACTCCCGTCGGTCGTCCTCATGGGCATCATCATCATCTACCCCACGCTCCGGGGCATCCAACTGGCCTTCTACGAGGCGTCGCTGCTGAACCCACAGCAAAAGACGTTCGTCGGCCTCCAGAACTTCGCCCAGATGGCGGGCGCGCCGGCGTTCCAGACGGCACTGTGGCACACCGTGTTGCTCACCGCGCTCGCGGTGTCTCTCCAGTACGTGCTGGGGCTTGGCCTCGCGCTGGCGCTCAAGGAGAAGGTGCCGGGCGCGGGCCTGTTCCGCAGTCTGTCGATGATTACGTGGGTCCTGCCGATCATCGTGATGGTCATCATCTTCCGGTTCATGACCCAGACCGGGTTCGGCCCGATAAACATCGTCCTCAGCAGCCTCGGGATGGAGACGGCCGCGTGGTTCGGGCAACCGGGCGTGGCGTTCCCGCTGGTCGTGGTGATGCACGTCTGGCGGAACGTCCCGTTCTACGCCATCGCGCTGATGGCGGCGATGAAGTCTATCCCGGAGACGCAGTACGAGGCCGCACGTCTCGACGGCGCCGGCCCGCTCCAGCGGTTCCGCTACATCACGCTCCCGCAGATATCGTACGTGTCGATGATCATGATCGTGCTCCACGTCATCTTCACGTTCAACAACTTCGACATCATCTACCTCTCGACCGGCGGCGGCCCGCTGGGCAACACCGAGGTGCTGGCGACGTACATCTACAAGCAGGCGTTCCAGCAGTACGCGATGGGCTATGCCGCGAGCATCGGCGTCACGATGCTGCTCATCATGATGGTGTTCACCGTCGTGTACGCTCACCTGGAGGCACGTGACTAACCATGGCGACCGAAACCCAATCACAGACGCAAGCGACCGACCGCTCGTTCGCCGACCGAATCGACGCGTGGCTCACAGAGGATATGTCACCACGCCGGGCACTGGCCGTCTACGCCGTCATCGGCGTCTACATGGTGTTCCTGTTGCTCCCGGTGGCGTACATGGTTCTGGTGACGTTCACGTCGACGGAGTTCCTGTACTCGCCACAGCTCATCCCGTCGTTGGGCGACCTCACTCTCCAGAACTACGTTGCCGTCCTCTCGACCGGGCTCTTCCAGCAGTACTTCATCAACTCGACTATCGTCGCGACGGCGACGACGGCCATCACGCTGGTCGTCGGGACGCTGGCGGCGTACTCGCTGTCGCGGTTCGAGTACCCGGGACGGAGCGGGCTACTGTTTACCTTCCTCGGGACGCAGATGCTGCCACGCGTGCTCATCCTGATCCCGTTTTTCCTGATGATGTTCACCATCGGCCTCATCGACTCGCTCGTGGGCATCATCATCGCTCACTCCGTGCTGGGCATCCCGCTGGGGACGTGGCTGCTGAAAGGGTACTTCGACGACATCCCGAAGTCGTTAGACGAGGCGGCGAAGATGGACGGCTGTTCGCATATCGATATCCTCGGACGCATCATCATCCCGATGTCGCTTCCCGGCATCACCGTCGCCGGGTTCTATACGTTCATCCTCTCGTGGAACGACTTCCTGTTCGTCTCTATCCTCTCACAGACGGCGGCGACCCGAACTCTGCCGTTCGGGCTGCAGCTGTTCCAGTCCCAGAACACCGTCGCGTGGGAACTGCTGTTGACCGCCGCGACGGTGACGATGATTCCGGTCGTCGTGCTGTTCGCGTTGGTCCAGCGCTGGGTCGTCGAGGGCCTCGCCAGCGGCGGCATGAAGGGCGCCTGAGGCTATCAAACGAACCTCGACACCTGTTTCCGAAATTATAGAGGCAAATAGCGCCTTATTGGAGATATAATCCATATCTTATCGGAATATATGTAGGGTTTCAGAAACAAGGCCACTATCGAAACAGCAATTTTAGATATATGTCTCCAAACTGGTTACATATGAGTGTGGATGCGCACCCGCCGACCTTGGACACTGACTACGCAGACGCGTGGCTCGTCGGCCGCGAAAAACGGGAGAAGTCTGGCCTCAGAACGGCGCTTCGGGGCCTTCGTCGTCGCCGCCGACGTCGCCACCGCGGGACTCGCCGGGGAAGGAGGGGCTGGCGCCGCCGGCCATGCCCTCTTGCTGGTCCGCCCCGGTGCGCGCGACGACCTCGTTGATCTCCGGGATCTCCTTGGTCATGCGCGTCTTGATCGCCTGGATGGTCATCGGCGAGATGCCACATCCGGAACAGGCACCGCCCAGACGGATCGTGACGCTGCCCTCTTCGCGGTCGATCTCCTCGATGGCCGCGCTGCCGCCGTGCATCTGAATCTGCGGGAAGTTCCGGCGCAGGAAGTTCGTGATGCGCTCGCGCAGGTCGTCCCCGTCCTCTGTTTCCGTGCTCATAGTGACAGTATGTCCGGGCCGGGGAGGCTTAGACCTTTGGACTGATTCGTTCGGCCCCGCGCCGAGTCCCGGTCGGGCCAAGGTTGAAGCGCGCCCGCGACGCCGGTGTGTGTATGGCTGACACGGACGACGCGATGCGGCGCTTCGAGGTACCCGACTACGACGACTTGCCCGAGGACCTGCAAGCACGCATCGACGAGGAGACCGACCGCGCGGGCTTTACGCCGAACGTCTTCTCGGCGATGGCCTACCGCCCCTCACACTTCCGGGCGTTCGTCGCCTACCACGACGCCCTCGTCGAGGAGACGGAACTGGAACGCGAGGAGGTCGAGATGATAGTCGTCGCCGTCAGCGGCGTCAACGACTGTCTGTACTGCATCGTCGCACACGGGGCGCTGTTGCGCATCTACGCCGACGCGCCGAAACTGGCCGAGCAAATCGCCTCGAATCACCGGACGGCGGACGTCAGCGAGGCGCACCGTGCGATGCTCGACTTCGCGGTGAAACTCACCGAGCGACCCGCCGCGGTGACCGAGGCCGACGTAGAGCGACTGGAGGCCCACGGGTTCAGTCGCCGCGCCGTCTGGGACGTCGGCAGCGTCGCGGCCTTCTTCAACCTCTCGAACAGACTGGCCCATCTCGCGGATATGCGACCCAACGACGAGTTCTATGACCTCGGCCGCGGCGACGACTGAGGCCGCTCACTCTACCGCGATGCCGCCCTTCATCCCGAGCGAGAAGTGGGGTTCGCAGTGGTAGAGGAGGATACCCGCCTCGTCTAAGGTACGTGTGTACTTCACGCCGGACCCGCCCTCGGGTTCGCCGGAACTGAACTCGTAGTCGGACTCGCCGAGTTGCTCCTCGGGGAGCGCTTCGACGTTGTGTGGGTTCCCCTCGCCGGTCCAGTTCCACCGTATCTCGGTGCCGGTGGCGACGACAAGCGCCGACGGTGCGTACGCGAACGCCCCGTCGTTCCCCTCGGCGCCGACGTCGACGGTCACGCTGTCGCTGTCTCGCTGGTCGACGAACGACCCGTCGTACGTGTCGTCCGCCCCGCCCAGTTCCGTCTCGGTCAGCCACTCGTCTATCGTCGGGTAATCGTCCCCGGTGACGCCGTCAGCGCCACCGTCACCACCGTCACCGCCGCCGTCGCCACCGCAGCCAGCCAAGCCGACGGCGCCCGCGAGACTCGCTGTTCGGAGGAACTGCCGCCGTGACGCTGCGGGTCGGGTCATGGCTAATCCTCTCCTACGCAGAAGGATAGTTATCCGTACTCTTCTCGACTCGGACGTCCCAGCCGACGCGTCAACTGCCCGCCATCTCACATCTGTCGCATCTCGTCGCACCGGTCACCGGCAGTCCGGACGAGATAGTCACCCACTGCTTTGGCGGGGCGCAACCTCGGCTTTCCGCTCTCCCGTCGACGGTGTCCTCACCGCGCTGGCGGGCGGGAACGTTCGCCGCGGTCGGTCTCTCGGACGCGGGTGGTCCACACACCGTGTCACGACTCCGCCGGCGGTCGAACAGCCCGATAAGTCGGGCTTATCGAATCCTTGCCTGCGGGTAACTATTCCTGCGATAGACGGAGGGGCCGCCATGGGTCGCCGCCCACTCTCGCGTCTCCTGCTGGCCTTCTTCCTGAGCCTCTCAGTTGCCCTCGCTACGGCGCTCGTGGGTGCCGGTGCGCTCGCAGATACGTCTGCGACCGTCTCCGCACCAGACACTACGTTGCAGGTGGCGACAGAGACCGAGACGCCGTCGATTCCGCCGACGGCGACGCCCGAGCCAACCGCGACGGCGACCCCAGAACCGACGGCGACACCGACACCGGAACCGACGGCCACGCCCACGCCGGAACCGACAGCGACGCCGACGCCCGAGCCAACCGCGACGGCGACCCCAGAACCGACGGCGACACCGACACCGGAACCGACGGCCACGCCCACGCCGGAACCGACGGCCACGCCCACGCCGGAGCCAACAGCCACACCGACACCGGAACCGACGGCCACGCCCACGCCGGAGCCAACAGCCACACCGACACCGGAACCGACTGCGACGCCGACACCAGAGCCGACCGCGACGGACACTCCCACGCCGGAGCCAACACCAACGCCGACACCGGAACCGACGGCCACGCCCACGCCGGAGCCAACACCAACGCCGACACCGGAACCGACGGCCACGCCCACGCCGGAGCCAACAGCCACACCGACACCGGAACCGACGGCCACGCCCACGCCGGAGCCAACACCAACGCCCACGCCTGCGCCGACACCAACGCCCACGCCTGAGCCAACACCAACGCCGACAGAGACGTCGACTCCGCCGCCGACGCCCACCCCGACACCGGAACCGACGGCCACGCCCACGCCGGAGCCAACACCAACGCCGACAGAGACGTCGACTCCGCCGCCAACGCCCACCCCGACACCGGAACCGACACCGACGGCCACGCCCACGCCTGAGCCAACACCAACGCCGACAGAGACGTCGACTCCGCCGCCGACGCCCACCCCGACACCGGAACCGACACCGACGCCCACGCCTGCGCCGACACCGACGCCGACAGAGACGTCGACTCCGCCGCCGACGCCAACGGCGACGCCGACGCCCACCCCGACAGACTCGTCAACGCCAACCGCGACACCGACGCCAACTGAGACGCCGACCGACACACCGACGGAGACGCTCACACCGATACCGACCGGGACGCCCGATCCGCTGTTCCCGCCGCTGTTCCCGTCGTCACCGACGCCGACGCCCACACCGACACCCACGGACGCGCCGCCGACTGACGCGCCAACTGCGGCGCCGTCGAACACTGGCGGTGGCGGTGGTGGCGGTGGTGGGCCCTCCGACGGTGACGACTCCAGTTCGAACGACGGCGGTCCATCGGTCGTCTCGGGAGACGACGACGGGAACGACTTCGGGAGCAGTTCGAACGACGCTGGCGATTCGAACGCGCCGGGACGCGAACAGTTACGCATCACGCAGTCCCGGACGGCGGAGGGCGTCACTATCACGATTCGCGGGGCCGCTGCCGGAGAGAGCGCGACGCCGTCGTTCGACCTCACCGATCGGTCCTCGCAGGTACCCGCGGTGACGCTCTCCAGTATGAACGTCACGTTCGCCACCGACCAGTCGACCGTCGAGACGACGGTGTTCGAACCGACGACCGACTCCGGACCGTTGCCGCCGGTCCCGCGCGGCGACGCGCTGGGATACGTGCCCGTCGAGACGGGCATCGACGACGAGGCGGTCAGGAGCGCGGGACTCGCGGTGGACGTTGACGCGCAGGCCGTGCCCGACAACCGCTCGCGCGACAGCGTCGTCGTCTATCGGTACACGAACGGGGGCTGGACGGCGCTACCGACGCGGTACGACAGCAGTGCCGGCCAGTATCTCGCCACCGCGGACGGCCTCTCGTCGCTCGCCGTGGCCTCGCTGGAACCCGGGCAGGTCCGGGTCGTCAACACCACCAACCCGCCGGACTGGGCCAGACAGGGGTACCAAACCAACGTCACCGCGACGGTCGAGAACCCCGGGGACCGGCCGGCCCAGCGTACCCTCACCGTCACCGTCGACGGCCGCCCGGTCGCCAACGAGACCGTTCGACTCGACCCCGGCGAACGCGACGAGGTCACCATCGGGTTCCCGGCCGCCGGCGGCACCGTCGCTGTCGAGGGGACCGAAGCGGGGCAGATGAACGTCAGCGAGGGCAACCAGTGGGACAACGACCCGCCTTCGGGGCTGTCCGCTGGTGACGGTCCCGGGTTCGACCTCGGACTGGTGGCGCTCCTGTTCGTCGCCCTCGTACTCGTCGGTTCGGTCGATCGAGTGCGGCGGCTTCGGCGTTGACGGCCCGGAACACAAACGACTTGTCGCAGTCGGACGACGGTCCGGTGATGCCCTCCAGTCAGCCCCGCCACGGACGTAGCTTCCCGCTCGCCCAGCCACGGAACCGACCCGCCGCAGGCGGCCCGCACCGGCGACTACGGCGGTGACGATGCCGTCGTTCGTCACGCGACTCGGCGACGGGTGGCGGCGGGCGCTCGACGTCCTCCCCCTCGCGCTGGTCCCCGTGCTGACCGCGCTGCTGAACACGGAGAAGCTTTGGTCCGTGCTGACCTTCGACGGGTTCCACCTCAGTCTTCGACTGGCGGCGCCGGTCTCCGTCGTCGACGTCTGGACCTTCGTCAACCCGCCGAGTCAGGGGGTCACGGTCCAGACCGGCGTCCCGATGGTCGGGTTCCCGCTGGTGCTTTTCGTCGTCCCGGCGGCGCTCGCGCTACAGGCGGCGCTGATCGCGGGCTACTTCGGCAGTCTCCAGGAGGCGCTCGTCGCGGGCCGGTACGACTTCGCGGCGAACGTCCGCCGGTTCTTCCTGCCGTTCCTCGTGCTGACCGGCGTTCCGGTGCTCCTCCTCCTGCCGTTCGGGTTCGCCGGCGCCAGCGGTGGACTGGACGCGCTGTTCCCGCTCGTCGTGCTGTCGATTCCGGTGTTCATCGTCCTCGCGTACCTGTTCGCCGCGACGCCCTACCTCCTCGTTCTCCGGGAGACCGACCTCCTCGACGCGCTCCGGGCCTCGTACGGCCTCGCGATAGCCAGCGGTGCGTACCTCCGGTACCTCGTCGGGTTCCTGCTGTTCGTCCTCGTACTCTCGCCGTTCGCGTCGCTGCTCGTCGTCAACGTGCCCGTCGTCGGGCTGGTCGTCGGGGTCGCGGGCGGCGCGGTCCTCGGCCTCGCCACTAACCTCGCGACGATGCGGTTCGTCGCCGATGTCGACCCCGAGTCCCCGCGGGTGGGGACGTGGGCGGACCGGGACGCCGGTGACTAGCCGTCGAGTTCGAACTCGATTCGCTCGATGTCGGCGCCCTTCGACGTGCGGTCCGTGACGCGGATAGCGCCGAGTTCGCCCGTGCGGTCGACGTGAGTGCCGCCACAGGGACAGGTGTCGAACTCGGCTATCTTGACCACGCGCAGGGGGTCGACGTGGTCCGGAATCAGGTCGAGTTGGGTCCGGCCCTCGGGCGTCTCGGCCTCGACGTCGGCGCGCGGTCGCTCGGCCTTCGAGACGGGCAGGTCGGCGTCGACGACGCGGTTGGCCTCACGCTCGATGGTCGCCACGTCCTCGGCGTCGAAGTCGGCGGGTTCGAAGTCGATTCGCGAGCGGTCGACGTGAATCTGGTTGCCGGCCGTCGCGGCGTCGAACTCGTCCAACACCACGCGGGAGACGACGTGCTGGGCGGTGTGCATCCGGCGCAACCGCTCGCGGCGGTCGGCGTCTATCTCGCCGGTGACGGTCGTTCCCGCTGCCGGCACCGTCCCCTCGATAGACTCGACGTAGTGGCGCACGTCGCCGTGGTTCTTGCGTACGTCCCGGACCGTCGCTTCGCCGCCGTCCCACGAGAGGCGGCCGCGGTCAGCCGGTTGGCCGCCCCCCTCGGGGTAGAAGTACGTCCCGTCGAGGACGACGTACTCCTCGGTCGCTTCGGTCACCGTCGCCTCGAATTCGGTGACGCCGTCCGCGTCGGGGAGGTACCGGAGGTCGGTCATAGCTACCGGTTGGCGGGCCGACGGCAAAAGCCGTTGGACGGCGGTGAGTGCGACGGCTGGGACCAGCACGACCGTCGCTAGCGTGCCTATCTCGTCGAGGAGGAGCCGCCACGCCGGTCGGGCGACGCCCACTACTTTCGCGACGACGACGGCGACGAGGACGACGGGGACGACGTACCGGACGAGAGCGACGAACGCGCCGAGTTCCGCGCGGACGGCGTCGAGGTCCGCGACGAAGACGAACACGACCACGATGAGGACCGCCGAGACGGGCAGTGCGAACGTCCCCACGGTGGCGTCGACGATATCGAGGACGGGGACGCCAGCCAGTGCGAGGTTCGCGGGGCTGTAACTCAAGGCGGAGGGCGCGCCCGCAAGGAGCATCACGCCGGTAAGCAGCCACGTCGCGCGCCGCCGCCCGTACCCGGTGGCCGTCAGGGCGGCGACGCCCACCTCCAGCATGGCGACGGCCGAACTGAGCGCCGCCAGCGCCAGCAGGCCGAAGAACGCGACGGCGACGACGCGACCGAACGGCATCGTCGCGAAGGCCGTCGGGAGCGTCGTGAAGGCCAGTTCCGTCCCGAGCGTCGGCCGGAGGCCGAAACTGAACACGACGGGGAAGATGACCAGCCCCGCCGTAATCGCGGCCCCGACGTCGACGACCGTAATCGCAAACGCCGACCGCGTGAGGTCGGTGTCGTCGTCGACGTAGCTCCCGTAGGTCAGCATGATGCCTTGCCCGACGGACAGCGAGAAGAACACCTGCCCGACGGCGGCACTCCAGAGGCCGGGGTCCGACAGCACCGAGAAGTCCGGCGTAAACAGGAACGCGACGGCACGGCCCCATCCGGGGAGCGTCGTCGCGTACGCCGCGAGCGCGGCGAGCAGGACGAACACTGTCGGTAACAGATACGTCGCGAGCCGTTCGATGCCGTCGCGGACGCCCAGCGAGACGACGCCACCGGTCAGCGCCGTCGCGACGACGAAGAACGCAACCGGCCGCCAACCGGCGGTGAAGGCTGCGAACGTCGTCCCCGACCCGACGCTCCACGACACGAGAAAGCCCAGCACCCACCCGGTGAGGACCAGATAGTAGCTCAGGATGAGGAGGACGCCGGTCACGACGGCCCACCCGGCGGCCGCGTACCGGTCGCTGACCGTCCGGAACGCCGAGACCACGTCCGTCCGGAGGGTGCGGCCGACGGCCAGTTCGAGGACGAGCAGCGGCACGGCACAGACGACGGCCGCGACGAGATACGGAAGGAGGTAGGCCCCGCCGCCGTTCTGGCCGACGACGGCGGAGAACCGCCAGATGTTGCCTAGCCCGACGGCGGCCCCGACGGCGGCGAGCAGGAACCCGACTCGTGAGGACCAGCGCTCGGCGGTCATGCCGGCCTCTGCTCCCGGGACCGGGTTAAACGTACGCTCGCACGGCGCCCGTCGAACGGACGTGGGGCGTCTGACGCTGGGCTGACGGCGGCCGCGTCGACTGCCCGCTGTCGGCCGGTTTTCACTTCCGATGCGGTTGGCTGACGTATATGGTCGGGCCGACCGTCCTCCCGGCTATGTTGGAGCAGTTGAAACAGGCCGTCGGTCGGGGGACACCGTCACAGAGAGCGTCGACAGGGGCGTTCCACGAGTGTCGGCAGTGTGGGACGACCGTCGACGACGACGCCGACGGCTGCCCGGCCTGTGGCTCGACCGAGATCGCTCGGTACGACCTCTGAACCGACCGTTCCGTTCGTTCTTGCGGCCGCTTGCTACCGTGCCGGTCGGTAGCATTTCGCGGCGATAGAACGGTTATTACAGTCGGCCCCGTCTCGAAGGCATGCATCCCGGTTCGTCGTCGGTTGCCATCCTCGGGGGCGGGGTCGGCGGCCTGAGTGCGGCACAGGAACTCGCAGAACGCGGCTTCGCGGTGACGGTGTACGAGGCCGACGACGCACTGGGTGGGAAAGCGCGGAGTTTCGAGTACGAGGGTGACGCCGAGGGACCGCCCCTGCCCGGCGAACACGGCTTCCGGTTCTTTCCCGGGTTCTACACCAACCTCCGGGACACGATGGCCCGGATTCCGCTCGCCGAGGGTGGGACCGTCGCAGACAATCTGGTGCCGACCAGCGAGACGCTCGTCGCCTCCGTCGATGGCGGCGAGTCGCTCTCTCGGTCGGCGACGCCGCGGACCGTCTCGGAGTGGGCCGACGCGCTCCGGCCGACCATCGGCAACGGCGAACTCACCGCCCGGGAGACGAACTACTTCCTCCGCCGCCTGCTGGTGTTGCTCACCAGCGGCCGTCGCCGTCGCGAACGGGCGTTCGACACCATCACGTGGTGGGAGTTCGTCGACGCCGAGGAGCGGTCACCGGCCTACCGGAAACACCTCGCCGAGAGCACGCAGGCGCTCGTCGCGATGCGGCCACAGATAGCGAGCGCCCGGACCATCGGACGCATCTACGTCCAGTTGATGCTCGACCAGATAGAGCCCCGCCGACCGACCGAGGCGGTGCTGAACGGTCCGACGAGCGTGGTGTGGATACGGCCGTGGGTCGCGTACCTCCGCTCGCTCGGTGTCGAGTTCCGGACCGGGACGCCCGTGAGGGCCATCGAGTCCGACGGCCACCGCGTCACCGGCGTCGTCGTCGAGGGCGCGGACGGTTCGGAGACGGTGACGGCCGACCACTACGTCGCGGCGGTCCCCGTCGAGGTGATGGCTCGGCTGCTCACGCCCGCACTGACTCGCGCCGCCCCCTCGCTCGCGGGCGTGCGCAAACTCGACACCGCGTGGATGAACGGCCTCCAGTTCTACCTCACCGACGACGCCCCGCTGGCACACGGGCATCAGGCCTACACGGACTCGCCGTGGGCGCTGACCTCGATTTCGCAGCGCCAGTTCTGGGCCGACGGCCCCTTCGACCTGACCGAGTGCGCCGACGGGTCGGTGGAGGGCGTCCTCTCGGTCATCGTCTCCGACTGGGAGACGCCGGGCGTCCTGTTCGACAAACCCGCCAGCGAGTGTACGCGCGAGGAGATCGTCGACGAGGTGTGGGCGCAGTTGACCGCCCACCTCAACCGCGAGGACGAACGGCTCTCGGCGGCGGCGCTGTACGACGTGGTCGTCGATCCCGCCATCGTCGAGGCGGAGCGCGGGGACCGGATGGACAACCGGTCACCGCTGCTCATCAACACCGTCGGGTCACTGCGACACCGACCCGACGCGGTAACCGAGGCGCCGAACCTCGTACTCGCGGCCGACTACGTGCGCACGGAGACGGACCTCGCGACGATGGAGAGCGCGAACGAGGCCGCCAGACGCGCCGTCGCCGGCGTCCTCGACCGTGCGGGCGTCGGGTCGCCGCCGACGGTCTGGGGACTCGACGAACCGGCGGTGTTCGAACCGCTGAAACGGCAGGACGACGTGGCCTGTGCCCTCGGTCTGCCGCACCCCGGCGAGACCGAACGGGGCCTCGGTCGCCTCCTCCGCGGGTTCAGAACCCGGGTCGGCGCGTGACCCCGACGGACGGGGCGGGTGACGACGCACCGACGTCGTCGGTGCGTGCGGCCGTCGCCGCCTCGACGACCGCAGAGTTCACGACGGTCCGCGACGGGCGGCCGGCGACGGTCCCCGTGACGCCGACCTACGACCCGGCGAGCGAGTGCGTCGTGGTGAGTTGCGCGCCGGCCTTCGCCGAGAAGGCCGCACGGGCCGCGGCGACACCCACTGTCGGCCTCCTCCTGCACGGTCCCGACGGCCCCCTCCACGTTACGGGCACAGCGACGGTACGAGACGACGACCTCGAAGCGAACGCGCACCGTCTCCGGCGCCTGTTCGAGGCCGAACCGCCCTCGGAGAAGCGGACCGCGATGCTCGACGCCGCGTCGGTCCTGCAATCCCGACTCGGCCTCTTGTTGCTCGACTGGTACGGGCTTCGCATCCTGATAGAGATAGCGCCCGAGCGAATCGACCGACTCGACGGCACCGGTGCCGCGCGTGTCGAGGCGTGGCCCGCGGCAGACGTAGACGCCGGGGAGGCCGCGCGCTACGACCGACTCGTCGCGACGGCCGTCGACGCCGACGGGAGACCCCGCACGTGGCCGGTCGACGGGTTCGACCTGCACGAGGACGCCCTCGCGCTCTCGCCGCCGCCGGCGGTCTCGCTCGTCGACGGCCAGCCGGTTTGCGTGCTCTGTCACTGGCACAGCGCGGCCCTCGACGACCTCGGGCAACGCGTCGTCCGCGGCCGGGTCCGCACCGTCGACGGCGTCCCGTGCGTCGTCCCGGGTAGCACCGCCCGGTGGCGCAACGTGACGGCGCTCGACGCGCTCCGATTCGTCGTCGACGGCAAGCGGCGGACGCGACGGTACTTCCGCGCCCGTGGCGAGACGTATCGGGTCGTCCCTCGGGCACTCCTCCGCCGCCACCCGTTCTGACCGGGTGCGGCCCACGGTCCCGTTAGCGGCCGACCGCTCGCTGTCCTATCTGTACCCACATCGACCAAATCTGGCGGCAGAAAACGTTGGAGAGATATCTATTCGGGCAAGTAATAGTAATTTGCGTATAAAAATCGAGAATTAGACTAGAGTAGAGGGATTTTACTGACAATATGGCGAATATCTACGTGTACGCCGACAATCAGCGAGTGGATTCGCATATACTGCCGTATATGTGGCCGGTGTCGATGGGGGTATCACGCGTGGCCGACAAAGTGGCGACCACGATCGCGCACCTCACAGTCGATTCCGTGACGGACCACCAACTGGTCCGGCACTCCCGTGCCGGCGTCCCGGTCTTCGATGTAGACGCTTCGAGGCTGTCCAGAACACCGACACTGTGCCACTCTCACGGTCACCCCTCCTCGCTGCTACCCGTCGAGTGTTCACCTGAAGAAGCAGTCGGTGCCCCTTCGAGGAAGAAACGTTCAGAATAGATGAACGAAATTTCACCAGAACGTTCGTTACGCCTATGTGTAGAATAACTGACGACTTCCTCAGACACCCGATATCTAGCTCTAGAAACTGCCACGGGGTGTGTGAACAATCAACGGCGTGGGAATAACGAAAGTACTATTGTTACGAACTGCGTTCAGTATTGTTGAACAATTTTCCAGACTGACGGTATGTTCGTCGCTCTCTCCGAACGGTGGTTTCGGTTCGGTCGGCGCGTCGACCTCCGCGCCCGTCCGCACGTTCGCTCGGATGGCGCACGTGGACCACCCCCATCGACGAAACACTTTTTAACGATTACCAGTTCTTAGACCGTATGCGGTACTATCAGCTCGGTAATGGAGACACCGGTCGGCTCGTCGTCTCGACGGGCGAGAGCCTGTACGACCTCACCGCCGCGAAGCCGCGCCTGCAGTCGTTTCGGGACCTCCTCTCGGCCGCGAGCGTCGCCGAACGGCCCCCCGACGACGTCGCTACGCGGCACGTCGACGCCGAGCACGAACTCGCACCGAACGAGGTTGACGCCGCCCGAACCGTGCCGGTCCACGCCGACGAGGTGTGGGCCGCCGGGGTCACCTACCAGATAAGCGAGGCGGCGCGTCGAGAGGAGAGCGACACGCCGGACATGTATCTGGACGTCTACGACGCGGACCGGCCGGAGATATTCCTCAAGTCGACGCCGAGTCGGACGGTCGGCCCGGGCGAGGAAGTCGGCATTCGCGGCGATTCCGAGTGGGACGTCCCCGAACCGGAACTCGGTATCGTTCTCTACGACGGGCGGACTGTCGGCTACACCATCGGCAACGACATGAGCAGTCGCTCTATCGAAGGGCAGAACCCGCTGTACCTCCCGCAGGCGAAGGTGTACGACCGCTGCTGTGCCATCGGTCCCAGCGTCGTCACAGACATCGCGGACCCGCACTCGCTGGACCTCTCGATGACGATCCATCGCGACGGGGAGTGTGTCTACAGCGGCGAGACGAACACGGGAGAGATGGTCCGCACGTGCGAAGAACTCGTCGACTGTTACACCGCGCACAACGCCGTCCCCGAACTCGCCGTCCTCCTCACCGGGACCTCGCTCGTTCCGGACGACGGGTTCACACTCCGCGAGAACGACGAGGTCGACATCGAGATCGAACGTATCGGGACGTTACACAATACCGTGACGACCGTCTAACCAGTACGTGTAACGGACGAGACGACCGGACACCGTCCCACGTTCCTGACGGCGCTCGCTCGACTGTCGCCGACGCTGTGACGTAACGACGCGGTCGCGACCGCGGCCATCGAGTCGCCGGGTGGCCCGCGAGCGGACGCACCGTCCGCGAGACCGCCGTAACGCCCGGAACTGTTTTCACGGAGGATGCGTATCTCCGGGTGTCGTATGCACTACCGAAACTTGCGAGACCCCAACGCAGAGTACACTATGCGGGACCTCTCGGCCGAGACGATGGGCCTCACGGAGCACCGCGGCGAGCGTCGCGACGTCGAGATTACCGACGTACAGACCGTCGTCGTCGACGGCAACTACCCGTGGACGCTCGTCCGCGTCTACACGGACGCCGGGCCCGTCGGCAACGGCGAAGCCTACTGGGGCGGTGCCCTGCCAGAGATAATCGAGCGGTTGACCCCCTTCGTCGTCGGCGAGAACCCACTGGACATCGACCGCCTGTACGAACACATGGTCCAGAAGATGTCCGGCGAGGGCTCCATCGCCGGGAAGGACATCGCCGCCATCTCCGGCATCGAACTCGCCTTGCACGACGTCGCCGGCAAGATTCTCGACGTCCCCGCCTACCAACTGCTCGGTGGGAAGTACCGGGACTCGGTCCGCACCTACTGTGACTGTCACACCGAGGACGAGGCCGACCCCGAGGCCTGTGCCGACGAGGCCGAACGCGTCGTCGAGGAACTGGGCTACGACGCACTGAAGTTCGACCTCGACGTCCCCTCGGGCCACGAGAAGGACCGCGCGAACCGTCACCTCCGGCAACCCGAAATCGACCACAAAGCCGAAATCGTCCGGCGGGTCACCGAACGCGTCGGCGACCGCGCAGACGTCGCCTTCGACTGTCACTGGGCGTTCGCCAGCGGCAGCGCAAAGCGCCTCGCGCGCGAACTCGAACAGTACGACGTGTGGTGGCTCGAAGACCCGGTACCGCCGGAGAACCACGACGTCCAGCGCGAGGTCACCCAGTCGACGGGCACGCCAATCGCCGCAGGGGAGAACGTCTACCGCACGCACGGCCAGCGCCGCCTCATCACCGAGGAGGGCGTCGACATCGTCGCGCCGGACTGTCCGAAGGTCGGCGGGATGCGAGAGACGGCGAAGATTGCGACGCTGGCGGACATGTTCTACCTCCCGGTGGCGATGCACAACGTCTCCTCGCCCATCGGGACGATGGCGAGCGCTCACGTGGGTGCGGCCATCCCGAATGCACTGGCGGTGGAGTATCACTCCTACGAACTCGGCTGGTGGGCGGACCTCGTCGAGGAGGACGACCTCATCGTCGACGGCTACATGGACATTCCCGAACGCCCCGGTCTGGGCCTCACGCTCGACTTCGACGCCGTCGAAGCGCATCTGGCAGAGGGAGAGGAACTGTTCGACGAGGCGTGAGCGGACGGTCGCGGTCGGCGACGACGGTGGCGGTCCCGAAAGCGTCTGCCGTGGGTGTCCCTCCGACACCGGTCGGAAGTCGGGGATTACCCGTTCTGCGGGCTGAATCGGCGACAGCTTTATATTCTCATAGATAATCGCTCTAAACCGTATGGCTGATAATGACAAACCCGATTCGGCAATGGACAGGCGAAGATACCTCGCTGCACTGAGTACAGGGGCCGCACTCGGTATCGCCGGGTGTTCCGGCGACGGCGGGAGCGACGGTGGAAGCGACGGGAGCGACGGGAGCGACGGAAGCGACGGGAGCGACGGGAGCGACGGAAGCGACGGCTCCGGAGGTGGCGGGCAGTGGGACGAGACGCTCGAAGTCCTCCACGGTTGGGCCGGTGGTGACGGTGAAGCCGCGATTACGGCGCTCATAGAGGAGTTCAAGAGCGAATATCCCGACATGGACACGCAGTTCCAGGCCGTCGGGGCGAGTGCGAACGTCAACCTCAACGCGACGATTCTGCGCCGGATGGTCAACAACAACCCGATGAGTTCCTTCGCGAACTGGCCGGGCAAAAACCTCGAACGCTACCGGGGCCACCTGATGGACCTCGAATCGTCCGTCTGGAACCCGGAAGGGTACAAAGACGTGATGCAGGACCGCGCCGTCGAACTCTGTACGTTCAACGGCAAGATGTCCTCCGTCCCGCTCGGGTCCCACCGGATGAACAACCTGTTCTACAACATCTCGGCCTTCGAGGAGGCGGGGGTAGACGCGTCGAGCCTCGACGACATCGACTCGTTGCTGAGCGCGCTCGACGCCATCAAGACGGAGACGGACATCACGCCGATGGGACAGGCGATGGTCGCGCCCTGGACCGTCCTCCAACTGTGGGCGCAGGTCCTCCAGGGTCAGGCCGGCGTCGACGCCTACATGGACTTCATCGAGGGCAACGGTGACCGGCAGGCCATCGTCGAATCGCTGAAAGTCGTCAAGGAGATTCAGCAAAACTACATCACCGACGACGCCTCGTCGGTGAGTTTCACCGACGTCGGCGGGAAGATGATCAACGGCGAAGTCGCCTGCATGCATCAGGGCAACTGGCTGGCGGGTCAGTTCCGCGTCGACGACTCGTTCAACTACAAGGAGCACTGGGACTGGATCCCGTTCCCCGGCACCGAGGGTACCTACGGCTACCACATCGACGCCATCGTCGCGCCGGCGGACAACCCCAGCAAAGAGGAGACTATCGCGTGGCAGAAGTTCGTCGGCACCAAGAAGGCCCAGATCGCCTTCAACAACCTGAAAGGCTCCGTCCCGCTCCGGACCGACATCGACCCGAGCGAACTCGGCGACTTCATCGGCCTGACCTACGAGGACCTGACAAGTTCCGAGCGGTACCCGCCTACCATCGCGCACGGCCTCGCCGTCCCGCCCGAGCAGATGGGTGCCTGCAAGACGGCGATGAGCGAGAACATGATGGGGCCCTACGACGTTCAGTCGGCGGCCGACGGACTGCTCGACGCCGTGTCCCAGTAACGGGATCGACGAACTACACATTTTATTATACCGGAACGAAATCACACTATCTATGGACACCCACGAAACGGCAGAGGCAACCACAACCCCGACCGAGGAGGTCGACTGGGAGACGAAGTTGCGATACTTCCTCAACAGTGACTTCGTGCGGTCCTCGCCCTTCTGGGGGATTCCGTTCCTCATCATGGGCGTCGCCGTCTACGGCGGGATGGGCTTCAACATCGCGATATCGCTGACGGACGCACGGGGACTGACGCCGCCGGACTACAGTCTGGGCAATCTGGACCTCGAGATGTACACGCAGGTACTCGGGAGCAATGCGTTCCTTCAGGCCACCCAGAACAATCTGGTACTCCTCGTCACGTTCACGACGATTTGCCTCGTTCTCGGCCTGTTCCTCGCGGTACTCATCGACCAGGGGATTCGGTACGACGACAAGGTACAGACCATCTACTTACTGCCGATGAGTCTCTCGTTCGTCGTCACGGCCCAGCTGTGGCTCTGGATGTTCAACAACAACAACGGCCTGCTGAACATCATCGTGACGGGGTTGGGGTTCCAACCCGTCGACTGGATAGGGAACCCGTCGATTGCGCTCGGGTCGATAATCTTCGCGCTCATCTGGCAGTTCAGCGGCTACACGATGGTCGTCTATCTGGCCGGCCTGCGGTCGCTCCCCGACGACCAGTTCGAGGCCGCCCGCGTGGACGGCGCGAGCACGGCAAAGACCTACCTGCGCATCATCATCCCGCAACTGAAGGAGTCGTCGGTCAGCGCGGCCGTCGTCCTGATGGTGTTCGCGCTGAAGGCCTTCACCTTCCTGTATGCACTGACCGGCCGCTACCGACCGCCTAACGGGACGGACATCCTGGCGACGCTGATGGTTCGGCAGGCGTTCAAGTTCGGCAAGTGGGCCTACGCGGCGACCATCGCGACGTACCTGATGGTCCTCGCGCTGGGCGTCATCGCGCCGTACCTCTACTACCAGTACAGACAGGGGAGCCTCTAAGATGTCACAGTCAACGCCCGACACCAACATCGACGTCGCATCGCTCGTCGAGGACGTAAACCTCGCCCGAATCGGACAGTACGTGCTGGTCATCCTCTTCATCGGGTTCTTCCTCGCACCCCTGGAGACCGGCATCATGACCGCGCTGAAGACCAACGAGGCCGTCGCCCGCACGATTCCACTGGCGCCACCGACCGGCGAGGGGTTCACGTGGGGCAACCTCCAGTTCGCGCTCGAACAGCTCTCGGGCGCGTTCTTCAACTCCCTGTTCATGGCGATTCCCGCCACCATCGGGAGCGTCCTGTTCGGGAGCATGGCCGCCTACGGCCTCACGATGGTTCGCTGGCGCGGCCAGATGGCGTTGCTGGTACTGTTCCTCGTCGGCATCTTCCTGCCGTACCAGGCGGTGCTGGTGCCGCTCGCGCGTTTCTGGAACAACATCTTCCCGCTCGCGTCGATGCTGGCGCCGACGTTCTCGGCACTCCCGTACCTCCAGGACTACCACTCGAACCTCGTCCCGCTCATCATCACCCACATCGCGTACGGGATACCCATCTGTACTATCCTGTTTCGCTCGTACTACCAGAGCCTCCCGAGTTCGCTCGTCGAGGCCGCGAAGATAGACGGGGCGTCCGTCTCGAAGATATACCGCCGTATCGTGTTGCCGGTCTCGAAGCCGATGTTCGGCGTCGTGTTCATCTATCAGTTCACCCAGATATACAACGAGTTCCTCTTTGCGTTCACGCTGATCACTGGCTCTGACACGCCGGAGGCCGTGGTGACGCTCATCCTGCCGGCCGTCGGCGCCTCGACGTCCGGTATCGACTTCGGAATCCGCATGTCCGCGGCGTTCCTCGCGGCGATTCCGACCCTCATCATCTACGTCGCCTTCGCGGAGCAATTTGCGAAGGGCCTGCGGACCGGAGGTGGATAACGATGGGCGCAATCAACATCGAGAACCTGACGAAGCGGTTCGGAGAGACGACGGCAGTCGACGACCTCTCGCTCGACATCGCCGACAGCGAGTTCCTCGTGCTGGTCGGCCCCTCGGGGTGCGGGAAGTCGACGACCCTGCGCTGTCTCGCGGGGCTAGAGACGCCCACGTCCGGCGACATCTACATCGCCGGCGACCACATGAACTACCGCGTGCCACAGAACCGGGACATCGCGATGGTGTTTCAGGACTACGCGCTGTACCCCCACATGACCGTCCGGGCGAACATGCGCTTCGGCCTCGAAGAGGAGGAGGGGTACACGAAAGCGGAGCGAGAGGCCCGCGTCGAGGAGATAGCCGAGACGCTCGGCATCAGCGAACTGCTGGACCGCAAGCCCGACGAGCTATCCGGCGGGCAACAACAGCGCGTCGCGCTGGGGCGGGCCATCGTCCGTGACCCGGAAGTGTTCCTGATGGACGAACCGCTGTCGAATCTGGACGCGAAACTGCGGGCGGAGATGCGAACCGAACTCCAGCAACTCCAGCACCGATTCGACGTGACGACGGTGTACGTCACCCACAACCAGACCGAAGCGATGACGATGTCCGACCGCGTCGCCGTCATGAACGACGGCCGCCTCCAGCAGGTCGGCCCGCCGCTGGAACTGTACCACGCGCCCGAGAACCGCTTCGTCGCGGGGTTCATCGGCGAACCGATGATGAACTTCGTCGAGGGGCGAAACGAGGGCGACCGGTTCGTCGGCACGTACGTCGAGTACCCGTTCGACGCCACCATCCGGGACGCGGTCGACGGCGCCGACGACGTCGTCCTCGGGGTTCGGCCCGAAGACGTCGCCGTCGATACGGCCGACGGGGTCGACGAGTCCGACCTCGGCGACCACGAGTTCGTGATGCACGTCTCCGTCATCGAACCACACGGTGACCAGAACGTCGTCCACCTGAATCACCCGGGCGACACCAGCGAATCGGACCTGCTGCACGCGCTGACCGGCGGCACCGACATCTTCGAGCAGGGGTCCGAAGTCGTCGTCACCATCGACCCGAGTCACGTCCACGTCTTCGATGGGGAGAGCGGTGACGCCTTGCACAACCGCCGCATCGGGCCGGAAGCGGAGGTGACGAACGTATAATGGCTCGCTTAGCACTCGAACACGTCACGAAGGTGTTCCAGGACGGCGAGGACGAAGTCGTCGCCGTCGACGACATCTCGGTCGAGATACGAGACGGCGAGTTCCTCGTACTGGTCGGCCCCTCGGGGTGTGGGAAGTCGACCACGCTGCGGATGATAGCCGGACTGGAGACCATCACCGACGGCGAGATCAGACTCGGCGAGACAGTGTTGAACGACGTGCGCACGCAGGACCGGGACATCGCGATGGTGTTTCAGTCCTACGCGCTGTACCCCCACCTCTCCGCCCGGCGGAACATGTCGTTCGGGCTGGAGGAGTCGACCGACCTCACCGACACCGACATCCAAGAGCGCGTCACCGAAGTCGCGTCGATGATGGGCATCTCGGACCTGCTCGACCGCAAGCCCGGTCAGTTATCGGGCGGCCAGCAACAGCGCGTCGCACTCGGCCGTGCTATCGTGCGTGACCCGGAAGTGTTCCTGATGGACGAACCGCTGTCGAATCTGGACGCGAAACTGCGGGCGGAGATGCGAACCGAACTCCAGCAACTACAGGAGCAACTCGGCGTCACGACGGTGTACGTCACGCACGACCAGACCGAAGCGATGACGATGGCGGACCGCATCGCCGTCATGAACGACGGCCGCCTCCAGCAGGTCGGCCCGCCGCTGGAACTGTACCACGCTCCCGAGAACCTCTTTGTCGCCGAGTTCATCGGCGAACCGTCGATGAACTTCCTCTCGGGTCGACGCGAGGGGTCGTCGTTCGTCACCGACCGCATCGAGTACCCCTTCTCCGAGACCATCGCCGACGCCGTCGGGGACGCCGAGGACGTCATCCTCGGGGTGCGGCCGGAGGACGTCGAGATTCTCGCGGAGGACGACGGCAGTGACCCCGCACGCGAGTTCGAGATGACGGCCACCGTCGTCGAACCGATGGGCAACGAGAACGTCGTCCACTTAGAGTTCCCCGGCGAGACGACGGGGACGGAGGACCTCGTCGCCATCACCGAGGGGATGCGAGAGATCGAGGAAAACGAGTCCGTCACCGTCCACCTCCCCGAGGAGACGATACACGTCTTCGATACGGCTACCGGCGAGGCGCTCCACACCCGGCAACTGGAACTCGACGCGCAGGCGCTCCGCCTGTAAGTTCGCGTCGACGCGGTTTTCCTCGTGTGCAGTCGACACCTCAGAGCGCGCTGTCGGCGAATCCGCCGTCGACGGTGAGCACTTCGCCGGTGACGTAGGAGGCGGCGTCGCTCGCCAGATAGACGGCCGCGCCGACCATCTCCTCGCGGTCGGCGACCCGACCGAGCGGCGCTCGCTCGTCGATCTTCGCCCGTTTCTCGGTCCCCTCCGCGTACGTCTCGGCGTTCTGCGGCGTGATGACGAACCCGGGCGCGATGGCGTTGACCCGGACGTCCGGCGCGAGTTCCTTCGCCGACGCGCGGGTGAACGCCTCCACGCCGCCCTTCGCCGCCGCGTAGGCCGGCAGGTCGGCCATGGCGAGGCGGGCGGCCAGCGAGGAGATGTTGACGATGGCGCCGCCGTCGTCCATCGCCGGAACCATCGCCTGTGTCACCCTGCGGACGCCGTCTAGAGCCACGTCAGTCACGAAGTCCCAGTCCTCGTCGCTGATGTCGCGGACCGTCTCGCGGGAGATAGCGCCCTGCGAGGCGACGACGACGTCGACGCCGCCCAGTTCCTCGACGGCCGTCTCTCGGACCGCTTCGAGTGTCTCCATCTCCGTGACGTCACACGTCACCCGAGCGGTGTCGACGCCGTACTCCTCGATGATGTCTGCCGTCCCCTCGACGGCGCTCTCGCGGCGACTGGTGGCGACGACGTCGGCCCCCTCCGCGGCGAACCCCTCGGCGATGGCCTGCCCGATACCGCTCGTGCCGCCGACGACGACGGCTCGCTTGTCCGCGACTGTCACTGGCGTGTGGTCGTACGAACCCATACTCGGTCTGTCTGTGCGTGCGTATTTGACGTTTGTGGAGGCTGGATGGGTACGTGTCTGGGTGCGATAGCGTCGCGGCGAATCCGAGTACGCGGCCGCGGCATCGCATCTGAATCGCCGAACGACGCTCCGCCGACAACCATAGAATTAATACTCTCCGTCGACTGCCGAAACGTATGCGAGGACTCGCGAAAGTCAGCCGTAGTCACGGTGCCATGGAGTTCGTCGACCGAGAGCGGCCCGAACCAGCCCCGGACGAGGCGCTCGTCGAGGTCGATTACGCCGGCCTCTGTGGGAGTGACGCCGGCATCTACGAGTTCGAGTCGGCGTTCGAGCGGATGGACCTCCCGACGGTCATCGGCCACGAGTACTCGGGCCGCGTGGTCGAAGTCGGCGAGAACGTCACGAAGTTCGCGGTCGGCGACCGCGTCGTCGAGCGGCCGATTCGGGGCTGTGGCGACTGCTACCAGTGCGAAATCGGGGAGTCGAACGTCTGCCAGAACGCGGTCATCACGGGCGTCGACCACGACGGGGCCTACGAGCAGTTCGTCGCCGTCCCGGAGGACGCCCTCCACCCGGTGCCCGACGCCGTCGAACAGCAACACGCCGCGATGGTCGAACCGACGAGTATCGCCGCCCGCGCCGTCATCGAGAACTCGCGGGTGACGGCGGGCGACCGCGTACTGGTGGAGGGACCGGGGCCAATCGGCCTCCTAACGGCCCAGATTGCCGACGCACAGGGCGGCGAGGTGCTCGTCTCCGGCGTCGGGCAGGACGCCGCGTACCGCCTCCCGCTGGCCGAGGACCTCGGCTTCGAGACCGTCAACGTCGCCGAGGACGATATGGACGCGTGCCGCGAGGCAGTCACCGACGGCATCGGCTACGACGTGGTGTTCGACACGACCGGCCACCCCTCTGGGCTCCCCTCCGCCGTCGACGAGGTGCGAAAGGGCGGGCAGATAGTTCTCATCGGCCAGACCGGCGAGACGACGATGCCGTACTCCCCGCTGGTGCGGTCGGAGATAGACCTCCAGTGTTCCTACGCGTCGATGTACGACGACTTCGACCGCTCGCTCAGGCTCATCGACAGCGGCGACGTGGACGCCGAGACGTTCATCGACGACCGGTTCTCGCTTCTCGACGCCGACGAGGCCTTCGAGGCGTTCGTCGCGGGCGAGACCTGCAAGCCGGTGTTCGACGTCTCGGAACTGTACGCGTGACGGCGTGGACACGCCGCGACTAGTCTGCTTTCTTACACCTAACCGAAGTTTTTACCCGCAGTCCTCGGTAGCAGCGGGTGATGAAAGATTGGCTCGACGGCTACGACGACCGCGACTGGCAGACGACCACGGAGGGCACCGTCCGATACGCGCTTCTCGGCCTCGGGTGGTGGACCATCGACGTCGCCCTGCCCGCCATCCAGCACTCCGACCTCGGCGAGGTGACGACGTTCGTGAGTAGTTCGACCGAGAAGGCCGAGCGGTTGGCGGCCGAAAACGACGTCGACCACGGCATCAGCTACGAGGAGTTCCACGACGGCGCCGCGACCGACGCCTACGACGCCGTCTACGTCGGGACGCCCAACGCCTACCACCTCGAGTACGTCGAGAGCGCCGCCGAACACGGCAAGGCCGTCCTCTGTGAGAAGCCTATGGAGTCGACGGTCGAACGGGCCGAGCAGATGGTCGAGGCCGCCGAGAGCGCCGACGTGCCGCTGATGATCGCCTACCGGATGCAGACCGACCCCGCCGTCAGACGGGCGAAGGAGTTGATACAGGACGGGTTCGTCGGCGACCCGGTGTCCGTCTACGGCAACAACAGCCAGCCGTTGCTGGAGATGATTCCCGACCACGACCAGTGGCGACTCGACCCGGACCTCTCGGGGTACGGCACGTCGGTGATGGACCTCGGCATCTACTCGCTGAACACGACGCGGTTCATCTTAGACCGGGACCCGGTCGCCGTCCAGTCACAGATGAGTTCCCACCACGAGGCGTTCGACGCCGTCCCCGACGAGCGGTCCGGGGCACTGCTCACGCTGGAGGGCGGCGTGAAGATGGTCACCACCGACAGTCAACGCGCCCACGAAGACACGCAACTGAAGATTACGGGCACCGAGGGCCAGATAGACCTCCGCCCGGCGTTCCACGGCGAGTGTACGATGCATCTGTCCCGCGGCGACATGACGGCCACCGTCTCACACGAAGCGTTCGACTCCCAGCGTGAGATGCGCGAGGAGTTCGACTTCTTTGCGGACCGCGTGCTCACCGGGGAGGCGGTCGTCGCCGACGGCCGGCACGGACTGCAGGATATGCGAATCGTCCGTGCCATCCATCAGGCGGCCGAGAGTGGCGACGTCGTCGAGTTGTAACGACCGCCGGACATTATTTCTGCACCCAGACGACACGATAAAACGAGCAACTGTTTTGTGCGTATAATTCGTGCTACGACTATGGTGAGTACAGCCCAAAACCCGGTCAAATCAGTCGGCACGACGTTCGAAATCCTGAACGGACTGAAAGAGCTCGGGGGTGCCCGCGTGACGGAACTCGCTCGTCACCTGGATCTGCCGAAGAGTACGGTCCACAACTATCTGAGTACGCTCGAACAGGAGGAGTACATCGTCAAGGACGGCAACGAGTACCGGGTCGGACTGCGGTTTCTGGAGCTGGGCGCGTACTCGCGTCACGAGCGGAAACTGTTTCAGATAGCGAAGCCGGAGGTCGACCGCCTCGCCGACGAGACGGGCGAACTCGCGAACGTCCTCGTCGAGGAACACGGCCGTGGCTCGTACCTCTATCGGGCCTACGGCGAACAGGCGGTCCGCGTGAAGGCACACGTCGGCACGCGCGTGCCGCTTCACACCACTGCGCTGGGCAAGGCCATCCTCGCGTATCTCCCCGAGAAGCGCGTCGACGAAATCGTCGACCGGCACGGACTGACGGAGAACACCGCACAGTCCATCAGCACCCGCGAGGAACTGGACGAGACGCTCGAAGCCGTCCGGGAGCGCGGCGTCGCGTTCGACGACGAAGAGCGTCTCAACGGTCTCCGCTGTGTCGCCGCGCCGGTGCTCGACAACAGCGACGACATCATCGGCGCCATCAGCGTCGCCGGCCCGACCAACCGGTTCCGCGGCGAGCGGTTCAGGGAGGAACTCCCACAGCGAGTCCTCGAAGTCGCGAACGTCATCGAACTCAACTTCACGTATTCGTAACCGCGGAGCGTCGGTCCCGTGAGACCGAAGCGAGCGCCGAGATCGCGCCGTGGCTGTTCACTATGGCTGAACGGGTCGCGGTCGGGCGTTCGTGTGTCTCGTGTCGATACGAAACTTCCAATACGGACGGAATAAGTCGTCCCGACGGACAAACGTCCGCCGGAACGCCGAGAACCAGTCACTCGTTCGGGATAACAGACGTACATAGGTTAGGGAATTCGTTCACCATAGCTGAACGCTCGTCCCGGGATGTGCGGCGGTAGACGACGGTCACGGCGACCGCGTCTCGACGGTGGTTTGCAGTTGTCGATGCCGGGTCGGTTCGACAGACCACTAGTTTTATTCTCTCGTCGCTCGCTCTTCGAGTATGCGATTTGGCATCCTCAGCACGGCCGACATCGGGACCGGTTCCGTGATTCCCGGCATCGTCAAGAGCGACCACGAGGTCGGCGCTATCGCCTCGCGGGACGGCGCTCGGGCACAGACGGTCGCAGACCGGTTCGATATCCCGGCGGCCTACGAGGGATACGAGGCGTTGCTCGCCGACGAGGACCTCGACGCGGTGTACGTCCCGCTGCCGAACGGCCTCCACGCCGAGTGGATTCGGCGGGCCGCCGACGCCGGCTTGCACGTCCTCTGTGAGAAACCACTCACCGCGAGCGCCGCGGAGACGGCGGCGGTGTTCGACTACTGCAAAGAGCGTGGCGTCACCCTGATGGAGGGGTTCATGTACCGCTTTCACCCGGTGACGGAGCGAGCGGTCGAGGTCGTCTCCTCGGAACTGGGCGAGGTCCGCAACGTCACGTCGACGTTCACCTTCCGGATGCCCGACGGGGCCGAGGACATCCGACTGGACCCGGCGCTGGACGGCGGGAGCATCATGGACGTCGGCTGCTACGCCGTCAGCGCCGCACGGTTGTTCCTCGGTGACCCCGACCGCGTGTACGGCGTGACCAACGACCGCCGTGACTGCGGTGTCGACACCGAGATGGCGGGCATTCTGGAGTACGCCGACGGTGCGACGGCCCGCGTCCAGTCCGGGTTCGAGACGCCGCTCACGCAGTACTACCGCGTCGAGACCACGGACGGGTGGCTCACGGCCGAACCGACCTTCGACATCAGCCCCGACACCGCCGTCGAACTGACCTACGGCGTCGACGACCGGCAGGTCACCGAACGCTTCGACCCGACGGACCACTACACGCTGGAGGTCGAGCACTTCGCCGACTGCGTCGAACGCGGCGAGACGCCGCGGGTCGACCGCACCGAGAGCGTCGCCATCATGGAAGTCATCGACGCTATCTACGAGAGCGCGAGCGAGGGCGGCCCGGTGGCGCTGGACTGACGCACCCGAGCGCCCGTCGACCACCGATTCAGAAGTGCGAGAGCTTGTCCCGTCGATACAGGTCCAGCGACGTCACAGAGTTCGGTGGCTGTTGGCGGACGGCGTAGGCGATGGCGTCGGCGACTTCGATAGGTTCGGTCACGCTCCCGGGTTCGAACGCCTCCTCGGAGGGGGTACCGCTCTCGGACCCGAACTCCGTGCGTACCTCCGTCGGATTGATACACGAGACGGCGACGCCCTCCTCGCCGATGCTGGCCTGCAGGCTGATAGCGAAGCCCTTCGTCCACCACTTCGTCGCGGCGTACACCGGGTTGGCCGGTCGCGGGTGGTTCCCGGACATGCTCCCGAGGAAGACGAGATGGCCCTCCGAGTCGACGAGATGCGGAATCGACTCGCGGGCGGTGTAGAACATCCCGTCGACGTTGACGCCGGTCATCGTCCGGTACTCCTCGTCGGTGAGTTCGCTGACGGGTTCGTCGATGGCGAGGCCGGCGTTACACACCGCGATGTCGAGACCGCCAAAGCGGTCGACGGTGGCCTCCACGAGCGCTGCGACGGCCTCTGAGTCGGTGACGTCCGTCGGGACGACGGCGACGTCTGCGTCCGTCGCCTCGCGTATCTCCTCGGCCAGCGACGCCAGTCGCTCCTCGCGCCGCGCGGCGATAGTCAGGTCCGCGCCGTCCTCGGCGAGGACGCGCGCCGTCGCGGCCCCGATGCCCGAACTCGCACCGGTGATTACGGCTGTCTGGCCCGCCAGCGGCTCCTCCATACGGGTGGCTCGTTCCGCCATGCTCCCGACGAGGATGCCGTCCGACAAATGTGTTTCCCCGGCCGCGGAACTGCTCGTCGATACCCCGACTCTGTCCAGAGGGGAAGAATATGCGAGATAGCCTGGGCGATATCGGCCTAAAAGCGCCAACACGATGGTAGATATCGAAATACACGTCGATATATCTGCATCTATGCTACCCGGGCCGAAATATGTCGACATATTCGCGGTGGATGGGGCGACACTCCCGAAATAAGGATTCATATATCCATATCTGTAATCGGATTCCCAATCTGTGCCGTGGCTGTGACAGACCGAACTGGAGACGTGTGAATTAAGTAGTGTGGTAGGTATTGACAGACGCATGAACGCCATCTTCTACGAGGAGACCGGTTCGACCGACGTCCTGCAGTACGGCGAACAGCCAGCCCCGGAGATCGGGAGCGACGAGGTGCTCGTCGAGGTGAAGGCCGCCGGCCTGAACCACCTCGACGTCTGGACCCGCCGGGGCCTGCCGACGCCGCCGTCGTTCCCACACATCCCCGGGAGCGACGCCGCGGGTGTCGTGCGCGACGTCGGCGACCGAGTCACGCGATTCGAGGCGGGCGACCGCGTCGCGGTGTACCCCTCGGTGTTTTGCGGCGAGTGCGAGTTCTGCCGACGGGGCGACGAGACCCGCTGTGACGAGTTCAAGATAATCGGCGAGCACACGCGCGGGGTCCACTCCGAACTGACCGCCGTCGCCGAGGCGAACCTCGTGTCCCTCCCGGAGGGCGTCGACTGGGAGACGGCGGCGGCGACACCGCTCGTCTTCCAGACGGCGTGGCGCATGCTCGAAACCCGCGCGGCGGTGTCCCAGAGCGACCACGTCCTCGTGCAGGGGGCCTCCGGCGGCGTCGGCCACGCCGCGGTCCAGATAGCCGCCCACGCTGGTGCGACGGTGTACGCGACGGCCTCCAGCGAGGAGAAACTGGAGTACGCCCGCGACATCGGCGCCGACTACGCCATCAACTACGAGGCGGAGGACTTCGTCGACGCCGTCCACGACCGGACCGACGGCCGGGGCGTGGACGTGATAATCGACCACGTCGGCGGCGACAACTGGACGGACAACATGGACGCGGCGGTCAAAGGCGGGCGCATCGTCACCTGTGGGGCGACCGCCGGCCCGACGCCGGAGACGAACATCTCCCGCATCTTCTGGAAGCAACTGGACGTCATGGGGTCGACGATGGGGAACCCTGGCGAGATAGACCAAGTGCTGCCGCTCGTGTGGGACGGGACCTTCGAACCGCGTATTCGCGCGGTGCTCCCGATGAGCGAGATAGCACGAGGCCACGAGTTACTAGAGGAGCGCGAGGGCTTCGGGAAAGTCGTCGTCGTCCCCGACGCCGAGTACGACGGCTGAGCGACCGCTCGCGTTCGAGGGCCGTCGCGTCCGGAGTGACCACACGGCTTTTGCGTGTCCGCGATAGCCTAGCGGGCAATGAGCGAGTCCGACGACGGGCCGAAACAGGTCTCCGACCCGGCCTACCACAGTCAGAATCACACGGCCGCCCAAACCTGCGGGTGGACGAAGAACGCCATTCAGGGCGACGGGAAGTGCTATAAGTACATTTTCTACGGTATCGAGTCCCACCGCTGTATCCAGATGACGCCCGTGGTCAAGTGCAACGAGCGCTGTGTCTTCTGCTGGCGAGACCACGCCGGCCACGCCTACGAACTGGGCGACGTCGAGTGGGACGACCCGGCGGCCGTCGCCGACGCCTCCGTCGAACTCCAGAAACGGCTCCTCTCCGGCTTCGGCGGCAACGAGAACGTCCCACGAGACGTCTTCGAACAGGCGATGGAACCGCGCCACGTCGCCATCTCGCTCGACGGCGAACCGACGCTGTACCCCTACCTGCCCGAACTCATCGAGGAGTTCCACGACCGCGACATCACGACGTTCCTCGTCTCGAACGGCACCAACCCAGAGATGCTCGCCGAGTGTGACCCGACCCAACTGTACGTCTCCGTCGACGCCGCGGACCGGCAGACGTTCGACGCGACGGTGAAAGCCGTCGAGGACGACGCGTGGGACTCGCTCGTCGACACGCTGGACGTCCTCGCCGGGAAGGACGACACCCGGACGGTCGTCAGGACGACGCTCGTAAAGGGTCACAACATGCACCACCCCGAGTGGTACGCGGCGATGTGCGACCGGGCGGACGTCGACTTCGTGGAGATGAAGGCGTACATGCACGTCGGTCACTCCCGGGGGCGACTCGACCGCGACTCGATGCCCAGCCACGAAGACGTCCGCGCGTTTACCGAGGAGATGCAGGCGTTCCTCCCCGACCACGACGTGCTGAAGGAAGTCGAGGAGTCCCGCGTGGCGATGCTCGCCGAGGACGAACAGACGTGGGTACCGAAACTGGAGAAGTCGAGCGAGTTCTGGGAGCGAGACTCGCACGTCGAGTACTAGATACGAGTGATCGAACCCGGACTGCCTACGTCTACCGACTGATTTCGCAAATATCTGCGTACGTTCTCCATATACTGATTTATACTCAGATATCGAACCGCAATCCCTCTCGAACTGTGGGGAGACACTGGGATTCGGACCGGATACCGCCCCCGGTCTCTGGGCGAACTTTCGGGTGATGCGGCGCGTCGGCCCGTCCACTCTCGCCGCCGAAACAACGATGTGACAGGCCAGCGAACGAACGGGCATGGCCGACGCAGAACTGGCGGAACTCGGCGACAAGCAGGTGCGCTACCTCGATCACACGTGGACGCTCACCGGCGGCGCCGACGTCCGAAACGACGGGGAACTGCTCGCAGTCGAGGCAGAACAGGCCGACGACGTGCGACACCAGCGGGCGACCCTCTTCTTCGGCCTCGAAGGGTCGTCGGCGTCGCTGAACCCGGGGAACCTCGACCACCACTTCGACAGGCTGGAACGAACGGCCGAGGGCTACCGACTCGTCGTCAAGACGGACCGACGGACCTACCGGTACGTCCTCGAACGACTGGAGTACGAGTGAGGCGTCGCCTGCCTCGCCCGTCCGAACGGCCCGAGTAGCGACCGCTTATCCGGTGCTAACGAACGTACGTATGTTACCGTAGGTCGCGCGTATCGGTGCGGTAGCCGGTGCTGTCGCGGTGGCTTCCAGTCGCCGTCCTCTCCCACCCGGTGGCCCGGCGTCCTCGGGACGGCGCCGGTTCCGCTCTACGTCTGGGCGCTGTTTGCAGCCCTCGCGCTCGTGCTGGCGGACGCGATGGTGCAGACACAAAGAAAAGTAGCGATGTTGTCGGCGATAATGCCGAGACTGCTGCCGGATTGGCGGAGGTCAACGAACTGGTGGGGATAATCTCGCCATATACGGCTAGATGACACATAATTGTTGGTAGAAATGGAGATTTAGTAGATATGGGCACGGTATATGGGGGTATAATTCGGAATTGTGGCCATAGAGTCCCGATATTTCGGGACGTGTGGCGCTTACTGTCGCCAATCTCGGACACGGGTGCTACACGGTGGAACTGGGCGCGCCTCGACGGTGCGAGTCGGGCCTGAAAAAGGGGCGAAGATATGCGGCGGAAGGTTGACACCCCCGAACCACGAATCACACGCTGTCGGCCCACGCGACAACCGTTCACTCGTTCCTTTGCGTTCCAATATTGGTATGCATTCCACTTCCGGTATGCTTATCCGGGACGGCTCCGTAATCCGGTGTATGGCTGAATCATCGGGACGGGCCGTCGGGCGGGACGAGCTCGCGACCCTCAAACTGCTCGCGCTCGACGGCGCCCTCGACGAGCGGACGAAAGTCTCCTGTGCGGACCTCGCGGGGCGACTCGACGCGTCCAACCAGACGGCGTCGCGACGCCTCCAACGCCTCGACGACGCCGGCCTGCTCGACCGGGACATCGTCAGCGACGGACAGGAGGTCCAGATTACCGCCGACGGCGAACATCGACTCCAGTCCGAGTACGCCGACTACCGACGCATCTTCGAGGCGGACGCCAGCGTCGACCTGAACGGCATCGTCACCTCGGGGATGGGCGAGGGGCGACACTACATCACCCTGCCGGGGTACATGGAGCAGTTCATCGAGCGACTCGACTACGAACCGTTCGCGGGGACGCTGAACCTCGAACTCACCGAGGAGAGCGTCCGCAAGCGGGCCCGACTCGGCGCGCTCGAACCCGTCACCATCGAGGGCTGGGAGGACGAGGAGCGCACTTACGGTCCGGCGTACTGTTATCCGGCCTCCGTCGTCAGCGGCGACGGCGAGTACGCCCCCGCTCACATCATCGCCCCCGAACGGACCCACCACGGCGAGGAGCAACTGGAGGTAATCGCCCCCGAGAAGCTCCGTGACGTGCTGGAACTGGCCGACGGCGACGAGGTGACTGTCCATGTCACGGAGTGAGAGCGCCGTGGACGCCGACAGCGCCGCCGACGCCGTCGCGGCCTTTGCCCGCGGCGACCCGGTCCTCGTCCACGACGCCGCCGACCGGGAGGGCGAGACCGATATCGTCTACCCAGCCGGCGTTGTCGACCCGGCGGCCGTCGCACGCCTGCGGAACGACGCCGGCGGTCTCGTCTGCGTCGCGCTCTCGGACACCGTGGCCGACGCTCTCGGCCTCCCGTTCATGCAGGATGTGCTCGACCATCCGACCGCCGCCGACCACGAACTCGGCTACGACGAGCGCTCGTCGTTCTCCATCACGGTGAACCACCGCGACACGTTCACCGGCATCACCGACGAGGACCGCTCGCTGACCATCCGCGAACTGGCCGACGCGGCGGCGGCCCCCGACGCCGACGGGTTCGCCGACGAGTTCCGGTCGCCGGGCCACGTTCACCTGCTCCGGGCCGCCCCGAACCTGCTCTCCGACCGCGAGGGACATACGGAACTGGGCATCGCGCTGGCCGACGCCGCCGACCAGCCACCGGCCGTGGTCGTCTGTGAGATGCTCGACGACGAGACGGGGGCGGCGCTCCCGCCGACGGCCGCCCGCACCTACGCCGACCGCGAGGGACTCGTGTACGTCGAGGGCGCGAGCTTACTCGCAGACCTGACCTGAGTACGCCGGATTTTCGCCGGTTCCGATAAGCCCGGCTTTCACCGTGGCCGCGCTCCCTGAGCCGACCTTACGGGTCGCTACGACCGCTATAACAAATGCCGTCTGTCGTGGGGTTGGTCGGTATGACATCGGACTCCACTCCGAGCAGACAGGTCGCCACGCTGGGCGTGGTTCTCGCCGTCGTCCTGGTCCCGATATCGGGCGTCGTGGCCGCACAGACCGCGGTGAATCAGACGGACGATACCCGCAACCAGACCGCGAACGCGGAGTTCGTCGCCGTGCAGGGCGAGCAGTGTACGCCGATGAACGCCTTCGCCGGCAACGAGTCGGCCCGAACGTTCTACGACTACCGCATCCCGTATCCGGCCAACCCCTACATCAACACGACCGGCGACGCGTACGGGTCCGAGGGGATGGAGGCGTTCCAGCAGGCGAACACGAGCGTCGTCTTCCTCTACCGGGACACGAACGACACCGCAAACAGGAGCGACGACACGCTGAGTCTGGTGTTCGTCCACGGCGAGGAGGGCAACGCGAACTCCACCGGCGGGTCGGCCTCGTTCGACATCACCGGCCTCCCGGAGAACGGCTCGTGGACGGTCAGAGACGACGACTACAACGCGTCTGACAACTACGACGTCTGGACTGTCCAACCGGGCGCGACCCGCGTCGACTGGACGTGGGGCGACGCGGCGACGGACGGCGGCGTCTTCAGCGGTCTGAGCGCCACCGAGACGATTACGGTGCGCCCGGCGTTCAACGAGGACGCGGCGCTGTCGGGTCAGTACTACAACGGCACCGTCACGCGCTGGGAAACCGTCTCGAACGAGACGGTCAACGGGACGAGCGTGATGAACCGAACCACGCTGAACCAGACGCAATCGCTGACGATTGCCACCGGGGACTGCGCGTCGGTCGTCGCCGGGACGCCGACGGAGACCGAGACGGAGGACGGGCTGTTCGACACGCCGACGGAGACGCCGACGCCGACGGAGACAGTGACGGTGCCGCCGACAGAGACGCCCGACGGGGAGGGCAAAGCGGAACCGACCGAGACGCCGGTCGGGATATTCGACGACGAGACGGAAACGCCCACGCCGGAGAACGAGTCGACGACGGAGTCCGAGTAAGGCTCCGGCATACCGGTCCCCTGCCCGACCGTCGCGGCCGCTTTCGCGGTCGTTGAGGCCCCGGATGTGAACCGGCGACACAGACCGTCAACACTCTTAACCGAGGACTTCAATGGGGTAGATATGACACACGACGAGGCACCTGCCGGTACAGAGGCGAGTCATCGCGGGACCCGGGGGGCGACCGCATGAGCGACCGTCCCGAGATGTTCGAGGCCGTCGACGAGGTGTGGATGGACGGCGAGTTCGTCGACTTCGAGGACGCGAACGTCCACCTGCTTACCCACGCGCTCCACTACGGGACCGGCGTCTTCGAGGGCGTCCGGTGCTACGAGACAGAGGCGGGTCCGGCCATCTTCCGCTGGGAGGAACACTTAGACCGCTTCTACAACTCTGCGGAGGTCTACGACATCGAGATTCCCTTCGAGAAGCAGGAACTCACCGAGGCGACGGAGGAACTCATCCGACGCGAGGGGTTCGAGTCCTGTTACATCCGCCCCATCGCCTTCTACGGCTACGGTCCGCTCGGCCTGAATCCCGGCAAGTCGCCGGTGCAGGTCGGACTGGCCGTCTGGCCGTGGGGCGCGTATCTGGGCGAGGAAGCGCTGGAAGACGGCGTCGATGTCGCCGTCTCCTCGTGGCGAAAGTACGCGTCCAGCCAGATTCCCACCAACGCGAAGACCACCGGCACCTACGTCAACAGCGTCCTCGCCTCCCTAGAGGCGAAGGAGAACGGCTACACCGAGGCCATCGTCCTCAACAAGGAGGGCAACGTCGCCGAGGGGCCGGGCGAGAACATCTTCCTCGTCCGCGACGGCGAGATATACACGACCGGGCTGGCCGAGTCCATCCTCGACGGCATCACCCGCCGGACTGCCATCGAACTCGCCGAGGAGCGCGGCTACACCGTCCACGACGACGCCACCATCTCGCGGGGCGAACTGTACACCGCCGACGAACTGTTCTTTACTGGCACCGCCGCCGAGGTGACGCCAATCCGGAGCGTCGACGACAACGAAATCGGTGCGGGCACCAAGGGCCCGGTCACCGACGAGCTTCAGACCGCGTTCTTCGACCTCGTCGAGTCGGGCGAGCGAGAGGAGTGGTTCCGCTACGTCTAGTCAGTCGTCTTCGCCGGCCATCGGAATCGGGCTCTCGCCTTCGTGGGTGTCGCCAAACCCCGCACTCAGGATCCGCGTGAGCGCTTCCTCGACGCGTTCGTCGGTCTCCTCGTAGTCCTCGGGGTCGACTTCGACGACGTAGCCGCTGGTGATGTTCGGCGCCGTCGGCAAGAAGAGGACGTCCCGGCCGTCGTCGGTCGTCTGGCCGGTCTTGAACGCCGTCATCCGCATCCCGTCCCAGGCCTCGATTTTCACCGGGGTCTGGAGTTCTTCGGTGCCAGACACCGCCGTCTCGACGGCCATCTTCGAGGCGTTGTACACCACGCGCAGGCCCGGCACCTGATTCATCGCGTCGTCGAGGGCCCCCTCGACGAAGTCGCCGAAGGCCGTCCGCATCAGGTAGCCAACGGAGAAGACGATGAGGACGAACAGCACGAGGGCGACGAACACGCGGGCGAACTCGACGGCCCGAACCGTGGCCATATCCGCCGGGAGGCCGAAATCCTGCAGGAGTTGCGAGTCGATGGCGGGGATGAAGAACGCGGCCGAGGCGAGGATGCCATAGAGGTAGACGATGACGTAGAGTGTGACGATGAACGGCAACAGGATGATGAGGCCACTCGCGAAATCCCGCTTCCACGACGAGGAGGAGGCCATATCTGTTCCAGACGGCGACGGATTATCAGCCCTTCCCTTTCTGGCGCTGCTCCCTCGAAACTATCCGCTCGCGATGGCCCGAAGCGCGAACAGGGCGTTCTCCTTCCGTTCGCGGACGCGGCGCCAGAAGTAGGCGGGCCACTTCTCGCCGTAGGGAGCGTACTGCCAGACGTCGCAGGCGCCGGCCAGTTCCCGCTGGGCGTCCTCGCGGACGCCCATCAGCATCTGCACCTCGTAGGGCGTGCCGTGCTTGCTGTGGAGGTCGGCCGCCAGCGTCAGCATCGCCGGGTCGTGGCTCCCGATGGCGATGCCGCCGTCGAACTCCCGGAACATGAACTCTACGTCGGTCCGGTAGGCCTCGTTCACCCGAGACTTCTCCCTGAACGCGACGTCTTTCGGCGGGTCGTAGGCGCCCTTGACCAACCGCACTTTCCCGGGACAGTCGGCCAATCGTTCGAGGTCGCCGGCCGTCCGGCGGAGGTTCGCCTGCAGACAGACGCCGACGCCGCCGCCCCGCTCTCTGGCGTGGTGTTCGAAGGCGTCCAGCGTGGCGTCCGTCGTCGTGTGGTCCTCCATGTCTATCCAGACGAACACGTCGTGGGCGGCGGCCGCGGCGACGACGCGCGCGAGGTTCTCCCGGAACACGTCTTCGTCGACGAACAGCCCCAGTTGTGAGGGTTTCACCGAGATACACGCTCGGAGGTCCGAGCCACCGATGTCGGCGACGAGTCGCTCGTAGGCCGCGGCGTCGGCGTCGGCGGGCGCTCGCTCGTGGTAGTGTTCGCCCAGTCGGTTGCAGATGACGCCGATGTCGGACTCGTTCATCTTGCGAGCGTGTTCGAGGACCGTGGCGGCCGACTCCCCGGCGACGAATCGACTCGCGACTGGCGGCAACATAGGTAATATTTGCCGCCCCGGTGGCAAGAAGGTTGTCGTCGGTATCTGCGCGGTGTTCAGCAGTCGGCGTTTCTGGCTGTTCGAGAGTTTGTCGACACAAGCACTTCCGGACCAAACACGACTAGTACCCCCTACAGGCCGCGTTCGCGCCGAGCCACACCGATTAAGACACCGGGCCGATAGGCCAGCATATGGACATACTCGGGGTCGTCGCGACGGCGCTGTGGGCGATGTTGCCCGCGTACGTGCCCAACAACGCGGCGGTACTGGCCGGTGGCGGCCGACCGATAGACGGCGGTCGGACGATGGGTGGGCGTCGAGTGCTCGGCGACGGGAAGACGTGGCGCGGGACGCTGGCGGGGACGCTCGCCGGGACGGCGCTGGCACTCGCACTCTCGGCCGTGACGCCGACCGTGAGCGACGTCGTCGGCTACTCGCTCCCGCGATTCCCCCTTCTGGCCGGCCTCGGACTGGCCTTCGGGGCGATGCTCGGCGACATCGGCGCGTCGTTCGTCAAACGGCGGAGCGGTCGCGAGCGCGGGGCAGCGTTCCCCGGCCTCGACCAACTGGACTTCGTCGTCGGAGCCCTCGCCTGCGCGTTCGTCCTCGCGCCGTCGTGGTTCGGACGGACGTTCACGCTCCCGGTGGTCGTGGCGATTCTGGTCGTCACGCCGCTGTTGCACGTCGCGACCAACGCTGTCGCCTACCTGCTCGGCCTGAAGAACGAACCGTGGTAGCGTGCCGGCGGATGTGATGTGCTTTTCACACCGGCCCATCGAAGTGTAGCACATGACTACGCGCGCGGACACACTGCAGCTGGCGACGCGGGGATCGGACCTCGCCCTGCGGCAGGCGGCGACGGTCCGGGACCTGCTCTCGGGACGGCGGCTCTCTGTCGAACTCACCGAGGTCGAGACCACGGGCGACCAGATACGCGACGAACTCATCCATCGACTGGGCAAGACCGGGGCGTTCGTCCGCAGTCTCGACGAGAAGGTCATCGCGGGCGAACTGGACGCGGCGGTCCACTCGATGAAGGACATGCCGACGGAGCGACCCGACAATCTCGTGGTCGCCGCCGTGCCCGAACGGGCCGCACCGGGCGACGTCCTCGTGACGCCCGACGGGAGCGACCTCGCCGACCTGCCCGAGGGCGCGACCGTCGGCACGTCGAGTCTCCGCCGGCGCGCCCAGTTGCTCGCCGAGCGCCCGGACCTCACCGTCGAACCGCTCCGGGGTAACGTCGACACCCGCGTCGAGAAACTGCTGGCGCCGTCGCTTCAGCGCGAACACCAGGAGCGCCACGAGGCCGAACAGGAACGGAAAGAACACGCGGGTGCGGAGGACGACGACTACGAGTTCCCCTACGACGAGGACGTGGAGGCGTGGTTCGACAGTCTCGCCGAACTCGAACGCCGCGCCATGGAGCGGGACCCCGACACCGAGTACGACGCCATCGTCCTCGCGAAGGCCGGCCTCGACCGCGCCGGACTCACGCACCACGTCGGCACCGTCGACCTCCCGCTCGATACGTTCGTTCCGGCGCCCGGACAGGGTGCGCTCGCGGTGACGGCCGTCGACGGCGACCTCGCCGAGGACATCAGCGACCGCATCGACGACCCGCAGACCCGCGTCGAGACGACCGTCGAGCGGACCATCCTCGCGGAACTCGGCGGTGGCTGTGTCGCCCCTATCGGCGTGTACGCGACGCTGGAGGGTGGGGTCGTCCACACGAACGTCCGCGTCCTCTCCCGGGACGGCGACGAGGAAGTCCGGGTCGGCCGTGACCTCCCCGTCGAACGCCATATCGACGCCGCCGTCGACCTCGCCGCGGAACTGGCCGACCGGGGCGCCGCAGACCTCATCGCCGAGGCCAAACGGGACGCCGGCGCGGCCGACGACGACGCCTCAACCGCTCGCGAGGAGGACGAGGCATGAGCGACGACGTGGGGAAAGTCTACCTCGTCGGTTCGGGTCCCGGCGACCCGGACCTCCTGACGGTGAAAGCAAAGCGCCTCCTCGAAACGGCCGACGTCGTCCTCCACGACAAACTCCCCGGCCCCGAGATTCTCGGCCAGATTCCCGAGGAGAAACGAGAGGACGTCGGCAAGCGGGCCGGCGGCGAGTGGACGCCACAGGAGTACACGAACGCCCGGATGGTCGAACTCGCCCGGGAGGGCAAGACTGTCGTCCGCCTGAAGGGCGGCGACCCGACGGTGTTCGGCCGCGGCGGCGAGGAGATGGTCCACCTCGCGCAGAACGAGATTCCGTTCGAAGTCGTCCCGGGCATCACCAGCGCCATCGCCGGGCCGGAGGCGGCCGGTATTCCCGTCACGCACCGCGATTACGTCTCCTCCGTCTCCTTCGTCACGGGCCACGAGGACCCCACGAAGGACGAGTCGGCCGTCGACTGGGCGGCGCTCGCGGACACCGGCGGCACCATCGTCGTCCTGATGGGCGTCGGGAAACTGCCGGGCTACACCGCCGAACTCCGGAAGGCGGGGATGGACCCCGAAACCCCGGTGGCGCTCATCGAGCGAGCGACGTGGCCCGACCAGCGCGTCGCCACGGGGACGCTCGACACCATCGTCGACGTCCGCGACAGCGAGGGCATCGAACCGCCGGCCATCACCATCATCGGCGACGTCGCGGGCGAGCGTGACCGCGTCCTCGAATTCCTGGAGGGGGCCTGATGCGCGAGGAACCGCGCCTCCGGGTCGCGGCGTTCCGACCCGACGACGAGCGACTGGCGGCGGCCGTCGAACTGCTGGAGTCGCTGGGGGCCGACCCCGTCGCCGACCCGATGCTCGCCGTCGAACCCACCGACAGGGCGCCCCGCGGGGACGCCGACTACGTGGTACTGACGAGCAAGACCGGTGTCGAACTCGCCGCGAGCGAGGACTGGGACCCCGGTACTGCGACGGTGTGTGCCATCGGCGAGGCCACCGCAGCGGCGCTCCGCGAGGCCGGCTACACCGTCGACGTGGTCCCCGAGGAGTACTCCTCGACGGGCCTCGTCGCGGCCCTCGAAGACGAGGTGCCCGGCGCCCGCGTCGAGGTGGCCCGCTCGGACCACGGCTCCGCGGTCCTGACCGACGGCCTCGAAGCGGCCGGCGCGTACGTCCACGAGACGGTGCTGTACCGTCTCGTCCGGCCGCCCGAGTCCGGCGAGTCCGCGGAACTCGCCGCCGACGGCGAACTGGACGCCGCGCTCTTTACGTCCTCGCTCACCGTCCGGCACTTCCTCGCGGCGGCCGCCGACCGCGGGGTCCGCGACGAGGCTATCGAGGGCCTACGAGAGGCGACGGTCGGTGCCATCGGGAATCCTACGAAGGAAACGGCGGAGAACGCCGGCATCTCCGTCGACGTCGTGCCCGAACGGGCCGACTTCGAGACGCTGGCGTGTGACGTCGTGGAGACGGCGGCCCCGACCTACCACGACTGATGCGCGGCGAGGAGGGTGGCCTCGGCGAGGTACTCCGACCGCTCGGACTGGTGACGGGGTGGCAAGTCGTCGCTAGCACCTGCTTCTACGCCCTCTTCGCCGGGACGGCACTGCTCCGGACGGAACTGCACCTCTCGCGGTTCCTCGTCGGCGTCGTCGTCACCGCCGGGACGCTCGGCTACACCGTCGCGCTGTTCCCGGTCGGCGCGGCCGTCGACGGCGTCGGCGAGAAGGCGGTGATGATCGGCGGCCTCGTCGCGCTGGCCGTCGGCGTCGCGGGCGTGGGGTTAGCCGTCGGGTTCCCCTCGCTACTGGTCGCCGCCGCCTTCCTCGGCGCGGCCTACGCCACTGCGATGCCGGCGACCAACCGGGCCATCGTGACGAGCATCCCTGGCGCGCTCCGGGGGCGAGCGATGGGCATCAAACAGGTCGGCGTCACCGGCGGGAGCGGCGTCGCCGCCGTCCTCGTCGTCAGCGCCGCGCCGTCGGTCGGCGCGTGGAACCTCGGCTTCCTCGTCGCCGGCGGCGTCGCCATCGCGGTGGCGGCCGCGTTCGCCGTCGGCTACCGGGGGGCGCCCGGCGGCGAGTGGCGTCTGCCGGACCTCGCCGGACTCCGGCAGAACCGGCCCTACGTGGCGCTCGCCGGCGGCGGCTTCTTCCTCGGTGCCGCGCTGTTCACCACCGTCGGCTACGCGACGCTGTACCTGACCGACTCGGTGGGCGTCTCCGTCGCGGTGGCGGGTCTCGGCTTCGCGGCGATGCAGGTGTCGGGGAGTCTGGGCCGGGTCGCCGCCGGATGGCTGGCCGACCGTCGGGCCGCGTCGGAGGCCCGGGCGAACGCGACGGTCCTCCTCGGGCAGGCGGCGCTGGGCGTCCTCCTGTTGGCGGCGCTCGCCCTGCCGGACCTCCCGCGCCCAGTGGCACTGGCGCTCGTCGTCGGCGTCGGCGCGACGATACTGGGCTTCACCGGCCTCTACTACGCCTGTATGACGGCGCTGGTGCCCGCCGACGAGGTGGGGGCGGCCACCGCCGGCGGCCAGACGGCGCTCAACGCGGGCGCACTATTGGCCCCGCCCGCGTTCGGGTGGCTGGCCGACTCGGTGTCGTACCGCGCCGGGTGGCTGTTGCTCGCCGTCGGGGCCGCCGTCGGCGTCGGGTTCGTCGCGCTGGTCGCCCGCCGGACGACGCCGTAGCGGGCCGTCTCAGTCGGCCGTCTCCGCGGCCTGCTCGTCGGCTTCCATCTCCTCGCGGAGCGTCTCCAGTTCGTACTCGACGGCGCGTTCGTTCGAGATGCGGTCCAGTTCCCGGTCGATGTCGTCGCCCTCTTCGAGCGCGGACTCCAGCTGTCCGCTCTCCTCCAGTTCTTCGAGGGCGGCGGCGCGGGCCTCCATGCGTTCGGTGCGCTCGGTCGCGCGCTCGATGGACCGGTTCACGTCCGCCATCGTGTCGCCGACGCCGGTGAAGGCCTCGGAGACGCGGGCCGACGCCTCGGCGGCCTCGTAGCGGGCCTTCATCGTCTCCTTGCGCGTGCGGAACTGCTCTATCTGGCTGGACAGTTCCGCGCGCTTGCCCACGAGGCGGTCCTGAGTCTCCTGCAGGCTGTCTATCTGGTCGGTGAGGTCGGTTATCTGCTCGACGTGGGTCTGTTTCTTCTCCAGCGCACGGCGCGCGAGGTCGTCTCGATCCTGTCGCATCGCCTCGCGGGCCTGTCCGTCGTACTTCTCGACGTTCTCGCGCAGTCGGCGGCGGTGAATCTCCAGTCGCTTCTTCTGGGTGGTCACGTCGGCGATACCGCGGGTCACCCGCTGGAGTTCGTCGCGCAACTCCTCGTAGGAGTAGTCCAGTTCGGCCGAGGGGTCCGAGGTCCGGTTCAGCAGGGCGTTCAGTTTCGCGCGGATGGCGAAGCCGATGCGACCGAGGAGGCTCATCGTGCCACCTCGTCGGTGGTCTCGGTGTGTCGGGCCGCGAGAGCAGGTCCGGTGGAGAACATGCAGGTGCCTACGAGTGACAGCGGAATAACACTACCGGCGACAGCGGCGGGTCTCTCCGTCTTCCGACCGTTAAACCGAATTAAATCGGCGAAAGAGGCGCTAATTCGGGGTAATCTGCGCTCACCGTCGACCTCCTTGATAGTGGCGGCGTCGCAACGACCGGGTACAGATGACGCGACAACTGCTCCGAACGGCCGGCGTGCTCGTGGCGATACTGACGCTGCTGACCGGCGCCGCGGCGGCGGCGCCCGCGACGGACGTGACCGACGACGGCACCGAGGCAATCGGACCGCCCGGCGGCTTGCCCGACTCGGTGCCCGACTTCGTCTCGTCCATTCTCGACAGCATCACGCAGTTCGTCGAGGGTGTACTGGGCGGTAACCCCGGTGACGAGGTCAGCGGGGCCGCGAGCGACGGGGCCGACGGCTAACCGATGCGCACGAAACTGCTCGCAGTCGGTGGCGTGATGCTCCTCCTCGGGGGTGCCGCCGGGGCCGTGCTGACCGGGTTCGGTCCGGCACCCGGCGGCGACAGCGGGTCGGACGTCGAGTCGTTCCCGACCGAGACGCCCGGCGAGCGGACGACCGACAGCGGCGGTGCGGAGAGCGCGGAGACGACGGCGACGGAGACGCCGCCGTTCGGGTTCACCATCGACGACATCGAGAACTGCGGACAGACCTGCCGTGACGTGACCTCGACGCTGACGAACCAGCAGGACACCACGGCGACGGACGTCACCGTCTACACGCGCATCTACGCCGGCAACGGTACCGACGGTGACGTCGTGTGGGAGGGGTCCGAACCGGTCGGCACCCTCGACGCCGGCGAGTCCTACACGGCGACCAAACGCGTCGAACTGTCCTACAGCGAGGCGCTGGCGATAGAGAACGAGGACGGCTGGATAACGGTCCAGACGACGGTCCAGACCGACGACCAGACCGTGACGTTCACCGACCAGCGACAGGTCGCCTGACGACGACTGAAGGTTTTTATCCCGGGGCGCGCCTACCCCGGCACGATGAGTACATCCGGCCCCGTTCCAGCGCTGGCCGACCGCGCGACTGCGTCTGCCGACCGGTTACGGGCGGCCGACCGCGTACTGCTGGCCTCCCACATCGACGCGGACGGCCTGACCAGCGCCGCTATCGCCACGATGGCGCTGTCGCGGGCCGGCATCCCCGTCGAGACGGTGTTCAAGAAGCAACTCGACGCCGACGAGATAGCCAGCATCGCCGCCCGCGAGTACGAGACGGTGCTGTTCACCGACTTCGGCTCCGGCCAACTGGACGTCATCTCCGACCACGTCGCCGCGGGGGACTTCGAGGCCGTCGTCGCCGACCACCACCAGCCCTCGGCCCCCGAGGACTGCAACGCCGACGCCGTGGTCGAGACGGACGGCTACGCCGACTTCGACTATCACTGCAACCCACTCCTCGTCGGCATCGACGGGGCCTCGGAACTGTCCGGCGCGGGCGCGGCGTACGTCCTCGCCCGCGCCCTCGAACCCGACGACGGCGACAACCGTGACCTCGCGGCGCTCGCGGTGGTGGGCGCCGTCGGCGACATGCAGGCCGTCGGCGGCGAACTGGTCGGGGCCAACGAGGGCATCGTCGAGGAGGGTATCGCCGCCGACGTCCTGGAGGAAGGGACCGACCTCTCGCTGTACGGCAAGCAGACTCGACCGCTCCCGAAACTGCTGGAGTACGCCACCGAGGTTCCGATTCCGGGCATCTCGAACGACCAAGCCGGCGCCACGAAGTTCCTCGAAGACCTCGGACTCGACCTGAAACGCCACGGCGAGTGGCGGACGTGGGCCGACCTCTCCGACGACGAGCGGCAGACGGTCGCCAGTGCGCTCGTCCAGCGAGCGGTCACGCGGGGCGTCCCCGCCGACAAGATTCAGTCGCTCGTCGGGACGACGTACACGCTCACGACCGAACCCGCGGGGACGGAGCTCCGGGACGCCAGCGAGTTCTCCACGCTGCTGAACGCCACCGCCCGCTACGAACGGGCCGACGTGGGGCTGGCGGTCTGTCTCGGCGACCGGCAGGCACCGCTCGAACAGGCCCGCACACTGCTTTCGAATCACCGCCGGAACCTCTCGGAGGGCCTCGACTTAGTCAAGGAACGGGGCGTCACCCGCTCGGAGTACGTCCAGTACTTCGAGGCCGGCGACGCCATCCGTGAGACCATCGTCGGCATCGTCGCGGGGATGGCCCTCGGTACGGACGGCGTCGACCCGGACAAACCCATCATCGCCTTCGCCGACGCCGACGGCGAGACGAAGGTGTCCTCGCGGGCGACCGGCCCCCTCGTCGGCCGCGGCGTCGACCTCTCGGTGGTGATGCGGGAGGCCGCACAGTCCGTCGGCGGCGACGGCGGCGGTCACGACATCGCCGCCGGCGCGACCATCCCGGCCGGCGAGGAGGCGGCCTTCATCGAGGCGGCCGACGACGTCGTCGCCGGGCAACTGGACTGAGACGAGAGCTGTGTGGCCCTGTCTCACCGACGCCACGGGCAATAAGAGCTATACGGCCCGCTGCCAGATGAGGAGACGAATGGACTCGCGTGAACTGTTCGATCTCGCGTTGGTCGTCCTCGCCGGCTTGCTGGCCTACACGGAGACGTTCGGCTTCGCGGACCCGCGAGCGACCCTCGAAGAGATTCTCGCCGTCCTCGTGACGCTCGACGTCCGGGTGTATCTCGTCTTGGGCGGTCTGTTCGGCATCGCGTTCGTCGCGTATCTCGTCGTCTATCTGCCAAAGAAAGACGCCCGGTCGATGCGGCCCTGAAAGCGAGTCCGGGCCACCTTTATCCTCGGCCGCCCTCGTCCCCGCCAATGACGGAGTTCGACCCCGAGCAGTTCGAGGACAAGTACGCAAACTACTTCCCGGAACTGCAGAAGGCCTACAAGCAGGCCTTCGAGGTGCTGAACGACCGCTACGACTCGGAACTCGTCCACGCCATCGACCAGCAGATTCTCAACGAGTCCGAACCGTTCTACGACGAGAGCGAGGGGTTCTACGTGGAACTGCCCGAGGACCCGCGGGAGCGTCTCACTGCCATCGTCGTCGACGACGAGAAGTTCGAGGTCGTCTTAGAGGAGTTCGTCGCCGAAATCGAGTCCCAACTGCACCGCATTTTCGGCGTCGAGGAGTAATCGCTATCGGCTGCATCGAACGTCTCAAAACCTGACAGGAACCGCCTGCTGAATAGCGCGATGCAATTCAGCAGGGCGTGATCGAGGGAGCGTGAGATAGCGTCATTGTGGGTTCGGACTCGCCTGTGGGCCTCTCGACGCCAGTCAGGCCCCGAGTACGGCGTCGAAAGCTGCGGCGTAGAGCACGGCGCTCACGACGGCGAAGGTTGCGTAGACGAGCGTCGGGGAGAGCAGCGACGCCGTGCGGTCGTACACGTAGGCCGCGACGCCGACTACAGCCACCCGAGTCATCACCACGAGTGCTCCGCGAGGGGTTTCGGCCGCGAGTGTAAGGACGAGGGCGGCGAGCGCGAGCGTCACCAGCACGGGCAGCAGTGCCAGCGCGCGCACCCGGTCGTCGTCGCTCCGCTCGTCCGCGTAGACGGCGACGGCGAGTGCGAGTACGAACAGTACCGCCACCACGGCGCGGGTCCCCCAGAGGAACAGCCACGGCCCATTCGCGAAGGTGCCATACGTGAGGGTAGTCGGCGTCACCAGATACCCACCCAAGAGCGTCGTCACGACGACCACGAGGTCACGCTCGTCGCTGAGCACACGCTGAAGCCCTCCTTGAACGAGACCGTGATAGAGGATGACCATTCCCGACACGAAGAGCGCGGTCCGTATCAGCGTCCGATTGAGGAAGACTCCGCCCAAGTCAGCGACTGTCGACGTGACGTGACTGACTCCGACGCCCATGCGCAGGGCGAACAGACCGAACGGGAGCACAGCGAGTACTGCCGTGCCGGCCACGGCGGCCCCGATCAGCCATGCGTCCGTCCGATTGGGGATCGACACGGGGAGTGAGTAGCCCCGCCAGGATGCATACGACGTGGCGAGCACGCCCATCCCGACCAAAACGAGCACGCTCCGTACGAGCAACAGGGAGATGTCGCTGTCGAGGAAGTACGGGTCGAGGGCGTTGTCCAGAGCGATAGTGGCGGCATAGACGCCGACGAACAGCGCGACCATGTTACCCAACTCGACGACGAACGCGCGCCGGACGAGGTCGGCGACGGACTCACGTAGTGGCGGTGTTCGATCGAGGACCATGGGCCAATCCATCGTCGGATACAGTGATATATATTGTCATTACTGTGATTAAATCGTGTGCAATCGAACTCGGGGGCCGAGGGCAGCGTGCTGTGGGCGTGTCGCGTCCGAGAGCTTCCACGGATACCGCACGGCAACTCGCCGACCGACACATACTGTTGGGACCGAGAGTCCTGCCCGACCGACCTGCTCGCTCTGTTCAGTACGGTTTCTGAAACCGATCACCGGCTGTGTTTCAACAAGGCGTCGCTATCGACAGTTTTCGGGCGTCTCTCGGGCGGCATACCGTTCACCGTCGCCTGCTCTCCGGCAGTGAGACAGCGCGCTCGATCCGCTAGCCGACATGGGAAGTTTCCTTACTGTCGAACTGTAACCCGCCGATATGGACCAACGGAAGCCCCCGGAGACCGAAGAGGGCTGGTACGTGCTGCACGACTGTCGGCGCATCGACTGGGACGCCTGGCGGGAGGCCCCCCAGCGAGTCCGTGACCGTGCGCTCTCTGAGGGCATCGACTTCCTCGCTGCGTACGAGGCCATCGAAGACGCTGAGGAGGGCCAGACGGCCGTCTACACCGTGTTGGGCCACAAGGCCGACATCATGATTCTACACCTTCGGCCGACGATGGGCGACTTAGACGCCGCCGAGCGACACTTCGAGCAGACGGAGTTCGCACAGTTCACCGAACGCGAGTACTCCTACGTCTCGGTGACCGAGGCCTCGGGGTACACCGAGAAGTCCCGCGAGTACTTCGACGGCGACGTCGACGACGACTCCGGCCTCGCACAGTACATTCAGGCCCGTCTCCACCCCGAGGTACCCGACGAGGAGTTCGTCTGTTTCTACCCGATGAGCAAGCGCCGGGACCCAGAGCAGAACTGGTACGACACGTCCTTCGAGGAGCGTGCCGCCCACATCAAGCGTCACGGCGACATCGGCCGGGGCTACGGCGGCGACGTGAACCAGATGATCTGCGGGTCTATCGGCTTCGACGACTGGGAGTGGGGTATCACCCTCTGGAGTGAGGACATGACCAACATCAAGGAACTGTTGACCGAGATGCGCTTCGACCCCTCCACCTCGAAGTTCGCCGAGTTCGGGCCGTTCTACGTCGGGCGGCGCTTCGACCCGACGGACCTCCCGGCCGTCCTCGCCGGTCAGCGAGTCCCCACGGGTGAGGACCCGGTCACCGCGGAGGCGGTCGCACACGCCGAGGGCGGCGGGCAGGGACGGCCCGACGCGCACGCCGAGGCCGACGCCGGTCACGCTCACGCCGGGGACGCCGAGGACCACGGCGGTGCCCACCCCGGGAGCGCGAGCGAGGGCGACCACCCCCACGGCGGCGAGAGCGCCGACGCCGACCATCCGACGAGCGACGAGGACGACGACTCGGGTCACAGCGGCGGCCGGCCGGACGTCTCGGGCGACTTCGAGGAGATAGACGACGCCGCCCAGCGAGTCGGCCGTCTCGGCCTCCACGAGGGCGAGGCCTACGACGCGGGCGACTTCGCGCTGGTCTTTCACTCCTCGGCGGACGCCGAGGACATCGTCGACGACGTGGAGGACCTCAGCGAGAGCTTCGACCACTACGACCGCCACGTCACGACGACGGTCCGCGCCCAGAGCGGCCAGACCTACGTCGTCAGCATCTGGACGGCGAAGGAAGCCGCCGAGACGGCCGCCGGGTTCCTCGGTGACTTAGCGGGCGTCGAGGAGCGACTCGGCGGCCAGTTGGGTGACGGTGACGCCGCGGACGACGGCGGGGACCACGAACAGGCCGCGGCGTCCTCCCAGTCCATCCGCGAGCAACTCGAAGCCGAGGGCGTCTACGCCGGCCAGCCACACGGCGAGGACGTCTACGCGCTGGTCGTCTACTCCGAGGCCGACCCCGACGAACTGGCCGACGAGGTGGCGGACCTCCGGAGCGCCTTCGACCGCTACGACACCCACGTCCGGACGACAGTCTACACCGACCTCGACTCCGACACCACGGCCGTCGCCTCGCTGTGGGACACCGAAGACGCCGCCGAGACGGCCAGTGAGTACCTCACGGACCTGCCCGACGTCGTCCGCCGACAGGGCGAGAGCGACGGGTTCGGGACGATGGGCATGTTCTACACGGTCAAGCCCGAACACCGCGAGGACTTCGTCGAGAAGTTCGACACCGTCGGCGGCCTGCTGGCGGACATGGACGGCCACCGCGAGACGGCGCTGCTCGCCAACCGCGACGACGCGAACGACATGTTCATCGCCAGTCAGTGGGACAGCAAGGAGGACGCGATGGCGTTCTTCCGCTCGGACGCCTTCTCCGATACCGTAAGTTGGGGACGGGACGTGCTGGCCGACCGGCCGCGACACGTCTTTCTGGCCTGAGCCTCGACGAGTCGCCGTTCGGGCCTCGATATCCGCGCTCCGGCGCGATTTGGGGGTCTCGGCCGCCGAGCGCGACGACGTCTTTCAGTTCGGCGCGGCGACGAGCGACGCCCCGGCCGGGTGTCCGCGCCGACGACTCCGGCGGTCGGTATAAAGGCCTGAAATAATACGTCTGAAGAGTGATTCACGAACCGGTCGTCTCGCTGTCTATGTGAACGCAAGCCACACCTGTCGCGTCGGACCCGGACGTTCGACCGGTCAGAGCGGGTACCGTCTCGGCAGGTGTGGTTCGTTCGACCCGACGAGGCGGCCGCTGTGGCGGGGTGACGGCCGCGCGTCGCCTGTCTCGCTACATCACCCAACCGCGTGGAGTGTCACATGTGCCTGATTGCTGCCATCCGAATCGAACACGAGAGGCTGACGCTGGCGCCCGCCATCGAACGGGTGCCGTCGGTAGACGTACGCGTCGTAACGAACTCGATGACCGACCCCGAGACGTCGATGTTCTTCTTTCTCGTCCGGAGCGAGTCGGGCGAGTTCGACCGCTTCGACGCGGCCGTCGAACGGGACGAGACTGTCGCCGAGGCGATGGTCGTCTCCGAGTCGGATAGCACCCGATTGTATCGGTTCACACACCGCTCGGAGACACAACTCCTCTCGCCGAAGGTCACGGAACTGGGCGGGCTAGTACTGGAGGCGCGGACGGCCGACGCCGGGTGGCGACTCCGGTTGCAACTGCCCGACCGGGAGGCCATCGCCGAACTCTGGGAGTACTGCCGGTCGGAGGGAATCGCCTTCGAACTGATCCGCGTCTACGACCAGCACGGGATGACCGACACCGCTGTGACGGCCGTCAGTGAGGAACAGCGACGCGCGCTGACCGAAGCGTATCGGCGCGGTTACTTCGAGGAGCCACGCGAGACGACACAGGCCGAATTGGCCGACCGTCTCGGCATCTGTCCGACCGCCGTCGGCGGTCGCCTCCGTCGAGGGACGCGACAACTCGTCGAAGACGTCCTCCTCGACGAGTGAGCGCGGCCCGCCGACGCCGTGTGGTACTTAAATGGCGTGTCATCTGTGGTGAAGTCCCATGGGGCTGTTGGGCATATGATTCGACGTATGACGCGGTGGAACACCACGAACGACGAGGTAGAGGCGGTCAGTCCCGACATCACCGACGAGACGAACGCGCTCCCGGCGCGGTACTTCACCGACCCCGCAGTCCACGAAATGGAGAAAGACAAGATATTCGGCGAGTACTGGGTCTACGCCGGCCACGCCAACGCGATACAGGAGCAGGGGGCGTACTTCACCCGGACGGTCGGGGACAGACAGGTCATCGTCGTCCGCGACGCCGAGGGGGAGGTACGTGCGTTCTTCAACGTCTGTGCACATCGCGGCTCGAAGATGGTCGAGGACACGCCGATGACCGACCCCGGGAACATGGGTCGCATCCGGTGTCCGTACCACATGTGGACCTACGACCTCGACGGCGACCTCACGAGCACGCCAAAGAGCTTCGAGGAGGCCGGCCTCAACCCTGACTTAGACGACGCGGATGTGTGTGGACTCGACCCGGAGGCGAACGGCCTCCGAGAGGTCGAGACGGACCGCATCGGCCCGCTGGTCTTCCTCAACTTCGCCGAGGACCCGATGCCGCTGGCCGAACAGGCCGGCACGCTGAAAGACGAACTGGAGACCCTGCCGCTCGGCGAGTACGAACACGCCGCCCGCTACGTCTCCGAAGTCGAGTGCAACTGGAAGACGTTCGCCGGCAACTACTCCGAGTGTGACCACTGCCACGCCAACCACCAGGACTGGATCTCCGGTATCGAACTGAACGACTCCGAACTCGAAGTCAACGACTACTACTGGGTTCTGCACTACACTCACGCCGAGGACGTCGACGACGAGATGCGCATCCACGACGAACACGAGGCGAAGTTCTACTACTTCTGGCCGAACTTCACGGTGAACATGTACGGGACCGCCGACGGCTACGGCACGTACATCATCGACCCCATCGACGAGGGGCGGTTCCAACTCATCGCCGACTACTACTTCGAGTCCGCCGAGATGTCCGAGGACGAACGCGAGTTCGTCCAGACGAGTCGCCAACTGCAAGAGGAGGACTTCGAACTCGTCGAACGCCAGTACGAGGGGCTCGAGTCGGGGGCGCTGGCACAAGCCCAACTCGGGCCGAACGAACACACCGTCCACAAACTCCACCGGCTGGCACAGGAAGCCTACGAGGCCTGAGAAGACATGAGCCAACAGGACTCCGTCCCGTTCATCGCGCGGTGTACGAAGACCGGCGAACGCATCGAGGCGTCGACGGCCAACGACGTCGTCGAGTTCTACCGCCGCCGACGCCGCCTCACCGGGGGCGACGTCGCGTGGGTCTTCGCCGACCACCCCGCCGTGACGCAGGCGCCGGATGACGGTGACCTCAGCCCCGTCCTCGCCGCGCTGGACGAGTACTTCGAACGGGGTATCCCCGTCGGCATCGTCGCCGCGGCGACGAGCAAACAGGGGTGGACCGTCGGCGAGACGCTCGATACGTTGTACGAACTGCGGATGGCCGGGGCGCTCTGGGAACCCCGCGACGACCACCTCCGCCCGGTCTGACCCAGCGGTCGTCGCCTCGCCGTGTGCGGTCACTTCGTGGCGACGAAACGAAGTCGCCGGTAGTCCGCGGTCCACGTCTCGCTGTCGGCCTCGAACAACGCTCCCCGCAACCGGTCTTCGACCGCGTCCAGCACTCGCTCGCGCTCCTCGGCCGCGACGTTCTCGAAGAACTCGTCACCGAACATCCCGACCCACTCACGGAGGCCGGTATCGCCCCCGTCTAGCGTCGTCGGCCGGTCGAACAGCCGCGCGAACCGCACCTCGAACCCGGCGGACTCGAGTCGCGGCGCGTACTCGCCGATGCTCGGGAAGTACCACGGATGGTCCACCTCGTAGCCACGCTCGGCGAGTTCGGCTTCGAGCGCGTCGGTGATGTGCCGGACGTTTCCGCGGCCGCCGAACTCCGCGACGAACCGGCCGTCGGCGGTCAGCGCGTCGGCGACGGTCGACAGCACGGCATCGTGGTCCGCCCCGGGAATCCAATGGAGTGCCGCATTCGAGAAGACGGCGTCGAACGACCCCGCTGACGCGTACGCTCGGGCGTCGGCCTGCTCGAAGTCGAGCGATGGGTAGGCCTCGTGGGCCTGCCGGACCATCTCCGCCGAGGCGTCGATACCGAGCGTCTCGGCGCCGGTGTCGGCGATGTCGGCCGTCAAATGGCCCGTCCCACAGCCGAGGTCGAGGATCCGTTCACCCGGTTTCGGGTCCAGCAGGTCCAACATGTCACTGCCGTACTCGTAGACGAAGCCGTGGCCGTCGTCGTAGTCGTCGGGGTTCCAGTCGTTACCGCCGGTCATACACGGACGCATCGAGTCCGGGTCGATAAACCTTCTCGACCCGTGATACCGCCACTCGTGACGCGACCGATCGGTCAGAAGCTACCCGTACACTGCATAGGGCGGCTACTTATACGCCAGCACGCGCTACGTTCGACCACGGAATGCTCCCCTCAATTCGGCGGAGTAGCGAACGACGGACGACCCCGTTCGGGTCGGACGGACAGCGTGGCGACCGACTCGAATGTGAACTCTGTGGGGAAGAACACCAGTGTCTCGACCACTACGGTATCGTCGCGTGCCGGACCTGTCGGGCGCGGTTCCTGCCGCGGCCGTCGCTGCTGTGATCAGTCGTCGTCTTCGGTCGTCGTCTTGTCGAGGTCCTTCTCGCCGAAGTATATCTCTGCGCCGTCCTGTGCCACCTTCTCGGCCAGCACGGCACACTTGATTCGCATCGGGGAGATGTCGACCCCGAGCATGTCGACGATGTCGTCGCGGTCCAGTTCCTGCAGTTCGTCGACGGACATGCCGTGGAGCTTCTCGGTGAGCATCGACGCCGACGCCTGTGAGATGGCACAGCCATCACCGCGGAAGACGACGCGCTCGATCGTCTCTTCGTCCTCGCTGAGGACGACGTCCATTCGTATCTCGTCGCCGCACATCGGGTTTTCACCCACGTGTGTGAACGTCGGGTCCTCGAGTTCGCCGGTGTTGCGAGGGTTCTTGTAGTGGTCGAGAATCTGCTGCCGGTACATGTCTGAGCCGCCGATACCCATTGTTGGCAACAGGTACGGCATTCCGTCGGAAAAGCGTTCCGAGGCAGGTGTTCGCACAGAGAGCGGGCCTCGACGGACTGTCGTCGGACGGGGACGCCGAGGAGGTGGATGCCTACATAGAGCGAACCGCCGAGAGTTGGCGTGGGATCGAGGCAGCACTGGACAGCGCTCGCGAGAGGCTGATACGCCGTCGAACACACGGACGCCGACACGGAGACGTTCGACGAGTCGGTGGTGCGTTTCGACGAGGCTATCGAGCGAAGCCGGTGGGAGTGGGGCGAGACCTGACGGCAGGCCGTTCAGATGTTCTCGTAGGGGCCGGCCTTCGACTCGGCCAGTCGCTCGAACTGTTCGGCGGAGAGGTCGACGTCGGCCGCACCGAGGTTTTCTTCGAGTTGCTCGACCGTGCGAGCGCCGACGAGCGGCACGGCCACGCTGTCGTGGTGCATGAGCCACGCGAGCGACACCTGTGCCGGGGTGGCGTCCACTTCGGCGGCGACGGCCTGCACCTCGTCGACGACGTGAAAGTTCTCGTCGGTGAGATACGACTCTTTCCAGTCCTCGCTCCGGCCGGCCGAGGCGTCGGTGTCGCGGTCAGAGCGGTCGTACTTCCCGGTCAGGACGCCCTGCCCCAGCGGGCTCCACGGACAGACGCCCAGTCCGTAGTGCGCACACATATCGAGGTAGTCGCCTTCGACCTCCCGGTTGACGAGGTTGTAGCGCGGCTGTGAGACGGTGAACGGTTCCAGCCCCTCGCGCTCGGCGAGTTCGTTGGCCTGCGCGACGCGCCACGCGTTGGGTTCGAACGTCGACGCCCCGAGGTAGTTCACCTTGCCGTCGTCGACGAGGCCGGTGAGCGTCCGCATCAGTTCGTGGGCCGGCGTGTCCTCGTCCCAGCGGTGGATGTACAACACGTCGAGGTAGTCCGTGCCCAGACGGTCGAGCATCAGGTCGATGTTCCGGCGGATGTGCTTGCGCCCGAGGCCGCGGCCGTTCGGGTCGTCCTCGCGGGTCGGCCAGTAGATTTTGGAGGCGAGGACGTACTCCTCGCGGTCACGCTCGGTCAGCCAGTCGCCGATCCAGTCCTCGCTGTCACCGCCGCCGTACACGTCGGCGGTGTCGATGAACCGGCCGCCGGCCGCCTCGTAGGCGTCGAGCAGTTCGTGGGCGCGCTCCTCGCCGATTTCGAGCGTCCCGTCGGCTGTCTCCCGCCCGAACCGCCACGTCCCGAAGGAGAGTTCGCTGACCGAGAGTCCCGTCTCGCCCAGCCGCACGTAGTCGAGGTCGATGTCGTCGAGTGCCATGTGCCGGGGTTCGTGCCTCCGCGGTTTGAATGGTCGGGCGGCGGTGCTGTTGACCGGTGCTACGCTCGCTGTTCGAGGCCACTCGGAACCCCTAGACGAGCGAGTCGTCCGTCTGTCCGCCCACTGCTGTGTGCCGTCGCCTTACGCGAACAGCTGCCGGGCGTCGTCGATGGCGTCGATTAGTTTGTCGACTTCCTCGCGGGTGTTGTAGACGTAGAAGGAGGCCCGCGCGGAGGCCGCGACGCCCAACTTGTCGTGGAGGGGCTGGGTGCAGTGGTCGCCGGCGCGGATGGCGACGGCCGAGTCGTTGAGGATAGAGGAGAGGTCGTGGGCGTGGACGTCCTGGAGGTTAAAGGAGACGAGGCCGCCGCGTTCGACGCCGGCGGGGGGGCCGAGGATGTCGATGTCGCCCTCGCCCTCTAGCTGTTCGATGGCGTACTGGGCGAGTTCGTTCTCGTGGCGGCGAATCGCTTCCATGCCGATGTCGTCCAGATAGTCACAGGCCTCCGCCAGCGCGATGCCCTGACAGATGACGGGCGTGCCGGCCTCGAACTTCCACGGGAGGTCGTTCCACTTCGAGTCCTCGAAGGTGACCTTAGATATCATCATCCCGCCGTAGAGGTACGGCTCCATCTCTTCGAGGATGTGTTTCTTGCCGTAGAGGACGCCGATGCCGGTCGGACCGGCCATCTTGTGGCCGGAGAAGGCGAGGAAGTCGGCGTCGATGGCCTCCACGTCGACAGGGCGGTTGGGGACCGACTGGGCGCCGTCGACGAAGATGTAGGCGTCGTGGTCGTGGGCGATGTCGGCGAGTTCGGAGACGGGGTTGACGGTCCCGAGGGTGTTCGAGACGTGGACGACGCTGACCATGGCCGTGTCGTCGCCGATGAGTTCGCGGGCGTGGTCCATGTCCAGCGTGCCGTCCTCCTGTACGCGGATGTAGCGGCAGGTCGCGCCGGTCTTCTTCGCTATTTGCTGCCACGTCACGAGCGAGGCGTGGTGTTCCATCTCCGTCAGCACCACCTCGTCCTCGGGGCCGAGTTCGTTCATGCCCCACGCGTAGGCGACGAGGTTCTCGCTCTCGGTGGTGTTCTTCGTGAAGATGATCTCCTCGCGCTCCCCGGAGGCGCCGATGAACTCGGCGACGCGGTCGTGGGCGTCCTCGTAGGCGATGGAGGCCTCCTGACTCAACTGGTGGAGGCCCCGGTGGACGTTCGCGTTCGTCGTCCGGTAGTAGTCGGCGATAGTCTCGACGACCGGTTCGGGCGTCTGTGTCGTCGCCGCGTTGTCGAGATAGACGACCTGCTCGCCATCGAACTCCCGCTGGAGGATGGGGTAATCCTCGCGGATGGCCTCGACGTCGAGCGGCTCGATATCGGTCTGTCCCATTAACGGAACACACGGGCTGGACGGGCAACTTTCCTTCGGTTCGCCTAAACCTTCGTCGGCGAGCGCGTAGTCACCGTCTACTGTGTGGTTAGTTGCCACAATACAATGACCGCTGTCGGTGTGGGACAGTGCACTATGGGGGACCCAGAGACGGACGAGCAAGGACCGGTTACCCGCGTGCGTACCGACCGGGCCGAACACGGCCACGAGTGGCACGGCCGGCGCGACGGCGCCCACGAGCAACCGGAGATGCGCCGGCACGAACTCCCGGGGACGATTCCGGTCGGCGCGTACCGCATCTACCACCACGACGGCCGCTGGCGCTACGACGACGCCCCGCTCGCCACGGGAGGTGACACCGACCTCCTGGTCACCGACGAGTGGCTGACCTACGCCGTCGACGCGCGCGAGGCCGGGCCACACGACGTGACGCTACGGGTCGCCGCGGCCGACGGGTTCGGCGGTGGTGGCGTTGGCATCGCCGTCGACGGGAAGCCACGGACGCGGATCCGGTTCGACCCGACCGGTGGGTGGGACCGGTGGGGAGAGGTCACGGCCCGGGTGGATCTCTCGCGAGGCGCACAGACGATTCGGCTGGTCGTGCTGGAAGGCGGGTGGAAACTGGACAGAATCCGGGTGACGTAGGCGTCGGCACCTGCTCAGAGCCAGAGCAACTGCGCGTGGCGGGTGCCGTCGACGTCTAGGACGTTCGTCTCGTCGACGAACCCGTGTTCGACGGCCACGTGGACGCTTTCCTCGCCGACGATGTTGGCGACGCTACACCGGGCGAGACTGTCGATCACTTCCTCCTCCGAGACGCTGTCCCCGCCGTAGAACTCCTCGTCGACGGTCAGGGAGACGGGGCCGTCCTCGAACGTCTCGCCAATGATGTCCGGGTCACAGACCGAGACGAGCAGTCCCTCGTCGGTTTCGCGCTCGTTGAGTATCATTCCAGCAACTGCTCTTCGGCGTTCTCGCGCATCTCCTTGACCTCGTCGGCCAGTTCCTCGGCCTCCTCGTACTCGCCCAGTTCCTCGAGACCGCGCGCCTTCTCTTCCAGTACGTCGGCGTTGCGGAAGCCGAGTCTGATGGCGTTGTCGAAGGCTTCGACGGCGTCTTCGGCGAGGCCGCGTTCAAGCAGGAAGAAGCCGCGGTTGTACCACGCTTCGGCGAAGCGGGGGTCGATTTCGACCGCCCGCTCTGCGTGTTCGAGCGCCTGTTCGGAGCGGCCCGATTCCCAGAGCGCGTACGCGAGGTTCGTCTCGGCGGTGGCGGCGTGTTCAGAGTCCTCCTCGACGTTCAGTGCCTCCTTGTACGCGCCGATGGCGGCGTCCCACTCCTCCAGTTCTGCGTGGGCCGCGCCCTTGTTCGTCCAGGCCTCCTGTTCGAGGCGGTCGTCTTCGGTGTACTGGGCGACCCGCTCGAACGTCTCGGCGGCCTGTTCGTGGCGGTTGATGTGCATGTACTCGAGGCCGACGTCGAGCAGTTGCTCGGGGTCGACGGCGTCGTTCGAGACGTTCCGCCGGTCGAGCAGGTCCGTCACGACGCGGGAGTCGACGGGGTCGACCTTGTCGGGGTCCACCTCGAACTCCGGGGGTTCGAGGTCGAAGCCCTCGTAGGGGTCGTCGAACCCTTGTCCCTCGGAGAACTCGTGGTCCTCGGGCTCTCGGTCTGTCATACGTTCCGATTGACGGTCAGGGCGGTTAAGGGCTACGTCCCGGACTCACTCCGGTTTGCCGGGCCGTTCTCGTCGTCGCTCGCCCGGCCCGACTCGGGGACGAAGACGAGGCTCCCGGCCAGATACAGGAGCGCGCCGAACGAGATGGCGACACCGACCGGCGACGCCGTCGACCCGGCGAGGGCGGCGAGCACCAGTCCGAGCGCCGTCACCACGACGGCGGTACAGCGGCGGACGGTCCGACGGAGGAGGGCGACGTCGTCCATACCGGTCGGTGGGGGCCCAGCGAGTAAACCGTTCGGTCGCGACCACCCACGACGAAGTGGCCGGCCCGCGTACGGCCGAGTATGAGCAAACGGCTGTTCGTCAGCGTCGACCTCGACGGCCTCGAAGACGCCGTGCGCGACGTACAGGGGCGCTTCGAGGGTGCGTCGGGGCTTCGGTTCACCGACCCCGGTCAGGTCCACGTGACGCTGAAGTTCCTCGGCGACACCGACCCCGACCGCGTCGACGACCTCACCGCCGAACTCGAACGGGCGGTCGCGGACAGCGGCGTCGACCCCTTCGAGGCGCACTTTGGCGGCCTCGGCGTGTTCCCGTCGCTGGAGTACATCAGCGTCGTCTGGGTCGGCGTGCGCGCGGGCCACGGCGGCGCCGAACTGACGGCCCTCCACGAGGCCATCGAGGACCGCACCGTCGCCATGGGCTTCGACCCGGAGGACCACGACTTCACGCCGCACGCGACCATCGCCCGGATGGACCACGCCGGCGGGAAAGAGCAGGTCCAGCGCGTCGTCGAGACCGAGGACCCCGACGTGGGCCGGTTACAGGTCGAGGAGGTACGACTCACCGAGAGCGTCCTGCGGTCGGACGGTCCCGAGTACAGTACTGTCTCATCTGTAACACTATGACTGACAGAACCCGGCTCTAGGCCGACCGAAAAACAATCAGGTTCGTGATAATTGTTATGAGGGCGACTCTCGTAGCTCCGGCATGGTCGCCTTCGAGAACGTCGCCTTCGTCTTCGTCGCGGGTCTCCTCACGGCGTTAGCGACGGGGCTGGGCGCGATTCCGTTCTTCCTCGTAGAGGAGTTCTCGGACCGCTGGAACGTGGTGCTGTGGGGACTCGCGTCGGGCATCATGGTCGCCGCGTCGCTGTTTGGCCTCGTCCGGGAGGGGCTTGCCTACGGAGGGGCGCTACTTCTGCTGCCCGGCGTACTCGCTGGCGTCCTTCTCGTAGAAGGGGCGGACCGAGTGCTGGACGACGTCGACCACAACCCGAAGCAGTTCGAGCAGGCCGACTTCAAGAAACTCCTGCTCATCCTCGGCATCCTCACCGTCCACAGTTTTCCGGAGGGCGTCGCCGTCGGCGTCTCCTTCGCGGAACTCGGACTGGAAGGCGTCACTCCGGGCGAGACGTTGCTGGTCGCGGGGACGGCCGTCCCGCTACTGGCCGTGTTCATGACCATCGCTATCTCCATCCACAACATCCCGGAGGGAACCGCCATCGCCATCCCGCTCCGGTCGCTCGGTATCAGCGAGTGGCGGATGGTCTGGTGGGCCGTCTTCTCCTCGCTCCCACAACCGCTGGGTGCAGTCATCGCCTACTATTTCGTCACGCTGGCCAAGCAGTTCCTCCCGTTCGGCTTCGGGTTCGCCGCGGGCGCGATGGTGTACCTCGTCGTCACCGAGTTCGTCCCCGAAGCGTTAGAGTACGGCGAGAGCCTACAGGGTGGCGGCAAACGAGAACTGCTGGCCGGCGTCGTGATGGGTGCGCTCGCGATGATTCCGCTGGCACTCGTCTAGAGCGGCGAGCGCTTCCGGACGACTTTCAGGTCCACGAAGGCCGTCAGCGGGTCGTCGTACTCGCCGACGCGCGTCTCCATCCGGTAGTTCGAGTGGTCGACGGCGAAGTAGTACGGCCCGGCGGTGTCGACGGACTCGCGGTTGCCACCGTCCGTCGTCGACGCCTCGTAGAGGTCCGACTCGTCCTTTGGCAGTGCCGTCTGGCTGAACTTCGGGTGACCGGGCGGCGTGCTGTCCGGTTCCCGGCCCTTGATGTAGGTGTCGTACTCGGTAAACGCCGCCTCGTCGGCGAAGAAGTAGACGTCAAACGGCGTCTTCGACCGAACGATGTACTCGATGGACCCGCCCGAGTCCGAGAGGTCGGGGATGTCCTCTTCGAGCCACGCACTCCCCGGGTCGATGGTGACGTCCTGCTGGATACTCACGATGACCTCGCCACCGCCCCCGAGACAGCCGGCTCCGACGGCGGCTAATCCTGCCCCAAACGCTCGTAGTACCGACCGGCGTTTCATCGACTGAGTGTCACTGATTTCACTACTTAATTCTACGCGCCCGCTTACAAGCCCTGATAACGCCGGGTTGCGTTCGAGTCCCGCCACACGGCGCGGCCGGAAAAGGAAGGAATTTAAGTCGTGGCGCGGAACACTCGGGACACCATGAGTAAGAAGTCGAAGGCCAAAAAGAAGCGTCTGGCCAAACTCGACAACCAGAACAGCCGCGTCCCGGCCTGGGTCATGCTCAAGACCGACCGGGAGGTCCAGCGCAACCACAAGCGTCGCCACTGGCGGCGGAACGACACTGACGAATAATGAGCGCGAGTGATTTCGAGGAGCGCGTCGTCACGATTCCGCTCCGAGACGCCCGAGCCGAACCGAAGCACAAGCGCGCCGACAAGGCGATGGTCCTCGTCCGCGAGCACCTGGCAAAGCACTTCTCCGTCGATGAGGACGCCGTCCGTATCGACCCCTCGATCAACGAGACGACGTGGGCCAAGGGCCGTTCGAATCCGCCGAGCAAGCTTCGCGTGCGCGCCGCCCGATTCGAGGAAGAGGGCGAAGCAGTCGTAGAAGCCGAGACCGCGGAATAACGTTGCTCCGCGCGGCATTCTCCGGATCGTCGTACGTCGGTGTCTTCGCCCGTGCGACCGACGACTGCGTGCTGGTCCGCCCCGACTTAGACGAATCCCTCTGTGCGGACCTCGGCGAGGAACTCGAAGTCCCGGTCGTCCAGACGACGGTCGGCCGCTCGGCCACCGTCGGCGCTCTTGCGACCGGGAACGAGAACGGACTCCTCGTCTCCTCGCGGGTCCGTGAGACCGAAATCGAGCGCATCCAGGACGTCGTCGACGTCCCGGTGACGGAACTGCCGGGCCGCATCAACGCGGCCGGAAACGTCGTCTGCTGTAACGATTCGGGCGCGTACGTCCACCCGGACCTCTCCCGAGAGGCCGTTCAGGCGGTGCGAGACGGTCTCGGCGTCCCGGTCGAACGCGGCGTCATCGCCGGCGTCAACACCGTCGGCACCGCCGCCGTCGCCACCAACAGCGGCGTCCTCTGTCATCCGAAGGCGACCGACGGCGAACTGGACGCTCTCGAAGACCTGCTCGACGTGCCCGCCGACATCGGCACCGTCAACTACGGCGGACCGCTCGTCGGGTCGGGTCTCGTCGCCAACGACTACGGCTACGTCTGCGGGTCGGACACCTCCGGGCCGGAGTTGGGCCGTATCGACGCGGCGCTGGGATACATCGACTGACCGTTCGGCTCGCCGTTTCTCACGACGGGTGCTGGTGACTGAGTCGCTCTGCGACGACGCCCGGCACGGGCATCCCGCAGTCCGAACAGACCCACGTGCGTCCCGTCCCACTCCGCTCCCGAGTCATGTCCTGCCGATAGCGGAGCGTCGCCCCACAGACGCACTCGTACGTCGTGGCCATGTGTGTTGCTTGGGCCGGGACCGGCTAAACTCGCTCGCCCCCACCTCGTGTCAACTGTTAATATCTGTCGGCGTGAACGTTCGTCCATGGTCCAGCGAGAGCCGTCTGCGACAGGCCGGAAAGTGCTCGTCTGCCGGAAATGTGAGTACAGGACGGACGTGCTTCGGCCGTCCTGTCCGGAGTGTGGCGGCGACATGATCGCCGCTGCCCGCGAGGAGTGACCGGTCGACTCACACCGACGCCAGCGTCATCGCGTTCGACGCGACGACGGCAAGCGACACGAGGGCGAACGCCGTGAGGACGGCCGTCGCCCGCCGGTCGTCGAACCACGCCCAGCAGACGACGACCACGACGAGCGCACTGAACTTCAGCAGGCCGACGCCGGGCGTGCCGTACGTCTCGATGAATGCCCGTGCGACGGCGTTGCCCTCGGTCAGACCCCGTTCGAGGCCGACCATCGTCGTCACGATGTCGAACAGCGACGCGAGGATGACGACCGCCCAGAGCACGGCGTGTGATTCCGAGAGCTGTCGATCCAGCGGCAAACGACCCCCCGTGTCGCGCTCGAACGGTGAACGGTCGGGATCCACCTGTCTCGTCCCGTTCGACGCTGCATGCGATAATAAAGGTCGACTGTCTCTGCCGGCGTCGTTCGCGAGGCACACTGAGCGGGAGGGCAAAACGCGAGGAAAGGGAAGATACTTCCCTGTCCTGCCCGCACCGAATGGTATGAGCACGTACACTGTCCGCGGTAGCTTCCCGGCCCGCGACGGGCCCCAGGAGTTCGAGACAGAGGTCGAGGCACCGAACGAGAACGTCGCCGAGGAGCGCATCCTCAGCAACCTCGGTTCCCAGCACAACCTCAAGCGCACCCAGATCACCATCGACGAGGTGGCAGCATGATGGGTGGCGGTGGCGGCGGTCAGATGCAGCAGATCTCCCAGGAAATCGAGCAGATGGACCAGGAGATAGAGGCGATCCAGAACGAAATCGAGAGTCTCCGACAGGAAAAGACCGAGGCCGACGAGGCCATCGAGGCCATCGAGACGCTCGAATCCGGATCGACCGTGCAGGTCCCGGTGGGCGGCGACGCCTACATCCGCGCGACCGTCGACGACATCGACGAGGTCGTCGTCTCGCTGGGTGGCGGCTACGCCGCCGAACGCGACCAGGAGGGCGCCGTTAGCTCCCTCGAAACGAAAAAGGAGACGCTGGACGACCGCATCGAGGACCTCCAGTCCGAAATCGCCGAAGTCGAAACCGAAAAGGAGGAACTCGAACAGCAGGCCCAGCAGATGCAACAACAGCAGATGCAACAGATGATGCAACAGCAGCAAGAAGAGCAGAGCGACGAGTAAGGCCGCCATGTTCGACGGACTGAAGGACAAACTCAGCGGCTTCACCAGCGACGTCGAAGAGGACGTCGACGAGGAGGCCGTCGAGGAGGAACCCGCTGAGGACGACCCCGTGGCGGCGGACGCCGACGAGCACGTTCCCGAGGGCGGACCCGGCGAGGAGACGGTCGAACCGACGGCAGAGGCGGTCGCGTCACCGGAGACGACCGCAGACGTCGACACGGCGGCCGAGGAACCGCCGGGCGGCGTCGAACCCGCCGACTCGTCGCCCGAGAGCGACGCATCTGCCGAGGGCGACGAACCGGACGAGAGCGAGGCGACCGACGACGGCGGTAGCCGCAGTCTGACCGAGAAGGCCAAGATAATGGCCACTGGGAAGACGGTCATCGAGGAGGAGGACCTCCAGAAGCACCTCGACGACCTCGAGCTGGCCCTGCTGTCGAGCGACGTCGAGATGACCGTCGCCAACGAGATTCTGGCCGGCGTCGAGGAGAACCTCACCGGCCAGACCCGCCGCCGCCTGTCGAGTACGGGCAACCTCGTCCGGGACGCGCTTCGCGAGGCGCTGTACGACGTTATCAGCGTCGGCCAGTTCGACTTCGGCGAGCGCGTCCAGCAGGCAGACAGTCCGGTCGTCATCGTCTTCACCGGCGTCAACGGCGTCGGGAAGACGACGACCATCGCCAAGATGTCGAAGTACTTCGAGGACCGCGGCATGTCGACGGTACTCGCAAACGGCGACACGTACCGGGCCGGCGCGAACGAGCAACTCCAGAAACACGCCGAGAACCTCGGGAAAAAGATAATCACTCACGAACAGGGCTCGGACCCGACGGCAGTCGTCTACGACGCCGTCGAGTACGCGAAGGCCAACGACGTGGACGTGGTGCTGGGCGACACCGCCGGCCGTCTCCACACCTCGGACGACCTGATGGCCCAACTGGAGAAGATAGACCGGAACATCGACCCGGACATGACCATCTTCGTCGACGAGGCCGTCGCCGGGCAGGACGCCGTCAACCGCGCCCGCGAGTTCAACGACGCGGCGGAAATCGACGGGGCGGTGCTGACGAAAGCCGACGCCGATCCGCAAGGCGGTGCGGCCATCTCCGTTGCCCACGTCACCGGCAAGCCGATTCTGTTCCTCGGGACGGGGCAGGACTACGACGACCTCGAACCGTTCGACCCCGAGCGAATCGTCGACAGCCTCTTCGACGAGTAGCCGCCGCGACGTATCGGCAATTATTTCCACAACCGACGACGCTGAGCGACAGGTAACAGCCGGCCCTCGCCCCCGATCGGCCGACGGCAGCGATGGCCGCTCTACCGAATACCGGCAACATCATCCTCGTCGAGGGAGGTGGGGCCGTATTCGCCGCCAGGGGCGCGTTGATTGTGCGTGGTGTTGTGTACCATAGTACGACCCCCCAGAGGTGGACTTCCAATGAACACTGTCGAACGATGGAAACAGGAGAAACACCCACTCGACGTCGTCGAGGACGTCAAGCGGTACGCCGACGCGGAGATGACCTTCGAGGAGATAGAGGCCGCGGCCGGCGACGGCGAGTGGGAGCGCCTGAAGTGGGCGGGGCTGTACGCCCACGGCCGGCAGGACGAGTACTTCATGCTACGGACGAAGGTCCCCGGCGGCCGCCTGACGCCCGAACAGGCCCGCGTCGTCGGCGAGGTGGCCGAGGAGTTCGCCACCGCACCCGAGGAACACGGCGGCGCCGACCAGAACGCGGTCTGGGGCGACGCCTTCCTCGACATCACGACCCGGCAGGACGTCCAGATGCACTGGATAGAAGTCGAGGACGTCCCCGAGATATGGGCCCGCTACGACGAGGTCGGACTGACGACGATTCAGGGTTGTGGCGACTCCGCGCGCAACGTCCTCGGGTGTCCCGCCGCCGGCCTGAACGACCACGAATGCTTCGACGCCCAACCCGTCGTCGACGCCGTCTCGGAGTACTTCACGGAGAACCGCGAGTACGCCAATCTCCCGCGGAAGTTCAAGATGACTATCACCGGGTGTCGGGCCGACTGCGCCCAGTCCCAGATAAACGACGTGGGGATGACGCCCGCGAAACGTGAGGTGGACGGCGCGCCACAGTACGGCTTTCACGTTCGTGTCGGCGGCGGCCTCTCGGACGGCCCCCGGATGGCCTCGGACCTCGACGTGTTCGTCCCGCCGGAAGACGCCGTGGAGTTCTGCCGGGCCGTCGCCCAGACGTTCAAGGAACTGGGCGACCGGACCAACCGCGGCGTCTGCCGGATGCGCTACCTCGTCCAGCAGATGGGCGCCGAAAAGTTCGAGGAGGCAGTCAGGGACCGCTGTACCGTCGACTTGCCGACCCGCGGGTCCGACCTCACGGAGGGGTACCGCGGCGACCACGTCGGCGTCCACGACCAGCGCGAAGACGGCCTGAAGTACGTCGGCTTCAACGTCATCGCCGGGCGGATGGGCGGCGACGAGTTCGCTGCGGCGGCCGACGCCGCCGAGACGTACGGTACCGACGAGGCGTCGGTTCGGCTGGCGACCGACCAGAACTTCCTCGTTACCCACGTCCCCGAGACGCACCTCGGCGACCTGCTGAACGAACCGTTCGCCCGGAACTACCGGCCCGACCCCGGCCCGTTCTCCCGCGGCGCCGTGGGCTGTACCGGCTCCGAGTTCTGCAACTACGGCATCATCGAGACGAAACAGCGCGTCCGTCGGTGGGCGAAGGCGCTCGACAAACGAATCGACACGCCCGACGACCTCGACGTGGTCCGGATGCACATGTCCGGGTGTTCGGCCTCCTGCGCCCAGCCACAGATAGCCGACATCGGCTTCCGCGGCGAGACGGTCCAGATAGACGACCCCGAGGGACCACCAACGAGGAAGGGACAACATCGTCGAGGGGATGGATTTCGGCCTCGGCGGGAGTCTGGGGTCGGACAACGAGTTCCTCGACTGGGTCGAACACGCCGTCCCGGCAGACGCCGTCGTCCCGGCGCTGGAAGAACTGTTCGAACGCTACGCTGCCGAGCGCGAGGACGACGACCGCTTCTATCAGTGGTGCCGCCGGGTCGGGAACGACCGGCTACGGCGGATTATGCAGCGAGCGGACGCCAACGTCGCCGGCGGCGTGGCCCGCGAGGAGGTGGCCGACGATGACTGAGCGCGAGCGAGACGAGCCACAGGTCGCGCCGGCCGACGCCGCTCCGGAACTCGTCGAACAGTCCCGACCCGTCGAGGGACCCGACGACGAGCGCCGCCTCGTCACCGACGGCGGTCGGGACACCGGACCGTTGCCGGGCGTTCCGGCGACAGACTCGGCCGACGACGGCTGTGGGTGCGGCGACTCGTGTGGCTGTGGCGGTCACGACGAGGCCGTCCGGTCCGACGGCGGCGCCACAGCGAGCAACGTCGACGAGCACGGCAAACTCAAGCCCGTGGAGTTCACCGAACCTGCCGCGGGCGTCAGTCAGGACGTCGAGGGCGGCCGACCGGACGAGCGCGTGAACGTCCCCGAGGGCGTCGAGTTGGACACGCCGGGATACGGCATCCGCGCCGAGATGAGCGACATCGAGGAACCCGACGGGAAGACGTGGTTCATGGAACTCGACGAGGCGGTCATTCAGGACGACCGCTGTATCCAGTGTGGTACCTGCGTCGCCGCCTGCCCCAGCGACTCCATCGGCATCGGCGACGACGACCTGCCGAAACTGGTCAAGATGTGCACGGGGTGCTCGCTGTGCTGGGACATGTGCCCGCGCGGCGGCCTGCGCTACGAGCGCCAGTGGAAGATTACTGGCGGCGAGGACAACGTGAAGGGCGCCGGCGACCCCATCACGGAGTTCTCCGCGAAGGTCGAAGACGACTGGCGCGAGAACGCCCAAGACGGCGGTCTGGTCACGTCCGTACTCTGTCACCTGCTTGAGGCCGGCGAGATAGACGGCGCGCTCATCGCCACCGAGAGCGACGAGGAGACGTGGAAAGCCGAGTCGTTCCTCGCGACGACGCCCGAAGAGTGCATCGAGAACGCCGGGAGCTTCTACAACCAGACGTTGGCGCTGGGCAATCTGGACCTCTCACAGTGGGCGCACAAACTCGACGTGCCGCTCTCGGAGGCGTCGCTCGCGCTCGTCGGCACGCCGTGTGAAATCGAGGGTATCCGCGCCTTACAGGACTTCGAGTGGGACTACGCGGCCCAAGAGGACGGCGTCCGGGCGATCGACTACACTATCGCCCTGATGTGTACGAAGAACTTCAACTACTACTCGCTCATCGGCGAGCAACTCGCGGAGAAACGGGACATCCAGCCGGAGGACATCGGCAAACTGGACGTCCTCGACGGCGAGATGCGGGTGTACGACCACGACGGGGACCCCATCCTCGTCGAAGACGTCGAAGCGTTCCACGACGCCGCTCTCAAGGGGTGTGACGAGTGCGCCGACTTCACGGGCTACTGTGCGGACCTCACCGTCGGCTCCGTCGGGTCGAGCGACGAGTACTCCTCGGTCATCGTCCGGACCGAGCAGGGCCTCCGGGCCTGGGAGTTGACCGAACCGGACCTCGACTACCACGACTTAGAGGACCGCAGTGCCATCGGCGGCCTCCAGAGCTGGGACAAGAAGAAGGCCTTCGAGTCGCTGCAACGGCCGTTCGACCCCGACGCACCGCGGTTCATCGACTACGAGGACCACGCCGAGCAGTACGGCACGGAACTGCACCCCCACGAGGCCGACCACTGATGGCGGCGTCTGCTCGGCGGCGTCAGTCGTCCGTCTCGCCCAGCGAGGGGCCGCCGGTGAAGACGAACTGGTGTTCGGCTTCCGTCTCGAAGCGGTCGAGCACGTCGTACAGCGGTTTGACGTAGCGGACGAGTTCGTCGGCCCGCTGGCTGACTTCGTTGAGTTCGGCGGCCTGTTCCTCGGCGGCCCCGGCGACGTTCTCGGTTTCGGACATCGTGTGGTCGGTCGCGGTGGCGACGTCGTTGAGCGTCCCGGCGACCTCGACGAGGCTGTCGCGAGCGCGCTGTACGTCGCCCTCGTCGAGTGCGGTGACCGCCGCGTCCACCGTCTCGGTGGCCTCCTGCAGGCGCTCGCGCTGGACGGTAGCGTCCTCGGAGATCTTCTGGATAGACTCGGCCACCTGCTCGGCGGCGTCCGTGACGCTGGCGGCGCTGGCTCCGACCACCTCCCCGGACTCTTCGACCTGTCCGGCGAAGCTCTTGAGTTGACCGGTCGTCTTCTCAAGTTCCGCAATCATCTCGTTGAAGTCAGTCGCGATGGCGTCCATCGCGTCGTGTTGGCCGTCGGTCTCCATGCGCTGGGTCAGGTCGCCGGCGGCGGCCTGTGCCATCACTTCGGAGTACGTGGCGGCCTTCTCCTGCAGATAGGCGTTCGTCTCGACGACCTCTTCGTGGGCGACTTCCGCGCGCTTGCGCTCGCGTTCGGCTTCGTCGATACTGTCCTGTAAGGCGTCTCGCATCGCCCCGAACCCGTCGTAGAGGCGCCCGACAGTGTCGATGCGGTCGGACTCGATTTCGACGTCGAGTTCGCCCGCCTGCATCCGTTCGGTCTTGCGAGTCAGGCGGTTGAGCGCGCTGGCAGTGTTGCGACCGAGGACGGCGCCGATGGCCCCGACTGCGGCGATGCCCAGCACCGTCGCCAGCAGGCCACGGTCGGCGACGCTCCGGACGGTGCCGTAGGCCGTCTGGACGTCGGTGTGGACGAGCACGACCCAGTCCGTGTCCAGCACTTGCGCGTAGCCGACGACGTACTCCTTGCCGGCCATGCTCGCGGAGCCATCGAGCGCCGCGTTCGCGGGCCCGGCCCGGAGCGCACCGGGATCGGCGGGGCCGCTCTCACGGGCCGCGGCCGGCGCGCCGTTGTCCTCGCCGTAGGGCTGGAGGAACAGGTCGGTGTTCAACTGGTGGAACAGGACGTCGTTCGAACCGTCGACCACGAGCGAGGTGCTACTGCCGGTGCCCGAGAGCGTCCCGGTGCGCTGTTGCAGCGGGACGGTGTATATCACCACGTCGCCGGCCCCGTTGTCTGCGGGCGTGACGTAGGCGATGCGTGGCTGTGGCGATTCGAGCGTCGGCGTGTCGGTGTAGGCCTCGGTGACGACCGTCCCGGACCCGCCGTCGAGGGCGGCCCTGACCGTTGCGTTCAGGATGTCGACGGACTCGCCACGGTAGTTCGACTTCGTCGAGGCGGCGACGACGCCCTCGTCGGTGTCGACGTAGTGGAGGTTCGGCTGGTCGTCCCCGTCGAACTCGCGTTCGCGTAGCTCTCGATCGAACTGCGATTGAATCGCCGAGACGTTTCCGGCCCGGACTGGCCGTGAGCGGGCCATCGTCTCGACGAACAACGAGTTCTGCGTGTTCCAGTTCGAGAGGCTATCGGCCTCCTGCTTGGCCGTCGTCGCGTGTTCGTCGAGCACCTGCTGTTCGAACTCGGCGGTCATCTGCTGGGTACCGACGGCCCCGACGCTCCCCACGAGAACGCCGATACACAGCAGCGCGATGAAGAACTTGAGCGCGAAACTCCGGCGGACGAACGCCGGCGTCACCGACCGAACGACGCTCAGGATGTCGTCGTCGCTCATCCGTTCACCCGCCGAACTGTGTCTCTTCGCTCGGCTGAACGCCCCGATATGGTTCCGACGCGACCCCACCGCGCCGACGCTGTTCCCCTGACCGCATCGCCATCCGTCACCATGGGGAGAATTTGTGAAATACTATTTCATAATTGTTTCTATACGTTCGGACAGTGAGCGCGAGTGCTGTCCGCTGTCGACGTCGCGACGAAAAAACAACACCTGCGCGGCCGTCTCCGATCGTCCCGCGCTCCCCGACGTGCAGGTTCTCGTTCTCGCTCTGCGGTTCCTGTCGTCACCGCGTCGCTTTCGAGGGCCGCTCACTCCGTTCGCGCCCCTCGCTACCGCTTACGTGTCGTTCCTCCCCGTTCGCGTTCGAGACCCCTCCCTACGGTCGGGCTCTCGCTACTCTCTGGCGGCCTCGACGGCTTCGACGAACTCGGCGGCGCTCTCCCGGACCTGCTCCATGTCGTCGTTCTCGATGGCCTCGTAGTCGACGAGCGCAGAGCCAGCGCCGACGGCGACGGCACCCGCATCGAAGTACTCCGCGACGTTGTCCGTGGAGACGCCGCCGGTCGGCATTATCGGGACGTCGCCGAGCGGTCCCTGGAGCGCGCCGATGTGGCCCGGGCCGACGGTCGAGGCGGGGAACATCTTCAGGATGTCAGCGCCGGCTTCCATCGCGTCGGCGGCCTCTGTGGGCGTCATCACGCCGGGGACGCAGACGACGCCCTCGCGGTTGCAGACGTCGACGACGTCCTCGTTTAGGTTCGGGGCGAGGACGAACTCCGCGCCGGCCTCGATGACGTTGCGCGCGGCGGCGGCGTCCATGACGGTGCCGGCGCCGATGACGGCGTCGGTGCCTTCGAGTTCCTTGTCGACGGCCGCGATCATGTCCGAACAGCGCTTGGCGTCGGCGGTGAGTTCGAGCGCTGTGACACCGCCCTCGTGGACGGCTTTCGCCACGTCGACCATCTTCTCCTCGGGAATACCACGGAGGACGGCCGTGACGCCGCTGTCTACGAGTTTCTGCTGGACTGCCTGTTTGTTCGTCATGAGAGGGTCTGGGCGGGGAGGGGGCAAAAGCGTAGGTGAAAGCCGTCAGCCGTCGGCGTCGTAGGGGAGCGCGATGTCCGTCTTCGGCGCGCCGGCGCCGAACACCGTCACTGGCCCATCGGCGTCCTCGGGATTGAACGCCCGGTGTGGACTCTCTGGCTCGGCGACGAACACGTCGCCCGCCGGTACGACGAACTCCTCGTCTGGCGTCTCGACGCGGAGCGTCCCCGAAACGACGTAGAACAGCTCCTCGCGCTGTCGGTGGTAGTGGTAGGTTCGGGGCAACTGCTCGCCGGGTGCGATCTCGTAGGTGGCGGCGTGGAGCGTGTGGAGTTCGGCGGCGTCGGAGATGCCTCGGCGGTCGCAGGGGTAGTCCTCGGTCTCCGGGAGGTCGTCGGGGTCGAGGTGGTGATAGCCCATAGCGGTGGTGGGGACGCCGGCGGGCAAAAGGATGTGGTCACCCGAACAGCCAGACCAGCACCGACAGCGTGCCAAGCGAGGCGAGCGTCGTCGTGAAGACGTTCAGCGACGCGAACGCCTCGTCGCCGCCGAGTTCGCTGGTGTAGACGTACGTCGAGACGGCCGTCGGGACGCCGAGCATCACGACGGCCGCGGCCAGCGCCGTCGGGCCGAGACCGAGCGCGGAGAACACCAGCCACGCCAGGACGGGCATCCAGACGACTTTCATCGCGACGACGCCGACGCTCTCGTCCAGCGAGGACGGCGAGAGGTCCGTGTCGAGGGTACCGCCGACACAGACGAGCGCCAGCGGGAGTGCGAGCGTCGAGACGGCTCCCAGTCCCGTGAGGACCGTGGCCGGAACGCCGACGCCGGCCAGCGAGGCGAGGATGCCGGCGGCGAGGGCGACCAGCACGGGGTTGGTCAGCAGTTCCCGGAGCTCTCCCGCGAGCGACGCCTCGCTGTCGTTGAATCGCACGAGCAGGAAGACGGTGATGGGGACGTGGGTCAGCGCGCCGACGCCGAGGACGACGCTGGCGACGGCGGCGGCCTCGCCTCCGAGCGTCGCGGCCACCAGCGGGAGGCCGAGAAAGCCCATGTTCCCGTGGTAGGACTGCACCATCGCGACGCTCCGGCGGGCGTCGCTGTCGTAGTCGCGGTGGACGACCCACCCGACGGCCACCGTCAGCGCGAGCACCAGCCAGAACCCGCCGAGCAGGGCCGGCGAGACGAGTTCGGCCAGCGGCCGGTCGTACGTCGAGGCGAACACGAGCGCCGGGAGGGCGACGTAGAAGGCGACCCCGGTCAGCAGGCTCGTCCGCTCCTCGTTCAGGACGCCGACGCGACGCAGTCCGACGCCGGCGGCGAGGAAGGCGAGCATGTACGTTAGCTGTCCGAGAACGGGCATACCGGTTCCAGCCGGTTCGACCTCTTGTCCCTTTCGTCCTTGCCGTGGCGCCGACTCTCGGTGACAACAAGCCTTTACCCGTGCGGTCGCGTACCTCGGCACAACAATGGTACTCGACGATCTTGGGAGTTCACTCCGCGGAACTCTCGACGACCTCCGGGGGAAGTCCCGAATCTCCGAGGAGGATATCGAGGACGTCGTCAAAGAGATACAGCGGTCGCTGTTGCAGGCCGACGTCGACGTCTCGCTGGTGCAGGAGCTCTCACAGAACATCAAGACGCGCGCGCTCGAAGAGGAGCCACCGGCCGGCACCACCCCTCGCGACTGGGTGCTCCGAATCGTCTACGAGGAACTGGTCGACCTCGTCGGCGAGTCGACGGACCTCCCGCTGGAAGAACAGACGATCATGCTCGCCGGCCTCTACGGGTCGGGGAAGACGACTACCGCCGCGAAGATGGCGTGGTGGTTCTCGACGAAGGGGCTTCGACCGGCTATCATCCAGACGGACACCGACCGCCCCGGCGCGTACGACCAGGCCAAGGAGATGGCCGACCGCGCCGAGGTGGAGTTCTACGGCGACCCCGACGAGAACGACCCCGTGAAGATCGCCCGCGAGGGCCTCGACGCGACGCAGGACGCCGACGTGCGCATCGTCGACACGGCGGGTCGTGACGGGCTGAACGCGGAACTCATCGAGCAGATAGAGCGCATCGAACAGGAGGTCGATCCGGACCGGAACCTCCTCGTGCTGGACGCGGCGATGGGCCAGAGCGCGAAGAGTCAGGCCGCGGACTTCCAGGAGGCCATCGGCATCGACGGCGTCATCATCACGAAACTCGACGGGACGGCGAAAGGTGGCGGGGCGCTCGCCGCCGTCGACGAGACGGACTCGACCATCGCCTTCCTCGGGTCCGGTGAGACGGTCAAGGACATCGAGCGCTTCGAGCCCTCGGGGTTCATCTCCCGACTGCTCGGGATGGGCGACCTGAAGCAACTGACCGAGCGCGTCGAGCGGGCGATGGAGGAGACGGGCGAGGACGAGGAAGACTGGGACCCCGAGGACATGCTGGAGGGCCAGTTCACCCTCAAGGACATGCGCAAGCAGATGGAGACGATGAACAACATGGGGCCGCTCGATCAGGTGATGGACATGATTCCGGGGCTGGGCGGCGGCCTGATGGATCAGTTGCCGGACAACGCCATGGACGTCACCCAAGAGCGGATGCGTGACTTCGAGGTCATCATGGACTCGATGACGGAGGAGGAACTGGTGAACCCCCGCGTCGTCGGCCAGTCCCGCACCGAACGCATCGCTCGCGGGTCCGGCAAGCCTGAAGAGCGCATCCGGGAACTGCTCCAGCAGCACAAGCAGATGGAGCAGATGCTAAAGCAGTTCCAGGGCATGGGCGACGGCGACATGGAGCGCATGATGAAACAGATGCAACAGGGCGGTGGTGGCGGCGGTATGGGCGGCATGGGCGGCGGCGGTCCGGGTCCGTTCTGAGAGCGGACTCGACCGGCGACCCGACGACGGTTACTCCTCGTTGCTCGCCCGTTTTCGAGCGGCTTCGCTTTCGTTGAACCCCGCTACCAGCGTCTCGAGCGCGGTCGACTGAACGCCGACGGCGGGGGCCGTCAGCGGCGAGACGCTGACCTCCCCGTCGACGAGTGCGCGACGGTCGGTGCCGACCGGGTAGCGCTCGCCGAGGTCGGTGTCGTTCGCGAAGGGATTCTCCCAGCCGACGGTGTCGGGCCAGACCACGTCACGGAGGGCGATGTCGCCCTCGGTGCCGGTGTTGGCCTGTTCGTCGACGGGCGAGTCGGTGTCGTGTTCGACCTGCAGGTCGTAGTCGTGGTAGGGTTCGGTCAGTCGAATCGCCGGGTCGGACACGTCGACGGGGACGTTGACGTTGAGGAAGTCCGCCGTCTCGAAGACCCCGCCCGAGAGCGCCCGGACGACGACTTCCGTGGCGATGCGGGCCGGGCGGTCGAAGTCGTAGGCCTCGGGTGGCGAGACGAAGAAGTCCTTGCAGTGGTACGCGGAGACGGCGACGCCGGGGACACCCAGAAAGCCCGCTTCGACGCAGGCCCCGACGGTCCCCGACCGGCCGACGACGTAGTTACCGGCGTTGGGGCCGTGGTTGCACCCCGACACCACGAGGTCGAACGACGCGTCGAGGCCGCGCAGGCCGTAAGCGACGCAGTCGGCGGGCGTGCCGTCGAGCGCGTAGCCCCACGGGTGGGACTCGCGAGCGGTCCGATGGCTTCGGGTCCGACCGACGCCGCTCTGGTTCTCGGCGGGCGCGACGACCGTCACGTCCGCGACGGCAGTGAGTTCCTCGTAGAGGCTCGCAAGCCCCGGCGCGTCGATGCCATCGTCGTTGGTCAGGAGGACCCGTGGCTCGTCCATCGAATGTCCGTTGGTCCCCCTACGAGCGTGAACGTGTCGGTCCGTGGACCGCTCGGCCGCGAACACCGTTCTTTTTGCGAGTGGGGCCGGTTGAATCCGACAATGACCGTCCGCGAGGTCGCTATCGAAGCCTATCGGGAGTCGATCCCGGTGTTGCTGCTCAGCGCGGCGGGGGGGCTGTTCGCGGGCGTCGTCCTCGGGGGGATGGACGCGGAACTGGAACGGGTCGCGGGGTTGCTCGTCCTCGTGCCGGCGCTGCTGGCGACACGGGGGAACGTCTACGGATCGCTCGGTGCACGACTCGGCTCTGCGCTGCATCAGGGGTTAGTCGAGCCCCGCTTCTCGCTGGCCGACGAGCGCGTGAACGCGGCGGTTGCGGCGGCACTGGCGAACGGCGTCCTCGTCAGCGGCGTGGCGGCGGTGCTGGCCGTCGCCTTGCTGGTGGCGCTCGGCCGCCCGTCGGCCCCGCTGATGACCCTCGTGGGCATCGCGCTGGTGGCCGGTTTCGTCTCTGGCGTTCTCCTCACTATCGCCGTCGTCTCCGTCGTCTTCGTCGGCTATCGGCGGGGCCTGAACCCGGACACGCTGGCCGGGCCGGTCGTGACGACGACCGGCGACGTCGTCGGTATCGCGACGCTGCTGGCGGCGACTCGATTCGTCCTCGCGCTGGGGGGTGCCTGACGTGGCGGGGTCGGAGTGGCGAGTCAGGGGCATCGTCCGCCGTATGTTCCCAGTGCTGGTCGTCCTGACCGCCATCGAACTCGGGAGCGGCCTCGTCCTCGACACCTTCGAGTCGGTGCTGTTGCGATACCCGTCGTTGCTCGTCCTCGTCCCCGTCACGATAGGGATGGCCGGGAACCTCGGGAGTATCCTCGCGGCCCGACTGTCGACGGCCTTTCACCTCGGCCTCCTGTCGTTCGACCCGACGGACGACCGACTGGCGGGCAACGCCGTCGCCACCGTGGCACTGGCAACTACCGTCTTCCCGCTGGTCGGCGCTGGCGCGTGGGGCTTACAGAGCGCGCTCGGCGGGACTCGTCTCTCGTTGGTGTCGGTTGTGACCATCGCACTCGCAAGCGGCGTCACGCTGGCGGTGCTGGCGATCGCCGTCACGACGCTGACGACCTACGCGGCCTACCGGTTCGAACTGGACCCGGACGACGTGGTCATCCCCGTCGTGACGAACGTCTGTGACGTACTCGGCGTGCTGGTGCTGTTCGGCGTCGTGCGACTGTTAGTGACCTGAGCGCCCTCGTTCTCTGCCCCGACCGACGGACCTTTGCCACCTTCGACCCGATTTCGACACGTGCTGTCGCTCGTCGCCGACCTGCTGACACACCCGGTCGCGGGCCTGCTGGCCGACGTCGCAGAGCGAGTGGTGCGCATCACCGTCTTCCTCTCGCTGGGCGTGTTCCTCGCGAATCTCGCGGTGGCGTTCGGCCTCGTCGACAAGATAGCGACCGTCTCCCGGTACCTGACCGGGCCGGCGAACCTCCCGGACGAGGTGGGGACGGCCATCCTGACGACGACGGCCTCGCCCACCGCCGGGTACGGCATGCTCGCGGACTTCCGGGAGTCGGGCGTGCTGGACGACCGGGCGACGCTCGTCGCCGTCACCATCAACACGTTCTTCGGATTCGCCCAGCACATCGTCACCTTCTATGCGCCTATTCTGATTCCGATTCTCGGCGCGCGTGTCGGCGTCCTCTACGTTACCACGCGAGGGCTGGTGGCGCTGGCCATAACGCTGACCGGCATCGCCGCCGGGGCGCTCCTGCTGGACGAGTCGAACGTCGACGCGGCCGGGGTCCCTGCCGACCACGAGGCGAGTCCGGACGGCGGGCGGGACGTCGACGACGCGGCGGACGGCCCGAAGACTCGCGAGGCGAGGGTCCGTGAGGCGTACGGCGAGACGGTCGCGAAGGTCAGGGACATCCTGCCGCGACTGGCCGCCATCTACGTCGTCGTCTCCCTGCTCGTGGCCTACTCCGAGGAACTGCTCGCGCTGTTCGGTGCGGGCGGGGCGAGCGTCGTCGGTGTCGCCAGCGACCTGACCGGACTGCTCGGCCTGCCCGGTGCGGCGGTGCCCGTCGTCGCGGCTTTCGCCCTCGATACGACGTCGGGGGCCGTCGTCATCGCACCGCTGATCGAAAACGGGACCTTCACGGCTCGAACGGCCGTGGCGACGATGCTCGTCGGCGGCATCGTCTCCTTTGCCGTCTCGACGTTCAAGCGCTCTATCCCGTTCCAGTACGGCATCTGGGGCCGGGAGTTCGGCTCGAAGGTCATCGCCGTCAACACGGGGCTGAAAATCGTCTGGATAGCGCTCGCGCTGGTCGTCCTGCTGGCCTAATCGAACGTGTAGGCCATCATCACTTCGTCCACTTCCTCGTCGCCGACGGTGTAGTGGTTCCGGCGGATGCCCTCGGTGTGCCAGCCGTGGGCTTCGAGGAACGAGAGCGCGTTCTCGGAGACGGCCGGGACGCTGTTGTACAGTTTCCGGTAGCCGTTGGCCCGCGCCCACTCCATTCCACGCTTCATGAGTTGGCTGCCGATGCCGTGGTCGCGGTGGTCCTCGACCACGCCGACGGTCAACTGGGCCGTCTCCCGGAGTTTGTCGAGTTGCGGCAGGTCGAGGTGACACCAGCCGACCACCTCGTCGTCGACGGTGGCGACGAAGAACACGCGGGACTGGACGGTGTTGTGCCGGGTGACGGCGTCTTCGTACAGCAACTGCTCGGCGACGCTCTCGGCGACGACGTAGGTGCTCTCGGCGGAGACGTCGCGGATGGCCTCGACCAGTCCCTCGAAGTCGTCCGGTTGGGCGGGCCGGATCACGTAGCTGACACCGTCGTTCTGGTGTGTTTCGACGGAGCCGACGTCCAGCGCCAGCGCCAGCGTTCCGCCGTCGTCTTTCAGGTACCCCTTCGAGAGCAGGTGTTCTAGCGCCTCGTCGAACGTCTCGCTGTCCAACTCGGTCGCCGTCCGCGCCCGGTGTCGGGCCGCCGTCCCGTGTCGTTCGACGTACTGATACACCGTTCTGGCCGCACTGGTCTCGAACGTCGGCCGTTCGAATGCCTCCATACGTATGACACGTACCGGCGCGTGCTTAACGATTGCTACCAGTTAACACGACACGTACGCTCACCCAGTCTCGGGGATGGGGTCCGAGATGACGACGGCGTCGCCTTCCACGACGCAGTCGCCGTCGGCGTCGTCGACGGCCGTCGCGAGACGGAACCGGTTCGCCTGCAACTGCTCTACCACCTCGCAGTGGGCCGTGACCCGCTCGCCGATGTCGACGGGGCCGCGGTAGCTGAGTTCCTGCGAGAGATAGATGGTCATGCCCGGGAGCCGGGCGAGCGCGGCGCTGATGATGCCGGAGACGAGCGTTCCGTGGACGATGCGGCGGCCGAACCGACTCGCTTCGGCGAACGCGTCGTCGAGGTGGAGACGGTTGGTGTCGCCGCTGACCTCCGCGAACCGCTCGACGTCTGCCTCCGAGAGCGTCTTCGAGAAGCGGACGTGGTCGCCGACGTCGATGCCGTCGGCGGTGCCGTAGCTCTCGAACTCCCAGTCGTCGTTCTCGTACAGCGTATCCGGCCGGGTGAACCGTCTGCGCTCCGGCTTCACCTCTCGCGACGGTTTCGGGTGTGCGAGGTGTGGGACGTACCGGGAGATGTCCGTCGTCGTGACGATGCCGACGAGTTCGCCGTCCTCGACGACGGGGAGTTTCTTGACACCGTGTGTGCGGAGGCGTTCGACCGCCACCTCGATGTCGGCGTCGGGGCCGATAGTGACCAGCGCGGTTGCCATCACGTCGCCGACGGTCAGCGCGCGGGTGTCACCCTCCTCGGCGGTGACGGCGACGACGTCGCTCTCGGTGATGATGCCGACGCAGTCGCCGTCTCGCTCGACGACGAGCGAGCCGATACCTTCGTCACGCAGGCGTCGCGCGGCTTCCACGACGGACTTGTCCGGGTCGATAGTCCGTGCCGGTGACTGCATGACCTCCCTGACGGGCAGTGGGACGAGCATCGTTCGAGACCTCTCAGTGCAGGACCATAAACTCCGCCCGGCAGACTTGTGGTCGTGGCACGCGTCGCTCCGACGATGCGACGAGTCCCGTCCGGTGTCGTGGCCGCGTTGCTGGTCGTCCTCGCCGGGTGTACCGGGTTCGGCGTGCCTGCGGACTCCGCGAGGACTCCCGATTCGACCGCCGTGGGCGTCCCGGACGCCGGGTCACTCCCCGAGACGACGACCGAAGTGTCGGTCACCGCCGTCGTCGACGGCGACACCATCCGCATCGAGTACGCCAACGGAACCAGAGACACCGTGCGGTTGGTCGGCGTCGACACGCCAGAGGTCACCGCCGAGAACGACCCCCCGGAGTTCGAGGGCGTGCCCGACACCGAGGCCGGGGCCAGTTGCCTCCGCGATGCGGGCGTCGCCGCCTCGAACTTCGCGAAAGAGCGCCTGCTGGGAGAGACGGTCGGTCTCGCGTTCGACCCCGACACCGACAGGCGGGGGTACTACGACCGACTGCTAGCGTACGTCGTCGTCGACGACCGACTGTTCAACTACCGTCTCGTCGCGACCGGTCGCGCCCGCGTCTACGACGAGAGTCCCTTCTCCCGGAAAGACCGCTTCCTCGCGGCCGAATCAGCCGCCCGCGAGGCCCGCCGCGGCCTCTGGGACTGTGTCGACCCCTCCGCCGTCGACCGGACGACGCCGACGGTCACCGCGAGTGAGTCGGGACTGGCCGTCACCGATATCCACGCCGACGCCGACGGCAACGACAACGAGAACCTGAACGACGAGTACGTCGTCCTCGCGAACCGCGGCGACGCCCCGCTGCCCCTCACGGGGTGGACCGTCGCGGACGAGGCCGGCCACGTCTACACCTTCCGGAACTACACGCTCGGGGCCGGGGAGAACGTCACCATCCACACGGGGAGCGGCACCGACACCCGGCGCGACCGCTACTGGGACCGGACGGGTGCGGTCTGGAACAACGGCGGCGACACCGTCGTCGTCCGTGACGCCGACGGCCGCGTCGTCCTCGAACGGTCGTACTGAAAGCGGTCGGTCTCGTGGCTGTGCGTCTCGCTACTGCCCGGGGCGTCTCGCCGCGAGCGGCGACGTCGGTCGGTTCGCGACGCCACCGACTACTGCCCCGGCCATCACGGCGAACACTGCCGCGAGTGTGAGAAACGCCGCGGCGAACGCGGCGGTCGCGAGCAGGGTCGACCCCGCGATATCGGCCGCCAGCAGCGTCGTCAGGGCGAGCGCGTGTCCCCCGAGCAGTCGTGTCTGCAGTGTCGTCATCTGTGCCCGTGACTTGGGTCTGACGGCGGTTAAGCCGCGCGAGACGCCTGTCTACGGGGCACACAGTCACACAGTCGCAGTAAGAGGACCATTCCTGACGTCCCCACTCGCCGACGGCGGTACCGACCGGCAGTATAAGCGCGTCGAGTCCTAACACCGCCGTATGGACGTCCGCCGGTACGCCCCGTCGTCGCGAGCGGTCGACTGGGGGCTGTTCGCCGCCGTCGCGACGCTGCTGGCGACCGGGGTGGCGACGATGGTCACCGGCATCCCAAGCACGGCGTGGGTCGTCGACCTCCACGCCATCGCGGGCGTCGTCCTCGTCTGCTTGCTCCCGGTGAAACTGTGGCGGGTCCGACGGCGAGTCGCGCCCGACCGCTTGACGGGCCGCCGCGTCTTCTCGCTCCTCCTCGCCGCCGACGCCGCCGGTGCGCTCGCCACCGGTGTCTGGTGGATATTCGGCGGGTCGCTCGATCTGGGACCGTGGGGTCTGTTTCACCTCCACGTCGGTCTCGGTCTCCTCGTCCCGCCTCTGCTCTTGGTCCACCTCCGCTACCGGTTCCACTCGCCGGCGAGCGTGACCCGCCACGGGCGGCGCGACGCCATCCGCTACGCCGGCCTCCTGACGGCCGGGGCGCTGGTCTGGCGACTGCAGGGTCCCGTCAACGACGCGCTCGATACGGCGGGTGCCGACCGACGCTATACGGGGTCTCGCGAGGAGGGGTCCGACGCGGGTAACCGGTTCCCGGTGACCAGTTGGGTCGCCGACGACCCGGACCCCGTCGACGCCGCTACGTGGCGGTTGACGGTCACGGGTCGTGTCGAGAACGAGCGGACGTACACGCTCGACGACGTTCCGACCGACGCGAGCGAGGACGCGGTTCTCGACTGTACGAGCGGGTGGTACTCCGGCCACGAGTGGCAGGGCGTCGGCGTCGGTGCCCTGCTGGACGCGGCCGAGGTCGACGACGCCGCGAGGTGGGTGCAGTTCCGCTCGGTGACTGGCTACCGCTGGAGCCTCCCACTCGAAGCGGCCCGCGGCGCCCTGCTTGCGACTCACGTGGACGGCGAGCGCCTCTCGCACGGTCACGGCTTCCCGCTCAGACTCGTCGCGCCGGGGCGGCGGGGCTTCCAGTGGGTGAAGTGGGTCGAAGAGGTCAGCGTCACCGAGCGACGCGAACTCGGCGAGTGGCTGGCGATATTCGTCAGCGGACTCTAGAGCAGCGCTCCGATGGTCGCCCAGAGGTCAGGCCCCTCCTCCTCGTAGTGGATGGGGACGAACCCGGCGGCCCGCCCGCCCTCTATGTCGGCCTCGTACTCGTCGCCGACCATGACGTACTCGTCGGCAGGCAGGCGCTCACGCAGGAGGTCGAACGGGGCCGAATCGGGCTTGTGCGCGCCGGCCTCGTAGGAGGCGACGACGACGTCGAACAGGTCGGTCAGGTCGTGGTGGTCGAGTTTCCCGACCTGCCACTCGCGGACGCCGTTCGTGATGACGGCGAGTTCGTTGTCCTCGGCGAGCGTGGTCAGACTCTCACGGGCGGCGTCGGGGACCTCGGTCGCCGCGTAGTCGTTCCGGCGCAACGTCTCGACCATCGCGTCGGGGTCGGCGTCGACGCCCGCCTCCGCGACGACGGCCGCCATCGCCGTCCGGTGGGGGTCCGGTTCGAGTCTGTCGAAGGCGCGCTGGTAGGCCGACCGGCCGACGGCTTCGAGGTCGCTGTCGGCGGTGATGCCGTGGGTGGCGAGGGTGGCTTCGACCACCTCGCCGTACGGTCGCGTGTAGTGGACCAGCGTCCCGTCGAGGTCGAAACAGAGGGCCGTCGTCATCCCTGATCGACGGGCCGACCGTCCTCCGTCGGCGGCGCGACGTAGTCGATGTAGCTCTCGGCGTCCGGTTCACGGACGGTCACCTCGACGTGGATGTCGCCCAGTTCCGAGGGGTCGCCGACGGCGAAGTTGACCCGGCCCTCGAAGGCCGCCTGTTTCTTCAGGTCGAACGCGAAGGTCTCCCCCGAGAGCGAGTCGAAAAAGACCGAGCGCGCTGTGTCGAGGATCTCCGCGCGATGGAGTTCCTCGGAGAACCCCTCCATCGTGTGTACCTCCGCGACGAGTTCCCCCTCGCGGTGGTCGGGGTCGGCCTCGGGGAACAGATTCCGAATCGCGTCGGCCACGCGGTCGGTCACCTCGGTGTCGTTGACCGGTGCGCTGATTCGGACGTCGACGCTGTACACTGCGCTCACGACTGGACCGCCTCCGGACCCTCCCGCAGCAGTGTGCGTACTTTCCGCTGGAAGGCCGCCAGCGACTCCGTGTTGTCGAGTTCGAGGTCGGCCATCTCCATGGCCTCGCCCATGCCAAAGCCCAGTTCGCGTTCGTCCCGGTCTTCGAGGGACTCGCCGCCGTCCTCGCGGCCGGCGTCACGGCCGCGCAGGTCCAGTCGCTCCGCGCGCAGTTCGAAGGGAGCGTCCACTTTCACGAGCAAGAAGTCCCCGCCGAAGGCGTCGCGGAACGCCTCGACTTCGACGTCCGAGCGGATGCCGTCGACGAGAACGGTGTCGCCGTCGGTGCGCTCGCGTTCGATGACCGGCAGCGACCGCTCGGCGATGGCGCCCGGCCCGTTCTCCTCGCGCAGGGCCGTCGCGACGTCGCCGTGGTGGGTCGCGGGGTCTAGCCCTCGGTCGCGGCACTCCTCGCGGATGACGTCGCCCATCGTCACGACCGGCACCCCCATGTCGGCGGCGACGTTGGCCGCCTCGCTCTTCCCACTGCCGGGTAGTCCGACGATACCGATGACTGTCATTGCCCTCGGTTTGTCGACAGCGGGCTAAAGACCTGCTGTTCTCGGTGTCGTCGCTGTGCTGGTTCCGTGGGACCGCTGCGACCAGCACTGCCAGCGATGCCCCGAGCGCGCCGTGCGCTCGCGTGCGTCGTCGTGGTCCGGGAGCGCGACGCGCTCTCCTCAGCACGACGATCGCCGATTTTCGGCGACGACGAGACGTGGGAGTGCAGGCTCCCGGGGCTTTCTGGCTATCGGGAGTATCCAGCGACGCGATGCCAGCCGCTGTCTCGAAGCGGTAGTCGTCGGGTACTGCTCCTCACCGCTCGCGGACGACGACGAACTCCGCTAGGTCGCGCAGATATTCCATCGACTGGGAATCCGGGGCGTTCACTGTCGAGAGGGCGTCAAGCGCCGCGTCGGACTCCGCGCGGGCACGGTCGTTTGCCTCCTCGGTGGTCAGTTCGGTCACCTCGACCAGCGACGGGCGCTCCATCTCGGCGTCGTGACCCGTTGGTTTGCCCAGCGTCTCGGCGTCGGCGGTGGCGTCTAAGACGTCGTCACGCATCTGGAAGGCCACGCCGACTCGTTCGGCGTACTCGCCCACCGCCTCGACGGTGTAGCCGTCGGCGTCGGCGGCGATAGCGCCCAGTTCCGCAGCGGCCCGAAACAGCGCGCCCGTCTTACGGCGGGCCAGTTGCATGTACTCCTCCTCGTTCGTGGGCTGGGCGACCAGTTCCGTCGCCTCGCCCTCGCCGAGTTCGACCATCGCCTCTGAGACGGTCTGCATCGCCCGTCCGTCGGCCGAAAAGAGGGCGAACGCTTCCCCCAGCAGGCCGTCTGAGGCGATGATGGCCGGGCCGTGGCCGAACTCCGCCCACGCCGCCGGGGTCCCGCGGCGCAACTCGGACTCGTCGATGATGTCGTCGATGACCAGCGAGGCGTTGTGGACGAGTTCGATGCCGACGGCGAAGTCGACGGCGTCGGCCGGTTCCCCACCCAGTGCCTCGCAGACGAGCACCGTCACTGTCGGTCGAACGCGTTTCCCACCCGAGAGCGCGACGTGACGGACCTCGTCGGCGAGTTCTTCTGGCTCGATGCCGTCTAGGACCGCCTCCAGTCGCTCCTCGACGCGGTCACGACGCCGCTCGAGATACTCCATTATGTACCAGTTAGAACCACCCGGAAAAGTACCTGACGACCCGCTTCTAGTGTCGTGTTCGCAGTACCCGCCCAGCGTCGACTTTGGACGGCCGCCTGCGGTCGATATCGTCCGGGCGGCCCTCAAACGCCGGGGCCGTCGAGAGCGACCGACTATCTATCCATCTGCCACTTGCCGATCCCCTGCTGACTACAACAGAGGGCGTCGGCGGAAGGATATTGTTCGTGTATCAACAATAGTCGGGTAGGTATGGCAGACATTGACTTACAAGAAGAGCAGGAACCGCTGAAAAGCGAGTACACGGAGGACCCGGATGCGGCCCGGATAACGTTGACCGCGACCGGCGAGGAGCAGGACGATGTCCGGGCCTGCAGTGTGGATATTGGCCGGGCGATATATGAAGCCGAACTACACGAGGGCGCGGGTGGTCCCGGTGGGGCAGCCTGCTCAGGGGACCTCCTGTTGGGTGCACTGGCGGCCTGTTCGCAACTGACCGCACAGGCCGTAGCGGAGAACTTCGGGGTCGACGTCGACATTACTGTGGAGGCCAGTGGTGACCTCGACCTCCGAGGGACGCTGGGCATCGAGGACGACGTCCCGGTCGGGTTCGAAGACATCCGACTCGACGTTTCCGTAGACGGCGACCTCGACGAGGAGACCGAAGCCGCGCTTCAGAAGTACACCGAACGATACTGCGTTGTGTACCAGACACTGGAGAACCCACCAGTAATCGAAACGGAATGGGCGTTCGAGTAGGCGAACTATCTGACAGGACCGCGCTCTCTCCAGTATGTCCCTACGCGTCATCGGTCACGGCAGACCGTTCTGGCGTTCCACACTCGACTGCGCAGTTGTCTCGCTATCTCGATTGACGTGACTGGTGTGTGCTGGGTTCGATGACGCCCTCGGCGATAGGCTGCTAGCAGCAAGAAGCTCACCGACGAGACTCTGTCGAGACGTCCGAATCGCTACCCACTGAACTCTTCGATGAGTGCGGGCACGACGTCGAACAGGTCGTCCTGGATGCCGTAGTCGGCGATGTCGAAGATGGGCGCGTTGGGGTCGGTGTTGATGGCGACGATGGTATCGCTGCCTTTCATGCCGGCGACGTGCTGGACCGCTCCGGAGATGCCGATGGCGATGTACACGTCGGGCGTGACGACTGACCCTGACTGACCGACCTGCCGGTCTTTTTCCAGCCAGCCGTTGTCGATGAGCGGTCGGGAGGCAGACACCGTCGCATCAAGCGTCTCTGCGAGGTCGAATATCATGTCGAGGTTCTCCTCCTCTTCGATACCGCGGCCCACCGAGACGAGGACGTCGGCGTCCGTGATGTCCACGTCGCCGCCGCCGACCTCTTCGAATCCGGTGACCGTCGACCTGACCGCCGACTCGTCGATGTCGGCGTCGAACGATTCGACGGTGGCGTCGCCGGTCCCCTCGGCGGCCGGCCACTCGGCGGGCCGGACCGTCACCGCCGCGCGGTCGGCGTGGACGTCGATGGTCGTCTCGACTTTCGACCCGTACAGCTCACGGGTCGCGGTGAGTTCGTCGTCGTAGCCGAGGTTGACCACGTCCGTCACCAGCGGCCAGTCCAGTCTGCTCGCGACCGCGGGCGCGTAGTCGAGGCCGTTGACGCTGTTCGGCATGACGAGTACGTCGGGGTCGACGGCCTCGACCAGTTGGGTCACGACCTGTGTGTACACGTCGTGGTTGAACTCCTCGCCCTCGTCGACGGTGTGTATCGCGTCGACGCCCACGCGGTTCAGTCGCTCGGCGAACGCCTCGACGTCGCCGCCGACGACGGCCGTGTGCAGGTCGCCGCCGGTCGCGTCGGCCAGTTCCCGACCCGCGGTCAGTAGTTCGAGGCTCACGTCGCGCAGTTCGCCCCGGCGGTGTTCCGCGACGGTGAGGACCGTCATCAGCTACCCACCCCCTTCTCACGAAGTAGCCCGGCCAACTCGGCGGCCGTCTCCTCGGCACTGCCCTCGAACACCGTCGCCTCACTCTCGCTTTCGGGTTCGTAGAGGTCCGTCTGCTCCAGCGGGCTCTCGACGTCCGCCGGCGTCAGGTCGAGATCCGAGAGCGCGTACTCGGCCAGTTCCTTGCTCTGGGCCTGTCGGATGCCCCGAAGGCTGGCGTACCGTGGCTCGTTGATGCCGGTCTGTATCGTCAACACCGCGGGCAGTTCCACGTCGGTCAGTTCCTCGACGCTGCCCTCCAGTTCGCGGTGGACGTGTGCGACCCCCGCCTCCCGGTCGAGGTCGAGAGCGTTGACGACGGCCCCCCACTCGAAGCCGAGGTGTTCGGCGAGCGTGACGCCGGTCGCACCGAACCCGTCGTCGGCCGACTGTACGCCGGTGAGCACGAGGTCGGGGTCCTCCTCGGCGGCGACGGCGGCGATAAGCCGCGCCTTCGTCTCGGGGTCTAGCAGTCCCGCGTCGGCGAGTGCGTCGTCCCAGACCCGAATCGCGCGGTCCGCACCCTTCGCCAGCGCCTGCCGAATCGTGTCTTCGGTGTCTGCACCACCGATAGTCACGGCCACGACTTCGACGTCGTCGCCGGCCTCCTGTATCTGGACGGCCGCCTCGACGGCGTAGTCGTCCCACTCGTTGAGGTCGTACGTGACGTACCGGTCGTCGATACCGAGTCCGTCTATCTCGAACTCGTCGTCGACGTGGGCCACCTCCTTCACCGTGACAAGTATTTTCATACCACGCAGTGGGGTCGGACAGCGAATAAACGTTTCCGAACCAGAAACCACTACGGTGGGGTTTACGACGACTACTCGTCTATCTCGGTGACGTCCTCGTCGGGGAAGGAGATGAGGTTCTCCCGGCCGATGCGGAGTTTGTCGATGCGGTCGTCCTCGTCCATCGCCGAGAGCAACTGCGACACCTTCGCGTTCGACCATCCCGTCTCCTTGACGATGCGGGCCTGCTTCATCCGGCCCCCGTTCTGTTCGAGGAGGCGTTCGACGCGCTCCTCGTCGCTCAACAGGGTGACGTCGACCTCCGCCTCATCAGCCTCGTCAACCGCCGCCTCGTCGACCGACCCGTTCGCGGACGCCCCGGTAGCGACCTCGGCGTCGGGCCCCCCGTTACCGCCGCCTGTCGTGCTCGTCGCTCCGGCCGCCGGCACGTCGTCGTCGCGGTTCATGTACCCGACGGCCACCACGAGTCCGATGACCAGCATGAGGACGGCCCCTATCCACAGCGGCGGGTCGCCGAGTAACTCACCGTTCGGCGTCTCCTCGGTTCCCGGAGCCGACGTCTCCTGGTCGCCCGTGTAGACGATTTCGAGGTAGTCCGGTTCGAACGCTCGGGGGCCGACGAACCGGAGTTCGCCGTTCTGGACGCCCATCGTCGGGGGTGAACTCTGGACGCCGTAGCCCGTCGGCGCCGAGATGACGAGCGTCTGGTTCGCGGTGAGGCTGTCGAACCACGTTCCACTGGGCGTGTCGAACGCGTCGTCGATGATAAGGCGGCCGTCTTCGACCGTCGCGAAGTTGCGCCAGGTGAACTCGAGTACGAGCGTCCCGCTGTCCTCGTTGACGACGTAGTCCCGGCTCATCCCGGTGATGTTCATCTCGCGGCCCGTCGCCGCCGTCGCGGCCTCGTTGGCCTCTCGGAACGCCGTTTCCCACCCCGTTTCGGCCTCACCGTCGACGTATCGGTTGGCGAGTTCCTCGAATGCCTCCGTCTCGTTCCGGTCTTCGAGCGCGTACGTGTCGGTGATCGTCCAGCGCGCGTCACCGTTCGGCTGTAACTGGAGGTAGAAAGTCGTGTTCTCGGTGACCGGCGTCGGCGTCTCGGTCGGCGACGTCTGGGCGACAGCGACGCCGTCCGACAGGGTCGGTGTCGCTACGGCCGACGCCGTCGCCAGCACCGCGACGAGGACGATGAGGAGGGCGGCAGATATCCGCGAGGACATTTCCACTCGTGGATGCTCAGTCCGTCGGCAAAACCCTTTCCATCCGCGAATAAAACGTCAGCTCCCTTTTTGAAAGGTTTCGAGCCTTCTCTGCCGTCTATCCTCGCTATGGTAATAGGGGGATTTTTGTACTCTCCGCATTAACCCGGTGGTGATGCGACTCCTCCCTGCCCTCCTCGTCGCACTGCTGCTTGCGAGTGCGACGGCAGCCCCCGCTGCTGGCTGGAATACGGCACCGGCGCAGTCGGTCTCGGACGCGTCCGTGTCTCCCCGCATAACGCCTATCGCCAACACGACGAACCATCTCACGATTCCACCCGACGAGATTCAGGCGACCGGGTTCAACGAGACGGGTATCGACGTCGGGACGGCGGTCGCCTCCGGGTCCCGACAGCTACACCAACAACACGGAGCGTCGACGTTCGAAAAGCGGTTCCGCCGTGCCGACTCGGAGGCCGCGCGACGGCAACTCGTCCGCGAGACGCTGGCGGCCGCCGAACGCAGAACAGCGCAACTGCGACAGCGCCAGCAGACGGCTATCAGCCGCTACGCGGCGGGCGAGATCTCTGAGCGTGAACTCCTCCGAGTTCGCGTACTCGTCGACGCCGAATCACGCGCACTGCTCGACACGCTCGACCGTCTCTCGGCGGCCCAGCAGCTCGAACCCGACTACTCGATGACCAGCGGCATGGAGACCCGTCTGCGAAACATCGAGGGGGCGTTACAGCTACTGCACGGACCGGTCAGCAAGCGGGTGCGAGCGACCGTCACGGGCACCAGCGACGCGAGCATCGTGTACGTCGAGGGCTCCTCGGAAGGCTACATGTTCGCGACCGTCGACGGCAGCGAGTACGTCCGTGAAACGTCCCTCGGCAGCGAGCGAAAACCCACGCAACCGGACCAGTTCGCCGAGGGCACCTCCGGGGACACGAACCGCCTCGACGTGGCCGACAACCGCGCCTCGGAACTGTACACCTGGCTCTACGAGCGACAGCGACCGAGTTTCACCTACTACGGGACCTCCGGCATCTACGAACTGACCGCGAACCACCCCAACGGTCGACTCACCGCGTACCTCGACGGCGGGACGACGAACGTCTTCTACGAACTCCAGCACCGACGGTTGGCGACCGTACAGACCACGGAAACCCGGCAGTCGGTCAACGAGTCGCTCCGTCTGGAGGTCCAACGAGCGTACTCGACCGGCCCCCTGTTCGTCGAGGTCACGAACAACGAGACCGGCGCTCCGGTAGATGCGACCGTACACATCGACGGCCGCCGCGTCGGCACCGGTGGGGCCGACGGCGTTCTCTGGACCGTCGAACCGCGCGGGGAGTACACGGTGACGGTGACGACGGCCAACGGCGCCCGGACGTCGGTCACCGTACCCGAACGCTAACCGCCGGCGCGCGTAGTCGAACCGACGCCGACTCGGTACACGGCGTGGTACCGAGGGTCGTGTCTCGCCTCGCCCGCTACGGGACCGCCGTTGCTACGGCTTACTCCGGTACGTCGGCGATTGTGGTAATCGCACGCGGGCTGCCCGGTCGGGACTGCTGGATGTGGTGCTCGAACCGCTCGAACCCGGCGGCCTCGAACATCCGGTCGGCTTCCGCCTCGTCGTAGAACAGCATGATGGCGTCGGCCACCTTCTGGAAGAGCGAGGAGTTGGGGTAGTCCGGCCCGACGATGAGAACCTTGCCACCGGGTTTCGTGATGCGGCGACACTCCTCTAGCGCGTCGACGGGATTCGGCCAGTACTCGATAGAGCCCGACGACCAGACGACGTCGAAGGTATCGTCTTTGAACGGGAGCCGTTCGGCATCGCCCATGTGAAAGCGCACGTTCCCGCGTTTGCCGAACTTCTGGTAGGCTTTCGAGAGCTGATGGGGGCTCTGGTCGAGACCGTACACGGTGTCGACGTGTTGGAGTAGCCCTTCGGTGGCGAAACCGGTGCCACAGCCGATGTCCAGGACGCGGTCCTCGGGGGCCAAGTCCAGCATCTCGATGGCCTCGTCACGCATCCGCTCGTCCCAGATGAATGGGTTGATGGTGTCGTAGACCTTCGAGAGGTACTTATAGAACGTCCGCGCACGGGCTTTGTTCTCGAGGACTCCCATTACCCACTCGTTAGGGGTTCGCGGTCATAATTCCCCGGATTTCGGTCTGGGGCCACACGCCGCCCCGATTCGCCGGTTGCGAGAAACTCTCATGCAAGCGCGGAAACTTCGCAACTACCAAATAGCCGCTCTAGCAACGGGCACACGATTAGAGAATGCCACGGCCAGAAGTTCTAGACCGGATAAAGGAGGCCGAGCAGGAGGCCGACGACATCGTCGCTGAGGCCGAAGAGTACCGCGAAGAGCGGATCGCAGAGGCCCGAGAACGGGCCGACGAAATTCGCGAAGAGGTCGAGCAGGAGGCCGAGGCGACGGCCGAGGAACGCCTCGAAGACGCTCGCGAGGACATCGAGTCCGAACGCGAGGAACTCATCGCCGAGGGTGAGGAGGCTCGCGCCGAACTCGAGGAACAGGCCGCCGGTCGCGAAGACGAGGTGGTCGACTACGTCATAGACCTCTTCGAGGAGGCGGTACATGCTCAGACCTGAGAAGATGTGCCGCGTCTCGGTGACGGGGTCGAAGCGTGTCATGGGGCAGGCCATCGAGGCGGTCCACGACCTCGATATGCTTCACGTCACCGAGTACGACGGGTCCTGGGACGGGTTCGAGCCCGGTGATCCCGTCGACGGGGCCGACTCGGCCTCCGACCAGCTCGTCACCGTCCGGTCGCTGCAGTCCATCCTCGACGTCGACGAGGAGGACGCCGGACCGACGCGTCTCGTCACCGACGACGCGCTCGAAGAGGACCTAGAAGAGATCCGGACGCAGGTCAACGAACTCGACGACCGCCGTGACGACATCCGCGACGACCTCCGGGACGTCGAGGAACGCATCAGTACGATGGAGCCGTTCGTCACGCTCGGCATCGACCTCGACTTGCTTCGGGACTACGAGTCGCTTGCCGTCGCCGTCGGCGAAGGCGACGCAGAGGAGGTGAAGATCGCGCTCGCGGACAGCGACGTCGACACGTTCGAGGTCCGGTCCGAGGACGACGTCGTCGCCGTCTTCGCTCAGACCGACGAGAGTACGCTTCAGGACGCCCTCGTCGGCGCGACCTTCTCGGGACTCGAGATACCCGACGGCGACGGTGACCCGACGGAGTACTTAGAAGAACTTCGACACCAGAAACAGAAGCTCGAGTCCAAGCTCGGAACCGTCGAGGACGAACTCGACGACCTTCGACTCGACTACGCGGGCTTCCTGCTGGCCGCAGAAGAGAAACTCTCCATCGAGGTCCAGAAGGCCGAGGCGCCGCTGACCTTCGCGACGACGGAGAACGCCTTCATCGCCGAGGGCTGGATTCCCAACGAGCGCTACAGCGAGTTCGAGAGCGCAGTCGAGGCCGACGTTTCGGAAGCGGTCGACATCGAGAAGCTCGAAATCGCCGAGTACGACGAGGGCCACGTCCACTCCCGTGAGGAGGTCGAACACGAGGGTGGCAACGGCGGGGCCGAAGAAGACGAGGGAGCGACCATCACAGAGGCCGGCGACACCTCCCAGGAGGCCGTCGCCGACGGCGGACTGGTCACGATGGACAACGACCAGCCGCCCGTCATCCAGGACAACCCCGGCGTCGTCCGACCGTTCGAGGACCTCGTCGAGGTCGTCAACCGGCCGAAGTACAGCGAGTTCGACCCGACGGTCGTCTTCTTCCTGACGTTCCCGGCGTTCTACGGGTTCATGATCGGCGACCTCGGGTACGGTCTGCTGTACTTCCTCGCGGGGTACTTCCTGTACTCGAACGTCGAGAGCGACGTCTTGAAGAGTCTCGGCGGCGTCGCGATGTGGGCCGGTGGATTCACCGCACTGTTCGGCGTCCTCTACGGCGAGTTCTTCGGTCTGCACCAGTTAGGTGAGATAGTCTGGGGCGGCAACCCGCCGATGCACAAGGGGCTCCAGCCGGTCTACGGTGACTACGCCATCGCGTGGCTGACCATCAGCCTGCTTGCTGGCATGCTCCATCTCGCTATCGGCTGGACGTTCGACTTCGTGAAGAACCTCAGCCACGGGCTCTGGGACGCCGTCACCGAGAGCGGGTCGTGGCTCCTGATGCTGTTCGGCCTGTGGGCGTGGGTGTTCTCCGGCGCCAACGGCGCCGCACCGAACTTCCTCTACACCGCCGAGGAAGGCATCTTCGCCGGGCACCCCTTCGCGTTCGGCTTCGCGGGCCTGCCCGCGCTGAACCTCTTCACGATTCCCGGCCTCGGCGCGCCGTTCTCGGCGTGGCTGCTGCCGTTCATCGCGGGACTCGTCCTGCTCGGACTCGCCGACCCCATCGAAGTCGTCGAGTTCCTGAACGTACTGGTGAACGTCCTGTCGTACACCCGACTGGCCGCAGTGCTGCTCGCGAAGGCCGGGATGGCCTTCGTGGTCAACCTGCTGTTCTTCGGCGTGTACGTCGTCGAGACCGGACACGGCGCGGAGTGGCACTTCGGTATCGGCCACTCCCCGGCCCACATGCTCGAACAGGGGACCTATCACGGCCACGAGGTCACCAGCGTGATGTTCCCCGGTCTGATGCACTCGGGCATCGCCGGCGTCGTCGGTGGCCTCCTCGTCCTCGTGCTGGGCCACGTCCTCGTCCTCGTGCTGGGTGTCACCAGCGCAGGACTGCAGGGTGTGCGTCTCGAGTACGTCGAGTTCTTCGGCAAGTTCTTCGAGGGCGGCGGCAAGGCCTACAACCCGTTCGGCTACGAGCGGAACTACACGACCGACGACTGAGCGGCCGACGCCTTTCTTTATCGCTGCTGTTCCCACGAGGGTAGCGTCAGCGCCGATTCCGCCTGACAGTCGGCTGGTACCAGCTCACAACCCCACCCGCGAGAGCGGTTAAACCGGGCGAACAGCGTCTCGGCGAACCGTTTTGGGAACCTTTATGAACTCCGTGGCGTCACATACGCCTGTTCGGACACGAGCAACCTCAGAGAGGACTTCAACAACATGATTGAAACTATCGCACTCGTTGTCAACGCTGTACTGCAGGAAGGTACCACCGGCGCCGCGCCGGCAATCCCGGCTTCCGCCGCTGCCGCCCTCGCCGTCGGGCTGGCCGCGCTCGGTTCGGGGTACGCAGAGCGCGGTATCGGTGCCGCCGCAGTCGGCGCCATCGCCGAGGACGACAGCATGTTCGGTCGTGGCCTCATCCTGACGGTCCTGCCGGAGACACTCGTCATCCTCGCGCTGGTCGTCGTCTTCGTCGTCTAAACTACACCCCCTTTTCCAACAATGAGCCTTGATACAGTCGTAGAGGACATCCGAGACGAGGCCCGCGCGCGTGCAGACGAGATACGCGAAGAGGCCGACGAGCGTGCCGAGGAGATCATCTCCGAGGCCGAGGCCGATGCCGACCAGATCCGAGAGGAGCGCGAGGCAGAAGTCGACCGCGAGATCGAGCAGGAACGCGAGCAGCGTCTCTCCTCGGCGAAGCTCGAGGCCAAGCAGGCCCGACTCGGCGCCCGTCGCGACGTCCTTCAGGACGTCCACGAGGACGTCGAACAGGCCATCGCCGACCTCGAAGGCGACCGCCGCGAAGAGCTGACGCGGTCGCTCATCTCGGCGGCAGTCGAGGAGTTCGACGGCGATAGCCTCCAGGTCTACGGCCGCGCAGACGACCAGGACCTCATCGAGGATATCCTCACCGACTACGACGACGCAGAGTTCGCCGGGGAATACGATTGTCTCGGCGGTGTGGTTGTCGAGAGCGAGGCCTCCCGCGTCCGTGTGAACAACACGTTCGACTCCGTGCTGGAGAGCGTCTGGGAGGACAACCTGAAAGCAATCAGCGACCGCCTCTTCGAAGCACAATGAGCAGCCAAGGGACGGCAAAACGCGGCCGGAGCTCGAATTACGAGTACGTCATCGCTCGGGTTCGCTCCCGTCGTGCCTCGCTGTTCGACGACGACGACTACCGCAAACTGGTCCGCATGGGGACGGGCGAGATCGCCCGATTCATGGAGGAGACCGAGTACGAGTCCGAGATGAACGCGCTCGGGTCGCGGTACTCCGGCGTCGACCTCGTCGAGTACGCGCTCAACCGCAACCTCGCGAAGCACTTCGACGACCTGCTCCGCTGGTCGGAAGGCGCGCTGTACGACTACATCGCCCGATACCTGCGGAAGTTCGACGTCTGGAACGTCAAGACGGTCATCCGTGGCCTCTACGCCGACTCGGACGCGACCGAGGTCGAAGACGACCTCATCCGTGCCGGCGAGTTCAGCGAGCGCCGAATCGACCAGTTGCTGAACGCCGGCTCCATCGAGGAAGTCGTCGAGCAACTCGACGACACCGTCTTCGGCGACTCGCTGGCCGAGGCCTACGAGGTGTACGAGGAGAGCAACGTCCTCGTGCCGCTGGAAAACGCCGTCGACCGCGCTTTCTACGAGATGATGCTGGACGGGCTTCCGGACAACCCGGAGATAGACAGCCCGACCGGTCTCTACGTCGGGTTCCTCGAAGCCGAAGTCGACTTCCGAAACCTCCGGAACGCGCTGCGACTGGCGCGAAGCGGTGCCGACGTCGACCCCTCGGAGTACTACATCAAAGGGGGCAAGCTGTTCGACGCACAGTCGCTCGCACAGCTCGCGTCGAACTTCGACGGACTCGTCGCCGCCGTCCGTGAGAGCACGTACGGTGACGACCTCGATCAGGCGCTTAGCGCGCTCGAAGACGCCGAGAACCTCGTCGAGTTCGAGCGGGCGCTGGACGCGGCACTGTTAGAGTACGCCGACAAGCTCTCGAGCCGCTATCCGCTGTCGGTCTGCCCGGTGCTGTCGTACATCCTTGCGAAGGAGCGCGAGGTCGACAACATCCGCGCCATCGCACGCGGTCGGGAGGCCGGCCTCGGACCCGACGAGATCGAACAGGAACTGGTGATACTATGAGCCAGGAGATAGCAGTCATCGGGAGCCCGGAGTTCACGACGGGGTTCCGACTGGCAGGCGTCCGCAAGTTCGCGGACGTGCCCGCAGACGAGAAGGACGAGCAGCTGGACGGCGCTGTCGAGGAGATGCTCACGGACGACGACGTCGGCATCGTCGTGATGCACGACAACGACCTGGAGCACCTCTCCCGCGGCGTCCGAAAGAACGCCGAGACGAGTGTCGAGCCCGTGCTGGTGACACTCGGCGGTGGCACCGGCAGCGGCGGACTGCGTGAACAGATCAAACGAGCCATCGGTATCGACCTGATGGACGAAGACTAACTATGAGTCAAGCAACAGAATCCGACGTCCGCGAGGACGGTATCATCGAAAGTGTCTCGGGACCGGTCGTAACGGCTCGAGACCTCGACGCCCGGATGAACGACGTCGTTTACGTCGGTTCGGAAGGGTTGATGGGCGAGGTCATCGAGATCGAAGGCAACATCACCACCATCCAGGTGTACGAGGAGACCTCCGGCGTCTCCCCGGGTGAACCGGTCGAAGGGACCGGTGCACCCCTCTCCGTGGACCTCGGGCCGGGTATGCTCGACGCCATCTACGACGGCGTCCAGCGCCCGCTCGACGTCCTCGAAGAGAAGATGGGGTCGCCGTACCTCGACCGCGGCGTCGACGCTCCCGGTATCGACTTAGAGAAGACCTGGGAGTTCGAGCCGACCGTCGAGTCCGGCGACACGGTCGAGTCCGGCGACATCGTCGGGACCGTCCCCGAGACGCCCAGCATCGACCACAAAGTGATGGTCCCGCCCGACTACGAGGGCGGCGAAGTCACCTCGACCGAGTCCGGCAACTTCACCGTCGAAGAGACGGTCGTCGAACTGGACAACGGCGAGGAGATCCAGATGCGCCAGGAGTGGCCGGTCCGCAGTCAGCGCCCGGCCAAGAATAAGGAGACGCCGACCGAACCCCTCATCTCCGGGCAGCGCGTACTGGACGGCCTGTTCCCCATCGCGAAGGGTGGGACGGCCGCCATCCCCGGTCCGTTCGGTTCGGGGAAGACGGTCACCCAGCACCAGCTCGCCAAATGGGCCGACGCGGACATCGTCGTCTACGTCGGCTGTGGCGAGCGTGGCAACGAGATGACGGAGGTCATCGAGGACTTCCCGGAACTGGAAGACCCCATCACGGGCAACGCCCTGATGGACCGAACCTGCCTCATCGCGAACACGTCGAACATGCCCGTCGCGGCACGTGAATCCTGCGTGTACACGGGGATCACCATCGCGGAGTACTTCCGCGACATGGGGTACGACGTGGCGCTGATGGCCGACTCCACCTCCCGGTGGGCCGAGGCCATGCGCGAGATCTCCTCACGACTGGAGGAGATGCCCGGTGAGGAGGGGTACCCCGCGTACCTCTCCGCTCGTCTGAGCGAGTTCTACGAGCGTGCCGGCTACTTCCAGAACATCAACGACACCGAGGGCTCGGTCTCGGTCATCGGGGCCGTCTCCCCGCCGGGCGGGGACTTCTCGGAACCAGTCACCCAGAACACGCTACGTATCGTCAAGACGTTCTGGGCGCTGGACGCCGACCTGGCCGAACGCCGGCACTTCCCCTCTATCAACTGGAACGAGTCGTACTCCCTCTATCGGGACCAGCTCGACCCGTGGTTCGTCGAGAACGTCCGCGACGACTGGCCCGAGACGCGCCAGTGGGCCATCGACACCCTCGACGAGGAAGCCGAACTGCAGGAAATCGTTCAGCTCGTCGGGAAGGACGCGCTGCCCGAGGACCAGCAGCTCACGCTGGAAATCGCCCGCTACCTGCGCGAGGCGTGGCTCCAGCAGAACGCGTTCCATCCGACGGACACCTACTGTGAGCCCGAGAAGACGTACCGCATCATGAACGCTATCAAGACGTACAACGACGCGGCCTTCGACGCGCTCGAAGCCGGCGTCCCCGTCGAGGAGATTACCGATATCGACGCCGCACCGCGGCTCAACCGTATCGGCGTCCAGGAAGACTACAACGAGTATATCGACGACCTAGAGGACGACATCACCTCCGAGATCCGGGAGATGTACTAACAATGAAAGAGTATCAGACAATCACAGAGATCAGCGGACCGCTGGTCTTCGTCGAGACCGACGAACCGGTCGGCTACGACGAGATCGTGGAGATCGAGACCGGCGACGGCCAGACCCGCCGTGGCCAGGTGCTCGAATCCGCGAGCGACTACGTCGCCATCCAGGTGTTCGAGGGCACGGAAGGTATCGACCGCAACGCCTCCGTTCGCTTCCTCGGCGAGACGATGAAGATGCCCGTCACCGAGGACCTCCTCGGGCGGGTCATGGACGGGACCGGCCAGCCTATCGACGGCGGCCCCGAGATCGTCCCCGACCAGCGCCAAGACATCGTCGGCGCAGCCATCAACCCCTATTCGCGCGAGTACCCTGAGGAGTTCATCCAGACGGGTGTGTCGGCCATCGACGGCATGAACACGCTCGTCCGTGGGCAGAAACTGCCCATCTTCTCGGCGTCGGGGCTGCCCCACAACGACCTCGCACTCCAGATCGCCCGTCAGGCGAGCGTGCCTGAAGAGGAAGAGGGCGACGACGAGGACGGCTCCGAGTTCGCCGTCATCTTCGGCGCGATGGGTATCACGGCCGAGGAGGCCAACGAGTTCATGGACGACTTCGAGCGCACCGGTGCGCTGGAACGCTCTGTCGTCTTCATGAACCTCGCAGACGACCCGGCCGTCGAGCGGACGATTACGCCGCGACTGGCACTCACGACTGCGGAGTACCTCGCCTTCGAGAAGGACTATCACGTGCTGGTTATCCTGACGGACATGACCAACTACTGCGAGGCGCTGCGCGAAATCGGTGCCGCGCGTGAGGAGGTCCCCGGCCGACGTGGCTACCCCGGGTACATGTACACGGACCTCGCCCAACTGTACGAGCGGGCCGGCCGCATAGAGGGTCGGGAGGGCTCTGTCACCCAGATTCCCATCCTGACGATGCCGGGCGACGACGACACCCACCCGATTCCGGACCTGACCGGGTACATCACCGAGGGTCAGATCTACATCGACCGCGACCTCAACAGCCAGGGCGTCCAGCCGCCGATCAACGTCCTGCCCAGCCTGTCGCGGCTGATGGACGACGGCATCGGCGAGGGCCTGACCCGCGCCGACCACGCCGACGTCAAAGACCAGATCTTCGCCGCGTACGCGGAGGGTGAGGACCTGCGCGACCTCGTGAACATCGTCGGTCGCGAGGCGCTGTCGGACCTCGACAACAAGTACCTCGACTTCGCAGACCGCTTCGAGGACGAGTTCGTCGACCAGGGCTTCGACGAGAACCGCGACATCGACGAGACGCTCGAACTCGGCTGGGATCTGCTCTCGATGCTCCCGAAGGATGCGCTTAACCGCATCGACGAGGAGCTAATCGAAGAGCACTACCGCGAGGAAGAAACAGCGGAAGTCGCCGCGGACTGAGTCGGTCACCGCTCGGCACGGTCGCAGGTATCCGTGCCCAGACCGACACAGCTTTTTCGGCCATATCGACAGGCTGCCGAGGGTGACTGCTGGTCGACGTAATATCTGCCGAATTCTGCCTAACTGTTTGGGTACGCTAAACTTCACTTGTGCAGCCTAAACTACAACTGCATTATGCCACAACCAGGAGGCGAATCGGTATGGCTCTGGCTCGGTACTGCAGGTATGTTCCTCGGCATGCTGTACTTCATCGGTCGAGGGTGGGGTGAGACCGACGACCGACGACAGAAGTTCTACATCGCGACGATACTGATAACGGCGATAGCGTTCGTCAACTATCTCGCGATGGCACTCGGGTTCGGACTGACGATAATCGAGTTGCCAAACGACCCCGAAGCGCCCATCTACTGGGCACGGTACACGGACTGGTTGTTCACGACACCGCTGTTGCTGTACGACCTCGGACTGCTCGCCGGGGCCGACCGCAACACCATCGCGACGCTGGTCAGCCTCGACGTGCTGATGATCGGGACCGGCGTCGTCGCGACGCTGTCGGCCGGGAGCGGCGTGCTCTCGCCCGGCGCCGAACGGCTGGTCTGGTGGGGTATCAGCACGGCGTTCCTGCTCGTGTTGCTGTATTTCCTGTTCAGTTCGCTGTCCGGTCGGGTCGGCGACTTACCAAGCGACACACAGAGTACGTTCCGGACGTTGCGGAACCTCGTGACCGTGGTCTGGCTGATATACCCCGTGTGGTGGCTGATCGGCACCGAGGGCCTCGGCCTCGTCGGCATCGGAATCGAGACGGCCGGGTTCATGGTCATCGACCTCGTCGCGAAGGTCGGTTTCGGGTTCATCCTGTTGCGGAGCCACAGCGTGCTAGACGGCGCCGCCGAGCGCGCACCGACCGGTGCGACGCCCGCCGACGACTAGGGAGGCCGAGCGTAACGAGGACGCTCCGCTGTGAGCGGAGTGACACTCCGCATCGCAGGTAGCGGGGGTGGCGATACGCGTCGACCGATCGCCTCCGTACGACGAATCGCGCCGTCGTTCGGGGGTGGATTGACCACAGTGGTTGTGCAGTGTCCGTCGAAAGCTCACACCCCCGTTTTCACAGCTATCGCCGGGGAGCCACTGCTGTCGGCCCGGGACGACTGAAAACGGTTAACTGGCTCGGCCCGAAACGGCCCGGTAATGGCGAAGGACGTCAAACCCACCCGGAAGAACTTGATGCAGATAGAGGACCGCATCGAGCTCTCCGAGCGTGGGCACGACACGCTGGAGAAGAAGCGTGACGGCCTCATCATGGAGTTCATGGACATCCTCGACCAGGCACAGGACGTCCGTGACGACCTCGACGACTCGTACGACCGCGCACAGCGTGCCATCAACATGGCCCGTGCGATGGAGGGTGACGTCGCCGTCCGGGGCGCGGCGGCCGCGCTGAAAGAGCACCCCGAACTGACCACCCAGTCGAAGAACATCATGGGCGTCGTCGTGCCACAGATCGACTCGAAGGGCGTCCGTAAGTCCCTCGACGAACGTGGGTACGGCGTGATGGGGACCTCCGCCCGCATCGACGAGGCCGCCGAGGCCTACGAGGAACTGCTGGAGAACATCATCCTCGCGGCCGAGGTCGAGACGGCGATGAAGAAGATGCTCGAAGAGATCGAGACCACCAAGCGCCGTGTCAACGCGCTGGAGTTCAAACTCCTCCCGGACCTTCACGACAACAAGGAGTACATCGAGCAGAAACTCGAAGAGCAAGAGCGCGAGGAGATCTTCCGGATGAAGAAGATCAAGGCAAAGAAAGAGGAAGAGGAAGACGCACTCGCCGCCGAGGAAGCCGAAGACGAGGAAGTCGAGCCGCTGGCGGCAGACGACTGACTCGCCGCTCTCTCCCGGCCGATACGACTATCCGCTCGCTATCCGTCTGTTCTCTATGTCCTGTGCCGAGTGTGGCGGCGAGACGCTCGCCGTTCCGGTCCCCGACGAACTCCGCGAGTACCTCCCCGGTGGCGCTGCGGGTGCGACCATCTGTCGGACCTGTTTAGCGATGGGGCCGACCGAATCCCCGCCCGAGTCGACCCCCGATCTGACGATCCTCGACGACGCGATGCCCAGCGACGCCGCGGCCGCCGTGCCGATGGTGCTGTTGCTCGGTCTGCTGGACTCGCTGGCGTTGCATCGACAGGAGATAACGGCGTTGCTCGAACGCGTCGAACGGGCCGGGACGGACCCGCTGCTGGTCGTCGACCGACTGGCCGAGAGCTACGGCGACGACGCGCATGTCGACCTCGCTCGCCGCCGCCACCAACTCGAACAGCTCCTCTGACAGTCTCCTCACTAGTAAGGGACAACGAGTTAGTAGCGACCGCGACTGGTTTCGAACGCAGTATCCGAGCGTGTGTATCCGTTTCCGGACGGACGGCCCCCCACTACGCCGTCCCGTCCACCCCCGTTCCTCACTCTGGCCCACCGACCAGCGTCGTGACCGTCGCGTCTCAGTTCGTGTCGGCACCACTGGACAGGACGGCGACGATGCCGTCGCCACTGACCGACCCCGAGACGGTACCGGTACGCTCGTCGACGGTCACGTTCGATAGCCGGGTCCAGTTTCCACCCGTCCACTGCCAGAGTGCGACGCGCCCGTCCGTCTCGCTCACTGCCTGTCGGTCGTAGCCGAGACGGACGTCGGCCGTGGCGTTGCGCCCCTCGTACGTCTCGATACGGACGCTGTCGCTGACTACCGTCGCATTCACGGGCGGGGCGGGTGGCGACGACGACACGGCTATCCGTTCGACGCCGCTCGTCCAGTCCACCGTCGTTCGGGCGCTGAGACGGGCGTTCTCGGCGGCGACACCGCCGAACGAACTCTCGCTCAGGTAGGCGCTGCCGGCGTTGTCCTGAATCGTCACGTTCCGGAGCGTGTCCTCGCTCGCGGGGTTGCTCAGTACGCCGGGGCCGCCGTTACCGACCACTGTCGTGTTCTCGACGACGTTCCGGTAACTGTCGGCGAACTCGATTCCGGGGCCGCCGTTGGCGGTCACACGCGCGTCGGCCAGTCGGTTCCGGGCGACGGACGTCGAGAAGGAGACGCCCTCGTCGTCGTTGTCGACCGCGGTGACGCGGCGGAACGTGCCGTTCGTCACCTCCTGTGCGAGATACAGGCCGGTGTCGTCGTTCCCGGCGACGACGAGGTCCGTGGCGCGGACGTCGGCCGTCTCCCAGAGCAGGACGCCGTCGGACCCACCGCTTGCAGTAACGTTACGGAGCGTCGACCGGTCGGCGTCCAGCAGACGCACTCCAACGTGGTTGTCGGCCGCGGTGACGTTCTCCAGCGTCGCCCGGGGACCGTCGTGGGCGAAGACGCCGAGGCCGACGCCGGTCTGCCAGCCACGGACGCGCAGGTCTCTGACGGTGACGTTGGACAGTTCGGGACCCCGGCGTCGCTGATCGACCGTCCCGTTGAACACGAGGACGCCGGTGCTGTCGGGCGCTCCACTTCCCGTGACGGTGTGGCCGTTCCCGTCGATAGTCACGTCGCCCGACCGGACGTACAGGCACACGCCCGTTTCGGCTGCGAGGTCTCTCGTGAGTTCGTACCGACCGGAGTCGTCGAGGACTGTACACGACGAAATCGGCGTGCCACCGCCGGGCGACGACTGGGCGAGCGTCGTGCCAGCCAGCGCGAGGCCGACGCACAGTCCCAGTCCGACCAGTACGGCGGTGTGTGACCCTGCGGCTGTCTTTGACATACCGCCCGGTTAGCCAGCGACCGTATTGTTATCGAGACTCCACTCCGAATAGGCCGGTCTTGGGACCGAGCGGTGGTCGCTACTCGTGATAGCCCGGCCGGTAATCGGTGCTTAGTCGGCCAGAACACAGGTCGACGACGGCAAGAGCAGGCAGGACTGGCGGCTATCGGAGCTTACACGCCCGTCGAGTATCGCAAGAGGCCCGCGACGCCGCCGAAGGCGGTCAGGAGCTGTTCGCCCTTCTCGAAGTCAGTCGAGATGAACATCGTCTCGGTCCCGCGCTGTTCGGCCAGTTCCATCAGGTGGTCGATGGCGTCTTCGCGCTCGCCCGCTTCGGCGTCGACAGTGGCCGAACATCGCGTACACTCGTGGTCGGACGTGGCCTTGCTGCTGTCTATGAGGTCGTACTCGTCGTGGCCGTTCTCGCAGGTGTAGGCGACGACGTCCTTCCGGAGGTCCTCGGAGATGAGGAGCGTCTCGACGGCGCCCATGTTGAGGTTCTGTCGGGTCTGGTCGAACCCGTAGGTGGCCTTATCGCCGTCGTGGAGTTGCTTGAAGAACTCCTCCATGACCTGCTTGTCCTCCAGCATCTCGTGTTGGGCCAGCACCTCGTCGGCGGCGTCGACGAGGTCGTAGAGGCCGGACTCGTCGGTGTAGGCCACGTCGAACTTCCCCAGCACCATGTCCTGGAGTTCGTGGTGGAGGTAGTCGCCGTCGAGGAACTCGTCTTTCGTCGGCGAGGGGCCGCCCACGAGGACGCCGTCCATCTCGTGGCGGTCGGGGACGAACAGTTCGTTCGCCATCCCCGCGACCTCCTGATAGAAGTTGTCGATGGCTTCGAGGCGGAGGCGGGCGAATCGCTGGGCCGACTGTCCACCTTTTCGCTGCTTGCCGGGCACCAGCGAGGAGGCGGACTTGACGGGTTCGACGCGCTTGCCCTTCAGCCAGCCGACGTTGGCCTCGCGCCGGTCCAACACGATGAGGCCGAACAGGCCCTTGTCGGCCAGCATCTCCTCTAGCGGCCCGGTGAGGAAGTTCGAGTCACAGTGATACCGGAACGACTGGATTGGGTCCGGCGGACTCTCTAGCACCTTCGTCACCATGTCGGTGCGGCCGCCCCCGGTATCGATGGCACCGGAGAACAGCACCATCCCGTTCTCCGGCGCAGTGTCGTAGTAGCGCAGGCGGTCCTTGATAGAGGTCAAGGCGTCCTGCACCGCGGTGCGGGTGTCCTTCGACTTGATGTTCGAGGCCTCGGAGTGCTCCTGGGTGACGTGGGCGACGACGTCGCTCAGCTGTTTGTCCTCGGGGACGTAGATAGAGACGAGCTGTGTTCCTGACCCCTGATACCCCTTGAGCTCCTCGATTACCTTCCGGAACTCGTACTTCTGTTTGTCCGACTGCTCCTGTCCTTCCTGCTGCTCGCTCATTACACTGTTTTCGCCGACGTTGCGTAAGAACCTGTTGACAGCGAGGGGCGCGACCCTCGGAAAGTGAGCGGGGAGGAACGTGCCGCGAGCAGTCGGGCGGCGCCGAGCGTAGCGAGGGGCCGCCAATGGGACGAACGGCGACCGACGGGAGCCGTGAGTAGCGAGGTTCTCGTGACACTCGAACCTCGAAAACCGAGCGGGGAGGAACGTGCCGCGAGCCAGGCCTGCGTACCGGTCAGCAAGCAGTGCCGCGAGACGTCGGGCGTCGGGACGGCGTCAGTCGACGGACTCGGAGCCGACGACGTTGCGTCGAGCTAACAGTTAACGGCGTGGCGTTCGATATCCGAGGTGCGTACCGACGACGCTCGCCGTACAGCGACGTCCTCGGCAGGGCGCTCACGAGGTACGACAATGTCAACAGAAGCTAACACGGAACTGATTCGACGGTATCTAGACGCGTTCAACCGGCGTGACCGAGAGGCGATGACCGACATCCTCGCCGACGACGTGGTCGAACACGGCCCCCACGAGACCCTGCATGGCGTCGACGAGATACTGGAGTTCCTCGACGTCCACTTCGAGGCGTTCCCGGACTACTCGGGGCAGACGGACCACGTCGTCGCCCAAGACGACAAGGTGGTCGTCAGATACACCATCAGCGGAACCCACTCGGGGACCTATCAGGGTATCGAACCGACCGGTCACGCCGTCGAGTGGACGGGACTCGTCATGTATCGCATCGACGACGACGAAATCGCGGAGATCTGGCTCGAAGCCGACCGACTGGGGCTACTGGAACAACTCGAAGCCTTCGACCCACCGGCACACCTGCGGGTGTGAGCGGGGCCGGTGCCACCGGACAGTGCGGGAGTCTCACCCCGTCGTCACTCCTGCCAACCCGGTTCCGGCGGCCCGCCACAGTCGGGGCACTCGGTGCTGTATCGCAACTCCGCGGACTCGAACTCCCGACCGCAGTCGTAACAGCGGTACGTGTGGGTCGCTTCCGGCCTGAGGAGGCCTTTGAGCGTTTTTAGTACCATACAGATAGACGGTCCAACTAGCCGGGGTTAAATCGTGGTACTAGTTGCCGAAACACGCGTACGAGTTCGGTTCGACTCCGACCGTCCGGCACGGTGTGGTACTCCAGTACAGGGACAGCCGGGTTTATATAACTCCCCGTACAGAGGACACACAACCAGATTATGGCGGGGTACGTGTGTACGATTGCGGGCGGGAAAGGCGGGGTCGGGAAGACGACGACCGCGGTCAACGTCGGCGCTGGCTTACAGGAACTCGGGTACGACGTGGCCGTCGTCGACGCGGACCTCGGGATGGCTAACCTCGGTGCGATGCTGTCGGTCGAACCCGAAAAGAGCCTCCACGAGATTCTGGCGGGCAACGCCGCGGTCAGCGAGGCGCTCACCGACGCCGCGGGCGGCCTGACGGTCATTCCCGGCGAGCAGTCCTTAGAGGCCTTCGCCGACGCCGACCCGGCGAAACTCCGGAAGGTCATCAAGACGTTGCGCAACGCCTACGACGTGGTCCTCATCGACACCGGTGCGGGCCTGAGCCACGAGGTGGCGGTCCCGCTGGGACTGGCCGACGGCATCGTCCTCGTGACCACGCCGGACGACGTCGCCGTCGGTGATACGGTCAAGACTGCGGAACTGGCCGAGCGCATCGACGGCGAAGTCATCGGCGCCATCATCAACCGCGTCACCCGCCACACCGACGTCGCCGATATCGCCGACCTGTTGGCGTTCCCGCTGCTCGCCGTCGTCCCCGACGACCCGCAGGCGACGACGGACGAACCGCTGGTGCTCAACCGGCCAGAGAGCCCCGCCGCCGACGCCTACCTCCGCCTGACCGACGCGCTCAACGGCCTCTTTTTCGAGGGTGCGAGTGCCGAGGAGGACATCGAAACCGTCGTCGACGACAGTTGGTTCGTCGACGAGGAGGAGGTCACAGATGCGGACGCGGACGAAGAGGAGTCCGGCGGCGTCTTCGGCCTGTTCAACTAAGGTTTCTGATCGGTTTCGACCCCGCTCACATCGAGGTCGGTGCCGCGACACCGACGGCATCGAGGGCGTTCGCGACCGTGTGGCGCGTGCTGGCGACGAGTGCAAGCCGTGCGGCCCGGGTCTCCTCGTCGGCGTCGAGCACCGGACACTCCCGGTAGAACGCGTTGAACGTCTCGGCGAGGTCACGGGTGTACGTGGCGACGGTGTGGGGCTGGAGGTCCTCGGCGGCTTCGTCGATGACTGCCGGGAACCGAGCGATGACCCGCAGGAGGGCTCGTTCTTCGGGTTCGTCGAGGTGGTCGAACGAGGCCGTCCGTTCGTCGGCGCCGGTCTCGTCTAGAATCCCACAGCAGCGGGCGTGGATGTACTGGACGTACGGCGCCGACTGGGCCTCGAAGTCCAGCGCGCGGTCCCACTCGAAGGTGATGCCCTTCGTCGGCTGTTTCGAGACGATGTCATAGCGGACCGCGCCGATGCCGACCTGATGGGCGATGCGTTCGATGTCGTCCTCGTCCAGTTCGCCACGACTCCGGTCGTCAAGCCGCGATTCGACTTCTTCGCGGGCCCGGGCGATGGCCTCGTCAAGCAGGTCGTCTAAATCGATGCCGGTTCCCTCCCGGGTGCTCATCCCGCCTTCGGGGAGGTTGACCCACGAGTAGAACACCTGCCGGAGCTGGTCGGTGTCGTTGCCAAGCAGTTCGAGGGCGGCCGAAAGCTGGTCGGCCTGCAGTTTGTGGTCCTCGCCCAGCACCGTGACGGCGCGGTCGTAGTTGTCGAACTTCCACTCGTGGTGGGCGAGGTCACGCGTGGTGTACAGCGAGGTCCCGTCCGAGCGGAGGAAGACGAGGTTCTTCTCGAAGTCGGGCAGGTCGAGTTGCCACGCGTCCTCCTCGTAGACGGCGCAGTCGAGTTCTTTCAGGCGGTCGACCAACTCGTCGGTGCTGCCGTCCCGCATGAACCGCGTCTCCTTGACGAACTCGTCGAACTCGGCGGGGAGGCGGCCGAGCGTCGTCTGCATCCCGCCCAGCACGGTGTCGACGACTTCGGCGACGCGCTCGTACGTCTCCTCCTCGCCCTCCTCTAAACCCTGCAGGATGGCCTGTATCTCGGCCTCGGCCGTCTCCACCTCGTCGGCGTCGCCGTCTTCGAGGAAGGAGTTGCCCTTCCGGTAGTAGCGGACCATCTCGTACTCGGGGGAGTCACGCTCGGGTTCGGGGAGATCGGACTCCTCGAACGTCTCGTAGGCCCACGTGAACACCGCTATCTGTCGGCCGGCGTCGTTGACGTAGTAGTGCCGATCCACGTCGTAGCCGGCGTAATCCAGCACACGGGCGACGGCGTCGCCGATGATGGGGTTGCGCGCTCGGCCGACGTGGACGGGGCCGGTCGGGTTCGCGGAGGTGTGTTCGACGACGACGCTCGTCTCGCGGTCCGGGAGGCGACCGAAGTCGTCGTCCGTCGCCGCATCGAGCGTCTCCGCGAAGTAGGCGTCGCTCGGGAGGAAGTTAACGTACGGCCCCTGTGTCGTGACCGCGCTGACGTACGTCAGCGAGCCGACGTCGATGGCGTCGGCGACGTCGGCCGCGACTTTCGGCGGCGGCGCACCGATCTCACCGGCGAGGCGGAACGCCGCGCTCGAAGCGAGGACGGCGTCGACGTCTTCCGGGGGCTCCTCGACACCGAGGTCCGCCGTCGGGAGGTCGAGCGTCTCCAGTGCGGTTTCGAGGGCGTCCTCGACCTCCGCACGCATCTGTAGAAACATATCGGGTGTATCGGAGGGGCCGATTTAGCCTTAACGAAGCGGAGTAGCGGTGCGGTTTAGCGGCCGACAGCGGACGCCGTGGGCGTCCGCGTCAGCCCAGTAACTGCGGTGCGGCGATGATGAACACGAGGCTGCCGATCATCGCGAGCGAGATGCCCAGCGTGGTCGTCGTCACGATCCGCCGCCGGTTCGAAATCGGAAGGCGGGAGACGACCGACTCCGAGCAGACGCGCAGGATGTGCCCGCCGTCGAGCGGATACGTGGGGACGAGGTTGAACTGGCCGGCGACGAGGTTTATCCACCCTGTCCAGAACAGGAGGTTCGCAAGCAGGAACACGCCCTCGGTACCCAGAACGCTCAGCGGGCCGGAGACGGTAAAGAAGTTCGTCGCGATACCGGTAAAGCCCGCGAAGTTGTACTGAAAGCCCAGTGCGGCGGTCGCAAACGGCAGGGCGATAGACGCTCCGACGAGTTGGGGGAACGAGAGCGAGTCGAACCGGGTCTCTTCGGCCGGGTCCCCGCCGATGAGTGCGAGGAAGGTGTTCGCGGGGTAGGCCTGAATTCCGAAGTCGTTGATGGTAAAGCCGCTCGTCCCCCGGGCGACGTACTGGACGCCGATGCCGGGGTCTAAGTCGCTGCGCTCCGTCAGCGTGATCTCGTAGACCTGCCGTTCGCCGTCTGCGTAGCCGGTGATGCGCACCTGCTCGCCGGGTTCGGACCCCGAGAGCGAGCGGAAGACGGCGCTGGCGTTGGGCGTCCGTTGGCCGTCGACGCTGGTGATGTAGAGCGGCTGGTCGGTCGGTGCGCCTTCGGCGGCGAGCGGCCCGTCGTCGGAGACGACCGCGTACCCGCCGACCGGCGTCGTGACCGTCTCGCCGTCATCGAGCGTGAACGTCGCGACGCTCCGGTTCTCGGTCGCCGCCCGGAACTGCGTCGTCGTCCTGACTTCCGTGCCGTTGACCGCGACTATCGTCTGGTTGATGCCGAGGGGGCTCCCTTCGACGGCGCTGTTTACCACGACCGACCGGGTGACTGTTCTGGTCTCGCCGTTCCGCAACCCGACGTCGACCGTTCCGCCGGCGTCTTCGAGCCGGCGGTCTAGGTCGCTGCTGTTCCCGACCGGTTGGCCGTCGACGGTCGTGATGACGGCACCGCTGTCGATGCCGGCCTCGTCGGCCGGCGACTGGGGGAGCGTCCCGCCGATGGGGACGCCACCGACGACGGAGATAGCGCCGACGACGGGACCGAACAACAGCGCCAGACAGAGGAGGGCCACGGCGAAGTTGTTCGTCACGCCGGCGACGTACATCCGCGCCTGCGCCCCGCGGTCAGCCGTCTGGACGTCCTCTTCGTCAGGTTCGACGAACGCACCTAGCGGGACGAGCGCGATCGTCGCGATGCCCATCGACTCGATGTCGATGTCGCCGACCCGACACAGCAGGCCGTGGCCGCCCTCGTGGACGACCAGCGTGATGACGAAGCCAGCGAGTATCTCCGGGGCGACCGACAGGGGGAGAAAGTCGTTGACGCCCGGGATGACGAGGACGTTTCGGGGTTCGGTGAGTTGTGAGGGCTGCGGGTTGACCACGGCTTGATACGCACCGAGGACGACCAGCAGGAACGACCCGACCATCACGACCAGCGCGACGCCGAACCCGAGGTTGGTCCAGGCCCGCCAGAACCGTTTGGGTCTGGCCAGTCGCTCTAAGAGGATCTTCCCACTCTGTGTGTGAATCGTCGTTATCGGACCGCTAAAGCGGATGAAATCGGGAACCACACCGCGGGCCTTCAGTGCCATCGCAACCAGCGTGTAGGCGACGACGCCGACGAGGACCCACGTGAGCGTACTCACCATGTACCGGAACGTGGGGCCAGCAAAGCAAGAGGGTTCGGGTTCGACCGCTTTCACTCGGGGCACCGCGCTCGCCTGCGGCGACCGCCTGACCCCGAAAACGGCTCTGAAAAAAGAGCTCACTCGCTTCGCTCGCGCCGGATGCTCGGGACAGAGAACGTACACAACACGACTGTGAGCGTCGTACTATCGCTGAACGAAAATAAAGGGTCGGTCGGCGACCCACTCTGCGGCGTCTATTTCGGAGCGAATCGATTCCTGGAGTCGGTCCGTCTCCGCAGCGGCATACGAGAACCCGTTCGACTGGAACTTCTCGATCCAGTACTCTCGTGGCGCTTCGTTTACGTGATGGGTCCCGCGGTGCCCGGGTGGGGCGGCAGTGAAGACCACGCGCGGCGCCGCTGCCGTGACGGTCTCGACGAGGGTGTCGGCGAAGCGCGACGGGATGTGTTCGGCGGTCTCGATACACAGCGCCAGATCGTACCGGTCCTCGAGCTCCAGCGGCTCGCGGAGGTCGTGGATGGTGAGCGCGTCGGCCGGTATCTCGGCGTGGTCTCGGGCTTGTGAACAGCCTTCGACGCCGTGGACTGTGGCGCCATGGGCCTGAAACCCAGTCAGGTACCGGCCGAGTCCACATCCGAAGTCTATCACGGAGTCTGGCTCGTATTCCTCGTACAGGACGTCGGCGACAGCGTGGGCTTCCTCGGTCGGTGTGTTGGAGACCAAGCGAAGCCAGCGGTCGCCAAAGCCGTAGATAACGTCGGGCGTGGCAATGCCGAGTTTGTCAGCTTTGGCAAGTGTCCATTTGCCGAGTGTGGTGATGAACGAGCGCACGCTATGACGTTCGAATCGACGTATATCACTATACGTCGCTTACCCGATGTCGTCCGCTCGATTCAACAGACGGCGGTGGGGAAAGGTCGTCACTCGGCGGTCGCCCGTAACCGTAAGCGTCTCTTTATCAGTTGTCGAGTTTTTTAACAGCGGGTTTTGACGACCCTGCCTGCTTGTAGCGTTCATCGTCCTCGGGAAACTGTCCCTCTCGATCTATCGATGGTCTCTCCATGCAGCAAGCCGTCGAGAATATCACCGCAACTGGTCGCCTTTCAGTTGTCAATACCTCGGGGAGCGAACCGAGCAGGCGGTGAGCGAGGTGGCTGGGGAGGAAGTCACGCCTCGCGTCGCAACCGCTTTACGACGAAGTCCCGGTCGAGTTTCGCGATGAACGGTCCGAGCTGCGGGCCTTCGGTGTCGTCGAACAGCAGGCGGTAGCCAGCCGCGAAGAACTCGCCGATGTCGACGTCGTGGCGCTTGGCCGTCTCGTATATTTCGCCCTGAATCGCCTCGCCGTCGTGGCCTTCCGCGACGAAGTCCGCGAGGTCGTCGAGCGCGGCCGCGGTGGCGTCGTCGAACTCGGCGTCGGGCAGCTCGGCCCGCTTGAGTTCGTAGTCGAACTCGTTGCTCGTCCGCCGGGCCCAGTTGCGGGCGCGTTCGACGCGGGCCAGCGCGCCGTCGACGGCCCACTCGGGGGCGTCGTCGGGGATGTGCCCCTCCTTCCGGGCGATGTCCTCGCGGAGTCCGGGGTCGTCGGTCATCCCCAGTACCGCGGCGAAGGTGTAGGGGATGCGGACCCGGTCCTCGCGGGGCTCGTCGACGACCATCGGGTAGGCACGCTCGGCGAGCGCTTTCTCCGTCTCGTCACGCGGATCGACTTCGCCGAAGTAGACGGCCTCGAAGCGGTCGAAGTCGTCGACCAGCCGATCCGCGTTCGCGACCGAGAAGTCCCGCTGTTTCCGTGGGTTCTTCGTGAAGAAGTACTTGAACACCTCCGGCTCCAGAATCTCCAGCACCTCGTCGACGGTGACGACGTTCCCCGAGGAGGAAGAGAGCGGTTCGCCCTCCAACGTAAACCACTCGTACACCATCGGTACGGGGGGGTCGACGTCCAGCACGTTCCGGGCGATGTCCTCGCCGGAGGGCCACGACCCCTCGGCGTGGTCCTTTCCGAACGGTTCGAAGTCGACGCCCAGAATCTCCCACTGGGCGGGCCACTCGAAGCGCCACGGGAGTTTGCCGTCACGCAGGCCGGCGACGCCCTCGTGACCACAGCCCTCGATAGTCTGGTCGCCGGCCTCGACGTCCGCACAGACGTAGTGGACCTTGCCGGCATCGAGGTCGACCTCGGTGACGCCCTCGGTGAGTTTCCCGCACGCTTCACACTGCGGGACGAACGGAACGTAGTCCTCGTCGACCTTGTTCTGGTACTCGGCCAGCACCTCGCGGGCGCGGTCCGCGCGTTCGAGGACGCGTCGGGTGACGGCCTCGAACTCGCCGTCTGCATACAGTTCGGTGTTCGAGACGAACTCGACGTCGACGCCGACCAGTTCGGCGCTCTTTTTCAGCAGGTTCGTAAAGTGCGCGCCGTAGGACTCACAACAGCCGAACGGGTCCGGGATGTCCGTGTACGGTTTCCCGAGGTTGCGGCCGAGCGCACCCGCGTCGACCTCGCCGAGACCGACGACGTTCCAGTCTAAGTCCGCGAGTTTCCGGGGGATTTTCCGGAGTCGGTCCTTGTCGTCGGCGGTGAACACCTGACGGACCTCGTGACCCCGGTCACGTAGGGCCTCTGCGACGAAGTAACCCCGCATTATCTCGTTGAAGTGCCCGATGTGTGGCACGCCCGAGGGCGAGACGCCCCCTTGATGACGATTGGGTCCTCCGGGTCGCGGGCCTCGACGGCGTCGGCGACCGAGTCGGCCCAGAAGGCCTGTTCGGAACTCCGTCCGACCTCGTAGGGGTCGAGTGCCGTCTCAGTCATCGTCGGGGAGGATAGTGGTGCCGTCGTAGTCGTCGTCCAGTACGGCCCGTTCGACTGCGGTGGGGTCGCTGCCGTCGACCACCGCGGCGGTGATAGACGAGCGTTTGAGCACTTTCGTCGCCAGCAGGTCGATTGGGGCGTTCGACCCGGCAGCCCCGAGCGACTCCCCGCGGGCGACCAGTTCGACGAGGTCGGAGGCCCGAATCTCGTCGTAGCGCTCGGCGTCGGGGTCCTCGTTGGGGTCGGCGTCGAACACGCCGGGGACCGACGTGGCGAAGACGAGGCGGTCGGCGTCGACGTACTCAGCAAGCGCCGCGGCCACGGCGTCGGTGGTCTGGCCGGGGACGACGCCGCCCATGACGGCGACGGCGTCGCGGTGGAGCGTCGTCGCTGCTTCCTCGTAGTCGGTCGGAATCGTCGGCGCGGCGATGTCGCCGTCGAGCGCCGACAGGAGGAGTCGAGCGTTCAACCGCGTCGTGTCGATACCGAGTTGGTCCAGTTCGCCCTCGTTCGCGCCCAGCGAGCGGGCGGCCCCGATGTATTGGCGAGCGACGGGGCCGCCGCCGACGACGACGCCGAGCGTCTGGTCCGCGGCGACCAGCGACTCGACGACGTCGGCGTACGCGGCGACCCGGTCTGCATCAAGGTCCGGGACGAGGACGCTTCCACCGATAGAGACGACTGTCTTCATTGCCTCGCCGTAGCCGCGATGCGTTCTTAAGGGTTATCAAGCCCGCTCATCCGATGTACACCGCCGGATGGCAGACGCCTGTCAGACATAATACGAGCAAAATATGCCGCTAGATGGCCGGAAATCCGCTGATAACGGGGGGGTTCGAACCGCTCGCGGTGCCCGTCTACACTGTCGAGTTTACGGACTGAGAGGTGATTATAAAACGTCTAAGAGTTTTTGAAATCGTCGTAAAATGTGTGTTTCACACCGATTTGAGCTGAAAGGCCCCGAAGCGACGCGAAGCTTCCTTTCTTTATATACTCCCTCCGATACAAGGCGTAGTCGAGGTGACACAGATGAGCGCTACTGCAACGCCCTCCGGTGAGGAAGAGCCCTCCAAAGAACAGCGTCTCAAGTCCTTCCTCGCAGAGAAGGCCGCCGACGGCGAGATGTACTTCAAGAGCAAGTTCATCGCGGACGAAGTCGATCTCTCCCCGAAAGAGATCGGTGCGCTGATGGTGAAACTCAAGGACAGCGCCACGGAGATCGAGGTCGAGAAGTGGTCGTACACGAGCGCGACCACCTGGCGCGTCGAACCCGCGTAACGCCGCTGTCTGGTGTCTGCCCGACCCCAGCTACGGTCCCCCTGTTCTCCATCCGCGGGCACGGCATATTTGTGCCCGCACGCTGTATTGCGATGTGATGAGTCGCCCTGCCGACGAACCCCCGTCGCCCGCCGACTTGTCGGGTGCGTTCCACGTCGCTGCCGTCCGTCAGGACGGTGAGGCGGTCCGATACTTCGGTGACCCACTGGTCCCGCCCGACGCCGTCGTCGACGAACTCGGGCCACTCTTCTCCCGACGGGGGTTCGACCTCCGACTCGAACGACAGTCCGCGACGGGCACGACCGACGGCGGGCACGACCTCGTCTCCGCACCGCCACAGCCCTACGCGCTGGTCGCGGAACCGACCACCACGGGCCCCGACGGCGTCCCGTGGCTCAACGTCGGGTTATTGCTCGCGACTATCGCCTCGTCGCTGTACGTCGGCGCGAGCAGTTGGTACTACATCCCCGTCACGGAGCAGCCGCTCCGCATCTTCGAGGCGTGGCCGTTCGTCGCCGCGATGCTCGGTGTGCTGGGTATCCACGAACTCGGCCACTACGCCGCCGCCCGCTACTACGGTGTGGACGTGACGCTCCCGTACTTCATCCCGTTCCCGTCCTTGCTCGGGACGCTGGGCGCGGTCATCAACATCCGGGGGCAGATTCCCGACCGGCGGGCGCTGTTCGACATCGGCGTCGCCGGGCCGCTGGCGGGGTTGGTCGCGACGGTGGTCGTCACCGTCGTCGGTCTCACGTTAGAGCCTATCACCGTTCCACAGAGCGTCTTAGACGGCGGCGCGCAGTACGCGTTCCGCTTTCACGACCCCCTGCTCATGCAAGGCTTACAGGGGTTCGTCGATGTCATGGGCTGGGGCGTCGAGTACGGTCCCAACGAGTCGGTTCACCCGGTCGTCTTCGCCGGGTGGGCCGGGATGTTCTTCACCTTCCTGAACCTCCTGCCCGTGGGCCAACTCGATGGGGGACACATCGTCCGCGCCATCGTCGGGCAGCGACAGGAGACCATCGCCGCGGCGGTGCCGGGCGCCCTGTTCGCGCTGGCTGGCTTCCTCTATCTCACGCGAGACGCCCCGCCAATCGGGTTCGGAGTCTGGTCGCTGTGGGCGTTCTGGGGACTGTTCGCCACCGGACTGGCGTACGCCGGCCCGGCGCGGCCGACGGTCGACGAACCGCTCGACCGTCGGCGCATCCTCCTCGGTATCGCGACGTTCGCACTCGGCGTGGCCTGTTTCACGCCCGTCCCGTTCGAAATCGTGGCCGCGTGAGCCGTCGGGAATGCTCTCCTTTTCTATCGCCTAAACTCTTTCAGCGCTCGATTTAAACAATCTGGAGGTCTACGATGCTGTCTCGACGTCGAGCGATGACGTCGTGGGCCGGAGACAGCGACGTGAAGGACATAACGGTATGCTAAGCGGACACAACGGTCGGCGGTTTATACGGAGCCCCAGCCCGTAGCCGGGACTGGCGTATGAGCTCTCACCGCTGTGGCACCCCCGCTGACGATCCGAGTACCGACAGCGAGGCGGCCGAACTAACCCACGAAGAGCGTGCGACCGCCGCCGCCAGAGCCGTCGAACAGGTCGCGACGGCGCTGGCTGCCGACCGCTAGTGCGAGTAGCCCCGGTCCGGTAGCGAGGTGCCGTCAAGCGTCACGGCCCCGTCGGTGACGGTGCCGATACGGTGTAGCGGACAGGGCACGGCCTCGCGCGCGACCGCGAGGTCGGCCTCTGGCACCGTACACACCAGTTCGAAGTCCTCGCCGAAGAACACGCCCAGTTCGCGGCGTTCTTCGGCGTCGTCGGCCACCGCGTCGACCGCGTCGTCTATCGGGAGCGGCCCCGAGAGGTCCGCCCCGCAGTCGCTCGCCGCACAGAGCTGGTGGACCGACCGTGCGAGACCGTCGCTCGAATCCATCATCGCCGTCGCATACTTCCGGAGCGCGACGCCCGCACGCACGCGGGGTTCGAACCGAAACAGGTCGTTGGCCCGTTCGACCTCGCCACGTTCGAACAGCCACACGGCGGCGCCCGACCGACCCAGCGTCCCGGTGACACACAGGGCGTCGCCCGGGGACGCGCCCGACCGGAAGACCGGGTCGTCGGTGTCGCCGAGCGCCGTCGTCGCCACGGTGAACTCGTCGTGGCCGTCCAGGTCGCCGCCGACGTACTCGGCACCGACCGCCTCGCAGACGTCCGCGGCCCCGTCGACGAACGCCGTCAGTTCGTCAGCGTCGAACTCGGGTGACGCGTAGACGGCCACCGCCGCCGTCGCCTCGGCACCCATCGATGCGACGTCCGACAGCGACGCGCCGACGGCCCGCCACCCGGCGGTGTAGCGGGTCGTCCCCCCGGGGAAGTCCGTCCGTTCGTGGAGCATATCGGTGGTGACGACCTGTCCGTCGACGACGGCACAGTCGTCGCCCGCGGCCGGAAGCCGGTCGCCGATGAGCGCGAGAGCGGCCTGCTCGTCCATACGTGGGGTGTCGTGGTCGGGGGGCAAAACGCACGGGGATGTCGGACCGTCGCTACCGGTCGGTACGTTGAAAGCCGAGACGTGCGACGAACCCCCTATGGACGGCAACCGGTGGGCGACGATTGCTGGGTTTGCGGGGGCGCTGCTCGTCCTCAGCGTCCTCGTCTGGGTCGTCGGCGTCGACCGGACGCTGGCCGCGCTCCTCATGGCCGACCCCGGGGCGCTGGCCGTCGTCGTCGGTATCGCCGCCGTCTGGCTGACGTCCTGGGGACTGGCGCTCTGGGCAGTCCTCCGGGCGCTCGGGTCCGAGGTACCCGCCCACACTGCCATACTCGTCTACGCGGCGGCCGTCTTCTCGAACAACGTCACGCCGTTCGGACAGGCCGGCGGCGAACCGCTCTCGGCGCTGCTCATCGCCTCGGCGGCCGACAGCGAGTACGAGACGGGGTTGGCCGCCATCGCCAGCGTCGACACCGTCCACTTCGTCCCCTCCGTCGGTTACGCCATCGTCGGGTTCACCTTCGTCGCTGCCGGCGCCGTGCGACTCGGTCGGAATCTCGTGTTCGCCGCCGTCGCCGTCGCCGTCCTCGCCGTCGGATTGCCCGTCGCGGCCTACATGGGGTGGCGCTACCGCTACGAACTCGAAGCCGCCGTCGTCAACCTGTTCACGCCGCTGGTCAAACTGTTCGGCCGGATGGTGCCCCGTCGCTCGCCGCCGACGGCGGCGGTCATCGAGACGCGCATCGAGAGCTTCTTCGCGGCCATCGACCGCATCGCCACCGACCGGGAGACGCTGCTCCAGACGCTCGGTTTCTCCGCGCTCGGGTGGGCGTGTCTGGCCGCGTCGCTGTGGACGTCGCTGTACGCCGTCGGCCACACCGTCCCGGTGGCGACGGTGTTGCTCGTCGTGCCCGTCGGGAGCATCGCGAGCATGGTCCCGCTCCCCGGCGGGTCCGGAGCCATCGAGACGGTACTGGTGACGCTGTTGGTCTCGACGGTGCCGCCGCTCTCCGGTCCGGCGGCGGCGTCGGCAGTCCTCATCCACCGCGGTGCGACGTATCTCCTCCCGACGCTCGTCGGTGCTGGCGTCGCGAGCGCCCTCGGTGCGGACCGCGTGGCGGCCAGCGCGGGGGAGTGAACCGTTCACGCCCGGAGGCGCGAACGATGCGCTTAAATGACGCCGACGGAAAGCAAGTGCCAATGACGACACTCTACGACGCGCCCGCCGAGGACCTCATCGAGGCCCTCACCGAGAAGCTCGAAGACGAGGACGACATCGAGGCCCCCGAGTGGGTGGCCGTCGCCAAGACCGGCGTCGACCGCGAACTGCCGCCCGAACAGGAGGACTTCTGGGCACGCCGCGCCGCCAGCCTCCTCCGGAAGGTCGCCGTCGACGGCCCCGTCGGCGTCAACAGCCTCCGCTCTGAGTACGGCACCTCGAAGCAGGGCACCACGCGCTACCGCGTCCGACCCCACCAGAAGTCGAAGGGCTCGGGCAACATCATCCGCACCGCGCTCCAGCAACTCGAAGACGCTGGCTACGTCGAGACCAGCGAGAACGACGGCCGCCGCGTCACCGGTGACGGGCAGGCGCTGCTGGACGACACGGCCGGCGAGGTCATCCAGGACCTCGACCGTCCGGAACTCGAACGCTACGCGTAGACGCCGCTCTCTCCTGTTTGGCGGTCCGAAATCGTTTTCCGGCAGTCGCCGGTAGTTTCTGGTACTCATGAGTGGTGACCCCAGCGAGGAAGAGCTAGAGGAACTCCGCAAGAAGAAGATGGAACAGCTCAAAGAACAACAGCAGGGCGAGGGCGACGCCGAGGCCCAGCAGGCCGCCCAAGAGCAGGCCGAAGCCCAGAAGAAGGCGCTGTTGCGCCAGCACCTCACCGACGGCGCGCGAAAACGGCTCAACACCGTCAAGATGTCGAAGCCACAGGTCGGCGAACAGGTCGAACAGCAGGTGGTCGCGCTCGCCCGGAGCGGTCGCATTCAGGACCAGATTGACGAAGAGCAGATGAAGGAACTCCTCTCGGAACTCACGCCCGACTCGAAGAGCTTCGACATCAAGCGCCGGTAGATGCACTGTGGACTGCTGTACAGCGCCGGCAAGGACTCGACGCTGGCGGCGTTGCTTCTCGACCCGTTTTACGACGTGACGCTGGTCAGCGGTACGTTCGGCGTCGTCGACCCGGACCCGGCCCGTGAGTCGGCCGCGGCGGTCGGGTTCGCCCACGAGACGGTCGAACTGGACCCCGACGTGGCCCACGCCGCCGTCGACCGGATGTACGAGGACGGCTACCCGCGCAACGGCATCCAGCAGGTCCACGAACACGCCGTCGAACGGGTGGCCGACGGGGCGTGGACCGACTCGCTCGACGCCGTCGCAGACGGCACGCGCCGGGACGACCGGGTGCCGACCGTCGACCGACCGCTGGCCCAGAGCGTCGAGGACCGGTTCGACGTGGACTACCTCGCACCGCTCGCCGGCGTCGGCCGCGGCGCCATCGACGCGATGGCCGCCCAGTCGCTCGACGTGGAGTCCGGACCGAGCGCACAGATACCGAAAGCCGACTACGAGGTGGAGTTGCGGGCGCTGTTGGCCGAGGCGTACGGCGACTCCGCCGTCGACGACGTGTTTCCCGACCACACGCAGTCGCGGGTCGTCGGGTTGCGGTGAGTGTGTGTCGATTTGTGAACGACGCACGCTGAGTGCCGGACAGCCCCCGCTCGTTCGGTCCCACCCGGTTGCACAACCGGCAGGGCGGGACTGTAAGGGGCGACCGGTTACGCGAACCCCGACGACGCACGGACCACAGGAAGCATCGCGACCGAGGACCGCAGCGAGGCGCGGGCGTGTAACCGGCCGGGGCTTTCTGGCTGTTCTGTCCGGTCTTGGCACCGTTCTCTTTCACGGTCCTCTTCCTAGCCCAGAACGGACAGGTTCAAACGCGTCCTGCCTGTACGCGGGTGTATGTATGACCGCGTCAAGGGTTTTCGCGACTTCTATCCCGAGGAGATGGCGGCGCGCCGGTGGGCCATGGACACCATCGAGGACGTGGCAACGCGCTACGGCTTCCGGGAAATCGGGACGCCCGCGCTCGAACCCACCCAGATGTACACGGACAAGAGCGGCGAGGAGATCGTCGAGGAACTGTACAGCTTCGAGGACAAGGGCGGCCGTAGCGTCGCGCTGACCCCGGAGCTGACCCCGACCGTCGCCCGGATGTTCGTCGAGAAACAACAGGCTCTCTCGAAGCCGGTCAAGTGGGTCTCGACACGCCCGTTCTGGCGCTACGAACAGGTCCAGCAGGGCCGCTTCCGCGAGTTCTACCAGACCAACGTCGACATCTTCGGCTCCTCGGACCCCGCCGCCGACGCCGAAGTGCTGGCCGTCGCCGTCGACATGCTCACCGACCTCGGCCTGACCAGCGAGGACTTCGAGATTCGCGTCTCCCACCGCGACATCCTCGCCGGCCTACTCGACGCCTTCGACGCCGAAGTGGACACCCGCGAGGCCATCCGCGCCGTCGACAAGCGGTCGAAAGTCGACCGCGAGGCGTACCTCGATGCGCTCGTCGAGGCCGGCCTGAGCTACGGGCAGGCCGACTCCTTCGACGAGATGCTCCAGAGCGGCGAGGACGAACTGGACTCGCTGGCCGACATCACCGGCTCCGAAGCCGTCGCCGAGGCCACCCAGAACCTGCGGGCCGTCCTCGACGCCGCGGCGGACTTCGGAGTGCGAGACCACCTCACGCTGTCGCTGACGACCGCCCGCGGACTGGACTACTACACGGGCGTCGTCTTCGAGTGTTTCGACTCGACCGGCGAAGTCTCCCGGTCGGTGTTCGGCGGCGGCCGCTACGACGACCTCATCGAGGGGTTCGGCGGCCAACCGACGCCCGCCGTCGGGTTCGCGCCTGGTCACGCGACGCTGCAACTCCTCTGTCAGCGGGCCGGCGTCTGGCCCGAGGAAGGGCTGTCGACGGACTACTACGTCCTGCAGGTGGGCGAGACGCGGGCGACGGCCGCCCGCATCGCCCGTGACCTGCGCGAGAAGGGTCACGTCGTCGAGACGGACGTCGCTGACCGCTCGTTCGGCGCACAGATGGGGTACGCCGACGGCATCAACGCCGAGACGGTGGTCATCGTCGGCGAGCAGGACCTCGAAAACGACGAGGTGACGCTCAAAGAGATGGACGAAGGCGAGCAGATTTCGGTCCCCGTCGACGACTTCCCCGGCAACCACGACCGGCCCACCTTCCAGGACTTCGCGGAGTGACGGCCTAGTTTTTAGTCGGTTCGGGCGCGGTATTCCCGTATGCCGCCGACCCTCCCACAGAAGAAGTTCGCTGGCGTCGTCGCCGTCCTGACGTTCGGGCTGACGGCGCTGTTCCCGATTGCCGGGTTCCCGAAGTTGGCCGCAGCGACGGCCATCCTCGGATTTCTCGTCGTGTTGCCGCTCGTCGGTATCCTCGGCGCCGACTTCCCGCTCGTCGAGGAACCGGTCGACGAGAGCGACGCGACCAGTCAGGCCCGTTCGTCCGAACCCGAGCCAACCGAATCGCCGATAGAACGGCTCCGCGACCGCTACGCTCGCGGGGAGGTTTCTGACGAGGAGTTCGAGCGACGGCTCGAACGCCTGCTGGAGACGGAAGACCTCGCGGCGACAGTGGTCGACGACCGGGCGGAGGAACCCGAACTGACCTAGAGCGGGCGTTCCATCTCGTGTTCGGCCCGGTCGCGCAGGCGGGTCTCGAACCCGACCTTGTCGTACAGTTTCATCGCGACGTGGTTGGTCCGTGAGACGGCCAGCCAGACGTGGTCTAGGCCGTTCTCCTGTCCGTAGCCGAGCAGTACCTCGATGAGTCGGGTGCCGATGCCCGCCGACTGGTACTCCGGATGGACGAAGATGGCCAGTTCCGAGGAGTCCCGTGACGGGACGAGGACGGCGTGGCCGACGGCGTCCCCGCCGTGCCAGACGACGACGTTCAGCCCTTCGTCGAGCAGCGTCTCGACCCATTCGCGTATCTGTGTCTCCCCTCGCGGCGGGACCCCCTGTGCGCGGGAATCTGCGTCGAACTGTGTGTACATCGCCACCAGCGGGTCCGGCCCGTCAGCGTACGCCTCTATGTCCACCGTCCGACCGTTCTGGTCGGTGAACGTGACCGGCGGACGCGGGAACTGACGGATCTCTTCGGCGGACGGAGCCATTATGCTCGGCCTATGGCGTGGACGGTCCTAAACCCGTCTATCGTTCCCAGCGACCGGGAGTCGGGCCGCACAAGTGCTTGCTCGACGAAACCCACCCATGCGCGCGTATCGGGTCGCCTACGACGGCCGGCCGTACAACGGGTTCCAGCGCCAACCCGACGTGCCCACCGTCGAGGACGAACTGCTGGACGCGCTGGACCGACTCGGCGTCCGCGAACGAAGCGCAGGGCCACCCGTGGGGTACGCGGCAGCGGGTCGGACCGATGCCGGCGTCTCCGCCGTCGCACAGACCGTCGCCTTCGAGGCCCCCGGCTGGCTCTCCCCGGCGGCGTTCAACAGCGAACTGCCGGCGAGCGTCCGCGCGTGGGCCAGCGCCGACGTGCCCGAGGGCTTCCACGCGACCCACGACGCAAGCGAACGGTCCTACACCTATCACCTCTACGCGCCCGGGGCCGACGACGGGCGGGCACGGGACGCGCTCGACGCGCTCTGTGGCGCTCACGATTTCCACAACCTCACGCCGGACGACGAGGGGACCGTCAGGACCCTCGACGGCGACCTCGCCCGCGACGGCGACTACCTCGTCTTCGAACTCCGAGCGGGTGGCTTCTGCCGGCAGTTGGTCCGGCGGGTCGTCGGCCTCGTCGCGGCCGTCGCTCGTGGCGACGCACCGTCGTCGAAGGTCGACCGCGTCCTGAGCGACGATCCGCTATCGGGGCCAGAGGGCGTCGCCCCGGCACCGGCGTATCCGCTCGTCCTGACCGACGTGACGTATCCGGCCGTCTCGTTCGCGCCCGACCCCGACGCGCGGTCCAGCGCCCGCGAGGTGTTCGCCGACCTGCGGGCCGAGCGCCAGACCGCGGCGAGAATCGCCGGAACCGTCCTCGACGGCCTGCCGTAGCCCGGAAAGGCTTACTTCGGCGCCTCGCTTAGGCCGGGTCATGAGTTCGGTACCCGCACGCAGCGACATCGACGAGAGCTACAAGTGGGACCTCGAATCCCTCTTTGCGACCGACGAGGACTGGGAGGCCGCCTACGAGGAGGCCGAGGCCCTCATCGAGGACCTCGACGCCTACGAGGGGCGGGCGACCGAGGACGCCGCGACCCTGCTGGCGACCTTGGAGACCTACGAAGACCTGATGCGAACCGTCTCGAACGTCGCCTCCTACGCCCGGATGCGCAAGGACGAGGACACGACCGACGACACGTATCAGGCGCTGACCGCACGCTCGCAGTCGCTCTCCTCGGACGCCAGCAGCGCCGCCTCGTTCCTCGAACCGGAACTGCAGGCGTTAGAGTGGGAGGACATCGAGGCGATGATGGCCGACGAACCCGAACTCGACGCCTACGAGCACTACTTCGACGACGTCCTTCGGATGAAAGCGCACACCCGCTCGGCCGAAGTCGAGAACCTGCTGGCCGAACTGGGCGAGGTCACGGGCGCGCCGGGCGAGGTGTACAACATGCTGGCCAACGCCGACATGGAGTTCCCGACCGTCGAGGACCCCGACGGCGACGACCAACCGATCACGCTCAACAACTTCACGACCCTCCAGAAGCACCCCGACCGCGACTTCCGACAGCGGGTGTACGAGGCCTTCTACGACGAGTGGGAAACGGTCCGCAACGCCGTCGGCACCGCCTACAAGAACGCCGTCAAGACCGACGTGAAGATGGCCCGAGCCCGCAACTACGACACCGCCCGCGAGGCCGCGCTGAACGGGCCGAACGTCCCCGTCGAGGTGTACGACACGCTGGTCGACGCCGTCAACGATAACCTCGACACGCTCCACCACCACGCCGAACTGAAACGGGAGGCCATCGGCGCCGACGAGTTGCGGATGTGGGACCTCTACACCCCGCTCGTACAGGAGGAGTCTCCCGAAATCGGGTACGAACAGGCCTGTGAGTACGTCACCGAGGCCGTCGCACCGCTGGGCGAGGACTACCAGTCCCGACTCGCGGAGGGCTTAGAGTCACGGTGGGTCGACGTCTACGAGACGAAACATAAGCAGTCGGGCGCGTACTCCGGCGGCACCTACGACTCCCAGCCGTTCATCCTGATGAACTATCAGGACGACGTGGAGTCGATGTACACGCTGGCCCACGAACTCGGCCACTCGATGCACTCTGAGTACACCAGCGAGGAGCAGCCGTTCGTGTATTCGGGCTACGAGATTTTCGTCGCCGAAGTCGCCTCGACGGTCAACGAGACGCTCCTGACCCACCACCTGCTGGAGACCGTCGAGGACGAACGGCTGCGCCGGCACGTCCTCAACGAGTACCTCGAACGGTTCCGGTCGACGCTGTACCGTCAGACCATGTTCGCGGAGTTCGAGTACCGGACCCACGAGATGGCCGAAGAGGGCGAGCCCCTGACGCCGGACCGGCTCGACGACCTCTACGCCGAGCTGAAGGGCCAGTACTACGAGCCCGCCGAACTGGACGACCGCATCGCCCGCGAGTGGATGCGCATCCCGCACTTCTACCGGGCGTTCTACGTCTACCAGTACGCGACCGGGATTTCGGCCGCGGTCGCGCTGGTCGACGGGATTCTGGAGGAGGGCGAACCGGCCGCCGAGCGCTACGTCGACTTCCTCCGCAGTGGCTCCCGGGAGTACCCGCTTGACCTTCTGCGGGGCGCGGGCGTCGACATGGCCAGCCCCGACCCGGTGAACGCGGCGCTCTCGACGTACGGCGACTACTTAGACGAGTTCGAACGCCTGCTCTAGGGTCGGTCGTCGCCGAACGCGGCGGCGGGTCGGCGACCGCTGGAGCGTATATATACGTTTCACTCAGTATACCACCCAAAGGCACTTTGTGTCTCAACCGTGTAGTACCGGCCAGCCAAATGTCGCGTAGTCCCTCGCTTCCGGAGCGGCCACGGTTGGACCTCGACCCCGACATGACGCCCGAAGAGCGTCTGGAGGCACTCCGGGACCACTTCGAAGACATCGTCCGCGTCAACGAACAACTCACCGACCAACTGAACAGCGCCCGCGACCGTCGGGAGGACCTCACCGACGAGGTCGACCAGCTAGAGCGGGAAAACGAGACGCTGAAGACCTCTTCGCTGTACATCGCTACCGCAGAGGAACTCACCGACGACGGCGTCGTCGTCAAACAGCACGGCAACAACCAAGAGGTTCTGACCGAAGTCTCTCCCTCTATCCGCGACTCGCTCGAGGCCGGCGACCGCGTCGCCATCAACGACTCCTTCTCGGTCAAGGAGATTCTCGACCCCGAGACCGACGCTCGGGCGCAGGCCATGCAGGTCGATGGGTCGCCGGACGTGTCCTACGACGACATCGGCGGCCTCGAAGAGCAGATTCGGGAGGTCCGCGAGGCCGTCGAGGAACCGCTCGTCAACGCCCAGCAGTTCCGGGACGTAGGCATCGAACCGCCCAGCGGCGTCTTGCTCCACGGCCCGCCCGGGACGGGCAAGACGATGCTGGCCAAAGCCGTCGCCAACGAGACCGACGCCACCTTCATCAAGATGGCCGGGTCCGAACTCGTCCGGAAGTTCATCGGCGAGGGCGCGCGACTCGTCCGTGACCTGTTCGAACTGGCCAGCGAGCGCCAGCCGGCCATCATCTTCATCGACGAGATAGACGCCATCGCCGCCAAGCGGACCGAATCGAAGACGAGCGGCGACGCCGAGGTCCAGCGGACGATGATGCAACTGCTCTCGGAGATGGACGGCTTCGACGACCGGGGTGAAATCCGCATCATCGCCGCCACCAACCGCTTCGACATGCTCGACCGCGCCATCCTCCGCCCCGGCCGGTTCGACCGCCTCATCGAGGTGCCCAACCCCGACGTCGCGGGCCGCGAACGCATCCTGGATATTCACACGGAGGACATGAACCTCTCCGAGGACGTCGACCTGCGGGCGATGGCCCGCCAGACGGACGGCCTCTCCGGCGCGGAGCTGGCTTCGATGGCGACCGAAGCCGGGATGTTCGCCATCCGCGACGAACGGACCACGGTCGAACAGCGGGACTTCCGCGACGCACTCGAAAAGATCGATCAGGACGGGGAGACGGGCAGCCAGCCGGTCGCCTTCGCCTGAGCCACTTCGTACTGCGTCGGGTGGCCCGCGGCCACCGGGACGCGAGGCGACTACCACACGTCCGCTTCGTCACTCGTCGCTAGCGCCACGCGAGGCGACGTAGCCCCGTCCGCGGAAGGTGAACCGTCTCGTTTGCTCGTCGTGACCGAGCACGCTGTCGACGACGTGGTCGTCGGTGCGGACGATCACTCGGCTGACGTCGGCCGAGAGGAACGGCAAGGCGTTCCGGAGACCGCGCCCGTCGCCGCCGAACTGGCTGGGTCGCATCACCTGTTCGGCGACGACGCGCTCGCCGCCGGTCTCGGCGTACTGGAGCGTGAACGTCGCGTCGGGCGGGTGCTCGTCGTCGCCGTACCGCTCGCTCGTGACCGTGACCGTCGACCCGTCGCGCTCGGTGGTCACGTCCGCCGTGGGCACCACCGTCGCTGGCTCGCCGACGAGTTCGACCAGCGCGCCGCTCTCCGGTTCGGGGTGGCCGTAGCCGGCGACGACGGCGTACTCGCCGCCGCCGAGATACCCGCGCGTGAGGCCGCCGTGACAGTCCTGTCCAGTGGGGACTGCCTCGCCGTTGAACGCCCGGAGTAGCCACTGTTTCCGACCGCCCGGGGGAAGGTGTCGGCAGTCGGAAGTGTGTAGCCACGGCCCGACGTGGAACCACTCGCCGTCGACGAGTTTGTACAGGTTCCAGTGACCACATTTGAGTCGCTCGTGGCTGTGGTTGACCACCTCGAACTCGACGAGGCCGTCGAGTTCGACGCGCTCGGTCGAGGGTCGGACGAACGCGACGGTGTCGGCGTCGGCCTCGTGGTACCACTGCACGCCGCCGTCGCCGGAGAAATCGGGGAGCGACCGTCCGGCAAAGCGCGACTCGGCCGCCGGACCGGGACTGGCCGTGTCCCAGACGGTCAGCGTCGCCTCGTCGTCGAACTCGTAGGTGCCGGTCGGTCGACCGGACATCTCCGGTGACCCGACCACCTCGTACTCCAGTCGGACCCACTCACCGGGGGCCATCCGGTAGGTCTCGGTCATCCACGGGCCGACGTCCTCGACGCGCCAGTACCCCGTCTCGTCGCGGACGACCTGCGGCACGGTCGCCGCCAGTTCGTTGTTCTCGGTCGGCGCGAGGTGGAGGCTGGCCTCGTGGTCGTAGCCACGCGGTTGTCGGGCGTGGACCCGGCCGACGACGGGCAGCCACTGAATCCGGAAGGTGTTCTCGAAGTCGTTGCCGTTCCTGAGCCACCCCCGGAGCCGGGCCGGATGCTCGGCCGTCGCGGTACGGTCGAACCACAGCGCCACCCGGGCGCGGTCCTCGGTTTCGATGTACGGCGAGAGCGCGTACGTCCGGGGACCGGTCTCCAAATCGACCACGTGTGGTGGTTCCTCGGGGCGGGGTGGCTCGCCGGTCCGCCGGTCCGCTTCGGTGTCCGTCTGTGGCTGTGAGTGAACGGGCGTGTCGGTCGCCGACGGGTCGACCGGGGTGTGTGTCGCATCGCTGCCGCCGTCACCGAACGAACACCCGGCCAGTCCGGTCACGCCGGCCGCGAGCGAGGCGAGGAGGGCGCGTCGTCGCATAGTCTCGGGGTCGTCCCCTCGTAGTAAACGCTTTCTGGAGGGTCAGCCGCGGTTTGAGCGACGGGTCGCCGCGCGATTTAAGCCGCCCCGACCGGTAGCGGGTCGCGTGCACGAGCGCGGCCACACACGACGGGCGTTCCTCGCAGGCGTCGGCACCGCCGTCGCCGGGTCGCTGGCTGGCTGTCAGTCCGGGTTCGACCCGCTCGCCTCCACGTCGCTGGACGAGTTCGCGGCGACGCAGTTCCGAGGGGGGCTCCTGAATCAGGGCTACACCGACCGACCGATTCCGGCGAGCGTCGAGAAAGCGTGGGAACTCCCTACCAACCACGGCGACCACACTGCAGCGAAGGGGAGTCCGGTGCTGGCGCCGACCGGCGACCTCGTCGTCGCCGACGACACCGGCCGGGTGCGGGCCGTCTCGACCGACGGTGAGGTTCGGTGGGCGACGACCATCACGCAGGCCGGCCGCGGGAGCCACGGCACGGCCGCAATCGCCAACGAGACCGCCTACGTCGGAGCGTACGACGGCGCGCTGTCGGCGCTCGATTTGGCGACCGGAAAGCGGCGCTGGCGGACCGACCTCGGCGACGCCATCGGCGCGAGTCCGACCTACTACAACGGCGTGCTGTACGTCGCCGTCGAACACGCTGCCCCCAGCGGCAGCGTCGCGGCCGTCGACGCCGCCACCGGGAGCGTGCAGTGGCGCGACTCCCGGCCAACGAACCACCCCCACTCGACGGTGGCGCTGGACCGCGAGGGCGGCCGCCTGCTGTTCGGGTCGAACGACGGCCACGTCTACGCGTGGTCGTTCCCCGACCTCGAACGCGCGTGGACTCACGACACCGGCGGCGACGTGAAAGCGCCCATCGCCGTCGCCGACGGTCTGGCGATCGTCCCCTCGTGGGCCGGCACCGTCACCGCGCTGGACGTGGAAGACGGCGCCGTCGAGTGGGAGTTCGAGGCCGACGCCGACCTGATGTGTGCGCCGGCCGTCGACAGTGGTACCGTCTACGTCGGCAGTCACGACGACAACCTCTACGCCATCGCGCTGGACAGCGGCGAGGAGCGGTGGCGCTTCGACACCGGCGGGTGGGTCATCGGGAGCGCAGTCGCCACCCCCGACCACGTCCTCGTCGGGTCCTACACCGGTACGCTGTACGCGCTAGAACGGGAGAGCGGTGACGTGGCGTGGGCCGTCGACAACCGCGGCCACGTCACGAGCGCGCCGTTGGTAACCGACGACGCGATATACTACACGGAACGGGCGGTCGACGGCGAGGCCGACCGACCGGGCTATCTGTACAAACTCGTCGCCACCTGAGAAACCGCTGTACGTCCGCCATCTCAGCCTTCGACAACAACCGCAACCATCGCTCAACCGACGTGGACGGGTGCGTTCTGGTGGTCGACAGTGGTCGTGTCCCGAGGAATTGTGGGTTCGAGGATAGCTAATCTGACTCGGCGGTGGCGTCGTGACTCGCCGTCGCCTGTACGTCGGCACCGTCGGCGTGGAACTCGCCGAGCGTGTTGTAGAGGCCGCGTTCGTAGATGTCCGGGTCCTTGCTGATGCCGATGTGTGACCCGATTTTCGCGTCGGCCCAGTACGCGCTGTGGGGGCCCTCGAACAGGCGCATGAGCAGTCGCGGGTCGACGTCCATCTTGACCCACCCGTCGTCGTAGTCGTCGGTGTCGAGGTCCCGCGTGTAGTCGAATCCGCTGCCGTCCATCGACAGTTCCAGACAGACGCCGTCGACCAGCGGAATCAGGACGGTGGTGTCGGTCTCGTAGCCGATGCGGGCGCGTTTCCCTTCCATGTTCTCGTAGGCCAGCGGAACGTACGCCCGAAACTCGTCGACAGTGGGCATCGGGTCTGCCTCGTAGTCGAATTCGCGGGGGGCCAGTTCCTCTTCGATGTACCGCTGTTTCTCCTCGGGGTCCACCGGTTCGAACGGGGCCGACCGTTCGCCCGTCGTCACGTCGATGTACTCTCCGGAGTTGAGGAAGACGCACTCGTGGTCGTCGGCGGTGTTGACCTCGAAGAAGGCCTTCGCGTCCTTCCGTGGCGGGTTGGCGGTGTACTCGTTCAGGTGTGTGAGGTCGCCCGCGAGGACGTACTCGCCCGCGAAGGGCATGTAGTAGGTCGGTTCGAACAGGTCGATGAAGTTCAGTGCGAGTTCGTGTTTCTCCTGGATGACCCGGTCACGCTCGGCTATCTTCTCCTCGTGGTCGTAGTTCGTCACCGCCTGCGGGTAGAACTGCGCGGCGCTGTACTGGTGACACAGCATGTCGACGTCGCCGTAGTCGGCCTTGATCTTCTCGCAACTGGGTTCGGCGATGGGGTAGGGGCAGTCGTTCGTGTTGACGAGCGTCTCCTCGCCGTCGTCGATGACCGCCATCGAGTCCACCTGCGTCGACCCGGTCTGGTCGGCCTCGGTGTCGTACCACGTGCATCCGAAGAAGTTCCCACAGCGCTCGGGGTCACAGCCGTCGGCCGCGAGGACGTTGATGTGGGTGTCCCCGCCGAGGTGGGTCCGCTCGTCGTGCGGGAGTTCCACCGCCTCGAACCCGAGGTCCTCGACGGCCTCCTTGAGGTAGTCCCACCGGTAGTCGTGGATGAGGACCGGAATGTCCGTGTCCATCCGTTCGAGGCTCTCCGGGTGGAAGTGGTCCGGGTGGACGTGGGAGACGTAGATGTAGTCGACGTGGTCGAAGTCTTCCGGTTCGAAATCTGGCTCCGGGTAATGGGCCCACGACCCGTAGTACGCGCCGTCGACGAGCCACGGATCACAGAGCACGTCCACGTCGCCGGTCTCGACCAACACCGCCGCCGATTCCAGATAGGTCACTCGCATGGCGGAGAGGCACGACTGGACCGGTCATTGTTATCACTGTATTGTCCGGAATAACCTCGGGCTATCGCTGTGGAACACCGAATCAACCGGGAGTAAGGTGCGTACAAGACGAGGCTGTCGACGCTCTGTTCGACCAATCCTGTGGTATCGGTGGCTGGAAACGAAACGCCTTACCCGGCGCGTCGTCGATGCAGAGTCATGAGCACGATTCGGGTGGTGTGGGGGACCGCCACCGGGCCGACCGCGCTGTCGTCGTACGACGCGGCGCTGGCCGAGGCGGGCGTCCACAATTACAACCTCGTGACGCTCTCGTCGGTCATCCCCGAGGGACCGGCCATCGAGGTGGTCGAGACCGCACCGGACCTCGGGCCGCCGGGCGAGGCGCTGGAAGTCGTCCAGTCGGCCGCGACGGCGGCCCCGGGCGAACGGGCCGCCGCCGGCGTCGGGTGGGCCCGCAGCGAGGGCGGCCCGGGAATCTTCTACGAGGTGGACGGCACTGACCCCGACGCCGTCCGGACCGAGATTCGAGAGGGCCTCGCCGCCGGGCGTGACCTCCGCGACTGGGACTTCGTCGAGGAGTCGGTCCACGTCGAATCGGTCGCCCCCGAGGAGACGTACGCAAGCGCCGTGGTGCTGGCGACCTACGGCGAGAGTCACCCCGTCGTCTGAACGCCGCGGTATCGGCCGTATCTGACTAGTCACGGGGTTTTTAGTACCCTACCGCCTAAGTGGAGCAGAACGTCCATGTATGGGAATTCGCCGCTCGGTGGCGACACGGAGAAAGTGACGCTCACGCCGGAGCAACGCCAGACGCTTCGCGAGGACCTCGCGGGCGTCGCCGCCCGGACGCGGGAACTACTGCCGGGCGAGTACGTCGTCGGGTCCGAGATAAGCGACGGCCAGACGGGACCACGAGCGACCATCGCCGTCCAGCCACCGGTGGGGTCGGTCGTCAGCGCCGACTACGCACCAGAAGACCCGGAGAGCGCGACTATCACCGACGCAGAACGCGACGACCTCGCACAGGGTATCGCCGCCTCCGCCGCCCTGCAGGTCAAGCAAGTGATGGGCGAGGAGACGACGCCGACGGCGCAGTGACCTTCTAGGCCTCTTTCGTCGAACCGGGCGGGTTGTAAAACAGCGCGTAGCCGATGGACCCGCTGGCCGGCAGCGACCCGGCCGCGAGCGCGGCGACGACGCTGAGGGACGTGAGGACGGCACCGACGGCTGCTAGAAGCATCGAGAGTGCGATACTCGCGAGGACGAGGTCGGCCGTGGACAGCGTGGGGGCGGCACCGAGCATCGTGTCTGTCCGGACACACGCAGGGTAATTAAATATTATTACTAGCGTCGTCGCTGCGGCGGCGCCGCATCGCTCGGAGGCACTTCCCGCAGGTCAGCGTCTCGCTATCGCTCGCGGGTCACTGCGTTCCCCGCTGTGCCTTTTCGAGGAATCTCTGCGCTCGGTTCCGCGCTACTTCCCCCAGAAGGGGTCCCGATTGCGGTGTTTTTCGAGGTACATCGAGAGCGCTTCGCGTTCGTCGACGGAGATGTCTTCGGCGAGTTCCTGTTCGAGAATCTTCGCGTGTTTCTCGGGAATCTCGACCCAGAGGTCGTCGCCTTCCTCGATTTGCCGGCCGACTGTCGGGCCGTCGATGGAGACGGCCATGCGCTCGCCGGTGCGGGCCGAATCGACGTCCTCGCCCTCGTCCTGTATGGTCTTGAGGTGGCCGACCCGTTTGGCCTCGCCGCCGTCCCACTTGACGACGTTGACGTTCCGGCGGAGTTCGCCGGACAGTATCTCGACGCCGACGACGGCCGGGTCGGACTGCCGGAAGGTGTGGTCCTGCAGGATGCGGAACTTCGCAGGGCGCGTGATGTTCTCCAGAATCTGTTCCTGCTGGGCTTCCTCGATGGCGGTGACGTGGTCGTCGTAGCGCTCGACGAGTTGGTAGATGACGTCGTCCTCGAACAGTTCGACGTCCTCCTGTTCGGCGAGGTCACGGGCGTCGTCCAGTACGTCGACGGAGAACGCGAGGATGGCCCGGTGGGTCGGTTCGTTGGCCGTCTCGGCGACCCGGATGTCCCGCGGCGCGACGGCGCCGACTTCCGCGCGCATGATGGGTATCTCCTCCTCGGCGAGCGTACTCGAAATCGCCTCCAGCGACCCGAGCGTGTCGGCCTTGACGACGACGCCTTCCTCCTGTGTCGTTACCTCTATCTCGGCGAGTTCCTCCTCGACTTCGGCGATGACCTCGCTCCGCTCGCGGTTCCGGACGACGCGAATCGGCGCGCCGGCCATGGCGTCGTCTAACTCCGGGGCGGCTATCTTCACGCCGTCGGCGGCCGTGACTTCGTCGACCTGTTCGAACTGCGCCTCCGTCCGAATCTCTTCGAGGGGGCGGGGTCGCAAGAGCGCGCGAACGTCGGTGACGATGGGGCCTTGCAGGCCGCCGACGACGATGGTGTCGTCTGCCCGGATGGTGCCGTCGTAGATGATGGCGTCCAGCGTCGTCCCGAAGCCCTGCGTATCTTTGACTTCGAGGACGGTGCCGACGCCGGGGCCGGAGGTGTCTATCTCCATCTCCTCTTTCATGTAGCGCTGGGAGAGGCCCATCATCACCGTCAGGAGGTCCGGGACGCCCTCGCCCGTCTCCGCGGAGACGGGGACGACGCCGATGTTGGCCTGGAAGTCCTGCACGCGCCAGTACATGTCGGCGGAGAACCCGTTGTCCGAGAGTTCGCCGATGATCTCGTACAGTTTCTGGTTCAGATCGGAGGTCACTCGCTCGGACTGGGCGTCCATCGTCGCCTGCACGGGCATGTTCTCGTTAGGGTTCCAGCCCGGGACGGTGTCTATCTTGTTCGCGGCGACGATGAACGGGGTTTGGGTGCGCTTGAGGATGTCGATGGCCTCCAGCGTCTGCGGCTGGAAGCCGTCGTTGACGTCGACGACGAGGATGGCGATGTCTGCGAGCGCCCCGCCGCGCGAGCGGAGCGTCGAGAAGGAGTGGTGTCCGGGTGTGTCGATGAACAGCAGGCCCGGCAGGTCGAAGTCCGTCGGGTCGACGAGTTCCCCGGCTATCTCCGAGATGACGTCGAGTGGCACCGCAGTGGCACCGATGTGCTGTGTGATTGCGCCCGATTCCCCGGCGGTCACGGCGGACCCGCGGATGCGGTCCAGCAGGCTGGTCTTCCCGTGGTCGACGTGGCCCAGTACTGCGACGATGGGTGTCCGGAGGGTGTGGTCCGTCTCTGTTGTGGCGTCCTGATCAGACATAGATGGCCCCAGAAGTTATCGGAACGAGTCGGTGACAGTAGTTAAGTTCGTCGTCATCGGGCGCACGGGCCGTGAGACGCGCTCACTCGGTGACGGTAAAGGATCCGGTCATGCCGACGCTGCGGTGGGGCGCACAGTAGTATTCGTACTCCCCCGCCGTCTCGAACGTGTACGTGTAGGTGTGACCTTTCTCGAAGGTCTGGCCGGCGTCTCCCGGCGTCCCGGTCCAGTCGCTGCCGTCCGGCGTCGTCGCCGGCTTGACGTTGTGGTTGCTACTGCGCCACTCCCAGAGGACGGTGCTCCCGACCGGGACGGCGAACGTCTCCGGGTCGAAGACGAAGTCTCCGGGACCGACGAGGACTCGCTGGGCCGCATCGACCGGCGTCTCGGTTGCCGTCGGTGTGTCGGTGGGCGTCGCCGTCTGGGTCGGTGTGGGCGTGGCCGTCTCGGTTGCCGTCGGCGACGCCGTCGGTGTGTCGGTCGCCGTCGTCGTGTCCGTCGCGGTCGACTGCGGTGTCTCGCCGCCGCCGTCGCCACCGCACCCGGCGAGCGACCCGGTGACGCCCGCGGCGAGCGCCGCGAGAAACCGCCGTCTACTCTCGGTCATGTCCCCCACTGCGGCCGCCGCCGATAAAACGCTATCCCGCGTCAGACGCCCCCGTGGCGTTTATATCATTTCGCTCAGAAGGAGACGTATGGCCGAGATACTCGCCGAGAACCTCTCGGGGAAAGACGTCATGGGTAGTGACGGGGCGGAACTGGGAAGCCTCTACAACATCACGATGGACCTCTCCTCGGGGTCGCTGAAACACCTCGTCATCGACCCCGCGGAGTCGGTCCGGAACACCGACTTCGAGTACAGCGATCAGGGCCGCCTGCTGGTCCCGGTCGACCGCGTGAAGGCAGTCAAAGACCACATGATCGTCAAACGGTAGATGTACGTTCTCGATTCGTCGGCGTTTATCAACGAGTACCACACAGACGAGCAGATAGCGACGATTCCGCTCGTCAAAGAGGAGCTAGAGGGGGAGGCGGCCTTTCGCTTCGACGCGCTGGAAGGGTCGGGCATGCACCTCCACATCCCCGAACAGGACACCGTAGAGCGCATCGAACGCGCGGCCCGTGAGACGGGCGACCTCGCGGAACTCTCGGAGACAGACGTCCGCCTCGTCGCCGCCGCCTTCGAACTCGACGCCAGACTGGTAACCGACGACTACGCGATGCAGAACGTCGCCGAGAAACTGGACGTCGCCGTCGACGTCATCGCTCGCGACGGCATCTCCGAACAGCGGGACTGGCTGTTCCAGTGTGCTGGCTGTGGGAGAGAGTTCGACGAGAACCACGACCGCTGTCCCATCTGCGGGAGTTCGCTCTCCCGGAAGAACCCCGCTTGAGTCGTCGTCGCTCAGACCGTCGACTCTTCGACGTCTTCCAGTCCGAGGTCGATGAGTTGCTTGAGGACTTCCTCCTCGGTGATGCCGTAGCGGCGGGCCAGCACCTGAATCGCCCGGGCTTGGCCGTCGTCGCACACGACCGTGAACCGGGATGACATGCCACTACCTCTACGGGCTGAGCGCATAAATACCCGTCAGACACCCGTCACACGGCCGGTAGGAAGGTCCTACCCTACACCGGCAGCGACGTCCCGGTCGTCGCGAGATAGTAGTTCAGGACGAACAGCCCCGCGTTCCAGAGACCGTGGGCCAGCGCCGGGACGACGATGGACTCCGTGTACTCGTAGACCGTGCCGAGGACTACTCCCAGCGCACCCGCGGTGAGGACGTACGTCCACGCGCTTCCGGAACTGATGGCGAAGGCGTGGCCGAGGCCAAACAGCAGACTGGCGAGGACGATACCCGGAACGACCCCGAACGACCGGCGAAAGAGGCCCTGCACGACGCCGCGGAAGACGAGTTCCTCGCCCGGCCCGACCAGCAAGAGCGCGACCGGGACCATGTAGAGGAACAGCGGCGGGTTCTCCCGGCCCGCTTCGATGACGCTGTTCTGGCCGGACTCGACGCTGGTTCCGAACACCGTCTCGACGACGGTACTGAGCACGTCCACGACGACGCCCATCACTATCGCGCCGAGGAAGATGCCGGCGACGCCGACGAGGACCCACCCGGCGTCGCTGAGCGTCGGCGACCGGACGTGCAGGAGCGACTGTTCGTTCCGCAGGCCGACGAAGCCCAGCGCCGCCACGACGAACCCGACGAACGACACGGCGTTGACCGCCGCGTACAGGGACGCGGGCGTCCCAGCGGCGTCTAACGGGAGCGAGACGCCGAACAGCGCCGCTCCGACCTGTCCCAGAAGCCCCGCGAGGAGGAACGCCGCCGCGACGACGGCCAGCGCTCGGACGCCGTTCAGGACGACTGTGCGGCCGTCGGCCACGGAGACGTACGGGGGAGTGAGTGCCATAGCGAGCGTTGCCGTGGGGTAGTCGTCGGGTCCACAAGACCCCACCGATTGGGTGCGTGACGCGGAGCCAACCGACCCCGCTAGCCCGTCCGGTCGTCGATGTGGTGGACGGCGCTCGGCGAGAGTAAGCGGCCGGTCGGGAGCTTTACCCAACCGTTGGCGAGCACTCGCACCGCCCCCTCGTGGAGGACCGTCTCCTGTGCCATGTCCGCGTACACGACGGCGTCTTCGCACTCCTGTACGACGTCGTCGAGGGCGTCGCCCCAGACGGGTTCGTCCGAAATGACCATACTGTGTTGTCTCCCCGACGAGACAAAATAGTGGTGAGGGCTTCGTTCTTCGAAACTACACACCGACTGCGCGTCTCGCTACTCGATGACGTAGCTCGGCCGGTCGGCCACCGTCCGCGTCTCCTCGGTGTCCTCGCCGGCCAGCAGACCGCGAGCGGCCCGCTTACCCCACTCGACGGCCGGCTGGGTGAACGTCTCCACGTCGGCAAGTTCGCCCACGAGAACGCAGGCGGCCTCCATGGCATAGAGCAGTTCGCCCAGACTGGCGGCGTCGAGTCGGTCGAGTTCGAGTTCGACGGCCGGCCGTCCCGCCGCCGAGAGGCTGGCGACCGTGGCGTCGTACTCGGCGTCGAGCAGTTCGCCGAGGTCAGCGCCGGCCAGATACTCCAGTGACTCGTGGCCCGGGTCCGGGACGGGAACGTCGGCCCGTTCGCGCGGGCGGACGACGGTGACCATCTTGTCGCGCGGGCCGGCCCGATACAGTTGGAGTTGGGAGTGCTGGTCGGTCGCGCCCAGCGCTCGTGCCGGCGTCTGGCCGCGGCCGTCCTTCCCGAGGCTCTCGGCCCACAGTTGGGCGAACCACTCGGCGAAGTACTCCAGCCGTTCGGCGTAGGGCATGACGGCGTTGACGCTCGCGCCCCGCTCTTCGAGCGCGTAGGCGACGGCGCCGTAGGCGTACGCCGGGGTGTCGTACAGCGACGGCCCGAGGTCGTCGGCCACGTCACCGGCCCCCGACAGCAGGCTCTCGATGTCGAGGTCCATGATGGCGGCCGGCACCAGTCCGACCGTCGACAGCGCGGCGAAGCGACCGGGCACGCCGTCGGGCAGGGGGAGCGTCGGTAAGTCCTCCTCGTCGGCGAGTTCCCGGAGCGGTCCGGACTCGCCCGTCGTGGCGACGGTCCGCTCGGTCCAGTCGACACCGCGGTCCTCGTAGGCCTCGCGGACGACGAGGAAGTTCGCCAGCGTCTCCGCGGTGGTACCGGACTTCGAGACGACGCTGACGGCCGTGTCGTCGAGCGGCAGGTCCGCGAGCGTTCGCTCGACGTGTTCGGGGTCGACGTTGTCGAGGACGACGTGGCGGTCGGGGTCCGCTGCCAGCGCCGCGGTGATCGTCTTTGCGCCCAGCGCCGAGCCACCGATGCCGACGGTGACGACGTACTCGGCGTCGGCGACGGGTTCGACGGCGTCCCGAATCTGCTGTGGGTCGGTGCGGTCGGGGAGGTTCAGCGCGGCGTAGCCGAACTCGTCGGCCGCGCGGCCGTCGGCGATGGTCTCGTGGGCCGCGGCGACCCGCTCGTCGAGCGCGTCCAGCGCGTCCTCGTCCACGCCGGGGTCGGCGACGGACCCGAGCGCAGCGCCGATGTCTACGTGCATACGCGACCGGTCGCCGGCCTCGTACATATGTCCCGGGGAGTCGCCGTCGAGCGGGGCGTTTAACCCCTCGGTCCCCCAAGGACAGCCGATGACAGACGCGACGCCCGCCGACCACGTCGAGGGGACTCAGGGGTCGTACGACGGGCTTCCCGGCGCGTTCGTCTACGCCGTCCGCACGAGCGAGTCGTGGCTGTTCAAGGGCTACGTCCTGCTGGCGCTCCTCCTGACGGTGGCCATCGCCCTCGTGTTCGTCTTCGGCCTCATCTCGATACTGGCCCAGACCAGCACCGTCCGCGGCGGGACGTTCACCTTCTCCCGGTCGTTCTTCCTGTTCGTCGGCTTGCTCGTCGTCGCGCCCTTGCTGGCACCGGTGTTGCTCGTCGCCCGCCGGCACCGGCGCTCGGCGTCGTCGGTGACCTACGACCGGGGGCTGGCGCTGTCGGCGCTGCTGTTCGTCGCGTCGCTGTACGTCGGTCTGGTGATTTCGGTTCCACCCCAGTTACAGGAACCGACCGGGAGCGCCCTCGTCGCGGCGCTGTATGGCCTCCCGCAGATAGCGGGGCTGGCGCCGCCGCTTGTCGCGGTCGGCGTGATGTACGTCGTCCACAGACTACTGCGGTGAGCCCGGGTCGAAACCCGGAAGAACGCCGATAGCCTATCCTCGCCCATGAGTACGAAAGAGGGCACCTTCCTCGTCACACACGCCGACGGCGAGTCGGCGACGCTGCGCGACGTCGCGGACTCGCAGGTACTGACGCTGTCGGAGAACCCGGGACTGGACGCCGGCAGCGTCGTCGACGCCACCGTCGAACCGGAACCGCCCATGGAGGTGACCTACACCGTCGTCGAACTCCACGCCGAGCGCACCATCCCCGTCGAACACGTCGACTTCGAACCGACGGCACAGGCCACAGACATCGCCGCCGACCAGCCGGTCGGCGACCTGACGACCCGCGAGCGGGCCGGCGAGGGCGAGATTCACGTCCTGACCGTGCCCGAGGAGGACACCGAGGACGCGGCCACGGAGGTCGTCGAGGACGAGGCGACCGTCTCTCGGGCCGCCCGCCTCGGCGTCGACCGGGTCGAGGTCAGGACCGCCGCGGGCGTCGTCAGCGTCCGCTATCTGCCCGACTGAGGCCTGAATCGGCCGTCGCGGCTTCGCCGGGACCCGACTCCGGACTCGGCTCGTTACCCCTCGTGGCTCCCGGTCCGGGTGCGCGCCCCGGCGGGCCGCGAACGGCGCTCCGCCGGCTCTTAGATTGGGAAGGCTTATTCGGAGTCGTGCCACACCCACGGCCATGGTCGAGTTCGAGGTCCCGGAAGTCGATTACACCCAGTACTCCAACCGCCAACTGGTGGCGGTTCCACTGGCTGTACTGTTGGTGGCGCTCATCGTCCTCACGGGCTGGTGGGCTATGACCGGGTCGCCGGTCACGCTCGGCGTCGACTTCAAGGGCGGGTCGGAGGTCACGGTCGAGACGACGCTCTCACAGCAGGAGATACGCGAGTCGTTCGACGAGCCGGTCGTCTCGGTGCAGGGCGTTCAGGGACAGAACAACCAGTACATCGTCACGTTCGACTCATCGAACATCAACGCTATCCGCCAGACGGTCGACAACACCGAGGAGATGGAGCGGCTCCGGAGCGGCACCACCTCGCCGCTGTTTGGCGCCGAGAACCAGCGGCTTGCCGTCGTCGGCGTCGGCGTCGCCTTCCTCGGGATGAGTCTGCTCGCCTTTGCCCTCTTCCGGACTTTCGTGCCGAGCATCGCCATCGTCGTCTCGGCGTTCTCGGACATCGTCATCCCCGTCGCCATCATGAATCTGGTGGGCATCAAACTCTCGCTGGGCACCGTCGCCGCACTCCTGATGCTTATCGGGTACTCCGTTGACTCGGACATCCTGCTGAACAACCACGTCCTCCGCCGGTCGGGCGGGTTCTACGAGTCCACCTACCGGGCGATGCGGACCGGTGTGACGATGACGCTGACCTCCATCGCCGCGATGGCCGTCATGGCCGTCACCGCGACGCTGTTCGGTATCGAGTTGATGGCCTCCATCGGTATCGTCCTCGTGTTGGGGCTGACCGCCGACCTGATGAACACCTACATGCTCAACGTCACGCTGCTTCGCTGGTACAAGTACGAGGGGGTCAACCGATGAGCGCCCTCCGCGAGAACTGGCGCATCGCCCTGCTCGTCGTCCTCCTGCTTGGCAGTGCCGTCGCGCTGTTCGTCCCCGGCGGCGTGCCGGGGACGACGCCCGAGGAGGGGGCCGGCAACGCCTCGAAGGTGAGCAACCTCCAGTACGGTATCCAACTCTCCGGCGGAACGCGTATCCGTGCCCCCATCGTCGGCACGACGGCAGAGGGTATCGACGTGGCGCCGAACCAGACGACCGGGCTCGCACAGAACGTCTCGAACGAACTCGGTGTCGACCCCATCGACGTCGAAGTGCGGCCGGGACAGCGAGGGGAGAACGGCACCGTCGAAGTGTTCACGCGAAACGTCACCGACGATGAACTCCGGGCCGCCATCGAGTCCGAGGGGTACCAGCCCTCGAGGATACGGCCGGGCGTGACACAGGCCACCCGCGAGGAGATGGTCGAGAGCGTCACCGACAAGATTCGGACCTCCGCACTCAGCGGCGGCCGGGTACAGGAGGTCAGTGGGCCCGGTAGTTCACGAAGCTTCATCAGCATCACCGCGCCGGACCGCGAACCAGAGGCGCTCGTCGACATCCTCGAAGAACGCGGTGTCGTCCGAATGTACGCCGTCTACCCCGCGGACAACGGAACCTACGTCCGTGAGCAGGTACTCTCACAGAACGAGTTCGCCGGCGTGGCGTCGGACAACACGCAGGCATACGGTCCGGTCGCCAGAGTCACCGTCGAGCGGAGCACCGCAGAGCGGTTCAGTCGGGACATGGTCGACGCCGGGTTCGGACAGGCGCGCAACTGCGGCAACTACAACCACAGCGACATCCAGCAGACCGAGGGGCGCTGTCTCGTCGCGACGCTCAACGACGAACCGTTCTACGCCCGCGGTGTCGCACCCGGACTCGCGGAGTCGTTCCAGCAGAACACGTTCAAAGACGATCCGGTGTTCGTCCTCCCGGCCGACGACATGGAGATGGCCCGCGAAATCGAACTGAACCTGAAGGCCGGCCGACTACCGGCGCCGCTGAACTTCGAGGACTCGGACCAACTCTCGCTGTCGCCGGCACTGGCCGAGCAGTTCCAGCAGAACTCCGTCGTCACTGGATTGCTCGCCGTCGTCGCCGTCAGTCTGGTCGTCTACATCCGCTACGGTCGACCGGAGGTGGCCCTCCCGATGATCGTGACGGCGCTCTCGGAGGTGTTCATCCTCCTCGGATTCGTCGCGCTGGTCCAGTACCCGCTGAACCTCTCGCACCTTGCGGGGTTCATCGCCGTCATCGGGACGGGGGTGGACGACCTCATCATCATCGCCGACGAGATACTCCAGCAGGGGAAAGTCGAGACCGGCCGGGTGTTCCAGAGTCGCTTCCGCAAGGCGTTCTGGGTCATCGGCGCCGCCGCGGCGACGACCATCGTCGCCATGAGTCCGTTGATGGTGCTCTCGCTAGGGGACCTCTCCGGGTTCGCCATCATCACCATCGTCGGCGTCCTCATCGGCGTCCTCGTCACCCGTCCGGCCTACGGTGACATCCTCCGGAACCTCGTGCTGGACGAGGACTGAACGCCGGCGTCGTCGGCCTCTCTCGGTCGTCTCGTACCCACCCGCCCTCGTTTCACGTCGCCGTAGCGATATTCCTTGGTACTTAGTGACAAATTCATTTAGATTGACTTATAACTCCTCCCGGCGTATGTTCAGGTCCCGTTGGAACGCGGGGACACACTGGACGACGTATCTCAGACTGTCCGTTCAGGACGGAAAGGGATGCGTTGGGGGCAAGAACCGAGCAGTCCGTCACAGGATTCCGAGGTCACCGCTCCGAAGGAGAACCGCCACAGCCCATCGCCGATCCGGCCGGCAGGGTCGGTAGGAAGGTCAAGTACCGGACGTCACGTAAGTGACGCTCGGGAACCCAGCACGTCGGCAAAGGCTGGTGCGAGCCCAGCTAAAGTCCGCAAGGACAAGGCCGGTGCAAGCCCGGCTAAACGCTGACACGAGTGTTGGAAGGGCCGCAGGGGCTGTCGAAAACATCTCCCGTCCAGGTCCAAGCCGCGTTCGCGGGGTTTTCTTCTCAGAACTCGCCGAGCGTCGCCTGTTCGGCCGCCGCGAGGACGTCCTCGCAGGTCGACCACGACGCTCGCGCGCAGTCGGGCAGTTCGCCGTGTTCGTCGACGTAGTCCGCGAGGAACGCTCGCGTCGTCGGGTCGCTCGGATATCCGGACCCGACAGCGCCGTACGCCTCGGAGAGCGACGTGACGTGTGCGTCGCGGGCCACTTTCGCCACGATAGAGGCCGCGCCCACCAGCGGGTCCGTCTCGTCGGCGCCGTGTTCGGCGTCGACGGTCACCGTCGCGTCGACGCGGCCGGCCACGCGGCGACCGAACCGCTCGGCGTCGGTGTCGCCCGCGTCGACGGTCCCGGCGAGGCCGTCCGCCGCGACCCCTGCCAGCGCCTCGCCGTGGGCCGCGACGGTCAGCGTGTTCATGTCCGTCTCCGGGTCGTCGATTCGCTCGACCGGTACCTCGGCGACGGCAACGGCGTCGGCCGTTTCGCGTATCGACTCGTCCAGTCGCTCGCGACGGTCCGGCGCGATGCCCTTCGAGTCGCCCACGCCGTCCGGGAGCGCCGCCGGGTCGGCCCGGACCGCGGCGGCGAACATCGACCCCAGTACGGGTCCTTTCCCGGCCTCGTCGACGCCGAATCGCATGGCTGGTCGGTCTGGGGGCGCGACGATAGTCGTTGTGGTCGCTCCGAATCGACCGAAGCCATCGATGACATCCTCCTCGGAGTAAACGCCGAGGTTTCCCCGCGCTTGGGGTCGGGCTGGCCCCGACTCCAACGGGGGCAAGATTCCCGCCGGACGGCGGTACTCCGGTTCGTGCGTGATGCTTCGGGCCTCGGGAGAGGCGTGGTGTGCTTGGGTATCCGCTCGCACCGCACAGGCCGTGCCATCGGCCCGACTCGGACTCACGTCCAAGCCTCACTTGGGCAGGCTCGCGTTTTTGATGATGGAGGAACGCCAACCCACCTCCAGTTTTCCCGAGTGAGTTGCAGTGACACACGACCCCGGCCATCCTACACGTTGTGTACGTGAGGGTGTTGTCGGATTCATGCCCGGCCTGAACGCCGGGACTCTCTCCTCGAATCAGGTAGCTCACAACTATTCGCAAGATTGACATTCGTGAGCGTATTCCCGACCGACGATGGTCGAACTGGACCGCGTCTACCGGGCACTCGCCGCCGAAGAGCGCCGTCTCGCGCTCGCATGTCTAGACCACCACCGGCAGTTGACGTTGCCCGACCTCGCGGAACTGGTCGTCGAATGCCAGCACGATACGGACGTCACGGCACTCTCGGGCGAACAACTCCGCGATACGTACTTTCGGCTTTACCACACGCACATCCCTATTCTTGAGGAGTGTGGACTGGTCACGTACAGTCAGGAAGCGGATCTCGTGGCCGCGACTGACCGGCTTCAGACGGCGCTGACATCGGTCGCGGAGAACGTCGAGCGCCTGCAGTCGTTTCCGACGGACAGTATCGGCGACTGACGACGCGGTCGAGACCCGTCGGTCACGCGAGATTCGGCCTCACCGGTGACCCGTCCCATCGGTCCGTCCCCACCATTGTCGAGGAGACGATGGTGCGGTCTCTCATTTTTGCCGGCCCGGGGCATCGTTACCCCGTCCGTTATCGCTGCCCGGCGGTCGCCGGAGGAAGGGCTCGAACTTGACGTTGCCGACGACGTCGCTCTGTTCGTCGTCGTCGGCGTCCTGATACAGATACGAGCGCATACCCCCGCCTTCCCGTGAGCGACAAGTGTTCCGACACTCTGTCCGAACCGAGGAGCGAACAGGCGGGGGTCGAGCGGACAGTAGTGTGTGACAGTCCACCGTTCTATTGCAGTCCCAGATTTCCCACCGTTTCACTTTCACTCTGGATCGCTGAGTTATATATCCCTCACAACTGAAAAGTGGAGTACGGCGCGATGGGTGAGGTCACAAAAACGCTCGAACTGAAGCTTGTGGACCCCAACCTCCACAAGCGACAGAAGCTTCGTGAGACGCGGGACGCGTACCAGCAGGCACTTCAAGCCACGTTCGCCGCTGGCTGTGACACACAGTCAGCGGCCAACGATGTGGTTGTCGAGTACGATCTGAGTGGCTACGCGAAAAACGCTCTCAAAAAGTACGTCCCGCAACTCCACGACAGCTACGACGCCGACGAGCTTCACGACGACCATCCGGTGCGATTCACCAACGAAGGACTGCAACTTGACTACCAACCACAGAACGCTATCGAGTGGTACGCCAAAATCCCGCACCACGAGGATTACCACCTCTGGATACCGGCACAGCCCAATCCCGAACAGCGGGAGTGGCTGGAAGCGGTGTACGCAGACGACGCCGAGATGGGTGAAAGTCGGCTGTTCGAGCGGAACGGGACGTGGTATCTCCACGTCACCGCTACCCGCGACGTGGAGGACCAATCTGCGGCGTCCGCCGACGAGCGGACGCCGATAGGCGTGGACATCGGAGAAGCGAGTCTCGTCACGGTGTGTCACCGCGACGAACACGGTTCTCCGACGCGCCCCGAACTGTGGGCCGACGACGGCAAAACCGTTCGTCGGCTCCGCAAGACCTATTTCACAGCCACAAGACGGCTTCAGAAGCGTGGCAGTGAGCGAATCGCAGCGTCCTACGGTGACGCACTGTGGGACCAGATTGACGACGTGTTCCACCGTGTGGCCCGCGAGGTCGTGGCGTACGCCGAATCTGTCGAGAATCCAGTGCTGGTGCTGGAAGACTTGACGTACATCCGCGAGAACATGGACTACGGCGAGTACATGAATCGGCGGTTGCATGGATGGGGCTTTGCCAAGCTCCACGCACAGATTCGCTACAAAGCCGCCGAGAAAGGGATTCCCGTCGAAACGGTGAATCCCCGCAACACGTCGAAGGCGTGCCACGCGTGCGGTGACACGGATACCGGCCACGACAAGCGACGTTCAGATGCTCGAACGATGACTGTTGGGTCGGTGAGTACCAAGCCGACGTGAACGGGGCGATAAACATTGCAGACCGCTACCGTAGTGGAGAGAGTCACCGCCAAAGCGACCGGGCTTCCCGGCAGAAGGCTGGTGCCGATGACTCGGCTACGGATGGGGCCTCTTTGACCGGGCCACAAGACAGCCACACCGATGCTGAAACCCAGCAGGGGACGTGTGGAACGTATGCGTCTTGAAACCAACAGGCCGTGACACTCGGTCTAAAATCCTGTGGTGGGATTCCTCCGCATTCACGCGAAGGAGGAGGTCAATGTACGTGGCTTCCTCGGGCCGTCGGGACTGCCCCACCAGTTGTCCCTCGCGTCGACTTCGGGGTCGTCAGACGGAACTCGTCTCCCGCCATCGGTTCCGTTCCGGTTGTTGAGGCCGACGGCGACGAGGAACTGGTTCGATCTGAACGTGAGCCCGCTCCCGTCGCCGTCGATTTTCACTGCCTCGGGAATATCCCGCCGCGCTCGTGATATCCTCGATGACGTTGCCGGCGATAGTCGTATCTGCAGTCGTGGTGAGGGCCTGGCCTGTGATATTATCGCTAATTCCGATACTGACGCCCTGTGCGAACGTGAAGCCGAAGTCCTCCCCGTCGGATGGGTCGGAGTCGGTGTCGCTTGCCGCGACGAGATCGCGTATCTCGTTGTCGTCGACGTTGACGGCGTCCGTGTTGTGCTGGACGACAATGCCCAGCGACGCGAGGTCGCTCTCGACGCCTTCGATGGTGTTGCTGTTCACCGTCGTATCCGTTACGGTGCCGGGGTCGGCGTTATCGGCGTCGAAGAGGATGCCGTTGGCCGTCGGGAACCCCGAACTCTCTGTCGTCTCCTGATCGAGGTTCTGAATCGTGTTGTTCGCTATCTCGACGCCGCCGTGGTCGCCCTGGCCCACGACGATACCGGCGACGCCCAGTCGGCCCGGTGTCTTCGACGGTGTTGTTCACGATAGTGGCGTCGTCGAAGCCTCGTTCGAGCTTCACTCCGAGCAGGCCATCGGGGTTCGTCACCGTCAGGCCATCCAGCGTCACACCGTCGGCCTCGATACTGACGGCTGCGTTCGTTCCGCCGTCGCCATCGATTGTGGGGTCGCCGTCCGTCTCGATGGTCACTGAGACGTCGACGACGATTGGGTCGTAGGTTGCCTTGTTGAACGCAAGACAGCGTCGGGATAGGGTCAATTTCCCCCAGTCTCACAGCGTCAGAGACGAGTTTTTGAATTCAGAAGATGCAGTAGCGGCCACTCACGGTGTCTGCTGAAGGGTCAAAACTATGGTATCTTGCTCCGTTGGTTCGGTGACGACGGCGATGCCTCTCCCGGATACGTCCGGAGAAAGGGAGCAGGCGGCGAGCCCTTAACTCGCCGCCTGCGTCAGGTTATGGATGATGCACTTCCGTGTCAGCTCCCGGAACTGGCCGTGCCACGTCCGGGAGCGGAGCTTCTCGCCGTCGTCTTCCTTCAACTGCGAGAAGCCGGTTTCACTCATCCAGCGCTGGTTGTAGTCCTGGTTCATTCGGGCGTTGTGGGCCTTTTGCAACGGTGTTTGCTCTCTGTGCTTGATCAACGGTCGCGTTGAGTTGGAGCGACACTCCTCACGGAGGTCGCTCCACGAGTAGTTCGCGTCAGCAGACAGTACACGCAGGTCTTCCGCGTTCCGGCGGAAGACCTGCATCCCGATGTGGCCGTCCCACGCCTTCTGCGTCGTGTAGTGAACGTCCTTGATCGCTAGCGAGTTCACGTCGATCAAGATCGTTGTCTTCATCGACTGGAATGAGTAATTCGCGCGGTCGCGGTAGTGGTAGCTGGTTTGATCGCGCTGGAAGCCGCTCGCGTCAATCGCGGCTTCGCCACTCCAGCCCGCCTGCTCCGCGCTTCGGCGGAGCAGGCGGCGGAGTTCACGCATCCGGTACTCTTGTTCCCACCGGCACAGCGAGCTGTAGTGCGGTGCCTCGTTGAGGCCGAACACGGCGAGAATACCGGGCATCTCGTTGAGGTAGTCTTCAGTCTCACGGAGACTCTTCTCCAGTTCGACACGGTACAGAATCAACGCGATCTGTACCCACTCGGCGTACCCGTCCGCGCCATCCGGCGCGGCGGGTACGTCCGGATCGTCTACGTGTTGTTTGGCAAGGTCCCGACACATCCGTGCGAGCCGTCTGAGCGATGCCATATCGCCAGACGGCGTCCATTTCCCGGTTAGCTTGACGGAATCTTCCCGTAGGTGCGTCTGAGACTGCCGTTAATCAGCGGCAAAACAAGGCATCGTAGGTTGCCGAATCGGTCACTTTGAGCGTGTCGCCGTCGCCGGCGTCGTTGATGGCGCTCTGGAGCGCGTCACCTCCGCCAGAGACAGTGCTGTCTGCGGCCGCCGGCCCGGCGAGCCCGCCGAGGCCCAACACACCGGCCGCTATCGTTCCTCGTTTCAGTACCGCCCGTCGTGAGACACCGGTGTCGGTCTCTCGCATATAAACCAAGCAGGCTACCCCGATCCACTCACGGGTTATAACTACGGCATTCCGTTCAGACGGTGGATACGGGCGTTAGAACGGACTTAATTGCTTCTCCAGAGAGGCCGTCGTCCGTGGCTTCGCTACTCTTTGAGGAACTCGGCCTTCGCGAACGGTTCGTCCTCTCCCTCCACGTCGACGACGTCCAGCGCGGTCACCACGGCGCCGACCCCCAGCAGACCGGACAGACTCGGCTCCGTTCGCCCTTCGTCGCTGGAGACCAGTTCCTTCACGTAGAGGCCGCCCTCGCCGTGGATGCGGATGTCGGCGTGAGTCTCGTCGACCAGTTCGCCGCTGGCGGCGTACACGTCGCGGGTGCGCGTGAGGTCAGCGCGGCGGTGGGCCACCCGCTGTGGCGTCTCCTGTTCGACGGTCGTCCCTTCGAGTTCGTCCAGCGCCTCCCGCAAAGCGTCCTCCGTCACGGGTTCCTCGAACTCGACGTCCATCCGGTAGGTCTTCGAGGCGTCCAGTTCCTTCACGCGTTCGACCATCTCGTGGGTCGCCAGTCGGAGGCCCTCCACCTCGACTTTCCCATCGGCGAACTCGTTGACGTCCGCTTCGAGCGCGTCGGTGTCGACGTCGCGAGTGCGGGGTTCGTCGACCTCGATGACGAACGGGCGGCCGGATTCGAGCATCAGGGCGTCGACGTCCTCGCGGCCGGCACCGTGGAACGTCGCGCCGTCGCCGTCCATGGCCTCCTCGACGACGGGCGCGGTCAGTTGCTCGACGCTCTCGTCGTAGCGGTAGCCGGTGCCGTCACAGCCGTCACAGGGCTGGCCCTGCCAGCGGCCAGTGCCGTTGCAGTCGTTGCAGGGCCACTTCGTCTGGGGGATGTCACGCTTCAGTTTTCGGTACCGGCCGTAGACGAACGCGGAGTTGACGCGCGCGTCGACCTCGTCCGTCGAGAGGTCGAGCGTGAACTGGACCTCCGGCCGGCCGAACTCGACCTCGGCGCCGGTCAGGTCGCCGATTCGCTTGCCCACCTCGCGGTTGAGTTCCGTCTTCAGCGCCTCGCCGGCGTCCTCGTCCAGCCCCACGTCCTCCCGGAGGAGAGCGTCGTTCTCCTCCAGTAACGGCGGGACTTTCGTCCCGACCTGATACGTCGAAAAGTCGTAGCCGCGGACGGCGGTGGCGGCCTGTTGGGCCCACCACTCGATGCGGTCACACTCTCCCTCACAGACCCAGCAGTCATCACCGGCCTCGAAGTCGTCGTCGGCTTCGAGCGCGAGCGTCACCCGTAGCGCGTGGCCCCGTTCGGCGTTGGTCAGCCCGAAACTCCGGTCGGCAAAGAGCCGTCCGAGACAGGCGTCACAGAGTGGCCCGGTGTCCAGCGCGGCCCGCGCGTCCTCCAGTACGGTCATTGTCTGTGCGACGCGGCCGGTCCGTAACTGCGTTTCGACCTCGCTACGTCTCACGCGTCGTCGCGGCCGCTGTCGGTCGGGAATCCCTCCCGGGACTGCTGGAACAGGTTTCCGGGTACGTCCGTCACCGACACCGAGACGTCCCGCTGTGGGAACGGAATCTCGACGCCGGCCGACTGGAAGCGCTCGTAGATGGCGCTGTTGAGGTTGTGGATGGCGCGCGCGTTCAGCGCCGGGTTCGACACCCAGCACAGGAGTTCGAAGTTCAGCGCGGACTCGCCGAACTCCCGGAAGCGAACTCTGGGCTTGGGTCGGTCGATGACCAGTCCCTCTTCCTCGGCCACCGTCGTGAGTATCTCCTCGACGGCGTCGATGTCGGTGCCGTAGGCGACGCCGATGGGAACGCGGATGCGACGCTTTTGCTTCGGGGTGGACTCGTTGACGATGGCGGCGTTGGAGAGTTTCGAGTTGGGGACGGTGACGAGGATGTCGTCGCGGGTCCGGATGACCGTCGAGCGCACGGAGATGTCCTCGACGCGGCCGCGTTCGCCGGTCTCCAGCACGACGTAGTCGCCGACCTTGTAGGTCCCGTCCAGATACAGCGACAGCGACCCGAAGAAGTTCGCCAGCGTGTCACGGGCGGCCAGTCCGACGATGATACCGATGAGGCCGGCCGACGCCAGTAGCGGCGTCGGATTGATGTCCCAGAGGACGAGCAAGAGTAAGACGCTGACACCGGCGACCACCGCGCTCCAGACGTTCTGGAGGATGGGGACGACCTGTCGGTCGATGTAGCGCGTGTCCGTGGCGGCGTTCGAGGCTTTTCGCCCGACCCGCATCAGCGTCACCGCCCAGACGACGATGATGACCGAGAGCGTCCCGGCCTCGAGCGGCACCGCGAGGTCCGGTGAGACGTCGTACACCTGCGTCCCGACGTAGACGCCGGCGACGCTCAGCGTGACATAGAGCGCCGAGTGAACCCCGCGGAGGACGATGTCGTCGACCTCGCCGTCGATACGGGCGGTCACCCGCTTGAGGTAGCGGTCGCCGACGACGCGGACGAGGAATCCGAGAACGAGGCCAGCGATAATCAGTACGGCGAACCCCTGCCACGCGGGAAACGGGGCAAGGAGGTCAGCGACTCCACCCAGTTGCATACCACCTGTTGAACGGCAGCGGTATATATACTGGTGACTCCACACGCTGGAACAGAAGACCGAACCACCTTTGCTCGCGGCTGACCGCCCCGTAACCGTGCATCCGATTCTCGTCGCCGTCCTGTTGGGTCTGTTGCAGGGAGTTCTGGAGTGGATTCCCGTCTCCAGCGAGGGGGGCGTCGCCATCGCGTCGACGGCGCTCGCGGGACTCGACCCGGGCGACGCCACTCGGTTGGCGCTCTTCTTGCACGCCGGGACGGCCGTCGCCGCCGTTGCGTACTACCGCGGTGAAGTCAGGGACGTGCTGGACTCGCTGACTGCCCTCTCCCGGCGTCCTTTCGCCGACGAGACGGCGGACCTCTCCTTTCTCGTCCTCGCCACGATGGCGACCGGCGTCACGGGCCTTCCGGCGTACCTCGCGCTCGATGCGGTCGTCTCCGAACTCGAAGGCGGCCTGTTTCTGGCGTTGGTCGGCGGCTTGCTCGTGTTGACCGGTCTCGTCCAGCGATCCGCCGCCGCGCTGTCGCTGGGCGAGCGCACCCGGCCGGACTGGATCGACGCCATCCTCGTCGGCGGGTTGCAGGGGCTTGCCATCCTGCCGGGCGTCTCCCGTTCCGGGACCACCGTCAGCGCCCTCCTCTTGCGCGGCCACGACGGTGAGTCTTCCTTGCGCTTTTCCTTTCTCCTCTCGATTCCGGCCGCGCTCGCGGCCAACGCCCTCGTCCTCGCCGACACGGGGCTCCCGTCGATAGCGCCGGTCGAAGCCGTCGTCGCCCTCGCGGTCAGCGCCGCCGTTGGCTACCTCACCGTCGACGCCCTCGTCCGTCTGGTGCGGCAGGTCCCGTTCTGGGCGGTGTGTACGGTGTTTGGCGGCCTCGGCGTCGTCGGTGGCCTGCTGGTGGCGCTGTGAGCGCGGTGCTGGAACTTATATAGGTGCCGGCGACAACTCACGGACGACTGCGGCTATGAGTGGTGACGAACGGAAGATACTCGACACGTCCGGCGACTACCAGTACGTCGTCCGGGACGGCGACCCGGTCGCCGACCCGCAGTGGCGCTCCTGCCGGCTTATCGTCACCAACAAACGTCTCGTGCTGGCGACCAACGACGGCAAACAACCGATTCCCCACTCGAAGATAGCGCTCGTGGACGACGAATCGACGGTCCCCGACGGGGTGCCGGCCGACGCCACCGCGCTGAAAGTGGGTGGGAACGTCCTGCTGGTCGACGCGACGTCCCTCGACGACTTCGCGTTCGAGTACTGCCGGGCGACGCTCCACGGCGCGGTCATCCTCGCGCGCCACCCGGCCGTCGTCGGCGGCGTCATTCAGGACGACGCCGAGTGGACCAAGGCCCGCTTCCGACTGGACGACGAGGAGGTCCGCCTGCAGTTCCCCGGCGGCGGGTCGACCGTCTTCGACATCGAGGACGTCGGGACCATCGAGACCAGCGAGAGCACGGTCATGGGCGAGGCGCGTACCGTCGTCGAAGTCGAGCACACCGACGAACAGGACCGGAGCGTCGAGACGCACTTCTCCGGGATGCCCCACCACACGGACGCCCTCGGACGACTGTTCTCACAGGTCGTCGAGCGCCGCTCGGACGACTACGAACTCACCGAGATGGAGAGTCAGGTGTTGATGGCGCTGTACTCCGGCGTCTCGCCGTTCGAGATGGCCGAATTCGTCGGGACGACCCCCGACGACGTCGAGGAGATCTATCAGAAACTGCTCGACGTCGGTGCGGTGGACAAGGTCCGGACCCGGACGGAGGTCAGCCTGAACGCGCAGGGACGGAACATGGCGAGCGAAGCGATGAGCGGGGAGTAGCGAGGGGCACGAACGCAGTGAGTGGCCCTCGAAGCGACGCGGTGACCGAAGGGAACCGCGGAGCAGTAGGGAGCAGCCGAGCGCAGTGAGGGTCCTCGAAACGCGAGGCGGTGGGCGGAACGACCCGCCGAGCAGCCATGGCGCCGACTGACGGCAGGGACCGCCGATAGCGGACGGTGTCACGACGCTTCGGCGGTCGGAAAACGACGAACGAGGGACTAGCCGTCGCCCTCGCGGACGGCCTCCAGCGACGCGAAGAAGCCGAAGTACGCCACGACGCCGCCCAACAGCGTGAGGTAGTAGAGCCACTGCGGACCGCCCGGCAGGAGGTCGAAGACGACGGTGACGACTGTCACCCACGCGATGGCGAACACGAGGTCGACGAACATTCCGGAGCGGTGCTCACGGACGTGCTCGCCGACGGTTTCGAGCAGGCGTTTCCCCGAGACCATAGACATCGGTCAGGCCTCCGCGCCCTCTTCGTGCTCCTCGTGCTCGTCGACCACCAGCACGGGGACGTGCGTCGAGCGCAGAACGCGTTCGGTGACGCTCCCGAGCAGGGCCCGGCGGACGCCCGACCGGCCGTGACTGCCCATCACGACGAGGTCGACGTCCTTCGCGTCGGCGTAGCCGGCGATGACCTCGTGTGGCGCGCCGACCCGGACCTCCTCGTGGACGTCGATGCCGTGGTCCGCGGCGGCCGCCGCGACGATGCCGGTGGCCTCGTTGGCTTTCTCCTCTAGTTCGGTCATCTCGCCGAAGTTGCCTTGCTTGATGCGATCGACTTGCTCGGTGCCGAGACCGAAGTTCACCGCGTCGATGTCGACGACGTACAGCGCGTGCAGTTTCGCGCCGTACTTCTCTGCGAGGTCGACGGCGTGGTCGACCGCCACGTTCGCCGTGTCGCTTCCGTCCGTCGGGATGAGGATGTTCTCGTACATTGTTAGTCGTCAGCGGGCGTCTCGCCGCCGCTGCCGGAGACGATGTCTTCGGCGGTCTGTTGCTGGCCCATCGGTTCGGGGCTGTGACACTGCCGGACCATCCGCTTGGTCTCCATCGGCGGTTCCGGCGTCGCAAGCGAGACGGCGATGGTCACGATGAACACCAGCGGCGTCCCGACCAGCGCGGCGCCGATAGGCGGCACGTACTGTGCGTAGATGGGGACGAGCGCCTGCCCGGAGCCACCGGCGATGTTCGCAAGCGCACCGATGTAGGCCGGCAGGACGCTGTTGATAATCGACGTGATCCACAGCAGGAGGCCGACGGACATCCCCGCCAGCGCCCCCTGTCGGTTGGTGTTCTCCCACCAGAGGCCGAGGAAGAACATCGGGAACAGCACGGTCCCCGCGAGCGAGAACGCGTAGGCGACGAGTTCGCCGATGAGCGCCGGCGGGTTGAACGCGGTCACCGTCACGAGTGCGCCGATGGCGACGATGGTCGCGCGGCCGATGAGGACTTGTTGGCGCTGGGTCGCGTCGGGGTTGATGAGTTCGGCGTAGATGTCGTGGGCGACGGCCGAGGAGGCCGTGATGAACAGCCCCGCGGTCGTCGCGATAGCTGCGGCCATCGCGCCGGCCGCGACGAGGCCGACGAACCACGTCGGGAGGTCGGCGAACTGCGCGGCGAGGACGACGATGACGTCACCTTCCGCGCCGGTCATCGCCTGTTCGCCCGTGAAGACGGCGTCCGGCGAGATGTTGTTGACCTGCGCGAACAGGTCGACGCCGAACGCGGCCATCGCGGGGGCGGCCCAGTACAGCAGGAGGATGAAGAACAGCCCCCAGACCGTGGACCAGCGCGCGGTTCGTTCGCTCTTGACCGTGTAGAACCGCACGAGCACGTGCGGGAGGCCACAGGTCCCGAAGATGAGCGAGAACGCCGTCGCGATCCAGAGGTAGTACGAGGCGTTCCGGAACGGGGCCGAGAACTCTCGGCTCAGGTCGTTGATCAGCATCCCGTACTCTATCTGCGGGAGAATCGTCGAGTACCCCTGCGTGAAGCCGACGACGTAGACGCCGGCGAGGAACGCGACGATGAGGATGACGTACTGCACGGCCATGTTCTTCGTCGCACCCAGCATGCCCGAGAGCGCGAGGTAGCCGACGGTGATGGTCATCATCACGATTATCATCGGGACGATGTCCAGCCCGAAGACGTACTGGCCGACCAGCCCCATGCCGCGGGCCTGTCCGACCGAGTAGACGTACGCGATGAGCAGCGTCGTAAAGGCCGCCAGCGCGCGAGCCGTCGGCGAGTTGAACCGGTCGGCGACGAAGTCCGGCGCGGTGTACTTCCCGAAGCGGCGCATCTGCGCCGCGAGGAAGATGAGCAGGACGAAGTAGCCGGTGGTCCAGCCGACGATGAACGCGAGGCCGTAGAAGCCGGCCAGCGCGACCAGGCCGGCCAGTCCGAGATACGACGCCGCCGACATCCAGTTGGCGCCGATAGCCATCCCGTTCTCGATGTTCCCGATGCCGCGGCCGGCGACCCACATCCCCTCGGTGTCGGCCACCTTGAACACGTAGCCGATGACGAGGAACGACGCCATCATCAGGAAGACGATGATGGCCGGCACGAGTTTGAACGAGATGTCGAGCGCCTCGGCCTGCAACGGAATCGTCACTGGTCGACACCCCCGTCGGTGGCCGTCGCCTCGCCGGCCTCGCTGCTTTCACCCTCTTCGGGGCCGCCGGTGCTGTGGTCGATACCGTACTTCTCGTCGAGTTTGTCCCGCTGGCGGGCGTACACCGCCGCGAGGATGAGCGCGCCGGTCGGCGCGCCGAAGGCGACGAGGAAGTAGTGCAGCGGGAAGCCGATGACCGGCATCGTCGCCGTCATCGCGCCGGGGGCGATGGCGGTCAGCGTCACCGGCCCGAAGACGATGAGCGCCCAGACGATGAAACTCGTCCAGACGAGTTTGAGGTGATCCCGCATGAACGCCGTGCTGGGGCTCAGCAGGTTCACCTCCTCGTCGAGGTAGTTCGTGTTCTGGTGTGCCTGTGCGGCTTGCGTGGCGGTGCCGCCGTCCGTCTGGACTGACGGCCGCCCGTCCGAGTCGTGGGTGTCTCTGTCTGCCATGGTTGTGTCCGTGGTTTCGCTGTGGGGGGTGGTCTGCTGGAAAAGCGGTGCTGCTCAGTCGCTGCCGACCTTCGACTGGATGTCGCTTACCACGTCCGGGTTGCGGAGCGTGCTGGTGTCACCCAGTTCTTCGCCGTTGGCGATGTCTTCGAGGAGTCTGCGCATGATTTTCCCGGACCGAGTCTTGGGGAGTTCAGGGGTGAAGATGACCTGTTCGGGCCGGGCGATGGGGCCGATGGCGTCCTCGACGCCCTCGATTATCTCCTGCCGAAGTTCATCGGTCTCCTCGTAGCCGTCCTCGGTGATGACGTAGGCGTAGACGGCCTCACCCTTGATTTCGTGTTTGCCGCCGACGACGGCGGCCTCGGCGACCCCTTCGACGCCGACGATGGCGCTCTCTATCTCCATGGTCCCGAGGCGGTGGCCGGAGACGTTCAGCACGTCGTCGACGCGGCCCAGCACGGTGATGTAGCCGTCCTGATCTATCTTCGCGCCGTCTTCCGGGAAGTACACCCAGTCGGCCGGGTCGTCGCTGTCGATGTCGGAGTACTCGCGCCAGTACTCGTCGATGAACCGCTCGTCGTTGTTGTACAGGGTCCGGAGCATCCCGGGCCACGGTTTGTTGACGACGAGGTAGCCGGCCTGTCCCGCCTCGACGGGACTGCCGCTCACGTCGACGATGTCGGCGCTGATGCCCGGCAACGGCGGGCCGGCGGACCCGGGTTTCATGTCGCCGACGCCGGGGAGGGTCGTCAGCATCATGCCGCCCGTCTCGGTTTGCCACCACGTGTCGACCACCGGGCAGGACTCGTCGCCGATGTGCTTGTAGTACCACTTCCACGCCCGGGGGTTGATGGGTTCGCCGACGGTGCCAAGCAGTCGCAGACTGGAGAGGTCGTGGCTGTCGGGGTACTCCTCGCCCCACTTCATGAAGGCCCGAATCGCGGTCGGCGCGGTGTACAGTTGGGTCGCCTCGTACTCCTCGATGATTTCCCAGAGACGGTCCTTGTCGGGGTAGTCGGGGGTCCCCTCGTACATCATCGTCGTCGTCCCGAGTGCGAGTGGCCCGTAGACGATGTAGGAGTGGCCGGTGATCCAGCCGATGTCGGCAGAACAGAAGTAGGTGTCCTCGGGTTTGACGTCGAGTACGGCCTGAGAGGTCCACGCGGCGTAGGAGAGATAGCCACCGGTGGTGTGTTTCACGCCCTTCGGTTCGCCCGTCGTGCCCGAGGTGTACATGAGAAAGAGCATGTCCTCGGCGTCACGGGGGACTGGGTCGACCGTCTCGCCCTCGTGGTCGGCAACGAGGTCGTCGAAGGCCACCTGGTTGTCGGCGTAGTCGTGGTCGAAGCCGTCACCGTCACGAAGTCGCTCGGCGACGGCGACCGTTTCGACGCCGTGGTCGACGCCCGCTAAGCCCTCGTTGGCCTTCGAGAGGTGGTCGAGGGGGTCGCCGCGGCGGTAGTAACCGTCACAGGTGACCAGATACTCGGAGTCGGCGGCGTTCATCCGTGTCGCCAGCGCGTCGGCAGAGAACCCGGCGAACACCACCGAGTGCGGCGCGCCGATGCGGGCACAGGCCAGCATCGCGATGGGCAACTGCGGTATCATCGGCATGTACATCGTGACGACGTCGTCCTCGGAGACGCCCTCCGCCCGGAGCGCGGCCGCGAACTCGTTGACCTCGCGGTGGAGGTCCTCGTACGTGTACGTGATGTTGTCTTCCTCGACCGGTTCGCCGACCCACTCGATGGCCGCCTCGTCGCCTCGCTCGTCCAGATGCCGGTCCAGACAGTTCGCCGAGGCGTTCAGCGACCCGTCGGTGAACCACTCGTAGAACGGCGGGTTCGAGTCGTCGAGTACCTGGTCGTAGTCCTCCTCCCAGTCCAGCAACTCGGCGGCCTGCTCCCAGCACTCGGGCCAGTTCTCCTCGAACTCCTCGTAGATACCGGGGTCCGAGACGTTCGCCTGTTCGACGAACGACGCCGGGGGCTCGAAGACCTCCTGTTCTTCGAGTCGCGCTTCGAGTTGAACGTCATCATCTGACATGGTCTATCACCCACAATCAACGGGTCACTGATAAACGGGGGGTCTAACTGTCTGAATACTTGGTTGATACTTGTTCGCCAAGTGCCGTCGGCGGCTCGGTGGGCGTGTCGGCGAAAAATGCCGTCAGAAGCTTTTGCTGGGCCTTCCTGAGGTGGTTGTGGAACGTCGGGGCGGAGACGTCCAGCGACTCGGCGAGTTCCTCGGCGGTGGTCCCGCGAGGCCACTCGAAGTAGCCGCTGTGGTAGGCGGCCGCCAGCACCGTCGACTGTCGCTCGGAGAGGCGGTCCGAGAGGCGTTCGCGAAACCCCGTGTCGGTCTCGGCGGGCCGCTCCGTCTCGCGTTTGGCAGTCAGCGACGTCTCCGGGTATGCCTCGACGACGGCGTCGACCACCTCCCGGAGGTTGCTGTCGCCCGGTAGTTCCACCTCGATGGTCGCCGTGCCCTTCTCGGCGGCGAGGCCGCGGACCCGGGCGCCGTTCTCGACCAAATCGAGCGTCGGCGCGGCCGTCACGACGACTTCGAGGAGTGCGCCGTCGCCGTAGTCCTCGATGAGGCGCGCGTCGGCGATGTCGGGGTCCTCGGCCGCATACGAGAGCGCGGGCCCCGCGGGCGCGCCGTCGACCACCAGATAGTACAGCAGGGAGCGGCCGCCGACGGGGACGACCCCAGAGAGTTCGAGCGAGCAGTCGAGTGTGCGGGTCAGCGACACGGTGAACGCGCCGCCGTCGGTACACTCGAAGGCCAGTTCCGTGACCGTATCCGCGAGCAGGAGGCGCTTGCGCTCGACGGCGGCCAGCGCCGCCCCGACCTGTGCGCCCAGCGCTGCAAGCAGGTCCTGTTCGGCGTCGACGACGTGGACGGTCGTCCCGATGGCCAACACGCCCGCGGCGTCGTCGTCCCGGATGATAGGGACGAGCGCCATCGGCCCCTCGCCGTCCTCGACTACGCGAACCTCGTGGCTGTCCATCGCGGCCGCCGCGGCGTCCCCCCGTCCCTGCAGGTGGTCGTCGATGCGACTATCGCGGATACCGGCAGCCGTCCGCGGCGTCAACCCGTCGCCGGTCCGTTCGGCCACCCACGCAAAGCGAAACCCCTCTGTGTCCGCCAGTCGGTCACACACTGTCTGCTCTATCTCCTCGACGGTGGCCGCGACGGCCAGCGACTCGCCGACGTCGGCGGCGACTTTGATGGTCCGGCGGAGGCGGGCCGGCGTCGGGGCGTCTTCGGCACCTTCGATAGCCCGAATCACCGCTTCCCGGTTCGGGTCGTCGAGCAGCGGTTCCAACCGTGCGAGGCGGTCCCATCCGCCGAGCGCACAGACGACCTGTGGCGGCACGCCCTCCGAGAGCATAGTCGCCGCGAACCGCCAGCGCAGGTCGCGCGAGGAGACGTCCCCGAGGCGCGGCGCGGTCTCCGCGGCGCGGTCGGCCACCTCGCCGACGAGCATCTGCAGGCGACGGGCCGACACCGACAGGAGCGGTTCGTCCGCCGCTCTGTCGGCCGCGCTGGCGAACTTCCGCATGTCGTGTTCGACGGCGGCCGGCAGGTACGCCTCCCGGTCGACGCCGTCGTCGTCACGCACGCGCAAGAAGAAGTGGGACTCGGTACTCGTCACGTCGGCCAGTCGGACCCGAGTCATCTCCGCCGGGCGCAGTCCCACCTCCGCCCCGAACCGCAAGACGAGGTCCTCTCGGTGGGTTTCGGCGGCGCGCCGTAGCTGTTCGTATCCACGCGCACCGAGAACGTCCGTCCGCTCTGCCATGTCGTTTCGTCTTTTCGGAGACGTGCGAAATAAGTGTGCGGGCCGCCGAGTCGACAGAACTTGCCACGGAGTGGTACGTGGCTGTCTATGGACCGAGCTATCGTGCCGAAATATTTCGGAAATATCCACGAAGGCGAAACAGAACTCACCGGTCGGGCGTCGCCGACTGCAACTCCCCGAGTATCTCGGGGTTTCGGAGCGCGCTGGTGTCGCCCAGTTCCTCGTCGTTGGCCACGGCGGTCAGCAGGCGTCGCATCACCTTCCCCGACCGGGTCTTCGGCAGGTCGGGCGTAAACACCACCGTCTCCGGGGTGGCGACGCCGCCGATGGCGTCTTCGACGGCCGACTCGATGCGCCCGCGCAGGTCCGCCTCGGTGTAGCCTCCCTCCGGCGAGACGTAGGCGTAGAGCGCGGTGCCGGTCGTCTCGTGGGAGGCGCCGACGACGGCGGCCTCCGCGACGCCTTCGACGCCGGTGATGGCCGACTCCAGTTCCATCGTGCTGAAGCGCCGCCCGGCGACGTTGATGGCGTCGTCGACGCGCCCGAGGACGGTGACGTAGCCGTCGACGTCGACCGACGCGCCGTCCTCTGGGTAGTAACGCCACTCGTCCCCACAGGTTGCCGCCGCGCCCCACCCCTCTCCGGTTCGCAGGTCGCTCGGCATCCCCGGCCACGGGCGCGTGACGACGAGTTCGCCCGCCTCGTCCACGTCGACGGCCTCGCCCGCGGGGTCTACCACGCTCGTCTCGATGCCGGGGAGCGGTCTCCCCGCCGCGCCGGGTTTCATCGCGTCGACGCCCGGCAGCGTCGAGACGAGGATGGCGCCCGTCTCGGTCTGCCACCACGTATCGACCACGGGGCATTCGCCGCCGCCGATGTGCTCGCGGTACCACCGCCACGCCCGTTCGTCGATGGGCTCGCCGACGGTCCCCAGTAGCCGGAGACTGGAGAGGTCGTGGCGCTCCGGGTACTCCTCGCCCCACTTCATGAACGTTCGGACGGCCGTCGGTGCGGTGTAGAACACGTCGACGGCGTACCGGTCGACGATCTCCCAGACCCGGTCCTTCTCGGGGTGGTCCGGCGTGCCGTTGTACAGCACCGCCGTCGTCCCGAGTGCGAGGGGCCCGTAGACGATGTAGGAGTGGCCCGTAATCCAGCCGATGTCGGCCGAACACCAGTAGGTGTCTTCGGGCTTGATGTCCAGTACGGACCGGGAGGTCCACGCGACGTGGGCGAGGTATCCCCCGGTCGTGTGGTCGACGGCCTTCGGTTCGCCGGTGGTGCCGGAGGTGTAGATGCGAAAGAGGGTGTCGGTGGCGTCCCGTGGCACTGGGGCGACCGTCTCGCCGTCGTGGGCCGCCCGCAGGCTGTCGTAGTCGTAGTAACCGTCGCCTAAATGCACGTCCCGGCTCAGGATGTCCAGTACGACTACCGAGACGTCCTGCTCGACGGCGATTCGGGCGTTGTCGGCCTTGTTCTTCTGTGCGACGGCGCTCCCCCGGCGGTAGTAGCCGTCGCAGGTCACGAGCATCTCGGACCCGGTCCGCTCCATCCGCTCGGCCAGCGCGTCGGCCGAAAACCCCGCGAACACGACGTTGTGGACGACGCCGAGACGCACGCAGGCCAGCATCACGACGGGGAGTTCGGGCACCATCGGCAGGTAGACGGTGACGACGTCGTCTTCCTCGACGCCCTTCTCGCGGAGCGCGGCCGCGACGGCGTTGACCTCGCGGTGCAGTTCCCGGTAGGTGTAGGTCCGGGACTCGTCCAGATGCCCCTCCCAGATGAGCGCCAACTGGTTCTTGCGCTCGGGGAGGTGCCGGTCGATGCAGTTGTAGGCGGCGTTCAGCCGACCGCCGGGGAACCACTCGAACGGCGGGTCGTCGCCGCCCCGAAACACCTCGTCGTAGGGGTCCGCCCAGTCGAGCAGGTCCGCGGCTCGTTCCCAGCAGTCGGGCCACTCCCGTTCGAACGTCTCGTAGACCGACGAGTCGACGACGTTCGCCTGGTCGACGAACCACTCGGGCGGGTCGATGGCTGGTCGCTCACCGAGCGCGGTGTCACGGCCGGAGCCGTCGCCCCCTGTCATTGGTCGAAGATTTGGTGGCGCCGTGATAAGCGTTGACGCTAGGCTGTTCATCCACGTTCTCCACCTGTGTCTCGCTCGCACGCGAGAGATCCAGATGAATGTGTCACAAACCTGGTCACACTCACGAAGTAACAGACCAAAACGACTGATTTCGGTAGCTATGGCACCGTTTCGGTGTTAAACATTGGCTACTCAGGGTTTGTGTTATGTTGACATAGAATCTTTCAGAGACACAAAGCATTTACCAACCCCGCCAGAACAGATGTCCGTACCCCTACCCATGGCGCCAGAAGTGAGTACACCGGTTCGGTCTACGCGTGGCCGCGGTCGCCGCGCACCGACCACGTGGAAAACGGCTGACGCCGCCCGATAGCAACCAACAAACTATGACAGAAACTAACGAAAAAATCCGCAGCCTGTTCCTGACAGCGCTGATGGTGTTCTCGGTGTTCGCGATGAGCACCGCGTTCGCCGGCAGCGCTGCAGCAGCAGAGCCTAGCGTGGACCAGGCGGTCCACTATTCCGCCGGGAACGCTGCAACCCAGTTCACTGGGATTAGCGAAAATGATCCCGTTCTAGAAGTAACGTTCGAAGACCAAGTCACTCTCGGAGACAGTGCCACTGTCGATATCGGCCTCTCTAACGGCGAGGTCGTAGAGGATGTCGATATCAGTGGCGCTAGCAAGATTGGTGACCGGACCATCATCCTCCCTGCTGCACAGGACGATGGTTCAGCGTACACCCGAATCCAGAACGTCAGCTTCACAGGTGTCTACGACGGTGCAGACACCACTGGCGATGAGGTTGACTCTGACGAGGACTTCGATGCTGTCTACGCTCCGACGACTGTTGACGTTGAGGCCGACGAGCGTGGTGGAGACTTCACCGGTGACGACGAAGACGCCTTCCGCGGCGCCGCCGTCGTCATCCAGGCTCCCCAGGACACAACGTTCGATATCGTCTCCGAGCCTCCGGAAGACCACAGTATCAGCCGACAGCGTGGTACTGGGTCTGACTCGGTCAGCTACGTCCTCCGAACGGAGAACCTCGAACTCGGTGACTACAACGTCAAGACGGGCACTACCAACAGCTCGCTTACTATCAAGGACCTCGGCTTCAGCGCCACTGCCGACCAGAGCTCCTTCGGTGAGGACGAGAACATCGAAGTAACGGTCGAGTCGAGTGCTATCGACCGAGACGTCGATGCTGAACTCATCGACTCCAACGGAAACGTTGACGAGTCTGTTACCGGTAATATCGACGCCGATGGTGAGACCACCCTCACGTTCAACACGGGAGACGATGTCGATACGGGTAACTACACGGTCAATGTGACCGACGTCGAGACCAGCATCACGGCCTCGACCGACCAGTTCACCGTCGCTCAGACTGGCGACGAGGAGGCAACCTTCGCCAACTCTGTCGTCACGGAGGACCGGGGTGACATCGCCCGCATCCCCGTCCAACTGCAGAATACGGATGAGGCTACTGTCACTATCGGTTCCCCGGAAAGTGACGCCTACTCGCTGACTGCGACTGTCGAGGACGGTAACGGCGACGGCGAGGTCGTCGTCGAGTTCAACACTTTCCTGGCCGGAGCGGATCAGGCTTCTGGTGTCGTTGACGTCGCAAACGACGATGACGACATCGAGATCCACCAGGAAGTCACCGGTACGTACACCGACGATGCTAACACGAACCTTGAAGCCGCTACGTTCAACATCCAGGATGTTGACGGAGACAACAGTGCCGACACCATCGGCAACAACCTGATTGACGACGGGTCCTACGACGTGAACGTCACGGCTGGTGCGGATGCAGGTGACCGGAAGGACACCGGTGTCGTCGACAGTCAGGACGACGTCGCGACCCTCCAGCTTCGTGAACGTTCGACCGACAACGCGCAGGTCTGGACTGCACCGACCGACTCGTTCGACGACATCAGCGACGCCGCTGATGACGACAACGTCAGCGCGGTCTACGACCTCGCTGGCAGCGACAACCTGACCCAGACCGACACGGTTGCCTTCGAAGACACGCTCGTCGTGCAGGTTGAGGCATCTGGTCTGGAAGGTCTCTACGAGTACGGCGGCGGCGATGCCGAAGCCTACAGTGATGTCTCCAACAACTTCGACGACGATCGGAGTTCTGTGACCGGCGCCGATCCTGAAGAGGACAACACCCTCGACGAACTCTTCAAGCTCGAGCTTGAGGAGGAGGACCCCGGTCAGAACACTGACGGGACCAACTTCCTCGTCGGTAACGAGATCGACTCGGAGAACGTCGCAGTCCTCTACGACGAGGCCAACGACACTCACTTCGTCGCGATCGACACCCAGGCAGAGAGCCTGGGTGACGATATCGACGACGGTGACTCGTACACTGCTAACTTCACGATGAAAGACGAGTCTGACCTCTCTGAGGACGACGTGACGGTCAACGATACGTTCTCCTTCGAGGACCGTGACTCGACCCTGAACGGTGACGAAGATATCACGGTTCAGGCTGCATCTGGCCAGGAGATTACTGGCACGACCAACGTCGCACCCGGTACGGAAGTCACTGTTGACGTCCGGAGTGAGGACGAATCCAGTCCGTTCCTGAAACAGCCGAGTGCTTACGTCCAGCCGGACGGTAGCTTCACGGCTGTCGCTGACTTCAGCGACCAGAGTCCCGGCACGAACTTCACCGCTGAATCCGACATCTCGGACGACGAGATCGACGGCACGATCGGTGCCGCTCCGTCCGCGTCCGTGAGCATCAGTGATCAGGAGTCCAACGGTGAGACGGTCGTCGTCGACAGCGCCACGCTGTCCGAGGGCGGCTTCATCGCCATCCACAACGGCTCCGCCTCCGGTGACGTCATCGGGGCCTCCAGCTACCTCGAAGCTGGCAGCCACGAGGACGTCGAGGTCACGCTGAACACCACGCAGTCCGAGGACTTCACCGCGGTCGCGATGCCGCACCTCGACACTGACGGTGACCAGACCTACGACTTCCCGGAGAACGACGGTCCGTACACGTCCAACGGCTCCGCCGTGACCGACTCTGCTGCCGTGACGATCACCACTGGCGAGCAGACGACCACGGAGCAGACCACGGAGGAGACGACTACGGAGCAGACGACCACCGAGGAGACCACCACCGAAGAGGCCACGACGATGGAGACGACCACGGAAGAGACGACCACTGGTGACAGTGGCCCCGGCTTCACCGCGGTCATCGCCCTCGTCGCCCTCGTCGCTGCTGCGCTCCTCGCGGTCCGCCGCGACAACTAACGGGATTTCCCGTCTCTGAGATTCCGCCCTTTCTTTCGCGCGCTACGTCGGTAGCGGCAGTCCTTGAGCAGGTGCCGGCTGTGGTCTGATTATTATATGCAACGTGAACAGTCGATACTGTCGCTATGATGCGAATAAAATCAAAATCCTATGCATCTGGTGTCTCTACGTACTGCCGTCTTGCAGTGTAATTGTCGTTAGAATTCTTTCTTGATTGCGAGTTGGCCGTTATCTACGGTCGTCGGTTGACAGTGGTACCCCGATGCAACTCGATAGTAATCAAGCACTTGTCGAACATCACCCGTAATAGTAGTTGAATTGATATCGGATTCAGCAATCACTGATCCCTGTTGGTCATACAGATCTTCTATCGAGACCTCCGGTGGAACCCGTGCGCTACCAGTTTCACTGGTGGTATAGCGACGGTCCACGTGTGTCTCGTATCGATTCCGGTCGATAAGCCAGATAGTCCCGTCTTCGCGTCTCTCGAAGACGACAGTCGGGTATTTTCGAATCTCACGCCGTCCAGACGCGTTGAGGATGAGATCGTACATCTGTCGTGGGACACTCGTCTGTAAGACATTTTTAGCCGAGAGATCTATCGCATTGATGAGATCTGCGTTGACGTCCGCAAAGAGCTCTGCAGCTGCTTCTTCGTCACCCTCCAAATAGATCACATTAGTGAATTTTCCTGGATTGTTCACTTGTGCTAATCCGGTCGTTCCTCGAACACTAATCACACGGGCATCTGCCCGCTCATCATAATTCAATTCAGAGCGAGCAATGCTGGTCTGAGGTCCGGACTGCAGTTTTTGGTATGCCTTAGTCATTGCTTTACAGTACATCGGAGTCAACTGGAATAGTTTCGGGTTTCTGAGTTGATGCAATCTGATTCTAATCGTCTCAAACCTGCAACACCTCACTCTACTCACTCGTGTTGTTAGCTCCTCGACAAGGGATTCACGTTCCCTCTACAATCGATGGTGACGATCCGCGTTCTCAGCATCGACACTGGCGGCGGAAGCTATATTCACGACCCTCGACAACGACGGATAGAGGCCGGTCACGGGGCATGAGCGACACAGAGAAGAAGATAGCCGATATGCAGGGGCAGTACCTGCTCGCCGTCTCGCAGGGCCAGCGGCTCACCGACGCCGAGTGGCGAAACTGTCGCGTCGTCCTCACGACCGAACGGATCGCACTCATCGGCGACAGCAAGCGTCAAATCGCGCTCGACGACATCGACCGCATCGCCGACCGCTTCGACGTGAACCAGCAGAGCGTGGGCGTCTCCGAGTACCTCGCCTTCCACGTCGGCGAGGACGTCGTCCTCGTCTCCACGTCGGACCACGACGTGTTCCAGACGGACTTCTACCGGGCGAGTCTCGACAGCGCGGTCATCCTCGCACAACACCCCGCGCTGAAAGGCGGCGTCGTACAGGACACCGCGTGGACCAAAGGCCGACTGGAAGTCACCGACGAGGCGCTTCGACTGGCGCTGGCGGACGGACAGGCCGTCGATATCGAACGGACCGACATCGGCGACCTGACCGTCGAGGAAAAGCAGGTTTCGGGCGAGGAACGCACCGTCATCCAGGTCGAACACAGCGAGGGCGACATCAGCGTCGAGACGCATCTGGCTGGCGAGGAGTTCCACGCCACCGTCCTCCGGACGATGCTCGAAGACAGCGCCGAGCAGAATCAGGCTGACCTCGACCTCTCTTCGACAGAGAAACGGGTCGTCATGGCGCTTCATTCGGGCGTCTCGCCGTTTGACATCCCCAACTTCGTCGGCATCGACGTCGAGAAGACCGAGGCCATCTTCGACCGCCTCGTCGAACTCGGCGTCATCAGCGTCGTCCGCGAGCGCACCGAGGTGGCGCTGACAACGAAAGGACGGCGTGTCGCTGGCGACCGGATGGGAGAGCAGTAAGATGACTCCAAGCCACGCAAGGAGCCCCCTCTTTGGTCGCTCTATGTTCCACTGCTTGAAGCGATGTATTTGAATTTTCTTTGAACGCTCGCATATTGAGAATACATGGAACACACATAGATGGGGAAAAACATTAGTCCGTTCATATATGAGAAATTGTATGACTGCGGAAAGTCTTTATTACCGGGTACAAAAGCGTGTTGTTCAGTCACTCACCAGACCGAACTTAGATGGACAATTGAACGATCTCGAACAGGAAGACTGGGATGTCGTCATCATTCTTGATGCCTGTCGAGCAGATACACTACAACAGGAAGCTAACTGGCCCGTTCAGACAGTACGATCGCCAGCAAGCTGTACCCGGGGATGGATTGAAAGAATTGGGCAAGCTGGCACCCTCTCTGAAGCCCGTGTTGTCTCTGCAAATCCGAAGTATTTCGAATTTGAATCTGGTGCAAAAGAGGTTGAGCCATACTGGGAGACTCATTGGGACAACAATCTCCAGACCGTGCCTCCCGAACCAATACTTGATCGGGTGACAGAACTTATTAGTGCGGGAGAGTCACCAGTAGTGGGTCATCTTTTGCAACCACATTGGCCGTATGTCGCTCGAACTGGCGACTCGTGGCGTCTGGCCTATGAGAACCTTGGCCCTTGGTCTAGTCGGAATGGGAAAGTCAGGAGCTTACAAGAAGGAATGGAGAGAGGTTTTGTAGAAGCAGAAACCGCGCTAATGGCGTATCAGGCTTCTGTATCGAGTATCTGGCGAACTATACTTCCATACATTGAACAGTGGGCAGAGGATACGACAGTAGTCGTGACGAGTGATCACGGTGAAACGTTCGGTCGGCTGTCTGATTTCGGTCTCTATGAACATCCAAACAAGTGCCACGTTCCTCCACTTACGGAAGTTCCCTGGGTAAAATTCGAAGCGCTGGATAACAATCGAGATACTGTAGATAGTATCGACGAACAGCTTGAAGCGCTGGGATATGCATAGTCTCGATATAGACCGACAGCAAATGGGCTCATTGAGAACGTGCTGACACCTCTATTTGTATACTGGATGATTTATTTTGCTAATGGTGAGATGGCGGCTTGGCAGGATTCGAGTCATGGGTTTGAAAGCCATCCTGATACAGGGTGGACCAGTAACTCTCTGCCCTGATCTGTCGTGGAGTCATAGTGGTGGTGGTGGTGGTTTCAAGACACGATTCGTAGAATAAACGCCAAGGAGAAGCGTGTCACTGAGGTTGGTCTGTTCACTATAGCTGAGCGCATCCTCACGTACGAGGCGGCCGTCCGTGAGGATGCCTCGTTCACTGACTCTGTCCAGTTGAGACCAACTGAAGCATACTCGATTTACTCCCTAACTGCCAGTACGTGTGGATTCGCGGAGCAACTCGAAATTCGTATTAGTCCCGCCATATCCAAATCTTCACTCCGGTTGACATGTATATGGGACTCGACACGACGGTTGTCCTCGTGGCCGGCGAGGGCACGAGGTTCGCCCGCTGACGCGGAACCGGCCGATTCTGGCCACGTCTTCGACGCGCTGGTCGAGGCCGGCATCGAGCGGCTGGTGACCGTCGTCGGCTACAAGCGCGACCGCGTTCAGGACCACTTCGAACCGACGTACTGGAGTGTCCCGATCACGTACGTCACACAGCACAAGCAACTCGGGAGCGGCCACGCGCTGTGCAGGCCCGCTCGGTGGTCGACCGCCCGCCGCTCGTGTTGAACGGGGACCGACTCGACGCCGAGGACTGGACCGTCACGACGCTCGACGGGGACTCGGTCGAGAAGGACGTCGACACCATCGAGTGGGACCCCGAGGAGACGGACAAGAGCGGCTACGACCACTACATGCTCAAGGAGATACACGAACAGTCACGGGCGCTCCGGCAGTGTTTACGGAGCCGCGTCAACGAGATAGCCGGGACCGTCGACGTCGAACGGAGCGACATCGGCGACCTGACCATTGAGGAAAAGCAGGTCTCGGGCGAGGAACGCACCGTCATCCAGGTCGAACACAGCGAGGCCGACATCAGCGTCGAGACGCACCTCGCCGGCGAGGAGTTCCAGGCCACCGTCCTCCGGACGATGCTCGAAGACAGCGCCGAGCAGAATCAGGCTGACCTCGACCTCTCTTCGACGGAGAAGCGGGTCGTCATGGCGCTCCACTCGGGCGTCTCGCCGTTCGACATCCCCAACTTCGTCGGCATCGACGTCGAGAAGACTGAGGCCATCTTCAACCGCCTCATCGAACTCGGCGTCATCAGCGTCGTCCGCGAGCGCACCGAGGTGGCGCTGACGACGAAAGGACGGCGTGTTGCGGGTGATCGGATGGGCGAACAGTAGCGAGAGCCCGAACAGCGAACGGCGCACACGATCTGGTACTTCTGCATCGCTTTTCGGTCGTCGACTTCACATCTCGATTGAGACCGCATTTTGGTGACAACAGTGGCGCCTTATGCCTCTCCGTCCTGGTAAAAGAACTGATTATGGTGGAGATATAGGTTCATGAGGAAATATGATAGTCGATATACCAATTCTGTGTGCGTATCTGGGATTTGAGTTACAATATGTTCTAGTACATGTGTATTAGCGGAAATTACATCTTTATATTGTGGGCGTATCTATCGATCTGGTAGAATGTTTCGAGCTGAACCCACGAGAAGCGATATCCCTAACTGCTCCCGCCGCAAACCGAGCGACGAGTTGCCAATGATGCACCACGACGTCGCCATCGTCGGCGGCGGCTGCGTCGGACTGTCTGTCGCGAAGCACCTCTCGGAACAGACGGACTTCGACGTCGCCGTTCTCGAGAAGGAACACCACCTCGCACAGCACCAGAGCGGTCGGAACTCGGGCGTCCTCCACCCGGGATTTAATTACCCACCCGAGTCGAAGAAAGCGCGCTTCGCCACCGAGGGGACCAGACGGATGAAGGCGTACTGTGCGGACCACGACGTGCCGTGCGAGGAACTGGGTGTCCTCGTCGTGGCGAAGACGGACCGCGAGGCGGCCCATCTGGAGACGCTCGCCGACCAGGCCGAGGCCAACGGCGTCGCCTACGAACTGCTGGAGTCACAGGAAGCGATTCGCGAGCACGAACCCCACGCCGTCGGCCAGCGGGCCTTCTACGCGCCGGAGGCCGCCTCGGTCGACTCACAACAGTACGTCTACGCGCTCGCGCGAGAGGTCCAGCGGGCGGGCGTCTCGCTGTACACCGGCCACGCCGTCTCGCGGATCGAACACACCGCCAGCGGCTACCGTATTACGACGAGCAACAGCGACGTCGCGGCGTCGTATCTGGTGAACGCGGCGGGCCTGCATGCTGACACGCTGGCCCATCAGGTCGGCGTTGGCGAGGGGTATCAGGTCGTCCCGTTTCGCGGGGAGTACTATGAACTCACACCGGAGAAAGCCGACCTCTGTCAGACGATGATCTATCCGACGCCGGACCCCGAACTGCCCTTCCTCGGTGTCCACTACACGCGACGAACCGACGGGAAGGTCATCGTCGGCCCGAACGCAGTGCTCGCGTTCGGCCGCGAGGCCTACGACAACACGGACGTGAACCCAGCCGATCTCGCCGAGACGCTCACCTACGAGGGTTTCAGGAAGCTCCTCGCCTCGAAGACGATGCTGTCGGTCGCGTGGTCGGAACTGAACAAGTCCTACCGCAAGCAGAAGTTCGCCGAGGCATCACAGCGGCTCGTGCCCGAGGTGCGTGCCGAGGACTTAGAGAAGAGTTACGCCGGTATCCGCGCCCAACTCGTCAGCGACGATGGCGAACTGGTAAAGGATCCACTGTTCATCGAACGCGAGAACGCGGTGCACATCCTCAACGCCGTGTCACCGGGCCTGACCTCGTCGCTCCCCTTCGGTGAACACATCGCAGAGAGGCTCGCCACGAAGGTCTGAGCCACATCGGCGGGTACGTCGACCGGCGGTGGCTACCGGACTTATCTCCGTGGGCCACCAGCCGCACGTATGGAGTCCGTCGAGAACCTTACCGTCGGGACGTGGGACAACCCGCACAGAATCGAACAGGCCTACGAGGGCATCGAGCGGCGCGTACTCTGCGTCGACGAGGAGACGATGCAGGTCCACTACACTGTCGAGGCGGGCGCGGTCTTTCCGGAACACGAACATGCGGAGACCAAACAGACGGTGTACGTCGTCGAGGGGGCCATCGAACTGTTCGGCGACCACGAGCGGACGCTGGAGGCCGGGGATTCGTTCATCGTCGGGCCGGGCGTCCGTCACGGTGTGCGCGGCCTCGCCGACCGGACCGAACTACTGGACACGTTCACGCCACGTATCGAGCGGTACGTGAGGTGACCTGGCGGTGTGAGTGGAGTTGTCACGGTGTCGTCGGCGGATAGACGATCGACTCGTCCAGCCACGACGGGACCGGGATACGCTCGAGTCCTGTCGTCACACGCATCTGGAACACCCGCTCGCCGCCGGAGGAGAACTGTCCGCTGTGGTCGACGTAGCGGACGACGCCGTCCCGACCGACGTACACCCGCGAGACGACGTCGACGGTCTCGTCGGGATCCGGATCGGGGCGGTAGACGAGCGTCGCGTTCGCCCCCAGCACCGCGAGGGTGTGCCCGTCCCGCTTGACCGTCCCGAGCACACGGTAGTCGTACGGCGAGAGGAACTGCTCGAGCGTGAACGCACCCGAGAGCGAGACGATATATGGCGTGTGTCCGCCGCGAGGGGTCCGCGTATATCCCGGGCCACGGTCTGCCGGTCGGTACGTCGCGTTGCCGGCCACGAGTGCCTCCCTCGTCGCTCCGCTCGACGACTGCCTGACGCGGACGACGTCGCCGGTCGGGGCCCTGTCGACCCACACCTCGCGTGAGCCGATCGGATCCTCGCGGTCGACCCGACGGTAGAACGACCGGGTCGCCAGTGCGGCGTCGTGTCGGGAGATCACCCGATCGATGTCGACACCCCCGTCGGTGTGGGGCACCTCGATGTCGGCAGCGGTCGCCTCGGATATCTCGACGGGCGTCACGCGCTCGTCGGTCGCCCCGTCGCTTGTGAGACCAGCACACCCGGCCAGCACGACGAGCGCGGCGACGAAGACGAGTCGGGACATGGTCGCGACAACGGCACACTCCTCCCTAATTGGTTGGCCAACGTGTGTCACCGGCGCCACCGCGGACTCGATCTCTTCTCGTCCCGAGACGGCACGAATCAGACAATTTATCATGGTTTGTCCGGAAGACTAGCACGATGCGAACCCTGACAGCAGAGCAACGCGAGTACGCCGAGCGCGCGGAATCGGTCGCTGCCGAGTTCGCCGACGAGGCGTACACCTGGCGCGGCGACGTCCCGTGGGCAAACCTGCAGCGACTGGCCGAGGCGGACCTCTACTGTCCGTCCATCTCCGAGGAGTACGGCGGGCAGGGTCTCTCGGACGTGACGGCCATGCTGTTGACCGAGGCGGTCGGTCGCGAGTGCCCGGATACCGGCTGGTTCACCTACATGCAGAGCATGGTCGCCCCGCGGGCCATCGACCTGTTCGGGTCCGAGGCGGTGAAAGAAGCGTACCTCCCCGACGTCACGGCGGGCGAGAGCTTCGTCTCCATCGCCATCTCTGAGCCGGAGGCTGGCTCGGACGTGGGGTCGATGACGACGGAAGTGACCGAGGAGGACGGTCAGCTGGTCTGCAACGGTGAGAAGACGTGGGTCGGTGGCGTCCCGTTCGGCGACGCCGCGGTGACGTGGGTTCGGTTTCCGGAGGGTCTGGGATCGGTCGTCATCCCGTACGACGACCCCGGCGTGGAAATCGCGGAGGTGTACACGAACATGGCCGGCTACGCCCAGACGCACTTCACCATCGACGACGTGGTCGTCCCCGAGAGCCACGTCCTCACCCGTGGGGAGGAAGCGTTCAAGGAGCAACTGGTGTCACTCAACTGGGAGCGCCTCGGGAGTTCGGTCCTCACCGTCGCGTGGGCCGAGGCGGCGCTCGAACAGGCGCTGGAGTACGCGAGCGAGCGCGAGCAGTTCGGGCAGACGCTCGACGAGTTCCAGGGCATCGAGTGGAAACTCGCCGAGATGTACCGACAGATCGAGACAGCAGCAGCGCTGGTGTACCTGTCTGCGGCGGGGGCACAGGGCCACGAACAGCCGCCATCTCGGCTCCGGACGTCGACGGCGAAACTCCACTGCTCGCAGATGGCCGAAGACGTCGTCAGCGAGGCCGTCCAGATCGTCGGTGCCCGGGCCTACCAGCAGGGCCACCCGCTGGAGCACCTCTACCGGTTTGCCCGGAGCAGACGCATCGCTGCGGGTACCGACGAGATGCAACTGAACACGATCGCCCGCGCGCTGAAAGAGGGTGGCCTCCCGGCCGTCTCGGAGCGGTAGCCGCCGTCCCCGCCGCTCGTTCTCGCTCTCTCAGTCGTCGTACGAACGGTCGAACTGCGGTTCCCGGCCCTCGTTGAACGCCGCCACGGCCTCTTTGTGTTCGTCGTCGACGACGCAGTCCCACTGGTATTCCGCGGCTTTCCGGCAGTAGTCGTCGAAGCTCTGCTGGGGGTCGACCAGTCGGTTCGTGTGCTGGACCGCCGTCGCGGGCTTGTCCCGGATTTCGGCGGCGAGGTCGCCCGCGGCCGTCAGCGCGTCTGCGGCCTGTTCGACCGCCAAACCGATGTCGACGGCGTCCTCGGGTGTGATGTCACGGCCCGTCAGGAGGTACTCGCGGGCTTTGGACTCGCCGACGAGACGGGGCAGGAGCCACGCACCGCCGTCGCCGGGCACCAGTCCGACGTTGACGAATCCCTCGCGCATGACGCCCTCCTCGCCGACGACGCGCAGGTCACAGGCCAGCGCGAAGTCACACCCCGCGCCGATAGCGGGGCCGTTAACGGCCGCGATAGAGGGCGTCGCCATCGTCCGGAGGTTCCAGACGAACTGCTGGATGAGCCAGAGGAACGCGCCGTACTCCTCGGGCGATTGCTCGTCCCAGTCGGGCATCTCCGTCGTGTCCGCGCCCGAGCAGAAGCCGTCGCCGGCGCCGGTCAGGACCAGGGCGTAGACGCCCTCGTCGGCCTCGGCGGTGCGGGCGGCGTCGTTGAGTTCGAGGACGGTGGTCCGGGTGAACGCGTTGTACACGTCGGGGCGCTCGATGGTGACGGTGGCGATGCCGTCGGTCACGGCGTAGCTGATGTCGTCGTACGCTTCCATGCCTGTCGCATCGGCCCGTCCCCACATATAGGTGGCCGGTCCGATCGTCGGCGGCTACCCCACTATTTATTATCTCAGATGTGGATATGCGACTAGCGACCGACAAACGGCGGCTCAGTCCCGAACGATAGCCGGGGCTGTGGCGTTCGCTATCCGGTGCTGAGTTGCCCATCCACAGACAATGTCTCCCCTCACGGACGGTGGCAGCAGGACTGCCACCACCGACAGTCGCATCGCTCGCACCCACCGCTCGTCTCGGCGACCTGTCCGGGGTGACCGACCGTGAACCGCGGCTCGGTCCCGGCGGACACTCCGCTCGAGCGCCGCCTGCACGGGGACCTCCCACTCACCGACGCCGCGTCGGTGGCGGCTGGCATCCCGGCCGACGCGACGGTCCTCACCAGCGGGTTCGGGAGCGTCGGCTACCCGAAGGCAATCCCCCTCGCGCTGGCCGAGGACGACCGCGACCTCGGACTCACCGTCGTCCACAGCGGCAACGTCGGCGCAGAGATCGACGTCGACCTCGTCGAGTCCGGTGCCGTCGATCGCCGCTTCTCGTACCAGTCCTCGAGTGTCGCCCGGGCCGCGACCAACCGGCGCGAGATCGCGTTCAGCGACCGGAACGCCTCGGCCATCGGCGACGAGGTGCAGTACGGCGGGCTGGTCGACCCCGACGTCGCGGTCGTCGAGGCCGTCGCCGTCGGTGAGGACTGGTTCGTGCCCTCCACGTCGCTCGGGCAGGTCCCGGCGTTCGTCGAGGCCGCCGACAGCCTTCTCGTCGAGCTCAATCGAAGGCAACCGCTCGAACTGCAGGCGCTCCACGACATTTATCGCCCCGGGAAGCCACCGAACAGAGGCCCCATCCCGCTCTCTGACCCGGGCGAACGGATCGGGACGACCCACGTCGGCTTCGACCCCGAGAAACTCGTCGGCGTCGTCGAGACGGACGTCGCCGACTCGACGTACATCTTCCGCGACCCGACGGCGGACGACCTCGCCATCGCGGCCAACCTTGGATCGTTCCTCGCCGCGGAGATGGAACGCTCGCCAGTGTTCGAGGACGCAGTCCACCTCCAGTTCGGAGTCGGATCGCTCGGCAACGCGCTGATGGGCGAACTGAAGGAGCTGGACTTCGGCGACCGCGACGTGGTGTACTTCGGCGAACTCATTCAGGACGGCCTCTTCGATATGCTCGACGCCGGCCGACTCGAGTGTGCGAGCGCGACGTCGATGGCGCTGACCGACGAGGGCCAGGAGCGCCTCTTCGCCGACGTCGAGCGGTACGCCGAGGACATCGTCCTCCGCCCGGCCGACGTCGCCAACCATCCGGGGCTCATCGACCAGTTCGGCGTCGTCGGAGTCAACAGCGCTATCGAATTCGACATCTACGGCAACGTCAACTCTACGCACGTCGGCGGGAAGCGGATGATAAACGGCGTCGGCGGGTCGGCCGACTTCAACCGCAACTCGTTGGTCACCGTCTGTGCGCTTCCGTCGACACTGGACGGCGGTGACATCTCACGGGTGGTCCCGATGGCGTTCCACGTCGATCACACGGAACACGACGTCGATGTCTTCGTCACAGAACAGGGAGTGGCCGACGTACGCGGGCGCTCACCCGTCGAACGTGCCGAGTTGATAATCGAGCACTGCGCCCACCCCGACTTCGCGCCGGACCTGCGGGCGTACCTCGAGGGCGTGCAACGACAGGACAACCACATTCCGCACGACGTCGAACGAGCGGCCCGGTGGCAGGACTGACGCCACCGGCGCCGAGCGTATCTGGCGACGTGGCTCAGGAACCGCCCAGCAGATAGAGGTACATCCACCAGACGTAGCCGACGATGAGCGCGGCGGCGGTGAGCAATTCGAGCACCGCGACGTACCGCTCGCCGTGGGTTTCTCGGAACGATTGGATCAGTTCGATGCGCCGCCAGACGGGCATGAGCGGTTCCGGGATGATCTCACCGAGACCACCAGCCTTCTCCATCGAACTCTCGGCCATCGCTTCGGGGGACTCGTCGGTCGAACTCATTGGCCTGCCCCCCTGCTAAACGGTAGCTTGAGACCGCGCATCATCACCTTCTCGGCGACGAAGACGCCGGCGAACACCGCGATGCCGGCGAGCTTCACGGCGGTGCTGGGATACACCATCACGACGACACCGAGTGCGGTCAGCAGCCCACGAACCCCGGCGACTCGTCCCGGACTCATCCGGAACGGGTAGTTCAGACCGTAGATTATCGTTATCGCGCCGAACAGCACCAGCGTCCCAATAACGAGCGTGTCGAGACCGACCGACATCGTGACCAGTCCCGGGTTGTAGACGAACGCAACTGGTAGGACGAACAGCGGGGCGGCGATCTTGATGGCTGCCCCGCACGTCTTCCAGAAGTTCGCCTCGGCGATGCCCGCTGCGACCACCGCCGCGGTCGCCACCGGTGGCGTGATACCCGCCAGTATGGCCGCGTAGAACATCGTGTAGTGGGCCGTGATCTGGCTGACGCCGAAGTCCGAGACGAACGTCGGGACGATGAGGATGGCGACGACGACGTAGGCCGCCACCGTCGGCATACCAACCCCCATGAGGATGGCGACGAACATCCCCAGCAAGACGGCGAACAGCAGGATGCCCCCGGAGATGTTGATCAACAGGAGCGCGATCTTCGCCGGGACGCCGGTCGTACCGAAGATGTTGACGACGCCGCTGATGACCACGAGGATGATCGCGATCGGCGCGAGGATGATTGCGCCGCGCCGGAACCCGTGGATCGTGTTCTTCAGCTGCGTTACCAGCTCCGAACCGGGCCCGGTGTCGGTGCCGTCTACGAGTCGCTGGACGGGCGGCATCAGGACGCCGGTGATCGTCATCGCCACGACGGTGTACAGCGCGGAGGTCATCACCGTGAACTGCGCGACACCCAGCAGGTAGATGAGGATGCCGAACGGGATGCCGAATCGGATCGTCTCGAACAGTTTCTGCTTGTTCGAGAGCGTCTCGTCGAAGAACTCCGAGAATTCCATGTCCTGGCTGCTACCGTCCGAGATGGCGGTGTAGTGGACCGCGATGACGATCGAGATGACCAGAATCGCCGCCGGCACGAGACCGGCGACGACGATGCTGAGGTACGGGACGCCGAGGTACGACGCCATCACGAACGCCGAAGCGCCCATGACCGGCGGGAGTACCTGCCCAGACGTTGAGGCGACGGCCTCGATGCCGGCCGCGCGGTGACCGTCCATCCCGCTCTCCTGCATGGTCGGGATGGTGAACGAACCCGTCATCGCCGCGTTGGCGGTGTAAGAGCCGTTGATAGAGCCGATGACGGCCGAGGCGAGGACCGCGGTCTGTGCCACGCCGGACTCGATGTACTTCGCCGTCACGATGGCGACGCGGAGGATCAGGTCGAACGCGCCGTACGCGAACAGCAGACCGGCGTACAGGAGGAACGGTGCGATCCACGAGGCCGTAATCTGGGTCAGACTCCCGTAGAAGCCGTACAGGTCGGTGACCGTCGCCTGCAACAGCGTGGCCTCGCTCATCCCCGCGTGACCGAGTACGCCGGGGACGAGATTCCCGTAGACTGCGTAGAGGAGTACGACGCCGACGAGGCCGAGGAAGACGTTCCCGAACTCGCGCCAGGTGAGGTACATGAGCGAGATGATTACGAGCCGTGCGAGCATGTACTCGTGTTCGAGCGCGAACCCCTGTCGAAGCAGGTAGACGTCCTCGAAGTTCAGCGCGAAGAACGCAGAGGCGGTCATGAGCGCGAGCGATGCCGGGATCAGCACCGCCCCGTCGATCCAGTCGCCGCTCTCGATGGCTTCGCGGGTTTCGTTGAGCGCGTACACGGTCATGATACCGCCGACGAACACCGTCGCGTACCGGACCTGTGAGATGGTCTGTGTCTGTGCCCAAAAGAGGACGCCGGCCCAGAACAGCACGGCTACTAGAGTGACTGTGATGTCCAGGCCCCGGAGTAGTCCGGTGACGCGTCCGGCCGAAGTCGATTGTGATGTCATTGATGTTTTGTATTACGTAAATGATGGGTTCGCCCGCGGGGGATGGGGTGGCACGCCGGGCTACCGGTGGTTTACTCGCCTTCCTGCAGGTTGCTGTCCCACGCGTCGTTGTCCTTGTAGTACTGGACTGCGCCGGGGTGGACCGGGATGTTCTCCGAGCGGAGCCCAGCATGTCGCTGGTGGATTCGAAGTCGTTGAACTGCTCTTCGCCCTCGTTGACCGTGTCGTTGTGCTCGTCGACGACGCGGCACAGCTCGTAGACGGCGTCGTTGTTGGCCTCGGGGTTGAACGTGTAGTTCACTTCCAGGTTCCAGTGGAACACTTCGTCGGTGCCGATGTCCTGGTTCATGCTCCAGTCGTCGTAGGCGGTGGTCCCAGCCCCGGCACCGGGGTAGGACTCCGCGGACTCCTTGAGGGCGTCGGTCGGCTCGACGTAGTGGACGTCGACTCGGGAGGCGAACTCCTGCACGAACCCGGTGTATCGGACGCCCGGGGTCCCGTAGGCGATCGACGCGTCGATGCTGCCTTCCTCCATCGCACCGGGCGCGTCACCGACACCCATGTTCTGGATGTTCATCTGTTCGTAGACGTCGGCCGTCGGGTCTTGCGACCAGACGTCGAGCGTCGTCGCACGCGTCGAGTACCCCGGCTCTGCCGGGTAGACGTTCGCACCGGCCAGATCGTCGAACGTCTCGATGCCCGTACCGTCCCGGGCGACGACGTAGATGCTGTACGGGAAGGCGTAGAAGCCGTAGTTCGGGATGCGGTCGACCGGCTGCTCCGAGAACTGACCTTTGTCCTGGATCGCCTTCGATAGCGAGTTGTTGTCCGTGATGCCCGCGTTGAACTGGTTGTTGGCCATCCGGCGGATAGTCCCGATGTACCCCGGGCTCTCGATGGTCGAGTACTCCAGTTTGTCGCTCTCTTGGCTCACGGCCCGCTCGACGGCTAGGCCGACGTCTTGCGTCCCGCCGGCGGACGTCCCGACGCGGAGCGAGAGGTTCTGGCTGCCGCCGTCGCTGCCGTCGCTGCCGTCGCTACTGCCGCCACTGCTGTCGCTCCCGTCACTACCGCCATCACTGCCGCCACCACCGCATCCTGCGAGTCCGATTACGCTCGCAGTTGCTGCCCCGTACAGGAATTTACGTCGCTGCATGCTGTCTTCAGGCATGTCCATTGGTCTCAAAACCGGCCTTACTTAACAATCTATCTGTTTGGTACACTAACGACCGTGATGAATACTGTGGGTGTGACGGAGAACCGGAAGTAGGGTCGCGAGACAGCTACCGCTCCGACAGCGACACCATCACCGGACACTCCGCGGAGAGCATCACCGACTGGGTGACGCTTCCGAACAGCACCTTTCCTGTCGGGCTCCGCTTGCGCCCACTCATGACGACGCTGTCGGCGTCGATCTCGTCGGCGACGGCGATGATCTGTTCGGCCGTGTCGCCGTGCTCTCGCCGTCTGGTCACGCTCACGCCGGCCGACTCGAGGTGCTCCTCGACGGCGTCGACGCTCTCGGGGTAGTTCTCCTCGTCCCAGACGTCCTCGGACTTCACCGGCCCGCCCTCGCCCGAGACCTCGAACTCCTCGAAGACGTTCAGGAGGACGGCCTGCACCTCCTCGGTGGCGTTCGGGAGCGATTCGACTGCCTCGGCGGCCAACAGCGCGCGATCCGTGTTCTCGTCGACAGGGATGAGTACGCGGTACACGCTAGCGAGTCACGCTCCGTGGGTAATAAATATGTCTGGCCGCCAGCGGTGTTACCGCGTCACTGGGGCCTCGACGGATCCGATCGATTCGACGGTCGCCTGCACGTGGTCACCGGGGTCGATGGGCGCCGCGCCCGGCGTCCCGGTGCTGAACAGGTCGCCCGGTTCGAGCGTCATCACGTCGGAGTGGAACGAGACGATCTCCTCGGGCGGGAACAGCATGTTCCGAATCTCGTTTTCGGACTCGACCGTCCCGTTGACCTCGGTCTGGACGGTCACGTCGGTGAGGTTCACGGGTTCTTCCGGCACCGCCAGGGCCGGGCCGACGACGAGGAACGTGTCGTAACTCTTCGCCCGAGTGAGAAAGCGGGGGTTGCGCTGGAGGACGTCCTCGGCGGTCATGTCGATGACTGGGAGGAAGCCCGCGACCACGTCGTGGACGGCCGCCTCGTCGACGTTCCGGCACTCCCGACCCATCACGACGGCGAGTTCGGCCTCCGCGGTCACGCGCTCGCTCTGGGACGTGGGTGGCAGACGGATCGGGCCACCGGGGCCCGTCAGCACCGTCGAGGGCTTCATGAAGCTTGCCGGTTCGTCTGGGCGCTGTTCGTCTAGGTCGCCGGCGTGTTCGGCGTAGTTCAGACCGATGCCCCAGAGTTTCCCGAACCGTTCGAGTGGCGGGCCGAACGTGTAGTCGGCCGCCGGGACGCGCTCGGCGGGCGCGTCGTCGACGTCGCCGAGCGTCCCCGCCGCGGCCCGAGGCAGCGCCTCGCGGACGCTGTCGAGGTCCGGTTCGACCGCGCCCAGCGGGACGAACCCGTCATTGTCGCCGAGCAGCGGCCGCCCGCTCTCGGTGCGTGCGAGGTACTTCATTCCTCGCGGTCCGTCCAGAAGTCGAACGAGCGACCCGGCGCGAACACGTCCAGTCCGACCGCCAGTTCGTCGCCCGTGTTCTCGACCCGGTGGGCCTCGTTCGACTCCAGGAGGACGGAGTCGTTCGGCTGGAGGGTGATCTCGTCGTCCTCGGTGGCGACGGTGAGTTCGCCCTCGAGGCAGAGACACACCTGCTCGTTCTCGTGGTCGTGCATTGGCGAACTGTGGCCTGGCGGCTTCTCGAACCACTCGAAGGAGAACTGGTCGCTGCCGGCCATCGAGACGCGCCGCCACCCGTCCTCCGGTTCGTACGTCTCTGCGTCGTCGAACGGGACGGGTTTCATAGGTTCGCCCCCGTCGACCCGCCGTCGATGGGCAGGGCGGTACCGTTGATGAACCCGGACTGGGGCGAGGAGAGGAACGCGACCGTGTTGCCCAGTTCCATCGGATCGCCGATGCGCTCTAGCGGGTTGCCGGCCCAGCCCTGTAACCCCTCTTCGTAGGAGTCGTACTCGCCGCGGTCGACGGCGTCGTTGACCAGTTCCTGTATCCGTGACGTCTCGTGGGGACCGGGCAGGACGGCGTTGGCGCGTACCTCGGGCGCGAACTCCTTTGAGAGGGTCTTCTCCAGACCGATGACGCCCATCCGCACGGAGTTCGAGAGGACGAGACTGTCCAGCGCCTCCTTGACGCTCCGGGAGGTGATGTTCACGATGGTTCCCCCCTCGCCCTCGCGGAGGTGCGGTTCGGCCTCGCGGGCGAGGCGGACGACGCTCATCACGAGCAGGTCGTAGGCCTGCTGCCAGTCCTCGTCGTCGGTGTCGAGAAACGCGCCCGACGGCGGGCCCCCGGCGCTGGTCACTAGATGATCGAGGCGACCGAACTCGTCGACGGTCGTCTGGACGAGGGTCGCGATGTCGTCGGCGTCGGTGAGGTCGCCGGATTGTGCGACCACCTCGCCGGTGGCGACGTCGGTGACCTCCTCGCGTGCTGCTTCGAGTCGCTCCTCGTCGCGGCCGTTGATGACCACGTCGACGCCCTCGCGGGCGAGCGCTTTCGCGGACGCCTTGCCGAGTCCGCTGGACGATGCTGTCACGAGCGCCGCGTTGCCGTCTATCTGCAGGTCCATGTCACACTCAATCAGGGTCTACCGTGAAAACGTTTCCGTACAGGCAACCGTCGGGGGCTGGTCTACGGGTCGGTGAACGAGGCTGTCCCGTCGGTGAAGGCCAGCGACTCCCGTTCGAGGATCGTCGCGGCGTCGGGCAGGTCCGGAAGAACGGTCTCGGAGACGCGCATCTCCGCGAGGTCTTGCGTGTTCCGTATCCAGAGGATGCGCACCGTCTCCGGGTCGTATCCGCCGAGTGCGGCCAGCGCCGTCCGCAGGGCGAACTCGTCGTCCGGCGCGACGACGGGTAGCTTCGCCTTCGCGAGCGACCCGCTCGTGAGCGCGTTCGAGTACGTCTTCTGCATGTCGAGCTGGTCGAACGCGGCTTTGCGAGTGATGTCGGCCAGTCCGATGCCGTTGCCGTTCCCCTTCGTCGCCTCGGTGAGACCGCGAGCGTAGATGAGCTTGATCGCGGGCTCGTCGGGGTCGTCGGTGTTGAGGACGCGGTAGCGGCCGATGACGTTGGTGTCCATCCCAGCGCCGGAAATCTCCTTGCCGAGTTCGTCGACGACCAGCAGGTCCACGTCGTCGACGGGCAGGGTCGGCATCTCCTCGTAGGCCCGCTCCAGCAGCGCAGGTTCGCGGTCGGTGAACGATGTGGTCGGGACGCCCTCGACGTGGGCAATCTCCTCGCGGAAGTTCTCGACGAGGGCGATCCCGCCCAGCAGCGGCGCGTTCGATGCGATGACCGACAGCGCGGCCCGCAGTGTCTCGACGTACCCCTCGGCGATGGCCGTCGAGTGGAACGACTTCGCGCCGCGCTGCTTGCCCAACCCGACGACGGTCATCTTCGAGAGGCCGCTCTCTATCGGGCCGGTGAAGTTCGTGTGGGCCTTGACGCGGTTGACGACGATGGCGGCGTCGGCCTCCAGCGCGGCGGTCGAGAGGTAGACCGGCATCTCCGTGTCGCCGACGGAAACCGCCTCGAGTCGCTCGGCGTCCATCCGCGCGTCTATCGGCGCGCCGGTTCGCTCCTCGGTGAGGCCCAGCGACTCGAGTACCTCCCGCTGTCCGTCGGCCGTCGCGCCGCCGTGGCTCCCCATCGCCGGCACGAGGATGGGGTCGAACCCGCGCGCCGCGAGCGACGAGACGACGGCGGTCACGACGTCGTCGATGGCGTGGATGCCACGGCTGCCGACGCCGATGGCGACGGTAGCGCCGTCGTTTAGCCCGTCGAGCGCGAGGGCGTCGAGTTCCGCCTGCGCCGCGCCAGCGGGGTCCGAGACTGTCTCAGTCGGTGGTTCGTACCGGGTCCGCGCGAACGTCGGGAGCGGTTGCGGGTCGATGAGGTGATCGACGTCACTGCGTTCGGGGACGTCCATACCGGTGTGTGTCGCCGGAGGCGTACAAATAGCCGGGTGGTAAGTATTGCCGTGACAACCGACTATTACTCCGTGTGTCGCGCCGCTGTTCCTATGGAAATCGTAGAAGTGGAGTCGTTTCCAATCGAGATACCGCTGGAGTCCCCGGTCTCGTTCTCCAACCGGACGCTCACGTTTCGCGACCACGCGATAACGTACGTCCGGACGGCGGACGGACTCGAGGGCGTCGGCTATTCGTTGGGCTACGAGGGTGCCGGGCTCGTCTCTGCGGCCGTCGAGTCACTCCTCGAACCGATGCTCGTCGGCGAGGACCCGCGCGACACCGAGCGACTCTGGCAGGAGATGTACGAAGGCACGGTGCAGATCGGGCGGACTGGCCTGCTGTTGCGGGCCATCTCCACGGTCGACATCGCGCTCTGGGACGTGAAGGCGAAGGCCGCCGGCGAACCGCTGCACAAACTGCTGGGCGGGTACGCCGATTCGGTCCCGTCCTACGCTAGCGGGGGCTACTACCGCGACGACAAGGGCCACGAGGCGCTCCGACAGGAGATGCGCCGGTACCTAGACGAGGGCCACGACGTCGTCAAGATGAAGGTCGGACGCCGCTCGGTGAGCGAAGAGGTCGACCGCGTGGCGGCCGTCCGCGACGAGATCGGCCCCGACCGGACGCTCCTGCTGGACGCCAACGGCGTCTGGTCCTCGCCTCCGGAGGCCATCCGGGCGTGTCGTGCCTTCGAGCCGTACGACCCGTACTTCATGGAGGAACCGGTGATGATCGACAAGGTGGAAACGATGGCACAGGTCAACGACGCTATCGACTACCCCGTCGCTACCGGCGAGCTCGAAGGGACGCGCCACAACTTCGCTCGGCTTCGCGATACGGGTGCGGCGAGCGTACTCCAGCCGGACGCGACGGTGTGTGGCGGCATCACGGAGTGGCTCCGAATCGCCAACTACGCTGCCGCTTACGACGTCCCCATCGCCCCACACTACAACTGGAACCTCCACGCCTCCCTGCTAGGGGCCGTCGAGAACGGCCTCTGGATAGAGTACTTCTACCGGGACATGGACGTGAAGGTGTTCGACGACGTAGTGGCCGATCCGCTCTCGCCCGGCGACGACGGGACGATTCCGCTCCCCGATACGCCCGGCCACGGTGTCCCGCTCGATACGAACGCACTTGAGGAATTCAGGCAATGAGAGACTACTCAGATCAGATAGCAAACCGCGACTCGGACCGTGACGTACAGATAACCGATATCAAGACCTGCGTGGTCGAGGGGAACTTCGAGTGGAACCTCATCAAGGTGGAGACGGACGCCGGCGTCACCGGCATCGGCGAGTCCTACCGGGGCGGCGGCGTTCCGGAACTCGTCGAGTACACCAAGCGGTTCCTCATCGGGGAGAACCCGCTCGACGTCGAGCGACTCACCCGGTACATCTTTCAGGAGATGTCCGGCCACGGCGGGACGACCGGCAAGGTCGTCACGGCCGCCTCGGGCATCGAGGTGGCGCTGTGGGACGCCGCCGGGAAGATCCTCGACCTCCCGGTCTACCAGCTGCTCGGGTCGAAGTACCGCGACGAGGTACGCATCTACTGTGACTGCCACGCCGGCGAGGCCTACGCCGTCGAGGACGGCGCGACCGCCTACGCCGACGCGGAGGCGTACTCCCCGGAGGCCTACGCCGCCGAGGCGGCCCGCGTCACCGACATGGGCTTCACCGCGCTGAAGTTCGACCTCGACTTGCCCGCCGACAACGACCCCGACCCGTACAACGGCCGCCTGACCAACGCCGCTATCGAGGAGAAACGCGAGATCGTCGAGGCGGTGCGCGAGGAGATCGGCTACGACGTGGACCTCGCCTTCGACTGTCACTGGGACTACTCCGTCGAGAGCGCGAAGCGACTGGCCCACGAACTGGAGGAGTACAAGCTGATGTGGCTCGAAGACCTCGTCCCGCCGGAGAACATGGACGCCCAAAAGGAGGTGACGAAGGCCACGCGAACGCCGGTCGCCACCGGTGAGAACCGCTTCCGGGTGTTCGAACTCTCCGAACTCGTCTACGAACACGGCGTCGACGTCATCACGCCGGACCCGACGACGGTTGGCGGCCTCGCCGAGACGATGCGGGTCGCCGACCGGGCCGAAGAGAACTACATGCCGATGTCGCCACACAACGTCTGTAGTCCCGTCGGGACGATGGCCTGCGTCCACCTGGGCGCCGCCACCCCGAACTTCGACCTGCTGGAGTACCACGCGCTGGAAGTCGACTGGTGGGACGATATGCTCGCACGCGACGAGCCACTGATTCAGGACGGCTACATCGAGGTACCCGAGGCACCGGGGCTGGGCATCGAACTGGACGAGGACGTCGTCGAAGAACACCGGCTCGAGGGGACGACCGGGTTCTGAACCGACTCCCTCAGATCTACGGGTAGGGTTATTTCACCGACGATGACGTTTCTGTGATATGCTCGATTACTTCGAGATGGAGGAGACCCTCTCGCAAGAGGAGCGCCTGCTCGTCGACTCGGCGCGGTCGTTCGTCGAGGACGAGGTCGACGATATCGGCCAGCACTGGCTCGACGGGACCTTCCCGACCGACCTCGTCACGAAGATGGGGGAGATGGGATTTTACGCACCGAACCTGGACGGATATGGCCTCCCGAACGTCAGCGAACGAGGGTACGGCCTCCTGATGCGCGAACTGGAGGCGTGTGACTCGGGGCTGCGCTCGATGGCCTCGGTGCAGGGGGCGCTGGTCATCTACCCCATCCACGCGTACGGCAGCGAGGCCCAGAAAGAAGCGTGGCTCCCCGCGCTGGCCAGCGGCGAGGCCGTCGGCTGTTTCGGCCTCACCGAACCCCAGCACGGTTCGGACCCCTCGGGGATGGAGACCTACGCACGGCAGGACGGCGACGGTTACGTCCTGAGCGGGTCGAAGACGTGGATAACCAACTCGCCCATCGCCGACGTGGCCGTCGTGTGGGCTCGCGACCGGAGTAGCGAGGGCGACCCGGTCCGCGGGTTCCTCGTCGAGACGGACCGGGATGGTGTCACCACCAACGAGATTCACGAGAAGCTCTCGCTACGGGTCTCGATCACCGGAGAGATCGGCCTGAACGACGTCTCGGTCCCCGAAGAAAACGTCTTGCCGGGCGTCGAGGGGATGAAGGGGCCGCTCTCCTGTCTCACGCAGGCCCGGTACGGCATCGCGTGGGGAGCGGTCGGAGCCGCACGGGACTGTTTCGAGACGGCCCGACAGTACGCCGCCGACCGCGACCAGTTCGGCGGACCCATTGGGCGGTTCCAGCTCCAGCAGGAGAAGCTCGCGGAGATGGCGACCCAGATAACGCTCGCCCAACTGCTGGCACACCGGCTCGCAGACCTGAAGGCGGCCGGCCAGATGCGCCCACAGCACGTGTCGATGGCCAAGCGCAACAACGTCAGGATGGCTCGCGATCAGTCCCGCATCGCTCGCGAGATGCTCGGCGGCAACGGCATCACGGCCGACTACTCACCGATGCGCCACATGGCCAACATGGAGACGGTGTACACCTACGAGGGAACCCACGACATCCACACGCTCGTCCTCGGCGAGGACCTTACTGGCATCCCGGCGTACAGCTAACTGACGGTTAGACGACCTGATTCTGCAGGTCCTCGTACGCGCCGCTCGTCGCGACGCGGTCGAGGTTCTCCACGAGGATGTCCGCCCGGCGCTCCCAGTACTTCGGCGTGTGGCCCGAGACGTGGGGCGTGAGGAAGACGTTCTCGAACCCCCAGAGGTCGTGGTCGCTCGGGAGCGGTTCCGGATCGGTCACGTCCAGCGCCGCGCCGTGGATGCCATTTGACTGGAGCGCCTCGACCAACGCTGGCGTGTCGACGACGCCGCCGCGGGCCACGTTGACGACGATCGCGTTCGTCGGTAACACGTCGAGCTCCGTCGTACCGATGAGGCCCTCGGTCGTCTCGGTCAGCGGACAGCAGAGAACGAGGACGTCCGTCCGCGCCAGCGCGTCCGGCAGGTCGTCGTACCCGAACACCTCGTCGGTCGGCCCGTCTTTCGAGGGGGTGTGGCGGACGCCGAGCGTCGTCACGTCGAACCCCTCGAACCGCTGGACGACGGCCTGCCCGATCGATCCGAGGCCGACGACGGTCACGGTGCTACCGGCGAGTTCGGTGAAGGACTGAAACCGCCGCCACTCGCGGCGCGCCTGTCGTCGGCGTCCCTCGTCCAGTCGCCGCGTGAACGTGAGCACCCACCCGAGGACGTGTTCGGCGATGTTCGGGCCGTGGACGCCCGACGCGTTCGTCACGGCGACGCCTCGGTCGGCGAGCGCATCCAGCGGGAGGTGGTTGACGCCGGCCGAGTTGCAGGCGAACAGTCGCAGGTTCTCGGCGGCGTCGATGTCGGACTCGTCGAGGTCGCCGCCGGCGATCACGGTCGCCTCGCCGAGCAGTCGCTGCCGGTCAGCCGGCGTCGCCGCGTGGCTAACGGTGTGCTCCGGCAGCCGACGTCGGAGAATATCGGCGTACTCGGCGGCGGGAATCCCGTGTGCGTCGTGGTCGAGGACAGCGACGTGGGGCGTGTCTGTGGGCATGTGTGCTGTCAGTAGTTCTCAGCGGGACCGACAAAATCCCTTCGTCGCCCGTGTCACGCCTCGATTTGGATCGGTCGTGACGTGCTCATCAGCAGCAGGCAGGCGATGCCGACGCCCACACCGAGTGCGGCCGTCCCGACGCCGACCAGCCGCACGGCCGAGGCGAACCCGAACTGCGCGTTTGCGAGGGCGATAGCGGCACCCATGAGAATCGGCGTCACCGTCGCTGCCGCACGGCCGCTGCCCTCGCTGAGGCTCACTAGCCCGCCTCGGAGTGTGGGCGGCGCGAGCGTGGTGATGACGCTCCGGTATATCGAGAGGACGATGCCGAACCCGATGCCCATGAACACGACGCCGACCGCCGCGATCCAGAGTGCGTCAGCGAGGAAGACGACCGAGAGGCCGACACCCATCGAGAGGTTCGTCGCGACGAGCGGGTATAGTCTGCTGTCGAACAGGACCGTGATGCGACCGGCCTGGGTCGCCGCGAGCGCGTAACTGATACTGGCGATGGCCGCGAGCACGCCGGCCTGTGCTGGGCTGTGCCCGAGGACGTCCACGACGACGATGGAGTTGTACGTCAGGAAACCGAACCACGCGAGGTTCGCAGCGCCGCGGGCGACGATCATCGTCCACGCCCGCCTGTGCGAGACGAGCGCCCACAGGTCGGCGAGTTGCTGTCGGACCGCCCGTCCGTTCGCCGCCTCGTCAGCGTCCGGATCGACCGGTTCCTCGAACCAGACGTAGACGACGGCGGTGATAGGGAAAGCGATGGCGTAGAGGAGGAACGGGTACTGCCACGCGAAACCGACCAGCACACCGGCCCCGAGCGGGAAGATCGTCTGCGTGAGCCCAGATCCGGTGAACCGGAATCCCTGTGCCGTCGCTTCTTTCGTCCCCGAGTAGAGGTCGCCGATACTGGTGATGATGATGGGCGTGAGCGCGGCGAAGCCGATGCCCTGACAGAACCGCAACAGCAGCGCCATCCGGAACTCCGAGACCAGCGCGATGGCCGTGCCGGTGATGCCGAACCACAGGAGGCCGAAGAGGATGACGGGTCGGCGGCCGTAGCGGTCGGCCAGCACACCCGTAATCGGGATGACAACGACGGCTGGCGCGGTGAACGCCGACATCATCAGCCCGATGTTCGCCGGCGTCGCGCCGAGCGGTTCGATGAGCGACCCCAGCACTGGCGAGAGGAGCGCCGTCCCCAGCGGCGGGAGCATGTTCGTGAGGAAGAGTAACTGGAACGGGCGCTCCCGGATGACGCCCGCATCAGTCCCGGCTATCGATGAGAGCGATGCCACAGTCACGCACACTCGTCACCGTGAATTAAATGTGCCTGTTGCTCGGCCGGGTCCGTCAGCCCACCTCGATACTGTGACCACTATTGGCATGTGGTGACGTCCCTATAGCTGTTCGACGGAGTCGAACCTATTTTATCGGTTGGAATATACCGCTTCGGTATGGGAACGCAAGCCGGCGACGAACTGCCCGATTCGGTCCAGACAGCCCGGACGCTGTTCGACGTGGTCCAGTGCGTCAAGGCAGGCGAGGGAATGACGCTCACCGAGTTGTCGACAGAGCTCGACTACGCGAAGAGCACCGTTCACCGGCATCTGCGGACGCTCGAACACCTGGGGTACGTCGTCGAGCGGGACGACGGCTACCACGTCGGCCTCCGCTTTCTCGACATCGGCGTGACAGCTCGGAACAGCTACGACGGCTACAAACTGGTGCGTGACAAAGTCGAAGAGATCGCCGAGATGACCGGCGAGCGCGCCCAGTTTTTCGTCGAGGAACACGGTGAAGCCGTGTATCTCGCGCGGTCGGTCGGCGACCAGGCAGTGCATACAGATCCCGGGATCGGTAGCCGTATCCCGCTTCACGCGGCGTCAGCGGGCAAGGCGATCCTCGCCGAACTTCCCGAGAGCGAGCTATTCGAAATACTCGAACAGATGGGCCTCAAATCGGTGACGGAGTACACAATCACAGACAGAGACGAACTGTTGATCGAACTCGAGGAGATTCGCGAGCGCGGATACAGCTTCAACAGGGAAGAGTCTCTCCAGGGGACGCACGCCGTCGGGGTCGCTATCTGTGGCCCCAGCGGTGACGTGATTGGTGGACTTAGCGTTACCGGCCCCTCGCACCGCTTGAAGGGCGAACGGTTCGAGACCGAACTTCCGGATCTGTTACTCGGGGCAGCGAACGAACTCGAACTCAATATCGCCCATTCGTAGCAGTCACACAGTCTCTCCCGAGTGATACTCGCAAGTAGACGTGAAATCTTGTGGCGACCACAGTCGTCTCGGATACTGTGAGTTCGACGACGTCGAATGGGCCACTTCACGTCAATAGTTCACACCAATAACGACGAGGTGTCGCTATCGACACGACGACGCCGGGTGGGAGGCGAGCTGTGTCGACAGATATCACGTGTACGGTTGTTATGGATCGCCGTTAGCTGCCTCAAACTACGAGCTATTCATTCTCGCACGAGTCCCCACTTCTCTCCTCGCCGACCGCTACGCGAGAGTGTTCGCCGCGAATTCGTTCGATGCATTCGAATATGCTATTCTACTCGGGTCCCGGTGACGTGGGTGGTGGCCGACGCCGTCGCCAAGACTTTGCGACTAGTCGTGGACGCGGTGATCCGTACTGGTTGACCCTTCACGCCGTCCGGAACTCTGTCAGTCTCTCAGTGAATATCTCACTTTCTTCGACAACTCAATCCATATTTCGATCTTATTCACTCTATATAGCCCAGATACACACACACTACTGAATAAGAAAACATATTTGCTCTATCTAAAAATGAAAACGGTTATTTGAAGCAATAGATCGCAAAACTACCTTGATAGGAGACTAGATATGGAGATCTAGTTACTGGATTTTACGATCTGGATATATTGGAGGACACCGGAAGCAATCATCTGGAGTTCCGCTCCCGAATTCCGTCGTTTAGCTTAACCCATCTCTCGACGGTTCCACGAACTTCTCCGACGCCTTGCATTGCGCCGACCCCTCCCAGTAGGTGAAGACTCTTAACCGCTCAACACTGGTAGTAGTCCCGCCATATTCAAATCCCCACTCCTGTTGATACGAGTATGGAACTCGACACGGCTGTCGTCCTCGCCGCCGGCGAGGGAACTCGTCTTCGCCCGTTGACGCGCAACCGGCCGAAGCCGATGCTGCCGGCCGGGAACCGGCCGATTCTGGCGCACGTTTTCGACGCGCTGGTTGAGGCCGGCGTCGAGCGGTTGGTGACTGTCGTCGGCTATAAGCGTGACAGGGTACAGGACCACTTCGGCCCGACGTACCGGGGTATTCCGATCACGTACGTCACACAGCACAAGCAACTCGGGAGTGGCCACGCGCTGTTACAGGCCCAGTCGGTCGTCGACGGCCCGACGCTCGTGTTGAACGGCGACCGGCTCATCGACGCCGCGACTGTCGAGGCCGTCGCGGACACGTTCTCGGCGACGGGCGACCCGGCACTCGCCGTCGTCGAGCGACAGGACACGAGCCGATACGGGGCCGTCGAAGTCCGCGACGGTGTCATCTCGGACCTCGTCGAGAAGCCCAGAGAGGGCGACTACCGCCTGATAAACGGCGGCGTCTACGCCTTCTCGGCGGACATATTCGACGCTATCGAGGACACGCCCCGGCAGGCGGGCGAACTCGCGCTCACGGACACGCTCGCGACCCTCGTCGACGAGAACCGTGTCCGGGGCGTGGAAGTCGACGGGATGTGGGTCGATGCAACCTATCCCTGGGACCTACTGACCGTCGCACGTGAAGTACTGGCCCGCGGACGCGTTGTCGAGAGTGATCGTCGTGAACAGGTGTGGATCGATGATTCCGCACGCGTGCACAACGAGGCTGTTCTTCAGGCTCCAGTCGTCATCGGCCCCGACTGCGAGGTCGGCCCGGACGCCGTCGTCGGGCCGAACGTCGCGCTCGGTGCGAACGTCACCGTCGGGGCGAACACTGTGGTGCAGCGAAGTGTGTTGGATGCCGACACGCGGGTCGACCCCGGGTCGACGCTGCTCGATACGATTACCGGACAGGACGTCCACCTCGGTGCCAGCACTGTCGTTCCGGGCGGTCCCGCGGACGTACAGGTCGGGACGGAGATATTCGAAGACCAGCGACTGGGTGCGGTCATCGCCGACCGGGCCCGCGCACGCGGTGACGTGAGTTTCTCGCCAGGGTCACTGGTCGGGCCGAACGCGACGCTCAACGCCGGCGTAACGGTCGACCGGAACGTCTCCGAGGACGCGGAGGTGACCCGCTGATGTGTGGCATCATCGGCTGTGTCGGGCGCGGCGACGAGACGCTCGACACGCTCGTTCATGGGCTCTCGAAGCTGGAGTACCGAGGCTACGACTCGGCCGGTGTCGCGATGGCCAACGGCGGCGTCGACGTCGTCAAGACCTCCGGTGAAATCGACGACCTGCGTGCGACGCTCGAAGGGTCGGCTTTGACCGGCGACGTCGGCATCGGGCACACGCGCTGGAGCACGCACGGGCCGCCGACCGACGCGAACGCCCACCCGCATCAGGACTGTACCGGTGACGTCGCCGTCGTCCACAACGGCATCATCGAGAACTACCAGTCGCTGCGGGACGAACTCGTCGGGGCGGGCCACACCTTCACCTCCGACACCGACACCGAAGTCGTCCCCCATCTCGTCGAGGACGCGCTGGAAGCGGGCGTCGACCCGGAGCGTGCCGTTCGCGACGCCATCGCGCGGCTGGAGGGGAGTTACGCCGTCGCCGTTGTCGTCGCGGGTCACGGTACGGTCTACGCCGCGCGTAACGACTCGCCGCTGGTGTTGGGGCTAGGCGAGGACGAGACGTTCCTCGCCAGCGACGTGCCGGCGTTCCGCGACTACACCGACCAGGTCGTGTATCTGGCCGACGGCGAGTTCGCCCGACTCGACGCCGAGGGCTGGACCGTCACGACGCTCGACGGGGACTCGGTCGAGAAGGACGTCGACACCATCGAGTGGGACCCAGAGGAGACGGGCAAGAGTGGCTACGACCACTACATGCTCAAGGAGATACACGAACAGCCACGGGCGCTCCGGCAGTGTTTGCGGGGCCGCGTCGACGAGATGGCCGGCACCGTCGACATCGAGGACCTCGGCGACCTTTCGCCGACGGGCGTGCAGTTCGTCGCCTGTGGCACCTCCTACCACGCCGCGCTGTACGGCGCGCAACTGTTCCGCGACGCCGGCATCCCGGCACAGGCGTTCCTCGCCAGCGAGTACGCCACGTCGGTGCCGCCTATCGGCGATGCGCTGGTCGTCGGCGTCACCCAGAGCGGCGAGACGGCCGATACCCTATCGGCGCTCAGGGCGGCCCGCAAGCGCGGCGCGCGCACGATGACGGTCACGAACGTCGTCGGGTCGACGGCCGCCCGGGAGTGTGACCACGCCTTCTACATCCGGGCCGGCCCCGAGATCGGCGTCGCCGCCAGCAAGACCTTTTCGTCGCAGCAGGTGGCGCTGAACCTGCTCGCGCTGGGGATGACGCGGACCGTCGACGCTCGCGACGTCATCACCTCGCTCCGAGAACTCCCGGGGAACGTCCAGCGCGTCTTGGACGAGTCGGCCGCCGAGACGGTGGCCGAGGTGTATCAGGACGCCGACGCCTACTTCTTCATCGGTCGGGGGTACCAGCACCCCGTCGCCCTCGAAGGCGCGCTGAAGATGAAAGAGATAACGTACAAACACGCCGAGGGGTTCGCCTCCGGTGAACTGAAACACGGCCCGCTGGCGCTGGTTACGGAGCACACGCCGGTGTTCGCCGTCGTGACCGGCGACGGCGAGCAGGCCCGAAAGACCGTCGGCAACGTCAAGGAAGTGGAGGCTCGCGACGCACCGGTCGTCGCCATCTCTGATGGCCAGACTGACGTCGCCCGCTATGCCGATCACGTGCTGGAACTGCCGGAGACGCACCCCCGGGCTGCCGCGGTGCTCGCGAACACGCACCTGCAACTGCTCTCGTACCACACGGCGGCGTTGCTCGGGCGGAACATCGACAAGCCGCGCAATCTGGCCAAAAGCGTGACGGTGGAGTAAGGGTATATCTGCCCGTTAGCGCTCTCTACCCGGGTCTTCTGGCGGTTTCAGCACTTCCCCGAGGAGCCGCCATGCGGTGCTCTGACAGACAGCGGTCCGAATCGGCGTACTAGCCCGACGCCACTGTCGAACGACGGTTCGCAAAGCCGACGCACGATAGCTCCGAGACGCGGTCGCGGTGGCTCGGTGGAGCAATCGAACGACCGGTCCGACGGTCCGCGTTCGTTCGAGGTCGACGACCACTGTCTCTCCGGTCGGTTCGCTGGTGAGCCACTGGACACAGGCCGACTGTGCGACGGCAGACGTGAGTCGGGTGGCCACGCTATCGGAGAGGCGGCCCGGTACCGAGTTCGAAGCGGCGGTCGCGAGTAACTGCCCGAGTCGTCGGGCCCGCCCGAGACACGACTTCTCGACGGCTGTCCGGAGTACGTCGTCGGTGGCATCTGGCATCGTTCTCACTGCTCGCTGGCGTTGGCCGGACCGACTCGCTGGAGACGACCGGAGACGACGGCGTCGTCGGTGACGACGGTCACACGGTTGTCGACGCGAAGCGGGGACCCGCCGAACCACGGCGTCCCGTCACGCGCCCACGTTCGGAGTTCGAGCGTGACCGCTCGCTTGCCGTCTGCCGCCGGTCCATCGCCGACACGCTCGACGGTCGCGACGGTGTGGTCGTCCACTCGTGCGGTCGCGCCGGTCTCGACCGACCGGGCGACGCTCTCGTTCACCGAGATGACGACGCTGACTCGGCTCGTCGGGAGTGTCGCCGTTGTCTGGTTGACGGCGAGTACGTCGGCGCGGGTGCGGTATCCGTTGGCAATCACCGCTGTCTCGTCCCCACCGTAGAGCGGGCGCGTGTCGTCCCGAACGATTCCGTCTCCCCAGACCCATTGGGCCGAGAGCGGTCCGGTGTAGGCGACCCGGGATACGACGTGTGCCTCGCCGCCCGGTGCGAAACTCCGTGTCACCCCGACCACCTCCAGTGGCTCCCCTGTCGGCGCAGGGTCGAGCGTCTCACCCGATTCGATCGCGGCCGCCCCGCTCGTCAGTGGAACTGCGTAGGAGACTGTCGCGTATTTCGTCGGTTTGGTGTTCGAGACATCGCTGTTGCCCCTATCGAGGACGAGTGCGGTTCCCGCGAGGAGTACCGTCAGGACGACGAGCACGACTACCGCGTCGACGACGTTGACGCGACCGAACAGCGCGCCGTTCTCGTCGATGATTCGGCCCGATCCGTCCGACTCGGTCATAGCATAGGTGTTTCAGTGTCGGTGTATGGGTGTTTCGCTTCCACCAATGGGGCTCAATTCGCGTCTGGATGATTCGTTTGCGTGAGGTAACGCACAGCGTCCGTGCCCACCTGATACAGTTGTCTGACGACGATCTTCAGGTCGAACGCGATGGACTGGTTGCGAATGTACTCGATGTCGTGCTGGAGTTTCCGGTGGGGTTCGTGGCCGGTGACGCCGTGTATCTGTGCGAGTCCCGTCAGTCCGGGTTTGACGAACCAGCGACTCCGCCACTCCCGGAGGTCCGATTCGATGTCGGCGTCCAGTTCCGGCCGTTCGGGTCGCGGGCCGACGACGCTCATGTCCCCGCGCAGGACCGCCACCAGTTGCGGAATCTCGTCTAGGTGGGTCGTCCGGAGGACGCGGCCCACGTCGGTCACGCGGGGATCGACCCCACCGGCGTCGGCGGCAGAGATGACCGCGCCCGACTGGTTCTCGGCGTCGGGCACCATCGTCCGGAACTTCGAGACGGTGAACGTCTCACCGAGCGTCGCCGTCCGCTCCTGTCGGTACAGCAGTGGACCCTCGTCGTCGAGTTTGATGGCCGCCGCGATAGCTGCAATGACCGGGAGGAGCGCACCGAGCGCTACCGTCGCGAACGTGACGTCGAACAGTCGTTTGAAGACGCGGTCTTGTACGTCCCACGGGTCGAGGTCGATTTCGACGAGGCCGTCGCCGCCGAGGTCCCGCGTCAACACGGCGTCGGCGTGGTCGCGGTGGATCTTCGCGGTCACGCCGTGTTCGTAGCAGACGTTGAGCGCGCCGAAAAAGGCCGAGCGGTCGGGCTGTCCGAAGGCAAGCACCGCGGTGTCGACGTCGTACTCGACGAGTACCGTCTCCAGTTTCGGGAGGCCGCCGAGGCAGGAGACGTTCTCCAGTCCCCGCACCTGGCCGCCGTCGGTGAAGCCGACCAACACTCGCTCGTCGGTCCGAACCGTCTCACCGACCCGCGGCGAGACGTATCCCAGTACGCTGCTGTCGACGTCTTCTAGCACCTCGGCGACCTGTTCCGGCGTGTCGCCGACGACGACGGTCCGACCCCCGCTTGCGGGGCGGCGCCGGATGGTGACGAAGTACAGCGGCAGGAACGCGACCAGTGCGGTGCCCGCGACGATGAGCGTCGAGCGCGGCAGCCGATAGGTGTAATCGAAGTACCCCACTGTCGCGAGCGCGAGCAGCGCGATACCGGTCCGCTGGAGGGCGAGCATCCACGTGTCGAGGATTCGACGCGGCTGGGGGCGATACAACGGGGCGAACGCCGCCACGACCACGACCGTCGTCGTCGCTATCTCCATCCCGAGCTCTCGCCCCGTCGCGGATTCGATCGGGAGGTCACCGACGACGGGCAGGAAACTCACGGCCGTCTGCACCACCGGCAGGTACGCTAGCGAGACGGCCACCCCCGTCACCAGTACTGTCCCCACCAACGCGGTGAGGCGGTACCGCCACCCGCTTTTCATCACTACAGAGACTCACGTCCCGCAAAATAAGTCCACCGGGCCCACTATCGTTGTTGAAAACGAGGGCTGTAGCACCCTATCCGTGGCTGACGAGGCGGTCTACCCATCTGGCACCCGTCTCCCAGAGCGTCCCCAGACCCGGCCGGCCGTCGGCCCACCAGAGGACCGTCGCGAAGACCAGTAAGGCGAGTTCGAACGTCACGTACGAATCGAGCGTGAGCTGGGCGACGTGAGCGAGGAAGCTCTTCCCGACATCCGCTTCGGGGACGGGCAGTATCGGCCACAGGAGGTAGCTCAGGTCGACGTAGCGTCCGTCGAGAACGGGGTAGAGCCCGTCGGCGATGACGTGACTGAGTGTGCCTGAGACGAACGCGAGGCTGGCGTCGCGCCCGCGAAAGCGGTACCCGAGATAGCCGGCGACGGCCGCGACGAGGGCCAGCGTCAACAGCGAGTGCGCCAGCGACCGTCCGCCGGGGAGGACGCCGAGCGTCCACCCGAGCGGTTTGTCGACGAGGTCCGGGAACTGCGTCCCGACGGCGAGTGCGAGCACTGGCGGTCCAGCGGGTATCCGGCCCTGCCAACGGCGAGCAGACGAGTACCAGAGATAGCCGACGGCGGCGTGTCCCCACGGCCACATGGACGTCGCTATGTCAGGGGTGGTGTTGACGGTACCGTTTCAGGTCGAAGGTCACCGAGCCACCGTTGATGACTGTTGGACAAGATATTTTGCTCTCTACTGACGCGGTAGCGCGGAGTCCCCTTCCTCAAGGAACGAGTGAAGCGAGTGAGTAGGGAGGGGAGGAGCGCGTTCGCAGAGGCTACAAATACAATCTTATAAGCAGCCATAGAACCACATTGAAACTGTGGCAGACGACTACGTGCGTCGGACGGCAATCACCCGCCTCTTGGTGACTGAGGAGCAACGCGACCTGCTCGAACAGACGATCACCGAGTGGAAGCGTGGTTGCCAACTCGCCACGGACATGTCGTGGGGTAAGTGCAACGCCAAGAGCGACGTACAACCTCTCGCCTACGACGCCGTACGTGAGGAAACCGACCTCGGGAGTCAGCACGCGATTCTCGCCACTCACCAAGCCGCAGAAGCCATCACCGGCTGTCTCGAACGCCGGTCGAACGGCAAAAAAGTAAGCAAACCGACGTTCACCGCGCCTACGGTGACATACGACACTCGGACGATGACACTGTTCGAGGACGATACAGTGTCACTCTCCACGACGGAGAGCCGCGTCAGATGTGACCTCGCCCTCCCCGACGACGAAGACGGCTACCAGCGACAGTACCTCGACTCAGACGAGTGGAGCGTCACGGAAAGCACGCTCACCGCTCGTGACGGCGACTACTTCTTACATATCGGCTTCCGCCGACACAAGACCGATACGGAGAGGAATACTGCCGAGGACGGAACGGTCCTCGGGGTTGACCTCGGTATCAAGAATCTTGCCGTTACGAGTACGGCCCGATTCATCAGCGGGCGAGAGTTAGCCCACGACCTCCGCGAATTTGAGAAAGTACGAGCTGGTCTCCAACAGACAGGGAGCCGAAGCGCCCACCGGACGCTGGAACAGGCGAGTGGCCGGGAACTGCGGTACGTCCGTGACGTACTCCACAGAGTGTCGAACGCCATCATCGAGGACGCACGTCGATAACGAGTGCGACGTAATCGCGTTCGAGGACCTGACGCATATTCGTGAGCGCACCGGCGCGTCGTGGGGACACAAGTGGGCGTTCCGAACGTTGTACGAACAAGTGGAATACAAAGCCGAAGCTGCCGGCATCGCCGTGAAGCAGGTGGGTTCAGCATACACGTCGAAGCGGTGCGCTGAGTGTGGTTTCACGGTAGACGAGAATCGCCCAACACGCAACGACTTCCGGTGTCAGAAGTGCGGGGCCGAAGCGAACGCGGACTACAACGCGGCGAAGAACATCGGGATGCGGTACGTCCGTCGAGGCCAACAGTCGTCTCGGCGGACGGGCGACAGTCAACTCGCCCTGAAGTCTGGAACCGTGACGCCGAGTGGGGGATTCACCGCCCACCCTGACGGGTTCGAGGCCGAGTTCACGGACAAGCCCCACCCTCAACGAGCGAACCCGTCAGGGTGAGCGAAGTAGGATGGGGTCGTTGACCGATTGCTCGTTGCTCCCTGCTATTTCGATAGGTACTCTCGTCGAGGTCTTGCTTTCGCGACAGAACAGTCACCGCTTCCTCGATATACGCTGCCTTGTCTAGAATACGTGTTTCGACCTCATCCGGGATGCTCACACTGTTTCCTCCAATCGGCCGAGTATCGAATCGAAGCGACGCATACGCTCGTCGTGTGTCTGTTCAGTATCCCTTTCGCGCTCGAACCGTTCGAGATACTCGGAAACTGTGTCTTGGTCTCCGACGAGAACGATACCTGTTCGAAGAGCAGACTGCCCTATGGAGGGCCTTATTGAATCGAGATCAGCAACGTCGACACTATCTGTTCCGAGCGCTTTACTCAACGCAACAGTGAGGTCGACCCGGCGTTCTAATCGCTCAGAGCTGGACCGTTCCCCCTCGAACGCGATCGCGATATCGACATCGCTGTCTGATGTTGCTGTCCCGCGAACGTGTGAGCCGTACAGTACGGCGAGCCGAACCGGCTGTTGCATCACTATTTCGGTGATGCGATTGACGTCGATGTCGACCGTCACGTCTCCAGATTCGCTCGGTTCGGACATACCTACTAATTTGACTGGGAGTAACTTATATATCTGGCCAGACGGATGACTTGTACTGACTCAGGACCGGCGGACGAGCGGTTCGTACCACTCGCGGTTGGCCTCGTACCAGTCGATGAACTTCGAGACGCCCTCCCGGATGGTGTGGCTCGCCTCGTAGTCGAGCAGTTCGCTGGCCTTCGACGTGTCTGCGTGGGTGTGTTCGGCGTCGGCGTCGTGGCGCGCCTCGAAGACGAGGTCGAGGTCCGGCGCCAATTGGTCGCGAATCTCCTCGGCCAGCGTCTTGATCTCGATGTTGTCGGTCGACCCGATGTTGACGGCCTCGCCGTCGGCGGCGTCCTCCTCTAAGAGGGTGACGTTCGCCTCGACGACGTCGTCGATGAACGTGAAGTCTCGGGTCTGGGTGCCGTCGCCGTAGATAATCGGCGGTTCGCCGTTCATACATCGGGAGACGAAGTTCGAGATGGCCATGTTCGGGCGCATCCGCGGGCCGTACACCGTGAAGTAACGCAGGGCGACGACGGGGAAGTCGTACACTTCGCCGTAGGCACAGGCGTAGCGTTCGGCCGAGAGTTTCGACGCGCCGTAGGGCGAGACGGGCGTCGTCGGGTGTTCCTCGTCGTATGGGAGATATCGCGGCACGCCGTACACCGACGACGAAGAGGCCATCACGAACCGCTCGATGCCCTCGTCGCGGCAGGCATCGAGGATGTTGAGCGTGCCGTCGGCGTTGACCTCGTGGTACTTCCGTGGGTTCTCGACGCTCGGGCGGACGCCGGCCTGTGCGGCCTGATGGTAGACGTAGTCGGCGTCGGCGACGAGGTCCGCGACGAGGTCGGCGTCTCGCACGTCGCCCTCGACGAGTTCGTAGCTCCCGCCGCCGTCTTCTGCGGCCTCGCGGCCGGTCTCGACGTTGTGATACTTGATGTCGAGGTCGTAAAACGGGTCGAAGTTGTCGAGGACGGTGACCGAGTGGCCGTCGCGGGCGAAGCGCTCGGCGAGGTTGCCGCCGATGAAGCCAGCGCCGCCGGTGACGAGGATGTTCATTGCTTGAATCGGGTCCAGCGACGGACAAAAAACCGTCGGGTCTGCTTACACCGGTGTTCGAATTCGATGACAGGGTGCCGAAAGCGTTACACGTTTCCCACTGTAAGTGGGAATATGACCACGGTTGATTCGAAGGGGCGAATCGTCCTCCCGAAAGAAATTCGCGATCGGCTCGGTATCGATCCTGGTACCGCGGTCGAGATCCACGAAGACGATGGCCGTGTGGTCATCGAACGAGAGGACGATCCCGAACAGATTCTCAGTGATATAGAGACGCTTTCCGAACAAGCTGCTTCGAAGCGAAAGCAATCGCCGTACAACGAGCTTGATTCGATAGCCCGCGATCACGTTGACTCAATTCGAGAGCGGGCGACTGACGATGAGTGACGAGCCATACCTGTTTGATGTTGGCGTGACGGCGCTTGCACATGCTGGAACACCAGTCAGTGATACAGCACTTTCATACGTTCGACAAGCAGTTACTGGTGAGATTTCCGCTATCGTTCCCTACGCTTCACTCCTCGGCGCTCATCACATTCTTAGCTCTGTCTATGGGTTCTCGAACGAAGACGCTTCGGCACTCATGCAACGCTTCATGGATGCCAAGCGGATTCACTGGTACGAGGGACTCCCCGAGGATACAGTTCGAACGGGGTTTGAGCGGGCTGGCACACTGAATATCGACGGCTGGGACGGGTACTACGCACAGGTCGCAGTCGAAGAAGGTGCCGAGACGATACTTACACTGGACGACGACTTCGACCGAATAGACGACTTCTCCACTGAAATCATCCTCTCGGGTTCGGAGTTCGAAGCGCTAAATGAGTATCTCGGGTACTAATCGGCAACCGAGAACGGAATCGCCCCCTCGCTTGCTATCGGTGGTAATGGCGTTGCCAGCGAGTTCACTTCACGTTGTGGTCCCGGGGTGGCCAGTATCGTTGCAAGCTGACATTAGTGTGTTTGGTGGTTGATGTGTAGTTCCGGTGAGCGCGAACACGATACACGAGTCAACCAACACGATTTTGTCATATCGACAGTCTCGGTTAGGTATGCACGGACAACGCGTGTTGGTTACTGGCGGTGGCGGATTCATCGGCTCGAACCTCGCGAATACGCTCGCTGTTGACAACGATGTGATCGTCGTCGACGACGGCTATCTCGGAACGCCCGAGAACGTTAACGATTCTGTCGAGTACGTCGAACGGAGCGTCGTCGAGGAGGACCTGCCGACGGACGTCGACGTGGTGTTCCACCTCGCGGCGCTGTCGTCGTACGCGATGCACGAAGAGAATCCAACCCACGGCGCTCGCGTCAACGTCGAAGGGTTCGTCAACACGGTCGAACAGGCCCGCGACGACGGCTGTGACACCGTCGTCTATGCCTCGACGTCCTCTATCTACGGAAGCCAGACCGAGCCGTCCCCCGAGGATATGGATGTGACCGTCAACACGGGGTACGAGGCGTCGAAGATGGCCCGCGAAACCTATGCGGAGTACTTCCACAACCACTACGACATCTCGCTGGCGGGGATGCGCTTTTTCTCCGTGTACCAGGGCTACGGCGGCGCCGAGGAACACAAAGGCGAGTACGCGAACGTCATCGCGCAATTCGCCGACGACATGGCGAACGGTGAGTCGCCCGTGCTGTACGGCGACGGCACCCAGACGCGGGACTTCACTCACGTCGAGGATATCGTCCGCGGTCTCGAACAGGCCGCCGACGACGAACTGCACGGCATCTACAACCTCGGGACCGGCGAGGCCTACGACTTCCTCACCGTCGTCGAGATGCTCAACGACGAACTCGGGACGGATATCGACCCGGAGTTCGTCGACAACCCCATCCCCGACGACGTTTACGTCCACGACACCTGTGGCGACTACGAGAAGATGCACGCGGCGACTGGCTGGGAACCCCAGATTTCCTTCGAAGAAGGCATCAGGCGGGTCTGCGAGCCTTACAACTGAGTCTCAGTGTGGTCTGCGTCGGCGAAGAGTACAGTTCCTGATAGAGAACGCGAGCGCATACCTCCGTCTTCAGGCGGAGGTTGAGCGGACACAGCGGCCACCTTCTACGAACGGTCGTCTGTCTGGATGTCCCACCGCAACCGATTTGGTGTGGCTCAACGTAGCACGAAGTGCTACGGAATCGGTGAGATGCCGGCCTCGAACCACAAGGGGCGGCGAACCAGCGGTGGTTCGCGCGGCGATGACACGGATTCCGATGGGGCCTCATTGGCCGGGCCACAGCCCTACGAGGGAGGAAACGAAAGTTCCCCCGGTGTGTCGCCGGTTCCCTTCGAGTGCGGGTTGGAACCTCGAAGGCTTCGCTCGAAGCCGACATCCCATGGTGGGATTCCACGTCCTTCAGGGCGTGGAGGAGGTCAATCGACACTACCGGTGATATCCACATTCTCTGCTTTGCTGGTTGTATCCTCGTGAGTCGAGGGTGCGAACAGTCAGTGTTCCAGCCGACTGACCGTTCATGTCGATCTCGCAATTTTCAGCGTATCGAAAGGCAGTGAATGTCTCACTGAGTGTTACCGAGGACCGTGGTGACAACTGCGTTCGCTTCATCGCCGACCACCCCCTCGTGCAACGCTGCGTATTGCCTCGGGCTGCTCAGCTCGAGTGCAGTACCCCAGTCAGACGAACTCTTTGCTCCGATACTCGGTCAGTATGGGGACGTCCCTGTGGTAGTTGATGAGCGACGCGAGCGTCAGGACGTGACAGAGTTCCTCCCGCGTGTACGACTCCGGGTCGTCGAGGACCGTCTGTTCGAGCCCCTCTCGGTCAAGGATCGACCGCGGGTTCCGAGTGACTTGGTCACGGAGGCAGTCGACGAACGGCGACGTCGCTTGGTCGGTTTCGCCGTTGAGCCCCAGCAGTGACTTGATCGTCGGCTTGACGACGGTGAAAAGCGCTGGATGTCGTTGCAAGACGTTGTAGAGGGCGACGCGCGCTTCGTGGGTGACGCTGGCCGGCGGCGCACCGAAGTTCGCGTTCGGCACCGCCGCCAGCTCGGGCGAGAGTTGCTTTAACACCGCCGCGTACAGCTGATACCGCCGTTTCTGGGCGTCCGGAATGGACATGGCATAGTTGACGACATCGGGCGCGTAAAACGGCGACGTCGTCCAGCAATGGTTCCGGTTCGTATCGGTCGCCTCGAAGAGCCACGAGAAGGCTCGCTGGAAGAGTTCGTAATGGACGAACTGCTTCGAGAGCGACGTTTCCGGGTAGTTACGAACGGTCTCGCGGACGTCCGCTCGCACCTCGGCTTCGGTGACGCCAGTCATCGCCTCGACGTCCTCGGCGCTGAACGTCTCCTCCGATTGCATGATGTACGAGACGAGTTCGTCGATGGTCTCGATATCGACGACGGGTGAGATATCGGGGACGAGTTTGTCACCGCCATCGCCCGTGTACGTCCAGACGGGACCGTCGTGATCAGCTCTAATCTGTCGGAGAAACGGTTGCATGTGTGCGATTCCGAAGGGATCCGCCCCACCGCTCATATCCAGATGGGCCAGCAAATCGCCCCCGTCTGGACCGGGCGTCGGCAAGCGGTCCCAGTTCGAACCGACGGCATCGGTCAACTCTCGTGCGAGGGCGATATCTGCTCGCGAATCGTGTTCGAAGTCACGCGTTGCGGCGCTGTAGGACACCCCACATCGCTCGAAGCCCCCAAGAATCGCTCGCGAGTCCAATCCACCACTCAACAACACCACGTTTGCACCGGGAGCGCTGTCAGCCCGACGCCTACAGGCGTCCGTAAACCGCTGCGCGAATTCGCGGGCGTTCTCCGTAACCGTGGCGTTGGCGTTCCGCTCGTCATCGAAATCGAACTCGTAGTGTTGTTCGATAGCCTGCGCGCCAGTATCCGTATCGATCTGGATGTGGTGTCCCTGCGGGAGCCGTCGCAGGTCGGCATAGAGAGTCCGATCCGCCAGCGCGTAGCCCAGACGGAGGTATTCGGCGACCGCCACCCGGTCGAACGTCGCACAGTTCCCGAGACGCGCCAGAATCGGTTTGTTGCGACCGACGAGCGCGTAGTCGGTGTGGACGGCGTAAAACAGCGGGAGTTGCCCCAAGAGGTCGGGCACGATAGTCACTGTCCCTGCAGCGGCGTCGTGGGCGTAAAAGACGAACTCGCCGTCGAGATCCCGGAGCCACGTCGGATCCACTGGTGAGGCCTCACCGTCGACGAATCGGCGCTCGAGTTCGGTACGGAGTGTCTCCTCGTCACGGTTGTAGACGACGCCCTCGACGAACACGGTACAGTCCCCGAACGTGACCCGCCTGAACGGGTACTCGGGGTAGAGGGCCCTCGCTACGCTGCAGTGGCCGACCTCGTAAGAATCGAACGTGTACCGGTCGTCGTAGAGCGAGGGACGGTGAGCTGTCTCGATGTCGTCGTCCGCCGGGATAGATCTCCCAGCGACCACGCTTATCCCGGGCATATCATCCCAACGCGGGGGTGGGTGCAAAAGTAATAGCCGTGTTCTGACTTTAGCTGGCGTCTACTGTCGTGGAGCAATCACTCTGTTCATCAGCTAGTCCCAGTTGCCCCAATTATGGTAGTCAATAGTCTTCGAAGCGGACATCCGACGCGTCTGTGAACCATATACGTGACCTAATTACTGTCGAGTGTATCGACCGCGTCCTGATACCGCTCAGCGTACGGCCCGATTGCCTCACCAGCCCGTTCGGACAGGGCTGCAATCGCGTCCTGTCGTTCGCCATCGTCTAGATCGGCTGCTTGCACACACTTGACGTAGCCGTCCAGTGCAGTCTGGAACGTTCGGGCGTAATAATCGTAGGCGGCGTCGATCCGGTCTTCGTTGGTTTCGACTCCTTCGGCGACGGCGCGGTAGATGGTTGCAGCCTCGGAATAGCGGTCGCGTGTGCGGTACTGCTCGGCTTGCTCGAAGAAGTGCGAGAAGTCGATAGCCTCTGTGACGACCGGGTACTCGACAGTGTACTCGTCGAACAGCTGGTCGATGTCGTCTCGATACTCCTCGACCGAGCGACCCTCGTCGTCGAACCGTGCGCGAAACCGATTGCGGAGGTCGTGATTCCGAACGAGTTCGCCGAGTAAGAACGACCGGAGTGCATCCGGATCGGCGTCCTGCAGCAGGCGTTCGACCTGCTCACCTTCGTCCTTAGGTGGCTGCGACGTCCAACAGAACGGCGACGACGTGCTTGCAGATGCTTGGGCCATCGTACGGACACGTACAGGATACCTCGAACGGCGTCACGGACAGGTCGACAGTCACGTCGTAGGACCGTGAGCCCTGCACGTCGGCGGTGAAGATCTCCCCGAACCGGGTAAGGCGTCCGATCTGACCATCTGCACGGTAGTTCTGGCCGCGCTCGAACACCGCGTCCGTACACCGTTCGCGAATCCCGGCCTCGTCGATTGGCATAGTGTCGTCAGGCCGCTCTTCGTCTGCTCACTCGCTCGCGGCGATGTTCTCGGCGGCGAGTTCGGGATTAATCTCACCCTGCAACCGTTCTTCGGCCTCGTCGCGGTCCTCGGGGTAGCCGATGTCGTTACGCCAGCCGTCCATGCGGATGGCGTCGATAGTCCGACCGGAATGGAGGAGCAGGTCAATAGCGTCACTTATCTCGTACTCGTCGCGGTTCGAGGGCTGGACGAGGTGGCAGGCGTGGAAGATAGCCGGCGTGAACGTGTAGAAGCCGGTCATCACGAGATTGGAGGGTGGGTCCTCGGGCTTTTCGATGACCTCTGTTATCTCGCCGTACTTGTTGGTGTCACAGACGCCGTACCTGCCCGCTTCCTCCCAGGGGACTTCCTCGACGAGGAAGGCGGCGTCAGCCCGGTCCTCGCGTTGTCGGTTGACGACGTCCTGGAGGTTCGCATCGAAGATGTTGTCCCCGAGCATCAGCATGAAGTCGTCGTCGACGTGTTCCTCGACGGTGAGGAGGGCGTGCGCGAGCCCCTTCTGTTCGCGCTGGTGGGTGTAGGTGATGGGGATGCCCTCGAACTCGTCTTCGTAGTGGTTGATGATGGCCTGTTTCTTGTACCCGACGACGACGAGCAGTTCGTCGGCACCGAGTTCTATCAGTTGCTCGAAACAGTGCGTGAGGATGGGTTTGCCTGCGACTTCGACCATCCCTTTCGGTTTATCTGTTGTGAGGGGTCGGAGGCGGGTCCCTTCACCGGCGGCGAGTACAACAGCTTTCATGTGTACGTGGTCTCTCGTCCGGTTACAAATGCTTTCTCTCCTTCTGCAATCTGTTTACTACTAGTCTAAATAAGCAAACTTTAGTCTCCGCTGATAGCCGCGTGGCCGAATCGTTCTATTGTCTATGAATCGTCCTGTCTCGGATGGATTTATATCGCTGTGACTGATTTGTCGAACTATGACTGACGTACGCGAGGCGACTCTGGACCTCCTCGCGGATTCACCAGAACTTACTGACGCTCTCAGCGAGGTTCTCGATGTCGACGCCGACGGTCCGTTCGAATTTGACGATGTTCCACTGGACTCCGGTCAGTTCGGTGAAGTAGTCGCGGCCGACATCGTACAAAAGGCAAACGACGGCTACCGAATCGCCGACAGGGAGGCAGTACAACAGGCACTTGCCCAGCGAACCAACGGCTCGACGAGATCTGAGAATATTTCGCCACAAACCACCACAGAGTCCAGAATCTCATTCTCTGGCATTTCGGGCTCGCTCGAGTCATACTCGTTCGACTATCGTTCCGTCGGCGTGCTGGCCGCCGTCCTTCTCGTGGTCGCGCTGGCCAGGACCGTGATTATGTGGGGGTTCGTGTTCCGAAACGGCGACATCGTCCTCGCTGGGAACGACCCTTATCTGTACCGATACTGGGGTGAACAACTAGTCGCGAGCGATCTCGGCATCCTTGATCTCAGTTCACTTGACGAAATCTCCCGAAGAATACCGACACACGACACGTTGACCATCGTAGCAGTCTGGTGGCTCAGTGAAACCCTGGGCGGAACACCCGACGTGGTTGGGATAGTACTCACGTGGTATCCCGTCCTCGCCGGTGTTGTGACCGCGTTCGGTTGTTACCTGCTTGCGGTTTGGCTCACCGATGACCGACGTATCGGACTCTCTGCAGTTCTTTTGCTCGCTGTCACGCCAGCCCACGCCTACCGAACAGCACTCGGATTCGGCGACCACCACGCAGCGGATTACGTCTGGCTGACCCTTGTTATCCTGGCTGTCGTTATCCTCGCACGGGAACGACTTCGCCTATCGTGGCTTAATGATACAGAGACAAGCTCTGATCTCGACGGACGCGTCTTGGCTGGCCTTACTCCTCGGGGTCTAGCCGCGGTCGCCCTACTCGGCGTCGCAATTTCCGGCCAAACGCACGCATGGCGTGCCGGGCCACTAATGAGCATCCCTATTGGACTGTATCTGGTGATACAGCTCGTCTTGGACGCCGAACACGATACGTCGCCGACCGCGGCACACGGACCCCTCCTCCTCGGCCTCGCTCTGGGTGCGCTTCTCTCAGCATTGCTGCACCTTGCCTTCGGCTGGGCACCGGTGTTCAGAGCGTACGCACCAGCATTCCTGCTAGCTGGCGGGATCGGGGTCGTCGGGTTCGGTGAACTCGCTATTCGTCTCGACCTATCTCCCCGAGCTGTTGGTGGGGCACAAATCGGGATTGGAACTGTGGGCTCAACAGTTGTCTTCAACACTATTCCCTCTTTCGCAGCAGCGCTTGACGAAGGAATCGCATACTTCACCCGTACTGGCCAGAGCAATATCGCTGAGACGGCGTCACTTTTTGACGCCAGTCAGGGTTTCGTCACGCCAATTTTCCTTTTCGGCTTCATACTGTTTCTCGCGGTGCCGTACTTCTTTTGGGGCGTCTGGCATGGCCGAGAGCAGAAACGGGCCGACTGGGTCGCGACATCAATATTTGGGGTGTACTTCGTGTTGCTGGCCGCGGTCCAGCTACGGTTTGCAGGCCAACTCTCGCTGTTTACTGCGGTATTTGGCGGCATCGGTTTCGTGCATCTGGCCAGCGTCGTTGACATTGCTGACTGTCCGAAGATTTTTTCAGGTGATGTTGGGGACCAAATATCTTGGGATGCGGAGAGTGACAGCGCTCGGCGGTCCTCACTCCCGATTCCGGATATTCATACTCTGTCCGCTCTCGTCGTTTTGTTCCTACTCGTTTCTAGTCTCGGCGTGATACAGACCGGGGTCAAGCAATCACAAATAGCTATCGAGGATGACACCTACCAAACTGCCACTTGGATCGAGAACTACGCAGACGAGCGTAATCAGACGTATCCCGAGAACTACGTGCTGAGTTCGTGGGGCCGAAACCGAATTTATAACTACTTTGTTGATGGGGAATACGAGAGCTATGAGTTCGCCCGACAGAACTATCGGGACCTGCTTACTGCCCGGACTGAAGCAGAAATTGCGCGCGTCACCGACCGTCTGGACAGCCATGGTACGGGCTACGTCGTCATAGCATCAGACACGCCCATCTCGGCGAACGATGCAGTCTATCGGCGACTGCAGGACCACAACGGGAGTCGTGCTGACGGCGTAGCTGGCCTCTCGCGGTTCCGTCTTATCCATCGCGGGAGGTCGACCGGTCAGAAAGTGTTCGCGTACGTCCCCGGCAGTCGGATTACCGGTACTGGGCCAGCAAACACGACACTGACTGTGCAGACGAGCACAACCTTTTCGAGTGATTCGATCGAGTACCGACGGCAGGTCAAGACAAATCGCTATGGAGACTACGGAATTACTGTCCCCTACGCTGGCGAGTACGTTATTGGCGATAGTCGCGTCACGGTATCTAATAAAGCGGCAACAGACGGACTTATCACCGGGCGTTATCTCGCACACTATCCCCTCGATGAAGGCACTGGTGACACAACAGTCAATTCTGTTGACAATACTGCAGGGACTATCGACGGAGCCTCTTGGACCACTGGTGTCACCGGTTCAGCACTCCGATTTGATGCTACTGACGGTAACTCCGTTTCACTACGATCGGAGCGAGTTGACCTAACCGGTGCTGACGAATTTACAATTTGTTCGTGGGCCCGGCCGACCAATATGGAGGATAAAGGGGACATTGTCCATCTTGGTCATTACGAGGTAATGCTATACTGGAATGGTGATGTGGATCAGTGGTCAGGGTACTTCCACAACGGAACTACCGGTACCCGGGTAACCACCCAAAGCCCTCAGAATATAGGGGAATGGGCACATGTTTGTCTGACGTATGATGGTCAGCGACTTTCGCTGTACGTTGACGGTGACAGACGTAGTCAGACTGCTGCTCGCGGCGTAGTGAGAGACAATGGTCGGTCCAGCACAATCGGTAGTAACAGCAGGAATCGTCGATTCTTCAATGGTCGTATCGATAGCGTCCGCATATATAATGAGGCATTAACTGATGATGAAGTTTCAACTTTGATCAGTGGAAACTATTCGATGTCCGAATAGGTGTTTCATCTGAAGCACCCCATCTCTGATTCGCTCATTCCGTCCTTTCAGTAGTGCATGTATTCATAGTTCCAGAGCTAGGATCTTGACCCTACAATATCGTGGGATTCAACTTCCACTCTCGAATGATTTTCGAATGCGTACTCAGCTAGCAGGGCTGCGTTTCTGCATCGTCTCCGCGAGAAACACGATCCCTCGGACGCTGAGTTTCTCGTCGATCAATTCGGCTATCGGACTGCCCTCTCACGACTCGGGTTGAGCGGTCGGGTCAACTACACCGACCGAAACCTGATCGAGAAGTGGGTTCATACCCTCAAGATGCGGGTCAACTGCTTCCATAATTCGTGGATGGGCAGTCGGACGAGCGTCCGCGAGTGGCTTGAACAGCTCATGCATTACTACAACCGTCAGCGACCGCACCAACCGGTCGACGGAAAGACGCCGGTCGAGGAGGTGCAGAACTAGACAGTGCCCATGACATTCAGGTATCAGAGAGAATATACATAAAAAAAGACCCAAAGATTGTCTGAATACCTAGTACTATCATGGTGAAAGCGACGATATCTGCCGAGACTAGCGGAAGGTCGGTGAATCTGCTCTGGAACCATTGCCAGATGAGGATGCCAGCCATGGTTGACCCGACAAGGAACAGTCCGGCCCCAAAGGTCACGCCACGCTCGAGCGTAAAGTATCGCTCAGCCCACTCCGTTAGGGTATCGTCCGGTCGACGTATGGGGTCACCAGCCGTCGCCGAGAGTAGGCCGAAGCTCCCGACTTGATACCCCAGCAGCGTCAGCAGGCTCCCGGCGATGAGCGAGTGAATTCCAAAGGTCTGGCCAAACAGGCTGACGCCAGCGTAGGCCAGCCCCATTATGAGCGCGCCGAGGATGCCTATCACCATCCCCGGAACCGAGAAGAGGTAGCCGGGTGCATTGACTAGCATGAACTTCACGTGGCGCCAGCCGTCGTGAAAACTTTCCAGTTTCGCCTCGCCCTCCCGCGGGTGGTAGGTGATGGGGACTTCCTTAATGACGAGGTTTTTTGAGGCAGCGTCCATAATCATCTCGCTAGCAAATTCCATTCCATCCGTGTCCAAGTCCAGCGTGGTGAGTGCCTCGCGGGTGAACACCCTAAAGCCGGAGTGTGCGTCCGAGACGTCCGCATCGTAGAACACGTTGAGGAACTTCGTCAGAAGCGGATTGCCGACGTACTGGTGTAGTTTCGGCATCGCCTCGGGCTTGATCGTCCCCTCCAGTCGACTCCCCATCGCGATGTCAGCCCCCTCTTCTCTTACGAGCGCCAGAAGCTTCGGCAGTTCCTCGAAGTCGTACGTTGTGTCGGCGTCACCCATCACGAGATAGTCGCCGCGGGCTTGTTCGAAGGCGTACCGATAGGCGTAGCCGTACCCTGGTTTGTCAGGTTCGACGACGGTGGCCCCCATTTCCCGGGCGATATCGGGTGTCTGGTCCTCAGAGGCGTCGCTGATGATAACCTCGCCGGTCACGTCTATAGCTTCGATGGCGTTTTTGGCCCGTTGGATACATTCGCGGATGCCCTCTTCTTCGTTCATCGTTGGCATGACGACGCTCACAGTTGGCGTCACCGTTGAGTCTGCGCCCAAAAGCGACCCCGGCGAGTGGAGTTCTGTGTCAGCAGTCTGTGCAGAATCTTGGTAACTAGTTGACATAGTTGGATAACAGTACTCTCGATGGAATCGAGCTTATCTTATGATTTCGTTAATTCAATAAGAAGGTTGTTGTTGCGTCAGGCCATGTCGTCCCTTCGCACGGCAGTACCCCGTGGATGTTTAGCCAGAAGTGTGGCTGCCGGTATGGAGATCCTACTGGGTGCTGGGACTAGAATTCAGATGGAAATACAACTCCTCATCGTTAACGTCTCTGGCGAGCGCTCCGCTTAGCCAGTCGTCACCGATTACGACGCCCGGGAAAAAACCGCAGTGGTCCGTAGGACCGAGTTCGCCGACAGCGTCCGGTCGCGACACTGGAGCATGACGTGTGGTCCGTTGACGCGCGTGTTGTTACCTGACGGGCCTTCAGACATGCCGAGAGATTTGACATCGAGCTGTTCGGAGTCTTTTGGCGACCTTTTTTGGCTAGTCTGGACAGCGGGTGGTACACGTGTCAATGCCACCGCATCTATTTAAATCCAATATATCCAATCAGTACAAGCTGAGGTGTAGTCAGTCGCGATAGTACGGAAGTAGAAATTTTGGCTCTGTTGAAACCTCACCCCCCTGATAAGAATGGTTTGCTGAATACAGAGCACGTATGCAGTAAAGAGCGACAAGGAACCGGTTGGTGAAACAGGGAGACAACTCACGGTCACAAGCGGGTTGATACACCCCTAGCCAGTCTGCCAACCGATTAACTTCTCGAACCCATATGTGTGCCCGAGAAAGACAACGGCAAACACGAATCACCAGAATACATCGAATGCCCCTGTAAAAGTGAGGACGTTGAAAATATACGATAATGACGCGCTGGCAAACGCAGCTACATAGAGGTTGCGTCGGCTGTTCACAGCAGGTACTCTAACGAGAATCGGTTAATTCTTTTCCCAAAGGGTGCCACCACGCGTCTACCCGATCAATTACATCTCACGATCTTATTCCATAGTGAATATGCTCACTCTAGTCACCTATGGAAACACTGCTGGCCAAACAAACAATCGCTGGCGATAAAATGATTGTCCCGTCCCGGGATTTACTGTACCCACAGGCGACAGGCGGTCAGTATCTCCTCGCGGTGCGGTAGCTGTCGGGCGAGAGCAGTGGCTCACGGAGGGTCTCGGCCGGCAGCTGAGGGCCGCCCGCCCGGCGGCCCTCGGTTCCCTCGTCTACGTACTCACACCAGGCGGCTCGTACACTTCTTCCCGGTCAAGCATCAGTACCTCACAAAGCGTCGCCAGTTGATCCGATCTTAGCCTGCCCTTCTGGCCTGAGGAGCCATCAGTCGCGGTTGGGATCTGTTGAGTGAGGCCGGAGCTGTCGCTGTCGGCGGCGATCAACCGCTGACGAGACAGCGTTGCCACTCCCGAAGAGGTGTGCTCGGTCAGTGATTAGCGGTAGAACCGGTCGTCAGGTAGGCGATTTGCGGGGACGGCTCGACACACCGCGAGAGCCGTCCACGCTGCCCGACACAGCATGTTGATGAACTCCTCGAACGACCATGTCCAGAGGCGACGCCCGCCACGGCGGGGCGTCGCCACATACTCCCAATGGAGGTACCGCCAAACATTCTGTAAGAGTAGACTCACCACGACGTACAGCAGCCGTACGACCGGATTCTGCGTTGTAGTCGTCGCAATGCTTTGTTCGGAGAGCCGGTAGCTGGCCTCGATACCGAAGCGTTTCGCGTAGTGGTATCGCGCATCTCGTGGTGTCTCGATAAACGGCGCGTCAGCGGCGTAGCCGTGACGTGCCACTCCGTGTTCGTCGTATCGTCCGTCTTGATAGGTACAGTCGATGTAGACGGCAAACTTGACGGTCCAGCTGTGACCGTCGAGTTTCCCTGTCAGCTCATGTTGAAGGACTCGACTCCACCTTTCCGAGAGTTCCTGCTTGATCGTCTTTCCCCATCGGACGATCGGCATCACATATGCGTAGTTGTGAGCGTGAAGGAGCGTGAGACACTTGCTATCGTAGAATTCCCGGTCAAGATAGACGGCCTTGACGCTGAGGTCAAGGCCGTCAACGAGGCCAAGAAACTCAGCGAGGACACTGCTGGCGGTGTCTCCGTCGACGAGACGGCGCACCGCCAGCGTGTATCGTTTATTCTCGCTAGTTGTCCACTCTCTCAATAGCGGCGGCAACAAGAAGCTGGTCTGACACGGTGAGAACGCCGAAACGAGGCGGAGTACATTTTTGGCACTACGGAGACTGGGAGAAGAGTCAAAGATCTGGCTACTTTCCGCTGTGACCGTCGCTCAAACCGCTCTCAGAAGACAGCTGTTGCTCCTCGCCAGCCTCGCTTCGACCGAAGCGAGGCGGCTCAGCCGAGTCCGTGCTCGTATCCTGGTGGCAGTCCTTTCCCGTTCGTCCGATGCTTGTTCTTCCAGCCCAGCTCGTCGTCCAACACCCGTTCGATCCCATGGAGAAACGCATCACTGAACGTGAACTCTACAGGGAGTGCTCGCCCGCCACGCCGTGGCCGGGCGAGCACTGCCCACTGCACCACCAGCCACAACTGCTCTATCAGGAAGCCAACACCCACGTAGAAGAGCCGAATTGTCGTCGATGACGTTGTTGTCAAGGCTCGTGCCTCACGGAACTTCTCGTAACTCTTCTCGATCTGTGAGCGCTTGTCGTAGATTGTTGCGACTTGCTGCGGCGTGCGGTCTTCCAGACCGTACGCCGCGTACCCCGTTGTTTTCACACCAGACTTCCCACGATCACCGTTCTGGTAGGTGACGCTCACCGCCAGCGGAAACGTCTGCTCGTGCTCTTTGTCTTCACAGATCGTCTCTTCAGTCATGTACGACGCCGTCGCTGCGAGTTTCTCCCGCAGCGACGCCTTCCCTGTCTTGACCGGGAAGACTGGCGGCGCAACCGCCCGAAGCACGCCGATCACCTCGCCGACGTAGGCTGCGCGATCCATAAGAAGCTGGTCAACGTCGAACGGATACACCGCGACGCGGGCGAGCACGCGCTCGACCGCGTCGGCCTTGCTGTCCTCACCATCGACCGGTTCAACCGCCAGTGTCAGTGGCTTTCCCTGCGCGATCACGAACGCCGTACAGTACCGATGACACTGCGTTGTCCCGTCCCGAGCAGCCATCCGGCGGATCTCGTCGTCGCTCTCCGGTGTCCCATGGAACGGGTTGTCCATGAAGTCGATGCAGACGGTTCTCGACCGCGACCGGTCGAGAACCGACACCGCCAGCAAAGCGAGAATATCGTTGATAGCGTCTAGCATTGGCTCTTTGGCGAGCGTATGAAGCCAATTCATGACGGGTTCTCTGTTGGGTGTCTCCTCTGTGTTGGTCGTGACGCCGTTGACCGATGTTGTCCCAACAGCTGCTCGCAGAATAACTTCCATGATATCGCCGGAATCGAGGGCGAGCCCTCGATTCCTGGCATCGGTACCAGCTCAAGCACCTCCAGAGCAAGAGATTTCAACTGGGCGTTCGAAATGAACTCGTCCGGATCTGTGAGAACTTCCTTGAGCAAGGGGACGTTCATCACGAGTGTATCCGGACAGCGGGTGAATCAGTAATCTGATTCATCCGCTTCACTCCTACAACGCGTCAGCTATTGGTCAGTTGAATCAGAGTGGACAACTAGCGACTCTATAGTCACGTCTACACCCAATTCCGTCCGTGCGACACGGTGGACGGCCTCCCGGAGTCGTTCGCCCTTCCGAACCCGACCGCCGGGGACGAACCACTCGCCCTTGGCCGGTTCGTTCGTTCGCTTCAAGAGAACGATTCCCTCGCCGGTCCGGACTACGAGGTCGACCGAGACGAGAGGCACCGACTGGACGATAGTCTTCCACTCCTCGTCAGGGATGTTCCCGGGACCGGCGAGTCCGTCCGGTTTCCCCTCGTCTTCGAAACCTCTGTCGTCGCTACCCATCGGTCTGTGGACCTCCAGTCGGGTGCTCCCCGCGGGCGCTCTCGTACCACTCAATAGTCTGTCGAAGGCCTTCTTCGAACGCCGTCTGTGCCTCCCAGTCGAAGTAGTCTTTCGCACGGGCGGTGTCGAGCCGTCGGCGCGGCTGACCGTCGGGCTTCGAGGTGTCCCAGTCAATATCACCGTCGAAATCGGTCAGGTCCGCGATGAGTTCGACGAGGTCGCGGATGCTGATCTCGGCACCACTGCCAAGGTTGACCGGGTCACTCCGGCTGTACCGCTCCGTGGCGTCAAGGATACCGCGGGTCGCATCCTCCACGTAGAGGAACTCGCGGGTGGGTTCACCAGTCCCCCAAGCCGTGATGCTGTCATCACCGCGCTCGCGAGCCTCAATACATTTCCTGATGATGGCCGGAATAACGTGGGCAGAGTGGAGGTCAAAGTCATCACGCGGTCCGTAGAGATTCACCGGCATCAGATAGATACTGTTGAAGTCGTACTGCTTGCGGTAGGCCCGCGATTGGGTTAGCAGCGCCTTCTTCGCGATGCCGTAGGGGGCGTTCGTCTCTTCCGGGTACCCATCAAAGAGGTCGTCCTCGCTGAACGGGATATCGGTGTGTTTTGGGTACGAGCAAATTGTTCCGAGGATGGTAAACTTGTCTATATCGAATTGACGAGCCATCTCCAGAAGTTCAATTCCCATGACGGCGTTGTCGTAAAAGTACCGTCCCGGGTTCTCACGGTTGGCTCCGATACCGCCGACCGTCGCGGCCAGATGGAGGACGACATCGGCGCCGGACTCAGTGAAGGACCGTCGGATGTCTGCTCGCTCGCGTAAGTCGTACTCGTCGCTCCGCGGGACGAACACATCAACGTCGTCCGACCGCATCCGCAGTTCCTCGATCAGATGACTGCCAAGGAACCCGGCGCCACCAGTGACCATCACGGTCCGTCCGTCCCAGTATCCACTCATCGCCAGTCCACCCGGCCATACCACGCCGGTTTGTTGTTAGCGTACCAATCGATGGTCTGATGGACACCCTCACGCCAAGAGACCTGTGGTTCCCAGCCAGTCGCTTCGGTGAGTTTCTCGTGACCGACGAGCAGTTCCTCGACGTCACTGTCACCGGGCCTGAACCGGTCGTCGTCCTGGACGATTTCTGGGTTGTCCCAGTAGCTGTGTTCGCTCCCAACCCCCAGGATTGTCTCGGTCCACTCGCGCATAGAGATGTTCTCGCCGTACCCGTAGACGTACTGCTCGCCAGGGTTACCCCCCAGTGCCACATGGAGGTGCCCGCGGACACCGTCGCTGACGTAGCACATATCCCGCTTTGGCTGAAGGTTCCCGAGTTCGACGATATCTCGTTCCAGAGCCTGCGTGATGATGGTTCCCGTAATGTAGCGTGGGTTCTGACGGGGGCCGTAGTTGTTGAACATTCGTGTCGTGACTGTCGGTAACCCGTAGGCGTCGTTGTAGTTCATCGTGAGGAAGTCGGCTGCGAGCTTGGAGGTTGCGTAGACGCTCGTCGGATTGACAGGCGAGCGCTCGCTCAGGAGGACACGGCCGTCGTCCTCAAACTCGTGTTTTTCGGCCATCTCCTCTTTCACATTGCCGTACTCCTCGCTGGTCCCGGCAGTGTCGAACTTCGCGATGTCTAGGTCGAGATCGACGACCGACTGCAACAGATTTAGTGTCCCGGAGACGTTGGTGTCAACCGTCTCGTAGGGCCGGTCCCATGACTCACCAACGTGGGCCTGTGCCCCGAGGTGGAAAATGAGCGTGTCGTCGTACCCCTCGAAGGTCGAAAGCGCCTGGTCAACCGAGTGTTTGTCCCGAAGGTCGCCGCGGTGAACAGTAATGTTCTCCCGCTGGTGTCGGATATTGTTCAGTTCGCCACTGGAGGTGGCCCGAACGAAAGTATGCACGTTCGCATCGTATTCAACAAGCGTATCAACAAGATGCGAGCCGACGAAACCGTCCGCACCCGTAACGAACACAGGGCGGTCGGAAAGTTCGTGGTGTAGGTCCATCTTACTGGCCGTATTTCTCGGAGGGCACGTCATTTTTCTTTCCATTTGAGTGCAGGAATGGTAAGAATGCCTACAATATCCGCCAAGGGCCATCTGCTATAGACGTTTCCGATTAGAATGACTCTGTTGAAATCCACTCTCTGTGGAACCAACCGGTAGGGCTCTCTGCAGAAGAGGTGTTTGTATCATCTATTCCAACCCAGTTTTTACCCTCATTAGATACATCAACAACATATGAATAATTTAAACTCTGCTTCGTGGCTGGCAGGTACTATCGAACCTATTGTCTACGGAAACTCGATTAGAGAATTATATCGTGGCCCCATACACTGCATCCCCCGTCTCGGTGTGTTCGAGGCGGTCTCTATCGCAACAGCCCTCCTGAAAACGATTCCCGGTGTCATTATAACATAGACAGTTTTTGGATTTTCCCGTACTAAGAACAACAATGCGGAGTTATTTTAGACTCCAGAAATTCTGTATAGATAGATGTCTACTCAACGTGATTTGGTGGCAGTCTTCTTGCTCGGACTCCCACTTAGGCTACACAATTTTACACTTGGTTCTGTCACGTGGGATCCTATCTGGTCTGTGTACTACTCTACGCCACGCCATCTCATTTCCCTACTAACCCATCCCTGGAACGAGCCGCATCCACCACTGTACTACATCGTGTTGGCAGTCAGTCGACTCCTGTTTGGTACATCTGAGATCTCAGTACGCCTCCCATCACTTCTCGCAGGTGTAGTGGTACCACCGATGGTCTATCTACTGGGTAAGGAACTAGAAGGGCGTCAGGCAGGTCTGATAAGCGGTGTGTTGGCAGCCGTCATGCCTATTCTCGTCACCTTCTCCCAAATCACTCGAATGTACTCCCAACTAGCTGCGTTCGGTACGCTCTCAATGCTTTGTTTTGTACAACTGTACCGGCAGGGTTGGGCATCATCGAGGGCGGCAGCTTACGTCGTTGCGAGCCTCGGGGCGTTACACACAATGGTGTTCGGTGGATTCGTAATCATGGCGCAAGCTTTAATCGTCGCTGCTGGTCTACTCGGGTATATCGAAGCGCCATCTGATGAAAAGTTACATCAATGGGGATTGCTAGGCTGTGTGTTGATTCTGGGGACAGTCCCGATTGCTGCCGCACTCTATATACGGACACAGATGGGTGGCGGAGCTGGCCCTTCACCACCACCAAGCATACTACAGTTTGAGGTTCTCCTCAACAGTTGGGTGGGACACAGTGCCTACGTCACTGCAACCGGATCCTTGGCCCTTTTAGGAGATTTTACCACAGTCGTCGTGTTCCTTATTATTATAGTTTCAGGTATCCTATTGCTCTTCGATAGTTGGCAGCTACGAATAGACCTTAGTACCTGGCTTCCGATTCTTTGGCTTACGACGACGGTCGTGACTCTCTTCGGCGTGTCCATAGTGATGCGGAACTTTACAAGTCAGCGGTTTTTTATTGGTGTAGCCGCTGCCGTGGCTTTGGGACTGGGCATCGGAATCGCCCGTTTCGACCGCCCCTCGATTCGGGGAATCGCGGTGGTCCTTCTTGTTGCCGCAATGGTGACGACATCTGTCGGATCGGTCTCCTCGGTGGCGACACCAGATTGGAAAAGTGGTGTTACTTATCTTGATTCCCACGCGGCTGAAGGGGCCACAGTTTTTACAGACACGGTGACAACACCCAACGAAGTTACTTTTTATAGCGACCGTGAGGACTATGCGGTCAGATACATCGAACGAAATGAACCACGGCTTCGTCAAGCGGCTAATACCAGCAGCGAAGTTTGGGTCATCGGCCAAAGTGCTCGTGCAAAATGGGCAATAGAATTTTATAATTCAAAGGAACAGAGGAGATACGCGGCTGATATTGATGGTATATATGTAGCCGGATATATGACAAATCAGGAGAGTGATTTGGACTCTGGTGACGATCTCGTCTATAGAACCCACACATCAGGGCTGTGTCGCCAAGATAACTATACGGGATATTATGAAATATCTGATTGAACTACCGGTTTGGGGATGAGTCTGATCAGATTTCTTTTCGAGCGATCATATAATAAATTGCCAATAGAAAGAAATGCCTTATATCGCTAAGAATATATTACCGGAGACTGAGGGGTTAACTATGCCTGCAGACAGTCGTCCAAATAGTGATGAGAGACAACACCAAGCAGAACAGGATACCCGTGCTGACGGTATGGATGTTCTGATAACTCCGAGTGGATCAGCGAACGGCGGATACGCATACCATGATATGGACAAAAAAGGACAACCAATTTGTAATGCGGGGGACCAGAATACAGAATTTAAGAAGGTGGAAATATCCGAAGCCAAGCGATTGAACAAAACCCCATGTGGGATGTGCAAGCGTCTCAGAGAGATAGCTTGAGAAGGAACTAGCTTCATTTCGTGGTAAAACTCGACATATGATTATGTCTGAATTGTGTATGCTCACGAGAAACCAAAGCGAGAACTATTTATATTAGACTCTCTCGAATGAGCGGTATGAAACGTTCTCGGCGGCAGTTATTGATTTTACCGGGCATTATTTCAGCAGTATTGATTGCTTTTGTTTACTCTCTAACACACGAGACAGGAAGATATCCAACTCTGTATTGGGCGATGGCAAAGGCGATATCTAACAATGGTTACCTCATCCCAAAGCAAATCAATCATTTCACCGCTGGCGGAATCCCTTTTGGATATCCACCACTGGCGTTCTACACTCTGGCCGCTGTTTCTGACATTACAAATCTCAGTTACCGTTTCGCATCCTACTATCTCCGAATTATTTACTTTATCGGGACACCAGTGACCGCATATTTTTTAACGACCCAATTCTCGAACGGACGATCAGCCAGTGTCGCATCTGTTCTAATCGCAGTGTCGTCTCCAATATTCCTGCTTCACCTCGGTCAAGGGGGGTTTGTTCGAGGGTTAGCCTTCGTACTGTCTCTCACAACACTCACTCTTGCAACACGAGCGCTGAAATCTTCAGAACGTCGGTACTATCTCACTGCAGGAGTTGTTTTCGGACTAACAGTTCTCACGCATCCGACATATGCTGTGTTTGCAGGAGTCGGAACTGCATCACTCTGGTTAGGCATTGATCGGTCTAGAAGTGGATTCAAAATAGGTGCGACTATTGCAATTACTGGCTTCCTCATTGCATCACCTTGGTTACTTTACGTCGTAACTACACATGGGCCGGACATATTTTTCCAAGCGTCACAGACACATGGTGGACTCCTCTCGTTCACCAGACATGTAAACAGTCTATTATCACCACCCGATTCGGGAATTATTGAGAGGGGAATCTGGGTTCTGGGTATTGGGTCACTCGCTGTCTTGGCTCACGAACGACGGTACGGACTTGTAGTACTGTTTGTTGGCGTCGGATTGATGCTGGGCGGACGTCTGAGATTCACGTACACAATTCTCGTAATCTCAGTATCGATCTTGATTGTCGAATATCTATCCCGGCACTTCGAACAGAACAGTATTTCGGTTAAAATCGATATGACGTACTTCGGGAAAGAACAGTTCCATCAAGTTGTCCCAGTCTTTGCAGCAATCTTCCTGCTTCTACCGGCAGTATATGCAGGCATAGGAGGTGCTGAAGATCTTCCGAAAGAGCCCTACAGTAACGCTGACAGTGAGGCGGTAGAGTGGGTGCGTAATTCCACGTCAACCAATGCTACGTTCATAACTCAATTCAGAGAAGAAGAATTCCCCTATTTCGCGAACCGAACGAATCTCATTGTTCCATGGGGTGCCGAGTGGGAAGGGCCCGAAGCATTCGCAAATCAACTTCGAATGAAAAGTGAAATATCGGGCTGTCAAACAGCAGGCTGCTTTTCTTCGTTTCTCCAGAGTAGTGGGTATAATCCGGATTACCTTTATCTGTATAATGAATATATTAATATTGAGTCATTCAATAGAAATAAAAGTTTCGAGATTGTATATCAAAATAAAAAAGTAGTGATTGTAAAACACATGTATGATGATGTCGAGCATTCATCTAATGACACTGCAGGCATAGAGAGCCGGCAGGTAGAGATGTCCGGTGATAGATGGAGTCAGTAGCAATAGCGCTTTTGTGAACAATTTGGTCTTATTGAAATCCTCTGTCGAGGATAGGTTTCAGAAGTCATGCTGACTTGATGGAAACGCTGCTACTCCATGCGAGCGTGAAACAAGATGGGGCGCAAGAGACCGACCTCTATTCCGTGCCATCGAGCACATCGTGCTGACTGGTCCGTGTGCGAAAGAAGCCGAGTCATGGGCGTGACAGCCCGGATGCCGCGCGGCGCGGCATCCGGGAAAGCCCGAATAGGTGATTCTCTGCTTCACGCACTGGCGTCCCGGGTGAACAAACCATGTACCTCAGAATTGATGTCCACAAACGGTACGCACAGGTGGCAGTAATGGATGAGGCTGGTGAGATAGTCGAAGAGGTTCGCGTCATAATGGTCAAGATAACTTCTGAAAGTTAAGGAACTTCTCACACCACTTCTTGGCGTAGCTAACTCGCTGCGTCACTTGTTCAAACACGTCTTTGACGAGATCGTGAAATTCATCCTCGTCGCCGACAACAATCGGCGACATCGTCCACTTCAACTGTTTCCAAACTTGCTCGATTGGGTTGAGATGCGGTGATCCTGACGGGAGAAAGATTAGATCGATGCCGAGTTGATGGGCACGCTTGCGCGTGTACTCACAGATATGTGATCCGTGCTTGTCCAAGACGAGCAGAATCCGCTGCCCCGGATTCTGCTCGCGAACCTTCTCCAAGACGCTACAAATCTTCTCTTTTTCCTCTGTTTCAGTCCAGCTAACCAGACTTTCTCCGTTCAACGCGTAGAACCCAACCGCCGAATCTTCGGTCTTGACGAGCGGCCGTTCTATGTGCGGGTCATCGACGTACCACACTCGCCGCGAATTATCGTACGGCTGCGGTTGTGACGCATCGAAAAAGCCGATGACTGTCCCGCCATCAGTACAGATATCGTCGTCGACAACCCATCCGTCCTCCTCATCGCCTTCCTGTTTGTTATGGGGTTCGTCGTCAGTCTCGTCGAGCGCGTCGCCGACGCGCTCGTCGAGGACCTCCTCGGGATTCTCCGGTCGGCTCGGCCGTTTTGGTCGTGGTTTCGCGTACGATAACCCAAGATCTCGGAGAAACTTCCCGAGGTAATCCGGGTGGTACTCGACACCGAACTCCTCGGCCAAAAGGTGCTGTATCTCCTGTGACTTCCATGGTTGACCCTCTTGGAGCAGTTCGAGCAGCTCATCCTGTTCGTCCTCGTCGAGTTTCGGGGGCCGACCGCCCCCGAAACTCGGCATCAACGCTTCGAGTCCGCCTTCGTTCCACGCATCCGCCCACCGGCCGCCGGTCGCTGCCGACCGTGCTTCTCGGTCGGCAGCTTCCGCAATCTTGTCGCCTTGGTAGAGATTCTTCACGAACCCTAGACGCCGAATTCTGTGCTTGTCTTCGGCGTCGCGGAGAAGCTCATCGAGCTTCACCTCTGAGATGTGACGCTTGATCTCTTTGCGTCGATCGCGTCCCATTGCCAGCACGTCGAGCCGACCCCACAAAAGATTCCTCACTCATTAGAACGCGAACCTCTTCGACTATCTCGCCCAGCGGTATGCTGGCGCACAAGCCGCGATTGAGGCGACCAGCAATTACTGCCACATCCATGATACGCTGTCTGAACATTTGGATGTGACTGTTGCCCACCCGAAAGAACTGAACCAGATCGCTGAGTCAGACAAGAAAACTGATCGCGTCAACGCCAAAGAGCTAGCGCGGATGGTGCGGTTGAATTCAGTGCCCGAGAGCTACGTTCCAACCGACGAGGTCAGGGAAGCCCGCGCACTCGTGCGCGGGTGACAAACACTGGTCGAAAACCGTACCAAGTACGCCAACAAAATCCATGGACTCCTCTCCGATCACGGTATCACGAGGATGTGAAGCCGTTGAGTGTGGAGGGACAAGATTTCCTCCGGGAACTCTCGCTCTCGACGCCGTGGGACGCGTTGTTGGAGTCGTACCTCGGGTTGATCGAGACGCTCACCGACGAGATTGAGAGTCTGGAAGAAACAATCGAAGAGCGCACTGGGTCTCTGAAGGAGATCCAGCTGCTGATGACCATTCCGGGTGTGAGTTACTATACAGCGTTGACGATATACGCGGAGTTAGGTGAGATAGAGCGGTTTGACAGTGATAAATCGGCCGTCAGCTACGTCGGATTGAATCCGGTGATCCGCGAGTCGGGCGACCCGCGGATCGAGGGGAGCATCTCGAAACGTGGTTCAGGAAGAGTTCGGTGGCTGCTGGTCCAGGCTGCTAATACCGCAGTACACACATGTAGCGACGAGTATCTGAGTCGCTTCTATGAACGGCTAGCAAGCCGGAAGAACTCACAGAAAGCGATCATCGCAACGGCACGGAAGATGCTGGTATCGATCTACCACATGCTCAGTACTTCACAAAGCCGGTGAGTTGAGAGGTCTGCTTGCTGAAGGTGTGTCTAATACCAAGCAATCAGACGGTGAAATCTATGAGGACCAGCTTCTTAACTTCCTCGTCAACACGCTTGACGAGGAAGTCACACTCGGTCTCGGCGCGAATGCTGAACTCGATGATGAGGATATCTGCAAGGTCCTCGTCGGCGCTTGCGCCGACGGGACCTCGATATCTGAACTCTGCGAGACCAGTGAAGATTCTCCCCACGAAAACACGATTCTGTATCACCTCCGCGAAGAGTTCGAACTAACGTCGGTTGAACAAGTCGGGAACGCACTCCTGCAAAAGGACGTTCTAGAGATCCTTCCCGAGCAGGTGGAGGTCGTCGCAGACCTCCACCTGCGGCCCTACTACTGTGACGAGGATGAGACCAATGGCCTCTATCACTCAGAAGCGAAGCGTGGAACCACCGCGTTCCACGCCTATGCGACGCTCTACGCGCGTGAGAAGAATCGCTAGTTGTCCACTCTGATTCAACTGACCAATAGCTGACGCGTTGTAGGAGTGAAGCGGATGAATCAGATTACTGATTCACCCGCTGTCCGGATACACTCGTGATGAACGTCCCTTGCTCAAGGAAGTTCTCACAGATCCGGACGAGTTCATTTCGAACGCCCAGTTGAAATCTCTTGCTCTGGAGGTGCTTGAGCTGGTACCGATGCCAGGAATCGAGGGCTCGCCCTCGATTCCGGCGATATCATGGAAGTTATTCTGCGAGCAGCTGTTGGGACAACATCGGTCAACGGCGTCACGACCAACACAGAGGAGACACCCAACAGAGAACCCGTCATGAATTGGCTTCATACGCTCGCCAAAGAGCCAATGCTAGACGCTATCAACGATATTCTCGCTTTGCTGGCGGTGTCGGTTCTCGACCGGTCGCGGTCGAGAACCGTCTGCATCGACTTCATGGACAACCCGTTCCATGGGACACCGGAGAGCGACGACGAGATCCGCCGGATGGCTGCTCGGGACGGGACAACGCAGTGTCATCGGTACTGTACGGCGTTCGTGATCGCGCAGGGAAAGCCACTGACACTGGCGGTTGAACCGGTCGATGGTGAGGACAGCAAGGCCGACGCGGTCGAGCGCGTGCTCGCCCGCGTCGCGGTGTATCCGTTCGACGTTGACCAGCTTCTTATGGATCGCGCAGCCTACGTCGGCGAGGTGATCGGCGTGCTTCGGGCGGTTGCGCCGCCAGTCTTCCCGGTCAAGACAGGGAAGGCGTCGCTGCGGGAGAAACTCGCAGCGACGGCGTCGTACATGACTGAAGAGACGATCTGTGAAGACAAAGAGCACGAGCAGACGTTTCCGCTGGCGGTGAGCGTCACCTACCAGAACGGTGATCGTGGGAAGTCTGGTGTGAAAACAACGGGGTACGCGGCGTACGGTCTGGAAGACCGCACGCCGCAGCAAGTCGCAACAATCTACGACAAGCGCTCACAGATCGAGAAGAGTTACGAGAAGTTCCGTGAGGCACGAGCCTTGACAACAACGTCATCGACGACAATTCGGCTCTTCTACGTGGGTGTTGGCTTCCTGATAGAGCAGTTGTGGCTGGTGGTGCAGTGGGCAGTGCTCGCCCGGCCACGGCGTGGCGGGCGAGCACTCCCTGTAGAGTTCACGTTCAGTGATGCGTTTCTCCATGGGATCGAACGGGTGTTGGACGACGAGCTGGGCTGGAAGAACAAGCATCGGACGAACGGGAAAGGACTGCCACCAGGATACGAGCACGGACTCGGCTGAGCCGCCTCGCTTCGGTCGAAGCGAGGCTGGCGAGGAGCAACAGCTGTCTTCTGAGAGCGGTTTGAGCGACGGTCACAGCGGAAAGTAGCCAGATCTTTGACTCTTCTCCCAGTCTCCGTAGTGCCAAAAATGTACTCCGCCTCGTTTCGGCGTTCTCACCGTGTCAGACCAGCTTCTTGTTGCCGCCGCTATTGAGAGAGTGGACAACTAGCGAGAGTCGTCACTCGGGGTCTACGAGCACCTCTACGGCACGGCCGAACTGGATGACGTCGGCGGGAAACACTACATCCCGAACGGGTTCGTAGTCCAGACAGAATCGGATTCATTCTCGCTCGATGAGCAACACGAGGCCGTCGACGTGTTCACGGAACTGCCCGACGACCTCCACGGATACGTTGAGGCGTACCTCGAAGACGCCGGCATCCGATAGTCGACTCGGGGACTCTCACACTCACATATAGCCGAGGTCCTCTAACCGGTCCTCTATGTCATTGTCCGGGTCACGCTTTCGGATGGCCTTACTCTCGAATACCGAGAGTGCCGTCGTCTCTGTCGGCGTTTCGGCAATCGTCGAAGGTACTCTACCATCAAGGTCGTCCGGAAGCGGTACATCCTGCAACGCGAGGACTATCGGTGCCACGTCGATCGCGTCGACATCAACGGTTTCACCGCTCGCTCCACTGTAGATGAATATACCTTCGGGGTGATGGTCAGCGATTCGCTCTCGCGGGTCGTGGATCCACCTGTCGCCGAAGTCTCCGTAGCACATGTAACTCCAGTCCCTCGGTGTCAGCAACAGATCGGGGGCAGCGTTGGCTTGTCCGCCGTGGTATACCTCTTCACCCGGTGTGACGGCCTCGAACACTGGATCGCCGGTCTCGGGGTGTTTGAGTTCGAGGAAGCGGTTACGTAACTCGGCTCGGTAATGTTCGTATCCGTCTTTCGTAACCGTCCCCAAAGGATACCGTGATTCTCTGTTGACGAACACTCGTCCCATCGAACCGAAACTGAACGATTGCGTCCCGTCCCAGTCAAGTCGCTCGTGGAGGTATTCCTGACCGGTTGCTCCCTCTACTATCTCGCCCGTCTTGACTAGCCACTTCGGGAGTATCTCTTTCGCAGTCCCGACGAGGCTTTTGCGGATTCCGGTCGGAATGCTGTCGAGGATCCGCAGTCCTCCGGCGATTGCGGTCGCGGCACCCCTTCGACACCCGCTGCCTTCATCTTGTTTTAAGTCACCTAGTGACTCTAGCAAACCATTGAGGTGTATCTCGCCCTCTAAGGGGGTAAATCCGTGGTCGGACACGAGCAGCACGTCTGTCTCGTCGTCGACGGCGTCAAGTAGTCGTCCGATCTGGGTGTCGATGTGTCTGTACATCTGTTCGACCGCTGGTTCGCCGTTGATGTTCTCGCCCCAGAGATAGTGCTGGACCCAGTCAATACCCATGAAGACTGGCCAAAGTAGCTCCGGGTCGTACGCTTCTGCCAGCGAGAGAGTCACGTCACAACGGCACTCTGTGAGTGAGGTCACCTCTTCAAGATAGCCCGATGGATTGTCGTGTGGGTCGGTCCCGGGTTGGATCCTGTAGTCGTCAGGGAGGTGGTCACGGATGGTGGGGTCGGACACGATTTCGTCGTCGGCAGCGGCCGGGAAGCCGGAGATGAAGAATCCATCAACGTCTGGCGCAGGCGAGGCGACAGGGAAGTTGACAATGCCGACCGACTGGCCAGCGTGGTTACAAGCGTCCCAGACCGTGGGTCGCTGGATATCGCTGTACTCTACGGGTGTGACTTCGTACGTGTCTGGATCTTGCTTCCGGAAATCGTAGATGCCGTGTTTGCCGGGATTCACACCGGTTGCCATAGACGTCCACGCGAGAGGGGTCATCGGTGGGCGGGTGGAGTTAAGGGTGCCACTGTCTCCCCCTCTCACGAGTCGCTGGATGTTCGGGAGGACATCGTTTTCACAGAGACGGTTGATGACATCCCACGTCGCCGCGTCGACACCGACCACGAGCGTCTCGACCATCGAAATTGGTTTCTTGGTGCTAATGTAAACACTTGTCTGTTCGGGTGTCGGTGTTCACAGTGATGGCCGATTCGAGCGAGGATAAGTCGGCGACAGACGGGAACAAGACACTTCTTCGCCAAGGGAGTATCACGCTTGTAGGGAACGTCCTCGGGAAAGTTCTCGGATTTGGCTTCTTTCTGTTAATACCTCGGCTAGTTGATAAGGATACGTTCGGTGTGTACACATTGGCGGTTTCTATCGTGACACTTCTTGTTGCAGTGGGCAGTCTGAATATCGACCGTGCGGTTGACTATTTCATCCCAAAGAATCAAAGATCCGAAAGTAGATCGGTCCCGTCAAAGATATTAGTGAAATTGGGAGGTATTGCAGCCCTCTGCTCACTTGTTGTTGCCGGTTTTCTGGTTATATTCAGCGGCAGAGTTGCGACTCTGTTTGGAGAACCACGGTTGGCATCGGTATTGCCAATCCTCGCTGTCCTCTTACCACTACTGTCTATACATCGGCTACAACTCGCGATTTTCAACGTGGTGAAACGTCTTCAGTATCGAGTTTATACAAAAAACTTCACACTTCCGGTAACCAAACTCACGGGTGCAGGGATTTTGACTGTCACAGGATACGGCTTGATGGGCATATCTGTGGGGCACGTCATTGCTGTATTACTAGCTGTCTCTGTCGGGTTTTTTATCGTCTTTTTTCAAATCCCTTGGTCAGCAAAGTCAACCGAAGGCTCCGTAACTATCAAAGAAATCCTGAAATATTCTCTTCCACTCTCATTTGCTGGTGTTGTGACGACGGTTGTAAGTCAGGTTGATTTCCTCGTCGTCGGCCTCTTCCGAAAATCAACCGAAGTAGCTACGTATCGTCTCGCCTTTCTGCTTGCAGTCAATATACTCCTTTTTCATCAGGCGGTCACGCCAATTTTCAAAACTTTGACGGCTGAGATTGCTGATGATACAACGGCTTTGAAAGATCGGTATCAGCTAGCACTCCGGTGGGTGACAATAGTGACACTGCCACCAGCAGTCACGCTATTGTTACTCCCTGGTCGATACTTTGGGCTACTATTTGGTCCCAAGTATTCTGCAGCGAGTACCGTACTACCAATTCTGGTTTTCGGACAGCTATTCAATACTTCAGTCGGTCCTTCCGGTCGTTTCCTCGAGGGTAGAGGCAGGTCTCGGCTTGTCTTATTGAATACTCTGCTTTTATTGACTGTGAATGCAACTCTTGACGTGATCTTCGTACAATCATTTGGTATCGCGGGGGTTGCTGCAGGTACCGCTACCGCCTTCGCGTTGGTCGGAATTGTTGAAGTACTTGAAATCTATATTTTCGAAGGGTTTTTTCCGATTCCTCCAAACGTTGGGAAGATATGGCTTGCTGGCGGTGCCTGTTATATTTGTTCTTTTTTTCTGCTCTCCTATTTCAGCTACCATAGCATTTTCACTTTCACTTTGCCAGCTATTGTACTGGTTTTGTATTTTTTCTTCCTCGTGCTCTCCAGAGCTTTCACCGAAAACGACCATCGTATACTCTCTTCTGTAGACGACTGGATTGGCTATCCGATTCTGAATCGCCTGATAATACGATGACACTACGGTAGAAGTGCTACTAACGATCAAACATCTACTTCTTCGATATCGCCTCTCGACTCACAAATATCCTAGATCCTCTAACCGCGATTCAGTTTCGCCAGATATCTCTGACGATTCGATTTCCTGGATTGGATTCATCTCCTGGTGCTCTTTTTTCCACTTTTCGACGACCTCCCACCCGAAACCGGGATTGTCATATGTGCGACGTGACTGAAGGTAGTGAAACACTGCATCAAGGAAGTTACCAGGCGTCCGACGGAGGTGCGTAGCTTGCCAGCCTGGAGCAGCTATCAGTCCGAGAACCGACAACGGACGCTTCGTGAGGTTCGTCCTGTTCAGGACACGGCCTCCCGCTTCATCCCAAACTCCAATCGCGTCGTGAAATGAAACGACTTTCTTCCGAATGTACTGGTTCATCGTCGATACAGTGTATCCCTGTTCTGGGGATTTTTCGAAGAGGTCAACACCGTTTACGTGATCGGGAATCTCTTCACCTGTCGCTGAGAGTAGCGTTGGATAGAGGTCGACGTGACGCATGATTCCCTCGGCGGATTCGCCGTTCGGCAATTCCGGATGAAAGAAGACTGTCGGTACGTACGCGGCCTCTGGGCGGAGTGGGGACGAATGATCCACAAGCCCGTGTTCCCCGAGGTACTCTCCGTGATCGCTGGTGAAGACGATCAATGTGTTCTCCAGTTCGTCCATTTCTCTGAGGATTGATAGTCGGTTCTCGAAATCAGTGACTGTCCCCTCCACTGCTTTCTGGTACCAGTGACGATGTTTCGCAGAATCGCCGCTAAACTGGTCAATGAATTCTTCGTAACTGTCTTGCCAGCCGGCAGCCTTGAACGGAGCGTGGCCGCCATGATGGCGTTCGAAGTAGGAGAACGGACTATTGAGTGACTCTAGTTGACGCCGTTCATCCTGTCGCAGAACCGAAAACGTCCCATCATTGATTGTCCCTTCGTCGCCGGGCATGAAATATCCGCAATCGAATCCCGGATGTTCCAGAAGGCTGGATACTTCCGGTACCTGTCCACGCCACGAAAAGACACCATGTCTTTCCGGCCAGAGCCCTGTTACCATGCTCGGGAGGCTTGTATGAGTCGTCAGTGAGGCGGCGACAGTCTTGCAAGTAAGTCCACGTTCTCGGATCGACTTGGGGAGATAATCCCAGCGGAGTGCATCAGCGACGAAGACACATATATTTTTGACCTCTCCGATTGACGGGAGGACTGAGGCTTCAGTTCTCATAGAGCTATTCCGTTCCTTTGCTGTTATAATATGACCGATCTATCTATCGGTGGAATATCGTGCCGTGATGTTTCCAATTTGGTGTCCTCATATGATAGATATTGTGCCTTGTTGAACGCAAGATGGCGTCGAGGTAGGATCGACGATCTACAGTTTCATAACTTCAGAGACGAGTTTTTGGACTCAGAAGATGCAGTAGCTGTCATTACCGGTGCTTGCTGAAGAGTCAGAACTATGGCATCTAGCACTCTCGTTTAGATGACGACGGCGATGCCTCTCCCGGATACGTCCGGAGAAGGGGAGCAGGCGGAGAGCCTTAACTCGCCGCCTGCGTCAGGTTATGCACGATGCACTTCCGTGCCAGCTCTGGGAGTGGAGCTTCTCGCTGTCGTCCTCCTTTAGCTGCGAGAAGCCTGTTTCACTCATCCAGCGCTGGTGGTAGTCATCATCGTCCATTCGGGCGTTGTGCGCCTTCTGCAACGGTGTCTGCTCTCTGTGCTTGATCAACGGTCGCGTTGACTCGGAGCGACACTCCTCACGGAGGTCGCTCCACGAGTAGTTCGCATCAGCAGACAACACACGCAGGTCTTCCGCGTTCCGGCGGAAGACCTGCATCCCGATGTGCCAATCCCACGCTTTCTGCGTCGTGTAGTGAACGTCCTTGATCGCTAATGAATTCACCTCGATCAAGATCGTCGTCTTCAGTGACTGCAAGGAGTAGTTCGCGCGGTCGCGGTAGTGGTAGCTGGTTTGATCGCGTTGGAAGCCACTCGCGTCAATCGCGGCTTCACCACTCCAGCCCGCCTGCTCCGCGCTTCGGTGGAGCAGGCGGCGAAGTTCACGCATCCGGTACTCTTGTTCCCACCGGCAGAGCGAGCTGTAGTGCGGTGCCTCGTTGAGATCGAATACAGCAAGAACACCGGGCATCCCGTTGAGGTAGTCTTCAGTCTCGCGGAGGCTCTTCTCCAGCTCGACACGGAACAGAATCAACGCGATCTGTGTCCACTCGGCGTACCCGTCCGCGCCGTCCGGCGCGGCGGGTACGTCCGGATCGTCTACGTGTTGTTTGGCAAGACCTCGACACATCCGTGCTAGCCATCTGAGCGGTGCCATATCGCCAGACGGCGTCCATTTCCCGGTTAGATTGACGGAATCTTCCTATGAGAGCTTCTGAGGCCGCCGTCAATCGGCGGCAAAACAAGGCAAGATATTGTATAGTTTAGGACCTCCTCAGATCACGTGCAGCCATCTAGTGCCTGGTTCGACCGACTTCGATTATAGTAGTATTTGAACCGATGCAGCCATCGCTTAGCGCTCGATTGATTGCCCCGCCAGAACGAGCGGTCGATCTTGGTGACCAATCAATTTGTGACGACCGGGAGCAGTCAAATATCCATCAGCATTGACGAGAAAAACCGTGCCTAAAATGTCTCATTTGCTGATAAAACGATAGAGAAGCGCTGCCGCGGGGTCAGTCCCGTGGCGTCCGTAGACATCCACCTTTATAAGGAGTTTCGAGTCCGTGTCAATCGCGGCGTAGATCCTTTTTTACCGTCTACCTTTTTTGTTTCTCGTTGACCGGCTCTGTTGAATCACTAGACCGCGGCAGGATCGTTCGCTAAATCGAAGGTGTTGAAGCGGGAGACTCCAGTTGTCCATGACGCAAATCTCCCGCTTCACTGGCGAGATTGTCCCGATTTCTCAAAGCGTTACTGGCGATGGAGACGAATCTGCCGCCCCGGAGGGTGGCGGCGGATTCGCCGACTATCGCTAGTTGTCCACTCTCTCAATAGCGGCGGCAACAAGAAGCTGGTCTGACACGGTGAGAACGCCGAAACGAGGCGGAGTACATTTTTGGCACTACGGAGACTGGGAGAAGAGTCAAAGATCTGGCTACTTTCCGCTGTGACCGTCGCTCAAACCGCTCTCAGAAGACAGCTGTTGCTCCTCGCCAGCCTCGCTTCGACCGAAGCGAGGCGGCTCAGCCGAGTCCGTGCTCGTATCCTGGTGGCAGTCCTTTCCCGTTCGTCCGATGCTTGTTCTTCCAGCCCAGCTCGTCGTCCAACACCCGTTCGATCCCATGGAGAAACGCATCACTGAACGTGAACTCTACAGGGAGTGCTCGCCCGCCACGCCGTGGCCGGGCGAGCACTGCCCACTGCACCACCAGCCACAACTGCTCTATCAGGAAGCCAACACCCACGTAGAAGAGCCGAATTGTCGTCGATGACGTTGTTGTCAAGGCTCGTGCCTCACGGAACTTCTCGTAACTCTTCTCGATCTGTGAGCGCTTGTCGTAGATTGTTGCGACTTGCTGCGGCGTGCGGTCTTCCAGACCGTACGCCGCGTACCCCGTTGTTTTCACACCAGACTTCCCACGATCACCGTTCTGGTAGGTGACGCTCACCGCCAGCGGAAACGTCTGCTCGTGCTCTTTGTCTTCACAGATCGTCTCTTCAGTCATGTACGACGCCGTCGCTGCGAGTTTCTCCCGCAGCGACGCCTTCCCTGTCTTGACCGGGAAGACTGGCGGCGCAACCGCCCGAAGCACGCCGATCACCTCGCCGACGTAGGCTGCGCGATCCATAAGAAGCTGGTCAACGTCGAACGGATACACCGCGACGCGGGCGAGCACGCGCTCGACCGCGTCGGCCTTGCTGTCCTCACCATCGACCGGTTCAACCGCCAGTGTCAGTGGCTTTCCCTGCGCGATCACGAACGCCGTACAGTACCGATGACACTGCGTTGTCCCGTCCCGAGCAGCCATCCGGCGGATCTCGTCGTCGCTCTCCGGTGTCCCATGGAACGGGTTGTCCATGAAGTCGATGCAGACGGTTCTCGACCGCGACCGGTCGAGAACCGACACCGCCAGCAAAGCGAGAATATCGTTGATAGCGTCTAGCATTGGCTCTTTGGCGAGCGTATGAAGCCAATTCATGACGGGTTCTCTGTTGGGTGTCTCCTCTGTGTTGGTCGTGACGCCGTTGACCGATGTTGTCCCAACAGCTGCTCGCAGAATAACTTCCATGATATCGCCGGAATCGAGGGGCGAGCCTCGATTCCTGGCATCGGTACCAGCTCAAGCACCTCCAGAGCAAGAGATTTCAACTGGGCGTTCGAAATGAACTCGTCCGGATCTGTGAGAACTTCCTTGAGCAAGGGGACGTTCATCACGAGTGTATCCGGACAGCGGGTGAATCAGTAATCTGATTCATCCGCTTCACTCCTACAACGCGTCAGCTATTGGTCAGTTGAATCAGAGTGGACAACTAGCGACTATGCGCTCGTTTCCCTGCATTGTCTACGGAGTTACCTTGACGCATCCTACCGAATGACCATTGACCTGTTCAAGGAGATGCCGCAAATAACCGGTGATATCGGCCTCAGCTCGGCCGATATCCCCTCCTCATCCATGTTGTGTAAAGCGTTCGACCGAATCAGTATGAGGGCACTGTTTAGTTGAGCGGCTTTGAGAAGCGAGCAGGTCGTAGCGAGAAGTGCTCATGCAACTCGCAGACCTGCTCAACGAGACGTTAGAAGTGGACAGCCAAGACGTTTGGTGAACGAGCGCACCCCGACACCCGTCCGGCGATTTGGGTGTGTCTCCACACGGCAGGGCTGTCGATCTGGGAGACGGTCGCAATCTTAGAATTCTTGGGTGTCCAACGCTCGCACGGTGCGATCTGGCAGTGGCCCCATCGGCTGGCCGACAGCGACTCGGACCCGGCGACGGCGAGAGTGATCAGCGCTACGTTTGAGCTTTCGGAGAGCGTCATAGATAGTGATGACGAGAAGTCGTCGGATAGAAGTGGTGCGACATTTGGTGGTTGAACAGCTTGATACGGCTATTAATGACGCTCAGAAGGCGGACGAGACCTGTCTCGTCCGGCGACTCTGTTTCATCAAGAACCTCTATTTCGATGATTCAACCGAGAGAGCCGCTCAGCGTGTTGGTGTTTCCCGCCATACCGGTGATCGATGGCTTGCTCGGTGGAACGATGCGGGTGTCGATGGCCTCCGGCCGAGCTTCGCGGGCGGACCGCCCGCGAAGCTCTCTCCTGAACAGTTTGAGGAGTTCTTCACCCTCCTTGAAGACGGCCAACCATGGACACCACAGGCGATTGACGATCTTCTCTGGGAGCGCTACGGCGTCACCTACGATTGAGCGCATCTCGCCCGAATCCTTCGTGCTGACGGCATGCAATACGCGAAACCACGGCCGATGGATCCGCGACAATCACCGGACGCAGAAGCGGATTTTCGTGAGCGCCTCTTCCAGGCGCTCACGAAAAACACTAATGAGAAACCACTCGTTCTCGGGTTTTTCGATGCCTCGTGGCCGCAACCGTTCGAGAATTCTCAACGCATGTGATCGTACGACCGCAGCGTGGAAATAGAGAAACCGCAGGTCACAGTGCCATGGAAAACGATCGGCTTCTATGCATTACTCGGCAGAAGTACGCTTACCTTCCGGGAACGAACGACCAAAGAGAGCATCTGCGTGGCGTTAGAGGCGATCCGTGAGCAGAATCCGATCGGGCGGATTCTGCTCATCGCCGACAACGATGGCGGTCATCACGCGAAACTCACCCAACAGTGGGCCGACGAACTCGGCATCGAGTTCGTCTTCGTCCCGCCGTCTTCACCGAACTTCAACGCGATCGAACCGCTCTGGAAGTGCCTCAAACGGAAGATTTCGCCAGAAATCTTGAGGACAAAGAGCATTTCAAACAGTTCGTTACTGACACCTTCCTAGAGCTTTCGAACCGTCTCAGATTCGCAAACAACTGGATTGAGAAGTTCCTCCCAGATGTGCAAAAGTTACGCTAACCACTCTCGTCGTGCGAGCGCGTTCCTGGTTTCGTGAGTTCCGAGAAATCGCTCTGATGTGTGTCATCTACAACACCAAACGACCCGTCAAGTAGTGAATTCGATCGCCTTATGGCGATTCAACACGGCCCGTTAACCACACCTCGCGATGACGAAGCCGCCGGCGGGTCGCTTTGGTCTTCAGCGAGCGTCTTCCTATACCAAACCGCTTGATGGCAACGATCAACATCCAGACAGTCTAAGATAGATTTAACTTCACGAAGCGACAACCCCATCGAATGAACTCGGACCGCGAATGAGCGTACCGGTGTCGGCGTGTGCTCGTTCTCCCAAGCGTCTTCATCGTCGACATCTAACGGCTCTCTAGTAGGTCTGCGAGTCGTATGAGTACTTCTCGCTACAATCTGCTCGTTCTTCACTCTCTCAACTGGACAGTGCCTATGATACAAAATGCGCTGGCAATCTCGATACCGAATAATTTAGATTGAGCCTCCACTGAGACATACCTATCATATTGCAATACCTGATAGCGGGTCAAGAAATGGTTGAATGAAATATGGTGAATAAGAATACAAAGGTTGTGGTCATTATTTCGTTTCTGACAGTAGCGTATCTATCTAGTATTACAGCGACATTCGGACTGAGGGCAATGAGGGATGAAGTCGCTCCTGCGTTGGACATTCATACGTTACTAGATGATGGTAGTATCGCTGGGACTTTAGCGTACGGGAACGGGGGCGCATATCAGACCGCGACGACAGTCGTTCTCCGCCTGTCAGGTGAAAAGTACCTCTTCACAGAGATACTGAGTCCCGTCTTGGGTTCCTTCGCAGTCGTCTTATTCATCATCATCTGCATTACAATCGTTCGCCGGTCGATACAGATAGTCGACTGGTGGGATTCACTCGTTTTTGTTCCGGTGTTCTTCGTGTTTGGTGGGTTCGTACTACGACCGTTGCAGACCTCACATAAATCTTACACATTTATATATATTTTTGTTCTAATTTATGCTGTGAATCGGCTACTACATGATAAAAAACCGGATGGTAGGTTCTATCTTTTGGCCGTTCTCACGATTATCCCACTGTGTCTGACTAATTACATATGGGGGGTGATTTACGGGGGTGTTCTCACTGCACCATTGCTGTTCTCTTCCAAAACTATCAAAAAGTATGGGCACGGTGCCATTGTCCCAGCCGCAGCCTCGGTTTTTGCGATACAGCTCCCCTTGATCAGGCTAGGAATTGGATATTTCCAGCGAACGATAATTAATCCCCTGTTTTATAACGAGGATAATAATGGTTCGTCCACTCCGTCAAGACCCAGAAGCGGCGATGGCAGCCAATCACCGTTGACCGAGACACCGGTTGAATCGACCAAGACGCCGGGTGGACCAACAGACACACCGGTTGAATCGACCAAGACGCCAGGTGGACCAACAGACACACCGAACGAATCCGTAGATACGTTTGTTCGAGTCGAGACGCCCAGAACTGGGACGATTTCATCAGACCAGCTGTCGGCACTTCAGATGATCTCTGAGTGGCCGTCGGTTCCGGGAACGGGTATCTCCGCTTGGTTCGTCTACATCTTCGGAATACTCGTCGTGGCAGGGCTCTCTGCCGTCGCCGCCGTAATCTCCGTACTTAAACTTGCGAGACGAGAACTCGACGCCCTAGGACTCCAATTCCTCATCGTGAGTATTGGACTCGGTGTCGCCGGTCTCGCACTATTCGTCGCAGGCGATTACGCGACCCTGAAGCGTGTCATCGTCGTCCCGGGAATCCTCGGAACGCTCGTTTGGACTGTCTCGTTGGCGTCTGAAACTATCCCCGAACCGCTCGTGTTCCTCAATAGACATAGGAGGGCCCTACTCGCAGGGACTTTCATTGTCCTCCTCCTCTCAGCCGCATTGGCTGTCCCCCGTGTGACACTGGACGGGCGGGGCTCACCATACGACGACTTTGCAGGAGAGTCGCAGGTCACGAAGATTTCCTGGTACGACCGATACGCCAACGAATGTCTTCAGACGCATCAAGAACTCGACTTGGAAGTGAGTGCTCGTCTCACAGGCGAACGGGTGCGGCCAGTTGAGTACGACCCCGGTTCGTCGGTAGTGTACGACAGTGGCGGTCCACGAGTCATCACTTGTTCGCCGTCTTGATTTCCAACCGACTTGAATGCGGAAGGACAGCTATTTGAGCGGACGAGGCACTTTTCGGAAACAATGCGTATAGGGGTAAACGGACGAACGTTCAGTGTTGACGAACCTCGCGGATCCGTTCAGGCAAGTATCGAGTTCGTCCGGGCTCTCGCCGAACGCCCGGAGACCGATGTTGTGGTGTTCGCCCACAAAAGCGCTCGTGAACACTTTCGAGACATCAATGTCGTTGCCCCGTGGAGTGCGCCACGCTCCCAGTCACTGGGTCTGGTCTGGGAACAGTCAGAACTCCCGCGACTCGCGACTCGACAGGATATCGACCTCCTGCTGTGTCCCAACAGCGACGGCCCGGTTCGACGGCTCGATGTTCCTACTATCGTTCGGCTTCACGACGTGTTCGGATACGTTGGCTACGGTCCCCGCCTTTATACCCTTCTCCAACAGTTTCGCGTACCAAGAATGGTCGACGTTGCGGACTTGCTTTTGACTCCCTCACGGTACACTGCGTCGACAATTCGGTCACGACTCGACGCTGACACTCCGACGGAAGTGGTCCACAACGGTCTCGACGAGATGTATCACGACGTTGGCGACGGTCGCCCTGTCGACCTGCCGGAAAATTTCGCGCTCTACGTGGGTGGAAACGAACCACGGAAGAACGTCGCGACGCTCGTTGAGGGCTTTGCCGAGTTCAGGTCAGCCCTATGTATGGACTACGAATTGGTCACTGTTGGGCCCAAAGCACGGTATATTGAGAACAGCAACGGCCAGACCCTCTCCGGTGACGCCGTCAAGGTACTTGGATATCTGACGCCACAGGAACTGCTGTTCGTCTACCAACAGGCCGACGTGTTCCTGTTTCCGTCACTCGAGGAAGGATTCGGACTGCCGCCCTTGGAAGCGATGGCCTGTCGGACACCTGTGATCAGCGCCAACAGACCGGCCATGACTGAATTACTTAATGAGTACGTCGAGTTCGTGGATCCAACCGATCCGAGCGATATCGCACACTGTCTCGCCGAGACGCTGCAGTCGCCGCCGGACGATGACGCACTGGATCGGGCGAGAGAATACGCCACATCTTTCGACTGGGGTCGGGCCGCCGCCGATACCGTCGAAACACTCGAACAGCATTTCGGTTTCGGGGAAGGTCGAGGGAGCGTACGATGACGGCCGAGATTCTCCTCTTCGATATGCACACTACCGGACATCATCTAGAGTATGCAAGCCGGTTGCAGTCGGAACTATCCCAACTACGGCCGGAATTGACTGTCCAGATGCTCGTCCCTCGCGAGGAGGAAGTCCACCAAGAATATTTCGAAGCTGACGAACTCGTCTCACTCGGTGTTGACAGTAGGACCATCGAAGCAAAAGACACGGTGGGTCTCTCTGGCCACTTCAGACGGGCAGTGTCGAACCCCCGTGGGGCTATCGTTCGCGAGGCGTTCGAATACGTGGAGGCCACCGATTGCGACCTTCTGCACCTGCTCCACGCCGACGACGTGCTGAAAGAAGTCCACAGACACGGTCAGGGCTGTCAGACGCCAGTCGTCGGGACTATTAACGGCTCTTACTTCCGCGTACAGGACGATACGCGAACTCGACTGGCAGTTGGTCTGGTAGATTGTGGGATGGAGGATATTGCGCTTGGTGTTCCCGACGTCCTCTCACGCCGAGGTCCGTGGAACCACCTGAATTTGGCACGCTCACTTCGGGATGGGGTCGTCAAGGACTTCTTCGTTGCCTCCAAACTCGGACGCGACGCGATTCGGCGTGTGACTGGACCGACAGTAAACCTTCCGAAGATTCCCGACCCAATCGACTGCTGGTGGGACGACGACCTCGACAAATCCACAGCACGAACGCGACTCAACCTCCCCGAGGAGGAATTCCTACTGATGTTCTTCGGTGAGATGCGGACGGAGAAAGGTGTCGACGTGCTCGTCGATGCGCTCGCGTCTTACTCGGGTCCGCCACTTACTGCGGTCTTCGCTGGACGTCCCGTTGACGTCGATACCGACGAGTTCGGTCGACTTGACGGCAACCCAGCCGTGTCGGTCCGGACGGTCCTAGAGTTCGTCCCCCAGTCTGATGTGAAGGCGTATTTCAAAGCGGCCGATGTCTTCGTCCTACCGTATCGACAGTCGTTCGGCACGTACCGGACAAGTGGAGTGTTCCACAAGGCGTGTGGGTCGCTCCGACCTGTCATTGCTCCGGCTTTCGGAATGTTCGAACACCTCATTGAGGGCTGGCAACTCGGCACGACCTACCGACCCGGGAGTTCAGTGTCTCTGCGCCGCGTTATCGAACGGACTCGAACCAATATTGAGCGTACATACGACCACGAACAAATGCGGGCCTACGCCGAGTCTCAGACCTACGAGGTTCTCGCAGGGGTAACGGCGGAGACGTACGAACGGGTACTAACCGGTGGCGTAACATGAGCACCACCGTCCGCTGTGGATGGACTTGAACTGTTGGGACCGATACAACGTCTTCGAAATGCTATTTATGTGCCCCTACAGATCATTTCATGAATGGACGACGGCGAGACTGAGTATCTACTCGTAACAGAGTACTTTCATCCAGACACTGCTTCGACGGGGCAACTGTTGACAGAGCTCGCTGTCGGGCTTGAGGACCGAGGCCTCGATATGACCGTCTATACCGGTCAGCCGAACTACCACAGTGGCGAGAACGAGATGCAACCACTCGAATCTGTCCACGAAGGTGTTCTCGTTAAGCGAATTCGTGCCCCACAGCTCCGACAATCGTCACTCGCTCGCCGATTGTTCAACTGGGTCGTATTCTCCTTGTGGATGTTCGTCACGCTCCTTCTCAGTCGAACGCATAGACCTCGAGAACTGGTCTTTGTTTCGAACCCTCCGTTCCTCCCGATAGTTCTCTGGCCTGTCTGCTGGATTCGTGGTTGGGAGTTCACGTACATCGTCCACGACCTCTATCCAGACCAACCGGTTGAACTCGGCTACATCAGACGCGGTGGCGTCATTGACGTCGTTTGGTCTGAACTCCATCGGCATGTGTTCCACGCGGCCGACCACGTCGTCGCACTTGGTCCAGTAATGAAAGAGCAAATCGTTCGGAATGCGAACCCTGGTTTCAAACCCTCAAAAGTGGAAATAATACACAACTGGGAAGACGAGGAGTTCATCGAACCTGTGGAGAAAGAGAACAACCCATTTAGTGAGAAGCACGATTTGATAGACCCATTTACAGTAATCTATTCGGGCAACATTGGAGAATTCCACGATCTTGAAACTATTGTCAAAGCTGCGAAAAGGTTAGAAGACGATAGTTTTAGGCTATTGATAATTGGTGAAGGAGATAACAAGCCAACAATCGTGTCGCTCGCGGAACAGCTCGATATCGCAGGCGATACAGTCAGGTTCCTCCCGTATCAACCTCACGAAGACTTGCCATATAGCCTCACAAGTGGAGATGTCTCACTGGTGACAATTCAACAAGGGTTTGAGGGAGTCTGTGTTTCGAGCAAGCTATATACTGCACTGGCTGCGGGCCTCCCTGTCCTTTGCATCGCTCAACCTACTAACGACGAAGCGAAAATCATATCACAGGCTGACGCCGGTCTTACAGTCCCTCAGGGAGATGTCGATGGAGTTGTCTCCGCTATTGAGAGGTGGATTGAGAACCCGGACCTAGTATCGTCCCACGGAAAGAATGCGCGACAAACCTTTGAAGCGAGGTTCACAAAGAGACATTCTGTCGATAAATACTATCGCTTACTCTCCTGAGAGACGGCACTGTCTAGTTCTGAACCTCCTCAGTACCTTCCCAAGCGTGGACAGTCTAGTATATCTCCTCTGAGCACGTCTCTACAGGAATGAGCAGGAAGAAGCACGTCGTCGATCTCTCGGACGAGGAGCGGAGTCAGCTCAAAGAATTCGCTTCGAAAGGTGAGCACAGAGCCGAAGCCATCACCCGTGCCAAGATTCTCCTGAAGGCCGACGAGGGGCTCACAGATTCAACGATCTGTGAGCACCTCGATTGCTCAATCGCCACGCCCTACCGGACACGGAAAGCGTACGCTGAGCGAGGGCTTGCGGCGATCCACCGCCGCAAGCCCGATCGGGACTACGAGCCGAAACTCGACGGGCGGGGTGAAGCCCACCTCGTCGCACTCGCCTGTTCAGAGCCGCCCGACGGACGCTCTCGCTGGACGTATGCGCTTCTTGCTGACCGCCTTGTGACTCTCGAGGAGATCGAGTTCGACTCGATCTCCGAGGAAACCGTCCGACAGCGGCTAAAAAAACGACTTGAAGCCTCATCGCTCTGAATACTGGCTCATTCCACCCAAAGAGAACGCTGAGTTCGTCTATCGGATGGAAACGCTTCTCTCGCTGTACCAAGAGCCGTATGACGAAACCTGTCCAATCATTTGCTTCGACGAATCCAGCAAGGCGTTGCGAAAGCACGTTCGCGACCCGCTCCCGGCGCGACCGGGAGCGGTCGATCGTACCGATCATCACTACGAGCGTAATGGCAAACGCATGCTCCATCTGGCGACGGAACCGCTCACTGGCTGGTGTCACATCGATGTGAGTCAGCGGCGCCGCACCTGCGAGTGGATCAACTGCATGCAAGCGATTGCTGATGACTACTACCCGGATGCGGGCCGCATCCGGGTAGTGCTGGACAACCTCAGCACCCACAATCCAGCTGCCTTCTCTCGGTTCTTTCCACCGGAGAAGGCACGCGAGTATCTTGATCGGTTTGAGTTCTACTACACGCCCACACACGGGAGTTGGCTGAACATGGCTGAACTCGTCTGGAGCACGCTCCAGACACAGTGTCTCAACCGACGCATCCCCGACGCAGCGACCCTCCGGTCGGAGGTCGCTGCGTGGGAAAGAGCGCGGAACGAGATGGATGTCACCGTCAACTGGCAATTCACGAACGAGGACGCACGAACGAAGCTTCACCGCCTTTATCCGTCCATCGAGGAGGTAGAGTACTAGTCACTCGACGCTTGGGAAGGTACTCAGCCGGCGCTCGTCTGTCGAGTGCTTGGTTCGGTCGTTCGTGGTTGTAGTGGTGTCTGAAGCGTCGTAGCCACTGTTTCGCGCTGGATTGACTGCCCCTCCAGAAGGAGTGGAAGCGGTCGATTCGCCTGGTCACAGTCTGGAACCATTTTTCGATGTGGTTCCGGGTTCGGTAGTTGAGCCGACCGCTCAGTTCATGGCGAGCAAGGGCAGTCAGATAGCCGCCAGCATCGACGAGAAACTCTGTATCGGCGACATCGTGTTTCTCGGTGAGCCGGTGCAGGAACGCCGCCGCGGGGTCAGTCCCGCGGCGGCTGAACACGTCAACTTCGAGCAGCAACTTTGATTCGGTGTCGACAGCGGCGTACAACCACTTCTTTTCTCCGTCAACCTGGATTTGTTTCTCGTCGACCGCGACCCGCGACGGCTCCGCCGTCGGCGGGTCGTTCTGGGCTTCAGACAACGTATGAACCCAATTCCAGATCGCACCGTGCGAGCGTTGGACACCCAGGAATTCTAAGATTGCGACCGTCTCCCAGATCGACAGCCCTGCCGTGTGGAGACACACCCCAAATCGCCGGACGGGTGTCGGGGTGCGCTCGTTCACCAAACGTCTTGGCTGTCCACTTCTAACGTCTCGTTGAGCAGGTCTGCGAGTTGCATGGACACTTCTCGCTACGACCTCCTCGCTTCTCAAACTCGCTCAACTAAACAGTGCCACCAAGTGCTATTATATAAAATCCGAGTGGTGGATAGCCGAATGGAATTTCCCCCCTAGTGTAGTGAGTAATGACGGGTGGGAGGGCGTAGTTGTTCTGTTGAATCAGGCGGGATGCATGAAGATAGAGGCCGGGCGTGTACGGTCCATCTGCCAGCGCGTACAATACACAAAGAAGTCCAGACAGAGAGATCAGTGATAGGACTACAGGAGCGTCATCTTTGTCGAACTCGCCTAATTACCCGCGACAGGTTCAATGTAATCATTGATATGGTTTCAGAGCTGTAATCCCGTGCTCGGTCTCACTTCTTTCGTTTGTACCGACTGTGTCGTACAATGGTTATTTAACTGATATCCAAAGATGCGTCTCGCGGTATGCTGTTCTAGACCCGTCGACCGATTGGGTGTCTCGGAATAGCCGGAACTGCAGGCGAAGTCGTTCGCCGGTCAGGTCCCTCGGAGTCACCGTCCGCGTGACGTGACTCGTCTCGTTGGCATCAATTTCCCATGTGAACTCGGCGAGTTCGACCTGTTCCATAACGGCCGTCTCGTTGCCATTGATGCGTACGCGCTGGAGTTCGGTGACGACGGTATAGGTCATTGACTGTCCCTCTTGATTAGTAAGGCCTATGACAAGTGGGTACTGCTCGCCCGTCGTCAGGTTAGTCGGATAGTCACCGGCGTATAGCTCACCCGATTCGTTCTCGGTGAGGAGGTAGAACTCAGTGAACTCCTCTTCAGGGCCAGCGTCCGTGGCGGCGTAGGCGACGCTCCCGGCCGCCAGTGCGATGCTCAGGACGAGCAAGACGTTCAGCACCAGATCCACCCGGTCGACGGGGTTCTGCAGGTCTGCCCATGTGTGTGCGAGCCACCGTCGGGGCTGGGGGTCGAACCGCTGGTCGGGTGGCAAGCGAGTTCGACGGGCCGTGGCTAACCCGAGCAGTGGACCGGTTACAAGTGTCAGACCGATCAGAATTGGGACTAGCCGAAGCCCCCATGGAGTGAAGTTCAGAATCAGACCGACCAGCGGGACGATTGCGATGGAGGCACCAAAGGAGAGGACAATTCGTTCGAGTGTGTCAATCCCGGTGTCACCGTCACTGTTGGTCGCTGATGTCTCCGTCTTCGGTATCACTACGTCTCCTCTTTCGGGGAATAAGACGGCAATGAGCCCGTAGCCAGGAATGAAGAGCGAAAACACGAGCGTGACCCCGATACGAACAGGAGTCTCACTGGCAATCGGCAGTAGCGTCACGAGCCAAAGCAGGGTGAGCGCCCCAAGACCGAGTTGTACGTCAACCGGTACGGAAAACCCCTGTAGTATTGCGTCTCTATCACCTCGCTGGTCAGTCATCTATCGAACCTCCCATATCGTAGGAAAAGCCAATCGGAACTCATGATTCGAAGTATCTGGAATGCCATTCAATTCGAATCACTGTGGACTGGCTCGGATCCGCATTTCACACAAACATAGGTTCCTTCTACCGTCTTGGAAACTGGCGCGTTACAGGAGATACACTTGATTTGAGCGGACCGAACGTTTTTCGGGTAGCTGCTCATTAACTACATCTCTTGGCTGGTTTGTAAAATCAGTTTCTATGTCGGGTATATGATATTACCCTCTTCCAAGCGGAAGTAGATGTAGCAATTCATATCTCACTGTATCTCGACCGTTCATCAATGGGATCCCCATGTGTATATTTTACCTCATCATATTGGAAAGAAGTGCTACTACTTACTGGACAGTGAAACTGTGGCCCGGAGTAGTATCGTCGTTGGTTTGGTTGCCTCGTTACTGTATATCATCATGGCGGCCAGACTCCCACCACGACGAACGCACCTATTGGGACAGCCGGATGTGTATATTTGGGGCGGTGATCGGTGTGACGATTGCTATTGTATGTGGTGCCGTTGTGACGTGGCTTGCTCTAAAATTTGCACCGTGCTAATACTTATTTGATGACGATTTGATATATCACTCGAAAACCACGGACTTTGGTGAAATACGTGGTTTAGCAGCAATACTACTGCCGTCTCTGACACTTTATCTCTACTAGTTTTGGGCACTACCGTGTTATCTCTTAATTATAGGCTGTCTACTATTAGACTCCGCGTCATCTCTTGTCGTTACTCGCATGCTCCTAGAACAAGCCATCTCCATTTTTGTACCATCTCATGCTCGCGATCAGTCGCTTCCTGCTGGGCACTTCTGAACTATCAGCCCGGCTTCCATCGTTTGTCGCTGGGCTGGCGGTCCCAGTGCTGGCGTATCTTTTCGGTCATAAAATAGGGGGCTGGAATCTCGACGGGGTACTGGTAGTAGCCATGATGATTTTCGTCCACTCATAGATTCCGCAGGTGTACTCCCAGCTCGCTGCGGCGAGGATTGGAATCGGATCTTTCACTGTAGTGGCCGCTCTCGCGATTCGAGTTCTGACCGACGGTGACGCTGGGCATCACTGCAACTCTTCAACCTGCACATCGAGAGGCTGGTTAACGGCACTGTTTAGTTGAGCGAGTTTGAGAAGCGAGCAGGTCGTAGCGAGAAGTGCTCATGCAACTCGCAGATCTGCTCAACGAGACGTTAGAAGTGGACAGCCAAGACGTTTGGTGAACGAGCGCACCCCGACACCCGTCCGGCGATTTGGGGTGTGTCTCCACACGGCAGGGCTGTCGATCTGGGAGACGGTCGCAATCTTAGAATTCCTGGGTGTCCAACGCTCGCACGGTGCGGTCTGGCAGTGGCCCCATCGGCTGGCCGACAGCGACTCGGACCCGGCGACGGCGAGAGTGATCTGCACTTGCTTTGCACTTCTTGAAAACAGCAAGTGATCAGTGGTACTGTCATTTGCTGGTTTTGCCGGTCTGGACATCCGTATAGCGAATCGTATGCTCAAACGCTATGCAGACCACTCAAGCCGTCGCGGGTCGCTGTCGACGAGACTGCTGTCCAAATCGGAACCGAGTGGTACTGGCTATACGCTGCAGTCGATCTTGATTCGTTGTATCTGCTGGCTATCGCGGTAATCAGCCGTCACGGCACCGATCCAGCTGCGGCGTTTCTCCATGGGCTCACCGAGAAATACGATGTCTCGGAGACGGAGTTCTTGGTCGATGCCTACGGATATCGGACTGTCATCTCTCGATTAGGATTGAGCGGTCGGGTCGAATACAGTGACCGAAATCACATCGAAAAATGGTTTCACACCCTCAAACAGCGCACCGACCGCTTCCAGACGTGTTGGATGGGCAGTCGGCCGGCCGTCACCGAGTGGTGCCAGCAGTTTAACGCTATTACAATCAGCAGCGACCGAACCAAGCGCTCAACGGCAAAACGCCGGCAGAGGTGCTGAACTAGACAATGCCGATTACAGGATACCATCACGGTTCCAATACAACACCGTGCTGGATTTCTGTGGTTGCATTAAGTAGCGGTTGTTTATTAGATCGACAGCAGCCATCCCGGGTGAAAGATCCGAGGTAGTCGCGTCGTCGATACGGTAGGGGTTATTTGGCCAAAAAAGGCGTTGGTCCTCGTTTGCGATGGTGACTTCACCCGGTCGGAGGTTTCCACCCAAGACCGTGTCGTTGTGGGAGTTGTTGTTCCCACCCAACACGACCGGCATCATCGTGTTCTCGAACGAGGCGTAGGTCGCAAAGTTCGTGTTCCCAGCACTGTCCTCTTGAGCGAGAATTCCGGTTTCGTGGTCGTTGATGAGCCCGTGTACTTGCAACTGCCCAGTTGACCCAGCCTGCACTTCGAGGGCGACGGTCCCAGAGGCACCTCTCCCCTCACAGTTTCCGAATTGAATGAAGCCGCCGCCCGTGCCACCGTACAGTATCCCCAACGGATTGTCTGCATTGTTGATTATTTCGGTGCCAAGCATAGTCGGCTTCTCAGAGAATTGTACCATGTAATTGCTACTACCACCGCCTCGAATAAGCCCACCGTAGATACGAGGTTGAGCGGCAAAATTCGCCCTACCATGGTTCTCGAACAGCGTTGTGGAGATCCATTCATTTCCGAACGGCGCAGTCGGATTCCCTCCGATAGTGTCGAATGGCGCGGCGTCGAAGTTGGATATGTAGCACTGCCGCCATCGGTTCGCACGGATGACGGGCGAGTTTGTCGTCTCCCAGCGGAATGGCGAAGCGGTTGACTCGAGATTTGTTTCCGGACGAATTCGTAAGCCGGCAAATTCCACACCTTCAACACGCGTGCTGCCGTCCGAGATATCGAAAACCGCTCCACTTGACCCATCTGGGACAACTAACTCTGCGGCGCGGTTCTCGTCTCGGATGTCCTCATTGAACCACTGGCCGTAGCCTTTCGCTGCGATAGAGCGGTTACTGTAAGTAATTGTATGAGGGAACTGGCTACTGTCCAGCATGTAGATTCCGGGTTCGATAATGTGAACAGTTCCGGCTTCGTTGTCGGGTGGTTCGTTGGCTATAGCATCTGCGATATCGGTATACGTACCGTCCTCAACGAGGCGCGTCAGATTTACCTCGTTGTTGTTTTGTTCGCCTGCACAGATCGATTTCACGGTTAAGTCGATCCGCTCTTTATTATGTGTGTCCCCTGACTCTGCGGTCACATAATCACCAGTCGTCTCGAAATATTCCGGCTGAGTACAGAACTGTCCAGCTTGATCGCTTCCGGCAGCTGCACTGCTGTTGGTAGCTGATAAACCAACAGCGCCAGCCGCAGCTCCGAGCCCCATTTTTATAATATCACGACGATTGGGAAGCATTCGCTGGAGTGTCTGGCGTATTTCCTCATTTTCCTCTTCCAACTCCTTAACCCGTTGATTAATGTCGTCCTCTGTACTCATCAAACCATCCCCGACGATTGATCATTTATAATAGTGGGGGGTCGAAATCGTCTCATAAGCGTTTGCCATGCTTTCATGTAATCCTCCTATTGGCGTGAATTGTGAGCTCACTATCCGTGGTGGACGCCAGACCTAGCAATCACTGGAATATTGTAATGAATCATGTAACTCAGAGCAGGGATTGGATTTCGCTAAGGGTATGTTTCGTGTGCTCTCATTTCTGTAAGTGTCAGGTGAGTAGCTAACAACGGTATTGGACCTTATTTTTCTACAGTCGTTAGAGCACGCGAAGCAAACGAAAACAGGATTCAAACGGCTGTGTTGAACCACTAGACGGCGTCGGGATAGGTCGCTAAATCAAAGGAGTTGAAGCGGGAGGATTTGGTTGTCCATGACGTAAATCTCCCGCTTCACTGGCGAGATTGTGAAGCGGCAGCTGAACGGGTCAAGCAGTTTTTCGAGACACCGGAGCGGTTCATTGACACAACGACCGAGGCCGTCAGTAACGGAATGTCGATTCATCGCGAGGAGTTCAGACTCGTTGACGGACGTGTCCTGGAGCGAAGCGCGATACCGGTCGACCTCGAGGCGGGGAGACCGGACATCTCTGGGTGTACCACGATTTCACCAAGCGGGCATGGTACGAACAGCAACCCAACGCGCTCCACGAGACGACGCGGAAGCTCATGGCGGCGACCTCACACGAGACGATCGCATCGCTCGGCAGTGAGGCGGCAAGCGAGATCCTCGATCTACCGCTGAATGGCATCCATCTCTATGACGATGCCACGCACGAACTCGCCCCGGTCGCCGTCTCGGGGACGACACGTGACATCGTCGGTGAGCCCCCGTCAATCCCGGCGGGCGAGGGGATTGCTTGGGAGGTATTCGATACCGGTGAGACACGAATCTATGACGACGTACGTACTGCTGACGCCGTTTTCAACCCCGATACGCCGATTCGAAGTGAACTGTACCTGCCGCTGGGCTCCCACGGGGTGTTCCTGCTGGGATCGACGACAGCCGCTGATTTCGATGACACCGATGTCGCGCTCGCAAACGTCCTGGCTGCCAACATCGAGGCCGCGCTCGATCGGGCTGCTCGCGAGCAGGAACTCCGTGACCGGGAGGCCCAACTCGGGCACGAGCGCGACCGGTTCGCCACGCTCTTCGAGTACATCCCGGACCCGGCGGTGATCGTTGCACTCCGCGACGGCGAGCCAATCACACGCGCAGTCAATCAGGCGTTTGAAGCGGTGTTCGGGTATTCTGAACAGGACGTACTGGGGACCTCGCTGAACGAGTTGATCGTCCCCACGGAGGCGATGGCTGATGCGGAGGCAATTGATGAGCGGGCGCTCGCTGGCGAGCAGCTTGTCCAGGAAGTGCGTCGCCAGACGGCTGATGGCGACGTGCGTGATTTCTTGTTCCGAAACGTACCAATTGAGGCGGATACGGCCCAGGCATATGGCATCTATACGGATATCACCGACAGAAAACGACGTGAACGGGACCTTCGTCGGAAAAACGAGCAGCTCGAAGAGTTCGCGAACATCATTTCACACGACCTTGCCTTGTTGAACGCAAGACAGCGTCGGGATAGGGTCAATTTTCCCCAGTCTCACAGCGTCAGAGACGAGTTTTTGAATTCAGAAGATGCAGTAGCGGCCACTCACGGTGTCTGCTGAAGGGTCAAAACTATGGTATCTTGCTCCGTTGGTTCGGTGACGACGGCGATGCCTCTCCCGGATACGTCCGGAGAAAGGGAGCAGGCGGCGAGCCCTTAACTCGCCGCCTGCGTCAGGTTATGGATGATGCACTTCCGTGTCAGCTCCCGGAACTGGCCGTGCCACGTCCGGGAGCGGAGCTTCTCGCCGTCGTCTTCCTTCAACTGCGAGAAGCCGGTTTCACTCATCCAGCGCTGGTTGTAGTCCTGGTTCATTCGGGCGTTGTGGGCCTTTTGCAACGGTGTTTGCTCTCTGTGCTTGATCAACGGTCGCGTTGAGTTGGAGCGACACTCCTCACGGAGGTCGCTCCACGAGTAGTTCGCGTCAGCAGACAGTACACGCAGGTCTTCCGCGTTCCGGCGGAAGACCTGCATCCCGATGTGGCCGTCCCACGCCTTCTGCGTCGTGTAGTGAACGTCCTTGATCGCTAGCGAGTTCACGTCGATCAAGATCGTTGTCTTCATCGACTGGAATGAGTAATTCGCGCGGTCGCGGTAGTGGTAGCTGGTTTGATCGCGCTGGAAGCCGCTCGCGTCAATCGCGGCTTCGCCACTCCAGCCCGCCTGCTCCGCGCTTCGGCGGAGCAGGCGGCGGAGTTCACGCATCCGGTACTCTTGTTCCCACCGGCACAGCGAGCTGTAGTGCGGTGCCTCGTTGAGGCCGAACACGGCGAGAATACCGGGCATCTCGTTGAGGTAGTCTTCAGTCTCACGGAGACTCTTCTCCAGTTCGACACGGTACAGAATCAACGCGATCTGTACCCACTCGGCGTACCCGTCCGCGCCATCCGGCGCGGCGGGTACGTCCGGATCGTCTACGTGTTGTTTGGCAAGGTTCCGACACATCCGTGCGAGCCGTCTGAGCGATGCCATATCGCCAGACGGCGTCCATTTCCCGGTTAGCTTGACGGAATCTTCCCGTAGGTGCGTCTGAGACTGCCGTTAATCAGCGGCAAAACAAGGCACACGACCTTCGAAACCCGCTCACTGTCGCCAGCGGCCGGCTGGAACTACTCGACACGGATGAACATGCCGAACATATCGACACGATTCGGGAAGCACATGACCGAATGGCCACACTCATAGATGATATCCTGACACTGGCACGGCAGGGTCAAGCCGTCGGTGAGACGACGCCGACGCCAGTCCAGCGACCAGCCACCCAGGCCTGGGAACAGGTCAATACTGGGGTGGCAACGGTTGACGTCGATCTCGACACGGTGATCGAGGCCGATGAAAGTCGGCTCCAGCAGTTGTTCGAGAACCTCTTCCGGAACGCGATCGAACACGGCGGCGAGGCCGTGACAGTTCATGTCGGGGCCCTCGAAGACGGCACCGGCTTCTACGTGGCGGATGACGGCCCTGGCATTCCCTCCGAAAAGCGTGACCAGATTTTCGATCATGGCTACTCGACCGTCGCTGACGGGACCGGTTTCGGGCTCACGATCGTCCAACCGATCGTGCAAGCTCACGGCTGGGAACTTGCAGTCACTGAGTCCGCCGAGGGTGGCGCACGTTTTGAGATTTACGCTGATTCGGCGGCCAGCAAGCCCTAGCTACTTCGATGTGGAAATCTCGCCGAATTACCCGGTGTTGCTTGACTCCTTGTTTCACCATATGACTTTTTTCACCCGGCGTTGTAGGTGTACTATGCGGATATCCGAGCCTGTAGCGGACCTCAGAACAATACTCGGCGTACGAAGGTATCAGCCATGACGCAACATGGTGACGAGTTGGTTGATTTCCTCCTCGAAGAGACTGGTGACACACTGTACGTCGTGGTTGAGTACGACGCCGATGAGTGGCGATTTCTGTACGTTCGAGACGCGGTTCGCGAACGGATTGAAGGCTGGAAAATACACACAGATGAGATCATCGATGATTTCCGCCGCGAGGCGCACAGAAACACTGATCGAGAACAGTTGTTCGACGTCGGGTCGTTTTACTGCTCGCTGCATCTCTTCGATGAGCTACTGCTCGTCCACTTCAGCCAACCTGACGAGCAGGGAATTATTTTCGGATATGACCCGGCCGCAGCATCTCATCTCACAACCTTCGTCAAGCTGTGTTTGCCACACCTCCGCGAGCAGGTACTGGCTGATGTCGGCGGTCAACCCTCCTGGCAGAACTAACCAACACTACGGGAGTATATCCGCCATTGTTGGTTAGCTGCGCCGGCCACACTAGTTGCTGACCTGACGCCTTGCTCAGCCCCGTCTCCCGTATTCACCCTCTGTGACAGGTCGACAAACGGAGCTGCAGTTCGGATCGAGACGATCCCTGCCACGGGCAAACACTAACACTCCGACGGGTGCTTGACAGCGGTATGGGAAGACTGACTGCACTGGTGATGGGCACGCTCGTCACCGTGCTCGTGTTCCTCGCCCTTGCACAGCCGCTGTTGCTGGAGGTGCTCGGCCCGCAGGCACTTCTCGCCACCTACGCGGGGGCAGCAGTTGCGGCCGGCGCCACTGCATATGTACTCGTACGCCGTGCAAGTGCCGCACTTACGAGTCGTCGCGACAGCGTGTCCGAGAGTGCGAACGACGACAAGTCCCCAGAGTCGAGCGTGGACGACGACCTCGTTGAGCGCGAACTCCAGCAACTCGGCGAAAAATGACCTGTCCGACTGCAAAACAGCGACTCCACTTTCTGGCACAGAGACAGGTCACTGCTTTCGGATAGACACACCTCACGCCGAGTGAAGAAGTCCTCATGAATGTCGGTAGATGGTCTGGAGACGTCAAATACAGATCGAGAGGGAGGGGTAGATTTCGTATCTTGCACCTATGGGACACACAGCCCTCAGAGACAGTCTCACACTCCTGGTTGAAAATCTCGATATACAAACCACCCCCACACCCCACAACGAGTGAAAATTGTCCGAGTCAATCAGCTAATCCCCGATGTATCCAGTGCTTCGACGACGATCTTCGGGTCCCGCAAAAGACGGTGTTCAAGATAACTGCCTTCACTTTGGCCGCCACCGGTGTGATTCGACTCTGTCACTCCGAGGAACGACTGCTCTTTGAGGAGCCGATAGACTCGGTCTTCAGAGAGTGGATCAGATCCCTCCTGTTCTGCAAGCGTTGTGTATAGATTGTATATCCGGTGGGTACGGAACGCCTCCTGTTCTGGATTATCCGCGGTTAGCAACGCCAGAGCATGAAGGATATATTTTACGTGCGGTGTCGTCCCGCTCACCAGTTTCTCGAATCGGTTCACTTCTGCTTGTTTCACCGCGTCGTCGACGTGAGCTACTGTGACCGTTTCCGTCCCTTGCTTCTCTGCAAGACGTCCAGCCTCGTACAGGGTATCGATCGCTTTCCGTGCGTCGCCGTGTTCCTTCGCCGAAAGAGCTGCCACCTTCGGAATGACATCTGTTTCGAGAACGTCGTCTTCGAAGGCATCCGTCCGATTTTCGAGAATCGCACGGAGTTGGCTTGCGTCGTATGGGTCGAACACTATCTCGTTGTCTTGCAAGCTGGAGTCGATACGCTCGTTCAGTCGTTCCCTGTACTCTATCTTGTTACTGATACAGATCGCACCGACGTGTGTCTCTGACTTCCCACTTTCACGCGCTCGAGAGAGGCTTCGGAGCAGTTCGTCGTCGTCGAGTTTATCGATCTCGTCGAGAATGACGACGAGTGAGTCAACGGCAAACTCCCCGAGAAGATCCCACGTGATATCTCGATAGTCCGAAGCAGCAATTCCGACCCGTGGGATATCCACGTCGGCGTTGAGATTAGTCGCGAGCTGCCGTGCCATTTCCCGGCTGGCTTTTGTTTCGGTCTGGTAGTCTGAACAGTCGACGTATGCATGCTGGAACACGACGTCGTTCGTCTCGGCCTCTCCGTGAGCCTTCCGAGCCACACACCTCGACACAAGTGATTTTCCCGTTCCCGTTTTCCCGTAGATGATCGTGGTTTCGGGTGGACCACCGATTGTTGCTGGTCCGAGTGCTTGTCCGATTGCATTCACCTCACTGTCTCTGCCGACAACACGGTCTAACTCGGGCACGTGGCCAACGCGGAGCAGTTCTCGATTGGCAAATACGCCCCCTGTTTTGAAGATATTGTCCGTCTGTTCTGGCTCGGACATCGGATACTCTAACGGACACAGAGCTGTGGTATAAACCTATCTACCTAGTAACGAGTGAAAACCGTATAATGGCTCAAAATCTATTTTTAGACGACTTTCAAAGATATTCATATACTCCATTTATCGCAGACACACACCACGTACCGAGTGAAGTTCCGTAATCTGTTATTTGGTCTGACCGGCTAGACACTCTTTCCTCGAAGCCATCTTCGCAACCAGTAATTTCATAATGACTGCAAGGCGGAAACCCGCGCCTTTACAGTAGTTGCCGATTCAAACTACAGAGTGTTCGCTGAGGTACGACGAGATTACTGAAATCTGGCTTGAGCCGGTTGCTCGAGCGGTGATTCGAGTAGGCGGTGATAGGCGAGACGTGAAATTCACGGCAATCGTCAGTCTCGCCAGTACGGAGGGGCGTGCTGACCCGGGCGCAGCCCGGGTCTGCCGCCCCGACGAGGCTTATCCGTACGTCACTGGCCCGAGGAAGTACCGAAACGTCGCCGTTGAGACTGCTGGTCGCGTTTTCACCCGACGTTGCTCCGAAAGCAGCAGACACACTACGATCCAAAGATTGTACAGCGCCACAGCGAACAGAAAGTAGAACAACCGCACCGCAAACACCGGCGACGTCGTACGGGGTAGAAACTCACCGATCTTCCGATATGAGGTCTCTATCCCCCACCGACGCCGATATGCTTGCGCGAGCGGTACTGCTTCATCCACCGCTCGTGCCCGGTTCGTAATCAGACACAGAGAGTCGTCGTCCCGCGAGTGGTGCGGGACGACGACGAGCGTCACCGGCACACGCATCGTTGGTGACTGCTTTCTGACCAGCTCGTAGTCGGTGACGAATTTCTCTTCATCGTGTTCGGCAAGAACGCGCTTGATCCCCGGCGTTTTGGGTGCGCGCATAACGAACTCCACACCGAGATCGGTGAGTTCACCGACTAATTCTACCCGATACAATCCACGATCACAGTAGATGCGGGTGATCGAGACGGCCTGACGCGCCGTCTCGATCACCGCACGGATCGCCTCAATCAGGGACGGTGTGTCGGTCCGGGCAACGTGCTCGGACGCGAGCGTGAACCGTGCCGCAGGTGACACAATGCATAGTGTCACGAAGACGTAGGCGAGATCAGTCCCTCGGTCAGGATTGATTCGTGACACCATGGGTGTCTGCTTTGAGCCGTAATAGAGTCACTCGTGGAGGTCTAACGCAACCTCTGCGGTGTTCGGAAAGCGACGAGCTTTGCGTGTCTGGGTGATGAACTGGTCGCGGACGCCATCGAACTGAGCGTCGATGGCGTCCGCGTTTATCCGACCGAGATTGTACAGAAGTGACTTCGCCAGCGGACTCCGGTCTTCGAGGTCGAGATCGTCACCTCTGGCTAGTTGGAGATGTCTGGCACTAGTGTAGCTCCAAGCGTGGATCTACTAGTTCAAACCGGTAGACGAGGGTGGCCCACCACTCGTAAGACGAAGCTTGAAGCTACACTAGTGTTGGTAAACTCCCGTTCGAAGGCACTCCGAGTGAGGACTCTGGCGAAGTCCTCACTCGGATAGGTGCCATTGATCTTCGCTCCGAGGTCTAAGGAGGGATAGAGAAGCGATCCTGCGGCACGGCAGACCTGCCGTGCCTCGGCGGTAGCGACCATACCCTCGTACGGTGTCACCGAAGAAATCTGACTCTCAACTACTT